>CBDCDX010000007.1:0-5118 GCA_965215605.1 uncultured Binatia bacterium (SeqCode) | reverse complement strand
CACTCTTGGCTACGGCGGTGCGCCCCTCGGTGGACGACAGGGTTTGGTGGGTGCCCATCCTTGCCGTCCTGACCGCAGCCTTGCGCATGCAATTCGCGCCCCTGGCATTAGCCGTTCTGGGCGTGGTGTTCCTTCGCTCCCGGAGACGCCTTCCCATCGCGCTCATCGCGCTGGGTGGGATCTTGGCGGTCGGGATATTCGACGCTGTCACGTGGAACGGGGGTCTTTTTCACTCGTACATCCTGAACCTGCGCTTCAACCTCATCGATGCCGTTGTTCGCCGCGTTGACGAAAGCCCTTCCTGGACTGTCCTGCTCTGGCTGGCGCTGGCCAGCGGCGGACTCTTCGCCGTTGTCTTGGTGGCGGTCCGGCGCCATCTTCAGCGCTATGCCCTGGTGTTGTCGTTGATTGCCCTGGCACTGATCCTGCATTCGCTGCAGGCACACAAGGAATACCGCTTCATTTTCGTCGTGATTCCGCTCTGGCTCGTCATCGGCGCCGACCTCGTAGCCGGGGCCGCGAAAGCGGGGACCGGGACCAAACGTCTCTGGGTGACTCAATCCGTGGCTGCCCTGTTCTTGGCAATTTCGGTTGCGGGAATCCTGAACCTATTGCCGTATCAGCAACTGGTGTATTTCGCATGGTCCAACGAAACCGGCTACAAGCGATTCCTGCGCGGGTCGGACCCAGCCTTCGCCGCGTACCGTTATCTCGCCCGGAAGCCGGGAGTCCAGTCAGTTTGGCACCATGGTCGCGGTTACCCGCAAACTCCGGGTTACTACTATCTGCACCGCAACATTCCCTTCTATGCCGCGCAGACCAAAGGTATCCTCTTCGCGGATGCGGCCACGCTTCATGACTCGGTGAGTCATATCGTGACCAGAGCGCAAGGCCGCTCCTTTCCAGGCTATTCACTGGAGAAGGCATTCGGACCCTTGCGCATAATGCGCCGCGACCCGAGCGGCACCGCTGTGCGCATGTGGCACTCGTACAAGCCCATCTTGGTTCACGAGAACTACCGGCGTGTCTTGCGCCGTATCGATCCACTATTGCCTGCGCCACCGCCCCGCGCGGGAATCCGCTTCAGCGAACCCGCAGCATCATCGGGTGCATCGACGTCAGATCGCCGGGGAGAGAAACAGTGAACGATCACGACCATCGAGGCAATGTGAATAGGTCCGTAGCGGTCGTCATTCCAGCCTACGAGGTCAGTGGCCACATCCTCGATCTGCTGTCCCGGTTCGACGGCTTCGTCTCCTGGATATTCGTCGTGGACGACTGTTGTCCCAAGCGAACGGGGGAACGGGTTCAGGCAGCCGTCGCCGATCCTCGTGTTCGGGTCATCTTCAATGAAAAGAACCTCGGAGTGGGTGGCACCACCGCGGCTGGCTTCCGCGCAGCGTTCGAAACCGGCGCGGAGATCATTGTCAAGCTCGATGGCGACGGGCAACACGACCCCGAGTGGGTTCCCGAACTGGTTTCGCCCATCGCGTGCGGAGACGCCGACATGGTGAAGGGAAACAGGTTCATCAACCTAGATGATTGCATCCGTTCCATGCCACCCCGAAGGCTGGCGGTTCGGGAAAGGGACGAAACATGCGGGAGCGGCGTTGCGAATGGTGGCCGGCAGGCGTGTTCCTGGCTTGCCTGACGCTGGTGGGATCCGTGAACCTGTGGCACCCGAAGGGTTACGGGCATATGCCGGAGCTGTGGTCAACCAACGTCCTGTCGCGGCTGACGCCGGTGGAGAGGCTGATCGCTGTGGGCACCCTGTCTTTGGACGACTCGCCGCTTCCGGGGACCATCGACAAGGTTCGGATTGAGGGCCGTTTCTACAGCTCCAAACCGCCGCTCCCGACCTTTTTCTACGTGCCGGTATCGGCGGTTCTGACGAAGCTCGGTTGGCCGTTGGCCGAACGTCCGGCAGTACACCTCGTGACGTTGGGGCTGTTCTTTCACTGGCTGCCGTACGCCGCAGCGGGTATCTGGGCGCTGCGCACGCTGCGGCGGCGGGACTGGCCGCCGGGCGTGCTGGAGGCGACTGCGGTGGCCTTGGGCTTGGGGGTGTTACCGGCCTACTACGCGCTGGACGTCTCGAACCACGTTCCGGCAGCTGCGGCGCTGCTAGCCGGCTTCCTGTTGTTGGTGCGCCAGCGGGCGCGACCGGGGTGGGCTGGGTTTCTTTGTGGCATGGGAGGGGCGTTCGAGCATACGGCCTTTCTCTTCGCAGCAGCGTTCGGCGTGTGGGTGTGGCGCGTGCTGGGCTGGCGAAGGCTGACGAGGTTCGTGGTCGCCGCTCTGCTGCCGGCGATGCTGACTATCGGGTACTACCACGCGCTGTCGGGATCGCCGCTGCCATTGTATCTGCAGCACGAACTCTATGACTACCCTCACAGCGCGTTCGTGGACCCAGGCCTGGATGCGCACTTCAAGGAAGGGGGAACGCTGGCGTACCTGTGGGCGATTCTCGTCGGGCCGGAGGGATTGGTGAGCCTGTCCCCGCTGCTGCTAGTGGGGTTTGTGGGGCTGGGGGTGGTTGCCGTGGACAGGCAGTGGCTGGTAGCCGGGGAACGGGCTGAAGGGGACTTGGCGTTGGCTTGCCTCGTCGCATTGGCGGGCGCGATTGTATTTGTCGCGTTGTTTACGAGGGCCGGTGGCAATGGGTCTTTCGGCATTCGGTGGTTCGCGCACTTCATGCCGCTGGTAGCGTGCTTCGTGCCGTCAGGCGCGGCGTGGCTCATGGGGGGAGGCCCACGGCTGGGACGCTGGGCGGTCGGCTGCCTGGTGCTGCTGTCGGTGTGCGTAGCCGGCGTGTTCGCGTTGCATGGTGGCGCATGGGCGCGCTGCATCATGAACGAGTGGGGGCACGCGGTGTGGTGCGTAGGCCCCCGGTAGAGGCGAAGGGCGGGTTCAAGGAAGATGCGGAGACCGGACAGGTCATCGATCAGGGAGATTTCGCAGCCGTCGGCCAGGAAGGCACGCGTCATGTGGCGGCCGATGAAGCCGGCAACAACGCTTGTGGCGTAGCCTTGACGGCAAGGCCGGACACCTTGATGCCAGCGTGGCGCAGGAACGGAAGGCGCAGGCACCAAGCGTCGAGGCGGATCAGGATATCTGTAAGCCGGGCGCTGCCCGGCAGTCGGTCAAGCAGGCGATTGAAGACAAGGACATGCGAGTTCGTGGAGACGGCGTGGCCGGCAAAGCCGCTTGTTTCCCAAGCGTGGAGATGGAAACCGTGGATGCGGCAGAGGTCCTGGAAGGCACGGCGGCGGAGTGGGTGTTCGGTGATCGGGTCGAGTTGCGACGACCAGCGGTAGATGAGACGGCGGGCGAGGCGCCAAGGGAGCCAGTCGTCGACTGGCTCGTGAAAGAGCAGGAGGCCACCCGGCGTGAGAACGCGGTGGAGTTCGCGGAGCAGGACGTCGAGTGCCGGGACGTGGTGCAAGCCGTCGTCGACCAGAACGACCGTGAAGAAGCCGTCGGGAAACGGCAGGGCGACGGCGTCAGCCTGTACGAAGCAGTAGTCCGGAGAGGGGACATCGGGAAACATGTGGCGCGAAATGTCGACCCCGTATAGGAGAAATGGATGCGACGCGGCGTGTTTGGTGCGGGAAAAGGCTTGCAGGAAGGTGCCTTCACCACAGCACAGTTCGAGCACCGCGGAGGCGGCGGATACTGCTTCCGGAGGATTGCGATCAAGAAGGCCCAGGGCCAATTGATGATGGTACGCTTGCCAGCGCTGGCTGGGTGGGGCGTGCCGAGCCGCCTTGTAGCGCTGGGACTGGCGGTCGAAGCGCTGTTTCTGCCGAAGGCTTTGGGGGCTGGCAAGTGATGTATGAGCCATACGTGTCGGTCGTGATTCCCGTTTACAACGAAGAAGAGTCGGTCACGGGCTGTGTGCTCGAACTGGCAAGAGTGCTCAACGACTTGGGGCGTCCGTGGGAGGTGATCATAGCGGATGACGGCTCGGTGGACAAGACGTCGGAGAGGCTGCACGAATTGCGGGGCGCTGTCGGCCAGCTTGGGGTGGTCCGCTTGGCTCGGCGTGGCGGCCAGAGCTTGGCCCTGAGCGCCGCGATCGAGCGCAGTCGGGGCGATGTAGTGGCGGTACTGGACGGGGACGGTCAGGATGATCCTCGGGAGCTACCGGGTCTTCTGGCGCGTCTGGAGGCGCCGTGTGACGGTGGCATTCCGCTGGACGCGGTGGTGGGCTGGCGCGTGGAGCGTCAGGACGGGCGCTGGCGGCGGCGTCTGCCGTCGCGGGCGGCCAACTGGTTGGTCGGGCAGGGTACCGGGTTGCCGTACCGCGACTATGGCTGTGCCCTCAAGGTCGTCCGCCGCCCCTGCCTGGAAGGGTTGCTGCCGCTGGGCAAAGGCCACCATCGCTTTCTGGCGGCTTGGCTCGTGTTGAGCGGTTTTCGGGTAGAGGAAGCTGCGGTACGGCACCGGGCAAGGCAGGCCGGAGTGTCCAAGTATGGCTTCGGCCGCACCGCGGAAGTGCTTTTGGACGCGCTATGCCTGTACGTGCTGTTCCGGGGGCTACGGCAGCCGCTGCGCTTTTTCGGCAGGTGGAGCGCTGCGGGGTTTGCGGTCGCGGGAGTGAGCCTTTTCGCAGCTTCGGTGCTGCGGCTTGTCCATGGGATCCACTATGACGCCACGCCGCTGCCCTTGCTGGCGGGGGTATCAAGCCTGCTGGCGGTGACGTCCCTCTTTTCCGGGCTGATACTTGAAGTTCTAGCCTGGAGCAGCAAGGGTCGGGGTCCGGCGGTGCCGGTGGCGTCGTTCGTGGAACCTGAGAATGTCGGAACTATCGGGCAGAAAGATAGCAGTCCCGGAAGATAGCGACGTCGCGCTCCTTATTCCCCGATAACACGCCGTAAACAAGTACTTGATGGACGGCCGGACCTTCATCGCTTCCTGGCCGTGGTCCCCCGTCGACACCAGGGCTACGGTAGAACACGATACAGGGACAGAAACGACGCTCCCGGTAACGTCAAAAGGATCGTGTCAGGGAGAAGAGTGAGGGGACTCCCTGGGACCTGTTTTCGTGAGTTAAGACGGCGAACAGGATGCGATCCATGGAGGTACGATCCTGGAACGCGCCCTTGGGACGGATAC
>CBDCDX010000006.1:0-2424 GCA_965215605.1 uncultured Binatia bacterium (SeqCode) | reverse complement strand
TTCCAATCCACCCGCATCTTGCCGCCGGACCTCTTCACGACCTCTTTCTGAAACTGCCAGAAACCGTTGTTGAAGTCGTTGTGTTTCGCCCACGCGGTGGCGCCCTTGAGCACCAACTCGGGTTCGGCGGCCAGTGTGGCCGGCGCGATGAAAAGACCCAAGGTGAAAAACGCAACGATACAGCCAAGTGCCCTTCTCATGGATTCATCCTCCCTTTCGTCGGCCCTGTTCTCCGATGCCGGGCCAGACTAGTACCCTTGCCGGAAGGCTGTCAAGGACAACTTGGCGTGCCTCCGACCGGCCGCCGGTTCGGCCTCGAAGCGATGCCGAACCGGTTGTCGCGCGGATTTGCCCGGGACGGCGTTTCGCGGTATCGGTAGGGGCGGACGGGGAAACCGCCCTCGACAAAGCGCCGACATGCCCCGCACGGGAGGAAGTCCAATGGGTACAATCGAAGAGAAGATAGGCGCGGACTACCTGCGTCTCCTGGCAGCCAGACAACGCCTTTCCGTCCTGGACAGCGAAGCAAAGAAGATGGTCGGCAACCTCAACATGGCCGTCAGCCTGCTGAGCGGGAAAGAGACCGGCCATTACGGCGACGACGGCAACTACCATGTCCACAATCGCCCTAATAGCGGCGTTCCGCACCGGCAGTTGACGCTGCCCACCGTCGAAGAGCTGAGCAAGGTCATCGAGTACCGGAAGCTGGCCAAGGACGAGCTGGATTCCCTGGCGAAACAGTTCAAGGAGCTGGAGGCCAAGCTTTGAAGGATGGGGGAAGTGGCCAGGGACAGAATCGAACTGCCGACACGAGGATTTTCAGTCCTCTGCTCTACCGACTGAGCTACCTGGCCAGAGTTGAAAATATTGCCGAAAATCCCGGACGCGTCAACAAGGGCGGTGTGCGGGATGTCGTTTCCGGAGGTTTTTGCCCATGACACTACTGTTGAGCAATGAAGAGATCGACCGGATACTGACCATGGATATGGCGCTGGAGTGCGTCGAGCGGTCACAGCGGTCGCTGGAGGCCGGGGAAGCGGTCAACAGCCCGCGGGTGGACACGCTGGCTCCCACCACCGTCGGCGAAACCAAAGGGGTCTACAGCCTCAAGGCCATGAGCGGTCTGTGGCCGGACGAGGGCATGGCCGCGTTGCGCATCAACAGTGACGTGCTGATCTGGCCGGAAGTCTCGGGCAACGTCCGGCGCGACCGGCTGCCCTCCGCCGACGGCCGCTGGAACGGCCTGATGCTGCTGTTCAGCATGGAGACCGGGGCGCCAGTGATGATCTGCCCGGACGGGTACATCTCGCGCATGCGGGTGGGCGCGGCCAACGGCCTGGCGGCCCGCTACCTGGCCCGTGATGACGCTTCGGTGATGGCGCTGCTCGGCACCGGATGGCAGGCCGGCGGACAGTTGATGGCGCACTGCGCGGTGCGGCCCATCACCGACGTCAAGGTGTACAGCACCAACCCCGCGAACCGGGAACGCTTCTGCCGGGAGTTGGCCCCGCGAGTGAAGGCCCGACTCACGCCGGTGGAGTCGGCGGACGAGGCGGTGGAGGGGGCCGACCTGGTGGTGACCGGGACCAACTCCATGGAGCCGGTCCACCAGCAGCGATGGCTGCGCCCCGGCGTCCACTACAGCGCGGTCAAGGTGCAGGAGATGGACTACGACTTCCTGGACGCCGTGGACCGGGTCTTCCTGTTCTCGAGGAACCCCGCCAACATACGCCCGCAGGTCTACCGCACCCAGGCCGTGGACACGCCGGAGGGGGCCGGCGGCTGGTGGGCCGAGCGCACCACGCCGCTCTGGGAACGTCTGGAAGAGCTGCCCCGGGCCATCATCGGCGCAGTCGAGGGACGCCGGTCCGCGGAAGAGACCACGGCCTTCGTCAACAACGTCGGCCAGGGCCTGCAGTTCGCCGCCGTGGCCCAGCGGGTGTACCGGGAGGCCGTCGACAAGGGTGTCGGCCGCACCATGCCCACGGAATGGTTCACCCAGGACGTGCATCCGTAGGGACGGGGTTCACCGTTCGTCCTCGTACCAGTCGTCGATGGAGAACTCCTTGCCCAGGCCCCGCTCCCGGGCAAGCGCCACGGCTCTGCCTCCCAGCGCCGCGAACTGGGCGCCGAAACCCACGTTGTTGCAGAAGAACGTAATCTCCCGATCGTTTTCACGGGAACGCGCCTGCCCGGTTATCACCTCGCCCAGCTCGGCGTAGTCGTCCCAAGGCACGTTCTTTTCGAATGGCGCGAAACGCGGCGCCAGCGTTTCCCGTAGAACCGGGGGCGCGAAGTTCAGTCCCTCGTTGCAGCGGCCCTCGCGCATGCTCAGCACCGTGTGGTCCGCACGGGTGAAGCAGGCCTCGTCGATATCGCGTCCGGAAATGGCGTCCAGATGCACTCCCGGACCGAGCCACTCCC
>CBDCDX010000005.1:0-17209 GCA_965215605.1 uncultured Binatia bacterium (SeqCode) | reverse complement strand
GGTGGCCGGTTTTCAGTCCCGGCGCTCGCCCTTTCCGAAAGCCTCGCGGTAGGCCGCCTCAACCCGCTCCACCTCTTCGTCGCTCAGCGCGGCGAACTCGTCCTCCCGGCGTTCTGTTGCAGGAGGTGGAAGAGGAGATCAGCGAGACGGTCCGGCATATCGAACATGATGTCCAACCTGGACCGGAACGCATCGTACCGTTTCAGGAAGGCCGCCTCTTCCGGCAGGTCCTGCTCGACGGTCCTCCGCACGCACCCGTACAGAAACTCCGTCTGAGGCGTCGCATCGAAGAACCGGTAGAAATCGGCGGTGTCGTTGAGCACGCGGACATTGCCGTCGCCGGTGGGCTCCCAGTCCACGGCGGGCAACAGTCTCCGGGAATAGTCTTCGAGCGCCGCGCGGTAACCGTCCATCCGGTCCAGGATCACCGCCGAGACCGGGAAGACGACGCCGGGCGGGTTGAATCCACGCTCGGCCAGGACATGGTGAATCAGGTACCGATGCAGCCTGCCGTTGCCGTCCTCGAAGGGCTGCACGAAGACGAACCCGAACGCGAGCGCGGACGCGGCCACCACCGGATCGAGGTGCGGCGCGGCCTCCTTGTCGAACGCGATCATGCCGTCCACGAACCGCGCCAGATCGCCGGCCCGGGCGCTGATGTGGTCCGGTATCGGCATGCGCGTGTCACGATCGTGCGCGCCGACGAAGCCGCCCTCGGTCCTGAGGCCGGGACGCAGGAACCGGAAATCGGCGATGATGATCCGCTGCAGGCGCAGCAGCTCGTCGAGATCGATGGGCTGCCTGCCGGCCCGGGCGATGGCGCGGCCCCATCGCTGAATGCGGTCCTGGCGCGGGCGCTCGCCTTCGATGGCAAAGCTGGACCTGGAGTCCTTCAGCAAGAGGAAAGCGGCGGTCCGTGTCAGCAGATCGCGGGGTACCGCCGCTGCCGCTTGCCGGGCGCAGGCCTGCAGGTCCATGCCTACGAACGCTTCCAGCGCCTCGGTCCGAAACACCAGCGGACAGAAATCCGGAGTTCCCGGCAGATTGTTCTTCACCCGGTGCCGGGAAGAGATTTCGCCCCGTCCCGCGTATTGTTGGGCCGGATTGACGACGTGGGGATAGGCCCCGCGATCGGCGTCCGGCAAAGCCAACCGTTCTCCTGTGAGCCATTCATAGAGGAACCAGACGCGCCGCGCGTAGGACCCCGTGGGCGTTGCCCTGACCAATGCCTGGACCGGGCCGGGACCGGTCGCGACGAACAGGCGCTTGAGGACGGCCAGGTCGAGCCCTTCGTATTTGAGGGCGAAGGTCAGGTGGTCTTCCAGGGTGGCATCGGGAGCGTAGCGCGGTGGGAAAATGCGCCATCCGCGTTCTTCCATGCGAATCGACCGGTCTGCCACGGCGCACAGGATGCGAGGGAGCGGCACGCGCAGACCGTAACCCCTGATCAAAGCCGCGTAGCCGGCCGGGGTGGCGGAAACGGGAAGCCGCCGTTCCTGAAATATGCTAACAGGACCGGTAAAACTATTCTGAAGAGTCACATCCGCCACCAAACTGTTACGTCATCCCTGGAAATTGTTACCTTATCCCTGGAAATCCCTGTTGAATCAGAACCGTTGTTCCGTCCACCAGGACACAACCGCAACGGGCAGCGGGCCTTGAAGCAACCCCGCACTTGCCTCTCGAACACCAAAAGGAGGGGCGTAGCTCGCTGTTCAAGTCACGACGACAACCAAATCGATTACTGTGGAAGCATACCGCGTAGAATAATAACAAAGGATTGGAATATACGCAAAACGATATCGGATGCAAGCGCGGCGGCAGCGGTTCGGCGACCGGCGGGGCGTCAGCTCGACGCCTCCACGATCTCCGAATCGAGCAGGGTCTTGCAGGAGGGACAGAATAGTTGCTCCAGGAGGAACTGGCCTTCCAGGTCCTTCATGAGCGGACCGGCCGCGGTGGGGGGCGACAGCTTCCGGCGGCTGCGCCGCTTCCAGTCGGCCTCTCCGCCGAACACGAAGCCGCACCGAGCGCACAGGACCCGCGACGGCGCCGAATCCAGGTCCAACTCAAGGTTCTCTCTGAACGGTCGCTTCATCGGACTGTCATCCTCCTCGCTAACGCTGCTGCCGGATTCGGGCACGGAGCGCTTCGAACCCGGCGTTGAGGCGGTCCGGGTCCGCGGCGCCACCACATGGTCGGACATGCCGTACTCGTAGGTCACGTCCGCGGAGATCAGGCCGGTGGCCGCGTGGACCGATGCCGTCACAGGGACCACCCCCTTGTGCACGCCGAGCTGGAGCGCACAGCGCGCCGTGTGCGTGGAACCACCCATGGCCACCATGGTGAACTCCCGTGGATCGTGCCCGCGCTCAACCGTGGCGGATGAGATCGTTCATGTGGGCGTGTATAGCACGGAAGATCCCTCCTGCGGCGTCCGTCACGCTCATGCCCAAGGCTTGGCGATCCGCCCCCCCCGATAGCGGCCATGGCGCCTTGTCCAGAGAGAGATGGCCGCCCAGAAAATAGTCCAGCTTCAGATACCCCAGGGCCACCTCGGCGTCGCACACCGTGGGCTCGGTGCCGCCGAGGCCGTAGACCACCGGGCCCAGGAGCGGCGCCACGTCCTTTGGGCTCCGACCTGGAGCAAACCCGTCGTTGGGTCGAGATTGCGCACGTACGAAGCGATCCGGGGCACGAACTTGGCGTTGACCGATGGTCGTACCCGTGCGCTCGTACCCGCCCAGGAACTGCCACCACATCGCTCGATCTGCTCACATGGTCATCGGCTTGCGATCAGCCGGGAGCCGACGGCCTTGTAGTCGATGCGTCCCCGGCGACCTGGACCTCAAGTCAGGCTTCGCGGCGCCAACGGCTCGACCCCCTTGGGTTCTCCAGCCTGCCGCACCACCTCCTGCGAGCTGCCGGTCATCGGCCTGCGATGAGCACCGGGGCCTTGTAGTCGATGCGCCCATGCATGCATTCAGAAAAGCTTGCATGCGGGCCTGAAAATCAACGGGTCACCACCACCCGCGTGTCGCGAGTTCCCGCTCCGGGTGAATGAGGGTATTGTCGCGCGGACCGTGCAGCGCGTGGGAAAAAAAGTTTGCTCAAATACGGCCGTGCAGCAGGTCGGTGACACGGATCGGAAGCGTCTCGAGATCGCCGGCCCTCGACATCCTGGAGGTTTCGATGGATCAACGACGCCAAACTTGATAGGAGAAGTCCAAGTCGAGTCGTTTAGACAGCGCCTTGCCGAGTGGTAGCAGCTGTTCACGCACGTTGGTGTCCAGAATGACGCAGTCGGTGGAGTAGGATGTTGGCGTCCGGAACGAATATGACGCCGTATCCCATGTATCTGAAGCCTCTTCAGGGAATCCACTCATAACATGTCATGATATCTCTTGAGGTCTCACCGAGGCATTACTCCCGCCATGCCGAGTTTCTGAATTCGCCAAGCGCTTGCCTGCCTCGGCCCTGACAAGCTGACACCGGTGCTCCGCATAGACGCTCAGCGGGCGGCGCTCGACCTCCAGGGTGAACGGAGCAGGGGGCGCTCGGGTCCCGGTTGGGCGTGAGCCTGGCGTTCAAATGCCGTCATGTACGGATCAACTCGCCAAGGGCAGCAGCGCTCTGTTGCTCAGCATACGATTCTGCAAAGCGATCCGACCGGACCGCTCGACCATGTGGTTTGCCGTAGCCGGCTGCACGTTGGTCCTGTTCTCTCGGAGCCACAAAAGACGCCTGCTCGTTGAGATCTTCGTCGTTGAAGCGACACTCCGCGGCCGTTCGAAGAAGCTTGTTGCGGGTGTAGCCTTGATCGGCCGCTCGTACCTTGCCCTTGGATCCATGAAGCTCGGCCAAGTTGGCCGGCAATGCCCGAGTCGCGTGTCCAGACCCCATAGTAGTTCGCGGCGAACCGCAGGAAGTCCGACAACGTTGACCAGTACCGAGGGTGCCCCGCCGTGGCCCAGAGTCGAGTCTTAATCTCGTCGCGACAGCATTCACCGAGACGCATCATTGCATCGAACCCTTGTTGCTCCGGCGGCGGTACCCCGAAGACGGGAAGTTCGAGATGCGGGTCCCCCTCACGGTTGAATAGATCTGCTTGATCTCGCATCCAGTCAAGCATAAAGCTGCCAGCGCCCTCGTCTCGGAACTGTATGATTCCTGGAATACGGAGCCTCTCAATGTCGCTGCGGGACGCTTTTTCCAGCTCTATCACCTCCGCGATGCGTCGGAGATCACTGACAAAGTCCAGCACAATCACCTTGTCCTTTCTGGGAGTCACTCGGAGTCCCCGACCGAGTTGTTGCACAAAAATCCGCCGACTATGTGTAACCCGCATAAACACAATCATGTCAACGTCGGGAACGTCGACGCCCTCATTGAACAAATCGCGCGTCGTCACGACCTCCAACGTACCCCTTCGAAAGGAAGCCATGGTTTGATCACGCTCTCTTGCCTCCATGTCGCTGGTGATCGATCGGGCCCGAAAACCGAAAAGGCGTAACGTGGCGGCGAAGCTCTTCGCATGTGTGATGGACGAGCAAAAGGCGATGGCCGCGCGGCGTTTATCGGTATCGAAGGTCTCTCGGACTGTTTTGGCCGCCTCTTCGTCCCGAGTCGGGAGGAGCAGCAGTGTATTCAACTGGGAGATGGAATAGCTGTTGCGCGAGCGGGACCTGACCAACTCCCAGTCTATATTGTCGACCAGCATGCGGTAGTCGGCCTCGCAGAGGAAACCCCGTCGAAGTCCCTCAGCAATGCCTATCCTAATCACGGGCGGGCCTAGGAGATAGTCGATGTCGTAGCGATCACCGCGCCACGGGGTGGCGGTGACTCCACCAATCATTGCGCTGGATAGATGGTCAGTGACACGTCTGAACGTTTCCGAGCCTACGTGGTGCGCCTCATCTATGAGAACAACTCCGAATTCGGGAAGCTCGTCGATGCGCGAAGCCACGCTTTGCACGGTGGCGAAGGTAATACCATCCCAGTGGGACGGCGTCTCGCCGCCGATCAAACCGTGGGTTGCTATCCATTTCGGGATCTGGTCCCAAAAGGCACGGTGCAGTTGGTCGACGAGCTCTCTCGTGCCGGCGAGCACAAGCGCTCGACCGTGACGGACGGCTTCGTCACGGAATAGCTGCGCCACCGCTTCCGCGAGGACCACCGTCTTGCCAAGACCCGTGGCCAGGACGACTTGACCGCGTCCAGTCTCTCGGAGTGCAGCCACGAAATTGGCCACCGCGTCCTCCTGATAGTCTCTGAGATCGCGGCGGCACGGAGGATATTCGGGGCTGCGTGCCACAATATCCAAAAGGGTGTTGGGTTGTAAGGTTTCAATCTTCATTCCCAGGGCGCGCCAGCGTTGTATCGCGTCTCGAGTGCCGGGGCCGATAGGTCGGGACGATGCCACGAAGATCCGATCGGCTCCGTAGAATCGGGCGGCCTCCCCGACCTCGTTAACGGCTGAAGGAGGCGGGTAGCCGCACGATGTGTACTTGCACTGGATGACCCAAAGCTCGCCCTTCTTGACGCCGAGGACATCGGCTCCCCGGTCGCCGGCACCGCCCACAACGCGGACGTCGTCAAAACCGTTGTAAACGAGGAGGCGTGCGACGTCGCGTTCGAACGCTTGCCAAGGACCTCTCAGAAGTCGACGCGTATCGAGGAAGGGCTCCCGCATTTAGCCGGCCACGTCGGATCCCAATAGCCGCAGGGAACAAGTTGCGCGAATGATGGTGTCACGGCTCGTACTTTCGAGATCCGCTGGTGTCTGATTTGCGATCCAGACGGCGTCGCCCAGATACGCGTCGTATCGCGAGACCACACTCACTCTCGCATCGGCGGTGACCCGGGGGGTCCCGTAGTCTAGCGTCTCGTAGGCGTCCTCCCAGTACTTTCCATCGAGAAACAGCTCGGGATGACGCGTGAATAGCCCTCTCAGGGACTGGAACTCGGCGTATGCCCAGAAGCGTCCGTCGGCTATGGTCTCATTGGGGTTTCCCACGTTTCGGTTGGCCATTCGTTGCGCGACGGCGTTCCTCTCGGCCTCCGTGAGTTCGGCGTAAAGCTCGACACCTTGTCCCGGTGCGAGGAGGTCGGGTATGGCGCGACCGATCTCGTCCAGCACTGCGGTCGCGAACGCGATGATCTCCTGGGGGTCAAGGCGCGTGTCGACACAGTACTGTTTGCGAAAGTCCGCGAGCACGCCCGCGAGGGTAACGTCCTGGGCTTGTCCTTTGAGAAAGTCAACAGTCCTATGAGCGAGTTCCGCCAACAAGCCGTCGAGTGGCGTCATGGTGGTCGAGCGAAACACCTCGTTCTCCAAGTCCACCAATAACGCGTAGGTCCGCGTGGCCACATCGTCCAGTTGAAACACCCATGGCACGCCCGCGACCAACTCAGAATCGTTGCGTTGAACCGCGAACGCCTGGATGTCGTACTCGACGCGAAACGTCGGGTGCACGTACTTCCTGGTCAGCTCGTGCAATGCGCGCCGGGGAGGATGCGGCGGTGGGGGTGGAGGTTCCGGTGGGTCGGTTTCGCCGCCTCCGGGTTCGTCGTCGGGGTCATCCAGGAAACCGCCCGGAATCACGGATGGAGCGCCCGGGTCAGTGTCGCGGAGGAGCTCCTTGTCCTGTTCCTCGATGAGATCCCACCATCGCTGGTCGGTCAAGTATTCGGGGTCTTCGTTCGCGAAAGCGTCGGCCATTTGTTGCGCGCGATCGTTGTCCTTGACCACCAAAACCCTTGACCACAAGCCGTTCTTGCCCTGCGGGCTGGACCGCCGAAAGGCCTGAAAGAGTTGGAACAGGGGACTTTCATTGCCCTCGTAGCCGCGTTGACCTGCCACGACTGGACGAAGAGGCCCATCTCCCCGAACCACCCGGACCATTTCGCTCCATGACGGATCATCGCGCTCAAACCGATCCTTGGTATAGCTGACTCTGCAATGATCGATATGTATCTCGCCGACAAAGCGGCCGCGGTTGCGTGGGTCGTCGATGGGGTACTCGACCTCCGCGGTGTCACCATCGCTCCAAACGAACAAATCCTTGTTTGCGATTTCGATCTTGCGACCGTTTCGAACGAAGTCGATCCCGAACTCCGTGTTGTGCAGGTATCTTTGGATCCCGACCCAGCCCGTTATTTGCCTCGAGGCCTCCTCGACATTGCAGCTTGAACTCGCGGTGGGGCAGGTCTCTTCGTTGTTCGTCAGTGTGCGCATGCAATAAGTGCAATAGCGTCGAGGCGCGAGCGGCACGTTGATACACTGAACCGCCTCGACCTTGGTTCTGTCCGGCAATTCGACGGAACGCGACCCGTCCCACACGCAGTGGCGTCGCGGCGAGACACGAGTGCCATTGAGAGTGAGCTTGATCCCGCCGGCAACCGAATCGACGAGCAGCGAAGAATACGTCCGCGCCAGGTGTTTGCGGATCGTCGTGCGGTTGTTCGAACGCGAAAGATACCTACGCTGGTCGGGCTTCAAGCGCGAAATGACAATCTCGGTACCGTGATCGGCGTGGTCTGGCTTCGGGAGGGTCCGCCGCGGAACCCTGAAATTCCGAGTCGCTCGCAGCTCGTCCAAGTCTATGCGGACACCCACATACTCGGGGTCGCCCGCGCGAGTGGTCCTAACCTCGGTCACGAGACCAAGACGAGCTGTTGCGATGTTGAAGCCCATCCCGAACAACCCGAGGTTACTCAGCGGGTCATTGCCGGACCATCCCGCCTTGACCGCGTTTTCGAGCGTCTCAATTGACATCCCGGGTCCGTTGTCTTTAACCACGACTCGCACCGTGTCGGCGTCGGCCGTCGGGATGGTGACGGCGATCTCGGCGTGCTCTATCGGATCACCGGCGCGAGTCGCGTGAAGGAACCCGTCAATGGAGTTGTCGATGAGTTCGGCGAAACACCGCCACTGGTGGAGGTCGATCTCGCCCAGCATCTTCAGGATCCTCGGGTCGGGGGTGAGGTCCAGTTCGTTAGTTGCCATGAGTGAGGCTCCAAAACTGTAAGATTGTTTTTCTGACCTGGGGTTAGAAAATGGACGTTAGGCCATGGACTTCCTCGCTGACTTGTGAGACTTGGTTGCCCTCCCTAGTATGTCCGGCGGGCGTGATCCAACCCGCCGCAACGCCGCCGCCACGCTCTCGGCGACATTGAAAGAGAGTTGGACGGGCACGGCGTTCCCAAGTTGCCTCATGGTCTCAGTCCAAGAGCCGTGAAACTCGAAGCGATCCGGGAAGGTCTGCAGGCGAGCCGCTTCCCTGACGGTGAAATATCGGACGCGGCCGTTCGGATGCCGAAGGGTGTTCTCACCGCCTGGAACTCCATGGTCGCCAGCCTTGAGCGTTTTCGCGGGTCGGTCCCATGGACTGCCGGTATGCCCGGGATAGCTCCTGGCACCGGAGTTGAAACGATGGTTGAGAACGGTGCGGGCCTCTTCCGAGCCCGAGTCTGGAAGGTCGGAAATCGCATCCCGGACCGTCACCCAAGGTTCGCTGCGCGGTGGATTAAGGGAACACGAAAGAGCCTTCAAACGCGCGTAACGTGGCGAAGGTGCGGGGGGTCGTTTGGTAGAGGGAATCCGGTGCCGATCCCAGTATTCCCCGGTGACCCATTGATCCCAAAGCAACCTATCCGGACTGTGGGTGCTGGGAAGATCATCGTGAAACGACCATTGGACGCCCAGGTCGGCGCGGAACGCGACGATAAACACGCGTTCGCGGTGCTGAGGAACACCGTGGTCGGCAGCGTTCAGGACGTCGAAGTCGACTCGGTACTCCAACTCGCCGCCCGACGTGTGGTGCCGTTCGAGGCGGGCCATGTGAGCGCGCCAGTCCTCGCCGGCGCGTTGCACCAATGTGGGGTAGGTCAACGTGAGAAGTATGTACTTGAAGTAGGGGTCAAAGGACTTTCGTAGCAGGCCCTTCACGTTCTCGACAATGACCGCGCGAGGGCGGAGAACCCGTACCGCTCGAACAAGGTCGGGGAACAGATTCCTGGCGTCGGCGTGGCCGCGGTGCTTGCCGCCTAGCGAGAACGGCTGACAGGGAGGGCCGCCGGAAACGAGGGCGATGTCGCTCGGAAACCCGTCGAACCCGCACTTCTTGACGTCCGTGGGCGTAACGGTGGGCCAATCGGCGACGGGTGAAACCCGCCGCAGGCGGTTGTGGTTGATGGTTTCGCAACACCATTGATCGGCCTCGACGATCCCAAGATGTTGGAAACCCGCCCGTGCGACGCCCATCGCCAGCCCTCCCGCCCCGGCGAACAGTTCAACCGACTTCACGGCGATCCTCAAGGAAGCACACGACCCGCTTCGTGACGGATTCGAGGTCATGCAACTCGCACTCCCATACCACCAGAAAATGCCAGCCCATGCGACGAAGTTCCCCTTGGTTGCCAAGATCGCGCTCACGATTCCGGTCGAGCTTCGTGCGCCAAAACACGACCCGGGATTTGGGTGTTCGTGCGAGGCCGCAGCCCGGATGTCGGTGCCAAAAGCAGCCATGGACGAAGATGACGCTACGACGGCTCGCGAACACGAGATCCGGCCGTCCCGGCAGGCGCTTGCCGTGAAGGCGGTATCGATAGCCAAGCCGGTGGACTTGTCGGCGGACGGTCATCTCGGGGCGCGTGTCGCGACTGCGGACGCGCGACATGATTTCCGATCGGCGTTCGGCGGGGACGGTGTCCATGGTCTGGAATTAGGGCCCAAGCATAGGTCAACGGTCCTAAATGTAAAGCGAGACAGCGTCGCGAACCAGCCAGGCTACGAAGACGCGGCTTTCCTGGGCCACGCTCTCTACGATGTTGCTCGCGCGCGGCTGCCGCTAACCACTTTCGAACGGTGCCCTTGTCAGCCGCCCGTTTCCCTTGCTGCACCGTTGCCACTTGGGCAACCTAGCAGGGGACGCCCGCCTATTTTACGTCTAGGTACACCAGTGTGGTGCAAACCGCAAATTAGCCTTTGGCGGTCCGGGAGAGCAGCGGCCCGACATCATCGCGTGGTTAGGCCGTGCCCAGGTGCCACGCAACTTCGTAAGCAAGGTACTCGGCCACGACGATTCTGATCACGAGCACACCGACATCGTCGACGGCAAGGTACCGGTACAGGTCCTGCTGAACATGGATCCAGTCCGTCACAAGCAACCGCAGTTCGGATTGTTCGCCCGATTCTGATTGCAGAGCAACATGGGTTACGAGCATTCGCTGCAACCCACGAGACCCAACTTCACCGAATACCCTCCGAACATGTGTCGCATTAAATGCATCACGCGCGTCACTGGACAGCTCAGAAACTGGAACACACCAAAAATGGTCTGGTTCACTCCGGCACGGCAAGCTAAGCTCAAAAGCCGCGTGGCCTCTTGCAAGCTTGAGCATGACTTTCGCAATCCGGTGGCCTCCAACCGCAAACTGCACTTTTCCGTCAGACTTACTTTTGGCCGACTCGAGTCTGGCTCGGAGTGCCGGAGTATTTCGCAGCATACGCGCGACGGAGGGGCGCTTGATCTTGTCTGGGTCGGTGGAATCACATAGCGCCGATTAACCAGACACGACACTAGGTGGGGGTGTAGAGCGGATGGGATAGCATCAGTCATAAAGTTCGATTTCAAGTCCCCTTTTGGATTATTGACGGGCCAGACACCGTATTCATCAACAGAACACAAGATGACCTGATATGCACGAATCCCCAATTTCTTGCGGACAACCACAGCGGGTGAGATCACCGAAAGCAGATCACGCGGCCTCGCCGACTGTCACGCTCACACGCTTCCCCAACCGGCGCAATGCGCGGTCGATGGTGGCTGCCTTCGTGACATGATCCGGATTCAGCATGCGCCGCACCTCGCTCTCGGCAACATTGAGGTCGTGGGCGAGACGGCTTTGCGACATGCCAGCCTTACGGAACGCCTCGTAGAGGGCCGCCTTCAGCGCAATCGGCACCGGGGGAACAACAATCGGCCGACGCCTAGTCGCGCGCGATGGCTTCGGCAGGTCCCTACCCTCACGCATCGTAGCCGCGATCAACTCTCGAAGCAGGTCACGGGCTTCGACCAGCGCCTCGTCGCGAGTCGCGCCGTCCGTTGCGCCCCACCCGAAATCCGGAAACGCGACGACATAACGGCCGTCCTGGTCGCGCTCGATCTCGGCGGGATAGTTGTATGTGTCAGACATCGGCTCAGTTCTCCAGATTCGGGCAGCTCCAGTACTCACCCACTAGAATTCGTCCCTGTCGATCCCGAGGTCGGCAAGCATCTTGGCGAGCAGTCCCTTGCCGATCTCCTTCTTTCGATCCTTGACGCTCGTCTTCCGATCTCCCGCGTAGAGCGTTCCGTGCGATCCCGGCCCTTCCGACACCACGAAGCGAATCTCCAAATTCCGGGCCCTTGCCCATTGGCGGACCCTGGTGATGAACTGCCGCCCGTTCATCTACTCCTAGTGTAAGCCGCCGCCCGCGACTGTCAAGAATGGCTGATGAGCCCGCCTCAGTGGCCAGGCTCCATGCAATACTCCTCCTCGATGTCGCCGAGCCCAATGGACCAAGTCCGACTTCATGCGGATGGCGAACGAGCCGATGGTATGGCTGGCTCCATGGTGTCCAACGTTGATGGTCATCCGGCCGCTCGCACGGTAGCCACACCCACGGCCGGGGCCGGCAAACGGCGTCGTTGTGCGCGAAGTCCCCAAAATCCATCTCCAGCGCGCCTTGAGACGAACCTTTATGTCGGTCTGCTCTTCGACTTCCTGGTTGTTGATGAGCAGCATGCAGCGTACCTTCCAGTGAAGGATTGGTAAAGCAAGGCCCGGGACCGGGTAAGACCAGACTACCACCGATGACAAGGAGGAGGACCGCATGTTCATGAGAGCTGTCCATCCCGGCGAGGTCTTGAAAGGCGAGTTGGAAGAGTTGGGGATCACTCCGACGGAATTCGCGCGGCAGATCGACGTCCCCCCAAACCGGGTTAGCCAGATTGTCGCCGGCAAGCGTTCGGTCACGGGCGACACCGCGTTACGCTTAGGTCACTGGTTCGGCAGCGACCCTCAGTTCTGGCTCAACCTTCAGACCCAGTACGACTTGGTGCAGGCCGACAGGGAGACCGGCGCCGAGATACGTCATCTGCCGACCAAGGCGAGCGTTCCAGGAAAGGGTGTCGGTCCAGGGATCGCATGACCAGAGAAGGAGCGCGAGCGCGGATTGGCGGAAGCTGAGGGGCGGTGTTTCGGACAGACACGTCCAAGCGGCTGAACGGCGAGCAAAGAAAAGCCGTCTCAGGCAAGCCGCTTGACATGCGGTGGCGGCAAAGGTAAAATCCGCCCGACTAGCTTGCTAACCCCCCCCGGGATCGAGCCGGAAACGGCCCCCGGGGGTTTTTTTTGAGTTCCTTATGGCACCAGAACGCGCGGTCCTCTTCATCGACGGAAGCAACTTTTACCATGCCGCCAAGAACATCGGGATCGCCACGGGAGAACTCGACTATCAGAAATTGGCCGAGAAACTCGTTATGAATCGGCAACTGGCCGGTATCCGATACTATGTCGGACAGGTTTCCGGCAATCTCTCCCGGCGCTCATCTCAACAAAAGTTTCTGAACAGGATCCAGAGCCAAGGCGTAGAGGTTTTCAAGGGCCGAATCGAGCGCAGGATGGTCCCCCGAACGACAATCCATTGATCGGGAGGCTAAAGGACGTAGTCGCAGCCCATAAGTCCGATCTCCGTGGGTCAATTCTCGTCGAACTTGAAGCCTTGTGCAAAATGTCCGTCCCTCAGTACACCGAGAAGCGGGTCGATGTTTCAATCGCCGTAGACATGGTTACAATGGCGCACGACGGACAATACGATGTAGCGTATCTTCTCTCGGCAGATGGGGATTTCGTACCAGCAGTCGAAACCGTCAAGAAATCGGGCAAAAGGGTATTCGCGGCTTCTCCCGCCTCCGGGTACGAGCTTGGAAGAGCCGTCGATAACTTCATTCCACTCAGACGGGACTGGTTTTTTGGCTTGTCCGTGTAAGCGCCCGCAACCATCGCACCACCGGCCGTTGCGATGAACTGTGGATTGTCCGGGGGACTGAAACAGGCGCCCCTGGGGTACGCGTAGCCCAGCAAAGGGTGCCTTGAGGTCGAGCATACAAGCTTCCCGTTGCCTCTCCTTGCCGTGCGTTTGACCGGCGTGCGATCTACTGTCTCAACGGGCGCCGACCTCGTAGGCGCCGGCCGCAGAGATGCCGGCGCCGTTCCCTCGCCCTACCCGCGTGTAGATCACGCCGCCACAGCCTTCGCAGACGACGCGGCAGAGGTTCCGTTCAATCCACGCCCCAGTCAAGCATCTTCTCGTGGCGCCAGGATGACGTTCTGCCATCCGGATACATCGTTGGAATTTCGGCTTGGTATCTTGATTTTCGGCCTGTCGGATCTTCTTCGGCAAAGACCGCGACCACGCGGGCTTCGACAGAACGCCGCCTTGGCGCATCCTCCCGTGTCGTCGGATCGTTGAAGGCGGTGTGAAAGGTGACCCGGGAGGCCAGATCCTTGATGCGGGAATCGTATTGCCTGAAGATCATCGCCTCGTTCGGCTCCATTCGTGGAAAGTAATGCCAGCTCTGGGCCATGTCATGAACAAGGCGGTACAATACCACGCGGGTGCCCGGCTCAGTCAGGCGCCATCCATCGGAACTGATCATGTCATCGGCCGAGATGGTCGAATGGTCGCACAAGGCAAGGGGTTTTGACTCGATTGCCTGCAGGGGGTCTATGCTGCGCCAGACAGTGTAGACGCCGAAGTGATGGCCATCAGGTATGTCGAGCACATCCTCGACATAGGGAGTCAGATCCGAGTGGGGCGTCTCCGCATAGGTTCCGGCGCCGTTGGGCGAAATTGGCACACCGGTGCGAAACTCGTGCTGCATGGTCCGTGCACAAAGGCATCCGGTTGCCGCCATGACCAGCTCCGCGCACTGGTCGTAGAACCGGGAAACGACATCGTCCTGATTGCCGTAATCGATATCGATCGGCGCATGCACCAGCTCGAACCCCATGCGCCCGATGGTGGCGGCCGGTTCGAGGGCGCGCGCATCGTGAACGCGGATCGGCTTGACAACGAGCATCTCCGAATGATCGGCCCCATCACCGTGGCATGGCAGCCGGAACCCCCGGTATCTCGGATTCACGAAGGCACTTTCCGAAACAACAAACGGCGTATTGGGAAACAATGGCAGCGTTCTCATGGCACTGGCCCTGTCAAACTGTCTGGCGCAAGGCCAATCCGGCGGCAAATCCCGCTGCCACATCATGACGTCGGCAGGTCCTGGAATTCGGGCGGTTGTGCCTTGCAGTAATCGTCAATGAATTGCTGGTGGTCCGGAAACTCGTTCACCTGCTTGTCGACATTTTCGTGGATGTCGGCCAGATATTGCCCCAGTTCCTCGTCGCTCATCGCATTGGCAATCGGGTGATACTGTTCCGGAATCAGACCCTGACCCAGCATGACCTGTGCCCATGACGTGGTGCCGAATAGTTCCGCCTGGTTCCACGCTATCCGGCCCGTTTGACGAAACAACTTGATCCGGTGTTCGAGGGAGTCGGGAATGTTCATGGTCCGGCACTGCCGCCAGAACGGCGTATCCGAGCGGTTGGTCACATGGTAGTGCAGGATGATGAAATCCCGGATATTGTCGATTTCAAGCTGCATGTGGGAATTGAACTCTGCGATCCCGGCTTCGCGAATTCCGTTATCGGGGAACATCTGGACCAAGCGGGTGATGCCACGCTGAATGAGGTGGATGCTGGTCGATTCGAGCGGTTCGATGAAACCGGATGCCAGTCCCATGGCAACGCAGTTCTTGTGCCAGTACCTGTGCCTCTGGCCGGCTCTGAAACGGATCAGCCGCGGCTCTCCAAGCACCCGACCCTGCACATTGTCGAGCAGCCGCGCCCTTGCCTCGTCGTCGGACCAGTGCCGGGAGGAGAACACCATGCCGTTCCCGACCCGGTGCTGCAGCGGAATGCGCCATTGCCACCCCGCTTCATGGGCTATCGAGCGGGTATATGGTTGCGCGGCTCCCGACGATTCGGTTGGCACCGCGATTGCGCGGTCACAGGGCAACCAGTCGCCATAATCATCGAAGCCGACGTCGAGGGTTTGCCCGATCAGGAGCCCGCGAAAGCCAGTGCAGTCGATGAACAGGTCCCCGGTGACGAGTTGCCCGGATTGCAGGCGCAGACCGGTTATGAATCCACTGGTCGGATCCTGTTCCACCTGCTCAATTCGTCCTTCATGCCGGACAACGCCAAGCTCCTCGGCAATACCTCGCAGGAATTGTCCGTACAGTCCGGCATCAATATGATAGGCGTAGTTCAGAACGTTGTGCAGGCTGATTGCAAAGCGGTTGCGCAGCGACGCCGTTGTTTCCGGACAATAGTCGCCATAATCCCGGGCCAGGCCCAGCAAATGGCCCCTCAGCCAGTAATGTTGAAAGCCGGCGGTCCAGCGCTCCCTGCCGACCCACCCGAAGGAATGGAAGTAGTCTTCGCCCAGGTCCCGCCAGTTCTCGAACGAAATTCCAAGCTTGAAGGTGCCCTGTACAGCCCGCAGGAAATCAGTCTCCCTGACATCCATGTATTCGTGAAAAAGTCGCAGCGGTGGAATCGTTGCTTCACCCACCCCGACAGTACCGATCTCGTCGGATTCGACCAGGGCAATGTCCAGGGTTTCGCGGAGCTGCCGGGCAAACATTGCCGCAGCCATCCATCCGGCAGTCCCACCGCCGGCGATCACGAGTTTCCTGATTTTCCTATTGTGCATAACCTGCCTCTGGACGGTCGAGTTGGCGCATTCGCGCCATTGCCGGACCTGGTACAGGGCGGTTCAGTGTGGACAAAATCTGCAGTCTGACATAGGAGGCATCGACCAGACCCGGAAGTCTGGGACCGGGCAGCATGGGAATAATGCCGACACATGTGATGCTCAAAATGTCGATTCCGATCTCGAGTTCGGCATCCGGAGCATGTCAATGCCGATTTCGGCTCTGACGACAAATCAGGGATGACCAGCGGCCCAACGGATGGCCGCAGCCTGACCCAAAATTGGCGTGCACCCATGACCGGCAGCGCTGGCGGATGGAAGTCCCGCTGGAAGAGACGGCAACTCACCCGAAAGGAAATGGTGCAGACTCCAGGCCGGTCGGACCCGGTCGGCATGGACAGAGTATCGCGTGCAATGCCCGGTTCAACTCAGTCGCGACAATTCGGGAATGGCACCGCTGTCTTCAAGGACATGGATGGCGATGCCGTCCCGAACCGAAAGCCCGGTTGCGTCCTTGATGGCTGCCTTCGGGTCATTCAGAGCCGGGTGCGGAATTCTCCGTCCTCGTCGGCCCTGGCAAGCGCCTGTGCCTAGATCTGTGACGGTGAGTTCATGTCCGTTCGCCCTGTTCTCTGAACATTGGCACGACGGCATTGCTTGGCAGGAAGAATGGCTCCGGCAGAAAATCAGCAGATCACTGCCGGAGACCCGACAATACTCACCAAGTGTTGATGTCACCAATCCCGCCGGCAACGCCCCTGATTTCCTCATCCGACAGGTTGCGGCCCGCCGGTGGCAGGACGAGGTGATAGTCGGTGGCGTTGTCTTCAACGACATGAATATTGATGCCGTCCGGAACCGAAAGCCCGGTTGCCTCCTTGATGGCTGCCTTCGGGTCATTCAGGAGCCGGGTGCGGAATTCTCCGTCCTCGTCAGCCCTGGCAAGTACCTGCGCCTCGATTTGTGATTGTGTGCTCATGTCTGTTCCCCCTATTCTCTGAACATCGCCATAGCGACATTACGTCCTGCCGTTTTCCACGCCCATTGGACTTAATTTACTTTAAGTCATTGTTCGAGTCAAAGTCTTTCCAAAGACAAATGAGTCTGAAGGAGGACGTGGACTCCAAGGAGCGGTGAGCCTGAAGACTGGGGATGGGGCAAGATGGGAGTGCGCAAATACCTGGGCTACGGGGGAACTCCTCACGGGCCTTCTAATCCGCCGGCCCTTCCGGCCTCAACTCCCGCACCCCCTGGTTGGCGACCGCGGTGATCCCCACCACCGCGAGCATCGAGACTCCGCTCAGGATCACGGCGGACGGGGCGCCGGCGAGGCCGCCGAGGAACGCGCCCAGGTGGTCCCGGGACAGGCCGGCCACGGCACCC
>CBDCDX010000004.1:0-13686 GCA_965215605.1 uncultured Binatia bacterium (SeqCode) | reverse complement strand
TCGATGCCGATAGGCGAGTCGTTGTAGCAATTGATCTGCACTTCGATGCCCTCGAGCAGATAGCCGGCCTGATCGCCGAGATCATCCTGCGTCAATTCGAGTTGCTCGTATGAATCATTGTCCATAAACACATAGCTGTCGCCATCCTGATACAGGTATTGCATCGTTTTTGCTTCCACATGGGCCTTTTCCAGCTTGTCGTCCGAGCGGAATCGATCATTCCGCTTCGTCCCGGCGACAATATTTTTGATTTCCAATTGGACAAATGCACCGCCTTTTCCGGGCTTTACGTGACTTTTTTGAAGTACGCGCCAAAGCGAACCGTCCATCTCAATGAGATTTCCTACGCGTATTTCGAATGCCGATAATTTCATGTCGTGAGCCTCGGATGCTGGATGGGAACAATCTTGCGCTGTTGGATTCGGAACGGCCGCTCTGCGCAACTCGTATCCGCTTGCGGCGGCGTTAATGGTACACTCTTAATTGCAGAAATCCAAATTCTTGAAAGATTATTCGTATGAAGTTCAACGCAAAGCGGTTTCTCGGTTCCGTGTCCCGGTCATGCGGCGTGTACGCCATGAAAGACGAAGGCGGGGCGTATCTGTATATCGGCAAGGCGAACAATCTGAAGAATCGTCTGACGACTCATTTGCGGCCTTCGCAGCTGTCGCATCGATTTGCAGCTGTAATGCGCCAGTTGGCGAGCATCGAGACGATAGTCACGCGCAACGAAACCGAAGCGCTGCTGCTGGAAAACAATCTGATCAAGGAGCACAAGCCCCGCTACAACATCAATCTTCGCGATGACAAGAGCTATCCGTACATTCATCTGGACCTTTCGCACGATTATCCCGGCTTGCGGTTCTATCGCGGCAACCGCAAGGAGGCGGGGCGGTTCTTCGGGCCGTTCAGCAGTGCTTCAGCGGTTCGCAACACCCTGTCGCAGCTGCAAAAGGCGTTTCCCGTGCGTCAGTGCAGGGATTCGTATTTCCGGCATCGCAGCCGGCCGTGCCTGCAGTTTCAAATCAACCGCTGCAGCGGTCCGTGCGTCGGGCACATTGATCAGATGACGTATATGGAAGATGTCGAGCAGGTGATTGATTTCCTTTCGGGCAGAAATCACAAGCTGCAAGAGATGCTGATGTCGCGCATGGACCAGGCGGTTGCGGAATTGGAATTTGAAACGGCAGCCAAGTTTCGCGACCGAATTACCGCGGTGCAGCGGCTTCTCGAATCGCAGCAAGTAGACGGAGGTGAAAGCGATACCGATGTCATTGCGGTCGAAAAGGCGGGCAGCACCGCTTGCATTGCGCTCACTTCGATACGCAGCGGGCGCAACGTAGACCATCGCTCATTTTTCCCCAAGCTGGCCATACAGATTGACGAAATCGATATTCTAGCGGAGTTTGTTCCTCGATACTATCTGTCGCATCAGTGCCCTCCGCTGATTCTCGTCGACAATGTATTTCCGGAGATGGATCTGATTTCGCGGGCCTTGGGCGAGCAAAATGGCAGGCGAATCGAAATTCGCCGGCCTCAGCGCGGCGCAAAGCGAAAGCTCATTCAACTTGCCCAGCTCAATGCGCGCGATTCGATTCGCCGGCGCAACGCGCAAACCGAATCTATGGATATCCGGATGGAATCGCTGGCAAGGTCGCTGCGCTTAGAGCAGCCTCCCGGCCGCATCGAATGTTTTGACATCAGCCACATGGCCGGCGACAAGACTGTGGCTTCATGCGTCGTGTTCGACCCCGGCGGAGCGCTCAAGTCGGAATACAGGCGTATGAACATTTCCGATATCGAGCCTGGCGACGACTACGCAGCGATGAGACAGGCGCTTCATCGGCGATACAGGAAGGCCAGGGAATCGGAGATCGAGATTCCGGACCTGGTCCTGATTGACGGCGGGACAGGACAGCTTCAGGTCGCGGTCGACGTTTTTGACGAACTGCAAATTTCAGAAATTCAGCTGATTGCGATATCAAAGGGAAAACAGAGGAAGCCGGGCTGCGAGCAGCTTTGGACGCCAGGCGTTGAATCTGCGATCGATGTCGAACCCGATGCCTTGCTGATGTTGCAGAAAATTCGCGATGAAGCACACCGGTTCGCCTTGCTCGGACATCGAAGCCGGCTTGCCAAATCACGCAGGAATTCAACTCTGGAAGACATTCCAGGCATTGGTGCCCGGAGGCGTTCGCATCTTTTGAAGCACTTTGGTGGCTTGCAGGGCCTGTCGCGCGCGGGCATTGACGAGTTGACGGATGTTCCGGGAATAAGCGCGGAACTGGCAGAAAAAATCTACTACTCATTCCATGGACCGAATTGACGACATGTGGCTGAACCTCCCCAATGCATTGACTGTTGCGCGAATTTTCTCGATTCCGTTCCTTATCGCCGCGTATCTGCTTTTATCCGGCGAAGTTCGCCAATTGACCACGACGATCATATTCGTTGCCGCCGCGTTTACCGACATGCTTGACGGATATCTGGCGCGCAAGCTCGCACTGGTTTCCCCATTCGGGACGTTTCTGGATCCCATTGCAGACAAGCTTATGGTGTGCACTGCGCTTGTTCTTCTGGTCTCGGACCCTTCTGTGACCGAACAGACGCTCTCGGTCGGCATCTTCATTCTCTCGGCAATCATCATTGTCGGTCGGGAAGTCAGCGTGGCAGCGCTTCGCGAATGGATGGCCGAACTCGGAAGCCGTACGAAAATTGCCACCAACTGGCTGGGAAAGTTCAAGACGCTGGCTCAGATGGTTGCAATCGTCATGCTGCTCTACGGGCAGCCTGTTGACACCCCGATTGGCACGATTGCGCTGTTCAGGGTGGGGGAGGCATTTCTGTATGCGGCAGCCATACTTACGTTGTGGTCGATGACGGTCTACCTAAGGTCGGCATGGCCGTTTCTTTCCGAGGGCAAGATGGACGAATAAAGACGAATGCAAGGATTGGAGATTCATTTGGCCTGACGGAGAATCTCACCGGATTGCCTGAAGTTGCGGCTACTCGGAAAAGATAGGCCAAGTGCCTGAAAAAACGTGCTCGCGTGAAAGACCGGTGCAAGAAATTTATTGGATTATCCGTTGTTTTTTTCTTTATAATTCCCCCACCGAGCAAGCGGGAAGTTAAGTGTGCGGGAATAGCTCAGCTGGTAGAGCGCAACCTTGCCAAGGTTGAGGGCGCGAGTTCGAACCTCGTTTCCCGCTCCATTCCGTTCACTCGGGAGATTCATGCCGCATGCGATGGATCTACTGATTTGGTCATTCAAATCAGCCTCATACTGGCCGGGTGGCAGAGTGGTTATGCAGCGGCCTGCAAAGCCGTCTACGCCGGTTCGATTCCGACCCCGGCCTCCAGTTGTGACGCTGATGCTGGCGGTGGTGCCCATCCCCAAAAAAAGCGAAACCCGAAACGGGTTTGGACGCAGCCTTGCATGATGATGTCGAGCTCTTGACCTCATGACTTTGCATTTCGCTGGTTGGTTGTTCCGAGTGCTATAATCAAAGGCAATAATCCAAGTAAGTCATGTGGAAAAATGGACGTCAAGCCTATCTGGAGTTCTACAGTAACCAGGTTATGCTTGTCGGACTATAAAATGTTTTCAATTGACAAACAGCATCAGTGAACTGGAAGTTTTTGGAAGTTTTTCGTTGCGTTAATGATCATGCCAATTGCAACGTGGATAATCCGAAGCACTGTTTGCAATGTTCAATGAATTTTCCAAGGCAAATCCTAATAGCAGTATGTATACAGCAGGAAGAAGTCGATCTTAACCACTAAGTTTTCAAGAAATACTTTCAAATTCGCGGCTGTATAGTTGACAGTAGTGTATGGGGGTAAGTAGTATACGCGGATGCGGAAACACGTCTTTACAGTCGCCCTTGGATTTGGAAATGGTGTGATGGTTTTCACTGTTCCTCAATGGGTTTGGACGATGGGCTTTGGTGCGTCATTGGCTACTGCTGTTTTCTTATATCTGCCTGAGATAAAGCGTATCTGGGCCGGATTGCTGCCAAACTTTCAGAAACCTAAAAAGAACGCTGTGACGTCTGATGATGTAAAGGCGATAAAAATGCTCACGAGGTCAGAATTTATAGCTCTAAAAGAGCGCGGAGCACTCAGCCCCCAAACTATGTATATCCAAACGTCTGATGATACTGGGAGAAATGATGGGGGAGGATAGCTGGGCAACCCAGACTATATGGACAGGTGATAATCTGAACATCATGCGCGGCATGAACTTGGAGTCGGTAGACCTCATCTATATTGACTCGCCTTTCAATTCCAAGGCCAACTACGCTACACCTATCGGTTCACAAGCGGCACGGGCCAGGTTCAAACACCACTATATTATCCTTTCAAATTTGATCGATTCCGATGAGGGACGTTTTGCGCTGTTGCACAATCGCGAGTCGGTGGTATGTTTTGATACGAACCGCGACGCGCAGCAAGCTGGTAAAAGATTTTCGGAAGGAAATTTTTCTGGTTCAGAACGTCACAAGAGAGTCGGTTAATTTAGGATATCTGCAATACGACTGGCACGGCTACAGAGCGCGATAAGTGACGAAGAAAGGAAACAACGGCAGTGCTAATCTCGGCTTCGAGGCGCAGCTCTGGGCGGCGGCGGACAAGTTGCGCGGCAACATGGAACCGTCCGACTACAAGCATGTCGCCCTCGGTTTGATCTTCCTTAAGTACATCTCAGATGCCTTCGAGGCCAAGCGGGTTGCATTGCTTACCGAAGAGTTGGCCGACCCGGAGGATCCCGAGGAGTATCTCGCCGAGAACGTTTTTTGGGTTCCGAAGGTCGCCCGCTGGTCGCATCTGCAGGCCAGGGCCAAGCAGACGACGATCGGAAAGGACATCGACAACGCCATGCTTGCGATCGAGGCCCGAAACGCCTCGCTTAAGGGGGTTCTGCCCAAGGACTACGCCCGCCCGGCGCTCAATAAGGTGATGCTCGGCGAACTGATCGACCTTGTAAGCGGCATCGGTATGGCCGAGGAGTCCGACCGCTCCCGTGACATCCTCGGGCGCGTCTATGAGTACTTCCTGGGCGGCTTCGCCGGCGCCGAGGGCAAGCGCGGCGGTCAGTTCTACACGCCGCGCTCCGTCGTCCGGCTACTGGTGGAGATGTTGGAGCCCTACAAGGGCCGGGTCTACGACCCATGTTGCGGATCTGGCGGCATGTTCGTGCAGTCCGAGAAGTTTGTGGATGAACACGGTGGGCGCATCGGCGACATTGCCATCTATGGACAGGAAAGCAACTACACGACTTGGCGGCTGGCCAAAATGAACCTCGCGGTACGCGGTATCGACGCCGACATCCGCTGGAACAACGAGGGCAGCTTCCACAAGGACGAGCTGCCGGATCTGAAGGCGGACTTCATCCTCGCCAACCCGCCGTTCAACGTCTCCGACTGGGGCGGCGACCGGCTGCGCGCTGATGCCCGCTGGACGTTCGGCGTTCCGCCCGCAGGCAACGCCAACTACGCCTGGCTGCAGCACATTCACCATCATCTCGCCCCGAACGGTGCGGCGGGTGTGGTGCTTGCCAACGGTTCCATGTCCACGGCCACCTCCGGAGAAGGTGATATCCGCCGCGCCTTGGTTGAGGCCGACGTAGTGGATTGCATGATCGCGCTACCCGGTCAACTCTTCTACTCGACGCAGATTCCGGCTTGCCTCTGGTTCCTGGCGCGCAACAAGAATCCCGGTGGAAACTGTCGCGACCGGCGCGGAGAAGTGCTGTTCATCGATGCCCGCAAGCTCGGGCACATGATCGATCGGACGCGGAAAGAGTTTTCAGACGAGAATGTCGCACGCATCGCCAATACCTACCGATCCTGGTGCGGTGCACCAGACGCGATTGCGTACCAAGACGAGCCGGGATTCTGCAAGTCCGCCACGCTGGAGGAGATCAGGGAACACAGCCATGTACTGACGCCCGGTCGCTATGTCGGCGCAGCAGCAACTGAAGATGACGACGTTCCGTTCGAGGAACGGTTTGCGGAATTAAAGGAAACTTTGGTCATGCAATTCGCCGAGGCTGAAGAGCTAAGCATCTTCATCCAGAAGAAGTTGAAGGATGTCAGCTTCCATGAGTGAGATGCTGCGGGCGAGACTGGGCGATTTATGTCAATTCAAAGCAGGCGACGCCTTCAAACGACAATTTCAGGGACGAAAAACCGGAGACTATCCTTTTATCAAAGTGAGCGACATGAACGTTAATGGGAACGAAATATCAATGACTCGCTCTGAGAATTGGGTAGACCAAGGGGATGTTGCAAATAATCGCTATAGACTACACGAAGCTGGCTCCGTCGTATTTGCGAAGATTGGTGTAGCATTGACTTATAACCGCCGGCGAATCTTGCGCCAGCCAACAATAATCGACAACAATATGATGGCGGCAAAACCAAATGGAAAAGAAGTAAACGAGAGGTACTTCTACTATCTGCTGTCCATGCTCGATTTCAACGAGATAGCTTCTGGAAGCGCTCTGCCGTACCTTACTCAGAAGGACCTACAGAGAATAGAACTTTCGCTTCATAAAATGCCAGAACAGATTCGTGTGGCGTCGCTGCTCGGCGCGCTGGACGACAAAATCGACCTGAACCGCCGGATGAACGAGACGCTGGAAGCGATGGCGTGGGCGATCTTCAAGGACTGCAGTACCTTACTCCAGGAAGGACCATACAGAAGTAATTCAGAACTTTCGCTCTCGCATACACGAAGTGGGGGAGAATCGAGATTACGCAGCGATTTGATTGGAAGGATGCGCCAAGCCGCGCAAAGCGCGTCCTGCGACCCGACAATACTATCGTAGGGATGGTTAGGCCCGGCAACGGATCTTTTGCATACATTGGCGACGCAAGTGTAACCGGAAGCACAGGATTTGCCGTGCTCAGGCCCATCAAACACCGGTACCGAGCACTGGTGTATCTCTCCGCGATTCGGCTCCTGAGAACATCCAACGCCTCGCCAATCTGCCTGAAGGCGCAGCGCTACCCGGCTATTCACCCAGAAGTCGTGGCCCCGACTGAGATTGCTATTCCTGATGAACCGGTGATTCTCAGCTTTTCGGAACTCGTCTCCCCCATCCTTGAACAAATGGTATCGAACAAGCGGGAAGACAACACTCTTGCCCAAACCCGCGACATGCTTCTCCCGAGGCTCATGGACGGAGAAATTCATCTTCGCGATGCAGAAAGAGATGTGGAGGCCGTTGCATGATGATCGCTTTGGGGGAGGAATGCTACAGCCTTGGCGCTCCGCCCTGTCAAAGTTTCCGGACGCACATGGACAGAAGGCGAGTTTGACGAGGCCATAAGCGGTCTGGTTTCTACGCTCGTCATTGACGACCAGGGCAAAGCGGACATTGAGGAGCTTCTGACGGGTGTCGGCGATAACCGAGTTTGCACAGGAGCATCTAGCCGAAGCCCTCGCCGATCCCGACGATATCGAGAACTGGCGTGTCGGCGAAGCCATTGCTGAAGCCTACCTGACCGAGCATCGGAATTGCCAGTTTCCCTGGCCTGATGGACGCGACGAACGCAAAAACGGATCAAGCCTGCCCGGTGCCGATCTCGTAGGCATTCAGCACGATGCGAAAGGCGATCGCTTCGCATTCGGCGAAGTCAAGACATCCGGACAAGCAAAGCACCCGCCCGGTGTTATGTATGGCCGCACAGGTCTGAAGCAACAGCTCGAAGACCTTTTCGATAAGGTCGAGATTCGGACACGACCTGTTTAAATACCTTAGCTATCGTGCCAAGAATTCACCTTGGCTCGATCGCTTCAATGCGGTTTACCAAGCGCTATCTTAAGAACACGTCCGATGTGTTGCTCTTTGGCGATCTCGTGCGTGCCGTCGATCCGCATGACAACAATGTTCGTGTACACGTGGAGAAACTTGGCGATAACTGCCCGGCAGGCACCTTGAGATAGAACTGCAGCGACCTGTATTTACCCGCAGGGGTTATCAACAATCTGGCATCAAAGGCTTTGGCCACTCGGACTGGAGGCAACGTATGACGCTCTCCGCTACCGCTTTCGCAGCCCTCCAGTCCCATTGGGCGCTCAGTGCCATCGGCGAGGAAGAGCGCGAACGCGCCTCAGAGTTGATAAATAAGCGTTTGGTAAGACGTGCCGTCGGTCGTCAGATAGATTTTGCATTCGAGGAAACTGAAACCGACGAGAAGTTGCTCGACCGTGTCGCCCTTGCCTATGAAATGGCTGCTATCGAAGGGATCGACACCTTGAGCCGTCCGGCTGGTGGTGACGACGCTCTGAGAGATCAGGCGACTGCTGCGTCCCACCATGCCTTCGATATTCGGCGATTGGCAGACATACCGGAAAGCACGGAAGAGCGCATCTTCCAAGTCTTGCAACTCTCGGCGCTCGCCTATTGCGGGGACCGCTGGTCCGATCTGCGGCGCTGGTTCAAGGAAAACGCTCCCGCCATTGCCGTTCCGACTGTCGCCGACGCGCCATGGGACCGGCGGCTCCTCTATCGGCTGTTTGAGTGCTGGATTCGTTTATTCAGAAAGGATGGCTGGGACGATTTGGACCGCATTCGCGAAATTATTGCCGGATTGCGTGAAGACCAGAAGTCACATGAAGCGGCAAGACTGGCGAACGGGTCTGCCGTGGAGGATCGGGCGGTAGCGCTACGCCTCATTGCTTTGTACCACTGGGCGAAAGGGACTGAGGTCCTTGCGGAGTACATGCTCCAAGGACAGTCGCAGACCATCTTCGGTGATCTCGACAAACACTTTGAGTCCGGTATCAAAGCGACGATCGCATCCGGCGACGCTCAGCATGAGGTGATGCTTCGCTGGCTACATGCTGCTGGCCGCATCATGGTAACGAATTCTCTGTGGTGGGGAACGCGAACCGTCAATTCCCGCGTGTCCAATTTCGTCAAAGCGCTGACCAAGCGCGAGCATCAAGCCATGTTCGAACTCTTGCCGCCGCAGCGGGCAGCCCTGCTCGAACAAGGACTTCTCGATCAAGCCAAGACGGCAATCGTGATCGACATGCCGACATCCGGAGGCAAGACACTTTTGGCGCAGTTTCGGATTCTCCAGGCTCTTAACCAGTTCGATGCAGACAAGGGCTGGGTCGCGTATGTCACGCCGACAAGAGCGCTAACAGCGCAGATATCCAGGCGGCTTCGCCGGGACTTCGAGCCAATCGGATTGAGGGTGGAGCAGCTTAGTGGTGCCATTGAAGTCGACGCATTCGAGAAAGAGCTGCTGACCGATCAGGAGCGACCGTTCGATGTTCTCGTTGCAACACCCGAGAAGCTCTCGCTGGTCATTCGTAACAAGAATGTGCCGCGTCCGCTGGCGCTCGTCGTTATGGACGAAGCGCACAATCTGGAAACCGAGGCCAGAGGTCTTCGTATCGAGTTTCTTCTTGCGACGATCAAGCGTGATTGTCGGCAAGCCAACTTCCTGTTGCTGATGCCCTATGTTGAGAGCAGCGAGACCGTGGCTCACTGGCTGGCACAGGACATTGGTGCTGGCAAGGCGATCAGTTTCAGTACAACGTCCTGGAAACCGAACGAACGGATCGTCGGTCTCTACAGGGCTATTACCGATGACAGTGAGCGGGCCGGATGGCGACTTGAATACGAGACCTTGAGCGTCACTGAAAGAGCCATGAAATTGCGCGGCACGCATTGCGCAGGCGATTGCAGGCCCATCGATGTTCCAAAAAGTCAGGTACTGGGCAAAGGGCGGCAGAAGGGCTTTGGTTTGCAGACAGCTGCCATGGCCTCTGTCATGTCCGCACGTGGTACCAGCATTGGAGTCGCCAATAACATCAACACCGTCTGGACCATGGCCCGACATGCGGCGCAGAGTGTGCCGGAGTTCGATGTCATTCCCGGCGATGTGCGATTGGTGCAGGATTTTCTTAAGACAGAGGCCAGTCCGAGGTTCGAACTGATCGATATGCTCGATCATGGTGTCGGTGTTCATCATGCCGGTCTTTCCGATGAAATCCGGACGCTCATGGAATGGCTTGCGGAGTCTGGCCATCTTCGCGTCTTGTGCGCGACTTCGACAATTGCGCAGGGTATCAACTTCCCCGTATTGTCGATATTTCTGGCCTCTCGCTTCGTGCCGCAGGGGCGGAGTTCAGTCGAAATGTCGGCTCGGGAGTTCTGGAACCTTGCCGGGCGAGCCGGGCGCATCGGGCACGATAGCGTCGGTGTTGTTGGCCTGGCGGAAGGCAAGGACCGCGACGCAATCATTGACTTTGTTCGTCGCAATACCGGTGCTTTGGCGTCCCGCCTTGTGGCGCTTTTGGATGAACTCGCTGCCCAGGGACAGCTCAACAATCTCGATGCTGTTCTCTGGCAAGACCAGTGGGAGGATTTCCGTTGCTATGTCGCCCACCTCTGGGCGGAGAAGAAGAACCTCGACGCGGTGCTCGCGGAATCCGAGCAGCTTCTGCGACAGACCTATGGATATACGACCCTCCGCAATGATCCGTCCAAACGGGACAAGGCCGACGCTCTGCTGAACGCGACTAAGAGCTATGCGCGCAGGTTGGCCGAGATGCCGGGAGCCGCAGAGTTGGCGGATTCGACGGGGTTTTCGCCGGAAGGCGTTCAGAAGGCCATGGCCGGAATGCGGAACCTTGAAGAGCATTTGAGACTGGACGACTGGGCACCTGACAGCCTGTTTGGAGAAGGCGGACGCATGGCTGATCTGTTCGGTGTCATGCTCAAGATTCCACAGTTAAAGCAACAGCTTGAAGAGATCGGCGGCGACGGGTTCGACAACACGCAACTTTCCAATATCACCCGAGATTGGGTCAATGGTGTACGGTTGGATGACATCGCGAAGACCTATTTCTCCCGCGATGCCGACCGGTCGGAAACCAAAGCCTTCACTGATGCGTGCAAGGCGATCTACCGCGCTATCGTCAATAACGGAACATGGGGCGTATCGGCCCTCAGTCGCGTCTCAGGGATAGATTTCGACGGCATGAGCGAAGTCGAGCGTCGAAGGATCAACGCCTTGCCCGCGATGATCTATCACGGTGTCCGCACTGAGGACGCTGTCCTGATGCGAATGAATGCCGCGCCACGCAGTGCGGCAGAAGAACTCGGCTCGCTCTACAAAGATGTCTTCGGTGCTGATGAAAGCCGTTATTCCGTCGGCAAAGCGCGCAGCTTCCTGAAAGCGATGTCTCCGAGAGACTGGAACCGTGCTAGGCCCGCCGACGCGCCGTTGACCGGTGCGGGATATCGCAAGATTTGGGAAGTCCTGTCCGGGGAGGAAGCCTGACCATGTCGAAATTCTGTGAAAGTCACGTCGAGGATGCCGCCCTTTCCTGGCTGGAAGGGCTTGGCTACAGCGTTGGGTATGGCCCGGACATTGGCCCGGACGGGACGCGCCCGAAACGAGCCAGCTATGATGACGTGGTTTTAGTCGATCGGCTGCGTTCGGCTCTTGAGTCGCTCAACCCGCACCTTCCGGCAGACACGCTAGATGAAACGTTCAAGAAGATACGGCAGATCGAAACGCCGTCTCTCGTGGAGGAAAACCGGCGGCTGCATCGGATTCTGGTGGATGGTCTTGATGTAGAAATTACGCGGGAAGACGGCACCATTGGAGTGGATAAGGCTTGGCTGATTGACTTCGACAACCCGGAAAGCAATGACTGGATCGCGCTCAATCAGTATACCGTCATTGAGCACCAAAACAACCGCCGACCTGATGTCGTGTTGTTTATCAACGGGTTGCCACTGGCTGTCATCGAGCTGAAGAATCCAGGCGATGAGAATTCGACATTGGAAGGTGCGTTCAACCAGCTCCAGACCTACAAGAACCAGATTCCTACGCTGTTCCGTACCAATGCCTTGTTAGTCACGTCCGACGGGCTTCATGCTCGCGTCGGCTCGTTGACTGCTGACATCGAGCGGTTCATGCCCTGGCGCACAATCGATGGCTCCGAAATCGCCCCGAAAGGATCGCCTGAGCTCGGTACTGTGATAGAGGGCGTCTTCGAGAAGGGCCGTTTTCTCTCACTGATTCGCGACTTCACAGTCTTTGGCGACACGGGTGCTGGTCTCGTCAAGATCATGGCCGGTTATCACCAATTCCATGCTGTGCGCCGCGCGGTGGCATCCACTTTGCGCGCATTCCCCACACTTACTGCACGCGGCCGCGCAGGTGAGGACCCAGCTCAACGCGGGCTGCCGTCCGTGGTATCGCGGGAACAGGGCGACAAGCGCATCGGCGTCATCTGGCACACCCAGGGTTCGGGCAAGAGTCTGTTGATGGCCTTCTACGCCGGACAGATCATCGCCAATCAGGCTATGCGGAACCCGACCGTGGTCGTCGTCACCGACCGAAACGACCTCGACGATCAGTTGTTCGGAACCTTTTCGATGTGCCGCGATCTGCTTCGCCAAACCCCGCAGCAGGCGGAAAGCCGCGAGGATCTTCGCAAGGTGCTCACCCGAGCGTCGGGCGGTGTCGTGTTTACAACCCTTCACAAGTTCGCCCCCGAATCCGGCGAAGCCAAATATCCGGTACTCACAGACAGGCGCAATGTGGTTGTCATTGCGGACGAGGCGCACCGCAGCCAGTACGGGTTTGGCGCGAGGGTGGCGAAGTTCACCGGCGAAATCTCCTACGGTTTTGCCAAGCACCTGCGCGATGCTCTGCCCAATGCCTCATTCATTGGCTTCACCGGAACGCCCATTGAAAGGAGCGATGTGAACACGCCAGCCGTATTCGGTAATTACATTGATGTCTACGACATCAATCGGGGTGTCGAGGACGGCGCAACCGTTCCGATCTTTTACGAGAGCCGCCTTGCGCGCATCGAACTTGACGAGGCCGAAAAGCCGGCGCTCGACGATGAGATCGCCGAACTGACCGAGGATGAGGCGGAAGGCGAGCAGGAGCGCCTAAAGCGAAAATGGGCGAACGTCGAGGCGGTCGTCGGGACAGAGAAGCGTTTGGCCCTAGTCGCGCGCGACTTGGTCGAGCATTTCGAGGGGCGCCTTGTCGGTCTCGACGGGAAGGCCATGATTGTCTGCATGAGTCGGCGCATTTGCGTCGCGCTCTACGGCGAGATCGTCAGGCTGCGCCCCGACTGGCATAGTGATGATGTCGAGGGCGGTGTCGTCAAGGTGGTCATGACCGGCGCGGCTTCGGACCCACCCCATTGGCAGGATCACATCGGTGGCAAGGCCCGGCGCGAGTTGCTTGCGAAGCGTATCAAGGATCCTTCCGATGGACTCAAGCTGGTCCTAGTCCGTGACATGTGGCTGACCGGGTTCGATGCGCCAAGCCTGCACACGATGTATGTTGACAAGCCTATGCGCGGACATGGACTCATGCAGGCCATCGCACGCGTCAACCGGGTGTTTCGCGACAAGCCGGCTGGTTTAATCGTGGACTACATTGGCATCGCACAAAACCTGAAGTCGGCCCTTGGGCAGTATTCGCGAGAGGATCAGGAGCATGCAGGCATCGACGAATTCGAGGCCGTTGCGGTCATGCAGGAGAAGTACGATATCGTACGCTTGATGTTCCACGGATTTGACTATCGGTCTGGACTTGCGGGAACGCCGCAGAAGAGGCTTGAAACCCTTGCCGGCGCGATTAATTGGGTTCTGGATTTTCAGCAGCGCGAGTCGGAGCGGGAAAC
>CBDCDX010000003.1:0-4138 GCA_965215605.1 uncultured Binatia bacterium (SeqCode) | reverse complement strand
TCATGGGACCTCCGTTCATTGGGCAGACAGGAATTAGGCGGACAGGGGTTTCAGCCGTCGAGTTTCAGCAGCCGGGCGGCCGTGCCCCCCAGGATATCTTCCTTGACCTGCTCCGCAAGCTCAAGGTTCCTGACCGCCGCGATGTACTCACGTATCGCCTGGTTGCCCTTGCCGCCCTGCGTGCTCACGCCGGTGAAGTTCTGCGGATAGTCGGTGGCGAACACGAGCCTGTCCGGGCGGATGCCCAGCAGGCCGCAACCGAAAGCCGTGAGCCCTCCTTCGAAGCCTGAGAGGTCGAAGTAGAGCCGATCGAAATACTCCTCGAACGAGTGTTGCAACGTGCCGAACCGGTGCGCCATGGCCACCAGTCGGTCTTTGAACGCGGCGATGCCGCCGCCGAAGTGCCCGATGACGAAGTTGATCTCCGGGTGGCGGTCCAGCACCCCGCCGGCGATCAGCCGTATGGTCGCGATGGTCAGATCGATCTCCCTGCCGATGATGCGCGGCAGATCGTACCCCTGAATGGACTCATAGCCCTTGGGCACCAGCGCCGGGTGCACGAATATCGGAACGCCGAGCCGCGCGACCCGCTCGTAGAACCGGTCCAGCTCCGGCGCGTCGAGAAAGAGGCCGCCCACCTGTGAGGTGATAGTCACGCCGTGGAGCCCGCACTCCCGGACCGCCCGGTCCAGCTCGTCCAGCGCCTTTTCGCCTTCCAGGACGGGTGCATGCGCCAGCCCCACGAACCGCCCGTCGTACTGCCGCTCCAGTTCCGCATAGCTGTCGTTGATGACCCTGCAATCCTCCATGTTGCCATCCCAGCCCAGATGGCAGGACACCACCGACACGTCCACCCCCGCCTCGTCCATGTCTTGGAGCTGCGTCTCCGCGTCATAGAGCTTCGCATGGAGGGTCATCCGCGGCACGCCGTCCTCGGTGGCCACCGTCGCCTCGTCGGAGTAGAGGCCTTTCTTGCGGGCCAGCTCTGCGGGGACGTAGTGATGTTGAAAATCTACGACCACAGACCTACCATTTGTCATCGTCCGGCAAGGAGAGGAATTGGAGGGCTTCAAGTACCTCGTCGAGCGTCGAAACTGAACCGTCACCGTATGCGGCATTGATTCGTTCAGTAGCCAACTCGAGCTCATACTGACTCTGCAGCCCCATCCAGAATTCAGTTGAGTTTTGGAAGAAGCGGGACAGCAACAACGCGGACCCGGCTGTAATCGAACGCTGGCCCTGAACGATGGCGCGAATTCGACGGACATCGACTCCAATCGCCTTGGCGAGCCGGTACTGCGTGATACCCAAGGGACGGAGAAATTCTTTGTCGAGTATCTCCCCCGGGTGAATGGGAGGGAGTTTTCCTTGACGTGATTTTTGAGAGCCGGGCATCTTACAACCCCTCATCCCGTAGTAGAGTGGGTCTGGTTTGTGGGACAGGCTGGCGGCAGCAATAAGGCGTATTTACGGGTAATGGATCATGCCGCCAGGGTCCTGTTTAACATATTCGGCGTTTCCGGTAGAGCGGCCAGAGGGGCAGGCGAACGGCGGCGCTTGGCCGCCTCTGCGGTGGTATGCCCCCGTCGTAGGCTTCGGCCGGGGTGGCATCACCCAAGGCGGAATGAGGTCTCTCGGTGTCAAAAAGACGACCCACCGGGCGATGACCCGTTGAGTCTAGAACCCGCGATCATGGCCCAAAGCCGATTTCCCGGGACCACCTCAAGGTGCCTGCCTCTAGACTTTTGAAGTCCGGCTTGTCCGGTGGTATCTGGTTAAGAGTATACTTGGGTTGCACGCCCTGGAGACACCAACCTGCCTACTGGACGGAAAATGTTTGAGTTGCGTTATGTCGGGGCACGCTTTGAAGGCGCGCGCCTGCCGACGACGGTGCTGGCCGACCTGTCTGCTTTCCGCGACTTGCTGGTCGCCTACGCCAAGGATCGCTGGCGGCAGTCCCATGCTGACCGCGAACGCCTCCCCAAGGGGTTCGACAAAAGCATATCACTTGATTTGGTCGGGATCGAAGACGGGAGTGCGGTTCCAAAACTCGATTGGAGCCTGGAACAAGCACAGGCAACATTGCCGGGTTTCACCGACGAGCTCGAAGAGATCGTCGAGCTGTCCTTCAAAGACCTGGTCGGCCTCATCGATGGCGCCGGACAGGCCCGCTTTCCGGCAGCACTTTCCTCTGAGCACATTCGCGCCCTCAACAAACTTGGTGCGGGTCTACGCGATCAGGAAAGGATCGAGTTTCCGGACCGGCCTGATTCTGACGGAAATGTCGTCTATCTCGACAATCATCGTCGCAAAGCGCTCATCACCCATGTACGGGAAACTTACCAGCTCCGCTTCGAAGGGATCGGCGACCTGCGCGGATTCAACGTGGCCGGCTATATTGATGTCCATACCGAGGAATACGGGGAACTGAGAATCAATGTTGACAGAGATCGGATCGTGGCTGAGTTCGACGGCAACATAGGTGCCGCGACTCAGTTCGAGCTCATGATCGAGCTCGATAACAGAGACTCCTTTCGCGCCATAGTCGACGTCTTTGATGTGGAGTTGATCGACCCGGATCTGGCGGACAATGTCATGCGTTGTATGGAACGATTGACTGATCTCGGGAACCTGAAGGATCGATGGCATGACGGTGACGGCTCCGCGCCATCCGACGAAGCCATCAGGGTAGCCAAGACTTTTCTCAGACAACGTCCCTCGCTGGCTGGAGCACTTTCGATTTTCCCGACCCTGGCGGGCGGCGTGCTGTTGGAGCTTGAAGTTCGTGGGTGGGACTATTCCGTCGAGATTGAAGCCGATGGAGGGCTGGAGTTCTTCGGTATACAGATCGAAGGTCCGGAGGAGTTGGAGGCAAAACACTTTATGAACGCCGGAGAAGAGTTCCTGGCCGAATTCGATGCACGAGTAGGGTTGTAGGCTCCCGATGGCCATCGAACTATCCGACGACGACGAAGTACTGTTTCGGCAAGTACATCCTGACTTCATGCAGGGTGATGTGCCGTCAAGCCAGTCGTTCATGCCGACCCCGAAAGACGACAACAAGCTCTCCGTTGACCGCTCAGCCCTGACAACGGCCAAGGATTCCTATCGGCTATTTTCTGGTAATGGTTTCGAGTCCACGGCCGTGTATGGCCTGACCGTAGGAGAGTTTCGCGGACAGGACATCCCCTGCGTAGAGGATCCGTTGGATGCGAGCGATGGCAAGGCGGCCAATCCGGCTCACGCTCTTGCGGACTATGAAGCCCATGCGCCAAGCCGGCAGAAGACGAAAGCTAAGCGCCTGAAGCAAAAGGCGTTAGCTCGCGGACGGCTCTATCCCTGACCTGAACAGCGACAGATTCCCAACCCTCTCCGATCGTCTATTCTGTTGACACGGCGCCTCTCCGTTGGATACCATCCGCCGGTCAAAGTGTCGGCAGGCTGTCGACCCTCACCTCAATCCTCTTCTGGAGGGAAGGGGAGCAAAGAAGCTGCTCAGGCTCCCGTCGATTACCGGCAACAATGCCATGAACACCACCCAATCCATCATCCCCAGCACCTGCTGGGAATGCAGCGCCCATTGCGGGTCGCTGGTGACCGTCGAGGACGGGCGGGTGACCAAGGTGTCTCCGTACCCGGAGCATCCGGCGTCCCTGGGAGCGTTCTGCGTGAAGGGGATACGGGGGTTGCCGGAGCTGACCTATCATCCGGACCGGGTGCTCTATCCGATGAAGCGCACGGGGCCGCGGGGTGGGGGGCGGTGGCGGCGGGTGTCGTGGGACGAGGCGCTGGATGAGATGGCGGAGGCGATGCTGGCGGTGCGGGAGAAGTACGGCGCGTCGGCGCTGTGCGGGGCGGTGAGCAACGCGCATTTCAGTCGGGGGGTGATGCTGGCGCTGCTTTTGCGGGCGTTCGGGTCGCCCAACTGGATGATGAACCAGGACCTTTGCGGCGGGTGCCGGGCGCTGAGCGACCGGATCACGGGGCTGGCCATCAGCAAGGGCGAGGACATCGACAATACCCGGTGCGCGCTCGTCGTGGGGCGGAATCCGTATGCGGCGGACCCGCCGCAGTGGCAGGCGCTCAAGCGCGCCAAGGCGAAGGGCGCGAGCGTTGTTGTCATCGATCCGGGCGAAAC
>CBDCDX010000002.1:0-4933 GCA_965215605.1 uncultured Binatia bacterium (SeqCode) | reverse complement strand
AGAGGCTGGGAAGCTCGACCCCCACATCGTCAAGCCTGATCAGCATCTCGCGCATGACTTTCTTCTCTGACTTGGTCAGGTTGACCCTGCCAGAGGAAAGCTTGCTCATGATCTGGTCACTTTTTGGTGAAAGCAGGCTGTTTCGGTTCGCCGCCTCTCGAACTTCATTCAGGTGAGGGATTAGCTTGTGGAGCAGAATGTCCAGGTCGATGTCGCTATCGATTTTCGCGATCGCCCGGTCGTCCTCGTCGATCTGCTTCGTCTCGTCCCGATCGACTACGCAGATCCCAATGTCGGCGGGGAGTGCCAGTGTTACCTTGTTCTGAACCGCCTTCCAGCAGGCTTGGTGTTTCGCGTATTCGGAAATGTTCCTTACCGATTCTGGAGCGTCCTTGATGACGGCCGCCACCAAGGGTGCCGCATCGGAAAGGATCTGCATGAGAGTTTCCGGTACCGACTGCCGTGTCCAGATTAGTCTCAGATCTATTTCGGCATTGAGTCCTTGGCGCACTTGGTGGAGCACCCAGGAGACCACATAGGTGACGATCTGCGCCTTGTAGCCCCTGGCGCTGCGGTACCACTCGCTCGATCCGATCATGCGGTCAGTCCAGCGAAAAACGATGGCCTTGGACATGAGGTCCTTGAAGTAACCTTCGCCAAGCCGCTTCGCATCTTTTTCCCAGCGATCAGAGATTTCGTCCGCAAAGGCAAGAAACGCTTTTTGTGCGCCTTGGCTCACGAGATACGGTTTGCACTCGAAGGTTAGTTCGTACTTGGCGAGATCCGTCTTGAGTACCAACTGGTCCTTCGGGTACTGGAGCTGAAAGCGGTTGCGGTCGCCCTCTCGCATGTATGCCTGCTCGTCCTTGTACTGTCCGCGTGCCCTCTCGTAGAACCAGCGGGAACCATGCAGCGCTCCATCCTTGGGCGGCGCGGTGAGTCTCCGCGAGATCTTCTCCATCTCGAGGTGAAATGGATGGCTAGCGAAGAAATCGGCTTCGCTGATGCGATTTTGCGTGTTCGCGAACCTGGAAATCTTCGGAACCACTACCTCGACGGTCTCTGGCTTCACGACGCTCAGCTTCACCTGAACGTAGACGTCAGAGAGATCGGAGTTGTTCCTGTCCCTCGCGTAGAGGATGGAGGCGGTGGTCTGACCGCCGTTGACAATCTGCAGGTTGGAGACCTCCGAGAGCCCCAATCCGCCGTCGGCAAGTAGCGCCGTTCTGATTCCCGACGCAGTCGCTGTCAGCCCGTTGTTGTATGCAAAAAACATATCAGGACGATCATTGATGGTGTTGATGATGCCCCGGTTCACCTTGGTGCGTGCCTGAAGGAACGTCCTGACGTTCTGCTCGAGCAGTCGTGCGCCGTACCTGCTGTAGATTTCGGCGACTAGGGTCCCTGGAAGGGCGATCAGGTAGGACTCGTACTCGTCTCCGCCGGAAAACGCCTTGATGCATGGAATGGCCCCTCCGTTTAGCTCCCCGATGTCAATGTCAATGGGTTCGTTGCCGGTCTTGGATTCGACGATGTCTACGTACCGAGAGAAGTCCAGGACGCTGAAGGTGAAAATTCTACCGCCCGTCTTCTTCGTTTCGACCTGCCGCTTTCGGGCAACAAGACGCGCGTTGGAGAACACGATGAACCTGACGCGCTTGATGAAGTCAGCGTTCGCGTGGATCAGGTGGCCGACCTGAAAATCGTCACTTGTTTCCTCCAATTGGGAGACGAAGTCAGCTTTGAGTGAATTCTCGAGAAAGCGCTCTCCCCTGCGGAATAAAACATCCAGATTTGACAGATTAAGATTCTGCAATTCATCGCTGCTGCGGAAGTCCGAGACCGCAAGGACGAGCTCGTTTCGATCCACATCGAGAGAATATCCGTCGATTTGATACCCGTTGGGCCCCTCCTTGCGGGCGTGGCTGCACTCCAGGTCACCGCAATCACCGTTGTCTGCTGCAATGCCAGCGTATTTCTCGAAGAATATGGTCGCCTGCAATTCTCCGGTGTTTTGGGCATCCAGAAGGATATCCTCCCAGAACTCGTTGTACAGATCCTGGAGATTGTCACTTGGCATTGAATGTCTTTCCGACCAACTCTTCCTCTTGTACACGAAAGGTTGAACAAGCCTCGGGCGACAGGTTGTAACGGACATTATTGACGCCCGAGCGGAGTTCCGAGGAGGAAATTCGGGGAAAATTGTCTGTCACTTCGTACGCCGTCCTACCGGTTAGAACGAGGCCCTGCGCGTCGTACTCGTCCAGCGGTTCATAGCCGGCCTCCATGAGTCTCGCCTGAAAAAGGTCGACTGCGGAGGGAGATGCCGTCAGGACCAGCTGCTGAATTTCGTCGACCAGTTGCCGAAGCGTGCATCCGTCGCCGGCTGCGTTGTCCGACGTAGTGAACACTTGGTGAAACAGTCCGATGTTACCCGACACGAGGTCGAGTTGATGCGCCGATGATATGCGAATTAGCCTGTCACTCGAGGCCATCTGCGATTTCACTTCAAACAGCCATCCCGCGAACTGGAAGTCCTGCTCCGCACCGGCAGGACCCTGCCACGCGCTCAGGGCGGAGAATGTGTCCGTGCGCACCAAGAAGATGTCTCTGAGAATGATAAGTTCCCCAAACAGGCCGAGTTGCTCACCGGCATCTAGGACTCCGCTGCGCGTTCCTCTGAGCATTCCCTGCCACCTGAGGATGCGTCTGACCACCGCTGACAGCGCGTGGCCCGGGTTCTCCCGCTTCAGGAAGCGGGTGGACGAGATCAGGTCCGCGCAGAGGGCACGGAACAGTTCGAGGTAGTCTGGGTTCGTTAGCGTGACGGTCAACTCGGACCGTCCGCCCAAGCCCGAGCGCAGGGTGATCGTGATGTTGCTTAGGGTCGGAAGTTTTAGCTGGGAGGGCGGCTCCGAATCGACGACAAGTCGAAGAAAGTAGCCTCCTCCGAAGAGCCTGCCGCGGTAGAAGTCGAAGTCGTGCTCGGGCCCCACCCTGCGGAGTATTTCGCGGTCTGAGCTCGACGGCTCGTCGATCTCCCGCCACAGATCAAAGTCACTCACCATGGACCACGAAATCCTCGTCGTCATCGGCCTCGTCCCGCAGTGCGGCAATTTGCGCCTCCCGGAACACCTGGTTTACTTGGTATGTTCGTTCGACCGGTGCCACGGTCGTCTTGGGCAGGCAGACGCTTAGCGTCACTACGGGATCCTTCACCACGGCCTCCGGGTTGTCTCCCAGCGTGAGCAGGTGAAAGATCAGAAGCGGCCGGCTGCGAACGAGGCAGAACTTGCGATCGCCCTTGATGTTACGGTCGGTCACAATTTGTTTCGCCTCCGCTTTCTGCACGCTTGAGAGGTTGAATTCCGCGTCAATCGGATCAACCACTCTGTTCTTGCTCCCATTGAACCGAAAGGCACCCTGACGCACCTTGCCTTGGCTTCGTGATCGAAGATTCAGAAAGCGATTTCCCAGGAACCACTTATCATCGGTCCGGCCCCGCGACATAGGTCCAGGCACATACACATCCCACGTATCGAGTTCCCGGGAGACCCGGTCGGCTAGGTAGTCATCGAGCAGTGAACGGTCCGAGGAGACTCTCGCCATGTCCGGCACGACTGGCGGAAAGCTGAACTTCCTTATGAGAGTGGTCACCAAACGGCCGGACACTCTTGACCAAGACACGCCGGCACCGGCGTCTGTCGGTTTGCCAAGATTGAGCATGAACTCCCGAACCAACTCGCGATGGCTCGCATTGAGAGACTCGTCGTTGAATATCGCATGTCCCTCGATGTGACGTCCGGAGTAATCTTGCGCCAGCCTGAATTCTGACGCGCTCCGCATTTTGTTTGCCGCTGTGATTCGAATGCCCGTCGGGCTTTGCCGGACCTTGAGACCGAAGTCCTCCGGTGTCTGACCGAGTTGCTCCATGAGACGTATCTCGCCGTCGAGTTCTTCGATCGCCAAATGGATCTGATCATAGTGGTCCAAGGAGGCCTCCGGCAGATACAGTCGACACATGTCTTCGTAGCCGCCCCGGTAACCGAACCATCGCGCCATTTGCATCAGTGTGTCGGACGCGGACGCGTTTCTGATGATGTACGATACGGTCAACCCCTCTAGGGTAAGCCCGCGTGAGAGTGCGAGACCGCCAATCGCGATGACGTGAAGCCCATTCGCCCTGTTCTGCTCGTAGTCGAGTTTTCCACCGCGCATGTTCACCGTCACGACCTTGACCGGGGAGATCGCTTGGTGCAGGCTGGCCATCACTTCGTCCTGGCTGTGCCCCGAATCGGCGAACTGTCGCTGGAAGTCGGCTCGAAGCTGGATGATAGTCGGGTCAGTCGGTTCACCCCTTGAGCGTGCGTTCACCGCCACGGAGGCCTTGATCCTCTGCAGGTACTCGTAGACCTCACCTTCGACATTGGCCTGCACGTCGTTGAATCGGCTGACGTTGATCATCATTGAGCTGTGCTTGTTGCCGTCACCCCGACTCCGCAGATGCCGGATGGCGACCGTCAGCAGAAACACCCTGATGGCTTCCTGTAAACTGGGAGGAATTCCCCCGATCGGATAGTCGTGCTTGCGCGCCGCGGGCTGCACGAGCGGCAGGGATTCGGCGTAGTCATCGATCACCCTGACCGTGTTGCGGCGCAGGTCGCCATCTTCGTCGAATAGACGGCGGGCACCGACATAGTTTGTCGGTGGATCGAGTGCCTTGATGAAGTTTCGTGGGAATAGCTTGTCGCCCAGCATCTCGTCATCAGAGTTGGGATCGATAAAGATGTTCGCGAACGGCGTCGCCGTGTAGCCGACGTAGCTGGATCGATCGAAAAGCTGCAGGATCTCCCTTATGACGGTGTTGATGGCGGATGATCGGGTCGGATCATTTGAGGTGTTGATCGAGGCATTGTCGGCCTCGTCATCAATC
>CBDCDX010000001.1:0-50301 GCA_965215605.1 uncultured Binatia bacterium (SeqCode) | reverse complement strand
TCCAGTGTGTCGCGGCTCGATATCGCTCATCAAGGCCGGTGTACGGGCGGTGACCAAACGACACATCAAAGACGCCCTTCGGAACATATTCTCTCGTGCACTGACAAGCCCTTCTACTCAGATTGCGCTGTGGGAGGCTGAGCGTGACCCCGCTGAAGAGTAGGATCATGAAAGCACCCCAGCTTCTTCTGATTTCAATCCCGAACTGATTCAGTACCCATATCAGGTTTCAGTACAGCGATTCCAATTGTCTCAAGGGACGACCGTATCCCACTTCTACGTTCAATCTCGGCCAGTTTAGATTCGGTCTCGTCCTGGATTCTGCGATTCCAGCCGCGGTACATGTTCCTCAGATTCGCGTTGAGGTCGTCTCTCAACAACTGTCGCTCGTTCCGGCTAAGTTGGCGTTCGGCGTGGGAGCGAACGGCGCTCTTCGCCTTCTCGGTCAGGAGGCCGTCGCGCGCCGCGAATGCGGTGGCGATTCCGTTGAACTCCGACAGCAAGGTCTGCTCCGCCCGTGCCTTGAGGGCCTCCGCGTCGAAGTCGTCGCTCGAGAGTCCATCAGTGCGTGCGGAAGTAGCGTGAAGCAGCTTCTGAGCACGTTCAACCGGAAGCGCACTGACTTCCCCCGTAGCGAAATCGACAGCGGCGCACATCAGTTCCGCCTTCCTCACATAGCCATCCAGCGAGCCGACCGCCCATACCAGCATCGTGGGCCTGTCCAGCATGTGGGACGGCACAACGCCGGAACACCAAGGCGTATCGGACAGCGGACCCCTCTCGAGATGTCTCGCCAGCAACATCAACGGATGTCGAGCATGGACGAACTCCGCTCGATCACCCTTTTCAACAAACGAGAACGTAAGCCTCCCGTTCTCGTCCATGCGATTGCGAAATCGTACGATCTCTACACGTGCGTGATGAGTTGCCGGATATGACCTCAGCAGCCGCTGGAGGGAGTCGCGGAAGTCCTGATTCCCGACCAACTCGAACTGGCCGTCAACGGCTGTTGTCCTTATGCTGTTCGGCAGATGACGACCGACAATGGTCAGGACAAACTCGGCTAACTCAACGGCTGACAGGAATCTGGATTCTGATTCCCTGATCTCCTGTTGTTCGGATTCGATCAGGTGGCGTCCCTGCTCGGAGATGACGCTAGCGCGGCCTATCAACTCCCGGTTCCGTTCGTTGTTTTCTATCGCCTGAGCGGCCTGTTCAAGTCGTTCCTCTTGCTCCTGGGGTGTCAAACCCCGCTTGAACAGGTCTCGTTCAAAGGAGGCGATGGTCTCTCCAAGTACAACCTCCAGTTCCCCCAGTGCGCGTTCGAAGATGCCAAGCCTTTCATAAAGCCTAGAGAGGATTCGCGCCTCGATCGTCCCATCACTCGCGAGATTGCGGATGTATACCTTGTCAGAGGTCTGGCCAATCCGGTCGCACCTCCCGATCCGCTGCTCTACACGCATCGGATTCCAGGGGAGGTCGTAGTTTATGAGGATGTGGCAGTGCTCAAAGTCCAACCCCTCCCCAGCAACTTCGCTGGCAAGAAGAATCTGGAAATCTCCGCTCCTGAACTCGGCAGCAATTCGCTCCCTGCTCTTTTCCCCGCCTCGACACTCCTCGTCTCTGGCTGGAGTCGGACCGTACATCAGCTCCAGCGAGTAGCCCCTCCCTCTGAGCTTCTCCGCCAAGTAGCGAAGAGTGCCCCTGAAGGTCGAGAAAATTATGATCCGATCGGTCTTGAGTTCATCGAAGGCTTGCGTGAGCATCTCGAAGAGGCCCTCTAGTTTCCGATCCCGGGACACCAGAGCTTCCCGCGCCAGAGGTTCCAGTGCGCTGACTTCAGTGCGGGTGAAGCAACTCTGATCCTCCTCTTCCTCGTCCTCGGTTGCATACCTCAATATCTCCGACGCCACCGCGGGAACGCAGCTCGCCGTCCGCCGCTCCGGCATCTGAGTCGCGAAACCCGGCGGTATCCCTTGCGCCAGCGCGCGCTCCATGCAGATACTGTACACTGCTTCGTAGAATGCCGTCTCCTCCGGGGTGAACGTCAGAATCCTCGTCGCCGCCTCTCTGGTGGGCCGGTGCTCATCGATTTCTGATCGGAGTGTCCGTGTCATATACGGGCTCAGCACCTGAAGATCGCGGGCCGAGTCGACAACAACCGTGCGCTGCCTTCTGTCGAAAAGGTCCGACTCCGCCACGAGTCGCCGGAATCGTTGCCATCCGGGCCGGGAGCGGCCTCCAGACTCTTCCAACCGTTGGATTAAGTGTTCAACCTCCCTCATCCACCCAGGAGGCCGTCGCTTGGTGAGGCTGATCCAGCCGTTCAGTTGCATGTCCCAATGTAGATGCTCCTCCAGCAGTGCCGGATCCTCGGCCACATCCACCCCTAGGGCCTCCATCAGGTGGACGATGTCCTGAAGATGTGTTTGAAACGGTGTGGCGGTTAAAAAGATTGCCGCCCTCGATCGCTCGCAGATGAGTTGAGCTATCGAGTGGGATAGCGTGTCTGTACTGCGAAGGTGATGAGCCTCGTCGAAAATGGCTAGGTCCCACGCCACTGGCGATTGTCCTAGGCGAACCACGTGGTCCTCCATACGAATCAACTCCAGGTTAACTATCGACCTCGCAAACCTGGGAGGCAGGACCCCGTCCCGGTCCAGGGATACCAAAACCTGTCGTATGGTCGCGGAGGAAAGCACTTCGAGACGGAGGTCGAATCGCTGAAGCATCTCTTCCTGCCACTTGCTGACCAGAGACTTGGGGCAGACTATCCACACGTTCTCCAGACCATGCGTTGCCCGGGACTCCAATTCAGCCCAGATAAGGCCTGCTTCAATCGTCTTGCCGGTGCCAACCTCGTCTGCGATCAGAAGACGCTGATCGGGCGATTCCAGCATCTTTTTCACCGGCAGAAACTGGTGGTACAGAAGCTTCGTCCGCGATGCCATGTACGACAGGAACTGGTCGGTGGCCGGATGCTCCAGCCTGCGCTGTGTCAGAACGACTCGGAACTCTTCGGGACTCAACTCCGTGATGCTTGGAACCGCTTCCAGCTCCGAAATCGGGACAAGCTTGACGGACCTGTCGATGAAGACGGTAGCTGTGTCACCGGAAGTGGTTATAACCCACCCGGCCGTTGAGGGATCAGCCTTGTACCTGACCTTCATTTTTGGATGCACCGTGGTCATTGCGCATTTCCTGTAGCCCTTATGAGTTCACAGAGGAAGCTCCAGTGTGGAATGCTATAGCGAATCTTCTCTTCTACCGTGGTCGGACCAGATTCCCAGTTTTGGTAAACGTTAGAGAACCGGACCGGCACACCAACGAAGGGATTGCCTAGGTCGTCTGTATCCGGAGTTCTGCTCATGATGAACAACCGCATGCGTTCCCAACCACGTAACCACCCGTCGAATTCCTCAAAGGGTCGATTGGTCTCCGAATCCAACAAGCTCCATTCGCCGTATTGCAACAGGTTGAAGTGCCATCCACACAGTCCCAGCAGGTCCCCGAAGTGATTGGCCCGGCGATCCGCGCGCAGTGGGACGACGTGGACCACGTTCACCTGCCATCCGCCACCGCTTCTTACAAACGTCTTGCTACAGATCTGGCAACGCTTTCCATAGTCTCCCTCCACCATGTCCCGGAACTCATCGGAGAGCGCCCTGCCGTCTGGTCCCAACTCCGATGTCGTCACAGTTCTAAGGACGTCTGGTTCGGTGCGACTCCGCAGCACGGACCTCCTCGTATAAGTTCTTGCCGAATGTTCAGTCCCAGGTCCGCCCGCCGGAAGTACGGCAGGATTATCTGGAGCGGCGGGTGGTGTGACGGTCTGCATCTCGTATAGCTGCGCCGCGAACGGTACCTCGAGCGAGTCTTGATTTGCCGTGTCCTGCTCAGGCTCGCCTCTAATCGAATCCCCATTCTCTGGACAGGTCGCGTGAACCGCAGTCGTGTCTCCATCAAAGGGTGACTCGTTGGTCGAATCCGCCTGGGTCGCCGCCAACGGGGTTTCCGAGGTCTGGTCTCGCTCGGAATCGTCTCCTATCGTCTCAAGCCATTCGGCCTTTGTGGTGATTCCCCTTCTCTTTAGCAGATCCAGCAACTCGGGCTCGAACCCTGCTTCCGCAGCGAGCCGTCTGGTCGTCGACGGCTTGAACAGCACCTTCGATTGCAAGAATGTGCTCTCCTCCCAGCGTAGGTCATCAAAGATTACCGACGACGGCTTCATGAACTCGCCATCTGGAGTAGGCACCCACGCGGTCTCGTTGAGAAGTTTGACAAACTCTGCGTCAAAGGCGCAGTACTGGTCGTTGTAATAAAACCATTTGTATTCGCCGGAGAAAGCCGACTCACATACTTTGGCGACGGCTCTCCAAAGCGACTCGGCCTTTTGCGAGCGACTATCTGGGGCTAGCTGTGGCAGGCTGTTCAGCAGTGGTTCCAGACCAGATATTCGCCTGTCCAGGACGCTCTCTTGGCCGGTGCATCGGTCTTTGCCTCGGGTAGCTAATCGCATCTCCTTGCGTTCATTGTCACTGAACCTGGAGGGATTCTTAAACTGTACCGCCCTCAGTCTCCTTGCACAGCCGCATGCCTCCAAGAGTTGGTCAACATTCTCACCCGATAAGCAGTCGTATGTGCGATCCACAAACCAGATCTCCGGAACCCCATCAAACAAATTGGTCAATTCCTCTGTAGCAAGGTATGCGGTGCAAGGCTGACCCCATGCCCTTGTTGGAGGGCTCGCGGTGTCAACCCTCCTCACGAATGCTGTCTCACTGAGCGCATCGATCAGTTTCCGTTTCTGTGCACCCGTGCTCGATTCAAAGGCCCGCAGCATGCGTCGGATATCAGACGCGTATTCATCACTGTCGACGTCTGCACTGCCCGCCGCATACTTCGGAATCAGATTCCACAACACGTCGTCTACAGCATCTGGCTCGTTTAATCCGACGAGGCGTAGGAATCGGAGGGCGTCGGCAGTTCGACAAACCGATTGGGCCACGGTTGGAAAATCGGTTTTGTGTGACGTTGGCAGATATGCTTTGGATCTCCCATCCAGCATGGCCGGGACATGGGTTCCGTCGCGTAGACGTACAACAGGTATGGTTTTGGTTTCCCTCGCTAAAACCGGTTGGTTACCGAGAAACTCGTAGAGCGACTGAATCCAGTCGTCGCTCTGAGCTTCAAGAAATGCTTGGCTGAGTCTACGGACAACTGACTCCGGGCGAATCTCCTCCACTTTCAGGTCATTCGTGACATACTCGAAGAGATCGGATTCCTGAGAGATTCCAGGGTTCAGCCATGCCAGCTCCTCTTCACTGCCATAAATGGCTGAAAGCTGATCGCGGGAAAAAAGAGAGCGAAGCGCGTCGGTCCGGCCTATGCGCGCTCGTTGAGCCGCGATGTAGCCGTCGCCGAGCCGCGGCAGCAACGGCTCCAAGGAAAGTGCCCTTTTGGTTTCCTCGTAGAGAGGATCAAGGAGGTTTCCGCTCGTGTATGCCGAGCGGGCAGTCATGGACCTAAGTGGCAGGCAACGAAGAACGCTTGCGTCCAGTCGGTCCTTGTTCCTGAGCCACCGGAGGCCATCGATGAGCAAGGAGGCCGTTCCGGCCACCAACCGCCGGTTCCACTCATCGTGGTCGGGCACGTTCTCCCGGTTCAAAGTCGTACGGTATGGTCCATTCACGAGAAAACCGCAGTGCGTTTCGCGCTCGGTGGGAAAGTATGCGAACAGTGTCGGATCGTCGAGTCGCTGAAACCGTTGGTTCTCCGGGTTTGTGAGAAAGGCTATTTCAACTCTGGCAGCAGGAAAGGTGTCCCCTTCGGCGATCCGCGAGTGAAACACCAGCCACCTCTGCTCACCAATATTGTCCTCACCATCCACCTGTGAGACGACGGTCGTACGCAGCACTCCTTCATCGACAGATTCGGTTTCCCGGACGTAATGTCCCGAACCTCCATCTTCGCTTTCCCACGTAATCTCGTCGATCTGTCTTAGGAACAGCAGCGTCTGAATCCCGATGTTCCTCAGAGCGTCGTTGATCTCGGCGTTTGCGCTTGGCACATCGGCCCGGAACGGGAGTACAAACACCGTCTCGTCAGGCGATTTGTCTCGAAGCGGCTCTATCCCGGTTGGCCATACGTAGTGGTTGATGGCGAAATTTTCCGGGCCGGAATGGACTTCTGGCCGATTGGTGAAAGAATATACGGATTTAAAACCGATGCCGAATCGCCCGATCTCGGTGAGGCTTTCTTTTTTTGTCGAGTCATCTATGCTGCAGATGCTGCGAACGTCCCGTTCGTTGAACGGGTCGCCGAAATGCCCAACGCGCAGCTGGCCGGCCGACAATCGAAACGACACCGCTCGCGGACCGTCCCAGTCACAGCCGCGTCTACGGACTGCGTCCTCCGCATTCTGAAGTAGTTCGAAGATAAAATGCGTCCTGTCGGCGTACATGTCCTCGAAGAATCTCTTCCCGTATTCGGGCACACGGGTACCGTAGGACCGCTCATGGTCTTGACGTATCTTTTCGTAGTCCAGTGCCATAGGACGCGGGGCCTTTCCAAGTCGGCTTCCCTCGCAGGAAGATGTTTGCCCGAATAATCAGGTACGGCAAAGGGTCCACTCCCACCGCGGCGGCGGAATTTATATCGTACGTTGGCCTTCAATATGCGTGGGGACGAGATAAACAGTCGCTAGGAAATCGATAGACGATGAAGAGGGCGAGGAAGCCTAACAGACTGTTGCAACAAGTGCCGCCAGAACACCGAACACCCTAGAGTGCTACGATACTCCGTACCTCCGGTGAACTTGCCATCTCGGGGCTTCAACGTGCTGAATCTTCTCGGTGCCTCCATACCCCATCACGCCGTACCCAGGATCAGCGTCGCATGCATGGCCAAGCTGCCGCCGTGGCCGCTGATGATGCCAACCTTGGCGTCGGGGACCTGGCGTTCGGGCTCGACTTCGTTGCGGCGGAGTTGGCGGGCGCCTTCGGTGAGGTGCAGCATGCCTTCGAGGTGGGCCTGGGAGAGGAGGCCGCCGTGGGTGTTGAGGGGGATTTCGCCGCCGATGCCGATGCGGCCGTTCTTGACGAAGTCCTTGCCCTCGCCCTTTTCGCAGAAGCCGTAGTCTTCCAGAGTGATCATGGCGGTGATGGTGAAGCAGTCATAGAGCTCGGCGAAGTCCATGTCTTTGGGCTCCAGGCCGGCCATGTCGTAGGCCATGCGCGAGGACTTGCGCCCGCCCAGGGTGGTGAGGGTGGGGGCGTCCAGCAGGCTGAAGTGGGGGTGGTGCTGCCCCATGCCGAGGATCACCACCGGAGGCTTGGGGAAGTCCCTGGCGCGCTCCAGGCTCGTCACCAGCACGGCGCCACCGCCGTCTGACTCCAGCGAGCAGTCCAGCAGATGGAGCGGTTCAACGATCATGCGCGACTGCTGGTGGTCCTCCAGGGTGATGGGCTTGCGCATGGTGGCGTTGGCATTGAGCGATGCGTGCCGGCGGGTGGATATCGCGACCTCCGCCAGGTCTTCGCTGCGGGTACCGAATTCGTACATGTGGCGCTGGGCCGCCAAGGCGTGGCCGGCGGCGGCGGCGAAGTGGCCCCAGGGCCGCTCCCAGTGCTCGTCGCCTCGGCGGATGGGGTATCCGGGGGTGGCGTCGCCGGTGGAACGTTTGCGCGCGTGCACGCACAGCACCGTGCTGCACATGCCCGCGTCGATGGCCATGACGGCGTGCTGCACCATGGCGATGGGTGTGGCGCCGCCCAGGGCCAGGTCGGTGGCGTACACCGGGGTGATGCCGGCCATGTGCGCCAACCGCACGGCGTAGCTCCGATGCGCGTCGTTCAGTGGCTGGTTGGTGAGAAACCCGTCCACCGCGTCGCCGCGGATGCCGGCGTCGTCCAGGCACGCGCGGATGGCCTCCAGGTGCAGCGAGTGCGTGGTGCCGTCCGGCCGCTTGCCCACCTGCGTTTCTCCCACGCCGGCGATGGCGTACTTGCCCGCGAGATTGGCCATGTTTCCTCCTTGCCGGGGCGAAGCCCCTAGGCGGCAGAAATGACTGTGAGACCCGTAACAGCAAACTGCAAATGCCGTCAAGAATGATCCCGGCCTTCGACCCTTGGTTCTTGTCGTCGTCATTCCCACGGAAGGGGAAATCCGAGTGGGGTGAGGCGGGGACCACGCCGCCCTCCCACCCCTGGATTCCCGCCCCCGATCGGGGTCGAGGGCAAGCTTTTGCGGGGATGACGACTCGTAAGCTCCCTGCCCGAAAAGTCCTGACACCGAGATTCTTGGCGCCATGGCCCGCAAACCACGGGCGATTCGCACGGTGTCTGTCCGAAGATTTTCGACACAGCCAGGGAAACAGGAAATCGGCAGGGCGCACAGGACTATTCACGTCGCCGGCGCCGGCGCGGCTCGATTGCGGCACTCCGACCTATCTGTTACCCCAGCGAGACCATGAGTTACGAAACGGTCATCGGGCTGGAGGTGCACGCGCAACTCCTCACCGAATCCAAGATCTTCTGCGGTTGTTCCACGCGTTTCGGAGAGGCGCCGAACCGCAACACCTGCCCGGTGTGCATGGGCTTTCCGGGGGTGCTGCCGGTGCTGAACCGCAAGGTAGTCGAGCATACCATACGCACTGGACTGGCTACCCACTGCGCCATCGCCGGGCACAGTCGCTGGGCGCGCAAGAACTACTTCTACCCGGACCTGCCCAAGGGCTATCAGATCAGCCAGTACGAACTGCCGCTGTGCACCGGCGGGCACGTGGACGTGAGCGTGGACGGCGCCGCGAAGCGGGTCCGGCTGACGCGCATCCACATGGAAGAGGACGCCGGCAAGAACATCCACGACGCCCGCGGCGACCACAGCCTCGTGGACCTGAACCGGGCGGGCGTGCCGCTCATGGAGATCGTGAGCGAGCCCGACATGCGCAGCCCGGACGAGGCCGGCGACTACCTCCGGACCCTGCGGTCTATCCTGGAATACCTCGAGGTGTGCGACGGCAACATGGAGGAAGGCAGCTTCCGTTGCGACGCCAACGTGTCGCTCCGGCCCGAGGGGGACGACGAGCTGGGCGTCAAGGTGGAGATCAAGAACCTGAACTCCTTCAAGGCGGTGGAAAAGGCGCTGGAGTACGAGATCCGGCGCCAGGGACAAGCACTGTCGGAGGGACAAACGGTAGCGCAGGAGACGCGCCTTTGGGATCCCGACGCCGAGGTCACCCGGTCCATGCGCTCCAAGGAGCATGCCCACGACTACCGCTACTTTCCCGACCCGGACCTGCTGCCGCTGGAGATCGGCGAGGAGTGGGTCTCGGAGATCCGCGCCACCCTGCCCGAACTGGCGCAAGAGCGCCGGAACCGCTTTGTGGAAGAGTACGCGTTGCCCGCCTACGACGCCGGCATCCTCACCCAGCGGCGCGACGTGGCCGACTATTTCGAGGCCGCGGTCCGGGCTCACGCCAATCCCAAGGCCATCGCCAACTGGCTCATGGGCGACCTGTTCCGGGTGCTCAAGGAACGCAAGCTGGACGCCGCGCTACGCATCGAGCACTGGCCGATTGCGGCCACGGACCTGGCGCGTATGGTGCAACTGGTGGACGAGGGAACCATCAGCGGCAAGCTCGCCAAGACCGTCTTCACCGAGATGCTGGAGAACGGCAAGGGTCCCGATGCCGTGGTCAAGGAGAAGGGCCTGGAGCAGGTATCCGACACCGGCGCGCTGGACGCCGCGGTGGACGAAGTGGTGACGGCATGCGCAGCCCAGGTGGAAGAGTACCGGGCCGGCAAGGAGAAGGTCTTCGGGTTCCTGGTGGGTCAGGTGATGAAAGCCACCCGCGGCAAGGCCAATCCGCAGATGGTCAACGAGATTCTCCGGAGCAAGCTTCAGGACTGATCGATCCCCGGCTTCACTGAATGTCGGCGTACGGTAGTCCGTGTCAGGTGCGGTAATCCGAATTGATGCGCACGTACTCGTGGCCCAGGTCGGAGGTCCACACGGACGTGCGGGCGTCGCCCATGCCGAGATTGATGCGCACGGTGAAGGACGGGCGCTGCATGACCTTGGCGGCGGCGGACTCGCGGGTGCCGACGGCGAGGCCGCGGCGTACCACCTTGACGTTGCCCAGGGCCACGTCGATGGTTTCCTCCACCACGGGCACGCCGGCGTTGCCGATGGCCATCATGAACCGGCCGATGTTGGGGTCCTGGCCGAAGAAGGCGGTCTTGACGAGCTTGGAGTTGGCCACGGTGAAGGCCACCTTGCGAGCCTCGCCCGCGGTCCGGGCGCCGTCCACCCGGATCTCCACCAGCTTCGTGGTGCCTTCGCCGTCGGCCACGATCTTGAGCGCCAGTTCCTTCATCACCCGCGTCATCTCCCGCTCCAACACGTCCTCGCCCTCGCCGCCACGGGTGATGCGAGGGTTTCCGGCAACGCCATTGGCCAGGCACAGCACCGTATCGTTGGTGCTGGTGTCGCCGTCCACGGTGATGGCGTGGAACGTGGCGTCCGTGGCCCGGCGCACCATGGGGCGCAGCGCGGCCGGGGCGATGGCGGCGTCGGTGAGCACGTAGCACAGCATGGTGGCCATGTTGGGGGCGATCATGCCGGCGCCCTTGGCGATACCGGCGAGGTGGACGGTGCGGCCGCCCACTCGGCAGGTGGCCGCCGCGATCTTGGGGCCGTTGTCCGTGGTCATGATCGCATGGGCGGCGTCCTGAAGGGTATTGGGCGAGAGCGCCGCGGCGGCGGCGGCGATGCCCCGGGCGATCCTTTCCATGGGCAGGCGCACGCCGATGATGCCTGTGGACGATGGCAGCACCCGGCCTGCGTCGATGCCCAGCCGCCGCCCGGCCTCGGCGCACATGGCAGCGGCGTCCTGGAGCCCGCCCGGACCGGTGCAGGCATTGGCGTTGCCGCTGTTGACCACCACCGCCTGAAGCTGCCCCGAGCGCACGTGTTGCGCGCCCACGGTGATACTCGGGCTCTTGATGCGGTTCCGGGTGAACGCCGCGGCCGCGGCGGCCGGACCCTCCGAGACGATGAGCGCCAAGTCGTTGCGCCCGCTCTGCTTGATGCCGCATGCCACTCCGGCGAACCGGAAGCCGGGCACGCCGGTGGGAACCTTCACTTGCCGTGGCATCGCTTGTACTTCTTCCCGCTGCCGCACGGACATGGCGCGTTGCGGCCCACCTTGTCGCCGTCCCGGCGCACCGTGGAGACGCGTTCCGGACCCTCTCCGTCTCCGTGACTCAACGTCATCCGGCTCGGCGCCGGCCGCGCTTCCAATTCTTCCAACCCGGCCGCGGAACTTTCGTGGTCCACCTCCACGGTGAAGATCTTTCCAACCACGTCCTCCTGAATGCGGTCGGACATTTTCTGGAACAGCTCATAGCCCTCCCGCTGGTACTCATGCAGCGGGTTCTTCTGGCCGTAGCCGCGCAGGCCGATGCCCTCCTTCAAGTGATCCATGTTGAGGAGGTGATCCTTCCACAGGACGTCGATGGTCTGGAGCATGATGAGCTTCTCAAGCTGGCGCATCAACTCCGGGCTCAGTCGCTCTTCCTTGTCGGCGTGGCTTTCCCGGACCAGATCGACGACCTTCTCCTCGATCTCCTCGGCGGTCACGGCCTCCAACTCCTCGGGCGTGAACTCCAGACGCACATTGAAGCGCCCCCGGAGGCTCTCGGTCAGGCCCGCGAGATCCCACTCCGACGCCATGGCCTGTTTGTCCACGAAACGGTCCACCGTCTCCTCGGCAAGCTGGGTGGCCATCTCGAGCACCTCGTCCTTGAGCTTGTCCCCCGCGAGCGCGTCCCGGCGCTGCCCGTAGACCACCTCGCGCTGCTTGTTCATGACATCGTCGTATTCCAGCAAGTGTTTGCGTATGTCGAAGTTGTGGGCCTCCACCTTCTTCTGCGCATTCTCGATGGCCCGGCTCACCAGCCCGTGCTCGATGGGCACCCCCTCCTCCATGCCCAGCCGGTTCAGAATCCCCTGCATGCGGTCGGCGCCGAAGATGCGCATGAGGTCGTCTTCCAGCGACAGGAAGAACCGCGACGCGCCCGGGTCGCCCTGGCGTCCGGCACGGCCGCGCAACTGGTTGTCGATGCGCCGGCTCTCGTGCCGCTCGGTGCCGAGGATGTGCAGCCCGCCCGCGGCCACCACCTTCTCGCGTTCCGCGGCCGAGCCCGCATCGTAGCCGGCCAGGATTTCGTCGTAGCGGTTGCTGTAGGCCTCGGGGGCCTTTTCCAACTCCTCGCGCACCTCCTCCACGGCCTGCACGTATTCCTGGCGCTTGGACTCGTAGGCATCGTGGGCCGCCCGGCTCTCCTTCTCGTAGGGTATCCGCAGCGCCTCGCAATGGGCTTCGGCGTCCTCGAAAGCGGCGCGGTTGGCCTCGAACGCCTGCACCAGGGCCGCTTCCTCGCCCTGGGCCACCACCGAGCGGGTGACCACGAATTCGTATTCCTCCAGCCGCTGCTCGTAGAAACGGCGGCTGTCGTCAATGGCCTCCAGGAGTTGCGGTCTCTGGCCGTCGGCGTCCTGCCAGCGCTCGACAAAGGAGCCGAACGCCTGGCTGGCCTCGCTGAATTCGCGCCGGGCGGACTCGTCCACGCCGTTATGGGCCAACACCGCCTCGTCGAGGGTCTCCTTCATCTCGACGTAGGACTCCGGGATATTGCGGTAGCTGTGCAGTGCGTCGATGAGCTGGGACGAGGAAACCTCTTCGTACTCCTCCCGCAGATCCCGGAACGGCGACAGCGCCATGAGTCGGTTCTGGATTTCGGTGAAGCTCCGCAACGCCTCGCCGCGCTGGTTCTCGTACACTTCCGTCTCCGCCTTGTAGCGCTCGGTGGCCTGCCGCATTCGCTCGTCGTATTTTTCCTTCAGCTCGCGCAGCGCGTCCTCGTAGCGTTGTTGTCCCTGGAGGGGCAGCTTGGCGGCGCGGGTGATCCACTCGTTCTCCATGTCGGAACGCGCCAGGAACTCCGGGTTCCCCCCGAGCAGGATGTCGGTGCCGCGGCCGGCCATGTTGGTGGCGATGGTGACGGCGCCGAACCGTCCGGCCTGGGCGATGATGGACGCTTCGGCCTCGTGGTTCACCGCGTTGAGCACGTTGTGCTTGACCTTCCGCTTCTTGAGCATGGACGAGAGAAGCTCCGACTTCTCCACCGACACCGTGCCCACCAGCACGGGCTGCCCCTTGGCATGGGACTCCACGATCTCCTCCACCACGGCTTCGTACTTTTCCTTTTCGGTGCGAAACACGACGTCGGCGTGATCCATGCGCACCATGGGCCGGTGGGTGGGCACCACCACCACGTCGAGGTCGTAGATCTTCTTGAACTCGGGGGCCTCCGTATCGGCCGTGCCGGTCATGCCCGCGAGCTTGGTGTACATGCGGAAATAGTTCTGGATGGTGATGGTGGCGAGGGTCTGGTTCTCCTCGCGGATGCGCACGCCCTCCTTGGCCTCCACCGCCTGATGCTGCCCGTCGGACCAGCGCCGCCCCGGCATGAGCCGGCCCGTGAATTCGTCGACGATGATGATCTCGCCGTCCTTGACGACGTAGTCCACGTCCCGCCTGAAGATGTTGTGGGCCTTGAGGGCCTGGTTGACGTGATGCAGCGTGTCGATGTGGCGCGGGTCGTAGAGGTTGTGCACTCCAAGCAGCCGCTCCACCTTGGCCACGCCGCCGTCGGTGAGGGCCACGGTCTTGGCCTTCTCGTCGATGGTGTAATCGCCCTGGGCCAGGATGGCCTCCCGGTCTTCCTGGGACGGGTCGCCCTGGATCACCGCGCCGCGCTGCAGCTTGGGAATGATGCGGTTCAGCGTGTAGTACTTGTCGGTGGATTCCTCGGCCGGACCGGAAATGATGAGCGGGGTGCGCGCCTCGTCGATGAGGATGTTGTCCACCTCGTCCACCACCGCGAAGTGGAGCTCCCGCTGGACGTACTCTTCCAGCGCGAACTTCATGTTGTCGCGCAGGTAGTCGAAGCCGAACTCGTTGTTGGTGCCGTAGGTGATGTCCGCCCGATAGGCCTGTTGGCGCGACACCGGCCGCAGGTTGAGGTAGCGGTAGTCCTTGGTGATGAAGGTGGGGTCGAACTGGTAGCTGGCGTCGTGCACGATGGACGCCACCGACAGCCCCAGGGCGTGATAGATGGGGCCCATCCACTGCACGTCGCGCCGGGCCAGGTAGTCGTTGACCGTGATCAGGTGCACGCCCTTGCCGGTGAGCGCGTTCAGGTAGAACGCGAGGGTGGCCACCAGCGTCTTGCCCTCGCCGGTCTTCATCTCGGCGATCTTGCCTTGGTGCAGCACCATGCCGCCGATCAACTGGGCGTCGAAATGGCGCAACCCGATGGTGCGCCGGGAAGCCTCCCGGGTGGCCGCGAACGCCTCCGGGAGGAGATCATCGAGGGGTTCGCCGTCCCCGAGACGGCGCCGGAACTCGTCCGTCTTCTCCTGCAACTCCGCGTCCGTCAGCTTCTCGAACGCCGGCTCCAGCCCGTTGATCTGCTCCACCACGGGCTTGAAACGCTTGATCTCGCGGTCATTCTTGGTGCCGAAGACCTTCTTGATGATGTCGTTGCCGAACATGCCTTCAGGATAGCGATTCCGGGGGCGAGTTGCAATTTTAGGAAGTGGCGTGACTCGAAAAGTGATGCGACTCGAATGGACGTGGAATGTCCAGCTTGATACCGGAACTGGCCTCTGCCTGTTTCCCTTGACTGCCTTTCGCTACGATTCGAAAAACCCGGCAGGCTACCCGTCCGGGTAAGGGCGACCGATTGGTCGCCGTCGCGGTCGGTCACGGTTACAGGCCGGTCACGGTACTTGCGGCGCAGGCTTCCGGACGCGTGATTCGGCGCCCACCAGTTCGTTGCCCAACTCCTTGCCGCAGCTCGGGAAGTGGCCGAAGACCTGGTCCCAGACCTCGCGCGTCTCCATGCAGAGGTAGATGGGCACCAGCGGGGCGGCCTCGCGGATCCATTGGCGCATCTTGCGGTACATGGCGACGCGGAGGGGCTGGAAGTAGCGCATCTTGCCGTCGGGGCACGGGACCTGCTCGCCGGAGAGGATGCGGGTGGCGGGGAAGCGCTGGCGCATGACGCGCTTCAGTGACGGGGTGGTGCGCAAGACGCCCATGCTGGTCCAGGCCATGCGCCGGTGGTCCAGGCGGACGAAGATCTGGTGCAGCAGGTCGCGGTAGTCTTCCTCCCAGCCGGGGTACTCCACCATGGGGTCGAAATGGAAGCCCAGCTTGTAGCCGGCCTGCTGGCAGCGCCAAGCGGCGTCCAGACGCTCTTCCAGCGAGGCGGTGAGCCCCTCGTCCGCGTCGATGACGGCTTGGGGGTTCATGGACCACGACACCACCACCCGCTCCTTGGGGTCGAGGCCCAGGAGGCCGTCCACGTGGTCGCTCTTGGTCTTTAGCTCCAGCAGCACGTTGGGCTGCTCGGCGAAGAACGGCACCGTGGCCTCGGCGAAACCGATGAGGGGCTCCAGCGCCAGGCTGTCGGTGATCTCGCCGGTGCCGATGCGGAAGAAGTAGTCCCGGTGCTTCGCCAGCAGGTCCCGTGTTTCCGCCACGAGGTCGTCGACGTTGCTGAACACCTTGAGGGCGGGGTTCTCGGCGAGATAGTCCTGCAGGTAGCAGTAGCTGCAGTCCATGGGGCAGTTGCTGGCGAAATTGATGATGAAGTAGTTGCAGCAGACTTGACCGTCGCTACCCGGGCATACCTTGAGGAACTTCCCCTTGTGGCGCGCCAGCAGCAGGTCGCGCTTGCCCCGGGTGATGGGATCGTCGCCGCCGTCGAGATTCGCCCAGTGGCGTTGCGGATCCGGCACCGTGATGAACGGCACGTCCGGCAGCGCCCTCCGGAGGTTGTCGAAGATGACCGATTCCTCGGAGCCGCTCTCCACGAGGACCCTTTCAGGCCGATACGCCTGCACCCTCGTTCCCCTCCATGAGCGCGAACACCTCCCGGGCGGTTTCGTCGTCTGCCAGGGATTCCACCTCCCGGGCCAGCCGGGCCAATGCTTCCACGCCGCCAGCCTGCAACTCCACCTTGAGTCCGCCTTCGAGTCCCGGCGCCACCGTGATGCGGATGCGCGGATCTAGCTTCAGGCTGCGGAGCCGGCCGCGAACCTCGTCCTCGATCCGGGTCAAACGCGGATAACGGAGCCGCCGCAGGGCCTCCTTGGCGTGCTTGAGCCTGTCGTTGCGGCTCATGCGGCTGTCCGCCAGGGTCGGTGCCAACTCCTTGCCGTGGATGACGGATGCGACGGAGCACACGTCCCGCAGCGAAATCTCCACACACCAGTCCAGGAAGTCGTTGAAGTGGTTGCCGCCGAGACGAAGGCCGCGGGCGAGCTCCAGGAGCGCCCGCTGATCCTCCCCGCCGAGCGCCAGCCATCGCTCCACGGCTTGGGCGTGAATGCCGCGCTCCCGGCCGTAGGCCGTGATTTCTTCGTACCGTCCCATCTCATCCACGGGTGGTTCCGAGCAACGACGTACCCAGAATGCCCTTCGCCGCCCTCCGTCACTCCGGCGCCTCTCCTGTCACGCCTCTTCCGTCATTCCCCCAGCCCCGCCGTCACTTCCCGTCCCTACCCCTGAAACGCCCGATACGCGTTCGGGACTCCAAAGCGGGTGGCCCGGCGCAGCCGCTCCTCGTACTCTCGCGCCATGGCTTCGTTGCCGCGCTTGCGGAACCCTCGAGCCAGAATCGTAACCTTTTTGGCCATGGCCTCCAAGGCCCATCCGGCCTTCTCCGGGTCGAGACCGGCCTCGATGAGGTTGGCGATGGCCTGGACCCGATAGCGGTCAAACCCCCAGGTGGAGCGGGATAGCTGGTCCGCGTGCCCGCCCCGTTTGGTGACCAGCGCCTCGGGAATGAGTGGCACCTCCGTGTCCCGGGAGATGCGCAGCCACAGGTCGTAGTCCTCGCACACGGGAAAGGACGCATCGAAGCCTCTTGCCCGCTCGAAGAGATCCCGACGCATCATCACCGCCGACGGGCTCACCAGGCAGAGTTCGAGGCTGGCGCGGAAGATATCCCCTGACGGCTTGCGGTGCCGCTCTCTGGGGTTCACGCGCTTGCCGCGGCGGATCCAGATCTCGTCGGTCTGGCAGATTGCGACCTCCGGGTTGCGGTCCATGAAGTCGCCTTGCGTTTGCAGCTTGCGCGGATGCCAGAGATCGTCGGAGTCCAGAAACGCCAGGCGCGCGCCGGAAGCACGGGAGGCTCCCAGGTTCCGCGCCGCGGCCACGCCCGCGCGATCCTGGGTCAGCACGGTGAGCCGGGCGCCATAGTCGCGCAGCGCGCGCGGGGTCTCGTCCGTGGAGCCGTCGTCGACGACGATCAATTCGTAATCGCTGGCAGTCTGCGCCAGCACCGAGTCTACGGCATCCCGAAGCATCGGCCAGCGATTGCAGGTGGGGATGATTACGCTGACTGACACGCGCCTGTCGTCCAGGAGCTTGCGCTCACCGTCACCGGCGCCCGGCAACGCCGGCCAGAGCCCAGGAGCCTGCGGCGCAGGCTCCTAGACAAACCCCTCCATCTTCTTGAAGAACTGGTTCACCATCATCTTGCCCACGCCCCCGAGCATGCGCTGGCCCACACCGGCGATGAGGCCGCCGATCTTGGCGTCGGTGCTGTAGCGGAGCGTGGTCGCCGCGTCGCCGTTTTCCTCCAGGTCGATGACCAAGTCCCCCTGCATGAAACCCGGGCCGCCGGAGCCCGAGCCGCTCAACACGTAATGGCTCGGAGCCTGCCGGTCCTTGATGGCGACCTTGGCCTTGTAGGTACCCTTGACCGCGGCGATGCCGACCTTGACCGTGGCTTCGTACTCGTCCGGGGCGGTCTCCTCCATGCCCTCACAGCCGGGCATGCACTGAGCCATGACCTTGGGGTCCTGCAATATCTCCCAGATGCGCTCGCGCGGCGCGTTGAATTGATAGCTGCCTTCGATCTTCATGAACTCCTCCTTGAGAAACTTGAGCCGGGAATCTTAGCAGCATTTGCGCCAAGGCAGAAAAGGGGCGAGCCTGACCAACAGGCTCGCCCCTTTCGTTTCAAGCGCCCCGACGTCCGCGCGGCATGGCGAAGCCGGTACGGCGCGCTACTTGAGCGCCTTCTTGAAGACTTCGGCGTTGGCCTGGATCAGTTCGAACTGGGTCTGCATCACGGACAGCCAGTCGTCGCCGTAGACGGGCAGCGTCTTGGCTTTCATGCCCTTGAACGCGGCCTGAGTCTCGGGGTCCTCAATGGCATCACGGAACGCCTTGATAAGGACCGCCATGCGATCCTTCGGCGTCTTCGGAGGCGCGGCCACCACACGGCTGGCCGCCAACACACTCAGTTGAGGAAATCCGAGCTCGCCCACCGTGGGAACGTCCGGGTGCCGTGGGTCGCGCTCGTCAAGATAGACCCAAGTGGGGACGAGCGATCCGTCGTTGACGTAGGCCATCTGACCCGGTGAGTCCAGCCCCAGGCCACGGGCATGCCCTTCGCCGCGGACAATCGCCATGTTCGAGGCCGGAGCCCCGCCGTAGCCCATGATGAATTTGGGCTTGAACTTCATGGTCGACGCCGTCAGCGCGGCGGTAACCCAGCCGGTGGTGCCGTAACCCGACTCGGTGATCAGCACTTCCTCGGCGTTCTGAAAATCCTGGAGTGTTCGGAGATTGTACTGTTTTCCCGCCGCCCAGACGTACTGGCCCGCGGAAATACGTCCTATCCAACTGAACTCCTTGAGCTTGTATTGCGTCTCCTTGAACAACTGGCTGACGATGGCGCCGGGCAGGTTGACAATGCCGATGGTGTAGCCGTCCGGCTTGGCCTTGGCGAGCAGGTTCCACGAGATGATTCCCCCCGCCCCCGGCACGTTCCGGATGATGATATTGACCCCGAGCTTCTTCCTCATCACCTTGGCCACCGCCCGGCTGTGGAGGTCGAACCCACCGCCCGGCGACGCATTGATCAGCCAAGTGATGGTCTTGTTCGGATATTTGTCAGCATCGGCCGCCAGAGAGCCTTGTGCGGCCGCCAAAACCAGCAAGGTCGCTGCCAAAACCACCAAACCGTACCGGCGTATCATAGTGTACCTCCTGCAAATCGTGGACATGAGAGCCTGCTTGCTCCTATCGTACGGGAACCTGGAAGTCCGCGACGCTACCATGCGTCCGCGCGACATGTCAACGGCGCGCAACGGGGCGGTTCAAAACGGATCCGGCGCGTCGCGCTTGCGGCGGCATTGTTTCCATCGCCGGGTTGAACCGGCTCAGGGCAGCTCTGATCGATGGCTGCCCTAAAGAATCCCGAAACGAGGCCGATGTGTCCTTACGAGATCGTTCAGTTCGATTTTGTTTGACATTCCCGGCATTTCCTGGTGCTGTATCCAAATCAGCCCCTCGCCGGGAAAACCGGCCCGGGGAGGACGCCATGAGCCTGATCGCCACCGAAATCTACGACGCGCTGATCGAAGCCGGAGCTTCCGAGGAAAAAGCGAGGGCAGCCGCGGTAGCCGTGCCCGTCGCCAGCCAAATGGTGACCAAGGACGACCACAACGAAATGCGCGTCGAAAACCGGCAGGATTTCGACGACTTCAGAACTGCGGCGAACCGTGAATCCGCGGAGTTCAGATCCGGGATGAGAGCCGACTTCGCGGAGTTCAGGTCCGAGACGAAGGAGGACTTGGCAGAGTTCAAATCCGAGATGACGGAGAGCTTCGCGGGGTTCAAATCAGAGATGAAGGATGGCTTCGCAGAGTTCAAGTCCGAAGTGAAAGAGGACCTGGCAGGGTTCAAATCAGAGATGAAGGAGAGCTTCGCGGAGTTCAAATCCGAGATGAAGGATGGCTTCGCGGAGTTCAAGAGTGATGTAAGACACGACCTGGCTGTCGTAAAACTCGCCACGCTCACCATCGGGCCAGCCGTTCTGGCTCTGCTGGTCAAGCTTGCCTTCTTTCCATGACCGAGCCGCTTGGCTGAACACAGGCTCGCGCCTCCAGCCCTTCGGAGAACGGCTTGCCACAATCGGCCAAAACTGACCTCCAGCCTGCGCGCCCATCCGTCGCGGAGCCGGTCGGCAGCCAGGTCTCGACCGCCCGTTGGCTGCTCTACCGCGTGTGGGAGGGACTGTGGCGCTTGCTCGTCCAGGTCATGCGGGTGATGCCGCCACACTGGTTCATGCGTTTGTTCGCCCCTGTGCTCAGGTGCTTGACCAGGTGTGCGGTCTCGCGCCAGCGCATCGTGTCCGTGATGGACGCGGCCTTCGGCGACGCCTACACCCCGGCGGCCAAGCGCGGTCTGGCCCGGGGCGTGCAACTGCGCATCGCGGAAAACGTTCTCGACTGCCTCTTGCAGATGGGCCATCCCAAGCGGCTGGCCGCCGTCCTCGACGTTCAGGGCCGGGAACACCTGGAGGCAGCCTTGGCCAAGGGGCGCGGCGCCATCGCGTTGAGCTTCCATCTAGGCAACTTCGTGCTTCTCACCGCCGCCATGGGAGTGATCGGTCATCCGACCCATGGCCTGCTGCGCTTCCTGGACGACGAGCGGCTGATGCGCCTGGTGCGGTACCACAGCCGCTCGTTCTTCACGCAACTCATCCCCTCCCTGCCCCGCCGTGAGGCAGTCAAGCGGATCCTGGGCGTGCTCCGCCGGAACGGCACCGTCCTGATGCTGGGGGACAACCTCAAGCGCGGCGAGCTGGAATCCACCCTGTTCGGCCAGCCGGTAAGAACGGCCCGCGGCGTCGTGAGCCTCGCGCTGCGCACGCGCGCGCCCGTGTTGCCCGTCTACTTGGTGCGAAGCTACTCCGGGAAGCTGCAACTGGTCATCGAACCGGAGCTGAAAATGGAGCGAACCGGGGACCTGAACGCCGACGTGGGCGCCAACACCCGCCAGATCATGGGCGTGCTGGAAAACCTCGTGCGCCGCTATCCGGATCAATGGTATTGGCTCACGGTGAAACTGGCTCGCACACGCGAGACGCCGCCGCGAGGTCAGGCGGCGTGACCATTCGGGTAGTTCCATCCGGAACCTTCCTTGACACCCCGGTGGGCAATGGTAGAGTCCCCCTATAGTTTGGCCATGTTCCGTCATTGCGGCGGGAATCAGAGCAAAGAGAACAAAGGAGTCATCCATGCAAGGCGGACCCGAGGGCCCCTGGGGCCGGCGGCGACAGAGCGGCCCCGACTGGGAGGACCTGCTTTCCCGGTTGCCGCAGTTGCCCGGTTTCCTGAAGTCGGGGGTACCCCTCCTGATCGGCGGGGCCATCATCCTCATCTGGCTGGCCAGCGGTTTCTACACCATACAGCCCGGCGAGGAAGGCGTGGTGACGCGCTTCGGCAAGGTCACGCGCATCGCCACTGCCGGCCTGAACTACCACATCCCGTGGCCCATCGAGGAGCTGCGCAAGGTCAACGTGGCGGAGATCCGCCGCCTTGAAGTGGGCTTCCGCAGCAACCCGGTGCGACCGAACCTGGTGCGCCTCATTCCTGCGGAGTCGTTGATGCTCACCGGCGACGAGAACATCGTCAGCGCCCAACTCACGGTCCAGTACGTGATCAAGGAACCGGAGAAGTTCCTGTTCAAGCTCCGGGATCCGGTGAACACGTTGCAGGCGGCCACCGAGGTGGCGCTGCGCAGCCGGGTGGGCAACACCACCATCGAGGAGGTCCTGACGGTAGGCCGCGACCGGGTGCAGAACGAGACCCAGGCTTTCCTGCAGGAGCTGATGGACACCTACCAGTCGGGCGTTCAGATCACCGAGGTCAAGCTCCAGACCGTCGAGGCCCCAAGCCAGGTCAAGGACGCCTTCGACGAAGTGGTGCGGGCGCGCGAGGACCGTGAGAAGCTCATCAACCAAGCGCGCGGCTACCGCGAGGACTTGATCCCCAAGGCCAGGGGCGAAGTCCAGGAAATCCTCCAGGCGGCGGAAGCCTACAAGCAGGAGCGGACGTTGAGGGCCACCGGCGACGGCGCGCGCTTCACCTCGGTGCTGACCGAGTACCGCAAGGCTCCCGAGGTAACGCGCGAGCGCATGCACCTCGAGTCCATCGAGCGCGTGCTCCCCAAGGTCGACAAGATCATCGTGGACGCCCAGGGGGCCAAGAACATCGTGCCGCTCTTGCCGCTCAAGGGCATGGCGGGCTTTCCGGCAATGGGAGGCAAGCAATGAACCGTTCTTACGTCACCGGCATCCTCGTCGGGGCCATCGTGGTGGTGCTGCTGTTCCCGCCCGTGCGCCCGTTCTTCGTCGCGGGCGAGTGGCAGCAGGCCATCGTCACCCAGTTCGGCAAGTTCAAGCGCGCGGTTCAGGAGCCCGGACTCCACTGGAAGACACCGCTGGTGGAAGCCGTCACCATGTACGAGCGGCGTATCCTCGCCAGTGACGCCCAGCCCCGGGACTATCTGACCCTGGACAAGAAGCGCGTCATCGTGGACCACGTGACCCGCTGGCGCATCAGCGACCCCTTCCAGTTCTTCAAGACCGCGCTGACCGAGCAGCGTGGGAGATTGTTGCTCGACGACATCGTGTTCTCCGAACTGCGCCAGGAACTGGCATCGCGCAACTTCGCCGACATTATCGCGGACCAGCGGGAAGCCGCCATGGAGGCGGTAGCCAAGCGTTCGGCCGAGAAGGCCAGGAGTGAGTACGGCGTAACCGTAGTGGATGTCCGGGTGAAACGCGCGGACCTCCCCTCGGAGGTCCAGATGAGCGTGTTCGAGCGCATGCGCGCGGAGCGCGAGCGCATCGCCAAGCGCTACCGATCCGAGGGCGAGGAGGAGTCCAAGAAGATCCGCGCCCAGACCAACAAGGAAAAGACCATTCTTCTGGCAGAAGCCTACCGCGAGAGCCAGACGCTGCGCGGCGAGGGCGACGGCGAGGCCACGGCCATCTACGCGACCTCCTACGGACAGGACCCCGAATTCTACGGCTTCGTCCGCAGCCTCGAAGCCTACGAGAAGTTCCTGCCGGAGAAGAGCACCGCGATCCTGTCGGAAGAGTCGCGGCTGTTCCGGCACCTCGCGAGCGCACAGGTGGGCGCCATGCCGGCAGGCGCCGAACCGGCAGATGCGCCAGCGGTGGACGATGCGCCGGCGGAGAACGCGCCGGCAGGCGACGTACAAGCGGCGCGCGCTGCTGAATTGGCGCCAGCGCCAGCGGACGCCGGCATGTCCGCCGCCGAACCAAGGCCATAGCGCGGCCGTCCACGCCCCTCGCCTGCGCCTCGCTACCCACTGAAGCACGGGATCCAGACACCACACTAGTCGTCCGGAGCCCGCTGGCAAGCTCATGGCAGGCGCACGGCGCGTCTGGCGGTTGTCGGCGGGCGAGCCGAGTCGCACGACCTGGAGAACAAGCATGAAGATCGAAAGCCTGGGCAACTTCGAGCGCGTGGATCGGAACGCGGAAGTGATGGACACGCCTTACGACCGCTGGGTGGTGTCCCAGGGGGTGGACGTGATCCGGGGCTACTTCGTCGAGGACCTCAAGGACGTGCCGATGAAGTGGTGGGACCGCAAGGGCGGCCACGGAGTCTACATCAACCTGGAAGGAGCCGGCTATCTGGACGATGCCTTCGTGGTTTCGATCCCGCCGGGCAAGAGCCTCAACCCGGAAAAGCACATTTACGACGAACTCGTCTACGTGCTGGCCGGCCGCGGCGCGACCACGCTGTGGCAGAGCAACGGCAAGGGACAGAGCTTCGAGTGGCAGGAGGGAAGCCTCTTCGCCATCCCGGTGAACGCCACCTACCAGCACTTCAACGGCTCGGGCGACCGGGAGGCCAGGCTCCTGGGCGTCACCAACGCGCCGCTGGTCTACAACATCTTCCACAACGAAGAATTCGTCATGAACAATCCCTTCACCTTCAGGGACCGGTTCGATGACGACCAGGACTTTCGCGGCCACGCGCGTCTCTACAACGACCGTGTGCTGGAAACCAATTTCATTCCCGATGTGGCCAACATCGAGCCCATCGCCTGGGAGGCCCGCGGCAAGGGAAGCCGCACCGTGTTCTTCGAGCTGGTGAACAGCCACATGGGCGCCCATGTCTCCGAGTTCCCGGTGGGACGCTACAAGAAGGCTCACCGGCACGGCCCCGGCGCCCACGTGATGATCCTGTCCGGCGAGGGCTATTCGCTAATGTGGCCCGAGGGCGAGGAGAAGCAGCAGTTCATCTGGAAGCCCGGCTCCCTCGTCGTGCCCCCCGAAGGCTGGTTCCACCAGCACTTCAACTCCGGCCCCCAACCCGCCCGCTACCTGGCCCTCAAGATGCTCAGCCGCATGTTCAAGCTCGTCCCCGGCCCCATCCAGTCCGACGTCCCCCTGAACCAGGGCGGCTGGCAGATCGAGCACGAGGACGAAGACGAGGACGTCATCCAGCTCTTCGTGGACGCCTGCGGCCGCTCCGGCGCCAAGGTGGACATGGCCCACATCCTGGAACGGCAGGGGGCGGCGTAGTCCGCGACGCTTCCCATGCGCTGAACTCCAGCCATGCCGGACCGGATGGCCGCGATGCTGCAAGACGGGACCGATGGAGTTCCGGATCGCACCACCGGAGCCCGTTTTTCCAAGTCACCGCACTGGACCGGGACTGCGACTGCGCGTGCGTGTCACATGCGAATCGTTTGACGGACGCCCCAACCCAGTGCCTCGGCGGACCCGTTCAAAGCCGAAGAATCTGAACCCCTACCGCGGCCTCAGCCGTTCGATGGTGGCGATGTAGTCCTTGATGCCCGCTTCGAGGTCGTAGGCTGGGGTGAAGCCCAGGTGTTCCCTGGCCTTGCCGATGTCGAAAATGCAGTAGCTCTTCTTCGCCGTCATGCGGAATTCCAACCCCGCGCTGATCTCGATCCTGCTGTCGGGATAGAGTTCCCCCAGGACGCGCTTGAAGTCGTGGAGAGTAACGCCCACGCCGGTGCCGATGTTGAAGGTGCGCTCGGCGGGGTCCTTGACCTGCAGGCCCAGGATGATGGAGCGGGCCACGTCGCCTACGTAGAGCGCCTCGTTGGACTGGTCGCCACCCTCCCCCGCGAAGCCCTCGCCGGCCATGACCTTCTCAATCATCTGGCCGTAGAGCGACAGCGCGCCGTGACGCACCTCCTTGCCGGGACCGTAGATGGAGCCGAAGCGCAGCACCACCGAGCTGACGCCGTATTTCTTCTGGTAGTAGGTGCACAGGGTCTCGCAGCACACCTTGATGGTGCCGTAGAGGTCCGCCGGGTGTTGCGGATGACCCTCGTCCACAGGCACGTACTCGGGGTAGGCATGCCGCCCGCTGATCTCGCCGTACACCGCCTTGGAGCTGGTGAACACCACACGCTCGAGCCCCCGATGCCGCGCGATCTCAAGCACATTGAGGGTTCCATCCACGCCGACCTTGATGCCCAGGGCCGGATCCGTCTCCGCCGGAATGGGCATCAGCGCCGCCAGATGGGCCACGTGGGTGATCCCGTTGTCGACGATGATCTTGTCCAGGCCCTCCGGGTCCAGGATGTCCCCGATCACCAGGTCCACGTCCTTTTCGATGTCCGAGATCAGGGAAGTGTCCATGCGGTTGTCCATGAGCACCGGACGCACGCCGTCCCGGACCAAGTGCCTCGCGGTTACCGCGCCGTTCACTCCCATGCCGCCCGTTATCAGAATCTTCATGGCTTTCCTCCGTGCCGCACTTCTTCAAGTTGGCTGTTTCAGGTTGATCTGCCGGCGCGTGGCTCAGGTCGCGCGCGTGAGATCCAGATTGCCCTCCGGGTCGACGCGCAGCGCCCAGCCCGGCTCCACCACCGTGGTGGACGTCTTCTCCTCGACGATGACCGGGCCATCCAGTACCGCGCCCGGAGTCAGATCGTCGCGGCGGTACACCGGGGCGTCGCGCACGCCATCCAGCATGACGGTGCGGCGCCGCTCCCGCGCCGCGGGCTCCCGCGCGCCCGTGTCTTCGCCCGGCGACAATTCCGGCTTCCCCAGCGAGGCGTAAGCGGACGCCCGCAGGTTCACCACCTCCACCACCTCGTCGTCGGCCCGGTGGCCGTAGCGCTGTTCATGGGCCTGGCCGAACCGTTCGCAGATCTCGTCCACGTTGAGCTTCGCGGGATCCTTGGCGATGGGGACCGTCAGCTCGTAGGCCTGCTCGCGGTAACGCATGTCCAGCAGCCAATCCACACGGATCCGGTCCTCGGACGGTCCCTGGGAGGCGAGCTCCCGGCGCACCGCATCCTCGATCTCGCGCAGCGTCGCCACCAAGCCGGTCAGCGTTTCCGGACTGAGCGCCACCACCCGCGTGGTCACGGCGTCCGAACGCAGGTCGGACAGCAGCATGCCGAAGGCGCTGAAGTTGCCCGGATCCACCGGAACCAGAATGCGTCCGATGCCCAGCGATGAAGCCACCGCGGTGGCCAGCGTCGGCCCCATGCCGCCGAACGGCGCGAGCACGAAGTCCGCGGGGTTGAAGCCGCGCTCGATGGTGATGGTGCGCATGGAGGCAACGATATTGGCCACCAGCACACGCAGGATTCCCAGGGCCGCTTCGTCTTCCGACAGGTCCAGCGGCTCGGCCACGTGCCGCCGGATGGCCGCGGCCGACAGCGCCGCGTCAATGGGCATCTCGCCTTGAAGCAGCGTCCGGGGGTTCAGGTGCCGGAGCTGCACCAGCGCGTCGGTCAACGTGGGCCGGTCGCCGCCGCGCATGTAGCAGGCCGGCCCCGGAACCGCCCCGGCGCTCTGCGGCCCAACCTGGAGGACCTTGCCGTAACGCACCTGGGCCAAGCTGCCGCCGCCCGCGCCCAGGCTTTCCACCTCCACCGAGTCCACGCGCACGGGATGGCGCCCGATGCGCCACTCGGTACGGTACAGCGGCCGTCCCGAAATCAGCGACATGTCGCTGCTGGTGCCGCCGATGTCCAGCGAAATGAGGTTCGGGACGCCGTTGCGCACCCCCAGTTCGTGAGCCGCCACCACTCCCGCCACCGGACCGGACATGAGCGTCTGCACCGGGAATCGGGCCATGGCCCGGGGCGCGCCGATGCCGCCGTTGGACTTCATCAGGAAGGCGTGCGCCTCCGGGAAGTGCCGCCGCACGGTCTCTTCCATGCCGGAGAAGTACTGCTCCATGCGCGGGCCGAGGTAGGCGTTCAGCACGGTGGTGGCGGTACGTTCGTATTCGCGCCACACCGGATTCACCTCCGACGACAACGACACGAACAGATCCGGGTAGCGTGAACGGATGTGCGCCGCCGCCAACCGCTCGTGTTCCGGGTTCACGTAGGAGAACAGGAACGCGATGGCCAGCGCTTCGATGCCCTGCATCATGAGCCCGGCCACGGCCGTATCGACGGCGTCCAGGTCCAGCGGCGCCAGAACCGCGCCGGACTTGTCGAGCCGCTCCGAAACTTCCGCCACGCGGCGTCGCGGCACGAACCGCTTGGCGCCGGGATAGAAAATATTGAAGACCTCCTCGCCCTTCCACTGGCGCGCGATCTCGTAGACGTCGCGGAATCCGCGTGTGGTGAGCAGGCCGGTGCGGCTGCCCTTCTCCTCCAGCACCGTGTTGAGCGCATGGGTGGAGCCGTGGAGCAGATACGACAACGCATCGGCGCCCCACGTCGCGCGCAGGTCCGCCAGCACGCCGTCGAGCACCTGCAACGGCGCCGCGGGATTGGACGGCACCTTGCGCACCTCACGGATACCACCGGTCTCCTGGTCCAGCACCGTAACGTCGGTGAAGGTGCCGCCAACGTCCACGCCGACCAGGTAGCGCCCTAGGGAATCAATCATAACCGTCAGATATTATTGTTGTTTCTACGACTACAAACGGCAGGATCACTGAGGGTTTCGATCCTTGTCGAGGCAGACTGCAAGCGGATTCATTCCAGTCTGCGCGCGTCCTGGCGCGGCTCTGTCTGTCCCGCAGATCCTCCAATACCGATCTACCATCACGCGCTTCATCAAGCCCGGTCCAGTCCGAGGGAAATGTTTCCACCGCGCATCGAACGCTGCGTTCCGTTAGCCCATACAAAGTTACAAGCTAGAACACAATGAGCCACGCCTGCGCGACGCCAAGATCGGAGCCCGTACGGTCCCGCGACAGGTGCTCACCGCATTGCCTCGCCGGCCTGACAACGCTTGGATCAGTGCTGGACGGGGTGGATTGTGGTCTTGGAGGTCGACGTTGAAGGGAAGCGTTCCTCCGAGGGATCGGTACCGATGACCTGCCGCACGAGGGTCGTCTTCCCGCCACCGGTCGTGCCAAGCCGCAGCACATGTCGGTAGCCATCGGGTTCACGAGGCGGGAGCGGGATGGTCTCTTCGCGGAGAGCGGGGAAGTTGAACTCCTCCGTGTACACCTTGACAAGAACTTTTCCTCAACATACATTCGCTCCAGACGATGAATCGCCGTTTCTGATATTTCTGCGTGGAGGAAACGGCATGGGGCCGCTACTGTCGCGCATATCTCTGTAAAACTCGAAAAGGAGGACTGCCAGAATGAATGGACCAAGTTGCAACCTGCTTCGCGGGATCGTCGTCGGCGTGGGACTGTCGCTGTTGCCGGTGTCTCCGCTTACCGCCGCGGACCTTCCCGAAATCTCCTTCAGTCGGACATCCTATTCCACGAATGAGGGCAAGGACGCGAAAGTGATCGTGAAGAAGAAAACCGCCGGTGAAGCAGAAATCAGGTACGAGTCCTATCCCACAGGCGACCCGCCGGCGACGGCCGGTTCCGATTACCAGTCGGTTTCCGGCTCGCTCTATTTCTCACCCACGGACACCGAGAAAACGATCACCGTAACGACATACGCCGATTCCGATGTCGATGAGCAATCCGAAACGTTCGGCATGCGCCTTTTGCAGGGTACCGGAGGCGATGGTCAAGCGACGGCGAATCTCGTGTATCCCGTCGCGAGCGCAGTCGTCATCCTGAACTGCGCCACTCCCTGCTGAGAGGCTGGCGGTTCGCACAGCCTGTTTCGGGGGAGCTGCGCGTCCGACACGTTGTCCCGGCATCCTGCCTTCCCGGCCCCTTCTGCCTGTCTCTGCGGCGGTAGGGGCCGGGACCACAGGGGGTCCGATCTTCCTTTCCAATGAATCACTTCGACGCCTCGCCGGCGTCGGACCGGTTCCGCGGGCTTCCAGCACTTGATCCGGCCCAGGAGCCTGTCGGTTTTATCGAATCGTATCGAATCGTAGCGAGAGGCAGAGAAAGGCGAGTTTCGGGCGGATTTGAGGAAAATATTGGTAATATTGGACGAAAATCCAACCGGAACTGGACCCATTTCCCTGCCTCGCAGCAGATTCTTGATAAACCCGACACCACACTAGAGCCGCGCGGCGAGCAAGTAGCGGTAGAGGTTGAGGGCTACGGCCTGCTCGTGCTCCTCCAACCAGCCCCAGTCAGCCGGAGTCAGCACCATGGTCCGGCACGGCTCGTCCGCCAGCACCACCGGCGCGTCCTCATCCGGCCAGACCGCGTCGCCAGGGCTGAATTGACGGAGCCGCGCGCCGGCCGCATCGTAGGCGGATGCCCGGCCGGAAAGCAGCAGTTGCAGGCCGTCCCGCGGCGTTTCCGGCCCAGCCAGCGGCTCCTGCGCGCCGAATTCTCGGGGCGTGAGCCAGCGTCCCAGCTCTTCCATCAGATCCTCGAACTGTATCTGCCGTTTCAGGTAACGCTCGACATCGTCCGCGGTTCGTTCCAGCAAGGCGGCGCGCCGGGCGTCCGGCATGGCTTCGTCCGCCTTCCACGCCGCAATGACGAACTCCTCGCAATGCTCGAGACCGCGCTCGACGTCCGGTTCGAACAACAGCCCGGCAAACACGGCTGCGGGCAGATTGCGCTCCAGACCGAGCCTCAAGGTCTCGGACACGCCGCTCAGCACCAACTTCAACCCGGCTGCATCCGCCGCCTGAAAGAACCTGCCAAGCGTGTTCACCGCCGAGAAATCGAAGCCCGATACCGCGGTGAAGTCCAGCATCAGCGAGGAGGCGCGCGCTGGGCCGCTCAGGGACTCCCTGAGACGATCCGTCAGCGGGATGACGCTGCCGAAGAAGATGTAGCCGCACAATCGGTACGCATGTACGCGCTCCCCTTCCGCCAGCAGAATGGCGCGCTGGGGTATGGAACGGATCGTGTTGCTCCGGCGCTCGCGGACGGTGAAGCGGGCTTCGATGGGGTCCACGCGGCTGAGCCGCACCGCGAAGAAGACGAGGGTCGCCAGCATGCCGGCGGCCACACCCTCGAACAAGCCGAGGGTGACGATGACCACGAAGATGAGGAGAATAATGCCGAATTCGGAAGCTGGGAGCCGCTTGCGGCTCCTCACGAGGCCTTCGTCCATCATGCCGAGGCCGGCAAAGATCAGAATCCCTCCCACGATGGCCGTCGGCACGACTTCCAGCATGCCGTCGCCAAGGAACAACGCGCTCCCGATGACGGCGGCCGTGACCATGCCGGTGAGCCGGGTCTCGGCCCCGAAGAGCTTGCTGCGCAGCGAGGCCGGCACCACCAGGGTCGCCACCGTGCCGCCGCCCAGGCCGCTGACCATGCTGGCGAACCCCGTCGCCTTGAACTCCTCGTCCCAGTCCAGATCCTGATCGAGGGCCAGTTCGAGTCCCGCCACGTTCATGATGATGCAGATGAAAGCGATCAGCACGAGGATCAGCATTTCGGGAGCCTGACCGGCTATCGCGGCCCAGTTCACGTGCGCCAGATCGGCCATCCCCAGGACCGGCCACAGGCGCCCCCCGGCGGTGCCCGTCAGCAAGAGGCCCGCCGCCCTCGCCTCGTCGCCGGAGAGATTGATGGCGGCAAAGGCGAGGTGATGAACGCCCACGGCCAACACCACGCCGAGGGGCAGAATCAGCGCGTTGCGCAAGCGCTTCATCACGAGATAGAGCGCAATCCCGAAGGCCGCACCGGGCGCCCATACCCACAACACGGAAGGCTCCAGCATCGCCGGGAGCGACTCGCCCGGCCCAGCCCCCATCAGGGACAGGGCGGCCAGGCACACCGCGCCGCCGATGCCCGCCACGAATCCTCCGGCCACGGGATAGGGAATGAAACGCACCAGGTTGGCGAGCTTGAACCATCCGATCAGGAGGCAGCCCACTCCGGCGCCCATGGCGCTGATGATGAGCGCCACAGCCGCGGTGACGAACAGTCCCGCGCCGTACGCGTCCACCGTGGTGGCCACCGAGGCCATGACGATCACCAGCGCGGGAGACAATCCCGCGATGGCCCCGGGGTAGCCGCCGGTGAAGGCGACGATGAGGCAGGAGGCGAAGGTCCCGAACAGCACCAAGCCGACGCCTTGGGAGGCGTAGGGCGCCAGCGGACCGGAGTAGATGGCGGTGCCGAAGGCAACGTAGGCGACGAGCAGGCTCAGCCCTGAACTGAGCCCGGCGGCGATTGCCGGAACCGATTTCCCGGACGCGACGTCCGCGCGAAGCTCGGACACAAGGTTCTGGAGCCGTGGCTTCACTGTCACTTCCGTGTAGTGGAGCACATGGAGGCGCGTTCACGTCCGGATCAGTTCGCCGCCCGTACCCGCGCACCCCTCAGGCCCGGACTGCGAGTCCGGACACCGCCGCGGCAGGATTTCGCCGGTTCACTTGCGGCCGGCTCAGGGTTCCCAGGACACCAACCGTCACCAGCACTCCCGCAAGCCTCGTTCCACTGAAATGGACGGAATTCCCGGAACCGGGCGGTCCGTGACCAGAGCCACGCCCGTGTCATGGAAGTCGCGGCCGGCCGGTTTTTCCGGTCGCTTGCCCGTTCTGGCAAAGGCCGCCACGGCATCCAACCCGCGCACGGCCATCCTCACGGGATACTGCATGGCGGTGGCGCCGATGGCGCCGGCGGCCACGTTCCGGACCCCTGCGCAGCCGCCGTCCACCGAAACGATCAGAACGTCTCCCGCCCGCCCGGCGGCCTTGAGCGCCGCGTGGACGCCGGCCGCGGCCGGCTCATTGATCGTATACACGACGTCCACGGAGGGGGCCCGCCGCAGCAGCGCCTCCATGGCGGCGCGCCCGCCCTCCTCGGTGCCAAGGGACGCGCCAGCGCCGACGATGCGTGCGTCGTCCTCGTCATACATCTTGCCGGGGTCCCTGATGTCGATACCGAAGCCCTTGAGGAAACCCTGATTGCGCGCCACGTTCACCGTGACCTGGGCGTCGGACAGATCCAGCATTGCGATTCTCGCACGGCTTGCGGCAGCGCCCAGGGTCGCCCGGGCCCACTGGCCGATCCACTCGCCGGCCTTGAAGTTGTCCGTGGCGAACGTGGCGTCCACGGCGTCGACCGAGTCGAAGGGGGTATCCAGCGCAACGACCAGCACACCCGCAGCCCTGGCCATGGCCACCGCCCCGGCCAGGGACGCGGGATCCGAGGGCGTGATGAGAATGCCCTTGGCGCCCGCGGCGACGAGGCGTTGGATCGCCTCGATCTGAGGCCCCGAATCGCCGTCGTATCGGCCGGCAAAGGCGCGCAGCTCAAGGCCGAGCGCGCCGGCCTTCTCTCGCGCCGCTTCCTCGATCTTCACGAAGAACGGATTGGCGTCGGTCTTGGTGATCAGACCCACCAAGGGGCCGGCGGCCATGGCGGGAGCCGCCAGCAGGCTCGCGGTCCAGGCCGCGGCGGCCAGCAATCGGGCTCCGAGCTTCATCCCTGTCTCCTTCCCCCGGCACGGTCACGCCGTCTCATGGTCCGGTGCGTCTCCCCAGGCCGGTCCAGGAGCTTATCGGGTTATCAAGCATCCACTTCGAGGCAGACGAATGGGTCCATTTCCGGTTGGATTTTCGTCCGATATTACCCGTGGGATCCTCAAATATTATCCTCGAATCCGCCCGCAACCGGCCTCCATTCCTCTGCCTCTCGCCACGATTCGATGAACCCGCAAGTTCCTGGTAGTTCCTAGTAGATGCTGAACGGGAAGTACCGGGCATTGATCTTCTTGTAGGTGCCGTCGGCGAGAATGGCCTTGAGCGCCCGGTTCAGATCGCGGCGCAGCGCGTCGTCCTCCTTGCGCACGGCGATGCCGATGCCCTCGTCCAGTTGAAGCCCGTCGCCCACGAACGTGAACCCCGAGCCCTCCGGGGTCTGGAGCCATTGCCAGAACCCGAGCGCGTCGCCCAACAACGCATCCACCTCGCCGCTGACCAGTCCCTGAAACATTCCGTCCGGTGCCGTGAACAGCTTGATCGCGGCCACTCCCGAAACATTCGCTTCCAGCCAGTCCGAGGCAATCGTCGCGCGCGCCGCACCGATGGTGCGTCCGGCCGGCGCCGCCGGATCGAATCCCGAGTCCTTGCGGGCCACGAATCGAACCAGGCCGCTGTAGTACTTGTCGGTGAACGCGACCCACTGCCGGCGCTTCTCGGTGATCGACATGCTGGCGACGATGGCGTCGAACTTCTTCGCCAGCAGCGCCGGGATGAGGCCTTCCCAATCCTGCTGGACCAACGTGCAAGAGACCTTCATCCCGGCGCACAGGGCGCGCGCAATATCCACGTCGAAACCCTTGGGCCGGCCCGCCTCGTCCAGCTCGCTGAAAGGTGGATAGCTGGCATCGATGCCGATGCGGAACGTCTGCGGCGCCACATCGCTGCCGAGGGCCGGGGCTAGTAAAAACCACAGAACCAGAATCGCGGTAGCCATAATCCTCATGGGACCTCCTGGTGCCGTTGCGCGGGCTTGCTGACGCATCCAACCCGGCCATGTGTTCGGCGCCACGGCCGGCGCCGCCCCCACCGAAAAGCCGGCCGGCCGACGTTCGCATCGGCTCCGATACCCTTCAGCGCCGGTTCTCCGGCTCGATGGCGTTGTGGCCCACGGTTCGATACTTCATCAGGAACAACACGAACCCACCGAAACCCACCACCGTGGTGGCCAGAAACATAGCCGGATAGTTGTTGCCGGTAAAGTTGAGCATGACGCCGGCCAACACGCCGCCGCCGCCGATGGCAAGGTCGTAGAACAGGTGGTACTGGGCCATGCTGAGGCCCCAGCGGTCGCGCGGCGCCAGGTCCACGGCCATGGTCATGAGCCCGGCGTGGACGGAGCCGTAGCCGAACCCCAGAATGGCCGCGGAAACCAGCAGCATCATGGGGGTGCGCGCCAGCACCAGCACCACCATGCCCACCAAAGCCAGAAAGTAGGTGGGTATGACCACGAACGGCCGGCCCTTGCGGTCCGAGAGCGGACCGAAGATGGGCCGGCCCACCACCACCGCCAGCGCGAAAACGCTGAACCAGATGCCCGGGTCTCCCTTCATCTCCAGGGCGTAGAGCGACAGGAAGGCGATGATGCTGCCGCGGGAAATCCCCAAAAGGCCCATGCTCACCGCGGGCAGGAGCGTCTGGGGCAAAATGAAGGTCTCGAACCAGCGCCGGCGCCGGGGCGGGGCCGGGGAGCGGGCCGGGGAGGGAAGCAGGACAGCCGCAATCAGGCCGAAGCCCGCAGCCGCGGCCCCGCTGGCGAACACCGCCGGGAATCCCAAACGGCCGACCATCCAGAAAGCCACGGCCGGGGCGATGGAATAGGCCACGGTGCTCACCGCCCCGGAGTAGCTGATGAGGGTGCCGCGCAGGCGATCCGGAGCGATGTCCGCCACCAGCGTGCCGATGGACGTGGTGCAGCCCGACCACCCAAAGCCGTGGTACGTGCGCAGCAGCAGCGCCACCAGCACCGAGCCGGTCCAGATGTAGCCCGTGGCGGCGGTGATGAAGATGGTCAGCCCGCCCACGAGAAAGACCTTGCTGCCCAAGCGGTCGATGTAGGCGCCCACCAGCGGCCGCACCCAGGTGGCGCCGAGGGGGAACGCGGCCATGACCACCCCGATCATGAACGAGCTGGTGCCCATGTTCCGTAGGTACACGGGGAACACCGGCTCGATCAGGAACATGGCGAAGAAGAGCCCGAAGCGGGCGCCGCAGGTGAGGAGGAAATCCGGGAGCCAGCCCCGAGTCGTTTCGGTGTGCGGTTCCACGCGGGGTCTATGGGCGGCAAGGACCGCGGGTCGCCGCGACGCGCCCGCGCATTACCGCTGCTCCCGCTCGGCCGCCGGGGCGCGCGGCGTGCGTCTGAGACGGCGGGTTTCCGCCTCGTCGATCTCCGGCGGCCGGCCGCTCACCGCAACGCCGTAGTCGTCCCGCGCGCTCGCGGCGCTGATGTAGCCGTCCCGCACATCATCGAGGACCCTGGAAGGCTCCCGCTCGAAGGGGTCGCCGCGCCCGCCGCCGCCGGCATAGCGGATGCGGAAAACGTCGCCCTTCTCCAGCCGCAGCCGGCTGACCTTCGACGGAAGCTCCTGCTCCCGCTCCGTGCCCGGGTTCAGGAAGGCCGACGACGGCAGCGCCGATCCCGCGCCGTGAAGCCCCGGGGCGGCATGCTTGAAGCGGTCGCTGCGCAGGTTCACGAAGGCCTCGTCACCCAGCATCCGCCAGTCCCGCACCATGCCCAAGCCGCCCCGGTACCGCCCGGCGCCGCCCGATTCCTCGTACAGCCCGTAGCCTTCGATCCGAATGGGAAACTCCGTTTCCAGGGGCTCCACCGGAGTGTTCATGACGTTGATGACCAGCGAGTTCAACACCGCCGGGCCGTCGGTCCCGGCGCGAGCCCCGCCCCCGCCGCAGTTGAGATCGTAAAGCGAGAACCAGCGGTCGCGTTCGACGTCCTGCCCGGAAATGGACACCGAGCCGCCGGCGCCGCTGTCGGGCGCCGGCACCACCTCGGGCATGGCCTCGGCCAATGTCATCTGCACCACCGACGTCACCATCTGGGCCGGCCGCACGTACATGTTCACCGGCGCGGGATAGCGCGGGTTCAGGATCGAGCCCTCGGGCGGAAAGGCGACATGGATGGGCCGGGAGATGCCCTGGTTCACCGGCAGGTCCGGACACAGCACCGCCACGGCCAGGCAGTCGATGAAGCTCCGGATGACACAGGGGCGCAGATTGACCGGGCCGCGCGCCTGCGCCGCCGATTCCAGGGTGAAGTGCATCTCGTCGCCAGCCACCCGGAGCGAGGCGGCGATGCGATAGGATCGCTCCAGGTCCAGGCCGTCGTCGTCCAGGTAGTCCACGCACGGGCCGTAGTCCCCGTCGGGAATCTTCACGATGGCCTTGCGCACTTCGGCCTCGCAGATGTCCATCCACTGGCTCCAGCACGCCGTCACCTCGTCCGCGCCGTACGGGTCGAGCAGCTCCGCCAGCTTGCGCAATCCGTAGAAATTGGTCTGCGCCTGGGCCTGGATGTCCCCCCAAGTGATCTCCGGCGTGCGCGTGTTGGCCATGACGATGGTCTTGAGATCCTCGTTGACTTCCCCCTCCCGGTAAAGCCGTAGCGCCGGCAGCAGCAACCCCTCCTGGATCACATCGGTGGCGTCCGGCGAGTTGGTGCCCGGCACCTTCCCGCCCAGGTCCGGCTTGTGCGCGGTATTGCCGATGAACGCCACCCGCCGCCCCCGGTCGAAAACCGGCGACACCACGGTGACGTCGGTGGCGTGGTTCTGGCAGGCGAAGTACGGATGGTTGAGAATGAAGACATCCCCCTCCGCCATGTCGTCCCCGAACACCCGGATCACCTCCCCCACCTGCGCCGAAATGCCGCCGATGTGCAGCGGCTGCGGCAACCCCTGGGTCACCATGCGCCCGGCGCCGTCGAAGATGGCAAAGGTGAAGTCCTGACTCTCCTTGATGACGCTCGAATAGCCCGTGCGGAGCATGTTCAGCGCCAGCTCCTTGGCAATCTGCGCGGTGGCCCGGTAGACCACCTCCATCTGCACGGCATCCATGACGCGCTCCTTGACCCTTGACCCGACGACACTCTCCCATGCCGTCCTACCACGACGATCAAGGAGTGACCACGTCAGGCGAATGGAACGGAGTTGAATCGCCCCACCAAGCCCGCCTCCCCCACGGTGTTCCCGGGCCAGCCTTGGCCGTGTATCGGGCAAGGCACGCGTACCCGCCCCGCGGCCCCGCGCTAGTGTGGTGTCTGGTTAATACGCGTCATAATCTGCGGAGGATTTTTTGTCGTCGGCAAGGCGCGATGACGAGCAGTGGCGGGTACCACGCGAGGAAGAGCAACGCAGCCGACGGCGAAAAAGACCCGCAGATTATGACGCGTATTAACCAGACACCACACTAGTGGAGATCGAACAGCCGCTGGGCGTTCTTCCTGAGGATTTTCTCCTTGACTTCGTCCGACAGGTCCGGGTGGTTCCGGAGTTGGTGGAGGTTGCCGGGGAACTCGTTGTCCCAGTGCGGGATGTCGGAGGCATAGACGAAGTGGTCGCTGCCGACGTAGTCGACGGTGGCGGCCAGTTGGGACTCGCCGGACTCCAGGCTGAAGTACATGTTGGACTCGCGCACCACGTCGCTGGGCTTCTGCTTCAGCAGCGGCATCTCGTGGGCGCCGCGCTTCTCCCAGTGCTCGTCGAGGCGGTCGAGGTAGTATGGCAGCCAGGTGGCGCCGATCTCCAGGAACGCGAGCTTGAGCTTGGGGAACCGTTGGGTGATGCCTTGGCACACCATGCTGGTGAATTGCAGCAGGATGCCGGCGGTGAAGGCGTAGGAGTGGACCTCGGCAAAGGTGGTGAGGATGGAGGCGCCCAGCTCGCGCGACGTGTTGCGGGTGCCGTGGATGCCGAGCACCACGCCCTCTTCCTCGGCGGCGCGGTAGATGGGGTCATAATACGTCTCGCCCAGGGCGATGGGGAGCCCGGTGGGCAGGATCTCGAACCCCTTGAGGCCGAGCTCGTTGACCGCCCGGCGCAGCTCCCTGGCCGCTTCCTCAGGCGCCTTCATGGGCAGCACGCCCACGCAGCTCAGGCGGTTCGACAGTGCGTTGTATTCCTTGGCGAAGTGGGTGTTGGCGGCCTTGGTCACGGCCACCTGGTACGGCACCTCCTGGTTCTTGGCGATGTTGCCCGAACCCGTGGGGAAGCAGATGGCCACCTCCATGTCCTGCTTGTCCATGAGCGTGTGCCAGCGCCGCACCTGTTCCTCGGGCGCCAGTCCTTCCCAGTTCACGGACATCTTGAACCCCTGGAACAGGTTGGGATCCCAGGGCTGGTCTCCCGGCCACAGCGGCGTCCCGCGTTCGTTCCAGGGCGCTTCCAGGTACTTGCGGATGTCCGCCGCCCGTTCGAGAACGTGTCCGTCCGTATCGACACAAGTCGCGCTAGCCATGGTTCCACCTCCAGGTTCGGCTCTTGGTTTGGCCTTATTGGTTTTGATTTTGTTTGTCAATGAGAGTAGTGGGAACTCAGGAGGCTCGACGATGACCATGAAAAAGCGATCTCTGCGCATGAAACACATGACCTTGGCGGTGCTCATCGGCGCGTTCGCGTTGGCTGGCGCCCCCGCCCTGGCGGCCGACGCGAAACCCGCCAGCGAGTGGGGCAAACGCGGCGAGATGATCGAGCCCAACTCGGAAATGGCGGTGGCCTACCTCGACGGCAAGATCTACGTGGTGGGCGGCTACCCATCCACCCGGATCAGCGTCGACACCGTGCAGGTGTACGACGTCGCCACCGACAAGTGGGACCTCACCACGGCCTATCCCACCACCATCAACCACGCGTCGGCCATCGGCTTCGACGGCCTCCTCTACGTCATCGGCGGGCAGACCAACGCCGGCGGACGCAGGGAGCGGTCCCGCTACACCGACGCGGTGCACGCCTACGACCCCAAGACCAGGAAGTGGACGCCACGGGCGCCCATGCCCACCAAACGCAGCGCCATGGCCCACGACGTCATCGACGGGAAGTTCTACGTGGCCGGAGGACGCCCGCCGCGGGGCCACGACTTCGCGGTCTACGATCCCAGGGCGGACAAGTGGACGACGCTGCCCGACCTGCCCACCCAACGCAACCACATCGCCGCCGCGAATATCGACGGAAAACTATACGTAGCCGGGGGACGCTTCGGCGGAGGCTTCCGCAGCGAGATCACCCCGGCCCTGGAGGTCTACGACCCCAAGACCAACCAGTGGGCCACCCGGCGGCCCATGTCCGAAGCTCGCGGCGGACTCAACGGCATCGCCGTAGAGGGCTGCTTCCACACCTTCGGTGGCGAGCATCCGTCGGCGGGTCCGAGCGGCGTGTTCCCGCACCACGAGGTCTATGACCCCAAGACCGACACCTGGACGCGGCTTGCGGACATGCCCATACCGGTCCACGGCGTCACCGGCCTGGTCTACCTGAACGGCTGGATTCACCTGCCCGGCGGCGGCATCCGGCGGGGCGGCAGCAGCGGCACCATCCACCACCAAGTGGTGCGGACCCCCATGCGGTGTGGCTGAGGGGCGGCGGTTGAAAACCGGGGGCGTCATCCCGGGACTGGGCCTCCTGTGCCTGCTCCCCAAACCGGGATGGGCGCATGCCGTCGTCCAGCGCTACGACCTGCCCGTGCCGCTCTGGTACTACCTCGCCGGGGCGGGGCTGGTGGTGGCCTTGACCTTTGTCGTGCTGATCGCCTTTCGCAAGGAAGCCGCCCCCACACCGCCCTGAAGCCAGGACATCTCCCGGACGTGGTTCGGGCGCCTCATCACCAACGATCGACTCGGGAGGACGCTGGCCGTCCTCTCCGTCGCCGTCTTTGCATTCCTGATCGCCGCCGGACTGCTGGGCACACAGGAGGATCAGTTGGCCAACGTGCTGCCCGCGTTCGTGTGGGTGGCCTGGTGGGTCGGTCTGGGTTTCGTGTGCGCCTTGGCCGGCAATGTCTGGCCCGCCCTGAACCCCTGGGCCGCGGTGCCGGCGCTGCTGCCCGAGGGGCTTCGCGGACACGCCGTGGAGCCCCTGCCTTCGTGGTTGGGGGTGTGGCCGGCGGTGTGCCTCTACCTGTGCTTTGCCTGGGCGGAACTGGTCTGGCCCAACAACACCGCGCCCGCGCGCCTCGCCGTCCTCATCCTGGCCTATAGTGCGCTCACCTGGGCCGCCATGGCGCGCTACGGTGTCGGACCGTGGCTGAAGTGCGGCGAGACGTTCTCCATTATCTTCGGACTGTTTGGCCGTTTCGCTCCCCTCGCCCGGACGCCCGAAGGAGCGCTGGTCCTACGGCACTACGGGTCCGGACTGGCGGAAAGCGGGAAGGCGCCGGTTTCCATGGTGGTGCTGGTGGTGACGCTGCTCGCCACCGTGAGCTTCGACGGCTTTCTGCACACGCCCGTGTGGGCGGCCCTCTACGCCGCGTCGTCGCATGCCTTGTACGACATCGGTTGGACCCAGTTCCTGGGAAACACCGGCGCGCGCACCTTGGTGTTCACCATCGGGCTCCTGCTGGCGCCGGCCTGCTTCGTGGCGCTGTTTCTCGGGACCTGCGGGCTCATGGCGCGTCTCGAAAGCTTGCGGCGGGGAAGGAGCCGGAACGCCATGGACTTGGCCTCCGAGTATGTCCTCACTCTCGTGCCCATCGCCATCGCCTACCACCTGGCGCACTACCTGCTGCTGTTGATCGTCGAGGGCCAGCTTCTCTACGGGCACATCTCCGACCCGTTCGGAGTGGGATGGGATCTCTTCGGCACCGCGGGCGTGACACCGGACCCCACCGTGGTGGACGCGCGCTTCCTCTGGCTGTTCTCGCTGTTCGTCATCGTCGCCGGCCACGTCATCGCCGTGTGGCTGGCCCACCGCGCGGCGTACCGCGCATCCGGCGGAGGACCGGCCGTGGCGGCGCAAATCCCCATGCTGGCCCTCATGGTCGCCTACACCATCTTCAGCCTGTGGATCATCGGGCAGCCCATCGTCGAGGTGTGAGAAAGGACGAAATAGAAGGACGAATAGAAGGACGAAAAAGGGGCCTCCCGATTCGAGAGGCCCCTTTGGGTCCATGGGCTGGAACCCGCCAGCGATTCGGTTACCCGGCCTTGGACTCGGCGCCCGTGGGCTCGCCCGCCTCGATCCGGACCGGCACCTTGCGACCCGCCGCCTGGGTGGGCAGCGGCACCGAAATCTCGATCACGCCGTTCCGGTAGCGCGCCTCCAGCCTGTCGGTGGCGAGCCCCTCGGGCAGCCTCACGGCACGCTGGAACCTGCCGCGGAACGTCTCCCGCAGGTAATGCCCCTTCTCCTCGCCCTTGCGTTCTCCCTTGATGGAGAGGATCCTGCCTTCCACCTGAATGTCCAGGTCCTTCGGATCCACTCCGGGCATGTCGACCCGGATCACGTAGTGGTTGTCGCGCGCGAATGCGTCCATCGGAGGCATCCGGCCGCCGCTCCACTCCCGGCGTCCCAAGTGCCGGTCGAACATGGCAGCGAAGTCCCTCTGTCCATTCAACAGAAAAGGATTCCACCTCGTCACTTCATAATTCAACATGATGCGTACCTCCTTGTGACGTTGTAACGTTCTTATCGAAATACCATGGCTCTCGTCGTCGCGAACGGAAGGTAAGCATCAAAACAGCACGTGTCAACGGGTACGAAGCATCCGTGTCACTTTCCCCGAACAGATTCGTCGTTGACACGGACTTCGGGGCGATCTTATAATGCCCCGGGTTTCACGCCGCACGCGGGAGGCGGGGGCATGCCGGTTCACGGCGCATCGGTTCGCCCCATCGTCACGCTCGTCGGGAAAGCCCGGTGGGTGGCTGGGGTGATACACTGTCCAACACGCCCCGCCGCCTGAAGGGCTCTGGAGAATGAAGCCAGGGAGAACTTTCACCATGATGGTCAACCCGTACAATGATACGCATTTGATGCTGGCGTTGCAGTTCGACCACTCCCGGGTCGCGGGCTTCTTTGCGGCCCACTGGGGCAACGAGAAGTTCGATCGCCCGGAGCCGAATGCATCCGTTGTGTTGGCGGCCCAGGAGCATGACCACGGCTGGTGGGAATGGGAGATGAAGCCGTCCACGTTGAACGATGACAACTTTCCCATGGACTACCATGACGGCAGCTTCAAGTTCCTGGGCCAGTTGCGACTGGACTTCTACAAGAACGCGGTGGACCACGTTCTCCAACGGGACCCCTACGCGGCCATGCTCATGGCCATGCACGGCGTGGCGCTGATGAACGCCGGCTACGGCAAGTACACCCATCCGCCGGATCGCACCGCCGACCCGCGGGTGCGCGCCTACGTCGACCATCAGGAGGCGTTGAGGAAGCGGCTGGCGGCGGAGCTGGCCGATTCCGAGGAGTTCAAGGACTACACCTCCGAGGAACAGATCTGGATCAATTACGATTACATGGAGGTGTTCGACCAGCTCGCCCAGTACGTGTGCAACCGCTATCCCCTGAACAGCAAGAAACGGAAGCTCGGTCCCAGCGACACGCTCAACGACGTGGACGTGCCCACGCGGAAGGGCGCCCCGGCGGCGCGCATCCACATCGATACCGTGGGCGCACACCGCGCCGTCCTCGATCCCTACCCGTTCGCGATGGACCCGCTGGAGTTCAGCTTCCCCGCCCGGCTTGGTTCCCAACCGGCGCTACGCCGATGGGGACGACTTTCTGACGGAGTTCCATCGCGGCGCGCGCATCACCGTGACGCACACGCTCTGTTCGGGCTGATGGGCGGACGCGCGAGTTTTTCGCGCGAATCGAGGGAATTAACCAGACACCACACTAGGCAGGACGGGACCGCCCTGCCTGGAACCGGGCAGGCTTTCCGGCGGGGATGCGGCGTGTCGGACGGAACCACCGCCCGACACACCGCGCGTTACCTCAGGAAGCGGACAGCAACCGCACCCCGTAAAGCCGGGTCTCCGGCAGTTCCAGCCGCTCCCAAGCCTCGCCGGCGTCGTGGCTGGCGTAGACCGAACCGTCGGTGTAGCCGATGATCACGGTGTCGGGATCGGCGGGATGCACCGCCACGCAACTCGTCATGTGGACGTGTCCCCGCGGCAGACCGCCGTCGAGCTTGCGCCACGTGGCGCCGCGGTCGTCGCTGCGCAGGATGGCGGCCTTGGCGCCGCCCAGTTCCTCCGAGGTGTCGCGGCTGAAACGGACGGTGTTGTAAGGGCCGGGACGCACCGTGCGGTGGCCCTTCCAGGAGGTGGGGCCGTTCTCGGCCGCGCCCAGAAAGATACGCTCCGGCACGCCGGGATGGATGTCGAAGGGAATGGCGTAGGACCGTCCCATATCGTATTCCAGCTTGCGCCAATACGCGCCGCCGTCGTCGGTGCGATACGTGCCGATGCCGGTGGTGGCGTACAGCGTGTCGAGGCTCGCGGGGTCGCGCATCACCCAGTGCACGTCGCGATAGACGCGCCCGTCCTCGTGGGCGCCCATCTGGTACGGCAGCACCCCCGCCGGGTCGTTGTGCTCCGGGTACGCGGCCGTGCTCGACGGCCCGCTGATATCCTCCCACGTCTCGCCCCGGTCGCGGCTCCGCACCACGCCCCCCTCCTCGACGCCCACGATGATCTCGTCCGGCGCCCGGCTGTCCAGCACGATGCAGCGGATGTGCGGCGTGTGGGGCGGCGGCGGGAACGTCCAGCGGGCGTAGTCCTCGATCCGGCGGAAGGCCGACAACTCACGAAACGAGCGTCCGCCGTTGTCGCTCACGTACACCGCCGCGGGCAGCGTGCCCACGTAGACCTCGCCGGACCGCGTGGGATGCGCCTGCATTGTCCAGATGTCCCGGTAATCCAGGCCGCCGGAGGGAATCCACTTCCAGGTCTCCCCGCCGTCCTCGCTCACGTGCAGCTCGGTGCCCGTGGCCGCGTAGAGCCGGTTCGGGTCCTCCGCGTCCCGCGTCACCTCCCGCAGCACCTCCCCGTCCATCACCCGATCCAGCACCTCCACCTGCCGGGAACGGCCGTCCCAATGGCAACGCACCAGGTTGTCGGCGGTCAAAAGAAACATCTTCAAATCGGTGCTCATGTCCTGCCCTCCCTTGAATGTACCGTGTCGCTCGACCCTGGGAGCTTGCCTGCAGCCCTTGGCGGAGTTTTCCCGTGGGTCCCGCAGTCATCCAATACGCTGGAAAAGGTTCGTCGAATACCGGCCATTGCCTCGTCTGGCGGGATGCCAACACATGGTTGCCAACCACATGGTCGCCAACCAAGCATATGACAACCAATCTGGTTTGGAGCAGGGGAATGGTGGTCGCAGCAGGACTCGAACCTGCGGCCTCTTGCATGTGAGGCAAGCGCTCTAGCCGACTGAGCTATGCGACCACTGTGGGACCTCGACTTTTACCACCTCGAAGGGCGGGTTTCAAGCATGCGACGACCCGCGGAACAGGTTATCCCCGTTCCTTGTGCCGCTGCTTGATGCGCTGGTTCAGGGACTGGAGGATGCCCGCGTCCACGGCGGCGATGACGTCCACGGCGGCGTCGAGGTGTTCCTCGGGGATGTCCGCTTTCCTTGCGTCCGCAAGGCGGCGGTCCACTCACGGATCGCAGTTGCGCGTCATGGCCACGGCAAGGCCGAGGAATATCTTCTCGCGCTCGCTGAGGGAGTCCACGGCGTGGGCGTCGCGGTAGAACTGGCGGAAGTCTGCCTTTTTCATGGGTTCTCTCCTTTCAGGTCCCCGCGGGCGGGCTTCACGCGCACCTGCGGCGTTCCCGCCCGCCATCCTTCTCAGCCCTTGGCCATCTCCATGATGACGTCGTAGTGGGCGTCGCTCACCGGAACAAAGGAAAGCCGCCCCAAGCGGAACAGGTCAAAGCCCTCGAGCCGGGGATTGAGCTTCATCTCGGCCAGCGAGACCTCGCGTTTCAGCGCCTTGCCCACCTTGATGTCGAACACCAGCAGCTTCGGGTCGTCCTTCTCGGGGTCGGGATAGGCGCCGGTGGTGGCCTTGCCGAGGCCGACGCAAACCCGTTGGCCGCCGGTATGATAGATGATGCATCGATCACCCTTCTTCACGGTGGCAAGGTGTTTCAGGGCGAGATTGTTCTTGATGCCGTCCCAGATCGTGCTCTTGTCCTGCTGGAGGTCAGCGAAGGAATAGACGCTGGGCTCGGTCTTCAGAAGCCAGTTGGCCATGGAGGACCTCCTTGTTGGGCGATGTGTTGCCATACTGCAATACGTTCCGCGTGGCAAATTCCCGGATGAAGTCAGTGGCAGGGTTGTGGTAAGACTTCCCGCATGGCCTCGCCACCGCGCAAGAAGACCCCGCCCAGGGACCGGCCGCTTCTGGGAGCGCACATGTCCATCGCCGGCGGGGTTCACAACGCGCTCCGCGCCGGCGACAGCGTGGGCTGCGAAGCCATCCAGATATTCACCAAGTCCTCGCGGCAATGGGCCGCCAAGCCCTTGAGCGAGGACGACGCCCGCACGTTCAAGGACACTCATGCGGCCAGCGGGGTCCACGCGGTGGTGGCCCACGATTCCTACCTGCTGAACCTCGGCGCGCCCGACCGGGAGTTGCGGCAGAAGTCCGTGGCCGCCTTCGTGGACGAGATGGAGCGCTGCGAGGCCCTGGACATCCCCTGCCTCATCGCCCATCCCGGCGCCCACACGGGCTCGGGCGAGCGCGCGGGCCTGCGCACCATCGCACGGTCGCTCGACGCCGTCCACCGGCGGTGCAAGGGTTTCAACGTGCGCGTCGCCCTGGAGATCACCGCCGGCCAGGGCAGCAACCTGGGCTACCGCTTCGAACACATCCGCGACATCATCGACAGCGCCAGGGAGAGCGACCGGCTGCGCGTGTGCTTCGACACCCAGCACGCCTTCGCCGCCGGATACGACATCCGCACGCGCGAAGGCTACGAGCGCACCTTCACGGAGTTCGACGAGGTCATCGGCCTCGGTCTCCTCGCGGCCTTCCATCTGAACGACTCCAAGAAGGAGCTCGACTGCCGGGTGGACCGCCACGAGATCATCGGCAAGGGACACCTGGACGTGGAGCCGTTCCGCCTGTTGATGAACGACAAGCGCTTCTTCGGCCTGCCCATGTGCCTGGAGACGCCGAAAGGCAAGGACCTGAAGGAAGACCGGGAGAGCCTGGAGTTGTTGCGGTCTTTCCGGGACGGAAAGTGAGAGCCAGTCTGACACGCAGAACCTTCGTCCGCGCCGGGCTTGCGGCCGCGCTGGCGCCGCCGTGGCTTCACGCCCTTCACGCCAACGCCCGGGCGGCCGCGATGAGAGGCATCGGACCCGACGGCGAGATCGTCCTGGGCGTGTCCGCGGCGTTCTCCGGCCCCTCCCGCGGACTGGGCACCGAGCTCTATCGCGGCGCTCGGTCCTACTTCAACCACGTCAACGAGAACGGCGGCGTCAACGGCCGCAAGATCGTTCTCAAGCTCTATGACGATGGCTATCAGCCGGATCCCTGCGTCGAGAACACCGTGAAGCTCATGCTGGAGGACCAGGTCTTCCTGCTCTTCGGCTACGTGGGCACCCCCACCGTCACCCGCGCGCTGCCGATGCTGAAGAAGTTCCAGGCCCAGCGGATGTACCTGTTCTTCCCCTTCACCGGCGCCCAGCCCCAGCGGGAGCCGCCCTACGGCGACTTCGCCTTCAACCTGCGGGCCTCGTACCGCCAGGAGACCGCCGGCCTCGTGGAAAACTTCATGCGTATCGGACGGCAGCGCATTGCCATGTTCTACCAGGCCGATGCCTACGGCCGCAGCGGCTGGGCGGGCGTACGGGCGGCCCTGGCCCGGCACGGCGTCGAGATGGCCGGCGAGGCCACGTACCGCCGAGGGACGCGGTTCACCGGCAGCATGCGGGCACAGGTGGAGATCCTCAAGAAGGCTTCTCCCGAGGCGGTGATCTGCGTGGGCGCGTATGCCGCGTGCGCCGCGTTTGCGCGCGACGCCGTGGATCTGGGCCTGCGCGTCCCCATCGCCAACCTTTCCTTCGTCGGCAGCGAAAATCTGCTCAATCTCCTGTCCGAGGGACAGGACGACCCTGATGCCTACACCCGCCACCTCGTGAACTCGCAGGTCGTGCCCAGCTACGAGGACACATCCATCCCCGCGGTCCGGGAATATCGCGACCTGATGGCGCGTTACGACCCCCAGGTTCCCGGCGAGTTGGTGAAGGAGCCGTACACGCCGTTTCCCCACAGCTTCGTCAGCCTGGAAGGGTTCCTGGACGCCAGGCTGATGGTGGAAATACTCCGCCGCCTCAAGGGCAGGCCGGACAGAAGCGGCCTGGAGGAAGCCGTGTTCTCGGTGCGCGACTACGACCTCGGCATTGGCGAGTCGGTGTCCTTCGGACCGGACCGCCGGCAGGGGTTGCAAAAGGTGTACTACACCGTCGTCGAGAACGGCCGCTTCGTCACCCTGGACGACTGGCGCGCCAAGTTCGGGTGATCATGAAGATCAGGAAGCTCTTTCAGAAGACGCAGTTCGGCATCTTGGGGCTCTTCGGCATGATCGTGCTGTCCACCTCGGCGCTGACCATCTATACGGTTCAGACCCACCTGTCGAGGGAATACGAGATCAACAGCCGGAACATTGCCAGGACCATCGCCAACGCCAGCGTGGACATCCTGCTCAACCGCAACCTGGCCACGCTCCAATCGCTCATCGACCAGTTCGCGGAGATCCAGGGCATCCGCTACGTCTACATCACCAGCGACAGCGGCGAGTTCCTCGCCCACACCTTCGTCCCCGGCATTCCCGAGGAGATCCTGCAAGGCAACCCGTTCGAAACCGCCACGGTCAAGCGGACGCTTCCGGGCATGGGCGAGTTCGTGGAGGTAGCCAGTCCGATCCTCGCGGGTTACGCCGGCGCCGTGCACGTGGGCATGGACCTCGACGTCATCGGCCTGAAGATTCAGCGCGCCATCGGCCAGCAAGTCTACCTCATCTCCATCCTGCTGGTGGTCGGCGTCCTGGGGTCCATCTGGTTCATCAACCTGGCGGCGAAGCCGTTGGGACAAGTCCTGGCCCTCGCCGCGAAACTGGCCAGGGAAGAGAACCCGGACGGGGACTCGGATGAGCGGGTCCTGGCGCGCGACGACGAAGCCGGGGAGTTGGCGCGCCTGCTGCTTCACGTGGCGCGACGCGACGCTGGACCGCGGCCGCCGGAAGGCGCCACGTAGGGGCGCCCGGCCCAAGGGCGACCACCGGGCGCCCCGGCATTTCCAAGGATATGCGCATTCACCGAGTCGCCATCGCGTTTTTCTGCACGCTGCTGCAGATATGCTTCGGGACGGTCTACGCCTGGAGCTTTTTCCAGACCATGCTGGTGCATCAGTCGGGATGGACCCACACCGAAACCGCCTGGGCCTTCAGCATCGCCATCTTTTCCCTGGGGACGTCCGCGGCCTGGGCGGGCTCCGCGCTGGGGCGGCTCGGCCCCCGGCGTCTGGCGCTCACCGGCAGCCTGATGTTCTCCGGCGGCTACATCATTGCCAGCGCGGCGCTCCGGCTCGACTACCTGCCGCTGTTCTATCTCGGTTACGGCGTCATCGGCGGCGCCGGCATCGGACTGGGTTACGTGACCCCGGTGGCCACGGTGGCCAAGTGGTTCCCCGAAAAGAGGGGGCTGGTGACCGGTATCGTCGTCATGGGCTTCGGCATCGGCGCGCTGCTCCTGAGCAAGGGGCTGGCTCCCTTCCTGGTGTTGCGCACCGAGGGCGACCTGGCCCTGGTCTTCCTGTGGCTGGGAATCCTGTTCGCCTGCATCCTGCTGCCTTGCAGCCTCGCCCTGAGCAACCCCGTACCACCGATCCGTGCCCCGGGCAGCTTCGCCAGCCGCTTGGATTCGGACGAACCCGCGACGACCCTGCCCTACCTCACGTCCACCCAGTTCCTCATCATGTGGACCGTATTCTTCTTCAACATCGCCGCCGGCATCTCCGTCATCAGTTTCCAGTCGGAACTCCTGCAGGAGGTCTGGGGCATCGCCGACCCCACCCTCGAGCCGGTCGTGCTGGCAGAGTACGGCGCCACGCTCATCGCCGCCAGTTCCGTGTGCAACGGGGTGGGGCGACTGTTCTGGGGACTCCTGTCTGATCGCATCGGACGGGTCCACGTGTTCCGCATCCTGCTGGCCAGCCAGATGGTCGTGTTCGGGGTCCTCATGACCGAAGAGAACCCGTGGGTCTTTTCGGCGTTGGTCTGCTACGTTCTGCTCTGCTTCGGCGGCGGCTTCGCCATCATGCCGCCCTATGTCCTCGATGTCTTCGGGGCCGAGAAAATGTCCAGAATGTACGGCTTCGTGCTTACCGCCTGGGCCGCCGCGGGCATCTGCGGACCCCTCTACGTGGGCTACCTCAAGGACTCCTACCCGGATCGCGCGGTCATGTACTGTTTCCTCATCGGCATCCTGATGCTTGGCGCCGGGTACCTGTTTTCGTATCTCTTGAACGACGGCCGCATCCGGCTCGGCCGCCCGACCATGGCGACCACCCTCCGGCAGTACGGTATTTCCACCCGTAGTCCGGCATGAGGATCCGATGAAATTTCACGACTGCCGCTCCGCTCCGAGCCCGCGCCGCGTGCGCATCTTCATCGCCGAAAAGGGCCTGGACATTCCCGCCGTCGAGGTGGACCTGCGCAACGGCGAGCACCTCACGGAACCGTTCCGCAGGCTCAACCCCTGGTGCACGGTCCCCGTCCTGGAACTCGACGACGGCGCCACCGTCAGCGAAGCCGTCGCCGTGTGCCGCTATCTGGAGGAAGTTCACCCTGAGCCGCCGCTCATGGGCGTGGACGCGCGCGACCGCGCGCAGGTGGCCATGTGGGAACACCGCTTCGAGATCGACGGCTTCCTCGCCGTCACCGAAGCGTTCAGGAACCAGGCCCGAGGGCTCAAGGGGCGCGCCCTCACCGGCCCGGACGGCGCCGAACAGATCCCCGAGCTCGTGTCACGCGGCCGCGCCCGCGTCGAGCGCTTCTTCGCCGCCCTGGACAGGCAACTCGCCCACGGCCCTTTCGTCACCGGCGAACGTTACACCATCGCCGACATCACCGCGCAGGTGGCCGTGGACTTCGCCGGCTGGATCAAGATGACCCTGCCTCCCGAGTGCCACCGCGCCGCCGACTGGCACCACCGCGTCAGCCAACGCCCCAGCGCCGCCGCCTGACGTCCACCGGCTGCGTTGCTCTTCCTCGCGTGGTAACCGCCACTGGTCGTCATCGCGCCTTGCCGACAACAAAAAATTCTCCGCACATTATGACGCGAATTAACCAGACACCACACTAGCCACCGCCCCGATCCACCCTTTGGCCTGAGCGGTGCACGATGCACACCCCCGCAGGAGCGTCTTCTGATTTCAGAGACGCCGCCCACTCCGCGGCGCCCGGCTCACCCACACCCCACCGGCGAACTACCCCACGAATCACCGACTCCGCACCCACTCACGACCCGGGCCACAGCGCAAAACTCTTGTCCTCGGGCAGGAATGACCGGCGGAG
>OZ244070.1:462500-3959972 GCA_965215605.1 uncultured Binatia bacterium (SeqCode) | reverse complement strand
AGGCCAAGTTCCTGGGCGACAACGCCAAGGCGCTCTACGGCTGGGACTAGCCGGGTATCGGGCAACGGGATTTTACGTGCGATTGACACCCAGGACGGTCTTCAGTTTCCTGGTTCTGGTCTTTTTCGGCTATCTGGTCTGGGAGGCCGGGGAGTGGCGCCTTCAGGCGCGGCTCTACCCGTGGGCCATCGGCATTCCCATGATCGTCCTGGCGGCCCTCAACATCGTCCAGGAGATTCGGGGCCCGAAGGATGAGGGCGAGAGCGCCTCGGCCAACATGCCCGCCGACTTCCAGCTCACGCAGACCGTCGAGTGGGCCGTGGCGGCCAGGCGCACCGCGAACATCCTGTCCTGGATCGTGGGGTTCATGGCCGGTATCTGGCTCCTGGGCTTTTCCATCACCGTTGCGGGCATGACCTTCGGGTATCTGAAGATTCAGTCGAAGGAAGGATGGCCCATGTCGCTGATCCTCACGGCCTCGGCGTGGCTCGTGTACTACGTGGTGTTCGAGCGGACGCTGTTGCTGCCGTTTCCGGAGGGTCAGGTGTTTCAGTGGCTGGGCATTGAATAGGATAGACACGAGAGGGGCGAGTCGTAACCCTGCACCCGTTTGTGTGGTGCGGGGCCCCCGGTTCCAAACACGGAGGTGTGCAATGAAGCGAGCGATCTGTCGAATTTTTCTCGTGCTGCTGCTGGCCGGTTTCATAGTCATGAGCTTCGCCGGACAGTCGGCGGCGAAGGACTTCTACGAAGGCAAGACCATCCGCATTCTGGTCTGCTGCTCGCCGGGCGGGTTCTACGATCGGTGGGCCAGGCTGTTTGCGCGGCACATGGGCCAGTACATCCCGGGCAAGCCCGACATCATCGTCCAGAACATGCCCGGCGCCGGCTCTCTCATTGCCGCCAACTACGTCTACAACATCGCCAAGCAGGACGGCACGGCCATCGTCATGCCGTTGGCAGGCCTCTACCTCGATCAGGTGGTGGGACGGAAGGAAGTGCGCTTCGACATGGCCAAGTTCCAGTGGATCGGCACGCAGGAGGTGAGCCACTCCGTGCTCTTCTGCCGCAGCGACTCGAAGTACAAGAGCGTCGATGACCTGATCAAGATGAAGGACGACCCGGCCAAGCTGGGCAACACCGGCACGAGCGGCAACAGCTATCTCCTGGGGAAGGTGCTGGAGAAGGCGGTGGGAGCGAACTTCAAGCTGGTCTCGGGTTACCCCGGCGGCAGCGAGATCGACCTGGCGGTGGAGCGCAACGAGGTGTCGTGCCGCGGCCTGTCCATCCCGCCGTTCTTCGGGCGTGAACCCTATCTGACCTGGCACAAGAAGAACTTCGCACGGTCACTGGTTCAGACCGGGCAGAAACGGGACTCCAGGCTCAAGGACACCCCCACCATCCACGAACTGATGAAGCAACACAATACGCCTGAAGGCATTCGGGCCATCGCCACGGTGATCTTCGCCAGCGGTGACTTCGGACGTCCTTTCGCGGTGGCGCCGGGTGTGCCGGCGGACCGCGTGAAGATCCTGCGCGACGCCTACGCCAAGACTCTGGGGGACGCGAAGCTGGGGGCGGAGGCCAAGAAGGGGCGGATGGTGCCCTTCCAGCTCAAGAGGGGCGAGGATCTGCAAATGGTGGCCGAGAACGTCGTAGGCCAACCCAAGGAAGTGGTGGCCGGCGTCAGGGAGATCCTCGGGAGGTAGTTCCTAGGTCATGATGCTCGACGCCTTCATAGACGGACTGTTCCACGTCCTCTCCTGGCCAGCCTTCGGCTTCCTGCTCCTGGGGGCGCTGGTGGGGTTCATCGTGGGGATTCTCCCCGGCCTGGGCGGCCTCGCCACCCTCGCCCTGATGCTCCCTTTCGCCTACAAGATCGGGGAGCCGATCTCGGCCTTTGCCTTTCTTCTGGGCATGCACGCCATCACCGGCACCACCGGTGACCTCACCTCGATCCTCTTCGGCATCCCGGGAGAAGGCACGGCCGCGGCCACCATCATGGACGGCTACCCCATGACCAAGAACGGGGAAGCCGGCCGGGCCATGGGCGCCGCGCTCATGAGCTCGCTGGTGGCCGGCCTCGAAGGCGCCGTCATCCTGGCCCTCGCCATTCCCATCATGCGCCCGCTGGTGCTGTTCTTCGGCTCTCCGGAGCTGTTCATGCTGGCGATCCTGGGCATCACGTTCATAGCCTCGCTGAGCGGGTCGTCCCTCACCAAGGGGCTACTCTGTGGCGGCATCGGGCTTATGCTCGCAGCCATCGGTGTGGACCCTCAGACCGGGACGCTGCGTTACACATTGGGCACGCTTTATCTCTGGGATGGCCTGAGTCTGGGCCCCGTCGTGGTCGGACTCTTCGCCATCCCGGAAATCATCGATCTGGCGGTGCGCGGCACCAGCATCGCCGAGGCCAAGGTGGAGAAGATCACGGGGGTCATGGAAGGGGTCAAGGACACTTTCCGCCACTTCGGCCTGACCATGCGCTGCGGCTTCATCGGCGCGTTCATCGGCGCCTTGCCCGGCCTGGGGGGCGGCGTCTCGCAATGGCTGGCCTACGGCCACGCGGTTCAGTCGGCCAAGGACAAGAGCACCTTCGGCAAGGGCGACGTACGCGGCGTCCTGGGGCCCGGCGCGGCCAACAATTCCCGCGAAGGGGGCAACCTCATTCCCACGGTGGCCTTCGGCATTCCCGGCAGCAGCGCCATGGCGATTCTACTGGGAGCATTTCTCATCGTCGGCCTCAATCCCGGTCCGGAGATGCTCACCAAACATCTGGACGTGACTTTCGCCATGGTGTGGATCCTGGTGGTGGCCAACATCATCACCGTGGGCGCCAGCTTCCTGTTCCTCAATCAGCTCGTGAAGCTCACCTTCGTCCGGGGTAATCTACTGATACCCTTCCTGCTCATGTTCGTGTTTCTGGGCGCCTTCGCGGCTCACAACAATTTCAGCGACATCATCGTCACGGTCATCTTCGGCATCGTGGGCTACGTGATGGTGCTGTTCCATTGGCCGCGGCCTCCCTTCGTTCTGGGCCTGGTGCTCGGGACCATCGTCGAGAACTATCTGTGGATCTCCTCCAGCGCCTACGGCGCGGGCTGGCTCGTGCACCCCACCGTCGTGGCCATCGCTCTCATGATCGTCGCGACGCTGGTCTACTCCGTCATCCAGGCCCGCCGGGGAAGTTCCCTGGAGGACGAGATCGAACGCAAGCTGGGCATAGAAGGAAAACACGAATAGCGTGGGTGACGGCCCTGCCCGTGAGGGGCGCGATTCATTCCGGACATGCTCGCCGTTGCCCTGGGCCTGCTGGCCTCCCTTGCCTTCGCCGTTACGGCAACGCTGGTTCATCGAGGCGTCCGGGATCTCGATCCCTTCAGCGGCCTCGTCGTGGACCTCTTCTTCAACGGGCTGGTGTTGTGGCTCTTCGTCTTCACCTTCCACGATCTCTCGGAGTTGTGGGCCGGCGCCAACCTGATCTTCGCGGCTTCGGGCCTCATCGTTCCGGGACTGTTCCGCCTGGTGGCGTTCAAGGGCATCGAGCGGATGGGCGCCTCGGCGGCCACCGCGGTGCTCAATTCGGCGCCGCTCTTCGCCGTGCTGCTGGCCATGGTCCTGCTGGATGAGCAGCCCGGTCCGGCGAACCTGCTGGGCGCGGTGGCCGTGGTCTCCGGCTTGGTGTTTCTCGCGTGGAAGGGCGAATCGAGATCCTGGCGTCCCCGGGACCTTTTCTATCCGGTGGCGGGAGCGTTGTTCGCGGGGCTGCGCGACAATGTCGTCCGGTTCGGGCTTCTTGCCGGTCCGGCCCCCATGGTGGGGGCGGCGATCACGGTCACCACCTCGTTCCTGACCATGTCCGCGGCTTATTTCCCGGTCCACGGCCTGGCCCGGTTAAGGACGTCCAACTGGGGGACTCTCGGGTGCTTCGCGCTGGTGGGGTTCGTGCACTTCGTCGCCTACTTCTTCATGTTCACCGCGCTGGACATGGCGGACGTGGCGGTGGTCTCCCCGCTGGTTCACTGCTTCTCGCTCTTTACGCTGGGGCTTTCCCCGCTTATTCTGGGTGACTCGGATCCGATCACCAGGCGCAAGGTCATTGCCACGTCCATGGTCGTGCTGGGCGTATCGCTGATCGCCTGGTCGAGATGGTCGTACGCGTAGGAGGTCCGTATGTGGACACTGCCGAACCTGCTGAGTCTCTTCCGGATCCTCCTGGTCCCGTTCCTGGCCTACCTGCTGGCGTTCACCGACCCGGTTTCCTGTGCGCTGGCCGCGCTGGTATTCATCGTCGCCTCGGTCACGGACATGCTGGACGGGTATCTGGCGCGCCGGAACAAGAGCGTTTCCGACTTCGGCAAGATCCTGGATCCTCTGGCGGACAAGCTGTTGGTGGTCACCGCCCTCATCATGCTGGTGGCCATCGACCGCCCCGGAGATACGTACGTGCCCGTGTGGCTGGTGGTGATCATCGTCGCGCGGGAGGTGGCCGTGACCGTGCTCCGCGGCATCGCCCTGACCGAGGGCGTCGTCATCCCCGCCGACGAGCTGGGCAAGTACAAGCTCCTGGTGCAGACCTTCGCTCTGGTGGGGTTGATGGTCCACTATCCCTATCTCGGCATCGACTTCTTCGTGGCCGGCATGTACTTCCTGGTGCTCTCCACCGTACTCGCGCTCTGGTCCGGCGTCGACTATCACGTACGGTTCCTGCGGTTGCTGCGTGCGAGATCCATGTCATCCAACACCCCCCGCATGTAATCCGATACCTCAGCATGCACTTCGGCAACGTTGGTATCCCTCCGTCATTCCGGCGAAAGCGGGAATCCAGGCGGGGAGGAGGGGACGCCGACGGAAATTGACAACAGCCGCCGGATCATGTAGGAAACCATGCAGGACGCGGGTGTAGCTCAGTTGGCTAGAGCGTATGCTTGCCAAGCATAAGGTCGCCGGTTCGACCCCGGTCACCCGCTCCAACCCCACCTCCCCTCAGACGGTTTCCTTATATTGTCGATCACATTCGCCACCTCCAACCGGCACAAGTTCAGCGAGGTAAGCGCCATCCTCGAGGACTACGGAATCCCCGTGGAGATGGCCTCGATGGAGCTTCGGGAGATCCAGGCGGATACCCTGGAAGAGATCGCCGCGGAGAAGGCCCGGGAGGCTTGCCTTCGAGTGGAGGGCGCGGCCATGGTGGAGGACACCGGGCTGTTCATCGACGGCCTGAACGGCTTCCCGGGCCCCTACTCGGCGTACGTTTTCCGGACCCTGGGGAACTCGGGAATCCTGCGGTTGCTGGAGGCCGCCCCGGACCGGGGCGCAACCTTCCAGTCCGTGTTCGCCTACTGCCGTCCCGGCGGCGCGCCCGAGTGCTTTCCCTCCGCCGTGGCCGGCACCATCGCCCTGGAGTGCAGGGGAAAGGGCTGGGGCTACGACCCGATCTTCATCGCCGAGGGCGCCTCGGGCAGGACCTACGGCGAGCTCGGCGACGAGAAGAACCAACTATCCCACCGCCGCATGGCCCTGGAGAAGCTGGCCCGCTGGATGCACGGCTCCAGCCGCTGAACCATTCAGCAGGACATGAACTGCACGTCGACGTCCCGAGTCATTGCCTGGGGTCCGGTCCGGCAGTTTCGCCGACCACACCCTCTCCATCCTACCTCTTCGGAAAGAGAATGTCCTTCAGTTTCTGGACCATTTCAGGTGGCAGCGCGTCCAGTGAGTCCACGACCTGCTGCACCTCGGCGCCGTCCGAAGGATCGATGTTCAAGCGCGTCTTCTTGGCGTCCGCCAGGAAGTCCGGATCCCGCATGGTCTTCATGAAAGCCGTTCGAAGCATCTTCACGCGTTCCGGGGGCGTGCCCGGAGGCAGCGCGTAAATTCGAGTGAGCCTGGCCGGATCATGGATGCCCGCCTTGATGAGGAGCCGTGCCTCGTCGGTCTTCGCAAAGCTGATGTCCAAAGGGACGTGCTTGAGCGCGGGATGCGACTTCGGCGACATCTGCACGACCGGCACCGCATCTCCGGACTTGAGCTTTGCTCCCCAGGTGGCGGTCAAGGCTGTCCAGCTCAGTCCGCAGATACCATCCACCTCGCCCTTCTCGGCGGCGAGAAGCATGCCGGGCGCGCCGCCATACCCCTCGATCAGCTTGATGGGCAGGCCAAGCGCGGCGTTCAGCAATCTGGGACCGTCATTGGTGGAATTGCCGGGACCCGTGCCGGACAATTTGACCGGTCTGGGCGAGTTCATCCATTTCGTCATGTCCGTAATGCCGCTGGCCTTGGTGAACGCACAAACGGAAATGGTGGATTCCGGGACCCCGAGAAACTCGTACTTGCTGGAGACGAACTGGATTCCCTTTTGTCCGTAGAGGCTGGCCCAAAAAAGGCTTCCAGGAAAATTTCCCATGGTCAGGCCATCCGGTTTGGCTTTCCTGTATACGTAATTGGCCGATATGAGGCCTCCGGCCCCGGTCCTGTTCTGTACCAGGAACCGCGGATTTCCCGGGATATAGCGACCCATGTAACGGCCTATGGTGCGCGAATAGAGGTCGAAACCGCCGCCCACGGAGAATGCCACCACGATTCGGATGGTCTTGCCCTTGAAGAACATGTCCTCCGCGGCCGGACTGCTGGACGGGCCGCCCAACATGAAGACTCCCATGACCAGGCAGCAGAATATCGGCAGCATTCGTTTCCGTAGCGAGGGGTATCCCATATCAAACCTCCTGTGTTCGAGTCATGCGGCGTTGAGGGTCCTGTAGTGGTCCTGGAGCACCCGCGCGACGCAGCCGGTAAGGTTCATGGCGGTTTCGATGTGCAGGAACTCGTTGGGGCCGTGGGCGTTGGACCTGGGGCCCAACACTCCGGTGATCATGAACTGTGCTTGCGGGAACTTCTCGGCCAGCATGGCCATGAACGGGATGGTGCCGCCTTCTCCGGTGGCGCAGGCGTCCTTGCCGAAGAATTCCCGGGACGCGCGGTTCATGGATTCTTCCAGCCACGGCGCGAACGGCGGCGCGTTCCAGCCGCCGGTGCCCTGGCCCGGGTCGAAGGTCACTCTGGCCCCGTAGGGCGGGTCCCGTGTCAGCGTATCGCGCAGGCAGGCCACCGCGGAGTCGGGATCGGCGGTAGGGGCCAGACGCAACGACAGCTTGGTCCGGGTCTCCGGGCGCAACACGTTGCCGGCCTGTTCCAGGGCCGGGAGCCCGGCCGCGCCGATGATCTCGAGCTGGGGCCGCCAGGTGCGGTTCAGCAGCAGTTCGGCGGGGTCGCCGGCCACCGGCGTGGCGCCGGGATGGAAGGGGTAGCCTTCATGCAATCCCGCGCCCAGCACTTCCGCCGCCGCCCTGGCCTGGGCCAGCCGGTCGGGCGGGATGTCCACGTGCAGGCCGGCCGGCAGGATCCGTCCGGTGTCCTGGTCTTCCAGGCGGCTCAACAAGCGCCGGAGGATCCGGAAGCTCGACGGCACGATGCCGCTGGCGGCGCCGGAATGAACGCCCTCGGTCAAGGTCGATACCGACAGAGTGGCGTTGATCACGCCCCGGAGCGAGGTGGTGACCCACATCCGTTCGTAGTCGCCGCATCCCGAGTCCAGGCACACCACCAAGTCCGGCGTGCCGATGCGGTCCGCCAGCGCGTTGACGTAGTGGGGGAGATCGAAGCTGCCGCTTTCCTCGCAGGCCTCGATCATGACCACGCAACGGGCGCAGGGTATGGAATCGAGCTTCAGCGCCTTCACCGCCGTCAGCGCCGCGAACATGCCGTAGCCGTCGTCGGCGCCGCCGCGGCCGTAGAGCCTGCCGTCTTCCAGCACCGGCGTCCACGGCCCCAGCCCCGGCCGCCATCCCTCCATGGGAGGCTGCTTGTCCAGATGACCGTAGAGCAGCACCGTCCCCTGGCCGGTCCCCGGTATCTCCATGAGCAGGAGCGGCGTCCGGCCTTCGGCCCGGGCCACGTGGAGTTCCAGGCCGGGAATGTTCTGGGCGGTCGCCCAGCCCGTGAACAGCTCCACGGCCCGGTCCATGTGTCCGTGCTCTTGCCACTTGGCGTCGAAGGCCGGCGACTCGTTGGGGATGGCGATGTACTCCTCCAGCGCCGGGACGATGCTGGCCTGCCAGGTGTCGCGGATGAATGATTGTATGGAAGTCATCTGTACCTTGCCCGGTTCAGGCGACCTTCGTTGTACCGCGCTGCTTTGGCTCGGGGAAGTGGAAGCGTTCGGTCTCGGCCTGGTCCACTCCCATGCCCACCAGCTCGTCCACGTCGAGGGCGGCTTCGGCCTCCCGTACCCGGCGCAGGGTGGTCTTGATGGCCGGGTGCTTGGGCACGAAGAGCTGGCAGCAGTCCTGGTCGGGTTGAACCGAGGTCTCGAAGGTGCCGATGGCCATGGCCTGGTCGATGATCTCCTGCTTGTCCATGCCGATGAGCGGCCGCAGCACCGGCAGCCGCGCGGCTTCCTCGATGACCGCGATGTTGGGCAGGGTCTGGGACGCCACCTGGGCCAGGCTCTCCCCAGTCACCAGCGCCCGGGCGCGCTCCTTGGCGGCGATGGCGGAAGCGATCCGGAGCATCATCCTGCGGTAGATCACTACCCGGAGCGGACGGAGGACGGCGGCGACGATCCGGCGTTGAATCTCGCCGAACGGCACGAGATGGAGCCGGGAGAGGTACTGGTAGCGGGTGAGCATCTCCACCAGCGCCCTGGACTTGTCCTGGGACGAGCGGTCCAGGAACGGGCTGCTGTGGAAGTGCACGAACATGAGACGGCAACCGCGCTGCATCATCCGGTACGAGGCCACCGGGGAATCGATGCCGCCGGAGATGAGCGACACCAGCCGCCCGCTGGCGCCCACCGGCAGGCCGCCCGGGCCCGGCGCGCGCCCCAGGCTGACGAAGGCGCTGGAGGGCAGCACCTCCACGGACACCGTCAGCTCGGGCCGGGTCAGGTCCACCCGCGAGCCCGAGTGGGCCTGCACCAGGGCGCCGAGCGTCCGGTTGATCTCGTTGGAGGTCAGCGGGAAACGCTTGTCCACGCGCCGGGTCTCGATCCGGAAGGAGTCGAAGGACTCCCCCTGAAGGGCCTTCAGAACGTATGCCTCCAGCGCCGGCATGTCGGCGTCGGTGCGTTCCACCAGCGAGAAGTTGGCGATGCCGAAGACCCGGCCGAGCCGGTCGGTCACTTCCTCCGGCGGCACGTCCTGGTTGAAGTTCAGCAACAGTCTGCCGGAGGCATTGCGGATTTCCTTGAGTCCCATGCCTCGCAGGGCCGTGCTGAGGTTCTTCTTGAGGTGCTCGACGAACCAGGCGCGGTTGCCGCGCTTGAGGGCAATTTCGTGGTATCGGACCAAGGCCGCGCGCATGTCGGGGAAAATAGCAGATCCGCCGAACTTTTGCATGGAAAGACGCCTGTGGTACCATGACGGCTTCGTCCCGGAGGTTGCTCATGGAAGTGTTCAAAAGGGTTTCGGAAGTTGCGCAGTTCTCGCCGGAGAAGATGAAAAAGAACGGTGTCTTCGAGACCGAGCGCCTGTTCTGTGACGTGTACTGCTTCGAGCCCGGACAGGCCCAGAGCGTGCACACGCACGACGGATCCGACAAGGTCTACTTCGTGCTGGAGGGCAGGGGGCTGTTCCGCATCGGCGCGGAGCAGCGGGAGCTCGGCAGGGACGAGGTGGCGCTGGCGCCTTCGGGAGAGCCCCACGGCGTGGAGAACCCCGGGCCGGGACCGTTGAAGCTGTTGGTGATGATGGCGCCGCGGCCCGGCCACTGAGGAGCCCGCGAACGAAGCGGCCGGGCCACACGCGGCCGCGTCAACGGTACGCAATGCACCGCACCCCGGACCCGTCATTCCCGCGGAAGCGGGAATCCAGGGGTGGTGGAGGGGAGGGGCTCATGGCGGCAGATGATCCGGTGAAGGATGTCAACCGGCGCTTCTACGAGGCTTTCGAGAGCCTCGACATCAAGCGCATGGAGGGCATCTGGCTGCGCGAAGATTACATCAAGTGCGTCCATCCCGGCTGGGCGCTGCTTTCCGGCTGGGACGCGGTCATGGAAAGCTGGCGGCGGATCTTCGAGAACACGGAGCGGATGCGCTTTACGCTCACCAACGTGGAGACGCGGATTCAGGGCTCCCTGGCCTGGGTCACGCTCTACGAGAACCTGGCCTCCAGACTCCAGGGAGAGACCAATGCCGCCGTGGTGCTTGCCACCAACATCTATGAACAGCGCCCGGACGGCTGGTTCATGATCCACCACCACGGCTCGCCCGTAATGATGGCCGAGCCCGAGCCTCATTCCACCGTTCAGTGAAGCGACTCCAGGACAAGGTGTGCATCGTCACCGGCGCGGGCCGGGGCATCGGCCGCGCCATCGCGTTGCTGGCGGCCGAAGAGGGTTGCCGCGTCATGGTGGCGTCGAGAAGCGAGCATCAACTCCAGGCGTTGCAGGCCGAGATCGCCTCCCGGGGCGGACAGGCCTGCCGGGTCCGCGCCGACCTGTCCGCGCAAGAGGATCTGGAGATGCTGGTAGAGCAGACCCTCGACCGGTTCGGCACCGTGGATTTCCTCGTCAACAACGCCGGCTGGGGCATCAAGGCCGACATCGCCAAGGCGAGGGTGCCGGACTGGGAGCGGACCCTCCGGGTCAACCTTCTGGCGCCCATGATCCTGAGCCAGCTCGTCCTGCCCACGCTCGTGGCCAGGCAGTCGGGTGCCGTCGTGAACATCGCGTCGATATCGGGGCGGGCGGGGCAGGGCGGTTCGGCGGCCTACGCCGCCTCCAAGGCCGGACTCATCGCCTTCAGCCAGTCACTGTTCGAAGAGGTGCGGGAGCACCGCGTCAAGGTGGCCGCGATCATTCCGGGTTTCGTGGATACCGGAATGATACCGCCGGTGAGGCACCTGGACCGCAGCAGGATGATCCAGGCGGAGGACGTGGCTCAGACGGTGCTGTTCGTCCTGACCGCGCCGCCCACCGCCTGTCCGGTGGAGATCACGGTGCGGCCCCAACGCACGCCGTACCGGTAACGCCGGAGAGAAGCGTGGGTTGTCCCCGGGCGCGCGGGCTACCGACGGACCCCTCAGGCCGCTCCCTGGAGGTTGCAGAACTCCTCGTAGTCGATGAGTTCGTGGATGGTTGGCTTCTCGCCGCACATCGGGCACTCGGGGTCCTGCCGCAGGCGGAGCGTGTTGATCTCCATGGTCAGCGTATTGAAATGGAGCAGGCGTCCGGCCAGGGAGTCGCCCTTGCCGAGGATGAGCTTGATGGCCTCCACCGCCTGGATCGTGCCGATGAGCCCGGGCAGGACCCCCAGCACTCCGGCCTCGGCGCAGCTCGGCGCCATGCCCGGGGGAGGCGGCTCGGGGTAGAGGCAGCGGTAGCAGGGGCCGTTGCCCGGGTGGAACACCGATACCTGCCCCTCGAACTGGAAGATGCTGCCGTGGACGTTGGGCTTGCCGGTCATCACGCAGGCATCGTTCACCAGGTAGCGGGTGGCGAAGTTGTCGCAGCCGTCCACCACGATGTCATAGTCCTTGATGATCTCCATGATGTTGTCGGAGCTGAGCCGCTCGGGAATGGGGACCACGTTGACGTCGGGGTTCAGTCCCTGAAGGGTCTGACGCGCCGACTCGGCCTTGGGCTCGCCGATGCGGTCGTTGGTGTGGAGGATCTGGCGCTGCAGGTTGGACAGATCCACCACGTCGTGATCGATGATTCCCATGGTGCCCACGCCGGCTGCCGCGAGGTAGTAGGCGGACGGCGAGCCCAAGCCGCCGGCGCCCACCATCAGCACCTTGGCGTCCAGGAGCTTCGCCTGGCCCTCTTCTCCCACCTCGGGAAGCAGGAAGTGGCGGCTGTAGCGGGTGAGTTGCTCTTGCGTGAATTGCCGGTCCTGCTTGAAGGAGTAGCCTTCGTTCTTCCAGGCGCCGTAGCCGCCGGACATGGAGATCACGTCCTGGTAGCCCATCTCCTGCATCACCTTGCCGGCCAGCAGCGATCTCACGCCGCCGGCGCAATAGGCAATGATGGGGGTCGACTTGTCGGGCACCTCGGCGTCCATCTTCATCTCGAGGAAACCCCGCGGCACCGATACCGCGCCTTCCAGGTGTCCTTCCCGGTATTCCTCTTTCTCCCGGACGTCCAGGAGCACGTGCTGGCCGTCGTTCTGCAGCAGCTCGTGTACCTGCTGGGGCGACAGCTCCTTCACGGTGTCCCGCGCCTCGTCCATCAGTTGCTGAAATGTCTTGGCCATGCTCTTTCCCTCGCGGAGGTCCTGGAATAATAACCGAGTTCTAGATCTTAATTATAGGTTATTTGCCGGTCGTGTCAATTCAGCCGGTAGAAGCGGTTCGCGTTGTCGGCCAGGATCTTCCGCTTGGCCGTGTCCGAAACGTCCTCCCTGGCGCACAGCTCGGGGATGTCCTTGAGGTATTCCTCGCGCGGCCGCTCGTGGGGATAGTCCGAAGCGAAGAAGATGTGGTCCTCGCCGAGGAGTTCGACGACGTAGGGCAGGGTGCGTTCCTCGGACTCGACGGAGACGTACACGCTGCCGCTCTTGATGTAGTGGCTGGGGGAATGCTTCAACCTGGGCGCCCACTTCTTGCCGCGCCGCTCGTAGCCCTCGTCGAGCCGGTCCATCATGAACGGCACCCAGCCGGCGCCCGCTTCCAGGTAGGCGACACGGAGATCGGGGAAGAGCTCGAATACGCCCTGGAAAACCATGTTGGTCAGATGGATCAGCAGCGGTATGGGATGCTCCAGCGCATGGACCTCGGCGAAGCTGTCGAGATAGTCGAAACCCAGGCCGCGGCTGGGCGCGCCGTGGATGGCCAGCGCCATGTCGAGGCGGCATGCCTCTTCGTAGAGCGGGAAGAAGCTCTCGTGGCCGTAGCCCTTGCCCAGCGAGTTCACCGACGGCAGCACCGCACCCGGCATGCCCAGTTCCTCCTTGGCCCGCCGCATCTCCGTGATGGCGTCATCGATGCTGTGAATCGGGATCAGCGCCACGCCGAGGACCCTCGGCGTCCGCTTCATGTAGTACTCGTGGAGCCACGTGTTGTAGGCGTGGGCGATGTTGACCGAATAGGCGGGATCCTGGATCAGCCCGAATCCAAGGCCGGAGGTCGGGAAGACGACGGTCCGGTCGATGCCGCAGTCTTCCAGGAACGACACCCACATGTCGCAGTCCGGATAGTCCCTGAGCCCCGAGGAACTCATGTTCGACAACCGGGTCCATCCGTCCAGCGACGGGAACAGCGCGTACATGCGCGCCCAGGCCGGCTGCCCGTCGCTGCCCACGTACTTCTCTCCCATGTAGGGCATGATCTCGCTGGCGTTCTCCATGATATGGCCGTCGCCGTCGATGACCGGATAGGCATTCGCGCGCATGGAATTCTCCTTTCGCTCCGAAGCAGGGGTTTTGGATGTGTCGGTTCGGATCAGGCTCCGTCGATGCCGTAGAACCGCTTGGGGTTGTCACCGAACATCTTGTCGGCCACCCGTTGCGGGATGTCCTCCCGGCCGCGGATGGTGCCCGTCAGGTCGGGCTCGAAAGAGGGGTCCTGGTGGCCGTAGTCGGAGCCGATGAGAAGATGGTCCTCGCCGATGTAGTCCACGAGGTATGGGACGTCCTCGTCCGCCTCGCAGGCGACGAACAGGCGGTACTCCTCGAACAGTCCTTCGTCCGACTTGTGCTTCCAGTCGCTCTTGAGCAGCCGCTTCAGGATGTGCAGCATGAACGGCACCCAGCCCGCCGAGGCCTCGATGAAGCCGATGCGCAGGCCTGGAAACTCCTCGGGTATGCGGTTCGCCACCAGGTCGCGGAACGCGAACACCGGCAGGACCCGGCCTTGGGCGAAGGAGAAGTTCCGCTCGAAGCTGAACAGGTTGATGATCGACGGCGCGCCCATGCCGGTGTGGATGCAGATGGGCAGGTCGAGCTTGGCGGCTTCTTCGTAGACCGGGAAGAAGTAGGGGTCGTCCAGGGTCCGGTCCCCCTCCATGCCGCGAAAGAAGATGCCAACGGCGTCGTGCTCCCTGGCCAGCCGCATTTCGTCGACGGAGGCCTCGATGGAGCGCAGCGGCAGCACCGCGGTCCACAGGAGGCGGTTCTGCCCGGTGCGCTGCACCTCCCACATGTAGCGGTTGTAGGCCTTGCACAAGGCGGTCTCCAACTCCGCGTCGTGGGTCAGGTAGGTCAGGAAGAGCGTCGGATAGATGACCTGGACGTCGATGCCGAGCCGGTCCATGTCCGCCAGCCGGACCTCGGGCCGGGTGATCTCGCGGCTGGCGATGAGGCTGTCGCTGCGGGACGACTCCAGCTTCGTGGCGGACGGGGTGACCAGGCGGTAGCTCCCCTTGCCGTTGGGCTTCGGCACGATGTTGCCGTCGATGAGCCAGAAGGCGTTGCGCGGGCCGTAGAGGGTGTCCTCGGGCACCGAGGCCAGCACCGGGCGGCGCGCATACATCCCCTCGTCGATGTGGTCCCACATGGCGACGGGTTCGGCGATATGCGTGTCGGAGTCGATGATCATCATGGCATGCGGCTCACTTGGCGTACGGGCTCAGAGGTTGTAGAGCTGCCGCGGGTTCTCGTACAGGATCTTGTCCGCGATGGTCGGGGACAAGTCTTCCCGGGCGCGGATGGTCCGTGCCAGCTCGGGCTCGAACGAGGGATCGTTGTGGCCATAGTCGGAGCCGATGACGATGTTGTCCTCGCCCATGTGGCGGATCAGGTACGGGATGTCCTCGTCCGCCTCGCAGGCCACGAACAGCCGGTACTTCTGGAACAGCTCGACGCTGGAATCGAACTTGAACTGCTGCTTCAGCAGGCGCCGCAGGATGTGCAGCAGGAACGGCACCCAGCCCGCCGAAGCCTCGATGAAACCGAACCGGAGCTTCGGGAACATCTCCGGGATGCGGTTGTGGATGATGTCCCGGAAGGCGAAGATGGGCAGCACCCTGCCGTGGGCGAACGTATGGTTGCGCTCGAGGTTGAACATGTTGGTCAGCGTCGGGCAGCCCGAGCCCGTGTGGATGCAGATGGGCAACTCCAGAGAGTTGGCCTCCTCGTACACCGGGAAGAAGTAGGGGTCGTCCAGGGTCCGCTCCCCCTCCATGCCGCGGAAGAATATCCCCACCGCGCCGTGCTCCTTGGCGAGCCGCATCTCCTTCACCGACTCCTCCACCGAGCCCAGCGGCAGCACGGCGGTCCAGCGCATGCGTCCCTCGGCCTTCTCTTGGATCTCCCACATGTAACGGTTGTAGGCCTTGCAGAGCGCGATCTCGAGGTCCACGTCGTCGGTGAGATAGACCAGGAACAGCGTGGGATAGATCACCTGCTTCTCGACGCCGAGGCGGTCCATGTCCGCGAGCCGCACGCCCACGTCGGTGATCTCGCGGCTGGCCACGAGGCTGTCGTTCCGTGCCGTTTCCAGATCGGAGGCCGCCGGCGTCACCAGCCGAAAGCCGCCCTTGCCCGACGGCTTGGGGAAGATGTTCCCGTCGATGAGCCAGAACTTGTTGCGGGCCCCGTACAGCGTGTCGTCGGTGATGGACGTCAGCACCGGACGGCGCGGGTACATGTCCTCGTCAAAGAACTTCCACATCGCCTCGGGCTCGGCGATATGCGTATCCGCATCGATGACTCCTGCCATGATAGCCTCCTTGGAGAATCGGCACCGCGGTCGGGACGCGCGGAAGCACGGACGGTGCCCGTGGTTGTTTTTACTGCCGGCGGCGAGGGGTTGTCAAACGTGAAAGGTCCGCCAGAGCGTGCGCGGACCCGGGTCAACCCTCCGCGCACAGGCGCCCCAGCCCCGGGATCGACGTCGGCCGGCCCATGCGTCGCAGGCAGGCCCACAGGGCCGCTTGGTTGCTGGACACCACCGGGCGGGCGAGGCGGCTCTCCACCGCCTCGATGGTCTCGATCATGCGCGTGTTGGTGCAGCTCAGGAAGTAGCCCTCGGCCTCGGAGCGGGCGTTGTCGCAGGTGATGTCCAGCCACTCGTCCGGGGTCACCGCGATGTAGTCGTCGCTTCCGGCAAGGCCCAGGCCCAACTCGTGAATCACCTCGAAGCCGGCTTCCGTCATGTAGCGCATCTCTGCTTGGTTCGTTTCCTCCACGTAGGGGCTGATGAGCACGAGCTTGCCGATGGCGAGTTCGTTGAGCGCCTCGGTGATGGCTTGGCTGGTGGTTACGGCAGTGCATCCGCTCGCCTGGCCGACCCACTCGGTGATGCGTTTCTCGCCGTCGAGGCCTCCCTCCATGGAGTTTGCCGTGCAGTGGAACACGATCACGTCCGGGCTGGTGTCGGACAAGACAGCCGAGGCTTCCTCGATGGCGGCCTGGAGCTGGTCAAGGGGTTTGCTCCACTTTCCGGTCATGCGCAGCCGGGTGACGTGGATGTCCACGTCACCCGGCGCGTATTGGTTGAACTGGGGCTCCGTGAGTCGGTTGGCGGACGGAATGATCAGGCCGATGCGCGCGTGGTTCTCCATGAGGTTCCTCCGTTCGGTTGTCCGACGCCGGGGCGCGTCATTGCGGCGGAGGCCCGTGCAGGACACTAGGCCGGCGGGACCCCGCCGTTCCAGTCTTCCCACGAGCCCATGGCCTTGGGCAGAGCGTTGGGCTCCGGCAGGTCCTTCAGGTCGAAGAACTCGACGGCGTTCTTGTAGAGCACCAGCTCCTTTTGTTCGAAACTCATATCGTCGCCCGAGATGACATCCCGGACGGAATAGGGGAAGTGGCAGTCCCAGTGGCAATAGTCCGAGGCGTACAGCACGGTGGCCGGTCCGGAAGCGTCCAGCACCCGGTCCAGTCCGGTCTCCTCGGACTCGCATGACAGCACGAGCTGCTCGCTCCGGATCACCTCGCTGGGACGCCGCCGCATCTCGGGCATTTGCGGCGCCAGCTTCTCCATGTGTTCGTCCAGGCGTTCCATCCAGAATGGCAGCCATCCGGCGGCGCCCTCCATGTAGGCCACCTTGAGGCGGGGATAGCGGTCGAAGACACCTTCTCCGAGCATGTGCATCATGGCGATCATCAATTCGAAGGGAAACGCCGTCATGTGGACGTAGACGTACTTGTAGAAGCGCCGGCTGCCGGCGCCCATGACCCCGGACACGCCGGGAACGCCGTCGTGCCCGGTCTGCGGGTGAACCGAGAGCGGCATGCCGATCTCCTGGGCGGCGGCGTAGATGGGTTCGAACCTGGGGTCGCCCATGTTGCGGCCATAGACGTTGGTGGGGAGCATGGCGGTGGTGGCGCCGTGCTCGGCCAGGTAGTGGAGCTCCCGCACCGCCGCCTCCGGGTCCTGGCAGGGGATGAGGCCCACGGCGCGCAGGCGCCGCTTGTCCGCGGAACAGTACTCCAGCAGCCATTCGTTGACCGCATGACAGAGCGCGCCCGCCAGGCCCTTGTCCATCAGCCCGTTGACCGTCAGGGCGATCTGGGTGCCGAAGATCACCGCCACGTCGATGCCCTCGAGGTCCATGTCCTTGAGGCGTTCCTTCGGGTCGGTCATTCCAGGACGACCCTTGCGCGCCTCCGCGGTCATGGGGCCCGTCACCCCGGGGCCGGGCCCCTCGTTGGCTGGCCAGATGCGGCCCTCCAGCAGCAGCCGGTTGCCGCCTCGGTTGTCCTTGAGGCGAACCGGCGCCAGCGACTTGTACTTCTCGGGCAGCCAGGGCGCGAAGTCGATGTCCCCCTCGTTGACGTGCCCGTCGGCGTCGATGACCAGGGTGTGGGTGAAATCTTCCATGATTCGTGGTTACTACTACCGCCGTTTTTGTGTCAAGATGCCCGCGTCGTCGAGGTAGCCCATGGATACCGAATCCAGCGCCGCGCCTGCACCCCTGCTCGAAGTCAAGGACCTCAGAACGTACTTCTTCACTCGCTCGGGAACGGGCAAGGCCGTGGATGGTGTCTCCTTCAAGCTGAACCGGGGGGAGTCGCTGGGCCTCCTGGGCGAGTCCGGCTGCGGCAAGAGCATGACCAGCCTCTCCATCCTGCGGCTGGTGCCGCGACCGGCCGGGCGCATCATCTCGGGTCAGGTGCTGTTCCGGGGCCGGGACCTGCTGAGGATACCGGAGCGGGACATGCGCCGGGTCCGGGGCAAAGAGATCGCCATGATCCTCCAGGATCCCCTGAGCACCCTGAATCCGGTGTTCACCATCGGCAACCAGGTGGCGGAGCCGTTGCGGGTCCACGGCGTCGTCCCGCGTTCCCGCCTTTGGGAAAGGGTCTCGAAGCTCTTGAGCCTCGTGCGCATTCCCGCGCCGGAGTCGCGTCTCAGGGACTACCCGCACCAGTTCAGCGGCGGCATGCGCCAGCGGGTGGTGGGCGCCACGGCCATCGCGGCCGGCCCCAGGCTCCTGATTGCCGACGAGCCCACCACCTCTTTGGACGTCACCATCCAGGCCCAGTATCTGCGGCTCCTGAAGGAGCTCCAGAGGGAGTCGAACCTTTCCATCATCTACATCACCCACGACCTGGCCACCCTGGCGCAAATCTGCGACCGGGTGGCGGTCATGTACGCCGGCAAGATCGTCGAGCAGTTGACGGTGGACGCACTGTTCGAACGGCCCGCGCATCCCTATACGGAAGCCTTGCTGCAGTCCGTCCCGCGCATGGACCGCAAGGTCCACCGTTTCCCGTCCATCGAGGGCAGTCCGCCGGTGGTGTACGACCTGCCGCCGGGCTGCGCGTTCGCGCCGCGCTGTCCCAAAGCCATGGATATCTGCCGGTCGGAGTCTCCGCCGGTGACCCGAATAGGTGCGGACCACCACGTGTCCTGCTGGCTGCACGAGAAGGACGAGCATGAATCCCGCGCTTCTTGAAGCCAGGAACGTCAGTAAGCGTTTCCCCGTGACCAAGGGCTTGATCCTCGGCGGCAACGTGGGCTGGATCCACGCCGTCGAGGACGTCAGCTTCCACATTGACGGCGGCGAGACCCTGGGACTGGTGGGAGAGTCCGGTTGCGGCAAGAGCACCACGGCCAGGATGGTGCTGTTGTTGGAGCGCCCCACCGGCGGCGAGATGCTCTACGAGGGAGTCAGCCTGCAGGAGATGTCGGGCGCCGACCTGCAACGTTACCGGAGCACCGTGCAGGCAGTGTTTCAGGATCCCCAAAGCTCCCTGAATCCCAGGATGCGGGTGGGCGACATCGTCGGCGAGCCGCTGGAAGTGAACGCCGGGCTTCCCCGGAAGGCGGTACGCGAGCGCGTCGCCGAGGTCCTGGGGGACGTCAACCTGGACGAGGCGTTCGCCCGGCTCTATCCCCACGAGTTCAGCGGCGGTCAGCGGCAGCGCATCGCCCTGGCCCGTGCCCTGGTCACCCATTCGCGGTTGATCGTCCTGGACGAGCCCGTGGCCTCTCTCGACGCCTCCATCCGAAGCCAGATCATCAACCTCTTGAAGGACCTTCAGGACCAGCACGGCCTGAGCTATCTCCTCATCACCCACGACCTGGCCGTGTCCCGGCACCTGAGCCACCGGGTCGCGGTCATGTACCTGGGAAGGATCGTCGAGGAAGGGAAGGCGGACGCGCTGTACGCCGAGCCATTGCATCCCTACACGAAAGCGCTCATCGCCGCCGCCCTGCCGATCCGGCCCGGGCAGGATGCGGACGAGGTCGTGGTGGCGGGCGAAGTTCCCAACCCCATGAACCCGCCCTCCGGCTGCCGTTTCCACCCCCGCTGCCCCTTCGCCATGGCCCGGTGCGCGGAAGAGGAGCCGGCGCTCCAGGAGGCGGCTCCGGAGCGCAGGGTGGCGTGCCACCTGTTCTGATCCGGATCCGGTCTAGTGCTCCCGCAGCAGCCGGCCGTAGCCGTTGATGCGGTCGTTGACGCCGGTGCGTCGCAGCGTCTCCCACACGATGGCCTGTATGGCGATGATCACGTTGACGCCGAGCTCCTGCTCCAGCGGCTCGATGATCTCGATGATGCCCCAGTGGGGTGCCGGTATGTAGATGGTGTCGGCGTCGGGGTGGTCGCGGTAGAGAGCTTCGGCGAGGGCCTTCACGTCGTCCTGCGAGATGGTGGCGAGATCCGCCACGGTCTTCCGGGCGCCTCTGAACCCCAGCAGATTGAAGCCGTAGTGGGTCACGTACTCCGCGTGGAAACCCTCGGGATCGGTGAAGGGATGAAGCAGGACCAGCTTCTCGGCGCCCACGGCCCGCAGCGCATTGACCTGCGCGGTGATGCTGGAGGTGACGGGAACGCCGATCTCTTCCTCGGTTTGGCGCAGGGTCTCGTCGAGTCCGTCGTAGCCCAACGACAGGTTGAGCGGGACGCCGCCGAAGACCATGATGTCGACCCCGGCTTTGCCCATTTCCCGGGCCGCCTCCAGGGTCATCTCCACGCTGCGGGTGGTTTCCTGCTCGGTGAGCTTCTTGATGGCCAGGGTGGTGAGCACGAGCGTCACGCCCTCAGGGACCATCTTGTAGAACTCGTAGGGGAAGGTCTCGGTCAGGTAGGGGGGCGACGTATAACCGACGCGGGCGCGATAACCGTACATGGTAGAGCCTCCTCTGGTGACGTGTCATGTCGTGTCACACATCAACGGGCGAAAGTCCACAGATTTTGTTGGCCGGCGGCGGGTCGTCGTCCACGGCATCCTCGACACGCCCGGCTCACGTCAGGTTCCGCGTCCTGGGATCCAGGAAGTCCCTGAGCCAGTCGCCCAGCAGGTTGATGGAGAGCACCACCAGCACCAGCGCCACGCCCGGGAAGAACGACAGCCACCAGGCCGTGGTGATGTGCGCCCGGCCGTCCGCGATCATCGCTCCCCATGACGGCGTGGGCGGCGGGATCCCCGCGCCGAGGAAGCTGAGCGATGCCTCCACGATGATCACCCAACCCACCTGCAGGGTGGCCAGCACCACCAGCGGGTTGACGATGTTGGGGAAGATGTGGCGCTGGAGGATCCGGAACGAGGAGCAGCCCGCCACCCGGGCCAGGGCCACGAACTCCCGCTCCTTCCAGGTCAGCACCTCGCCGCGCACGAGCCGGGCGAACCTCGCCCACATCACCAGCCCCAGGACCAGGATCAGGTTCCGGAAGCTCGGGCCGAACACCACGGCGAACAGCAGCGCGATGAGTATGATGGGAAGCGACAGCATGGCGTCGGTGGCGCGCATGATGAGGGTGTCGACCCAGCGCCCGAAGTAGCCCGAGACAAGCCCCAGCAGGGTGCCGATGACGCCGCCCACGGCCACGGCCGCCAGGCCCGCGGCAATGGACACGCGCGCGCCGTGGATGATGCGGCTGGTCATGTCACGGCCCAGCCGGTCGGTGCCGAGCGGGTGGGCCAGCCTGCCTCCCTCCTGCCACGCCGGCGGCAGCAGGCGTGCCCTGAGCGCGATCTTGTTGGGGGGATAGGGGGCCACGACGTCGGCCAGCACCCCGAGGCCTCCAAAGAGGAGGAGGATCAACAACGGGACCACCAGCACCCTGCGCCCGCGGGCGCGCACCGATCCGGGAAGATCGCTCGCAGAGACGGCCATTCCGGTGTCGGCCGTTACGGTGATGCCGGAGTCAGCCATAGCGAATCCGGGGATCGATGTAGGCGTACAGGATGTCCACCACCAGATTGGCCACCAGGATGATGGTGGACACCAGCAGCACCACGCCCTGGATCACCGGGTAGTCGCGCCACTGGACCGCCTCGAAGGCCAGCCGTCCGATGCCCGGCCAGGCGAACACGGTCTCCACCACCACGCTGCCGGCCATGAGGATGCCGAAGTAGAACCCGACGAAGGTCACCACCGGAATCAACGCGTTCTTGAGGGCGTGCTTCCAGGTCACCACCGATTCGGCCAAGCCCTTCATGCGCGCGAACTTGACGTACTCGCTGTCCAGCACGTCCAGCATGGAGCCGCGCAAGAGCCGCACCACCCCCGCAAGCATGAAGCCGAAAAGGCCCAGGGTCACGGCCGGCAGCACGTACGACTCGATGCCCTCCTTGCGGCCGGCGGGCAGGATGTCGAGGTTGACCGCGAAGATGGATATCAGCACGATGCCGGCCCAGAAGGTGGGTACGGACTGGCCGAACAGCGCCACGGTGCGCGCCGCCACGTCCCAGAACCCGCCCTTCCGCGTGGCCGCGATGACCCCCAGCGGCAAGGCTATCAAGAGCGCCATGCCCGTCGAGAACGACACGAGCTTCAGGGTGTTGGGAAGCCGCAGGCCGATGAGCTCGGCCACGGGTTTGCGGGTGCGGATCGACGTTCCCAGGTCGCCGTGCAGCAGGCTCTGCACGAACCGCGCGTACTGGACGTAGACGGGCTGGTCCAGCCCGAGCTCCCGGCTCATCTCTTCCTGGATCTCGGCCGAGGCGTCGATGGGCAGCATCACGTCCAGCGGGTTACCGGTAAGTCGCGCCAGAGCGAATACCAGCAGGCTGATCACCAGCAACGTGACAAGGCACTGGATCAGCCTGCCGGCGATGTAGCGTTGCATGGGATTTTCGTGATCGGGAGGCGCCTGGCCCGCACCGTTCGAACCGCTGGCGATTCGTGTGGTACGGGCCACCTCCCGCAACTGTCGCGCTTGCCTACCTGGCAGTCACCAGGCTGGGCTCGATATAGCCCCGGTGGGGCCGCAACTGGATGTCCTTGACCTGGTTGCCGTAGCCCCACAGAATTCCCTTGACGTCGGCGATGGGCACGCCGCGGTACTCGTTGTGGAGTATCTTGTAAGCCTTCTTGACCTGGGCCGCGATGCCGTCGATGGAGGCTTCACCCGCGGCTTTGCTGGCGATGTCGTCCACGGTGTCGGCCATCTTGATGATCCTGCCCTTTGCCGACCACCAGATGCGGAGGCTGTCGGAGCCGTTGAGCCGTCCGGTGGTGGCGAAGGTGCCGGCTTGCCCGACGATCTTGGGGGATTGCGGGTTGGCGATGTAGAGCGGACGGAACGCCCCGATGTCGGTGGGGACGATGCTGGTCCTGACTCCGATGGCCTCCCAGTACCCGGCCACGATCTCGGCAAGTTGGAGGTACTGTGTGAAGCCGCCCGTGGGCAGCGCGAACAGCTTGATGGAGAAACCGTTGGGATAGCCCGCTTCGGCCAGCAGCTTCCTGGCCTTGGCCGGGTCATAGGGGTACGGCTTCAGGTCCGCGGGATAGCCGATGGAGATGGGAGAGCTGGGGAACACCGCCGCCGGCTTGCCCTTGCCGTGCAGGAGCGTGTCCACGATCTCCTGCCTGTTGACCGCCAGGTTCAGGGCCTGGCGCACGCGCACGTCCTTCACCGGGCCGGCCTTGTCATAGTAGGTGGCGTAGAGGTGGATACGCACGGACGTGGGCTGGGGGTCCTCGGCGATCTTGAAACCGGCCTTGCTCACTTCCTGGACCTCGTCCAGCGAGATCCGCGCCACGTCCACCTGGCCGGTCTTCAGCATGGCCACGCGAGTGGACGCCTCCTTCACCAGCACGGTGCGCAGGCGGTCGAAGTTCGGCGCCTTGCGCCAGTGGTCCTTCACGGCCTCGAACTCGATGAAGTTGCCGACCTCGTGCTTGACGAACTTCCAGGGCCCGGTGCCTACGGGCTTCTGGGCGAAGCCGTCCCAGCCGACCTTCTTGATGTAGGCCTTGGGGAGCACGATGCCTTCGATGCCGGGCTGAAAGGACATGTCATTCGGAAAGGTAGGCCATGGTTTCGCCGTGACCACGGTCACCGTATGGCGGTCGACGACCTTTACGTCCTTGATGCCCTTGCGGAACTGGCGCACCCGGGAGGCCTTGGCCTTGGGACGGCGAAACCCCTCCATCAGGGTGAACTGCACGTCCTCGGCGGTCATCTCGCTGCCGTCGTGGAACTTGACCCCGGGCCGCAGTTTGAAGGTCCAGGATTTCCCGTCCGCCCCGGGCTTCCAACTCAACGCCAGTCCCGGCGAGAGCTTGCCGGCGGCGTCGATCTCCGTGAGCCAGTCCCACAGCGGCCCCACCAGCCCCAGCGAGGCGCTGATGGAGGTGCGGGTGGGATCCATGGATTCCTCGCCGAAGCTTCCGGCGGCGTAGCGGAGCGTCTTTCCGGAGTCGGCCGCGAACGCCGGCGCGGCCAGAGTCAATGGGAGCACGAGAAACAGGAACAGAAGTAGACTCTTCGAAGCGTTCAACATGGTCCAATCCTCCTTGTTGCCGATTCGGTTCCATAGCCCTTGTTTGCGCCCGGCCTTGACACGCCCGCACATTACTCCGGTTGAAGTTCCGAGTGCAAGGGATGCCGTGCAGCGGTAACCCCTGGCGACTTTCATCGTCATCCCGGGCCCCGGGTCAAGCCCGGGGCAAGCTTGACCCGGGGCCCGGTTCCTGACAACCCCTTTGCTGACATGCACCTCGAAACCCTGCTGATCATCTTCGTCGCCCTCGGCGCCGGCGCTTTCTCGAAGGGGGCCACGGGAATGGGCCTGCCGCTCATCGCGGTACCGATCATGGCGGGTTTCCTGGGCGCCCAGCAGGCCGTCATCGTCATCACCATCCCCAACATGGTCAGCAATTTCTGGGTCATGTGGTCCTACCGCTCCAGGTTTCACACCGTGCCGGGACTCGTCTTTGCCACCTTGGCGGGGGCCTTTGGCGTGGCCGGCGGCACCTGGTTTCTGGCCACCGCCAACGAGCGCATGCTGACCCTGGCGTTGGCGGTGTGCGTGGGCGCCTACCTGGTGTTGCTGGCCTTCCGCATCGAGATCCGTTTCAGCGGGCGGTCGGGTCGTGTCCTCTCGCCGCTCATCGCCGTTCTGGCCGGCGTCTCCCAGGGCTCGGCCGGCATATCCAGCGCCGTGGTGGCCGCGTGGGTGCGCGCGTTCCAACTGGAAAAGGAGGCTTACATCTTCGCGGCGTCGACGATGTTCCTGGGCCTCACCACCATGCACTTCCTCTTCGTCCTTGCCGCCGGCCTGTTCGACCGCCAGCTTCTCGGCCAGGGAGTGCTCGCCCTCGTCCCCATCGCGATTTTCCTGCCTTTGGGCCTGCGGACAACCCGCTATATCAGCAAGGAGTGGTTCAACCGCGTCATCGTCACCCTCATCATCGTGATGGAGGCCAAGTTGATCTGGCAGGGAGTGGCGGGATAGCCGACCGCGCTCCGCGCGGCCATGACGTTTCACCTTGGTGAGGGGCCTCGCCCCGGGAGTCAGTCCGGCAGGTGCGCGGTCTCCGGAAGGCCGAGCATCAGGTTCAGGTTCTGGATGGCGACGCCGCTGGCGCCCTTGCCCAGGTTGTCGAGAAGGGCCACCAGAAGGGTGTGACCCGAAGGGTGCGGCACCACATGCAACTCCATGCAGTTGGTGTCGTTGCAAGCCCGCGGGTCGAAGCTGCGCTCGTGGGCTTCGCGCGGGTCCGGATGATGGACGACCCGGACGAAGGGCTCGCCGTCGTAGCGTTCCCGCAGGCACTCCAGGATCGCCGAGCTGGTCCCCCCCATGGGCAGCATGCCCAGAGGGATCGGCACCTCCACCCGCATGCCGCAGCGGAACGGCCCCACCGCCGGCACGAAGTGCGGCTCCGTGCTGAGGCCGCTGTAGGCCATCATCTCCGGGATGTGCTTGTGCCTGGCGCCCAAGGCATAGGGCGCCTCGAAGGGCAGCGAGCTTAAGCCCTGCTCCGGGCTCTCCCATTTGTCGATCAATCCGCGTCCGCCGCCGGAATAGCCCGACAGGGCATGGATGGACACCGGCGTATCGTGAGGCAGCAACCCCTCGTCCACCAGCGGCCGGGTCAACAGGATGAAGGCCGAGGGGTAACAGCCGGGGTTGGCCACGAAACGGGCCTCGCCGATGGCGTCTCGTTGCGTCCCGTCGAGTTCCGGCAGCCCGTAGACCCACCCCTCCGCTACCCGATGGGCGGTGCTGGCGTCGATGACACGCGTCCCGCATTCGCCGGCCCACCCCGCCGCTTCCCGGGCGGCGTCGTCCGGCAGACACAGTACCGTCAGGTCCGATGCCTCGATGGCCGCGCGCCGCGCCCGGTCGTCCTTCCGCCGGTCCTCGTGCAGCGTGGACACCTCGATGTCCGGGCGTCCCGCGAGCCAGTCACGAATACGCAACCCCGTGGTGCCCACGTGGCCGTCTATGTGAACCTTGGGTGGCATGGATTCAGCTCGGGTCGTGTCCTTGAATTCGAATTTACCAGAAACATCTCGACATTGGCACGGACACTTCGCCCTTGCCTGCGAGAGTTCGCATCGGCAGAGTCCACACTGTTTCAGGTCGTGTTGCGGGCGCGGCGTATCATGGCGTCCACGTCCGGTTTCGTATTGAACGGAACGATCGCGACATTGGGATGGGCTCTGGCGAACACGCGAAACACTTCGTCAGCGAAGGCCTGTCCAATTTGCTCCACACCTTCAAAATCCAGGATCACTTTCTTGAAGCGGTCGAATCGCGCCAGCAGCCGCTTGGCTTGGGAACGCGATATCACGGCTTCGTCGCCGTATCGGACCAAACTGACAGGGACGACGGTTTTGGAGAATCCGTAGTCCCCATCCTCCGTATACTCGTCAAACACTTGTTTGGTGCTCCTGGTGGTATCGTTGTTCAGTTGCAGGACAACCAATGTGCCCGGAAATTCTGCGCCGCCGGATACCGCCCTGCTTTCTTGAATCCAATCCACCCGAGTAGCACTGTCGTGTGAGAAGAAGACATTTCGAGATAGCAGATTGAACTCGTCGAACAGGCGTGAAGTGAAGAAGATGCCTTCACCGGTATGGTTCTCCGGATCGGTGGTCAACTTTCCCTTTGCCAGTTCGAGGACTGCATGCCGTTCGTCGTCGAGCCGCAGTTCCTTGGCAATCTTGCGGAAAATGCCTTCTCCATTGTCCAGCAGCGTGAGGTTCACATCGACCGCCGTGCGTGCGACCATGATGCTCACACAGGTCCCTGATGAATGGTCAATTGCGTTGTTCAGCATTTCCGTGAAGCCGTATTGCCAAATCTCGCGGGCGTCTTGGGGTATAGGGGCCAAGAGCGGCGCTACTTCCCTCCGCCAGACGGCATCCTCGTCGGTCCCCTCCGTGAGTTGAACCACGATCTTCTTTTCGTCCAGCGCGGTTAGCGAGTAACGGCGACTGCGTGTCGCACCTTGCGCGGTCAAGAGGCCGTCGGCGACAAGACGCCCGAGGTGCTTGTTGGCGGCTTGGCGCGAGATGTTGAAATGATCGGCACAAATTTGTGCGATGTCGTAGGGATGGGCGCGGACGTGCGCAACGATGTAGTCACGAATCGTTCGACCTCTTTCCCGTATTCCGGCCACGACTGCCCCTCCGTTGTCAACACTTTAGCCGCCTATTGTCAATCTTACATATTGGATTGTCAACTCGATGGTGGGAAACTGGATACGAAGGATTCCTCTCTGGAGAATCGGACGGCTGCTGCCCTTATCAAGCAACAGGGTTTATACCTTTACGCCCTCGCCCGGAATTGTTACTTTCTCGGTCAATTCCACGGCCCGCGCTGGCATGGCGGCGGAGCGGGCATTTCAACGAGATTCAAGGAGGAATGAATGGACGCCGATGCCAAGAAGACCGCTCTTCGCATGATCCCCTACGGACTCTACGTTCTGACCAGTGAGGCCAAGGACGGCCGGGTGGCCGCGGCCACCGTGAACTGGGTGACACAGGCTTCCTTCGCGCCCCCTCTGGTGGTGGTGGGAGTCAAGGCGGACTCGGGTGCGCATGATATCATCAAGGAGTCGGGCGCGTTTGCCCTGAACGTGCTGGGCAAGGGGCAGCAGGGCCAGGCCTTCGCCTTCTTCAAGTCGCTGGAACGGGAAGGCGACACCATCGGCGGCGAGGCGTTCACCGCCGGGGCGACCGGGGCTCCGGTGCTGGCCGGCACGCCGGCCTATGTCGAGTGCAAACTCGTGGAAACGGTGGAGAAGGGCGACCACTCGGTCTTCATCGGCGAGGTGGTGGAAGCGGGCGTGCGGGGCGAGATCGAGGGACGCGCCGACGACGCCACCCTCATCATGAAGGACCTGGGGGAGAAGGTCTTCTACGGCGGCTGACGTCCGTAGTCCGGTACTTCCCACGCAGGCATCCGCTCCGAAACGGGGCGCCTCTATGATCACCGAACGGCTTCTGGACGCTTTGCGTGACATCCTGGGCGGCGACGGGGTCGTGTCGCATGCCACGGAGTTGAGCGTCTACGACTGCGACGGCTACACGCTGGAGAAGTCGACGCCGGAAGTCGTGGTGCTGCCGCGCTCCACCGAGGAGGTGGCGGCTGTTCTGAAGCTCCTCAAGCGCGAGGGGGTGCCGTTCGTGCCCCGCGGCACCGGCACCGGCCTGAGCGGCGGCTGCCTGCCGTTGGGCGCGCCGGTGATGGTGAGCCTGACCCGGATGAACCGGATCCTGGAGCTGGATCCGGCCAACCGGCGCGCGGTGGTGGAGAGCGGTGTGGTCAACGCCTGGGTCAGCCGCGCGGCCAAGCCCCATGGCCTTCACTACGTGCCGGACCCTTCGAGCCAGATGGCCTGTTCCATCGGCGGCAACGTGGCCGAGAACTCCGGCGGCCCTCACACCCTCAAATACGGCGTCACCACCAACCACGTGCTGGGCGTGACCCTGGTCCTGCCGGACGGCGAGGTGGTCCGTCTCGGGGGCATGACCGAAGACACGCCCGGATACGACCTCCTCGGCGTCACCGTCGGCTCGGAGGGCACCTTCGGCATCGTCACCGAGGCGATCCTCAAGCTGTATCCGCGGCCCCAGGGCTACAAGACGCTGCTGGCGGTGTTCGACTCCGTGGCCGACGGCAGTGCCGCGGTGGCCGGGATCGTCGCCGGCGGCATCGTGCCCGCCGCGCTGGAGATGCTGGACCGGCTCATCCTCCAGGCGGTGGAGGACGCCTTCCACTTCGGTTTCCCCCGTGAGGCCGGCGCGGTGCTGATCGTGGAGCTGGACGGGCTGGAGGCGGGCCTGGAGCGGGCCGCCGGAAGGATCCGCGACGTCTGCGAGGCCAACGGCGCCACCGAGATCCGGGTGGCCCGGGACGACAGCGAGCGCGACGCGCTGTGGAAGTGCCGCAAGCGGGCTTTCGGCGCGCTGGGGCGCCTGGCGCCCAACTTCTGCTGCCAGGACGGCGTGGTGCCGCCCACCCGGCTGCCGGAGATCATGGAGCGCATCGCGGCCATCGGCGAGGCCTACGACCTCCGCATCGGCAACGTCTTCCACGCCGGCGACGGCAACATCCATCCCATCCTTCTCTACGACGAACGCGACCGGGAGCAGACCGAGCGGGTGGTGGCGGCCGGTCGGGAGATCCTCCGGGAATGCGTGGCCCTGGGCGGCAGCCTCACCGGCGAGCACGGCATCGGGGTGGAGAAGGTGGCGCTCATGCCGCTGATCTTCACACAGGACGACATGAACGTGATGGAAGCCGTCCGCTCCGTGTTCGATCCCGAAGAGCGTTGCAATCCCAACAAGATATTTCCGTCCGCGGAACAACACGTCGAGGTCCGCTCGCCGCGGCGGCAGGCGGCGATGTAGGCCGGCCGGACCGTGACGCGGTCGCAATGAACCACGAATCCCTCACCGAACCGGCGCCCGATTGGGCCGGGTTGGATCACGACCTGCGGAACTCCCAGGACGCGCCTCGGGCGGGGACGGATGCCGACCTCGCGCGGTTCGCCCTGGACGGCGTGCGGCCGGCCCGGGTGGTCTTTCCGGGGTCGGTCGCGCAGGTCCAGCGGGTCATGGAGTCCGCGGCCGCCCGGGGCGTGGCGGTGGTGCCGGCGGGGTTTGGCGCGCACTTGGGGCTGGGGGCGCCGTCGCGGCGGCCGTTCCTGGCGCTCTCCCTTGCGTCGCTGAACGCGCTGGTGGACCACCAGCCCGCTAACATGACCCTGACCGCGGAGGCCGGCGCCGACCTCCACGGGCTCCAGGCGGCGGTGGCCGTCGCCGGTCAGTGGCTGCCCGTGGAACCACCGCTTCCGGACCGCACCAGCGTGGGCGGTCTCATCAGCGCGGACCTGAGCGGCCCGTCCCGGTTCTCCCAGGGAACGGTCCGCGACCTCCTCATCGGCATCACGGTGGTAAGGGCGGACGGGTCCCTCGCCAAGAGCGGAGGCCGGGTCGTCAAGAATGTCGCCGGCTATGACCTGGGCAAGCTCTATTGCGGCGCGCTGGGCACTCTGGGGGTGATCGTCGAGGCCACCTTCAAGCTGCGCACGCTGCCCGAGGCGAGGGCGGTGGTGCGGATCGCCCGCGGCGATATGGCGGGTGCGGAGAGGCTGTTGGATCGGGTCCTGACGGCGCCGCTGGAGCCGTCGTTCATCGAGCTGGTGGCGCGCCTCCCGGCCTCCGTGCCGGGCTGCGTTGTCATGGTGGGGCTCGCCGGCGCCAAGGAGGACGTGGCCGATCAGGCAGCGACATTGTCGTCCCTGGTGGGAGGCGATGACCGCCTGGAGGAGCTTTCGGACGAGGAGGGCGGCGCGGTGGTTGCGGAGTTGAGGGATGCTCCCGCCCTGGGAGAGCCGGTTCTCGGCCTCAAGGTCAGTGTCCTGCCAGCCAGGTTGGCGGCCTTCATCACGGCGCTGGAGGACGAGGGTGCGCGAAACGGATCGACCATGGCGGTGCAGGCCCATGCCGGCAACGGCATCATCCACCTGCGCATGTCGCCGCCGGACGACTCGGACGTCAGGGGGTGGGCCGTGGCGGCCGTCGACCGGTTGCGGGGGGAAGCCACGGGGCTGGGCGGCACCCTGGTGGTGGAGCGGGCTTCTCCGGACCTCAAGCCCGCCCTGGACCTATGGGGCGTCCTCCCCGAGGGCCTGGAGCTGATGAAGAGCATCAAGCGGGCGCTGGACCCCACGGGTGTCCTGTCGCCGGGGCGGTTTCTCGGCGGCATCTAGATATCTGCTATCGGATGAATTATGGCTGGCCAAGTCGCTGACTTTGAACGCTCCGGAAGCTGTATCCATTGCGGGCTTTGCGTGGCGTCGTGTCCCACTTTCCTCGAGTTGGGAACGGAGATGGACTCCCCACGGGGACGGATCCAGCTCATGCGCTCCATCGACCGGGGAACCATTCCACTGGATGACGCCGGCGTCAGGCACCTGGACCTTTGTCTCGGCTGCCGGGCCTGCGAGACCATTTGCCCGTCCGGCGTGCGCTACGGCACCCTCATCGAGGGCGCCCGGCATTTCATCGAATCGCGGCACCGCCGTTCCTGGCCGGAGCGCATAAAGCGCTGGCTGGTGAACCGGACCTTCCCCAATGCGGCGGTCATGAGAGTGTTCGGTTGGAGCGTCCGCTGCATGACGCGGTTTGGAGTCCACCGGCTGGCCCGTGCCGGTTGGGCGCCGGCGCCGGTCCGCCGGTTGTTGCGTTATCTGCCGGACCCGCACGCCCCTTTCCGGTCGGTACGCCTCCCTGAACGGACCGTTCCGCGGGCCGAGGTGCGCCATCGCGTGGGCCTGCTGGCGGGCTGCGTCATGCAGAGCCTTTTTGGCGGCACCCACACCAACACGGTGAAACTGTTGACGGAACACGGCTGCGAGGTGCGCGCGCCGGCGGGGGCTGGTTGCTGCGGCGCCCTGTTGCTGCACAACGGCGATCGGGAGCGTGGCCTGGAGCTGGCGCGCCGGGCCATAGCAGCCTTCGATTCCCCGGAACTGGACGCGGTATTGACCAACGCGGCGGGTTGCGGCGCCGCCATGCGGGAGTACGGCGAGCATTTCAAGGACGATCCCGCGCTTCGACCGGCCGCCCAACGCGTTGCCGCCAAGGTGCGGGATGTGGCAGAGTTCCTCCATGGGCTGCCCGATGTGGAACCCAGGCGCCGCATGAACGTGAAGGTGGCCTATCACGACGCCTGTCACCTGCTGAACGGGCAGGGCGTTCACGCGGAGCCGCGGCGGCTCCTCAAGGACGTCCCGGGCGTCGAATGGGTGGAGCTCCACGAGGCGGAGGTCTGCTGCGGCAGCGCGGGCAGCTACAATCTGACGGAACCGGAGCTGGCGGGAAGGTTGGCGGCGCGAAAGGCGAGAAACGTGACGGCGACGGGCGCGGAGATTCTGGTGACCGGGAATCCGGGCTGCATCCTCCAGATCCAGGCGGCGCTCCGGGACCAGGGTTCGTCCATCCGCGTCGTGCACACCGCCGACTTCCTGGCCGAGGCTTATACGAAGGGTGCGGCGGACCAGGGTTGAAACGGCCCGCCGGGAACGGAGGAATCCCGTGACGAGAGACGGTTTGAGGATACTCGACAGCGACATGCACGTGTTCGAGCCCCACGACCTTTACCTGACCTACATGAACCCCAAGTGGGGCGACCGCATTCCCCGCGGAGCGCCGCGGGAGGAACGGGAAGGGAAGGGCCTTACCCGTCATGGCATGACCCGCTACGTGCTGGGCGACGGCAGCCCCATCCGCACCCCGGGCAAGGTGGTGAACTTTCACGAGAAGCGCCAGAAGGATGCCTACATCCGGCCCGCCAGCCAGAACTACAACAACTTCTCGCAGATCGAAGCCATGGATGAGGAAGGACTGGACGTCGCGGTGCAGTTCCGCACCTCGCCGCTCCATACCAACGAGGACTTCGAGCCCGACTATGCCAACGACCTCTGCAAGGCCTGGAACGAATGGATGCAAGACTTCTGCAGCGCCGATCCGTCGCGCCTCAAGGGCTCGGCGCTGATCACGCTGCACGACGTGGACCTGGCGGTCCAGGAGGCCCGGCGGTCGGTGAAGGAGTTGGGCGCGGTGGGGTTGTCCCTCTGTCCCGAGCCCATCAACGGGCGTCACATCCACGACCGGGAGTTCGATGCGCTGTGGGCGGAGGCCGTGGACCTCGACGTTCCCATCTGTTTTCATCCGCCGGCGCGCCCCAATCAGGTCCAGGTGTCCCGGCGCTTCGAGGGGCACCCCAATGAGCAGTTGCTGGTGAATCCCCTGCGCAATCCCGTGGAGCTGATCCTGGCGGTCAGCGCGTTCTGCGCCGGCGGCGTGCTGGAGCGGTTTCCCAAGCTCCGGGTGGCCTTCCTCGAAGGCAACTGCAGTTGGCTGCCGTGGCTGATGTACCGTCTGGACGAGTACTGCGAGCTTCAGGGCGCCATGGCGGAGGTTCCCTTGCGGAAGAAGCCCAGCGAGTACTTCCGCGAGCAGTGCTTCATCTCCGCGGACGTGGACGAGGGGCTGGTGGTCAGCGTCATCGACTACATGGGTGACGACAACATCGTTTTCTCCACCGATTATCCCCACATCGACTCCCGCTGGCCCGAGGCCGTCTCCACCTTCACCTCGCTGCCGGGTCTCAAGAAGGAGTCGTTGGAGAAGATCCTCTGGACCAACTGCGCACGGCTGTACGGCGTGGAGTAGGGCGCTTCCTCGTCATCCCGGGCCCCGACCAGGGATCCAGAAATCGAACCGCCGAGACAGGCAGGAGGAGGCAACACCGATGACACAGCCGAACGCAATCTGGGCACCCCCCGCGGAGGTGTCGCGGGAGCAGTGCCTCGCGGACTCCCGCGCGGTGCTGGCGATGCCGGACATTCCGCTGAAGGAGTACGAGGACCTGGTGCGCGTGCAGGCCGTGGGCCTGGAGTGGGACGTCGGCGCGCAGATCTATGAACCGGAGGACCCCGGGCGGATCGTCGTGGGCGCGGACGGGCGGAAGGCCGGGGCGTACCTTCTTTCCGGGGGCGACGGGGACTTCAAGACCATGGCCCCGGTGGCGCGCCTTCTGGCCGGCAAGTTCGGCATCAAGGTGGCCACCATGACCTACCCGGGACGGCTCTATCTGGACCACCCGTCCCGCAACTGGCCCGGCGATACCATCAACCCGGACGGCACCATCCGCACCCCTACCTGGCTCACCGGCGAGCACATCACCCCCGACCAGTACGAGGTGGTGAAGGACAGCTCCCTCCGCGAGCGCTACGGCACCCGCACGGTGCTGCACGCCAAGCCCGGCACGACCTTCTGGTACCGCCTCGCGGGCTGGCCGGCCGCCTTCGAGGAGGGCGGCAAGCAGGTCATGGCGCGCAACCTGCCGGACGGCGAGTACTCCGTCTACGTCCACGGCCACTCCACCGGCGGACCGTTCGTCTTCATGCTCTCGCAACGGGTGCCCAACGTCGCTGGCGTCATGGCCGTCGAGAACTCGGCCTTCGGCTACATCAATGAAGCCAAGCTGGCGGTACAAGGCTCCCTGGGCGCCATCGGCGACTATGAAGCGCGGGTTACCGAGACCAGTCGGGTGGACCCGTTCTACGAGCTCTACGTCCGCACCTGGCGCGACAAGGCGCGCTACATCGGGCCGGAGAAGCTTGGCCAGGACGGCCCCGTGGCGCTCATGCGGCTGCCCATGGTCATCGAGGAGGTGATGGAGGCCTGGGATGCGGCCAAGGACCAGCCCCAGTTCAAGTGCGAGTACGTCGTCAGCACCAACATCGAGCCGTCGCTGGAAGAGGGCGCCCGTGTGAGCGCCGGCAGGATGGGCCTGGACGAGAAGGGCACGGAAGCGCTGGTGCGCCAGTATCTGAGCTACGGGCGGGAGCTTCAGGGCCCTGGGGTCAAGCCGGTGCCGCCGGTCCTCTTTTGCGTCACCAAGGATAGCCGCGACCACGCCGCCGATGCTTACCGCAGCATGGTGATGCCCATGTTCGCCCGCATGGAGCCGGCCCCCAAGACCGCGTTGATGCACTTCCAGGCCGGCGTCCATTCCTACTGGACGCCGGAGGCGGACCTGCCTCTGGGCGTGGCGCCGGGAGTCGCCAAGACCTGGCATGACGCGATAACCGGCGGCTACTTCCTGTCCGGGAACGGCGGCAACGGTTGAGGCCGGCCGTCGCAGTTCCACCAATGGCGCGCCGCCTCCCGAGCGACCGGGAGATTTGCCCGTGACCACGCTGGTCACCGGCTCCGGATTGGTCGGAACCTCTTTCGCCCAGTTCGCCGTGCGAAGAGACGTCCGGCTGGTCTTCTACGACCTGCAACCCCACCGGGAATACCTCCAACGAAAGCTTCCGGGAGCGGATGTCGAGTTCGTCCAGGGGGACATTCTCGACCTGCCGGCGCTGTTGCACGCCATGACGGCGCACCGCGTGGACACGGTGGTGCACACCGCCGGTCTGGTGGGCACCAAGGTCGCGGACGCGCCCTATACCGGCGTTTCGATCAACGTCATGGGGAGCATCAACGTCCTTGAGGCTGTCCGGCTCGCCGGCGTGAGGCGCCTGGTGCACATCAGCTCCCTCAGCGTCTACGACCAGCGCCGGGACTGCCCCGCGCCCTTGCGTGAGGATTTTCCCCGCGGCAACGGCCGGTTGTACGACAACACCAAGGTGGCCAAGGAACTCATGGTCGAGGCCTACCAGCGTCTCTACGGCTTCGAGGTGGTCGTCCTGCGGCTGGCCAAACTGTACGGCTTCGGCCACTTCCAGGGCGGCTCCGCCGGCGGCCGGCTCATCCAGACCCTGGTCCAGTGCGGCCTCCGGGGCGAGGCGGCCCGCGTGCCCAGGCCTCTGACCACGGACTTCGAGTACGTCTACGCCAAGGACGTGGGCCGCGCCGTGGACATCGCCGCCACCATCCCGCTGCCGCAAAAGACACACTTCAATATCGGCAGCGGCGAGGTGCTGACCTTCGACGAGCTGGTGAAGGCCATCCGGGGAGTTCTCCCAAGGTTGGAAGTGGAGGTCCTGCCTGGTCCGCCACCGGGAGTTCAGGTGAAGCAGCCCATCGACTGCTCCAGAGCCAGAGTCCTGCTCGGATGGGAGCCGAAGTACACTATGGAGAAGGCGTTCCGGGACTATGTCGCTGATCTGGAGAATGCGGCGGGTTGATCAACTCAGTCTCCGAAGTCTTCGCGAAACCGATCGAGCTGATGCATGCGCTCATGCAGGACGGTGACGATACCGATATCCCCGTTGGCCAGCGTCTTCCAATAGACGAAATGTCTTCTGTATCGGAACACGTACCCTTTCACCCCGAATTCGGCCGGAATCGGGTGTGAGGCAACACTGGCGGTAGCGATTCCCTCGAACGCGTCGAACAGCCCGGTGATGTAGGCGTCGGCCTGAGCCGTACCCCAGCGGTCGCGGGTGTATCGATAAATTTCGTCAATACGGAGAGACGCCGTTTCCTGGACCCGAACCGACGTCATGCACCGGTCCGCGCTCGGTTCCTGGCAATGACCTCCGAGGCGGAGAGGGGATGGAAGGAGTCATCCGGTCCCGCGAAGGCGAGTGTCAGTTCGGCCTTGAGACGGCGGAAGGCCTCCCGTTCGGCACGTTCCTTGTCCCGTCGGATAAGGTCGCGGACGTACTCGCTGATGTTTTCATAGGCTCCGTCGTCTCCGACATTGGCCGCGACGAAGTCGCTGAGCGCGCCGCTGAGGCGGACCGTCATGGTTGTGGTGCGTGGCATGGCTTGGTCTCCCGCAGAATCTGTATTCAGAATAATGAATATTTCAGACGCCCGCAAGGACCCTCCACCTGAACACTGAACCTCACGATCCCACGAGGTGGCGTTCGCCACATCTGGGGCTACCCCTGGGATCCGGACGCGTTCACTGCCGGATGGAACCTTTGCTACATGCCCTTCTGGGCCGGCATGCTGACGGAACGGCAGCATCCCCATCGGGGACTGGAGATGGCGGTTCGCCAGGCGGCGTGGGATCTCTATTTCCGCGCCGATCCAGTCTGCGATCCACCGGCCTTCGTCGCGGACCCCGGTGTCGACCTTGACGCGGTCCTGAACGGGCAGCCGGTTTTGCTGCTGGCCGGGATCGGCCCACCCACCGGCCGCCGGTCATTGCCCGTCACTGCAACCGGCGACGAAGTCGATACCTAAATCCGCGGAATCAGAAAATCGACCAACCAGAGTTGGTCGAACCTGCGGAAGGCGGTGCTGTCGCTCCAGGGCAAGCCGCACGAGCCGTTCGGTACACGCAACGTCGAGGCAACTGCCCGGAGCGTCGTTCGACGCATTGGGCGGGAAACGGGACTGGACCTAGTTACACTCGAGTTGCAATTGAACGCAGAACGCTGAATGGGGGGCATCGCCGGCCGCTGTCACGTTGACAGTGCAGAGGTGGTGAACTAGAAGAAGGCTGGCTCAAGAGGGCCAGGTATCTCTTCTACCGACCACGGGGAGACCATGTTCATCGAGCGCGACGAGTTGGACCGTTTGCACGCCAAGTACCCGTATCCGAGGTTTTCGGAGGCCGAGTACGAACGGCGTTATGAGAATGTCCGCAAGCTCTTGCGCGACCGGGAACTCGACTGCCTTCTGGTCATCGGCGGCTCGGCCGCATATGGGCGGTTGTGGTTCAACGTCCGCTACCTCACCAACATGATGGGCAAGGCGGAGATGGCCTATTACTGCTTCTTCCCCAAGGAGGGCGCTCCCGCCGTCATCACCCGTCCGGGGCACTCGCTGGCGCCCGGCATGATCGCCCGCAGCGCGGTGCAGGAACTGGTCGTCGGCCAACCCAGCGTCCTCGACGCCATCGTCGGCAAGGTCCGGGAGATGGGTTACGACAAGGGGAGGATCGGCATCGTCGAGTACGATCCTCTTACCTCGATTCCGAAGAACCACTGGGACTTCTTCGTGTCGGAGCTGCCCGACGCCGAGTTCGTGTTCGTGACCAGGGAATTCCTCGCCCTCAGGCTGTTCAAGAGCGACGAGGAGATCGAGGCTCTGCGCAAGTCGGCCCTGGTGCAGGACATCGGGTTGCGGGCGCTGGCGGAGCAGCTCAAGCCCGGCATGACAGAGTCCGAGGCCTTCGCCATCGTGTACGAGGCCGTCGTCCGACACGGCGGTGAGATGGGCATGATACAGCTCAGTTCCACGCCCATGTCGGATCCGGACGTCGGCGACCAGCGGCCGCGCCCCTCGGAACGGGTCATCACCCATGGCGACATCGTCAACAACGAGCTGGGGGTCCTTTACAACGGCTACGAGGCGCAGACCGGAAAGCCCATGTTCATGGGACCCCCGACCGACGAGTTCCGCAGGATGTTCGATGTGGCGCTGGAAGCTTACCATCGGGTGGCCGAGACCCTGAAGGTGGGCGGCACGGGCTCCGACTCGGTCAATGCCGCCAACCACGTCATCAAGCCCGCGGGTTACGACGCCTGGGGCGGCTACCTGCAGGGGATGCTCGGCTCGCAGCCGCGTCACGAGCCGCAGATCGGCCCGGAGTTGACGAGTCTGGCGGAGAACAAGCTTTACGAGGGTGACGAGATGGTCTTTCGGAACGGCACGGTGTTCGTGCTTCAGATCCATCTCGTGGACAAGGCGCGGACCCGGGGACTCTTCATCGGCGACACGTACGCCATCAGGGATTCGGGAACGGAGTGCCTGAACGAGTTCCCGCCGGAGTTGATACAGATCTCGTAAGCCGCCGAGTATTTGCCGCGATGGCAGCAAGGAGCAGGGAGATGGCCAGGAACGGATACCAGGTGTTCGACAGCGACATGCACGTCTACGACGCCCAGAACCTCTACGAAAAATACATGAACCCCAAGTGGGGCGACCGGGTCCCCGTCGGCAAGACCCGTTCCAAGCACGGGCGCATCGAGTTCAGCCTGGGCAACGGGGAAGTGCTGCGGCCTCGGCACAAGCTGCTGGAGCACGGCGAGGACAGCGTGGCGGACCGCTACGGCTACGCGCTGGAGCACGGCTACGACGCGCCGTCGCAGGTGGTGGCCATGGACAACGAGGGGCTGGACCTGGCGGTGATGTTCCGCACCTCGCCGCTTCACTGCGACGACAGCTTCGAGCCGGAATACGCCAACGACCTGTGCCGCGCGTGGAACGACTGGATCGCCGATTTCTGCGGCGAGCGGCCGGAGCGTATGAAGGCGTCCGGACTGCTGACGCTGCACGACGTGGACATGGCGGTGGACGAGGCGCACCGGGCGGTGACGGAGCTGGGAGTGGTAGGCCTGTCCGTATGCCCGGAGCCGGTCAACGGCCGGCGCATCCACGACCGCTACTACGATCCCCTGTGGGCGGAGATCGACCGCCTCAAGGTGCCGTTGTGCTTCCATCCGCCGGCCAATCCCAAGCAGCAGCAGGTGGCCCGCGAGTTCTACGGTCACCCCAACTCCAGCATCATCGCCATGGCGCTGCGCAACCCCATCGAGCTGCAGTTGGCGGTATCGGCGTTCTGCGGCGGCGGGGTGTTGGAGAAGTTCCCGACCCTCAAGGTGGCGTTCCTGGAAGGCAACTGCGCCTGGCTGCCGTGGCTCCTGTACCGGCTGGACGAAAGGGCGGAGCTACACGGCGCCCTCACCGACGTGCCGCTGTCCCGGAAACCCAGCGAGTACTTCCTGGACCAGTGCTACATCTCGGTGGACGTGGACGAGTACCTGGTCACCGACGTCATAGGCCGGCTGGGCGACGACAACATCGTCATCTCCACCGACTACCCGCACATCGACGCGCACTACCCCCACGCGGTGGAGGAGTTCATGGAGACCCCGGGACTCAGCAACGATTCCCTGAAGAAGATCCTCTGGGACAACTGCGCGAGACTCTACGGCGTGAGCTGACAGCAACTCCCTCTCCCAACCCCGTGCCGTCCGTGCTAGATTTGCCGGCATGGCGACTCTGATCACGGGCAGCGGACTCATCGGAGCTTCGTTCGGCCAGTATGCCGCGGCGAGGGGGGAGCGTCTCGTCTTCGTCGATTTCCAGCCGCGGGATGATTACCTGAAGCAGAAGCTCGGTTCCGCGGACTATGTGTCCCTCCAGGGGGACGTGCTGGACCTGCCGGCCCTCACGGGAATCATCAAGGCCCATGACATCGACACGGTGCTGCACACGGCGGCGATCATCGCCGGCCGGGTGGCCCGGGAGGGATACTGGGCCTTCAACGTGAACATCCAGGGCACCATCAACGTGGCGGAGGCGGTGCGGTTGGCGGGCGTCAAGCGGGTCGTGCATATCAGCACGCTCAGCGTCTACAACCGGACGTTCGAAGGATCGGTACCCTCGGTGCCCGAGACGCTCCAGCGGGGCGACAGCACCGCCTACGGCAACTCCAAGGCGGTGCAGGAACTGGTGCTGGAGGCCTATGCGCGGCTCTACGGCTTCGATTTGATGGTGGTGCGGCTGGCCCACGTGTTCGGGCTGGGTCACTTCCTGGGCGGCGCCGAGAGCGGCGCCATCACGCACACGCTCCTCACCTGCGGCCGCGAAGGCGGCGTTGCCAGGATCGCGCGGCGCCAGACCCGGCCGCTGGAGCGCATCTACGCCAAGGACGTGGGCCGGGCGGTGGACCTGGCGGCCACCGTGCCGGTGCCGCCGGTCAACGTGTTCAACATCGGCACCGGTCTGGTCACGACCTTCGACGAGCTGGTGGAGGAGGCGAGAGCCATCTATCCGGACCTCGAGGTGGAAGTGGTGCCGGACGGGACGCCGCACGAGGGTCCCAAGAAGCCCCTGGACATTTCACGAGCCAGGGAACATCTCGGCTGGGAACCGCGGTTCGACCTCGGCGCGGCGCTGCGTGACTACGTGAAGGACCTGGAGGCGTTGGAGCGCGGAGCGTAGCCGGCGGGCTGGCTGGCCGAGGACGGCTCGCGCCGGGAAGATTGGGGAGGATGATGAGTTCAGGAGGGACTTCAGACTCGGAGGCGGTTCGGGCCCGGCTCGACCATCCGGTCATCGATACCGACGGCCATACCGTCGAGTTGTCGCCGCTGTACCACGACTACCTGAAGGAGCTGGGCGGGGCGGACATGCCCGGGCGCTATGCCGAGGCCATGAGCGTGCGCTCCAACAGCCGCTGGTCTTCCATGACCGAGGCGGAACGGCGCGGCGTCCGGGCCCACTGTCCGCCCTGGTGGGCCCGCCCCGCGGGCAACACCCTGGATCGCGCCACCGCGTCGCTGCCGCGGCTGTTGCATGAGCGAATGGACCGGCTCGGCATCGACTTCGCCGTGCTGTATCCCACCGAGGGTCTGGCGGGGCCGCCTCGGTTCGAGGACGAGGAGCTCCGGCGGGTATCCTGTCGGGCGCTCAACAAGTTCCACGCCGAGTTCTACGGCGAGTGTTCGGACCGGATGACTCCGGCTGCCGTGATTCCCACCCACACTCCGCAAGAGGCCATCGAGGACACCGAGTACGCCGTCCGGGAATTGGGCCTCAAGACCATCGTCATCTCTCACGTGGACCGTCCGATTCCGCGGGTGCGGGAGGAGGCCCCCGGCCTGGCGCCGCTGGCCCGTTACATCGACACGCTGGCGCTGGACAGCGACTACGATTACGACCCGTTCTGGCAGCGGTGCCTGGAGTTGGGGGTGGCTCCCACCTCCCACGCCAGCGGCCAGGGCTGGGGCAGCCGGCGGTCGGTCTCCAACTACATGTACAACCACATCGGCCACTTTGCCGCGGCCGGCGAGGCCATGTGTAAGGCCCTCTTTTTCGGCGGGGTTACATATCGCTTTCCAATGCTCAACTTCGCATTTCTCGAATGCGGCGTGGCGTGGGCCTGCAGCCTCTACAGCGACATCCTGGAGCACTGGGAGAAGCGCAACCGGGATGCCATCTCGGAGCTGGATCCGGAGAGCCTCGACGTAGACTTGATGATGAAGCTGGTGGCGGACTACAGCGGCATCGAGAGCGGCGACAAGCTGGCCGAAATCCGCGCGTCGCTGGGCCGGAAGGAGCGCCGCCCCGAGATCCTCGACGACTGGTCCCGCTGCGGCATCGAGAGAGCCGAGGACATCCACGACCGCTTCGTGCCGCGGTTCTACTTCGGTTGCGAGGCCGACGACCGCATGATCGCCTGGGCCTTCAACGACAAGTTGAACCCCTTCGGCGCCCGGCTCGGGGCCATGATGAGCTCGGATATCGGCCACTGGGACGTCACCGACATGACCGAGGTGGTGGCCGAGGCCCACGAGCTGGTGGACCGGGGGCATATCACCGAAGAGGATTTTCGCGACTTCAGCTTCACCAACGCGGTGTCCTTCTATTCCGGCATGAATCCGGACTTCTTTGCCGGCACGGCCTGTGAGGAAGCGGCCGCTCGGGTGATGGAGGGGGGGTAGCTCCGGGTTGGCGCGCCGCTCGCATTGACAACCCACGTGAACAAGGGAGAGAAGCGCTCATGAAAGACGGATTGAAGATCATGGACTCGGACATGCACGTCCGCGAACCCGCGGACCTCTGGGACAAGTACATGGAGCCCGAGTTTCGCGACCGGGGTCCCAAGATCCTGAGCACCACCACGCGCAGCTCGGCCATGGTCATGCTCGACGGCAAGATCCTCAAGGGCTACCCGCCTGCCTATCGAGGCGGCATCTTCGACGCCACCCGCATCGACGCGGAGATCGCCGACGCCCGCGCCCGGGGCTTCGACGGCGTCTCACAGCTCGACGCGATGGAGAAGGAGGGGCTGGACCTGGCGATCATGTATCCGTCCATCGGCCTGGGCGTCATGATGCGCGAGGACATGGACCCCAGGCTCGGCGCCGCGATAGCAAGGGCCTACAACAACTGGCTCTACGACTTCTGCCAGACCGATCCCGAACGTATGAAAGGCTCGGCCATGATCTCCCTCCACGACGTCACCGAGGCCGCCAAGGAAGCCCGCAGGGCGGTGGAGGAGCTGGGCTTCGTGTCGGTGTTCGCCCGTCCCGAGCCGCTCCGCTCGCTGCCCTGGCATTCCCGCTACTACGATGTTCTTTGGGCCACCCTGGAAGATCTGGGCATCCCCATGGGCTTCCATTCCGCCGCCTCAGCCGGAGAGGTCCGGCAGATGGGCGACGTGTTCGGCGACGACCTGCTGCTGCGGCACATCTGCGAGCATCCCATGTCCAACATGATGGCCATGATCGACATCATCGGCGGCGGCGTCTTGGAACGCCACCCCAGGCTCAAGGTGGCCTTCCTGGAATGCTACTGCGGCTGGGTATCCTTCATGCTCCACCGCATGGACGGCACCGTCGCCAAGGCCCGCAACCCCAACACCTCGGAGCTCAAACCCAGCGAGTTCTTCAAGCGCCAGTGCTGGATCTCCACCGAGTCCGAGAAGGAGCTTCCCATGATCGCGGAGCTCATCGGCGACGACAACATCGTCTACTCCACCGACTACCCCCACGGAGACTCGGACTTCCCCCACGCCGTGGAAGAGTTCCTGGAGGTCGAAGGCGTCTCCAAGGAAACGAAGCGGAAGATCCTCTGGGACAACTGCGCGCGGCTTTACAATCTGTGAGTGTTGGGCGGGGTCGGGACACCCTATTCTGCGGTGCCACAATACGTGGTTCGTGTCGAAACCGCCCTCAGTTGACCGTCGAAGAGGCAAGAGACTTCACGGTTGCGCCGCGAAGAAAAAGCGGAAATTCAACGAGCACGCCGCGCATCACGGTTCCTCAGCCCGCCTGTTTTTTCGCTTGTCCTCGTATTCCGCCTTGGCGGCGGCGACGCCCTCCATCGCTGCGGCGCGGAACTCCGGTTGCCGCCTGGCGGCCTCGTCGTAGCTGGTCTGTCTGGGATCGAACTGACCCTGGAAATGCGGAACCACGTGTCTCGCGAACAGCTCGTAGCTGCGCCGGGTAGCCTTCCAGTCGGCCCAGTCGTGGCACATGAACAGCACCACGCCGAACCCGCCCGTGCCGGCTTGCATGCGCTCGATCCCGCGGATGGCGTCATCGGCCGTGCCGATGATGGCGCGGCCGGACTCGACGATGAATGTGCGGGTGTCGGTGACTCCTTTGGGGACGGTTTGATTCGGCAGCACATCGCGGGCGTAGCCGCCCCAGGCGTCGATGCCGAACCGGACGTCCTCCATGGCTTGCTCGCGGGTGTCGGCGATGTGCATCTGCACGGCGATGCGGAATAGCGCCCGGTCGGCTACGCGGCCGTGGGCGGCGGCGGCTTCCTCGTAGATGCCCCAGTTGCGGGCATAGGCGTCCAGCGCCTCGTCGGAGTGTCCGCCGAGGGAAAGAAGTCCGAGCCCGTAGCGACCGGCCAGCGATGCGCCGGCCGGCGAGCGGATGGTGGTCACGGCCATTTCCATCCGCGGGCGAGTGAAGGAGGCGTGCTGGAGCCTGGCGTTTTCGAGGGTAAACCAGTCGGTCCGGGCGCTCACGCGTTCACCCTCCAGGAGCGGGATGATGACGTCCAGCGCCTCGTTCATCATGCGCCGGGTGCGTCGCGGGTCGACACCCATCTGTGTGGCGTCCGAAGGCAGCGCGCCGGGCCCCACGCCGAACATGGCGCGCCCGCGGGTCATGTGGTCGAGTTGCACCATGGCGTCGGCGAGCATGAAGGGGTGGTTGTAGGGCAGGGACTTCACGCCGGTGCCGAGCCGGATGCGCCGGGTCTCCCGGGCCGCGGCGGCGATGAAGATCTCCGGCGCGGCGATGGTCTCGAATCCGCCCGAGTGGTGCTCGCCGATCCACGCCTCGTCGTAGCCGAGGCGGTCCAGCAGCATGATCAGCTCCAGGTCGCGCTCGAACAGGAGAGTGGGGTTCTCGTTCAGCGCGTGGAACGGGGCAAGGAAAACACCGAAACGCAGCATGGCATCAGGTGCGGGGAGCGCGTCGTGTCCGCCTAAGCGTCGATCCCGTAGAACTTGATGCAGTTGTCCCACAGGATCTTGCGGGCGTGCTCCACGGGCAGTTCCTGCTGCATGAACGCGTCCACCGCGTGGGGAAACTCCGAGTCGCTGTGGGGATAGTCGGACGAGAAGACGATGTTGTCGCCGCCCATCAACTGGATCACCGACCCCACCTCCCGTTCCTCGCCCTCGCACCCGATGACGCACTGGCGCTTGAAGTACTCGCTGGGCTTCATGGTGAGCATGGGCGCGTCCGCGGCGCCCAGCTGGCTCCAGTGGGTATCCATGCGGCTCAGCCAGGCCGGCGCCCAGCCACAGTTGCATTCCAGGAACGCCACCTTGAGCTCCGGGAAGCGTTCGAGCACGCCGCCGACGATGATGTCCACCATGGTCACCATCTGTCCGGTGACGTGGCTGCAGATGTGGCGCATGAGGCGGTTGTTCTGGCCGAAGCGCTCGATGTGGGGGTAGTAGCCCGAGTTGGTGCACTCGTGGAATCCCACCGGCATCCCCAGCTCCTCCAGCTCGGCCCACAGGGGCTCCCAGTAGAGGCCGAACCAGGTGTCGCCGGGGAGCGGCGTGGCGCGCAGGAAGGCGGTGACGAAGCCCAGGTCGTTGGCCGCGCGCCGGGCCTCCCGCATCGCCAGCGAGACGTCGTGGGGCGGCAGCATGGCGGCGCCCTTGAGCCGCGACGGGTCCTCCTGGCAGAAGTCGTAAAGCCAGTTGTTGTAGGCCCGGCAGATGGCCTCCGCCAAGAGCGGGTCCATGTCCGGCACGGTCATGATGTGCAGGCAGGCGGTGGGGAACAGCACCGCCACGTCGAGCCCCTCGATGTCCATGGCCTCCAGTTGGGACTTGGCGTTGAAGCCCTGGTCCCGGGCGAAGCCGATGACGTCCTCGCGCGTGGACGCGCGCCGCTTGCCGATCATGCGTGCGTCGTTGGCCAAGGACGGGCTCTTGGCCCGCGGCTCCTTGCCGTCCAGCAGCAGCAGGTTGAAGTCGCCCCGGCTGGGGACGTTGACCACCCTCGGCGCATGCTGCTTGAAAGGTGCCTCGACGTAGTTTTCCCAGAGGTCCGGCGGCTCCATGATGTGCATGTCGGAATCGATGATCTTCAGCCCGTTCTTCATCCGGGTCTCCCTTCGCCGAGGCGTTGGCTGCTCAACCCGAATACCTTTGGCGGTCCCACGAGTCAAGGCGCCTTTGACTCCGCCGCCGTTGGGTTCCTATAAAGGAGACCACGGCAGCAGCTTTGAAGGAGGAGCGCACGAATGGCACAAGCCCTTGACGGCATCAGGATACTCGACCTCAGCAGCTACATCGCCGGCCCGTTCGCGGCCATGCTGCTGGCGGACATGGGGGCGGCGGTGGTCAAGATCGAGAACACCAGCGGCGGCGACCCCTTCCGGAAGTGGGCCCAGGAGCCGCGCATGTACAGTCCGCTGTTCCAGAGCTACAACCGCAACAAGCGCAGCATGACCCTGAACCTGCGCGATCCGGAAGGCAAGGAGATCTTTCTCCGCATGGCGGAAGGGGCCGACGTCGTCATCGAGAACTACCGCCCCGGCGTGATGGACCGGCTGGAGCTGGGTTGCGAGCGGCTCCGGGAACTCAACCCGCGTCTCGTCTATTGTGGCATTTCGGCATTCGGCCAAACCGGCCCTTACCGGGAGAGGCCGGGGTTCGACACCCTCGGACAGTGCCTCAGCGGCCTGTTGAGCCAGATCATCGACCCCAGGACCCCCCATCCGCCGGGTCTGGCCTTCTCCGACCACCTGGGCGGCCTCTTCGCCTGCTACGGTATCCTCACGGCGTTGATGGCGCGGGAGAAGACGGGCAAGGGCCAGAAGGTGGAGACCTCCCTGATGGAGGCCTCCATGGCGTTCATCGGCCGCAGCATCACCCAGTACTTCGCCACCGGGGACATTCCGAACGTGGAGAGCCGGGGACGTTCGGCCGGGGTGTACGCGTTGCTGGCCGGGGACGGGCTCCCGTTCGTCATCCATCTCTCCCACCTCAACAAGTTCTTCGTGAGCATGGCCGAGGCCCTGGGACGGCCGGAACTCGCGGAAGACCCCCGTTTCAAGGACCGCGAGGACCGTCTGGTCAATTACGACGAGTTGAAGGACCTGCTGCAGGAGATCGCGGAGACCAGGCCCCGGCAGCACTGGCTGGACGCGTTGAGCCAACACGACGTGGCCCACGCCCCCATCAACCGCCTCGACGAGGTGTTCGAGGACCCCCAGGTCAAGCACCTCGACCGGATCATGGAGCTGGAGCACCCGAAGCACGGCACTATCCACACGGTGAGAAGCGGCGTTAACCTGAGCGACACGCCGTTCCAGGTATCGGCGCTGCCGCCGGAGCTGGGGGAGCACACCGCCGAGATCCTGCGGGAGTTGGGGTTCAGCGAGGAACGGGTCGAACGGCTGGTGGAAGCGGGGACGGTCTAGTGTCCTGACGCGTCCGGCGCGGACAGGGTGCCCTTGACCGGCTTTCGCGCGTCGTGTTATTCGCGGGCCATCTTTCGGCAACGTGCCACGCACGTCAGGGAGTGCAGGAGGGCCAGGATGAAACCGATCATTGCGCTCATCGTCTCTGTTTCGCTCGCCGCGGTCACGGGCGCTTACGCCCAGGACAACGTCAAGGCCCTCTACGAGAAGGCCAAGAAGGAAGGGCAGGTGGTGCTGGCCGCGGGCTCGCCGCCGGTGGCGCTCAAGGCGCAGATCGACGGCTTCATGAAACGGTTCCCGGGTATCCAGGTGAACCACATCCCTTCGACGGGATCCGATGCGTCGGCGAAGATACAGCTCGAGTCCCGTGTGGGCATGGCCACCTACGAGGTGGCCCAGGCCACCACCACGTCGGCGGAGCGGCTGCTCAAGGCCGACCTGCTGGCGCCGTTTCCGTATCACGAGTTCGGCATCGCCAAGAACGAGATCTCGTTCGGGGAACGGCTGGTGCCGTGGTTCGACCTGACCCGGGTGCTGGGGTTCAACACCAAGCTGGTCTCCAGGGACCAGGTGCCCACCACCTGGGAGGGGCTGCTGGACCCGAAGTGGAAAGGCCGCAAGATCATCGTCGTGGGGCGGGGATATCCGTTCGGAGACCTGGTGCCGGCGTGGGGGCTGGAGAAGACGATGGAGTATACCCGGAAGTTCAGGGCCCAGAACCCCATCATTCAGCCCCGCGGCGGACCTCAGACCCTGGAGGCCCTGGTGGCGGGGCAGGCGCCGCTGGCGCTGATCCAGTTCGACCGCGTCTTCAGGGCCAAGGTCAAGGACAAGGCGCCGTTGGACTTCGTCTGGATCACGCCCATGTCGGTGACCCGCTTCTACTCCATCGCGGTGAAGAAGGTGCGCAATCCCAACGCGGCCAAGCTGCTGACCGGCTATCTCGGCACTCCCGAGGCGTCGGCGCTCATGGAGAAAGCCTCCTTCCGGAGCCAGCTTGGGCCCAGCGCGCAGACCGACGCCGCCAAGATGGCGCGCGCGGCCGGCGTCAAGTTCGTCTGGAACGCTCCCACCATGGAGGAAGCCAGGGAGCTCAAGAAGTGGCGCAAGCAGGCCCGGAAGATCCTCACCGGACACTAATGGTAACCGGCAGCCGGCCGCGGCCGGCCGCCGCACCAACCCAAGGGAGTCCTGACCATGGCGCGGAACGGTTTCAAGATCCTCGATAGCGACATGCATGTGTTCGAGCCGCACGATCTCTATCTCAAGTACATGGATCCCCGATGGGGAGACCGGATCCCCCGGGGGGAGCCGCGGACGCGCCATGGACAGGTCAAGTTCAGCTTCGGCGACGGCGCACATGTGCGGGCGTCGGGACTGACGGCCCGCCCCAACGTGACACCCGGAGAGGACAAGGTCGCCCACCGCTACACGAAGCCCCTGGCCCGGAACTACGACGCCGTCTCCCAGGTGGAGGCCATGGACGTGGAGGGTCTGGACGTGGCGGTGCTGTTCCGCACCTTCCCGCTCCACTGCGACGACCGGCTGGAGCCGGAGTACGCCAACGCGCTGTGCCGCGCCTGGAACGACTGGGTGGCGGACTTCTGCAAGGAGCGCACGGAGAGGCTCAAGCCGTCGGCGCTGATCACGCTCCACGACGTGGACATGGCCGTGGACGAGACCCGTCGCGCGGTCACCGAGAGGGGTGCGGTCGGCCTCTGCCTGGTGCCCGAGCCGGCCAACGGCCGGCACATCCATGAGCATTGTTTCGACCCCTTGTGGCGCGAGGCGGAACGCCTGGACGTTCCCATCTGTTTTCACCCCGCGGCCAATCCCCGCATGGACCAGGTGGCGCAGCGTTTCAAGGGCCTTCCCAACGAAGGCATCCTGGTGAACGCCTACCGCAATCCCGTCGAGCTCATGCTGGCGGTGGGGAGCTTCTGCGGCGGCGGGGTGCTGGAGCGTTTTCCCCGCCTGCGCGTGGCGTTCCTGGAGGGCAACTGCAGTTGGCTGCCGTGGGTCCTCTACCGTCTCGACGAGCGCTGGGAACTCCGCAAGGACCTCTGCGACACGCCGCTTTCGCTGAATCCCAGCGAGTACTTCCTGCGCCAGTGCTTCATCGCCACGGACGTCGAGGAGGATCTGGTGGCGGACGTGGTGAGCCGGATCGGAGACGACAACATCGTGATCTCGACGGACTATCCGCACTCCGACTCGCGCTGGCCGGAAGCGGTGGAGAGCTTCCTCAAGATCGACGGGCTGGCCGATGCGTCCAGGCGGAAGATCTTGTGGGACAACAGCGCGAGGCTCTACGATCTCCAATAGGTGACTGGAGGCCGGTACGTCCGGCCCCGGGCTTTCATGGTTGGCACATGCGGGTAAGCGAACGGGACGTCTTCAGCTGGCTTACCCTGGGAGCGGTGGCTTGGCTCGTGGTGGTGCCGCTGTTCCTGGTGATCTTCTTCTCTTTCCAGCGCGAGCCGCTGGCGGAGATCAGCGGGCTTTCCCTCTATCACTACCTCGAGATCTACGTCGACCCGGGCACCTACGAGCTCATACTCAACACGCTGCTGTTCGGGGCCGGCGCCATCCTGACGGGGTTCGCCTTCGCGGTTCCGCTGGCGTGGCTCGTGGAGCGGACCAACGCGCCCGGGCGCCATCTCATGTACGGGCTGATCCTCATTCCCATGGCGCTGCCGCCCATGATCGCCGCGCTGGGATGGGAGCGGCTCCTGGACCCGCGCATCGGCGTCATCAACCTGATCCTGCGGGCGTTGCTGGGGCTGGAGGGGGAAGGGCCCCTCAACGTCTTCACCCTCTACGGCATGTCCTTCGTCATGGGCCTCTCCATGGTGCCCACGGTGTTTCTCATGCTGGTGCCGGTGCTGCGCAACATGGATCCGGCCTACGAGGAGGCCAGCATGATCGCCGGGGCCAGCCGCTTCATGACGCTCCTCAGGGTCACCTTTCCGCTCACCTATCCGGCTTTTTTCGCGGCCCTCATCTGGTTCTTCATCATCTCCATCGAAGCCTTCGAGATACCCGGCGTCATCGGCATGCAGGCGGGGATCCTGGTGTTCAGCACCAAGATCTTCTGGGCCATCCATCCGCCCATGGGGGAACTGCCGGAGTACGGCACGGCCAGCGCCCTGGCCATGAGCGTGCTGGTGCTGAGCGGCGTGCTCGTCTACCTCTACCTGAAGGTCCTCGGCGCGGGCGAGAAATACACCACGGTCACCGGCCGCGGCTACCGCCCCGCGGTCATCGACCTGGGCCGGGCCAAGTGGGCCGGCTCCGGCTTCTTTTTCCTCTACATGTGCCTGGCCATCGTGTTCCCGCTGGTGGTGCTGGCGTGGGGCAGCCTCCTGACCTTCTACCAGCCGCCCGCGTGGGACCTCCTCCCGCAGTTGACGACCAAGCACTACTACAACGCGGTGACGGGCTACGGCGCGCTTGGAGCCTTCAAGAACACGGCGCTGCTGGTGGTGGCCGCGTCCACCGCCACGACGCTGCTGGCCGTGGTGTCGGGCTGGATCATCGTGCGGTCCGGCGGCAGGACCGGAAAGATTCTGAACCTGCTGACCTTCGCGCCCATTGCCATCCCGTCGGTGATCATCGGCTTCGCGCTGATCCTGGTGTACCTTTCGATACCCGTGGGCATCTACGGGACCATCTGGGTCATCGTCATCGCCCACGTCACGCGCTACATATCCTACGGCTCGCGCGCGGTGATCTCCGCCCAGGTGCAGGTGCACAAGGAGCTGGAGGAGGCCTCCTACACCTGCGGCGCCTCCCTGGTCGTCACCCTGCGCAAGGTCGTGGTGCCCATCGTGTTGCCGGCCTTGGTGAGCCTGTGGCTGTGGGTGGCCCTTCACAGCCTGCGGGAACTCTCGTCGGCGGTGCTCCTGGCGACCCCCGGCAACCGCGTGGTGAGCACCATGATCTGGTTCGCGTGGCAGGAAGGGCAGGTGGGAGAGGCCTACGCCCTCTCGATCATGCTCCTCGCCGTGTCCCTCGTGATCGCCTTCGCGGCCCGGCGTCTGTTGACCTGGGGCGATCCGGTGGCGATGCAATAGACGTACCCCGCCGCCCCTGGATTCCCGCTTTCGCGGGAATAACGGGAGGAAGCGGGACCGACAAAAAGGGGGCGCGGGATGATCATCCCGCGCCCCCTTTGCCATCTGCCGGCGATGAGACGGTCGCCTATACCGCCTTCTTGAGCGGCTGCTCGTTGAAGTGCTGCTTCACCTCCGCCAGCTTCATGACGTCGGCGTATTTGTGGTGCAGGTCGAACAGGTTCACCTTGTGGGAGGTGATGCTGCGGTCGAAGACGCATTCCTCGACGACGGAGACGTGGTAGCCGTTGGAATAGGCGTCCACCACGCTGGCGCGGACGCAGCCGCTGGTGCTCTCGCCGCACACGATCAGGGAGCTGATGCCGAGCCGAGTCAGGTGGGCGATGAGCGGGGTGCCGTAGAAGCCGCTGGCCCGTTCCTTGTAGATGATGATGTCCTCGGGCTCCGGCGCGAAGTCCTTGTATATCTCGAAGTCGTCCGGGTCAATCCCGGTTATCTGACGGTTGGTGGCATGCACCGCGGCGGGCTGCACCTCTTTCCGCGTCTCGGTGGTGGTGTAGAAGATCGGCAGTCCTTGGGCACGGGCCAGGGCGAAGAGCTCCTTGGTGGGCTCGATGGCCTCGTAGGCGTTTACGCCGCAGGAGCTCTTGTACTCCTTGACCACCTCGTGCACCGGCAGGGAACCGCCCCGGTAGGCCAGGTTGTAGAGGTCGATGGCCAGCAGTGCCGGCCGCTCGCCGACGTAGATGTCCCTCCGGTAGGGCTTGTAGATGTCCATGATCTCGTCGCTGATGATGTCCTGCCAGCAATGATCTTCGAATTTGTCAACCATCGAGATTCTCCCTTTCGAGTGTAATGAAGACGTGATAGCCCTTCGTGCTCCGTAGTGTCAACTGTTCCGCGTTCCCCGCCGCATTCGCATTCACGCCTCGCAGCCGTTAGCTTGTCCTGCTCATGTGGTTCGTACTGTCGCTTCTCTCCGCCTTGTTCCAGGTGCTGCGGAACATTTCCATGAAGCACTTGGGGCACGAGCTGGACGACATCATCAACGTCTGGGGGCGGTTCACGTTCCTGTTGCCGTTCGTGGCCCTGGCCTCGGCCTGGCACGGCATGCCCGAGTTGAAGGACGGCTTCTGGCTCTATGTCGTCGGCTTCGGCGTGACCCAGTCCATCGCCACCCTGAGCCTCTCCAAGGCCCTCAAGCTGTCGGGTATCGCCATCGTCACCTCGCTGTGGAAGCTCAGCCTCCTCTTCCTGGTGCTGATCGCCTATGTGACGCTGGACGAGACCCCGTCGGCGGCGGGGCTGGCGGGCGTGCTGCTGAGCGTCATCGGCGTCTATCTGCTCAACGTCCACAAGAGCCGCATCTCGGTCTGGGCGCCCTTGCGCGAGCTGCTGGTGGACCGGGGTCTTCGCTACACTCTCGCGGCGGCGTTCTTCTACGCGCCGTCGGTGGTGCTGATCAAGCTGCTGATTCTCCATTCCGACGTCTACTTCGCCAACCTGGCGGGCTACCTGGCGGCCTCCCTCATGGTCCTGCCCCTGGCCGTGCGCCGCTCCGCCGCCCACTTCCGCGCCATCCCGCGCCACGGCGGCGCGTTCATGGCCATGGGACTGTGCGCCGCCCTCACCAGCATCTGCCACAGCCTGGCCTACGAGCTGACCCTCACTTCCTACGTGGAGGCGGCGAAGCAGACCGAGATCCTTTTCGCGCTGGCCGCGGGCTGGCTGGTGTTCAACGAGCGCGCCCGGGTGCGGGAGATCCTGCCCGGGAGCCTGACCATCATGGCCGGGATGGTGCTGTTGCGGTTGAGTTGACGGCTTCGTCCGGGGCGATGGGGACCCGGCTCCAGGTCCACAGAGACTTGTCGCGGTAGAGCCGTGCGACATCCTCCGGCACTTCAACGCCGGCGTCTTGCAGGTACTCCCCGATGGGCCGCAACGGCAGGCCCACGGCGGCGAGATAGTCGCCGCGGAGGCGCTCGATCAGCCGGTGGCCGCGGCCCTGGATGGAATAGGCGCCCGCCTTGTCCATGGATTCGCCGGCGGACACGTAGCCGGCGATCTCCGCGTCGGTGGAGGCGCGCATGCGGATCTCCACCCGTTCCAGGCGGGTGGACTCCCGGCCCGTGGCGGAGTCGATAAGGGCCACGCCGGTGAGGATGCGATGCTGGCGCCCGGAGAGCCTGCGGAGGATGGACTCGGCGTCGTGCGTATCCCTGGGCTTGCCGATCTTCTCGTCGCCCAACGCGATCAGGGTGTCGCCTCCCACCACCAGCGCGTCCGCTACTCCGGAGGCCACCGAGCGGGCCTTGCCCAGCGCCAGTTCCAGCGCTTCGGCCTCGGGAGTGAGGTCTTCCCGGGTGGTTTCCAGGAAATCGGGGTGGCGGACTTCGAAGGGGAGGCCGAGCAAGGCCAGAATATCCCGCCGGCGGGGCGAGGTCGACGCCAGAATGATACGCATGCAGGGGTCAGCCCGGTCCGGAGCCGGCCAGGGCGGCGTTGTCATGATCGGGTGATGGGAACCTCGTGTCCGCGCGCGGCGCCCCGGTGTCTCCGGCTGCCACGATGCGCTCGACTTCCTCGGCGTTCCGGGCCCGGACCAGTTGCGCCCGCCACTGCGCCGCGCCGTGGAATCCCTTGCAGTACCAGGCCAGATGCTTGCGCATGGCGGGAAAGCGCCGTTCGCCCCAAAGGCCTTCGAAGTGGCGGCTGTGCTCCAGCAACACCCTCGTCCGTTCTTCCCGGGTTACGTCGAGCCCGGCGCGGGCCGGACGCGTGATTCCCGCCAGCGTATCCTTGGCCCATTGCTTGTCACGGAAGACCCAGGGGTTGCCCATGGCGCCGCGCCCCAGCAGCACGCCGTCGACGCCGGTCTGCCGGACCCGCTCCACCGCGTCCGACATGGATTTGATGTCCCCGTTCCCCAGGACCAGCGTCGGCAGGCCCCAGGCCAACTCCACTGCCCGATGGATGGCGTCCCAGTCCGCGAACCCCTTGTACATCTGCTTCAAGGTCCGCCCGTGCAGCGAGATGGCCGCCGGTTCCTCGCCCAACAGGACGGGAATCCATTCGTCCACCGCCACCTTGTCGTATCCCACACGGGTCTTGACCGAGAGCGGGAGCAACGGCCGGTGGACCGGCCGCATGCGTCCGCGGTTCAGCCGGCGGACCTGCTCCAGCACTTCGGGCGCAAGCCCGGCGTCTTCCAGGCGCTGCCCCTCAGCCCAATCCTCCAGCCCCTGGCGCGCGGCGCGGATGATGGCCACCGCCAGCTCGGGATCGAGGATGAGCCCGGCGCCGCATCCCTTGTTGGCGACGTTCTTGGCCGGGCATCCCATGTTGATGTCCAGGCCGTCGAATCCGAGCTCGCCGACGATGTGCGCCACCTGATAGAAGGCCTGCGGGGTGCGGCCGTAGATTTGCGCCAGCACGGGGCGCTCGCACTCGCCGTAGGAAAAGTCCCGCACCCACCCGTTCGCGCCGTGGCAGACGGCCTCCACGCTGGTGAACTCGGTCATGCACAGGTCCGGCCGTCCGTGCCGGGCCGCCACCAGCCGGAAAGAGGCGTCCGTGACCCCGTCCATGGGCGAGAGGCCGATGATGGGTCTGTCGATGCGGTTCCAGAAACTCATGGGGTGAAGGGAGTCGCGCGCCGCGAGGGCGTCATCCGGAGGCGTCCGCCCGCCCGGCGATGATGGTGTCGAGCTCTTCCCTGAGACGCGGGAGGATCTCGTCGTAGGGGAACGCCCCCAGCGGCTCGCTGCCGCGCTTGAGGTTGACGAACCTGGGGCCGCACCACAGTCCGAGGTCGGCGTCGTCGGTTTCGCCGGGGCCGTTGACGCGGCAGCCCATGACCGCGATGGTGACGGCATGGTCGGCGGCGTAGGCGGTCATCTCCTTGACCTGCTGCGCCAACTCCACGAAGTTCTCGTTCTCCACCCGCGAGCAGCTCGGACAACTGATGATGTTGAGGCTGTCCCGGCCGTAGTCGACGACACTGCGCACGCGGCCTTCGGCGATGTCCGCCAAGATCTCGCGTCCGGCGGCGATCTCCTCCGGCTTTCGCGGGTTGGGGACGGTCAGGGACACCCGGATGGTGTCGCCGATGCCCCGGCTGATGAGCTGCTCGAAGGCGATGCGCGTCTTGATCACCCCATCCGGCGGCAACCCCGCCTCGGTGACGCCGAGGTGGAGCGGCACGTCCGGGCGCCGGTCCGCGAAGCGCTTGTTGACCTCGATGACCTTGGCCGGATCCGAGTCCTTGAGCGAGACGCAGTAGCGGGTGAAACCCAGGCTGTCCAACAACTCGCAGTGCTCCCACGCGCTGGTCAGCATGGGCGAGATGGAGTCGTCTTCGGGAAACTTCTCCTGCTGGGCGGGGTCCACCGAGCCGCAGTTCACTCCCACGCGCATGGCGCAGTCGTTGGCCGCCGCCACCTCCGCCAGGAACCGGACCTTGTCCTGCCAGGCCTTCTGGCGCTCGTGGTGATAGAGGTGGCCGGGGTTGTAGCGGATCTTGTCCACGTGCGGCGCCACCGCGCTGGCGAGCCGGTAGTTCTCCTGGAGGTCCACCGAGAGGTTGGCTTCGGTGGCGTCGCGGATGGCCGCCAGCGCCGCCGCGTCCTTCCTGCTGTCGACCGCGATGCGGACCACGTCGGCGCCGGCCCGGGCCAGGTCGTTGACCTGCGCCACGGTCGCCTCGACGTCCTGGGTATGGGTGGCGCACATGCTTTGCACCGCGATGGGGTGGTCCCCGCCGATGACGGTGGTGCCGATGCGCACGGAGCGAGTGGGATTGCGAGGCAGTTTCACGATTCCGTTCCTTCGGAGGACGGGCGATACGGTGCTTTTCAAAGGCTACCGCGAAAGACCGGGTGACGCAACATGGAGCAGGGGGCCGCCGAGAGGTCGCTGCATCCTTGATGGAGAACCGGCGTTGGTCTAGACTGAACCCTGTGAATTCTGTACTGCCCGTCCGAAGGCCGCCGCGTCGTTGGCGCCCGCGCGCCGGTTGCTGGTGCGTGATTGCGTTCTGGTTCCTCGCGAGCCTGACGTGGGCCGAAACGGCGCCGCCGCCGGTGCTGGCCGATCTCTCGCCCGACGCCCAACAGTCCGCTCTCGGCAAGGAGATTCTCCGCCGCCTGTCCCGTGGACACTACAACTCCATCATCCTGAACGATCAGGTTTCCGGCAGGATCTTCGATTCCTACCTGAGGGCCATGGACCCGTCGCGAAGCTACTTCCGGTCCTCGGACATCCGGGAGTTCGAAGCCTACAGGTCCCGGTTCGACGATCTGCTCAAGGCGGGAGACTTGGGCCCCGCCTTCGGGATGTTCAACCGCTACCGGCAACGGTTGGCGGAGCGCCTCCGGTTCATCGCCGGCCTCATCGATCACGAGTTCGACGCCCTGGATTTCCGCAAGGACGAGACGCTTGCGCAGAAGCGCGATTCCTGGGTCGCGTCGGAGGCCGAGTTGAAGACCCGTTGGCGCCGGCAGGTCAAGAACGACGTGTTGAGCCGCCTGCTGGCCGGGACCGAACGGGAAGAGGTCCAGACCGCCCTTCGACGGCGTTACGGCAACCAGCTCGTCCGCCTCGGTCAAGTCAACAGCACCGATGCGTTCCGCGTGTACATGAATGCCTTCCTCCGCGCCATTGATCCGCATTCCGTGTATTTTCCGCCTCATCAAAGCGAAAATTTCAATATTCACATGAGCTTGTCGCTGGAGGGGATCGGCGCCGTGCTGCAGGCGGACGGCGAGATCGTCAAGGTGGTGCGGCTGGTTGCCGGCGGACCCGCGGACAAGGCCGGCGACCTGCAGCCGGGGGATCGCATCGTCGGCGTCGGACAGGGCGAGCAGGGGGAGATCGTGGACGTCCTCGGCATGCGTCTGCGGGACGTGGTTGCACTGATTCGCGGTCCCAGAGAGACCACCGTGCGTCTGGAGATCATTTCCCAGATCGGCACCACGGAGCAACGGAAGCTCATCCGCATCGTGCGCAACAAGGTGGATCTCGACGATCAGAAGGCGAGCCGCAGCATCCGGGAAGTAAAGGTCGGCGGCCGTACACGGAAGATCGGGACCATCCGCGTGCCCGGATTCTATCTGGACTTCGCCGCCCTCAAGGCCGGAGACCCCAACTTCAAGAGCACGGCCGGCGATGTGAAGCGGTTGGTCGCGGAGTTGCAGGAGGCGGGCGTCAGCGGACTGGTGATCGATTTGCGGGACAACGGCGGCGGGGCGCTCCGGGAGGCCATCGCGCTGGTGAGCCTGTTCATCAACAAGGGTCCGGTGGTGCAGGTCCGGAACAGCCGGGGCCTTATCCGCGTTCATTCGGATACGGACGGAAAGGTCGCCTACACCGGGCCGCTGGCGGTCTTGGTGAACCGCCTCAGCGCCTCCGCCTCCGAGATCTTTGCCGCGGCCATCCAGGATTACGGCCGGGGGCTGGTGGTGGGCGGCCAGACGTTCGGGAAGGGGACGGTGCAGACGCTCATTCCGGTTGGCCGGGGACGTCTGAAGCTTACCCAGGCCAAGTTCTACCGGATCTCCGGGGAAGGCACCCAGAACCGCGGCGTGATACCCGACATCGAGCTCCCCGGCCTCATCGACAAGTCGCAGGTCGGCGAGAGTTCCCTGGAGCATGCCCTGGCGTGGGACGCCATCGACAAGACCCGGTATTCTCCCGCCGGCAGGACCAGCCCCTTTGTCGGAACACTGGCGGAGCGACACCGTGTCCGCGCGAAGTCGGACCCGGACCTCGCCTACCTCCTGGCCATGATCGACCGTCTCGAGCGGGAACGGGCCGAGACCGCCATCTCACTGAAAGAGGAAACGCGAAGAGCCCGGAAACGGGGCGACGAGCTCCGGCAGCTCGGAAGCGAGAATCGCCGCCGTGTGGCCAAGGGCCGGAAACCGTTTGCAAGCTATGCGGAGCTGGTGGCCTACAACGAGAAGAGGACAGGTCCGGGTGTGTCAGGCCAAGAGGATCCGATCCTGAACGAGGCCGCCCACATCCTCGCGGACTTCATCGAGGTGACCCGGAACCCGGAGGGTCCGGGGCCGGCGGCCTCGGATACGCGGGCCAGTCCGTAATCCGGGGGGCTATTCGCCTCCGTTCACGTCCACTACCGAACCGTTCACGAACGAGGCCGCGTCGGACGCCAGGAACAGCGCGACGCCGGCCACCTCGTCGGGCTTGCCGTGGCGTCCCAGCGCGATGTTCTCCAGGCCTTCCGACTCCAGCCGTGCCAGGCTCGTTCCTCCCGGCCGCGGCGTGTCGATGATCCCCGGCGCCACCGCGTTCACTCGCACCTCCGGCCCCCATTGGTTGGCCATGTGGAAAGTCAGGTTCATGACGGCCGCCTTGGCGGTCCCGTAGGCGGCCATGTTGGGCCGCTCGTGCTTGGTGGAGCGGCCGGATATGGAGCCGATGTTGACGATGGCGCCCTTGCCGCGTTCCTTCATGTGCGGCACCACCGCCTTGGAGCACAGGAAAGCGGTCTTGACGTTGACGTCATAGACGCCCATGAAGTCCTCGGGCGAGAGTTCCAGCAGCGTCCCGCGCTGGAACGCCGGCATCTCCGGGTTGCGGCTGTAGGAGCCGCCGGCGACGTTCAGGAGCGCGTCGATGCGGCCGAACCGGTCCAGGGTGGCAGCCACCAGATCCTTGACCTGGTCTTCGCTGGACACGTCCGCCGCCAGGCCCGCCGCGCCGGCGCCCAGGGCTTCGATCTCCTGTACCACCGGCGGTATCGACTCCGCCGGCAGCGAGGCGATCATGACGTTGGAGCCCGCCTGGGCGAAGGCGAGCGCGCAGCAGCGGCCGATGCCGCCGCTGCCGCCGGTGATGATGGTGGTGCGTCCTTCCAGAGAAAAGCGTGAGAGGTCCATAGGGGTTCCTTCCGTGAAAAGCGGTTGGGTCAGCCTTCCCACAGGTGACTGAACTGCACCGCCACCACGTCCTCGTAGGGCACGGGCGCGGAGAGCAGGCCTATATCCTGGGCGAACCGGTTCATGCTGGACACCACCGGCTCCGGGATCCTGGGATCGTAGTAGGGGATGTCGCGTTCGATGAGGGTGGCGATGAGCCCGGCCTCCTCGGGCGGGTACAGGGCCTTGCCCACGTCCGCCGCCCGCTGCGGGTCCTCCGCCAGCGCCTTCTGGGTCTTGACCAGCGCCCGCACCGCGGCCGCGGCCGCGTCGGGGTTGTCGGCGATCACCCGGTCCGAGGTGATCAGGGCAGGGAAGGTGTAGCCGCGCGCCTCGGCGGGGCCCTCGCCGCGCCGGATGTCCAGCACGACGGTGCCGGCGCCGTGCCGCACCGCCACCTCGGCCCCCATACCGTTGGCCCAGAAGCCGTCGATGGCGCCTTCGGAAAGGGCCTTGGCCGCGGTCACGCCGAAGGAGACGCCGGGAGCGGTGGCCCCGGGCACCGGAGCGATCTGGATGTTGTCGGCCACGGGATCCAGCCCGGCGGCCGCCAGCATCCGCTTGAGTCCGAGGTCCACGCCCGGAGCGGCGCCGATGCGGAGGCCCTTGACGGCCTCGACGTCGCCGCGTCTGGCGCCCAGGTCGGACCGCAGCACCAGAAACCAGTACATGTGCTGGGCCAGAGCGGCCAGGAGCTTGGCGCCCTTCCAGTCCGGGAAGGCCGTGAGGGTGGCGTGGGACGAAGCGGCCACGAAGTCGAGCTCGTGGTCCCTCAGGGTCTCGAAGGTCTTGGGCACCGGAAAGATGGACTCCAGCTCCATGTCCAGGCCCTCCGCCTTGAAGAAGCCCAGCTCCACCGCGGCAATGGCGGGGAAGTAGGAGTTGGAAACGAAATCGGGCAGTCCTAGTCGCATAGGGGTCCTTTCGCTGGATGTATGGCTCCGGGTGTACCGGATTCACCATGCCGATGCAAAACAGGGACCGGTTCGAACCCTGCCCCTACGCGGCATCAGCTCCAGTAGGTAGTACGGTCCACCGGGATCGCATCCACCACCTTCCGGGGCAGATAGTCTTCCACCCGGATCCGCGCCATGGCCTCGTCGGGGCATCTGGACACGGGTGAGAAAGGCCGGTCCAGCGGCCGGGTGGCGTCGACGATCATGGCCGAAGTGCGGATTCCCTCGTCCATGGAGGGGTCGATCAAGGGGCCGCGCATGAGGTCGGTGATGAGCGACACCTGCCGGTGGGGCTGGACCCGGGTGGCCAGCGCCCAGAGGATCTCGGTGGGGTTGTAGATGTCGATGTCGTCGTCGAAGATGAAGACGTGCTTGCACTGGTCGAAGCTCAACGCCGCGGCCGCCGCCCGCCCCGGGTCCCCCTCGGACATCTTCTTCATGGCGATGAACACGTTCATGAGGGCGTGCCGCCCGTTTTTGCACACCGCCGTTACCCCGGGTACGGCCTCGCGGCAGCGCCGCAGGTATGCGCCCTCCCGCGCCAGGTCCATCCACGGCTTGTCGCCGTCCGGGGTGATGACCGACTGGTGGATGGCGTCCCGCCGGCGGGTGACCGCGTGCACCTCCAGCGAGGCGGCTTGGCGAAATCCTTGCGGCCCCACGTAGCCGTGGACCTCCCCGAACGGCCCCTCCACCACGCGTTTGCCGGGCAGCAGCACCCCCTCGATGACGACCTCCGCGTCCGCCGGCACCATCAGCCGGTCGCCGAAGGTCTCCGACGGGGTCAGCCGCAGCGGCTCCCGCAGGTAGCCGCCGATGACGTCGAGCTCGTCGGCCTCGAACGGCCCCCGGTAGCAGGCGCCGATGTTGAAGGCAGGGTGGTGTCCGCTCACCGCCGCCACCGGGCATTCCTCGCCGTGGTCCTCGTAGTCCCGGAAGATGCGCCACATGTGCTGCAACGACAGGTAGAAGCCGGTGTGGTTCCGGTCCTTCACCTCCATGCGGTGGTACGAGACATTGTACACCCCCGACCGGCGGTCAATCCCGAGGCTCGGCATGTCGATGTAGGGACCGCCGTCCAGGGCGTGGTGGCGCATGACCGGCAGCTCGAACAGGTCTACCTCCGCGCCGCGTTGGATCACTTCCTTGACCGGCGCCGCGGACGGTTCCACCACCACCGGGGCGATGGGATTGGCCTCCCGGCGCAGGCACTCCAGCGCCAGGTCCGCCCGGGTGGTCTCCGGTGGCACGCCCAGGGCGGTCTGGAACTTGCCCATGGAGACTTCGCAGTTCATGGCGAGCCTGATTCCCGATGTGTTCTCGTGAAGGTTCTTCGGACACTCGAACAGCAGCACCGGGAACTGTTTGCGCTCGGCCAACTGGGCGACGAGGGCGGAAACGTCGTGCCGCGCGGGGTTCACCGGCTTGGTGACGTGCACGAGTTCCCCGGGGCGCTGGCGCCGCAGGTCGTCGAGAAAGGTGCGCAGGCTCTTGGGCATGGGCGTGCGTGTTAGCGATGTGATCTACCGGGCGGTGCCGACCCTTACGGGAGCGAGGGCATGCAGCCTTGCCCGCATGTGGATTGCATCAGTACAGGATGTCGCCGCCGTCCACCACCAGGGTCTGGCCGGTAACGAAGTCGCTGTCCGACGCGGCGAGGTAGAGGACGGCGCCGGTGAGGTCCTCGGGTGTCTGCCGGCGCTGGATGGAGCGGGCGCTCACGCGGCTGGCGGACAGCTCCGGGGGCACGGATTGGCCCTCGTGCTCCACCAGGCCGGGGGCGATGGCGTTGACACGGATGCCGTACGAACCCATCTCCCGGGCCATGGACCGGGTCATGCCGATGAGCGCGGACTTGGACGCGACGTAGTGCAGGAAGTTGGGCGTGCCGGCCATCACCGTGTTGGAGGAGATGTTGATGATGCGGCCGCCGCCCTGGTCGCGCATGTGCGGGAACACGGCCTTGGCGCACAGGAACACCCCTTTGATGTTCACCGCCGTGACCCGGTCCCACTCTTCCGCGGAGATCTCGTGGAACGGTCGCCGCTGGATGCTGACGTAGATGGCGGCGTTGTTCACCAGCACGTCGATGCGCCCGAAGGCGTCCATGGCCGTCTTGGCCATGCGCAGCGTGTCGTCTTCCCGGGAAACGTCGACCTCGACGGCCACGGCCTCGCCGCCGGCGGCCACGATGGCTTCAGCGGCGGCGGAGCCGTCCAGCACGTCCGCGATGACCACGCGCGCGCCTTCGGCCGCCAGCGTCTTCGCATACACCGCTCCGATGTTGCGGGCTCCGCCGGTCACGATGGCAACCTTGTTATCGAGACGTCCCATGTCCTGCCTGCAATGACGGTTCCTGGCGTCGCTACCCCGCCGCGCTGCTGGCCGCAGCCCGCTCGTTCATCTCCTGGAGCTGCCGCCGCAGATCGAGGGGTTCCCACCATAGCTTCAGGCCCAGGTCCCGGGCGATGGTCTGGGCGGCGTTGTATCCCGGCGCGCCGGTGATGTTGCCGCCGGGATGGGTCGAGGAGCCGCACAGGTAGAGGCCGGAGACCGGCGTGCGGTAGTGGCCCCAGCCGGGGAAGGGGCGGTTCTCCAGCGCCTGGTCGCCGGTGTACTCCCCCACCATCCAGTCGCCCTCGTACATGTTTCGGTCGTGGCGCTCGATGTCCAGCGGGGTGGTCGAGTCCCGCGACAGGATGTTGTCGTCGGTGAGGTTGGGAGCGTACTGGCGCCACACGCCGAGTTGCCGCTCGAACCACTCGCTCCTGGCCTTGTCCCAGTTGAGCGGATTGCCCCACAGGTTGTACGTGGCGAGTTGCCACATGAACGCGGTGGCCTTGCCCGGCGGCGCCTGGGTCGGGTCGTGGTGCGAGGGGGTGGCGCCGTTCATGAAGGGTTTCCGCGGCAGTTGCCCTGAGCGGCAGTCGTCGAACAGGTTGCGCAGTTCCTCGTAGGTCTCCAGGCCGACGATGTGCATGAAGCTGTCGGCCACTTCGGGATGCTCGTCCTCGGTGAGGTAGCGGGGCCGCTCGTTGAGCGCCAGGTTGGTGGCGAAGATCGGGGTGGTCTTGGAGAACTTGAACCCCGCCGCCTTGGCGCTGAACCCGGCGTCCAGGTTCTCCGACCCCACCAGCTTGATGAAGGTCTCCACCGGGTTGACGTTGGAGGCGACGAAGCGGTTGGCGTGCACCACCGTGCCGTCCTCCAGCACCACTCCGGTGGCGCGCCCGCCATCCACCAGGATCCGTTCGACCCCTACCGCCTCGATGTAGTCCACGCCGTTGTGCGACAGCATGTGCGCGAGGTTGTCGCCCAAGGCGTGAGAGGTGCCGCGGCAGAGCTGAGGGTTGACGCCCCAGGCGATCATGGCAGGCACCAGGTAGCCGGTGTTGGGCGCGTCCAGCTCATAGCCCCGCATCACCGCCAGGAAGCCGATGAAGGCCCGCACCCGGGTGTTCTCGAAGTGCTCCAGGATGAACTGCTCCGGCGTGGTGTCGAAGTAGCGCAGGTATTCCCGGCCCTCGGGCAGCCCCGCCAGCAGGGGCCGCTTCTCGCTCATGGGGACGGGCGGGCAGTAGGTCTCGGGGAAGACGATGTTCTTCACCACCGGCTGCCAGCGGGTCCAGATGTCCCGGAAGGTGTCGGCGTCCTTCCGGGACATCTGCTCGATGGTGGAGATGGTCCGCTCCACGTCGGCGAACCAGCCCAGGTAGGTGCGGTCGAGGAAGTGCTGCACCACCCCGGGGTCGGGCTTGTAGTAGTGGATGCCCATGCGCTCCATCTCCAGGTCCTGGAACCAGGGCAGCATCATGAGCCCGCGGTGGAACACGGAGTGGATGTTGTGCCAGAATCCCGGATAGTTCCGGTCCTCGTGAGAGTCCAGTCCTCCGCCCACCTCCATGTTCTTCTCGACGACGAGGATCTTCTGGCCGGATTTGCCCAGGTAGCCGGCGCAGATCATGCCGTTGTGGCCCGCGCCGATTACCACGCCGTCGTAGTGCATCACCTTCGCCATGGTTCACCCGCCTTCGTGCTTCAGCTTCCGTTCCCCAGGTCCAGGTCCCGCCGCAGGACGCTCCAGGCGGCGCGCCCGGAGCCGGCGATGACGGCGTCGGCGGGGTGCGTGCCCGCGCCCACCTGGTAGAGCCCCTGAATCGGCGTCCGGTATTGCGCCAATTGTGGGATCGGACGGTTCTCCCCCATCTGCTCGGCCGTCTTCCGGGCCACCCATACCGAGCCCCGGCGCATGTTCTGCCAGCGGCCGGCCAGGTAGCACGGGTCCATGGGCACCTTCATGACGATGTTGTCGTCCGTGAGGTTGGTGGCGACGGCACGCAGCTTCGACAGCACCCGCTCCATGAAATCGTGCTTGAGGCGCACCCAGTCCTCGGGCCGATGCCCCTTGAGCTGGTAGGGGACCGGCATGAAGACCGACGCCGTGTGCTTGGCCGGGGGCGCCTGCAGCGCGTCGAACCAGGTGGGGCAGGTTACGTGGAGGCAGGGGTGCGCCGGGAACTCGCCGGCGCGGATCTCGCGCCACATGCTTTTCAAGTCCTCGACGGAGCGTGGGCCGTAGTTGACGTTCATGGCCTGGCCCACGAAGCCGTCCGCGGCCTCGTGCATTGCGAAGCGAAGCGGCGCCTTGAGCGCCAGGTGGACCTGGAAGTAGGAGAACTCGTCCGGCTCGATGGCGCGGACGGCTTGTGCGAAGCCGCCGTCCAGATGCTCTTCGCCCACCATGTCGATGAAGGTGCCGTAGGGATCCACGTTGGACACCACGGCCAAACGCGCCTTCCACTCGCGTCCGTCGCGGAGGCGCACGCCCACGGCGCGCCCGCCGTCCACCAGGATCTTCTCGACATGGTGCAGCGCGCGGATCTGGCCGCCGTGCATCACGTAGGCGCGTTGCAGCACCTGCGCGATGGAGTGGGAGCCGCCGCGCGCGAGTTGCGGTTTCTCGTCGCCGGCGATCAGCGCCAGCACCTCGCGTCCGCCGCCTTCGTAGTCAAGCGCCCAGCCGCGCGGAATCGCCATCTGAGAGAGCACCAGGGTGCGCACCGCTTCGCTTTCGAAGAGGTGCTCTGCCGCTTCCGCGGCGCTCATGCGCGCGAGGCGCAGGAAGTCGGTCCCTGCCGGGTCCGCGGCAATGCGCTCCTCCAGCGCGCCCGCCGCTTCGGGCGGAGCGTAGCAGGAGGGGACCACGATGTCCCGGACGATGCCGCGGAACCGCTGGTGCACGTCTTTCCAGGCCGCGCGGTCGGCGGCGGAGTGGTGCGCCAGCGAAGCCAGCGTGCCGTCCAGGTCCTGATGATGGGAGACCGAGGCGCCGTCCGGCAGCAGCAGCGAGCTGATCACCGGCGGGGTGACGAACTCGGCGTGGTGGCCGTTCTCCCAGTCGAGCTCGTTCCACACCGGAGAGATCTCGCGGTTGTCCTGGAAGTAGGCGAGGCTGTTGTGCCAGTAGCCCGGGAGGGTGATCTCCTCGGAGAAGAGCCGGCCGCCGTTCTCGAGCCGGCTCTCGCAGATGACGGTGTCGAGGCCCGCCATGCCCAAGTAGGTGCCCAGGGCGAAGTTGTTCTGCCCGGCGCCGATAAGGATGACGTCCCAGTTTTCGTCTACGGCCATATGCCACCCAAGCGCGTTGTCAGCTCAACCGGGCGGCGGCCTGTTCGACGGCCCGCCGTACGAACACCGCTGCGAGCTCGCGCTTGTAGTCGGAGGAGCCGCGCACGTCCTCGATGGGGTCGGACGCTTCCGCCGCGGCGGCGCCCGCCTCCTCCAGCCGGGCCGGGGTCAATTCCCGGCCGCGCAGGACGTCCTCCGCCGCGTGGGCCCGGAAGATGGTAGGGCCCACGGAGTTCAAGGCGATGCGCACGTCGTCGCAGCGGTTGCCCTCGCCGCTCATGGTCACGGCCACGCCTACGGTGGCGAAGTCCTCCTCGCTGCGGGGTGTGAACTTGATGTGGGACCACGCCGGCCCGGCGGGAGCCGGCACGTGAATCGAGGTGAGGATCTCGTCGGGTTCCAGGGCGGTCTCGTAGTAGTCGACGAAGAAGTCTTCCACCGGCAGCGTGCGGTCGCCGCGGCTGCTGCGCAGCGTCACCTCGGCGTCCAGCGCCATGAAACTGGCCCCCGGGTCGGTCATGGGGTCGCCGTGGGACAGGTTGCCGCCCACCGTGGCCATGAGCCGGATGCGCGGCTGCGCGACTTTGTAAAAGGTTTCCCGGAGCAGGGGATAGTGTTCCCGCACGTCCGGGTGGAGTTCCAGGTCCCGGTGCTTGACGCCGGCGCCGATGCGCAGCCCGTCCACCGGATCGCAATCGATGCCGTCGAAACCCGGCACGCGCTCCAGGTCGATGACGAAACCGGGGCTCAGAAGGCCCATGCGCAGCCACATCACCAGGGCGGTGCCGCCGGCCAGGAGCTTGGCGTCGCCTTGATGTTCCTGGAGCAGCCCGCACGCTTCGTCGAGGCTCGCCGGCGCAAGGTATTCGAACTTGGCCTTCATGTTCGGCTCCCGTTCCTCTTCTTTTCCTGAAGGGCACGCAGCACCTTTTCCGCGGTGATGGGGAGCGTCTTGATGCGCACTCCCACGGCGTCGTAGATGGCGTTGCTGATGATGGCCGCCACCGGATCCATGCCCAACTCCCCCAGCCCCTTGGCGCCGAAGGGTCCGGTGGGCTCGTAGGAGTCCGCGAACTCGTGCACCAGATCGGGCATGTCGCGCATGGACGCCAGCCGGTAGTCGCTGAAGTTGGGGTTGACGGGGCGGCCTTCCTCCATGCGGATGCCTTCTATGAGGGCATAGCCCAGCCCCTGGGCGATGGAGCCTTCCACCTGGCCTTCGGCGCCGATGGGATAGATCACCGTGCCGCAGTCCGACGCCACCGCGTACTGGATCACCGTCACCCGTCCGGTATCCGGGTCCACCTCCACCTCCGCCGCCTGGGCGCCGAAGTTGTAGGCGCCCGACTCGTTGCCGTAGCGCAGGGCGTCCTGGCTCACCGAGTCGGCGTCGAAGCTGCCCGACGCCACCACCGGCGCGCCGCCGCGGCGGAACTGCCGCCCCCGCACCACGTCCGCCACGCTGATGGCGCGCTGCTCCGCGCCCTTGACGAAGATGTAGCCGTCCTGCGACACTAGGTCCCCGGGGTCGGCCTCGAGCATCTCGGCGGCGGTTTCGTGCAGGATCTCCTTGACGTTGGCGGCGGCGTTCTTCACCGCGTTGCCGGCCACGTAGGTGAGCCGGCTGGCGTAGTTGCCGAGGCAGAAGGTGGTGAGGTCGGTGTCGGCCTCGGAGATGGCCACGTCGGAGAACGGGACGCCCAGCTCCTCGGCGGCGATCTGGCACATGGCGGTCCAGTGTCCCTGGCCGGTTTCGCCCTCGCCGCTCAGGATGAAGGCCTTGCCGTCCTCGTTCATCTTGATGGTGGCGGAGCTGCCGTCGTAGTCGCCGAAATGGCGCTTGCCGCTCACGTGGACGGTGCAGCCCATGCCGAGGCCGCGATTGGGCTTGCGGTTGGCGCGCTTTTCCTTCCAGCCGATCATGCGCTCGGTGCGGTCGATGCACTGCTTCAGCTCGCAGCTTATGACCCGATTGCCGTGGGGCGAGACGTAGCCGGGCTCGGCGGCGTTGAGGCGCGCCATCTCGAACGGGTCCATGCCCAGCTCGTCGGCGGCGATGTCCATCATCTGCTCCACCGAGAACTCCGCCGACGGGTTGCCGAAGCCCCTGAAAGCCCCGGTGGGGATCTTGTTGGTGTAGACCAGGTAGGCCTCGGAGCGGACGTCGGAGTACTTGTAGCAGGTGTCGTGGCGCAGCGCCGCCACCCCGGTGATGGCCGGGGCCTTGCCGCTGTAGGCGCCGTTGTCGGCGATGACCCGCATGTGCTTGGCGCGGATGCGGCCGTCGCTCTTGAAGCCCATGCGCACCCACACCTTCATGTTCACCCGCGGCCGGCTGCCGGCCAGGAACTCCTCCTCCCGGGTGTTGATGATCTTCACCGGGCGCCGCGCCTTGCGCGCCAGGATGGCGGCCACCATGGCGTTGTTGTCGTCGCAGGACTTGCCGCCGAAGCCGCCGCCCACTGCCGTCTGGATGACCCGCACGTCGGCTTCCCGCACGCCCAGGGCAGTGGCCAGGCGCATGCGGGCCATGAACAGTGTCTGGGTGTTCATGTAGACCGTGTACTTGCCGTTGGCCGAGTAGTCGGCGACGCTGCCGATGGTCTCGATGGCCGAGTGCCACTGGGGCACGCTCTCGAAGGTGTCCTCGATGACCAGGTCCGAGTCCTTGAAGGCCGCGTCGATGTCGCCCCGCTCCACGTCGATGGTGAGGGCGATGTTGCTGTCCTTTTCCTCGTGGATCAGGGGCGCGCCGTCCTGCATAGCCTCTGCCGCGTCGAACACCGCCGGCAACTCCTCCCAGTCCACCTCGATCAGCTCCAGCGCCTCCTCCGCGGTGTCCCGGTCGATGGCCGCCACCGCCGCCACCTCCTCGCCCACGTATCGTGCCTTGCCCACGGACAGCGGGTACTGGTCGGGGAAAAAGACGCCCCAGCCCTTCTTGATGGTGTCCTCCGCGGTCACCACGGCCTTGACGCCGCGAAGCTTCTCCGCCCGGCTGGTGTCGATGTTGCGGATGCGGGCGTGGGGCAGGGGACTCCTCAGGATACGTCCCGTCAACATGCCCGGCAGGAAGACGTCGGCCACGTAGGCCGCGCTCCCGGTCACCTTGTCGTGGCCCTCGAAGCGGTCGACGTTCTGTCCCAGCACCGCGAACTTTTCTGCCTTGCTCATGTTTCCCCCAAGGACGGCGGTTGTTTCACACGCGCGGACACTAGTCGGATGCGCCGCTCTTGTAGGTGTCCGACTGGTAGAGGCTCTGTATCCTGGCCTGGCGCACGGTGTCGTCGCGGCGTCCCTCGTCCACCTTGCCTTCCACCACCGCCATGACCGATTCGAGTATCTTGTAGTAGCCCGTGCAGCGACAGAGGTTCGCCGACATCCACTCCTTCACCTGGTCGGCGGAGGGGGTCGGGTCGTGGTCCAGCAAGGCCTTGGCGGCCATGATCTGTCCCGGGGTGCAGATGCCGCACTGGAAACCGCCGTACTGCACGAAGGAGCGCTGGAGCGGGTGCAGCTCGCCGTCCCGGGCCAGGCCCTCGATGGTCTCGATCTTCTTGCCCTCGCAGGTGACGGCCAGAGTCAGGCACGCGCTCACCAGCCGGCCGTCGACGATGACGCTGCACGCGCCGCAGACGCCGATGCTGCACCCCTCCTTGGTGCCGGTAAGGCCCACGTCCTCGCGCAGGGCCTCCAGCAGCAGGCGGTCGGGCTCGATCTCGACGTCGTGCTCCTCGCCGTTGACGTTCAGGACCATTTCTCTTTTCATCGTTGACCTCGAGTGGTTACGGCATACGGACAGGGGCGGGTTTGAAGCGTTTGAGACCCGCCCCTGCATCTGGAGCTTGCCTCCGCCGAAGCGGATGCGGCGCGCCGGGTCAGACCGAGCGCCCGGCGTGGGTCTTGCCCCATTCCAGGCGGATGGACTTGAGCGTCTGTCCCTCGCCTACGCCGACTCGCGTGCCCTTGAGCTTCTCGCCCACCTTCTCGTAGTCGCCCTCGGCCGCCATGCGCGCTTCCTCGTCCAGCTCGTCGGGCCACAGGCCCATGAGGTAGCCGTGCCACGGCTCCTTGAGTTGCAACTCGGGGAGGTCCAGTTCCTTCCACAACTCCACCGCCCGTTCCATATAGGGCTTCTTGGGCAGCGACAGCGGCGGCAGGTCGGCCTTGCGGGTGGCGTCGATCAGCAGCGCCGAGTCCGTGCTGTCGTAGCGGCTGGACGGATGGCTCACCACCATGCCGATGGGGGTGGCGCCGAAGGGGCGGTCGGGGACGATGGTGACGTCGCGGTGGGGCTGGCACCGGTGCGTGATGGCCCAGGTCACGGCCACAGGGTCGTTCACGTTGATGTCCTCGTCCACCGCCACGATGAACTTTCCCACCCGGTCGCCGTACTGGAGCACGGCGTCCATGACCCGCCGGGGCTCGCCGTCGTCCTTCTTGTCCAACCGGACGGCGACATAGGGGCGCATGTTCACCAGCTCCTCCATCATGTAGACTTCCCGCACCGACTCGAAGCCCTCGCGGGTGAGGTAGCGGTGCACCAGCGTGCTCATGCCCATGGCCTTGATCTTCGAGCTCTCGCTGGGCGTCACCTGGCTTATGATGGAGACCCAGATGGGGTCCTTCCGGTGCATCACGCAGGTGAGCTCCATCACCGGGCCGATGGTCCTGGGGTCGACGTAGCCCATGGATTCGCCGAAGGGGCCTTCCTCTTCCAGGTAGTTCGTGGGGATGATGCCCTCGAAGACCACCTCCGAAGTGGCCGGCACCTCCAGGTCCACGGTCTGGCACTTGACGAGCTGGACCGGGGTGCGGGCGAGGCCGCCGGCCAGCGCCAGCTCGTCCATGTCCGGGGGCACCTTCTGGGTCGCGGTGTACGAGGCCGCCGGCACGGTGCCCACGGCGATGGCCACTTCCAGCGGAATGCCCCGCTCCCGGCACTTCTCCCAATGGGCGGACAGGTCCTGGGGCGTGCCGGAGTTGGCGCCGCACCGCAACGGGGACTTCACCAGCCCCCGATAGTTGCCGACGTTGCGCGCGCCGGTTTCCGGGTCCTTGGTGATCCAGTGGCCCGCGGTGATGTAGGGGCCGTTGTCGAAGCCGGGCGTGGAGATGGGAATGGGGAACCGGGCAAAGCCGCCGCTGCCCGCGAGGTCACCGCCCTTGTGGACCACTTCCATCACGGGACCGTAAGGTACGATCTCCGGGGCAATGGGGTTTTCCATGGCCTCCACCCACCGGTCCGGCACCTCGTCCGGATCGCACTGGAGGCCCAGGCAGTAGATGTCCGTGGAGCCCGACAGGCCGCCCACCAGCACCGTTCCGTCGTAGTGGCGGCCCTTGGAGTCGATCACGTTCTCGAACAGGAACGCCTTGCGCTGTTCGTCCGGAAGTCCCCGAAATTGCAAGCGTACCAGCGGTTGCAGCTCGGTGTCCTTGTTGATCTCCCGGGTGATCCGGATGAGCTTTCCGGCATCCTCGAGCACGGCGAGGAATTGGCGAAGATCCTCGTAGGGTCGTTGGTTCGTCATGGGGTGAGGATGTAGGCGTTTTTGTCTGCTGGCGCAACCCCAATGTTGGAGCAATTCGAAAACGTTGCCTTTTCTGCAAAGCAGAAATGCCCCCTCCTCGTTGCGGCCCGCGCCTGCTGCCAGGGGACACTTCTACTTTGCCAAAAGGGGACATTTTCGCTTCGGCCTGACACCCCGCGCCGGCGGCGCGCAGCCGGAACCGGTGCCGTTTTGCAAAACCCCCTGCGTGACGTAATATGAACCGGCATGCCCCTCTGCGTCACGAACACCATGAGCGGCAAGAAGGAGCCGTTCGTTCCGTTGAGACCGGGTGCGGTGACCATGTACGTGTGCGGCGTGACCGTCTATGATCGCTGCCACATCGGTCATGCCCGCGCATTGCTGACGTTCGACGTCATCTACCGCTACCTGCGTTTGCTGGGCTATGACTGCCACTTCGTCAGGAACTTCACCGACGTGGACGACAAGATCATCAACCGGGCCCGCGAGGAAAGCGTCCCGCCGGAGGAGCTGGCCCGGCGCTATATCGACGAGTTCCACCGCGACGCCGCCGCCCTGGGACTGCTGGAACCGACCGTGGAGCCCTGCGCCACCGCGCACATGGCAGAGATGATCGACATCGTCTCCAGGCTGCTGGAGACCGGCAACGCCTATGAGCTGGCCGGCGACGTCTACTTCGCGGTGGAGAGCTTCCCGGACTACGGCAAGCTGTCCGGCCGCGGCCTCGACGAGATGATGGCCGGGGCGAGGATCGAGGTGGACGACCGCAAGCGGCATCCCATGGACTTCGCGCTGTGGAAGGGGAGCAAGGAGGGAGAGCCCTTCTGGGACAGTCCCTGGGGCAGGGGACGGCCGGGATGGCACATCGAGTGCTCGGCCATGAGCACCAAGTACCTGGGCCAGCCGTTCGACATTCACGGCGGCGGACAGGACCTGGTGTTTCCCCACAACGAGAACGAGATCGCCCAGTCCGAGTGCGCGGCCGAGGCGCCTTTTGCCCGCTACTGGATCCACAACGGCTTCGTGCAACTCGCGAAGGAGAAGATGTCCAAGTCCACCGGGAACACCCTCGGCATCAGGGAGGTGCTGGAGCGCTTCGATCCCGTGGCCCTGCGCTTCTACATGCTGACGACCCACTACCGAAACCCCATCGAGTTTTCGGAGGAAGCCCTGGTGGAGGCCCAACGGGCCGTGAGCCGCATTTACGAGACCGTGAGCCGGGCGGACCGCGCCCTGGGTCCGTCCTCCGACACGGAACCGGATCCCCTGGATGACTTCCGGCGGGAGATGGATGACGACTTCAATACCCCGCGGGCCCTGGCCGTGGTGTTCGAGGAACTCCGGGCGGTCAACCGGCTGCTGGATCGGGGCGATGCCGGAGGCCTCCGCCCCAGACGAAACGCGCTGCGGGCGATGGTCGAGGCGCTGGGGCTCATGCAGGCGCCCGCCGAGCGTTTCCTCGAGGACAGACGCAGATCCGGTCTTTCGCGCCTGGCCTTGTCGGAGGATGAGGTCCGGCAACTCATCGAGGAACGGACCGAGGCGCGGAGGGTCAGGGATTGGGGGCAGGCGGACGGTATCCGCGACGCGTTGAAGGAGAAGGGCATCGTTTTGAAGGATGGCCCTTCCGGGACCACGTGGGAGCTGGCGGAGTGACCCTTGGCGCGGCCGTTGCCGGCCGACGGGACGGATAGAGCGGTTCCATGTTTCTGCCTAAGAAGACTATGGGCATGGCAGGCGTCGTCGTCCTGGTGGCGCTGGTGGTGGCGGGCGCCTTCTTCGCCGCGTGGCAATTCGAATGGCATCCGCCCGTCATCCGGGTGGAGCCGGAACGGTCCACGCTGGGGCACCGTCCGTTCGCCGTCAATGTTCAGGACCGCGGCAGGGGGCTTGCCGTTGTATCCGTCAAGCTGATCATGGACGGGGAGTCCAGTCCCGTCCACTTTCAGCAGTTTGACCCGGCCGTGAACGCCGCCGAGATTCCGGTCAAGCTCGACCCCGTGCAGCACAAGCTGAAAGACGGCCCCGCGGTGTTGAACGTCACGGCCTCCGACCGCTCCTACTGGAGCTTCTTCAGGGGCAACAAGACCGTCTTCGAGAAAGAGGTGACCGTGGATTTCACGCCTCCGCGGGTGGAGGTCCTCTCGGAGGACCGCTACATCACCCAGGGAGGCACCGGTTTCGTCACCTACAAGGCGTCCCCGGACACGGAGCGAAGCGGGATCCGGATCGGCCGCTACTTCTTTCCCGGCTACAGGGGACATCTGGCGGAGCGTGACGCATTTCTGGCTTTCTTTTCCCATCCCTACGACGTCCCGGTCCGTGAACGGGCGGTGGTGCTGGCGGAGGACCAGGCCGGCAACACGCGGGAATCGGGTCTTGTCTACAACGTGAGACCGCTCAGGTACCGGCGCGCCAAGGTGCCGGTGTCGGACAACTTCATCCGCCGCAAGATCCGCCCCCTGTTGTCCGAGGCCGGCGGCTCCGGCGGCGGACCCAAGGATCAGTTCATCAAGGTCAATCATGATCTCCGGCGCGTGAACGAAGAAACCATCACCAGGGTCTGCCGGGCTTCCGCCGCGAGGAAGCTCTGGGAGGGCCGCTTCGTGCAGTTGGCCAACTCTGCGGTGCAGGCCAACTTCGCCGATCACCGTTCCTACTACTATCGAGACGAGAAAATCGACGAGGCGCGGCATCTCGGATACGATCTGGCGGTGACCCGGCGCTATCCGGTGGCGGCCGCCAACAGCGGCGCCGTGGTGTTCGCCGGACCGCTGGGAATCTACGGCAACACGGTGATCATCGACCACGGCTTCGGCTTGTGCAGTCTTTACTCCCACTTGAGCTCCGTGGCGGTCACGTCGGGCGAGGCCGTCAAGAAGGGCGTCGAGATCGGCCGCACCGGCGAGACTGGGCTGGCCATCGGCGATCATCTCCACTACGGCGTCTACATACAGGGCGTGGCGGTGCTGCCGCTGGAGTGGTGGGATGCGAAGTGGATCAGGGACAACGTCACCGGCAAGCTTCGCCGCCCCAAGGACCCGCAGGGCACTTCCGCCGCCGGCAGCGCGCCGCGGGCCCGCGGCGGTTGAACATGGTGCTCCGGGTCGTGGCCGGGATTCTCGCCAGGGGCGGCCGGTTCCTGGTCTGCCAGCGGCGGGGGGAGGGCGCGTTCCCGTACAAGTGGGAGTTCCCCGGGGGCAAGATCGAATCGGGGGAGGAAGCCGGCGCGGCCTTGGTGAGGGAGCTCCGGGAAGAGTTGGGCATCGAGGTGGAGAGCGCCCGGGAGGTCTTCAGGCACGCTCACGCATACGCCGGCGGGCCTCGGGTGGAGCTGGCTTTCTTCGCCGTGCTTGCGTACGGCGGAGAGCCGCGGAACCAGGCATTCCGGCGCATCGCATGGGTGGAGGCCGGTGAGCTCGAGGAGCTCGATTTCCTGGAAGGAGACCTGCCGCTGGTCCGGGAGCTTCGGAACGGCGGGTTGGAACGGCTGTCAAGGCAGAAGGGATTGTCACCATGATACTGGTACTGCGTCCGGAAGACATTGACGGGTTGATCACCATGAAGGATGCCATCGATCTGGTCCGGGAGGGGTTCGCCCAGTGGGGTCGCAACCCGGACATCAGCATGGTGCGGCACCGCACCCACATGCCGTCCAACGTGCGTGTCAGCGTGCACCAGGGGGGGCTCCCGCAGGTGGGGGTCACCGGCCTCATGACCCATTGCGAGTGGACCAAGAACCCGGTCCGCGGCGAGCATTCCATCGAAGCGTTTCCGGTCCGCGGCCGGCCGACGCAGGTGCTGTTCGACTCCGAGACCGGAGAGTTGCGCTGCATCGTCATCGGCGAGCCCAGACCCCGGGAACTTTCCCTGAGCGGCGTGTCCGCGTTGCGTACGGCCGCCAACAGCGCGGTGGGCACGGACGTCATGGCCAGGCCGGATGCCAGCACCATCGGCATGCTGGGATCCCAGAACCAGGCCAAGTATCATCTGCTGGCGCTGAAGGAGATCCGCGAGCTCAGCAGCGTCAAGGTTTTCAGCCCGAACCCGGAGCACCGCAAGGAGTTCGCGGACGAGATGGGCGACCTCACCGGCCTGGACATCCACCCGGTGGACAGCGCCCGGGAGGCGGTCCGGGGCGTCGACATCGTGGTTGCGGCCACCAGCTCGAACGTCCCGGTGCTGGACGGGGAGTGGCTGGAGCCGGGAGTTCATCTGACCTCCATCGTGGTGAGCAACATCGGCCTCAAGCGCGGCGGTTTCGTCCCCAAGATGCGTCAGGAACTGGACGACGAGAGCATGCGGCGGGCGGATGTCATCGGGGTCAACTCCTGCGAGACGCTCCGGGTGGATCAGCCCGGAGACTTCATGGAACGGCTGGAGAAGGGGATCATTTCCTGGGACAAGATCGTCGAGGTGGGCGAGATCCTGAACGGCGCCAAGCCCGGACGAACGGACGCGGACCAGATCACCCTGTTCAAGAACACCGGCGGCGTGGGGATCTCCGACGTGGCCATAGGCGGCAGGCTGTACGAGTTGGCCCGCGAGAGGGGATTGGGCATCGAGCTGCCCATCGACGGCGCCGAGGCACGGGAGCCCCTGTAGAGGGGTGGGAGAGGACGTTGCCATGACCCTGATCCTGAATAACGACGATGTGAAGCAGGTGCTCACCATGGACGTCACCATGGCGGCGCTGGAGAAGGCGTACATCGAGCTGGTGGAGCAGGAAGCCGTCTGCCGGCCGCGTATCGATCTGCAGGTGCCGACCCCGGATCCGGAGAAGATGTACCAGTGGGGCACCATGGAGGGGGGGTCCACCTCCGGCTATTTCGCCATCCGGATGAAGTCGGACGTCATCTACGAGCAGGAGTACAACGGCGCCGTCACCCAGGAGAAGTACTGTGTGCGGCCGGGACGCTTCTGCGGCCTGATCCTGCTCACCAGCATCCACAACGGCGAGCCGTTGGCGTTGCTGAACGACGGCCATCTCCAGCACATGCGGGTGGGCGCCGATTCCGGCATCGGCGCCAAGTACATGGCCCGGGAGGATGCCGCGGTGGTGGGCATGGTCGGCTCCGGCGGCATGGCGCGTTCCCACCTGGAAGCGTTCCTGCAGGTCCGCCGCATCGAGCGGGTGCAGGTCTACAGTCCCACCAAGGCCAACCGGGAGCAGTACGCCAGGGAGATGACGGAGCAGTTCGACGTGGAAGCGGTGCCCCTGGGCGATCCGGACGCAGTCTACAAGGGAGCCGACATCATCGCCGGCTGCACCGACTCCGCCGTGGATATCATCAAGGGGGCGTTGGTCGAGGAGGGCACGCACATCACCTCCATCGGCGGCCGCCCGGACGCGGAGACCTTCGACCGCATCGACGCGTCCCTCCGGCTGGGGACGTCGCCGGCGCCCTGGGGCCTCGACGACTTGGGTCTCCCCGACGAGTACATCACCTACGCGGCGCGGCCCGAAGACGACGCCGGCTTCAGGATGAAGCGCAAGCGCCGGCGCGCCCATGGCGTGCAGGGCGGAGACAAGAACGTGATGCTGGCGGAGCTGCTGGCGGGCAGCCGGAAGGGGCGGACGTCGGCGGCGCAGATCACCTATTCCGAGCGGGGCAACGTGCAGGGCGCCCAGTTCTATTCGGTGGCTGGGAGAGTCTACGAGCTGGCCAGGGAGCAGGGGTTGGGGAAGGAGATTCCCACGGAGTGGCTGCTCCAGGATATACGCGACTGACCAACGGTGGGTGGGGAGCAGCGGATGGAGCACTCCGAAATCCGGAGACGCTCCTGCTCGCGTTCGGTGGTTCCACTCCGCACGAGCCGCGTCGTGAGTCGTCGCCACGCATGCCCGGCGTCAACGGATTTCGGAGTGCCCCACCCGCCGCTCCCTGTCCGCAGGACACATGACCGGAGCACGCCAGGAGGAAACGCGCCATGTTGATTCTGAACAATGACGAGATCGAGGGACTGCTCTCGATGGACTCGTGCCTCCAGGTGCTGGACAAGGCCTACCGCCAGCTCGCCAACGGGGAGGCCGTGAACCGCCCGCGCACCGATCTCTATCTGCCTTTTCCCGAGACCTCCGGCGTATACGCCTTCAAGTCCATGGAGGCGGGCCTGTTCGATCCCAAGGTGGTGGCCCTGCGGCTGAACTCCGATGTCATCCGCTGGGAGGACCGTGGCGGCCGCATCGTGAAGGACAAGCTTCCCAAGGCCCCCGGCGGCAAATGGGTGGGTCTGGTGCTGCTGTTCTCCGCGGAGACCGGGGAGCCCCTGGCCATCTTCCCCGACGGGGTCATTCAGGCTTTCCGGGTGGCGGCCTCGAGCGCCCTGGCGGCCCGGTACATGGCAAGGGAGGACGCGACCCAACTCGGCATCTTCGGCTCCGGCTGGCAGGCCCGCGCCCACGTGGAAGCGTTCAGCAAGGTGCGTACCTTCGAGAAGGTCCTGGTGTTCAGCCCCACCAAGGCGAACCGGGAATCGTTCGCCGAGGAGATGGCCGCGCGGGCAGGCTTGCCGGTGGAGCCGTGCGGAGATGCGGACAAGGTGGCGGAGCAGGCACAGGTTCTGGTGGCCGCCACCAACGCCATCACGCGCGTGATCCTGCCGGAATGGGTGAAACCCGGCGTGCACTTCACCTGCGTGAAGACGTCGGAACTCGGCGACGACACCATCGGCCGGGCCGACCGGGTGGTCATCCATACGCGCAAGATCGCGCCCGAGAACTACATCGCCGGCATGGGCGACGAGAAGGTCGAGGCCCACGACCCCATCGATTTCCTCACCGCCGCCGACAAGGATGCGGTGGCGCGGCCCGAGGTTCCTGCCTGGATCGACGCGCCGGAGTTGAAGGATGTGGTGGCGGGGAAGGTGGCCGGGCGGAGCGGGCCCGAAGAATCGACCTGCTTCGTCAACAACATCGGGCTCGGCGTCCAGTTCGCGGCCGTCGGAAGCGCCGTCTACGAGGACGCCAGGGCCAAGGGCCTCGGCCGGGAGATCCCGACCGAGTGGTTCCTCGAGTCGGTGCATCCGTAGCGGCGCCGCGCCGGCGTGTCCGCGGTTACGTTACCGCGCCCAGTGACGGGCCACGTCGGTTACGGAGACTTCGGTGCTGCCGTGCCGTATCTGGTACAGCGTCCGTTCCGTCGTTTCGAGACAACTCAGGGCGTTACCGTAGACCAGTCCCGTATCGAGGCCGATCTTGTAGGGCAGGTTGAAGAAGACGTCCTTCATCGGGGTGTGGCCGAACAACACCGTCCGGGACAGGGCGTGTGGATTCGTGATGAACTCGTGCCGGATCCAGATGAGTTCCTCGCCTGTCTGGTCCTCCCATGAACGTTGCGGGTTGATGCCGGCGTGGACGCACAGAAATCCGTCCATGAAATACCAGGGTTCCAGCCTCACGAAGAACTCGATGTGGTCCGGCGGCAGGGCCTCCAGCAACCGCTGGCCGTCGGCAGGGGTCGGCCGTCCCGCGGGCGCGGCCACCCCGTAGCTCGCCAGCGTGGCAACTCCGCCGTTCAGGAGAAATGCGTCGCCGTGATTCCCCGAGAGGCCCACGAACGACAGCATCATGTCCTCGTGGTTGCCCCTCAGGAACACCGTTTCCTGCGCGCCCCGCCCGCGCAACGCCAGCAGACAGTCGACCACGCCCCTGGAGTCGGGCCCGCGGTCGATGTAGTCGCCGAGGAAGACCACGGTGTCGCCCCGTTCCAGCGGCAAGAACTCGACCAGCGCGGTCAACTCGGCCACGCAGCCGTGCATGTCACCGATCACGTAGGATTTCATCGAGCCCTCCGTATTGACCACAGATCATGGGTTGGTTATCGTGCGAGGCGGTCATGAAGTCCAGGCAGATTTACTTGGACCCGTTTTTTGCGTTCGGCGTGGTGCTCGTTTTGCTTGGCGCCGGCAACTGGGTCGTCGGCGCGGTTCAGGTGGCGCATTACCGAGCCTTGATGGACGCCGGTTCGAAGATGAGAGCGGAGGACCGGGCCGGCGGATCCGGGGAGTCGGGTTCGACGAAGAGCACGGAGATTCTGGGCCGGATCCATGAAGAGAGGGAGAAGTACAATGCCGCCCGGATCAAGGTGGACTTTTTCTACGTGGTGCTCCGGGGCGGCTTGCTGCTTTTATTGATGGGGTTGGGTTTCAGCGGCTTCGCCTTCGTCAAGACCGTGCGCCGGCACACGCCGGTGCCATGACCGCGCCCTCCTGCCGGGCTACCTGGACGGCTTCGATTTCTGATATTTCCGGTAGTCGTATCCGGTTGCCATGGACAACAGCAGGTCTTCCATGCCGCCGTCCTTCTCCCGTCTGAGGATCAGGAGCCGTTCGAAGAAGTCGACGAAGGTCTTCTGGATGCGTTGCCGTTCGGCCCGTTTCCGGAGATAGAAGTCGTACAGGCTGGTGACCGCCGTCCTGAGAGCCGAAAAGCGGAGCTCGTTGGGAAAGGAATCCCACTCGGGCAGCGACAGCGGCCGCAAACTCTCGTAACCCAGAATCAGCTCTTCGAACCGGTCCAGCCGATACCTTCCCTCGTAGTAGCACACGGCATTCACGGTGGTGGCCAGGTCGCAGATGAACTTCCCGCGGCAGGCCCTGTCGAAGTTCATGATGCCGACGAGACGCGAACCCTTGAACTTCATGCTTTCCCAGGAGAGGTTGCCGTGAATGATGCCCTTGGGCAGGTTGTTGTCGAGGTATCCTTCGAGGTAGTTGACCTCGTCATCCAGCACCCGCACGATGGTCTTGAGATGCGCCGGCAGGTTTTTCCTCACCTCCTGGTACATCGCCGCCACTCGTGGAAACGAAAAGCGGTTCTCGACCCCCTTCTTGTAACCCCTGCCGATGAGGTGCAGGTCCGCGAGCACATGTCCCGCGGCCGAATGCTGCGCCAGCGTGAGATCGCCCACCGGCACTTCGTTGCCGTCGATGTTGCGGCTGGCGGAAATGAAGCGGCCGTCCGCCTGGAGATAGTGCTGGCCGTCGCGGCTCTTCAAGGGCTGGAGGCACTGAAAACCGTGGCGCCGCAGGAACAGGAGCAACTCGATGTCGTGCTTCACCTCGTTCTCGCTCTTGATCCCCTCGATGCAGACCACGAACTTGCCCCGTTTGGTTTCCAGGATGAAGAACGGTTCGGCGGATTCCCGATGAAGCCCGGCGGCGGAGCAGAATTCGCCGAGGGAGAACTCCTCGGCTATGCCGACAAGTTCCCGTGCCTGGGGTTGGGAGAGAGCTTCGGCGATGAAGTTCTTTTCCAGCGGTTTCACTTCCGTGGACAGCATATTGGCTCTTTCTATTACTCATATGGGAAATATTTGTCAAATTTTCCCATTTCAGGCCGTGAATGACCTCCGTTTCGCGAACAAATCTGGGCGCGATGGCGCTCCAGACCCCCAGTCTGACGAATGCACTTTTCGTGCCATCGGCCAACTTGTTGATATTTGGGCGGTTTTGTTTGCTCTGACTCGACGAAATTGTCGAGTTCGATCAAATGCCTACTATTTTTATGCGTAAAATCAATAATTTGTGGGATTCGACGATTTCGTCGACGGCGGTGGCCCGACGGCCCCTCAGGAACCCTTCCGGTTTGAAGTTCAGGACCCGGAGAGATAGGATGGGTGTCTGTCGAACCGGGGGGACGGCCAGAAACGGATGGGAACGGTCGATGGTTGAAAGCGATGAAAAGGCTGACGTAGCCGGCGGCGACCCGGGGGTCCCGATTCCCGAGGAGCAGCCGGATCTGTACTATCACGGGATCATCCGGCGCCTTTCGCCACGAAAGGGCACCGGAGTCGTCCGGACCGCAAGCGGCCGGGACGTCCGGTTCTCCTACCAGATGGTCCTGATGTCCGGCCCGGTGAGGTCGCCCAGGGGCCTTAGAGAGGGAATGGTCGTAGGGTACGATCTCGGCTGGACCAGTCACGGGCTTCGAATCATCAAGATAAGGACTTACCCCAGAGGGGACCGGGCCCCGGGTGGTCGGAGACAGGACTCGGACAGGCGCCCGGCCTAGCCGGGCAGCAGGGCCAGGATCTGGCTGGACAGGAGCTCACCCACGAAGACGCCGAGCAGGGCGATGTAGAACAGGCCCGTGGCCGCCATGGTGTTCTTGAAGTCCGCGAGAGTCTTCCAGATCATGTATGAAAGCAGCAGCGGGCCGAGCTGGGCCACGACGAAGCGCGAAAGCAGCAGCAGGTGGTGGTGGTTGAAGAGGCGTTCGATGGCCGCCACGGTTTCTCCGGTGCCGAGCAGGTAGAGCAGGGCGGTGGCGGCGGCCTCCAGGCCCGTCTGAATGACCAGCATCGTTACGAAGAAGCGGAAGACCCGGAAGAACGGTTCGAGACTCTGGCCGGTTTCGATCAGGTACCAGTGGCCGATCAGCATGCCGACGGTGACGGCCCCCAGCAGCAGCGAGGATACGGCGAACCTGACGGGAAGGAATACGGCTTCCACGGGCCCGAGAGGGCCGTGGGAGAAACCGTAAGAGGCCACCATGATTCCGGTTGCGCCGATCAGGATCGCGGTGGAGAAGAACCGCGCGCGCAGGAATGCCCGTTCACCCCACAACGTTATGAAGTAAAGAATCAGAAATAGGGTAAATCCTCCCAACAGAACGAGATTCATGATCTCGCTCAACCCCTGCGCCCGTGGCAGGAGGTCGAGCTGTCCCCACAGCGCCAGCACCGCGGCGGCGACCAGGACCCCTGCGGTGGATTTGTAGAAGCCTCTCTCCAGATCCGTGAACGGGGTCACCGACAGACCCACCAGCCCGCCCACCGACAACTGGTAGAGAAACATTACGAACGCTGCTGCGTAAGGGTTCATGACATTCGGCTGCAGTTACCGGGGCTTGGCGGCGAGGTGAAGACAGACGGCGCCGCGCATGTACGGGACGGTGCGCGTCTCGACGAAACCGGCCGATGCGATGGTGGCCGCCACGGTGGCGGGGGAGACGAAAGCCCTGACCGAGTCGGACAGATACCGGTAGGCGGCCGGATCACCGCTCACCAGGCTGCCGATACGCGGCATGAGCTTTCCGAAGTAGAGCCAATAGAGCCACGAGAATACGCCCTGGGGAGGCGGGAACATGTCCAGGCAGACCATCCGGCCGCCCGGCTTCAGCACTCGGTACGACTCGTGGAAGAACGATTCGAGATTTCCCACGTTGCGCAGCACGAAGGCGCTCATGACCGCGTCGAAGACCCCGTTTCCGACGGGTGCGGCCAGGGCGTGGGCCAGCACGAAAGCGGCCTGGTTCCCGTGCCCGGCCCGCGCGGTCCGCGCGCGCGCGCGGCTGAGCATGGCTTGCGAGAAGTCCAGCCCTACGACCCGCGCGCCGGGGCGCAGGACCCTGCACGCGTCAAGGGCCAGAGCGCCGGTCCCCGTCCCCATGTCCAGCACGAGAGCGGGGCGGTCCGCGATGCCGAGGGCGCCGATGGCCTTTCGCCGCCACAACGAGTCCAACCGAAAACTGATTATGCGGTTGAGCAGGTCGTAGCGCCGTGCGATCCGGTCGAAGATGTTGCGGACCAAGGTGTCGTGGGGGGCAGACATGAGCCGGTCAGGGAGCGCCCGCGGGCGGGGGGGTCAACTGTCGCGGTCGGTGAGCAGGCCCACCAGCGCCCGGAGGCCATCGCGCCCCACGCACCCGGGCAGTTGTTCGACGTCCCGGGATGCCTTGATTGCGTACTTGCGGGAGAGGCTTCTGGCGCGCTCGATGACCGTGCCGTTGCCCATGGCGTCCAACGCCCGCTGGATGTCGTTCTCCGTGGGAGTCCGGGACTGAAACACCTGGGACACGGTCCGGTGGCCGTCCAGCAGGGAAAGGACGATGGGCAGGGAAGGGTTGCCGTCGCGAAGGTCCATGCCCGTGGACTTGCCCAGCAGGTCGCGCCTTCCGACCACGTCGAGGACGTCGTCCATCATCTGGAAGGCGATGCCCAGGTTGAGGCCGAAACTCGCCGCCGCCTCAACCTGCTCCGAAGGCGCCCCCGCGATATAGGCGCCGAGCCTGGCGCCGGTCTGAAAGAGCGAGGCCGTCTTGCGCTCGACGATGTGGATATAGTCCTCGGCGGTGACCGTGCGGTTCCGGTTGAACGAGCCCTGCAGGATCTCCCCCTCGGTGAGGCTGGTGCAGGCGTCCGCGGTCCACTGGACCACGGTCTCGTCGAACTTGCCGGCGAACTCGAAGGCCTTGATGAAGAGGAAGTCGCCCGTAACCAGGGTGCGCGTCAGTCCGTAGCGCTTGTAGGCGGATTGCTTCCCGCGCCTGAACTCCGCGCCGTCGATGATGTCGTCGTGAAGCAGCGTGGCGGCGTGGATCAACTCCATGGCCGTGGCGATGTCCACCGCATCCTGTTCCCGCTCGCCGTGGAACGCGTCGAAGATCAGCAGCGTGACCACCGGGCGGATGCGTTTGCCGCCGCCCCGGATGAGGTGCGAGGCGATTTCGGTGATCTCGGACTCCCTGGAGCGGGTGCAGTCGGCGAGATTCTCTTCCACCCGTTGCAGTTGGCGGGCAACGACGCTGTAGGGGTCGACGTGACCGCAGGAGGACAGGGACTCTTCGGCGCCGTCCGTCGGAAGGTCCTGCGGATCCGTCTCATGCTGTTGCTGGGACAGAAGTGACTCCGTTCAGGCTGGTGTTGTCGTACAGATGGCACATATGCCCTGGCAGGTCAAGGTGAGCCGGCCGCTCGCACGGGAGATGGTGCGAAAGGGGGGAATTGAACCCCCACGGGATTGCTCCCACAGGATCCTGAATCCTGCGCGTCTACCAAATTCCGCCACTTTCGCACGAACGGGAAAGGTTCTATATGTAGCAGTGTTTGCGGCCTTGTCAAGCCGGCCTTGTCATGCTCGTGGCTCCCACTATTGTCTGCTACTATGTGACTGCACTGAGATGGCCAGCATCCTGATCGTCGAGAGTCACCCGATCCTGCGCGAGGCGCTGCGGCAGTTCCTGTTTCCAGAGCATCAGACCGTGACAAGGGATCGCTGGGCGGGGCCCGGAGACCTTCAGCGCCATGATCTCGTCATCGTGGACCGGGAGGACCCTCGAGGAGGGTGAGCGGACGGTGGGGGCGCTCCGGGCGCCGCAGCACCGGGGAGCCGGACGCCCCGACTTGATTCTGCGGAAATGACGACGGATTCATAGGAGTTCCATGCCTCGAGAAATTGCCAGGTCGTACAGTCACCAGGACGTGGAGGGCAAGTGGTACGAGCGGTGGGAGGACGCGGCCCATTTCGCGCCGTCGAGTCCCGGCGCGCCGTCGTTCTCCATGGTCATCCCGCCGCCGAACGTGACCGGCTCCCTCCACATGGGGCATGCCCTGAACAACACGCTCCAGGACGTGCTTTGCCGCTTCAGGCGAATGGACGGGCACAATGTCCTTTGGGTTCCCGGAACCGACCACGCGGGCATCGCCACCCAGAACGTGGTGGAGCGCCAACTCGCGGAGGAGGGCCTGGGCCGGGCGGATCTGGGCCGCGAGGGGTTCATCGAAAAGGTCTGGAGTTGGCGCGACGAAACCGGCCACACCATCCTGCGGCAGTTGCGCGCGCTGGGCGTGTCCTGTGACTGGAGCCGCGAGCGGTTCACCATGGACGAGGGACTTTCCCGGGCCGTGCGGGAGGCGTTCGTCCGCCTCTGGGAAGAAGGGTTGCTCTATCGCGCGGAACGGCTCATCAACTGGTGTCCGCGTTGCAAGACGGCGCTGGCCGACATCGAGGTGGTGCACGAGGAGGTGGATGGGCACCTGTGGCACGTGCGTTATCCGCTGGTGGGGGAGGGCGCGCTGGTGGTGGCCACCACCCGGCCCGAGACCCTGCTGGGCGACACCGGCGTGGCGGTCCACCCCGAGGACGAGCGCCATGCCGGCATTGTCGGCCGGCGCGCGCGGCTGCCCATCGTGGGCCGGGAGATCCCGGTGGTGGGCGACACGTTCGTGGATCCGGAATTCGGCACCGGCGCGGTCAAGATCACTCCCGGGCACGATTTCAACGACTTCGAGATCGGTCTGAGGAACGGCCTCGAAGTCATCAACATCTTCGACGACGACGCCGCCGTGCGGGCCGAAGCGTTCGCCGGCGGCGACGGCGGGATGCCCGACTGGGCCGGACCCTACAGCGGCCAGGACCGCCTCGCGGCGCGGGAGCGCGTGGTGCGGGAGTTGGAGGAACAGGGCCTGCTGGCGGAGGTCCAGCCGTACCGGCACGCGGTGGGCAAGTGCTACCGCTGCCAGACGGTCATCGAGCCCTATCTCACGCCCCAGTGGTTCGTGAAGGTCAAGCCGCTGGCGGACCCGGCCATGGAGGCGGTGCGCCATGGCCGCACCCGGATCGTGCCGGAAACCTGGAAGAACTCCTACTTCGCGTGGATGGAGAACATCAAGGACTGGTGCGTCTCGCGGCAGATCTGGTGGGGCCACCAGATCCCGGCCTGGTATTGCGCAGACTGCAACGAGTCGCTGGACGCGCGCGGCGCCCGGATCCCGTCCGGCTGCGCGCCGGTGGTGGGGAGAACCGCCCCGGAGCGGTGCGACACCTGCGGCGGCGCCCGGTTCGTGCAGGATCCCGATGTCCTGGACACATGGTTCTCTTCGGCCCTGTGGCCGTTCTCCACCCTCGGCTGGCCAGACAGGACCGCCGACCTTCAGGCCTTCTATCCCACGGCCACGCTGGTGACCGGCTTCGACATCCTGTTTTTCTGGGTCGCGCGGATGATGATGATGGGGCTCAAGTTCATGGACGAGGTGCCGTTCCGGGACGTCTACATCCATGCGCTGGTGCGGGACCAGGAAGGACAGAAGATGTCCAAGTCCAAGGGCAACGTCATCGACCCCCTGATCATGGTAAACCGCTACGGCGCCGATCCGTTCCGCTTTACGCTCGTGGCCATGACCGCCATGGGGCGGGACGTGAAGCTGGCGGAGGACCGCATCGCCGGCTACCAGCACTTCGTCAACAAGCTATGGAACGCGGCGCGCTTCGTGCTCTTGAACCTCGACGACGAGGTGCTGCGTGGAACCCGCGGCCCCGCGCCGGATCCCGCCGGGGAGCCGGACCTGGCCGACCGCTGGATCCTGTCCCGGCTGAACGCCACCATCGAGCGGGCCAGGGAAGCCATAACCGCGTACCGCTTCAACGATTTCGCGCATCATCTCTACCAGTTTACCTGGCACGAGTTCTGTGACTGGTACATCGAGATGAGCAAGCTCAGGCTCGACGGCGGCGCCGGCTCCCGCGCCGCACAAAGAACGCTGCATACCGTCCTCAAGAACATCCTGCTGCTGCTGCATCCGTTGATGCCGTTCGTGACCGAGGAACTCTGGGGGGCGGTGACCGCCAGGGACGCGGACTCTCCCCGGCGGGACGACATCATGGTCCAGCGCTACCCCGCTGCCGATGATTTCGCCGCCGACCCGGACGCGGAGGACAAGATCGAGTTCCTGAGCGGTATTGTCCGGGCGGTGAGGAATCTCCGCACCGAGATGAACGTTCCGCCTTCCAGGAGGGTCCGGGTGGTGTTGTTCGATACCGAGGAGCGGTTGTCGCTGGTCCGCGCCTACGAGAGCACGGTGTGCACGCTGGCGCGGACCGAGCCCCTGGAATATCTCTCCGAGGGAGCACGGCCCGAGAAGGTGGCCACGGCCATCGTCGATACCACCGAAGTCTACGTTCCGTTGGACGGGGCGGTGGACCTGGAGGAGGAGGGCGGCCGGCTCCAGCGCGCCTTGGGCAAGCTCGAGACGGAGCTGGCGCGGGTACGGAACAAGCTTGACAACGAGAACTTCACGGCCAGGGCCCGGCCCGACGTGGTGGAAAGGGAGCGGGAGAAGGCGCAGGAAATGGAAGAGAAGCTCGAAGCCCTCAACCGGAGCCTGGCGCGGATACGGGAGTTGCAGGCCCAGTGACCGGCGGCCAGCCCGCGAATCGCGCGATCACGGGCGCCGGACTTCCCTCCGAACCATGTCTTCCACGCCGCAGCTTCCCGGCGGACCTCCCCCCGAGGGGTTGAGCGCCGATGGGATTCAAGAGGGCCTGGGAACGAAACGGCTGGGCCGCCGTGTCTACGTGTACCCGGAGCTGGCGTCCACCAACCGGACGGCCCACGCGCTGGCGGAGGCGGGCGAACCCGAAGGCACCGTCGTCCTCGCCGAAACCCAGACCCGGGGCCAGGGGAGGTTGGGCCGGCACTGGGTTTCTCCCGCCAATCTCAACCTTTACATCTCCTTCATCCTGCGTCCACGGCTGCAGCCCGAGGAGTCGGCGAAGATCACGCTGCTGGCCGCCGTGGCGGTAGCGGACACGCTGAAGGACCGGGTCCCCTGCGCGCCCCGCATCAAGTGGCCCAACGACGTGTTGCTGCGCGGCAGGAAGGCGGCCGGCATCCTGAGCGAGCTGGCCTGCGAGCCCGGCCGGACGCTGTTCGTGATCGTCGGCATCGGCCTCAACCTCAACTTCCCGCGCGCGCTCATGTCGCCGGACATTCGCGAACGCGCCACTTCGGTGATGGAAGAGGCCGGAACCCCGGTGGACCGGTTGCGTGTCGCCCGCTCGCTGGTGCGCAATCTGGAGCACCGCTATATCGAGCTTGAGGAGCAGGGGTTCGGGTCCATCGCCGGGAGCTGGAACGCCTACGCGCGGATGGAAGGGCGGTGGGTCCGAGCCCTGACGGCGCAGGAAGAACTGGTGGGGCGGGTCCGTAATCTGGACGGGAACGGCTTCCTGGTGCTGGACTGCGATGACGGCCGCACCGAGCGCGTGGTGAGCGGGGACGTTTTCCTGATGGAAGGAGCGCCGTAGTGTCCTGTCTCGCGAATTGCGCTATGAAGATGCGAGGGCATTTTCGCCGTCGGCAAGGCGCGATTACGAGGAGTGGCATGGCGCGATTCGTGGGACAGGAAACTTAGATGCTGCTGGCCATCGATATCGGAAACAGCAACATGGTCCTGGGCGTGTACCGGGGCTGCGAGTTGGTCACCCATTGGCGGCTGGTGACGCAACCGGAACGGACCGTGGACGAGTACGGCGCGCTCATCGGCCATCTCGCCGCCGCCGGGAACATCGGCAGCGATGCGGTCGACGCCATCATCGTGTCCTGCGTGGTGCCTCCCATGGTGGGCATGGTCGATGAGCTGGGTCGCCGGTTCTTCGGCGTGAAGCCGCTGCTGGTAGGGCCGGGTCTCAAGACCGGCATGCCGATCCTCTACGACAGCCCCCAGGACGTGGGCGCCGACCGCATCGCCAACGGGGTGGCCGCCTACGACCGCTTTGGCGCTGCCTGCGTGGTCATCGACTTCGGCACCGCCACCACCTTCGACTGCGTATCCGAGAAAGGGGAATACCTGGGAGGCCTGATCGCGCCGGGTTTGATGATCGCCGTGGAAGCGCTGTTCCAGCGCGCCTCGAAGCTCCCCCGGGTGGAGGTGCTGTGTCCGGCCAGCGTCATCGGCAAATCCACGGTGCACTCGATCCAGTCCGGGATCTACTACGGTTATGTCGGCCTGGTGGACGGCATCGTTCATCGCATCGAGCGGGAGAACAGGATCAAGGCGCGCGTCGTCGCCACGGGGGGCGTGGCCTCCCTCATCGCCCACGAATCGACGGTCATCGAGGACGTGGACGAATTCTTGACGTTGGAAGGGTTACGGCTTATTTACGAGAGGAACGCGGCTTCGCTGGCGCGCAAGCGCAGGTCGTAGCAGCTTGCCGTGCCGGATTTTCCGAATCCGCCCGGAGCGCGCGGCGCGAGCCGATCAAGGGAGGTTGATTCATGGCTGCAATTGAAGCTGCCCGTTTGAGGAACGTCGGATTGCTTGGACACCGGGGCGCGGGAAAGACCTCCCTGGGCGAGGCGATGCTGTTCGCGGCGGGCCGGACGAACCGGCTGGGCCGGGTAGAGGACGGGACTTCGGCGTTCGACCACGAGCCCGAGGAAATCAACCGCCAGGTCTCCATCTCCGCGGCCTTTCATCCCCTGGAATGGAACAAGACGGCCTGCGTTCTGGTGGACACGCCGGGCTTCGCCACGTTTCTGCCGGAGACGGTCCATTCGCTGGCGAGTTTCGGCGGCGCCGTCTTCGTACTGCACGCCGGCGCCGGCCTGAGGGTGGAGACGGAGCGGCTCTGGGGCTACGCGGCGGAGCGCGGGTTGCCCCGCATGTTCTTCGTCAACCGCATGGATCGGGAGGAGGCGGACCCGGTGGAAGCGGTGGACACCATCGCGGCGGCCCTGGACGTCAAGGGGATCCACGCGCAGCTTCCCATCGGCCACGGCGAGGGTTTCCGCGGGGTCGTCGACCTGATCCGCATGAAGGCGGTGTGCGCGGACGCGGACGGCAAGGAGACCGAGGAGGCCATACCGGCGGAGCTTCAGGAACGGGCGGAGAAAATGAGAGTCAATCTCATGGAGAACGTGGCCGAAACCCAGGACGCCCTGCTGGAGAAGTACCTCGATGGCCAGGAGCTGACCTCGGAGGAGCTCTCGGAAGGCCTGCGCGACGGGGTCCGCGCGGGCACGCTCTTTCCCGTCCTTTACGGTGCGGCCACCCGCGCCGCCGGCGTTCCGGCCTTGCTCGACGCCGTGGTGGAATGGCTGCCCTCGCCGCTGGAGGAGCCGGCGGCTCAGGGAAAGAACCGGTGACCGGGGAGCCCGAGACCCGCTCCAAGAGCCCGGACGAGCCGCTTTCAGCCTTCGTGTTCAAGACCATCGTGGATCCCTTCGCCGGCCGGCTTTCCATCATGAGGGTGCTGTCGGGCACCGTGAAGGCCGACAGCACGGTCTACAACACCGGCAAGGAGGCCAAGGAGAAGATCACCCACCTGTTCCGGCCGGAGGGCGGCAAGCACGAGGAGGTGTCGGAGGCGGGGGTGGGCGAGATCGTCGCCGCCGCCAAGCTGAAGGACGTCAGGTCCGGAGATACGCTTTGCAGCGAGTCGGCCCCCATCGAGTATCCCAGGCCCATGGAGTTCAACCCGTCCATCTCCTTCGCGCTGTCCCCCAAGACCCGTGCGGACGAGGACAAGGTGCCCCAGGGGCTCCAGCGGATGATGGAGGAGGACCCTTCGATCCGGATGCACCGGGACGAGCAGACCCGGGAGTTCATCCTGTCGGGTACAGGTCAGCTCCACATCGAGGTGGTGGTGGACAAGCTCAAGCGGAAATACGGCGCGGAGGTGGAGCTCAAGGCGCCCAAGGTGCCCTATCGGGAAACCATCCGGGCGGCCGCCAGCGCCCAGGGGAAGTACAAGAAACAGTCCGGAGGCCGGGGCCAGTTCGGCGACACCTGGCTCAAGCTCGAGCCCCTGCCGCGGGGCAAGGGCTTCGAGTTCGTGGACAAGATCGTTGGCGGCGCCATCCCGCGGAACTACATCCCCGCGGTGGAAAAGGGCATCGTCGAAACCATGTCCAACGGTTACCTGGCCGGCTATCCGATCATGGACGTGCGCGCCACGCTGTATGACGGTTCCTTCCATACCGTGGACTCGTCGGACATGGCGTTCAAGATCGCCGCATCCATGGGCTTCAAGAACGCCATGGAGGGCGCCAAGCCGGTGATCCTGGAACCGGTGATGTCCCTGGAGGTGTCGGTGCCCGACGATTGCATGGGAGATGTCATCGGCGATCTGAACAGCCGGCGGGGCAAAGTCCTGGGCGTGGACGCCAAGGGCAACGGCCAGACCATCAAGGCCCAGGTGCCCATGGCGGAGGTGCTTCAGTACGCCTCCGACCTCCGTTCCATGACCAGCGGCCGGGGTGAGTTCCAGTCCGAGTTCTCGCACTACGAAGAGATGCCGGCGCACCTGATGGAGAAGGTGCAGGCCGAGGCCAAGGCCGAGGCGGCCGGAGACTAGCGGCCTCCCGGCGGACCGCCGGCCCCCGGTCCGGCGGCGTCCCGATGCCATGGAGAAGAGCTTCGAACAGTTGTCGGCGTCGTTGCTCTACTGCAACAAGTGCGGTCAGGCCATGCCGGTGCGCGAGCGGCTGCTGCTGGTCCTCCCCGACGGCGACCTCTATGACTACAGTTGCCAGCGTTGCGGCACGTCCGTGGGCTCAAGGACGGTGAAGGCGGAGACGGAATTGCCGCAGGCTCTGCCGCCCGTCGTACGAGGAATCCGACCACGATGATCATCGATTTCCAGAGCCATATCTTCCCGGAGCGCTACATGGAGACCATGGGCCGGCGGGACGGCGCCGTGGTGCTGGAGGAGCCGGACCCCTACAGCGGCATGGCCTACCTCTATGACAAGACGCTGGGCTGCCGTATCAACACGGCCATCTTCAAGGGTCGAGATGTCGAGCAGCGGCTGGAGCACATGGACCGGGAAGGCGTGGACGTCCAGGTGGTGAGCATCCCCGCGCCCGGCGCCGACCGCTACGACCCGGACGACGCGGTGGCCATGGCCCGGGTGGCCAACGACGATCTGGCCGCCATGTGCAGCCGGCATCCGGACCGTTTCGTGGGCTTGGCGACCCTGCCCACGGCTTCCATCGAGGCGTCGCTGGAGGAGCTCGACCGGGCGGTCCAGGACCTCGGGCTTCGCGGCTTCGGCTGCTTCACCAATCTCAACGGCCGGCCGCTGGACGACGAGGTTTTCTTCCCGGTCTACGAGAAGCTCGCGGAGTACGGGCTTCCGGTGTACCTCCACCCCACCGCGCCGCTGGCCACCGAGGCGGTGGGCCTGGACATCATGCCGATCCTGATCTACGGGTGGGCCTTCGACAGCACCGTGGCCATGACCCGGCTGGTGTACGGCCGGGTGATCGAGCGGTTCCCGACGCTGCCCTTCGTGGTGGCCGACGTCGGCGGGGTGCTGGCCTTCTTCGGCCAGCGCGCCATCAATATCTACACCGGACGCACCGACGAGATGCGCGAACGTTACGGCCTCCAGGAAAATCCCCTGGACTCGTTCCGGCGGTTCTTCGTGGACACCGCGGACCACCGGGCCAACACGCTCAGGTGCGTCATGGATTTCTTCGGGCCGCAACAGATGGTCTTCGGCACCAACTATCCCTACGGGCCGGAGGACGGCTGCGGCTTCATCCGCAACAGCATCGAGGCGGTGGACGACCTGGGGCTGGCGCCGGATGCCAGGGAACGGATACTCGGGGGCAACGCCGCCCGGATCCTGCACATCGAGGAACGCGGCGGCAAAGACTGACTCGGTGGACCCGACGCGGAAATGACGGATATGGACAAGGGACTACGTTCCGGGAGGCCTGTCGCCATGACGCAAAACACTCACGAAATCCGATACGGCCACGCCGCGCGCACCCTCGTCATGGGCACCCGGGGCGTCATCGCCGCCGGCCATCCGCTCGCCTCGGTGGCCGGCCTCAAGATCATGCAGCGGGGCGGCAACGCGGTGGACGCGGCGGTGGCCGCGGGCTTCGTTCTGGCGGTGGTCAAGCACGAGGCCTGCGGCCTCGGCGGCGACATGTTCTCGCTGGTCCACATGAAGGACGAGGGCGGGGTCCGGGCCCTCAACGCCAGCGGTCCGGCGCCGGGCAACGCCACCATCGAGGCGTTCAGGAGCCGCGGCCTGGATGCCGTGCCGGCCTCCGGGCCCTTGAGCATCTCGGTTCCCGGGGCGGTGGACGGATGGCTGGAGCTGCACCGCCGTTACGGCACCGTGGACCTGGCCGAGATCTGCGCCGACGCCATCACTTTGGCCCGTGACGGGTTTCCCCTGTACCTCTCGCTGGCCGAGTCCATCCAGGAATGGGCGCCCGCGTGGCCGGGCATCCATCGGTACTTCCGGGCGCCGCTGGAGGACCTGACGCCGGGGAGGATGTTGCGGCAGCCGGAACTGGCGGAGGTGCTGGAGGCCATCGTCCGGGACGGACGGGAGGGCTTCTACGGCGGCGACGTGGCGGCGCGCATGTGCGCCGGCATCAGAGAGCAAGGCGGTCTGTTGGAAGAACGGGACCTGGAGGGCGGGTTCGCCGAGTGGATGGAGCCGCTCAGCACCGACTACAGGGGGTATCGGATACTGGAGCAGCCGCCGGTGTCCCAGGGGTTCGTCGTCCTGACCATGATGAACCTGCTGGCGGGGTACGACTGCGACGCCCTGAGCCGGACGGAGCTGGCCCACGTCATGGTGGAGGCCAAGAAGATCGCCTTCGAGGACCGCATCCGGCACCTGGACGACCCGCGCTTCGGCGACCCGGAAGTCCAGCGCCTCATCAGCAGGGAATACGCGGACGCGCGCCGCGCGGACATCGCCGATGTCGCGGGGCCGGTGACCTCGTCCTACGCTCCCGCCGGAGCCGACACCACCTACCTGTGCGCGGCGGACGGAGACGGCAACGCCATCTCGCTCATCGAAAGCGTCTTCTCCGTGTTCGGGTCGCGGGTGGTGGCCGGGGATACCGGCATCGTCATGACCAACCGCCTGTGCAGCGCCATGCTGGATCCGGAGAGCGCCAATGCCCTGCAGCCCGGCAAGCGGCCCGCCCACACCCTCAACTCCTACATGGTGTTTCACAACGGCGAGTTCCTGGCGGTGGGGGGCACGCCCGGGGCGGACGACCAGCCCCAGACCAACGTGCAGGTGCTGCACAACCTGCTGGACCTGAAGATGGACCCGCAGTGCGCGCTGGAAGCTCCCCGCTGGAGCCACGTGCCGGGCACGCCGCCCAACGTCGGCTATCCCCAGTCGCTGCGGCTGGAGCGGGGGTTCCCGGAGGAGGTGGTGAAGGGGCTGGCGGACAGGGGTCACCCGGTCACCGTGGTGGAGCCGTGGTCCTTCGGCGGCGCGGCCCTCATCGCCCGCGACCCGCGCAACGGGACCCTCATGGCGGCCGCCGATCCACGCCGCGACGGCTACGCCCTGGGCTGGTAGAGAGGCCGCACAGGAAAGACGGAACATGAGCACGGACTATCTGCATCGCACGCTTCGGGTCGGCGGCATCGAGACCCACTATCTGGAGGCGGGGGAGGGGCCCGATCTGGTGCTGCTCCACGGCGGCGAGTACGGCGCCTCCGCGGAGGCCACCTGGGGGCCGGCCATCGGCAAGCTGGCGGAGACCTTCCACGTCATCGCTCCGGACATGTTGGGATACGGCCGCACCGCCAAGATTTACAGCTTTTCCGACCCTTCGGGATTCCGGATGACGCATCTGGTGCAGCTCATGGAGGTGGCGGGCGTGGGCGAGGCGTTTTACATGGGCAATTCGGCCGGGGGCGGCACGCTGCTGCGAAGCGCCGTGCGCAGCCCGTCACCCCTGAGAATGAAGAAGATGGTCACCATCTGCGGCAATGCCGGAGTGTTCAAGAGCGACTCGCAGGCCGACCTGGAGGACTACACGCCGAGCCTGGAGAACATGCGCAAGCTCCTCAGGCTGTTGTTTCACGACGAGAAATGGCTCAACCCGGAAAGCGTGGAGTCGCGCTATGCCGACTCGATCCTGCCCGGAGCCTGGGAGGCGCTGTCGGCGGCCCGCCTGAAGCGGCCGGGACTCGAGCGAGGCTCCACCATCGAGGCCTTCGTGCGGCAACTGTCCACCGTCAGCGTACCGCTGCTGATCGTGTCCTGCGATCACGATCCCCTCAATCAACCTGACTGGGACGAACGGCTGCAGGCCATCGTCCCAGGGTCCAGGGTGTGCCGGTTCCGGGACTCGGCCCACGAGCCCCAGATCGAGGAGCGCGACACTTTCGTCGAGTTGGCCACCGATTTCCTGCTATCCTGACAGCATGGTCATCTACGATCTCGAATGTGACAACGGCCACGGTTTCGAGGGATGGTTCTCGGGGCCGGAGAACTACCAGGAACAGTTGTCCGGGGACCGGATCGCCTGTCCGGTGTGCAACTCCACGGTCATCACCAAGCTCCCTCATACCTGCGCGGTCCACATGAAGAAGGACAGGGCGCCGTCCCCGGCCCCGCGGCCGGCGGCGGGACCGGCCATGGCCGCGCCCGAGCAGCTCAAGGAAGCGCTGATCCGGGTACATCACTACGTCCGCGACAACTTCGAGGACGTAGGCTCTCATTTCGCCCAGGAAGCCCGCCGCATCGAGGCGGGCGACGCCGACGAGCGGCCGATCCACGGCACCGCCACGGAGCAAGAACGGGAAGCCCTCGACGACGAAGGCATTCCCTGCCTGATGCTGCCCAAGCCGGAGCTCGATAGCTGAGTTCCGGCCTCGCTCAAGTCACTCCTGAACCCGTCATTCCGCCTGGGCTCCAGTGCTCTTCAGGCCACGAGCCGTCGGCTTCGGTTACGTCCGGGCGGGCGATTGACAACGCGTCGCCCGGTCTGTTACCCGGTGCCCCATGGACGCACGCGAGATCCGGCATGTGATGGGACACTTCGCCACCGGCGTGACCATCGTCACCACCAAGGACAAGGACGGAGTCCCCACCGGCATCACCGCCAATGCCTTCTCGTCCCTTTCACTGAACCCGCCGCTGGTGCTGGTCTGCATCGACAAGAAGGCCAACTGCTACGACTGCTTCGAAGATTCCGGGGTATTCGCCGTCAACCTGCTCGGGGAGCACCAGGAGCAGCTCGCCAACCGCTTCGCCACCAAGGGCATCGAGAAGTTCCAGGACACCCCCTGGCACATGAGCGACAACGGCGTCCCGGTCCTGGACGAAACCATCGGGCACATCGAGTGCGCGGTCACCCAGGGCTACGACGGCGGCGACCACACCATCTACCTCGGTGAGGTCATCCACGCGCAAGCGGCGGGCGAGCGCCCGCTTCTCTTCTTCAAGGGAAAATATCAGCGGCTTCCCGGCGCGGATTGATCGACCGACGGAGCTCCGACCCTCGGTGTTGACTCGAACTCGTTGATTCGAAGGAGCGACAGCCTGTTCCACGGGCTTTGGCGCAAATTGATCGACCCTTGGACACAAGGCGGAGGCGTCATTTCAATGTGATCGCCACATTTCTGGCGCCGGGCTTCACGGGATTCCCCTCGTGGGTACCCGCCGGCTCTCCGGGTTCGCGCGTCAGGGGGTCGCCGTCCCGGTCGAGCCGCGCGCTGAGGTCCAGCGGGCCGTCGAACGCCATCCCCGGCATCATGACGTCGCCGGGGCCCAGCGAGAAGGAGACCGGGAAGGCGGGGGCGGCGATGCGCTTGACCGCCAGCGGCGGGCCGCCGCCGGCTCCGGCCGGCCTGGCGACGATGTAGAGGATGGCCTTTCCGCCTGCCTGTGCCGCGTGCCGGGGATCCAGCCGGACGGTGCCCCCGATGCCCGGCCCCGCCGGCGCCTTGGGCGTTTCCTGCGGCGCCTGACCGATCTGCGCGATGATCTCCCGGACAGCGTCTTTCTGTTCGCCCGCCGGCAGCAGCCCCTCGAGCCGTTGGAGGTGCTCCCTGGCGCCGTCCGGGTCGCGCCCCTCCTGGTAGAGGATCATCCCCTTGGCCCACAAGGCCAGGGGCTGGTTGGGAGTCCGGGACAGCGCCCGGTCCAGCGCCTCCAGGGCGGCGTCCGTGTGACCGGCCTGTGCCAGCACCATCCCCATGTAGGCGTTGGCCAGAGGGTGGCCCGGGTCCTGCCCCAGCACGGTGCGGAAGGCCTCGATGGCGGTCTTGAAATCCTGTCGCCGGAACGCCTCCTGGCCCCGACCAAGGGCCGTCTCCGGGTTACCGGACGCGCGCGGGCGGCTGATCCCCTGGGGGCCGGTGCCGGTCATGAAGTCGCCGGTGATGCTGTCTTCGGTGGAGGTGCGGGGCCGCAGCGACTGGCCCAGCAGCAGGCCGAGCGTAATGCCGCCCGCCAACAGCGCCACCGCCCACGCGGCCGGCGCCCATCTTCGCCTCCGTCCCCCGGCATCGGTGGTCTGCGTCATCTCGGGTTCCGGGTCCGGCGCCACGCTTTCGCGGCTCTCCGCGAGCCGGCGCACCGCCTGACGTTCGTAGCGTTCCTTGAGGGCTTGGTAGTCGGCATCGGACAGCTTTCCGGCCTCACGGTCGAAGTCCAGCTCGCGGAGGTCCTGGTAGAGGCGGGTCCGTTCGTGGTCCGGCGGCTCCCGCCCGGGAGCGCCGGGGAAGTCGGCGCGCGCGGCCTCGGCGCGGACCTGCTCCAGCAGTTCCGGATCCGGGGGTTCTTCCGGTTCATCCCTCTTCCGGCGGCTCCACCGGCGGAGAAGCCACGCCGCCCAGGCCAGCCCGGCGAGCAGGACGGCGAAGGGCAGGAGCCAGACGGTCAGGTTGAAGCCGTGGGCCGGGGGCGCCAGCAGGACCCACTCGCCGTACTTGGAGACGAAGTAGCTCCGGATCTCGTCCGGCGTCTTGCCATCCTTGAGCTGTTCGCGAACGATGCCGCGCATCTGCACCGCCATCTCGGCCGGGGAGTCGGCCACGGACAGGTTCTGGCACACCACGCAACGGAGTTCCGAGGCGATGGCCCGCACCCGGTCCTCCAGCGCCTGGTCCGCATGGACATTGAAGGAAAAGGTGAGGAGCAGACCCCAAAGCACTGCTTTCGCTGCGATGCTCATCGTATGGCCTGGTGTTCTCCGCGGCCGCTGTCGGTGCTGACCAGATCGCGCCGGGCCTCCTCCAGCTTGGCCGCCAGAATCGGCGGCGGGACGGCGCCCACGTGCTTGTAGGTGATCCTTCCGGCGGGGCTGAGGAAGAACGCTTCCGGGATTCCCCACACGCCGTAGTCCACGGACACCTTCCCGTCGGCGTCCTGGCCGTTGAGGAACGTGATGCCGAACTCGTCGATGAATTTCAGCGCCTCGGCCTTGCTGTCCTGGATGTTGATGCCGAGAAAGACGACGTCGTCTCCCTGACGCTTCCAGGCCGCCTCCAGTTCCCTGGCCTCCGCCCGGCAGGGCAGGCACCAGGAGGCCCAGAAATCCAGCAGCACGGTCTTGCCCCGCAGGTCCGAAAGACGCACCGTTTCGCCCTTGAACGTATCCAGCGAGAAGTCCGGGGCGGGGCCGCCCACCAGCGGCGAGGGGATGTAGCGCGGGTCCTGGTAGAATCCGTAACCCAGCAGGATCAGCACCAGCCCCACCCCCATGAGGGTGAACAGCAGTCTTCGCGCCGCCGGGCTCAAGTTTCCGTCCGAGCGGCGCGCCCCATGGGCAGGATGGTCATGAGCGTGCCGAGGGTGATGACGACGCCGCCGAGCCAGATCCACAGCACCAGCGGGCGGATCAGCACCTTGAGGGTGGCCCGGTTCTGTCCCACCTCGCTGAAGCCTGAAAGGATGAGGTAGAGGTCCTCCTTGAGGGTGCTTCGGAACACCGCCCGCCCGATGGGCGAGTCCTGGGCCGGGAAGAACTTCAGCGCCGGCGACAGGCGCCCCAGGGCGTGGCCGTTCTGCGACACCTGGAACGCCCCTTCCACCCGGTAGTGGGTGGGCTGCTGCGAGCCCTGAAGTCCCTCGAAGGCCACCCGGTAGGGTCCGGCCTGGAGCGTCTCGCCGACGCTCAGGGTCGCCTCCCGCTCGATGCTGTAGGCCATGGAGCCGGCGATGCCCAGCACCACCAGAACCACCCCCAGGTGCACCACGAAGCCGCCGTAGCGGCGCTGGTTGCGGCGGACCAGGGTGGCGAGCCCGCGCAACGGGCCTTCTCCGGCCTGCCGCCGCCGGGCGCGCAGGGACAGGAAGGTGTCGAAGACCATGGTCCAGACCGTGAAGGCGCAGAGGGTGAAGCCCAGCAGTGACAGGAACGAGCGTATCCCGCCGGCGAACAGGCCCACGGCCACGGCCAGCGACGCGACCATGGGCCAAGTGAAGTTCCGCTTGAGGTTGTCCCACGAAGCCCGCCGCCAGGCAATGAGCGGACCCACCCCCATGAGGAAGACCAGCAGCAGGAACAGCGGCGCCGTGACGCTGTTGAAGTAGGGGGCGCCGACGCTTACCTGGACCCCGGCCACGGCCTGGGACAGCAGCGGGAAGACGGTGCCGAGGAAGATGGTGAACAGCGCCGACACGAACACCACGTTGTTCAGCACGAACGCCGATTCGCGGCTTACCACGGAATCGAGCTCCGGCTGGCCCCGTAGTTGGTCGCTGCGCCAGGCCAGCAGCCCCAGCGACGAGATCAGCACGAAGCCCAGGAACCCCAGGAAGTAGGCCCCCACCGGCCCGGACGAGAAGGCGTGGATGGAGGACAGAACCCCCGAGCGCGTCAGGAAGGTGCCGAAGAGGGTGAGGCTGAAGGCGATGATGATCAGCAGCAGGTTCCAGGTCTTGAGCATGCCGCGCCGTTCCTGCACCTGCACCGAATGGAGGAACGCGGTGGCCGGCAGCCAGGGCATGAAGGCGGCGTTCTCCACCGGGTCCCAGGCCCAATAGCCGCCCCAGCCGAGGACGTGGTACGACCACCACGCGCCCACGAGGTTGCCGAGGGTCAGAAAGAACCAGGCGGTGATGGTCCAGCGCCGGGTGGCGACGATCCAGCTTTGGTCCAGTTTGCCGCAGATGAGCGCGGCCATGGCAAAGGCGTAGGGGACGGTGAGCCCGACGAACCCGGTGTACAGGAGCGGCGGGTGGCTCAGCATGTTGGCGTCTTCCAGCAGCGGGTTGAGCCCGCGGCCGTCGGCGGGCACCGGGAACTGGGTCTCGAAGGGGTTGGAGCCGAAGGCGATGACCGCCAGGAAGAAGGCCGAGACGATGGAAAACACCATCAGCACCCAGGGCATGAACTCCTGCATGCGCCTGCGGTAGCTCCACGCCACCAGGGCCGAGAAGATGATGAGGATCCACTCCCACAGGAGCAGCGAGCCTTCCAGGGCGCCCCACAGGCCGGTGACGCGGTAGTAGACGGGGGTGTTCCGGGTCGTGTTGAGGGCCACGTAGCGGATGGAGAAGTCGGTGGCCACCAGAGCGTAGATCAATGCCGCCGCGGCCACGGTCACGAGCACGAACTGGCCGGCGATGGCGTAGCGGGCCGAAGCGTGGAAGCGCTCGATGCCGGTGCGCGCGTGCAGGATCGGGGCCGCGATGCCCCATGCCGCCAGCGCCAGCGCCAGCAGCACACAGGTATGTCCCAGGGTCGCGGTCATGGACAGGCCACTAGCCGCCGGCGGGCCGAGCGGGCACGAAGCTTCGTTTGCCGGCCGGGTCTTCGCCCTCCGGGTGCGGGCTGTACTCTTCGGCGTGCTTGGCCATGACGGTGGACGCCTTGAAGACGCCGTCGTCGCTGAGCCGTCCCTCCACCACCGCGCCCTTGCCCTCGGAGAAGAGATCCGGCGGCACGCCCTGGAAACGCACGGCGAGGGACTCCTGGCCGTCGGTGATCCGGAAACGGAAGGTGCGCCGGTCGAGGTCCTTCTTGAGAGAGCCCGGCAGCACCATGCCGCCCACCCGAAGGAACCGGTCCGGCGGCGTGGTCTCGGAGCGCAGCTCGGTGGGCGTGACGAAATAGACCACGGCTTCCTGCATGGCGCCGTAGATGAGATAGGCCAGGCCGCCGACGATGATCAGGCCGCCGATGAGATACCTAGGCTTCATGTCCGTCCACCTCGCTTGACGCACGGGGAGTCCTTCCGCGGGTCGCCGTCGCCTTCTGAATGCGCCGTTTCAGGAGCACGGTATAGATCAGAATGCTGCACCAGACGATGCCGTAGGCGAGAAAGACGAAACCCCAGTGTCCCATGGATTCACGCTCCCAAAACGCCGGTCACGCCGCGTCGTAGAGCCGGTTTCGACGCGCCTGCTCCTCCACCTCGCCCAGGTGGATGCGCAACGACAACAGGTAGAAGAACAGCAGCAGAAAGGCTGCGAAGTTGATGCCCAGGGGCCAGAGCATGGCCGGATCGATGTTGTCCCACGGCGCCTTGTCGGGGCGCAGTATGGAGGGGGGCTGGTGCAGGGTGCGCCACCAGTACACCGACATGTGTATCAACGGGATGTCCAGGAAGCCGATGATGCCCAGTATCGCGCCGGACACGGCCGCCCGCCGCTGGTCCTCGATGAGTGACCGCAGCAGCAGGTAGCCGGTGAAGATCAGCAGCAGGATGGCGGTGAGCGTGAGCCGGGCGTCCCAGGTCCACCACACCCCCCAGGTGGGTTTGCCCCAGATGGATCCCCCCACGATGGTAAGGGCGGTAAAGAGCACGCCGATCTCCGCGGCCGAGTGGGCCAGGTTGTCGTCCCGGCGTTCCCCTTTCCACAGGTAGAGGCAACTCCCCACGAACACGATGAAGAACGACAGGTACGCCACCAGGATGCTGGGGATGTGGAGATACATGATCCGCTGGGTTTCGCCCTGCCGGGCGTCCGGCGGCGCCTCCACCAGACCCCAGTACAGCCCCGTGACGATAAGAATGAGCGTGAGAGTACCGAGAATTTTTCGAGCCATGGGTTATCGTTGATGATAGCACCCGCGTGCGGCAGTTCCCAATCGCGGTCAGCCGTCGAGCACCCACTCCAGCAGCAGGAAGCCGGCGGTGACGAAGATCAGGTCGAAGCCCACCAGCAGACGGAACCAGGGCACCAGATCGGGGGCGGCGCCCGCCCCCAGGATGATCTGGAGGGTGCGGACGGTGCCCAGGATCACCGGGATCATCAGGGGAAAGAGCAGCACGGGAAGCAGCAGGGCGCGGGCCCGGGCGCGCAGCGTCACCGCGGCGAACAGGACGCCCACGACACAGAAGCCGAGGGTGCCGAGGAGCGTGTAGAGCAGCACGTTGGGCAGCAGGTGCCAGAAGTCCAGGCGGAACAGGATCCCGAACAGCGGCAGGATGAAGATCTCCAGCAGCGCCATGAGCGAGAAGTTGAAGAGGACCTTGGCGAGGTAGTAGGCGCCCCGGTCCATGGGCGCCAGCAGCAGCGCGTCCAGGCAGTCGTTCTCGCGGTCGCCCTGGAAGAGTTGGCCGAGGGCCAGGGTGCCGCTGAACATGAACGCGAGCCACAAAAGCCCCGGCGCCATGCCGGCGACGTTGTCGGCGGTGATCTCGAAGGCGAACGAGAAGAGGAAGAGCAGCGAGAGGCCGAAGAAGAACATCGACAACAGGTTGTCGCGGCGGCGCACCTCCAGCAGGAGGTCTTTCCAGAGAAGCCAGTAGACCTGTCTCAGGGTGCCGGTCAACGTGTGCCGTCCATGTCGTGGGAAGAGAGGAGGGCGTCGAAGGCTGTGTGGAAGCTGTCCCAGGGCTCCTGCCGGGGCTCGTCGAAGACGATCCGGCCCCGGTTCAGGATCACGGCGCGTGAGCAGCGCTTGAGCACCCGCGGGACGTCATGGGAAGCCAGCACCACGATGCCGCCGCCGGCGCAGAGGGATTCCAGGAACCGGTCGAGCATCTCCACGCCGGAGGGGTCCAGGGCGCCGTAGGGTTCGTCCACCAGCAACACCCTGGGATTCACCAGCCGCCACTTGGCCACGGCGAGACGGCAGCGCATGCCCAGGGACAGGGTGGAGACGTAGTCGCCGGTCTTCTCGTGCAGCCCCACCTCGCCCAGGACATCCCGCCGCTCCTCCGCCGTAACGTCCCGGCGGTACAGCGAGACGAAGAACCGGAGGTTCTCGCTGACGGTCAGGTTGTCGTAGAGGTGGCCGCCGGAGGCGAGAAAACCGATCATGCCGCGAAGCGGAGAGTTGCCGTAGGGGAGCTGGCGTCCGAACAGCTCGATGGCGCCGGAGGTGGGGTAGGACAGCGCCGCCAGGAGCCGCAGGAGCGTGGTCTTGCCGGCACCGTTGGGTCCCAGGAGCGCCACCCACTCTCCCGCCGCGATCTCCAGGCGCACCTCTCTCAGCGCCCACAGGAGCCCGTAAACCTTAGACACCTTGTCCATCCGCACGCTCAAGACCATGCTCCGAATCGGAAAAACCCGCCGCGGCGATCACTATAGCGGGTTCAGGGGGAAATGGCAGCGGCGCTGGCGGGCCGGCGCGGTCCGGGCTCTCCCTTGACTCGCCAACGGAGATTCGTTAATGACTACTCAGACCCCACTCATGGCCTGGACCGGATGGGCGGCCTCGCCGAGCCCGCTGCCGGATTCAGGATCACCGAGACCGTCCGCGGTCCTCGGGCCATCTCAAAGATCAGAGGAGAGATCAGAGGAGAACCATGGCAAGCTATCTACACGTCAATGTTCCGTCCGAGGGCTCCAAGGTTTCGCTTTCCGACGGCAAGCTGCAGGTGCCCGACAACCCTATCATACCCTTCATCGAAGGCGACGGCATCGGCGTCGATATCTGGGCGGCAGCGGTCCGGGTGCTGGACGGCGCCGTGGAAAAGGCCTACGGCGGCAAGAAGAAGATATCCTGGATGGAGGTCTACGCGGGCGAGAAGGCCGAGACCGTGTACGGCGACGACTGTCCGCCCAGCCTGCTGCCGCAGGAGACCGTGGACGTCATCCGCGAGTACCTGGTGGCCATCAAGGGTCCCCTGACCACCCCGGTGGGCGAGGGCTTCCGCAGCCTCAACGTGACCCTGCGGCAGGTGCTGGACCTCTACGTCTGCCTCCGGCCCGTGCGCTACTTCAAGGGCGTGCCGTCACCCGTGGTGCGGCCCCATCTGGTGGATATGGTGATCTTCCGCGAGAACACCGAGGACATCTACGCCGGTATCGAGTGGGAGACCGGCACCCCCGAGGCCGAGAAGGTGGTCAAGTTCCTGCGTGACGAGATGGGGGTCAAGAGCATCCGCTTCCCCGACACCGCCAGCATCGGCATCAAGCCCATCTCCATCGAAGGGTCGGAGCGGCTCATCCGGGCGGCGATCCGCTACGCCGTCGAGCACAACCGGCGCAACGTCACGCTGGTCCACAAGGGCAACATCCAGAAGTACACCGAGGGCGCCTTCATGCGCTGGGGCTACGCGCTGGCCAAGCGGGAGTTCGGCGACAAGGTGATATCGTGGGAAGACTGCGGCGGCCGGCCGGAGGAGGGGCAGATCCTCATCAAGGACGCCATCACCGACGCCTTCCTGCAGCAGATCCTCACGCGCCCCGACGAGTTCGACGTGATCCCCACCATGAACCTCACCGGCGACCTGATCTCGGACGCGCTGGCGGCGCAGGTGGGCGGCATCGGCATCGCGCCGGGCGGCAACATCAACTACGACAGCGGCCACGCCCTGTTCGAAGCCACCCACGGGACCGCGCCCAAGTACGCCGGACAGGACAAGGTCAACCCCGGCTCGGTCATCCTGTCCGGAGAGATGATGCTGCGTCACCTGGGCTGGGACGAGGCCGCGGACCTGGTGATCCAGGGCCTGGAGGAAACCATCGCGCAGAAGACCGTAACCTACGATTTCGAGCGGCTGATGACCGGCGCCAAGCTGCTGAAGTGCTCGGAGTTCGGCGACGCCATCGTCGCCAACATGTAACGCGGCGGGACCATGGCCAGAAACAAGATCGCATTGATAGGCGGCGGCAACATCGGCGGCACCATGGCGCACCTGTGCGCCCTGAAGAAGCTGGGGGACGTGGTCCTCTTCGACGTCGTCGACGGGCTGCCGCAGGGCAAGGCGCTGGATTTGCTCCAGTCCGCGCCCGTGGAGGGGTTTGACGCCAACATCATCGGCACCACCAGCTACGAGGACATCGTCGGCGCCGACGTCTGCATCGTCACCGCCGGCATCGCCCGCAAGCCGGGCATGAGCCGGGACGACCTGCTGGGCACCAACGCGAAGATCATGACCTCGGTGTCCGAGGGCATCAAGCAGTACGCCCCCGACGCTTTCGTCATCGTCATCACCAATCCCCTGGATGCCATGGTGACGCTGTGCCAAAGGGTCACCGGCTTCCCCAAGCACCAGGTGGTGGGCCAGTCGGGGATACTGGACTCGTCGCGCTACCGGACCTTCATCGCCCAGGAGTTGAACCGCTCGGTGGAGAGCGTGACCGCCATGGTGATGGGCGGCCACGGCGACGACATGGTGCCGGTGCGGAGCACCTGCCAGGTGGGCGGCGTGCCGGTGGCCAGTCTCATTTCGCCGGAGCGGCTTGACGAGATCGAGCAGCGCGTACGCATGGCCGGCGGCGAGATCGTTTCGCTCCTGAAGACCGGCTCGGCGTTCTACGCGCCGGCATCGGCCGCGGTGCGCATGGCCGAGGCCTACCTGCTGGACAAGAAGGAAGTCCTTCCTTGCGCGGCCCTGCTCGAAGGCGAGTACGGCGTCCAGGGATACTACTTCTGCGTGCCGGCGCTACTGGGCGCCGGAGGCGTGGAGAAGGTCATCGAGATCGACCTCACCGCCGACGAGAAGGCCCAGTTCGACGAGTCCCTGTCCCACGTCCAGGAGATCGTGGGGGCCATGGACCGGGTGTTGGGAGAAGCCTAGCCGTGGCTCCGACCTCCGTTCCGTAAGCACCGCATGAACATCCACGAATATCAGGCAAAACAGTGGCTCGCCCGGTTCGGCGTGGCCGTGCCGGGCGGAAGGGTGGCGGCCACGGCCGGCGAGACGCGGGCGGCCGCCGAAGAGATCGGCTTCCCGTGCGTGGTGAAGGCCCAGATCCACGCCGGCGGCCGGGGCAAGGCCGGCGGCGTCAAGGTCGTCCAGACGGCCGAGGAGGCAGAGGCCTTTGCCGTGGGTCTGTTGGGAAAGCCTCTGGTCACGCACCAGACAGGCCCCGAGGGCAGGGTGGTCCGGCACCTGTGGGTGGAAGAGGCCTCGCGCATCGCCAGAGAACTCTACTGCAGCATCGTCATGGACGCGGCGGCCGGACAGCCCGCCATCATCGCCTGCCGTGAGGGGGGGGTGGAGATCGAGGAGGTGGCGAAGGAGACCCTCGACGAGATCATCATCGAGCTGGTGGATCCTCTCGTAGGGGTGGCGCCGTTCCAGATCCGCCGCGTGGCGGGCAGGCTGGGTCTTTCCGGCAAGGACGCCGGCGCCTTCGGCGCGCTGCTGAAGGACCTGTACCGCGCGTTCCTGGAGTCCGACTGCATGCAGCTCGAGGTGAATCCGCTGGCCCAGCTCGACGACGGGCGCTTCCTGGTGCTGGACGCCAAGATGAACTTCGACGGCAACGCGCTTTTCCGCCAAAAAGAGGTGGTGGAGTTCCGGGACGTGAACGAGGAGGACCCCAAGGAGGTCGCGGCGGCGGACCTGGGCATTTCCTACGTGGCCCTGGACGGCAACATCGGCTGCATGGTCAACGGCGCGGGTCTGGCCATGGGCACCATGGACATCATTCAGCAGTACGGCGGCATGCCGGCCAACTTCCTCGACGTGGGCGGCGGCGCCAGCAAGGAGATGGTGGGGCAGGCTTTTCGTCTGTTGTTGTCGGACGACAAGGTGCGCGGCGTGCTGGTGAACATCTTCGGCGGGATCATGCGTTGCGATGTCATCGCCGCGGGCATCATCGACGCCGCCAGGGAAATCGGCGTCAGCGTACCACTGGTGGTGCGGCTCCAGGGAACCAATGTGGAGCAGGGCAGGGAGCTGTTGTCGAAGTCGGACCTGAGCATTATCGCCGCGGACACCATCGCGGATGCGGCGCAGAAGATCGTCCAGGCCGTGCAGGCGGAAGAGGGGCGGGCATGAGCATCCTGGTGAACTCCGGGACCCGAGTGCTGACCCAGGGGATCACCGGCGCCACGGGCCAGTTCCACACCCGCGCGTGCAAGGAGTACGGCACCCAAATGGTGGCCGGCGTCACCCCGGGCAAGGGCGGCGCCTCCTTCGAGGACATCCCCATCTTCGACAGCGTGGAGGAGGCGGTCCTGGAGACCGCCGCCAACGCCAGCGTCATCTACGTGCCGCCCCCGTTCGCCGCCGACGCCATCATGGAATCGGCGGACGCGGGAGTCCCGCTGGTGATCTGCATCACCGAGGGCGTGCCGGTCCAGGACATGATGCGGGTGAAACGCTACCTCGAGGATCGCGGCACGGTGCTGGTGGGCCCCAACTGCCCCGGCGTCATCACCCCGGGCGAGTGCAAGATCGGCATCATGCCCGGACACATCCACAAGCGCGGCGCCATCGGGGTGATCTCCCGCAGCGGCACGCTCACCTACGAGGCGGTGGACCAGCTGACGCGCCTGGGAATGGGACAGTCCACCTGCGTCGGCATCGGCGGCGACCCCATCCGTGGGCTGAGTTTCATCGACGTGCTGGAGCGGTTCAACGACGACGCCGAGACCGAAGCCGTGGTGCTCATCGGGGAGATCGGCGGCAGCGCCGAGCAGGACGCCGCGGACTGGATCCGGGCGTGCATGAGAAAGCCGGTGGTGGGCTTCATCGTGGGCCAGACCGCGCCGCCGGGGAAGCGCATGGGCCATGCCGGCGCCATCATATCCGGCGGCAAGGGCACGGCGGCGGAAAAGGTCGAGGCCTTGCGCGCCGCGGGCGTGCGCATGGCGCCGACTCCGGCAGACATTGGCAAAACCATGAAAGAGGCGTTGGGATAGCAGCCATGGAGCGAACACTATCGATCATCAAGCCGGAGGCCGTGGGCAAGGGCCTCATCGGAGACATCCTGAGCCGTTTCGAGCACGCAGGGCTCAAGGTGGTGGCCGCGAGGCTGACCCGGTTGGACAAGCAGCGGGCGGAGTCCTTCTATGAAGTGCACCGGGAGCGGCCGTTCTTCAACACCCTGACCGACTACATGTCCAAGGGCCCCATCTTCGTGTCGGTCCTCGAGGGCGACGGAGCCATCGCCAGGAACCGGGAGATCATGGGCGCCACGGACCCGGCCAACGCGGCTCCGGGAACCATCCGGAAGGACTGGGGCACCGACGTGGAGGCCAACGCGGTGCACGGCTCCGACGCTCCCGAGACCGCTGCCGCCGAGATCGCCTTCTTCTTCGCCGACGACGAGATCCAGCCGTCCGGGTCGTAGAATTTCGGCCCCGGGCCGCGGCAGAGTCCAGGCCGCACGTGCCGCGGCGGGGTCCGGGCCACCAGCGAGGGGGCGGCAGGCGCATTGCCGATGTCATTTCCCAGCAGCGACACAACGGACACCCGGCGGCCCGTCGAAGGCCTGAGCCACGCGGAGTTGAGCGCGTGGCTGGACGCCCGCGGTCTTCCCGCCTACCGGGCCGACCAGATCAGACGATGGCTGTTCCTCAGGCGCGTGGAATCGTTCAAGGCCATGACCGACCTGTCCAAGAACCTGAGGCAGGCCCTGACGGCGGAGTTCTCGGTGGGCAGCCTGGTCGTGCACCGACGCTTCGAATCCCGGGACGGGTCCGTCAAGTATCTCTTTCGCCTGCGCGACGGCGGCGTCGTGGAGACGGTGTGGATCCCGGAACCGGACCGGGTGACGCTGTGCGTGTCGACGCAGGTGGGGTGCGGGCTGGGTTGCACGTTCTGCGCCACCGCGCGCATGGGCCTGAAGCGCAACCTCACTCAGGCGGAGATCGTGGACCAGGTGCTGGAGGCGCAGCGCCGGTGTCCGGACGGCACGCGGATCTCGAACCTGGTGTTCATGGGCATGGGCGAGCCGTTGGCCAACTACGACGCCACACGCGGGGCGCTGGACGTCATCACCGACGCCCATAGCGGCATGGGCATTTCGCCCCGCAAGATCACGGTTTCCACGGTGGGCCTGTTGCCGCAGATGCGGCGGCTCATGGAGGAGACCCGTGTCAATCTGGCCATCTCGCTCCATTCGGTGCGGGATTCGGTGCGCTCCGAGCTCATGCCGGTCAACCGGAAGTATTCGGTATCGCAGTTGCTCGAATGCTGCCGCTCCCTGCCGGTGCCGCGGCGCAAGCGCATCACCTTCGAGTACCTGCTCATCAGCGGGTTGAACGATCTGGCGGCGGACGCGGCCGAGCTGGCCGGGAAGCTCCGGGGCATACGCTGCAAGGTGAACCTGATACCTTTCAACCCCCACGAGGGGAGCGCTTGCCGCCGGCCGCCTGAAGCCGTCGTCGAACGCTTCGGGGAGGCGCTGCGCGCCCGCGGCATTCAGACCCACGTGCGGCGGCCGCGGGGCGATGACATCCAGGCGGCCTGCGGACAATTGTACCACGCGGCGGAGGCGGCGCCGGCCGGTGCGCTCCGCGGCATCGGATGACCGGCCGCCGGCCGGGCTGGTAATGGACAGGAACATGGAACAGAAGACGATGTTGGGTGTCATCGGCGGTACCGGCCTCTACGAGATGGACGGATTGAGCGGAGTGCGCGAGGTGGAGCTGGAAACGCCCTTTGGCGCGCCGTCCGGCGCCTTCGTGCTGGGGTCCCTGGACGGGCTCGAAGTGGCCTTTCTGCCGCGTCACGGCAAGGGACACCGGCTGTTGCCCACCGAGGTCAACAACCGCGCCAACATCTTCGGCATGAAGAAGCTGGGGGTCGGGCGGCTGCTGTCCGTGAGCGCGGTGGGCAGCCTCAGAATGGAGATCGAGCCGGGCCACGTGGTCTTGCCGGACCAGTTCATCGACCGCACCTACAGGCGTCCGAGCACGTTCTTCGGCGACGGCATCGTGGCCCACGTCCAGTTCGCGGATCCATTCTGCAACGACTTGCGCGCGGTGGTGGCGGAGGCGGCCGCCACCGAGGACATCGAGGTGCACGGCCGCGGCACCTACGTTTGCATGGAGGGGCCGCAGTTCTCCACCCGGGCGGAGTCGGCGCTCCACCGGAGCTGGGGCGCGGACGTCATCGGCATGACCAACCTGCAGGAGGCCAAGCTGGCCCGGGAGGCGGAGATCTGCTTCGCCACCATCGCCATGTCGACGGACTACGACTGCTGGAACGAAGCCGCCGGCGACGTGGACATCGAGGAGATCATCGCGGTGCTGCAGAAGAACGCGGACGTGGCCAAGCGCATCATCCGGGGCACGCTGGAGCGGTTGTCGCCCGAGCGGACGTGTCCCTGCGCCACGGCCCTGGCCATGGCCATCGTCACCGATCGCTCGGTGATTCCGGAGGAGACCCGCGAGAAGCTGGGCCCGCTGGTGGACAAGTATCTCTAGTGGGAATCGTCATTCCCGTTTTCGCGGGAATGACGGAAGGGGCGCCGGGAATGGCGGAGCGTGGGCGGATGAGCGAGTGTGGGGCGTCCGCGCCTCGGGAGGATTGTAACATATGAGTGTTCTGGTTGTGGGCTCGATGGCTTTCGATTCCATCGAGACCCCGCACGGCCGTGCCGACCGGGTCCTGGGGGGCTCGGCGGCCTACTTCGCGTTGGCGGCGGCGTTCTTCGCTCCGGTACGGATCGTCGGGGTGGTGGGCGAGGATTTTCCGGAGGAGCACCTGGCAGCGCTGTCGCGCAGCGGGGTGGATCTGGAGGGGTTGCAGCGGGCCGAGGGCAAGACCTTTTTCTGGCACGGGCGATACCACGAAGACCTGAACGTCCGCGATACCCTGGAGGTCCAGCTCAACGTGCTGGAGGACTTCGTCCCCCGGATGCCGGCCGGCTACGAGGACACGGAGTACGCCTTTCTCGGCAACATGCACCCGGCGGCCCAGTTGGAGGTGCTGTCGCAGTTGAAGCAGCCCCGGCTGGTGGCCCTGGACACCATGGACCACTGGATCCACGAGAATCCCGGAGAGTTGAGGAAGGTGCTGGAGCGGGTGGAGACCGTGGTCATCAACGACGCGGAAGCGCGCATGCTGAGCGGCGACCACAACATCGTCCGCGCCGCCCGTTCCATCCTGAAGATGGGCCCGCGGGTGGTACTCATCAAGCGTGGCGAGTACGGCGTGTTCCAGTTCTCGGACGCCGCGACCTTCGTGGTGCCGGCCTATCCCCTGGAGGAGGTCCTGGACCCCACCGGTGCCGGCGACTCCTTTGCCGGGGCGTTCATGGGCTGTCTGGCCGCCGGCGATGGCGCGGGCGGGAATGCGTTGCGCCGCGCCATCGTGTACGGCAACGTGACCGCTTCGTTCACGGTGGAAGATTTCGGGCCCGCGCGGCTGATCTCCATGGACCGGATGGAGATCGATGAGCGCTATCGGCACTTCGTGGAGTTGACCCGTTTTCACGACTGAGATGTTCGCGCGCGGGCGGGTTTGACCCCCGCCTCGATCGAGTCCGTGGCCACGGCCGCGGCGCGCAGGCAGCCAGCGGAATCAAGTTGATCGCATGAACATCGCAATGCTCGGTACGGGATACGTCGGACTGGTGACGGGGAGTTGCTTCGCCGAGACCGGCAACGACGTGGTGTGCGTGGACATCGACGGGGCCAAGGTCGAGCTGCTGCGGAAGGGCCGCGTTCCGTTCTATGAGCTGGGACTGGAGGAACTGATCGAGCGCAACACCCGCGAGGGCAGGCTGTCCTTTTCCACGGATCTGGGCGCAGCGGTGGAAAAGGCGGAGGCCGTCTTCATCGCGGTGGGGACGCCGCAGGTGTCGGCGGGCGGCGCCGACCTCAGCCAGGTATTCGCGGTGGCGGAGGACATCGCCCGGGCCATGAACGGCGCCAAGATCGTGGTGACCAAGAGCACGGTGCCGGTGGGCACGGCGGCGCGGGTGCGGGAGATCATCGAGAAACACACCCGGCATGCGGCGGCGGTGGTGTCGAACCCGGAGTTCCTGAAGGAAGGCACGGCGGTGGAGGACTTCATGAAGCCCGACCGGGTGGTGCTGGGGGGCGATGACGCCGGCTCGCTGGAACGTCTCAAGGCCCTCTACGAGCCTTTCGTGCGCACCGGCAAGCCCATCATCCTCACGGACACGCGCAGCGCCGAGATGAGCAAGTACGCTGCCAACGCGATCCTGGCCACCAAGATCTCGTTCATCAACGAGACCGCCCGCCTGTGCGAGAAGGAGGGGGCGGACATCGAACAGGTCCGGCGCATCATGGGACTGGACCACCGTATCGGCCCGCATTTCATCTTTGCGGGAATCGGCTACGGCGGATCGTGCCTGCCCAAGGATATCCGGGCGATGATCGCCATGGGCGGGGAAGAGCTGGAGATGCCGTTGCTGCGGGCGGTGGACCGGGTCAACGAGGCCCAGAAGGGCCTGTTGCTGGGGAAGCTCAAGGCGCACTTCGGCGAGTTGTCCGGACTCACCCTGGCGGTGTGGGGGCTGTCCTTCAAGGCCCGCACCGACGACATGCGCGAGGCGCCCGCCATCCCGATCATCGACGGTCTGCTGGAGGCCGGCGTGCGGGTGCGGGCCTTCGACCCCGAGGCCATGGAGGAGGCGCGGAAGCGCTACGGAGAGCGCATCGAGTTCGGCGGCAGCAACTACGAGGCGGCCGAGGGCGCTGACGCGGTGCTGGTCCTGACCGAATGGAACGAGTTCCGCAGTCCCGATTTCTCCCGGCTCAAGAAGCTGTTGCGCCGGCCGGTGGTCTTCGACGGCCGCAACCTCTACGAACCGGCGGCGATGCGCCGGCAGGGCTTCATCTACCATTCGATAGGGCGGAGCAGTGGATAGCGCCCGGATCCGGAACTTCTGCATCATCGCCCATATCGATCACGGCAAATCCACGCTCGCGGACCGGTTGCTGGAGTGCACCGGCGCGCTCAGCGAGCGCGAGAAGACCGACCAGTTCCTGGACAAGATGGAGCTTGAACGCGAGCGCGGCATCACCATCAAGGCCAGTCCGGTCCGCCTCGATTACCGGTCCGCCGCCGGCGATGACTACATCCTGAACCTCATCGATACGCCCGGCCACGTGGATTTCAGCTACGAAGTCTCCCGGAGCCTCGCGGCCTGCGAAGGAGCGATCCTGGTGGTGGACGCCGCCCAGGGTGTGGAGGCGCAGACGGTGGCCAACGTCTATCTGGCGCTGGACCACGACCTCCATGTGTTCCCGGTCATCAACAAGATCGATCTGCCCAGCGCGGACCCCGATCGGGTCAAGCGGGAGATCGAGGACATCATCGGTCTGGACGGCTCCCAGGCCATCCTCGCCAGCGCCAAGAAGGGCATCGGCACCGAGGCCGTGCTGGAGGGCATCATCGCCAACTTCCCGCCGCCCGGGGGCGGGCCGGAGGCGCCCCTGAGGGGCCTCATCTTCGATAGCTGGTTCGACCCCTATCACGGCGCGGTGATCCTGCTGCGGGTCTTCGAAGGGAACGTCCGCACCGGCGACGCCATCCGCCTCATGTCCACCGGCGGCGTGTTCGAGGTGAACCGCCTGGGCGTCTTCGCTCCCGGGCCGGTGGAGGTGGGGAGCCTCGGTCCGGGCGAGGTGGGCTTTCTCATGGCCTCCATCAAGAACATCCACGAGGCCCGCATCGGCGATACCGTCACCGGCCACAAGCGTCCCACCGGCCAGCCGTTGGAAGGCTTCCGTCCGCTCAAGCCGGTGGTGTTCAGCGGCCTCTACCCGGCGGACTCGGGCCAGTATCAGGCGCTCCGGACGGCGCTCGAGAAACTGAGCCTGAACGACTCCTCCTTCACCTTCGAGCCGGAGAGCTCCCAGGCCCTGGGTTTCGGCTTTCGTTGCGGGTTTCTGGGCCTGCTGCACCTCGATATCGTGCGCGAGCGGGTGGAGCGGGAGTTCGACCTTGCCCTCATCAACACGGCTCCCACCGTGGTCTATCGGGTCACCACCCACGGGGGAGAGGTTCTGGCCATCGACAATCCGGTGGCCTTTCCCAACGAGGCCGACGTCGAGACCATCGAGGAGCCCATCATCCTGGCCACCATCCACCTTCCCCAGAGCTACCTCGGGGGCGTGCTCAAGCTGTGCGAGGAAAAGCGCGGCATTCAGCGGGAGCTGCGCTACGCGGGCCTCAACCGCGCCATGGTCACCTACGAGCTGCCGCTGAACGAGATCGTGTTCGACTTCTACGACAAGCTCAAGTCCCTGAGCCGGGGCTACGCGTCCATGGACTACGAGTTGGCGGGCATGCGGCCGTCGAAGCTGGTCAAGCTGGACGTCCGCATCAATGGCGACCTGGTGGACGCCATGTCGCTGATCGTCCATCGCGACAAGGCGTACGGGCGCGGCCGGGACCTGGTGCAGCGCATGCGGGAGCTGATCCCGCGGCAGATGTTCGAGGTGGTGATCCAGGCGGCCATCGGCAGCCGCATCATCGCCCGGGAGTCGGTGAAGGCGCTCCGCAAGAACGTCACCGCCAAGTGCTACGGCGGCGACATCACCCGCAAGCGGAAGCTCCTGGAGCGGCAGAAAGAAGGCAAGAAGCGCATGAAGTCGGTGGGACGGGTGGAGATACCCCAGGAGGCCTTCCTGGCGGCGCTGAAGGTCTGAAGTTCAAAGTCGGTGGGTGAAGTGTTAAGTTTCAGACGAAGGACCCCTTACGTGGCCAGATTTGGAAAGCCGAGAAAGTCCGTCCTCCGGGAATACACGGAAGCCATACTCATCGCCTTGGTGGCGGCGTTGTTCCTGCGGGCTTTCGTGGTGCAGGCATTCAAGATCCCGTCGGGATCCATGATCCCCACCCTGGCCATCGGCGACCACATCCTGGTCAACAAGCTGTCCTACGGCCTGCGGCTTCCGGACGTCAACTGGGTGCCCCTCGCCGGGTGCGTGGACTTGGTCAGAGGCTCACATCTCGTGGAATGGGACATTCCGGAACGGGACGACGTCGTCGTTTTCGTCTACCCTGAGGACCGCTGCAAGGATTTCATCAAGCGCGTCGTCGGGCTTCCGGGAGACGAGGTGGCGATCCGGAACAAGAGGGTCCACATCAACGGCAAGCCCGTGGACGACGACCACGCCCATTTCGAGGATGAGGGCGCGACCCTGGGGGCCGGCCACGTCCGGGACAACTTCGGCCCGGTGACGGTGCCGGACGGACGCGTGTTCGTCATGGGCGACAACCGGGACCGGAGCTTCGACAGCCGCTTCTGGGGCTTCGTGCCCATCCAGGACATCCGCGGCCGGGCTTTCGTCAAGTACTGGTCGTGGGACTCGGAAAACAGCCGGTTGCGCTGGTGGCGCATCGGCGGCCTCATCCACTGACGTCAAGAGTGCGCCGGTTCATCTCATGAAAGCCACACTTACCCTGGCCGACGGGACCTCGTTTACCGGCCGCTCCTTCGGCAGCGAAGGGGAGGCGGCGGGAGAGGTCGTGTTCAACACCAGCATGACCGGATACCAGGAGATCCTCACCGATCCCTCCTACGAGGGCCAGCTCGTCACCATGACCTATCCCGAGATCGGCAACGTCGGCGTCAATCCGGAGGACGACGAGTCGGGACGGCCGTTCGTCAGGGGGTTCATCGTCAAGGAGTACTGCCCGGTGCCCAGCAACTGGCGCGCCACCCGGGCCCTGCACGACTACATGCGGGAGCACGGCATGGTGGGCATCGAAGGCGTGGATACGCGTTCCCTGGTGACCCGCATACGCGAGCGCGGCGCCCAGGAAGGGATCATCTCCACGGTGAGCTTTGACGAGGCCGAGCTGGCCGGAAAAGCTCAGGCGTTGGGGGGACTTGAGGGCAGGGACCTCGTGAAGAACGTGAGCTGCCGGGAGCCCTACCGGTGGGACCAGGGGAGTTGGCGGATGGGAAGTGGCTTCGCGCCCGCCCGGGAGCCGGAATTTCACGTGGTGGCCTACGATTACGGCATCAAGTACGGCATCCTTCGAGGTCTGGTGGAGGCCGGATGCGGGGTGACGGTGGTGCCGGCCTGGACCCCGGCTGCGGACGCCCTGGCGCTGGAGCCGGACGGCATCTTCCTGTCCAACGGCCCGGGAGACCCGGCGGCCGTGTCCTATGCCGCGGACATCGTGCGGGATCTCATCGGCCGCCGCCCCATTTTCGGCATCTGTCTGGGCCACCAGATCCTGGGGCTCGCCATGGGCGGGCGGACCTTCAAGCTCAAGTTCGGCCATCACGGCGGCAACCAGCCGGTGATGGACCTCACCACCGAAAAGGTGGAGATCACCACCCAGAACCACGGATTCGCCGTGGACGCGGACTCCCTCAAGGGCGCGGTGGAAGTGACCCACGTGAACCTCAACGACCGTACCGTGGAAGGGCTCCGGCACCGCGAGGAGCCCGTTTTCTCGGTCCAGTATCATCCCGAGGCGTCGCCCGGTCCCCACGACGCGTCGTACCTGTTCGACCGCTTTCGCGGCCTGATGGCCGGGGAGAAGGACTGAGATGCCGAAACGCACCGACATCCGGTCCATCCTTCTCATCGGTTCGGGTCCCATTGTCATCGGCCAGGCGTGCGAGTTCGACTACTCCGGGACCCAGGCCCTGAAGGCCCTCAAGGAGGAGGGTTATCGGGTCATCCTTGTCAACTCCAACCCGGCCACCATCATGACGGATCCGGATTTCGCAGACCGTACCTACGTCGAACCCCTGGACGCCGGCATCGTGGCCAAGATCATCGAGGCGGAGCGGCCCGACGCGGTGCTGCCCACCCTGGGCGGCCAGACCGCCCTCAATCTCGCCATCGAGTTGGCGGAGACCGGCGTGCTGGAGCGTTTCGGCGTGGAGATGATCGGCGCCCGCCTCGAAGCCATCAAGAAGGCCGAGGACCGGGACCGCTTCAAGGACGCCATGGCTCGGATCGGTCTGGATTTGCCCCGAAGCGTCTACGTGCATTCGCCGGGGGAGGCCATGGCCGCCAGGCAGGAGCTGGCCAGCCTTCCGCTCATCATCCGTCCGTCCCGGACCCTGGGCGGCAGCGGCGCCAACATCGCGTACACCGAAGAGGAATACGTGGAGATGGCGCAGTGGGGTCTCCAGATGTCGCCGGTGCACGAGGTGCTGGTGGAGGAGTCGGTGCTGGGCTGGAAGGAGTTCGAGCTGGAGGTGATGCGGGACCACAAGGACAACGTGGTGATCGTTTGCCCCATCGAGAACTTCGACCCCATGGGGGTGCACACCGGCGACTCCATCACCGTGGCGCCGGCCCAGACCCTCACCGACAAGGAGTACCAGGTGATGCGCGACGCCGCCCTGCGCATCATCCGCGAGATCGGCGTGGACACCGGCGGCTCCAACATCCAGTTCGCGGTCCATCCCGACAACGGCCGCCTGGTGGTCATCGAGATGAACCCGCGGGTGTCCCGGAGTTCCGCCCTGGCCAGCAAGGCCACCGGGTTCCCCATCGCCAAGATCGCCGCCAAGCTGGCGGTGGGCTACACTCTGGACGAGATCCCCAACGACGTGACCCGGGAGACGCCGGCGTGCTTCGAGCCCACCATCGACTACGTGGTGGTGAAGGTGCCACGGTTCACCTTCGAGAAGTTCCCCCAGACCCGGGACGTGCTGACCACCCAGATGAAGTCGGTGGGGGAGGCCATGTCCATCGGCCGCACCTTCAAGGAGGCGCTGCAGAAGGCCATGCGCTCGCTGGAGACCAACAGCTACGGTTTCGAGCAGCCCGACGTCGCGCCGGACGGGGCCGACGCCGGGGCCTGGCTGGAGGAGCGCCTCCGCCGGCCGCGCTCGGACCGCCTCTGGACGCTGGGCGCCGCCATGCGGGCCGGCTTCACGGTGGACCGCCTGTACGAGATGACCGGCATCGACCCGTGGTTTCTCAATCACATACAGGCCATCGTTCAGAAGGAGGATGAGATCCGCCGACGGCTGGGCGAAGCCGGCGGCGCCGACGGGGAGTTCCTGGCGGAGGTCAAGAACATGGGCTTCTCCGACCGGCGGCTGGCGGACCTGTCGGGCCTTTCGGAGGACGAGATCCGCTCGCGGCGCCTTGAGGCCGGCGTGCTGGCGGGTTTTCGCACCGTGGATACCTGCGGCGCCGAGTTCGAGGCCTTCACGCCGTACTACTACTCCACCTACGAGGGCGCCCAGGAGTCCCGCCGCAGCCACCGGAAGAAGATCATGATCCTCGGCGGCGGCCCCAACCGCATCGGCCAGGGCATCGAGTTCGACTACTGCTGCGTGCACGCGGCGTTCGCGCTCAAGGAGGACGGCTTCGAGACGCTGATGGTCAACTGCAACCCGGAGACCGTCAGCACCGACTACGACACCTCCGACAAGCTCTATTTCGAGCCGCTGACCCTCGAGGACGTGCTCAACATCACGGCGCAGGAACGGCCCGACGGAGTCATCGTCCAGTTCGGCGGACAGACGCCGCTCAAGCTGGCGCTGGCGCTGGAGCGCGCCGGGGTTCCCATCATCGGCACGCCGCCGGACAGCATCGACCTGGCGGAAGATCGCGAGCGGTTCAAGGAGTTGCTGGAGCGGCTGAAGCTGAGGCAGCCCCTGAACGGCACCGCCCGGTCCGCGGAAGAAGCCCTGCGGGTGGCCGGGACCATCGGCTATCCGGTGCTGGTGCGGCCGTCCTACGTGCTGGGCGGCCGGGCCATGGAGATCGTCTACGAGGAGGAGAAGCTCAAGGAATACCTGGTGACGGCTTTCCAGACCTCGGTGGAGCACCCGGTGCTCATCGACAAGTTCCTGGACGACGCCACCGAGGTGGACGTGGACGCCATCGCCGACGGCGAGCGGGTGGTCATCGGCGGCATCATGGAGCACATCGAGATGGCCGGGGTCCACTCGGGGGACAGCGCCTGCTCGATCCCGCCCCGCACCCTGTCGCCGGACGTGCAGGCGGAGATTCGCCGCCAGGCGGTGGCCCTGGCCGAAGCCCTCGGAGTCCGCGGGCTCATGAACGTCCAGTTCGCGGTCAAGGGGAGCGACGTCTACATCCTGGAGGTAAACCCGCGGGCGTCACGCACCGTGCCGTTCGTGAGCAAGGCCATCGGCGTGTCCCTGGCCAAGCTGGCGGCACGGGTCATGGTGGGCCGCAAGCTTGACGAGATGGGTCTCACCGAGGAGATCGTGCCGACCCACGTCTCGGTCAAGGAATCGGTGCTGCCGTTCAACAAGTTCGCCGGAGTGGACACGTTGCTGGGGCCCGAGATGAAGTCCACCGGCGAGGTCATGGGCATCGACCATTCCTTCAGCAAGGCCTTTGCCAAGGCCCAGATGGCCGGGGGCATGCGCCTGCCGGACTCCGGCACGGCCTTCTTCAGCCTGCCGGACGAGCACCGCGAGGGGGCCGCCCGCATCGCCCGGTCGCTGGTGGCGCTGGGCTTCAGGATCGTGGCCACCGGCGGCACCGCGGATTTCTTCCGGGATCGCGCCATTAAGGTGGAGGTCGCCCACGACATCGAGGAGACCCTGGGGCAGAAGGACGTCGCCATGGTCATCAACACCCACGCCAACGAGAGCTACCGCAAAGACGGCTACTTGGTGCGCCGCAACGCCCTGGACCGGCAGATCCCGTACTTCACCACCCTGGCCGGCGCCGAGGCCGCGGTGGAGGCCGTCGAGTTCCTCAAGGGCGGCGAGTTCACCGTGCAGCCGCTCCAGGAATATCAGCGCCGCAGCCGGGAAATGGTGTGATGCTGTGCTGACGCCCGGTTTCCGTCATTCCCGCGGAAGCGGGAATGACAGGTTGCGTCCTGGCGGGCTGCGTCAACAACGATAGCCTCCTGCCGTGGCCTATTCCTATCACGTCACGCCCACCGAACTCGCCGATTGCCGCGAAGCCTTGCAGCTTGGCCTGGACGTGCTGAAGGGCGTCGGCCCGGTACGGGCCGCGCAGCTCTCCGGGCGCGGGCTCGCCACCGTCGAGGACCTGCTGTACCACCTGCCGTTCCGCTACGAGGATCGCCGGGACGTGACCGCCATCGGTGAAGCCGCTGCCGGCGAGAGCGGAATCTTTGTCGGCCGCCTGACCGGCCTGCGGTCCGGACGGATTCGCCGGGGCCGCGGCATCCTCACGGGCACGTTGACCGACGACACCGGCAGCCTGGAGCTGGTGTGGTTCAACCCCGTCCGCTATATCGCGGACGCCCTGCGCGTGGGCCAGCGGCTTTCCGTCTACGGCAGAGTGGCGCCGGGACGCGGAGCGCGGCTCAGCGTGCCCCATCCGGAGTTCGAGGTCCTCGACGAGGGAACGGACCGGCAGCCCGACGTGAGGCCGGTATACGAGAAGCCCGGCGACGTGTCGCAGGCCAACATGCGCGGCTGGGCGGCCCAGGCCCTGGAGCGGTTCGGCGATTTTCTCCCCAGCTTCCTGCCGCCGGAAGTGGCGGAGCGGCAGCGGCTCATGGACCTGAGACAGTCCTTGGAGATCCTCCATCGTCCATCCCCCGGGGACCGGGAGGTCCCTCCCTCGCAGGGAGGAGGAGGCATTTCCGACCGCGCGCCGGAGCCTGGCGCCGCCGACGAGGCCAGGGCCGCGGCCCGCCGCTCCCTGGCGTTCGACGAGTTCTTCTACTTCCAACTGGCCCTGGCCCTGCGCCAACGACAGCGCCTGGACCGTCCCGGCTTCCCCTCGCCGGCACGGGCGGGACCGCTCACCCTCCGGATGCGGGAGCTGCTCCCATACCGCCTCACCGGCGGCCAGGAACGGGTGCTGCGGGAGATCTACTCGGACATGGAGTCGCCGAGCCCCATGCGCCGCCTGCTGCAAGGCGACGTGGGCTCGGGCAAGACCGTCATCGCCTGGCTCGCCGCCCTGCGGGCCATGGAGAACGGGCGTCAGGCGCTGCTGCTGGCTCCCACCGAATTGCTGGCCGAGCAGCACTACGAAAGGCTCCAACCCTACGCCGAGCGGTTGAACCTTCGCGCGGCGCTGCTTTCCGGCTCACTTCCAGCCGCCGCCCGGAAAGATATCACCCGGCGCATCGGCAACGGCGAGGTGGATTTCGTGGTGGGCACGCACGCGCTCATTCAGCAGGGCGTGTCCGTGCCGCGCATGGGGCTCGGCATCGTCGACGAGCAGCACCGCTTCGGAGTGAGCCAGCGCACAGCCTTCGCCCGGCTGTCCTTGCGGGATGCGGCAGCCGGCGCCGTCGCTCCCGAGCCGGACCTGCTCCTGATGAGCGCCACCCCCATTCCCCGCAGCCTCGCCATGGTCCTGTCCGGCGACCTGGAAGTGTCGTTGCTGGACGAGGCGCCGCCGGGCAGGACACCCGTGCGCACGGTGGTGGTGCAGGAGGATCGGAGAAAGAGAGTCTACGAGCGCGTCCGCGCCGCGGTAACGGACGGGCGCCAAGCCTACCTCGTGTACCCGCTGGTGGGGGAGTCGGAAAAGTTGCCCCTGGCGGCCGCCGAGACCATGGCCCGGGAACTGTCCCGGACCGTCATGAAAGGGCTTCGTCTGGGGCTGGTCCACGGCCAGATGCCCGCCTCCGACCGGGACCAGGTGATGCGGCGTTTCCGGCAGGGGGAGATTCAGGTCCTTGTGGCCACCACCGTCATCGAGGTGGGCATCGACGTCCCCGGCGCCACCCTCATGGTGGTGGAGCACGCCGAGCGGTTCGGGCTCGCGCAGCTACACCAGCTTCGGGGCAGGGTGGGGCGGGGCCGGGACGAATCCCACTGCGTCCTGATCCACTACGGCTCAAGGGACGACGACTCCCGCCGGCGGCTGGAAGTGCTGGAACGCTCCGCCGACGGCTTCGAGGTGGCCGAGGCCGACCTGCGGTTCCGCGGCGCCGGGGAGATCCTCGGGAGGCGCCAGGCCGGTTACCAGGGATTCCGGGTAGCCCATCTGGTGCGGGATCACGAGGTGCTGCAGGCGGCGCGGCAAGAGGCGCGTGACTGGCTCGCACACGACCCGGGCTTGGGCGGCCAGGTCTCGCAGGGAATCAGGGAGGTGCTGCAACATCGATGGGGCGACAGCATGCAGTTGGTGGCATGGGCCGATTAAGCACTTTCCGGACCGTCGTGCCGCCGGCAATTTGCGCCTGTGGTTTCAATGCCTTATAACAAAATCCATCCTGCCTGTTTCAGTCGCTGAAGGTCATGCGGGACTGTCGTCGAGGTTCCCGCGGCCGCGATGCCACGAATACACCCGGCCGGAAGGGGACGGGAGGAACTGCAAGGTGGAGTTCAACCGAATCAAGAGACTGCCTCCCTACGTTTTCAACACCATCAACGATCTCAAGCAGGAGGCTCGGAGGAGGGGGGAGGACATCGTCGACTTCAGCATGGGCAATCCGGATATGGCCACGCCGGCGCCCATCGTCGACAAGCTGGTGGAGGCGGTCATGAAGCCGCAGAACCACCGCTACTCGGTGTCCCGGGGCATCTACAAGCTCAGGGTAGCCATCTCCGACTGGTATCGGCGGCGGTACGGCGTCTCCATCGATGCGGACGACGAAGCCATTGTAACCATCGGCTCCAAGGAAGGGCTGGCGCACCTGGTGCTGGCCATGATCGATCCGGGTGACGTGGTGCTGTGTCCGAGTCCCACCTATCCCATCCACCAGTACTCGGTGGTCATCGCCGGCGGCGACCTCCGGAGCATTCCGCTGGTCTCCAGCGAGGGGTTCATGGAACACCTCGAGGAGGCCATCAAGCAAACCTGGCCGCGTCCCAAGCTGCTGATCCTGAATTTCCCCCACAACCCCACCACCGAAGTGGTGGACCTCGAGTTCTTCGAGCGCATCGTGAGCTTCGCCAAGGCCCATGAGATGTTGGTGATCCACGATCTGGCTTACGCGGACCTGACCTTCGACGGCTACGATCCCCCGAGCTTCCTGCAGGCGCCGGGCGCCAAGGATGTGGGCGTGGAATTCTTCACCATGTCCAAGAGCTACAACATGCCGGGTTGGCGGGTGGGCTTCGCGGTGGGCAACGCCACCATGATCCACGCGCTGGCGCGCATCAAGAGTTATCTGGACTACGGCATCTTCCAGCCGGTTCAGATCGCGGCGATACACGCCCTCAACGCCCAGGACGACGACGTCCGGGAGATCTCCGAGACCTACCGGAGCCGGCGGGACGTGCTGGTGGAGGGTTTGGCCCGGATCAACTGGATGATCCGGAAGCCCAGGGCCACCATGTTCGTGTGGGCCGAGATCCCGGCTCCCTACCGCTCCATGGGCTCGGTGGAGTTCTCCAAGTTCCTGCTGAGCGAGGCCAAGGTGGCGGTGTCTCCCGGCATCGGCTTCGGCCAGTACGGCGATCAGCACGTGCGCTTCGCGCTCATCGAGAACGAGCATCGCACCCGCCAGGCGGTGCGGACCATCCGCAAGGCCATGGGCGTCCTGCCCGAATAGTCTGGCGCCATGGCATCCCGGGTCCACATCGGCATCCTCGGCGCCGGCACCGTGGGCGGCGCGGTCCACGACCTGATCGCCGACGGCCATCTGGCGCGCTTCGGCGTCGACGCCGACGTCGTCAAGATCTTTACGCGCAAGCCCGAAGGCAAGTCGAGGTGCCAGGTTTCACCGGAACTGTTCACCACCGACCCGGCCGCGATCACCGGCCATCCCGACGTCGATATCGTCGTGGAGGTATTGGGCGCCGGCGGACCCGAGGACCTGCGCGCCCAGAAGGAATGGGTCGTGGACGCGCTGCGTCACGGCAAGTCCGTGGTTACGGCCAACAAGGCCTTGCTGGTGGCCCACGGACCGGAGATCTGGTCCGCCGCCCGGGAGTGCGGCCGGGCCGTCCGCTTCGAGGCCTGTGTGGGCGGCGGCATCCCCATCATTGGACCGCTGACCCAGAGCCTCGGCGCCGAGCGGCCGGCGGCCGTCTATGGCTTGGTGAACGGCACCTGCAACTACATCCTGACCGAGATGGCCCGGAAGGGGAGATCCTACGGCGACGCGCTGGCGTCGGCCCAGGCGCTGGGTTACGCCGAAGCCGATCCGGACGCCGACGTGAGCGGCCGGGACGCCGAGGCCAAGCTCTTGCTGCTGTCGTCCATTACCTTCGGCGCGCGCCTGGAGCCGGGCGTCATCCACCGCAAGGGCATCGAGCGCATCCACGCCATCGACTTCCTCTACGCCGCCCGGAAGGGTCGCGGCACCATCAAGTCCGTGGCCTTGGCACGAAGCGTCGGCGGCGCCTTGGAAGCCATGGTGACGCCCATGGTGGTGCCCGAGGGGCACCCCATCGCTTGCATCGACGGCGTCACCAACGCGGTGTTCTTCAAGGGTGAGGTGAGCGAGGGCGGAGCGGCGGACGCGGGTGACTGGGACTACGTGTTCGCGGGGCCAGGAGCCGGCGGCGGAGCCACCGCCGTGGCCGTGCTGGGCGACGTCCACGAGTTGGTGGCGCGCTCGGGCGACACGCCGTTCCTGCCGGTGGAGAGCATCGTCCCGGGAGTCGACTCGGTTCGTCCGGAAGACGAGTTGCGAGCCTCCTTCTACGTGCGCTTCGTGGTGCGGGACCAGAGCGGCATCGTCGGCGAGATCTGCCAGATCTTCGGAGACAAGCAGATCAACGTCTCGGAGATCTGGCAGCTCGACCACGGCGAGGAAGAGCTGGAATCCCTGGTGGGAGCGGGGAAGGGCGGAGCCGCGCCCGACGAGATCCTCCCGTTCGTCATCACCCTGGAAGAGACCAGCGTGGGTCAGTTGCGCCAGGCCCTGGAGCGGATCGCACAAAAGGACTTCGTGCTGGCGGAACCCCTGTGGCTGCCCTTATGGAGGCCGTGAGCAAGCGCCGGTTGTCCGGGCGCGGAGGTGATGGGGGAGCCCGGACGGTGTCCGATGGATGATGGTGCTGACCGGGTGGCGCTGGTGTGCGTGCGAGACAGTCGCCGCTTCGGTCTTCAGGTGCTGTCGAGACCAATGGCCGCCGCCGCAGGCCCCGGAAGCCGCGATCTGTCCTTCCCCGGCGATCGTATCGACAGCGGCGATCACGCGCCGCGGACTTTGCGGCGGTGCCACGGCCTGACGAGCGCCACGGCGCACCGGTTGCTTGGACACGAGAAGACTCCCGCGCACGCCATGGGTTGCTGGGTTGCCGCCGCCAGGGTCCTGCTTGCCGCCACGGGTCTTGTCTTCGCCGTCGAGGGGGAGCGGCGGACGCCCTTGCAACGAAGGGTGACCCCCCGTGAGCGTCGGTTCTTGAGCCTGGGCGGGCCGGCCTTCGGCGATTTCCTGGTCCGGGAGCAACTGCATTGCGATCTGGGCCGGCTCTTCTTCTTCACCCAATGGGTTGACCCCGGTTCCGGTTGCGCCACCCGGTTTTTCCTCGTCAACGTCCCCGGCGACCTTCGCATCGGCGGTGTGGTCTGGCATGTGCCGGAGAAGGCGTTGCTCCTCTGGCGCGACGGGGATCTTCTCCTGGATTTCGAAACCTTCGCCTGTCTGCGGACCCTGACGGATTTCTCCTCCTGTGATAGTCTTCTGTCGGAATACCAGGCTCGTTGAGGCGCCAAACCAGTGTCCTCTCCATTCCGATGCCGCGGCTTGGCATTGTAACCGGACAGAAAGGGAAGACTCGACATGGCGACAGAACTGACCATCGCGCTCGAGCGATACGACCGGCACGTGCCGTTTTTCATGGGAATGGTCACGCCCCCGGACGGCATCGACCTGAAGGTGCTCGAGGTCGGCATGGCGCCGCCGCGGCGCGATGGCATCGACCGCCACAAGCGCTTCATGCGCGGGCAGGAATTCGACATCTGCGAAATGTCGGTTTCGTCTTATCTGACCGCCAAGAGCCGCGGGCTCGACTACACGGCGACGCCGGTGTTCCCGCGCCGCCTGTTCAGCCAGAACCACATGTTCGTCAGCACCGCCGCCGGCATCGACAAGCCGGCCGATCTGATCGGCCGGAAAGTCTGCTGCCGCAGCTTCCAGACCACCATGTCGGTGCTGGCCAAGGGCGACCTCGCTTTCGAGTACGGCGTTCCCTGGCAGGAGCTCGATTGGCAGACCATGAGCGCCGAGCTTGTGGACTGGCCGGGCCGGGAGGCGGCCGATTTGACCCTGATCGACGAGCCCAGCGCGCCGGATGCCCTGATCAAGGGCGAGTTGGCCATGATGATCCACCCGCATCCGCCGGAGAAGCTGCTGGAGGGATTGCGGGACGGCTCGCTCCGCCGGCTCTTCCCCGACACCAAGGAAGAATGTGCCCGCTATTTCAGGAAATACGGCGATTATCCGATCATGCACGTGCTGGTCTACAAGCAGGAAATCGCCGACCGTCACCCGGACCTGCCGCGCGCGCTGATGGAAATGTGGGAGGATTCCAAGACCCAGGCGGCGGGATTCTATGAAGACCCGGGTTATGCGGAACTGGCGTTCGCGCGCAACGATTTCGAGGAGGAACGGACGCTGTTCGGCGCCGATATCTGGCCCTCGGGCCTCGCCGCCAACCGCGCCAGCCTCGAACGCTTCATGAAATACCTGACCGACCAGACGCTCATCGATGCGCCCTATCCGGTGGAGGAACTCTTTCATCCGAGCGTACTGGACACGTGAACCGACACTCCCGGTATGATCCGCGAAAGGGCGCCGGCGGCTCGGTCATGGCGAAGCCCCCGGAACTGTGAAATACTTCCCTTGCGTTGCGGGGAACCGCGACATGCGGTAAATCCATCGTTTCGTCAAACCATCGAACCATGAAACTCTACGTGCAAACCTGGGGCTGCCAGATGAATCAGCTCGACTCGTCCCGGATCGTGCAGCTCATGAAGTCCGCCGATTACGAACCCACCGACCGGGTGGACGACGCCGATCTCATCATCCTGAATACGTGCAGCGTGCGGGACAAGGCCGAGCAGAAGGTCTACAGCGCGCTCGGCCGATGGCGCGCGCTCAAGGAGGAAAAGGGCGTCATCCTGGGCGTGGGGGGCTGCGTCGCCCAGCAGGAGGGGGAGGCGTTGCTGCGGCGGGCGCCGCACCTGGACTTGGTGTTCGGCACCCACAACATGCACAAGCTGCCGCAGATGGTCGAAGAGGCCAGGGAAGCGGCCCGGCGCTCGGTGGAAACGGCCTTCTACCGGGATCCGTTCTATCTCGAGGATTCGTCGGGACTGCCGGAGACGGACGGCGCCAAGGCCTACGTCACCATCATGCAGGGATGCAACAAGGTGTGCAGCTTCTGCATCGTCCCCCGGGTGCGCGGCCGCGAGGTGAGCCGGTCCAGCGAGAACATCGTCCGGGACGTGGAGGCGCTGGTGAGGCGCGGCGTCAAGGAGGTGATGCTGCTGGGCCAGAACGTCAATTCCTACGGCCGGACGGTGGCAGGGGAGAGGTCGTTCCCGGAGCTGCTCGAGCGCATCAACGACATTCCCGGCATTCGGAGGATCCGCTTCACCACCTCCCATCCCCACGACCTCTCGCCTGAGCTGGTGGATGCCTTCGTCCGGCTCGAGAACCTCTGCGAGCACCTCCATCTGCCGCTCCAATCCGGTTCCGATCCGGTGTTGGTGCGCATGCGCCGCGGCTACCGGCTCGACGAGTACATGGAGCGCGTCCACTTGCTACGCAGGCGCCGGCCGGAGGTTGCCATCACCACGGACATGATCGTAGGCTTTCCCGGCGAGACCGAGGCGGAATTCGAGGAGACGCTGGCCGTGGTCCGCGAGGTCGAGTACGACGACATGTTCACTTTCACCTATTCGCCGCGTCCGCGCACGGTGGCAGCCAAGGTCTACCGCGACGACGTGCCCGACGAGGTCAAGGGAGACCGCTGCCGGCGGCTGCAGGAGCTGCAGAAGGGCATTGCGCTGCGGAAGAACCGGAACCTGGTCGGCACGGAACAGGAGATTCTGGTGGAAGGGCCGTCCAGGCTGGGCAGGGACCAACTCATGGGCCGGACCCGGACCAACCGGATCGTCAACTTCACGCCGGACACAGCCACTGTGCCGGCCGAGATGGCGCGGGTTCGCGTGGTCGGCGCCACGCCCAATTCACTGGTCGGCGAAGCCGTGGGAGCAAGGGAGGTCATGCAATGAAGGGTGCTGAAACAATTGAAATGACCGTGGCGGGCCTGACACTCGATCAGGTGACCCGGACACCCATCGTGGTCCTCAAGGACTCCGAGAACAAGCTGCAGTTGCCCATCTGGATCGGGCTGCTGGAGGCCACGGCCATGGCCACCGAAATCGAGGGGATCAAGATGGCGCGCCCCATGACCCATGACCTCTTCAAGAATGTGCTCTCCGAGCTCGGCGGCTCGGTCAAGAGGGTGGCCATAACCGAGCTCAAGGAGAACACCTACTACGCGGTCATCACGCTGCTGGTAGGGGACCGCGAGGTGGCCATGGATTCGCGGCCGAGCGACGCCATTGCCATGGCGCTCCGGAGCAAGACGCCCATCTATGTCGCCAAGGAAGTGCTGGAGCAGTCCAGCGTTTTGCAGCAGACCGAAGAGGGCAAGGATCCGGACTTCGCCAACGTATCGAAGGAGAAATGGGGCGAGATCCTGGACAAGATGTCCCCCGACGACTTCAAGTACAAGATGTAATCCAGACCTGGAGAAACAGCCTGAATGGTCGCGCCGAGAATACGCATGCTGGATTGGATCAGAGAACACATAGGTATGGTTGCGGTCGTCGTGCTGGTGACCGCGCCGGTCGGATGCGACATCTACCTACACGCCAAGAAGTATTAGCGAGTTTCTTGAAGAGCAGGCGAGTAAAATTGAGACGCTCAAGTAATATATACAAGCCAGCACTGGAGCAACAGCCTGAATGGTCGCGCCGAGAAAACGCATTCTGAGAAAGGAAATACGCCAGCCGGACCGGTTCATGGTGTGGACGGGTCTGGGCCTGGATTGGATTAAGGGCCACATGCGCCCATTGATCGGTACGGGTGCGGCCATCGTCGCGATAGTGGTCGCGGTGCTCGGATGGCAGTACTACCGCAGCTACGAGCGGGACTTGGTGGCGCGGGACTACAACAAGGCTCTCGTCGAGTATCAGGAGGGCCGCTACGAGGCCGCTCTGGAAGCCTTTCGGAACCTTCGGGCGCAAGGTGAGGCGCCATACGACCAACTTGCGGAGCTTTACGTGGCCAACAGCCATATCGCGCTAAAACAGCCCGCCAAGGCGGTGGAAGCACTGAGTAATGCAGCCGGCACGGAGCGCGACGGTTTCGTGGGCCAAGTCATGCTCGTTACCCTCGGGCTCGCCCACGAGATGAACGACGCCTGCGACCAGGCCATACGGTCCCTGGACAGCGCGCTGGAACGCCAAGGGCCGCTGCGGCAGGAAGCCATGTTGGGCAAGGCCCGCTGCAACGCGCGTCTGGGCAAGACCCAAGACGCGCTGGACGGTTACATGGCTTATCTCAAGGAGTTTCCTGAGGGCGAAACCGTGGAAATCGCGCTACGGTTGCAGCAATTGGAAGCCGAGTCAGGTACACCCGCCAAGCCGGCCACACCCTAAGCGTTGCCGCGTCCCCGGCGCGCGACTCCTCGATGAGTCGTCTCACGACCGCATACCACGACCGCACGGTCTGGCTCGTTCCAGGAATGTCGATGACAGCCCTTGATCCCCAACACGAAAACAACGTCCGATAATGTATATTATGTCAACCTTAACATCGGCTGCTTTGCGCCGATGTTAAGGTTGACATAATATACGCTGCTTATACCCTGCTCTTCTGGGGGGGGCTGGGGTTTTCGGGGTTTGGGGGGCTTTGACTGCCGGTGATTGGCTCAATCGGTTTCCGGTCAACTGGGCGCGGCTAACGTTCCACCGGCAGGCGCGCCTCGTTCCACGCCAGCAGGCCGCCGGCGAGATTGGAGACGTCGTTGAAGCCGGACCTGCCGAGGATCGCCGCGGCGGTGGCGCTGCGCATCCCGGCGCGGCAGATGGTGACCACCGGAGTTTTCTTGTGCTCGGCGATTTCGGTTACGCGGTTCATGAGCTCCCGGAGGGGAATCAGTACGCTTCCCGCCAGGTGGCCGAGCTCGCCCGAGTACTCGCCGGGTTCGCGAACGTCCACCAGTAGCGGCCGGGCGTCGGAATCGAGCATTCGCCGAAGCGCCTGGACGTCGATTTCCCGGACCTTCTTGAGCTCGCTCCAGTCGGGAAAACTGATCTCCTCGTTGCTGATGGCGGACTGATTGGGTTGGAGGACCTCCTGGATGTTCTGGGGCGGAGAGAGCTGGAGGTTGTTCATGAGGTCGATGTAGTCCTGACGGCTGCGGTTGGCGAGCCGCGGATTGGTTTCTTTTTCGCGGCCGATGGTGGAGGCGGTGTTGCCGCGGTAGTCGTGGCCGGGACGGACGACGGTATCGTCCGGGAGCGTGAAGAGCTTTCCCGTGACGGCATCGTACTGTGCGCCGGCGTCGCCGCCGGCGAAGTCGGTGCGTCCCGAGCCGCCGATGAACAAGGTGTCGCCGGTCAGGACGTTCCCTTCCACCAGCAGGCTCATGCCGTCGGGCGTGTGTCCGGGAGTATGGAGAACCCGCACGACAAGATCGCCGACGGGGATTTCCTCGCCCTCTTCCAGATGCTTGTCCACGGCCGGGCTGGGCGCCCACTTCTGCATCGCGAACGGCGGACCCAGAAGGAATCGAAGTTGGGGGCACGCGCTTAGATGGTCGGCGTGGGTGTGGGTGTCAATGACCATGTCCAGCTTGAGGCGATGGTAGGCGAGTACGGCAATATACCGCTCCACGTGGGCGTAGAGCGGGTCCACCAGCACCGCGTGTCCCCTGCCCTCGTCGGCTATCAGGTAGGTCTTGCAGCTTCCGCCGTTGAGCTCGCGGAGGATCATGGCCGTCTCGTCAGGGTGATGTCGGCGCTAAAAGTAACGCCAGAGCCACCATTTCTCGAACAGGACCTTGCTCCAGTAGATCATCTGGGACGGCCCCCAGGAGCGTGAGTCGGTGGCGCCGAAAGGCGGCCATCCCTGGGGGTACGTGGTGCGGTTGGCGGCGGCGCGTCCCGCGCCGCAAGAAAGCAGTCATATGGTGTGCAGGTGAAGGGTGGATAGCTCCCCTTCCCCCGTGATCTCCGCCGCCAGGTTGTCCGCCACCACGTCGGCTTCCTGGTGCGCCACGCCGCCGGCCTTGGAGGCGGGCATGTCGGCGCAGTCGCCGATGGCGTAGACATTCTCCCACTTGGTCTCCAGGGTGTCGTAGTCCACCCGTATGCCGTTCTCTTTCTCTGCCAGGCCGCAGTCGTAGAGCACTTGAGAGGGCCGGTGTGGCGGTACCATCATCAGCAGGTCGTAGGACAACTCGTAGCCGTAGAGGCCCTTGACGCGTCTCTTTTCCGCATCGATGGACTGCACGACGAAGTCGTAGTGGATGGTGACATTGCGCTTCTTGCTTTGTGCGTCCATCCACACCGAAGGCATGTACTCGTCGCCCGCCGGCTCGGGTTCCCGGGTGAAGTACTGGAGGTCCACCAAGTCGCGGATGGTCCGTCCCTTGAAGTAGCTGTCCAGCATCCACTGGGCCTCATAGGGAGCCGGCGGGCAACGGTACGGTCCCTGCGGGATGCCCACCAGCACGCGCCCCTCGCGGAAACTGTCGAGGGTGGTCCTGAGACGCACGGCCGCGTCCATCTCCCATGAATGTTGCGCCCCCTCGGCGAAGCCGGGCAGCAGGTCGGGCCTGACCTCGAGGCCCAGGGAAACGATCAGGTAATCGTACGGGATGGCGGTGCTTTCGAGGATGACCTGCTGGCGGCCGGCGTCGATGCCGAGGATCTCCGCCTGAAGCACCCGGATGTTGCGCTTCTCCAGGCGCTTGAGCTTTCGCGTGATGTCCTCGGGCCGCCGCTGTCCGACCATCACGAACAGGAACGCGGGCATGTAGACGTGATCGGCCCGGCGGTCGATGAGGGTCACGTCGTGATCCGCTCCGAGGGCGCGGCCGAGCTTGGTGGCGGCCACGACTCCGCCGCTGCCGCCGCCCAGCACCACAATCTGCTTGCGTTCGTTGTGGTAGTGCATTTCGTGACCGTCAGGAGTTCTGTTGCTGCCGCCGCCTGGCTCGAATCGCGAGGCCCTTCAGGTTGCGCATGCGCCGGTCCCGCCACATGCGCTGTTCCTGGCGGCCTTCCTCGGTCAGTTCCGACTCGAACCGCGAAGTGCCGCGGATGAGGCGCAACACCAGAAAGTCGGACCAAGTCTTGATCTGTTCCGTAATCCAGGTGAAGAGGCCGCCGGACATGGGTGTCTTCCGTTTCCCGTAATCCGGACTAGCGAAGGAAGGTGTCTTCCTGGGCAAGCTGGATGGCGGCCTCGTCGAACGTGGCTTCGTCGGGCTCGCCATCGCCCAGGATGCCGATCTGGCCCAGGAACTGCCCGATCTGGGCGTGGTCCCGGGGACTCACGGGCGAATAGGGCCGGGCTGGGTCGCCGATGTCGACCCCGAAGTGCTTCAGGGCGGATTTCATGATCGGCGGCAGTCCGTAGGCGCCCCACTTCCCCGGGAAGAGCGTAAAGCAGCGCTGCCAGTAGCGCGCCTTGTCGGTGTCGCCGTCCCGGAACGCGCGGACCACCCTGGCGCCGATGCGCGTGCCCGGCGGCGGCATGGTGGCGCCCGCGCCTCCCATCATGAGCGTCGTCAGCAACGGCTGCATGGTGGTGAAGTAGTTGGCCTTGCCGGCCAGTTGAATCTGCTCGATGAGGCGCGTGATCTTGGTGATGTCACGCGAGCTCTCCTTGAAGTAGTCGACTTTTTCGATCTCGCTGAGCCGTACGAAGGCGTCCAGCGGTGGGTCGGCGCCGGGACCGGGGTTGTGATAGGCGACGATGGGCAACGGGCTCACCGACGCCACCTCGGTGAAGAACTGTACCAGATCCGCGATGGTGGGCTGCCCGCCCCACGGACGGATGGGCATCAGCACCTGGATGAGGTCGCCGCCCACGGCGGCGGCATGATCCGCGAGGTCGAGGATCGTGTCGATGGAATGGCTCGACGCCCCGAGAATGACCGGCACGCGCTTGTTGACGATCTCGGTGGCGCGCCGCATGACCTCTTTCCGGTCCTGGAGGGAGAGGACCGTGTACTCCGAGGCTTCGACCGCGGCCACGGAGATGGCGTCGCAGTCGGCTACGAGAAATTCGATCTGTCGCGCCAAGGCGTCATAGTCCACCTTCCCGTCGTCCGTGAACGGGGTCAGCGCAGCTCCGATAATTCCTCTGATGGGGCTTGCCAGCATGCCTTGACCTCGCTCAGACCTCGGCGACGATTCTGGCGTGGGCCGCGTCGCTCCCCTGCACCTTGAGGGGTAGCGCCATGATGCGGCTTTTGCGTCCAGCAATGGCGGCGAGATTGGTTACGTTCTCGGCGATCAGCACGTCGTTGCCCAGGAGAGTCCGGTGTACCGGGAAGTCGAACCCCTTGGGCCGCAACGGCGTGGGCAGGTCCACCGTGATGCAGTCGATCCCGAACAGCTTCACTCCGCGCTCCACGATCCATTCCGCCGCGTCGACGGAGAGATAGGGGTGCATATTGTATTCTTCGCTTTCGAACTTCTCGTCCCATCCGGTATGCAGCATCAGCACGTCGCCCCGCTCCACCACAACCCCCGAGCCCTGGAGATCCGCCGCGGTGACTTCCTCTCCCCCGCCCTTCTCCACGGAGATCACCGCGCCCGGACCGACGAAGGCGTCGAGCGACAGCTCCTCGATGGACTTGCCGTCGGGCATGATGTGGACCGGCGCGTCCACGTGGGTCCCGGCATGACACGGCAGGTTGATCTCGGTGACGTTGAGCGGGTGGCCCTTGCCGAGATCGAAAAATCGCTGCACGTGCACGTCAGGCAGCGCCGGGATCTTGGGCATGCCGTCATAGATTATCCGCGAGAGATCGATCATGGACATGGTCGTGTTTCCTGAGGGGTTGGGCGCCTGCCGCCGGCTCAGGCCGCGCCCCCGTTGCGCCAACCGGCGTAGATGGGGTCCTTGTCGACGAAGGCTCTCTTGATGCCGTCGAAAGCCAGCCAGAACTGGTCCAGGGTCTTCTGCACCGACTGGCGCACCTGGTCCTGCTGCTGGTCGGTGACCGCGTATCTGCTCACGGCCAACGGGCCCACCTTCATGTGCTCTTCGTCCACGCCCATGTGCAGCGTCCAGTAGCGGATGTCGTCGCTTTCCCGGTCGAAGCCGTAGTGCGTGGTCAGTCCGGTGACGATGCGGCTCATGCGCTCGCTGGCGGTGCCTTCAAGGCAGAACCCCTGGCAGGCGTAGAGCTCCAGCCACGAGCGTTGGTACATGAGCAGATCGCGCCAGTCGAGGAACGCCGAGGTCTCGGGCAGGGCCTGTACCGCGTCCAACTCCTCCTTGGAAGCGTAGCCGCAGCTCATGGCGAAACGGATGAAGAGGCCGCGGTGGCTGTCGGTGCCGGAGATCTCCCCGGTACCCTCCTCCACCACGTTCTCGATCCACATCCGCTCCAGCTCGGCGTCCTCGGGACAGCGTCCCAGCATGGCCGCGATGGGCTTGGGAAAGGGCTTGGGGAAGAAAAGATAGAACTGCCCCACGAATCCCTTGAGCGCCTCCCGGTCGATCTCGCCCCTTTCGATCATCCCGATCAGAGGGTTGTCCTTGGAGTGCTTGGCGCGAACCGTGTCGTGAATCTCCTGTACAAAAGCATCGCCGGAAAGAGGCATCGAAACTCCTGAAACACGTGTATTTTCGTTGAAGGCCACCGCTTCCCGGTGCCGCATGCGGCACCGGCGGGAACGGGCGGGCTTCCTCCAACGAAGTCAAACTAGTTACTTGAAAGCCGGACGGATGGCAACCGGTGCGACGCTCCGGCGCCTGGGGGCGGACCCTCAGTCGAGTCCGTAGAAGCGCCGGGCGTTGTCTCCCAGGATGTTCTGCTTGGCCTCCCGCGAGAGGTCGTCCCGCGACCAGATCAACGAGCCCGATTCCGGCCAGCTCATGTCCCAATGAGGATAGTCCGACGCATACATGATGGTCTCGGAGCCGATCTCCCCCACCACGTAGCCGATGGTCTTCTCGTCAGGCTCGCAGCCGTAGTACACGTTCTTGCTGGTGATGTAGTGGCTGGGCTCCTGCTTGCACTCGGGGGCTTCCACGGCGCCGCGTTTTTCCCACTCCTCGTCCATCCGGTCCGACCAGTAGGGGATCCAGCCGCAGCCGATCTCGAGAAAGCCGAGCTTCAGGTCGGGAAACAGCTCCGGAACGCCGGCGAAGACCATGCCCGTGAGCTGGCGCAATACCGGAAACGGGTGGCCGGTGGTGTGGATGGCGATGAACTGGTCGAAGATCTCGCTGCCGGGCTCGTCGCCGCCGAAGGCGTGGATCGCCAGCGGCGTCCCGATCTTCTGCGCTTCCTCGTAGAGCGGAAAATACTCCGGTGAGCCGAAGTTCTTTCCATGCCCCTGGGCCGCCAGCATGCCTCCCACCAGTCCCAGCTCGGTGACCGCGTAGCGCAACTCCCCGGCCGCCGCCTCCGGAGCGTTGACCGGCAGGTTCGCCACGGCCTTGAGTCGCGGCGAAGCCTTGCAGTAGTCGGCGATGAACTCGTTGTAGGCGCGGCACAACTGGGTCTGGTAGCCGGGTTCGCGGATGCGGCCGATGCCCAGCCCGCTGGTGGGGTACATGACCGCGGTATGGATCTCCTGGGTGTCCATGGCGGAGAGCCGTTCCTCGTGCTTGATGCCCGCGTGCCCCAAGGTGCCGCCGAGGTTGCGGTCGTAGGTCTCTCTCGGAATGAACGGCGGCCGGCGGTTCTGAAAGGCCTCGCCGAGGAACGGCTTGACGAACTCGTCGTTGTCCCGTGCGTGGGCGTCAGCGTCGATGACCTTGAATGCCGAGTCGATTTTCCCCATGTTCTTCTCCCTTGACGGTGTTTTCGTGCACATGCTTTCGACACGGCAAAACTACCACCTTCGGTCCCGGATGGAAATCGTCCGGTTTCAGGTGGTCGTCTCGAGATCCCGATCCGGGATGGTGATGACCGGCTCCACCTCCCGCAGTTCGTCCAAGGGGATGTGGCAGGCGATGGAATGGCCGTCGGTGTCGAGCTGTACCGGCGGCGGCTCGTCATCGCAGATGCTCCCGACCTTCCGCTGGCACCGCGTCGAGAACGGGCATCCCTTGGGCGGATCGAGAGGGCTCGGCAGATTGCCTTCCAGCACGATGCGGCGCTTCTCCACCTCCGGGTCGGCGATGGGCACCGCCGAGAGCAACGCCTCGGTATAGGGATGGTACGGCGGCGCGAAGACTTCCTCGGTGGTCCCCCTCTCCATGATCTGTCCCAGGTACATGACCACCACGCGGTCGGCGAGGTAGCGCACCGCGGCCAGGTCGTGGCTGATGAACAGCAGCGTGGTGCGGTGCTCGCGTTGGATGTCCATCAGCAACTCGGTCACCGCCGCCGCCACCGAAACATCCAGCGCGGAGATGGGCTCATCCGCAATGACGGTCTTCGGATTGCCGGCGAAGGCCCGGGCGATGCCCACCCGTTGTTTCTGTCCGCCGGATAGCTGGCGCGGCTTGCGGGCGGCGAAGGCCCGGGGCAGCTTCACCGTGTCCAGCAGCTTGTGGACCCGATCCTGGATCCTGGCCGGGTCGGACTCGATGCCGAAGCGCTTGATGACCCGGCCGATCTGGTAGCCGACGGAGTGGGACGGGTTGAGCGTGTCGTTGGGGTTCTGGAACACCATCTGCAGCGACGCAAGCTGCTCCGGGGTGCGTTTCTGGACCCCGATGCTGCCCAAGTCGGTCCCGTCGAGCCGCACCTCGCCGTCGGTGGCCGTTTCCAGGCCCATCAGGACCTTGGCGAAGGTGGATTTGCCGCAGCCCGACTCGCCGACGATGGCCACGGTCTCCCCTTCCCCGGCGTCGAAGCTGATGCTCTCGTTGGCCTTCACCTGACGCACGGATTCCCGGGAGATGAGCGTCGCCAGCGTGCTTTCCTTGACGTCGTAGTACTTGCGCATGTTGTCGACCTCGAGGACCGTGTCGCCCACCTCGATGGGTTCGCGCGTGATCTCGTTCTTCACGGCCTCGTCGTGGTCGATCTCGTTCCAGCGCAGGCACCGCACCCGGTGCGCCGGGTCGTCGTCGGTGTGCACGCCCTCCATGGGAATGTGGTCGCTGTCGCAACGCCCGGCCTCGAAGAACTCGCAACGTGGTCCGAAGTAGCAGCCCTTGGGCCGCTGGTGCGGCAACGGAAGCTGTCCCTTGATGGCGCTCAGCGGGCGCGCGTTCTTGTCGGCGTGGGGCAGCGGGATGCAGCCGAACAGTCCGTGAGTGTAGGGGTGTTTCGGCCATGAGAAGATCGAATCGATATGCCCCTCCTCCACCACCTCGCCGGAGTACATGACGCAGATCCGGTCGCAGACCTCCAGCATCAAGCCGAGGTTGTGGGAGATGTAGAGCAGTGACGCGCCGGATTCCTTGCTCAACTCGGCGATCAGCTCCACGATCCCCGCCTCCACCGTGACGTCAAGGGCGGTGGTGGGCTCGTCCAGCAATAGCAGCGCCGGCCGCGACAACAGCGCCATGGCGATGACCACCCGCTGCTGCTGGCCGCCGGAGACCTGGTGCGGGTAGGAGTCCATCAGGCGCTTGGGATCCGGGATGTTCACGGCCGCCAGCATGTCGAAGGAGCGCTGGAAGGCCTCTTCCTCGCTCACGCCCTCGTGGATCATGGGCACTTCCATGAGCTGGGCGGCGATGGTCAGGCTGGGATTGAGCGCGGCCATGGGCTCCTGGTAGATCATGGCGATGTCCCTGCCGCGCACTCGCCGGACCTCCTCCTCGGTCAATTCCGCCATGTCCCGGCCCTGGAACTTGATGGTGCCGCCGACGATGCCGCCGTTCTTGCCCATGTAGCGCATGATGCCGTTGGCCACCGTGGACTTGCCGCACCCGGATTCGCCCACCAGCCCCACGGATTCGCCCTTGGCGATGGTAAGGTCGAAGTCCATCACCGCCGGAATCTCCCCGGCGCGCGTGTAGTAGCTCAGCCGCAGGCCCGAAATCTCCAGGACCGGCGTCTCGCCGCTGCCGTTGTGATCAGCCATTGCGTGTCTCCAAGTCGTGCCGAGTTGGCGTCCTTCGCTGCACGGCGCCTGTCCTGAGTCCGTCGACGGGCGCGCCAGCTCGAGCCCCCCCGATCAGTCCCTCAGCGATACTTCCCGCAGCCCGTCGGCCAGCAGATTGAAGCCCAGCACCAGCAGCGACACCGCGCACGCCGGCATGATGGCCATGTGCGGGAAGCCGCCGGTGACGAAGGCGCGGGTCTCGGTGATCATGCCGCCCCAGTCGGGATCCGGCGGCGGCAGTCCCAGGCCCAGGAAGCCGAGGGCGCCGATGGTGATGGTCGTGTAGCCCATGCGCAGGCAGAAATCGACAATGAGCGGACTGCGCGCGTTGGGCAGAATCTCCACCAGCATGATGTACCAGGGACCCTCGCCGCGAGTCTGCGAGGCGGCGATGTAGTCGCGGGTGGCGATGTCCATGGTGACACCGCGCACGATGCGCATGATGCCCGGCGACGACGCGAACACCACCGCGAAGATGATGTTGAGTCCGGACGCGCCCAGCTTGGCGATGATCAGCACGTACAGCACCATGATGGGAAACGACAGGATCACGTTGGCGAAGAACGAGATGATTTCGTCCAGGTAGCCGCGGAAATAGCCGGCCGCCAGACCCATGATGATGCCGACGATGTAGGCCGACACCGTGGCCGCCGTGGCGTAGAACAGAACCCGCTGCCCGCCCCAGATGATGCGGGAAAGGATGTCCCGGCCAAGATGGTCGGTCCCCAAGAGGAATACGCCGCCGTCCGGAGCGGCGGTTCCCGGGAAGGCAAAGGGCAGCATGGTGGCGTTGGGATCGAAGGGCGACACCAGCGGCGCGAAGATCGCGAGCAGGATGAACAGCAGGACGATGAGCGCGCCGATGAGACCCACCGGGCTCTCGCGCAGAAGAGCCACGGCCTTGAAGACGTTCACGATGCTCGAATCCGGTCTTACGAGAGGCGCATTTTCGGTATTCGTGGCCATGTTCCCCTCCTCACTTGAACCGGATTCGCGGGTTCAGGTAGGTGTACCCGACATCGCCGATGGTCTGGGTAAAGACCGCCACGAACACCGCCGCCAGGCCACAGGCCTCGATGACGAAGATGTCGCGCCGCAGCGCCGCCTCCAGCAGCAGCGCGCCGAAGCCCTTGTAGCCGAAGGCGAACTCCGTCACCACCACGCCGGACAAGAGCCAGTTGATCTGCAGCATGATGACTGTGAACGGCGCGATCAGGGCGTTGCGCAGGGCGTGCTTCATGATGATATGCCGGTAGGGCAGCCCCTTGAGCATGGCCGTGCGGATGTAGGGGTTGGTCATCACCTCCGCCATGGACGCGCGCGTCATGCGCGCCACGTAGCCGAAACCGTACAGTGTCAGCACCATCACGGGCAGGATCAACTCGACGAAATTGAACCCTCCGGTCATGGACGAAGTCCCCGGAAGCCAGCCCAGCCCGAAAACGAAGATCCAGGCCAACAGCACCGCGCTGGCGTATTCCGGGATCGAGGTCGTGGTGATGGAGAAGACCGAGATGACCCGATCCTGAGCCGAGCCTTCCTTCATGCCCGCCAGAACCCCGAGGGTCAGGGCCACCACCACCATGACGACAAACGTGATGCCGGCGAGGATCCCGGTATTGCCAAGCCGGTCCCAGAAGAACTCGTTCACCGGCCGTTTGTAGATGATGGAGTGACCGAGGTCGCCGGACAGCACCCGCCCGACCCAATCGACATAGCGGACCATGATCGGCCGGTCGTAGCCATGCTCCGCGATCCAGGCGTCGAGTTGCAGGTCCTGAGCGTAGGGCCCGAGAACGCTGCGGGCGATCAACCGCGGGTCGCCCTCGTTCATGAGAAACAGAAGCAGCGAGACCGTGAGCATGATGAGGATCATCATGCCGACGCGCCGCAGAATCAGTTGTGACATTTCAAGTCTCCGATGCTCGCGGTTCGCGCGCGCGATCCCGGCCAGCCGCGAGGGGCGCACAAGCGGGGGCGGCCCGTCGACCGCCCCTGCAGCCATTCCCCTGCTTCCGGCGATCCCCCGTATCCGAGGGCGCGGGCAGGGGCGACCGGCCGGTCACCCCTGCAGGATCCGTCGCAGCGTAGACTCTCAACCCTCCAGCCAGACGTTCTGAAACTGGTGGTACAGCGTGGGATGCGTCTGATGCCCCTTGACCCGCTTGTTGGCCGCCTTGAAGACCGAGCGCCAGAAGGGCTGCGGGATGATGGCGTCGTCCTGGAGGATCTTCTCGCACACGGCCATCTTCTTCTTGCGTTCGTTGACATCGAGGGTGGCCTCGGCGTCGTCGAGGGCGGCGTCGAACCCGGGGTTGTTGTAGGCGGTCTCGTTCCATGGCACGCCGGAGCGGTAGGCCAGACCGAGAACCATGGTGCCGAGGGGGCGGTGCGTCCACGCGGTGTAGCCCCAGGGCGCCTTGTCCCATACCTCCCGGTACTGGCTGTCGGGCATCTTGTTGATCTTGAGGTTGATGCCCGCGGGCGCGAGCTGATTCTTGAAGATGGCGCAAACGTCGGTCATCCACGGCCCTTCGGTATCGCCGTTGGCGATTTCGACGGTGATGCCGTCCTTGTAGCCGGCTTCGGCCAGGAGCTTCTTGGCCTTTTCGATATCCCGCTTGAGCGGGGGCAGCGCCGCGTAGTCGGGATGGATGGGGCAGACGTGGTGATTCTCCGCCACCTGACCGAGGCCCTTGAACGCCTTGTCCAGGAGTTCTTTTTGGTCCATGCACGCGGCGATGGCCTGACGCAGCTTGAGGTTGTCGAAGGGTTTCTCCGTGATGCGGAACCGCATGACCGCGGTCTGCGCCGTGGTCGCCTCGTGAAGGTCCACGAAGGGCAGGCGCTTGACCGTCTCGATGGCGTTGTTGGGCAATCGGAAGACCATGTCCACCTGTTGTGACGCCAGCGCCGCGATCCACGCATTGGTATCCTCGCCATGGTCGAAATACTGGATCTCATCCAGGTAGAACGGCCCGGCCCACCAATCCCGCGCCTTCTTGAGAATGGCCCTCTCGCCGACGGCGAAGGACTCCAGCTTCATCGGACCGGTGCCGATGGGATTCCTGGACAGGTCGGCGGGGTAGTCCTTGCCGAAACCGCGATGGACGATGGCGGCCGGGTAGTTGTAGAAATTTTCCGGCATGGCCAGGGCGGGCTGCCTCAGATTGAACTTGATGGTGTGGTCGTCGATGACCTCCACGGCGCCCGCAATGCCCCGCTTGGTCTCCTTCCCATCGGCTCCCTTGACGGTCTCCACCATGGCGGCGAACAGCCCCAGGTTGGAGGAGCCGGTCTTGGGGTCCAGCCACCGGTTCACGGTGTGCGCCACGTCCGTGGAGGTGAACTTGTCGCCGTTGGACCAAGTCACGTCGTCCCGGAGGTGAAACACCCAGGACTTGAGGTCGTCCGACGCCTCCCAGCTCTTGGCGAGGTAGGGAACCGTCACGTTGTCCGCCCGGGTCCGGGTCAGGTGCTCCACGATGAAGCGCGCGACGTTGGATTTCTCGGTCCAGTCGAAGGTCGCCGGATCGGTCACTTCCTGTATGCGCATGGACACCCGCAAGGTGCCGCCGGGTTTCGGGGTTGCTGCCGCCACGATGGGCGTGAACGACCCGCCGACGAGCTTGTCGACCATGGCGTAGGCGCCGCCCACGGTCATGCCCAGCAGCGCCGCCTGGCGCAGGAAATCGCGCCGGCCGATCTTGCGCGTACGGAGTTGGTCGCACAACTCCGGCAGGTAGCTGTGGGTTTCGGCTCCGAGGGCGCGCTCCGACGGCAGCGTGTAGCGCCGTGCGTCCCGGTTAAGGACTTTCTTGTCGCTCATGAATGTAACCTCCGTTTAACTCGACTGCCGGGCGGGTCCCCGTGCGGGATGCCGCGGGACGATGGCGAGGATGGGCGCCGGACCCTGTCCCCGCAGCCCGTCAGACCACTGCAACAAAAGCCGTAACCCTATTCCACCTTCGGTGTGGAATGCAACCCTGTTTCTTGAAATGCTCCCGGCCACTTTCTGCGGCTCCCGTGTCCTGTCCGGCGGACAGGTGTGATAAGATGCGCGCGTCATGCGAACGTCGAACGGTCACCGCGGGCTACATACCATCGGCCAGGCCACGCCCTTGGTGGAGGGGGCGGCCAAGGTCACCGCCGAGGCCCGCTACCTCGAGGACCTGCACGCCACGGGAATGCTTTACGGCAAGATCTGCCGGAGTCCCCTGCCCCACGCCCGGATCCTCGACATCGACACTTCGGCGGCGGAACGGCTGCCCGGGGTCGTCTCGGTCATTACCGCGCGGGACATGCCCGACATCAGGTTCAGCTTCGTTCCAGAGTTCGCGGACAAGACGCCGCTGTGTGCGCCCGGCCGCACGGTGCGCTACGCGGGCGACGAAGTGGCCGCGGTGGCGGCGCTGGACGAAGCCACCGCCGAGGAGGCCGCGCGCCTTGTCGAGGTGTCGTACGAGCCTCTGGAGCCGGTGCTGGACGTGGCCGCGGCCCTGTCTCCGGATTCCCCCGCGGTCCACGACGGCGGCAACCTCGCCTACGAGGTGCACAAGGCGGAGGGCGATGTCGAGGCGGCGTTCGCCGGCTGCGATCTGGTGCTGGAAGAGGAGTTCGAGACCACGCGCCAGTCCCACGCGGTCATGGAGACCCGCGGCTGCATCGCCCAGTACGGCGCCACCGGGCAGCTCACCGTGTGGCACCAGACCCAGGCGCCGCACACCTTGCGGGCCGAGACCGCCCGCGCCCTTGGGATTCCCCAGCGGCACGTGCGCGTCATCCAACCCGAGACCGGCGGCGGCTTTGGCGCCCGGCTCGTGATGAACGTGATGGTGCCCATTGCCGCGATCCTGTCGCGCAAGTCCGGCGGCCGGCCCGTGCGCATCGTCAACACCCGGGACGAGGAGTTCCGCTGCGCCGGCGCGCGCTACGCCTACCGCTTCAAGCTCAGGCTGGGCTGCACGAAGGACGGCGTCATCCGCGCCAAGCATCTGGAGGTGCTGGGCGACAACGGCGCCTACAACGACAAGGGCATCTCCACCATCAACTTCATCACCATGACCTTCTTCTCGAGCTACGACCGCCACCACCCAGCCGCCTCGGTGGACGCCCGGCTCGTCTACACCAACAAGCCGCCCGGCGGCGCCTTCCGGGGCTTCGGGCACGCCGAGGAGACCTTCGCCTTCGAGTCCATTCTGGAAACCATGGCCCGGCGGCTGGACCTGGACCCGGTGACGATGCGCGCCGAGAACCTGAGGCGCCCGTGCGAACGCGCCTGCCTGGAGCGCGCCACCGAAGTGATGCGGCCGGGCAAGGGAAGCGCCGAAGGCACGACGCGCACCGGCATCGGCATGGCGGTCCTGTCCGAGACCGGCGCGGGCCTGCGCTACTACCGGCAGAACTCCACCGAGGCCATCGTCAAGGTGGACCGGGACGGCAGCGTGGCGATCATCGCCACCATCGCCGACACCGGCACCGGCACCCGCACGGTGATGGCGCAGATCGCCGCCGAGGAGCTGGGCGTGTCCGTGGACCGCATCCGCATCTTCCACAACGACACCGACGTGATCCCCTTCGACCTGGGCGCCTGGGCCAGCCGCACCACCTACGTATGCGGCAACGCCGTGGCCGCTGCCGCCGCCGACGCGCGCCGGCGCCTGGCGGAGGTGGCCGGCGGCATGCTGCGCGCGGCGCCCGAAACGCTGGAATTCGGCAACGACCGTGTGGCCGCTACGGTGGAGCCCGGCGGCGAGGTGGATTTCGATGACGTGGTCCGGGAGGCCTACGACCGCCAGGGCCTGCTCATCATCGGCAAGGGCGCGTTCGTGGACGAAGCCGCCACCCGCTTCGTCACCAACGACTACGAGGCCGCAGCCCCGGTCATCGCCGCCTGCTGCCACCTGGCCGAGGTGCGGGTGGACATGGAGACCGGCGTGGTGGAGCTGCTGCGCTACCTGGCGGTACACGACGTCGGCAAGGCCATCAACCCCCTGGGGGTCCAGGGCCAGATAGAGGGGGGCGTCACCCAGGGGATCGGCTATGCTCTGTACGAGGACCTGTCGGTGGACGGCGGCCAGGTGTTGAACCCCAACTTCGTGGATTACCGGGTCCCCACCTTCGCCGCCACGCCCAAGCGCTTTGAGCCCATGTTCCTGGAGGGCGATCCCTCCGAAGGCCCCTATGGAGCGAAGGGCATCGGGGAACTGCCCTTCGGCCCGGCCGCCCCTGCCATCGCCAACGCCATTTACAACGCCGTGGGGGTGCGCCTGAAGACCCTCCCCATGACACCGGAGCGGATATGGCGGGAGTTGAAGAAGTGAAACGTTCCCGCTACGGATCCGGCACGACATGACCATGCGCGATCTGCCGACTCGATGGGGCCTGAGCCTCCCCAACCGGGGCGTGCTGTTCGGCCTGACGACGGTGGAGGACCTCTTCGCCTCCGCCACCCTCGCCGAGGAGTCCGGCGTCTTCGAGTCGGTCTGGGTAGGCGACAGTTTCATCCACAAGCCCAGGCTCGATTCCATCGTGATGCTGTCGAACCTCGCCGCGCGCACCGAGCGGGTGCGGCTCGGCACCATTTGCATGGCCACGTTTCCGTTGCGCCATCCGGTGGAACTGGCGATCCAGTGGGCGAGCCTGGACCACGTCTCAGGCGGGCGCGCCGTGCTGGGCGCCTGCATCGGCGGCGGCCACGAGCCCGAGCTGCGGGCCTTCGGGCAGACCTCCAGAGAGCGCGCGCCGCGGCTGGAGGAAGGGATCGCGCTGCTGCGGGCGCTGTGGAGCGACGGCAAGGTGCATCACCAGGGACGATTCTACACCCTGGAGGACTGCGACATCCTGCCCAAGCCGGTGCAGCGCCCCTGCCCCATCTGGATCGCCGTGAACCCGCGCCGGCCTCTGGAGGGCAGCCCGCTGGTGCAGCGCGCGCTGGAGCGGGTGATACGGCTGGGGGATGGCTACATGACCGATGCCGTGGCGCCTGATGAGTTCCGCCGCCGCTGGGACTTCATGCAGAGGGTGGCGCAGCGGCAGGGGCGCGATCTGGGCGGCTTCGAGACCTGCATCCACGGCATGATCAACATCAACGAAGACAAGCGGGTGGCCTACGAGGAGTCGAAGCACTATTTCCAGGAGTATTACCCGCTGGCGCCGCCCAGCGAAGAGGTCATCCGGACCTGGCTCGCCTACGGCGCCCCCGAGGAGTGCGCGGTGTTGCTGCGGGAGTGGCTGGACATGGGCATCAGCACGCCGGTGCTGCGCTTTACCGGGCCCGACCAGTTGGCGCAGATCCGCCGTTTCGTCGAGGAAGTCCTGCCGCTCGTGTCCTGTCCCACGTAATACTATTACAGGAGCGTGCCGGATGAAGGAGGCTGTCTTGTGAACCCCGATCTGCGAACTTTCCTTCAGGCGGTGAGAGAGACCGGACCCGAGAACTACGTCGAGGTGACGAAGCCGCTGGACCCCTACCTGGAGATCGGCATCATCCAGCACAAGCTGGCGGCCGAGGGCCGCAACCCGGTGATCTATTGCCCCGAGATCAAGGGCAGCACGCTGCCGCTGGTCACCAACATGTTCGGCTCTTTCGACCTCCTGGCCTGGGGACTGGGCTGCGACCCGCGCAGCATGACCCGGCTGGAGATCTACGACGTGCTGCGCAAGAAGCTGGCCCAGCGGGAGGATCCCGTGTGGGTGGACGAAGAGGAGGCGCCGGTCAAGGAGAGGAAGTTCATCGGCGACGACGTGGACCTGAGCGTGCTGCCCATCATCCACAACTCGAAGCTCGATGCCGGGAAGTACATCGGCGCCGGTTTCATGATCGCCAGATGGCCGGACACCGGCGTTCCCAACGCGGGCATTTACCGTCACCTGGTCATGGGCCGGAACCGGCTCGGCTGCATGATCAATCCGGGCAACGACGGCGCCTACATCGCCCGGCGCTGCGCGGAACTGGGGCGGCCCATGGAGATCGCCCTGGTCATCGGCCACCACTCCGCGGTGCTGCAGGCGTCCCAGGCCAAGGGGGTAGTGGAGTTCGACCTCATGGGCGGCTACCTCGGGGAGTCGCTGGAGGTGGTCAGGGGCGAGACCGTCGACGTGCCGGTGCCGGCCCAGGCCGAGATCGTCATCGAAGGGACCATCGACGCCGCCGCCATGGCCACCGACGGCCCCTACGCCGAGTACCTGGGCTACTACGGAGTCGGCGACAAGCCTTGCTACGTCATTGACGTGACCGCCATCACCATGCGCCGGGACGCCATCTATCATCACCTGGACTCGGCCCACCTCGAGCATAACCTTGCACCCAACGTCAGCGCCGAGATGAGCATGTACGACCGGCTGCGATCCCAGTTCCCCACCCTCAAGGCGGTGAGCACCATGGGCTGGCTGGGTACGTACGTCTCGCTGCAGCAGCGGGTCCCCGGCGAGGGCAAGCAGGCCGGCCTGGTGGCCGTGTCCACCGACAACTACGGGAAGACCGTTGTGGTGGTGGACGACGACGTGGATATCTTCAACGAGCGGGAGGTGGCCTGGGCCATCAGCACTCGCATGGTGGCCGACCAGGATCTGCTGATCATGCCGGGGGTCAAGGGCGCGCACCTCGATCCGGTGTCCTACAACGAGGCCCGCACCGGCCGGGGCCCCATGACCACGCACCTGGTCATCGACGCCACCCGGCCAGTGGAAAAGGAGTTCGAGACCAGGATCGAGCCGGACCCGGAACTGTGGCAAAAGATGGAACTGAAAGACTATCTGAAACCCTGACGCGCCATTGACAAAGAACCGGGCACGAACTAGTATTCGTCGTTTCCCGCGTTTACCGAAGAAGGAAAGCGTTCGTTGCCGAAACCGGCGACCAGTTTAAAGGAGGCAGACAATGCGACGCTACACATGGACAGCCTTGCTGGCGATCATGCTGGTGAGTTTCCTGGCCTTCGAGGCGGCGGCCCAGGATCTCCACAAGATCAAGGTCACCGCCGGGCGGAACAGCATCATTTCCATGCTGTATCTGGCCGGGGAAATGGCCGGAATCTTTAAAAAGAACGGCATCGACGCGGACGTGGACGTGCGCCCCTTCGCGGGACACATGGCGGCGCTGCCCGCCAAGGAGGTGCCCTGCTCATCGTATGCCGGCACCGCCGCGATCGCCCGGATCACCAAGGGGCTCGATTTCGTCATCATTGGGGGCGGGCTCACCGTGATGCAGGAGGTCTTCGTCAAGAAGGACAGCGCGGTCAAGTCCATCGGCGACCTGCGGGGCAAGAAGTTCGGCACCTGGTCCACCGGCGCCGGCGCTTTCAAGGCCACCCGCGCGGTCATCATCGACGGTCATGGCATGGACGTGATCGACAAGAAGGACGTAGATCTCAAGCAGGCCGCGGCCCCGGCGCTGTTGGCCCTGCTGGACCGCGGCGACGTGGACTCGATGTTCAACATCAGCTCGCTGACGGTGCGGGCCGCGTCGCAGCCCGACAAGTACCGCTCGGTGTTCGTGCCCAACGACTACTGGAAGTCCAAGACCGGCCAGCCCATCGTCTGGTCCGCCCCGCTGGTTTGCTGGCGGGAGTGGGTTGACGCTGACAGGAAACGCGCGGCGAGTTTCTCCGCGGCGGTCATGGAGTCCATGCGCTGGCTCAGGAATCCCAAGAACTTCGACCAGGCCGAGGCCAAGTTCGCCAAGGTGACCGGCATCAAGAACAAGGCCGAGGCCGGCGTGTACCGGGACTGGCTGCAGAAGAACAAGATCTTCCTGGCCAAGTGGGACAAGGAAACCGTTGACCATCAGTGGAACTTCCTCGAAATGGCCAAACGGCGCGGCGTCCTGGACTTCGTTCCGGACAAGAAGAAACACGGGCTGATTCTCAACTAGTCGACGATACGGCGTCCGGGTCCTCGCCACGGTTTCGGCCGGCCCGAGGACCCGGACTGCTTCACGCCCATCTCCGACAGGCTCTCCTTATGATCAAGGGCAAGCCCGGTTTCCTGCCCGGGATCCTCACACTGCTGGTTTTCGTCCTGCTGTGGCAGGCGGCATCGATGTTCGCCCCGCCGGCTGTCGTGCCCGGGCCGCAAGAACTCCTCGAACGGTCCGTCACCCTCTATTCCGAGCCCGACAGCTACGTCGTGGTGTGGGATACCCTCCGGCGGATCATTCTGGGTCTTACGTTGGCCATGATCATCGGCGGCATCGCCGGAGTGATCATGGGGCTCCATCGTCACGTGGAGGCGTTCCTCGACGGCTGGATCATGGTGCTGCTGACGTTCCCGGCCATCTGCTGGGCCTTCCTGGGGGTGTTGTGGTTCGGTCTCTCAGACGTCGGGCCGGTATTCACCACGGTGTTGATCGTCTTTCCGTTCGTCGCCCTCAACGTCTGGGAGGGGACCAAGGCCATCGACAAGGAAGTCATCGACATGGCCAAGGTCTACAAGGCGAACCGGCACCTGATCGTCCGCAAGGTCATCGTCCCGCAGCTCATGCCCTACCTCTTCTCGTCCATGCGTATCGCGCTCTCGCTGTCCTGGAAGATCGTGCTGGTGGGAGAGGCGTTCGCCGTGGGCAGCGGGGTCGGGCAGATGCTGGTCTTTCATTTCCAGGACACGCGGGTGGACCTGATGCTCGCCTGGGGTGTGAGCTTCATGATCTTCATGGTCCTGGTGGATGTGCTGATATTCCGGTCCTGGGAGAGGCGGGCCTTCCGGTGGCGGCATCAGGTGGCCACGTAGTGGCGCGTGGCCCGGCGTTCAGACTCAACCTCCCGTACAGGTATCTTTCATGGCTTCGACCGTCGTTCACGTAGACAAGTTGACAAAGAAGTTCCCCGCCCCCGGCGGCGGCGAAGAGTTCGTGGTGCTCGACGCCGTGAGCCTGGACGTCAAGGAGGGCGAGTTCGCCAGCCTCGTGGGTCCCTCCGGCTGCGGCAAATCCACGCTCTTGAACGTCATTGCGGGCATCGAGGTGGAGACCGGCGGCAGCGTGACGGTGCATCCTGCGGCCGAGTCCCCCGACGCCGCCATCCACGTGGGCTACGTTTTCCAGAGCGCCCGCCTGCTCAACTGGCTCACGGTGGAGGACAACATCCGCTTCGCGCTGGAGGCCCAGGGGGTGCCGCGCGAGCAGTGGCGCGACCGTGTCACCAAGTACCTGGACATGGTGGGTCTGGCGGGTCAGGAGCCGAACTATCCCCTGAACCTGTCGGGCGGGATGCAGCAGCGGGTGGCCATTGCCCGGGCCCTGGCCATTGAGCCGGATGTCCTGCTGATGGACGAACCCTTCAGCCATCTGGACGAGATCACCGCGCGCAAGATGCGCATCGACCTCATGGACATTCTCGAACGCGCGAAGACCACAATCCTGTTCGTTACCCACGACCTGCGCGAGGCCGTCTACCTGTCCGACAACGTCTACATGATGAGCACCAAGCCGGCGCGGATCTTCCGACACGTCCCCGTGGACTTGCCGCGGCCGCGGCAACCCGAGGACCCGCGTCTGTTCGACATGGAGAAGGAGCTGGTGCAGGAGTTCTTCGCTGTTCTGGAGCAGCAGTCCCAATGAGCATGCGCACCTACATGCGTCTGGCGTCCATGGTGGCGCTGGTGGCGGTCTGGTGGATCGGCTCGCTGTTCACGCTGCCGGAGGTCCTGCCGAGCCCGTTCCGGATCCTCATGACCATGGGACGCATCCTGGTGGAGCTCGGTCCCGAGGGCCACACGGCCTTCTTCCACATTGGCATCACGATGTTCCGCATCGTCATCGCGTTCGTGGTGGCGATGCTGGCGGGTATCGGCATCGGACTCGCCATGGGACTCCGCAGGACCGTGGAGTATTCCCTCATGAGCCTGATCCCGCTGTTCCTGACCATACCCACCATACTGATGGTGTTCCTGGCGGTGCTTTGGTTCGGTTTCAGCGAGACCGGGAGCCTGGTGGCGGTGATGGCGGTGGTTACGCCCTTCGTGACCGTGAACATGGCGGAAGGCACCAAGGCCATGGACAAGAGCCTGATGGACATGGCCAAGTCCTTCAAGGCCAACCGGCGGATGATGGTGCGGAAGGTCTACATCCCCCAGCTCATGCCCTACCTCATGTCCGCGTTCCGGTACTCGTTCGGCATGACCTGGAAAATCGTCGCCCTGGCCGAGACCTTCGGCATCAAGTTCGGCATCGGCTACATGTTCTTCTTCTGGTTCGAGAACTTCGACATGGAGCAGGTGCTGGCGTGGGTGTTGCTCTTCGTGATTCTAATGCTGATCATCGAGTACGGCGTCATCGCCCGCTTCGAGCAGCGCGCCTTCGCCTGGCGCCGCACGTTCTCGGCCGCCGCCCTGTAGCCTCACAAGACCCTACCGGCCGTGCGCCTTGATCTCCGCCATGGAGAACGGCCCGGCCCCCATGACTTGGTGCAGCTCCCACTCGATCAGCTCGAACGTACAGAAGCCGGCCGCGGTGTAAGGGTCGCCCGCGGCGATGCCCTCACCCTCCTCCCGTGATTCCGCGCGTATGAGGTAGATGCCGAGCTTGCGGTCCGGCGTCGGTCCGGACATGACGATCTTCCCCGCCTCGTGCTGACGCTTCATCCACGACAGGTGTTCGTCCAGCGTCACGTTCCACTCTTCCCTGGGTTTGGCCGCACTCCGGAGTGCAATGAACCACATGCTCGTATCCCCCTTGGCCTGCCCTACCGGGCGGCGCAGATATCCCACCAGTTACGGTCGAGGTCGCTGAACACGAACGAGACCTCGCCGTTGTCGTCCTGCAGGTCCCGCACTTCGTCGATGCCCACGTCCTTGCCCGAGGTACGGAACCTCCGGTGCGCGTCCACGACTTCCTGTTCGGTCTCCACCTGAAGCGTGAAGCGGTTGAGCTCGGAGACATAGTGGCGGGTCCGCCCCGGCAGCACCACCACGTACCACGGTGTATCGTAGTGCTTGATGTACACCGATGAGCGGCCGCCGCCGGCGATCTCCAGTCCCAGCACCTCGCCGTAGAACTTCGCGCTGATCTCCTTGTCGTCGCATTCGCGGGTGCCGTGACTCAACGCCTGGGGCAGGTAGCCGCGCCCGGGGAACCGCTCCTCAGGCATTTTTTCGCGCCACGGCTCGATGGCGTTCCGCTGGCCCCGCACCACCGCCTCGTGGTCGTAGTACTCGATCTCCCAGTCATTGCCGCCGGGCTCGCGAAAATAGACCGAATGGGCGAAGTGGTTCTCGTGTGGACGGCTGACGCGCATGAGTTTGTAGCGCTCCTTCTGCGACAGAATGTAGTCGTAGGCGGCGTTCACCTCGTCGAGGGTCTCCACCCGCACGCCGTAGTGATGCAGATGCGGCTTGTCCACGGCCTCCGGCGCGCCCTCGTGGACCACCAGCTCCCAGTCGGTATTGGGATGCTTCACCGCCGCCTGTCCGGAACCCTGCCGAACAATCTCGAACGCCAGCAGATCGGTGAGCACCGGCAAGGTGTCGTCCAGGGATTTGCATTCGTAGTGGCCCCGTTTCAATGCGGTGGGCTTGATCATGTCGACTTCCTCCTCAAAGAGAACCTCAGGCCTTGCATGCAACGCCCAACGTAGCCGATTCCGGCCCTTTGATGAAGCACCTTTACATTCCCCGCCCTGCATCGTTCGGATCACCTCCCCGTCACCCGGAGCGTGACCCGGGGTCCAGGCATTGAAGCCCCGTGAGCCGTTTCCAGCACCGGCTCCCGCCCCATCCCGGACTTGTTGGAGGCGCCCTCGATAGGTCATGATGATATGCGCATCCTTGCCATCCGGAGGTTCCACCCATGTTGACCCGTTTCGTCGTCAGTCGCACCCAACCGTTCGCGGGCGGTCACGAGTTCGGCCCGGCCGGGGGGTACGAGATCACGGCCGGGAAGGCCTTCGGCGAGGTCGCCCCGGAGGATCCTCGCAACGCCTGCATCGTCAACCTCGACAACGCGCCCCGGAACGGGCGCGGCGCGGTGGAATATTCCTGCGACGTCTATATCCTGCGGCCGGCGGACAGGGATAGAGGGAACGGCCGGGTGCTCTACGAGGCTCCCAACCGCGGCAGCAAGCGGGCGTTGATGTTTCTCAACGACGCACCAGAGTGCAACGACCCCGTGAGCCTGGAGCACGCCGGCAACGGGTTCCTGATGCGATGGGGCTTCACCTGGGTCACTTCGGGTTGGCAGGGAGACCTGATCCCCTGGAAGGACGGGATGGTGCTGGATGTTCCCGTCGCCACCGAGCACGGCGCGCCCATACAGCGGCTCGTGCGCACGGAGATCTGCGTCACCCGTCCCGGCGTCCGTTCCTGGCCTCTGAGCGGCGATCCGCGCGTCCGCAGCTACCCCGCCGCGAATCCCGACAGCTCTCAGGCCGAGTTGACGGTGAGGATGCGCTCCTACGGCCAGCGGGAGGTCATCCCGCATACGGACTGGGCGTTCGCCGTCGAGGGCGGGAACGGATCACGGGAGATCACGCCGAGCGCGTCCCATCTCCACTTGCCGGACGGTTTCATTCCGGGCGCCATCTACGAGCTGGTGTACACGGCGCGGGACCCGCTGGTACTGGGTCTCGGGTTCGCCGCGGTGCGCGATCTTGTCTCGTTCCTGCGCCGCGACGAGGAGGACGGCGCCGGCAACCCCAACCCCCTCGCGGGCGGCGGGGGCGTCGAGAAGGCCTATGCCTGGGGCCGTTCCCAGAGCGGCCGGTTCCTGCGCGACCTGGTCTACCACGGGTTCAACGAGGACGAGCAGGGGCGGCTGGTCTTCGACGCCATTGCGCCCCACGCCTCCGGCGGCGGGCGGATGTTCCTCAACTACGAGTTCGCCCGCCCCGTCACCTCGTGCCAGCAGCACACCAACCAGCTCGAGCCGGAGCTTTTCCCCTTCGCCTACAACGTCATGGAGGACCCGCGGACGGGCCGGAGCGACGGCATCCTCAAGCGGCCCGCCACCGACCCCCTGGTGATCCATACCCAGACCTCCACCGAGTACTGGCAGAAGCGGGGGGCGCTGGCGCATACCGACGGGCGCGGAAACGACGTTTCCTTGCCCGACCGCGTGCGCATGTTCCTGATGTCCAGCACCCAGCACAACGCGCCCTACGGCACCCGGGCCGAACGGGGCAAAGCCCGGCACCTGAGCAACCCGCTGAGCATCGGTCCGGCCCTGCGCGCCCTCATTGTCGCCATGGACCGCTGGGCCACCGACGGTACCGCGCCGCCTCCGAGCCGAATCCCGCGCAGCGCCGACGGCACGCTTGCAACCCCGGAAAGCCTGCGCACCGGGTTCCCGGCCATCCCGGGCGCGGCCTGCACCGGCCTTCACAACCGCCAACTGTTCCTCGACTACGGCGCGGGCGTTGCCGAGGGCGTCGTCGACGCCCGCCCGCGGGCCGCCGCCGACGGGGCCGGTTACAGCATCCTCGTACCGGCAGTGGATGCGGACGGCAACGATGTCGCAGGGGTTCGCCTCCCCTGGATCACCGTCCCCCTGGCCACCCATACCGGATGGAATCTGCAATCCCACGAACTGGCGGAAGGCGAGTTGGCCGGCCTGCTGGGCTCCTCCATCCCCTTCCCCCAGACTCCCGCCGACCGTGAAGCCGACGGCGATCCGCGCCTGTCGCTGGAGGAAAGGTACGCAAGCGTGGATGACTACCTCCAGCAGGTACGAGCCGCCATGGAGGCTCTGGTCGCCATCGGCCTCATGCTTGCCGAGGACACCGATGCGCTAATGGCGGATTACCGGAAGGCGTACCTGGAAGCCGTCGTCGGCCCGTGAGCAGGTGGGAGTGCCCCCGGCGAGACTTGAACTCACGACACCAGGATTAGGAATCCTGTGCTCTATCCTGCTGAGCTACGGGGGCGTACAGGGAAGTCTAGCACGGCATCGGGATCCAGGCACGCGGGGGGACCTGTCCCGAAGCCGTAAGGGAGGTTTCTGACACGCCTCCGCGGGGCCTGTCAACGATATCCAAGCTGTGTTCTCCGATGCTACGCGTCCGGCGGCACCTGCATGCCGCGCTGCACCGCGGGGCGGGCGCCGATGGCTTCGAACCAGCGCTTGACCTGCGGGAAGTCGGCCAGATCCACCTGGTGCCTCTCGTGCCGGCCCACCCAAGGATAGGTGGCGATGTCGGCCACCGAATATTCGCCGGCCAGGTACTCGTGGTCGGACAGGCGTTTCTCCATCACTCCGTAGAGGCGGCGGGTTTCGTTCTTGTACCGGTCGATGCCGTAGGGGACCTGCTCCTTGGCGCCGAGGAAGTGGTGGGCCTGGCCGAACATGGGCCCTACCCCGCCCATCTGGAACATGAGCCACTGCATGACGTCGTAGCGCGCCCGGGATGCCTCGGGCAGGAAACGGCCGCCAGCCTTCTCCGAGAGGTACAGCAGGATGGCGCCGGACTCGAAGAGGCTGTAGGGACCTCCCCCGGGGCCGTCCGGGTCGACGATGGCCGGGATCTTGTTGTTGGGGCTGATGGCCAGGAAGTCGGGAGCGAACTGCTCGTCCTTGCCGATGTTGATGGGATGGACCTTGTAGGGCATCTCCAGCTCTTCCAGCATGACGGATACCTTGCGGCCGTTGGGAGTCCTCCACGTATACAAATCGATCATGATGCCTCCTTCCAGTTGATCTTGACGCGTCTGGCCGCCCAAGGCAACGGCAGGCGCCTTCTCTTGCTGAACCGGCCGGCGGCGAGTCCGGCCAGGACCAATGGCGATGGTATCTATGCCACTGTCGCGTACCCGGGCCGCTCCGCGAGTTGACAATCAACCCGTGAAAGTCGAGACTGGCGCCCATGAGTTTTCGTTACAAGCAAGGCGATCGCGTGCGGGTCAAGGAGACGTTGACCCTGGGGCATCACATCCGCTCGCCCCAGTACCTGCGGGGTAAGGCCGGCGTGGTGGCCGACATCAGGGGCAGCTTCAAGGACCCGGAGCTGCTCTCCTTCGGCAAGGACGGCCTGCCCAAGGCCAACCTGTACTCCATCGAGTTCGAACTCGCTCACGTGTGGGACGACCGGCCCGCGCCCAAGGGTGTCAACAAGATCTACGCGGACATTTTCGAGCGGTGGCTGGAGCTGCGATAAACGCATACCGGGAGAACGTCATGGCCAAGGACAAACAGGAAACAAGCAACGAGCCGGCATCCACCGAGGGGCCGAGCTACTTCGAACGGCGGGCCCGCGCAACCGCGGACCTGTTGAAGGAAAAGGGCGTCCTCAGCGCCGACGAGACGCGAAGCGTCAAGCACGGGCACGGACACGACCACAGCCACGACGACGTGTTCGAGCAGCTCCACGCCAACAATCCCATCGACACCACCGAGCACGAGCACACGCTGTTCGAAAAGCAGATGCTGGCCCTCGGCAACCTCCTGCGCGAGAAGGGCATCATCAGCACGGACGAGGTGAGGCGCAAGATCGACGAGAACGAGGGCGTATCACCGCATCAGGGCTCCCGGGTGGTGGCCCGGGCCTGGACCGACCCCGAGTACAGGAAACGTCTGTTCGAGGACGGCATCGCCGCGGCCGAGGAGTTGGGCGTCGACATGTCCACGGCCAACCAGCTCATCGCGGTGGAGAACACCGACGACGTGCACCACGTGGTGGTGTGCACCCTGTGCTCGTGTTATCCGCGGCAACTGCTCGGCCAGCCCCCCGACTGGTACAAGAGCACCAACTACCGCACCCGCGTGGTGGTGGACCCCCGCCGGGTGCTGAAGGAAATGGGGCTGGAGCTGCCCGAGGCCACGGAGGTGCGGGTGGTGGACAGCACCGCCGAGACCCGCTACCTGGTTGTGCCCAAGCGTCCCGAGGGGACCGAGGACTGGAGCGAAGAACAACTGGTAGGGCTGGTGACGCGCAACAGCATGGTGGGCTGCTCCAATGCCCTGACTCCGCTGCAGAAAGAAATGATGGCTGATTGAGGCCAGGGATTCGAAGGAGGCAGGCATGAGCGTGTTGAGAAGTCTCAAGGAGCGTTGCGACCCCTCCCTGGCGGGGCTGATCGTGGTGGATGTGCAGAACGATTTCTGCAGCCCGGAGGGTGCCTGCGCCAAGCGTGGGTTGGATGTCAGATCAGGTCTCGAGATGATGCCCAACCTCTACAAGCTCATCAACGAGGCGAGGGAGGTGAGCCTGCCCATCGTCTACATCCAGACCATCCACAGCGAGTGGACCGACACCGAGCCGTGGCTCTACCGCAAGCCGGAGGGCGCCGATACCGAGACCTGCCGCGAGGGGTCCTGGGGCGCCGATTTCTTCGACGGCATCGAGCCCCGGGCGGACGAGCGGGTGGTGATCAAACACCGCTACAGCGCCTTCATCAACACCGACCTGGAAACCATCCTCAGGGCCAAGGGCATCGAGAGCGTCCTCCTGACCGGCGTGGCCACCAATGTGTGCGTGGAAAGCACCATGCGCGACGCCTTCATGCTGGACTACTACGTCACCATGGTGGACGACTGCATGGCCGGTCCCGACCCGGTGCTCCACGAAGGCACCCTGGAGAACACCCGCCGCCAGTTCGGCCTGGTGGCGTCCCACCGGGAGGTCATCGATACGTGGGAGGGGCTGGAGCGGACCAGGAAAGTCGCTCCCGGATTCTGAAGCCGTCAGTCGGCCGGCTCAATACCGGACCGCGGCGAGTCATGGAGACCGCGTTCGACGCGTTGCCTGTCGATCAGGGCGGCACGCCCTTGAAGTCGCCGCCGTTCCGCAGTCTGAGTTGGTTCATGAAGTCGGCAAAGCCGGGATTGCGGAACCAGACGCCGACGGCAACGCTGTTCACCTGGATGCCCCGTGAATTCTTTCCGCTGATCTCGTCGATGACCTGAACGGGACCGCGTCCGAGATTGGTCTTGCGGGAAATGAAGCCGTCCGAGATGAAGATCACCGCGTCGGCCTGTTCGCCGACCGCCCGTTCGAGGGCCTGGTAGGTGGCGCTTCGGCCCGACATCTTTTCATACTGTTTTTTCATGAAAGCTACCGCCTTGGTCCGAGTCTCGGAGGAGCCTTCGACAAAGCCGGTCTTGGGCCAGCGCTCGTATAGCAGCCCGGCGGCGGCGTGCCGGTAGAAGGCGATGGCGAACTCCTTTCCGGGCCCGAAGACCGATACCACCTCGGTCAGGACCTTCGGCAGATTGCCTGTGTTTCTCTTGATCCTCGCCGCACCGTCGATCAGGATCAGATAGCGGTCTTCGTTGGTTTTCAGGCCGAGCAGGCGGAAAGAGACCTTGTGCCCACCCTTGTCAGGCTTGACAGCGACCTTCTTCCGCTTCTCCCGTTCGATTTCCTTCCGGAGGCCATCGATTCGCGCCGAGAGTTCCGCGGACTTCGCCCGGAGCGCCGCCAGTTCACGCCCCCCCTTGCCCGTCTCGGCGACGTTGTCTTCGGTGACGTTCCGTGCGGCGGTCACGGCCGTGCGCGCGGCGGCTTCGGCTTCACCGGCTTGCGCGGCGGTGGCCGCGACCTCCTGCTTCAGATGCTCCATGACCTCTTCCAGTTCCTTGCCCTTGAAGAAGTACGGCAGCATCATCACGCTCAGCAGGACAAATGCGCCCATGGCCGAGGCAAACAGGTCCAGGGCGGACAGGTTGAAAACCTCGATATCGCGGATCTTCTTCTTCACCGGATCACACCGACGAAACGCCCCTTGTTCCGCGCCGCGAGCTTGCTGAGGAACACGACGAGCTCAGGATGTTTCAGGTAGTCACCAAGCGCCACCGTATGGATTGCCGTGACTCCGCGATTGAGGCGCGTGAGCTTGGCGACGATGTCGTCCGGCTCGGCGTCGGTCGGTGAACCGTCACTGATCAGGACAATGGCCTGTGGCTTGTATACCAGGGCGGTCAAGAGCGCTGTCTGGGTGGGCGTGGATCCATCGAAGCGGCTCGGAAGGCTCCTGACGAACGCCAGCGCACTCGATTTGCTTCGCGTGTCCGCGAGCGCCATCTGCTTGCGCGCGGGCCAGAACTGGGACACGCCGCGCGTGCCCTGATACCCGAGGATGGCGAACCGGATCCCGTCGTGAAACGACGAAACGATCTCGGTGAGTGTCTTCACCATGAGGCCGCTCCAGTTACTCATGCTTCCGGAAAGATCGACGACGATGACGATCGACCTGGCCTTGAGGACCAGGCCCAATATCGAAAACTCCGACTGCCTTCCCGCGAACTGTCTGCGCCGTGCCTGATTCTCCTTTTGCAGATTCGACAGGTTCTTCGTCAGGTCCTTCACGGTACTCCGGAGCGCGATACCTTTTGTGTGCTCATTTTGGATGGCGGCGTGGATCCGCCGCCGCTGCGTGCGTGCCTTCGCCGCCGCCGCCGCCTGTTGCTCACGGCGGCGTTTCGCCTCGGCACGGGCGAGTTGTTCGGCTTCCACCGCCCGCGCCGTGCGTTTCTGGTTCTCCTGGGCTTCGCGTTCGAGGACCGCGACATTGCGGTGGCCATCCTTGAGATTGGGGTAATACGGGATCAAGACCGCGGTAATGACGATGAACGCTCCCAGCGCCGACGCGAACAGGTCGATGGCGGACAGGCTGATGGTCTCGATCGAGCGATCGCGGCGTTTCATATCCTCAAGAGGATCCTGCGGTCGTTGACGAAGAGCGAATCGGCGGGGGAGATCCGGCCGGTGCCGGAGAAGCGTTTGCCGTTGAGCGAGATTTTGTCGACCCGACTGACGGCGGTGGCGGTAGCGAGGCCGTCCTGGTGGACCCGAATGGACAGCACTTCGCGCTCTCCCTCGTCGCCGAGGGAAATGTCGAGATCCGGGCCATAGCCGATGCGGATCACCCTCTTGACCGGGGAACTCGTGATCGTCCGTTTCCGCCGCCGTCTGCGAACGAGCACGATAACCAGCAGGACCAGCACGGCGATGGCCACCACAGGGAGGCCGAGAAACAGCCAGAGCTCGTAGGGTGGACCGACGTCGCCGGCGGCAAGCAGGGTGACGCGTCCGGCTTCGCCCGCTGCGGTCCCAATGACCGCAACCACGGGACCGCCGAACACGCGATAGACCGCCGAGGAGAGAAACGACACTTGGCCCTCACGGGCGTTTTCGAGCAAGGTGGTCAACTCCCGCAGCAGCGTCGCCTTCGCGCGGAACTCCTTGGCAGTGATCCGGCGTTGTTGCCAGACGATTTCCGGAACGTTCCCCGGGGCCGCGGGTCCCACGACGAAAAGAAGCCGCCGGACATACCCCTCCGTGAGGTCCGCCAGGTCCGCGGCCAGGCGGCGTGCGCCCTCACCCGCCGGAGCGACGTCGGTACACTTCGGCTCGCCGTCGGCATAGACACGGTGCTCGATTCCCGTCGGGGCGAAAAGTTCTCCGAGGAACACGGCATGCCTGCAGATGTCGCCGGGCGGCGGGCCGTTGAAGTAGGTGAAAACCTCGACAGGCGGCGGAACGTTCACGGCCTGGATCGTGATGTCGGTTTCCCTCGCGATGTAGCGGAGCGTCAGGCCGGAACCGAGGGAGGGAGACAGGCGTGAATCCACCACGAGCCCCCCGTCGACCGACACGACACTGAACTTGTGATTTTTCGACTGGGAGCTGAACAGGAACCTGGTTTCCGCCGCGGAGTTTCCCGCGGCAAACAGCGACGCGGCCAGGAGTCCGAAAAGGAGTTGCCGCACCTTCATTTCCGGTCACCCGCGAGTCGAAAACCAAGGGTCGGCAAAGACTTGGTGCGCTCGACACCCTGAGGCGGCCGGAAATAGGCGGCGTTTCTCGCTTCAAGGCGGTGCTTGCCGTCCCAACTGCTGCCGCGCACCACTCGTTTGTTGCACTGTAGTCCGCGGTTCCAGGAGGAGCCGTCCACGGGCGCGCGGTAGTAGCCGCCGTGCCAGCAGTCATCGAGCCATTCGAGTGCATTGCCGAGCATCGCGTTGAGGCCGAGCTTGTTGGTGTTGTTCGCGGTGATCGACATGAGGCCGCCTGACAGTTCCTTCTCGCGGTAGCCGTAGCGCTTGATCACGTATTCCCATTCGGCCTCCGACGGCAACCGGAAGCGGTAGCGCCTGCTGCGCCCGTTCAGCCAACGGATGAACTCCTGCGTCTGGTTCCACGTGATGCCGGTGACCGGACGGTCCATCCTGGTGCCGCTTGCGGCCGCGCATTTCTTCTCTCTCACGCACACCATCCATTCGGCGACGCTGACTTCGTTGACTCCGAGGAAAAACCGGGAGACCGAGACCTCGCGGACCGGCTGGGCATAGCCCTGGTCGGGGCCGCCCATCTTGAACCGGCCCGGAGGAACCGGCCGCATTCCGGCCTCGATCTTCTGTATGGCGCCGCGGAGCTTGGCTTCGGCACGCAGCTTCTTGCGGCGGACCTCGGCGAGTTGCAGTTCCCGGTCGATGGTCTTGGCAGTGCGCTCGCCTCGGGCGACGAGCGCCTTCAGGTCCTTCAACGCATCAGCCTGACGCGCCTCTTCGATCAGTTTCGGGAATACCGCGGCGCGGCTTCCCTTCGGGTAGGCATCGCGGAGCGTCGCAAGCCTTGACAGGGTGCTGGCCCGTTCGCGCGCGAGCCGCGCACGCTGCATGCGCTCAAGCTGGCGCGTGAGGAAGGAATCCACCAGCGGCCGGCTTCTCGGCACCATCTCCGGCAGGGTGACCGGCTCCGCGCTTTCCTTGACCCCGGTGACGAGCTCCGCAAGCCCGACGTTGTCGACACGGATCCGGCGCCTGCGACCTTCGCCGACGATGCCATTCTCGACGATGGCGGCGAGAAGATCCCGTGTCAAACGGGCGATCCGGGCATCGATGTCCCTGACCAGGCGGTCCGCCTCCTCGACAGCACCCGGGTAACGGCTGAAATAGTATTTCGCCTGCATCGCGTCGATCCTGGCGGCAACGGCCGACAGCCTTGTCGCCAAGGACTCGGTCACGCGCACCGTCTGCCGCAGGCCCTCCACCGAGGAGCGTCCCGTAATCAGGTTCGCGGGCGCGAGCCTGTCGACCTGCGAGCGGTATTCGGTTGCGTAGGCGGAAAGATAGTCGCGCGCCTTCTCCAACTTCCTCCGGTATCCGTGCCCGAGATCCATCTGCGCGTCGATCTCGGCCTTCGACGCCAGGATCTTGAAATAAGCGTTTTCGCGGTCGATCTCGTTCTCGACGACGTAGTTCACGGCGTAGGTTGCGGCGGCGAGAACCACGGCCGCCGCGATCAGCGATTTGCGCCTTCGGCGCAGAAATCTCCCGGTCTTCTCCCATCGCGACAGCGTCAACTCTTCGAGCCAGCTCTCGGAATCGGAAAATCGGGTCTCCGGATCGAGCTGGATCGCGCGATGAATGGTCCTCAGAAAGCGGGCGCCGTAGAACCGGCCATAGGCCAGGATCTGGTCCTCGGCGATCTCCTCCGTCCGGTCCCGGCCGAGTCTTTCGTGGGTAACGAGTTCGTAGAAGACGGAGCCAAGCGAATAGAGATCGGTGCGTTGATCGACGCGGTCGCCGTGAAGCTGCTCGGGGGCGGCATAGTTGAGACTGGCGAAGACCTCCCCGGCGGTCTCCGTCACCTCGGCGGCGCCGTCGTCGGAATCCGCGTCATGGGCGACCGCCGCGCCGAAATCGATCAGCACCGCTTCGTCGGACTCGGTAATGATGATGTTCCTCGGTTTGATATCGCCGTGGATGACTTTGCCGGCGTGGACCGTCCCGAGCCCGCGAAGAAGTCCACGGAGCCAGCCCACGACCCTATCCTCGGGCTGAACGACATTTTCCTGGATCACCGAACCGAGATTCCGGCCGTCCACGTACTCCATGATCATGTACGCGGTTTCGAGGCCCTCGAAATAGCGCAGCACCTTGACGATGTTTTTTTCGTCGAACTGGGCGAGGATGCGGGCTTCCCGCAGGAAGGAGTCGCGCAAGGACCGGAACCGCTCCTCCTCACCGGGAAGGGGAAGCACCCGATAGTTCTCGTCCCGGCTGCAGTACCGCCTCGGAAAGAACTCCTTGATCGCGACGTCCTTGTCGAGATTGCTGTCGTACGCCCGGTAGGTGTTGGCGAACCCGCCGCTGCCGAGATGCCCGAGAATCTTGTATTCTGCGATCTTCGCGTTGTTCGGAAGCAGCACCATGTCAAAGCGTGCAAAACTTGTCTGGATCCGACATGTCGCAGATGCGGAACACCGCACGCGGGGTTTCGCCGGGCCCGGGTCCGGGAAGCAGGACGCGACTCCTCGCGGGAACGATTTCGGAGGCTTGGTCGGGCTCGCAGTCAGGCGTTCCTTTCGGGACCCAGCACCAGAGCCAACTGATGGGAATGTCGCATTTGTTTTCGAGCTCGGCGAACTTCCCGCCATCGCCGGTCAGGCGGTAGGCGGCGCAGCGTGTATCGGCCTCGGGAGCCTTGCTGTCGACCGGGGCAGGCACCGCCGCGAGCGCAGTGGTGTCGGCTGACGTCGGTCCGGTCGTGCCGGTTGCAGGAACCCTGCTGCCAGACGGTGCTGACGCAGGCGACGCCGATGCAGTAGTCGGCGAGGCTGGGGCCGTTGACGCAGGAGTCGCCGATGCAGGAGCCCCTGATGCGGTAGCGACCGACACGGGCGTCGCCGCCGCGGAGGTTGCGGGTTTACGGGCGGGCGCGGAGAGCTTGCCGGCCGGTCCAGGAGCGGAAGGTGGAGTCGGGGGCGCCGCTGTATAGGTCCCCGGCACCGCGGCATTCTGCCCCGCGGGAGCGGAGGCCGTCAGGCCCGGCGCAAGTGGCTGCGACCGCGTCTTGATCATGGATTGGCTTGCCTTCGCAATGAGAAACGAGAAGGCATTGAAGGAAACGATGGTGCCGTTGGGACCGTAGGCGGTGTTGTACCCGCCGCGAGCGAGCCCCAACCGGGAGCTTTGGTCCAAGTGACTCCGTGTGGCCTGGGCCACGGCCATATTGGCCGTGGCGATATTCTCGAGGATATGGTTGTTTATCGCCCGGATCTCGCTATCGAAGGTCGCGCGGGCGATCTCGGCGTCACGCATGAGGTCGTACTTCTGTCCCAGCTCCTTTTTTGTGTCGAACTCCCTGGCGCGCGAGTTGTTGATGGCCTCGGTCGTGGCCATGTCAACGAAGTCATCGTCCTGGGCTTCCAGATTCTGCACCTGCTCGAAGGAGAACAAGGCGTTGCCGTTGGCAAGGTTGAGGCACTCTCCGAGAACATGGCCCTCTTCCGTACTCCGTGGCCGGAAACCTTTGGCGAGACGCAGGAAGTCTCTCGACAGGTCACGGACGCGGTAGTGGGCCTCGTCGTTGCTGACCGGGACCTTCCCGTTCTTGAGATCCTCGACCTTGACGAAGTATTCTTCGCAATACCGCCAGATCTCACCGCGCTGTATGTCCGGAGTTTGAGCGGTTGCCGATAGCGCAAGCCACAGCAGTCCGATCGAGAGGCCCGCTGCCACCGTCCACCGGTTACGCTCCAAAACGCTTGGCGTAGCGGTTCTTGAGTTGTTTCCTGAAGTCCTCATAGTTGCGCGCCCTGATCGTCTCCCTTTCGGCTTCCTCGAACTCCACGATATAGTCCCGTTGCGAATTGTAGGAGTTGCTGAAGGCGGTGTCGAACCCCTGGTTGATACGGTCGATGACCGTCTGCGCCGATATAGCCATGGTGAGCCCCGTGCCGACCATCGCCATCCCGGCTCCGGTAGCGAGGGGATTGTCGCTTTGCGCGCCGCCGACAGCAGCGAATGCACCACCTACCGCCAGCAGCGCGCCTAGTCCCTGCTTCATCCGGGCCTGGACGAATTCGTTCCGAGCCTTCAACTCCGCCTCGCGCAACTCGTTGAAGCCGGAAGTGAAGTCGGATGTGTTCAGAACCGCCTCCATCCAGTTGCGATCCCGGTCTCGAAGATACTGAAGTTCCGCCTGCCGCGCCCGGACCAGAAAACGACGCTTGCCCCGGTCGCTACGCTGCAGGACGATGGTCGACGCATTCGGTTCGCCGTAGAACGCCCAGTAGTCCTCCTGGGAACGAGTTGCCGTCCTCGAATTGTCGACCTTGGCAAGCGCCACCTCGACAATCCGATGGACGCCCTTGTAGACGGGGAACGCGTCGAGCCGGCCTGGATTGTAGGACACCGCGTCGAGCTCCTGCGCAGTCAACTCCTCCTTCGGGATCCCGCCCTCGGACAACCTGGCCTCACCGGATGGGAGCGCGTAGAATTCCCCGGCGGCGAGTTTGCCGCTGTCCCGCGCCGTGCCCGGGTTGACCGCCGTCGGCCTGCCGATCCTGGCATTGAGGAAATCCACCAGTTGCGCGCGCGCGCCGTAGCCGTCGCTGTCGGCGGCATACGAGGTCAGCCGGTCCGGAAGTCCCACCGCTCCGGCGGTAGCGGAAGAGAACGCCTTGTCGACGCGTACCGAAATGATCGGCGCGATCCACTCGCCGTAGGTGGTGTCGACCACGTTCGACGGCTTGGTGTCCGGATGGACATAGGCTCCGAAGCTGACATCCACGTCATGCGGAGGCAGGCCGTCTTCGTAGGATTCACGGTAGAACCCTCGGGTGTCGTCGTGTTTCACTACTTCCGGATTGAGGAAGACGAGGTAGGTCCCCCTGCCGCGGGCCTCCAGATACTTGGCGAGATGAAACGCGTAGAAGACGTTCTTCGATTCCATCGCGTTGAAGTTGATCTCCGCCGTGCTGCCGTCGGCCGGCTTGGTAGCGACGTCTCCCTCCTCGGACTCGTCGCTGGCGCGGGAGGGAATCGGATTCTTCCAGTAGGCATCCTGGTAGCGCAATCGGGCCGAAGCGTCGACACTGGCGACGAAGCTCACCCTTACCACGGGCAGGCCACGGAACTTGGCGGGTTCGATTCTTACCGGTGTCTTGTCGTCGGCGCCCGGGCCCCAGGACCCTCCGAGTCCTCCCATACATCCAGCCAGAACGAGCATGGAAGCTACGGAACAAAAGATTCTGAACATGCAATTCCCCCTCCCGAATCGAGCCGTGTCCGCCCGTATCCATATCCAAACGGCTTCCAGCCCGCAAGCCGAAGATGAGCCTGAAGACGGTTGCAGGGACCCTGTCCTATGTCCCGACGGCCACTACGCGGAACAGCGCCATTGCCAGATTGTCCTGCCGCACCGCCTGCTTGCGGCGCACCCTGTCCACGACTTGGCGCAACGGGCCCTCGGAGGCATGGTCCAATTCCGCGACGACCTCGTCATCGCGAAGTGTCCGGATCCCGTCCGAGGCCAGCAGGATGCTGTGATGGCCGCCCGGGCCGAGACGGGCCTTGCCCTGATCGATGGCCTTGATGCCGCGTCCGAGAATCGCGGCGGTCAGCGCCGCTCTCCCGTCCAACTCGGCGTTGTGAAGTTGATTGAGACGGGTGAGCGTTCGGTCCGCGTTGATGGCAAGCACCAGGGAATCGCCCACCGAGACGAAGTGGCAGACCTCATCGAGGACAACCGCGGCAACCAATGTGGTTCCGCAGTCAGGGATACCGCTCTCCGACTGGTAACAGGCCAGCGCCTCATCGGCCGCCGCCGGCAGGCGGCGGAGGCAACTCTCGATTTCGACATCGCCCTCCACCACCGCGGGCAACTCGTCCGCGAGCCAGGCCCGGCTGAAGGCGTTCACCGTAGCGCTTGCATCGCCGCCGCCAGGCAGCCCGCCGATGCCGTCGGTCAGTATCCCGCCGACCGCGGCGTGTCCCCGGTTGCGGATCGACAACAGGCTGACGAAATCCTCCTGTGAATCACGGGTTCCCTGATAGCGGATTTTCGATGCGGCGATCCGCACCTCGCACCTTTCCGATGCCCTCAGCGCCAGTCGACATACTTGCCGAAGAGCTGGACGAACACCATCTCGGTCTCACCGATCTGAAGCCTGTCGCCATCGGACATTTCCTCGGTATTAAGGATCGGCGCGCCATTCAGATAGGCAAGATTGGTCGAGTTGCCGGCAACGACGTAGAACTTCCGGGACTTCGGGTCCGCGGCGATGATGGCATGCGCCTCGGCCGAGACGGCCACGTCCCAGTCGATCGATATGGCATTTGCCGCCGAGCGGCCGGCGGTGCTGCGCCCGAGAGACAGGCCGAAGGCGCGGCCGAAACCGGAATCGGAAACCACCACGAGCCACCCGGCGCGATTGCCGGGGTCGACCGCGGACATGGGCCCGGGGGCGGGTCCGGCCGGCGGCGGCGGCGCGGTTGCGCGCGACCCGGCCGTGAGCACCACCGTTTCATCGGGGGTCCCGAGAGCGGGTGACGATACGGACACCTCGACCTCTTCCGGCAGTTCCAGCGTGACGGCCTCGGGGCCCGGCTGGTGCGGCTCGGACAGGTCGATGACGATCGTCTCGTCCTCGTCGATTTCCTGGTTCCGGGAGACGGCCGGAATCTCGGGCGCCTTGCTTGTGTTCCGTTTCCGTCTGAACATAACCTATTCTACCTTGTAGAGTCGATTGACCAGATTATCCAGACAATACTGGCCGCACCTGTTGATGATCCGCTCCTCGAAGCTCTGCACCACGTTCATGACGAGGACGAGAAAGGCGGACATCACCAGTGCAACCAGCGTCGTATAGAATGCCACCGCCAGCCGGGCCGTGAGCTCGGTCAGCAGATTGGGGTCCTGGCTGCGCCCAGGCTCGCCTGCGTAGGCCAGCGCATCCGAGATCCCGATCACCGTGCCGATGAAGCCGAGGGTCGGAATGACCCACATGACATAGCGCAGAATGTTGTATTTCAGGTCGAGGTCGTGGGAGCGCAGATCGATGCTGCTGTTGAGCACGGCGCTCGCATTCTCGACCGATTTCGTGGTCTGGAACACCGAGATGATTCGCTTGATGAGCGACGGCAGGAAGAGGTAGTCGGAGCCCGTGGCGAGGGAGACCTTCTTGTACACCGCCGGAAGGTCGGTCGCGACGAGAAGCGTCTCCTCGTCCTCCGGCAGATACCGGAAACCGAGCTGTCTGCCCTCCTCTCTCGCCTCGAGGTAGCGGAGAACGATTTCCGCCAGCCCGACAAAGAAGATGATCCACATGACGTTCTGGACCGAGAACGGGTACGTCCGACCGCCCCGGTCCAGGACAATCTTGGCCGCGGAGTCCGAGAGGTAGAGATGCATCGCGCACAGCAGGACGACGGCCAGGCATGCGGCGCCAACGGCAAATGACAACCGCTTCATCGCTTCTCGATCTCGCCCGTCATCGGGTTGCGAACGTAGGTGACCTTGCGGCTCTTCCGGGATGCCGCGTCAACTACGTCGTGGATGCGCAGACGCTCGTTCCCGACCATGATCGAAGTGTTCTCGGCGACCACCGTATAGGTGGTCCGTTCCGGCTTGCCGTTGACCAGCACGTAGGTTCCCGACTTGCTGCCGATATCCCGCAGGACGATCTGCCCGTCCTCGATCTCCAGCACCGCGTGTTCACGCGACACGGTGGGATTCTCGATGACGAAGTCGTTTCCCGGCGCTCTTCCGATCTTGATAATCAAGGCAGGGGCTACTCCGGGCGCAAGGGGCTCGCCGAGGAAAACGGACACCCGGCGTATCCATCCCGGCACCGTGCCAGTTGCGCCTTGAACCTCTCGATCCGGGCGCATTCTTGGAACTCGATTCTACGCTTCAGGGCATACTGCTCGGCAGCTTCCCGCCTCTGGTTCTCGGCCTTGCTCCAAGCGAGGTTGTCATGCAGACTTGCCCCGATCTTTCCTCCAGCGACAACAGCGGACTCCCCCGCAAAGGCCAGTCTACACCCCTCCTCGCCCAACGCGATCCCTTTGAGCGATCGGCACTGTCTCCTTGCCAGCCTGGACTTCTTTTCCTCCGCGAACTGCCGTACCTTGGCTTTGTATTCTGCAGAGTCGGGGTCCAACCTGGAGAGTTCCTTGAGTTGTCGCCTCGACCGCAAGCCTTCGGCCGCAGCCTGCAGACGATCATCAATAGGTGCCGGAAGAAACTCAGCGGCCCGCTCGGCTACATTTTCCAGGGTCTCAACCATCGATTTTGACGTAAGGTCTTCGGTTGTCTCGATGGTGTGTTTGCCGGCATTCGCCACCTGCTTCGCCTCGGCCCCCGCTGGGACAGCGGCAACAGTCTTGAGAAAGAGTTTGGATGCCACAGGATACCCCTCGTCAACGGCAGCCGCCGAGGTGGCAACCTTATAGAAAGTGCCCAGGCGCTCCTTGTTTTCCTCCTCCATTTCCTTGAAGTCTTTGGCAACACCATGGCAACGGGAGGCCAACGTGTCATACTCGTTTGCGGAACGGTTTTCGCCCGCCACCTCGGCTCCGAGTCTTCGGAGGAGTTCCCGGTCCGCTTCGGCAAGGACCTCGCCCTTCTCGAGCTTGTCTACGGCATCGAGGGCTTTATCCATTTCCTCCGGGGAGAGGGCCGTTTTATCGGCGATGCGCGGACGCTCGCCCTCGGGGGCGCTGGCGCGCTCGGCAACTTCCTGGGGTTCGGAATCACTCCCGCTGGTGCTTGGCCGGTCGTCGCCACCCGACTCTGTACCCGCGGTTGCATCCCCGGTGTGATCGTGGGGCGAGGGAACGGCCACCTGGGTCGACTGTTCGGAGCCGGTTCCTTCGGGCTCCTTGGACGCACTGTCCCGCGAGGTGACATCGGGCGTATCGCCGGATGTCACCTCGCGGGTCCCGGTTTCCGGTCCGCTGGAGGGTGCCGCGGCGGTTTCGGTACCGGACGGTATGCCGCTCTGGTCGTCCGGCGTTTTGCCGGCTTCGGACAATTGCTGTTCGGAACCGTCTCCCGGGCTCTGTCCAGGCGGCTTCTCGCCAGTGCCGGCCCCGTGGACCTGGTCGCCGGCAACCGCGAGTTCCGTCGTGCCGGAACGTGAGGGTTCTCCGGGGCTGCCTTCTCCGCTGGCAGCGTGAGAGCCTCCGGGTTTCGATGGATCGGCGAGAGCGGCCACCCGTCGGTCCGCCGACGTTGAACCGGGCGGCTGCGCCCCCTGAGTCGCCGCGTCCGGGCCGGAGTCCGGTGCGGTCAGCGCCTGCCGCTCCCTTTCAAAGCTGAATTGAGTTCCAAACGACGAGGCCAGAGGGTCGCCAGTTGACTGCCCTGCCCCCTGTGTTCCTGTCCCGGCCGAGGGCGGGGTACGTCCGGCCTCGGCATTCCCTGGCGATGTGCCACTCGAGGTCGCTGAGTCGGCGGGTTGCTGCAGACTCGCAATCTGGCCTCTCCGAGCGGTACCGGTGCCCGATGGCGTCGATGTAGGCTGTCCAGCCGTGCTCTGGACGGAAGACGGCTGGCGGCTGGCCTGTGAACCCGGCATTCCCCCGGATGCTGACGAGGCGCCTGGGGTGGAACCCATGGAGGCGACCTGGCTTCCGGGGGCGGCGGTGGACTTGGCGCCCGCTGCTGCTGTTCTTGCGCCCTTGGGAGGATGCTGACGAGGCGCCTGGGGTGGAACCCATGGAGGCGACCTGGCTTCCGGCGGTCTGCTGTTGCGCCCTGACGGTTGCTTGGCGGTTGGGGGCTGGGTCTGTGAACCCGGCATTCCTCCGGATGCGGCGAGGCGCCTGGGGTGGAACCCATGGAGGCGACCTGGCTTCCGGGGGCGGCGGTGGACTTGGCGCCCGCTGCTGTTGCGCCCTTGGGAGCGGCGGTCTTGGCGGTTGAGGGCTGGCGGCTGGTCTGTGAACCCGGCATTCCTCCGGATGCTGGCGAGGCGCCTGGGGTGGAACCCATGGAGGCGAGGCGCCTGGGGTGGAACCCATGGAGGCGACCTGGCTTCCGGGGGCGGCGGTGGACTTGGCGCCTGCTGCTGTTGCGCCCTTGGGAGCGGCGGTCTTGGCGGTTGGCGGCTGGCGGCTGGCCTGTGAACCCGGCATTCCTCCGGATGCTGGCGAGGCGCCTGGGGTGGAACCCATGGAGGCGACCTGGCTTCCGGGGGCGGCGGTGGATTTCGCGCCCGCTGCTGTTGCGCCCTTGGGAGCGGCGGTCTTGGCGGTTGAGGGCTGGCGGCTGGCCTGTGAACCCGGCATTCCTCCGGATGCTGGCGAGGCGCCTGGGGTGGAACCCTTGGAGGCGACCTGGCTTCCGGGGGCGGCGGTGGATTTCGCGCCCGCTGCTGTTGCGCCCTTGGGAGCGGCGGTCTTGGCGGTTGAGGGCTGGCGGCTGGCCTGTGAACCCGGCATTCCTCCGGATGCTGGCGAGGCGCCTGGGGTGGAACCCTTGGAGGCGACCTGGCTTCCGGGGGCGGCGGTGGACTTGGCGCTGTCCGGCGCGGGTTTCTTGAGCGCACCCGCAGCCTGCATCATCTGGAAAAACTTTGACTTATGGGGGGACTGGCCGCCGCCCTTGCCGCTCAAGCGGCCGGTTTCGCCCGAGCCTGGTTCTACAGGCTTGGTTGGCGGCGCTTCGACGTGACTCAGTAGCGACTGTTTTAGCTGCTCCGTCTTGTGGTCGCGGATCAGTTGCCGCCAGTGTTTCTTCTCCCAATCTTTCAGCGCGGCGTCGGTCTTGGCGGCCTCACTCGGTCGAAAGACCACGTGCTGGTCTATGTCATCGGCCGGGACGCTTCCGCCCAGTCGGGCGACCTGCTTCTTGAGCTCACCTTCTAGATGGACGGAAGAACGGTGTGTGACAGCCCGGTCGAGCTTGGTGCCAGGCGTGGTGTCAACCTGGTCCTCATAAGTTCGGATCATTTCCTGTGTCTTCGGATCGGTCCCGGGGTCATGGCTCTTCGGATCACCTTTGACCGAACCGAAACCATCCTTGCCCTTGTCCGAGCTCTCTGTTTTGAACTGGATGTCCTTTTCCTTGCCGATGAGCTTCTCGAGTTCCTTCTGCTCTTGCTTCTCCTCCTCCGTCATCTGCTGAGCAAACGCGAAGCTCGCCTGACTCAAGGCCAGGAAGGCGCACAAAACATGAACCAGAATACCGCCGCGTCCAGAATGATGACGGACCCTTCCGGAACGTAGCCGGCGTTCCATGAATTGAGGCTGTCGCATCATTACCACCCGTGGCATCCGTTGCCTGGATGCCGGATATCTTCAAGGATCGTACAGGATCACTTGAGGATCGTAAACCAGCGTGGCCAAGCAGGGGACCCCAATAGCCATGACGGACACGCCGGCGTTTCGCGGTTGTCACCCGTGTCCCACGCCGGCACGCGTATTCTCCCGAGCCCGGCTCCGGGGTCCCTCGGATTTTCCGCACCGATCGGGCATTCGCCGAGCTGGTCGGTATCCGTTAGTCCAAGTCGATCCCCAACTCCTCCAGCAACGCCGCGGCGTCGGACTTGAACTCCACGTCGATGTCCTGATACAGGCTTCTGCCCTTGGTGTCGGCGTCGACGATGAGAGGGCCCAAACCGTCCGCCTCCACGATCCACATGGCCTCGGGCCGGCCCAGCTCGGGCCAGGCGCATTCGATAACCTTGACGACGCTCGAGGCGTACTCGTTATAGTTGCCGGCGCATACGAGGTGCACGCAGCCGGCCTTCTTGCAGAACTCTTCCAGCCCTTCGAGCATGCCCTTGCCGATGATCAGCTTGAGACCCAACAGGCCGACGGCCTTCTCGATCTTCTCGCGTCCGGCGAGCCAGCTCGGCATGGGCACCATGGCGATCATCTCGGCGTGGTCCGGCCCTTCCTTGACCAGCGGGCCGCTGTGGAACACGGTCTCGGCACCGAGCGCCCTTAGGCGGTTGCGCACGCCCTCCCCCGCCTCGGGATCGATCAGGCGATCGTAGGTCAGCGACCTGCAGGTGAACAGGCGTCCGCTGACGGTGACCGAATCGCCGGCGTCGAGAGCGCGCAGGGCTTCCTCGGATATCGGGCTCTGCAGATGGACGGACTTCATGTCATGTTCCTCCCGGAACCTTGTGGAGCCTATGTGGACGCCCCGGTCATTGCAAGCCAGCGAATGCGCGGGAGGCGAGGTAGGCGCCCAGCGCAAGGAGGGAAAAGAAGAATATCTTCCTGAACAACTGCTCCGAGAGCCGTTTCCGAATTCGCTGCCCGATGACCATTCCCACAAGAGCGGGCACCAGGGCCATGGTGGAAAGGACACCGTGCTCGAGTCGCAGCAGGTTGCCGGCCTGAAGCGCGAAACCAAGGGCCAGCGTCGATACCGTGAAGAGCATGCCCATGGCCTGGATCAGCGCGTCTCTCGACAGCCCGAGGGCCTGAAGGTACATCACCCCAGGGATCCCGAAGGATCCCGTCATTCCCGCCAGCACTCCGTTGACAAGTCCCAACGAGGCCCCTGCCCACCCCTCATGACGGGCTTCCAGCCGGAACCGCAGTCCGGCCAGATTCGCGGCGGCGTACGCCACGAGCAGCAACCCGAGGAGCGCTGTGAGCAGCGAGGGATCGACCCGCGTCAGCGCCATTGCTCCCAACTGTACCGTGCCCGCCGCCACCAGCAGAAACGGCCAGATCCGGTGAAGGAGGACTCGGCCATGGCCGCCGGCCAGGGCCTGCCAGACGTTGGTCACGAAGGATGGCACGAGGAGCACGGCCATGGCATTCGGCAGATGGAGCGCCACCGCCAGAAGGGCGAGGCTCACGGTCGGAAGGCCAAGACCGATGACCCCTTTGACCGTGCCCGCGATCAGGAAGGTTCCGGCGATGGCCAGGACAGTGGCGGTGTCAAACAGCAAGACCCCGAGTGAAGGTCATGCCGTCCCGTGTACGATGGCATTGCCCGCGGGTCATGGGTCCCGCTCCATCCAACTCGACAGCGGCAGGCTCTCGACCCGGCCGTCGGCGTACATGCGCACGGTGGTGCGGCGCATGGCGGCGCACTGGAGGTAGACCGCCACCGGCAGGGTCGCCATGTGGCAGTAGGCCATTTCCAGGTGGACGTCGAAGGCCGAGGTGGCGCCGCCCATGCCCATGGGACCCAGCTTCAGCCTGAGGATGTCGTCCATGAGCTGGTCCTCGAGCCGGGCCAGCTCGGGGTCGGGATTGCGGTCCCCCACCGGACGCAGGATGGCGGCTTCCTTGGCCATCCGGGTGCAGGTTTCGAAGGTGCCGCCCAGCCCCACCCCCACCAGGTTGGGCGAGCAGGTGGCGCCGAGGCGCACCAGGTTGATAGTGGACTCCACCACGAACTTCCGCACGCCCTTCTCGCCCGCGGTGGGCGGCAGCACGGTGAACTTGCTGCCCACCAACTCGGGGCCGCCGCCCACCGCCACGTTGGTGATCTCCAGGTAGTCGGCGTCGGGCACTACCCGCACCTTGATGTCCGGGCAACCCGGACCCTGGTTGGTGTTGGGGTTGTGGCGCGTGAGGGGATGGACCGCGTTGGGCCGCAAGGGGATTTCCGAAGTGACCTCGGCGCTGACCTCGCGAAGGGTGCGTTCCAGCGCCTGGCAGCCGCCCTCGATGTCGCCGATTACGGCGGTGCCCAGGCCGACGTAGTAGGTCAGAAGCCCGGTATCGGCGCAGAAAGGCATGCTCCGGGCCGAGGCGCTGGCCACCGCGTCCAGGTTCGCCTTGAGGTGGGCCTTCCCCAGTTCGCTGGTCTCCTTGTCGTGTTGTTCCTGGAGAAACGACTTGAAGTCCTCGGGCAGATCATACTGATTTGTCTTCCATAGAGCAGTGACCGTTTTTGCTATCGCTTGCTGGCTCAGCATGGTTCGTGCCCTTCCACTTGTATGGGTCCGTTGGAACGCGCGGCTGCGTAAGCACCTACAACAAGGGGATCGAATAGGCAACAGCCGAATGGCCTCCGTCCCCGCCGTTCTTGGGATGTCCTTGTTCTTGACAATCTCCATGGTCTTTTGCATGGTGTGTGGCCTTAAGGACAGCGTTTCTCACCAAGAAGGGAGTTCTCATGACACGTGCATTTGCGGCCGCGATCAAGGTTGGCGTGACCCTGGCCCTCGTCCTCGGGCTGTCGGGGACCGCGTGGAGCGTGGCGGATTTCTACAAGGGCAAGACCATCCGGTTCATCGTGGGCCATGCGCCCGGCGGCGGCTACGATGGCTATACGAGGGCTACCGCACGCCACATCGGCAAACATTTCCCCGGGAACCCGACATCCGTCGTACAGAACCTGACCGGTGCGGGCGGTCTCATCGCCGGCAACTACATCTACAACAAGACGAAACCGGACGGCCTGACCGTGGGGGTCTGGAACAACATCTTCGTCGTGCACGAGGCCCTGGGCAGCCGGCGGGTCCACTTCAAGGCGCGGAACTTCGGCTGGGTCGGCGCACCCGTCACCGGATGGCCGAGTTGCGCGGTCATGGGGTTCACCGGCCTCAAGACCTGGGACGATGTGCTGAAGTCCGGCAAACCCATCAAGATGGGATCCGCGGGCGGCACAGGCACCACCCTGCCGACGATTCTCAATACGACCACCGGCAGGCAGCTCTTCGAGATCATTCCCGGATACAGGGGTACGGCGCCGGTGCGGCTGGCCTTGCAGGCGCGGGAGCTGGGCGGGCTTTGCATGTCATTCGAGTCCATGCGGGTCACCGCCCGGTCGATGCTGGACGCCAAGGGCGGCGACAAGCTGATCCCGATCGTGGTCTACGGCGATCCGCCGGACAAGGAAGTCCAGAACATTCCGCGGGTGCGTGACATCGTCAAGGGCAAGGACAACGTGGCCATGCTCAACGCCTGGGGGCTGCAATACAACTTCCAGCGCCCTCTGACCCTCCCTCCGGGAACCCCCAGGGAGCGCGTGGCCGCCTGGCGAAAAGCCTACACCGCAACCCTCAACGACCCGGCCTTTCTCGCCGACACCAAGAAGTCGCGGCTGAACATCGTGCACGTGTCCGGAGAACAGATCGACGAGTACGTGGAGACCATCCTGAACATGTCCGCGGAGACCAAGGAACGGCTCAAGTGGATGCTGCCCAAGTGAAGGGTGGACGAAGGGAGACGACCACATGAAACGAGCACTTTCCCGCATTGTTGGCCTGGGTGTCGTCCCGGCGGTCGTCCTCGGGCTCTCGGGCTCCGCCTGGAGCGTCGAGGATTTCTTCAAGGGCAAGACCATCCGGTTCATCGTGGGGGCCTCGCCCGGCGGCGGCTACGACACCTACACCCGCGCCGCCGCGCGTCACATCAGCAAGCACTTCCCCGGGAACCCGACCCCGGTGGTGCAGAACCTGACCGGCGCCGGCGGCCTCATCGTCGCCAACTACCTCTACAACAAGGTGAAGCCCGACGGGCTGACCGTGGGCGTCTGGAACAACGTGTTCCTGCTGCACGAGGCGCTGGGCAGCCGGCGGGTCAACTTCAAGGCACGGAAGCTCGGCTGGGTGGGCGCGCCCGTGACCGGGTGGCCGAGCTGCGCGGTGATGGGATTCACCGGCATCAAGAGCTGGGAAGATCTGGTCAAGTCAGGGAAGCCCCTCAAGGTCGGGTCGTCCGGCGGCACCGGCACCACCCTGCCCACGATCCTCAACATCGCTTCCGGGAAAGAGATCTTCGAAGTCGTTCCCGGTTACAAGGGTACGGCGATCGTGAGACTGGCCTTGCAGGCGAGGGAGCTGGGCGGGGTCTGCATGGCGTTCGAGTCCATGCGGGTGACGGCGCGATCCATGCTCGACGCCAAGGGCGACGACAAGCTGATCCCCATCCTGGTCCACGGCAGTCCGCCGGACAAGGAAGTGAAGGACCTGCCGCGGGTGACGGACCTCGTCAAGGGCAAGGAGAACGTGGAAATGCTCAATGCCTGGGCGGTGCAGTACAACTTCCAGAGGCCGGTGACGCTGCCGCCGGGCACCCCCAGGGACCGGCTGGCGGCCTGGCGCAAGGCCTATGCCGCGACCCTCAAGGATCCGGCCTTCCTGGCCGACGCCAAGAAGTCCAAGCTGAACATCGTGTACGTGTCTGGCGAGGAGGCCGAGAAGCACACGGAGACGATCCTGTCCATGTCTCCGGAGACCAAGGAGCGCCTCAAGTGGATGCTGCCCAAGTGAGGGTCCACGCACCCGCTTGCGGCTGACGCCGTGACACGCCCCTTTTCGCCGAAGCGGAAAGGGGCGTTCTGCATCCGGGTTCTAAACCACGGCGACGGCGCGGCACGGCGCCCCGTCCCCGCCCTCGATCTTGATCGGGAATGCGATCATCGTGAAGGTCCGCTTGGGGACCTTGTGCAGGTTGGCCAGGTGCTCGATGAACGGGATGCCCTTGCCCAGAAAGGTCCGGTGCACGGGAAAATCCCCGTGCTTCGGCTCCCCCGTCCCCTGCGCCTGGTCCTGCGGCGAGTCCAGCGCCAGCGCCTTGATGCGCTTCGAGACCAGCCAGCGCGCCAGCTCGGTGGTGATGAAGGGGTTGTCGAAGTAGTAGTTGGGATTGCCGAACATCTTGCGGTTCCAGCCGGTGTGGAACACCACGATCCTTCCCTTGAGGTCCCGTTCCCGAAAACCCGGTGAGGTGCGGACGTCGTCGATAGTGATGCCGGTCCTGGGTTTCACCTTGCGGCGCAGGTCGATCTTCACCGCCGGCCCCATGAAGCGCTCCAGCGGCATCTGGTCGATGGTCTTGCCGCCGGGAACGAAATGATACGGCGGGTCGCAGTGGGTGCCGGTGTGGATGCTCGCGTGCATCTCGGTGTTGGAGCGGCCGTGGGTCTCGTGGGTGTGGATCGGGTGGAACGACAGGGTCGGATGGCCCGGCACCACGGTGACGTTGGCGGTCAGGGGCAGGCTCAGGTCGATGAGCTTCGGCATGGTTGGCTCCTTCCCGCGCTCAACGGTGGATGATCCTGGGCCGGACGTGGCGGATGTCGTCGATGTCCACCATGGTGTCGATCCCCAGCTTCAGGTTGTTCCACCACTCGTCGTCGCAGCCTCGGTCCACCACCTTCTCCGGTTCCAGTATCCGGTTGCTCACGGCCCAGAGCACGTCCGCGGGGTCGTCGATGTTCACGTCCTCGTTCACCAGGATGGCGCGGTTGATGCACTGGATGCCGAGGTAGTCGTCCATGATAGCGGGCGCCCGCTCCGTGGGTCCCACCGCGGCCACCACCAGCCGGCCCAGGGCGTAGTCGGGCACCGTGTAGCGCTTGATCTCGGGATACTTGCGCTGGATCGCTTCCAGCTCCGGCAGGAACCGTACGATGGTGAGCAGGATCTGCTCCCTGGAGTCCACCGGCAGGATGGTCTGGTACACCGGGTCCTTGCGGTGCGACACCCGCAGGATGTCCAGGGTGGGTTTCTGCTGCGGCCGGGCGTAGCAGCCCGTCCAGTCGCCGAAAGGGCCTTCGGTATCCAGTTCGGTGGAGACCACCCCCTCGATGACGAACTCGCACCCCGCGGGCACCTGGATGTCCACGGCGCCGCACTGCGCCATGGCCAACTCGCCGCGGTGCTCGGGCGCCGCCAGAGCCGTGGCCACCTGGACCTCGTCCACCCCCTCGGGAATGTAGCCGGCGGCCGCCGCCAGCATCTCCGACGGCGGCCCAAGGGTGATGGCCACTTCCATGCGCCGGCCCTTGCGGGCGATCCTGTTGTAGTAGAGCCGGTTGTGCACCGACTTGGGGTTGAACCCCAGCTTCCGGGGGCCCTTTACCATGTGGCGGATGAACGAGATGTTGACCCGCCCGGTCTCCGGGTCCTTCATGAAAACCACCCCGGAGGTGATGTAGGGTCCGGCGTCCCGCTCGGAGTACTGCGCCAGCGGCAGGAGTCGGGTGATGTCCGGGTCGTCGTGGACCACCTCGAAGCAGGGGGCGTCGTCCGTGGTCCGCACCGGCTCGGGATGCGTCACCGCGTGGTCGATGTGCTCCCACATCTTCGAGACCTCCACCCCCATGCCCAGGGCGTAACGCTCCATGCTGCCGTAGAGGTTGGCCAGCACGGGCACGTCATAGCCGTTGACGCGCTCGAACAGGATGGCGCGGTTGCCGTTCTTTTCCTCGTCCTGGATCCGCCCGGGCATGGACTCCCGGTCGATGGCCTCGCCGACCGTGCACAGGTCGTCGTGCTGGCGGCAGGCCTCCACAAGCTCTCGGATACGCATCAGGCATTTCCTCCGTTGCTCCCGGCTTCCCGCAACAGCTTCAGGATCCGGCTGGGCGACAGCGGGGTGGAGGTGATCTCCACCCCCAGTGGCTCGATGGCGTCGGCCACGGCGTTCACCACCGCGGCGTAGACGTACACGCAGCCGCCCTCCCCCATTCCCTTGTAGCCGCCGGGAATCTGCGGCGCCGGGGTCTGCAGGTGGCACACCTCGAAGGACGGCATGTCCGTGGCGGTGGGGATGAGGTAGTCCATGAAGCTGGTGGTGAGGAGTTGGCCGTCCTCGTCGTAGACCAGCTCTTCCAGCAGCGCGCCGCCCACGCCCTGGGCGGTGCCCCCCACCACCTGCCCTTCCACCACCATGGGGTTGACCTCCACCCCGCAGTCATGGACGATGGCGTAGCGCAGGAACTTCACGGTGCCGGTTTCGATGTCCACCTCCACCACCGGGATGTGAATGGAGTAGGGCCAGGTGATGCAGAGGCCGCTCACCGGCGCCTTGAACGATTCGGTGGCCTCGAGCCCCGCGGGAATCTCCCGGGGCAGGGTCGCCACCTCCGAGTAGGCCACCCGCGCCACCCGGCTCACCGGCAGGCTCTTGCCCGGCACGCCCCGCACCTGCACCTGCCCCTCGACGATATCCATGTCATCCTCGGCCCCTTCCAGCAGGTGGGCGCCGACGCGGCACACCTTCTTCTTGAGCGCCATGCCCGATTCCGCCACCGCGGGCAGCACCACCGCGCTGAACCGCGCGGCGCGGGTGCCCGAGTCGTAGGGCGTCACCGCGGTGTCCCCTTCCACCACTTCGATGGTTTCGATGGGCAGCCCGGTGGCGTCGGCCGCCACCTGCGCCGCGGTGGTGGCGTGGCTGGTGCCGCAGGCGACGTCGCCGATGAGCACCTTGACGTTGCCGGAGGTGTCCATGCGCATGGTGACGGTGGCGTAGTCCAGCGTGGGTACGTAGTGCTGGGCCATGGCCGCGGTGTAGGTGTTCCAGCCCGCGCCCTCCACCGCCATGGCCACGCCGATGCCCATGTAGCGGCCTTCCTTGCGGAGCCGCGCCTGCTCTTCCCGGAGCACCGGGTAGTCCACCATCTCCAGGGCCTTGTCGAGTCCGGCCACGTAGTCGCCGCTGTCGAACTCGTGCCCGGTGACGCACTTGTAGGGCGTCTCCTTGATGACGTTCTGCCGGCGCAGGTCCACCGGGTCGCGGCCGAGTTGCCTGGCGATGAGGTCCACCGAGCGCTCGATGACCAGCGCGCCCATCTGGCTGCCGAACCCCCGGTAGGCGCCGTACGGGCACTTGTTGGTCATCACCGCGTCGATGTCCACCTGGTACCCCTTCACCATGTAGGGTCCGGGCAGCCACATGCCGGCGCCCAGCGACGGGCCGCTGATGCGGGCGTCGAGATAGCCGCCGGCGTTGACGATCTCGTGGGACTTGATGCCCAGGATGGTGCCGTCCCGCTTCACCGGTATCTCCACGTCGTGGGTCTGCTCCCGGGCGTGCAGGAACGCCATCAGGCTCTCCCGGCGGGTCTCGATCCACTTCACCGGCCGGCGCGTCTTGATGGCCATCAGGCACAGCGCCACCACCTCCGGCGGCACCTGCAGCTTGTTGCCGAAGCCCCCGCCCACGTCCGGCGCGATGACCCGGATCTTGAACTCGGGGAAGTCCAGGATCTCCGACAGGTGGGTCTTGAGGATGTGCGGTATCTGGGTCGAGCAGTGGAGGGTCAACTCCTTCGTGCCGGTGTTGTACTGGGCGATGCAGCCCCGGGTCTCGATGGGCGTGCCGGTGTGGCGGTGCATGCGGTAGCGCCGCTTGAAGACGAAGTCGGCCTCCCGGTAGGCGGCCTCCATGTCCCCTCCCTGGCGTTCGATGCGAAGTCCCACGTTGTTGTCCAGGTTGTCGTGCAGCTTTGGCGCCCCCGGCTTGAGGGACTCGTCCGGGTCCATCAGGGGCTCCAGGGGCTCGTACCGGACCTCCACCAGCTCGGCCACGTCGTCCGCGGCGTACCGGTCCGCGGCCGCCACCAGCGCCACCGGCTCGCCCACGAAGCGCACCCGGTCGTGGGCCAGACAGCGGTAGTCCGGCTTCTTGACGGCGGTGGCCTGGCGGTAGCTGTAAACGGGCATGGGGCCCGCCAGCGGGTAGGCTTCCGCGCCGGTGACGGCGTCGACTCCCTTGGGGTGCTCCAGCGCCTTGCTGGTGTCCACGCCCAGCAACCGGGCGTGGGCGTGGGGACTGCGCACGAAAACGGCGTGGAGCATGCCCGGCAGGGTGATGTCGTCCACGTACGTGCCCGAGCCGGTTACGTACTTGAGGTCCTCGCGCCGCTTGATGCTTTGACCGATCATTGGCATGGCTTCACCCTCGCGCGCTGGCGTCCTTGAGCCGCCCGGCGGCCCACAGCACCGCCTCCACGATGTTCTGGTAGCCCGTGCAGCGGCACAGGTTGCCTTCCAGCTCCAGTCGCACCGTCGCCTCGTCGGGGTCCGGATGCCGCTCCAGCAACTGCAGTGCCGACATGATCATGCCCGGGGTGCAGTAGCCGCACTGGAGGCCGTGCTTTTCCCAGAAACCCTCCTGCAGCGGATGCAGCACATCCTCGTCCGCCACCCCCTCGATGGTGGTGATCGCGGCGCCGTCCGCCCTCACCGCCAGCACCGTGCAGGACTTGACGGCCTTGCCGTTGAACATCACCGTGCACGCGCCGCAGTTGGTGGAATCGCAGCCCACGTGGGTGCCGGTGAGGCCCAGCCGGTCCCGCAGGAAGTGCACCAGCAACAGGCGCGGCTCCACGTTCTCCTCGTAGTACTTGCGGCCGTTTACGGTCGCCTGGACGGTTCTTGCCATGATGCCTCGTTTCCTGGTGTCGTGTCTGGTGACGGAGGACTAACCTTCTCGCTCCCACGCCGCCGCCACCGCGCGCCGTACATAAACTGCGGCCACGTCGACACGATACTGCGCGTCTGCCTGGACGTCGGACGGAGGGTCGAGGTTATGCTTGGCGGCCTCGCCGGCTTCAAGCATACGCTCCGAATCCAGCGGTCCGGCCTTGAGGATGTCCTCGGCCTCCGTGGCACGCACGGGAACGTCAGCTACCCCGCTGAGCACCAGGCTGGCGTCGACGCAGTGGCCGTCGTTGCCCTCGGCGAGCATCGCGGCAACGCCGACGATGGCGAAATCGGTTCCACGCCGGCTCAGCTTCAGGTAGGCGCTCCGATCCGCGCTTCCGGGGAGCGGAATCGAGATTTCCGTCACGATTTCATCGGGTCCCAGACAAGTTGTGAAAGTGTCGGTGAAGAAATCCGCAGCCCTGATGCTCCTCTTGCCGGCGGGGCCGACCGCCTGGAGCTCGGCTCCGAGAGCCACCAGCACGGCGGGATAGTCGGCGTTGGGGGCCGCGTGCGCGGCGCTGCCGCCGATGGTGCCGAGATTGCGCACCAGCGGGTCTCCCACCACCCGGGCGGCGTCCGCCAGGGCCGGCAAGGTACTTTGGATCACCTCCGAGCTGTGCAAGGCGTAGTGGGTCGTCATGGCGCCGATGCGGATGACGCCGTCGTCCCGCTGGATGAAGTCGAGGTCCGGCACGCGCCAGAGGTCCACCACCACCGCCGGTGATACCATCCTCAGTTTCATCATCGGCAGCAGACTCTGGCCCCCGGCAATGAGCTTGGCGTCGTCACCGTGCTGTTCGAGCAACGCCACGGCCTCTTCCAGCGTCGAAGGATCGAAGTATTCGAATGCCCTTGGGATCATGCATCAACTCCCGCAAGTGATTCGGACAGGACACTAGATGGGATGCGTTGCCAGCCAGTCCAGATAATGACTCAATCCACTCTCGATGTCGTACCGCGGCACAAAGCCCAGATCGGTTCTCGCCCGTTCCATGAACAGGGGGCCGCGAAGGCTGTCCCGGAAGAACGGTGACAACTCGCCCCCTCCCTTGAGCCGGAACCGGAATCCCGGGCGGACACGTGCGAGGACCGCGAGGATATCAGAGAAGCGGAGACTTTCACCACAGCTCGCGTTGTAGACATCATGGCGCAGTTTCGGGCTCTGGAACGCCAGCACCACGCACCGGGCAGTATCCGATACGTAGGTGAGGTCGCGCTCGAGATCGTCCGCCAACTCCACTTCGTCGCCGTTGAGCGCGGCCCGGCACCAGTGGAACACCGGCGACATGACGGTCCGTAAACGGTTGGGGCGTTCCAGCGGACCATAGGGGGCGGAAAGGCGCAGGATGACCCCGTCCATGCCGAACAGCTCGATATAACGGCGTACGATGTCTTCCCCGGCACGTTTGGTGATGCCGTAGATGCCGTTGGGCTCGATGGGTGATTCTTCGTCAAGGGGAACTCGTGGATCGGCGGCGCCATAGACGCTCGCCGAGCTCAGGTGAACGAATCGTTTCACCTCGGCCAGACGCGCGGCTTCCAATACCGTGGCGGTGCCGCCGACGTTCACCAGGGCGGCCTGCCGCGCTGCATCCGGTTCCAGGTCGCCGATGGCGGTGACGGCGGCGCCGTGGATGATTCGGTCGGCGCCGTGGTGGTCCAGGGCGGCGAGCAGGGATTGGAGGTCCAGGACGTCGCCCTTGACGCAGGTCACCCGCTCCCGGGCCGGCCCGAGGAGGTCTCGCGCGGCGTCATCCAGCTCACCCTCCGCGGAAAACGCCACTACGGACTCCCCCGACTCGGCCAACTGGGCCGTCACGTGGATCCCCACGAAGCCGGTGCCGCCGGTGACCAGCACGCTCATCCGCCGGCCCGTTCTCCCGCAATGTGGCGCCCGGCGATCATGCCAGTGATGAATGCCTCCGAGTTGTTGCCGGAGTTCAGGTAGAGGTGGCCGAACACGCCGCCCATCTCGCCGGCGCAGTAGAGGCCCGGGATGGGTTGGTCGTGGGCGTCCAGCACCCGTTGGTCCTGGTCATGGGCCAACGCCCCCTGGGTGTTGGTGATGACGGGCCAGACCTCCACCGCGTAGAACGGCGGTTTGAAGATGGGGAACAGGCTGCCGGCGAAGCGGCGGAAGTCCGTGTCCTCTTTCCGGTCGCAGATCTCGTTCCAGCGCGCCACGGTGGCGGCCAGGTTGTCTTCCGGGACGCCGATGACCCGCGCGAGCCCCTCGATGGTGGAGGCCTGCTTGATCCAGCCCTTGGCCAGCTCCGCGGAGTTGTCCACGCTCCACTCGTAGCGGCGGGAGGGGTGGTCGCTGATGGGCGTGAACATGGGTCCGGTGATGCGCCCGTTCTCGTCGAAGATCATGTGCGACGGAATCCGGGGGAAATCCTTGACGTGCACGTCGTAGAGGCTCATGTCGCGCCAGGGGCTGTCCTGGGGCGCCGGCGGGTACTCGTCCATGTAGCGCTTGCCGAACTTGTCGACCACGATCCAGGGCATCATCTTCGGCCCCTCATCGCCGCTCTTGAGCGAGAATTCCTCGCCCGGCTTGGGCAGGTGGTTGGCGCCGTGGCGCCCCTGGATACGGTGGCGGAAGGCGATGGGATATTCCGGCGCCTTGAAGCCGTAGCCGCCGTGGACGTGCCACATGTGCCACAGGCCCGCTCCGGCCTTCTGCCCCATGAGCAGGCCGTCACCGGTGTTGCCCGGCGCGCAGATGGGATGGAACGGTTGCGCCTGGAGGTACTGGAGCCGGAGATGCTCGTTGTGCTCGAAGCCTCCCGCGGCCAGGACCACGCCCTTCCGCGCCCGTATCCGCAGGGAGTTGCCGTCGCTCTCGGCCACCACTCCCATCACCCTTCCCTGCTCGTCCGAGATCAGCTCCCGCACCGGCGTGGACAGGGACACGTCGATGCCGCGCTTGTTCACGTTGTCTTCCACCACCTTGAAGGCGATCCAGCCGGTGCCGTGGACCTGGAGCCAGGGGTAGCACTGGGCCTCGTCGCTCTTCACCGCCAGAAGGCCGATGGCGTCTCCCGGAGGGCCGCCGTCGAAACGGTAGGTGCCGCCGGTCCCGTGCCGTTCCTGCACCTGGATTTCGGTTTCGTCGGTGAGCTCCTTCATGAATCCGGAAAGGGTGTGAAGCTCCCGGGCGAAGGTGTGGATCACCGGGTCGGGCACGGTGTTGAGGCACATGCGTTTGAGGTAGGCGAAGGCCTTGTCCACGTCGTCGGTGATCCTGAAGAAACCGCCGGAGAGGATGGAGTTGCCGCCGGGGTGTTCCATCTTCTCCAGCAGCATGACACGGGCGCCGAGATCGTGCGCCACGATGGCCGCTATGCCGCCGGAATACCCGTAGCCCATCACCACAACATCGGTCTCCCGGTCCCAGGATGCGTCCATGTTCGAACCTCGTTGAATGAGACGGTGGTCAGGCGATCCCGAGCCAGACGAACAGTTCGCCGGGCGGGAAAGGCAGGTGCAGCCCGTAGTCGAACAGGCCGAAGAAGAAGCCCCAGGCCACCGCGGTCAGCGCGATGCTGATGCCCCACTTCTCGCCGGCGCCCAGCTTGAGGTAGGCGAGCGTCGCCACCGCCGATGCCGTGATGAACCCGAGAAGCCAGATGGCGAGGAAGAAGCCCACCGTCCAGCATACGATGCCCACGGTGCGTCGGCGCAGCAGCGCTCGCTCGGCCGCGATGGCGGCGGTCTCCGCCACCGCCGCCGGCACCGGAACACGGAATTCATGGATCAGAGCCACAATCGCCAGCGCGAGACTCGGCAGGCCCACGGCCAGGGGGAACAGCGCGGCCTGCTTCTCCACCGCGCCGAAACCGTAGAGTGCCTCGTAAACCACGTAGACGAAGATGGCGACGAACAGCCCGGCGAAGAGAGTCCGCTCCGACTTGGATGCTTCTCCTCCCTCCGGAGGACCGGTATCCTCGTACTCCTCGCCGGCCCGTCCTTCCACTTCCGCTTCCAACGGCCGGCGCTGCCTGCGCGCCTGCCAGAGCGGGTACAGCAACGCCCCGGCGATCATGAGCCCGATGACGATCACCCCGGGCCGCGTCACCCAGCTCATGCCGTAGATCTTGCTGGTGAGGAACAGGTTGTTGTCGGCGATGCCTCCGAGCACGAGCCCCAGCAGCAAGGGAGGGCGTTGCCAGTCATTGCGGATCATCAGCCACCCCACCGCCCCGAATAGCAGCACCACGATCATGTCGCCGAAGCTGTTCTTGACGGCGAAGCCGCCGAGGAAGATGAGCAGCAGCAGGAACGGGATCAGGTAGGTGCCCTTGACGAAGGTGATCCGGGCCAACTGCTTGAGGAAGAGGAAGCTGACCGCCACCGTAATGATGTTGGAGAGCACGATGATCCAGACGAAGGAGAAGGTCAGGTTCAGGTGCTTGTGCGGGTTGAGGAGATCCGGACCGGGGACGATGCCCTGGATGATGAAGGCCCCCAGCAGGATTGCCATGCCGACGCTGCCGGGCACGCCGAAGGCGATGGTGGGGACCAGCGAGCCCCCTTCCTTGGAGTTGTTGGCGGCGCCGGGGCCCAGCACCCCTTCCACCGCTCCCTGGCCGAAAGAGGTCTGGTCCGAGGAACCGCTCTGCACCGCGTGGGCGTAGGCCACCCACTGGGCGGGACCGCCGCCCAGACCCGGAATCAGTCCGATGTAGGTGCCGATGGCGCTGCACCGGAGCACCAGCTTCCAGTGACGGAAGGTGTCCCGTACGCCTTGCATGACCCCGCCCAGGGCGCTGGGCGTGTCCCGGGCGATGCTGCTTCCCTGGGTCCCCAGCTCGATGATCTCCGGGATGGCAAAAAGTCCCACGGTCACCGCCACCAGGGAAAGGCCGTCCCACAGGAACAGGACGTTCTGGCTGCCGAGGATGGGCTCCAGCGTGTAGCGGGAGACGCTGGTGATGGCGTCGAGCCCCACCATGGCCAGCACCAGGCCGAAGCCGCCGGCGGTGAGACCCTTGGCCAGGTTGCCGCCGCTCAGGGAGGCCAGGAAGGTAATGCCCAGGAGGCTGAGCATCAGGAACTCGGGCGCGCCGATGGACAGCACCAGCGGCTGGACGATGGGAATGGCCAGGGCCAGCGCGAAGGCGCCGAAGATGGCGCCGATGAGCGAGCTCATGAGCGCCGCTCCCAGCGCCCGCCCCGCTTCCCCGCGCTTGGCCATGGCATGGCCGTCGACGATGGTGGCGGCGGTGATGCCTTCGCCGGGAACCCCGAACAACACCGAGGTGATGTCGCCGGTGGTGGCGGTGACCGCGTGGCTCCCCAGCAGAAACGCGAACGCCGTGGTGGGGTCCATCTTGTAGATGAACGGCAGCATCAGCGCCAGCGTGGTGGCCCCGCCGAGCCCCGGCAAGATCCCCACGGCAAAGCCGATGGCGATTCCGATCATCATGAAGATGAAGGGATCCTGGCCGGCGGCGGTGAACGGCAGCACGGCCCCAAGGCCGGCGAACAGGGATCCGAAGTAGTCAAGCATGGCCCGGCCCCTCGTCTACCAGGAGTCCAGCCCCGCCGCGTTGCGGCCGGCGATGCGCCCGGTGACGAAGCACTCGGTGATGTTTCCCGCCTCCAGATACAGATGGCCGAAGGACGAGCCGCACTCGCCGGCGGAGAAGAGCCGCCGGATGGGTTCGTTGCGCACGTCCATGACGTGCTGCCCGGCGTCGTGCACCGGCCCGCCCTGGGTGTTGGAGACGATGGGCCAGACCTCCATCAGGTAGAACGGCGGCGTGTCGATGGACAGGCGGGTGCCGGGCAGCCGGTGGTAGCGGTCGGTGCTCCCGCTGGCGCACACCTGGTTCCATTCCGCCACCGTATCCTCGAGCGTGGCCGGGTCCGTCGCCGGGATCATCTTCGCGATGGTCTCGAGATCGCCGGCCTTCTTGATCCATCCCCGCTCCACCTCGGCGAGGTTGTCCTCGCTCCAGTCGTAGGAGACGGTCTCGTCGTGCACGGTGGGCTGTCCCACCGGGCCGAGCTTGCGGCCCTTCTCGTCGAACACCAGGTAGGCCGGGATACGCGGGAACTCCTGTTTGTCGGCGTCGTAGAATTCCAGCGCCCGATGGCCGGTGTCCTGCACCGCCGGCGGGTACTCGTTCATGAACCGCCGTCCGTACTTGTCCACGGCGATCCAGGGCATGACCCAGTCGTCCTTGCGCGGGCCCCGGAAGCAGTGGCGGAAGGCCAGCGGGAACTCGGGGTACTTGAACCCGTAGCTGCCGTGGAAGTGCCACATGTGCCACATGGACGCCCCCACTTCCTGGGCCATGGTGATGCCGTCGCCGGTGTTGCCGGTGAAGAGGGTGTAGACCGGCATGGCCTCGAAATAGTTCCGCTTCATCTCGTCGTTGTTCTCGAAGCCGCCGCAGGCCAGGATCACGCCCTTGCGCGCCTTGATGGCGACCTCCTCGCCGTCGTGCTCCGCCACCAGCCCGACGATGCCGTAGTCCGGGTGCCGCACGAGGCGCTTGGCCGGCGTGGCCTGCCGCACCGAGATGTTCGGGCGCGCCTCCACGTTGTCCAGGAGCACCTTGAAGAGGCGCGCGCCGCCGCGCAGGCCCTTGGCCCACCCGAAGCCCTCGTAGCCTTCCATGGGCGCGATCTTGAAGCCGTCCAGTCCCTCGCCGCCCGGGAACGGATAGGTGCCGCCGTTCCGTTGCTCTTCCAGCTCGAACGGGGTCTCCTTCACCAACTCCTTCACAAAGTCCTTCATCTCCGTCATGCCCTTGGCCAAGGCCTGGAGCACGTCGTCCGGAGTGCGGCCGGCGTTGGTGTGCCGCAGGTACTCGAACGCCTTGTTCTCGTCCATGGCGGTGGCGATGCCGCCGCCGGCGAGGATCGAGATGCCGCCGGGGTTGGGCATTTTCTCCACGATGGTGACCTCGGCGCCGTCGTCCGCCGCGGCGACCGCGGAAACGCCGCCGGCGAAGCCGAAGCCCACCACCACCACGTCGGTCTCTACGTCCCAGCGGGCCGGAAGCCCGTTCTCATGGTTCTCCAAGGTATCTCTCCCCTTTCGTATGGAATCTCGCCCGGCAACCGTTCCTGTTCGGGGCCTGCCGGGCAGGCGGGTACGGAAGCCGCCCCTACGCCCGGGCGGGCAATTTCACTTCCGCGTCGCCGCGGGTGTTCACCATGCCGTCCTGGCGGGTTCCGGTGATCTCCAGGGTCACGGTCCTGGTGTCGGCGTTCCTGGCGGTGACCCGGCCCGAGTAGGTGGTCAGGTCGCCGTACAGGCCGGGTCGGGCCACCTGCACGTTCAAGCGCTTGAGGAAGCCGTCGTCCCCCATCCAGTTGGTCACCAGCGGCGCCACCCAGCCGAACCGCATCACGCCGTTGTCGAACGGGGCGGGCATGCCGCGGCCGGCGGCCATGTTGGCGTCCTCGTGCTGCTGCGAATACTTCACGGGAAAGCCCGTCACGGGGTTGAACATGGCGGTGTGCATGGCCTTGCTGAGGTCCAGATAGCCCCAGCGCCCGGCCTTGTAGGACGGGCCGATGGCCGCGTTCCAGGCCACCATGTCGCCGATGGTCAGCGGGCCGCGGACGATGGGCGGAATGTCGCTGCCCGTCGCCACGTCTTCGAAGAAAAGCGTATCCGCCCCACGGCGGAATTCATCGCGCCACGTGCTCTCGAGCTGCTCCAGGGCGGCGTCGTCGTAGCGCGGCGCCTGGTGCTCCATCATGGTCTGGAGGCCGATCTGGGTGGCCATGATCATGGTGCCGGTGGCTCTGGCCACCAGGGCGTTCTCCTGATTGCGGTAGTCGATTTCCGAGATGACGAAATTGAGCCGCCGTCCCTCCTTGTTGCGTTTTTCGAAGAATTTCTTCTGGCGCGGCTCGGAGCTCAGGGTGTCGCCGGCGTACACGTTGCCGGACCACTCCACCTCCACGCCGCCGATGAGGGATGCCAGCGGCGCCTTCATGGGCGCGCCGTGAAGGATCGGGTAACGATTGACGAACACGAATGCCGGCGGCGCCTGGTTCTTCCCCTTCCCGGTCCTGGCCGCGTAGCTGGAGTCCGTCCACAGGGGATTGTCGTCATCCGTGCCGTAGGCGAAGTGCTTGATGGCATCCTCGGTCACGGAGCTGACCCAGGGCTGACGCTCCTCGACGATCTTCCCCGTCATCTCCTCCGTCACCGCCTTCCACGCGTCGATGGCGGCGTCCACCTGTTCCATGTCCACCTGCTGGTCCGCTGTCATTCGTTCTCCCGTCCATGAGCCGATCGAATCAAGTACCGCCGGATTCCAAGGGTCCGGTGATGGCCGAAATCTCCTCTTCCGAATAACCCAATTCCCGCAGCAAGGAAACCGTATGCTCGCCGAGCAGAGGCGGATCGGCGCGCGGCGGCAGATCCGCCTCGCGGAATTCCACCGGCAGCGCGGGCAATGGAGACGAGGTCCCGTCCGGCGCCGTCAGCTCGGTCATGTGCCCGCGTTCCTTGAGATGGGGGTGCTCGAACAGGTCCGTGGGCGTGTTGATGGGGGCATGGGGAATATTGGCCGATTCGAGACGCGCGACCATGTCGCCGAAATCGAAGGTGCGCACCATCTCCTCGGTGCGCCGGGTCAGGCGGGCGAATTCCCCGCGGCGGCCGGCGTTGTCCCGCAGCGCCTCCTCCGCCCAGAGGTCGTCGAGGCCGAACTCCCTGCAGTAGGCCTCCCATTGGATGTTGCTGGTAACGCCGATGAACACGTGGCGCCGGTCCCGGGTCTCGAACACCTTGTAGATGCCCCATCCGAGGTCCTGGCCCACGCCGCGCTCGGTCATGGGGGCCGGCACTTCTCCCGAAATGCCCGCCTTGGCGATGTGCTGCGAAACCAGGAATACGGCAGTCTCGAACAACCCGACGCGCATCTCGTTGCCGCCGCCGTCGCGCCCGCGCCCGAGCAGCGCCGCCAGGATGCCGATGACGCCGAACATGGCGCCGGTCATGTCGACGATGGAGGCGCCGGCCCGGAGCGGCATTCCCGGCGGCCCGGTCATGTAGGCCAGCCCGCCCATCATCTGCGCGGGCTCGTCCAGCAGGTTGCGCTGCTCGTAAGGCCCGGCCAGGAATCCCTTGATGCCGCAGTGGAGCAGGCCGGGCTTGATGCGTTGCAGCGCGTCGTACCCCAAGTCCATACGCTCCAGCACGCCGGGACCGTAGTTGTCGATGAGCACGTCGGAGGTCCGCAGCAGCCGCTCGAAGGCATCCCGTCCGCGGGCATCCTTGAGGTCCAGGGCAATGCTCCGCTTGCTGCCGTTGAAGGCCAGGAAATACCCTTGGTTGCCGCGGCTGAAGCGCGCCTGATCGCCGCTGCCGGGCCGCTCCACCTTGATGACGTCGGCCCCCAGCGCGGCCAGGATGAGCCCCGCCGTGGGTCCGGCCACGATGTGGCCGAGCTCGAGCACTCTGATGCCGTCAAGCATGGTTGGTAAAAAACGCTCCGAGGTCGTGGAATCGGCGGTTGTCCCCGCAGATATACCGGCTACCAAAGCACGGTTTCCCCTGTCAACCCGCATCCCGCCCCGTCACCGCGGTCGGCGCAGCCCGCCCGGCAGCGTCATCTCCAGCAGTCCCGGAGGTTCCGCCAAACCGGTGGAACGCGCCCACGCCGCCAACGGTCCCGACCCCTCGATTGCCTGGCTCAGCAGGTCGGGCGTGGGGATTGCGATCTCTCCGTCCCCATCTCCCGTCAACTGTTCGGCAACGAGCCGTAGCGCGGATTTGCGGCGCGGGAAGGGCCGCAGGCGGATGGCGGCGTCGGGCGGGATACCGGCGATCTCCCGGGCGGCCGCGAGGGTCGCCGCGTAACCGCCCAACTCGTCCACAAGCCCCCGTTCCTTCGCATCGGCACCGGTCCAGACACGCCCTTTGGCGGCGGCCAGAACCTGTTCGCGGGACAAACTCCGGCCCTCGGCCACCTTGGCCACGAAGTCGTCGTACACTGTGTCGAGGCGCCGCTCGAGGCGCGCGCGCTGGGCCGGATCATAGTCCTGAAGCGCGCTCCAGAAGGTGGCGTTGGTGTTGCCGGCCACCTGGTCCCAGGATACGCCCAGCTTGTCCCACAAGCCCTCGGTTACGATCTTCCCTGCCGCCACTCCGATGGATCCGGTGAGGGTCGCGGGCTGGGCCAGGATCCGGTTGGCCGGGACGGCCACGAAGTAGCCTCCCGAGCCCGCGATGTCGCCCATGGAAACGATCACCGGCTTCCCCCGCCGGCGGGCGCGCAGCACTTCGCGCCGGATTACATCCGAGGCCACGTAGGAGCCGCCCGGACTGTCGATGCGGAAGATGATGGCTTTCACCTCATGGTCGTCCGCGGCTCTGCGAAAAGCCCGGGCGATGCTGCCCGAGCCCATGGTATCCCTTCCGGCAAGGGCCGGGAAGCGGCTGCTGCCGCGATGGATCTGCCCCAGGCCATGGATCAACGCCAGGGTGGCCGGGTCGTCGCCCCTGTCCTCCAGCCGGCGGCCATAGTGGGGCAGAGACAGGAACGCCAGGTCCGGGCCGAGTCTCTCTCGGATGATCGCGTCCAGTTCGTCGCGGTAGCGCAGCCCGTCCACCAGGCCGGCCTCGAGGGCTTCCCCGGCGGAGAAAGGCCCCTGCTGCATCAACTCCCGTACCGCGGCGCGGGAAAGCCCGCGACCCTTGGATATCCCCACCGTCAACTGTTCGGTCAGCGATTCCAGGATCCGTTTCAAGGCTTCCCGCTGGGCGGCCGTGAAGCCGCTCTCGGTGAAGCGATCCTTGATGCCCTTGTACTCCTCCCGCTGCTCCACCCGGAACTGCACGTCGAGCTTCTCCAGCGTCTCCCTGAGGAAGTAGCCTTGCACCATCAGGCCGGTGAGGCCCACGTCACCGGTTGGTTGCAGATAGACCTTCTCGAACGCCGCCGCCAGATAGAAGGCGGCGTTGCCGGGGCCGAAGTCGCCGAAGGACTCGGCGAAGGCGTAGGCGGGCTTGCCGGAGCGGCGGAAGGCCCGGACGGCGTCGCGCAACTCCTGGGTCCGTGCCAGCCCCATGTCCGAGGCGCCGACCTGGGCCACGAGACCGACCACGCGCTCATCCCCGGCCGCCCGCTCGATGGCGGCCACGGTTTCCCACAGCGTCGGCCGTTCCCTTCCGAGGCCGGTCAAGGCGCCGAGTCCGCCGGAGCCGTACTCCGGGAGGTTGCGCTCAAGGTCCAGGGTGAGGACCGTTTTTTCCGGTATCGGCGGGGTGCCGGTGTAGAAGAACAGCAGCGCGGCCACTACGCCGCCGGCAGTCAGGGTGGCTGCCGCTCCGATGACCATGAGAGCGATTCGGATGATGCGCATGGGCCCTCCTTGCAGGTGCGGGTTTCAACTCCGGCGCGCCCGAGGCGCGGCGTTCCGTGAGGTTCCTCGCGGGACAGGGTTCGTGTGCCGTCCGCTGTCTGTTACACAGAAGATGATGCCGGAAACGGCGCGGGATACAACCGCCGAAGAAGGAAGAATCGATGCTGCGGATCACCAACAGGATAAGCCTGGACGAAGGCGAGATCGAAGAGCGCTTCATCCGGGCTTCGGGTCCCGGCGGGCAGAACGTGAACAAGACCGCCACCGCGGTGCAGCTCCGGTTCGGGATCGTCGATTCCCCTTCGCTGCCCGAGGAGGTGAGACAACGTCTGGTGCGCGTCGCCGGCAGGCGGGTGGACAAGAGCGGCGTGTTGACCATCGAGGCCAAGCGCTACCGCGACCAGTCGCGCAACCGGGAGGATGCGCTGGAGCGCCTGGCCGGCCTGATCCGCAAGGCCGCCGAGAAACCGGCGCCGCGCCGGCCCACCAGGCCCACCGCGGGCTCCCGGCAACGGCGCCTCGACGACAAGCGCAAACGGAGCCGGCTCAAGAAGTCGCGCCGTCCCGACCCCGCGGAGTGAATCCCTTCCGCTGTCCGGCGGGAGCGCCGATCAGTGCAGCGTCGGCGGCTCGTCGTCCCGCTGCCTGCCTTCGATGACCCTGAATCGCCGCTTGAGCCGGGCCAGACGCAACCGATGGTACTCGTGCCGGACCGTGCCCCACGAGCGCCTCGGGTTCAACATGTAGCCCCAGCGGAGATAGATGTAGCCGAACAGCATGCCGCCAAGATGGCCGAGGTGGGAGATGCCCGAGTTGCCGGGACCGATGGAGGAGAAGAACGCGATGGCCCCGATGATGAGCACGAAGTACTTCATCCGGATGGGGAACAGCAGGTAGAGGTAGATCACGTTGTTGGGATAGAGCCGTGCGTAGGCCAGCAACACGCCGTAGATGCCGGCGGAGGCTCCGATGGTGGGGATGGCCTGGTCCGGCTCGAGGAACAGTACGCAGAGGCCTCCCCCGACCACGCTGACCCAGTAGTACTTGAGAAAGAAGCGCGTCCCCCAAGCCCGCTCCAGATCGCACCCGAACATCCACAGCGCCAGCATGTTGAACAGGATGTGGAAGAGCCCGAGATGGAGGAACTGGTACGTGAAGAGCTGCCATATCTGGAACTCGTTCCAGACGAGTGGCGGCACCAGGCCGAATATCCACAGCAACGGGCGTCCGCCGAGAAAAGGCAACTGGAAGACGAATACGACGATGTTGACGATCAGCAGCCACTTGACCGCCGGCGTCACTTCTTGGCCGAAGCTGAAGGAGTCGTGGGCGGGCTGGGTCCGGTACATCATCGTTCGAATATAACGTATTGCATGAGGGGCCGTAAGCGGCTAAGCGTGAGGTGACATGAAGATCCTGATTACCGGCGGAACCGGCGTGAACGGCGCCGCCACCGCGCGTCTCCTGGTGTCCCGGGGGCACCGGCCCGTGCTGCTGGACAATCGCGTGGACATGTCGCTGATCGCGGACATGGCGGACGCAGTGGAGGTGGTGACCGGCGACATCCTGGACGGCGCCGGGCTGAAGGAACTCGTGGCGGCCCACGGCATCACCCACATCGCGCACATGGCGGCGTTGATGCCGGGCGCCGCCGAGGCCAATCCGAGCCTGGCCATCGCCATCGGCGTGGACGGCACCCTGAACGTGCTGGAAGCGGCCCGCGCCTGCAACATCCGGCGCGTGGTCTACACCAGTTCCAACGCCTTTGTCGGCACGGTGAGCGGCAAGCACGGCCATCCCGATTTCGTGCCCCTGGACGAATCCCTGCCGCCCAATCCCGCGGATATCTACGGCGTCACCAAGGTCTGCTCCGAGACCCTGGGCAACTACTACCGCAAACGCCACGGCATCGAGTTCGTGGCGCTGCGCTACCCCTCCATCTACGGGCCGGGCAAGCTGGCCCGTCACGGCGTCCTCGCCCTCTACGGCAAGGTCATCGAGGACGCCATGGCCGGACGCGAGTTTTCCATCCCCCGCGGCGGCGACCAGCGCAACGACGTGGTCTACGTCGGCGACGTCGCCCATTCCGTCGCGCTGGCCCTCAACGCCGAGGGTCTCACCCAATGGACCTTCAACGTCGGCACCGCCCGGGGCGTCACCCTCAAGGACTTCGCCGCCGTGCTGAAACGCCTCTTTCCCGATTCGCGCATCGACATCGGCTCCGGCCTCGACTTCCGGGAAGGCTACAAGCAGAGCTATTGCATCTTCGATATCGGCAAGGCACGGGAGCAACTGGGCTACTCGCCGCAATACGACCTGGAGCGGGGCATCGAGGATTACATCGAGAGCATCAGGAAGCTGGACCTGCCCCTTTGACGTCCGCGCCCACGCCCCGCGCCACTGCGAGACACCGGAGACGGCTCCTGCGATTGCTGCTTGCCTGGCTGGTACACATCTACACCGCCCTCGGGGCGGTGGTGGCGGTATTCACCCTGGCGCTGATAGCCCAGAATCGCTACCGCGAGGCGCTGGCGCTCATGGGGCTGGCGCTGATTCTCGACGCCACGGACGGGACCTTCGCCCGGGCGGCGCGAGTGAAGGAAGTGGTCCCCGGAGTGGACGGCGCCCGCCTGGACGACATCGTCGACTACCTCAACTACGTCTTCGTCCCCTGCTTTCTGCTGCTTTGGGCCGAGCTGCTGCCGGCTGGTCACGGCGGTTGGATCGTCTGCCTGCCACTGCTGGCAAGCGCCTACGGATTCTCGCAGGCCGACGCCAAGACTCCCGACCACTACTTTCTGGGGTTTCCCTCGTACTGGAACGTGGTGGCGTTCTACTGCTTCGTGCTGGATTGGGGTCCGTGGTTCAACGGACTGCTGGTCATCGTGTTGTCGGTGATGGTCTTCGTGCCCATCCGTTACCTGTATCCCAGCCGTAACGCTTTCCTGCAGGGCCTGACCCTCACGTTGGGGATCGTCTGGGGCGTGCTCTGCCTGGTGGTGGTGTATCTGTTACCGGACTCGCCCCATCACTTGGTATTGGCCTCGCTGTTCTTCCCCGCCTACTACCTGGGGCTTTCGTTCTGGTCGCACCTGCGGGCGGGCAAACTCTAACGGGTGGGCTCGACGGATTCGTCCCGGTGAATCCGGACCGCCAGCACCTCGGCGTCGGCGCAGACCTGCCGTTCGCAGCTCACGGTGCAGGTCAGGAAGGTCTTCCGCCCCTGGACCTTGCGGATGCTGGCGCGCAGCTCCAGGGGTTTCCCCAGGGGCGTCGGGCGCCGGTAGTTGATGGTCATGTTGGCGGTGACGAAGAAGACCCGCGGCGCGCTGCCGATGTCGCGCTGCTCGTCCCGGTAGGCCCGGGCGATGGCGAGGTTCATGCTGTGGCAGTCGAGCAGGGTCGCGATGACGCCGCCGTTCACCACCTCCCGGGTGCCGCCGCAGTGGTGCGGCTCCGCGGTCCAGGTGCCTACCGCGTCCTCGCCGTCCCAACGGCTCTTGATCCGGAACCCCATCTCATTGGCCGGACCGCAGCCGTAGCACAGGGTGGTGGCGCCCTGGTCCTGAAACGACAACGCCTCGTTCATCTCCCGGTCTCCCCGTCGGCCCGGACAAGTCCCGGCTAGCTCGCGCGGGCCACTCCGAGTTGGAGCTGCCCTATCCCGTCGATCTCCGCCACCAGCTCGTCGCCCTCGGCCAGTTGTTTCTGAAAGGCGGGGGCGTCCGGGTTGCCGCTGGCGATGAGGTCGCCGGGAAAAAGGGTCCCCACCTGCGAGAGGTAGCTCACCAGGCGGGCCACGCCGTTGATCATGCCGCCGGTGCTGGCGGACTGCCGCAGGTCGTCATTCACCCACAGCCGCATCTCCAGGGCTTGCGGGTCGGGTATCTCGTCACGGGTGACGATCCAGGGGCCCACCGGGGCGAAGGTGTCGAACCCCTTGCGCACGCAACGGGTGCCCATGAGGTTCCTTCCGGAGCCGTATCCCCGGGCGGTGACGTCCAGGATGACGCTGTAGCCGAAGACGGCGTCCAGGGCTTCCTCCACCGACAGGTCCCGGCTTTCCCTGCCGATGACGGCGCACAACTCCAGCTCGGGGAAAACGGTCTCGGCGTTGGGCGGGATGAGGATCTTCTCCCCCGGACCGACGACCGCCGACGGCGGCTTGAGGAAGATGTGCTCGAGCAGCTCGTCCGGCGGGGTTTCCCGGGTCTCCCCCCGCCCGCCGGCGCTGGCGAGGTTCTTGCTGCCGCGATGGTAGTTGCCGGCGGCGGCCCAGATCTTCGAGGGCGCCGGCACCGGAGCCGCCAGTTGCGCGCCGTCGAGGTTTGCCGGGCTTCCTTCCGAAACGGCCCGCTCGACCGCCGCTCGGTTGGTTTCATGGGAAGCCGCGAGATCCGCCATGGAATTGCAGATGCCGTCCAGGAGGACCATCTTGCCGTCGGACGGAATTGCCGCCACGCTGCCGTTCTTCAGAGTCGCAAACCGCATCGGTTACCTCCAGATCGCTGTCGTTTCTCGGGATACGACGCGGGTCGTCCTTCTGGATCCCGGGTCAGGCCCGGGATGACACAAGATGCACCCGGATGACGCAATGGTATGACCGGGGTGACGATGAACCGAGGAAAGGCGTTGGTTCGACAAGGCAGCGCACGGCGGCGCCTGACCGGAATCGGCGCGGCCGCGGGGCGGCCTAGTAGGCGTCCTTGAGCTCCCTGACCTTCGCGAACACCGACACCGGGTCCGTTCCCTGACCGGGAAAGCGTTCGGAAAGGCCGGCCTTGATCTCGTCGCTTTCCCAGCGGAGAAACGGATTGGTCTCGAGCTCGTCGCCGAGCCGGGACGGAACCGTGAACCGATCCTTTGCCCGAAGCTCCTGTACCGCCTCCAGCCTCCGGCGGACCTTTTCGTTGTTGGGTTCCACGGTGAGCGCGAACCGGAGGTTCTTCTCGGTGTATTCGTGGCCGCAGTAGACAAGCGTTTCCCCGGAAAGACCCCGCAGCTTGCCGAGGGAAGCGGTCATCTGCTCGGGGGTCCCTTCGAAGACCCGGCCGCACCCGCCCGCGAACAGGGCGTCGCCGCTGAAGAGCTTGCCGGGAAACACGAACGCGATGTGGCCGCGGGTATGTCCGGGAATGAACAGCACGGTCCCGCGCTCTTCCCCCACCTGCACCTCGTCGCCTTCCATGAGCGGATGGGTGATGCCCGGGATGCGTTCCTCGTCCACCTTGGCGCCGAACACTTCCAGCCCCGGCTTCTGCTGGAGCAGGTATTCGTTTCCGCCGGTGTGGTCCCGGTGATGGTGGGTGTTGAGGATGGCGGCAAGCTCCACCCCTTCCTCTTGCACCCGGCGCCATACCGGCTCGCCCTCGGAGGGATCCACGATGCCGGCCTTGTTGGTCTTTTCGCAGATCACGAGGTAGCCGTAATTGTCTTGCAGCAACGGTAGCTGAACGATTCTCATGGCGCCTTTATAGCAAAACGCGGGGCGCCGGACCACAGGTGCTACGCTCGGCGGGCGCCGGCCGGCGTTGACCCGCGGCCCGGCTTTGCATACCCTGACGCCATGCTGAATGCCGGAGTCGGACAGTCACCGCGGACGGATACCCGGGCCGCGGTGGAGGAAGCGGCCGGACTCGCCATGGACGGCCTGCCGGACGGCAACGCCGACTTGGTGCTGCTGTACGCCACGGCCGACCATGCCGGCGCCCTGGAGCAGGAGCTGGCCACACTCCATCAGGTGAGCGGCACCCGCAACACCGTGGGTTGCAGCGCCCTGGGAATCCTTACGGACGGCGGCGAGATCGAGGGAGAGTCCGGGGTCGCGGTGATGGCGCTGGCCTCCGATACGGTCCGGGCGCACCCCTTTATCCGCGACTCGCTCAAGGGAAACGACGATGCCGCGGGACGGGACATCGCCGGTACCGTGGGGCCGGACGGTCCCTCCCTGACCGTGCTGCTGGCAGACGGCTACCGGAGCCGCCCCGACGCCATGCTGGACGGCATGGCGGGCGCGGGACACTCCGGTCCGGTTGTTGGCGCGGGAGCGTCGGAGAGCGCCGGCCACGGCCGCACCTACCAGTTCTACGAGGACCGGGTGACCAGCAACAGCGTGGTGGGCTTCGCGCTGTCGGGCGCCTGCGGCACCACCATCGAGCTTACCCAGGGCTGTCAGCCGGTGAGCGCTCCCATGATCGTCACCAAGGCCCAGGAGAACCTCATCTTCGAGATCGACGGCCGCCCGGCCTTCGAGGTGTTCGTCGAGCTGATCGGAAAACCCTTCCAGCAGGACCTGCGCCGGGCGCTGGCGTTTGTGTTCGTGGGGCTTCCGCCGGACCCGGCACAGGGGGGGATCGAACCCGGGCAGTACCTGGTCCGCAACATCATCGGCCTGGATGCGCAAAGGGGCATTCTGGCGGTGGCCCAGCCGGTGGAAACCGGACAACCGCTGATCTTCACGCTCCGGGACGGGCAACGGGCGCGGGATGACCTCGGGCAGATGCTGGAACGTCAGGGGACCCGGTTGGGGGGCAGGAAACCGCGGCTGGGACTCTATTTCAACTGCTGCGCCCGCGGCACCGGCCTCTACGGCGTCCCGGGCATCGACACCGCCTACATCAAGCAGGCGCTTGGCGACGTGCCGGTGATCGGCTTCTTCGGCAACTACGAGATCGGCCCCATGGCCGGCGGCAACCACTTGCTCACCTACACCGGAGTGCTGGCCCTCGTCACGGAATAAGGCGCCTCCCCCCTCCTCTGGTTTCCGGATCAGGCCCGGGACGGCACTTTGGCGCCGCAGATGGGTGTCAGCGCCGCAGGCGCTTCCGCTTGTTGGCGAGGTAGTCCACGACGATGTAGTTGCCGATCTCGTCGGGAGAGGTGTAGAAGACGCGGCCGGTGTTCATCCGGGTCAGCCGGTCCACGAAGCCCATGCGGTAGTAGTCCATCCCCAGCATGAAGGTATTGATGCGGATACCGCTCTGGGTGCAGCGCCGGACCTCCTTGAGGGTTTCCCGGACGATGCGTTCGTGCAGCAGGGCCGAGCCCCAACCGCTGTGGAGGCGGCCGCCCCGGTCGACGTTGCAGGCGGTGGGCTCGCCGTCGGTGATGAGGATGATCTGGCGGTTAGTGGCTCTATTGTTTCCAAGGAGGTGTCGGGAGAACCTCAAGGCTTCCTTGATATCGGTGCCATGCTCCATGAAGTAGGTGATGGCGACGATGGAGGGGAGGTCTTCGGTGCGGATGATCTTGGCGTTGGAGCGGAATGCCACCAGGTGAAGGACGTCCTGGGGGAACTTGGTCTCGATGAGCCGGTTGAGCGCCAGCGCCACCTTCTTGCCGGCGTGCAGGGCGTCGTTCATCAGCATGGAGTAGCTGACGTCGATGAGCAGCACGGTCTCCGTGTCGGTGGAGAACTCGTTCTGGTAGACTTGGAAGTCCCGGGGTTCAACGCGGACGGGAACTCCGGTCCTCCCCTCTTCCAGCGAGTGCAGGAGGGTCTTGCGGATGTCGATGTTGAGCGGGTTTCCGTACTCGTAGGGTCGGGTGTCCTCCAGGCGCATGCCCTGGTTGCCGGTCTTGGCGCTGGCGTGCTGCCCCCAACGGTTCTTGTTCATGAGGGCGAAGATCTCTTTCAGGGCCTTGTCACCGAGCTGGCGCATGCCCCTGGGGCTGAGCCTCAGCCCGCCGCCGGTCCGCACCAGGTAGCCCGCGTCCACCATCATCTGCTCGACGCCCTGGAGGTACTTGAGCTGCTCGTGGGCTTCCTCGCCCAGCAGGTCGCGCATAGCCTCGAGATCGAGGTCCGAGACGTCCCCCAGACCACGCCGCCCCCAGCGCAGGAACTGCTCCAGCCCCCGTAGCTGTCCCAGCACCTGTCCGGCCTCCCCCATGCCTATGCGCTGGCTTCCCTGGAACGGATACTGACTCAACAACTGCTCGAGCTGCTCCATCTGGGACATGGCGTCGCTCAGTTTCTGGAGTTCCTGCTGGCTCAGCGAGTCGAGGTTCTCCAGCAGGTTGTCGAGGTCCTCCACCGCGGCATCCAGCATGTTCGGCAGGTTCTTCAAGAAGTCGTCGTCGTCCAGCAGACGGCTCAACCGCTCCAGCATCCGGGACAGGTCCGGCGCTCCGGGTCCGGTGAGGCTCTGGGGCTGTTGCATGGAGCGCTGGTCGATCTGTTCCCCGAGGCGCTCCTTGAGCTGCTGGTATCGCTCCTGGGCTTGGCGCATCCGCTCGGCCAGCTCGTCCATGTTGTCGGCGTACCGGCCGGACAACCGCTCCATGAAGTTGCGCATCTGCTCGTGATACGCCTGGAGCTTCTCCGCCAGTTCGTTGAGCTTCTGGCTCAGCGCTTCGCTCTCTTCGGGGGACAGCTTGAAGGAGTCGGGTGAGTATTTGTCGAGGAGGTCCTGCTTCTTCTCTTCGGCCTGTTGCAGCAGGTCCCGCAGACCCTGCACCGAGCGTTGGCCGTCGTCCGATTCGAAGCCCCGGCGCATCAGGCTTCGGAGCGCCCGGCGCACGCCCTCTTCCTCCAGGAATGTATCGGAGAGCTGCTTCAGCAGATCGTTGGCAGTGGGAAAACGGACTTCCTGGGAACCATCCCAGGGCGTGTAGCGATGGATCCTCATGCGCAATTCACTATATCGCAGGGCCTTCCGGCACTGCAATACCGAAATCCGTGTCCGGTGGAATGGCGCGGCCGACTCCGTTATACAGGGGAGATTCTTTGCTGGGAGGCACCATGAAGGTTACCGTCGATGTCACGAAGTGCGATGGCCACGAGAAATGCGTCCAGGCCGCGCCCAACGTCTTCAAGATGAACGAGCGGTTCATCGCAGAGGTCACGGACCCCAACGGCGATGCTTCGGAAAAGGTCGTCCTGGCCGCCAGGATCTGTCCCACCAAGGCCATTACGGTGGAGGACGACGACGGGACGAGGCTGTTTCCCGAGTCGTAGCGGCACTGCCATCGTTGGAGGGTGGCGTCGCGGCGGACAGGGGGGGCGCGCACCGGGCGCCGCGTTCACTCGAAGACGACGCTGGCGAAGCTGCAGATGGAGCCGACCGGGTCCATGTCGCCGTGGTCGTGGGCGACCACCCGCCCCTTTTCGGCCTGCATGGCTCTCAGCATCGTGTAGATCGGCGAGAAGCCGCAGATCCGGCGCCGGTCGTCCTCCTGCGCCAGGTAGCCCAGGAATCCCTCCGCGTCCACCCTCTCCACGTGCTCCAGCATCTCCCGGTCGGCGTCCTTGACGGCCTTGAGTTCTTCTCCGCTGAAACCCTTGGCGTCGCCGTAGCGCGGCCCCACGTGGGCCAGGTCCGCGCTGGCGATGAGGCAGATGCGGCGCCCGTCTTCGGCAATCATGGTTCTCAGCGCCTGGATGAAACGTTCGATGGAGTCTCCCGCCGGGCCGTCTCCGGGGTCGCCGTGGGAGAAGGAGCACAGCACCGGCACGACCGGTGTGGTGTTGCCGAACAACTGCTGGATGAACAGCACCTGGAACTCGATGGTGTGCTCGGAACGATGGGCCAGCTCGTCCTCGAAGAGCTCTCCGCCGTGGCGCGCCTGGAGGCCGGAGATGAACCCGGCCTCCACCGGCGCCTCTCCCAGCGGCGTGGCGAAACGCTTGCAGGTCAGGACATAGGGGTTCCGTGTTCCGTTGTGCCCGGTCCCCAGGATGACGAACAGTTCCGGCGGCTGCGCCTCCGCCAGTTCCTTGTACGCCCAGGCGTAGGCGTGACCCCCCAGCCGCAGGTCGATGTGGGGCACGACGATTCCGGGTATGCTTCGCCCGGAGTCCCGCCCGCCGGGCAACCCGGGTCCATTGGGAGGCGCGAACAATTGCCCCAGGCCTTCCTTGAGGGCGGCCGGATTCTCGTCGTAGCTGACGCCCGCGTGAAACGCTTCCCTGACGGTCGACTCGTGGAACGAGCTGGCCAGACGCCGGTAGTGGACCTCGAAGTTGTCGCTGTCCAGGAACAACCCCTCGTCCAGCACCTGGCAGAGCTGTTCCAGCAAGTCCAGCGGAAACTCGACCTTGTACGCCTCCCGGTACGCCGCCTGTATCTCCGGCAAGGTATGCGCGCCGTCGAAAAACTGCAGCGCGCAGGCCGCCTCGATCTGGAGGCGCAGGACCTTGTCGCTGACGTGCTGGGGATCGCGGACGCCGAACGCCCGCTTTCCTTCCTCCTCCGGGACCGGGAAGATGTCGACGTGGCGAAGCCGGGGACGCAGAAGAGGGTTTTCGCCGCTCATGGGAACAGGCTATAGGCTAAGGGGCGAGAAAGCGAGTCAGGGGTTCGAGTCCGTGCGATGAAGCGGGATCCATGAGGAACGCGACCATTACCGCGGTCAGGGGCATTCAGGTGGGCCATGCCACCAACCTTCGGGCGCGTACCGGCTGCACCGTGGTGCTCTGCAAGGCGGGAGCGGCAGCCGGGGTCGACGTGCGCGGATTCGCTCCGGGCACCCGGGAGACCGACGCGATCCGGCCGGGACGGCTGGTGGGGCAGGCCCACGGCATCCTTCTGACCGGCGGCAGCGCCTTCGGCCTTGACGCCGCCGCCGGCGTCATGCGCTTTCTCGAGGAGCAAGGGGCCGGGTTCGCCACCGCCCACGGCGCCGTCCCCATCGTCCCCGCCGCAGTGATCTACGACCTGGGCGTTGGCGACCCGCGCGTCCGCCCCGACAAGGCCATGGGCTACCGCGCCTGCAAGGCGGCTACGGATGCGCCGGTCCCCACCGGTGGCGTCGGCGCCGGTACCGGCGCCACCGTGGGCAAGGCTCGGGGCCTGAACCCCGCCGACGGCGGCATCGGCTCGGCTCGCGCAAGGCTGCCGAACGGCGTCGTGGTGGGCGCCCTGGTCGTGGTCAACGCCGTCGGTTGTGTCGTCGATCCCGCCACCGGTGAAGTGGTGGCGGGCGGGCGGGAGGAATCCCCCGGCCAAACGGCGGAAGCCGCGCGGCGATCACGGCAGGAGCGCGGCCGAGGCATACCCGGAACCAATACCACCATCGGCGTCGTCGCCACCGACGCGGCCCTCTCCCCCGCGGAAGCCAACACCGTGGCCTCCATGGCCCACGACGGCCTCGCCCGTGCCATCCACCCGTCCCATACCCTGCGCGACGGCGACACCCTGTTTGCTATTTCCACCGGCAAACGCCGGGCCGACGTCAACGAAGCCGGCATCCTGGCCGCGGAAGTGGTGGCGCAGGCCATTCTCAACGCTGTGGGAAGATAAATGGTTCACCTTGCAAATCATCCAAAGCGTGGACGATTTGCAAGGTGAACCGCTCGGAAGGCCGCCCATCGGTCCTTTTCGTTAAGACAGCCTTGAGAGGCAGCGGCCTTGTCTGATAAACAAGAGACATGCGCCCGTAGTGAAAAGGACATCACGAGGGTCTCCGGAACCCTAAGTCCAGGTTCGATTCCTGGCGGGCGCACCATTCTCAGCAACCTGTCCGATTTTTCGGGACCACCTCAGCGTGCCGTACTTGAATCCAAGGGACAATCCCTCCGGGACGGTGTCATTCCCAGTCGAACATAGGGGTTCAGGTTGCACGGATTGACCATCCGGCCCGCGGGCGAGAACGACCGGGAGGCGTTGGTCACCCTCGCCATCTGCACGGCACGGACCAACTACATCCCGTTTCTGGGCCGCGACGCGATCGAGAGCTGGGTCGCCGACGGGGGAGTCAGGGACCACGTGGACAGGCACTTGGGAGCGTGTCGCGTCGCGGAGCGAGACGGCGATATCGTCGGCTTCTGCGTCACCGAGGGGCCGCTGATCGACTTGCTGATGGTGGCGCCGAAACACCAGAGATGCGGCATCGGCCGCGTGCTTCTGGCCGAAGCCGAGGCGCGCTTGTTCGCGGAACACGCGACCATCCAGTTGGAGAGCTTCGCCGACAACTCAGCCGCCAACGCGTTCTACATAAGCCAAGGGTGGCAGCCAGATGAGCCAGTCGCCGGGCAGAACACTGGCATCAGGACCATCGGTTTCGCGAAACGGAGGGCGGCACCGCCGTCATCTCTCCGATGATTTGCAGTAGGCGCTTTCGAAGACGACCCCGCGGGCCGCGAGCGCATCGAGACTCGGCGTTTGGACGATGGGATTCCCGTAACAGCCGGCGACCTCCCGGTTGTGCTCGTCCGACAGGATGAGAAGCACGTTCATGTCCGGTGCGCCTTGGCCACCTGTCGGATGCGCGCGTCGTTCGGTCGACCGGTGTTACGGGGCTGCCGTCTCTACTTGGGCAGCTTGTCGTCGATTCCCTTGACGTACCAGTTCATGCCCAGCAGGGTGCCGTCGTCCAGGCGTTTGCCCTTGGGCACGGCCAGGGAGCCGTCCTGCTTGTAGATGGGGCCGTCGAAGGCGTGCATCTTGCCGGAGCGGATCTTGTCCTCGGTGGCCTTGGCCATGGCGGCCACGTCCGCGGGCATATTGGTGTAGGGCGCCATGCCGACCATGCCGGTGTCCATCCCGCCCCAGGTATCCGTGGACTTCCAGGAGCCGTCGAGCACCGCCCTGGTGCGCTGGACGTAGTAGGGCCGCCAGTCGTCGATGATGGCGGTGAGCTGGGTCTTGGGGCCGAACTTGATCATGTCCGACGCCTGGCCGAAAGCCTTGGCGCCCTTCTCGCCGGCGATCTGCATCGGCGCGGTGGAGTCGGTGTGCTGCGTGATGATGTCCGCGCCCTGACCGATGAGCACCTTGGCGGCGTCGGCCTCCTTGCCGGGATCGAACCACGAGCTCACCCACACCGTCTTGACCTTGAAATCGGGGTTGATGGACTGGGCCCCCAGCATGAAGGCGTTGATGCCGCGCACCACCTCGGGGATGGGGAAGGATGCGATGTAGCCGGCCACGCCGCTCTTGGAAAGCGTGGCGGCAATCTGCCCGATGACGTAGCGCCCCTCGTAGAAGCGGGAGGAGTAGGTGGCGACGTTCTTGGCGCGCTTGTAGCCGGTGGCGTGCTCGAACATGACCTTGGGGAAGCGCTTGGCCACCTTGATGGTGGGATCCATGAAGCCGAAGGAGGTGGTGAAGATCAGGCCCGCGCCCTGCCGGGCCAGACGCGTGATGGCCCGTTCGGTATCCGGACCCTCGGCGACCTTCTCGATGTAGAGGGTCTTGACGCCCTTGCCCAGGGCCTGGTCGACGGCCAGGCGGCCCTGGTCGTGCTGGTAGCTCCAGCCGTGGTCGCCGATGGGGCCGACGTAGATGAACCCGACCTTCAAGGGGTCTGCCCCGAACGCGCCCGTGGTGACGAAGGTCAGGGCAAGGGCGGCCGCCAGCAGGATGTACTTATGCATTGTATCTCCTCCGGATGGGTGAATGGTGCGTTCGTTTCAACGGTCCGGCACGAACGTTTGGCCGATACACGCAGGTGTATTCACTTTCGTCAAGATCCGGTTTCCCGAGATGGCCAGCAGCGCCGCGATGGTCACCAGATACGGCAGGGAGGCCAGGAACTGGGAGGGAATGGCGACGCCGACGCCCTGGGCGTAGAGGCCCATGATCCACACGGCCCCGAACAGATAGGCGCCGACCGCCACCCGGTTGGGCGTCCAGGTGGCGAACACCACCAGCGCCAGCGCGATCCAGCCGCGGCCGCCGGACATGTTTTCGATCCACTGCGGCGTGTACACGAGCGACAGGTAGCCTCCGGCCAGTCCCGCACACGCTCCGCCAAAGGCGATGCAGCCGTAGCGCACCGCGGCCACGTCGTAGCCCAGGGCGTGGGCGGAATGATGGTTGCCGCCGATGGCCCGGATCACCAGTCCCAGCCGGGTCCGGGCGAATATCCACGCGACGAATGCCGTGAGCGCCACGGAGCCGTACACCAGCACGTCCTGGGCGAACAGCACCGGGCCGATGAGAGGCAGGTCGCTCAGCCAGGGAACGTGCACGGCACCCAGCTTGACCCCCGGCAATCCGGTAAACGGCTGGCCGATGAGCCCCGAAAGGCCGATTCCGAAGAGCGTCAGGGCGAGTCCCGTGGCCATCTGGTTGGCCGCCAGGGTCTGGGTCAGGAAGGCGAACAGGAGCGCCATGGCAACGCCGGTGGCGACGGCCGCCGCCACCCCCACGGCGGCGGAGCCGGTGGTATACGCGGCCGCGAAGCCGGTCACCGCGCCCATGATCATCATGCCCTCGACACCCAGGTTGAGCACGCCGGAGCGCTCCGTTACCAGCTCGCCCACCGCCGCCAGGAGCAGCGGCGTCGAAGCCGTGATGATGGTGAGCAATACGGCCTCCAGTGCATTCATCGGGCAGTCCCTTCGGCGTCCGCGGTCCTGGCCGCGGGGCTCCCCACGATGGATGCACGCAGGCTCGAGGAGCCGGGAGTCCCCCGCTCCACCCGTATCCGGCAACGGATCAAGGTGTCGCAGGTCAGGATGAAGAACAGCAGCATTCCCTGAAACACCTGCGCCGTCTTCTCGGAGACGGAGAGCTCCACCTGTGCGGCCTCGCCGCCGAGGTAGCAGATGGCCAGCACGAGCCCTCCGAACAGCGCGCCCAGCGGGTTCAACCGCCCGAGAAACGCCACGATGATGGCGGTGAAGCCGTAGCCCGGCGAGATGGTGGGCTGGAGCTGCCCCACCGGGCCCGCCACCTCGCAGATCCCGGCCAGTCCGGCCAGCGCCCCGGAAATCCCGAAGCACAGCCAAGTGGTCCCCGCCTGCGAGAAGCCGCCGAAGCCGCTGGCCCGGGGCGCTTCTCCCCGCACCCGTATCTCGAAACCCATGAGGGTGCGCGCCATGAACACGGCCAGCACCGCCGCGACGACGACCGCGAAGACCGCACCGAGATGCACCCGACCGTCGCCGAAGGTAGCCAGCAGGTGCCAGTCGTTGAAGCTGATGGACTTGGGGAAGTTGAAACCGTGGGGGTCGCGCCAGGGACCGCGCACGAGCCAGTCCAGCAGATACTGCGCCACGTACACCAGCATCAGGCTGGTGAGGATTTCATTGGCGCCGAAGCGGTTGCGCAGAAAAGCGGGCACCGCCGCCCAGGCCATGCCGCCGAGCATGCCCAGCACCAGCATGGCGGGGATGGCCAGGGCCGAGTCCCACTCGGGCGCCAGGATGGGGATGGCGGCGCCGGCCAGGGCGCCCGCGATGAGCTGCCCTTCGGCGCCGATGTTCCAGAGGTCCGCCCGGAAGCAGATCGCCAGTCCGGCGCCGATCAGCACCAGCGGCGTTGCCTTGACGATGAGTTCCTCCACGGACCACAAGGTGGTCAGGGGCCCGATGAAGTAGACGTAGATGGCGTGAAGCGGGTCGAAGCCGCGGGCGGCGAACAGGATGCTGCCGAAGAGCACGGTGAGGGCCACGGCAAGGAGCGGCGAGGCGACCTGCATCGCCCGGCTGCGCTCCGGCCGCTTCTCCAGCACGACCCTCACGCCCGTGCATCCCGGTCCGGGGCCGCGTCGGGCTCTTGGGCCCCGGCCATCAACATTCCGATGCGTTCCCGGTCGATGGCGTCGGCCGGATAGGTATCCGACAACGTGCCGCGGGAGATGACCGTGATACGGTCGGCGATTTCGAAGATCTCGTCGAGGTCCTGGCTGATGACCAGCACCGCGGCGCCGTCCCGGGCCCGGTCCACCAGGGCCTGCCGGATGAGCGCGGCTGCGCCCGCGTCCACGCCCCAGGTGGGCTGGTTGATGACCAGCACCCGGGGTTTCCGGTCCAGCTCGCGCCCCACCACGAACTTCTGGAGATTGCCGCCGGACAGCGCGCCGGCCTCCTGATCCCTGCGGCTGAAGCGCACATCGAAACGCTCGGTGACCCGGGCGGTGAGCGCCCGCGTACGGCCTCCGTTGATGAAGCCGGTTCGCACCAGGTCGTCGCCCGAGGCATGGCGAGTGAGCAGCATGTTGTCCGACAACCGGAAGCCGGGCACGGCGCTGTGCCCGAGGCGCTCCTCGGGCACGAACGCGGCTCCCAGACGCCGCCGCTCGGTGATGTCCTGGACGCCGCAGGGCCGTCCGGCAATGGTGACGGATTCGGGCGCGGGGGCCAGCCGTTCGCCGGACAGCACCTCGAACAACTCCGACTGGCCGTTGCCGGCGACGCCCGCCACCGCGGTCACCTCGCCGCTCCGCACTGCCAGCGACACGTTGCGCAGCGGCACCCCGAAGGGCTTCATGGCCGGGAGGGAGAGAGCGTCGACCGTGAGGGCCACGGATCCCGCCTGCTCCCGGGTCTCGGCGACGACGGACTGGACGTCGGCGCCTACCATGAGCCGCGCCAGCGACGCAGCGGTTTCAACCCGGGGGTCCACGTCCGCCGCCACCCTGCCGTGGCGAAGGACGGTGGCTCGATGACAGAGTTGCCGCACCTCTTCCAGCCGGTGCGAGATATAGAGCACCGCGCAGCCGTCGTCCGCCAGACGTTCCAACGTGACGAAGAGCCGGCGCGCTTCCTGGGGCGTGAGCACCGCGGTGGGCTCGTCCATGATAAGGAGCCGAGGGTTCTGGAGCAGACAGCGCACCACCTCGATGCGCTGGCGCACGCCCACCGGCAGGTCCGCCACCAGGGCGGCGGGGTCCAGCGGCAGTCCATAGTCCGCCGACACCTGTTCGACCTCTTCCGCCAGCGCGCGGGGGTTGAAGGGTCCGGGTATCGCCAAGGCGATGTTTTCCACCACCGTCAACGCCTCGAACAGCGAGAAGTGCTGGAACACCATGCCGATGCCGAGTTGCCTCGCGGCCCCGGGATTGGGCACGGCGACGGCCGCCCCGCGCCAACGGAGTCGCCCCCCGTTGGGCTGCAGCGCGCCGTAGATGATCTTGACCAGGGTGGATTTGCCGGCGCCGTTCTCGCCCAGCAAGGCGTGTATCTCTCCCGGCCGCAACCGCAGAGTCACCTTGTCGTTGGCCGTGAAATCACCAAAGCGCTTGACGATATCTTCGGCCTCGAGGAGATAACCGCTCTCGTCCATCATCTCCATGAAGTGCAGCCCATCCCTAACCCAATATAAAGTACCGTGGAGAACGGTCAGGCATATAGAGGGTGCCGTTCCGCCATGCAAGCCCCAACCGGGCGGATTTACAGACGCGGCGCGAAGGCCCCGGTGCCGAGCTTGTGCCTGATGATTTCATCCCGCGTCAGGCCGTGCAGCTCGTGCGGGAAGACCAGCCAGTGATCGGTCTCGTGCATGTAGTAGTCGGGTCCGCGGCCGGTGCGGTTGTTGCCCGGCTTGTAGTAGACGGTGGCGACCCGGGTGTCCACCGGGGTATTGCGGCGGGACCTGCTTGTCAGGTGCGAGAGCACGGCCTCGATGCTGAGGCCGGTGTCGAAAACGTCGTCCACGATCAGCAGCCCCTGATCGGCGTTGACGTTGTCGATGATGTACTGCATGCCGTGGACCCGGATGCGCGAATCGGTCTGGCCGATGCTCTTGTAAAAGGAGGTGCGGATGGCGATGTGGTCGGTCTCGATCCCGAAGTAGTCCAACAGCTCCTGCACCGCGATGCCCACCGGGGTTCCGCCCCGCCAGATGCCCACGATGAAGCTCGGACGGAAGCCGCTTTCCAGAATCTGCATGCCCAGCCGGAACGAGTCCTCAAGCAGTGATTGGGCGCTGATGTAGGTCTTCTTGCTGGTCGCCGGCTCGGTGTGGGACACCGGCTCCACTGGGTATTCGGCCATGCGTGTTTCCTCCCGACGGGGCGCCGGCTTCGGCGCGCGCCGGTCGTCTCCTCCTTTTATCGGAAATGCACCATAGTGCAAGTGGGCGCCCCCAAGGCCCGGTTTGGTGAAAACATGCGGTAGGCGTAGACTGTTTTCATGGCCATCAACGGCCGGGGGGTCGAGGCGGCGCCGTATCCGCCTTCGACGTCACGGTTTCACCAGATCCGGCACATGAACGAGCAACAGCACGTGCTGATGCACCAGTTGCTCCAGAGGCACGGCGACTTCCTGCGCTGGCGCGGATTTCACGACGTCTATATCCTCAACCACCCTGACTTCATACGTTCGGTACTGTCGCGGGACCACCGCCATTTCTCCAAGCACATCATTGACTATCGGGTGCTGGCGCAGATCCTGGGCAAGGGGCTCGTGACCAATGACGGCTCCCATTGGGTCCGTCAACGGGGCCTCATCCAACCCATGTTCACCCACCGGCGGGTCAACGGCTTCGACAACGAGATCAACGCGCAGACGCGTTCACTGATGGACGAGTGGGAAACGAAGGTCGGCGGTGACACGCTTCTTCTCGACCGCGAAATGAGCAGGCTCACGTTCGCCATCGTCGGCGCAACGCTGTTCGGCGCCGACCTCGAGAGATACGTCGACGAGGTCGCGGATATTCTCGACACCATCAACCTGGATCCGATGGAGCCGCGGGCGCTGATGACGCTCTTTCCCTGGATTCCCACGCCCCACAACCTGAAGTGGAGACGCGCGATGGGGCGCCTTGACGAAATCGTGTACGGGATGATCGAGGCCCGCCGGCGCCACGGTGCCGGCGACAAGGACATCCTGGACTGCCTGATCCATGCCCGTGATGACGACGCTGCCGAAGGCATGGACGACAGGCAGGTGCGCGATGAGGTGATGACGCTGATGCTGGCCGGACACGAGACCTCGGCCACGGGCCTTGCCTGGACACTCTATCTGCTGGGCACCCATCCCGACATCGAGGCGCGCCTGACCGAGAGTCTCACGACGGCCCTGAACGGCGCCGCCGCGGACGCCGACGACCTCCCGCGGCTCCCCTACCTGAAACAGGTGGTACAGGAATCCATGCGTATCTATCCCCCGGTGTGGGCCTACGCGCGGCGGGCCGAACGAGCGGAGGTCTTCAATGGCTGTTTGCTGCCCGCCAAGGCCAACGTCGTGATTGCGCCCTATACGCTTCACCGGCACACCGAGTTCTGGCCTGACCCGGAGCGCTTCGACCCGGAGCGGTTTCACCCGAGCCGGGGCGAAGGGCGTCATCCCTACTCCTACCTGCCTTTCGCCGCGGGTCCCCGTACCTGCATTGGCGCGGGCATGGCCATGCTCGAGATCCAGTTGGTGCTGGCGCAGATCCTTCAGCGTTTCCGGGTCCACATCGTACCCCATCACCCCATCGGAACCATCTCCAAGGTCACCCTCAAGGCGCGTCATGGCATAGCGGTCACGCTGAGCCGCCGTTGACCGCCCGCCGCGCCTCACGCCATCGTCCGCCCCAGGGTTAGCACCTGGACCTCCCGCGCACCCGAACGCCGCAGCACGCGGGCGCACTCGTTGACCGTAGCCCCGGACGTGTAGATGTCGTCCACCAGCAGCAGCCGCATCCCCTCGACGGTGTTGCGCGGAGCGACCCGGAAGGCGCCGCGGACGTTGGCGCCCCGTTCCTTCAGGCTCAACGTGCTCTGAGGCGGGCTCTCCGTCTTTCGCATGAGCACGAAGGGGTCCAGGCGGATTCCCCACTCCCTGCCGACCTCCCGCCCCAGCAGCACGGATTGGTTGAATCCGCGCCAGCGCAACCGCCGAGGATGCAGCGGCACCGGGATGATGAGATCGATGCCGGACGGTTGAAACCACGGACGGCAGGCCCGTGCCGCGAGCAGCCCGAGGGGCTTGCCGAAGGATGCCTGCCTGCCGTACTTGAACCGATGCACGACCTGGCGCAGCGGATGAGAAGCGTCGGCCCCGCGCGGGTAACATGCCCAGCTCCGCGCCAGAGAGAAGGACGGCGGCTGAAGCAGACAGGCGCCACACAGGTGGTCGCCCTGCCATTCATGGAGATAAGGCCGCCCGCAGAGCGTGCAGAACGGCGGCCGCGCCAATTGGATTCGCTCGCCGCAGGGAATGCAAAAGGCGCCTTGCGCGGCCAAGGGAAGGAAACGTTCGCAGGCCATGCAACAGGGCGGAAAGACGACGTCCAGCACCGCCTTGAGCGCCCGCCGGGCCCATCTTCCGGGAAACTGTCGATCCGTGTTGCCCACACGGAAACGAATCGGCACTCAAGCGCAAAACCTTAGTGTCGCGACAAAGTTGGACCCTTCTGAACGGCGTCAGGGCTGGCTCGGCTGCAGGAAAGGCCCGTGACGTATCGTTGGCGACGTTCGTCGTCCCGGCGGCGGACGCTTCAGAGTGATCCTCGGTCGGAACAGCCGTGCCGCACCGTGGGAGTCCGTTCGCCGCTGACCCGCTGCCGGTGACTTACAGGAAGTCCTCCAGCTTGACCTCGTCCATGAAGGGGTACTCCAGCAGCTCGTACTCCGCGGGGTCGACGTCGTCGGGGATGGTGGCGTCGATGCCCATCTTGGATGTGGTGGGGAGCGAGCCCTTGGGGAGGCGGGAGGCCTTGAGGGTGGGGTCGAGGTGCTTGCCGCGGGCGCCGGAGACGATGATGACATCCTCGTCCGGCTGCACCCGGAAGGCCATGGCCCGTTCAACGGCCATGGGGTCGGTGAGGTCCACGTCGCCGTCGGTGACCACCACGAGCTTGATGGCGTGGAGTGACATGAGCGCCATGAGGGCGTTCTTGCCTTCACCGGGGCGCTTGTCGATGGCGGCGTAGAGGTGCCAGTAGCAGGCGCTTCCCGGGGTGGCGTACACCGCCACGGTCTTGACGCTGGCCTCGCGCAGCGCTCGCCATCCGGCGGCCTCCAGCGGCGGCGCCTCCAGCCAGTCGTTCTCCCACGGCATCAGGATGGTGTGGAGGATGGGGTTCCTGCGGTGGGTCACCGCCTTCACCTTGAACACCGGGTTCCAGCGGATCGAGCACTGGTGCCCGGTGAAGTCGCCGTAGCGGCCCTCGTCAATGGTCCAGCCGTCGGCGGAGATCTCCCCTTCCAGGACGATTTCCGCGTCAGCGGGAACTTCCAGGTCCACGGTCTTGCACTTCACCAGCGGCACCGGCCGGCCGTACAACGCCCCGGCCACCGCGAACTCGTCGTAGCCCGGCGGTGCCTTGTAGGCCGCGGCGATGAGCTCCGGGGTGCCCGTGCCGAAGGCGATGGCGACGGGCAGCGGCTCGTTCCGCTTGAGCGCGGCTTCGTAGCTGAAACGCATGTCCGACGGCGACACCAGGTCGATGCTGGTCTCCCGCGGGGTCCGGTACATGAGCCGGTAGCAGCCGGCGTTGCGGCGCCCGGCTTCGTCCTTGGACACCGAGATGCCGGCGGAGAGGTAGGGTCCGCCGTCCTTGCGGTGCTGAAACGGAATCGGCAGTTCGGTGAGGTCCACCTCGGCGCCGGTCTTCACGACCTCCTGGGCCGCGCCGCCGGCCACGACTTCCGCTTCGACGGGTTTGTCCAGCGCCTCCATGAACGTGCGTCCCACGGTCTTCTGGTCGCACCCCAGCCCCAGCGCCACCCGCCGGCGCGAGCCCACCAGGCCGCCCACCACCGGCATGGAATAGCCCTCGACGTTTTCCATCAAGAGCGCCGTGTCGGCCTGCGCCAGCAGCGTGTTGAGGTAGCGGGCCTCCACCGGCTTGGTGATGCGCCGGAGCTGGCCCTCGGATTCCAGCAGCGCCACCAGCCCGCGCATGTCGTGGTACGGCAGTTTGGGTGTCCGGCTCATGAGAAACTCAGTGCATGTAGGAGCCGCCGTCCACCAGCAGCGTCTGTCCGGTGATGAAGCTGGCGGCGTCGGAGAGGAAGAACAGGACCGCGCCGACGATGTCCTCGGGATACTGGCTGCGGGGGATGGCGCGGCTCTGGATCTGCGGCACGTCGTCCTCGTCCACCAGGCCGCCGCGCGCCGCCAGCAGGCTCTCGCTGCGGGTCAGCCCCGGCGCAACGGCGTTGACGCAGATGCCGTCCTTTCCGGTGGCCCGGGCCAGGACGCGCGTCAGGGACACCACCGCGCCCTTGGACACCGTGTAGTGGACATAGACGGGGATCCCCTTGAAGGGCACGCCGGAGGCGATGTTGACGATCTTCCCGGAGCCCTGCTCCTTCATGTAGGGGTAGACCGCGCGCGCCGCCAGCCACACGCCCTTGACGTTCACGTCCATGACCTGGTCCCACTCGGCCACGCTGATCTCGTCGAACGGGGCGTAGCGGACATCGGCGAAGATCGCCGCGTTGTTCACCAGACCGTCGATGCGACCGTAGCGGTCGTGGGCCGCCGCGGCCAGCGCCTTGACGCTCTCCTCGCTGGTGACGTCGGCCCTGACGAAGAACGCCTCGCCACTCTGCTCGCGTATCCCGGATGCGCAGGGTTCGCCGTCCAGGATGTCGGACACCACGACCTTGGCGCCGGCCTTGGCCAACTCCCGCGAGTAGACCTGGCCGATGCCGCGGGCGCCGCCGGTGACGATGATGACCTTACCGTCGAAGTCGTGAGCCATGGATGATTCCTCGTCTACTTCTCGTGGACGTCCTCCCCGGCCACGTAGCGCCCGGTCTCGATCTCTCGTCCGAGAGCGTCCGCCTCCCGAAGCCGGCCCCAGGCCTGGAGGACGACCCGGTAGGGTTCTTTCCTGAACTGGAGCAGGATGTCCTCGAAGTGGAGCGGGCCGTCTTTCAGCCGCTCCAGTATCTTGTCCGCCAGCGTTTCGGGGGTCATGCCGTTTCCGTCACAGGTTGAGGAACCGCCGGCCGTTGACGCTCAGGATCTTCCACTTGAGCTCCTCCGAGAGGTCGGCCCGCTCCAGCAACTCTCCCTTGGCGCCCTCTCGGGCCTCGGCGTGGGGCATGTCCCCTTCGAACAGCAGCCGGTCCTCGCCCACGTACTCCGCCACCTGCGGCAGGAAAAGTTCGTCCGCCTCCGGCGTGAAGTAGATGTCGCTCTGCTTGAGGGTTTCGGAAACCGGCTGCTTGACGGGCAATGGCAGGCCCAGGGCGCTGTCGGCGTGGTGGTAGTGGTCGATGCGTTGCACCAGGTAGGGGAGCCACTGCACGCCGATCTCCATGAAGGCGACCCTGAGACGGGGGTGGCGCTCCAGGATGCCGCCGCCCACGAAGCTGTAGAACCCCATCATCACCGGGAGCGTGAAGCCCAGGGCGCGGGAGCCCGAGACGTCGTCCATGCTGCGGGTGATGCCGGGATGGCTCCAACCGGCGTGGATGGCAAGGGGCACGCCCAGCCGCTCCACCTCCGCGAAGAACTCATCGTAGTAGCGGTCGTGCAGCATGGTCTCGCCCACGGTGCCGTAGATGCCGGCCACGGAGGCGCCGAGCTTCAGGCTGTGGTTGAGCTCGTCGAGGGCGAGGCGCGGGTCCCTCATGGGCAGGATGGCGCCCCATTTCAAGCGGTCAGGGCGTTCCGCGCAGGCGGATGCCATCCAGGTGTTGTAGCTGCGCATCAGCGCCGCCTCGAACATGAGGTCGTCGGTCACCGGTTGGAGGAACACCGTGGAGAACACCACCTGGACGTCGATGCCCACCGCGTCCATGTCCTTCAGGCGCGCCGGGATGTCGGTCATGGTCTGGGAGCCGATGGTGAACTCCTTCTGGGTGGCGAAGCGCATCTCGATGGGAGTGCCGTACACCAGGTTCCCCCGGCCCATGGGCTTGGGGTAGACGGTGCCGTCGATGTACCAGAAGGCGTTGATGCCCCCCAGGGACGGGATATCCTCGGCCATCACCGGGAAGGGCTTGCGATCCGCGTATTTCGGGTCGAGGCGCTCCCAGACCTCCTTGGGCTCCTCGACGTGCGAGTCCATGTCGATGACCGGCATTGCGTCCTTGCTCACGGAAACCTCCCCATTGAATCATGCGGGCCGGCGGAGCCCGCCCCCGGTATGTTGCCTCGACGACCCCGGCCCCGGCTTCACGCGGTCGCCGTACATTCCCGTTCCAGCGCGCGAAGTCCGCTCCGGCTCAAGGGAAAACCGAACTGTTCGTTACGCATGCGCAGCCGCTGGGACGAGACGTTGGCAATGATGCGGCGGGCGCGGTCGTAGTCCTTGCGGGTCTTGACCAACGCGGCCAGCTCGTTGGCGTCGCTGTGCCTGGTCTCGTCGCGGTGGATGCGTCCGAAGATGGAGGCGATCCTCCGGTTGATGCGGTTGCCCTTCAGGTGCCGGCAGACCTCGTACAGCGCGCCGCCGCCGCCTTCGGTCAGGGTGATGGCGGCGCGTTCCAGCATCTCGTCGCGCCGCTGGATCTCGGTGGCGGTGATGCGCTCGGAGCCGTGCAGCAGTCCGGCGTAGCTGCGGGAGTAGCGAGCCCGCACCTCGGCGAGCTTGCGGTCCTCGGGCAGCCAGGCGAGGTCTTTCTGCGTGAGCCGTTTCCCGGTCAGTTCCTCCAGGAAATCCATGATCAGCCTGGCGTGGCTCATCTCGTCGCCGAGCTTGTGACAGAGCTCTTCGTAGTCGTGGCGGTCCATTTGCCGGTCGAGTTGCGGGTAGAGCTTGTCGAGGGCGCGGATGAGCGGCTGGATGGCCGAGTATTCCTTGAAGGCCTGGGCCTTGAGCCACCGGGTGTGTTCCTCGGGCGTGCGCGGTGCGTTGAAATACGTCGCAACCACCTCCCGTTCGGCCTTGCCGTAGCCGCCGGCCAGCCGTTCCAGCGCCTGGTTGTAGTCCATCATCCGCCTGGTGTCCGCGCCGTCATTCCGGTGTGGGGACGACGCTGCCGCAGTCCTTGCAGGTCCTGCGCTTCTCGTCGCCGTAGAACTCGCGATGCACTTGCCCCACGGGGTCGTCGCTGTAGTTGCCCACCGTGACGTCCACCTCGTATACCTTCTTGCCGCAGCTCTCGCAAAACCACATGAACCGGTCCTGCTCGCCGGGCTTGCGCACCCGCTCGAATACCAGGAACCAGGTGTCGTCGTCGACACGCGGGGAATGGGGCACCCCGCCCGGGCACAGGGTCATCTGTCCGGGCTTCATGACCACCACCTTCTCCTTGCCGTCGCCGGCGAGGCAATGAAGGCGCTGCTCCCCTTTCAGCACCAGCGTCACCTCGTCGCTGGGGTCCACGTGGAAGTCCATGCGGCGCTTGCGCCCGCGGCTCAGGAACGCGATGGACTCGGAATCCTGCCATACCACCGCGCGCCCCTTGCCCTCGGCCGCGGTCTTTTCCATGAGCGCCTCGAGGTCGACGGTTTCCATTGCCTTCATGATGTCCATGATGACTCCTTGTGACTGCGCGAGTCCTACGGGAACAGTTCGCCCTGGCCCGGGGCGCCGGTGTCCGGCCCCCGGGCCCTCTCCCCGGCCTCCGACTCCTCTCTCCGGAGGCATCCCGTACGACGCAGAGGTGTGCCGTCAAGGATGGCGGTCAGGGATAATAGACGTCGCGCCCCGGAATATAACCGCGCTGGGTCTGTTCGGCGTTGCGGTTGACCATGGTGCGGCCGAGCATGGGATGGTAGAGGCTCCGCACCTCGTGCTCCAGCGTGAAGGCTTTCTCTCCGGTGTTCGGGTCCACGATGTCCCTGAAGCGGTACTGGTGTGCGTTGCTCTCTTCCATGATCAGGTCCCGGCGTAGCAGGAACTCGTGGGCGCGCGAGAAGTTGGCGATGTACACCGCGATGTGGTGGCCGTCGTAGCGGGGGATTTTCCGGTCGGTCTCGGTGAAGACCAGGCTTTGGTTGCGGCCGACCTTGACTCTCGAGCTGTCGCCCTTGTAAGAGACCGGCGCCTGGAGGACCGACTTGTAGAATCTCCCGATGGTCCGGGCCGTGCCGGGAGGAGTCAGGAACTCTATGTACGGCATGCCGATGGTCATGTCGCCGAACTCGGGCCCGGCGGAATGGCAACGGAACTGGTTGCCCCACGGGCCCGTGACCGCCACGTGGTCGCCGGCGTCGCGCCACTTGAAGCGGGTCTCCTTGAGTTCCGGCTTGACCGTGTCGAGGCGCTCCTTCAATTTCTCCAGGTCGGATAGAACCAGACCGATATGCCCCGGAATCCTCTGGACGCCTCGCGTCGGCAGGTGGAACTGCTGGCCGCCGACGTTGACCCACATGTTGTTCAGGCCCACGTTCATATAGGGGTCTCGTGTCAGCCCGAGCCCGAGGACGTAGAACGTCACCGCCGTGGCCTGATCGGGAATGGTGACGTTGACGTGCTCGAGGGCGACGATATTGCCGAGATCATCGGCCTTGCGATCATAACCGTTGGTCTTCATCTCTACCTCCCTGTCGGTCCCTGCGGCTCAATAAATCACTTGAGTCCGGCATCTGCAATGCCCGAGAACCCCCGGACCCGGTCACAGGGTCAAGGCGAAGTCCTCCACCAGGGCACCCGGCAACCGCACGCTGCGGGTGGAACGGCGGCCGTAGGAGCCCGAATCCTGCAACAGCTCCATCTCTCGGGTCAGGCCCACGAGGTTGTCGCCCAGCATACGGTAGAGCGTCTCGTCGAAGCGCATGACGTTCACGGGAGCCTGCACTTCGCCGTTCTCCACCCAGAAGGCGGCGAACCGGGTCATGCCGGTCATGCGGCAGGCATCCCGGTCGGAGTAGTTCAGGTACCAGAGGTTGTTGATAAAGATGCCGGTGCCGAGGGCGGCGAGCACGTCGCGCCGCGGGATCGTGCCGCCGGCCATGGCCAGGGAGTCGGGAGACTCGCGCCGGCCGGCGCCGTTGGCTGGAACGCCGTACTCCCTGGCCGCCCGTGGCGACACCAGGGGCTCGCCGCACCTTCCGCGGTCGATGAGGGTGATGCGGTCGGGTTTGATGAAGCCGGCATCGTCGAAGTTCGCGGCCAACCCGGCGCCGGCGTCCTCCACCATGTTGACCGACGGGTCCAGGGCGGCGTCTCCCGTGATCATGCGCAGCAAGGGTGTCCGCCGCGTCTGCCGGGCGGTGAGTCCGAACCCGCCCCAACGGAGCAGTCCGACCACCTCTTCGAGGGCCTGAGGCGCCAGGTAGACGCGGTAGCGCCCGGGCTCCAGGGTGCGCGGGGGCCGGCGCAATGCTTCCAGCTCGGCCGCCGCCCGCGCCACCCGTTCATCGAACTCCGCCGGATCCCACACGAACCCGGCGTAGGCGCACTTCACCGCCTTGTCGCCGTCGAGATGAAAGCTCCAGTCGAAGTGATGACTGTAGGTGGAAAACCAGTTCCGCTGTCCCAGGGAATTGGCGAAACCCCGGTGAATCCCGCCCGCCATGTAGATGCCCACGAGGTCGCGCCCCTCCCCCGCCCTGACGATGGATTCCACCACCTGTCCCTCGTCTTCGGGCAACCGGTTCGGATGCCCGGACTCCGTGGAGCGGTTTTCGGTGGCATAGTGGAGGAACGGGTCTTCGGGCAAGACTGCCAGCCTTTCGCGCGCGGTCTCCAACGCCCTCCGGACCCGTTCCCGGTCCAGCGAAGCATCGCCCGTCACAGTGGCGTCGACGGTGACCCGGCGCCGATCGGCGATGAGATGGAGGGTGAGCTGGCGCTGATGCACCGCGCCGGCCTGCCGCACCGCACTCCGGTTGAAGCGCACGAAGCTCGACTCCTCGCCGGCGAAGGCCAGGAGCAGCACCTCGCGGGCCTTCAGCAGAGATTCGGCGAAATCGGCCAGTTCGTGAAAGTCGTTCTGCATCTGCTATGGGAGCGGTTCGTCGTCGGGCCGGTCAAACCCGCCGGTGCAAGGGTTGCATCGCGCGGTCAGGACTCCCCGCCAAAGACCTGTACGCCGGCGAACACAGACGCGGGCGTCGCGTGCCCGACGCGGATGACCTGATTCGGCTCGCCCTTGCCGCAGAACGGCGTACCCAGCACCTCGCGGGTGTCGGCGTTGCCCACGCGGACGAGATTGCGCCAGAAGGTGGCCGAAACACCCCGGTAGTTGGGCTTCTTCACCACTTCCCGCAACTCGCCGTCCCGGATCAGCGTGCCGCGCTCGCAGCCGAACTGGAACTTGTTGCGGGAGTCGTCGATGGACCACGAGCAGTTGGTCTGCATGAAAACCCCCCGCTCGATGGAGCGGACCATCTCTTCGAAGGTGCTGTCGCCGGGCTCCAGGTTCAGGTTGGCCATGCGGTCGATGGGCGGACGGTTCCAGTTCGTGGCGCGGGAGTTGGCCACTCCCTCGAGGCCGATGCGCTGCTGGGACAGGTGACCGCCCAGTCCGCGCTGCAGCACGCCGTCCTTGATGATGTATTCCCGGCGGGCCGGCAGGCCTTCGTCATCGTAGCCATAGCTGGCGTACTGTGCCGGATCGGTGGGGTCGAAGGTAACGTTCAGAAGCTCGGACCCGTAGCGGTACGTGCCGAACATGTCGGGAGTGACGAAGCTCGTGCCCGCGTAGTTGCGTTCGTCGCCCAGGATCCGGTCCAGCTCCAGCGGATGACCGATGGATTCGTGTATCTGGAGGATGAGCTGGTCCGGGGCAAGCAGGAGATCCATGGTCGCGGTGGGGCAATTGGGAGCCGCCAGAAGCTCCAGCGCTTCCTCGGCAAGCACCGGCGCGGCGTCGCGAAAGCCCGTCTGGTCCAGCACTTCCAGGCCGCCCTGGCGGCAGAAGCCACGGCCGCCGAAGGTACGGCTCACGGTCTCGAGGCCGTCGTTGGCGGTGCAGCCGAGACCCGGCACCAGGTGGCTCAACGTCTGGTGCACCCGGGTGCCGTCCGCGGTCAGGTAAAGGGTCTCGGTCTCCACGTGCCACAGCGAGGCATCCCAATCGACGATGCGGGGGTCCGCGTGCAGGCGTTCGCTCTGGGCGCGGAGGAGGTCGATCTTGTCGCGCAGCGGCACCGAGTCCCACGGCGCCGCCACCGGCGTCCGGTAGTCGCCCCGGCACGGTGCCTGGAGCGGTGCCGCGGGAAAGACCATGCGCTCCGCACTCCGTGCCGCCCAGTCCCGGGCGCGGTCCAGGGCCCGCCGGAGTCCGTCCGGACTCAGGTTGCAGGTGCCCGCGTAACCCACCCCATCGCCGTCCGCCACGGTGATCATCACGCCGGCATCTTCTCCCGACGCAATGGGCTCCACCACCCCTCGTCTCACCGAAAGGCTTTCGGAACCCTCGCCGACGTAGCGGAGCGAGCAGAAACGGACGGCGGGCGCCGCTTCGCGGAACCATGTTTCAAGGCGTTCAGGCAACAGGGACACGACACTCCTCTTGGATGTTGTATACCATGAGATCCCGTTCGGATTGACCCTGCGGGGGGATCACCCTATAGTGACCGCAGCCGGCAAGTCCCGCAGGCGCCGCGACCGCGTGCCTGCCAAAGCACCCGGCCGGAAGCTTGTCATGAAGTATTGCAGCGCCTGTGCCGCTCCCGTGGAACTCCGTATCCCCGAGGGAGACAACATGCCCCGGCACGTCTGTGGAGCCTGCAACACCATTCACTACACGAATCCCAAGGTGGTGGTCGGCTGCATCCCGGAATGGGAAGACACCATCCTGCTCTGTCGGCGCGCCATCGAACCGCGCTACGGGTTCTGGACCCTGCCCGCAGGTTTCCTGGAAGACTACGAGACCACCATCGAAGGGGCCGCCAGGGAGACGCGGGAGGAGGCCTTGGCCGAGGTGGAGATCTCCGAGCTCTACACTCTCATCAACCTGCCCCAGATCAATCAGGTCTACGTGATGTTTCGGGGTTTCCTGCGGGAGCGCCAGTTCGGCGCCGGAGAAGAAAGTCTCGATGTGATGCTGTGCCGCGAGGATGAGATTCCCTGGGACCGGATCGCCTTCCCCGTGGTGGAGCAAACCCTGAGACTCTACTTCCGGGACCGCCGGCGCGGCCGCTTCGGAACCTATACCGGGGACATCACCCGCCCGGCGGACAAGTGGAAGGACTACCAAGTGCGATTCCTGAACGGTGCGGGGCGGTAATGCTCGGCGCCATCCAGCGGTTTTTCGACAGACGCATCGACCCCGGCCACCGCGACCTGCGACAGTCGGACAGCCATCGGCTGCAGGTGGCCACCGGCGCACTGCTCATCGAGATGATGCGCACCGACGTCGAGTGCACCGAGGGCGAGCGCACGGTGGTGGTGACAGCGCTACAAGCCAAGTTCGACCTCACCGTTGAAGAAACCCACGATCTGGTGGCGCTGGCCGAGGCCGAAGCCGACGACGCCATCGACCACTACCAGTTTACCTCTCTCATCAAGACGGCCTTCTCGCCGGAGCAGAAGCGGAAGGTGGTGGAGTACCTCTGGGCCGTGGCTTACGCGGACGAGAACGTCGACAAGCACGAAGAGTACCTGGTCCGCAAGATCTCCGACCTCATCGGCGTGTCGCACAGGGAGTTCATCGAGGCGAAGCTGCGGGTGCGGGACGGCGAACCTTAACCGAACCTGCCGAGCCTCAGCGGCAACCGTGTCCCCAGCCACAACGACCGGTCCTGATGGTCGCCGACGTGCTCTCCGGTGCTGGGGTGCACCAGGATGTCCAGGTCCTCCCGGTTGAGCATCAGCCAGGGAACGACCCCGGCGAACTCCTCGGGCTGAAAGGCGACCTGATACATGGCCTTGGGGTGCGGGCCCACGGGTACGTCGTGCCAGCGCCCCAACACCACGTCGAACCGGGCGCCCAGACCTTCGCGCACGCGATTGGCCGTCTCCCTGGTGTTGGGATCGTAGTAGACGTGGGCGTGATAGCCGGTGATCTCCGATTTTTCTTTCGACATGACTCTGCCTCGGTCAGGCGCATGGGGCCGCGGGCTCATGCCCGTTCGCGAACGGGACAGCGGAAGTCTAGGTCCGGGCCAGCCTGGTTGTCAAGAAGAAATGCCGTGGCGGTCGTTGTTGAACGGCAACCCCATACTTGATACGCAGTTGGAACCTGGATGTGGACCGGACCGATGGCGGGGCCGCACTCGGGAGGCAGGGAACGGCAGTATCGGACCGCCCCGCGGCCACCCCTGGATTCCGGGTCACCCCCGGAATGACGGGCGCGGGCAAGGAAGAGGTTGCCATGGCAAACGATTACGATGCGATCTTGGTGGGCGGCGGCTCGGCGGGCTGCGCGGCGGCGGCGCGTCTTTCCGAAGATCCGAACCGAAAGGTCCTCCTGTTGGAGGCCGGCCCGGACCCGTTGCCGATACCCGAGCTGGTGGCGCAGGCTGCCGGACGGGTCCGGCTGCTGCTGGAAACCCCCTACATCAACATGTATCCCAGCGAGCGGAAGGTCGACGGCAGCACCTTCTACTCCCTCGCCGGCAGGATCATGGGCGGCGGTTCGTCGGTGAACGTGATGTCGGTGATCCGTCCCATCAAGGCGGACATGGACGCATGGGCGGCGGCGGGCAATCCCCAATGGGCATGGGATCACATCCTGCCCGTCCTCAAGCGCCTCGAGAACGATCAGGACAACCCCGACAGCCCCGACCACGGCTACGGCGGGCCGCTCTACTTCGAGCGCCACTACCTCTTCGGCCAGGAGGTGCCCAGAGCGGTGCAGGTCTTCATGGATGCGGCCGGGGACCTCGGGCTGCCGCGGAGCGATGTGAACGACCCGAATCCCTGGGGCATCTGCACGTCGCCCTACAACATCAAGGACGGCATGCGGCAGTCCACCACGGTGGCCTACCTGGAGGCCGCCCGGAGCCGGCCGAACCTCACCGTCATCGCGGAAGCGCCAGTGGTGTCGCTTTCCCTGTCGGGCAACCGCGTCACCGGGGTGAGCTACGAGAAGGACGGCCGGCGGCATACGGCGGTGGGCGCCGAGGTGGTCCTGACCGCCGGCGCGTTCCACAGCCCCCACATCATGATGCTTTCCGGCATCGGCCCGGCCGCAGAGCTGGAGAAGCACGGGATCGAGGTGCTCCATGACCGGCCCGGCGTGGGCGAGAACTATCAGGACCACGCCATGCTGCACATGGGCTTCGAGGGACGCGGCGGCTTCGAGGTGGACTGGGTCGTGCCCCCCTTCCGGCTGGTGACCAAGAGCGATCCGTCACGGGAAACCGGGGATTTCCACATCTTCATGCGCCCGCCTACCGTGCTGGAAGGCGTGGGCCGGACGTTGAACATCTCCGCGGCGCTCTTGGAGCAGCGCAACCGCGGACGTGTGTTTCTTCAGAGCGCCGACCCCCACGAGCTGCCGGGGGTGGATGCCCGGATGCTCGAGCATCCGGACGACGTGGCCGCCGTGGTGGCGACCCTGGAGTTCCTGGATTTGCTGACCCGGACCGGCGACATGCCCGAATACTACGGGCCGCCGATCCAGCCCAGGCGCGGCGAGGACTGGGACCGGTGGGCACGCTCAACCCTGGACAGCTATCACCATGCGGCCGGGACGTGTCTCATGGGACCGGCATCCGATCCCATGACCGTGGTGGACGAGCAACTGCGGGTTCACGGCATCGACAACCTGCGGGTGGCGGACGCCTCCATCATGCCCACGGTCACGCACGCCAATACCAACGTGACCTGCATGATGATCGGCGAGCGGGTGGCGGACTTCATCAAGGGCTCTTGACCAAAGTCATGCGGGCCGTGCGCAATCGTCGCCCCGGGGCCCCGGGTCAAGCCCGGGACAGGCGCCGGGGTCCAGGCGGGCATGCAAGTCGCTTCAGTCCTTGAGCAGCAGGTCGAGCTCACCGCTGGCTTCCAGCGCCCGCAGGTCGTCGAAGCCGCCGATGAGGTCGCCGTCGATGAAGATCTCGGGGACCGTCCAGCGGCCCTGCGAGCGGTCCAGCATCTCGTCGAGCTTGCCGGCGTCCAGCTCGACATCGAACTCGACGAAATCCTGCCCCTTCTCCTCCAGCAGCCGCTTTGCCATCCGGCAGTACGGACACCAGGACTTGGAATAGATTTCGATGGTGGCCATGGAACTGTTTCCCGGGCTGTCCGCGACCGCCCGGAGTAACGAAGTCAGACCAGTTCGAACACCGGCAGCTTGATGTCGGGATCCTCGGTCTCCATGAACGTGACGGTGACGGGAGCGCCGAGGGTCACCTGGTCGCGGTTGTCGCCGACGATGCGAGTGACCATCCGCACACCCTCCTCCAACTCCACTTCCGCGACGCAGATGGGGACCTCGTCCATGAAGGCGCGGTTCCGGGGCACCCGGCACATGGAAAAGGTATGCACCTTGCCCTTGCCGCTCACCGGGACCCACTCCAGGTCGCTGCCGAGGCAGCCGGTGCAGGCGATTCGCGGGAAGAACTGCACCTTGCCGCAGACCCCGCATTTCTGAAGCCGCAACTCGCCCTTGGCGGCCCCCTCCCAGAACCCGCGGTCGATCGCGTTTACGGCGGGAAGACTCTTGCCGGCCATTACGACCTCCTCTCCAGGATCAGCGCGGCCGTGGTGTTGAGGTTGCGCGCGTACGACAGCCAGCCGATGCCCGTGACCAGGGCGGTCTCGGCGGCCTTGACCTGACGCTCCCCGGCCTCGCCGCGCAACTGCCGCAGGGCCTCTACCACGTGCAGCATGCCTCCGGCCAGACCCGCCTGCCCCACCGAGATCTCGCCGCCGCCGGTGTTCACGGGGAAGTCGCCGCCGAAGGTCAGGTCGTGGTCATCGACGAACGGCCCGCCCTGTCCCTTGGCGCAGTAGCCCAGGTCCTCGAGCTGCATCATCACCGCGATGGGGTAGTCGTCGTAGATGGCCAGGAGGTCGACGTTGTCCCGGCTCATCTCCGAGAACAGGTGCTCGCCCACCACGCTCATGCCGGTGACGGTCTTGTCCGGCAGCATGTTGGAGGCCTGGAAGCCGATCTTCTCCGCGTCGGTCACCAGGTAGACCGGCTTGTCGGTGATCTGCCTGGCGCGCTCTTCAGAGGCCACGACGATACACTCGCCGCCCGAGCACGGCATCACGCAGTCGAACAGCCGGATGGGGTCGGAGATCAGGCGCGAGTTCAGGTAGTCCTCGATGGTCATGGGCGCGCGCAGAAGCGCCTGAGGATTGGAACCGGCGTTGAAGCGCTGGCTGACGGCGATCTTGCCGATCTGCTCCAGGGTGGTGCCGTACTCCTCCATGTGGCGGCGCTGCACCAGCGCGAACAGAGTGTTGGGGCCGCCGTAGCCGTAGACGTCGACGTAGTTGGCCCGCTGATACTCCAGCACTCGTTGATGCGCTACGTTCTTGTCGAAGGCGTTCCCCGCCACGATGAATGCCACGTCCAGATAGCCCGCCTCGATGGCGTCGGCCGCGCGCCGGATGGCGCACACCGCGCCGGCGCCGCCGCAGTCGCCGTTGAGCACCCAGTCCAGCTCCAGGCCCAACTGCTCGGCCACGTAGGGCGAGTAGTCGGGGCTGGCCTGGGTCACCATGGAAAAGCCGTTGATCTCTTTCTTGGTGATGCCGGTCTGGGCCATGGCATTCTGCATGGCCTCGGCATAGTAGGACAGGAGGGGACGGTCGGATTTTCGGGAGTATTCCGTCGAGCCGTAGCCGACAAGACATACCTTCTTTCTCAGCATGAGGGCTTCCCTTCCAGGTTCAAGGTCGTCGAAACAGTTTTCGCGGATCAGATCATCAGGTCGCCGCCGTTGACCAGCATGGTCTGACCGGTGATGTAGGCGGCCGCGTCGCTGGCGAGGAAGGCGACGGTGTTGGCGATGTCCTCGGGCTCGGCGATGCGCCCCAGGGGCACCTGGGCTCCCCGTTGCCGCATGGATTCCTCGGAGCGGTGCTGCCGCGGCATGGCGGTGTTGGCAGTCCCTGGGGCCACGGAGTTCACGGTGATTCCGTGGGGCGCCAGCTCACGCGCCAGCCCGCGCACGAAACCGACCGTGGCGGCCTTGGAGGCGGCGTAGTGGGAGTGGCCGGCCTGGCCCTTGTAGGCAATGGCCGACGCCGTGCAGATGATGCGTCCGCGCTCCTGCTTCTTCATGACCGGGACGAACGCGCGGGCGCACAGGAACTGGCCGCCGACGTTGACGTCCAGAACCCGGTCCCACTCTTCCTCCGGCATGTCCACCACCAGTGAGTGCGGATACATGCCGGCGTTGGCGGCCAGGATGTCGGCGCGCTCCCAACGGCCCAGCACATGATCCCGTAACGCGTTCACCGACGCCTCGTCGGCCACGTCCACCTGTACGGCGAGAGCCTCTCCGCCGGCCTGCTCGACCTCGGCGGCGACAACGTGGGCGGTCTCCAGGTTCATATCCGCCACCGCCACTTTCGCTCCCGCGCGGACCAGCGCCAGCGTGATGGCGCGGCCCAGGCCCTGGCCTCCACCGGTGACCACCGCTACCTTCTGCTCCAGTGTCATATGCCGTCCCTCTCCGTAACCCCATCGTGATTAGCCCGCTTTCGGAAGGCTGTCAAACAAGGCCCGGTCCGGCGACCTCCGGCCGGCAAGGCTCCCGGAAGGCAAGTGTTGGCATCCACGCGGCAATGGCTTATACAGGGCACGGAAACATGACCCCCCCGCTGCCAAAAGATCAACTCCTCGCGCAATGCCGGAAGATGCTGCTGGTCCGGCACTTCGAGGAACGGCTCATCGGCCTCCATCGGGAAGGACGGTTCCGCGGCCACTATCACGTGTACATCGGGCAGGAAGGCACCGGGGTGCCGGCGCTCTCGTTGCTCCAGCCTGACGACATGCTCTTCTCCACCCACCGTAACCACGGTCACATCCTGGCCCGGGGCGGCGACCCCGGACGGCTGCTGGCCGAGATCCTGGGACGGCGCGACGGCTATAACCGCGGCAAGGGCGGCTCCTTCCACACGAGTCCCCGGGAGCTCGGGTTTCTCCAGTGTTCGGGGGTGGTGGGCGGCATCCTGCCGCTGGGAACGGGGGCGGCCTACGCGGCCAAGAGCCGTTCCACCGGGCAGATCGCCGTATGCCTCTTCGGCGACGGTGCGCTGGAGGAAGGCGCGGTGCCGGAAGCCTTCAACCTGGCCTCCCTGTGGAAGCTGCCCGTGCTCTTCCTGTGCGAGAACAACGGCAAGTACGGCGCCGGCAACGCCACCGGAGCGGCGCAGTCTTCCACCATGGCGGCCTTTCCGCTGACGGACCTTCCCGCGGCCTACAAGATTCCCGCCCTGCAGGTGGACGGCATCGATGCCGGCGCGGTCCACGCCGCGCTCCGTGAGAGCATCGACGCGATCCGCTCGGGGGACGGCCCCCGTTTCATCGAGGCCCAGACCGTCCGCTGGCCGGGCAGCGAGACCAACTGGCCGGTGGTCAAGGCGCCCACCGCCGTCGATCTCGCCTGGGACGTTTCCGGAGTGCCGGAGGAGGTCCGGGGCTGGTACCGGGACAGCGATCCGGTGCTGCGATTCATGCGGGAGCTGGTGGAATCGGGGCACGCGGACAAGGACGAACTCGGGTCGCTGAACCACTCCGTGGAGGATCGGATAGCGGCGGCCGTGGATTTCGCCTTCGACAGCCCCTATCCCGAGCTCACCGAAGCGGTAACCGACGTGTTCGCGGAAAACCCGTGACTACACTTGCGGTCAGGGTGCGGGAATGACGACCTATGCGACATTTGGCCTACCATGAAGCAAAGCTGGAGGCCTTGCGCGAGATCATGGAGGAAGACGACCGGGTCCACCTCATCGGCGGGACGTTCTTCAGCCTGAGCCCGCGCCGGCTCAACTTCGCGGCCATCGAGAAGGCCTACCCGGACCGGGTGGCGGCGCCGCCGATATCCGAGCTGGGCTTTTGCGGCCTTGCCACCGGCGCGGCCATGGCGGGCCTGAGGCCGGTGGTGGACATCACCACCGGGAGCTTCCTTTTCGAGGCTTGGCCTCAGGTGGTCAACGAGGCGGCCAACGTCCTCTACATGTCCGGCGGCCAGGTGCGGGCGCCGGTGGTGTTCCACATGCTGCACGGGATCAGGGGCGGCGGCGCGGCGCAGCATTCGGCCAGCCCCCAGGCCATGTTGTGGAACTGTCCGGGCCTGGAGATCGTACTGCCGTCGTCGCCGCGCGACGTCAAGGGCCTCCTCAAGGCCGCGGTCGCCAGCGACAACCCCACTGTTTTCATCGACCATTCGGGTCTGTTCGAGGTCGAGGGAGCGGTACCGGACGCGGATCGAATCCCTCTCGGACAGGCGGACGTCAAACGCTGCGGCGGTGACGTGACCGTCATCGGCACTTCCTTCGCCCTGCATCGCGCCCTGGGAGTGGCCGAGGGCCTGGCATCCGAGGGCATCGACGTCGAGGTGGTGGATCCCCGCACCCTGGTGCCCTTCGACCTCGACACCGTCATGACTTCGGTGGAGAAGACGGGCCGGGTCGTCATCGTGGACGAGACCCACCGGAGTTGCGGCGTTGCCGCCGAGATCGCCGCGCGCATCGCGGAAACCGGCTTCGACAAGCTCAAGGGCCCCATACGCCGCGTGGCCACGCTGGATGTGCCGGTCCCTTACAGCCAGCCCCTCGAGGAACACATCGGTCCGTCCGAGGAGCGCATCACCCGGGCCATCCGGGAATCTTTGGAGTGACTTCATGGCAGACGGCCACATACCCTGCGGCATCGAGATCCCACAGGTATTCATCGACGGACCGGTGGACACCGGGCACATCAAGAAGTTCGCGGCCCGGGCCGAGGAACTGGACTACGACAGCCTCTGGACCCAGGAACGGATCCTCAGCAATTTCTCCATGCTGGAACCCGTGATCCTCATGACCTACGTGGCCGCGGTGACCTCCAGGCTGAAGATCGGCAGCTCCGTGCTGCTCACGGTGCTCCGCAACCCGCTGCAGCTTGCCAAGAGCCTGGCCAGTCTGGACCAGTTGAGCGGCGGCCGGATCATCACCGGCATTGGACTGGGCGGGGTCCGCGGGCGCATGTGGCCGGAGTCCGAGACGGTGTTCGGCTATACCTCCGAGCACCGGGCGACTCGCTTCACGGAGGGGATCAAGATCATGAAGGCCCTCTGGCAGGAGGAGCGGGTGACCTTCCAGGGACGGTTCTGGGATTTTGCCGACGTCGCCATGGAGCCCAAGCCGGCTCAGCAACCCTTTCCGCTCTGGTTCGGCGGCCACGCCGAGCCGGCACTGCGACGGGCGGTGACCTTCGGCAACGGCTTCATGGGAGCGGGCTCCTCGGGCACCCAGCGTTTCGTCAAGGAATACGAACGGATCACGCGGTTCCTCGACGAGGCCGGACGGGACCCGTCAACCTTCGCCGTATCCAAGCGTGTTTACCTGGCCGTGGATGACGACCGCGACCGGGCGGAGCGGCGTCTGCGCGAGTTCTTCGCGGTGCGTTACCGCAATGCCGACCTCGCCTCGCAGGTGTGCATATGGGGCGGACGCCAGGAAGTCATCGACCGGCTGAACGAGGTAGCGCGGGCAGGCGCCCGCCATCTGCTGCTCAACCCCGCCTTCGACGAGATGGAGCACCTGGAGCTTCTGGCGGCGGATGTGATTCCCCATCTGGGTTAGCGACGTTGCGGCGGACCTCCGCAAAGGGCGGCCGCCGGCGGCCTCTGCCACCGCCGACTAATCCGCCCGCGCGCTGTCGGCCGGAAACGGCCTTGCCAGGACCGTCCACAGCCCGAAGACCAGCGGCGGCACGGCCATGCCCATGAACACAGGCAGGAAGCCGAAAGCATCGAGGCCCGCGCTCACAACGATGGGGCCCAGAAAGAGTCCGATGTCGCCCAGCGCGCGCTGGAGCGCCAGCGCTTGCCCGCGCCTGGCGGAGGGGAAGATGGACAGGATGCCCACCTGGCCCGCCAGATTCACCATGCCGGCACCCGCGCCGATGGCCGTGTGCACGATCAGGAGCGAGCCGAAGCTGCCGGTCCATGGGACCAGCGCGAACCCCGCGGCCGAGATGAAGTAACCGCTGGCCATGCAGGCGATGACCCCGGATCGGTCCGTCCAGAGCCCGCCGAAAAAGCGCCCGTTCACGTTGCCGAGCTGGCTGATGCTCCTCATGACGCCGTAGGAGGCGACGGACAGTCTCAACGCCTCGGTGGCGTAGAAGGCCAATGCCAGGGAACGGGCCGGCTGATAGAAGAGCGAGAAGAAGCTGGAGGCGCAGCAAAGCTTTGCGCCCGGGGTCGCGAGGATATCCCGGATCACCTTCAGCCGCAGCGACGTCCCCCCTCCCTCCGTGTCCTTGCGGGGCGGCGAAAGACGTACCAGCAACAGCGGCAACCACAGGACCGCGACCGCTGCCGCGGCGAACAGGTAGCGGTATCCGAAATACTCGGAGATCAACCCGCCGAAAAAGATGCCCACCATGGGGCCCGAGCCGAGAAAAAGACTCAGCACTCCCAACGCGCGTCCGCGCCGGCCGGACGGGGCTCCCTCGAACACGATCTGGCGCAACGCGATCTGAACCCACGCGACGCCGGCGCCGATGAAGAAGAACGCCGCGGTAACCGGATAGGCGCTCGGGAACAGCCCGCACGCCAGCAGCGCCATGCCGGTGAAGGTGACGCCCAGGGCCAGCATGGTCTGGGGCGGGATTCGTCGGCCGGCAATCACCATGGCCGCGGCATCGAACGTGAACCGTCCCACCGCGCGCACTCCCAGGGGCAGGCCGCTCACGAAGTACGAGGAGCCGAGGCTCTTCATGTAGAGCGGCACATAGGTGGTGGCGGCGCTCATGGAGCTCGCCACGCAGGCCCCGGCCAGGTAGTTGAGCCTTCGGCCCCACCGTTGGGCGTTACCGGGTGACGGCGGCGGCGCGGGTGTGGGCACGGAGTCCATGGAACGGTTCTGAAGCACGGCGGCGGGATTCATTCACTGAAAGAGCTCCCGGACCGTTTCTGGAATGGGCGCGGCCCGCATGGAACGGCCCGCAGCCTCGGACGGCACCGCCCAGGCGCGGGTCTCGTAACCCTCCACGGCCGTCTCGCCGGCGCACTCGATCCGGTGCTTTGCCACGAACACCTTCTCGCGCCACTCATCCACCCAGCTCTCGAGGCGCATCGCTTCGCCGTGGCGGCAGGGGCGCAGGTACTTGGCGCCGGTTTCGAGCAGCGGAAGTCCGACGACGCCGTGCTGCCGGCGCATGGTTTGGTAGGTCAGGCCGACGGAGGCGAACAAACGCTCCGTGGCGCGGTCGAACCATGTGTAGAAGTTGGGATAGAAGACGATTCCCGCGGAGTCGCAGTCCGCGAACTCGACCCTACGTTCGGATACGAACCGTTTCAAGGCAGGACCTCCGTCGTCGACGCGCGCGCGTCCCCTTCCACCCGGCCGGCACCTTCAGTTCCCCGGCATGATGGTGTAGATTCAATTTTCAGAGGCGCCGGACGCTCTTATGCGGAAACTCATCATCGCGTTGATGGTCCTTATTATAGTTGTTGCCGCATTGCTAGGATTGGCGCTCTACAACCTCGACTCCCTCCTGGTTTCCTACAAGGACCGCATCGTCGCCGCCGCCGAGCGACGCACCGGCCGGAAAGTTGCCTACGATCGGATCAACGTCAAGCTGCGGGGCGGCATCGGCGTCCGGATCCGGGAGCTTTCCGTAAGCGAGGACCCGGCCTTCGGCTCCGGTCATTTCCTCCGGGCCGCCGACGTTCAGGTGAATCTCAGGATTCATCCCCTCCGCCGCCGACTCTCCGTGACCCGGGTCGCACTGCAGCGGCCGGTCCTGCAGGTCATCCGCAACGAACGCGGCGTCTACAACTTCAGGGGATTGGGCGCGCGACTGGCCTCGGATCGCGTACCCGGGGCGGCCCGGACCAGCGGTCCGTTCGCGGTCAGCGAGGCAGCGGCGCAGCAACCGTCGCAGGAGGACGTTTCCGGGTTCGGCGGCCGCCTCGCCGTGTCCCATATCCAGGTGTCGGAAGGCACCCTCCACTATCGGGACGAAAGGGGCCGGCGTCAGATCGCACTGAGAGAACTGGACCTTGAGCTGGCCGACCTGAGCCTGGAACGTCCATTCAAGGCAACGCTGGCCACGGCCCTGCTGGAGGACCGTCAGAACGTGCGTTTCGACGGCGTCGTCGGCCCCGTGGGGCGTGCGCCGAAGGCCGTTCCGGTCGATGGCACCGTCGACATCGATACGCTGTCGTGGGACGCTCTGCGAGAGGTACTCCCGGAGATGGCCGCGGCCTGGCCCGAGACGCTGGGGCTCGCCGGCACCTTGCAGGCGCAGGGGCTCGCGCTCAAGGGGACCCCGAGGGACATGGCGGTCACCGGCGCCCTGGACCTCACGCACAGCGGTCTCAAGTACGGCGACGGCATCCACAAGCCCCCGGGCATGACGTTGCGGCTGGAGGTCGATGCTCGTGCGACACCGGAAGACATCGCGGTCAAGCGTCTTGACGCAACCCTGGACAAGCTGAACGTCCGGGGCGACGGCGACATCGGGCTCGGCAGTCCGGCAACCATCGATTTCAGCCTGGACATAACGGATGCCGAGTTGCAGGGCTGGGATCGGTGGGCGCCGCTGCTGGCGGACTACAAGCTCTCCGGCCGGGCAGAGGGCAATCTGGAGGTCACCGGAGCGTTGGGCGGCGGCGCCGCCCCACGCATCCATGGTGCGCTGAAGCTCCAGGACGCCGCCGTCAAGGTGCCCGCCCTGGAAGAAAGCCTGGAAGCGGTTTCGGCCGCGGTGGAGTTCTCCAATCACGGCGTGACGCTCCGTCAGTTGTCGTTTCGCATGGGCGAGACAAGCCTCGCCGGCACGGCGACCCTGGAGAGCTTCATACCCTTCACCTTGAACTACCGGCTGGCATCTCCTTCGCTCCGGTTGACGGACCTCCGGCTCCAGCCCCAGGACGGGGTGCTGGAAGGCGCGCGGGGCTCCGGCCGTCTGACGTGGGACGCCAGCCTGTCTTTCGAGGGGAGTCTGGCCTCCGACAAGGGGAACCTTCTGGGGCTCGAGTTCACCGGCCTGACGGCCGCTTTCGACGTGACGGAGGAACGTCTCGCGGTGGGATCCTTTCAACTCAAGACCCTGGGAGGCTCCCTGGACGCCAGCGGCGGAATCGAGCTCCGGGGCGCCTCTCCACGCTTCGATGTCGCCGCTCGCATGCGGGACATCGACATCCGGCAATACCTGGCCGGTGTCGAGGGCATTCCGGAAGTGACGGGCACTCTCAACGCCGACCTCGCCGTTACGGGACGAGGGCGGACCTGGGATGCCATCAAGCCCACCCTCGCGGGCAAGGGAACGGCCGCCGTCGCCGAAGGCCGTATCCTGGACGCCAACCTTGCCGAACAGGCGCTGCAAGGCATGACCGGGATTTCGGGGCTGACGTCCCTTTTCAGCGCGCGGCTCAAGGACAAATACCCGAAGGTCTTCAAGAAAGAGACCACCACTTTCGAGCAGCTCGATTCTGAAGTGAGGGCGAAGGGCGGCCGGGTCGTCGTCGAACGGATCACCCTGAAGGCTACGGACTACGACATCGCCGGAAAGGGCTGGATCGGTCTCGACGGAGTCACTGAGCTCGACGGCATGCTGACCCTGTCCGAGGACCTCTCCGCCGATCTCCTTCCGGGATCGAGATTGACGCCCATCACCAACCACAAGGACCAGATCGAGGTGCCGTTCGATGTCAGGGGAACGCTGCCCGACGTCACCCTGCGGCCGCGCCTCAGGCTTATCGAGAACGTCCTGGAGAAGACGGTCGGCAGGGGCGTCAAGGGCATTCTGGACCTGATCCCCGGAGCCGGCGCCAGGCGCGGCGAGCAAGACCGGGAGAAGCGCGAGGAGAAAACGCAGGAACCGGCGAACGAGGAGGATCCGGTCCAGAAGCTCATCGAAAAGGCGCTGAAACTCTTCGGCGACGGCGAGCGCTGAGCCGGGACGTCCGATCCGAGACCCGCGGGACGGGCGACCAGCCCAGCCCCTCGTGCCGCGACCCTGAATCATTTCCATGCCGGACAATGCAGCCAAGCAGCCGCCGATGCGGACAGAGGACCTGCAGGGTCTGGTGGAGCGTGTGACCTTCCACAACGAGGATACCGGCTTCTGCGTCCTGCAAGTCAAGGTGCGGGGCCGCCGCGAACTGGCGACGGTGGTGGGCAGCGCCGCGGCGATCAATCCCGGTGAGCAGGTCGATTGCCGGGGCGCGTGGGTGAACAGTGCCGCGTACGGTCTGCAGTTCCGCGCCGAGACGTTGAGGTCCGTGCCCCCGACCACCCTTGAAGGAGTCGAGAGATACCTTGGCTCCGGTCTCATCAAGGGGATCGGAAGACACTTCGCGCATCAACTGGTGGAGGCCTTTGGCGCCGACGTGTTCGACGTGATCGAGCGGACCCCGGAGCGCCTTCGCATGCTGGAGGGAATCGGCGCCAAACGGCAGGCCCGGGTCACCGAGGCCTGGCGCGAGCAGAAGGCCATCCGGGAGATCATGGTCTTCCTGCACTCCCACGGAATCGGCAATGCGCGGGCCGCGCGCATCCACCGGGTGTACGGCGATCAGGCCATCGATCGGATCCGGGAAAACCCCTACCGCCTCGCCCTGGACATCAACGGCATCGGCTTCGTGACGGCGGATGCCATTGCCCGCAAGCTCGGCATCCCGTCCGATTCGCTCATCCGGATACGGGCCGCGCTGCGCCACATCCTTTGGGAGTGCTCGACGGAAGGACACTGCGCGGCGGAGAAGCGGCAGTTGGTGCAACGCACGGTTGCGCTGCTCGAGGTCCCGCCCGCGGCCGTCGAAGAGGCCATCGCCCTGGAGGTAGCGGCCGAGAACCTGATGGCCGAATCCATCAGCGGTGAGCCGGCGCTTTTCCTGGCGCCCCTTCAGCGGGCCGAGGCGGGTGTCGCCGGCTGCCTCCGGCGGCTGTTGGCGGGTCCGCCGCCATGGGGCGCCATCGACGCGGCGCGGGCGATCCCGTGGGTGGAGGCCCTGACCGGCCTCAGCCTCTCCCTGTCGCAGCGCGAAGCGGTCGCCGTGGTGCTGAACGGCAAGGTCACGGTATTGACCGGAGGGCCCGGCGTCGGCAAGACCACCATCGTCAACAGCATTCTGAAGATCGTCGAAGGGCGCGGCGGCAAGGTGCTGCTTTGCGCCCCCACCGGACGCGCCGCCAAACGGCTGTCCGAGTCCGCGCAGGCCGAGGCCCGGACCATCCACCGCCTGTTGGAGTTCGATCCAAGACACGGAGGCTTCCGCAAGGATGAAGCCGACCCCCTGGAGGTCGACCTGTTGATCGTCGACGAGGTCTCCATGGTGGACGTCCTGCTGATGAATCAACTGCTGAAGGCCGTACCCTCGCACGCGGCCGTGCTGCTGGTGGGGGACGTGGACCAGCTTCCGTCGGTGGGGCCCGGGGCCGTGCTGCAGGACATCATCGAGTCGGGGCGAGTGGCTACCGTGCGCCTCACGGAGATATTCCGGCAGGCGGCATCCTCCAGCATCGTGATCAACGCCCATCGGATCAACGCGGGTGAATTCATCGAAACCCGCGACGGCGCGGGGCTTCAGGATTTCTACTTCATTCCCGCCGAATCCCCCGAGGAGATCCACGACAAGCTCATTCAGGTGGTGACCGAACGCATTCCCAGGCGATTCTCGCTGAGTCCCATCCGGGACATCCAGGTGCTGACGCCCATGAACCGCGGCAGCCTGGGGACCCACTCGCTGAACGTCGAACTGCAGAAACACCTCAATGCCGGCGCGGAGCCGAGGGTCAGCCGCTACGGCTGGACCTACGCCCCACGGGACAAGATCATCCAGACCGTCAACGACTACGACAAGGACATCTTCAACGGCGACATCGGACAGGTTTCCCGTGTCGACCTGGACGAGGGGCAGCTCCACGTGACCTTCGACGAACGAACCGTGCTCTACGAGTTCGGGGAACTGGACGAGATCTCCCTGGCCTACGCCACGTCGGTGCACAAGAGCCAAGGGTCGGAATACCCGGCCGTGGTCATCCCCCTGGCCATGCAGCACTATCTGCTGCTGCAGCGGAACCTGCTCTACACCGCCGTGACCCGGGGCAAGCGGCTGGTGGTCATCATCGGCCAGCCCCGGGCCCTGGCCATGGCGGTGAACAACGTCCGTTCCACCCGCCGGCTGACCAACCTCGCCCCGCGTCTCGCCGGGGAAGCGCGAGCCTGACGGAGCGAGCAGACGGCCCGACACGAGCCGCCGGATTTGACAGCCAGCGCGTCTTTCAAGTACAGCACACCGGACACGCACGCATTCGAGGTAAACACCATGAAGACACTCGTTCAAGGCGGTTGGGTCGTCGGTTACGACGGCCGCGGGCACGAGTTGCTGCCCGACGGGGTGGTGGTGTACGAGGATGACCGCGTCGTCCACGTGGGTTACGGTTTCGACGGGCCGGTGGACCGGACCATCGACGCGCGTGGCCGGCTCGTCGGTCCGGGCCTCATCAACTGCCACATTCACGCGGGCACCAATGCCCGGCACGTCATGCTGAGCGACGCCAGCAAGGCAGACTACCTCGGCATGAACTTCCTTTCCTACGGCGCCACGCGGCGCGGCGCCAAAGGCATGGGCCCGCCGCCGCGGGCCGACGTCGAGGGCAAGTTCGGCGTGTGGGCCGCCATGCGGGGCGGCGCCACCACCATCCTGGACGTGGGGACTCGCGGCACGATGATCGAGGGCTTCACCGAGATGATCGGCGAGCTGGGCGCCCGGGCCTATCTGGGAGCCGGCTACCGGAGCGCCGCCTACGTGCTGGACGACGAGGGACGCATCCAATGGGACTGGGACGAGGCAAACGGCGAGCGGGGCCTGGCCGCGGCCGAAGCGTACGCGAAAAAGCATGACGGCGCCTTCAACGGCCGGATTCGGGCCATGCTCTACCCCGGCCAACTGGACACCTGCACGCCGGAGTTGCTTCAGGCCACGAAGCGCATCGCCGGGGAGTTGGGCATCGGCATCCAGCTCCACACCGCCATGAACATCGTGGAGTTCCAGTCGACGCTGCGGCAAAGGGGCGTGACGCCGATCCAGTATCTCCACGACCTGGAATTCCTGGGTGAGGAGGTGATCCTGGGGCACTGTGTGTTCCATGGCCGGCACTCCTGGTGCCACTACCCCTACAGCGACGACCTGTCGATGCTGGCGGACAGCGGCGCCTCCGTGGCCCATGCCCCCTACAAATACGCCAAGATGGGTATCGCCCTGGAGTCCTTCGACAGTTACCGGCAGCGCGGCATCAACGTGGTGCTGGGCACGGACACCTTCCCTCAGGACATGGTGCACGAGATGCGCCTTGCCGGACTCGCCTGCAGACTCGTGGAAGGGAGCTTCCGGGCCGGCAAGCCATATGACGTGTACGATGCGGCCACCCTGGGGGCGGCCAAGGCCCTCGGGCGGGACGACCTGGGACGGCTGGCGCCCGGAGCCAAGGCCGACATGATCGTCGTCGACCTGCGCAAGACCCACTTCGGCGCCGTGCGCGACCCCATCAAATCCCTGGTGGAAGGCGGCAGCGGCGGCGACATCGAAACCATCATCGTCGACGGCGAGACCCTGCTGGAGGACGGCCGCGCCACCCGCTTCGACGAGGGTGAACTACTGGACCGGATTCAGGCCGGAGCTCAACCCCTGTGGGACTCCGTCCCCGAATGGCGCGCCCTTGGCGAGACCATCGACGACGTGGCGCCCATGAGCTACGCGGTCCGGAAGCGGTAGGACGCTGTCCATGCCTTTCATCGAAAGGAACGGAACGAAGCTCTACTACGAAAGCCACGGCAGCGGCCGTCCGCTGCTGTTCCTCAGCGAAACCGCCTGCCACTGCGACGTCTGGAAGCTCCATCAGGTGCCGGCGTTCTCGCGCGACCACCAGGTGATCCTGTGCGACTATCGCGGCACGGGACGCTCGGACTGGCCGTCGGCGCCCTACGGCGTCAAGGACTTCGCCGACGACGCGGCCGCGGTGCTGGAGCATCTGGACGCCCGGGACGCGGTGGTCTGCGGCCACTCCATGGGCGGCTCGGTGGCCCAGGTGATGGCCCTGGACCATGCCGACCGGGTCTCGGCGCTCATCTGCGCCTCGGGCCGGGGCTTCAATCCGCACCAGGGGATTCCCCTGCGCATCGCCAGGGAAATGGTGGAGTGGGGTTACGAGCGGTACCTGCGGGACCATGGCATCCTGGTGGGATTCACCGACGCGTTCGTCAAGCGCTACCCGCAACGCGTGGAAGGCTACCTGGCGGTGCGGATGGCGCATCTCAACCCGGTGGAGCAGTATTTTCGTCACGTCATCGCGCGCCAGCAGCACGACCTCAAGGACCGGCTGAAGGAAATCCGGATGCCGACGCTGATCCTGGTGGGCGAAGAGGAGCACAACGTGACCAGCGATACCTCGCTGCGGCAGGCGGCCGACGTGCTGACGGCCGGGATTCCCGGCGCCTCCCTCGTGGAGCTCCAGGGCGAGAGACACAGCTATTTCTTCGTGAACCCGGATGCGGCCCACGCCGCCATGCGGAAGTTCCTGGCCGGTTGAACCGGGCGGGGCCAGCGGATACCCGGGCCCTATCCGTTCTTTCGACGTTGCAGCCGTCCCGCTGGCGGGTCTGAACCCCGCCGCCAGAGGAAGGGTCAGCCATGAATGCAATATTTCAAACGGAACCGAATCTGGCTTTCGTCGTCCTGCGCCTGGGTCTGGCCATCACCTTCTTTGCCCACGGCTCACAGCATCTGCTTGGCTGGTTCGGCGGAAGGGGGCCAAGGGGCCAACTCGGCAACTGGAAAGAAAAATACCACATTCCGGTCTGGGTCGGCGCCATCGGCATCCTCACGGAAGCGCTCAGCGTTCCGGCCATGCTGTTGGGTTTTCTCGTCCGCCCCCTAGCCCTGGGGCTGGCGGTCTTCACGGCCGTGGCCCTCTACAAGGGACATTGGGAGTTCGGGTTCTACGTGTCCGGCGGCGGCCGCAAGGGCACCGGCATCGAATACTGTCTGGCGCTGTTTCTGATGGCGTTGGCGCTGCTGGTGGGCGGCGCGGGCGCACTGTCCATCGACCTCATGCTCAGCCGCTAGTGTCCGGCATCACGGATAACGGGTCCGTCCCTATCGAGACCGTTTTCGCGGCTTGGCCGCGTTCTTTCCTTTCCACGGCCTGGAGCGACGGCGCCGCCAGCCCGACCGGAGCGACGACGCCGCGATTCTGCAGGCCGCCCACGCAAGCGCCGAGGCGATCCACACCGGCAGACTTGCCTGAATGATCAGTTCCCGGTCGCGGTAGAACACGAAACAGAGCAGGGTCCAGAAAAGACTGAGCCAGATGAGGCCGATGGCTGACCGCATGGACTGGTTGCCGGTGGGCCGAAACCGGAGTTCAGGGCCTCACGGGTTTTCCGAACTGGCCGTTCGCAACGCCCGCCAGACGCGTTCCGGCGTCAGCGGAAGCTCGCGGATTCGAACCCCCGTGGCCTGGGCCACGGCGTTGCACACGGCCGGGGCCACGGGAATGATGCCGCCCTCCCCCATCCCCTTGGCGCCGTAGGGGCCGGGGCCGTCCGCGTTCTCCACCAGGCACGACTCGAAGGTCCGCGGAATATCCCGGAAGCCCGGTACCCGGTAGTCCACCAGGTTGGGATTGAGGGGCTGCCCGCCGGCGTAGATCAGGGACTCGAACAGGGTATGTCCCATGGCCATGACCGCGGCGCCCTCATCCTGCCCCTCCGCCTGACGCGGATTGATGGCCCTGCCCACGTCCGCCACGCTGGCGTATCGCTGAATCGTCACCTCGCCGGTATCGGCGTCCACCGCCACCACGGCCCCGCCAATGCCCACTTCCCAGAAGATCGGCAGGATCGGCGAGATGCCGCCGCCGGCCCGGACGTAGCCGCGCCCGATCAACTCGCCGCCGGGCATGCCGAAATAACCCGCCACCACCTCGGCGAACCCGCGCCGGGCCTCGCCGCACCAAGCGGCGCCGTCCTTCACCACCACCCGCTCGGGGTCGACGCCGAACTGTTCCGCGGCGATGGCCGTGATCTGGCGGTGCACGTCGGCCGCCGCGAATTTGACCGCCGTTCCCATGACGGTGGTGGAACGGCTGGCGCCGGTGGAGCGGTCGAAGGGAGTGGTATGGGTATCGGTGCCGCGCAGCACCACCCGTTCGAACGGTACACGGAGTTCTTCGGCCGCGATCTGGCTCAGCACGGTGCGGGCCCCCTGCCCCACCTCGGTGCTGCCCGCCATGACCACGACGTTGCCGTCGCTCAAAAGCCGGACGATGGCGGTGGAGACGGGGTTGGCCTCGCTGTCCGTGATGCCCACGGCCAGCCCGGCGCCGGCGCCCCTTTCAGGCTCTCCCCGCTGCCGTATCATCTCGACGACCTTGCTCAGTCCCTCGCGCAAGTCGCCGTCGACGCCGCGGGAGTTCGGCCGGATCTGTTCGTCTCGGCCCAGCAGATGTTCCATGCGGTACCGAACGGGATCCAGCCCCAGTGCCTCGGCGATTCTGTCCATCTGCGCTTCCACCGGCCAGATGGACTGGGGTCCGCCGATGGAGCGCATGGATCCCGCGGGGACCGAGTTGGTGTAGATGCCGTAGCTGTCGGACCGGAAGTTGGCGCAACGATAGGCGCCATGAACCCGCAGCACGGCACGGGCCACCACCCGGGGACCGTTGTCGGCATAGGCGCCGGTGTCGAGGTAGATCTTTACGTCACGGGCCACGATAGTGCCGTCGCGCTTGACCCCGGTCTTGATCCAGCAGCGGGCGGAGTGGCGCCGTGCGGTCAGCATGGACTCCGTGACCGAGTGCTCCAGCCGCACCGGGAGGCCCTGGGTCTTGCGCGCCAACGCCACCACCAGCGGCTCGATCTTGAGATAGGACTTGCCTCCGAACGCGCCGCCCACGTAGGGAACCACCACCTGGACGTCGGTCATGGAGAGGCCGAACAGCCGCGCCAACTCCGATCGGATGAGAAACGGGTGCGCCGAGGCGGACCACAGCGTCAACTGTCCGCCGTGGAACCGGGCGGTGGTGATGTGGGGCTCCATGGAGTAGTGGCACACCATGGGAAAGTGGAACACGTCCTCGAAGACCTCGTCCGCCTGGGCGAAGCCCCGCTCCACGTCGCCGAGCTCGATGTGCTCATGGTGACAGATGTTCCGGTGCTCCCGGTCATCCGAAAGGTCGACGTCGTGGAAATCTCCGGACCCCGCCACCTGTTCGTGGAGCACCGGAGCGCCGTCGGCCAGGGCGTCCTCCAGGGTGGTGACGTAAGGGAGATCTTCGTATTCGACCCGGATCAGCGACACGGCTTCTTCGGCCGCCAGCCGGTCACGGGCGGCCACCGCGGCCACGGGTTCGCCCACGTAACGCACCCGCTCCATGGCCAGGATGGGCCGATCCCGCAGACAGTGGCCGTAGTAGGGGTCCATGTCGCGGAGATCGTCCCTGGACAGCACGGCCACCACCCCCGGCACTTCGAGCGCCGCGCTCACGTCGATGGAACGAATGCGCGCGTGGGGATGGGTGCTTCGGAGGACGCGGGCGTCGAGCACGCCCGGGATGTCCAGGTCACCCGAGAACTTCGCCTCGCCGGTGACCTTCTCCATGCCCTCGATGCGGTTTCGGCGTTTGCCGACGACTTCCATGGTCATGCGCGTCCCGTCCGATCCGTCAACCGTAGCGCACCACCGAGCGGATGCTCTTGCCCTCGTGCATGAGATCGAAAGCCCGGTTGATGTCTTCCAGAGGCATGGTGTGGGTGATCATGTCGTCGAGGTTGATCTCGCCGGCGCTGTAACGGTCTACGTAGCCCGGAAGCTGGGAGCGTCCCTTGACGCCGCCGAAGGCGGTGCCGCGCCAGACCCGGCCGGTGACGAGCTGAAACGGCCTGGTGCTGATCTCCTTGCCCGCGCCCGCCACGCCAATGATGGTCGATTGGCCCCAGCCCTTGTGGCAGCACTCCAGCGCGGCGCGCATGGTGTCCACGTTGCCGATGCATTCGAAGGAGTAGTCCACGCCGCCGTCGGTCATGTCCACAAGCACCTCCTGGATGGGCCGGTCGGAGTCCTTGGGATTCACCACGTCGGTGGCCCCCAGGCGCTGGGCCATGTCGAACTTGGCGGGGTTGGTGTCGACGCCGATGATGCGTCCGGCCTTGGCCATGACCGCGCCCTGGATCACGCTCAGGCCGATGCCGCCCAAGCCGAAGATTCCCACCGTCGACCCCGCCTCCACCTTGGCCGTGTTCAGCACCGCGCCGATTCCGGTGGTGACGCCGCAGGCCAGCAGGCAGACCTTGTCCAGCGGGGCCTTGGGATCGATCCTGGCTACCGAGATCTCGGGCAGCACGGTGTATTCGCTGAAGGTGGACGTCCCCATGTAGTGATAGATCGATTTTCCCTTGAGCGTGAACCGGCCGGTGCCGTCCGGCATCACGCCCTGACCCTGGGTGATCCGTATGCTCTGGCAGAGGTTGGTCTTGCCGGACTGGCAGAACCTGCAGGCCCCGCATTCCGGGACGTATAGCGGAATCACGTGGTCACCTGCCTTCACGGTGGTGACCCCGGCGCCGACCTCCTCCACCACCGCCCCGCCCTCGTGACCGAGGATCGAGGGGAACAGACCCTCCGGGTCCGCGCCCGAGAGCGTGAATTCGTCGGTGTGGCAGACGCCGGTGGCAACGATCCGCAACAGCACCTCGCCCTCCCTGGCCCCCCCCACGTCCACTTCCTCGATCTCAAGTGGCTTGCCCGCCTCAAAAGCTATGGCCGCGCGTGATTTCATCGTCGTTTCCTTTCTCCGTGGACACCAGTGTCCTCTAACGTCCTGATAACATCCCGCCTCATGACGGGTCTTTGTCCTCCAGGTCTGCCAGAGTGAGTTGCCCGTGGGCTGTCCGGTTCATTCGCATGGCAATCTACTGGACTTGGCCGCTTCCCTTGCGGCCGGACAATATCGAGAAGACCTCGCAGGCGATGCCGGTGGCCTCGTAGCCGTCCACGCCGTTGGCCTGGGCGATGGCGAACATCTGATCGACCAGGGAAGTGAACGGCACCGGAGTTTCCATTTCCCGGGCCACCTCCAGTCCGAACCCGACATCCTTGGGCATCCACGACTTTCTCGGCTTGAACTGGCCGCTCACGATGATCCGCGTCACCCGTTCAAGGGCGTCGGAATAGTTCTGCGAGCTGCGGATGAAGTTCTCGAAGTCCTGTTCGTCGAGGCCGCCTGTCTTCAGCCAGTTGTAGACTTCCACCATCCCCATGTGCATGATCCCGCTCAGCATGGCGTTGGCGGTCTTCACCAGCTTGGCGTTGCCCAACTCGCCCATGTACACGATCTTCTTGCCCATGGCCTCGATCTTCTTGCCCATGGCCTCGAACACCGCCATGTTCTCGTCGTAGAGCGCTTTGGGACCCGATGCCCAGATGGACAGCGCCGCCGCGGCGGCGGCTTCCTCGACGCCGCTGACCGAGGCGTCGAGAAGCTGCCAGCCGTGCGCCTTGAGACCCTCGTCCAGCTCGACGACGGTCTTCTTGTCGATGCTGCTGAAATCCACCCAGGTGCGTGCGCCTCCGGCCGCATCCCGGAGCCCGCCGGCGCCGAGCCCGACGTCGCGCACGGCCGCGCCGTCGGGCAGCATGGAGAGCACGACGTTGCAGCCCTCGGCCACTTCCCTCGGGCTGCCGGCGAAAACCGCCCCTTTCTCCTCCAGCGGCCGGGCCGCCTCGTGGCGGATGTCGTTGACCACCAAACCGAAGCCTGCCCCGAGCAGGTTCGCGGCCATGCCGCTGCCCATGCCCCCCGTACCGATGAATCCGATTTGCTTCACATCCGTTCCTTTGCGTCCAGGATCGCGCCGGTCAGCGACGGCTTCTGGCCGCGGTCCTCCGAAGAGCTTGCTGGATCTGCTCCAGCCTGCCGTTGTCGTGACGTTCCAGCGAGCGCCCCGCGGGCAGCCTCCGGATCATCTCCCGGGTATTGGCGGCGCGGGCGGAGGTGGCCGGATGACTCCTGAGAAAGCTCGGTACCGATGCCTCCCCTTGCTTCTTCAGGGATTCGAAGAACGCCGTCAGGCCGCGCGGGTCGTAGCCGGCCCTGTACATGAGCTGGACGGCGAACGCGTCGGCCTCGTGCTCCGCCTCCCTGCTGAAGGTATTGAGGTAGCCCATGGCCGCCAGACCTCCCAGGGTCTGCGCGGCCATGCCGGCCTGGGGGCCCGCGGCTACCTCCGCGGCGGCAATGCCCACCTGCTGCAGCATGTTGGTCGCCAGGGCGCGGGTGAAATTGTTGGCGACATGCCGCTTGGCGACGTGCCCGATCTCGTGCGCGATGACGCCGGCCAGCTCGCTGACGTTGTGCGCCGCGAGTATCGTCCCGGTGTAGATGTAGATGTAGCCGGCCGGTGCCGCGAAAGCGTTGATCTCGCTTTTCGGGACCACGTTGAAGCGGTACGTGAAGGGCTGAGGTTCCGCGTGTTTCAAAAGGCGCCCGGCGATGGCCGATACGTAACCGACGACGGCCGGGTCCCGGACGAGGACGGTGCGACGGTTGAAGGCCCGGGAGAAGTCGACGCCAAGCTCGCGTTCCTCCTCAACGCTCAGTGGCCCGCAGGCCGCCGCCACGGCCGTCAGGAGCGTACAGAACGCCAGCCGGATGGCCCGGGTGAAAGGCATGCCTAAGATTAACCGCCGCGAGAGGTCCTTTCAAGCGGCGGCACTCGCGGGCGCAAGTTTCGGAGCCATGCTCCGGAAGCAACACCCGGACCGCAAGCAGACGAAGCGTGTGAGTGTTTTCCAAGCGGAACGGGTTGCGCTAGAATTGCCGCTGGCACGCCTGTCAGGAAAACCATGGCTCCCAATCCCAAGCAAATCGCCGGCGAGCGCGCCGCGGACTACGTGAACGACGATATGATCGTGGGGCTCGGCACGGGTTCGACGGCCTACTTTGCCATCGTCCGGCTGGCCGACAGGATACGCCGGGAAGGGCTTCGTATCCGCTGCATTCCCACTTCCGAACGCTCGGCCACCCTGGCGCGCGAATTGGGGATTCCCCTGACGAGTTTTGCGGAAACGCTTTCCGTCGACGTCACCATCGACGGCGCCGACGAGGTCGACCCGGCGTTCAACCTCGTCAAGGGAGGCGGGGGAGCGCTGCTGCGCGAGAAGTTCGTCGCCACCGCAAGCCGCGCCGAACTGATCATCGTCGACCCGGGCAAGCTGAAGCGCCGCCTCGGAACCTTTCCATTGCCCGTGGAGGTGGTGCCGTTCGGCTGGCAGCTCACGCAGCGCCGCCTGAGGGAAATCGGCTGCGAGGCGAGCTTCCGTTCGTCGGACCGCGGCCCCTTCGTGACCGACAACGGAAACTACATCCTCGACTGCTCATTCGGGGTGATCGACGATCCGCCCGCGCTGGAACGGGAGATCGTCGGCACCTGCGGCGTCGTGGAATGCGGCCTCTTCACCGGACTCGCGACCCGAATCATCATCGGCAAGTCCGACGGCGATGTCGAAGAGCGGACCGAGCCCGGTCCGCTCGACTGAAACTTCGGCTACCAGCGATCCCGGCCGCCTCCGCCGCCGCCTCCTCCTCCTCCGAAACCGCCCCGGCGCTCCTGCGGGCGCGCCTCGCTGACGGTCAGCCTGCGGCCCCCCAGCTCCGAATCATGCAGGGCCTCGATGGCCTTTCCAGCCTCTTCTCCGGACCCCATCTCCACGAAACCGAATCCCCTGGAGCGGCCGGTGAACTTGTCCGTGATGACCCTGGCGGAAACCACGGTCCCGTGCGCGGCAAAGATGTCCTGGAGCTGGTCCTCGGTTGTCGAATACGGCAGACCGCCCACGTAAAGCTTCTCGTTCATGCTCTCCTCCATCAGTCTGTTCAACCCCGAGACAGGCACGGCGAAAAGAGCAGAGCACACGTGCGGCAATCACGACACTCCGGTCGACTTCGGTCTTACACTGTCTCCAACAAGCCAAGTTCAGGAACTCTCGCTTGGCAATCACGCAATTTCTTATATTGACCTCCGGTGCGGCTGTCAACAGCACCTTTCGAGCAGGTCCATTCAAGAGCCCGGTGCTCCTTTTCCGTCATTCCCGCGAAAGCGGGAATCCAGGCGGGGCGGGAATCATGGAAGGGGCTTCAAGGGCGCTAGCGCAGAATCCGGTAGACGAGCGGCGTGCCCATGGCAATGACAAGGAAAAAACATCCGGTGGCGAGAAACATTGCCCCGAAACCCCACGCATTCGCGGCCCAACCGAGGAGCAGCGGGAGGGCCATGGGGGCCATGTTCCAGCCGAGTCCGGTAGCGGCCATGACCGCGGAGCGGTCGCTGGCCCGGCTGAGGTCCACCGCCTGGACCTGATTGAGGAGATCGGCCACTCCGCCGGCCATGCCCAAGCCTGCGATGCAAAGGCCCAGCAGCAGCAACCCTTGGGTCCACGCGGTGGCAAGGATGCAGACTCCGAGACCGCCCATGCTGACGGCATAGAATACTTTCTCCCTGGCGATGGTGATCTCCGAGCCGAGGGCGAGCCCGATCACCACCGGGCCGATGGAACGCACGGCGATCACCACGCTGATCCAGCCCTCGGGGAAGCTGAGGCCGCTCAGGTAGACCGGGTAGATGGATTGGGTGATGCCGAACGGCACCGCTGCCGCGCAGGAACTCGTGAGCAGCAGCCAGGTACGCCTCTCGATCAACCGCCGGCTCATCCCCACGGTGACTTGCCAGACGGTGCGGCCGTCGGGTTTCGAGCGGATCGGGGGCAGCGCGAACCCGAGCAGCATGCCGAGGGCGCATGCCAGCGCCACCAGGACGAAAGTCGTATCGTAACCCAGCCAGCCGGCCAGGATGCCTCCCAGAGAGAGTCCCAGCAACTGTCCGGTGTAGTTGGCGGCGGATAGCTGCCCCAGCATCTTGCCGGGATTGTGTCTGGACAGTTGGCTGGCCATGGACTGGGCCGGGACCCAGAAGAGGCTGCGGGAAAGGTTCGCCAGCGTACTGGACAGCATCAGGGAGAAGAACCCGTTGGCCAGGCCGAGCGCCACCGCCGCCAGGACGTTGATCGAGTAGCAGGCCTGCAGCATACGATGCTCGCCGTAGCGGTCCGCGAACGCGCCGCCGACGAAACGCATGACGATGGTCAGCAGGTAGGGAAGCCCGACCAGGGAGCCGATGTCGAGTACGGACAAGCCGAGAGTCACGCCGAAGAGCGGCGTAAGCACGAACAGCATGCCGTTGCACATGTTCCACAGGAGCGCCCCCAGAAAAAGCGTCCCGCGGACCGGCCGCCCGTCATCCATCCCGGCGTGGTGTCCCGTAGATTCGCACTTAGTCCAGGGAATAGTAGGCGGCGCAATTGTCCCAAAGGATCTTGTGCTTGTCTTCCTCGCTGATGGTGGATAGCTCGAGGAAGCTCTCCACCGCGCGCGGAAACTTGGAGTCCCCGTGGGGGTAGTCGGTGGAAAACACGATGCGCTCGTTCCCCATGTAGTCGATGACGTACTTGACCGGGGCCTCGTCCGGCTCCACCGACACGAAGCATTGTCTCTTGAAGTAGTCGCTCGGCGGCATGGTCAGATCCGGCGACCACACGTCGGCCTCCCGTTCGTACCCTTCGTCCATGCGCCAGAGCAGCCATGGGAGCCAGCCACAGTTGGCCTCCAGGAAAGCCACCCGCAGTCTGGGATGACGGGCCAGGACCCCGCCCGAGCAGATGCTGCCCAGCGCCAGCATCTGCTCCACCGGTTGGGCGAACACGCGCCGGAGCATGAAGTTGGGCTCGAACTGGTCGCCCACCTGGCGCGCTCCGGACGAAGAGGATTCGTGAAGGCCCAGGGGCATGCCGAGATCCTCGAGTTCGGTCCACAGCGGCTCGTAGTAGTCGTCGTGGAAGTTGCGGCCGTTCACCGGATTGGAACGCATGAAGATACCCCGGAAACAGAGTTCCCGGGCACACCTGCGAGCCTCGGCCACGGCCTCGTCCACGTCGAAGGGGGAGAGCATTCCCGCCCCCAGCAACCGGACCGGGTCGGCGCGGCAGAAATCGTACAGCCAGTTATTGTACGCCCGCGCCAGGGCGGCGGCGAAGCGGGGCTCCATATCCGGCTCGCTGAGCGCCTGAAGCCCCCGCGTGGGGTAAAGCACGGCCACGTCGATACCTTCGATGTCCATGGCTTCGAGTTGGACCTCCGGCAACCAGCCGCGGGCGGCATGGACGCCGTAGATGCCCTGGTTCTTCTCGAAGTTGTGCCCCTTCGTGACGTTGCCGGCGTGCACTTGGGGCAACCCCCACAAGCTTCCGTCGGGATGCTGCATGCGCAGGTCGCGGACGTTCTCGCTCGTCACGCCGCGCGGCGCCAGGGACCTGAACTCCGGCTCCAGGTACCTCTCCCACAAATCCGGCGGCTCCATGATGTGCATGTCGCTGTCGAGTATCCTGTATCCGTTCTTGGCCATGGTCCTCTCTCGAGAAGGTCACCCCTTCCAGGCGCCCCAGGCGATGCCGAGCCAGCCCAGCAGAAACGCGAGCCCCCCGACGGGGGTGACGGCGCCCAACCACCGGACGCCGGAAAGGCTCAAGGCGTAGAGGCTTCCGGAAAACACCACCGTACCCAGCACGAACAACCATCCCGCCACGGAGAACTCGCCCCGGGGCCAGCGAGACAGCAGCAACGCCACCATGAACAGCGCCAGGGCGTGGTAGATCTGGTAGCGGACGCCCACCTCGAAGATGTTCAGCATCTCGTCCGTCAGCTTTCCCTTGAGGGCGTGGGCCGCGAACGCGCCCAGCACGACCCCGGTGAAGCCGGAAAGGGCGCCCAGCAAGAGAAATAGACGATCCGTGCTCATGGGTCTTTCCATTACCGTTTTCGGTTTGGCGTAGTCTTCCACAGCGGAGGATCGATTGCAACGCGGACGCGGCACGACCGGACCGGGGATGGACAATTCGCGGCCCTTGGGCTAGGCTATGACGTTAACAGCCGGAGCGTCCCGCGCTTCCGGGAAAGGAGGACAGGCCTCGAAAGCACACGGTATGAGCAAGCAGGACAATATAGAGGTTACCGGCACGGTGAGGGAAAGCCTGCCCAACGCCATGTTCAAGGTCGAGTTGGACAACAAGCACAACGTCCTCGCCTACACCGCGGGGAAAATGCGGAAATTCTACATAAAGATTCTACCCGGGGACCGGGTCACTCTGGAGCTGTCTCCCTACGACCTGAGCCGCGGCCGGATCACCTACCGGCATCGAAACTGACCCAGGGCGCCGGACGCGGCGCCCGCGAAGAAGCCGACATCCATGGATCCGTCGCGCTCACGCGGCGGGCAGGCGTTCCATGAGGTCGCGACGCGCGGCCTGAGCGCGCCGAAGGGTCTCACCCTCGTCCAGCGACGCACACTCGCGACCCTGCATCAGCACCTTGCCGTCGACCAGCACGGTATCCACGTCCGTGGCCTTGGCGCAGTGCACCAACTGGCTCACCAGGTCGTTGACCGGCTGGAAGTGGGGTTTCTGAACGTCCACCAGAATCAGGTCCGCCCGTTTACCGGCCTCCACCGACCCGCAAACGGACCCGAGCCCCAGCGCATGGGCGCCGTCGATGGTGCCCATGCGGAGCACCTGGTAGGGATCGATGACGCCCGCGTCCTGGTGCTTGACCTTCTGAAGCAGCGACGCGGCCTTCATGGTCTCGAAGAGATCCTGGCTGTGATTGCTGGCGGCGCCGTCCGAGCCGAGACCGACCCTGACCCCGGCGCCCAGCATCTCCACCACCGGTGCGATGCCGTCGCCCAGCATCATGTTGCTGACGGGATTGTGGGACACGGCCGTGTTCGTATCCGCCAACAGAGCGATCTCTTCGGGCGAGAGGTGGACGCTATGGGCGAAGATGGCGTCTTCTCCCGGTATATCGAAGTCCGCCAGGTGAGCGACCACGCCGGGCCGGTTGCACTGGCTGCGGGTGACCTCCACCACCGAGGCCGACTCGGCGACATGCGCGCTGATGCCGATGGAATGGTGGTCCGCGAAACGCCGGATCTCCCGCAGCAGGCCGGCGGAGGCATTGATGGGCGGCGTGTTGGGTCCGGTGCGAAAGGTCAGCCGCCGGGACTCCTCCGGCGAGCCCTTCAGCCGCTGGTGCGACATCAATCCCTCGATGCGCGCAAAGGCCGTATCCGGCGTCTCCCGGGTGCACTCCGGCACAATGTCGCCGGTGTCCATGATGGTGCGGGCGAACACGCCTCTCAGGCCCGAGCGGGAGATGGCCTCGACCGCCGCCACCGCGCACTCCGGGCCGGGATTCAGGAAATTGTGCTCACAGACGGTGGTGACGCCCCCCTTGAGATTCTCGACGCACCCCAACAGGGTGCCTGCCAGCGCGTGTTCCGGATTCAGGGCCTCCGCCACGCCGTAGATGCGCTTCAGCCACGCCAGGAACGGCAGGTCTTCCCACACGGCTCTCAGTAACACCTGATACAGATGGGTATGGGCGTTGATCAGGCCGGGCATCAGCACCTTGCCGCGGCCGTCGATGCGCAAGGCTCGTTCCGCGGCCGGCGGCTCCCCTGCCCCGACCTCGGTGATCACGCCGTCGACCGCCGTCACGTAGCCGGATTCGATGACCTTCCCGCGGCCGGTCATGGGCAGGATGGCGGCATTCGAGATGATGATCGGCGATTCGTCCATTGAACGCTCCAAAAACAAGGGGGCGGCGCTTCCGCCGCCCCTCCCGGTTGGTTTCCTCGCTGCCGGATCGGCCCCTCAGGTATCTCTCTCGCGTCTTTCATGGGCCTCGTTCACCTTCAGCATCCGCCCCTGAAGCTCCGTGCCGTCCAGTGCCTCCATGGCAGCCCTGGCCTCCGCCTCGGAGCCCATCTCGACGAACCCGAAGCCGCGGGACCGGCCGCTGAAGCGGTCGGTGATGATTCTGGCCGATGCCACGGTGCCGTGCCCTGCGAAGAGGTCATGCAACTGGGCCTCGGTGACGGCGTATGGAAGTCCACTCACGTATAGTCTGTCACCCATGGCGATACTCCGTGTTCACGATGCGGATACCCTATCCGGAACCGATGGCAGATCCTCGATCCGCCGCCATAGTATCTCCGCGTACGATGCAATGCAAACCTGAACCGCGTGCCCGAACCGTCAACCGGCCGAGTCATAGGCTTCCAGGAGACGGTCCCAGTCGTCCGGCCCGAGGTGCGCGCGATCGGGATCGAGCTTGTTCACCGATCTCAGCAACCGGCGCAGGTTGCGCCGTGCCCTTGCGGCCGGCACCGGCCCGGAGAAGAGGCGCGCCCTGTCGAAGTCGATGACATGGATCTCCGGGCGCGAGCGTTCGTGACGGACGAGGATGTTGCGAAGATTGAGATCCGCATGGTCGATGCCGCGGGCGTGCATGAAGCGCAGCGAACGGCCGGTCCGGCGGAGGAGAGCCTGCTTCATTGCGGGCGCAAGTTCCCGCTGCAGCTCGGCCCAGAGATTCCGCGCGTTCTTCAACTCCCGCGTCACCAGCCAGCCCCGATACCAGGGACCGAACCCCCGCGCCACCAGGGCGGCCAGCGCCTCCGGGGCCGCCACTCCTCGTTCCCGGGCAGCCACCGTCACGGCCAGCTCCGCGAACGGCCGGGGGGGTCGGCTCACGAACCACTCCCGCGTCAACCCTCGCAGCACGCCGCCATGACGGTAGGAACGAATCACCCCATCGCCGCCCGGGAGCGGCACGACATGCAGGCCGGCACGGCCGAAATAGCGCGCCGGCGCGGACCCGTCCGGAGGCGCCAGGATCCGTGAGGCCAGCGCGCTTGCATCCAGGCCCCGAGCCACCAGCATGTTCAAACCGGGTCCGGGGGCCGCCGGCACGAATCCTTCCGGAACTCCGCCGCACGACATGCCGGGGAGAGTGGCACGGCTGCGACGATCTCCCACGGGCCTCGGCGTCATTTCGCGCGAGCCCTCTCCACGACCTCCGTGATACGGTTGAGCAGCGTCTCCGGCCGGTCGATGGACATCTGCACCCGCAAGGCCAGCATTCTCCCGCTCGAAAAGGGAAACCGCGCCAGCTTCACGAAATCCTTCTCGGTGGTCACGATCCTGTCGACCCCGTTCCGATGGCGGTTGATTTCACGCCAATCCTTCTCCGAGTACCGGTGGTGATCGGCAAATTCCAGCGTATCGACGACGGTGGCTTCGCAGTCACGGAGCATGGCATAGAAGGACCCCGGGTTGGCAACAGCCGAAACCGCCAGCACCCGCGCGCCCGCCAGGGTGCCGAGGGTCAGTTCGGTCAGCCCCTCGTCCGTGCGGGTGAGGACCGCCCGGGGTTCGAGAGCGGCGTAGAAGACCCTGGCGCCGTCGCAACGGCCGCGGAGCAGGGCCCGCCATCGGTCGTGGGCCCCGGTGACCACCAGGATATCGGCCCGCCGCGCGCTGCGGAGCGGCTCCCGGAAGGGCCCCGCGGGCAACACCGAGCCGTCGTGGTCGGAACCGAGGAGGAGCAGATCCACATCCCTCGCCACCCGACGGTGCTGGAAACCGTCATCCAGCAGAAAGAGGTGGAAGTCTCCGGGTTCCGTGCTGAACTCCATTGCGGCTCGATGACGATCGCCGCCGACCCCCACGGTTTGCCCGTACAGGGCGCTCAGCATGACCGGCTCGTCGCCGTAATCGAGGGGTTCGCCCCCGGGCTCCTTCAGCCACCCGCGCGCGGTTTCGGGATCGATCCGCCCCGGCGGCCGACCCTTTGAAGGCCCGCCGTAGCCACGGGTCAGGATCGCCGCATTGAGGCCCCGGCGGCGCAGGTTCTGCGCCAGCCACAAAGTGGTCGGCGTCTTGCCCGTGCCGCCCACGGTGAGGTTCCCGACGCTGACCACCGGAAGCGCCAGTTTCCGGGCGTTCAGGCAGCGGATGTCGTACAGGACGTTTCGCAGACCCACCAGGAGGCGGAAGATCATGCTCCCGGGCCACAACAACCCCCATAGGCACCAGCCGCCGATGCCGCGCCGGCTCCAGGCGCGCCGGATCACACGGGTCCATCGCCTACTCGACGCCGCCATGCGATGGAGCGTCCTGAAGCTGCCGGCGGATCAGACCCATGCTGCGCGACACCACGTCACCGTCCGCCTCCACCACTTGGCGGGCACGGCTGCCCATAGCCGCCGCGCGGGCCGGATCCGACAGCAGTTCCGCTATCTCCCTGAACAGATCCTGGCGGTCGTGGATCTCCACGCCGCCGCCCCGCTCCAGCATCTTTCGGGCGGTCTCCGCGATGTTGGTCTGGTGCGGGCCGAAGATCACCGGTTTACCCCAACGAGCCGGTTCCATGAGATTGTGTCCTCCCGCCGGCACCAGGGTGCCGCCCACGAAGGCCACCGTCGCACAGCCATAGAAGCGCGGCAACTCACCCAGCGTGTCCAGCAACAGCACATGGCTGTCGCCGGGCCGCAGACCGTTCATGCCGGTCCGCTTGCGGTAGTCCAGCTTTCGCTCCTGGAGCAGCCGCTCCACGTCGCGGAACCGTTCCGGATGGCGCGGGGCGAGAATCATGACAAGCTCCGGATGCAGGCGGCGCAGGTCGGGAAGGACATCCAGGAGGATCTCTTCTTCGCCCCGGTGGGTGCTGCCGGCCACCACCACCGGGCCATGTCCGCCACCCGGACCGAAGGGGTCCGGAATCGGCCCCGGTCCCGTCTCCGCGTTTTTCAGATTGCCCGTGACGGCGACCCTGGCGGGGTCCACCCCCAGACGGCGGACACGGCCCGCACTCTCGTCGTCTTGCATGCCGAACTCCGACACCGCATTCAAGACCGGCCCGAACAGTCCCCGGAAACGCTGGTATCGCCGGGCGGAATGCGGCGACAAGCGTCCGCTCAGCACCACCGTCGGAATTCCCAGTCCGCGGGCGGTGTGAATGAAATTCGGCCATATCTCGGTTTCCAGCAGGATGATGGCCTCGGGGCGGAAGCGCCGCAGGCTGCGCGACACCAGCCAAGGAAGATCCAGCGGCAAATACGTGACGCCGTCGACCTCGGACAACAGGTCGCGGGCGGTCCGGCGTCCGGTGGCCGTCATCGTCGACACCAGCAGCCTGCGGTCCGGCAGCGCCGTCCTTATCCCCCGTACCAGCGCGGCGGCGGACCGCACCTCACCCACCGAGGCGGCATGAATCCAGATCGGCCGGGAACCCGCGAGGGCCGCCAGGAGCTTCGGGGGATAACAGGTGAAGCGCTCTCCCAACCCCCGATACGGACGTCGCCGCGACAAAAGCCCCAGGGGCCAAAGCAGAAGGCCCAGGATCAGTCCCGCATGTAGAAGTGTATTGTAAAGGGCCAACACCAGCGTGCCGCTCCGTCGGCGGACTCCGTCCCGCGCGCAGGACTCAGAGCGCGTCCGACTCACTCCCTTCCATGGTCTGGAGATTGTAGAGAAGACTGTACTCTCTTCCCGTTGCCAGCAATTCCTGGTGCGTCCCTTCTTCCACGACCCTTCCTTCGGCCAGCACCACGATGCGGGTGGCGTTGCAGATGGTCGAGAAGCGATGGGCGACGACGAGGCTTGTGCGGTTCTCCATGAGGCCGTCGAGGGCATCCTGGACCAGCCGCTCCGATTCGGAATCCAATGACGAGGTGGCTTCATCGAGGATCAGGATGGGGGCGTTCTTGAGCACCGCCCGGGCGATGGCGATTCGTTGCCGCTGTCCTCCCGAAAGTCTCAGACCCATCTCTCCAATGAGGGTTTCGTACGCCGACGGCAAGCCCACGATGAAGTCGTGTGCATTGGCGGCCTTGGCGGCCTTGATGATCTCCTCCATGTCCTTGGACGGATCTCCATAGGAGATGTTGTTCCGGACGGTGTCGTTGAAGAGAAAGGTGTGCTGGGTAACGATGGCGATCTGGCGGCGAAGGGATTCGAGCGTAAGCTTGCGGATGTCGACGCCGTCCAGGGTGATACAGCCCGAGGACACGTCGTAGAAACGCGGCACCAGGGCGGAGAGCGTCGTCTTGCCGGCTCCGCTCATACCCACCAGGGCCACCATCTCGCCGCGCCGGATTTCGATGTCGATCCCGGTCAGCACCGGCTCGGCGTGGTAGCCGAAAGCCACGTTCCGGAAGGCGATGCGGTCGGCGAAGGCCCGCGCCGGCGCCGCGTCCGCCGCGTCGGCGATGTCCAACGGCGCGTCCAGCAACTCGAAGACCCGCTCCCCGCCGACGATACCCTGGTAGATCTCGGGAACGGCTTGCGTCAGGCGCTTGAAGGGCTCGTAGGTCAGGAACATGGCGGTGATAAAGGCGAAGAACTCGCCCGCCGTACGTCCGCCCTCCATGACCGCGTTGCCGCCGTACCAGACCACCCCCGCAATGCCCAGTCCCGCAAGGATCTCCATGGCCGCGGGCATGATGGCCTTGGCGCGGCTGGCTCTCAACTGGTGGCGCAGGATCTCGCGGTTCTCGCGGTTGAACCGGGCCATCTCGTGGCGCTCCATGCCGAACGCCTTGACGATGGAGCTGCCCTGAAGACTCTCCTGGAGAATCGCGGTCAACAGGCCCATGCTCACCTGGGTTCTCGTGGTGGCACTCTTGACGCGTCCGGCGAGCCGTCGGACCGGCAGCACCGCGGCGGGAAACACCACGAACGCTATGGATGCCAGGAACCAGTCCATGTAAAAGGCCACCGCTGTCAGCACCAGCACGGAAGTACTGTTGCGGGCCACCGAGACCACCGTGCTGGTGAGGGCGTTGCGCACCAGCATGACGTCGTTGGTCACCCGCGACAACAGCGTCCCGGTGGGATGCCGATGGATATACGACAGCGAGAGCCACTGGAGCTTCTCGCACAGGACCGCGCGCAGATCCCGGACGATCCGCTGTCCGACGCACTCCATCAGGTAGCTCTGGCCGAAGTTGAGCAGGGCGCGAAGGGTGAAGACGGCCACGATCGCCAAGGGAATGTACACCAGCATCGCGCGGTCTTTGTGAAGGAACATCTGGTCCATCGCGTCCCGGACCACGAACGGGAAAAACCCGGTAGAGCCGCTGAACAGGAGCATGCAGAGAATGCCGCCGCAGAAATACGGCCATAGGTACGGCCTCAGGTAGTGGAGCAGGCGGATGTAGACCTTCATCCTCGAGCCCGTGCGCCGGTCTGGGCCAGCAGTTCCATGACCATGTCCGCCACACGTCCCGGCGCTCCCGGGGGGCCCAGCAGACCCCGCACCCCGGCAAGCTTCCCAACCACGGCCTGACGGACCTCCGGCTGCAGCATGCGTCGGGTCTCGGCGAGGATGCGGTCGGCGGTGACCTCGTTCTGAAGGAGCTCGGGGACCACCCGCTCCCCGGCGACGATGTTTATCATGCCGATGTCGTTCACCCGGATGAGGCGACGGCCGAGCCAATAACTCAGCGGCGACAGCCGATAGGTGATGACCATGGGCTTTGTCAGCAAGCCGGCCTCCAACGTCGCGGTTCCGGAAGCCACCCAAACGAGATCGGCCGCCGCCAGCATGTTGTAGACGTCTCCGTCGACGATACGGGCGGTGATGGACGATCCCGCCACGGCCCGCTCCAGATCGCTTCGTTCGATGGTGTCCGCACGGATTAGAATGAACTGCACATCCCGTTCCCGGGCCAGGCGGCCGGCCGCCTCCACCATGGGTCCGATCAGCGAAGCCACCTCCGACTTCCGGCTGCCGGGCATCAAGGCCACCGTGAGCCGGGCGCGGTCCAGCCCCAGCCCCCGAAGGGTCGCGTCCCGGTCCCGGTCGGGGCTGACGACGTCCACCAGCGGGTGTCCCACGAACGTCACCTCCTTCATGCCGAAGGACTTGTAAAGGTCCGCCTCGAACGGAAACACCACAGCCATGGCATCGACTCTCGATGCGATCTTCCGGATGCGGTAGGAGCGCCACGCCCAGATCTGCGGGCTGATGTAGTAAAGGACCGTGATGCCGTGCCGCCGCGCGATGCGGGCGAGCGCCATGTTGAATTCCGGGAAGTCGATGAGGATGAGCAAGGCCGGGCGGCGCTCCAGCAGCAATCGGCGCAACAGGCGGTAGGCCAACCAGAGGTTGCGGAGGTTTCCCGCCACCTCCGATAGGCCCACGGAGGCCACTTTCGCGACATCGTAGACCACACGCATGCCGGCGTGCCGGAGGCGGCCTCCGCCCATGCCGAACACATCCATGCCCGGGTTACGCTGTCGGAGGGTGCGTACCAACTCCGCTCCCCGGGCATCCCCCGAGGCTTCGCCGGCCACCAGCATGACGCTCGGCGATCCCGAATCTACGGAAGCGTGACAAGCCATCAGAGCCGTTCGCTGATCGCCGATGCGATCCGGAGCGCATGCAACCCGTCCTCTCCGCTTACCAGCGGGGTCCTTCGGGTGGCCACCGACTCCAGAAACGCCGCGATCTGGTCTCGAAGGGCGTCGCCGTTCTCCGTGGCGATGGTCTCTCCCCGAATACCCTCCCAGCCCCGGGTCCGGTCTTCCATGCGGTAGACCTGTGCCGTCTTGGCGTCATAGTCCAGGGAAATATACGCGTCCGGCTGAAAGAAACGAATCTTGCGTTCCCGCTTTATCGAGACGCGGCTCGCCGTCACGTTGGCGACGCAGCCGTCGTCGAAACGGATGCGCGCGTTGGCGATGTCCGGCTTGTCCGTGAGGACGGCAACGCCGTTGGCATCGATGCTGGCCACCGGGGCGCGCACGAGGCTGGCGATGACATCGATGTCGTGGATCATCAGATCGAGGACGACATCGACGTCGGTCCCCCGGGTGATGAAGGGCGCCAGCCGGTGACACTCGACGAACTTCGGCGCGGAGATGACCTTGCCGAGCTCGCGCACCACCGGATTGAAACGCTCGAGGTGGCCCACCTGCAGGATGCGGCCCTGCTGCCGCGCCAGTTCCACGAGCCGGCAACCATCGTCCACGGTGGAGGTGATGGGCTTCTCCACCAGGACATCGATGCCGGCCGCCAGGAAATCCCGGGCGACCTGGTAGTGCTGCTGAGTCGGGACCGCGATGCTGACACAGCGAACCTTGTCGAAAAGCTCCCGGTAGTCGGTCACCGCGGGCACCTGATAGCGCTCCTCCGTCTCCCGGGCGCGCCGCTCGTCGATGTCGGCGACGGAGACCAGTTCGGCCGAAGCCAAAGCGGCATACTTGGCTGCATGAAGGCTCCCCGCGTAGCCCAGACCGACGACTCCAGCGGCAATACGTTCGCTCATTCGCTATCCGGCGCCACGGCGACCACGGCGATTCCCGCGGCGTCAGCGGCCGCTAGCAGCTCTTCCCTGTCCAGCAGAATCGATCGCCGGTGCTCGACGGCCAACACGCCGCCGCCCGCTTCCCGCAGCACCTCGATGGTGTCGGGGCCCACCGCCGGCACATCGAACCGCAGGTCCTGTTGCGGTTTGCTCATCTTGACCACGACCACGGATCCGCCCGCGATGCTTCCGCCGCGGCGAATGGCGGCGTCCGTTCCCTCGATGGCCTCCACCGCCACGACGACCCCCTGCTTCAGCACCAGCGTCTGGCCGACTCCCATCCGGCCCAGCGCCTTGACCATGGGAACTCCCAGACGCACATCCCTCCACTGCTCGGGAGTGGGTCCGGTCCGGGTCAATACGCCGGGCTCCGCGGGAATGATCCGCTCCAGGAAGAGCGTCGACTCCAGGACATGAATTCCTTCGCTCTCGAGTTCCGCGGCCACGCCCCTCAGGAGATGGTCGTCGTCGCGGCGCTTCATCCGCGCCAGCAGGGCCAGGCCCCTGGGGTCCGGCCTGAAGTTCGAAAACATCCGCACCTTGCGGATGCCGCCCGCCATCACGGCATGACGGACTTCCGCCTTCCGGAAGGTGCGGATGATTCTCCCGAGCTGTCCCACACGGACCCACGTCACTTCATGCGCGAACCGTTCGATCTCATCGGCCGTTTCGCCGCGATGGGCCACGGCGATCACGCGGACCCCGGAATCCCGCGCGTTCTGGGCGAATATCAACGGGAAGCGGCCGCTGCCCGCGATCAGGCCGACCCTGTCGACGGCCATTTCGGTGGAAAAGCGCACTAGCGGCAGACCCCCCGTCGAGAGGTTTCCACGAAACGGATCATCTCCTCCACCTCATGGGTCCGGGGGATCTCCTGACGGACCCGTAGCAGGGCCGGCTTCAAACGCAGCTTCGACTGGAAAAGGATACGGTACACCTGCCTGAGGGCGTCGATGCGCTGTCTGTCGACGCCACGCCGCTTGAGCCCTTCGTAGTTGAGTCCGCGAAGCCGCACCCGGTCGCCGGTGGCGTTACAGTAGGGCGGCACGTCCTTGGACACCATCGAACCCGCCCCGATGATGGCGCCGCTGCCGATGGCGACGAACTGGTGCACTCCCACGAGCCCTCCGATGATGACATGGTCTCCCACCACCACATGGCCGGCGAGGCTGGCGCCGTTGGCCACGATGTTGTCGTCGCCGATGACGCAGTCGTGACCGATGTGGCATTGCATCATCAGCAGGTTGCGCTGTCCGATCCGGGTCACCAGACCCCCTCCCGTGGTGCCGGGATTGAGCGAGGCGAACTCGCGGATCGTGTTCCCGTCGCCGATGATCAATTGGCTGTCCTCGCCCCGGTATTTCAGATCCTGGGGGGCGGAGCCGACGGTGGCGAACTGATGGATGACGTTGCCCTTGCCTATCCAGGTGTTTCCCTCGATGACCACATGGGACTTTATCCGGCTCCCCTTTCCGATCCTTGTCCCGCCGCCGATGACGGAATAGGGGCCGACTTCAACGTCGTCGTCCAGCTCGGCGGCTGGATCCACCACGGCCGTGGGATGCCTGCGGACCATCCTTCCCGTCCCTCGCGCTACACCGACATCTCCATGGCGGACAACTCCGCTTCCGCCACCCGCTTGCCGTCCACCTCCACCGTCCCCGTCAGACGCCAGTAGCTCTTGCGCCGCCGGGATATCTCCACCTCGATCCGGAGCTGGTCGCCCGGTTCCACGGGGTGCTTGAACTTCACCCGATCGAGGCCCGTGAGAACGAAGACCTTGTCGAGGTCCTGTTGGCTGCATCCCGCGAGAATGGCGGCCGCCTGGGCCATGGTTTCACAGATCAACACTCCCGGCATCATGGGCTTCTGAGGGAAGTGGCCCTGGAAGAAAGCTTCGTTGATGGTGACGTTCTTGATGCCCACCACGCGCCGGTCGGGCTCGAGCTCCACGATTCGATCCAGCAGCAGAAACGGGTAGCGGTGCCGAATCAACTTGCCTATCTCGGTTACGTCCATCATCTCGTTACGAAACCCCTTTGTCTTCCCGTGACATCAGCGTACGGAGACTGCGTTCGAGCTCCGAAACGCGCCGCCACAGCAGCGGCAGCTTGGGCAGCAGCCGCATCACCCTGAGCCACTGCTTGTGCGGCGCGGCCCCGATAATGCCGGAAAGCACGGACCCGGGAGGGATCGACTGCACCACCGTGCTGGTCGGTCCGACAACGGAGCGGTCCCCGATCTCCACGTGGTCCACGACCCCGACCTGCCCGGCCAGGATCACGTCGTCGCCCACCACGCTGCTGCCGGAGATGCCCGTCTGGGCGACGATCAGACACCGTTCCCCGATGACGACGTTGTGGCCGATCTGCACGAGGTTGTCGATCTTGGTGGCGGCGCCGATCCGGGTGCTGCCGATGGTCGCCCGGTCCACGGTCGTGTTGGCGCCGATCTCCACGTCGTCCGCGATCTCCACGATGCCCGCCTGGGGGACCTTGATCCTTTGCAGCCCGTGGCCGGCGTAGCCGAAGCCGTCGCTGCCTATCACCACGCCCGCATGGAGGGTCACACCATCGCCGACGCGGCAGCGGTGGGCCACCGTCACCTGGGGATGGAGCACGCAGCGTCTTCCGATCCGCGCATCCGGCCCGACGCTCACGCCCGGCATGAGCACGGTCTTTTCTCCGACGTGGGCGTTCCTGCCGACGTAGCAGTGGGGGTAGAGGGCCACGTCCGGGCCGATGACGGCCGTGGGATCGATCACCGCCAGCGGGCTGATGGCCGGTTCGTGCGCCGGCGGCGGATTGAAAAGGCCGTGTATCCTGGCGAAAGCCCGATTGGGATCCTCGACCTCGAGTCGATTCAAGGTCTCCGGCAGGTTCGACTCGTCGCTGACGACGACCGCGCTGGCCGCGCAGGCGTCGAGATGTCTGCGGTACCGTGGGTGGGCCAGGAAGGTAATCTGTCCGGGACCCGCTTCCTCAATGGCAGCGACCCCTTCGATCATCACGTCGGGGTCGCCTACGACCCGTCCGCCGACCAGCCCGGCGAGGTCGGCAAGCGATTTCCCCGAGCCCGTCACTTTTTCTTGTCGCCGGTGGTGCTGTTCTGGAAGCGCTGGTTGTAAAGCTTGATCACGTCGTCGGTGATGTCCGTTCCCTTGTCCGTGTAAAGCAGTTGGCTCCGTTCGAGGATCATCGTGAACTTGCCCGTCTTGCCTACCTCGACGATGACCTTCTGAAGGTCCTTGAGGATCTCGTCGGTCATTTCCCGCTCTTTGAGAGCGAGTTCTTCCTGAACGTCCCTGGTCCTCCGCTCGTAGTCCCTCATGCGCAACTGCAAGCGGCGACGGACTCTCGTCCGTTCATTCTCCTTCATCAGAACCGCCTGCTTGTCCAGTTGCCTGCGCTCTTTCTCGATGGCCTGCTTTTCCTGCAGCAGCGCCTCCTGTCTGTCCTTGAGAGCGCTCCGGAAGCTCTCCCGGGCCATTTCTCCGCGCTTCGACTGGCTGATTGCCGTTTGGACGTTGACGAAGCCGACCTTGAGCTCCTGCCCCCATGCGGACCCCGCCGTCATTGCCAGCAGAACAACCATCAATATTCGGATCACCATAACCTCCAAAGGAATTCCCGTCTCACGCGTTGCCTACAGGTCCCCTGTCCTACCGATGGTGAAACCCAGAACCTCTTTCTCATCCACCGGCTTCGCGTTGAGGGGGACTGCCCAACTCAGTCTGATTGGACCGATGGGCGACAGCCACTGGGTGCCCAGGCCCACCGACCGCTTGAGCGCCTTGATGTCGATGTTCTGCGACGTTCCGAACGCCTGCCCTTGATCGAAGAACAGCGAGCCCCTGAGACCCAATTCGTCAAGGATGGGGAAATAGAGTTCCGCCTTCGCAAGGAGCTGCTTGTTGCCCCCGATGTTGAATGGGTTCACGCAGTTCGGCGTGTTTCTGGGGCATTCCAGCGGCCCCAGCGAGCGATATTCGAACCCTCGCACCGAACCGATTCCGCCCGCGTAGTAACGTTCGAAAAGCGGCAGTTCCCTGCGCGTCCAGGACGCCGCGTAACCGACCCGGGCCCCGACAGCGAGGGCTATCTTCCTGCCCCACTCGTAATCCTTGAACACTGGGAAATACCGCGTCATGACGACATCGCTGCGCATGAACTTGTTGTCTCCGCCAAGTCCCGCGAGTTTTGCCGAAATCACCGAACGCGTTCCCTCGGTGGGCACGAAGAAATGATTGCGCGTGTCGTACGAGAGCCTCGGCGTAACGGCGCTGGTGATGGTAGTCCCGGGTTCGATGCTCAATGGAGCCGTGGACAGGACATTGGTAATCCTGTTGCGGGACAGGGTGTATCCAATGCCTCCGTGAAGATGGTCGAGAATCGAAAACCGGGGGTTGTCGTCGATCTCTTCCTGGCGTTGACTGTCTATGCGCCGCCCGACGAAAGGCAGGTTCAGGTAACGAAGGGGAGCGCTGACATGGGTGGCGAAACCGCTTTGCCGGCTGTCCCAGGTACTGAAATCGGAGGTGCTGTGGAAGATGTCCAGCTCCAGGTCCACGCGGCTGTCGAACACCCTCGGTTCCACCAGGCCGAGAACGAGCTCCTGATCCGCGTCGCTCAACGACAGGTCCACGGATGCGCCTCTCCCGGTTCCGAACAGGTTTCGTTCCTCGAGGGACGTCTGAAAGGAGACCCCCGTTGCGGTGCTGTATCCCGCGCCTACGCTGAAGGACCCCGTGGGGGCCTCTTCCACGTTGACCGAGAGATCGACCGCATCCTCCCTGTCGGTCTTCTCGGTCTCCACGGTCACGTCCTTGAAGAAGCCGGTCCGCAGCAGAGCGTTCCGGCTCTGGACGATCTTCCTCGAGGAATACCTCTCCTTCTCCGCGAACTCCATCTCGCGGCGAATCACCTTGTCCCGGGTCTTGACGTTTCCCGCGATCTTCACCTGATCGAAGTAGACCAACGGTCCCCGTTTGATCATGAAGGTCACGTCCACCAGGCGGTCGGCGGGTTTCGCGTCGGTAACCGGGGCGATGTCCGCGAAGGCGTATCCCCGGTCGGCGTACCGCTGCCGCAGCGCGGTCAGGTCGTTGCGCACCCGGCTGCCGCGAAAGATCTGCCCGGACGTCATGCTGAGGCGCTCGAGCAAGCGTTCCGGATCGCCCACGAGTTCCCCGCCCACCTGTACCACGCCCACCCGATAACGCTCACCTTCTTGTACGCGGATGACGACCTCCAGCCCGCTGCCGCGGGTCAGGACGATGGGCTCGTCGATCCTGTGGTCGATGTAGCCGTTGTCGTAGTAAAGGGCGGCCAACAGGGCGATGTCGTTGGTCAGGACATCCGGATCCAGCCGGCCTCGGCTGGTGAACGGGATGATCCAATCCTCCTTGGTCTGCATGACGTCCTTGAGCTCGTCCTCGGTAAACGCCCTGTTCCCCTCGAAGGTGATCTTCTTGATCAGGAGCGTCTCGCCCTCGATGATCGCCAGTGTAATGATGGTCTGATTGTTCTCCTCGGGCGTCAGCGTGTAGTCCACCCGCGTGTTGACATGTCCGGCCTCGCTATAGAGCCTCAGAACCCTCTGGAGTCCTTCCTGGAGCCGCCCCGTATCCAGAGCCGTTCGTGGCCTCATTCCCAGGGCCGCCTCGATGTCCTCCGTCGACACCTGGTCGTTGCCGAGGATCTCCACCTCCTTGACGTAGGGCCGTTCCGCAACCGTATAGGTGAGGACTCCGTCCGAGGAGAACTCGACGGTCACGTCATCGAAGAAACCCATCCGGTAGATCGCCTTGACATCCCGGTCCACGGCCTCCGGGTCGAAAGGTTGTCCCTCCTGAACCTGAATGCCGAGCCGGATGGCATCCTCCTCGATTCGGAGGTGCCCCTGGACGCGGACTTCGTTGACGACGGAAGCGGCGGCAAAGATACCGTGCCATCCCCCAAGCCACCACGCGGCGGCCAGCAGAACCGCCGCAATTTTCCGGTTGTTTACAAGCACTGGTTCAATATACGGAAAAGACTTGAGTTTCTTGTTTCGTGCTAACAAGTTCCCGCGCCGTTGTAAAGCATCAGCCGCGGATGGGGAGGCCTGTTCCGCGCTTCCGCTCCGATGGTTTGCTCAACCCGTCGACGGGAACAAGCAGCCATCGCGCAACTCCATTTGCCGGTTCATTCGCCGGGCCAAGTGGCGGTTGTGAGTGGTCACGACGAGGGCGAGTCCGCGCGTCTCGTTCAGCTCGCACAGGAGATCCTCTATCTCGCCCGCGGTTACCGGATCGAGATTCCCGGTGGGTTCGTCGGCCAGCATGAGCACCGGCTCGAGAATCAGGGAACGCGCGATGGCCACCCGTTGTTGTTCCCCGCCCGACAACTCACCCGGCCGGTGTCCGAACCGCTCCACGAGGCCTACGGCCTCCAGCAGGTCGCCGGCGGCCCTCCGCGCCCGGGCCTGGTCCCATCGTGCGATGAGCGCGGGCATCATGACGTTCTCGAGCGCGTTGAAATCAGGCAACAGGTGATGGAACTGGAAGATGAAGCCGATGGTCCGGTTGCGGAAACGCGAAAGCTCGTCATCGTTCCAGCCGGTGACATCGTGTCCCTCGTAGCGCAACGTTCCCCGGTCGGGACGCTCCAGGGTCCCTATGATGTACAGAAGGGTGCTCTTGCCGACTCCCGATTCACCGGTAATCGCCAGCCGCTCGCCACGCCCCAACGACAGCTCCAGATCCGCCAGAACGTCCACTCGCCGGTCGCCGCCCGCGAAGCACTTGCTCAGTCCGGATATCTCCACCAGCATCGACATGCGCCGCTACTCGTACCGGATGACGTCCACCGGATCCAGCCTGGTCGCCTGTCTCGCCGGATAGACGCTGGCGAGGACACAGATGGCAAAGGAAGCCAGCGCCACCAGACCGAAATAAAGCGGCGAGATGCTGACCGGGACGGTGGAGACGGGAAAGACGTCCTCGGGCAACTCGATGAATTGGTAACGTTGCAACAACAGGGCCAGGACGTAGCCCAGGACCACGCCGGACAGCGTCCCGATGGCGCCGATCACCCAGCCCTTCAGGAGGAAGATCAGCCGGATGCTGCCGCGGGACGCGCCCATGGAGCGCAGCACCGCGATGTCCTTGCGCTTTTCCATGACCACCATGATCAGGGTCGAGACGATATTGAATGCCGCGATCAGCACCATCAGCAACAACACCAGGAAATACACGGTCTTCTCCAGCCGCAATGCCGCGAACAGATTGGGCCACAGACGCGTCCAATCCTCCACCAGGTATTTCCGGCCCACCGCGCCCTGAATCTCCGCGGCAATGCCAGGGGCCTCGGCGACCTCGCCGACCGCGATCTCGATGCTGGTGGCGACCTTTCCGACTCCGAAGAACCCTTGGGCATCGGGGAGGTTCAGAAAGACGAGACCGCTGTCATATTCGCGCATGCCCGAGTCGAAGATGCCGACGACGCCAAAGCGCCTGATCCGCGGAACGATCCCCACCGCGGTGGGGCTGCCGATGGGTGAAACCGCCTGGAGCGCGTCGCCCTGACCTACTCCGAGACGGGTCGCGAGCCGGTCGCCGATGATGATGCCCGGAAGGAGGAGGTTCCGGCCGTCCACCACCGCCGGCGTGCGCTTCTTCAGATCGCCCAGCCGCCCCTGCTGCAGGAATTGTTCCAGGTCCTCGGGCGCGCGGTCCGGGTCGATGCCACGCACCACGGCGCCGGACACCCGGCGACCGGACGTCAGAATGATCTGGCCGGTCAGCGCCGGCGCCGCCGCGGTCACGTCGTCCCGTTCTTCCAGGCGCCTGGCAAGCTCGTCGTACCCGGTCAGGTAGCTTGCCGGCTCGACCAGCACGACGTGGGCATTCAGGCTGAGAAGGCGATCCCGAAAGACCTCCTCGAATCCGGTCATCACCGCGATGGCCACGTTCAGGGTGACCACGGCGATCATGACCCCGAGGATCGAGATCAGGGTGAGCAGGGAGATGAACCGTTCGCTGCGTCGGGCCCGGAGATAGCGCAACCCTACGAACAACTCGTAACGCATTGTCAGGAACGCAGGAGCGGAAACAGGATGACGTCCCGGATCGAGGGCGAGTCCGTCAACAGCATCACCAGCCGATCGATCCCGATGCCTTCCCCCGCTGCCGGAGGCATGGCGTATTCCAGCGCCCGGACATAATCCTCGTCCACCTCGCTGGCGGTATCGTCTCCGGCGCGCCGGGCCGCGGCCTGCTCCTCGAACCGCCGGCGCTGGTCGTCGGGGTCGTTCAGCTCGGAAAATGCGTTGGCCAGCTCCCTTCCGCCGATGAATAGCTCGAAACGATCGACGAACCGGGGGTCGTCGTCGTTCCGGCGGGCCAGCGGAGAGACCTCCAGGGGATAACCCACGACGAAAGTGGGCTGGATCAGCCGGGGCTCCACCAAATGCTCGAAAAGCTCCACCAGGAGCTTGCCGCGGTCCAGCTTGGGATCGAGCTTGAGCCCGAGCTTGTCGGCGACCGCTCGCAGACCCTGCAGCGTTTCCAGCTCCGACTCCTCCACGCCGGCGTGCCGGGCCACGCCCCCGGTCAGGGAAAGCCGCTGCCACGGCGGCTCCAGGCTCACCTCCTGGTCGCCGCAAGGGATGCGCAGACCACCGCAAACCTCTTCCGCGAGCATCACGAAGAGCTCCTCGGTAAGCCGCATCATGTCCTCGTAGTCAGCGTAGGCCTGATAGAGCTCGAGCATGGTGAACTCGGGATTGTGCCGGGTGGAAAGGCCTTCGTTGCGAAAGTTGCGATTCAGCTCGAATACGCGATCGAAGCCGCCCACCAACAGCCGTTTGAGAAACAGCTCCGGCGCTACCCGCAGGTAGAGGTCCAGGTCCAGGGCGTTGTGGTGCGTCACGAAAGGCCTGGCCGCGGCGCCGCCCGCCATGGGCTGCATCATCGGAGTCTCGACTTCGAGAAAACCCCGCTGCTGCAGGAAGTCGCGCACGAGTCCGATGATCCGGGAGCGGTTGCGGAACACCTCACGGACCTCGGGATTGACCATCAGGTCCACGTACCGCTGACGGTAGCGGGTCTCCACGTCCTTGAGACCGTGCCACTTCTCGGGCAGGGGCCGGATACACTTGGTCAGCAGCGTCGCTGCTCCGGCCTGGATCGTAAGCTCGTTGGTGCGGGTCCGGAAGAGACGGCCGCGCACTCCCGCGATGTCGCCCACGTCCAGGGAACGTATCCGTTCATAGGCTTCGTCCCCCAGCCCGTCCTTGCGCGCGTAGACCTGCAGCCGCCCGGTCGCGTCCTCGATCTCGAAGAACGCGGCTTTGCCGTGCGGACGGAGGGCTCTTATCCGGCCCGCCAGCGCGAACTCGTCCGACAAGGCTTCCAACTCCTGCGGATCGAGACCGCCGTAGCGGTTACGAATGGCCTGGACGGTATGACTGGGACGAAAGTCATTGCGGAAAGCCAGGCGGCGGTCCGGCCCCAACTGCGCCAGCTTGTCCCGGCGCACCTTTATCTGCTCGTGCTCGTTGACTTCGTCCATCGTGATGCGAGGCGGGTTTTGCGGTGTCACAGCATGCCGAGCTGCAGCTTGGCGGCGTCCGACATGCGGCTGGGGTCCCAGGGGGGCTCCCAGACGATCTCCACGTGGACGTCCTTGACGCCGTCCACGGACCGGGCCTTCTCCTCCACCTCCATGGGAAGCGATTGGGCGGCGGGGCAGTTGGGTGCGGTGAGGGTCATGGAGACGGTCACGTTGCCGAGGGGGTCCACCTCCACGCCATAGATCAACCCCATTTCATAGATGTTGACGGGAACCTCGGGATCGTAGCATGTCTGCAACGCCTCGATCACCCGCCCTTCCATGTCTTTCTGGTCCGCGACCGTTTCCACTTGAAGCCTCGCTCCCGCTATTCGGTGCTTATGGCCTTTGCGTCACCATCCAAGGCCGCGCGCAACGTGTGCCACGCCAGCGTAGCGCACTTGACGCGGGCCGGATAGTCCCGCACCCCCGCGAACGCCGCCAGCTTGCCCATTTCCGGGGGACGCGACGCCGGGCCGTCATCAACCGCCACCATCCGATGAAAACGCTCGAAGAGATCCCTGGCGTCGCTGCAGGTCCGCCGCTTCAGGCTTTCGGTCATGACCGACGCCGAGGCGATGGAAATGGCGCAACCCGTGCCTTCGAAGCGGATCTCCTTCACTTCTTCGTCTTCCACGCGCAGATGAACGGCAACCTTGTCGCCGCAAAGGGGGTTGACCCCCTTTGCGCTTCGATTGGCCTCCGTCAGCGACCCGAAATTGCGGGGCCGGCGGTTATGGTCCAGAATCAGCTCCTGGTAAAGATCCGTGAGATCAGACACGGGCGAATATCCTCCGTACCTTCTCCAGCCCTTCCACGAGGGCGTCCACCTCGGCCTCGGTGTTGTAGCAGGCGAAGGACGCGCGCACGGTGGCGGGGACGCCGAACCGATCCATTACCGGCATGGCGCAGTGATGCCCCGTCCTCACCGCGACCCCCTCCTGATCCAGGATGGTGCCGACGTCGTGGGCGTGCACCTCGCCGAGAACGAACGAAACCAGCGACGCCCGGCGTGCCGGCGTTCCCACCAGCCGCACGCCGGGAACGCTCTGCAAGCGCTCCACGGCATAGGCGGCCACCCGGTCCTCGTGCGCGGCCACCGCCTCCACGCCCAGGTGCGCAAGATATTCCACCGCCGCCCCCAGACCGATGACCCCGGCGATGTGAGGAGTTCCGGCCTCGAACTTGTAAGGCAGTGCGTTGTATTCGGTATGCTCGAAGCTGACTGACAGGATCATGTCGCCGCCGCCCTGGTAGGGAGGCATGTCCTCCAACAGAGCGGCCTTGCCGTACAGCACGCCGATGCCGGTGGGGCCGTAGAGCTTGTGGCTGGAAAAAGCGTAGAAATCGCAATCGAGGTCCCGGACGTCCACGTTGGCGTGGGGGGCACCCTGGGCTCCGTCGACAAGCACCGGAGCGCCGGCCGCGTGGGCCGCCGCGATCATCTCCTTGATGGGGTTCACGGTGCCCAGCGCATTGGAGACGTGGGGCAAGGCCACCATGCGGGTCTTGTCGCTCAACATCCGGCGGTACTCTTCCATGACGATGTCGCCGTCATCATCCACCGGGATGACCCGCAGCGTGGCGCCCTTCTCCTCGCAGATGAGCTGCCAGGGGACGATGTTGGAGTGGTGTTCCATGGCCGAGATGACGACCTCGTCCCCGGGTCGTAGACGGCTCCCGCCGTAACAGCGGGCCACGAGATTGATGGCCTCGGTGGTGCCCCGCACGAACACGATCTCCCGCTCCTCGGCGGCGTTGAGAAATCCCCTGACGGTGGACCTGGTATCCTCATAGGCGCGCGTGGCGATCTCGCTCAGGCGGTGCACGCCCCGATGGATGTTGGAATTTTCCGTTTCGTAGTACCGCGCGAGCCGCTGGATCACCGCCCGGGGCTTCTGGGCGGTGGCGGCATTGTCCAGATAGACCAGGGGTTTTCCGTGAACGGTTTCGCCCAGGATCGGGAAATCTTCCCGCACGCGGGCCACGTCGAACGAGTCGTCCGCGCTTTTCCACTCCGCCGTCTTGATCTGCTGTTTCATGGGCAATCACGCGGGCCGCTCAGGCCTCCAGCTCGGAGAACACCTGGGCGGTCAACCCGTCCTTGAGCAGCTCGATGGCGATACCGTCGAGAATCTCGCTGGCGAACCCGTGAACCAGCAGCTTCCTGGCCGCCGCCTGGTCCAGCCCCCGCGACCGCAGGTAGAACAACTCGTCCTCCTCGAGCTGTCCGATGGTGGTGCCGTGGGAGCAGCGGACATCGTCCGCAAGGATCTCCAGTTGCGGCTTGCTGTCGATTTCCGCGTCCCGTGACAGGATCAGGTTCTTGTTGGACTGGCGGGCGTCGGTCTTCTGGGCCTCCTCGTGCACCACGATCTTGCCGTTGAAAACCGCCCGCGCCCGGTCGTTCAATACGCCCTTGTAGAGTTCCCGACTGGTGCCGTGGGGCTTCGCGTGCTCGATGACGGTGCGGCTGTCCACGTGCTGCCGCCCTCCGGCCACGTAGAGCCCCTGGAGCTGGCAATCGGCACCCTCGCCGTCGAGCCGGGCGTTGATCTCGACGCGGGTGATGGCGCCGCCCGAAGTGACCGAATGGGACCGGTAACGGCTGTTCCGCGCCTGGTGTACCTGCACCGTGCCGACGTGGAACGCCTTCTCGCCCTGCCGCAGCAGCCGGTAGTGGTCCAGGACGGCGTTTTCCTCCAGCACGATCTCGGTAACGGCGTTGGCGCAGCAGGTGTCCGTGCCCGATCCGGCGTAGGTTTCCACCAGCGTGAGACGGCCGCCGGCGCCCACCACCACCAGCGTCCGCGGGTGCGCGATGCGGTTCCGCGCCTCTCCCGAAGGGGCCGTGAAAGTCACATGGACGGCCTTCTCCAGGGTCCGGCCCGGTTCCAGCCTGACGGCCGCGCCGTCTTCCATGAAGGCGGTGTTCAAGGCCCGGAACGCATGCTCCTGGTAGTCGGCGTGGCGTCCCAGGTGGGACTCGACCCACGGCAGGCGCGCCTCCATGGCCTCGGCCAGGCGGCCGATGAAGACGCCGTCACCCCGGGCAACGCCGCCGCCGTTGCCGGCGTCCGGGAAGGCCAACTCGTAGCGGTCCCAGCCGTCCGCCCTGAAGGCGTCGGCGCTCCGGCCCGCGCCCCGGACCGGAGGGTCCGTGATGCGCAGGGCGGCTTTCCGGACTGCGTCGACGCTCGTGTACTTCCACTCTTCGTCCCGCGTGGTCGGGAAACCCAGCGAACGAAAGCGATTCATCGCACGGCCGCGCAAATCGGCAAGCCACGCGCCTCCGTTCGACGGCACCCGTGCCGTGAGCTTCTCGAAATCCTCGAGGTAGCCCTGCTGCTCCGCGCCCCTTTCCATCATGCCGCGGGACCTCCGCCCGCCAGGTCGGAGCCTTCTCCCGCCGCGGCCTCCTCCACCCAGGAGTAGCCGCTGTCCTCCAGTTGCCGTGCGAGATCCTTGCCGCCGGACTTCACCAGCCGTCCGTTCTGGATCACGTGGACGAAGTCCGGCACCACGTAGTCGAGCAGCCGCTGGTAATGGGTGACCAGGATGATCGCCCGTTCCGGGCTACGGAAGAGGTTGATGCCGTGGGCCACCACCTTGAGGGCGTCGATATCCAGGCCGGAATCGGTTTCGTCCAGGATCGCCAGGGCCGGCTCCAGCATGGTCATCTGGAAGATCTCGGCGCGCTTCTTCTCTCCGCCCGAGAACCCCGCGTTGACCGGGCGCCGCAGCAGGTCCTCCCCCATCTCCACGGCCTTCATCTTCTCCTGCGCCAGCGCCATGAAATCCACCGCGTCCAGCTCCTCCTCCCCGCGGTGGGCGCGCACGGCGTTGACCGCGGCCCGCAGGAAATAGAGGCTGTTCAAGCCGGGGATCTCCACCGGATACTGGAAACCGAGGAAGATCCCCTCCACCGCCCGCAACTCCGGCGCCATGCCCAGCAGGTCCTGCCCCTTGTACAGCACTTCGCCGGCCGTCACCTCGTAGGTGTCGCGGCCCGCCAGCACCTGGGCCAGCGTGCTCTTGCCCGAGCCGTTGGGACCCATGATGGCATGGACTTCCCCCGCTCCCACGGCGAGATCGATGCCGCGGAGAATCTCCTTGCCCTCCACGCGCGCATGCAGGTTTCGAACTTCAAGCATCCTTGGCACCGCTCCTCAACCGACGCTCCCCTCGAGGCTGACGCCGAGCAGCTTCTGGGCTTCCACGGCGAATTCCATGGGCAGCTCACGGAACACTTCACGGCAGAAACCGTTGACGATCATGCCCACGGCGTCCTCTTCCTTGATGCCGCGCTGCCGGCAGTAGAAGAGCTGGTCCTCGCCAATCTTCGACGTGGACGCCTCGTGCTCGATATGGGCCGAGTTGTTCTTCACCTCCAGATAGGGGAAGGTGTGGGCCCCGCACTCGCTGCCCATCAACAGGGAATCACACTGGGAATAGTTGCGCGCGTTGTCGGCGCCCTTGAGCACCTTCACCAGTCCGCGGTAGCTGTTCTGTCCGTGGCCGGCGGAGATCCCCTTGGAGACGATGGTGCTGCGGGTGTTCCGGCCCATGTGGATCATCTTGGTGCCGGTATCCGCCTGCTGGCGGTTGTTGGTCACCGCCACGGAGTAGAATTCGCCGATGGAGCCGTCCCCCTGCAGAATACAGCTCGGGTACTTCCAGGTGATGGCCGACCCGGTCTCCACCTGGGTCCAGGAGATCTTCGAGTTCCGCCCCGCGCACTTGCCCCGCTTGGTGACGAAGTTGTAGATGCCGCCCTTGCCGTCCTTGTCGCCGGGGTACCAGTTCTGCACCGTCGAGTACTTGATCTGCGCATCGTCGAGGGCCACCAGCTCCACCACCGCGGCGTGGAGCTGGTTCTCGTCGCGCATGGGTGCGGTGCATCCCTCCAGATAGCTCACGTGGCTGCCTTCATCGGCCACGATCAGGGTGCGCTCGAACTGGCCCGTCTGGGCTGCGTTGATGCGGAAGTAGGTGGACAGCTCCATGGGGCACCGGACGCCCTTGGGGATGTAGCAGAACGAACCGTCGCTGAAGACCGCCGAGTTCAGGGAGGCGAAGAAGTTGTCGCTGTAGGGCACCACCGAGCCCAGGTACTGCCGCACCAGCTCCGGATGCTCCCGGACCGCCTCGGAAAACGAGCAGAAGATGATGCCCAGATCCGCCAGCTTGTCCTTGAACGTGGTGGCCACGGACACGCTGTCGAACACGGCGTCCACCGCCACCCCGGCCAGCGCCTCGCGCTCGTTCAGCGGAATCCCCAGCTTCTCGTAGGTGGCCAGCAGCTCCGGGTCCACTTCATCCAGGCTCTTGGGGGCGTCCTTCTTGGCCTTGGGCGCCGAGTAGTAGATGATGCCCTGATAGTCGATGGCCGGATAGCGCACGTTGGCCCACTTGGGCTCGGCCTCCGATTTCTCGAGCTTCGTCCAGTAGCGGTAGGCCTTCAGCCGCCAATCCAGCAGCCACTCCGGCTCGCCCTTCTTCTCCGAGATCAGCCGGACCACTTCTTCGCTCAGGCCGGGAGGCATGTGGTCCGCCTCGATATCGGTGACGAAGCCGTACTTGTATTCGCCGCCGACCAGTTCGTTGTCGAGTTCCATGTCTCTCCGATCCTCCGCCGAAGACGGACCACAGGGGTCCGGTTTCGGCGCGCCTGTTCAACTGTCCAGACGGTTCAACCGACCCTTGAGACCCTCCCGGTCGGCAATGCTGCCGATGGAGATCCCGGCCAGATAGTCCGCCAAGAGTATCTGCGCCCGCTCCCATACCGAAATCTGTGTGCAGACGGAGTCGTACGCACAGCAACGATGATCCCGGTCCAGGCACGCCATGAGGGTCAACGGCTTCTCCACCGCCTCGTAGACTTCCTTGAGGTTGATGGACTCGGGGAGTCTCGCCAGGCTGAAGCCGCCCTTGCGGCCCACGTGGGAGTCCACGAGCCCCGCCGACGCCAGATCTTTCATGATCTTCGACATGAAGTGGGTGGGAATATCCTGCCGCTCGGCGATCTCCTTGCTGCCCACCACCCAGCGTTGCGGCTGGGCCGCCAGATACGAGAGCGCCCGCACGGCATAGTCGACCTTCCTCCCGATGTTCATGAGCGAGCTGCGGTCGGTGGTGGTCCTGGCGGTATTCACAGCGGCTTCTTGCATGCCGAGTCCCCTGGTGTTGCGCCCCGCAAATGGGTGCACACTCATGAATACGAATCTTCGAACAATCCGCTCGTACCCAAATATAGACCTAATACATCCATGTTGTCAAACCGTCGACACGGACGGACCGAAGCAGCGGTTTCTTGAACGAACCGGAAACGGCGTGTTAGGAAGCCCCATGGCCATTCTCAAGGTAGCGCGCCTCGGCAATCCCGTGCTACGCAATCCCGCCCGGGACGTTCCCGCAGAGCAGGTGGCGCAACCCGACTTCCAACGCTTCATCGACGACATGGTGACGACCATGCGCGAGTACCAAGGCGTCGGCCTCGCCGCCGTGCAGGTCCACGAACCCGTTCAGGTGGCCGTGCTGGAGGTTGCCGACAACGCCCGTTACCCCGGGAAAGCGCCGGTGCCCCTTTCGGTCCTCGTCAACCCGGAGATCATCCCCTTGGGGGACGAGACCGAGGAGGACTGGGAGGGATGTCTCAGCATCCCCGAGTTGCGCGGCAGAGTACCTCGCTACGGCAGATTGCGGGTGACCGCCTTGGACCGTCAGGGCAACGAACTGGACTTCGTTGCGTCCGGTTTCCACGCCCGGGTCATTCAGCACGAGGTGGATCACCTGCGCGGTCGCGTCTACCTCGACCGCATGCCCGATCTCTCGACGCTGACCTACCTGAAGGAGTTGGCCCGCTACTGGACGGACCGCTAGGAGCTATCCCGGCCGTCCCTCTCTCACCCACTGACAAATTCCCATTGCACGGCGTAACCCGAAGAATGAGGAAGGGATGTTGGCTAGGATTGAAGGGTATCATGTGCGCGATCCTAGCCGTTGCTTAGAGGCGTCTCCCAGGTTTCCCCGTGGGATGATCACGAGCTACCGCTACTCAAGCGCCCAAAGGGAATCACTACGCTTTGCTCAGACCAGACCTGTCTGGCAGGCTGCAGGTTTTGACCTATCGATCACGGCCTCTTCGGCTGGCGTCTCCGTTCGACTCGGTTCGGAGGTGCGGGCGGGTGTTGAGGTGCTCTTGGCACTGCAGCCACGCCTCCAAGCAAAACCCATGACCGGCCAAGATGGTTCTCGATAATCTTGAGAGCCGGTGTTTGCGCAAACGTGTGCATGGTGGCGTGATGGACGGACAGGATCCGATCCTGCGTCTCGTCGTCATCTTCTAGCCGCTCGATACGGAGCCCTTGGTCTGAGGCGAGTTCCACGCCAACGCGCCGCCCGTGGGACTGGAACTCGTCATAGTCACTGAACCAGTCCGCAATCCGTCTTGCCTCATCCTCCGCATCGAGCCTCCCCTGGAACATATACCGGGCCAACCAGGACTCGACCATCTTGGCTGCGAGGTCCCGCGAGTTTTGACACTGATTCAGCAGACCCGGAGCGTAGCTGCGAAGAATAGGCAGCCAAGCAGGCAAGTTCCGCGGATCCTCGCACTCTTCCTTGGCTTGATTGAACTGGTTCAAAATCGCCTTCGCGGGTGCTGAGCGCGGTCCCTCGGGGGTTTGGATGATGAACTGGGGATCGATCGGTCCTAGTTGAGAGTGCTGCCCAAAAACGATTTCGTCCGCGGCAAGCGCTATCATGGTGGCGGCGGACATCGCGGCAAGCGGCACAAACACACGGATGTGCGTGAACCGTTGCCGCAGGTACTCCACTATGGATTCCGCTGCCTCGGCTGAGCCCCCGGGGCTGTGAACGATGAGGTCAAGTTCGGGTCCCTCGATGTTCGAGAGCACCTCCATGAACCCCTGTATGTCCGCCAAAGTAATCTGAAGGGCCTCAGGCTGTGCGGCAGCGGCGCTCAACCACGCGCTGGAGTACAATATCACCGGCCTGCCGGTGTGCTCGTACACGGACTGGAGATAGCCGCGCCGCACACCGTCAAAGTCTGGCCCGGATCCGCTTGGCGCACGGCTTGCCTGGAGTTCTTTCAGGATCTCGCCCCACGTAGGCAAGGCGTCATCCCGAGTTGGTAGAGTTGGAAGTGCGGGTAGTCTGAGGGTTTGTGAACGATGCGTTGGCTTTCACGTAGACCTCTTCAGCACGCATATAGAGTTCGAGCGCTTCGGTCACTCCAGCCTCTTTGGAAGCCGGCACAGCGTCCAACTCTGCACGATCCTTTGGTACCGGATTGGCCATTGCTCACCTCCGAAGGGCCTTCTTTATAAATTAGCAGGGAGGTTGGTGCAAGCACGGGTGCTTCGCCTTTAACGGGGCCATCTCGACCTTCGGCATGACGGGCCGGGTCGCTGGCCTTGGCTAGTCCCCCGCCAGCGTCCTGATCTGCAACTCCGAAAGCTGGCGGGCATCCACCGCGGTCGGCGCCTCCGTCAGCATGCATACGGCGCGCTGGCTCTTGGGGAACGCGATGACGTCCCGGATGGCGGGCGAATCGCTCAGGAGCATGGCCATGCGGTCGACGCCGAAGGCGATGCCCCCGTGGGGCGGAGCGCCGAGGTCCAGCGCCTCCAGAAGAAACCCGAACTGCTCCTCGATCGTTTCGGGCTTCACGTCGAGCAGGGACAGCACTTGCCGCTGGAGCTCGGGTGAATGGATCCGGATGCTGCCGCCGCCCATCTCCATGCCGTTCAGAACCAGATCGTAGGCGCGGGACTTCACCCGGGCGGGATCGGATTCGAGCAGCGGCAGGTCTTCCTCCCGTGGCGCGGTGAACGGATGGTGCACGGCGCTATAGCGGCCTTCCGCCTTCTTCCACTCCACCAGCGGGAAGTCGAGGACCCAGGCGAAGGCGTGGGCGCCTTCCGGCACCAGCCCCAGCCTTCGTCCCATCTCCAGCCGCAGGTTGGCGAGGCCCTCGTTGACGACGTCGAAGTCATCGGCGAGCATGAAGATGACGTCGCCGGGCCGTACGTGGGTGAGGGTCCGCAGCGCGTCCTTCTCGCCCTCGCTCAGGAATTTCGTCAGCGGCGACTGCCACTCGCCCTCCAGTACCTTGATCCAGGCCAGCCCCTTGGCGCCGTAGCGGCCCACCAGTCCGGTCAGGTCGTCCAGCTCCTTGCGCGACAGGTCGGCGGCTCCCGGCACCTTCAGGCCCTTGACGATGCCGCCGACCGCCAGCGCCCGCTTGAAAATGGCTACCCCGGAGTCCTGGAACGCCTCCGACAGCTCCACCAGCTCCAGTCCGAAGCGCAGGTCCGGCTTGTCCGTTCCGTACCGCGACATGGCCTCTTCCCAGCTCAAGCGGCGAAAGGGCGTCTCCAGCTCGACTCCCTTCACCTCCCGGAAGACCCGCGCCATCATGCCCTCGACCATGGCGAAGATGTCCTCGGGGCGCACGAACGACATCTCGATGTCGAGCTGGGTGAACTCGGGCTGCCGGTCCATGCGCAGGTCCTCATCCCGGAAGCAGCGCACCACCTGGAAATACCGATCCACCCCGCCCACCATGAGAATCTGCTTGAACAGCTGCGGCGACTGCGGCAGCGCGTAGAACTTGCCCGGGTGCATCCTGCTGGGAACGAGGTAGTCCCGGGCCCCCTCCGGCGTGCTCTTGGTGAGGACCGGTGTTTCCACCTCCATGAACGAGAGCCCGTTCAGATGGCTCCGAATGGCCGTCAGCATGCGGTGCCGGACCTCCAGCGGACGCAGGCTGCGCGGCCGCCTCAGGTCGAGATAGCGGTAGCGGAAACGGCTGGTCTCGGTGGGCTCGACGTCATCGTCCACCGGGAACGGCGGCACTTGCGACGGGTTCAGCACGCGCAGTTCCTGCGCCATGAGCTCCACCGTCCCGGTGGGGAGGCTCGGGTTGACGGTTTCCTCCGAACGGCGCACCAGCTTTCCACGCACCGCGAGCACGTCTTCGGAGCGTACCCGCTTGGCTTTCTCGTGGGCCCCGGGCGTCACCTCCGGGTTCACCACTACCTGGACGATACCCGTCCGGTCCCGGAGGTCGATGAACAGCAGGCCGCCATGATCCCTCAGCGACCGGGTCCAGCCCATGAGGGTGAGTTCACGGCCCACCTCGCTCTCGCGGGGCTCGCCGCAGCGGCAGCTGCGCTGCCAGTCGCCCATCAAATCCACATTGCTGTTTTTCACGTGATCACCCGGAACCCTGGTCTGCTCTTTCGCGAAGCGCGACCAGAGTGTCATCGACGTCCGCGAAGTCCACCTCGGTCTGTTCCTTCGTCGCCATGTCGCGTACGAGCGCCTTACAGCTTGTCATCTCGTCGGCGCCCACGATGAGGACAGCCCGTGCACCCAACTTGTTGGCCCGTTTCATCTGGCTCTTGAGGCTTCTGGACTCGCCCTCCAGGTCCACCCGGAGACCCCGCCGGCGCAGGCGATGGGCCAGGGAAAACGTCCACCGCTGCGCTTCCTCGCCCATCCAGGCCAGGTACAGCAGCGGCGCGGCGTTTTCGCCCGCTTCGCCCTCGGAAAGCAGCAGCGCCAGCCGCTCCACGCCCAACGCGAAGCCGACGCCGGCCACCGGCGGACCCCCGAGGGACTCCGCCAAGCCGTCATAGCGTCCGCCCGCGGCCACGGTGTTCTGGCTCCCCAGGCCCGCGCCGGCCTTCCACTCGAACGTGGTCCGGCAATAGTAGTCCAGCCCGCGCACCAGCCGTTCGTTGACCACGGGCTCCGGGCGCAAATCTTTCAACAGGTCGAGCACGGTGCCGAAGTGGTCCCGGCACTCCGGGCACAGATGCGACCGGATCGACGGCGCCGCGGTCACGATCCCTCCACACGACTCGCGCTTGCAGTCCAGCACCCGGAGGGGGTTGCGCTCCAGCCGCCGGTCGCAGTCGGCGCACAGCTCCTCGCGATGCCGTTCCAGAAACGCCACCAGCGCGGCGCGGTAACCGGGCCGGCATTGGACGCAACCGATGGAGTTCACCTCCACGACCGTGCCCGCCACTCCCAGTTCCTCCCAGAGGTCCCGCAGCAACAGCAGCAGCTCCGCGTCGATGAAGGGGTCGGTGCGGCCGAAAACCTCGGCGCCGATCTGGTGGAACTGCCGCAGCCTCCCCTTCTGGGGCCGTTCCCGCCGGAACATGGGGCCCAGGTAGTAGAGCTTCCGCACCGGCTCCACCTGATGGAGCATGCCCTCGCCGTACGCCCGTACCACGCCGGCCGTGCCCTCGGGCCTGAGGCTCAGGAGCGTCGCCTTGGCGTCCCGGTCGGCAAACGTGTACATCTCCTTCTCGATGACATCGGTGGACTCCCCCAACGAACGCGAAAAAAGCTCCGACTTCTCCAGGACAGGAACTCGAATCTCCTTGAAGTTGTAAGTGGCAAATACTCGTACCGCCGCGTCCTCGATCCTCTGCCAAGTTTCGACTTCTCCAGGGAGCACGTCAGAGAACCCCTTGATGCGTGTCAGTTTCATATGCACCCCCGAACGGGCGCCCGCGACGAAATGATGGTTGTCATAAGGGGAGTTGGTGACCGACGACTGGGGGATTTACACGCGCCGAGGGGCGCGTGCCGACACGCATAATCGCTAACAGAGGCGTGCCGGAAAGTCAATCAAGGGGCCCTTGCGGCGCTCTCGGCAGGAACCGGCGGGCGCATGCCACCGCAGCGAGAATCAACAGATAGGCGACCCCCACCGTCACCCGGTCGGGTCTCGGCACGGAAAGCGCTGCCATGGGGAGGGCCGCAAGGAGACCCACCGCCCAGAGGAGGGCCGACACGGACATCTCCACCACTCCGACCAGCAGGGTCGCCGCCGCGGGGAAGAGCAGACACAGGAAGCCCATGAACAGGCCCGCGGGCACAATGAGGAACCCCACCAGTGGCACCAGCAGGGGATTGGCGATGAAGCCCGCGAGAGACAGGTAGCCGAAATGGTGCGCCACCACCGGACCGGTACCCACGGCGGCGAAGAAGGGCACCAGGGTCGGCAGCAGGACGACCGGCCGCAGCCGTTGCCACCAACCGCGCTCCGGACCATCCGGAGGCCGCAGGAGTCGCGTCTGCCGGAAGAGCCGGAGGGCGCCGACAATGGATAGCACCGCCAGGAAGGAAAGCTGAAACGACACCTCCATGACCGCCCCTGGCCACCACAGGGCAGCAATGAGGGCGGCCACCGCCAGGCCGCCAAAGACGTTGGCGTGGCGCCCGCTCAACACGGCCAGATGGTACAGCCCGATCATGATGGCGGCTCGCACCGTGGGAATACGCGCCCCCGCCACGGCGGCGTACAGGATCACCGGCACCAACGAGCCGGCGGCCGCCAGCTTGTAGACCGGAGCGGACAACAGCAGCCGGGTGCTCCGCGACGCGAGCCCGCGGAACACGAGGAAGGCCACATAGCCGAGCATGCCCACGTGGAGGCCCGAGATGGACAGCACATGGGACATGCCGACGGCGGCGAAACGTTCCCGCGTCTCCCGGGAAAGGCCGCCCCGGTCCCCAAGTACCAAGGCCTTGACCAGACCGCCGCTGTCCGGCTCGAAGTGACGTTCCACGAACCGCCGTATCCACCGCCGCGCCGTCTCGATCCAGCCGCGGACCCCGCCGCCGCGTTCCACCCTCACCGCCTCCCAGTCGTTTTGCAGGAAGGCCACCCGATAGATCGCCCGCCGGGCCAGGAACGCCCGGTAATCGAAACGGCCGTCCCGGTTCCGGGGCGGCCGCAGGCGCAGAGGAACCCGGACGACGTCGCCGTAGCGCCAGTGGCGGTACGCGTTCCGGACCGTGACCAATACGTTCCCCGAGACCGCCCGCGGCCCCTCCGGCGTCCATGCCCGCTCCGCCGCGAGATACCAGCGGCTCCAATCACCCCTGCCCTCGGGTTCACGGTAGAGCCGTCCCCGGATGAGAACCGGCTCCCGCCCCTCCGGGAGTTGACGGACATGGCCCGGCGCAAACCCGGGATGCAACAGCCGGTGATGGGCGGCCAGACCCCAATGAAACGCCAGCGCGCACGCCAACGCCAACAAACCCCAACGGCGGTGAATGAAGCAAAGGACCAGACCGGGTGCCAACAGCGCCCCGCTCCACCAGGACGGTCCGCCGGGAGCGGCCGGAACCGCCGCCGCCTGCCCGGCGAGGAGCGCCAGCAGCGGCAGGACCAGGAGCGCCATGGGCCCCGGAGGTTTCACGGCCGGTCCGCGGTCTCCAGGGAATCGCGAATGCGTTCGGCCAAGGGTCGGGTCATGGACGGCACCTCCAGCAGTTCCTCCATCGAGGCGTCGCGGAGCCTTTTCAGGCTGCCGAAACGCCGCAACAGCGCCCGCCTGCGGGCGGGCCCCACGCCGGGGATGCCGTCCAATCCGGAACGAAGGGTTTCACGGCCGCGGACGGTCCGGTGATAGGTGATGGCGAACCGGTGGGCTTCATCCCGAATGCGTTGCAGCAGAAACAGGGCGTTGGAATTGCGCCTCAGCACCACCGGGTTGCTGCGATGGGGCAGGAAGAGCCGCTCCTCCGACCGTTCGATCTCGGCCAGCCGCGGCGAGGCCGTGACCCGCATCTTGGCCATGGCCACCACCTCCACGTCCCTCACGCCAAGATCGGACAAGGCGGCAAGAGCCACCTGCAACTGCCCCTTGCCGCCGTCCACCACCATCAGGTCCGGCAGGTCGGTTTCGCGCAGGCCCCGCTGGAACCGCCGCTTGACCACCTCGTACATCATGGCGAAATCGTCGCCGCGGGTCTCGGGCGAGACCGTGCGGACACGGTAGCGCCGGTAGTTCTGCTTGTCCGGCTGTCCGTCGAAGAACGAGACCCGGGACCCCACCGCGTGGCTGCCCTGGATCATGGAGATGTCGTAACACTCGATCCGCTGGGGATACCGTCTCAGGCGGAGCTTCAGTTGCAGCTCCCGCAGCATTCTCTCCCGTTCCCGCTCCTGGTCGTGCCGTTCGCTGAAACTCTGGCGAGCGTTTTCCAGCGCCATTTCCAGCAGCTTGTGTTTCTCGCCCCGGCGCGGCCGGTGCAACGTCACCTTCCTGCCCTTGCGCTCCTCCAGATACTCCTCGTGCACCGCCTGGTCCTCGATGTCCACCGGCAGCAGAATTTCGTCGGGAACGAAGCGACTTCCCTGGTAGAACTGAGTCAGCAGCGCGGCGACGATCTCCTCGTCATCGAACTGGTGGTCTTCGAGGGAATAGGCCTGGTTGCCGGTGAGCTTGCCCTGCCGCACGAAGATCACCTGGGCCTCGATGAACCCCCCCTCCCGGTACAGCCCGAAGATGTCCTGGTCCGCACCCCAGTGGGACACCATGCGCTGCTTCTCCAGGGTCTTCTCCACCGCCCGGATGCGGTCCCGGATCTTGGCCGCCTGCTCGAACTCCAGCGCGGCGGCGCGCTCCTGCATGCGGACGCGCAGGTGCCGCAACAGGTCGGCGCTCTTGCCTTCGATGAAGAGCACCGCTTGCCGGAGGTTTCCGGCATACTCCTCCGGATCCACGGGATGGACACAGGGCGCGGGACAGCGCTTGATCTGGAATTGAAGGCACGGCCGGTCGCGGTTGCGGAAGTTGTAGTCCGTGCAGGTCCGCAGCAGGAAGTGCTTCTCGATGACCTCCAGGGTCTCGCGCACGGCTACGGCCGAGGCGTAGGGTCCGAAATAGCGGCTGCCGTCCTTGACGATGCTGCGGGTGGCCAGAATGCGCGGCCACGCGCCCGCGGTGACCTTGATGCTCAGATAGCTCTTGTCGTCCTTGAGGCGGATGTTGTAGCGGGGCTTGTACTGCTTGATCAGGTTGTTCTCGAGGATCAGCGCTTCCTTTTCGTTGCTCGTCACCAGGGTCTCGATGTCCTCCGCCTGGCGCATGAGAAAAGCGACCTGCGGCCGTCCGTCGCCGCCCCGCAGATAGGAGCGGACCCGGGCCCGCAGCTCCTTCGCCTTGCCCACGTAGATCACCTTTCCGGCCGGATCCCGCATCAGGTAGACGCCGGGACCGGCGGGCAGGGTGTCGAGCTTTTCCTTGAGCTCCTCGATCTTCATGAACCGGGACCGGTTTCAGACCCGGCCGTCGCCGGGGCGCGCGAGAGGTAGGGGCCCGACAGCTCCCTTTCCTGCAGCCCATGGATACGGTCCCTGATCTCGGCGGCCTTCTCGAATTCCAACCGGTCGGAGGCCTGCTTCATTTCCTTCCTGAGCTTCTCCACCATCCGTGGAATCTCGCCGGGAGAGGGCCCGTCATCGGCCACCAGCGGGACATCCACGTAGTCCGCGTCGTAGGCCTGTATCAACGGTTCGTCGAGCTGCTTCACCACGCTTCGGGGGACGATGCCGTGCTCCTGGTTGAAGGCCTCCTGGACCCGCCGGCGGCGTTCGGTCTCACCGATGGCCAGTTTCATGGAATCGGTCATGACGTCGGCGTAGAGGATCACCGTGCCCTCCAGGTTGCGCGCGGCGCGGCCGATGGTCTGGATCAGCGACCGCTCCGAACGGAGGAACCCCTCCTTGTCCGCGTCGAGGATGGCCACCAGCGAAACCTCCGGGAGGTCCAGACCTTCCCGCAGGAGATTGATGCCCACCAGGACGTCGAACGCCCCCTTGCGGAGATCCCGGATGATCTCAACCCGCTCGATGGCGTCGATATCCGAGTGCAGATAGCGGATCCTGACGTTGAGGTCCTGGTAGTAGTCCGTAAGGTCCTCGGCCATGCGCTTGGTGAGAGTGGTCACCAGCACCCGGGCGTCGACCGCCGTGCGCCTGCGGATCTCCTCCAGGAGATCGTCCACCTGCGTGGCCGCCGGCCGCACCAGGATCTCCGGGTCCGTCAGGCCAGTGGGCCGGATCAACTGCTCCACCCGGACGTTGCCGCTCCTCATGATTTCATAGTCGGCAGGAGTCGCCGAAACATAAACCGTCTGGTTCACGGCGGCTTCGAATTCCTCGAAATTCAACGGCCGGTTGTCCAGCGCCGAGGGCAGCCGGAAGCCGAAATCCACCAGGGTCTCCTTCCGCGACCGGTCGCCCCGGTACATGCCGCCGATCTGCGGCACGGTGACGTGGCTTTCGTCCACGAACAGCACGAAATCCTCGGGAAAGTAGTTCAGCAGCGTGGGCGGCGGTTCGCCGGGAAGCCGTCCGGTGAGGTGGCGGGAGTAGTTCTCCAGGCCCGGGCAGTAGCCCATCTCCTCCAGCAGCTCCAGGTCGTAGAGCGTCCGTTGCCGCAGGCGTTGCGCCTCCAGCAGCTTGTTCTCCCGCTTGAGCTCTGCCAGCCGTTCCCCGAGTTCCTCACGGATCGCGGCCACCGCCGCCTTCATGCGTTCGGCGGTGGTGACGTAGTGGCTGGCCGGATAGATCGTGGCCTTGTCCACCCGCCGGCGCGCCTTGCCGCGCAGCGGGTCCACCTCCAGCAGCGACTCCACCACGTCGTCGAAGAACTCGATGCGCAGCGCCGACCTGTCCTCGTACGCCGGAAACACCTCCACGGTATCCCCCCGGACCCGGAACGTGCCGCGATGGAAGTCGTAGTCCACCCGTTCATACTGGATGTCCACCAGCTTGCGCAGCATCCGGTCCCGGTCGATGCGCATCCCTTCCTCGAGATAGACCATCAGGTCGAAATAGGCCTCCGGCGAGCCGAGTCCGTAGATGCAGGAGACGCTGGCGACGATGACCACGTCCCGCCGCTCCAGCAACGCCATGGTGGCGGCGTGCCGCAGCTTGTCGATTTCGTCGTTGATGGAGGCGTCCTTGGCGATGTAGGTGTCGGTGGAGGGCACGTAGGCTTCGGGCTGGTAGTAGTCGTAGTAGCTGATGAAGTAGCGCACCGCGTTGTCCGGCAGCAGCAGCCGGAATTCGTTGTAGAGCTGTGCCGCCAGCGTCTTGTTGGGCGCCATCACCAGCGTGGGCCGGTTGATGCGGCTGATGACGTTGGCCATCGTAAAGGTCTTGCCGGAGCCGGTGACCCCCAGCAGCACCTGGTACCGCCGCCCTTCCTCGAGCCCTTCCAGCAACTCCCCGATGGCCCGGGGCTGGTCCCCCTGGGGCTGGAAGTCGGCCACCAGGCGGAACCGGCCTTCCTTGCGTTCCTTGAGCATACCCAACGAATATCACCGCGGGCCGGGGGTGTGCAAAACAACGGACGACCGGTCCGCGGTTCTCTCCCTGGACACGCTTGGAACGAAGCTGTTAAGGTTTCCTGTCGCGGACGGCTACCTCAACCGGCGTTCCGCTGGCCCCCTGCTTATCTCATGGAAAAATTCGATCTGACGGTCATCGGCGGCGGCATCGTGGGTTTGGCGACGGCCATGCGCATGGTACGGGACCATCCCGGGTCGCGGTGCGCGCTGCTGGAGAAGGAAGCGGAGCTCGGACGGCACCAGACGGGCCACAACAGCGGCGTGCTCCATTCCGGCATCTACTACCGGCCCGGGTCCGTCAAGGCGCGGACCTGCGTTGCCGGAAAGAAGGCGCTGCTGGAATTCTGTGACGAGCACGGCATCCACTATGACCTGTGCGGCAAGGTCATCGTCGCCACACGGCCCGAGGAGCTGCCGCGCCTGGAGGAGCTGAACCGCCGCGCCGAGGCGAACGGCGTGGACGGGGTGCGCATGATCGGTCCCGAGGAGCTCCGGGAAATCGAGCCCCACTGCACTGGCTTGAAGGCGCTCCACGCCCCCTTCACGGGGATCATCGACTTCGGCGACGTGGCCCGCGCCTACGCGCGGCTGTTCGAAGCGGGAGGCGGCGCCATCCGGACGTCGTGCGAGGTCACCGGCATCGCCCGGTCGTCCAACGGATTCGTCATCGAGACCTCGCGGGACGCCCTGGAGACCCGCAAGCTCATCAACTGCGCCGGACTGTTCGTCGACCGGGTGGCGGCCATGACCCCGGGGTTCGCGGCCAGCGTTCGCGGCGGCATCGACGAACCGGTTCGGATCGTCCCCTTCCGGGGCGAGTACCATCGGCTCAAGCCGGAGAAGCAGGGGTTCGTAAAGGGTCTCGTCTATCCGGTGCCCGATCCCCAGTTCCCGTTTCTGGGAGTTCACTTCACGCCCACGGTGCACGGCCGCGTGGAGGTGGGACCTAACGCCGTGCTGGCATTCGCGCGGCAGGGGTACCGTCAGAGCGACGTCAACCTGCGGGACTTGTACGAGATCTTCTCCTACGGCGGTTTCTGGGGCATGGCCCGAAAGCACTGGAAGACTTCCCTGCCCGAACTCCGGCGCTCCTTCGACAAGCGCGCCTTCACCCGCGAGCTCCAGCGCCTCATTCCCGCCATCGAGTCGCGGGACCTGGAGTACAGCGGCGCCGGCGTGCGCGCCCAGGCCGTGTCCGCCAGCGGCAAGCTGGTGGACGACTTCGTCATCGCCGAATCCGAAGGCGCCATTCACGTGCTCAACGCCCCGTCGCCCGGCGCCACCTCGTCCCTGGGGATCGCGGACACCATTTGCCGCACGGCGGCGCAACATTTCGATCTCCCGGCCTCTTGAGCCGGCTGGACTTCCAAACCACGTTTCTCGTCAGCGCCCAAGGAGGTATGTGAATGCTCATCCAGTACAAGGGCCAGAGCCCCAAGGTCTCGCCCGAGGCCTTCGTTGCCCCTACCGCCGTGCTCATCGGCGACGTCACCGTGGAAGCCGGGGCCAGCATCTGGTTCGGCGCCGTGCTCCGCTCCGACGAGAACCAGAACCCCATCGTGATCGGCGCCAGGACCAGCATCCAGGACAACTGCGTGCTCCACTCGGGGGAAGGCGCGGTGATCATCGAAGCGGACGTGACGGTGGGGCACGCCGCCGTCATGGAAGGCGCCACCATCCGGCGATTCGCCATCATCGGCATGAACTCGACGCTGCTGGAGGACACCGAGATCGGCGAGGAGTCTCTCGTCGCCGCCGGCAGCGTGGTGGTGCCGCACACCCGGATTCCCCCGCGCTGCCTGGCGGCGGGCACTCCGGCGAAGGTCAAGAAGGAAATCAGCGGCGAGGCCCTCAACTGGATCAAGATGGGCTCGTCCACCTACGCGGAGCTGTGCAGGAGCTACCTGGGCGGCGACTACAAGGTGCTGGACTGATCGGCTGCCGGACGGATCAGGGCTGACACCGCGGACAGTAGAACACGCCGCGGTTCCCGAGACCGATCCTCTTGATGGGCGTGCCGCAGTCGTGGCAGGGCGCGCCTTTTCTGTCATACACCCGAAGGCGCCACTGAAAGGCGCCGCGATCATCGTTGCCGTCCCGGTAGTCCGACACCGAGCTGCCGCGCCAGCGGATGGCCTCCCGCAGCAACACGCGGATCTCGCGCGCCAGCTCCGCGCTCAAAGCCCTGGAGACGCGATGGCTCCGGCGGGTGGGACGGACCCCGATGCGGGCAAGCACTTCGTTGACGTAGATGTTGCCAAGGCCGCAGACGATCTGCTGATCCAGCAGCAGGTCCCGCAGGCTCCTGCGCGACCGGTGCAGGAACGGATAGAGGTAGTCGCCGGTGAAACGGGGGTCCAGGGGATCCATCCCGAGTCGGGCGAAGGGCGGCCACGCATCCAGCTCCCGGCTGGGCAGGACCACGCAAAGCCCGAAGCGGCGCGGGTCATGATAGCGAAGCTCGCCCCCCTTGCCGAGGGTGAACACGAGGTGATCGTGCTTCTCCAGGGACGCGTCCCGCTCCCGGAAGGTCAGCTTGCCCGACATGCCCAGGTGCGAGACCCACGTCCAGCCGCCGTCCAGTTCCGCCACGATGTACTTGCCGCGACGGCTCACCGCGGCCACCGTCCTGCCCTCCAGACGGGCGGCGAAATCCGCGGCCACGGGCTGCCGCAGGCGGCCTTCAATGACGCGGACCTGGAGGATTCTCACCCCCTGAAGCCGCTCCCGCAACGTGCGGCACACGGTTTCGACTTCAGGCAGCTCCGGCATTTCCGCCGCCCCCAGACTCCCCCAACGCGCGGGCCAGGCGGGCGAACTCCTCCAGTTCCAGCGTTTCGGCCCGGCGCCGGGGGTCGATGGCCGCCCGTTCGAAGATCTCCCCGGTCCGGGTATCGAACAGACCCGACAACGCGTTGCCCAGCATCTTGCGCCTGCGGGCGAACCCGGCGCGCATCACCGACCCGAACAGCGGAATCTCTCCGGCCGGCACCAGCGGCTCCGGGTGCAACTCGATCCTCAAGAGCGTCGAGTCGACCCTGGGCCGGGGCGTGAACGCTTCCGGCGACACCGCCACCTTCCGGGTCACCTTCCCGTAGAGCCGGCACCAGAGCGAGAGGGCGCCGTAGGCGGAAGTGCCCGGAGCAGCCGCAACCCTTTGCGCCACTTCCTTCTGCAGCATGACCACCAGGGCCGAGAAATGATGCCCCGCCTCGAAAAGACGCAGCAGCGCCGGCGCAGCCACGCTGTAGGGAAGGTTCGCCACCACCTTGAGCCGGTATTCGGGCAGGAACCTGTCGAAGTCCATGGTCAGGACGTCCTGGTGGATGAGATGGAACCCCGCGCGCGACCCCAGCGGGCCGTCGCGCAGCCACCGCACCAGCAACGGATCCACCTCGACGGCCCAGACGCTCCGGCTCTCGCCGACCAGACAGCGGGTGACGAAGCCCAGTCCCGGTCCCACCTCCAGTATCCCGTCATCCTCGTCCAGGTCGAGAAGTCGGATGAGGGTGTCGATGACGCGCCGATGGACAAGAAAGTTCTGACCGCGGGCCCGGCTGGGCGTAAAGCCCAGTTCGCGCCAGGCGATCCTCGCCTCTTGATGAAGGGTGGTCATGAGGTCCCTCGACTTCGCTACGCTCGGGACCGGCCTCGATGGCGGCGAATGATCGGTGACTCCTCAGAGGATCAGCGCGGGATCGGCATTCAGACGGGGGCCGCTGCCATCGCCCTGCTCCAGCCGGCGGCTCCCAACCAAGGCCACCATGGCGCCGTTGTCCGTGCAGAAGCGGAGCGACGGGCAGTGAAGCTCCGCCTCCACCTCGCCGGCCTTTTCCGCCAGCTTTGCCCGGAGACGGCTGTTGGCGGCGACCCCTCCGCCCAGGACGATATTCTTGATGCCGAACTCCTCCACCGCCCTGAGGGTCGGCGCAATCAGCATGTCCACCACGGCCTCCTGGAAGCTTGCCGCGATGTCGGCCAGCTCCTCGCGCCAATGATCCGGCCGCTTGCAGGTCAGGTAGTGCCAGACGGAGGTCTTGAGGCCGCTGAAGCTGAAATCGTAAGGGGTGCGCAAGCGCGCCCTGGGAAAGGCGACGGCCCGCGGATCGCCCTGCCTGGCCAGGTCGTCGATGACCCGCCCGCCGGGAAAACCCAGCCCCATCATCTTGGCCACCTTGTCGTAGGCTTCGCCGGCGGCGTCATCGAGAGTGCCTCCGAGATGGTCGTACTCGCCTACCGCCCGGACCATGTAGAGCAGCGTGTGTCCCCCGGAAGCCACCAGCGCCAGATAGGGGAAGGCCACCTCCTTCTCCAGGAAAATGGACAGCACATGGGCTTCCAGGTGGTTGACCCCCACGTAGGGAATGCCGGACCGAAAGGACCATCCCTTGACGAAGGAGAGGCCCACCAGGAGCGAGCCCGTCAAGCCGGGGCCGTAGGTGACCGCCAACCCGTCCAGATCCCCGGCGGTGACGCCCGCCTGCTCCAGCGCCCGGTCCACCATGGGCTGGATGGTCCGGATGTGCTGGCGCGAGGCCATCTCCGGCACGATGCCACCGTACGGCGCGTGCACCGCATCCTGGGACGACACCAGGTTGGCCCGCACGGATCTGCCGTCTTCAAGAACCGCCGCGGCGGTATCGTCACACGACGTCTCGACGCCCAATACGATCACGATTCACCTCTGTCCGAAGTCGGCCGGACGTCCGTCGCCGTGCTGGAGGAGATGCCGGGCGGAGTGATGAAATCCGTGACCGGCAGCCGGCTGGTGGCCTGTTTCATGAAATCCGTCCATATCGGAAGGGCCGCCCGGGACCCGGTGAGGCCGAGCTCGGACTGGCGGTCGAAGCCGACCCAGACCAACGCCAGGAGCTCCGGAGTGTAGCCCGCGAACCATGCATCCCGGGCGTCATTGGTGGTGCCCGTCTTGCCGGCGGCGGGACGCGTGAACCCCAGCACGCGCGCGCCGCGCGCCGTGCCCCGGTCCACCACCCCTCGCAGCATGTTGTTCATGTCGTAGGCCACCTGAGGCGATATGACGCGCTTCACCCGTATGTTCCCCTTCTCCAGAACCGTTCCGTCGCGGTCCACCACGTTCTTGATGGACAGAAGGTGGGTACGCACGCCGTTGTTGGCCAGCGCGGAAAACGCGCCGGCCAACTCGAGAGGCGTCACTTCGACCGCGCCAAGGGCCAGGGACGGCAGCAGCGGCAAACGGCTTTCGATGCCCATTCGATAGGCCATCTCCCGTACCTTCCCGATGCCGACGTCCTGGGCAATGCGGGCGGTTGCGGCGTTCAGGGACTTTTCCATGGCCTCGCCCATGGTCACGCGGCCATAGTACCGTTGCTTGTAGTTCTCTGGGGCCCAGTCCTGGCGGCCGAAGCTCCACGTGAAGGGCGCATCCTCGACCAGCGTGGCGCTGTTGTACGATTCATAATTCCGGCTCGACCCGTGGGTCAAGGCGGCCAGATAGACGAACGGCTTGAACACGGAACCGGGCTGCCGTTTGGCCTGGGCCACGCGGTTGAACTGGGACTTGCGGTAGTCCCGTCCGCCAACCATGGCCTTGATCTCGCCTGTCTGCGGCTTGATCACCACCAGCGCGCCCTCGAGATCGTCCTTCCTGGCAATCTTCCGCAGGTGGCTGAAGTCCTTTTCCAGCCTGGCCAGACCCCGAGTCATGGCCGTTTCGGCGGCCTGCTGCAACTCCCGGTCGAGACTGGTGAAGATGCGCAGCCCCTCGGCGGTCAACACCTTGTTGCTGTAGTGGGTCGCCAGTTCCTTCTTCACGTAGTCCGTGAAGTAGGGGGCGCTGTTGGTGAGGCGCACCGGCTCCCGCTTCTCGAAGACCTCCTGCAACGCCCTCTCGTACGCGCGCCGCGTGATGATGCCGTCGCTCGCCAGCTTGGCGAGGATCACGTTGCGGCGTCGAGTGGCGTCCTCGATGTTCCGGTAGGGGGAGTAACGATTCGGCGCCCGGATCAGCCCTGCCAGCATGGCTGTCTCACCGACGGTGAGCTGCTCGGGTTCCTTGACGAAGTAGAACCGGGCGGCTTCCCATATGCCGAAGATACCCTGGGCGCCGTTCTGCCCGAGATAGATTTCGTTCAGGTAGTTTTCCAGAATCTCGTCCTTGGAGTACATCCACTCCGCCACCATCGCCATCAGCGCTTCCTTGACCTTGCGCTCCAGGGTACGGTCGCTCTCCAGGAAGAAATTCTTCATCAACTGCTGGGTCAGAGTGCTGCCGCCCTGCACCACCCCTCCCCGCCGCAGGTTGGCCACGAACGCCCGCAACACCGCCACCGGGTCCACGCCACGGTGATAGTAGAAACGCTCATCTTCCACCGCCAGCACCGCTTTCCGGATCTCTACGGGCACCTCGTCCAACCGCACGATCCGCCGTTGTTCCCGCACACGGTCGTAGAAGCCCGTGACGACTTCGGGTTCCAGTTCCAGCGACGGGAGGACCTCGCCGTCGTCGAGTCGCTGGATGCGGTGAATGGCTCCGGACTTCAAGGAAATGCGCACGGGGAACCCGCGGAAGTCACGCAACGGGTACTGAAAGTCATGCAGGAAGATCTCGATGGCCGCGTTCTTGCCGCGCATACGGTATTCGCCCTTGGCCCGCGGCTCGTGCCGGGAAGATCGATACCCCAGGCGCCGCAGCTTCTCCCGGAGCTGGTCCATGGTGAGACTGACCCCCGGATAGACGATCTTGCTGCTCGAATAGATCTTCGAGGGGAACTCCCATTTCTGCCCCTCGAACTTGGCCTGGACGACCACGCTCAGGTGCCAGACGTACCAGCCCCCCACGCTCAGCCCGCCAAGGAGCCCCAGCACCAGCAGCGTGGCGGCGACCTTGAGCAGCCGCTTGAAGAATCTCTTGACGCCGCCGCCTCTCATGCCTCCGGTCTTTCGGTGGACTAAGGGCGAAGTCGCAACGCCAGGAAAAGGGTCGTATCCTCGCGCCTCACCAGGAACAGGATGCCGCTCCCCTTGGTCAGGTTGCCCACGACCTGCCGGAAGTCATCGAGGCCGTTGATCCGTTTGCGGTCGATCTCCAGGATCACGTCTCCGACCCGGATCCCCGCCTGCTCCGCCGGGCTGCCGGTCTCCATCTCCGTCACCACCACGCCTTGCCGCACCTGGGCTCCCGGCACGCCGGAGAACTGCCGGGTCATTTCCCTGACGGTCAGGCCAAGCTCGTTGTCGCGCTCCAGCGCTGCCACAGCTTCATCATCGCGCAGCTTGCCGATTCGGACCGTCAGGGACACCGGCCGGCCGTCGCGCAGAACCATGACGTCCACGGCCTTGCCCACGGAGGTCCGGGCAACGATCAAGGAGAGGTCGCTGGACTTCCTGATGGCGGCGCCGTCGAACCGTACGATGACGTCCCCCACCCGACAACCGCCCGCCGCCGCCGGGCTGCCCTGCGTCACGTTGGCCACCAGCGCCCCGTGGGCCTCGGTCATGCCCAGGGCCGCCGCCGTCTCGGCGTTGACGTCCTCGATCACCACGCCCAGCCAGCCCCGCGTGACCTTGCCCTTGTCCTTGAGCTGGGGAAGAAGTCCCTTCACCAGGTTGATCGGGATGGCGAAGCCGATTCCGATGTTGCCTCCGCCACGGCTGAAGATCGCGGTGTTGACTCCGACCACCTCGCCGCGCAGGTTGATCAACGGCCCGCCGGAGTTGCCCGGATTGATGGAGGCGTCGGTCTGTATGAAGTTGTCGTAGGGGCCGGCGCCGATACGGCGCCCCTTGGCACTGACGATTCCGGATGTCACCGTGTGCTCGAGGCCGAACGGGTTGCCGATGGCCAGGACCCACTCACCCACCTCGAGAGCCGCGGAGTCTCCGAGACGCACCACCGGCAGCTTCCGCTCGACATCGATCCTGATCAACGCGATATCGGTCTTGGGATCCCGGCCGGCGACCGTGGCCCGGTGCTCGGAACCGTCCGAGAGCTTCACCGTGAGCTCGTCTTCATCCTCGACCACGTGGTCGTTGGTAACGATGAAGCCGCCGGGATCGACGATGAAACCGGAACCCACGCTCCGCCGCGGACCCGGCACCGGACCCCGCGGGAAGCGCTCGCCGAAGAAGCGCCGCCAGAACTCGCCGAAAGGGCCTTCTTCCTGAGGGTTGCCCGGACCCGGCACGGCAGAGTTGGAAGAGATGTGCACGACCAACGGCCGCAGTTGCTTGGAGAGGGTGACGAAATCGGGAAGCTCCATGCGTGTGCTCGCATGGGAAATCCCCGTAGCGAGCAGCACCACGGCCATGAAGACCGCCGCCAGGGTGCGTCCGCGCGCGGATGATGGCGATGCTGGCGTCATGTCGTCCGGACGGCCTCCACGTACTTCATCCTGAGGTTGTATAGAACTTCCTTCAACAACTGTTCCTCCGTCTCGTCCAGGTTCCCCTTGCTCTTCTCGCTCAGCATGGCGATGATGTCGATGGTCTGCTTGGCCACCGCCACGTCCTTCTCAAGCTGGCCAGTAACCGGGTTGTCGATCTCTCCGAGATGCATCAGCGCCTGGGTGCTGAGACTGATGATGAACGTGGGGAAATTGATGGAAGGCAACTCCTCCTGGCGGTCCCGCGCCTCCCGGAGCGGCTCCGTATCCGCCTCCGGCCGAGTCGCCTCTTCCGGCGCGTTGTCTTCCCGCGTCTCCTCATCCCCGCGGGCCTCGCCCTCCTCGGTAAACCGGCGCTTGTCGCTTACCTTGAACCCTTTCGGGGCGTCTGTTTCTTCGTCGGACATGCGCTTCTCCTCCGCTGGGACCCCGCGTCCTGCCGCGCGCCGGCCCCTTCATCGACGTATTTTAACACCAACCTCAGGGATTGCCCAACTCGGCTCCCGGATCACTCCGTGTTGACTTCGATTCAGCCCGACTCTATCATAACGGCCGCGGACGACGCTCGCCTTCCCGGAACCATGACGACACCCTCCACCTGCACAGGGTCCATCCTCGACCTGATCGGATCGACGCCCGTGGCTCGCCTGACACGGCTCCCCGGAAAAGAAGACGCGGAGATCTGGGGCAAGCTCGAATCCCTCAATCCCGGCGGATCGGTCAAGGACCGCATCTGCCGCAGCATGGTCGAGGACGCGGAGCACCGGGGTCTGCTGAAGCCGGGAGGGACCATCGTGGAGCCCACCAGCGGCAACACCGGCATCGGCCTCGCACTGGTGGCCGCGGTGAAGGGGTATCGGTTGATCCTCACCATGCCCGATACAATGTCCGAGGAGAGACGCAACCTGCTGGCGGCGTACGGCGCCCGCCTCATCCTGACCCCCGACACCAAGGGAATGGGCGGCGCCATTCGCCGGGCCGAGGAACTGGCGGCCGAGCATTCCGATTTCTTCATGCCGCAGCAGTTCATCAATCCGGCCAACCCGGCGGCCCACAGGAAGACCACGGCGGTGGAGTTGTTGAGCCAACTGGAGCAGGTGGACGCATTCGTCAGCGGCGTCGGCACCGGCGGCACCATCACCGGCGTGGGCGAGGCGCTCCGGGAGAGCAATCCTTCCGTACGAATCTACGCCGTCGAGCCGGCCGCTTCACCGGTGCTGTCCAACGGAGAACCCGGCTACCACAAGATCCAGGGAATCGGCGCGGGCTTCGTACCGCCGGTCCTGAATACCCGGGTTTACGACGAGATCATCACCGTCAGCGACGAGGACGCCGCGGCCACCACCAAGCGCCTTGCGGTGGAAGAAGGAATCTTCGTGGGCATCTCGTCCGGCGCCAACTGCTTCGCGGCCATGCAGGTGGCCAGAACCCTGGGAAAGGGACACCGGGTCGCCACCATGTTGTGCGACAGCGGCGAACGCTACCTCAGCACCCGGATCTAGTGTCCTGTCCCACGTAATTCTTTACCAATCTGCTTGTCCTTCTTGTCGTCGGCTGCGTTGCTCTTCCTCGCGTGGTAGCGGCCACTGCTCGTCATCGCGCCTTGCCGACAACAAGAAATCCTGCGCATCTTCGTAAAGAATTACGTGGGACAGGACACTAATCTTGCGGCACAGGCCGCGTGCGGGTCCGGACGCCGGATCGCCCGTTCCGGCGGTTTTCAACAGACCGGTTTTCTGCTAACTTTAGACACCGGCCTTGATGGCCCCTGCCGTTGCTCGAAAAACGTCCCCGTCGTCTAGCCTGGCCCAGGACACCGGCCTTTCACGCCGGCAACACGGGTTCAAATCCCGTCGGGGACGCCATCGCCGCTCCACCCCGCCGGACCCTCATACGAGCCCTTCAGCGACAAGCGCTTCCGCGAAAAAAAGGTCCTCCGGGTAGGTAACCTTGAGGTTCGTGGTGGTCCCTTCCACGACCCACACCGGCGTCCCGAGCCGCTCCACCAGCATGGCGTCATCGGTTGCATCCACCCCGTCCCGTTGCGCCTTCTCATAGGCGGCCCGCAGTGTCCGGACCGGGAACGCCTGGGGGGTCTGTATCTCCCAGAGCCGGTTCCGGGGCAAGGTCTCCTCGACCTGCCCCTGCCGTACGGTCTTGATGGTGTTGCGCGCCGGCACCGCCGCCGTCACCGAATGATTCCGACGGGCTTCGCCCACACAGCGGTCGATGAGTTCGGGCGCCGGGAACGGCCGGGCGCCGTCGTGGACCACCACCACCTCGCAGTCGGGGTCGAGTGCGTCGAGGCCCGCGCGTACGGAGTCCTGCCGGCGGGCTCCGCCCGGGTACACGGCGATCGTCAAGCCCGCGCGCGGCGACGTCTCCAGCAGCTTCCGATAGGCCTCCACCTCCTCCGCCGGCACCACCAGCACGGCCTTGCCGACCTCCCCCGCCCTGCCGAAGCGCTCCAGGGTGTGGAGGATCAGCGGCCGACCCGCCACCGGCAGAAGCACCTTCGGGGCCTCGCCCCCTACCCGGCTCCCCCGCCCCGCGGCCAAGATGACGGCATTGACATGCACGAAGTATCCTCCCTGCGACAAAAAAAGAGCTGAAGGCTACCCCCCAGCTCTTTCAATGAATACGGACGACGACGCTATTGCGTGAAGATGTGGCTCAGTTCTTCCATGATCTTTTCCTCGGTGTGCGACCGCGCGATGGAAAGCTCCTTGACCAGCAGATTCCTCGCCGTATCCAGCACTTTCCGCTCGCCAAAGGACAGCTCCTTGTCGCTCTTCAACAGGAACAGATCTCTCAGCACCGCCGCGATCTCGATGACGGACCCGGTCTTGATCTTCTCGGTATACTCCCGATACCGGCGGTTCCACGTCTGCTGGTCCACCGGCGCCTTCTTCTTTTCCCGCAGTATCCGGTACACACGAGTGACGGTTGTCTTGTCGATGATCTTTCTCAAACCCACTGCCAAAGCATTGTCCACCGGGACCATGATCTTCATGTCCGTGTCGAGAATACGCAGCATGTAGAACTTCTTCTGGGTCCCGGATATCACCTGTATTCTTACCGCTTCGATCTCACCGACTCCATGCGCAGGATAGACAACCTTCTCTCCGACCTTGAACATTCAGTCCTCCTTGAAAGTCAGAACCCGTGTGCGGAAAGAGGGACAAGAGGAGATCGACCGGCTGCGCCGGAGGAAGGTGTTTCTGGAAGGGGGGGCCTGGAGTAGAGATGGACGCTTCAATGACGCTCTCTTTCACAACCGATGGCTCCTCTTTATATACAATGGCGGCGAAGAGGGCGTCAAGGGAAGCGGATGGAAAAGATATCTATTACTTTATAGTTAGTTATAACTCTATAACTAGAAAGCAAATTAATTTCTATCGAAGCCGGGGCGTGATGCCTGAAGCCTTCGTTCCATGACCCATGCGTCCTCGCCGTTGTCGGAGTAGTAGCCCTTGCGTAGCCCGCAGACCACGAATCCCAACGAACGGTAGAGCGTCTGGGCCGGATCGTTGGACCTTCTGACCTCCAGGGTCAGCCGCCGGAAGCCCCTGTTGGCCGCACTCTCGATGATGTCGTTGAGCATCGCCCGGGCGACTCCCTGTCGCCGATGCTTCGGATGGACCGCGACGTTGTGGATGTCCAGTTCCCCGGTCAGCTCCCAGTAGATGACGTAACCGACGGGCTCGCCGTCCCGTTGACACAACACCGACCGGGCGCAGCCTGCCCGCAGTTCCTCCAGGAAGAATTGCCGGCTCCACGGACTGGCGAACGCCGCCGTCTCGATGGCCATGACGTCATCCAGATCGGCGACCGTCATGCGGCGGAAGTACAACTCGCCGCTGGGCTGTACGGACATGTGAAACCGCGCGGGATCAGGTGATCCAACCCAGCCTTGCCGCGCTCTCCTTGAGCAGGAGGACGTCCAGGACCTTGCTGCGCAGGTCGTGCGCGAAACCGTAGACCCGGTCCTGAAGCGGAATAACGGTAGTGAACTCCGGGGGAAAGGCGCCGATGCTCGACGATATCTTTCGAATACGGGAATCCAAAAGTTTGCCTCTGACGATCAACTGGCCTTCCTTCAACGCCAGCTCGTAGTCGTAGTCCGGCATGCGCTGGGGAAGTCGCGGCGCCATGGCGATGCCCAGCCGCGGCACCTGGGTGGGGAACTCCAACCGCAGATGATAGGCCTTGCCCAGGTCCTCCACCGTGTAGGCGTGGCCGTAACGCCTCTCGCGCTCGACCTTCTCCACGAACCTCGAGTCGTAGAACCCCTCCACCGGCACCGGGATCCGCCGCAGCAGCTTCCCCCGGTGCGACAGCAGGGGCCGGAGAAGGATCGCCAGCGGCACGCCGTAAAGGGCCGCGCTCACCGTCACCTGCTCCACGGGCACGGCACGGAAGAAGCTGTGACGCAGGCGATACAGCACCTCGGCCAACGCCGCCAGGAAGCCCACCAGGATGTACATGTTGACGCCCTTGCCGAACGCCAGGCCCAGCCCTTCGATGGCGATACCGGCGACGATGAACGCCACCGGATAGAGGATCATGTTGAGGATCATGTTGAGCGCCGTGGCGGCGCCGTCCACGAAGTAGGGCCGTCCCGCCAGCTCTCTCAGATCGTCACGGGAGGAGGCGGGCAATGCGCCCAGCATCGGTTGCAGGGCCAGTACGGCCAAGCGCAGCAGGCTCGATTCGCTGGCCTGGATCCGCTGCACCAACTCTTCGAAGCCGAGCGGGAGCTGGCCGGGGAACACCTTCGGGCTCCGCGTCGCCGGCGCCTCCTCGGGCTCCTCCTCGACCGCGGCCGCGGCAGCAACCGCCACGGGGGGCGGTGATGGCGCCGGTGCGGCCGACGCGGGCGGGGCCTCGGCGGGCACCGCCGCGCCGTTGGCGGCTTCCGGGACCGGTGCGGCAGGGGCTGCTGCCGGTGCATCCGCCGGTGCGGGCGTGTCTTCCCCTGTCCGGAAACGGGACTCGAAGCTGTCGCCGAAGTCGGTGTCGGCATGAATCACGCGCGCCCGGCCGATGAGCGCCTCCTCGGTCTCCACGTTGTTGGGATCGGTCACGCAGCAGTCCACGGGGCACACCGCGGCGCACGCCTCGTAGTCGTGGAAGCCGACACACTCGGTGCACAGGACCGGATCGATGACGTATATCTCATCGTTCTGGGTGATGGCTTCGTTGGGACATTCCGGTTCGCAAGCGCCGCAGTTGATGCACTCTTCGGTTATCATCGTGGCCATGGAACAACGCTCCTGAATCGAATCCCGTCCGGCGCGGCCGTCGCCGGGAAGGCCGAAGCTCCCGATCCGACGCGCCGGTCTGACATGCCAAGGGGTCGACCGTCAAAATAGTTGATTTTTCGCGTGATTTCAACGTGCTCGGCGCGCCTTGAAAAAGCCCCGCCGGCTGTGTTAAAAATTCGGATTCTGTTGGGCGGCGTACCCAAGTGGTTAAGGGAGAGGTCTGCAAAACCTCCATGCGGCGGTTCGAATCCGCCCGCCGCCTCCACCCTCCTCCGATCAACGCTGCTTCAGCATCTCGTCAAGCAGGTCCCCGTAGCGCTCCACCACGACCCGCCGTTTCAGCTTCATGCTGGGTGTCAACTCGCCGGTGTCCGTGGAGAAGTCCGCCGGCAGCACGCGAAAATCGCGGACCGCTTCGAACGGCGCCAGTGTCTTGTTCCGCTCGCGGATTCGTTGTCTGAGGTATGCGAACAACCGGGAATCCACGGCCGCCTCGCCGCCCTCCAGCTCAACGCCTTCCTTTTCCGCCCAGCGGGCCGCCTCGGCGGAGTCGAGGGTGATCAGCGCCACCAGGTGGCTGGTCTGGTCGCCCCATACCATAGCCTGGCTGATCAACGCCTCCTCCCGCAGGTGATTCTCGATCATCTGCGGCGCGATGTTCTTTCCGCCGGAGGTCACGATGAGATCCTTTTTGCGGTCGGTGATGCGCAGGAAGCCTCCGTCCTCGATGCGCCCCACGTCGCCCGTGCGGAACCAACCATCCTCGACGATGGCCTCCCGGGTGGCGGCCGGATCCTTGAAGTACCCCTTCATGACATTGGCGCCCCGGATCAGGATCTCGCCGTCCTGGGCGATGCGGCACTCCACCCCGTCCAGGGGGAGTCCCACCGTGCCCAGCCGGTAGCGATCCAGCCGGTTCACGTGGCTCACCGTGGATGTCTCCGTGAGCCCGTACCCTTCCACGATCCAGACCCCCAGCGCCTGGAAGAAATCCGCGATGGGTTCCGACAGCGGCGCGCCGCCGGAGATGGCCAGCCGCAGCCGGCCGCCCATGCCCTGCCGGACCTTGGAGAGCACCAGACGGTCGGCCATCCCGTGACGAACGCGCAGCCATGCACCGCAGCGCTCGCCCCGCCTGGAGGCATCGTTGAAACGCTTGCCCACCGCCGCCGCCCATCGGAAGAGCCGTTGCTTGACGGGGCTGCTGCTCTCGACCCGGTTGAGGATGCGCCGGTGGGCGTTTTCATACACGCGCGGCACCGAGAACAGCAGCGTAGGCCGGACCGCCTGCAAGTCCGCCGACAGGGTTTCGATGGAACGTGCAAACGCGCACAGGTAACCTCGGGCCACAGCCACGAAGTGCTCCAGCCGGCCGAAGGAGTGGGCCAGGGGAAGGAACTGCAGCGCCACGTCGTTGTGGCTGACCGGCATGGCGGCGAGGGAGGCGGAAATGGTGAAGAGGTAATGGCCGTGGGTGGTGAGGACCCCCTTGGGCTCGCCCGTGGTGCCCGAGGTGTAGATGATGGTGAGGTCGTCCTCGGGTCCCAGCGACTCGGCCGACTCCCGGAAGGCCCCGGGATGTTCCCGGCCGCGCTCCCGCCCCATGGCCTTCAAGCGTTCCAGGGAAACCGGGCCGGGCGCCGTTCCGGGCTCCGCCGAGCCGAGCCCCGCATCGAGCAGCACCGTGGTCTTCACCGATGCCAAGGCCGGCGTGGAGAGATCGAGCCTTTCCAGCGCGGCCTGGGAGTCCACCACCAGGACCGCGGCCTCGGAGTGCTGAACGACGTACTGGATCTGCGCCGGCGTGCTCGAAGGGTAGAGGGGAACGGTCAACGCCCCGATGCAGATGTTCGCCCAGTCCAGGAGGCACCACTCCACGCGATTGGCCGCGCAAAGGGCAACCCGGTCGCCCTTCTTCACTCCCGCGGCCACCAGCCCCAAGGCGAGGCTCTCGACCTCCTCCGCGGCCTCTGTCCAGGTCTGGTCGCGCCACCCGCCATCGCGCCAGAAACGGTACAGGACGCGGTCGCGCTCCGCATCCGCCTGCGACAGGAAAAGCTCGGCAAGGCTCCGGTACGCCATGCCCGGACTATAGCACAAAGGACTCATTTCATGCCCGGGCCGCGGTACGCCGGAAACCCACGCGGGTCAACTTCCGCCGAAGCCGCGGATCTGCCCGCAAACATACTCCTGTTGCAGCAACGTGAGCTCAGGGTAGATGGGCAAGGCCAGCGAAGAAAGGGCCGCCGCCTCGGCCTGCGGGAAGTCCCCTTCGCGGTAGCTCAGGGAACCGAAACATTCCTGCAGGTGCAGGGGCGACGGGTAGTAGACCTCCGTAGCCACGCCCCTGTCTCCCAGGTAGGCACGGAGGCGGTCCCGCTCCGGGGAGCGGATCACGAACTGGTTGCAGGCGTGACCCGGACAGTCGGTTGGAAGGACGAGGTGCTCCGCCGATGCCGTCGCGGCAAGGAGTTCCCGGTACCGTTGCGCGGCTCCGCGCCGGGCTTCCGTCCACTCGGCGACGTACCTGAGCTTGACCCGCAGGACCGCGGCCTGCAGGCTGTCCAGCCGGAAGTTTCCGCCCACCAGCCGATGGTGATACTTGGGCGCTTCGCCATGGACCCGGAGCATGCGGATGCGGCCGGCCAGTTCCTCGTCGTCGGTGACCACCATGCCGCCGTCGCCGAACGCTCCCAGATTCTTGCTGGGATAAAAGGAGAAGCAGCCCACCGCCCCGATGCCGCCCGCCGCCCTGCCCCGGCTGTCGGCGGCCCCGAACGACTGCGCCGCGTCTTCCACCACCGCCACCCCCGCCTCCCGGGCCAGATCCAGGATGGAGTCGAGCTCCATGCAACGGCCGAAGAGATGAACGGGCACGATGGCCCGGGTGTGCGGCGTCATGCGCGCCGCCACTGCCCCTGGATCCATGTTGAATGTATCCGGCTCGATGTCCACGAAAACCGGCCGCGCACCCAGCCGCGCGATGACGCCGGCGGTGGCGAAAAACGAGTACGCGGTGGTGATCACCTCATCGCCCGGGCCGATGTCCAGCGCCGTCAAGGACACCAGCAAGGCGTCGGTGCCGGACGATACTCCGATGGCGAAACGCGTCCCGGTGCAGGCGGCGATTTCCTGCTCCAACTCGGCGACCTCCGGCCCCAGGATGAACCGCTGCGAGGCGCATACCCTCAGCACGGCCTCTTCGACCTCTTCCCGGATGCTTTCGTACTGGGCCTTCAGGTCCAGCAGTGGCACCTTCATGATATCCGTCCGCTCCGTTTCCGCCCCGTCCTGGCCGCGGCACGGTTGATGCGCCACCCGGGAGTTGTTACGAGAGTAGGCCATGACGTCCCAGACAGGTTGTTTCCTCGAGGTTTGACATGGCCAGGGTCCTTGGATTGACCGGGGGCATCGCCACGGGAAAGAGCACGGTATCGGCCATCCTGAGCGACCGGGCCGCCATCGTCGACGCCGACCGGCTGGCGCGGGAGATCGTCGAGCCGGGCCGGGACGCCTGGCGCGAGATCGTCGACCTCTTCGGTCCGGAGTCGGTCAGGGAAGACCGGACCCTCGACCGTTCCTACCTCCGCCGCGTCATCTTCCAGGATCCGCCGAAGCGGAAACGGCTGGAAGCCATCACCCATCCCCGCATTCGCGCGCTGGCGCGGAAACGCATCGTCGAACACTCCCGCGAGCACGACTTCGTCATCTACGACGCACCGCTCCTCTTCGAAGCGAAGATCCATCACTGGCTTCGTCCGGTTCTGCTCGTGGCGTGCCGGCGCGACCTCCAGGAGCAGCGGCTGCGCAGCCGGGACGGGCTTGACGGCTCCGATATCCAACGGCATCTGAAAGCGCAAATGTCACTGGCGGAGAAGCGCCGGCTCGCGGACTTCGTCATTGACAACGACGGCTCCCTCGAGGAACTCGAGAACATCGTGGCGCGCGTCTGGGAAGCCGTCCTGGCTACTTCGCCCGCTCGATATATTTTCCTTCAGACGGATCCACCCGAATCCGGTCGCCGATCTGAATGAACGGCGGCACCTGGACCGTCACGCCGGTTTCCAGCCGTGCCGGTTTGTAGGAGGCCGAGGCGGTAGCGCCTTTCATGGAAGGTTCGGTCTCCACCACTTCCAACTCCACCGCGGAGGCCAGGCTCACCCCCACCGGACTGCCGTCGAACAGTTCCACCACCACCATCTGGTTGGGCAGGAGGTACGGCAGGATGTCCCCCACGTCGTCGGACGAAAGCTCCGTCTGCTCGTAGCTCTCGGTATCCATGAACGTGTGACGGTCGTCCTCGCCGAAGAGGTACTGCATCTCGCGGCTCTCCAGGGTTGCCCGGTCGACCCTGTCGTCGGAACGGAACTTGTGCTCGGTGCCCACCCCGGTCCGCAGGTTCCTGAGCTTCGTCTGCATGAAGCCATGGCCCTTTCCGGGAGTGAGATGTTTGACCGCGGTGACCCGGTAGAGGGCCTCGTCATAGATGATGATCATTCCCGTCCGAAGCTGTGTCGCGTTGATCATGTCTTCGCTTGTCCTTTCCTTCCCTCACCCCGGCGGCCAGCCTAGTGTCCGGCCGCCCAGGAGGTGCAGATGTATGTGGTGGACGCTCTGAGCCGCATCGAGCCCGGTATTCACGACGATGCGGAACCCGCTCCCGGAAACGCCGTGCTCCGCGGCAAGCCGCCGCGCAACCGTCATGGCGTGCCCCATGGTCCCCTCGTCCTCCGGCTCCAGCTTGTCCACGCCCGTAATGTGCTTCCCGGGAATGATCAACAGATGCACCGGCGCCTTGGGGTCGATGTCCCGGAAGGCCAGAACCGATTCGTCACGGTAGACGATGTCACCGGGGATCTCGCCGCTTGCGATGCCGCAGAACAGACAGTCAGCCACTTTCCGGTCACCTCTACTCAGTCGTCGGGACAGAACGCCCGCACCGTGCCCGCCTCCACCTTGAGGGGCACCCTCTTGAGCCACGCCCCGGCGCACGGGCCCCAAACACACTCGCCGGTGGTAGGCTCGTAGAGGGCGCCGTGGTTGGCGCACACCACGTACTTCTCATCCACCGAAAAGAACTGGTTGTCCAGCCAATCCATGGGGAGGGGAATGTGGCGGCAACGGTTCAGGTACGCGAACAGCTCGCCGTTGAACCCGAAAACGAAACCTTCGAGGCTCTGGCCGCGGCATCGGAGCGTGAATTTGCGGCTCGTGCCGTCGGGAAAATCCTCCCTGCGGCCGATCCGCTTGCCTGTTGGACGTCTTGCCATGTCAGTCCGCCATCTCCCGCAGGAAGGACAAGTCTCCCGACGGACAGCCTACAATGATCTCGGCACGGTCCACAACCACGGGGAGCGCATGCAACGAAAGTCCCTCGCACGGGCCGTCCACGCACAGGCCCGTGTCGGGCTCGTAGAGGGCACCGTGAGTGGCGCACACCAGGTGGTTGCCGTCCTCGGTGAAGAACTGGTAGCGCACGAAGTCCAGCGGCGTCACCATGTGCCGGCAACTGTTGATGTAGGCACGAAACTGTCCGCGGTGGTTTATCACGAAACAGTCAATCCGGTACTTCCCGCAGATCAACCAGAACTTCTTCACGGCTCCGGCCGGGATCTCATCCACCCCGGCCACGACCTTGCCGCCGGAGCGCGCCTCCCCGATCATGCGCGCCCGATCCCGCCTGAAACGCAGACGGCGCACCGTCAACGCCACGAGGTACGCGACCAGGAACAGCGCCGATGCGTAAAGGGTCAGCTCCATGAAGTGGACGCGCGACCGGAGGTCAGTCGGACTTGGGGATCTTCTCGCCGCTCTTGCGGATGCGCTCCACGTCGTCCGGGGACTGCCGCTCGTTGATTCCCATGACCTTCAGCAACTCGTTGGTCATGTCCGCGGTCAGACGATCCCGCACACTGCCGCCGCCATCCGGATCGGCTTTCAGGAACCGCATGATCTTCTCTGGGCGCACCCCGGTTTCTTCGAGCCGGTCCAGCAGTTCGCTGAAGCCCACCTGACCGCCGTAGGCCGCAGCCTTCTCCTCCAGTTGCCGGCAGTCCTTGCAGGTCCGGGCCCAGATGCCGGCCCGGTCACCGCAGTAGGCGCAGTCCGCCATGCCGTCCCGATGCCGTCAGTCCGGCAGCCGGGCCAGCAGAGCCTGAATCCTCGCGTTGGAGGCTTCGCTTCCGGCCAGAAGCTGCTGGAGCACGGGCTCCCGCTGGTTGAAGATCGCCGGCTCTCCGGGGCCCGTCATGGTGCGGCCGCCGGCCTCCTCGACGATGACGATGCCGGCGCATACGTCCCATTCCTTGACCCGGCGGAAAGTCAGGGTCGCGTCCGCATACCCGCGCCCCACCGATGCCAGACGATAGGCGATGCTGCCCATGGGTTCGAGCGTGAACTCCCGGGCCAGCTCCGCCAGGCGCCGGCGCGGCTCGGAGCGGCTGATGAGAAGACGCGGAGGCTCGTCGTCCGGGGGACGGCTGACCTGCAGAGGCTTGCCGTTCAGCCGGGCGCCGCCCCCCCTGACCGCCTCGAACAACTCCGTCCGAAGCGGGTGATAGATGACCCCCAGCACCGGCGACCCGTTCACCGCAAGCCCGATGGAGACGCAGAACTCCGGCACTCCCTTGATGAACTCCCGGGTACCGTCCAACGGGTCCACGATCCACACGCGGCTCCGGTGGAGCCTTCCGGGACCGTCGGCGTCTTCCTCCGAGAGCCAGGCGTCGTCGGGAAATCGGGCCTCGAGGATTCCGCGGATGGCCTTGTTGGCCTTGAGATCGGCCGTGGTGACCGGGTTGCCGCGGGATTTTTCCCGGACCCGGTACTCTCCCCGGTAGAGCCGCGCGATGACGTCGCCCGCCGCGCGGGCCGCTTCCTCCGCGGCCCGCAACTCGTCCGACAAGGGTGCCGGGGTGTCGGTGCCGGTCCATGGGGCGCCGTTCGACTTGCCCGGACTTACGGATCCCTTTGCCGCAGGCGCCCGCGTGCCGCTGGACAAAGCCTGCTCCATGGGGTCATAATGCAGTCGCGCCATCCCTTTCAGTATAGCGAATACTCGGAAAATACGCGAAAGTGACACCTCCCGGACCCTTCACCAAACCCAGGGCGGTCTTCCTCGACGCCGCCGGAACACTGTTCGAATCCGTCAAACCCGTAGCCGTCACCTACGCGGAGATGGCGCAACGGTACGGCAAGGACGTGCCCTTCGAAGAAGTCTCGCGGCGCTTCCGCCACTGTTTCGCCACCGCGCCGGCCATGGTGTTTCCGGGATCGGAGGGCCAGGGGTTGCGGACGCTGGAACGAGCCTGGTGGCACGACGTGGTGCGGCGCGTCTTCGAGCCCGCCGGACCGTTTCCCGGTTTCGAGGATTACTTCGCCGAGCTGTTCGCCTACTTTGCCCGCACCGACTCCTGGGAGCTCTACGACGACGCGCGGACCACCCTGGACGCCCTCAGGAGCCGCGGGCTGATCCTGGCGATGATCTCGAACTTCGACTCGAGGGTGCTCGACATCATCCGCGGACTGGGTATTGCGGACTACTTCGACTCGGTGTTCATCTCGAGCAGCGCGGGATTCGCCAAGCCCGACGCGGGAATCTTCCATCTGGCGCTGGAGCGTCACGGCATCACCGCGGACGAAGCCATGCACGTGGGCGACAGCCCGGAAACCGACGTCGAGGGAGCGCTGAACGCCGGCGTCCGGCCCGTGCTGCTGGACCGCCGCGGCGACACGGACCACGACGCTGCCCTCCGCATCCGCGGACTCCACGAGTTGATGGGACTCCTATAGTCGTTTAAATTGCTGACATCGGCTTGGACCGACATTTTCACTGGAGGTCATATCATGGCGGTCATCGACGCAGACGCACACGTGCTGGAAACCAACCGGACCTGGGAATACATGGAGGGGGCGGAGAAGGCATTACGCCCCCGGGTCGTGACTTCCAGCGACGCCGCGGGAAACAGCGGCGAGTACTGGCTGGTGGACGGAAGGCTGTTTGCCAAGTCCGACAACGTAGGGGAGGACACGCCCGAGGAATCCCGTGAGATGTCGGATATCGCGTCACGCCTGCGGCACATGGACGAGATGGGCGTGGCGATGCAGGTGCTCTACCCCACCATCTTCCTGCGGCCGGTCACCGACAAGCCCGAGGTGGAGATGGCGCTGTTCAAGAGCTACAACCGCTGGCTGTGCGACATCTGGAAGGCGGGCCAGGACCGCCTGCGGTGGGCCGCAATCCTGCCGTTGCGGAGCATGGACGAGGCGCTCAAGGAGTTGGACTTCGTGCTCCAGCACGGCGCCTGCGGCGTGTACGTGCCCGGGCTCATCGGCGACCGGCGGCTCAGCGACCCCTGCTTCACCCCGCTTTACGAGGCCCTGAGCGACGCCAACGTGCCCCTGTGCGTGCACTCGGCCACCGGCAGCTTCACCCAGCACGACCTCTTCTTCGACGAACCCGGTTTCAACAAGTTCAAGCTCGCGGTGGTGGGGTCGTTCCACTCGGTGATCTGGGACCGTGTCCCGGAGCGGTTCCCGAGGTTGCGCATCGGCTTCATCGAAGTCAGCGCGCAGTGGGTCCCCTACGTGTTCCACGACCTCGCCAAGCGTTTCCGGCAGAAGCGCGGCATCGAGCTGTCCCGCAGCCTTCTCAGCGACAGCCGCATCTTCGTGGCCTGCCAGACAGACGACGACCTCGACTACGTGCTGGAATACACCGGCGACGACAACATCATCATCGGCACCGACTACGGCCACAACGATACCTCCAGCGAGATCCTGGCCCTGGAGAAGCTCAAGGACGACGGCAAGGTCAGTCCCGCGTCGGTAGCCAAGATCCTGGACGACAATCCCCGGGCGCTGTACGGTTTTTGAGGGCTTCGGGTCCGAGACACCCCGATGTCTCTCCCCTACCCCACCAGCCCGCGCAACCTGTTTCGAAACTTAACGGACCGAGTCACCGGCTCCGGCCGGAGACTCGGCTCAAAGGCATCATCATGGCAAAACCTCAGTTGAAATACGTCGGCGCCAACACCCGCCGGGTGGACGGCGTCGACAAGGTCACGGGCCGGGCCAAGTACACCGGGGATCTGGAGATTCCCGGTATGCTGTATGGGCATGTGCTGCGCAGCCACCACCCTCACGCGCTGATCGAGGACATCGACACCGCGGCGGCCGAGCGCCTGCCGGGGGTGGCCGGCGTGCTGACGGGCCGGGATGTGGCGGACCTGGACCCGCACTACGCCGGCCGCCCGCTCATCGCGTTGGAACGAGCCCGTTACGCGGGCGAGCCGGTGGCGGTGGTGGCGGCCGAGGATCCGCAGACGGCCGAGCAGGCGGCGACCGCGGTGAACGTGGTCTACCGGGAGTTGCCGTCGGCGGTGGGGCTCGACGAAGCGCTGGCCGCGGATGCGCCTCTGGTCCACGAGGACCGGAGCGGCAACATCTGCGGACACGAGCAGGTGCGACGCGGCGACGCGGCGGAGGGCTTCGCGCGGTCGGATCACGTCTTCGAACACCACTTCACCTTCCCGATGATCTACCACTACACCATGGAACCCCATGGCGTCATCGCCGACTACCGGGACGACGGCATCACGCTGTGGTCTTCGGCGCAGCACCCGTTCCTGGTCCAGGCCGACCTGGCGCGAATCTTCGGGTTTCCCGCCAGCAAGGTGAGCCTGAACGTGCCCTACCTGGGGGGCGGCTTCGGCGGCAAGTCCTACGCCAAGATCGAGCCGCTGGTGGTGGCGGCCTCGCGCAAGACGGGACGCCCGGTGCGGGTATGCCTGTCGGTACCGGAAGCCATGCTCACGGTGCGGCGGCACAGCGCGAAGATACGCCTGAAGACCGGCGTCAAGCAGGACGGGACGCTGATGGCGCGGGAGGCGGAGATCTATCTCGACACCGGCGCCTACATGGACAACGGGCCCCAGGTGGCGGGCCGCGCCGCCACCCGGATCCTCGGGCCGTACAACATCCCGCACATCCACACCGATGCCTACGCGGTCTACACCCACAGCGGCGGAGCGGGTTCCTTCCGCTCCATCGGCGGGCCCCAGTCCATCTTCGCCGGCGAGAGCCAGATGAACATGATCGCCGCCGCCCTGAGCATGGACCCGGCGGAGTTCCGGCTCAAGAACCTGCTCAAGCGCGGCGAGGTGCTGCGTCCGGGGCTGCGTCCGCTGGACGTGAACCTGGCCGGCACACTCAAACGGCTGGTCTCCGCCAGCCGCTGGAAAAAGCGCACGGGCAAGGCCGGCGCCCCCGTGGGACTGGCCTGCGGCATGACCAACGCCGGCGGCCAGCCCATCACCGTGGCCATGGTTCGGCTCCAGGCGGACGGCGCCGCCACCATCATGGCCGGCAGCACCGAGATGGGACAGGGCGTCCGGACCGTATTGTCACAGTTTGTGGGCGAGGAACTGCAGCTTCCGCTGGAACGGATTCGCATGTCCGGCGCCGACACGGCCATCACCCCTTATGACCGTTCCACCGGCTCCAGCCGTTCCACCACCCTGATGGGCCGGGCGGTGCAGGCCGCGGCCCGGGACATCAAGCGCCAGCTCCTGAAGATCGGCGCCGGCGTGTACGGCGTGAAGCCGAAGGAGATCCGGTTGATGGACGGCGCGCTGGTATGCGGCGAGGCCCGGCTGTCCTTCGCCGAGGTGCTGGAGAAACGGTTCGGGGCGGCCGCGGGCGAGCTGATCGGCACCGGCACCGTCGGACCCGAGATCATCAACGACGTCCTGCCGGTAGTGTGGGAAGTAGGCATGGGCGCGGTGGAGCTGGATGTGGACCGGGACACCGGCGCCATCACGGTGGCCGACTACCTCTCCGTGGCCGACGTCGGCAAGGCCATCAATCCCATACAGTGCGAGGGCCAGGAAGAAGGCGCCGCCATGATGGGCATCGGACACGCCCTCTTCGAGCAGATGGTCTATGAGGGCGGCCAACTCATCAACTCCACGCTCGTGGACTACCGGATCCCTTCCTTTTCGGATATGCCCCGGGGCTTCCACACCGTGCTGGTGGAAAACGGCGACGGCCTGGGCCCCTACGGAAGCCGCGGCATGGGCGAAGGCGGCATCTTCTCGGTGGCCCCCGCCATCACCGGTGCCCTCGCGCATGCCACCGGCGCGCAGATCTGCGACCTCCCGCTCACGCCGGAGCGCGTCTGGCGCTCATTGCGAGACGCCGGCAGGGAGCGCAACGAATGAAGATCAAGGAACGCTTCGGCCAGGAACGTCCGCTCTTCTCCTTCGAGTTCTTCCCGCCCAAGGATGACCGCGGCATCGACGCCCTGTTCGAGACCGTGGCCAACCTCAAGGCGCTGGGGCCGGCCTTCGTATCGGTCACCTACGGGGCCGGCGGCAGCACCCGCGAAAAGACGGTGGCGATCACTCAGAGAATCAAGCGCGAGGCCGGCATCGAGGCCATGGCCCATCTCACCTGCCTGGGCCACAGCCGCGACGAGATCGGCCAACTCCTGGACGAATACGAAGAGGCCGGCATCGAGAACATCATGGCGCTGCGGGGGGATCCTCCCCGGGGCGACACGGAGTTCGTCCCCCATCCCCAAGGATTCTCTCACGCCAACGAGCTCATCGCTTTCATTCGGCAACGGAAGGACTTCTGCATCGGAGGCGCCGGGTACCCCGAGGTCCACCCGGAGGCATCCAGCGCGGAGCAGGACCTGGGCAACCTCAAGCGCAAGGTCGACGCCGGCGCCGACTTCGTCGTGACGCAGCTCTTCTTCGACGAGTGCGACTATTTCGACTTCGTATCGCGCGCCGGGGTGGCGGGAATCAACGCCCCCATCATCCCCGGCATCATGCCCGTCACCAACACCGCCCAGATCAAACGCTTCACCCAGATGTGCGGCGCCACGATTCCAGCGCCCCTGCTGGCGAAGCTGGAAGCAGTGAGCGGCGATGCCGACGCTGTAATCGAGGTGGGGGTCGAGCACGCCACGCGACAGTGCCGATCGCTGCTCCAGGGGGGGGCGCCGGGCATCCACTTCTACACTCTCAACCGCTCCCTCTCCACCCGGCGGATACTCGCCAACCTTCAGGGCGCCTGACCTGCATAGGCGTGACCGCATGGCGGCCGCTTGCCGTGCAAGAGACGACGCGTCGGCCCGATGCAGAACCCGCCGCACCTGGGCGAACTCATCCGCGAGAGCATGGACGACGTGGGCTGGAACGTGACCGAGACGGCGGCGCGACTTGGAATTATTCCTGGCGCCCCCCCCCCCCGTGGTATGAGAAAAGCAGTTCTATGGCTGTTTCCGGATCAAAAGGAGGATACTCGATGATACGGCAACTGACGATGACCGTGCTGGCCACATTGGTTTTCGGAATGCTGACATACCCGGCACTGGCGCAAACTCCGCCGAGCGCGACTATCACAGCGGGCACATCACAGTACTATTCCGGCGAGGATGTAAAATTTACAGCATCTCTCAGTTCGAGTCCGGGTCACGCGGTGGTAATCCTTGTCAGATGGAAGGGCTATGATCGTTACTGGCGGTTGCAGCCTAAGTTCGAGTTCTCCTTTCCCTGCAACTTGGCAAACAGGGGTTCGCACACGATCACGATTCAGACGTCCAACACCAACACCGATGAGGCCACCTGTGCTGCCTCAAACAATGGTACTGCTTGCTCTCCCCCATACCCAACGGCATACAGCGTGGGTAGTCCCAGTTCGGCAACCGCAACCTGCAATTGACGCAGCAATACCAAACCCGTCAGATGCTCTGACAAGCGGCGGATCGGGGACTGGGAGATCGACACGGTGCCGTCGGTGTCCAAGCAGCTTTCCGACCAGCGGCAGGTTTTCTCCTGCCATGACCGCCTGACTGGCGGCGGTATGCCGAAGGTCGTACAGGCGAAGCCTGCCGAGCTTCGCGTCTGAGCAGACCGTGCACCAGCAATTGCGCAACAGGTAGTAGCCCTTCCCGTGCGCGTAGCTCGGGAACAGGAATGCCTCCGGCTTCCGGGTGCCGGACAGGGTCTCGATCAGTGCCCGCGCGGCCTCGCCGAGCGGCACCGCGCGCGGGCCGGTCTTGGAGTCTTCGAGGTTCAAGGCATCCTTGCCGATGTTCCGCCAGCGAAGATCGAGCACTTCGCTGCGGCGGCAGATACTCGTCCGCGAACTCCCGAAGGGTCGGGGTCTCCCTCTCCCGCTGGATGTCGTCGGCGGGGTTCCCGCCCGCGCGAATGCGCGCGAGCAGGTCGCGTGCGCGGCGGCGCGCTTGCACAAGGTCGATTTCACCGTGGCGGGCGATGACGATGCGGCGGCTCCGCCCCTCGATGCGGGCCTGCACGATCCAGACCTTCCGGCCCGGGGTGGATGCGCTCGGGGCGGCACCAGCGCTCCGTTATTTCCAACGTCAGTCGGTCTGGTGCCTATATGCAATCCGAGCGGCATGTGTCCGACGGCACAATCTCTGCCGGGACGGGATGCTTCGATGCAGCTGCCTTCAATGAGACTCCTTGATCCACGGCCTCGGGCCAATGCATATTCTTCCAACACGCATTGCCCGTCGATGCGGTCGGGAACCGGATTCATCTGGAACCAGTGGAGTGACGCGATGATTCGACGATTGATGATGCCGCTTGTGCGGGCGGTAAAGACCTTGCTCACAGCAGGCGCGGACGTGAACGCCAAAGACCAAATTGGGTGGACTCCCCTTCACGTTGCGGCAGCCATGGGCCAAACGGCAACGGTCGAGGCCTTGCTCGCTGCTGGCGCGAAGGTCAACGCGAGTGCCGGAGATAGATTAACTCCTCTGGAAGCAGCCCGATTCGGGATGGAAAAGACAGAAGGAAACGTCAAACATTTTCAGGATGTGGTGCGGACACTGGAAGCACACGGGGCGCGCGAAGGATGGGGCCGATGAATGGACAGGGAACGCTCGCGGAAGCGAGCGGCGGACTACTCCCGCATACTTGCGAAGCCTATCCCTGCCACGATGCTCTCGTCTCCCGGGGTAGAGGAGGTCATCAAGCCCGCAAGGGCTTGCCAGGAACGGCTAGCCGAGCCGAATTGAGGGAATGTGCAACTATGACCGATCAATCATATGCGGCTCAGAAGGATGCTTCTATTCCGGGCTGTGTTCCATTTCTCCTCCCTTGGTTTGCTGGTTTCGACAGGCAGCGGCGAAATGATTCAGGCAGACGCTATACCCTGTGGCATCAGGAAGCGATCGCGGCGGCGTTTTTCGAGGAAGCCGCTTGGCGGTGCGGGCCGGGGTGAGCCGTAAGGCTCTGTATCTACATGCGTTTCCGCACTATCGCGTGACGGCGGACGCTGACCGGAAGGGCATCCCCGATGCGGGGGGTGTGACTCACGGTTGGGGCGGTGGGGGCTTGCCAGTCTGGGTGAATCCTTCCAGCAGACCCTCAAGGCGTGCCATCCGTTCGCGTAGATTGGCGACGTCCCGGTGAAGATTCCACAAGAACGCCAGGATCGCGATACCGACGGTCAGGGCAGCGAAATCAAGAACTTCGTTGGTCATGACAGGCACAGTTGTTCCGTGGCTACTGCTCCTACAAACCCATTTCTGTATCATGCGTTATAGCAAGGTCAACCGGATTTGCGACAGACCCCTATCAAAGCGGCGCTTACCCTTTCGGTGCAATTCGACCAAAGAAAAAGGGCCGGGAGCGTGATGCCCCCGGCCCTTTGTGTCATAGCCTCGGAACGAAGCCCTATCCTTCGATGACGTGGCGCCACTTGTCGAACACCTGCTTCTTCAGCTCGGGTGTCGACTCGGCCACGGGCGGAAAATCCTTCATCCACTCGAAGGGCCGGGTGGCGTCGATGATGGCGCGGGAGTTGAAGCCCTTCTTGCCGGGCTCGATGCGCGGATCCAGCGGGCCGCTCCAGCAGCGCCGCAGGATATCGATGGAGTCCACGGGATCGGAACGGGTAGCCAGGGCCCAGAGTACGTCGAAGGTCTTGGTGGGGTCGATGTCGTCGTCCACCACGATGACGTAGCGGCCGAGGTAGGCGCCGGCGTGGACCTGCGAGGCCACCATGCCGGCCTGACGGGCGTGACCCGGATAACGCTGCTTGATGGAGATGATGTTCAGCAGACGGCCGCCGCCGGCCTCGTGGCACCATACGCCCTTGACGTCGGGCACGCCGGCCTTCTCCACCTGATCCCAGATGAGCGCGGCCTTCACCATGCACTTGGCGATGGAGTAGTCCGAAGGCGGACGTCCGGGCCGGGCCGCGGTGAGGATCGGGTCGTTACGGTGGTAGATGCGCTGGACCCGGATCAACGGCTCCGGGCGGCTGTTGCTGGCGTAGTAGCCGGTCCACTCGCCGAACGGTCCTTCCGTCTTCCGCTCGTCGGGGTCCATGAATCCTTCGATGACGATCTCTGCGTGAGCCGGGAACGGCAGCCCCGTGACCTCGCCATTGATGACGTCGATGGGATGCCCCTTGAGGCCGCCGGCGTAGTCGTACTCGGACACGCCGTAGTCCACCTCGTTGCCGGACACCATGAACAGCACCGGGTCTTGGCCGACGCACACGATCACCGGGCACTTCTCGCCCCGGTCGAACCACTTGTCACGCTGGATACGGCCGTGTTTTCCAGGCGAGATGTACACGTTCATGCTCTTCTCGTCCTGGACCATGCCGCGGTAGGTGCCGAAATTGACCCAGCCCTCGTCCGGGTCCTTGGTGACCACCAGGCAGCCGGTGCCGACGTAGCGTCCGCCGTCCAACTCGTGAATGAAGGGGACCGGGAACTTCAGCAGGTTGATGTCTTCGCCCTTGAGCACGTTCTCCATCACCGGGCCGGTTTCCACCACCCGGTGCGGGATCGGATTGTGCTGCGAGATCTTCGTGCGGGTGGCCCGCACCAGATCCAGATCGGTGTAGTCGAGGGGCAGGCCCAGCGCCAGCGCCATGCGCTTGAACGACGCGTTCTGGGCGAACAGCACCCGGAAACCCTCGGGGTAATCCTTGATCTTGTCGTAAAGCACCGCGGGGACCGGCCCCTTGCTCCCCTGGGCGATGAGCTCGGAGAGCGTCCCCATCTCCAGGTTCCAGTCGACCCCGTCGACCCTCTTCAACTGTCCGAATGCCTCCACGATCTCCAGCCACTCCCGCAAATCGGTGTAGCTGGGCGTGCCCTCGGCTCTGAGCTCTTTCTCGGCGATTCTGGTTGCCTCTACTGCGGCCATAGAATACTGGCTCCTTCCTTCAATTTTCTGTCGTCATTCCAGGGCGATATCTGGATGTTTATAGCTGCCGGCGTCGAAAATTGCCAACCCGCCGTCAGTCCCCTAGTCCCCCAGCATGGTGTCGTCCATGCCCTCGGTGTCGTCCGCGGGCAGCCCGTTGCAGTTGTCGGGATCGAGAGTCAGATAGACGTCGGTTCCCAGGGGTACGGCGTTGGAGGGATGGGTGTGCACGCGGATCAACTGCTCCCGGACCTTGACCTGGCAGTGATACGCGTCGCCCATGAAGACGGCATCGTGGAGCTTCCCGTGCAGCACGTTCTGGCTTCGCGCCGGCGCCTCCGCCCCCACGGTGATGTTTTCCGGGCGGATCGAGATCGCCGCGCTGGCGCCCTTGTCCATGGGCACCGCGGGAACGAACTCCAGCATGCCGAACTCGGTGTCCAGCCGGCTGGGATGGGAGTTGGCGCCCACCTCGGCGACCTTGCCGTTGATGAGGTTGGTCAGGCCCAGGAACGTGGCGGTGAACTTGCGCTTGGGCCTGGCATAGAGCTGGTGGGGCTCTCCCACCTCGATGAGCTTGCCGCCGTGCATGACCGCAATCTGATCGGAGATGGCCAGGGCTTCGGCCTGATCGTGAGTGACGTAGATGGTGGTGATGTTGACGCGCCGCTGGAGCGCCTTGATCTCGAAGCGCATCTGCTCCCGCAGCTTGGCGTCGAGGTTGCTGAGGGGCTCGTCCAGCAGCATGACCTTGGGCTCGTTGATCAGGGCCCGGGCGAAGGCCACCCGCTGCTGCTGTCCGCCGGAAAGCTTGGGGGCCGGCCGATCTTCCAACCCGCCCAGGCCGACGATCTTCAGCACGTCCTCCACCCGGGTGCGGATCGCGGACTTGGGACGGCGCTGGATGGTCAACGGGTAGCCGACGTTCTCCGCCACCGTCATGTGCGGCCAGATGGCGTAGGACTGGAACACCATGCCGATGGGCCGGTGGTTGGGCGGTACGTAGGCCCCGCCGGCGGAGTTGAACACCGATTTCTCGTCGATGTCGATGACGCCGCTCTCGGGCCGCTCCAGCCCGGCGACGCAGCGCAGGGTCGTGGTCTTGCCGCAGCCGCTGGGACCCAGGAAGGTGTAGAGCGAGCCCTCGGGGATACGGAGCGAAACCCCCTTGAGCACGTGGACCCTTTCGGGTCCCTCGCCGAAGTACTTCTCAAGGTCATTGATCTCGACCATGACTCTGTCGTCGTCCACCGGCAACCTCCGTGCGACCAGTGTCGCGCTGATTGATGAAGGAACCCCCCGCCCACCGCACCGACCGGGCGTCGGGTTGAGCCACCTATTGCATACAAGCGGCTGGATTTCAACTTGAAACCGGCGGGGTCCAGGGTTGATTTCGAGCGGGTTTTTTCCTAACAACAACCTGTCGCGCCGACACGGTCGCGCACCCGCCAAGGAGTCCTGTCCGCAAGCCGAGCGCGGGACATCCGCTCATCCGACTTGAAGGGAGCACCCATGAAAGCAGATCTGGTGATCAAGAATGGCACCGTGGTGACGCCCGAGAACACCTTCGAAGGCGGAGTGGCCATTCACGACGGGAAGTTCGTGGCCATCGGCACGAACGACTCGCTCCCGGACGCCGTCCGGGAGATCGACGCCAAGGGGAAGCATGTCCTGCCCGGGCTGATCGACGGCCACGTCCATTTCCGCGAGCCCGGCATGACCCACAAGGAAGATTTCGCCACCGGCTCCCGAGCGGCCATCGCCGGCGGCATCACCTCCGTGGTGGACATGCCCAACACCATCCCGCCGGTGACCCATCCCGAGCAGGTGCATGAGAAGAAGGAACTGGCCGAGGCCAAGTCGCTGGTGGACTTCGCGCTGCTGGGCGTGGTGGTGCAGACCAACGCCGACCAGATCCTGCCCATGGCCCGGGCCGGAGCGGTAGGCTACAAGATATTCTTCGGCGAAACCATCGGCAATCTGCCCTTCCCGGATGACGGCGTATGCCAGGACGTGTTCCGGAACATCACCGAATCCCGCCTGCCACTGTGCATCCACGCGGAGAACCGCCAGATCATGTACCACCACCTGAACCGCATCAAGGAGGAAGGCAAGACCGCCCCGGTGAACTGGGAGTCCACCCGTCCGGCCATCTGCGAGGCGGAGTCGGTGCATCACGCCCTCTTCTTCGCCGAGACCTTCGGCACCAAGATGCACGTGCTGCACATGAGCTCCAAGCAGGCCGCCGGGATGGTCCGGGACGCCAAGGCCCGCGGGCTCCGCATCACCGCCGAAACCGGCCCCCACTACCTGCTGCGGGAACCCAAGGACATGGAGAAGGCCGGCCCGTTGCTGAAGATGAACCCGCCGGTGCGCACCCGGGACCACGGCGAGGCGCTGTGGGACGGCCTGCTCAACGGCTACGTGGACATGATCGCCACCGACCACTCGCCCCACACCCTTGAGGAAAAGGGCGCCGACCTCCAGGGCAACATGCTGAAGCCCGCCATCTGGGACTGCATCTCCGGCTTCTGCGGGGTGGAAACCGGCCCTTCGCTGATCCTGACGGAGGTCAACAAGGGTCGCCTGAGTCTCAACCATTACGTGAAGTTGGCCTCAGAAAACCCCGCAAAGGTATGGCAACTCTACCCACAGAAAGGAGCCCTCCGGGTGGGCTCCGACGGCGACGTGACCATCGTGGACATGGACAAGGAAGGCGCCATCGACATCAACAAGCTGCACGGCAAGAACAATCCCTCGCCGTGGCACGGCTGGAAGATCAAGGGCATGCCCGTGATGGCCATCGTGCGAGGCCACGTGCAGATGCAGGACGGCGAGCCGGTGGGCGAGCCCATCGGCCGCATGGTTTTGCCGACACCGGATTGAGCCCGACACAGGGAGACCCATGAAGCGCACCGAACCCCTGGAATTTCATCAGCCCACGAGCTTGGCGGAGGCCACCCGGATCATGCTGGAGGGCGGCGCCGGAGGCTATTTTCTGGCCGGCGGCACCGACCTGGTCATCGCCATGAAGGAAAAGGGGCTGGTGCCGAAATACGTGGTGGACCTCAAGCGCATCCCGTCCCTGTCGGGCATTCGTGAGGAGGCCGACGGCAGCATCACCATCGGCGCCCTGACGACCCTGCGGGAGGTGGAGATCTCCCCGCTCGTGGTCGGGCGTTACCCGTTCCTGGCCCAGAGCGCCGCCGAGGTGGGCTCCATCCAGATCCGCAACCGCGCCACCATCGGCGGCAACATGGCCAACGCCACGCCGTCCGCGGACGTGGCCCCGGCGCTGCTGGCGCTGGACGCCAGGGCCAGGCTGGCCGGCGCCGGCGGCGAACGGGTCGTGGATCTCAAGGATTTCTTCCGCGGCCCCGGTCAGACCGTCGCCGAGCCCGGGGAGATCCTCACCGAGCTCCTGATCCCGCCCCAGCACCCGCGGCTGTTGGGCGAATACATCAAGTTCTCGCCCCGGGACATGATGGACCTGGCCTACATCGGAGTGGCCGTGACCCTCACGCTGGCGGAGTCCGGCCGCCGCTGCGAATCCGTGGCCATCGCCCTCGGAGCGGTCTCCCCCACTCCCATGCGCGCCTCCGGGGCCGAAGCCGTCCTCCTCGGACAGGTGTTGACCGAGGAGCTGGCGGAGGAGGCCGGCCGGAAGGCGGCCGAGGAGTGCAGCCCCATCAGCGACGTGCGTTCGTCCGCGGACTACCGCCGGGCCATGGTGCGGGTGAATACCAAGCGGGCGCTGCTGAACGCCGCGGCGGGAAACGGCCCGGCGCCGTGGACCAGCCGGCGGGACCGGCGATACGCATAGGAGCAGAGAAGGAGCCTGAGAATTCATGAGCCAAGCCATTGAATTTACGTTGAACGGAAAGGCCACCTCGGTGGACGCCCCGGCGCACCGCCTGCTGCTGGACCTGCTCCGGGACGAGATCGGTCTCACCGGCACCAAGGAGGGTTGCGGCACCGGTGACTGCGGCGCGTGCACGGTCTACCTGAACGGCAACCCGGTCAACTCCTGCCTGGTGCTGTCCGGCGAGCTCGACCAGGCCGAAATCGTAACCATCGAGGGCCTCAAGGACGGCGACGTCTACCATCCCATCCAGGCCGCGTTCATCGCCGACGGCGGCGCCCAGTGCGGCTACTGCACTCCCGGCATGCTGATGATGGCCAAGTCGTTCCTGGAGGAGAACCCGGACCCCACCGACGACGAGATTCGCTTCGCCCTCTCGGGCAACCTGTGCCGCTGCACGGGCTACGTCAAGATCGTCGAGGCGGTCCAGGACGCCGCCGCCGAGCTCCGGCGCCGCGCCCGCAAAGGACAGGATCATGAGTGAGCTCAGGCTCGTCGGCCATCCGGTTACCCGCGTCGACGTGGACGAAAAGGTCACGGGCACGGCCATCTACGGGTACGATCTGGTGCTGCCGGACATGCTACACGGCAAGGTGCTGTTCAGCACCCGGCCCCACGCGCGCATCGTCAGGCTCGACCTGGAGAAGGCGCGGCGGCATCCGGGCGTGGTATGCGCGATTTCCGGGGCCGACGTTCCCTGGACCCATGGCGAATCCATCAAGGACAAGCCCTTCCTGGCCCAGGGCAAGGTACGCTACATCGGCGAGCCGGTGGCCGCGGTGGCCGCGGTGGATGAGGACACGGCCCAGGAGGCGCTGAAGCTCATCGAGGTGGAATACGAGGATCTGCCCGCCTACTTCACCCCCGAGGAGGCCTGCCAGCCCGGCGCCGTGGCTATCCACGAAGAGTTCGAGGACTATCGCAAGGCCCCTTTCATCGTCGGCGCCCCCATGCCCAACGTGTGCGAGCATTTCAAGCTGCGCACCGGGGATACCGCCGAGGGGTTCCGGCAGTCGGACCTGGTGCTCGAGGAAAGCTACTACGTGCCGGTGATCCAGCACGCCGCCATGGAGCCCCATTCGGCCCACGCCCAAGTGGACCCCGAGACCGGACGGGTCACCGTCTGGGTGGCCAACGACGCGCCATTCCGGGCGCTGACCGAGGTGGCCGAAGCCCTGGGCCTGCCGCAGGAGAAGATCCGCCTCATCAACCCGCTCCAGGGCGGCGGCTTCGGCTCCAAGGGCGGCCTCAAGCTGGAGCCCATCGCCATGGGGCTGGCGTTTCACACGAACGGGCGGCCGGTGCGGGTGAAGTTCAACCGGGAGGAAACCTTCATCTCGACGCTGGTGCGCCACGAGGCCACGGTGCATGTCAAGAGCGGGGTCAGGAACGACGGCACCCTGATGGCCCGGCACATGACCCTTTACTGGGGCGGCGGCGCCTATTCGGAGAAGAGTCCCACGGTGTGCATCCGGGGCAGCCTCCCCTCGCCCGGCCCCTACCGCATCCCCCACGTCCACGTGGACGGTTACGCCGTGTACACCAACAAGCCGGTGGCCGGGGCCTTCCGCGGCTACGGCATCCCCCAGGGCGCTTGGGCCACCGAGCAGCACATGGACGAGCTGGCCCGCCGGCTGGCCATGGACCCGCTGGAGTTCCGTCTGAAGAACGTCTTCGTGGACGGCGACCTGGCCTACTGGGGCGAGCAACTGCACAACGTGGGCCTCACCGAGACACTGACCAAGGCGGCCGCCGCCATCGACTGGGACAAGCCAAAACCCGCGGGGGTCGGACGCGGGCTGGCGTGCATCTCCAAGCCCACGCGGTCGCCCACCACTTCCAACGCCGGCGTGCTGGTGGATACCGACGGCCAGGTCACGGTGCTGGCCGGCACCGTGGAGATCGGCCAGGGATGCAACACCATCCTGTCACAGGTGGCGGCGGAAGAGCTGAAGGTGCCCATCGAGCAGGTCCAGGTGGCGCCGTTGGACACCGACGTCATCCCGTTCGACGCCTCCACCACCTCAAGCCGCAGCACCTATCACATGGGCAACGCGGTGCGGGGCGCGGCCATCCACGCCCGCGAGCAGCTCCTGGAAATGGCCGGCCCGATGCTGGAAGGGAAGCAGGAAGAGCTGGTGGTGTCCGACGGCAAGGTGCACCTGAAGGACCATGACGAGATCGCCCTGACCTTCGGGGAGATGATCCGGCGCAAGCTGGGCGCCGACGCGGTGCTCAGGGGCGACGCCTCCTACACCTACGAGATCGGCAAGGACCTGGACCTGGAAACGGGTCACAGCGACCACGCGTCGGCGTTCTACATGTACGCCACCCAGGCCGCGGAGGCTTCGGTGGACGAGGAGACCGGCCGGGTCCGGCTGCGCCGGCTGTCCGCGGCCCACGACGTGGGCAAGGCCATCAACCCGCTCAACTGCGCGGCCCAGATCGAAGGCGGCGTGGCCCAGGGCATCGGCTCCGCGCTGCACGAGAACCTGGTCATCGACGAGAACGGCAAGGTGCGGAACCCCTCGTTCCTGGACTACCACCTGGTGACGTCGCTGGATTTGCCCGAGATCATTCCCATCATCGTCGAGTGCGCCGAACCCGAAGGGCCCTACGGCGCCAAGGGGCTGGGGGAGCCGGGCTTGGCGCCGACCCCCGCAGCCATCGGCAACGCGGTGGCGGACGCCATCAAGTCGCGCATCCGGGAACTGCCGCTGACCCCGGAACGGGTGTTCTGGGCGCTCGAGGAGCGTGACCGGAAGTAGCCTGCCGGACACCGGACCCGGAGGGCATTGCCGAAGCATCCCGGCAACGGCGCCCCTTGCCCACGGGACCTGCCAAGAGGGATCATGGCCAAGATACCCGTCGTCATCCTCACGGGCTTTCTCGGAGCGGGCAAGACCACCCTTCTGAACCGCATCCTCACCGCGCCTCACGGCCACCGCATCGCCGTGGTCATCAACGAGTTCGGCGAGGTGGGCATCGACCACCATCTCATCGTCGCCTCGGACGAAGAGATCTTCCAGATGAACAACGGCTGCATCTGCTGCACGGTCCAGGGCGACCTGCTGCGGGTGCTGCTGCAGCTCTTGGAACGGCGCGACACCTTCGACTACCTGGTGGTGGAGACCTCGGGCCTGGCGGACCCCACCGTCATCGTCCAGACCTTGTTGCTGGACGAACGTATCCGTCTCGATTTCGAGCTTCAGGCGGTAGTGACCGTGGTGGACGGGATGCACATCGACGGGCAGCTCGCGGCCCAGCACGAGGCCCGGGAACAGGTAGCCTGCGCGGACGCCATCCTGCTCAACAAGACCGACCTCATCACGCCGGAAGAGGCCGACGACCTCGCCGTCAGGCTGGAGGAGCTGAACCCCACGGCCCGCGTCACCCCCACCCGGAACGCGGACGTGGACATCGGCGAGCTGCTGGAGATGCGGGCCTTCGACCTGGAGGCCAAGCGCCGGGCGGTGGCCAACAGCCATCACCACGAGCACCAGCCCTCGGTCCAGACCGTTTCGTTCGTCCAGCCCGGCGACCTCGACAAAACGCGCCTGAGCCACTGGTTCCGGGGCGTGCTGGCCGAGAAAGGGGCCGACATCCTGCGCATGAAGGGCATCCTCAACATGCACGGCGACTCCCACCAATTCGTGTTTCACGGAGTCCACAGCATGTTCGAGGGGCGTCTGGGACGCGAATGGGAAGAGGACGAGGAGCGCCTCAACCGGCTGGTGTTCATCGGCCGGGACCTGGACGGAGACGAGTTGCAGTGCGGCCTCACGACCTGTCTGCGCTCGGAGGATGAGGCGGCGGCGGACGGTGAGCTGGACATTTATCGCGACGTGTCGTCCTTCACGCTGGACCAGATCCGCATCTGGGTGCGGCAGGCGCTGGAGTTCCCGTCCACGACCCCCATCACCATCAAGGAGGTCCCCTGCGTGAAGCCGGGCTGCCCCCCAATCGAGACCGCCATCATGGTGTTCCTGGACAACGAGCCGCCGCGTTTCTACAAGGTCCAGAAAACCATCAACGAGGTCAACTTCGACAGCGTCTACAACCTGATCGAGAATCCGATGCCGTGCTGCTAGCGGTTGTGACGCGCAGACCGCACGCGCAGCACCGTCCACTACCGGATAGCATCATGCCGCGCCCGTCCGCTCCTGCAGCGCGCCCACGGCCTCGCGCAGGCTGTTGACATCGCGCCGCACTTCGCGCACGTCCTCGCGCAATTCGGTGAGGCGCCCGTCCATGTCGGTGAGACGCCGATCCACATCGGCGAAACGCCGGTCCATCTCTTCCCGCAATTCCGTGAACCGTCGGTCCATGTCTTCCCGGAGGTGCTTGAACCCCGTCATCGTGAGGGCGCAGGCCGCCACCCCGACAGTGACGACGGATATGATGATGCTGACAGTCTCCGTGTTCATTTACGCCCTCTTTCGCCGATGACTTCAAGGAGTTCCACGTCACGGCCCTCCCCTATATCTATCGGCGCCTTGGCGTCATACTTTAACGGCTATTCCACGACAAAGCAAAAAAATCGGCCAGCGCCAGGTCCCTACAACTCCCGGCGTCCGTCCAGGGCTTCGCCGAGGGTGCCGGCGTCGGTGTATTCGATCTCGCCGCCCATGGGCAGGCCGCGGGCGATGCGGGAAATACAGATGCCGAGGGGCTTGATCAGCTTGGCGAGGTAGAGGGCGGTGGCGTCTCCCGCCCGGGTGGCGTTGGTGGCGACGATGATTTCGGCGGGCGGATTGGCGCGTATCCGGGTCATGAGTTCCTTGATCTTCAACGCTTCCGGGCCGACTCCGTTGAGCGGGAAGATGGCGCCGTGAAGCACGTGGTAGAGGCCCTTGTACTCCCCGGAACGCTCCACCGCCATGAGGTCCGACGGCTCCTCCACGACGCAGATGGTGTGGGTGTCGCGGCCGGGGTCGCGGCACACCTTGCATGGGGCGACATCTTCCGTCCCCGAGGGAATCTCGCTCAGGCCGAAGCACTCCGGACAAAGCCCCATCTCCCGCTTGAGCCGCTCCATGCTTCCGGCCAGAGCCAGCACCGATTCCTTCCCGTCCTTCAACAGGTGGAAGGCGAGGCGCCCGGCGGTCTTCTCGCCGATGCCGGGAAGCTTCGATAGCTGCTCGATGACCCGTGCCAGCGGCGCCGGATAGCCGGTCATGGCGTCAACCCGGGGATCTTGAATCCTCCGGTCAGCTTGCTCATCTCCTCCGAGGCCATGTCACGGGCGCGCCTGAGGCCCTCGTTGACCGCCGCCCTCACCAGATCCTCCAGCATCTCCACCTCTTCGGGATCGATGACGCTGGGATCGACCTTGATGGAAGCGAGCGTGAACTGGCCGTTGACGGTGACGCGCACCATGCCACCGCCCGAGGTGGCTTCCACCGTCTTCTTGGCCAGCTCTTCCTGGATCTTGGCAAGTTTTGCCTGCATCTCCTGGGCCTGCTTCATGAGGCCGCCCATGCCGCCCGAACCCTCGCTCATGTCATCACTCCCTTCAGCGGGCCGGCTATTTCACCGTGCCTCCAAAAAGCTTCAACGCCTCGTCGACGATGTTCCCGGCACTATCCTCGGCCGAACCCGTCCCCTCCCCCGAACCAGCCTCTCCGTCTGCCACGGACACCACCTCCACGGTCATCTTCCGCTTGAAGAACCCTTCGAGAAACCCTTCCAGCAGACCCATGTTCTCCCTTTCCCGAACATGGTTCCTGTACAGCCCGGCGAGCTGCAGCTTGAGACCCGCGTCGGAGATCTCCAGCAGCCTGCCCTGACGGAGGTACGTGGCCAGAACGCGTTGCCGGCCCTCTACGAAGTCCAGGAACCGGACCCATTCGGCCGGGCTCGTTTCCGGCGCCTCGGACGCCTCCTCGGCCTTCGGCGCGGGGGGCGCCGGCTCCGCGGCGGCCGGTTCCGGTTCCTCGTGTAGATCCGGCGCGGTTTGCGTTGCCGGCTCCGGATCACGGACCGGTGCCGGCTCCCGGACCACCCTTCCCTCCCGGACCGGCACGGCTTCCTCCAGCCGGCCCTCGAGCCGCCGCAACTCCTCGATGGCCTCGGCGACGTTCAACGTGCGTGGCAGGGTTGCGACGCGTACCAGCGACGCCTCCAGGTCGAACCTCGGATAGGGCGACCGCGCCACGATCTCGTCGCCCTGGACCATGAACCGGTAGTAGCCGATGAAAGTCTCGGGATCGACCGGCGCGGCCTGTTCCCGCAGCAGCGAAACCTCCTCGCCGGTCAGGTCCATGAGCCGCCGGGAGCCACCCTCGCTCTCGGCGGCGGACCCACCGTCCGTGGCCTCCGCCATCAGGCGCACCACCATGAGGTTGCGGAAATGCTCCACCAGCTCACGGGAAAGGGCCGCCAGGTCCACGCCGTGAGATGCCACCTCGGCCACCAGGCGGAGGCACTCCGCGGCGTCGCCCGCGATCACGGCCGAGGAGATCTCGTAGAGCACCCGGCGCTCGGCCACGCCGAGGATGTCCCGCAGCAGCGGCTCGTCCACGGCGCCGCCCTCCGCCTCGGGATCCGCGAAGGAAAGCACCTGCTCCAGCAACGACTGGGCATCGCGCATGCTGCCTTGGGCCGCCCGGCTGATGAGCGTGAGGGCGCCGTCGGTGATGTTCAACCCCTCCGTCTCCGCGATCCGCCGCAGCCGTTCGTGGATGTCCTGGACGCCGATGCGGCGGAAGTCGAAGCGCTGGCAACGGGACAGGATGGTCTCCGGGAGCCGGTGGACCTCGGTGGTGGCCAGGATGAACTTGGCGAACGGCGGCGGTTCCTCCAAGGTCTTGAGGAGCGCGTTGAAGGCGTCCCTGGTGACCTGGTGGACCTCGTCGATGATGTAGACCTTGAAGCGCGCCGCCGCGGGCTGGTAGCGCACGTTCTCGATGATCTGCCGGACCTCGTCGATGCCCCGGTTGGAGGCGCCGTCGATCTCGTACACGTCGATGGAACGGGCGTCGTTGATCTCCTGGCAGCGGGCGCACTCGTTGCAGGGCGCGGGCGTGGGTCCGTCCACGCAGTTCAGGGCCTTGGCCAGAATGCGGGCGGCGCTGGTCTTGCCCACGCCGCGGACCCCGGTGAACAGATAACAATGGGCGATGCGGCCGCTCTGGATGGCGTTGGTGAGGACGCGGGCGATGTGCTGCTGCCCCACCATGTCGGTGAAGCTCTGGGGACGCCACTTACGGGCCAGAACGAGGTACGACATGACGTTAAGGGCCGCCGAGGGGCCTTCCGGCCGACATCAGGAATTGAATTCTCCGCCGCGAGTCCGCACCCGGAGCGCTCCGCGGCGGGATGCTCATTGCCGACAGCCAGGCTTCCCCGTGGCACAGGGGCGGTCCGCTACCGCTGCTTCCTTCCGGACCTGACGGGGTTTGCGGGACCCACTTGCACGGGACCCGACTGCCAGCAATCAACATCCCGGCCGCCAGCCGTATCGGCTTGGGCGGGAATCTGTGTCTAACAGATTTTCGTGGCTACAACCAGCAACACGGGCACCGTTTCCGAACCGGATTGGTTTCGGCTCCGCGCTCAGAAACTGATGCCTTCGTTCCTGAAGAAGGCGGCCACGGTTTCCACAAAGGCTTCCGCCTCTTGAAGGTGACACGGCAAGATCATGGTCGCTGTCGTCCAGAATGTTGCGGGCACTGAATGATTTGGCGGAGAGGGAGGGATTCGAACCCCCGTTACCCGTAGGTAAACCTGATTTCGAGTCAGGCGCCTTCAACCGGACTCGGCCACCTCTCCGCAGACTGTCGAGCTTTCAGCCTAACACGCCCGCCACGGCTTGGAAACTCGGGCCGGCCCGCGTGGAAGGCATCCCCCGCCCTGAACCCGTTTGCCTGTTCCATTTCATAAGTGTTACGCCGGGAGGACGCCTCGCTGCACGTCCATCTCCATGAAACACCGGGTCATATATCTGCTCGGCCCCGCGCACATCGAATTGCGGGAAGAACCCGTGCCTGCGCCCGGCGAGGGGGAGTTGCTGGTGCGGGTCCGGGCGGCTACCACCTGTGGGACGGATGTCAAGGTGTTCCGGCGGGGCGGGCATCCGCGGATGCTGCGGGTGCCGACGCCTTTCGGGCACGAGTTCGCGGGTTCGGTGGAGGCGTTGGGCGCGGGGGTGAGCGGGTACGAGCTGGGGGACCGGGTGGTGGTGGCCAACTCGGCGCCTTGCGGTCTCTGCCCATACTGCGTGGCGGGGCGTGAGAACCTGTGCCGGGACCTCGAGTATCTCAACGGCGCATTCGCCGAGTACATCCGGATTCCCCGGCGGTTCGTCGAAGCCAGCACCCATCGCCTCGACCCGGACCTCCCCTACGAAGTGGCCGCACTGGTGGAGCCGCTGGCTTGCGTCGTTCACGGGATCGACGCCTGCGGGCTCGGCGACGGCGCTGAGGTGCTGGTCTACGGAGCCGGTCCCATCGGGCTGTTGCTGACGGCCGCGCTGGCGGCCCAAGGCCATCGCGTCGCGACCGCGGACCCCAATCCGCGGCGGCTCGATGTAGCACGCACCCTGGGCGCGCAGGATACCGTGGAAGTGGCTCGGGGCGGCGGGGAGGCGAAGCGTCTTCGGCCTCATTCACGAGACGGCGACGGCTTCGATTGCGCCATCGACGCCACCGGGGTGCCCGCGGTGTGGCAGGATGCGGTGGCCTGCGTGCGCCCCGGAGGGGTGGTCAATCTCTTCGGCGGCTGCGCGCCCGGGACGACGATTCCGCTGGACACCGCTTCGGTCCACTACAACGAGCTCACCGTCATGGGCGCCTACCATCATCGTCCGGCCACGGTATCGCGAGCCGTGGAGATGCTGACCCGGAAGGTGCTGGACCCGCGGCCCCTGCTGTCCGCCGAGATGCCGCTCCAGGACCTTGAGAAAGCGCTGCGGTCGATGATGGCCAAGGAAGCCCTGAAGGTAGTGGTACGGCCCTGAAAGCGACTTGCCACGGCCTTTGGAAGCACCGCCCGAGGCCAGGGCGTCACACCACCCGGCGCCGCAGGTAGGCGCTCAGGTAGTCCACCCCCGTCACCAGCACGTAGAGGGCCAGGAGCAGCGTCAGGAGCTGTTGCTCGAGGAACAGGCTCAAGGCGATGTGGATGCGCTGGCCCAGCCCGCCGGCGCCCACGAAGCCCAGCACCGCGGCCACGCGGATGTTCACCTCCCAGCGGTACAGCGTGTAGGAGATGAACTGGGGCAGCACCTGGGGCAGGATGGCGTAGAAGAGGATCTGGATCTTGCCGGCGCCGGTGGACTGCAGCGACTCGACGGGCTGCAGGTCCACGTCTTCCAGCACTTCCGCGAACAGCTTTCCCAGCACGCCGCCGGTATGCACTCCCAGTGCCAGCACGCCGGGAAAGGGGCCGAGCCCTACCAGGAACACGAACACCAGCGCCCACAGCATCTCCGGGATGGTGCGCAGGAAGTTGAGGATGGCCTTGGCCGTGAGGTACGGAAGGCGCCGCAGCAGCATTCGATGGCGCCGGGGTTCCATCTCGTAGAGCAGCCCGGCGTACACGAGGTTGCGCGACCCGAAGAAGGCCAGAGACAGTGCGATGAGCACCGACAGCAGGGTGCCGATCAACGAGATGGCCAGGGTCTCCCAGGCGCCGGCCACGGCATCCGCCACCACCTTGCCCGAGAGGTCCGGGGGAAACAGCCGCTCGACGTACTCGACGATGGCGCCGCCGCCGTCGGCGCTGAAGAGCATGCCGAGGTCGATCTCCGACCCCTGGTAGCTCCAGGCGAAGAGCGCCGCCAGCAACCCCAACAGGACACAGGTGGACCATCGCGACCGTTCGCGGGCGCCGGCCTTGAGGGCGGCCAGCTCGTCGGTGGTGGTGACCGCCTGATTCATAGCAACGACCGCACCCTGGCGCTCACGTAGTCCGCCCCCGCCACCAGCGCGAACAGGATCAGCAGCAGGGTGGTGACCTCGTGGAAGTTGAACATCCGGATGGAGATCTCGATCTGCTGGCCGATGCCGCCTGCTCCCACCAGGCCCAGGATGGCCGAGGTCCGCACCGCGCATTCCCACCGGTACATCGTGTACGAGGCGATGTTGGGCAGCACCTGCGGGAACCAGCCGTAGAAGAAGATCTGCAGCCGCCCGGCGCCGGTAGACTGGATGGCCTCCAGCGGCCGGGTGTTCACCGACTCGAATATCTCGGAGTAGACCTTGCCCAGCATCCCGCCGTAGGCCACCCCGATGGCCAGCACGCCGGGAAACGGCCCCAAGCCCACCGCGCGCACGAACATGAAGGCCCACACGAACTCCGGGATGCAGCGGAAGAGGCTCAACAGGCCCCGCGCCAGACCGTAGAGACAGACCTTGAGGCCGTGTCTCACGCCGCTGCCACGGTACTCGGACTCGTGGAGGATGCCCTGGAAGCTGAAGGTGCTGGTGGCCAGCAGTCCCAGCGGAAAGCCGATGAGCACGGCGATGAGGGTGCCCATCACCGAGATCTGGATGGTCTCCATGGTGGGCCGGATCATGAGCTCCAGGAAGTCCCAAGAGAGCTCCGGCGGGTACATGCCGGTGACGAACCGCCACAGGTGCTCCCGGCCCTGGGCGTCGAAGAAGATCCCGGGGTTTACCTCGGCGCGGCGCCAACTATCCGCCACCAGGAAGAGGAACAGCCCGCCGAACAGGTAGGGAAAAATCGACCGCGAGCCCAGCGTCCTGGATGGGAGGCTCATGGACGCCGGGCTAGACCGCGATGCGGCGCGGCTCCGGTTCCCCCGAGGATTCGCCGGCGCCGTTTTCCGGGACATGGCCGGAGTAAAGCTCCTGCAGAAGCTCCGGGGTCACCCGGGCAGCGGCGGTATCGAACAGCTTGACCCCCGCCTTCATGCCGATGACCCTGGGAAAATACGACAGCGCCAGGTCGGTGCTGTGAAGGTTGACCAGCAGCGTCTTGCCGGTATGGTCGCTGATGGCGATGAGAAGCCTGATGATGGTCTCGGCCAGGGAGGGGTCCACCGACGACACCGGCTCGTCGGCCAGGATCACGTCGGGGTCCTGCATCAACACCCGCGCGATGGCCACCCGCTGCTGCTGGCCCCCGGAGAGCTCATCGGTGCGGCTGAAGAGCTTCTCGCCGATGCCGACGTCGGTCAGGGCCCGGTGGGCGGTCTCCAGCCCCGCGGGCCGCGCCAGCGAGGCCAGGGAGCCCAACAGGGACCAGCTTCCCAACCGGCCGGAGAGGACATTGTGGACCACCCGGAGCCGCGGCACCAGGTTGTGCTGCTGGTAGATGGTGCCGATGCGGCGGCGCATCTCCCGCAGCCGCCGGCCGTACAACTCCGCCACCTCCTGCCCGCCGATGCTCAGGCGTCCGGCGGTGGGACGGATGGTGCAGTTGAGCATGCGGAAGAGCGTGGTCTTGCCGGCGCCGCTGGGGCCGATGAGGGCCACCCGCTCGCCCTGGGCCACTTGCAGGTCGAACCCTTCCAGCGCCACCTGCCCACGCCCGAACACCTTGCGGACGCGCTCCAGGCGATATTGCGGCGAGCTCGTCAATTGACCTTGAGCATGCCGGCGGCGATGGCCGCCTTCCGGATGCCGTCCCAATCCGAGTCCTTGGCCGCAATGAACTTCCGTGTACGTTGAAGATCCATGATCTCCCGGTGCTCGGGGTTCGTGTAGTCGAGCTTCAGCAGCGCCTGCCTGAACTTCTCCCGGACTTCCTCGGGCACCCCGCCACGGGCCACCCAGACGTAGTCCACGTAGGGCGGCGTGGTCCAAAACACGTTCGTCTTCTTCGTGTCGACCTTTGCCTTGTCCACCAGCTTGTTCCACACCAGGAAGTTGAGCGCGCCGGCGTCCACCCGCCCGGCCGCTACCCAGGCGGCGGTGGCATCATGGGCGCCGCTGAAGCCGAACTTCTTGAAGTCCCGCTCCGGATCGACCCCCGCCGCCCTGAGGAAGTGACGCGGCATGAGGTGGCCGGAGGTGGAGCTCACGCTGCCGAAGGCGAAGGTCTTGCCCTTGAGATCCGCCAGGTTCTTGATGCCGGAATCGGTACGGGCGACGAAGACGCTCTTGAAGCTCGCGTCCTCCTTGCGCATGGCCAGCCTCGTGGCCCCCTTGGCCCGCTGGACGGCCTGAACCGAGGTGAAGCCGCCGTACCAGACGATATCCAGCCGGTCGGCGGCCAAACCCTCCACGGTGGCCGCATAGTCCACCACCGGAACGAACTTGACCTTCAGCCCCACCTCTCTGGTGATGTAGTCGGTAAAGGGCTTGTACTTGCGCAACAATTCCTGGGGGTCCTCGTCCGGAATCGCGGAGACCCGCAACGTGTCCGCGGCCGCGACCCCCCACACCATCCAGACCACCAACGCCAACAGACCAGACAGCCAAACCGGTTTTCCTCTCATCCTTACCTCCCGAAAGCAGTTTCGATTGATTGGATATCAAGGAGAACTATATGTCAAATAGACCTCAGCTATGAGGGACGGGCTCCCATAGACGGGTGCGCGGCGCCCGGGCCAGGAACTGCACGAACGCGCGCGACACCAGCGCCAGCGGGCGCCCGCGGTGGGTCACTTGGTAGAAGGGCCGCACCAGGTCCAGGTCCTTGATGCGGAGCTCCTTGATGAGCCCCTGCTGGACCTCCCGCCTGATGGCGGCGCGGGAAAGGACGGAAAAGCCGAATCCCTCCATGAGCGCCTCCTTGACCGCCGCCGTGCTGCCGAGCTCCATCCCCACCTTGAGAAACCGTTCGGGCTCCTCCCCGCGCTTGGCCACGAGTTGCAGGAACGAACGCAGGGTGCCGGAGCCGCCCTCCCGGGATATGAACGGCTCCTTGCCGAGTTCCTGGAGCGGCACCTGCTTCAAGCCCGCCCAACGATGGTTCGCGGGCACCGCCACGATCATCTCGTCCTGCCACGTCTTGCGATACCTCAATCGCTCGTCGCGGGTCCGGAACCCGGTGAACCCCAGCTCCAGCGTCCCGTCGAGGATGGCGGCCACGATGGCCGCGGAGTCGCCGATGCGAAGCACCGGCCGCACATCCGGGAACCGCGCCACGAAGTTCCCCAGCACCCCCGGCAGGATGTACTCGCCGGGAACGTTGCTGCCTCCTATCCGCAGTTCCCCCTCCACTTTCCCCTGGATGCGGTCCAGCGCCGCCAGCGCCTGGTTCTTCAGCTTCAGCACAGCGCCCGCCTGTTCGTACAGCATCCACCCCGTGGACGTCAGATCGAACCGGCCGCCGGAGCGCCGGAAGAGCTTGCAGCCCAGTTGCCGCTCCAGGGACTGGACATGGGCGGTCACCGTGGGCTGCCTGAGGGCGAAGTGCTCCGCCGCCAGCGAGAAGCTGCGGAGTTCCGCGACCCAGTAGAAGACCTCGAGCTTGCGAAGATCCAGGTCCCTTGAAGCCTTGCTCATGGTTCGTCTCCCGCCTGTGTTGGAGCCATTGCCATGCGGCGCCAACCCGGTTACTGTAATCCCGCCATGAAGATATCGCCCCTCGACGACTTCCACAAAGAGAACCGCGCGGTCTTTCTCGAGCGCGAGGGGTGGAGGCTGCCGTCGCGCTTCGGCAACCCGGGCGCCGAGTACGAAGCCGTGCGTTCCGGAGCAGGGTGGCTCGACCTGGCGGACCGGACCCTTCTCTCCGTGGCCGGGCCGGACAGCGTCGAGTGGCTCCAGGGCATGGTGTCCAACGACGTCAAGGCCCTGCGGGACGGCGAGGGCGCACCGGCCGCGGTGCTGAACATCCAGGGCAAGATCCTGGCGGACATGAGAGTCTTCCGCACCGCCGACGCGTTTCTCCTGGACGTGAGCGAACCTCTGGCGCCGGGGGTGCTGGAGCACCTGAACCGCTACCTGATCGCCGACGAGGTGGAGATCACCGACCTCTCCGCGGAGCTTGCGATGATATCCATCCAGGGGCCGCGGGCGAAGGCGGCGCTGTCCGATCTCCTGGGGAGTGCTTCGTTGCCCGCCGATGACCTGTGCCACGGGGAGTTCGACGGCCCCGGCGGCCGGATCCGGGTCATCCGGGCCACCCACACCGGGGAACCCGGCTTCGACCTGGCAGCCTCCCGGGACCGCCTGCCGGCCGTGGCGGCGCTGGCGCCGGCCCGGGCCGTCCCGTGGATCGGGCTCGACGCCCGGGAGACCTTGAGAATCGAGGCGGGCATCCCCAGGTACGGCGTCGACATGGACGCCGAGACGCTCCTGCTGGAAACCGGCCTGGACGGCGCCGTCAGCTTCACCAAGGGGTGCTATCTGGGACAGGAGACGGTGGAACGCATTCACTCCCGGGGCCGCGTGAACCGGAAGCTGGTGGGCCTGAAGGTTCAGGGCGGCACCGTGCCCGACCGGGACGACCCGCTGCTCGACGACGACCGGGGCATCGGCCGGGTCACCAGCGCCGCGGCCTCGCCCCGGTGCCGCTGCCCCGTCGCCCTCGGCTATGTCCACCGGGACTTCGTCGAGCCGGGCAGCACCCTCGCCATCGGGCACGGGGGCACGGCGCTTCCTGCCGTCGTCCACGCCCTGCCCTTCTGAATCGCGGCCGCACCGGCTATTCCCGAGACGGCCGCCGGCCCTCAAGGCGGGTTTCCCCGACGCAGACAGAAACAGGGGACGACGCATGCGCCGCCCCCTGTTCGAGCCTTCGTCTCTCTCGCGGAGAGGCTAGAGCTTGTCGAGCTCGGCCAGCAGGTCCTGGTTCTCCGGGATGCCGCCCTCGTAGAGCTTGGCATACCGCACGGTCCCCTGCTTGTCGATAATGAAGACGGCTCTCTTGGGAAAGCCCTGGGGACGCAGGCAGTCGTACTGCTTGCAGACCTCCCCCTGAGGAAAGAAATCCGACAACATCGGGAAGCTGATCCCGCCCATCTGCTCCGCAAACGCCTTGTGGGCGAACACCGAATCGACACTCACGCTCAGAACCTGAGCGTCCTTGGCTTCGAAGCTGGCCTTGTCAGCCTCGAAGTTGGTTAGTTCCTGCTTTCAGCCGCCGGTGAAATCCAGCGGATAGAACGCCAACACGACGTTCTTCTTGCCCGCGTAGTCGCTCAGGGACACCTTCTCGTCCCGGGACACCGGCAGGCTGAACTCGGGGGCCTTGTCCCCCACATCTGGCATCGACATCAATGAATCTCCTTTCGGGAATGTTCAGCAAACCCGGCCTTCTCTAACACATTTTCCCCTCCCCATAAAGACGGCCGAAGTCATCGAGGGCCTCGGCGGTGCTGGGAAAAGCCAGCTCGTCCCAGGGAATCCGTGACAGCGGGAAGGTCCCGGCCTCGGTGCTCTCGTCCCCGGCCGCCAGGGTCCCGCCGACGACCTCCGCCACGTAGACGATGATGATGTTGGAGGACTTGGGATAGGAATACACGCCCAGAAGCGACCGGGTCGCCACCTCCAGGCAGCTTTCTTCCAGAGTCTCGCGGACCGCCGCCTCGGTGGTGCTTTCGCCCCGGTCCACGTAACCGCCCGGAAACACCCATTTGCCCATGGCCGGCTCGATGCCCCGGCGAAGCAGCACCACGCCGCCGTCGAGCATGCAGATGGTGCCGGCCACGACCTTGGGGTCCTGGTAGAAGATGAAGGAGCAGTTCTCGCAGACCAGGCGCTCGGGTTCGTTGCTCTTGACGATGCGCGGCGCCAGCGCGCCGCCGCAGCGGGGACAGAAGCGGTAACGGCCGCCGCCGTGATGGTGGTGATGATCGTGAGTTGCCATGGACGGCTCTCTCCCCCATGCCTTGCACTGGAACCTGTGTCGGGCGATGGCGGCGCACGCGCACGGGCGGTTTGAAACCCGCCCCTACGAGAGGTTCACCGCCCGCTTGAGGCGGGCTACCTCTCCCTCGGTCAGGGGCCGTATCTCGCCCCGGCCCAGTGGTCCGAGGGCGATGGGGCCGAAGCGGCTTCTCACCAGCCGCTCCACCGTGTGCCCCACGGTTTCCACCATCCTGCGGATTTCCCGGTAGCGGCCCTCGCGGAGCTCGACCTTGAGCCACACCTTCTGCTTCAGGCGCCGCGACACGCTCACCTCCGCCGGCGCCGTGACCCCGTCCTCCAGCCCGACCCCCCGCCGCAAACGCTCCAGTTGCGCCGCCGAGGGCATGCCGCTCAACTTGACCTCGTAGGTCTTGGGGACGCCGTAGCGGGGATGGGTCAGGCGGTAGGCCAGATCGCCGTCATTGGTCAGCAGCAGGAGGCCCGAGGTAGCGTAGTCCAGGCGCCCTGCCGGCACCACCCCGGACGGGTGTCCGCCGGCCTTGAGGTAATCCGCCACCGAGGGCCGCCCTTCGGTGTCCCGCATGGTGGTGATGACGCCGGCCGGCTTGTGGAACGCGAGATAGGCCTTGGACGCCGCCGGCCGCAGCACCCTTCCGTCCACACAGATGCGGTCGCGCCCGGCGTCGGCGCGGGTGCCCAGCTCCCGGACGCGGCGCCCGTTGACCGTGATGCGGCCTTCGACGATCCACTGCTCCGCCTGGCGCCGCGAAGCCAGCCCCGCGTGCGCGATGATCCTCTGAAGCCGTTCCACCGGTCAGTCCGCCTCGTCCTGGTGGCCCGGCGGGGGTACGGGGTCCCCGCCGTCGGAGTCCGCCGCCGCGGGTTCCCGCAGCGCCCGGGTCATGTCCTCCATCTCCTGGAGGGTGGGCAGGCTTTTCAGATCCTTCAGGTTGAACGCCTCCAGGAACTCCTTCGTGGTGCCGTAGAGGAACGGTTTTCCGGGTACGTCCTTGCGGGCCACGATCCGGATCAGCCGCCGCTCCAGGAGCGTGGATACGACGCCGTCCACGCTGACGCCGCGGATTTCCTCGATCTCGGCGCGGGTGACGGGCTGGCGGTACGCGATGATGGCCAGGGTTTCCAGGTTCGCCCGGCTCACCCGTGCGGGTTTGACCGCCGTAAGCCGGCGGACGAACTCCGCATGCTCCCTGGCCGTCCGCAATTGGTAGCCGTTGGCCACCTCGGCGAGCCGCAGCCCCCGTCCCGTCCGCTCGTACTCTTCCCCCAACTCCGCCAAGGCGGCGACCACGTCCTTCCGCGGCACCTCGTCCAGGGCACCGGTCAAACGTTCCGCGGACACCGGACCGTCCGCCGCCAGCAGCAGGCTTTCGAGGACCGCCTTGAGACGCTCACTCTCCATACTCACCCCCCGGCGGATTCGTCTCCATGGCCGCGCTGGCCTCGGACAGCGAGAGCGTCGGCTCCATGACGATGGGTCCGAGGCGTTCCCTCTGGACCGCCTGGACCGCCCGGATCCGGACCAACTCCAGCAGAGCCAGGAAGGTCACCACCACGTCCATCCTGGAGCGGGCGGCGTCGAACAGGTCCTGGAACAGGACCGGCACGCCGCCGTGCAACGTGTCGAGAATGTAGGTCATGCGCTCCCGTACCGACGCCGTCTCCTGCACCACCGTGTGAACCGAGGCATCCGGGAACCGCTCGAGCACGCGTTGCAGCGCCGACATCAGGTCGAACACGGAGATCTGCTCGAAACTCACCTCCGCGGCCACGCGCTCGGGCTGCCCCTGCCGGGCGAACACGTCCCGGTTGAGAATGTCCCGCTCCTCCAGGTCCCTGGCGGCGTTCTTGAACCGCTCGTACTCCAGCAGGCGGCGGATCAGGTCCTCCCGGGTTTCGCCCGCCTCGTCGTCCTCCTCTGCGTCTTCGTGCTCGGGGGGAAGCAACATCCTGGACTTGATCTGCAGCAGGGTCGCCGCCATCACGAGGTACTCGCCCGAGACGTCGAGGTTGAGGCCCTGCATCTGCTCCAGCGCCTCGAGATACTGCTCCGTGATGGATGCGATGGGAATGTCGACGATGTCGAGCTCGTTCTTCTTGATCAGGTGGAGCAACAGGTCCAACGGACCCTCGTAGATCTTCAGTTGAACGTGCACCGCCATCCTACAGCAGGTTAAAGCGTCAGCACCGACCGGACTTCGTTCATGGTCGCGGCGGCTTCGGCGCCGGCCACCCGGTTGCCCTCCGCAATGACGTCGCGGATGTCATCGGGGCGCTTCTCGTAGTAGTCCTTTTTCTCCCGGAACGGTTCGAGATCGTCGATGACGTGGCGAATCATCACCTTCTTGCAGTCCAGGCAGCCGATGCCGGCGCTGCGGCAGCCCTCGGACACTTCCCGGATCTCCTCCGGCGTACAGTAGATCTTGTGCAGGTTGAAGGCCGGACACTTCTCCGGCTCGCCCGGGTCCGTCCGCCGGGCGCGGGCGGTGTCGGTCACCATCCTGCTCAGCTTCTTGTCGATGATCTCCGGGGGATCCGATAGCAAAACGGAATTGCCGTAGCTCTTGCTCATCTTGCGACCGTCCAGGCCCGGCAGCCGCTGGGTCTCGGTGAGCAGCACGTCCGGCTCGGGAAAAACCGGACCGTAGAAGCTGTTGAAGCGCCGGACGATCTCGCGGGTCAACTCCACGTGAGGGGCCTGATCCACTCCCACGGGCACCCGGTGGGCCTTGTACATGATGATGTCCGCCGCCTGCAGCACCGGGTAGCCGAGGAAGCCATAGGTGGACAGGTCGCGTTCGCTGAGTTCCCGCAACTGTTCCTTGTAGGTGGGGTTCCGTTCCAGCCAGGACACCGGCGTCAACATGGACAACAGCAGATGGAGCTCGGCATGCTCCTTGATGTCCGACTGCCGGAAGATCGTGCACTTGGCCGGATCGAGGCCGACGCTGAGCCATTCCGCCACCATGGCGCGGGTGCTCTCCATGATGCCGTCCGGAGACTGATAGTCCGTGGTCAGCGCATGCCAGTCGGCGATGAAGAAGAAACAGCGATAGTCCTGCTGCAGCCCGACCCAGTTGCGCAGGGCTCCGTGGAGATGACCCAGATGAAGCAGTCCGGTGGGGCGCGCCCCGCTTACGATGGTTTCCATGGGCTCAACTTACACGACTCCGACGATGACGGCCAGAAACCACACCACCATATCCATGATCGGCACCAGCGTGTAGGTCAGGACTCCGGTCATCAGCAGAGCCACCACGATGATGAAGCCGAAGGGCTCGACACGGGCCACCTGCATGGCCTGGGCGTCCGGCAGAACACCCACCAGCACCCGTCCGCCGTCCAGCGGCGGTACCGGAAGGATGTTGAACACTGCCAGCATTACGTTCAAGCGCACGCTGGTGAGGCCCATGTACCACAGGTAGGAGGTCATCGAGCCGGCCGAGAAGCTGCCGCTCAACAACAGCAGCTTCAGCAGCAACATGCTCAACAGTGCCAGGACAAGGTTGGCTCCGGGCCCCGCCAGCGCCACGCGGATCATGTCCCGCCTGGGGTCCTTCAGGTTGTTGTAGTCCACCGGCACCGGCTTGGCGTAGCCGAACACCGGACCCCCCGCCCAGATCAGCAGGGCCGGCAGCAGCACCGTTCCGACGGGGTCGATGTGGGGAAGAGGGTTCAGGGTCAGCCGGCCCATGAGGGCAGCCGTGGGATCTCCCAGGCGGTAGGCCACCCATCCGTGCGCCACCTCGTGAAAGACGATGGCCACGAGCACCGGGAATGCCCAGATGGAGATCTGCCACAGGAACTCTTGGGACATTGAACATTCTTAAGTGACGTGCTGGCAAAAAACAACACGGGTTTCGGGCCGCGATGCAGCTCAGGCGGTCCGTTCGCCGCCCCGCCTCTGGGCCCCGGGTCAAGCCCGGGGTGACGGAAGCAGGATGCGGGCGGCGTCGCGTGTCAACGCTTGCGGCGAGGGGCTTCCCGGGGGTGAAACCGCTCGTGGACCTGCTTGACGCGGCTCCGGCTCACGTGCGTGTAGATCTGGGTGGTGGTAATGTCCGAATGCCCCAGCATCGACTGAACGGCCCGCAGGTCCGCACCTCCATCCAGAAGATGCGTCGCGAACGAATGGCGCAGGGTATGGGGGGTGACCCGGTGCTGAAGCCCGGCCCGGAGGGCGTACCCGCGGAGCAGCTTCCAGAAGCCTTGGCGCGTGAGCGGCTTGCCTGAACGTGTGAGGAACAAGTAGTCGCTGTACCCGCGCGTCAGGAAGCGGGGACGGACCTCCCGCAGATAGCGTTCAAGCCGTTCCTGCGCCCAGCGCCCGAAGGGAACGAGGCGGACCTTCGCTCCCTTGCCCCTGACCGTGAGGTAGTTTCCCTCCCGGTCGACCTGCTGCAGGGTGAGTGTAACCAGTTCCGAAACCCGCAAGCCACAGCCGTACAGGAGCTCCAGCATGGCGCGATCCCGCGCGCCCAGGGGCTTTGCCTCGTCCGGCTGCTCCAGCAGCGCGCGCATGTCCTCGGACCCCAGAGTCTTCGGCAAGCTCCCCGTGCTGTTGGGGGAGGCGAACTCCGGGACAGGGTCGGCGGACAGCACCTCCTCCTTCAGGAGGAAGCGAAAGAACCGTCGCATGCTGCCCAGCAGACGCGCCGCGGAACGCTCGCTCAGGCGGCGCGCCCGCAGCTCGGCGATATAGGCCCGCAGGTGCGAGCGGGTGGCGCCCTCCCAGGCGGTGACGCCCCGCTGGAACAGGAACTCCGCCAGCCGGTTGAGATCGCGGCTGTAGGCCTCCAGGGTATTGGCCGCGAGCCCCCGTTCCACCGCGGCCATCTCCAGGAACCGGTCAACCTGCCGCGTGAGGTCGTCCGTCATCGTTCGGCTCCAGTTCGCGCTGAAGGGCCTCGCACAGAGCCTCCAACCGCCCCTCGTCGCGGATCTTCCCGCCCTCCGCGTCCGCCACGTAGAACACGTCCGCCACCCGGTCCACGTCGGTGGAGATCTTCGCCAGGTGGACGGAGACGTCCAGCTTGGAGAGCAGGTAGGTGATGGTGAAGAGGACCCCCGGCCGATCCCGAGTGTAGACCTCGATCACGGTGAAGTCGTCGGACGCGGCATTGTCCCAGCGCACCTGGGTGGAGACCCGGACCGCGGGCCTCCGGGACAACGAGGGCCGCGACCGGCGTACCAGCTCGGCCACGTCGGCCTTGCCCTTCAGCACCCTTTCCAGGGACAACTCCATGCGCGACCACTTTCCCGGATCCATCACCACCTCGGCCTTGCCCTGATGCGAGATGCGAAATACGTCGAGAATGAGTCCGTCCCGGCGGGTATTGATGCGGGCGCTGAGCACGTTGAGCTCCATGGCCGCGAAGACGCCGGCGATGGAGGCGAACAACCCGGGCTGATCTTGGGCGCAGATGGCGACCTCGCTGTGGCCGTGTTCGGGATGATGGAACACCGCGGCCAGGAACGGCTCGTCCCGGAGACGCCGCAACAGCCGGTAGTGGAAAGGCATGTCTTCCTCGCGGGTGGTGAGGAAGTAGCGCCTGGGCATGGCTTCGATGAAGTCCCGCCGGACTTCGTCCACCGGGTGCTCCGCCCCGAGCTGCGTCATCAGTCGGTCGTGGATACGCTGCACTTTGAGATCCTGGTCCGATCTCGCGGACTCGCCCTTCTCACGTTCCTCCAGCACCTCGAGCGTACGGTTGAACAGCTCGTCCAGCAGCGATGCCTTCCAGTTGTTCCATACGTCCGGCCCCACCGCCTTCACATCCGAATAGGTCAGGACGTAGAGAGCCTTGAGATTCTCGGCCGTGCCCATGACATCGGCCAGATCCGTCACGGTCTTTTCGTCCCGGATATCGCGCCGGAACGCCGTGGCGGTGAGCAGCAGGTGATGGAGCACCAGGAAGGACAGCAGCTCCCGCTCGTCCTCGTTGAGACTCATGCGCGCGGCCGCATCCAACGCCATCACGCGCCCCAGCTCCGAGTGGCCGCCGCCCTGGCCCTTGCCGATGTCGTGGAACAGAATGCCCAGGATCAGGATCTCGGGCCGCTCCAGCTCCCGCGCGAGCTGCGACAGCCGGGGCAGCGTTTCCTCGAACTCCCCCGACCGCAGACGCTCGAACTCCTTGACCGCCCGTATTAGATGCTGATCCACGGTATAGATGTGGTACAGGTCGTGCAGCGCCATGCAGCGGACCCGGGCGAACTCCGGGACGACGGCGTCCAGCACGCCGGTGCGATGCATCTCCAGCAGGGTTTCGTGGATCCACTGGCTGCCGCGGAGGATGGCGAGGAACGCCCGGTTGGCGTCCGCCGAGCCCGACAGCTCCCCTTCCAGGGCCTCCACCCGGGCCCTGACGATCTCCCGCGAATCCTGCCCCAGGTCCAGCCGGTATCGCTGCAGGTCGGCGAAGAGGTCGAGCAACCCTTCGGCCCGGTCACCGTCGCCGTTCATGGGGGCCACCGCCAGGGTCCGCCCGGTGATCCGCACGCCCGGACGCAATCGCCGGCCGGAGCGGGGTTTCCCGCGCTGAGACGGATCGTGGTCCACCGAGCGGTGGATGACCAGGGAAGTCAGGCGGCTCACCTCCTCGGCCTGCAGGTAGTAGGCGCGCATGAAGGTCTCCACCTCGCTCAGGTTCCCCTCGCTCTCAAAACCCAGTTGCCGGGCGGCCTGTTCCTGGGACTCGAAGGTAAGCCGATCCTGATGCCGTCCCGCCAGGAAATGCAGCTCGTTCCGGGTGCGCCAGAGAAAGTCCCGGCCGCGTTCCAGCGCCGCCGCATCCCTGGTCTCCAGCAGGCCCGTCTTCGAAAGGTCCTGCAGGGTGGCGGCGCCGTACTTGACCCGGGCGATCCACATGGCGGTGTGGATGTCGCGCAAGCCGCCCTGCCCTTCCTTGATGTCGGGTTCCAGCAGGAAGACGGACTCGCCGTACCGCTGGTGGCGCCGGCCGTGCTCGTCGATCTTGGTTGCGACGAAGCTGTCCCCGGCGCCGCCGCCGAGTTGCCGCCCAAGCACCCGCTGCAGATCGCGATGCAACCGCTCGTCGCCGCAAATGTGACGCGCGTCCAACAGCGCGGTCTGTATCACAGGGTCGCGCCGGGCGTGGCGCGCGCAGTCCGCCACCGTGCGGGTGGCGTGGCCTACCGTCAGCCCGGCGTCCCACAAGGGATAGAGGATCTTTTCCGTGACGAACTCCACGTAGGGGCCGCCGCGCCAGCCGTAGAGAAAGAGGATGTCGATATCGGAGTGCGGATTGAGCTCGTCTCTTCCGTATCCCCCCTGAGCCACCACCGCGCAACGCATCCGCCGGCCGCGGTAATCCTGCTCCGCCAACTCCAGAAGACGCCGCAGGAGCCCGTCGATCATCGCCCCCTGCGCCCGCACCACCTCCGACCCCGAGGCGCCGGCGCGATGGGCCTCCAGCAAACGCCGCCGGCCCAGGTCGATGTAGACCCGCACCCCTTCTCCCGGTTTCGAGCTCCGGACCTGCTCCTCGGCAAGCCGGCGCCAAGGGGCGCCGCCGTTGGCCTCCACCCGGCGCTCCGGACCGCACCTGTCCTCGCCTCTCGCGGCCGATGTCGTCATCAAGGGCTCCCTCTCTCGCGCAGCCTGTCGGCGTAGTTCTTGATGCCCTGGAACAACCCCCCGGCGATGGCGTTCTGAAATTTGGGACGCTGCAACGCCCGGGCCTCCCGGCGATTGCTGACGAAGAACAGTTCCGCCAGCGCCGCCGGCATTCGTGCTCCCACCAGAACGTAGAACAGCCCCTTCTTCACTCCCAGGTCCTTCGCCCGCGCGTAGTGCGGCCGGGTGGTCTTCACCAGCGAGGTCTGCAGGTGGCTCGCCAGGCTGATGGAGTCCGCCAAGTACACGTTCAGTTTGAGGTCACTCAACATGATCTGCAAGTCCGTGAGATTCCTGCGGGCGGTGCCGTTCTCCCTCGCGGCGAGCTTCATGGTGGCTTCATCCGTGGTCTTGTCGAGATAGTAGGTCTCGAGGCCTCCGGCCCTGCGATTGTGGCTCGCGTTGGCATGAATCGACAGGAACAGGTCGGCCTGCTCGGCATTGGCCTTGGCCGTCCTTCCCTTGAGGGGTATGAAGACGTCCGTATTCCTGGTGAGGACCACGTCCGCCCCCATTCGTTGCCGGAGGAGCGGCGCCAGCTTCCTGGCCACCCGCAGCACCACGTCCTTCTCCCTCAGGCCCCCGGCCCCGACGGCGCCGGGGTCCTTTCCCCCGTGCCCCGGATCCAGCACGATCTTGCGAACCGCCAGTTGCCGGCGGTTGGCGGACCCGCCCCGTCGCTCCACGTCCACCATCAGCCGGTGTGGATTGGCCAGCAACACCGCGTCGTGGTGCCCGGGGAACTTGAGGTCCAGCACGACCCTCACGACGTTCTCCTTGAACTGACCCAGGCGGACCCGTTGCACGAGCCTGTCCTTGACGTCGACACGGTGCCGGCGGGCCGTCAGGCGAGCCCCCGCCAGATCCATGTAGATCCTCGGAGGGAGGCGCTTCTCGGGAGCGGCAGGCAGGGTGTTGATCGTGAACTTCACCCGGCCGGTGAGATCCAGGATCACCCGCGTGTAGTTGGCCGAGGAGAGGAAACGCACGCCCGTAAGCCGCGCCTTCGGCACCACGGCGTACCCATCGGCCGCCGGGCCGATGACGCACAGCAGAAGCAGTACGGCCACCCAGCGCGCCAATCAGCCTCCTTGTTTCGCCTCCGCCACGAGCCCCTCCAGGAGAGTCAGCGCCTCCAGCGGGGTAAGGACGTTGACGTCGACGGCCTGGAGCTTTTCCCGCAACCGGTCCTGCCGGGGTTCCAACAGCATCAACTGGACCCCTTCCGAAGCCGGTTCGGCGCCGGCCAGCCTCGGTTGTCCCCAGGCGTTCAACTCCTCTCCCTCGAGATTCTTCAGGATCTCCCGGGCCCGATCGATGAGCGGCGGCGGCAATCCCGCGAGCCCGGCCACCTGTATGCCGTAGCTGCGGCTGGCCGGACCCTCCTTCAGCGTGCGCAGGAAGATCACCTCCCCCTGCCACTCCTTGACCGCGAAGTTGAAGTTCCGGACCCGCTCCCGGGTGCGGGCCAGCCCCGTGAGCTCATGGTAGTGGGTGGCGAAGAGAGTCCGGGGCCGGTGCGGCGACTCGTGCAGGAACTCGGCCAGGGACCAGGCGATGGAGATGCCGTCGAAGGTGCTGGTGCCGCGCCCCACCTCGTCCAGCAGGATGAGGCTTCGGGGCGTGGCCAGCCGCAGGATGCGGGCCGTCTCCTTCATCTCCACCATGAACGTGGATTCGCCGGCCGCCAGCGCGTCGGTGGCGCCGAAACGGGTGAAGAGCCGATCCACCAGCCCCACGTGGGCGGCATCCGCCGGCACGAAGCTCCCCATCTGGGCGAGCACCACCACCAGCGCCACCTGCCTCATGTAGGTAGACTTGCCGGCCATGTTGGGACCGGTCAGAAGCTTGATCTGCGTGGTCTCGGGGTCCAACTCGCAGTCGTTGGGGACGAAACCGCCCCGGCCCAGCACCGCCTCCACCACTGGATGGCGCGCCGCCCGCAACACCAGCGCCAGGCCGGAATCCACCCGGGGACGGACGAAGTGCCGCGATTCGGCCGTCTCCGCCAGCGCCAGCAGCGTATCCAGCCTGGCCAGGGCAAGGCTCGACTCCTTCATGGAACGGTAGTGGGCGGCGATGCGGTCCAGCAACTCCGCGAAAATGCGGGACTCGATCTTCAGTATCTCCTCGTCCGACCCCAGCACCCGCGCTTCGTAGTCCTTGAGCTCGGGGGTGACGAACCGTTCGCCGTTGGTCAGCGTCTGCTTCCGGATGTAGTTCTCCGGGACATGGGCGAGGTTGGCCCTGGTGACCTCGATGTAGTACCCGAACACCTTGTTGTAGCGCACCTTCAGGGAATGGATGCCGGTGCGCTCCCGTTCCTGGTGCTGAAGCTCCGAGATCCAGCCCTTGGCGTTGCCGCGGACGGCGGTCAGGGCGTCCAGCTCCTCATCGAACCCCGGCCGCACGAAACCGCCGTTCCGCACCGTGGCCGGCGGCTCGTCCACCACAGACCGCTCCACCAGCGCCACCACTTCCGGCTCGGCGCTCAACCCCGACCGCAACCCGGCCAGCAACTCGCTGCCGCAGGACTGCAGCGCCCCGCGCACTCCCTCCAGCGCCCGCAGCGTGTCCTTCACCGCGGCCAGGTCCCGGGGCGTTGCCGACCGCGACGCGACGCGCCCGGACAGACGTTCCAGGTCCTGGACGCCATGGAGCGTATCCCGCAGCCTCCGGCGCACATCCGGCCGCTCCACCAGTTCCGCCACGGCCTCCTGACGCCGGCGGATCTCATGCTCGTCCAGCAGCGGATAGAGGATCCATTTGCGCAGCTCCCGCGCCCCCATGGCCGTCCGGGTGGGCTCCAGCACCCCCAGCAGGGAGCCCCGCCTGCTCCCGTCGAAGCTGCGCAGGAGCTCGAGATTGGCCTGGGTACTTTCGTCGAGCATCAGAAACCGCGATGCGCGATAGGGCTCCAGCGAAGTCAGCACCCTGGCTGCGCCCGGCGTGCGGTCTTCCAGGTAGGCGAGGATGCCGGCGCCGGCGCGGACCCCCAGCGGCCACTCGTCCCGTGGACCCTGAAAGATGCCGGCATCGTTGAGTCTCTGGACGGCGGCGCCCGAGAACCACGTGTCCGGCCCGGACGTGCAATGCACCCCGGCGTAGTCGTCGCGCAGCATCCCGAGGGCGGCGTACAGCGATTCGGGAATCAGCAACTCCCGCGGCTGGATCCGTCCGAGCTCGCCGGCGAGGGCAGCGTAGCCCTTCATCTGGGTGAAGCGGAACTCGCCGGTGGTGACGTCGGTGTAGGAGAGGCCGTATTCGTCACGGGCGCCCACCACCGCCGCCAGGAAATTGTTGACGTCGGCCTCGAGCCCTTCCCCTTCCGTGAGGGTTCCGGGGCTGATGACCTTGACCACTTCCCGCCGCACCACGCCCTTGGCCTGCCTGGGATCCTCGGTCTGCTCGCAAACCGCCACCTTGAAGCCGGCCGACAGGAGCTTGCCGATGTAGGGGGTAGCCGCGTGGTGCGGCACGCCGCACAGGGGCACGGGCGCGCCGTCGTTGCGGTTGCGGCTCGTCAGGGCGATGTCGAGGACCCTGGACGCCTTTTCCGCATCCTCGAAGAACATCTCGTAGAAGTCCCCGAGCCGGAAGAACAGGATCGCATCCCGGTGCCGATCCTTGATCTCCAGGTACTGATGCATCATGGGCGTGAGCCGCGTCCGCTCCATCAGGAACCCCTTGGTGCTCCCCTTTCCGGGGTCCGCGGCAGTTCGCCTCGTCTGTCGGGTCCGCCGAGGCCCCCGAGATGGACAGGCACCCGGTCCGGAAATGCCACCACCAAGTCCAGACGCCCGCCCATGGCTTCAATATAGCTTCGCAAGGTCGAAATCAGGAGGTCGCTGCGCTTCTCCGTCTGGGCCACCGTCGCCTGGCGGATGCCCAGCGTCTCGGCAAGCTGGGTCTGAGTCAGCGCCTTCCTCTTCCGGAGATCCTGGAGGGTCAGGGACTCCTGGTGCAAGCGTTCGGCTTCCGCCTCGATCCGCTCCCGAGAGTCGGGACCGAGATGCGTTGTCTTTTCCTTCAACGTCGTTACCATCGTCCCATCCTTCTTCCTTCAACGTATCGGCAGGCGTGACGAATCAGTTCATACGACTGTATAGCATACAGCCTATATTGCCTACAAGCTATGCGTTGACCAGTGTCGTATCCCGTAAATTCCTGCGACAGGTTGCGCAGGATTCCCGGTGCTAGACCTTGCGACGCTGGCCCAGCAGGTAGTCTACGAGCAGATACTGTCCCAGGCGATCGGGGCGGGTATAGAAGGCGCGGCCCTTGTTGAGGCGGGTCATCTCGTCGACGAAGCCCTTGAGCACCGGGCTGTCGTCGAGCATGAAGGTGTTGATGGTGATGCCGCGCTGGGTGACCCGTTTGGCTTCCTTGAGCGTCTCTTCGGCCGCGCGCTGGCTGATGCCGCCGAAGCTCAGGGGCCATTCGCAATACAGACGCCCCTGGCGGCAATAGGCGGTGGGCTGGCCGTCGGTGATCACGATGATCTGCTGGTTCCGGGTGGAGCTTCGCTTCTTCAGCAGGTCGATGGCGAGATGGAGCCCGTCCTGAAGGTTGGTGAAGGGGTCGCCCATGTTCCAGGTGGCTTCCGGCAAGTCCTTGGCCTTCAACTCCACGGCGCGGGTGAAGAAGCCGACGATGCCGAAATAATCCTGGGGGTACTTGGCGCGGCACAGCGACTCCATGGCCAGGGCCACCTTCTTGGCTGCTGCGAAGCGGCCGTCCCAGCTCATGGACCAGCTCATGTCCAGCAACAGCACGGTGGCCGCCCGGGTGGAGTACTGGGAGTCGAAGACCATGAAGTCCCGGGGATCCAGGTTGAGCGGCAGGGTCGCGTTGCGGCGCAGGGCGCTCCTCAGGGTCTCGTTGAGGTTCAGGTTCAAGGCGTCGCCCGAGACATAGGGTTTGCTGCTCTCGGGAACCATCTCCTGGGAGCCGTGGCGGGCGATCTGGTGGCGCCCGGCGGCGTCGCGGCTCAGTTGCTTGTAGATGTCCCTCAAGGCGATCTGGCCGATGCGCCGGACCCCGCGGGGCGTCAGCTCGAAGTGGTCGCCCTTGTCCACCACGTATCCGCCGTCCTCCAGGGACGACTCCAGCCGCATGACCCCTTCGTAGTCCTCCTGAGCCTGGGCGCCGAGAAGGCTGTTCAGGAGGTCCATGTCCACGTCCTTGGGCTGGCTGCTGGACAGTTGGCCCTCCAGCTTCTGGAGGCCCTCCATGCGCTCCTGGAGCTCCGAGGCTTCCTCGAAGTTCAACGATTCCTGACCCCTGAAGAGGTTTCCTTCACGTCGAATGTAGTTTTCCAGACGGCGGATCTTGTCCAGTTGGGACAGGATCTCCTCGAAATCCTTCTTCGCCTCGAGGTTCTCGAAATTGTAGCCCGCCAGCCGCTCGATGGCGTCGCTCAGCTTGGGCGGCAGGTGCTGCAGGAACTCGTCCTTCTTCTCGGCCTCGGCCCGGTCCGGTTTCTGCTGGAGGGTCTCGCGTTCGTCGGCGACGATGTCCTGCAGTTTCTCCTGGATCTCGTCCAGCGCGGAACGGATCTGGTACTGCTCGTACATCCGCCGCTTCTCGCGGGCCACCCGTGACAGCAGGTCGTCGAGACCGTTGACGTGATCGTCCTCTTCGCCCATGCCGCGCTGCATCAGGCGGCGCATGGACTGTTGCAGATCGCCGGTCTCGTCAAGGTGCTCGTTGAGCTGGTCGAAGACGTCGTCGGAGCTGATGGACCGCTCCTGGCCTCCGTGCCAGCGACTGTAGCGTGCGTGGATCATAACGGGTCAACCGCGGTGCGCGCCGCGCAAGACGGTGCTGTCCACGGGCGGGTGGCCGCGCACAAGCGCGCGATCACTTTCCGTAGGTCACTCGGCCCCCTTCGGCTTCCTTGTTGAGCTTCTGGTGCAGGTGCAGGCCTTCCAGCACCAATTCCGTGGCCGAAGCCAGGAACTCCGGCGAGTCGACATCCCCCAGGGACCGGATGGCTTCACCCAACCCCGGGATCTCCTTGATGCCTTCGAGGTAATCCTCCGAGCGCATCTCGTCGGACACCTCCACCCCCCAGCCCGAGTTGAAGTACTCGATGACGCTTTGCAGCCCGTTCAGGTCGAAGCGGCTGTCGAAGGTCTTGAGGATCGCCTTGTTCAACAGCCGCTCGATGAGCTCCTCCTCGTTCTTCTCCTCGCCCACGTACTCCACCTCGATCTTTCCGCAGGTGGACGGGAGGACGGCGTGGAGGTCGCTGACTCGCGGCACGATGGCGGTCTCGCCGACCCGTAGCGCGCGTTTCTCGGCATTGCTGATCATGCTCTCGTAGTTGTTGATGCTGATGCGGACGCTGACCCCGGAGGACTGGTTGATCTCGCTTGAGTTGCGCGCCTCGAAGGTCAGGTGGCCCAGCACCTCCTTCATGAAGTCGGGAATCATCACCGTTTGGCTGCGCTCGTCGATGGGAGCCGACTCCTGCTCCATGATGTCGATCTCGTGCTCGACGTCGCGCGGATAGTGGGTCCTGATCTGAACGTCGAAGCGGTCCTTGAGGGGCGTGATGATGCGGCCCCGGCTGGTGTAGTCTTCCGGGTTCGCGCTGGCCACGATGACCACGTCCAGGGGCAGACGGATCTTGTATCCCTTGATCTGGACGTCCTTCTCCTCCATGAGGTTGAAGAGTCCCACCTGCACCTTCTCGGTGAGGTCCGGCAGCTCGTTGACGGCGAAGACGCCGCGGTTCGTGCGTGGGACCAGACCGTAGTGTATCGTCTCCTCGTCCGCGAGGTAGCGTCCTTCCGCGACCTTGATGGGGTCGATCTCGCCGATGAGGTCCGCGATGGAAACATCCGGCGTGGCCAGCTTCTCGCCGTAGCGATGCTCCCGGCCGATCCACTCAATCTCCAGTTGGTCGCCTTTCTCGGCCAGCTTGCGCCGGCACGTGGTGCAGATGACGTTGAAGGGATCGCAGTTGATCTCGCAGCCCTTCACCTTCGGGACCGTTTCGTCCAGCAGCATGGTGAGGCCGCGGATGATGCGCGACTTGGCCTGTCCCCGCTCCCCCAGAAAGACCATGTGGTGGCCCGACAGGATCGCGTTCTCGATCTCCGGAATCACGGTCTCGTCGTAGCCCACGATTCCCGGAAGCATCCGGTCCCCGGACTTGAGAAGATTCATGAGGTTGTTGCGCATCTCGTCGCGCACGGATCGCACGGCAATGCCGCTACGTTTCAATTCGTCCAGGGTATTGATGGATTCCACTCCTGTTCCTCCTAACAGCCGTCCTCGGCAGCTGGGCTCTGGTTGACGCGCAGGCGGAGTTCCTTGCCGACCTTGAAAAACGGAACCCTCTTGGAAGACACGGATACGATTTCGCCGGTCTTGGGATTGCGCCCGTCCCGGGCCCTGCGGTGCTTGACCACGAAACTGCCGAAGCCCCGGATCTCGATCCGTTCCTCACGCTGCAAAGCGGCGATCAACGAGTCGAAAACAGAGTTGACGATCACCTCCGCATCGAAACGCGACAGGTGGGGATACCGTTCGTTGATTTCTTCGATCAGGTCTCGCTTTGTCATGCAAGTTCCCCGAAAGTCATCTCCGGCGGCGCTACTCCGTATCCTTGTCGCCGTCTTCCGTCGTCGTCTCGGACCGACCACCCTCCCGGTCCAGCTTCAACTCCTCGTTCAGGATGGTCTCGAACGAAAACCGTCCCGCCTCCTTCTCCCGCTTCAAGTACGTCTCCAGCTCTTCTCTCTCTTCCGACCGCTTCAGGGCGCGGATGCTCAGCCCGATCTTCCGTTCCTGGAGGTCGACGTTGACCACCTCCGCCTCGACGACATCGCCTACCTGGTAGAGACTCGACGGTTTGTCCACGTGCTCCGTGCTCAGTTGGGATACGTGGATCAAACCCTCCACGGATTCGGCCACGCGCACGAAGACGCCGAAGTCCAGCACCCTGACGATCTCGCCCGTGATGCGGGAGCCCGCAGGGTTCTCCTGGACCACGCGTTCCCACGGATCCATGCCCAATTGCTTCACTCCCAGCGAGAACCGCTCCACCTGCGGATCGACTCCGAGCACCTTGGCCTCGACGATGTCACCCTTCTTGTACAGCTCCGAGGGGTGCTTGATCTTCTTGGTCCAGTCCAGATCGGAGATGTGGATCAAACCGTCGATGCCCTCCTCGACGCCGACGAACACGCCGAAATCGGTGATGTTGCGCACCGGCCCCTTGACGATGCTGCCCTCGGGGTATTTCTCCTTGGCCAGGAACCACGGGTTCGGCAGCACCTGACGCAGCCCCAGCGAGATGCGCCGGCGCCCGGGGTCCACGTTCAGGACCATGGCTTCCACGGTCTCGCCCACCTGGACCACCTTCGAGGGATGCGACAGCTTCTTCGCCCACGACATCTCCGACACATGGATCAGCCCCTCGACCCCTTTCTCCAACTCCACGAATGCGCCGTAGTCCGTAAGGCCCACGACCTTGCCGGTAATCCTGGAGTCGACGGGGTACCCATCGGTGACCGATTCCCAAGGATCCGGGGTGATCTGCTTCATGCCCAGCGAGATCCGTTCCCGTTCCTTGTCGAACTTGAGCACCACCACCCGGATGGTCTCGCCGATGCTCAGCAGGTCGCTCGGGTGGTTCACGCGTCCCCAGGACATGTCGGTGATGTGCAGGATGCCGTCGATACCGCCCACGTCCACGAAGGCGCCGTAATCCGTGATGTTCTTGACGATGCCTTCCAGGATCACCCCCTCGTCGAGCACGGCGAGGGTCTCCTTCTTGAGCACTTCCCGTTCCTTCTCGAGCAGCACCTTGCGGGACACCACGACGTTGTCGCGCATCCTGTTGTACTTGAGGATCGTGAAGCGGTCGCGCTTGCCCACGAACTGGTCGAGGTTCCGGGTCGGCCGGATGTCCACGTGCGAGCCGGGAAGAAACCCGTCCACGCCCACGTCCACCTTGAATCCGCCCTTGACCCTCGCGACGATGATCCCTTCGATGGGCGTCACCTGCTCGTAGGCCTGCTCGATCCGGTCCCAGACCTTGATGCTCTCCGCCTTCTGGCGGGAGAGCACGATCTCCCCGCGGTCCCCCTCGGGGGATTCGAAGAAGACGTCCAGGTCGTCGCCGACGTTCACCTGCAGGGTTCCGTCGCGTTCCTGGAACTCCTGCACCGAGATACGGCCCTCGGTCTTGTAGCCCACGTCCACCACCACGTGAGTGGGGTTGATATCGACTACCTTGCCGGTGACCACACCGCCCGGCTGTACGGCCTGCAGACTTTCCTCGAACATGGATTCGAAGTCGTCCTCGGCAATCGAAGTTTCCTGGTCCTTGTTAGCCTCGCCTTCCGTCATGAAACAGTTCTCCCATCCTCATTTGATTTCGAATTGATTTCCCGCAGTATCCTGTCCACCACCGCCGCCGCCGACAATGTCGTCGAATCGATCCGCAGCGCGTCGTCCGCCTGTCGCAACGGCGCCACCGCGCGCTCCTTGTCCCGCCGGTCGCGACGCATGACGTCGGCCAGGGTCTCCTCCAGGGTCAGCGCCGGTTCTCGGCCGGTCAGTTCCTCGAACCGCCGCCGCGCCCGCGTCTCGGGTGAAGCATCGAGATAGATCTTCACGTCGGCGTCGGGGAAGACCACCGTCCCCATGTCGCGCCCTTCGGCCACGATGCAACCGCTACGGCCCATGGTGCGCTGGAGGTCCGCCATCCGGCGCCTGACGACGCCCATTCCGGAAACCCGCGACGCCATCTGTCCGACCTCCGCCGTGCGAATCGCCCCGCTCACGTCCGCGCCGTCCAGCATCACCGACGGAGAGGCGGCATCGGCCCCCAGGTCCACCTCCGTGCTCTCGAGGATCCTTCCCAAGGCGCGCTCGTCGCCGGGGTCGGCGCCCTGGCGCATGACCTTCCAGGCCAGCGCCCGGTACATGGCGCCGGTGTCCATATAGCGGTATCCCAGACGCTTCGCCACGGCCTTGGCGACTGTGCTCTTGCCCGCGCCCGCCGGGCCGTCAATGGCCACGATCAACTATCCTATCCTCACTTCGCATCCGGCACAACCGGCATCCGAACCCGCCGGTTCGTTAACCACGGATTTTTTCAAGACTTTCGAAGAAGCCCGGAAACGAAACCTTGACGCATTCCTCGTTCGAAAGCACGACCCCGCCCCTGGCGGACAGGCCGGCCACCGCCAACGCCATGGCCACCCGATGGTCGTCATGACTGTCGACCGAAGCGCCCTCGAGCTTCCCGCCGCCTCCGAGCGAAACATCGTCACCGCTCACTTCCATCCGCACGCCCATCTTCGAGAGCTCCCGTCTCATGGCGGCGATGCGGTCGGACTCCTTGAAGCGCAGCTCGCCGACGTCGCGAAACAGGGTCGGCCCGCCGGCCAGCGCCGCCGCCACGAACAACACGGGATACTCGTCGATGGTGCGGGGCGCCAGCTCGGGCGGGACCTCCGTCCCCCGCAGCTCGCCGCCCTTCACCCGGAAGTCCGCCACCGGCTCGCCGGCCTCCTCCCATGCGCGTGTGACCTCGATGTCCGCGCCCATGGCCCGCAGCACCTCGATCACGCCGCTGCGCGTGGGATTGAAGCCCACGCGCAGTATGGACACGTCCGACCCTGGCATGGCGGCCGCGGCCACGGCCAGGAAAGCGGCCGACGAAATATCGCCCGGCACCCTCAGATGCGTACCCCGGAGCTCCTGCCCGCCCTTCAGCACCACCTCCCGGCCGGCGCTCTCCACCGAGGCGCCGAACCCCCGCGCCATGATCTCGGTGTGGTCCCGCGACCGGTACGGCTCCTCGAACCGGGTCTCTCCCCGTGCCTGCAAACCCGCCAGCAGCACGGCCGACTTGACCTGCGCGCTGGCCACCGGCGAGGCGTATTCGATGCCGTGGAGCGGCTGGCCGCGGATCTCCAGCGGCGCGCGGCCGTCGTTGCCGGTGATCCGCGCGCCCATGCTCGTCAACGGCTCGATCACCCGTTTCATGGGCCGGGTGCGGAGTGAGCCGTCCCCGTCCAGCGTGGCGTCGAAGGGGCGGCCCGACAGGAGCCCCGCCAGCAAGCGCATGGTGGTGCCGGAATTCCCGCAGTCGACGGTCTCCGCCGGCGCCTGCAGCCCGTCCCAGCCCTTGCCTTCGATGCACAGGGTGTCGGCCTCGCGCCGAAACTCCACGCCCATGCGCCGGAAGGCCGCCACGGTACTGGAGTTGTCGGCTCCGCGGGACATGTTCGCGATACGGGTCTCGCCCCGGGCCACCGATCCCATGATCACGGCGCGGTGCCCGACGGACTTGTCCCCCGGCACCTCCAGTTCGCCCCTGAGGGGACGCGAAGCCTGTTCCACCCTCACGCTCATTCCCTACGACATCCTTTTCCGGGTCGCCAAGGCCCGCTCGAATTCCCGCTCCAGGCCAGGACCGTCGTCCCTGCGGATACAATCCGCTATCCTCTCGAGCCCTCGAGCGTACTCCCCAAGCCCCTTGAGCACCGCCTCCCGGTTGAGCAGGCAAATGTCCCGCCAGAGTTCCGGACGGCTGGCGGCAATGCGAGTGGTGTCCCTGAAACCCGCGCCGCAGTACTCGGCAAGATCCAGCGAATCCACCTTGGTGCGGTCCAGGGCGTTGACCAACGCGTACGCCGCGACATGAGGCAAGTGGCTCACCACGCCCAGAATCCGGTCATGAAGCCGGACGTCCATCGACTCCACCTTGGCCCCGACCCGCCGCCAGAATGTCCGCAGTTTCTTCAACGCGCCGGGATCCGTGTTCCTGGTGGGCGTGAGGATACAGCGGCGGCCGACGAACAGGTCCGCTCTCGCCGGGTCGGGACCCCATTGATCGCTGCCGGCAATGGGATGGGCTCCGACGAAGGAGCGACCGCCCTTCAGCAAACGCTCCATGTCCGCCACCACCCGGCGTTTCACGCTGCCTACGTCGGTGATCAGGCATTCCGGGTGGATGCGCGGCAGAAACGATCGGGTCACCGGCGCGATGGCGCTGACCGGCGTCGCCAGGACCAGCAAATCGGTTTCGCCGGGAAAGTCCTCGGGGCCGAGAAAATAGGCATCCAGGATGCCGAGTTTCCGTGCGCGGCGCAGGGTCTTCTCGTTGCGTCCGTATCCCACCACCCGGTCCACCAAGCCGCGCTCCTTGGCAGCCAACGCCAGGGAGCCGCCGATCAGCCCCACGCCCGCGATTGCCATGGTCCGGAACATCAGCCGCTCACGCCTCCTTCGAGGATCCTCGAGAGGCCCTCCAGGAACTTGCGGTTCTCGTCCGGAGTCCCCACGGTCACCCGCACGTGGTCGGGAAATTCCGGGCCCACCGGCCGCACGATGACTCCCCGGCGCATCAGCTCCTCGAAGACATGGCCGGCCCGGCCCGTTTGCACCAGGATGAAATTGGCCTGGCTCGGGACCCACTGGACCCCGAGTCCCGTCAGACCCTCCGTCAGGAGAGCCAGACCCTCGCGGTTGAGATCCAGGCTCCGGTGGAGGTGCTCGGCGTCTTCCACCGCCGCCGCCGCCGCCCACTGGGCCGCGGCGTTGACGTTGAAGGGTTCCCGCACCTGATTCATCATCGCCACGACCTCGGCTGGGGCGATGCCGTAACCGATGCGGAGACCCGCGAGACCGTAGACCTTGGAGAAGGTCCTGATGGTCAGCACCGTCCGGTCCTCCCGGCGGTCGTCGAGGGAGTCGGGATAGTCCGGGTCGGTGGCGTACTCGAAGTAGGCCTCGTCCGCCACCACCAGCGCCTCGGGACCCACCCGTTCGAGGAACTCCTCCCACTCCGGCCGCCGGTAGATGGTGCCCGTGGGGTTGTTGGGGTTGGCCAGGAAGACCAGGCGGGTCCTGGGCGTCAGCGCCCGGGCCATGGCTTCCAGGTCGTAGCCGTAATCCTTCAGCGGCACCTTGCGGACCGCCGCTCCCATGGCATCCAGCGCAAGGCCGTAGGCCACGAAGGAGCCCTGGGAGATCAGGGCTTCGTCTCCCGGGCGCAGGAAAGTCCGCACCGCCAGCTCGATCAACTCGTTCGAGCCGTTGCCGAAGATCAGCCGCTCGGGCTCGACTCCGAGCCTGGCGGCCAACCCATGCCGGAGATGGAAGCAGCCGCCGTCCGGATAGAGATGCAGCTCCTCCAGCCGCTCCCGCAACGCGGCCACTGCCTTGGGGGACGGACCCAGGGAGTTCTCGTTGGACGCCAGCTTGGCCGACCCCCGAATGCCGTATTCCCGCTCCACCTCGTCGATGGGCTTGCCGGGCACGTACGGCACGATGCGGCGGATGTAGTCCGGAACCTTTTCGACAATGCTCATAGGCTGCTGGGATAGGAGCCGAGGATCCTCAGGAAAACGCAACTGTCGGAGAGCTGGTCCAGGGCGCGCTTGACCCGAGGTTCTTGTTGGTGGCCCTTGAAATCGATGAAGAAAACGTATTCCCACGCCTTCTGGCGCGAGGGGCGCGACTCGATCTTGGTGAGGTTGATGTTGTGTTTGGCGAACGGCGCCAGCATGTCGTGAAGCACGCCCACGCGATCCTTGGCCGCGAACGCGATGCTGGTCTTGTCCTCTCCGGTCGGTGACGGCGGATCGTCTCCGATGACGAAGAACCGGGTGATGTTGTCGTGATTGTCGGCGATGTTGGCCTGGACGATCTTGATCCCATAGACCTCGGCCGCCAGACGACTGGACACCGCCGCCACCTCCCGGTCCGTGCGCGCCTCCCTGGCCGCCTGCGCCGTGCTCGACACCTCTTCGACGGCGGCGCCGGGAAAGTGGGCGGCCAGCCAGCGGCGGCATTGGCCCAGGGCATGCGAATGGGAAAGGATACGGCGTACGTCCTTCGTCCGGCCCGACCGGGACAGCAGGCAAAGCTCGATGTCGACGCTGACCTCGCCACAGATCTGAACGTTCGACTCCTGCAGCAGATCCAGGGTGTGTGTCACCACCCCTTCGGTGGAGTTCTCGATGGGCACCACGCCATAGTCGGCGTTGCCCGCGCCTACCTCCCGGAAGACATCGTTGATGGTGCGCTCGGGAGAGTAGCGGACCGCGCCGCCGAAGTGTCGCTGCGCGGCCATGTGGGTAAAGGTCGCCTCGGGGCCGAAGAACGCCACCTTCATCCGCGTCTCGATGCCGCGGCAGGCGGACAGGACCTCCCTGAACACGGCGCGAATCGACGAGGCCGGCAACGGCCCCGTGTTGGCGTCGGATACCTGCCGGTAAATCTCCCGCTCGCGGCTGGCGACGTAGACGGGCCTTCCCGTGCGGTTCTTCTGACTTCCGATCTTCAGGGCAAGGGAGGCTCTCTCGTTGAGGAGCGCTACGATCCTGGAATCAACTCGGTCGATCTTTTTTCGGAGGGCATCTACCGATTCTCTGCGGATCAATGAAAACCTCGAGGGGATGGACTGCGAACGAAAGGCTACGTTAGCTGAACTCCTGTGCAATTGCAACTCCGCGTCAGCAAAGGCTTTTGCCCCTCTCCCGGAGCCCGGCCCCAGCCCTTCGGGGCGTGTCGATGGGGGAGCGCAAACATGGTACCTTCCGGAAGCGGCGAACCGTCCATGCAAACGCAGACCCAGGCCTATCTCTACGCCGCCGTCACGGTGCTCTTCTGGTCCACGGTGGCGACGGCGTTCAAGCTCTCCCTGCGCCACGTGGGCCCCGGCGTGCTGGTGTTCTGCTCCTCGGCGGTGTCCGTCCTTGTGCTGCTCTGCATCACCCTGTCCACCGGACGGCTCGGGCAGTTCCGGGAATGGAACCTCGGCGACCTCCGTACATCGCTTTGCCTTGGTTTCCTGAACCCCTTCCTCTATTACCTCGTCCTCTTCAAGGCATACGATCTCCTGCCCGCCCAAGAGGCGCTGACGCTGAACTTCACCTGGCCCATGGTGCTGGCGCTGTTCTCCGTCGTCCTGCTCCGCCAGCCCATCGGCGCGCGCGCCATCGCCGCCATGGCCATCAGCTTCACCGGCGTGGCCCTCATCGCCACGCGAGGAGACCCCCTCGGGCTCGACCTGGCCAACCCGCTGGGCGTGGCGCTGGCGCTGGGAAGCACGCTGATCTGGACGTTCTACTGGATCTACGGGGTCAAGGACCACCGCGACCCGGTGACGCGGCTGTTGGTCAATTTCGTGTTCGGATGCGGCTTCTCGGGCGGGTTTTGGTTGCTCGCGGGCACCCCGGAGATGCCCGGCGCGGCGGGGCTGGCCGGCGCCGTGTATATCGGCACGTTCGAGATGGGCATCGCCTTCGTCGCCTGGCTCCGAGCCCTCAAGCTCTCCCGCACCACGGCCCAGGTGGGCCAACTGATCTACCTGACGCCCTTCCTGTCGCTGCTGGTGATCGCGCTGTTGGTGGGAGAGCCCATCTACCCCAGCACCGTGACGGGGCTGGCATTGATCGTCGGGGGAATCGTGCTGCAGCGCCGCGCCGGTTGACCCCGTGAATTCGTCACTCCCGCCCCCATCCCTCGGATGCCGTTCCGGCATACCCTGTTTCGCCGGAACGACGAATTCGGCTTGCCGGGACGGTTCACTTCATCAACGGGAAGGACCAGGGGCTCATCTCCTCCGCGCTCCGCCCCAGCGCGTCCCAGTCCTGGAGGCGGTCCCAGGCGAACTCCGCGGCCTCCTGTGCCTGCCGCCGCAGGGACTCGATATCCACTCCGGGAATCCGCCCCTCCTCCATCCGCACCTCGCCGTCGACGATGACCGTGCGGACATCGTCGCCGATGCCGCATTCCACCAGGCTCTTGATGGGATCGCGCACCGGCCCGTACCTGAGCGTGCCCCTTCCGGAAATGTCGACGATGATGATGTCCGCGCGCGCTCCCGGCGCCAGCCGCCCGAGGTCGTCCCGCCCCAAGGCCCTGGCGCCGCCCAGGGTGGCGGCCTCGAACACCTCGGCGGCCGTGGCCGCGCGCAGGTTGTGTCCGATGACCTTGCCGAAGTACGAGGCCACCCGCATCTGCATCATGAAGTCCCGCGGGTAGGTGTCGCTCCCCAAGGCGATGTTGACGCCGGCCTTGCGGTACCGCTCCCAGGAGTCGAGGCAACGGCCCCGGCGGGCAATGTTGACCGGACAGTGGGAGATGGACACGCCGTATTCGCCCATGAGATCCACGTCCCGGCCCCCCGCGAAGTTCAACTGGGGGTTCTCGGCCACCAGGTTCCCGTGTCCGATGGTGAGGTCGGGGCCCAGAAGGCCCACCGACTCCAGCAACTCCACCGGGGTCATGCGATGTTCCGTCACGAGCTCGTAGAACTCGATGATGTTGTAGGCGGCGTGGGTCGATATCGGCACCTTGAGATCGCCGGCTGCCTTACGCGTCGCCCTCAGGAGATCCAACGTGCAGGTCTCGGCCTCCCGCGGTATCAGGATGCCCCGGACCCGGTCGCCGCAACTGCCTTCCACCCGCTTGATGAACTCCACCGCGCCCTCGAACTCACGCCAGCCCGCGGCCTCGTCCAGCGCGCGCTTGAGCCGGCCCTTTTCGTCCGCCACCCAGCGGCCCGAGTCGAAGCCGGGGCCCAGGTAGGCGCGGGCGCCGAGCCGGTCGACCTCCTTGAGCAACCCTTCCTGAACCCGGAGCTGGCTGCCGATCTCCATGAACGTGGTGACGCCGTTGCGCAAGAGCTCGGCCACGGTGAAGGTGGCGTGCAGGTCCGTGCCTTCGGTGGCGCCGGCCTGGTCGGGCCTCATGTAGCGGGGATCGCCCGCCGGCCGGGTCCCTTCCCGCGGCACGCTGATCTCCAGGAACGGCTGGCCGAAGTAATCCGGCCGCCCGGTGTCCGTGATCAGCCGGTGTGAAGCCCGGTGGCCGCCGTGGACGTGCATGTCGATGAAACCCGGCGCCACCAACATCCCGTCGGCGTCCATCTCCCGGTCCACGTTCCCTTCAAAATCAGCGCCCACGTGCAGGATGCGCCCGTCCTCGAACACCACCACGCCATCGCGCAGCAGCGCGTGGGTCTCGCCTTGGTAGCCGACGATCCAGCCGCCGCGAATCAATGTGCGCATTTCACCTCACCGTTGGGGAAACCCTGAACTCGTCCCTACCCGGGTTCTTCCCCAAAGGGCAGATCGGTGCCCAACCCCTTTTCCCGGGCCAGCCGGTAGACCCAGCCAGCGATGCCTACGTCGAGGATGCCCATGCCCGGAGACTCGTAGAGGATGATCTCGTCATCGCTTCCGCGACCTGGCATCTTCCCGGACACCACATCGCAGAACTCCGCCGCCACGTCGTCCTTGCTGAACTTGCCGCTGGCAAGCAGCGACGGAAACGGTTTCCGGGGCGGGCTGTCGCCGAGCACTTGGTCGGTGCCGGAGAGGAACACACGCGAGCCCAGCGCCGTGGCTTCGTCGAACTCCCCGGGAGCCAGGGACATGACCAGCGTCCCCGGCTCCAGCCAGCCGCCCTCGAACACGATGGTGTTGCCGGAGGTCGCCAGCAACATGATGTCCGTGTCCCGGACGGCTTCCCGGCCGGACTCCACCGCCACCACCTCGATGCCCAGAACCTCCGTCATCTCTTCACGGAACCGCCGCCGGTTCTCCGCGTTGCGGCTATACGCCTTGACGTGCCGGATGTCGCGCACCGCGCAGCAGGCCTGGACGAAGCCCTTGGCGTAGCGTCCGGTGCCGATGACCCCCAGGGTCTGCGCATCCGCGCGCGACAGGTACTTGGCCGCCACGCCGTAAGGAGACGCGGTGCGGATGGCGTGCAGATGATAGTCGGAAATGATGGCCGACATCTCCATGTCTTCCCAATTGAACAGACAGATGACCTCGGACCGGTTGGTCCCCTGGTATCCCGAGTAGACCCGCACCGCCGCGTAACCGAGTTCCGGCACCATGCCCGGCAGGATGCGGATGTTGTGCCAGAGATGACCCGGGTGATCGGGGTGCTCCATGGTCAGGCGCTTGAGATGAAACGTGCTGCCCTCGGACTGCTGGCGCAGCACCTCCTCGATGACCGCCACCGCCTCTCCGTACGCGTTTCGGCCTTCCACCGCCCGGAGAACGTCTTCTTCCGTGAGAAACAGCATGATCGCGTGGTACCCGTTTCCTACTTTTTCTTCTTCCGCACGAGAACGCCCAGCCCCTTCTTGGCCTCCGGCGACATGGAGAAGAATTTGCCTAACCGATACCGTACAGCCGCGCCGCGTTCCCGCCCAGCACCGCCTCTTTCTGATCCTGGGTCAGGTCGTCCCGCTGCAGCAACTCGTCGATCTCGTGGCGGCACGATGCCGCGTCGAATACCTCATGCGGGAAGTCACTGGCGAACAGGAAGGGCTCGGCGCCGGCCTGCTGCACGGCAAAGGCCAGACCGGCGTCGTCGCAATCGAAGCCGACGAAGATCCTCCCCTCCCGGACGTGACGCTTGAAATGCTCGCTGGCCTTCTCGCCCGGCCGGGGGCCTGGGACCGGGTCGCCGGCGAGGTCGATCTGCAGATGCCCCTCGTTGTAGGACCGGTCGAGCCGGTCCATGAAAAACGGCACCCAGGTGGCGCCCCCTTCCAGGAATGCCACCCGTAGCCGGGGAAAGCGCTCGAAGATGCCGTGGCTGAGCATCGCCGCCGCCTGCACCATGATCCCGAAAGGGTGGCCGAGGGCGTGCACCGGATAGTACACGCTGAAGCCGTCGAGGCCGAGGTGATGGTGCGCGCCGCCGTGCACGGTGAGACAGCAGCCGAGCTTCTCCGCCTCCTCGTAGATCGGCCAATAGGCCTTGGCGCCCAGTTGCCCCTTGATGGCTTCGCCGTTGGACGGCAGCATGGCGCCGACCATGCCCAACTCCCGCACGCAGCGCTGCAGCTCGGCGCACGCGGCCTCTTCGTCCTGGATCGGAATGAGGCCGACGCCCTTGAGACGCGGCGTGGTGCTGGTGAAACGATCGTGCAGCCAGTTGTTGTAGGCCCGGCAGGCGGCGATGGCCCACTCCACCGAAACGATGCGCCCCACCCCCAGCCCGGCGCTGGGGTAGAGCACGCTCCAGGCGATGCCGGTCTCTTCGATGAACTCCAGCCACTCCGCGGGACCCGGCGCGGTCTTCATGCTGCCGCCGACGTACTTGGGCACCCGGTTCTTCATCAGGTAACGGAAGTGCAGGTGGTCGAACACCGGGAACATCTGGCTGAACTGGTTCCCCTCGGGCATGTACTTGGCGATCTCGTCGCCGAAGAAGTAGTCGTTGATGTGGCCGTCGGCATCGTTGATGGTCGGCATCAGGCGTTCTCCTTTAGGCCCAAAGGCTGTTATCGCAGCCCTTGAACGCTGTCAAACAGACCAGCGCTGAAGACCTGCGGCTGTCCAGGACCGCAGGTCAGCGCCTCTCCGACGCCAGCCGGTAGCGCCCCTCCGCGTCCTGATCGATCTCTCCGGCGGCGTGCAACTCGCCCATCGTCCGGGCGACGGACTGGAAACCGGCTCCCGGAACGCTTTCCGCGATCTCGCTGAAGTACATGGACCCGGCGGCGAGCAGTCCGCGTATGGCCGCCGCGGCATCCTCGACGCTCGCGCTGGCAGCTTCAACCAGGGTCTCGGGCGACCCCTCGCCGGCCTCCGCTTCGCCCAGGTAGGCGCCGAGGTCCAGCTCATCCGCGTGGGGATAGGTGATGCGCTGATACCGCGCCTTGGGGACGCCGTCGGGAATGGTGGCGTCGATGCCGCACTTGGCGGTGGTGGGGATGCCTTCCGACAGCGGCAAGCTCGGGTCCAGGGGCTTGGAGCGGGCGTCCGAGAGGATAGTGATGTCGCGGTCGGCCTGCACCCGGGTGGCCATGGCCCATTCCACCTCCATGGCGTCGTAGACGTCGATCTCGTCATCCACGACCACCACGTGCTTGAGGTCCGCCACCGACAGCGCCGCCATGATGGCGTTCTGAGGATCGCCGGGCTGCTTCCGGATGGCGATGACGGCGTGCCAGTGGCAGCAGCCTCCCGGCGTGACGTTCACCGCGGTCACCGTCACCCCGGCCGCGTCGAGGACCCGCTTGAGCACCGCCTGGAAACCGTGCTCCTTGATCCAGATGTTCTCCCAGGGCATGTGCAGCGCGTAGTAGATGGCGTCCTCGCGGCGCGAGATCGCCTTCACCCGCACGTGAGGATTGTAGTGCACGTCGCCCATGAGGCGCGTCATCTCGCCGAACCGCCCCTCCTGCCGGGTCCAGCCGGTGGGCAGGATCTCCGCCTCCAGCACGATCTCCGCGTCCGCCAGGCAGGGCGCGTCGATGGTCCGGCAGGCGCCCAGGCGCACCGGCCGCCCCAGCATGCCGCCGGCGATGGCCAGCTCGTTCCGCCCCAGGGGCGCCTTGTAGAGGGACGCCATCAGCTCCACCGGGTGGGTGCCGATGTTGATGGAGATGGGCAGCGGCGCGTTGGCCGCCAGGGCCTTCTCCGCCAGCCTGCGCAGGTTGTTGGGGGTGACGATGTCGATGCCGGTGAGGGCACGTTCCTTTACCTGGAAACGATAGGTGCCGGCGTTCAGTCCGTATTCGGGATCGTGGGCCAGGGTGACGCCGGCCGTAATCGTGGGACCGCCGTCGAACTCGGAGAACACCGGCACCGGCAGGGCGAAGAGGTCCACCTCGGCCCCTTCCCGATACCAACTCCTCGCGCCGCCGTCGCCGACTTCGATGGGATCGACGGGATGATCGAGGGCGTGGCCGAGCCGCCGCTCCATCTGCGCGTAGTCGCAACCAGCCGACAGGGCAATGCGCCGGCGGTCGTTCAGGAGCCCCGAGACCACGGGCATCTCGTAGCCGCGCACCCTATGGAACAACAGCGCGGTGGACGCCTGGTCCACCAACGCGGCGATGTGCCGGACATCCACGGGTTTGTGGATGTCGACGAGTTCGCCGGCGTTCCGCAAATCGTCCAGGAAAGTCCGGAAGCTCTCCATGCGGTCAACCGGTCAGCTTGCTCATGAGCCGGCGCGCCCGCTCCACCGCGCCCGGCTCGATGGAAAGGGTCGAGGCGTACTCGCCCAGGGGCTTGGTGGCGTCGATGCCCATCTTCGCCGTGACGGCGTCAGTGGCCGACGGGTCCAGCAGCGTTCCCATGGCCTCGTCGATGATGAAGACGTCCCTGTTGGCCTGCATCCGGGTGGCGATGGCCCACAGCACCTGCTCCTCGTCGAAGATGTCGATGTCGTCGTCCACCACCACCACCAGCTTGACGTAGTGGTCGGCGCCCAGGACGCTGAAGATGGCCTGCTTCCCCTGCCCCTCGGCGGTCTTGCGCAGGGACACGTAGCAGTGGAAGCTGCCGATGCCCGAGCGCACCGGCACGTGCACCGCCTTGAGGTTGGGTATGGTCTTGCCCAGCACGTTGGTGAACTCCACCTCACGGGGCATGGAGAGACAGCGGCAATGCTCCATGCTGTCGCCGCCGTTGATGTCCTGGTAGACGGCGCCGTTGCGGTAGTGCAGTGCGGTGGCCTCGAAGACGTTCTCCGTGCTCCGGCTCGAAGCGTACCCCGTAAACTCGCCGAACGGCCCTTCCTTCTCCCGCACGTCCTTGAGGATCCGTCCCTCGATGACGATCTCCGACCACCGGGGCACGTCGACGTCCACGGTGGCGCAGGGCGTCAACTCCAAAGGCTCGCCCAGGAGCCCTCCCTGGAGCGCAAATTTCTCGACCCCGGCCGGCGGTAACGTCAAGGCGCCCAGGGAGATCAGCGGGTGCACGCCGATGCATACCGCGGCTTCCAGGGACTCGCCCTTTTCCTCGGCGCGCCGGAAGTACTCGAACATGCGGCGCCGGGAGTGCAGGCTGACTCCGAGCTTGCGCGGCCCCTTGAGCTGCATGCGATGAAAACCCACCGTGCTCATGCCGGATTGCGGATCCCGCGCCACCAACAGCCCGGCGGTCACGTAGGGGCCGCCGTCCTGCTCGAAATGGGTCAGAATGGGGAGCTGTCCCAGATCCACCGCCGCCTCCCGCAGGGTATTGTCCCGGAAGGGGGCATCCTTGGACACCTCGGGGGACATGGGCCTCTGGATGCGCTCCTTGAACTCGTGCACCAGCCCCTCCTCCGACGTCCCGAAGGCCCAGGCCAGACGCGGACGGTGGGCCAGCACGTTGGCCGCCATGGTGAACTCGCTCCCGGTGATGTTCCGGAACATCACCGCCGGGCAGGACGGCAGCCGCTCCGCCTCCATGACCAGGGCCGTGGCCTCGAACTCCCGGGACACCGGCTCGTCCACCTCGAGGAACTGCTCGGGGCATTCCTCCTTCAATCGCTTCAAGAAACTCTGTAGATCCTGTGGCACTCGATTCTCCTTGCCTCCCATTCGTTCTCGTTCCCGGTTGCGCCACCCATCTTCCGCCCATCATGACCTTTGTATTCTTTCCCTTACCGCGTCAATCGAGCAGTCGACCGGTTCCGGCGGATCGACCGCCCGCAATGCCGCGTCGACGTCCTTGAGGCCGTGGCCCGTGGACAGGACGACCACGCGCTCGCCGGACGAGAGCTCGCCCTGGTCCACGAGCTTCACGAGCGCCGCCACGGCCGCGGCGGCGGCCGGCTCCGCGAACAGTCCCGTGGTCTTGCCCAGCAGCGGCATGGCTTGGAGGATCTCGCCGTCGGACACGCTTGTCGCGTTCCCCCCGGAGGCCTTGAGATCCTGCACCGCCATCACTCCGTTCCGCGGCAACGCGACGCTGATGCTGTCCGCCAGCGTGTCTTCCGCCACGGGGCGGATGATGCCGTCGCCGTCGAAGGCCTGCTTGATGGACTGGGAGCCCTCGGCCTGGGCCGCCACCAGCCGCGGCAGCCGGGAGATCCACCCCAGCCGATGGAGATCCGTGAACCCCTTCCAGATGCCGCTCAGGATGCAGCCGTCGCCGGTGGAAACGATGATCGTATCGGGCGGCTCCCAGCCGAGCTGCTCGGCGATCTCCAGCGCCACGGTCTTCTTCCCCTCCACGGTGTAGGGATTGTAGCCGGTGTTGCGGTTGTACCACCGGAAGCGCTCGCTGGCCTCGACGCACAGGCTGAACGCCTCGGAGTAGCTGCCGCGGACGGAGAGCACGTCGGCGCCGAAGACCACGAGCTGCGCCACCTTGGCCCTCGGCGCCGACTCGGGCACGAAGACGTGGCAGGGAAGCCCCAGGGCCGCCGACAGGCACGCCAGGGATGCGCCGGCGTTTCCGGTGGAGGCGGCGGCGAACTCCCGGCGGCCCAGCTCCTTTCCCTTGAGCAGCACCACGGCGCTGGCCCGATCCTTCAGCGAAGCGGACGGATTGGCGGTATCGTCCTTGACCCAGAGCCGTTCCAGGCCCAGTTCCTTGCGCAGGCCGGGCACCGGATGGAGCGGCGTTCCTCCCACCGCCAGCGGGAACTCGACCCGGTCGGCGGCCAAGGGCAGTAGCGGCAGATAGCGCCAGTGATCCCGGAACGGCACGGCGGCCAAGCCGTCACGGCTCGCCGATGCCTTGATCCGGTCGTAGTCGTAGGACACCCGCAGGGTCCCCAGTTCCCCGCATTCCGGGCAACTGTACTGGTTGGCACCTTCCGGGTAGGCGGCACCGCACAGGACGCAGGTCAGGCTTTCGGGGAGGGGCATCGGCGGCGTCCCGTCCGGTTGATCCTTATGCGGGCGGGCTTGAAACCCGCCCCTGCAGTTTCGCTTCTTGGAGCGCAGGTTCCAGGGTGCACGGCCGTTGCCCGCGCCCGCACCGCACTGTGGAGCGAAAAAGGCACCTAACGAACGATATGCAGGTTCCGGTGCGCCAGATTGGCCTTGTCTTCTTCACGAATGGGATGCTCGCGGTCGGGGATCTCGGTGGCCTCGTCCTTCCCGAACAGCGGCGTGGAGAAATAGCGCATGCCGGTGTCGTTGATCATGGTCACGATCATCTTCGCGGACGGCAACGCCGCCGACAGCTTGTTGGCCGCCGCCACGTTGCAGCCGGACGAAATGCCGCACAGGACGCCTTCCTCCCGGGCCAAGCGCCGGGCCATGGCGATGGAATCCTCGGACGAGACCGTCACCACGCCGTCCACGTAGTCCAGGTCCAGGTTCTCCGGGATGAAGCCGTCGCCGATGCCTTCGATGGCGTGGGGTCCCCAGGTCCCGCCCGACAGGATCGGGCATTCCTCGGGCTCCACGGCGTAGATCTTCGCCTCCGGGTTCCGCTCCTTCAGATACTTGCCGACGCCGGATACGGTGCCGCCGCTGCCCTGGGAAGCCACGAACACGTCCACCTGCCCCTCGGTCTGGTGCCAGATCTCCGGCCCGGTGGTCTCGTAGTGCGCCGCGATGTTGTCCCGGTTGGAGAACTGGCCGGGCTCCCAGTAGCGGTCCGGCTCGGCGCGCTTCAACTCCTCCACCTTCTCCAGGCACAGGTCCACGTCGCTCTCCGCCCCGGGCGTCAGCACCAGCTCCGCGCCGTAGGCGCGCATGGAGGCCTTGCGCTCCTCGCTCATGCCCTCGGGCATCACCACCACCACCGGGTAGCCGCACACCGCGCCGATCATCGAAGTGGCGATGCCGGTGCTGCCGGTGGAGGCTTCCAGGATGGTCATGCCGGGCTTGAGCTCCCCCCGTTCCTCCGCGCTCCGCACCATGCGCCGCAGGATACGGTCCTTGAGGCTCGATGACGGGTTCATGAACTCGAGCTTGCCGCACAACGCCTGCGGGCCCGCCGCCACCTTGCGCAACCGGAGCAAGGGCGTCAGCCCCGCCGCCTCGGTGATGTCTTCCGCGATCCGTCCCCGGGATGCCCAATCCGTCATGGCCGTCCTTTCCGCCCGTCTCTTTCCGTAGCCCGTCAGATGCCAAGCATCGCCCGAGGGTTGTCGACGATGAGCTTCTCCACGTTCCTGGGCGAGACTCCCTTTTCGTAGAGCCCCTGGGCATAGAGCCACAACGCCTCCGGCGGCAGCGGGTTGTGGGACTGGCCGGTGTCGCTCATGACCACGCAGTTGTCGAAACCCATGGAGTCCATGATGCCCTTGGTGAACTCCAGGTTCACGTACGCCCACATGGGCGAGATGGTGCAGTAACCGAACTCGCCGATGGCGCCGTAGCGCATCATCTGCTTCAGGAAGTCCAGGTTCATGCCCGCGGGCACCCGGAAATACGGGTGGGTGATCAGGATCTTCTTCACCCCCCGCTCGTGGGCCGCCTTCACCAGCAGCTCGATCTCTGCGAGGGAGAGGTGCGCGGTCCCCAGGATGGCGTCGTACTTGGCGACGAGCTCCAGCACCACCAGGGCCTCGTCCACCACCTTGCCGTCCTTGACCGCGGAGATGGGGTCGCCCCAGACGAAGTCCGAGCCGCTGGTCTGGGTGTCGTAGCTGCCCCGGGCGCCGTGGATTTCCACGTGATGGGCCGCGTCGATGGTGGGCATCCAGATCTCCTTGGCGCCGAGCCGGAGCCCCACCTCCGCCGCCGCCGGGTTGATGCCGCCCACGAACTGGTTCATCACCACGCCGCCGAACACCTTGATGTCGGGAAACTCCTTCTGAATGAGATACGCGCGGCTCACCGTGCTCTCGTGGTGGCACTTCAGCACGATGGCCGCCATGCCCGCGTCCGAGGCGGCTTTGACCGCCTCCCGGTCATCCACCCGCCGCTGGAACACGCACGGATAGGAGTGCACGTGCAGGTCCACGGCGCCGTCGAGTTTCATGAATTCCATCGGGTTTCCTCCTCAACCCATGTCCACCAACCCCACGTCCAGTTGCCGGCCCACGGCTTCGAGGGCGGCCTGGTTGCTGGTGACGATGGGCATGTCGTACAGCTTCTTCAATTCCGGCAGTGTCGCCACCGCCTGGTAGTTGGTGCACGAAATGAACAGGGCGTCCACTTGCGGCCGGGCGCCCAGCTTCTCCCGGGCGAAGGCCAGTATCTCCGGCGGCTCCACCAGCGCCAGGTTGAAGTTGACGCTGATCCCCATGCCGTGGATCGATGCCACCTCAAGGCCGTCATCCTCCACGCTGGCTTTGATGCGGACGTTGAGGTCTTCGATATAGGGTGTCAGCACCGCCACCCGCTTGACCTTCAGCGACGCGAGCTTGCGCCGCACCGATTCGATGACGCTGACGGTGGGCGCGCCGGCGACGTCGGAGATGCGGCGGCACAGATCGGCGTCGTAGGCATTGCCCCGCAGCGCCCCCGCGCTGGTGCAGCCGAACACCATCAGGTCCGGCCTGGCGGTGGCCACGTCGGCGGCCGCCGGCAGGCAGTGCTCGTCGAGCATCTCTTCCTCGCCCTTGACCGTGGTGGCTTCCATGTACATCCGGCCGGTGTGGACCGTGGCCGACGCCGGCAGATGGCGGTAGAAATCCACCTCCATGACGGTGTTCGACGAAGGGACAAGCAGTCCGACGCGATGACCCAATGCGTTCCTCCCGCCTCAGTCTTCTTCGAACTCGCCCCGGGCCCTGGCCTCCTGGATGGCGAAGAAGACCCGTTCCGGCGTGATGGGAGTCTCGGTGATGCGAATGCCGATGGCGTCGTAGATGGCGTTGAGGATGGCCGGCGTCGTGGGAATGGTGGCCGGCTCGGCCACGCCCTTGGCGCCGAACGGCCCCTTGGGATCGGGCACCTCCACGATCTCGCACTCGATGTCCGGCACGTCCATGGACGTGGGCACGAGATAGAATGCCAGGGATGCCGTGCGCGGCACGCCGTTCTCCAGGATGTGCTGCTCGTAGAGGCCGTAGCCCAGGCCCATGGCGGCGCCGCCCTCGATCTGCCCCTCCACCGCCACCGGGTTGATGGCCTTGCCGGCGTCGGTGGCCGACACCAGCTTGGTCAGCCGGATGCGGCCGGTCTCGGTGTCCACCTCCACCTCGGCCAACTGCGTGGCCCAGCCGTAGGTGGCGTAGGCGTCGCCCTGAGAGGTCTCCGGGTCCACGTCCGCGGTGGTGTTGTCGTGCCAGCCCCAGGCCGCCGCCCGCCGCCCATGGAAATGGAGTTGATGCGCCACCTTGCCCACCGACACCAGCGGCCGGTCGGTGCCGGCCTCGCACACCTCGCCCCGCCGCACGTGCAGGTTCTCCCTCGGACACTCCAGCATGCGCGAGGCCATGTCCAGGATCTGCCCGCGCAACTCCTGGGCCGCGTTCTGCACCGCCACGCCCTGCACGAAAGTGGCGCGGCTGCCCGAGGTGGGCCCGGCGTCCGGCGTACTGCCGGTATCGGCGGCCACCACGCGGATCTGGTCGGGCTCGATGCCGAGCTCCTCCGCGGCGACCTGGGTCACCACCGTCATGACCCCCTGGCCCATGTCGCATGCGCCCGAGTAGATCGTGGTGGTGCCGTCCTCGGCCATCTCGATCTCGGCCGAGCCGATGTCGGCGCGGCTGAAGCCGTAGCCGATGCCGTAGTACATGGAGCCGATGCCCAAGCCTTTTCTTGTTGCCATGGCCGTTCAGCTCATGAGCCTCATGCTTGAGGCCGCTTGAAGCGCAGGTCGTGCGCGCTCATGTAGTCCTTGATCCGCTGCAGCGTCGCCTCGATGCCGCAGCCCTCGTTCATCAACTGTCCGGTGGAGGCGGCGAGCCCCGGCTTGAGGCAGTTCTTGATCCGGAACTCCAGCGGCGACATTCCGAGCCGGTGGGCCAACTGGTCCATCTGCGACTCGTGGGCCACTGCCGCCTGCATCACCCCGAAGCCGCGCATGGCCCCGGAGACGAGATTGTTGGTGTAGAGCGTGTAGGTGTCCACCCGGATGTTGGGCACGTCGTAGGGGCCGGTGGCGTGGATGCCCGCCTTCTTGATGACGTAGGCGCCGAGGGAAACCCCCGCGCCCGTGTCGCCGTAGATGTCGCCGTCCAGGAAGGTCAGCCGTCCGTCCTTGCGGGCGCCGGTGCGGAAGCTCATGGCCATGGGATGGCGCTTGGTGTTGGCGATGAGAGACTCTTCCCGGGTGTAGACCAGGCGCACCGGCCGGCGCGTCTTCAGCGCCAGCAGGCCCACGTGGATCTCCGCCGTGATGTCGTCCTTGCGTCCGAAGCCGCCGCCGATGGGGGCCTGGATCACCCGTACCTTGTTCATGGCCAGGTCCAGGGCCGGGGCGATCTGACGCCGGTCCCGATAGGGATACTGGGTCCCCACCAGGATGTTCAGAACGCCGGAGGGATCGACGTAGGCCAGGCCCGCCTCCGGCTCCATGGGGACGTGATCCATGCGATGGGTATGGTAGGCGTCCTCCACGATCACGTCGGACTCCTGGATGCCCTGTTCCAGATCGCCCTTGCGCACGGTGGTGTGCTGGAACACGTTGCCGCCTTCGTGGATCGCGGGCGCATCCGGATCCAGCGCGTCCTCGTAGGTAAGAATGGGACGCAACGGCTCGATGTCCACCTTGATCCTGGCCACCGCCTCCTCCGCCGCCGCCTCGTCCTCCGCCGCCACCAGTGCCAGCGCGTCGCCCGCCGACCGCACCTTGTCGTCGGCCAGCGCCCGCTGGTCCGGCACGGCCAGTCCGTAACGGTTGGTGCCGGGCACGTCCGAAGCGGTGACCACCGCCGCCACGCCGGGCACCCGGGCGGCCTCTCCGGTGTCGATGTTCCGGATCACCCCGTGGGGCATTCCCGCCCACAGGATCTTGGCGTGGAGCATGCCCGGCATCACCATGTCGCCGACGTACTCGGTGGCCCCCAGCGCCTTTTCCAGCGCATCCGGCTTGGTGACGTTCGTTCCTATCCACTGGTACGCGCCGGCCGTGTCCCGGGAGGTGTCTTCGCTCATGACGCCGCCCCCCCGAGCTCTTCCGCGGCCGCCCGGACCGCCTTGACGATCTTGCCGTACCCCGTACAGCGGCAGATGTTGCCGGAAATGGCGAAGCGGATCTCCTCGTCGGTGGGATGCGGATTCTCCTGGAGCAGCGCGTAGGCGCTCATGATCATTCCGGGAGTGCAGTAGCCGCACTGGACGCCGCCCTGTTCCACCATCTGCCGTTGCACCGGGTGGGGAGTCCCGTCTTCGGCCAGGGCTTCAATGGTGACGATGTCCCGGCCCACGGCGTCCGGAACCAGCACCAGGCAGGACACCACCGGGCGGCCGTTCAGCAGCACCGTGCACGAGCCGCATTCGGCCTCGTTGCAGCCCTTCTTGCTGCCGGTCAGCCGAAGGTTCTCCCGCAGCACGTCCAGCAGCGACTCGTGAGGCTCGGCTTCCGCTTCCCTGGCGGCGCCGTTCACCCGCAGAACATAGCGCTGTTTCATACCGTTTCCGTCCCGCCGTTGGAGCGCGCCCGGGCCCGCTCCGCTGCCTGCCGCAACACGCGTCGCACGAGAATGCCCACCAGCTCCTTGCGGTAGGCCGCCGACCCGCGGATGTCGTCGATGGGCCGGCATTCACCCATGGCCGCCCGGCCCGCCCGCTCCAGGACCTCGGGCGTCAACTCCTTGCCCTGCACGAACTCCTCGGCCCTGAGAGCCCGCACGGGCGTGGGCGCCACCGCGCCCAGCGCGATCCGCGCCGTCGCCACCTTCTCCCCGGCCGCGTCCAGCGTCACCGCCGCGGCCGCGCTGGCGATGGCAATGTCCATGGCCGACCGCGGGGTGAAGCGCTCGAAGGCGTCGCCGGCGTGCGGCAACGGCTCGGGCACTTCCACCGCCAGGAGCAGTCCGCCGGCGCCCAGCACCGATGTGCCGGGCCCCTCGAAGAAATTCTCCACCCGCACCGTTTCCCGCCGGGATTCAGCGGTATGCACACTGGCCGTCGCCCCCAACGCCACCAGCGGCGGCGCCGTGTCCGCCGACGGCGAAGCATTGCACAGATTGCCGCCCACGCTGGCGATGTTTCTCAACTGCAGCGACCCCACCACCCGAAGCGCCTCGGTGATGGAAGGAAAACGCTCGCCCACGGCGGCGGCGGTCTCCAGGTCCCGCATGGGCGTGCAGGCGCCGAGCCAGAGCCCCTCGCCGGGTTCCCGCGCCCAGCCCCAAAGCTCCGGTATCCGCTTCAGGTTCACCAGGCCCTGCGTGCTGACCACCCGCCGGCGCAACTGTATGACGATGTCGGTGCCGCCGGCAAGCGGTCTGCGGGCGCCCTTCCCTTTCCGCAGCAACTCGCCGGCCTCATCCAGTGTCGTCGGCTCGAAATAGTCAAACCGCATGGGCTCTCTCCCCCTCCGCAGGCTTTCAGGTCAACCTGGGAATCACTTCCGAGGCGATCCTTTCCAGTTGCTCCGGCTGGTACCGGTAGGGGATCAGGATGATCCGGTGAACACCGGCGTCCACATGGGCCTGGAGCTGCTCCGCGCACTCGTCGGCGGTCCCGCGAATGGCGTGGTCGATGGTGGAATCACTCCATTTCGCGATGTCCCACTCGGTGGTGAGCCAGTGGCGCATGGGTTCGTCGGCCTCCTCCCTGGAGGGGCCCACGTAGATGGCGAGCTGGTTCGTGGCCGTGAGCTTCGACGGATCGCGGCCGGCCTTTTCCGCCGCGTCCAGGACCTTGGCCCAGCTCTTGGAAAAGCCCTCCGGAGTGTAGAAGTAGGTGAGCCAGCCGTCCCCCTTGCGGCCCGCCCGGCGCAGCACCCGGTCGATGTACCCGCCGATCAGGATGGGGGGATGAGGCTTCTGCACCGGCTTGGGCAGAAGCACCGCCGACCGGAGGTTCAACTCGTCCACCTGCTCGGTCACCCTGTCCTCGGTCCAGAGCCGCACCAGCAGATCGAGGTTGCGCTCGAAGATGCGGCCGCGGTCCTTGAAGGAGATGCCCACCGCGTCGAACTCCCGGGCGTACCAGCCGGAGGCAGCCCCAAGCAGCAGGCGGCCGTTGGAGATCTGGTCCAGACTGGCCAGGACCTTGGCGGTCACCACCGGGTTGCGCAGCGGCAGCACCATCACCCCGGTGCCCAGCCGAATGTGTTCGGTGCGGACGGCGATGGCGGTAAGGATGGTCAGCGAGTCCAGCACCGGGAAGCTCGGCTCCACCCCCAGCAGGATGTGGTCCCACGCCCAGAGCGACTCGAAGCCCAACTCCTCGGCGCGCCGGGAATAACGTATCAGCCCGTCCACGTCCGGGGTCTCCCCCGGACCGACGAAATTGCGAATGGCGACTCCAAACTGTACCGGCATGAGTTACGGCTCCGTCGATGTTTCAGACCCGGGCGGGCTTGAAACCCGCCCCCTGCGGCGCCCTGTCCGCGGCGCCGTGCGTTCGCGCTACCCGAGAAAGTTCCTCTCCGGGTCGATGCGCCGCAAGGTCTCCAACTCCTCTTCGCTGGGCGGCTCGGTGACCGGCAGATGGTCAGGCACCGGCAGCTCGAACCCGGTGTTGTCCAGCACCTCCTGGACGGTGACGCCCGGGTGGAGGCTCTCCAGCCGCAACCGCCGGGTCTCGTCGTCGAAGGCCAGCGTGCCCAGATGGGTCACGATGCGGCTGACGGTGCCGAACAGCAGCCCCGCCTTGCGGCGCGCGTCTCCGCCCGCCAGAAATCCCGGACTGGTGACGAAATCCACCCGAGGCACGAAACGCCGCCGTTCGTGCATGGTCACCACCATGACCTTGCGGCACAGCGAGATGATGTCGTTGGCGCCGCCGCTCCCCGGCAACCGGACCTTGGGCCGCTCGTAGCTGCCGATCACGCTCGAGTTGAGGTTCCCGTGACAGTCGATCTGGGCGCCGCCGACGAACCCCACGTCGAGAAAGCCCCGCTGGGCGAACAGGAACGTGTCGGTGATGCCCGGCAGCATCTGAGCCCTGGGCGCGGTGCGCATCTCGTTGGTGGAGTACGGCAACCGTCCCGGCACCATCTGAGGTCCCATGCTGCCGCCTTCCACCACGATGACGAGGTCGGGGGCGCCGGTCTTCTGCGCCAGCACCGCGGACACCAGCGGCACGCCCACCCCGGCGAACACGGAGGTCACCCCCGCGAGTTGGCGGGCGGCGACCACGGCCAACAGCTCGGTGGCGGAGTAGCTCATCGCGGCCCCAGCAGCTCTTCGGCGCGCCGTCTCTGCCGCGCCAGCGCCTCTTCGCCGAACAGCGCCAAGTAGCCCTCGTGCCCCGAGACCCCGTAGACATGGCGGTCGAGGTAATCGTTGATGGCGCCGGTACCCCTGGCCTTGACGGCATCCGTGTAGGCCTCGAAATGGGCGAAGTCGGCTTCGTACAAGCCGTAGCACTCGTGCGGGAAAGAGCCGTAGGGCATCTCCACTACCGCGTCCACCACAAGCCCCGGAATGACCGTGCGGTCCGGCCGGCGGCGGACCTCCTCCTCGTCGATGATCTCCTCGGCGGTGACGATGACCGTAGCGGCGGCCTTGGCAATGTCCGTGTCCATGTGCGGGTAGCCGTCGATCTGACAGTTGCCGAAACGGTCGGCACGGTGCACGTGGATCAGCGCCACCTCGGGGAACAGGGCCGGCACCAGGCAAAGCTGCTCCCCCGTGAACGGGCACTCCATGGTGCGGGTGTCGGTGACGCCCATCAGGTCCGAGCCGAGCATGGTCAGGGTGGGCAGGAACGGAACGCCCATGGCGCCGGCGCGGTAACGGAGCCCGAGCCCGAGATGGCTCCACTCCTCGAACCGGATGCGCCCGCCTTCCACTTCCTCCCGGAGCTTGATGGAGAGGCCCCAGGGCAGCGCGATGTCGAACCAGCTCGTCATGAGCCCATCCACCGCCTTGGCGGCCATGAACAACTCGCCCTCGTAGCACATCAGGTTGCGCGACAGGGTCAGGCCGCGCCTGTGCTGGCGCAGCACCTCCATCAACGCCGCCAGCGGGCTGCGTGAAAAGAGACACCCTCCGATGGCGATGTGGTCGCCATCCCGGACCCTCTGCACGGCCTGTGCCAGGGTGGTGAGCTTTTCACCGGTGGATTGGGGCTTGGCCTCGAGCCTCCGCCGGGCCTCGACGAAATCGGCGGATTTCATGATGTCCAAAGGCTGCTAACACTAAACCCCCATCCAGTCAACTCCGGAGCCCGGTGAGGAAGCGGCGGCACACGTTGCCGATGGCATCGATCCGGGCGGGGTGCATCCAGTGGAGGCTCGGGTCGGCGCGGAACCAGGTCAACTGGCGTTTGGCCAGCCGGCGGGTAGCCTGCTGCATCGACGACAGCGCGTCGGGCCGGCTCATGGCGCCCGCCAGGCACTGAACCGCCTGCCGGTAGCCGACGCTCTGCAGGCTGCGGAGACCCGGCGCATAGCCCATGTCCAGAAGGCCCCGGACCTCGTCCAGCAGCCCCGCCTCCATCATTTCTCCACACCGGCGATCGATCCGTCCGTACAGCTCGGAGCGGGGCCGTTCCAGTGCCACCCCCAGCACCTCGAAGGGATCGTCGTCGAATCCGTGCTCCCGCTGCCACTGGCTCAGCGGCCTTCCGGTGCCCTCGAAGACCTCCAGCGCGCGTATGATCCGGACCTTGTCGTGGCGGTGAATCCGCCCGGCCGCGTCGGGGTCCACGCGCTTCAGCCGCTGGTAGAGATGCCCCGGCCCCTGCTCCACCTCGGCCTGCTCCAGGGCGGCCCGGAGATCCGCATCCCGCGGCGGGCCGGCGAACAGGCCCCGGGCCAGCGCCTTCACGTACAGGCCGGTGCCGCCGGCCACCAGCACGTTCCGGCCGCGGGCCCGAATGCCCTCCATGGCCGCCAGCGCCCGTTCCCGGAACTGCGAGGCATCGAAGTCCCCGTCCGGGTCCACCACGTCCAGGAGGTGGTGCGGCCGCTCCCGCCGCTGGGCCGGCGTCGGCTTGGCGGTCCCGATGTCCATGTGGCGATGGACCTGCATGGAGTCGGCGCTGATGATCTCCGCGTCGAACCGGGACGCGAGGGTCAGCGCCGCGTCGGTCTTGCCGACGCCGGTGGGACCCACGACGAAGATGACCCTGAGCCTGTTCACGGGACACCGCTCAGGCGCGCCGGAACATCCGCTCCAGTTGCGAGCGGCTGAACTGAACCATCACGGGGCGGCCGTGGGGGCATTGGGTGGCGAATTCGGCGTCGTCGAGACCGCGGAGGAGCGCCTCCATCTCTTCCTTCACCAGTGTGCGGTTGGCGCGGATCACGCTGTGGCAGGCGATGGTCATGAGACGCTCATGAATGCCCCGGCGCAACTCCCCGGTCCGGTCCGTATCCGCCAGCTCGCCGATCATCGCGCGCACCGCGTCCCGGTAGTCACCCTCGGCAAGGAGGGCCGGCACCGCCCTCAGCGAGAACGTGTTGCGGCCAAACGGCTCCACGGTGAATCCCGCCCGCTCCAGCGCGCCGAGTTGCTCTTCGAGCACCAGGGCCTCGGTGACCGTAAGCTCCAGGATCTGCGGCATCAGCAATTCCTGTCTCTCGATGGCGCCGTGTTCGAGGTCTTCGCGCATGCGCTGGAAGGCGATGCGCTCATGCGCGGCGTGTTGATCGATGAGCACCATGCCCGGGGCGCCGTGGCAGAGGATGTAACACCCCAACACCTGTCCCACGACCATGAGCGACGAGAACCTCCCCGGCTCTTCGGAGAGATGGGAGCCGGCCGCCGGATGTCCGGCAAGAGGCGCGCCCGGCACGGGGCCGGCGGCGCCGGCGCGGGCGTGCAAGGGCAGGCCCGGGTGGACGCCCGGGGCGCCGTACGCCGAAAACGGCTCCCGGACTCCCGCCCCTTCATCCAACATCGTACGGCCTGGAGCGGGGTCGGACGCGAAGGACGCGCTTCCCTGGGCGGCAGCCTTCAGGCTCCCCCGCACGGCGGCCAGAACCGTCTCGTAGACTTCGTTCTGGCGGCGGAAGCGCACCTCGGTCTTGGCCGGATGGACATTGACGTCCACGTAGTCCGGCGGCATCTCCAGGTAGAGGACCACCGCGGGAAACCGTCCCTTCATCAGCAGCGTATCGTAGGCCTGGAGCATGGCGTGGTTCAGCAGCCTGTCGCGCACGAACCGGCGGTTGACGAACGTGATCATGTACCGGGAGTTGCCGAAGGACTTGGGCGCCTGGCTCGCGAAACCGGTGCACCGGAGAGACTCCCGGTTGAAGGCGAAGGACACCAGGTCGCTGCCGGCGTCGCCCAACACCTGCCGCACCCGGTCCTCGAGCCGGGCCGTGGCCAGGTAGTCCGCCAGTCTCTTGCCGCCGTGGTGAAGGCGGAAATGCACCGATGGGTGCGCCAGCGCCGCGCGGTTCACCACGTCGCTGACGTACCGGATCTCCGTGCGCGGGGACTTCGTGAACTTCAGCCTGGCGGGCACATGGTAAAAGAGGTCCCGCACCTCGACGGTGGTGCCCACGGGACAGCCGGCGGCCACGGGGCTTCCCCGGCGCCCATTCTCGACCCGGTATCTGCAACCGCTCTCCCGAGATCCCGGGCGCGACACCATCTCCACCACCGCAACCGAAGCGATGCTGGGAAGCGCCTCTCCCCGAAAGCCCATGGTGGCGATGTTCGCGAGGTCCGCCTCGTCGCGGATCTTGCTGGTGGAATGCCGCTCGAAGGCCAGGGGAACATCCTCGAAGGCCACTCCTTCGCCGTCGTCGCTGACCTTGATATGCGCGGTGCCGTTACCTTCCACCAGAACGGATATTTCACCGGCCCCGGCATCGAGCGCATTGTCCAGCAACTCCTTGACAACCGACGCGGGCCTCTCCACCACCTCGCCGGCGGCGATTCGATCGATCAGGTTGTCCGGGAGCAGCGCGATCTTCATGCAGCCTCCTGCCGGCCCTCCGCGGGATACCACCGCGGCGAGGCCCTTCGAGATTAACCGGCGGGCTTCAGGATCGTCAACACCGCGCAAGCGGTTCTTCTGTTGACACCCTCAAGCCGCGGTGGATAAGCTCCGCCCATGAAAAACCCGCTCGCGGCGGACGGAGTTTCCGGACACCCGCTCTCTTCAGGCCCGAGTCGGAGCTTTCGAGGGGCGCTGTTCGGGATCTTCCTGCTGCTACCCGTCCAGGGCCTCGCCGCCTCCGAGGCGGTCATCCGCATGGAGGTGCGGCATGTGGCCGTGGACCCCACGAACCGCACCCCCGTGGTGATCCTGACCGGGGCTGGCCGGGTGTTGCCCATATGGATCGGCGCGGCGGAAGCCAGCGCCATCGCCCGCGTCCTCGAGGGTGAACCTCTTTCCAGGCCGGATACCCACGACCTGATCGGCAACCTCCTGGAGGGGCTGGACGCCGAACCGGAGCGGGTCACCATAACGAAAATCCGGGACAACACCTTCTTCGCCGTCATCACCGTCAAGGCGGGGGGCCGTACCATCGCCGTGGACTCGCGCCCGAGCGACGCCATCGCGGTGGCGCTGCGAACCGGCACGCCCATCTACGCCACAACCGAGGTCCTGGAGCAGGGTGTCAACCTCGGAGAACGGGAGTTTCCAGCGCGTGACGAGGTTACGCGGCTGTTGGGCATGCACCTGCAGGACCTGACGGAGGAACTGGCCCGGCTGTTCGCTACCCCGCGGCACGGAGGCGTCCTGGTGGCCCATGTGGAACGCGACGGCACCGCTTCGCGGCTGGGTTTCCGGCGCGGTGACGTCATCACCGGGGTGGATCGAGAGACGGTGAGGAACACGCGCGAGTTGAAGCGAATACTCTACTCAGGCACGGGGACCCGGCCACGGATGCTCCACATACAAAGAGACGGCGGGTCCGTCACCATCGTGATGGACCCGCCGTCTCGGGAAAAACGTTAGCGGTGCGGGGCTACGAACCGGCACCGTTGCTGCTGAACAGCACCTTGCCCCACTTCTTCGCGGTGGCATCCAGCACTTCCGGACTCGATTCCGCCACCGGCGGGAACTCGCTCATCCACTCGTAGGGACGGCACGCGTCGATGATGGCGCGGGAATTGAAACCCTTCTTGGTGGGATGCACGATCGGATCGAGGGGTCCGCTCCAGGCCCGCCGGATGATGTCGATGTCCGAGTCCGGGTCCGAGCGCGTCGCCATGGCCCAGATCACGTCGTCGGTGTTGGAAGGATCGATGTCGTCGTCCACCACGATGACGTAGCGTCCGAGGTACGCCCCCGCATGGCACTGGGAAGCCACCACGGCGGCCTGACGCGCGTGGCCGGGATAGCGCTGCTTGATGGAGACGACCATGACGAGGCGGCTGCCTCCGGCCACCATCAACCACACACCCTTCACGTCCGGCACCCCCGCCTTCTCCATCTCGTCCCAGATCAGCGCGGAGCGCAGATACGACCGATACCAGCCGAGCTCGGCGGGAGGCCTTCCCGGAGGCGAGCCGAGGATGATCGGGTCGTTCCGGTGGTACATCCGCTTGATCTTCACGATGGGCTCGTTCCGCTCCGCGCTGGCGTAGTAGCCGGTCCACTCGCCGAACGGGCCTTCCACCCGATCCTCGCCGAATACCACGTCGCCTTCCACGACGATCTCCGCGTTGGCTGGAACCATCAGCCCGGAATACGGCGCCTTGACGACTTCCAGGGGCTCTCCTCGAAGACCTCCGATGAAGTCGTACTCGGGCACCCCGTAAGGCACTTCGATGCTGCCGCCGAGGAAAACCAGCGGGTCGTGGCCGAAGGACATGGCCATCTTGAAGGACTCGCCGGTGGACTGGTACTTGTCCCGGTGTATCCGTCCATGCTTGCCCGGAGAGATGTAGAAACCCACCGTGTCGGAGTCGTGGACCATGACCCGATACGTGCCCCAGTTGGTCCAGCCCTCATCACGGTCGGCGGTGATGTCGATGCTCCCGGTGCCGATGTAGCGGCCACCGTCCCGCTCATGCCACCTGGGCGTGGGGAACTTGAGCAGATCGATGTTGCCGTCCTCGAAGACGTTCTCGAACACGGGACCGTCCTTGAGCACCTTCGCCGGAATGGGCTGGATCTTCTTGTAGTGTTCACGCCAGGTATTGACGAACTCCATCTTGCTGTCGCCGGGCGGCAGGTTGAGGGTCAGTCCGATACGCTTCCGCGAACTGAGCGAATTGGAAAGGACACGGTAGCCCTTGGGGTGGTCCTTGATCTCGTCGAACAGCACGGCCGGGCCGTCTTCCTTGCGCATGACCATCTCGGTAATGGCGCCGATCTCGAGATCCCAGTCACAGCCCTTCAGGGTCTTGAGCTCTCCCAAGGCATCCGCCTTGGCGATCCACTCGCGGCAATCATTGAATTCCATCGTTACCTCCACTCACTGTCTTGTATGGACTCGTCCAGCGGTCCGGTTTACGCCTTCTGATAGCGGCCCCTGCCGGTGCGCCGGATCCGGCCTTCCTTGGACCACCTCACGACCACCTGCCGAAGGTAGGCGCGGGGCTTCTCCTGGGCGGTCTTGTCGGCGCCCAGGGTATCCAGCGTGAACTCGGAAGGCAGACTCTCGAAAATCCCATTCCAATCGATCATCGAACCCTGCGGCCCCCGCTTCTGGCCGCCGCCGGACCCTCGCGGCCGTCCGGCCCGCCCGCCTTTCCTGGCACTTCCATCCAGCATCCCATATATCTGTTCATGGCGCTTGATCTCATCGCGCAACGCACCGACGCGATCCGTGGCTGCTGCCAGATCCTTCCTCAAACGATCAATCTGCCGCTTGACGCTGACCCTCAGGTCTAGAACCATTTTGCTCCCCCTCGAATGATTGTGTCACCCGTTAGCATGGTATCATTCAAATGACAATTGAATACGTCCCGGAAGGCCGGCGCGTCACCGCGCGCTCATCCTGCAACCCCCCGACCCAACGTGCTGGTTGACACCAGGACGCCCTGGAGCCAAGGGACCACGCCATCTGCTTCGCAAACGCGCATCCCTATGATATCATCTGCCGATTGACACCGGACCATTACGTCCACCGAACTCATTGAAAGGATTCGAAGACAGTAGCCATGGCTAGAAAATGCACCATCTGCGGCAAGGGGCCTTCGGTCGGCAACAACGTCAGCCACGCGAACAACAAGACCAGACGCCGCTGGCTCCCGAATCTCCAGCAGGTCCGGGCACGGGTGAAGGGCGCGGTGCGGCACATTCGTGTCTGTACGCGCTGCATACGGTCGGGCAAGATCGAAAAGGTCGCCTGAACCCCCATCCGGGCCCAGGCCGACGATTCTCCCGGCCTAACCCTGGACCCGACTCGCCTTGTAAACCCCCTTCACCCCGGCGATATCCTGCAACACCCGACGGAGCTGATCGGAACTTCCGATCATGATCTCGAAGGTGTTGACGGCCTTGTCGTCGAACGTTCTTATGTGCGCGCGAGCGATATTCACGCCCGCCTCGGAGATCGCCGAGCTGATGGCCGCCAGCAGCCCCGGCTCGTCGGCGCAGCCCACCTCGATCTTCACCGCCCGGGGCATTTGCGCATCCTCCGACCAACTCACCTCCACCTTCCGCTCGGGATCGTTGTCCAGCCCGGTGGGACAACTGGCCACGTGCACGGTGACGCCTCTCCCTCGGGTGATGAATCCGGTGATGTCCTCGCCGGGCAACGGATGGCAGCAGCGCGCGAACCGGACCAGCACGTCCTCGATGCCCTTGACCCGGACACCGCGGTCCCTGGAGCCCACCAGCCGGAAGAGGCGCTCCAGGCCGCCCTCGAGCTGTTTCTTGTCCGCCGCGATCTTGTCCGCCGGAACCAGCTTGGCCAGGATCTGCCGCGACATCACCTTGCCGTAACCGAGGCCGGCCAGCAGTCCTTCCTCGTTCTTGACCCCGAGCTCCCGCCCCAGGGTCTCGAGTGTCCCTTCCTCCTGAAGGTCCTGAAAGTCCAGCCCGTGACGGCTGAAGTCCGCTTCCAGGATCTCGCGGCCCAGGGCCACGCTTCGTTCCCGTTGCTGCAAGGCCATCCAGGCCCGTATGCGGGACCGGGCGCGGGGAGTCTTGACCATCTTCAGCCAGTCCCGGCTCGGCGTCTGTTCCTGGGTGGTGATGATCTCCACGGTATCGCCGCTCCGCAGGATGTACTTGAAGGGCACCAGCCTTCCGTTCACCCGCGCGCCCGAGCAATGCTGCCCGATGTCGGAATGGATCCGGTAGGCGAAATCGATGACCGTCGCCCCCTTGGGAAAGCTTTGCAGATCGCCGTTGGGCGTGAACGCGTATACCTCGTCGGGAAAGAGGTCCTCCTTGATGCTGTGCAGGAACTCCTGGGGGTCCGAGAGATTCTGTTGCCATTCGAGGAGTTGCCGGAGCCATGCGAAGCGCTGCATGTCCGTCACCTGCAGGTCCTTCTCCTTTTTGTACCGCCAGTGGGAAGCGATGCCCTCCTCCGCCACCCGATGCATGTCCTGGGTGCGGATCTGGATCTCGATGCGCTGGGCGTTGGGGCCGATGACGGTGGTGTGCAGGGACTGGTACATGTTGGGCTTGGCCAGCGCGATGTAGTCCTTGAAACGGCCCGGCACCGGCCGCCACTTCGCATGAACGACGCCCAGGGCCTCGTAGCACTCCCGCGCGGTGTCCACGACGACACGGAACGCCACCAGGTCGTAAACCTGGCTGAAGTCCAGGCTCTGGTTCTCCATCTTCCGGAAGATGCTGTAGAAATGCTTGGGCCTGCCGCTCACCTCCGCGTCGATGCCTTCCTCCGCCAGCGCCTTGCTCAGACGGGAGATCACGTCATTGGTGTACTTCTCCCTGTGCTTCCGCTTCTGCGCCACGCTGCTCTTCAACTGCGCGTAGATCTCCGGGCGAATGTGCTTGAGGGCCAGGTCCTCGAGCTCGCTCTTGATCCAGTAGATTCCCAGCCTGTGGGCGATGGGAGCATAGATGTCCAGCGTTTCCTGGGCGATGCGCCGCTGCTTCTCCGGGGAAAGATACTGGAGCGTGCGCATGTTGTGGGTACGGTCGGCCAGCTTGATGAGGACCACGCGGATGTCCTTGGCCATGGCCATGATCATCTTGCGGAAATTCTCCGCCTGCTTTTCCTCGTGGCTGGTGAAGTCCACGCGGCTCAGCTTGGTCACTCCGTCCACCAGAGCCCCGATTTCCTCGCCGAACGCCGACTCGATCTCCGGAAGCGTCGCCAGCGTGTCCTCCACCGTATCGTGAAGCATCCCGCCGATGATGCTCGGAAGGTCGAGCTTCAGGTCCGCCAGCACGCCCGCCACGGCCAGGGGGTGGGTCAGGTACGGCTCGCCGGACAGCCGCTTCTGTCCTGCATGCACCCGCGACGAGAACTGGCAGGCCTCCCGCAACTGCTCGATGTCGGCCCCGGGCTGGTACTGCTGGACCTTGTCGACAAGCTCGGCGATGGCGCTGCCGGCGCTGGCGCGTTTCGACCGGCGGCGGGGGCTTACTTCTGTTTCGGAATGTACCTGCACACCTTGAGCCTTTCAGCCGCGATGATTGCGGCGAGCCGCTTGACCGCATCCTTCACGTCACGGTTGACGATAAAGTAATCATATCCCTGAATTTCCTCAATTTCATGTTTGGCGTTGCGCCAGCGCTGCTCGATCGTCTTGCGCGCGTCCGTCCCCCGGGCCGCCAGGCGCCGGCGCAACTCGTCGAGAGACGGCGGCAGCACGAATATGGCCACGGCGTCGCGGACATGCTCCTTGATCTGACGCGCCCCCTGAACGTCGATGTCCAGCAGCACGTCCCGGCCGCGTCGGAGCTGGCGTTCAAGCGGCCGCCGGGGGGTGCCGTACAGCTTCCCGTGAACCTCCGCCCATTCGGCGAAATCTCCCGCGGCGAGCATTCGTCTGAACACCGCCTCCGACACGAACTCGTAGTCCTTGCCGGGAGTCTCTCCATGCCGCGGCAGACGCGTCGTGCAGGACACGGACAGGCTCATCTCCGGATAGAGGCTCAGGACCTTCCGCGTCAACGTCGTCTTGCCCGCCCCGGACGGCGCCGATACGATGAACACGAGCCCGGGGCCGCGTTTGGTAAAGCTTCGAATCGAGACCGTCATTCCACGTTCTGGACCTGTTCCCGGATCTTCTCCACGCCTTCCTTGCCCACGAGCACCAGGCGGACCACCTCCAGTTGCGGCGCCTTGGCGCCGATGGTGGTGAGCTCCCGCTGAACTTCCTGGAGCAGGAAGTCGATCTTCTTGCCCACCGGCTCCCGCTCCCGCATCAGGCCGGAGAGCATCTCCACGTGGCTCCTCAACCTCACCACCTCCTCGTTGATGCTGCCCTTGAAGGTCCCGCTCCCCGCCTCGCCCGCGGGATTGGCCGCCGCGCCCTGTTCCTGCAGCCGCTGATCGATGGCCACGGCGCGCCGCCCCAGGCTCCGGGCCACCCGGTCCAACTGGCGGGCCTCGGCCCCCATGTCACGCTTGAGGTTGCGCCCCTCCCGGTCCCGGGATCGCGTCAGGCTCTTCAGGGCCGTGTCGAACGCCCGCAGCACCAAACGCTTCTCGCTTCCTTCCACACGCTCCGGCTCCTTGAACTGGAAGAGATCGGGCAGCCGCGGCACCAATTGAAGGTCGATGTCGCCCTGAAGCCGAAACCGCTTCTTGATGCGCTGCAAGGCTTCACAGTACTGCTCCATGAGGGCGTCGTCCACCTCCAGCCGGTAGCCCCGCCCCTTGAGCGGCGTCCGGTCGATATAGACATCCGCGCGGCCGCGGTGGATCTTCCCCCGTGCCTGCTCGCGCAACTCGTCCTCGAGGCCCAGATAGAGCTTCGGCACCCGCAGGTGAATGTCCGCGTGCCGGTGATTCACACTGCGGATCTGTACGGAAACCTTGACCTGCCTGTCCTGGAGGATGGCTTGGCCGAAACCGGTCATGCTTCTCATGTGTCCACTCGCGTTTCCGTCCCGGGCCCTTCTCGCCGTCTCGCGCATCGCCCGCCGCAATCGCCGCGGGGCGATGCTCCCCTTGTCGCAAGGCGCCCTGCGGCGACCGGCGGAACCCCCCTCACAGTCGTGGCCGGCAGGTTACTGGGCCGGTGTAGCCGGCGCCTGCAGGGCCTGGAGGGACTGCTCGAGTTGGCGCAGCGCGTCGCCGAAGCCGGCCCAGTCGCCGGCCTGGAGGCGTTCCATGGAGCGTTGGTAATACTCCATGGCCCGGGCCGCCGGGGTTCCTCCGGCGGTTTCCGTCCCGGCCGCCATCCGCACCGACGGCGAGGCCGTCGCGGGACCCTCGGCGGAGTCGCCGAACAGCTCGTTCAGCGCATCCTCGAGGTTCTCCCTCATGGCGATGCGGTTGCCGAACACCGCGACCACCCGCTTGAGCTCCGGGAGGGAGCCCTGCTCCGCCGCCAGATACAGCGACTGCACGTAGAGCAGCGATTCCTGGATGGGAATCGCCAGCAGGCTGCCGCGGATCACCTCCGAACCGCGCTGGCCCCAGAGGCTCAACTGCTGCGAGATGAACGCATCCTGGTCGATGCGGGCGTCGACCTGCTTGGGGCCGTAGACGAGCTTGGCCTTGGGGAAATTGAGCGCCAGCAGCTTGCCGTAATGGGACCCGTCGCTCCGGGCGGCGAGCCATGCCCGCATGTTGTCGCGGTTGTTGGGGGTGAAGGGCAGGAGCAGGACGAACTCCTCCTTGTCCTCTCCGGGCAGGCGCATGATGGTGTAGTAGGGCTCCATCTCCCGTTCTTCATCGTCCACCTTGCGATTGGGAATGCTCAGCAGGTCCTCCTTGTTGTAGAAGACCTGCGGATCCCGCATGTGGTAGGTGGCATACATCCGCGCCTGCACCTTGAACAGATCCTGGGGATAGCGCACGTGGGCGAGCAACGCCTCCGGCATGGCCTCCATGGGCTTGAACAGGCCCGGGAAGCCGTTGGAATAGGCCTGCACCACCGGATCGTCGCCATCGGCGATGTAGAATTCCACGGTGCCGTTGTAGGCGTCCACCACGGTCTTCACCGAGTTGCGGATGTAGTTGCCGACTCCCTCCCTGGGCTCGGAATACGGGTAGCGGTCCGACGTGGTGTAGCCGTCGATGATCCAGAACAGCCGGCCCTCCGGAGTGACCACCAGGTACGGATCTTCATCGAAGGTCAGGAACGGCGCCAGTTTCTGCACCCGGTCCTGTATCTTGCGGTAGTAGAGAATCCGGCTTTCCGGCGTAATGTCGTTGGACAGGGAGATCCGCAGGGTCGCGAAACGGGCCGAATACAAGAGCTTGCGCCAGAACGACCGCAACGGCACGCCACCCGCGCCATCGTAGGTGGTGTAGATGTTCCGGTCGCCGGCCGGGTAGTCCAGCTCCTGCGCCTTCGTCTTGACGAACACGTAGTCGTTGGCCACCTCACCGAAGTAGATCTCCGGCCGGGTCACCTTGATGAAACCCTCGGACACCGGCGGGATGTCCTTGACGAAGAACGCGGGCAGCCCTTCCTTGCTGATCTGGTTCACGGGGCTGAACACCACCCCGTAGCCGTGGGTGTACACCAGGTGCTCGTTGATCCAGATGCGGCTCGGCAACTGCTCGTGGGACAGCTCACGGGCCGAGAGCATCACTTGGCGGTAGTTGCCGTCGATCTCGTAGCGATCATTGTCCACGTCCACGAACTCGTAGTAGGTGCGGATCTGCTGTAGCTGGGCGTACGTGGACAACAGCGGCATGTAGTTCCACAGCCGGATGTTCTTGACCGTGGCGTCATTCTTCTGAAGGTCCTCCGCCGTCAACACCTCGTTGACCGGAAACTCCTGTGCCTCCACCCGGTCCAGGCCGTAGGCGTGGCGCGTGGAGCGGATGTTGCGCTCGATGTAGGGCGTCTCGGCCACCAGCTCGTTGGGGACCACGTGAAACTGCTGCAGGAAGGACGGATACGCGTACATGCCGATGCCGTGGACCACGGCCAGCGCCCCGATTCCGATGACCACGTACCGGAGACCGGGCCGGCGCATATGAAACAGACAAACCCCGGCCGCCAACAGGGCCACTACCGCCAGCACCCGGAGCGCCGGAAGCCTGGCGTGTATGTCGGTGTAACCGGCGCCGAACACCACCCCGTTGTGCGAGTAGAGGAGCTTGTAGGCGTCCAGCAGGTAACCGCCGCTCTGGACCAGCAACAACAACGCCAGCAGTATCGACAGGTGGACCTTGGCTGCCGCGTGGACGGACAGTCCGTCTTCCCCGTACTGGATCCCGCCGTACAACAGGTAGATGAAAGCCGTGGCCACCAGCACGAGCCCGAGGGATACCAGGAACCACCGATAGATGGCGTCGAGCGCCGGAAGCCGGAAGATATAGAAGCCGATGTCCTTGCCCAGGAGCGGATCCTGGATGCCGAAGGGAGCGCCGTTGAAGTACAGCAGCGCCGACTCCCAGTGCATCGCCGCCTGCGGCGCGGCCAGAAACCCCAGCACCAGAGCCACCGGCAGCAGCAGCCGCCTGATCAGGGGATCCAACTCCTCCGGCCCGGGCACCTCGGGGTTCGTGCTCTTGAGCGGTATCACGCCTTCGCGAATGCGCGCCGCGAGCTTGATGTTGACGTAGACCAGCGCAAAGAACAGCACGCCCGAAGTCACGCCCAGCAGGATCTTGATCCAGAGGGTCTTGGTGAACACGCCGGAATAGCCGATCTCACCGAACCAGAGATAGTCCGTGTAGAGATAGATGGCCTCGCCGAAGAGCGAGAACAGCAGGAACGCGCCGAGCAGGATCAGGCCGATGGATTTTCGCATGGAATCCTCTTCACGTCCGGGCGTTCCATGCATCCGCGCATGACCCGCCGGCTTTGATGCAAACCGTTAAAACGCACCCTTGTGGGAGTACTCGATCTCCGGACCGGTGATGAACTCCAGCAAGGCCGCCTGCCCCTCCTCCGTCGCCCGCCGCGCCCGGACGATGGCGGCGCCCACGGCGGCGGGGTCCTCCACCCGCTCCGCCCAGCCGCCCATGGCCCGGGCCATGTCGGCGTAGTTGCCGCCGAGGTCCCTGCTGCCGTAACGCTCGTGCGACAGCGCCATGTGGCGGGTCTCCACCGCCATGGTGGAATTGTTGAGCACGATGGTCAGGATGGGCAGATTCGAGCGCACTGCGGTCTCGAAGTCCAGGCCGGTCATGCCGAACGCCGCGTCTCCCATGAAGTTGACCACGAACTTCTCGGGCGCCGCCAGCTTGGCCCCCAGGTTCAACCCCAGGCCGGTGCCCAGACCGTGGGATTTGCCCCATCCCAGGTAGGACCGCGGCCCGGCGGACCGATAGAACGGCATGAGCTGGTCCCGCGGGCTGCCGGAATCGTGGGTGACGATGGCCTCGGCAGGGTCCACGGCGTTCATGAACTCCCGAATGACCCGGTAGGGATTGATGGGCACCTCGCCGGAAGTCAGCTTCGGCTTCCACTCCTGAAGCCAGCCCTCTCTCATTTCGGCGATCTCCGCCGCGGCAGACCCCTCGGTCCGGGAGCCGCCGTCCAGCAGCTCCCCGACCGCCTCCACGAACTGCCTCAGCACAAGCTTGGCGTCGCCGATGATGGGATGGTCGACGTGGTAATTCTTGCCGATGTCGATGGGATCGTCCGTCGCCTGTATGAACGTCTTCCCCGCCGGCATGGGCGTGGTCATGGGGTGGCGGGTGAGACTCGTTCCCACGCCGAAGACCAGGTCCGCCTTCTTGAGGAAGTGGTACACCGGCCGGTTCATGACGCCCGAGGCACTTCCCAGCGAGAGCGGGTGTGTCTCCGGGAAAGCGCTCTTGCCGCCCATGGTGGTCATGACGGGGATGCCGGTGAGCTCCGCCAGCTCCAACAGCTCGGGCGCCGCCTCGGCGTAGAGCACCCCTTGGCCGGCATGAATCACCGGGTCCCGGGCCTCGAGCAATGCCTTGGCCGCGGCCATGACGTCCCGCGGATCGGCCTCCGAGAGCGTGGCCTTCACCGGGCGATAGGCGTCAAGCACGGCGGGGTCGAGCTGCTCGCCGGCCACGTCCGCCGGTATCTCCACCATCACCGGACCCGGCCGCCCCATCTTGAGCCTGGCGAAGGCGCGCCTCATGGTGTCGACGACCCGGTCGGCCGTGGTAACCTGCTCCACGAACTTGGTGATGGGAGCGTAGTTCTTCAACGAGCTGAACTGGGGGAACACGCCTTCACGCTCCCGCGTATGCCCCAGAGGCAGCAGCAACACCGGGACGGCGTCGGAGTATGCCGTGGCCACCCCGGCATACGCGTTCTCCGCGCCGGGGCCGAACTGCATGGCGAACACACCCGGAGGCCGGCCGTTGTTGACCCTGCTGTAACCGTCGGCGATGCCCACGCCCACCCGCTCCTGACGGCAGATGACGGGGCGGATGTCGCTCTCTGCCGCCGCCTCGATCAGGGTCGAGGTCGGAAACGCGCTCAAATAGTCAACTCCTTCGCGCCTCAGGATATGGGCGATCACATCCACCGTTCTCATGGTATCGACTGCTCCCTCCCGCCGCGTCCGGGAATCGGATCCGGCGGTTTCAAACTCTTGCTCGAACGAAGACTTCGGACAGACTCCTAGGGCGTGCGCAGGGTGAACTCGCGGCACAGCGCTTCCCAGGTGCCAAGCTCGCCCAAGGTCCGCAGGGTCGCCAACGTCGGCGGTATGACGGCCATGCGCCCCCGCTCGGCCCGCAGGAGCGCCTCCTCCGGGGTGATCCAGAGGCTTTCCGTCACCTCCTCGGACACGTCCAACGGCACCTGGCCCTCCGGGAGGGAAGCCAGGAAAAACCGCGTATCGAACCGCATGGCATACCGCTCCGGGGTGGTGCGGTGGTAGAAGTAGACGGGGCTGCCGACGTCACAGCAAAGCCCCTCCGACGCCAGCAACTCGGCAAAGCCCACCTCGCCGCTCAGCAGGGCGGTCCGCCTGGCGGCCACCCGGTCCCGCGCATCGGGTTCCACCGCCGCGCCGTTGTCCTGGCTCACGCACAGGAGCACTCCCACTTCTTCGTACAGTTCCCGGATGCCCGCCACCCAATGCGCCATTGCATCCTCGGCGCTCAAGTCGTCCCCCAGCCGGCTCCTGGCCTCGTCGGGAGAAAGACCGCGGCAGCGCTCCAGCATGGCCGGAGAGGCGTCCGCGCGCTTGACGCTTCCGCCGGGGAAGACGAAAAAGCCTCCCAGGAAACGCATCTCCCGGGGCCGGCGCGTCATGAAGATCTCGAATGCGCCGTCTCCAGCCTCCCGTGCCAGGACGATGGTGGACGCCTTTCTGGGAACGGCCTTATCCGGCATGGACCCTCAGCATGATTCTCCGGGCTGGTGTCCGCGCGCAAGCCGCGTCAGCCCGCTTGCGCCCGCAGCCTTTCCAGCAAATCCTCGAAGGATCTCCGGTTGATGACCCGGTTGAACTGGGCGCGATAGTTGTTGACCAGGCTGATGTCCTCGATGACGACGTCGTAGATGCGCCATTCGGCGGGTTCTCCCCCGCGGCGCATGCGGTAGTCCACCTTGAACCGGCGGTCGTCCCGGTCCGTGATTTCGGTCTTGACCCGGGCGAAACGGTCATCGATCTCCTCCCCCACCACCTTCGTCCGCTGCCCGTTGTAGGCGGAAATACGGCTCGTGTAGGTCCGTTCCAGCAGCCGGGTGAACAGGCGAGTGAATTCCTCCCGGTGCTCCGGACTGCGCCGACGCCAGTGGGAGCCCAGCGAACGGCGGGCCATCTCGGGGAAGTCGAAGACCGGCAGGACGACGGCGCGAAGACGTTCCACCTGCTCATCTTCCTTCAGACTCGTGTCGCCGAGGATCGCGACGCTTTGCCGCAACACCTCGTCGACTCTCCCTCCGGGGCCTTCCCCGGCCGAGACCATCCCCGCGAAGCAGCCAATGAACAGCGCGGCCGCGCCGAGCCACGTGGAGCCGGAGCCGCCTTGCCGACGACAGGAGATCCTGCGCGTCTTCACGAAAGCATGTGTGAGACAGGACATGAGACCCACCAATCTAACCCGATCATCCTCAGGAATCCAAACTGCCGGCGCGGATCATGCAAGACGCACGGTCTTCGAGAAATCGTAGTCCGCGGGGACATCGCCCTCGAACTCCCACGCCACGCGGGTACCGGCCCGATCCGGGCTCAGGTGTTGCTCCAGGAAACGGAACAAGACCGTCCACGCCGCTTCGGCCGATTCCGGACGGTACCGCCCAGGCATGGTGTCATTGAGCCAGCCGTGGGGCGCATCCTTGAAGATACGGATGGAATAGCTCTTCCAGGATTCCTCCAGCGCCCGCCTGAACCGCAGCACATCATCCACCGAGATGATATGGTCGCTGTCGCCGAACACCCCCAGCACCGGACACGACAACCGCTGGATGAACTCGCCTACCGGCGTCGGGCGCTCCTCGTGCGGCTCCCAGTCACGCTGGTAGATCCCGCCGTAGAACACCACCGCGCAACGAAGGTCGCCGCGGCTGGCTGCGGCCAGCAGCGGCTGCCGCCCGGTCTGGCATACTCCCATCACCGCGATGCGGTCGCCGTCCACGCAGTCCAGGCTTCGCAGATAGGCGATGCACTCGTCCAGATCCACCAACGCCTCATCGTCGCGGATGCCCACGCCGATGTCTCCGCTGGCCAGCGCCTCCCGATCCCCGGTGAACCGCGAAAACATGTCGGGAGCCAGGGTCACGTACCCGTTCGCGGCCAACCGCTCGGCAATGTCCGTCGTGTGCTCCACTATGCCGTAACGCTCGTGAAGCTGGACCACCGCGGGATAGCGGCCGTCTTCAGGGGCTCTCGCCAGATAGCCCTTCTTGCCCGGAGCGAACTCCACTTCCGAAATCATGTCCGACCCTCCTTCAGGACCCTGCCGCGAGCGGCTGAATCGCTTTGCCGGAAACGTAACAGATCGAGCCGGATGAAGCGACGACAGCGCCCTGGTCCCCGGCGGGAATTTGCGATAGGTTCCTGTCGGGCATGGCATCGCCGGCGCCCTTTCGGAAGCACCCTTGAAGCAGATCACCCGCATCGAAGCGCGCGTCCTGAACGCGTCACTCAAGGCTCCGTTCACCATTGCCGGGGCGCGGCTGGACAGGGTCGGCAACGTCGCCGTCCGGCTCGACCTCGCCGGGGGCGCAAGCGGCTGGGGCGAGATTCCCATCCTGCCCACGGTCACCCCGGAAGACCAGCCGGCGGCGCTGGAAGCGGTCCGGCGGGCGGCTCGGGAATGGACCGGCCGCGACGCCCTGCGCCGGCGTCCGCTGGTGGAAGCTCTTTCCGGCGCCCTCCCGGAAGCGCCGACGGTACGAGCCGGCCTGGAGATGGCCCTTTTCGACGCCCTGGCGCGCGACTGGGATATTCCGCTCTACGCCTTCTTCGGCGGCGCCCACGACCGCATCGTCACCGACATCACCATTCCCATCTGCGAACCCGAAGAGGCCCGCCGGCTTGCGGCCGAGTACCGAGGGCTCGGTTTCACGACCCTCAAGACCAAGGTCGGCGTCGACGTTGACGCCGATATCGAGCGCGTCAAGGCCATCCGTGAGGGCCATCCCACGAGCGACCTCATCCTGGACGGCAACGAGGGCTATGACGTGGCGCAGACCCTCGCGGTCTTGAGGAGCCTGCGCCGCAAGGGTCTGGAACCGGCCCTCCTGGAACAGCCGGTACCGCGGGAGGACTGGGACGGCCAGGCCCGGCTGGTGCGCGAAGCGGGCGTCCCCGTGGCCGCCGACGAATCCTGCCGCTCCTCCGAGGACGCCGGGCGCATCGCCCGGGATCATCTGGCCCACGTCATCAACGTCAAGCTGGCCAAGTGCGGCGTGGCCCAGGCCCTGGAGATCATCGCCATCGCCCGGGCCTCCGGCCTCGGACTCATGATCGGCGGCATGGTGGAGACACGGCTGGCCATGGGGTTCAGCGCGCACTTGGCGGCGGGCACCGGCGCCTTCCAGTGGATCGACCTCGACACCCCCATGCTGCTGGCCGAGGACCCGGTGCTCCACGGATACACGGTCGACGGACCCCGCTACCATCTCGGACACATCACCGCCGGCCACGGCGGCGAGCTCGGGAACGCGTCATCGTTCACGGCGGCGCCGGCCGTGGCTCCGGCGAATCGCGCGAGGCCAGGCTTGCCGGATATCTGAAGGCGGCCGCCATCGGTTGGAAGGCCATCGAATCCGGACGGACGGCGCTGGACGCCGATCCCCTGTTCAACGACTGGAACGCGTCAGGCCCAGACGTTGAAGCCGGTCCATGAGAAACTCGGGCGTCATCGGCGTGCTCAACACTTCGCGCACCGCCTCTCCGGCCTCGCCGGGCTCCGCGGCCCGGGCCAGGAGCGACTCCAGCGCCACCTCGGTTTCCGCCCATTGCCTGATGGGATAGAGCACGTCCATGGCCGCCGCCCGCAACTCATATCGGTCCCGGAACGCGCCCGTGGCGGCGACGAAGTCCCGCGCCACCTCGGAAAGCACGTCCTCCCAGGACCATTCGCTTCCGGCGCCGCTCCGCACGGCGCTGGAGGACTGGTCCTTGAAACGGGCGGGAAGCGCCAGCGGGCGCACCCAGTCCCGGTAGGGACGATTCTCTGGCTGTTCCAGCAGAGCTTCCAGGTCCTCGCCGCCCCAGTCTTCCCGATTGGCGCCGATGAGGCGCGCGTGGGCGAACAATGCGTCCAGAGCGCGGTCGCGGTCCTGGTAGTACCTGGGGTCGAAGATCTGGAGCACCTTGTCCATGCCGACGATGAACCAGAGATCCGCGCCGCTGCCGAAACAGGCATGGAATGCCGGCGCCTGCTCGGAGTAAAGGCCGCGGTTGACCACCGCAACAGCCGACCAGGGGCGATCCGCCCCCAACAGAGATAGCAGCAGCAACCGATCCTCGCGGATCAGGCCTTCCACCCGTTCCTTGTCAACGATTACGCTGCCGAGGGAGAATACGACGCGGTCCAGGTCGAACCGGCGCCGGGCCGCCCGGGCCAACTCCAGGTGAGCGAGGGTCGGTGGATTGAAGGAGCCCGGCAGAATGCCGACGCGACCGCCGTCGATGCGCTCCGGCCCGCCCACCAGGACGGCCTCGGGGGCATCGACAGCTTCAACGCTTTCAAGCGCCTGCCGGAACCGGAACAGGCGCGCCAGATCGAAAAAGTCCCGCTGCGACAGGCTCTCCTACTTCCAGATGTTAGGGCTTTCTTCCTCCGGAAAGTACACATCACAGAAGGGACAATGAAACTCCATTCCGGACCCGAGCATGTGCGGGTTCACGACGAACTTTTCACTGCATTTCGGACACGTCACTTCAACAGCCTGACCCATGAAGCTTTCCTTTCACCAGCGGCCTGTAACTTGCGAATCGGCAACAACCTTACAGTCCACTAGGACCAATAGGTGGTGCGGTCTATGGGAATGTGCGAGAGGATCTCTCCCGGTATGAAATCCTCGATCTTGATCCGTTGCATGGCCTCGTCCGGCACCTTCGACACCGGGGAGAACGGCCGGTCCAGCGGCCGCGTGGCATCCACGATCATGCCGGAGGTCTTGATCTCGTCCACCAGCGAGGGGTCCAGGAAGTTGCCGCGGAAGAGCGGCTTCAGGATCGACACCTGGCGGTGCGGCTGCACCCGTGTCGCCAGCGCCCACAGGATATCCGTGGAGTCGTAGACATTGATGTCCTCGTCGAAGACGAAGACGTTCTTGGTATGGTCGAAGGTCAGGGCCGCGGCCGCCGCCCGGCCGGGATCGCCTTCGGACATCTTCTTCATGGAGATGAACACGTTGTAGTGGGCGTGCCGGCCCATCTTGCACACCGCCGTCACCCCCGGCACCGCCTCGCGGCAACGCCGCAGATACGCGCCCTCCCGCGGCAGGTCCATCCAGGGCTTGTCACCCTCCGGCGTGATGATGGACTGAAACATGGCGCCCTTGCGCCAGTTCATGGCCGTGACCTTGTAGTCCACGCAAGTGGTATAGCGCTGCGGCCCGAGATAGCCCGGGGCCTCGCCGAAGGGACCTTCCACGACGCGCTTGTTGGGTTGCAGCAGGCCTTCGATGACCAGTTCGGCGTCCGCGGGAATGAGGAAGTTGTCGCCCCAGGTGGAGGACGGCGTGAGCCGCAGGGGCTCCTGCATGTAGCCGCCGATGATCTCGAACTCGCTCACCTCGAACGGGCCGCTGTAACAGGCGCCCATGTGGTAGGCCGGGTGGTGCCCCAGGACCGTGGCCACGGGACACTCCATGTTGTTGTCCTCGTAGTCCCTGAAGATCTTCCACAGGTGGCGCGGCGAGGCGTACAATGCCGTGCTCTGGGGCGACTTGATCTCCATCCGATGGTACGAGCAGTTGTAGATTCCGGAGGTCCGTTCCTTGGTGATGGTGGACATGACGATGTAGGGGCCGCCGTCCATGTAGTGATGCCGCATGATGGGAATCTGATAGATATCCACGTCCTTGCCGCTCTGGACGTTCTCCATGACGGGCGCCTGGTCGCGTTCGATGATCACCGGGGCGATGCGGTGCTCCTCAAGCTCCAGACAGCGGTCGGTCATGGCCTCCCGGCTCATGCTCCTGTCCATCCCGAGAGCGACCTGGGTCTTGCCCTGCGAGATCTCGCAGTTCATGGTCAGCTTGATGTCGGACGGCTTCCCGTGAAGGTCCAACGGGTTGTCGAAAACCAGGATGGGGAACTTTCTCTCCGCGTCGAGGTGCTTGATGAGCGCGCTCACGTCGTAGTGAGCCGGGTCCACCTGCTTGGTCACGTAGACCACCTCGTTGGGAATCTCTCGCCGGCAGTCTTCCAGAAACGATCCCAGGCTCTTGGGCATGTGTCACCTCTCTCCTAAAGTGTTGAATTCTCAGTGCTGGATTTCCGAAGATTCCGGGTTCTTAACCGAAGCACCGGAGGTTGTCAAATCCGCACCCGAGCGGGGCTTTGCGGTTGACATGCGAAGGCCACCCGAAATACAAGGGCACTGGACCAACCCAGGAAGGAGCATCCAATGAACCGACGTTTCGCATCCCTTGCAGCCGCAATCGCAGCCCTGTTCATCGTCCTCGCGACTCCGACTCACGGAGCCGACGTCTCATTCAAAGGCAAGACCGTTGCCATCCTGATCCCCTACTCGGTGGGCGGAGCCGCCGACATCATGGCGCGCCAGATGCTTCCGTTCATCGGAAAGCAGATTCCGGGCAACCCCACCACCATCATCAAGAACATGCCCGGCGGCGGCGGCATCGTGGGAGAGAACTGGGTGTACAACTCCGCACCCGCCGACGGCACCATCATCGGGCAGTTCTCCACCTCGGTAACCGACAGCATCTTCAAGCCCAAGAAGGTCAAGTTCGAGCTCGCCAAGCTCCAGTGGCTGGGCGGCGTGCGGGAAACCACCGTCACCTTCGTCAGCAAGGACCTGGGCATCACCAAGGGCACCGAGCTGGCCGGGCTGAAGAAGAAGATCTTCTTCGGCACCACGTCGATCCAGAGCCCCCGCTCCATGCTGCCGCGGCTGCTGCTGAAGATCCTGGACCAGGACCACAAGCTGGTCACCGGCTACGGCAGCAGCGGCGACATGCGCGCGGCCATCCGCCGGGGTGAGCTCAACATGACCAACGACAGCCAGAGCGGCTACTTCGCCGCCGTGTTGCCCATGGTGGAGGAAGGCGCGGTGGTGCCCCTCGCCCAGGAAGGGACCGTCCAGGACGGCAAGATCATCCGCGACCCGCGCCTGCCGGACCTTCCCACCTATTACGAGATCGTCCAGGATCTCAAGGGTGACTCCGTCAAGAAAGACCCCAACTACCGGGCCATGGAACTCCTGGCGTACCTCGGCGGCGTCCGCCGCGGCTGGGTCTACGCGGCGCGGGTGCCCAAGGACGTTTTCAACACCACGGCGGCGAGCTTCGACCGCTTCCTGAAAGACAAGGAGATGATCGCCCATTTCAAGAAAGCGATCGGTTTCGACCTCGTGTCGCTGAACGCTGCCGCGGCCCAGTCCATTATCGACAAGGTGGTGGAGATCCAGAAGCGCGACCCCGAAGCCCTGGAAATCCTGAAGGCCATGGCGCAAAAGCCCTGAACCCGTTGGCGGCCTTCGGCCGGGTGCTACCCGCCCCCGCGGGGTTCTTCGTTGCCGGCAAGGCGCGATCGCCCGTAGGGGCGGGTCTCGAACCTGCCGGTGGCGCGGGTTTCACCGAACCCCCTTATCGTGACCCTCAAACGTAGCCTGGGCTGGCTCGCCTTTCTGGCGGCCGTGGCGGTCTGGATCTTCCTGGCCCAGGGCATGGCCGGGAAGATTGCCGCGGCCTCCCTGGAGGGCTTCGTCCGGGTGTTCTCCTGGCCCGCCTTCGGCTACCTGTTGCTGGGCAACCTCATCGGCTTCGCGGTGGGCATGCTGCCGGGTCTCGGCGGACCCGTCACCATGGCCCTCATGCTCGGGTTCGCGTTCCAACTCAAGATGGACGCGGTGGAGGCGTTCTCCTTCCTCCTCGGCATGATGGCCGTCACCGCCACCACCGGCGACATCACCTCCATCCTCTTCGGCATCCCCGGCGAAGGGTCCACCGCCTCCACCATCGTGGAAGGCCACCCCATGGCCAAGAAGGGCGAGGCAGGACGCGCCCTCGGCGCCTCGCTCATGAGCTCCCTCATGGGAGCGCTCATCGGCGCTGGCGCCATCGCCTTGGCCATCCCCATCGTCACCCCGCTGGTGCTGGCCCTGGGCACCCCGGAGTTCTTCATGCTCACGGTAGCCGGGGTCACCTTCGTGGGGGCGCTGAGCGGCGGCAGCGTGATCAAGGGGCTGGCCGCCGGGGGCCTGGGCTTCATCTTCTCGCTGGTGGGGCTGGACATGCAGACCGCCACCGAACGCTTCACCTTCGGCACCATGTATCTCTGGGGCGGCGGCGAGACCGGCGGCGCCGGCATCGGGCTGGTGCCGGCCACCGTGGGGCTGTTCGCCATACCCGAGATCATCGACCTCGCCACCAAGGGCGGCAGCATCGCCCAGGCCCACGTCGGCCGGCTCGGCGGCGTGCTCCAGGGGGTGAAGGACGCGTTGCGGCACTGGTGGCTGGTGGCTCGCTGCAGCGCCATGGGCACCTACATCGGCATCATCCCGGGCATGGGCGGACCGGTGTCCCAGTGGGTGGCGTACGCCCACGCGATGCAGTCCTCGGGCAAGCAGGACCAGGTGGGGACCGGCGCCATCGAGGGCGTCGTGGGCCCGGGCGCGGCCAACAACTCGACCCTCGGCGGCGCGCTCATTCCCACCATTGCCTTCGGCATCCCCGGCAACGTGACCACGGCCATCCTGCTGGGGGCATTCCTTGTCCTGGGCCTCCGTCCGGGCACCTCCATGCTGACCAAGGACCTGGACGTCACCTTCTCGCTGGTGTGGGTGCTGGTGGTGTCCAACGTCATCACGGTGTCGGTCTGCTTCCTGTTCCTCAACCAGTTGGCGCGGCTCACCCGCATCAAGGGGACGCTGCTGATACCGCCGCTGCTGCTGTTCATCTACCTGGGCTCCTACACTCACACCAACAGCTTCGGCGACATCATCATCACCCTGATCTTCGGCGCCCTGGGATGGCTCATGGTGATGTTCGACTGGTCCCGGCCGGCGCTGCTGCTGGGCCTGGTGCTGGGGCGGCTGGCGGACAACTACCTCTGGATCACCTATTCCCGCTACGACTTCGGCTTCCTCGCGCGGCCGGGCGTGCTGATCATCCTGTGCGTCATCCTGGCCAGCATCGCCTTCCCGGTGATCCGCGACCGCCGGCGCAAGCGCAGCAGCGAGACCGCGCCATGAGTTCCCGACGCTTCTCCATCGCCTTCACCGGCGCGTTGTTCCTGGTCATGGCGTGGGCGCTGTGGGAGGCCTACGGCTGGGAGTTGCAGGCCAGCCTCATGGCCTGGCTCATCGGCCTGCCCACCGCGGCGCTGCTGGCGCTCCAGCTTGGGCGGGAGATCCTGGGGCGGCCGGAGCAGGCCGTCCCCGCCGGCAGCGACGAGCCGGGGCTCGCCGACCCCTCGCTGCTGGAGAGGGAGGCCGAGCCCCTGGACCCCGCCGAGGAACGGCGCCGGACCGCCAACATCATCGGCTGGATCCTGGGCTTCGCCGCCGCCATCTGGCTGCTGGGCTTCCAGTTGGGGATCGGGCTGGCGACGCTGCTCTATCTCAAGAGCGCCGGCGAGAGGTGGCTCACCGTCATCGGCATCACCGTGGGGGTCCTGGCCGGGGTGGTGCTGGTGTTCGACTGCGGCATGCACATCTTCTTCGCCGAAGGCAAACTCTTCACCTGGACCGGCCTGACCACCACCCCGCTCTTCAACAGCTTCTGCTACCAGGTCACGAGCCCCTTCAAGGGTTGAGCCTCGTCCACGCCGCCAAACGCAAAAGGCCGGGACACCGTCCCGGCCTTTTGCCCTCGACCCCGTCGCGTCCCTACAGCCCGTAGAGCGCCCGGGCGTTGTCGCTCAGGATCTTCCGCTTCTGCTCCGCGGAAATGGTCTCGTTGCCGTTGAAGATCGTGAACGCGTCCACTTCGCTGGAGGCGTCGGTGTGGCCGTAGTCCGTGCCGATGACGATGTTGTCGTCTCCCGCGTACTTGAGAACGTAGGGGAAGTCGTCATCGGTCTGGGCCGACACATAGATGTGGAACGCCTTCATGGGGTTCTCGGGGTATTCCGCCGTCCCCGACCTCCGGATGGTTTCGTTCACCACCCACGGCACCCATTGGGCCGACGACTCGATGAATCCCCAACGCAGGTCCGGAAAGACCTTGGGCACCTCGCTCATCATCACCGTGAAACAGGTGGAGACCGTGGGGATGCGAAACACCGGCAGGCCGCCGCCGCTGTCGTAGCGGGGCCGGAACTGCGTTGCCATCTTGGGGCTGCCGATGGCGATGTGGATGCCCATCATCATGTCGAGACGCTGGGCTTCGTCGAAGATCGGATAGAAGTACGGATCCACCAGGTGCCGGTCGCCCTCGAAGGGACGGAGGCACACGCCCACGGCGCCGTGCTCCCGGGCGAACCGGATCTGCTCGAGCGCTTCGTTCATGGTCATGGCCGGCACCACGCAGATCCACCGGAGGCGTCCGCCGCCCTGCTTCCAGACGTCCGCCATCCAGCGGTTCCAGCTCCCGCACAGGGCGATCTCGGCGTCGGCGTGGTCCGTCACCTGCTCGATCCACATGGTGTTGTACAGGACCTGGACGTCGATGCCGAGCTCGTCCAGGTGATCGAGGCGCAACTGCACGTCGCGCAGTTCCCGGGCGTCCTGGGGCGTCTGCATCTGCCGGCCCGCCTTGGCCGACACCTCGTCGAGCTGCTGCTCGCTCAGGCTCTGGAACCGGAAACCCAGCACTCTGCCGTCCAGCACCCAGTACTGGGTGGTCCTATCCTCGGGGGAGCCGAAGAGCTGCGGGCGAAACTTCTTCTCCGACGCATCCAGATAGTCCCACGTCGCCTCCGTCTCCACCACGTGAGCGTCCGCGTCCACCACCATGTTGGTTCCGTTACCGGACATTGCCGTTCTCCTTCTCGGGTTGTTGGATGCCGTAGAGCGCCATGGGATTGTCGCTCAGGATCTTGCGCCTGGCATCGTCTTCCACCGTGGGGTCCGCCTTGAACTTGGTGATGGCGTCCACTTCGCTGGAGGAATCGGTGTGGCCGTAGTCGGTTCCGATGACGAGGTTGTCCTCGCCCGCGTACTTCAGCACGAACGGGAAATCGTCATCGGTCTGGGCCGTTACGTAGACTTTGTACTCCTTGAAGGGATTGTCGGGATACTCCGCCTTCCCCGAGCGGCGTTTCGCTTCGTTGACGATCCAGGGCACCCACTGGGCCGACGACTCGATGAAGCCCCAGCGAAGGTCCGGGAAGACCCGCGGAACCTCGCTCATGATCAGCGACAGGCAGGTCACCACCGTGGGGACCCGGAACGGCGCGAAGCCGCCGGTCTTGTCGTACCGGGGCCGGAAATGCGAGGTCAGTCCGGCGCTGCCGTTGGCGATGTGCACGCCGATGGCCATGTCCAGCTCAGAGGCCAGCTCGAAAACCGGATAGAAGTAAGGGTCCACCAAGTGCCGGTCGCCTTCGTAGGGCCGCATGCACACCGCCACCGCGCCGTGCTCGCGCGCGAAACGTATCTGCGGCAGCGCCTCGTTCAGGTCCATGGCGGGTATCACGCAGGACCACCGGAGCCTGCCCTGCCCCGCCTTCCAGACGTCGGCCATCCAGCGGTTCCAAGCCAGGCAAAGCGCCGTCTCGGCGTCCACATGATCCGCCACCCGCTCGATCCAGAGCGTGTTGTGCATGACCTGGACGTCCACCCCCAGTTCGTCGAGCTGCGCCAGGCGCAGCCCCACGTCATCGACTTCGCGGGAGGCCTGCGGCGTGGTGAAACGGCGGCCGGCCTTGTCGGATAGATCGTCGAGCTGCTGCTCGCTCAGGGTGGCGAAACGCGCTCCCCGTATCTTTCCATCCAGCACCCAGTACTGCTTGTCCGTGTCGGGAGAGCCGAACAGCACCGGCCTGAACTTCCTGTCGGAGCCTTCGAGGTAGTCCCAGGTGCGTTCCGTCTCGATCACGTGGGCGTCGGCATCCACCACCAAAGGGTGCCCGTTCTGTGCCATGATTTGTCTCCTCGGACGATTTCACCTAGACTCGCAGAAGGTATCCTCACAATCCCGCACAACCAGCACTAGTAACCGGCCTGGGGATTCGGTGTCAAGAAGCGCGGGGGCCGGCCGGCAGCCGGTCGGCCAGGCGCGCATGACGGCAACCCGGTGCGAAACATCCTGATCATCACCCTCATCGTTCTGTTCCTCGCGCTTGTCTCGACTTTCGTCGTCAGCGCATCGGGAGCCTGGAACAAGGACTGGCGCACCGCCAGCCGCGAAAGCTCGGGCATCGCGCCGGATCCGGCCGCCACGCCGGAGGCCGTGGTGCAGCTCTATGCCGCGCGGGCATTCAACTGGCGCGGCATTTTCGGCGTGCACACGTGGATCGCCACGAAGGAGGCCGGAGCCCGGACGTACGTGGTCTACCAGGTGGTGGGCTGGCGCTCGTACCGCGGACTGCCGGTGGTGGTGGTGCAGGAAGACATCCCCGACCGGCTGTGGTTCGACAGCCGTCCGAAAATCATGGCGGACCTCCGGGGAGCGGCGGCCGCGCGCGCGATTCCGGGCATCCGCAAGGCCGCCGAGAGCTACCCGTATCCGAATTCCTACCGGCTGTGGCCCGGCCCCAACAGCAACACCTTCACCGCCTACGTGGCCCGTCAGGTCCCGGAGCTCGAGGCGGCGCTTCCGTCCAACGCCGTCGGCAAGGACTACCTCGACGAGGGGAAGTTTCTTGCCCGGACCCCGAGCGGCACCGGCTGGCAGCTCTCCATCTACGGACTGCTGGGGGCGGCGGTGGGGATCCAGGAGGGGCTCGAGATCAATCTGCTCGGGCTGGTGTTCGGCCTCGACGTCGCCCGGCCCGCGCTCAAGCTCCCCTTGGTCGATCGCATCGGGACCAGCAGGGACCTGGCGGAAGAATAGCCGAACCGGCCCGTACGCGGGCCCGGCGACGGAGCCGGCTCAGCCGTTCAACTGAGCCTCACCAATGGAGCACCGTTCATGGCAGCACAGTCGTTCAAGATACTTGCGTTCGCGGGCAGTCTCAGGGCCCATTCCTACAACCGCGGTCTGATCCGCATCGCGCAGGAGGCGGCGCCGGAAGGGATCGACGTCCACAGCTTCGATCTTGCCGTCATCCCGCTGTACAACGAGGACGTGGAGAAACAGGGCGATCCGGAGCCGGTGGCGGAGTTCAAGGAAGCCATCCGGGCCGCGGACGCGCTGTTGATCGCCACGCCGGAGTACAACTACTCGGTCCCCTGGGTGCTCAAGAACGCCGTGGACTGGGCCTCGCGGCCGCCCCAGAACTCGCCGTTGAAGAAGAAACCCGCGGCCGTGGTGGGAGTCTCCGGCGGCCCCTGGGGCACGGTCCGGGCGCAGCTCGCGCTGCGGCAGTCTTTCGTCTTCACGGAAACCATCGTGCTCCCCAAGCCCGAGCTCTACGTCAACAACGGGCGGCAGCGGTTCGACGAAGAAGGCAATCTCAAACAGGGCCACGACGACGTCAAGGGAGCCGTGGCGGACGTCGTAACCGCGCTGGCGGCATGGGCCCGAAGCCTGTCGTCCTGACGCTGACGCGCCCCGCCGCCACACACCTTCATGTCGCCCCAATTCCTCGCCCTGGTGACCTCGTTTTTCTACGCCGGCTGCTTCCTGGCCACCCGGCGGGGCCTGGTGTACTCGACGCCCTCCACCGCCGCCTACGTGGCGCTGGCCGTGAACACTACCATCCTGTGGACGATCGTCTTCCTCACCGGCGGCATCCCCAGCATCCCCTGGATGGCCACGCTCTGCTTCGTGGCCGGCGGCTGGATCCAGCTCGGCACGCGACTGTTCGCCTATCACGGCGTGGCCCGCCTCGGAGCCAGCGTCACCAGCACCGTCCAGGCCACCAATCCCCTCTTCGGCACCGCGCTGGCCGTGCTTTTCCTGAACGAGACCGTCACCCCCTTGCTGCTTTCCGGGACCGGAGCGGTGGTGCTGGGCATCGTCCTGCTTTCGTGGAACCCGCAGCAGCAGAAGACCTACCGGACGTGGGAGCTGCTCTTCCCGCTGGCCGCCGCGCTCACGGCGGGCGTGAACCACCCGATCCGGCGCTACGGGCTGACCATCGCCAACGAGCCGCTGTTCCTGAGCGCGGTCATGGGCGCGGCCGCGATGAGCCCGTTGCTGCTCAACCTCTTCAGCCGCCGGGCCAGGACAAACATCGTGTTCGACCGGCGGGCCATGCCCTATTTCCTGGTCACGGGAGTGTTCGAGGCGGTGGGTATCTGGGCGCTGGTGGCGGCACTGGGCATCGGCAACGTGGTGGTGGTGGGCCCCATCGTGTGCGTCGCGCCCCTGTGGGTGCTGCTGGGCACCGTGCTGTTCTCACGGGACATCGAGCAGGTGACGCTTCGTACCGGCATCGCCACGCTGTTCGTGATCGCCGGCATCATCGTCATCTATCTGGCCTAGGAGCTTGCGCCGCAGGAATTCACGGCTGCAAATCCGCTCTCATCCGTCCCTTCGGCGCAGGCTGCTAGACTGCCAGCCCCTTCGCCTGGAGCCAGCCGGACAGATCGGCGAGGCTCCGGGAAGTGATCTCGTGTCCCATGTCGTATTCGGTGTAGTCCACCGGGACCTGCAGCTTCCTGAGCAACTCGATGGAGTGCGTGGCCCGCGCCAGCTCGATCAACTCGTCCCGCTTGCCGTGGTGCACCAGGGTCGGCAGCGCGTCCACCCGGTCGGCCACGCCCAAGGCGCTCAGCGTGCCCTCCCGCAGCCACGAGCTCAGGACGCACATGCCCGCGAAACGGTCCGGCTCGGACAGTCCCAAGCTGTAGGCCATCCCGCCGCCCTGGCTGAAGCCCAGCAGGACGAGCTTGCGGCTTCCCAGGGGATAACGCTCGGCGCATTGGTCCACGAACATCCGGAGCCGGTCGCGGGCGGACAGGAAGGCGGCGGTGTCGATGTCGCCGCCCGACGACATGGGGAACCAAGCGTAACCGGTCATGCCCGGACCCAACGCCACCTCCAGCGGCGCCTGCGGACAGATGACCCGGAACGCGCCGCCGCACAGATGGGGCGCGAGGCCCAGCAGGTCCGTGGCGTTGGCGCCCCGGCCGTGCAGCGCCAGGATCGTCGGATGAGGGCCCTCTCCCTCGGGCTCGTACACGCAGTGAAGCAGTTCCATGCTCACTCCATGACCGCCCGGAGATCCTGGACGTAGTCCTCGAACGCCGCATCCATGGTGTATTGCGGCTCCCAGCCCAGATATTGCTTCGCCCGGGATATATCCAGCGGCGAGCTGGCGGACACCGCGGGCGGGCTGCCGGGGATCACCTCCACCTCCAGCTTGGGGAACTGCCGCTCCGCCGCGGCCACGAGGTCGTCGAAGGTCGTCACCTGGCCGACGCCGATGTTGAACGTGGTCTTCTCGGGCACCGGCACCGTGGCCGCCAGGTCCACGGCCCGTCCCATGTCCTTGGCGTAGACGTACTCGAAGGTCATGGTCTGGGCTTGGGGAATCCTCGCCACCTCTCCGCGGATACCCGCCTCCAACAGCATCTGCACCTTCTCGCCGCCGCCGGAGCCGCCCCAGAAATGCCCAAGCCCGTAGGCGTTGGCCAGCCGCAGCGTCAGCAGCTCGAAGCCGTAGAGCCGCTGGTACGCTTCCGCCATCAGTTCCTTGGTGGCCTTGGAGTTGCCGTAACCGGCTCCAGGGCCCCGGGGCATGTCCTCGTGGGTGGGTTCATTCCCGGCCCGACGCCGGTCATAGGCGCCGAAGGTGCTGATCAGCACGAAACGCTTCACCCCGGTGAGCCGCGCGGCCTCCAGCACGTTGATGGTTCCCATCACGTTGATCTGGAGCCCGCTGTAGAGCGACTCCTCCACCCGCCCGCCGATGAGGCCGGCGGTGTGGATGACGGTCTCCGGCTGGTGGCGCTGCATGGTCTCCGTCAGCGCCGGCAGATCCCGGATATCCTTCTGCACCACATCCACGTCCGCGGTCCCGAGCTTCCGGTGCAGGTACTCCGCGCGCGGCATGAAGTCGTAGAACACCAGCTTCTCGTTGCGCTTCAGAGCGTGCTGCGCGAACGAGGTGCCGACGAGGCCCACTCCGGTGATCAGTGTCGTTCCCATATTTCGAATGACTCCCTTGGGTGAATTGCCGGGCGGGCGGCCGTTGTCCGCGGCCGCACCCGTGACCCTTGCATAACGAACTTGATTCCCGCCGGCAACCGACCCGAAGGTGCCGCCGTCCGCGTGTTGACGCGCCGAAACCGGACCCTGTATTGTGGCACCGTGCGGATTGCCGGAACGATACTCGTCACGTTTCTCTTGATCGCACCCGCAACCCCCATGGCCGATCAGATGGACCCGCGACTGGAAGCGCTCTTCACCCGGATACAGACCACCGACGACGCCGGCGATGCAGCCGTGGCGGCGAACCTGATATGGGCCATATGGCATCAATCCGACGACGACCGCGTCAACGAGCTGATGCGCCGGGGGCTGACGGAGATGTCCGCCCAGGACTACCCGGCGTCGGTGCAAACCTTCAGCGAGATCATCGACCTCGCCCCCCTATTCGCCGAAGCGTGGAACAAGCGGGCCACGGTCCACTATCTCATGGGCGACTACCGGGCGTCGGTGAACGACATCGACAAGACCCTGGAGCTCGAGCCGCGCCACTTCGGCGCGCTCTCCGGCCTGGGACTCATCATGACGGCATTGGGCAACGACGAGGCCGCCATTAGCGCCTTCGAGGCCACCCTCGCCGTCCACCCCTTCGCCGAGGGGGCGCAACAGAACCTCGAAGCGCTGCAGGCGCGGCAGAAGAAGCGCAGCCTGTAGGCCGTTATCCCTTCAGCCTCGGCATCACGCTGTCCGCGAGCATGTTGATGGCCTCTTCGTAGTCCGGGCCGAGCTTGGCGAAGGCGATCTCGTCGTAGCCCAGGACCTGGGCCTGTTGGGAGAGCTCGACGATCTGATCCGCCACCTCCTCCGGCCGCCCGGCGACGTAGTAGTTCAGCACCATCTCTTCGGTCACCATCTCCGCCGCTTCCTCGACGGTGGCGCCTTGGGCGAACGCCTGCTTGAGCTCGAGCACCTTTTCCCGCTCCACCCCGAGGCGGTCGTATTCCTCCGGAGTGAAGTTCAACGCTTCCCATTGCAGGATCGAATGGGACACCTGTGGCTTGGGGAACTCGATGGCGGCGTCACGGTCCTGCGAAACGGACACGTTGAGCTCCACCATCTTGCGCAAGGTCTTGTGCGGGTCCACGCTGCGGGCGCCCGCCTCGATCATGTCATGCATCTCCTTCAGGCGGCCCGCCCGGAGCATCGGGATGAAGGTGCCGGAGCTGATGAGTCCGTCCATCACCTGGCCTCCCATGCGCAGGGACTGGGGGCCGTTCCCCCCGGAATACATCACCACCGGCGACCTCGGCTTGAAGGCCAACTGGAAGCTGCCGGCCGGGTTCAGATGGTAGTATTCGCTGAGCACGGGGAAGTCGCCATAGGGGACACGCTCGCCGGCGAGCGCGCGCCGCGTGAACACGGCCAGTTCCCGTACCAGCGAGATGGGCCGGTGTACGTCCACGTGCTGCGGCGTCTGCGCCAGGTCGCCGCGGGCGAGGCCGAAGCCGATCTCCCTCCCGTCGCTCAACTCGGACAACGCCGCCAACGAATCCACCACCTCGATGGGATGGTGAAGGTACGGCACGAGGATCGCGGTGCCGATGCCGACGGGAACGCGGGCCGCTATGGCGGCGAGCACCACCACCTGGCTCCGGTAACGCGCGTTGTCGTTGACCCATATCCGCTCGAATCCACGGCTGTGCGCCAGCCCGGCCAACTCCACGAGTTGATTCACCGTGTACTGATTCGCCAAGTGGATGACGAACTGGAGACTGAGCTTGCCGTCGAATGCCGCCATGGGGATTCCTCCTTCTTGAAGTACCGTAGCTGTTCGCCGGGCCTACCCGCTGAGCCGCGGCATCACGCTTTCCGCCAGCATCTCTATGGCTTCCTCGTAGTCGGGGCCGAGCTTGGCGAAGGCGATCTCGTCGAAGCCAAGCTCCCGGGCCTGCCCGGCTAGTTCCACCACCTGGTCGGCCACCTCGGCCGGGGTGCCGGCCACGTAATAGGACAGGACCATTTGCTCGGTCACCAGGGCTGCGGCCTCCTCGATGGTGGCGCCCTGGGCGAAGGCGTCCTTCAGGTCGAGCACCCTCTGCCGTTCCACGCCGAGTCGGGCGTACTCCTCGGGGGTGAACCCCAGGGACTCCCATTGAGGGATCGAGTGGGCCACCTGGCGTTTGGGAAACTCGAAGGCCGCGTCCCGGTCGCGGGAAACCGAGACATTGAGCTCCACCATCTTGCGGAGAGTCTTCCCGGGATCGACGCTCCGGGCGCCGGCCTCGGCAATCTGGTGCATCCCCTTGAGCCGGCCCGCCCGCAGCATGGGAATGAAGGTCCCCGAGCTGATGAGGCCGTCCATGACCTGGCCGCCCATGCGCAGCGACCGGGGGCCGTTGCCGCCCGAATAGATCACCACCGGGGACTTCGGCGTGAAGGCCAACTCGAACCTGCCCGCGGGATTGAAATGGAAGTACTCGCACAGCACCGGGAAGTCCCGGTAGGCCACCCGCTCTCCGGCCAGCGCCCGGGACGCGAACACCGCCAGCTCACGCACCACCCCGAGGGGCCGGTGCATGGCCACGTGCTGCGGCGTCTGGGTAAGGGAGCCGCGCGCCAGTCCGAAGCCCACCTCGCGCCCTTCGCTCAACTCGGACAGGGCGGCCAGGGAGTCCACCACCTCGATGGGGTGGTGGAAGTAGGGCACCAGAACGGCCGTGCCGACGCCGATGGGCACGCGCGCGGCGATGGCCGAAAGCACCACCACCTGGCTCCGGTAGCGCGCGTTGTCGTTGAGCCAGATCCGCTGGAACCCGCGTTCGCGGGCAAGCGCGGCCAACTCCACGAACCGGTTGACCGAGTAGTGGTTCGCCAGATGGGTGACGAACTGGAGGCTGAGCATGCCGTCGAACGCCATATCGATCCTTTCCCGCAACGGCCCGCAAGGCACTCATTGTGGTGCCTCATGACGGCGGACGTCAACCTGACGTCCTTTCCGCGAAAGCGGGAATCCAGGTGGGGCGGTGCCATTCGATCGTTGCAGGCGTGTTAAAGTGGTTTGAACGTCGGATGAAGCTGTCGCCCAATGGCGAATCACGAGGGATCGACCCGCGAGCCGATCTTGCCTGCCGGCAGGGGTTCGTGGAAACCTACCCCGTCCCGCTCGAGTCAAACCATGCCGTACGAGGAATCGTGACCCCCACCCTGACGCTCATCGCGCTCGGAATCCTGCAAGGGCTCACCGAGTTCCTGCCGGTCAGCAGCTCCGGCCACCTGGTGCTGCTCCAGTCCTGGCTTCCCGGCTTCAACCAGCCCGGCGTGCTGTTCCACGCCACGGTGCACCTGGCAACCCTGGGCGCCGTGCTGGTGTACTTCCGCCGGGATTTCACGGCCCTGGCGCGGGCCGCCGCCGCGCCCCGACGGGCGGACCCGGCAGCCCTGCGGCTCCTCTGGCTGGTCATCGTCGGAACCCTTCCCACCGCCATCATCGGCCTCCTGTTCGCCGAACCGCTGGAGCGCCTTTTTGCCAGCGTTCCCACTGCCGCGAGCATGCTGCTCGTCACCGGCGCGCTGCTCTTCGCCACCGACCGCGCGCCGGAACACGCCCGGGGCATCGAGCACATGCATGCCGGCCACGCCCTGGTCATCGGCGTGGTCCAGGGCCTGGCCATCATTCCCGGCATCTCCCGCTCCGGGGCCACCGTGGCCGCGGGAGTCTTCGCCGGTCTCCGGCGTGACATGGCCCTGCGCTACTCGTTCGTGCTGTCGGTGCCCGCCATACTCGGCGCCTTCGTGCTGCAACTGGCGACACACGGGCTCCAGGGCGCGTCGGGGGTGAACGCGCCGGGCTACGGACTCGCCTTCGTGGCCGCCTTCGCCGTGGGCTACTTCAGCATCGAAGTGCTCCTGAAGGTGCTTCTCTCGCGGAGGCTCACGTGGTTTGCCGGCTATTGCTGGGCCGTGGGGCTTGCCGTTCTGATCACCCGGGGTTGGTCGGGATAGCTCGCCGTGCCGCCGCTGCCCGGAGGCTAGGGCTTGCAGGGCACCGGCTACGGGTCCAAGCGCTTCGCCTGCTCCAGGAAAGGCTCGAGCCGCCCGGCGGCAGCGACTCCGCTTCCGGTCACCGCATCCAACCGCAACACGATGCGCCGCATGCCCGCCTCCCGATACCGGCTCATGTCGTCCACCGTGGGAAAGCCGTCCTTCGGCGTCAGCAGCACCGAGAACTCGATCTCGCCAGGGTCCCGTCCGTGTTCACGGGCGGCCCGGCGCACACTCGCCACGGCGTCCGCGGCGTCGTCCACGGGCAGATCGCCCGGACACCAGCCGTCGGCGTAGCGGGCGACCCGCGCCGGCGCGTATCTGGGGTCGTGGACTCCGAGATAGACCGGCGGATGAGGTTTCTGCACGGGCTTGGGGAAGACCCTGACCGGCGGGAAGCGGACGAACTCGCCCTCGTAGGAAGCCTCGTCCCGGCTCCACAACTCCTTGATGGCCTCGACCCCCTCCCGCAGCATCTTCCAGCGGCGCTTGAACGAAACCCCCAGGATCTCCGCCTCCTCCGGGAACCAGCCGGCGCCCACGCCCATGATGAAACGTCCGCCGCAGTGGAGGTCCAGGGTGGCGGCCGCCTTGGCCGTGGCGATGACGTCACGTTGGGGCAGGATGCAGATTCCGGTGGCGACGCGCAGGCGCTCGGTGGCCTGGGCGGCCATGGCCGCGCCGATGAAGGGATCGGGCAGGTGGGCGAACGACTCGGGGACGCTCCCGTCGGACGTGCGCTTGTAACGGGATTCGTAGTGCACCGGAATGAGCATATGCTCCGGGAACCACAGGGACTCGAAGCCCAGCCGCTCCGCCTCCCTGGCGATGTCGCCTACCGGACCCGACTGCTCCGTCGAGAAAAGGGAAAGACCCAGCTCCATGATGTATCCGCCTCTGCTTTCGTTGTCTTCCGTTGCCGTAACCGCTATATCGCAGCCTGACCGACCGCGGCCGCAGGCCGTCACAGGAGAATAACATGCCCGAACCGCCAGCCGGAACCCAGGACTTCACCCGCAGCCTCGGGGGTGATGAAACCCTCGTGCCCATCGGTTGGAATGACTGGCTCGCCATGCCGCCGCCCGATGACGACGGCGCCTACTCCGTCACCGAGGTGGTCGAACGCTACCAGCGCAACGGCTACGAGTGGGACATACACGGCTCACTCTACACCCCCGCGCGCGAGCGGGACGACCAGCCGGCCTTCGTGGTGTTCCACGGCGGGGGTGCCAACGAGAAGGTCATGGACGTGACCCCGGACGGCCGCCCGGGACTGGCCCGCAGGCTGGCGGCCCAGGGCTTCACGGTCCTGGCCCTGAGCTATCCGGGCCTCTGGCCCCGGGGCGGAGAATGGGACAAGCCCATCGCCGATCGGTTACCCGTTTATCTGCTGGACACGGACACCGGCGAGGAAGAGCTCCAGGACCGGCTGCTCAAGTGCACGTTCAACGTCATCCTCCAGGGGGCCGGACAACTGACGGACCGGCATCTTCACGGGCGGCGCCTCATCACCTTCGGCCACTCGACCGGGGGTCCCATGGCGGCGCACCTGACCCGATTCACCGAGGAAGCGGAGGTCATCGGCGTGGTCGGCTGGGGCAGCGGCGGGCCCGACGGCTGGCGCAGGGAGTGGCGGGAGGCTACGGGCATGGAGACGCCCAAGCCCTACGGGCTCACGCAGATATCCCGGCGTACGGTGGAGGCGTACCGGAAGTCCCACTACGAGGACCTGCCGGAGCTGACTCCCTGGGGTCGGATGGAGGACTTTTTCCGGCTCACGGAGAACACCCGCCCCCAGATCAAGATCGGGCTGCGGGACAACCAGCACAACGTCTTCCCGGAACGGCTCGAGGAATACGTCCGGGTGACCGGCCTGCCGCGGGAGGAGTACTTCGACCACCTGCAGGACCCGGCCCCGGAATGGCTCGCCAACCTCAAGGTGCTGCTCATGGTGGGCGAGAACGACCACGGCCACTGGATCGGCGGGCAAAGCCTCGGTGACAAGCGCGAGATGTTCATGGCCGGCAAGTACGGGGCCGCCGGGGCGAAAATACACGTGGGGCTGGTGCCGAAGTACACCCACATGGGCCACTGGGCGTTATACAACGAGAAGATCGCCTACGCGTGGCTCTGGGCCCTGAAAACCGGGTACTTCGATTAGCCGCCGCCTGCCACGCCTGAACTTCAGGAGGTCCCATGCCCTTGCTTCGCGTCAACGACATCGAACTGTACTACGAAGTCCACGGTGAAGGAGAGCCCCTTCTGTTCCTCAGCGAGACCCACTGCGACGGAGAGGTGTGGAAGATCCACCAGGTGCCTGAGTTCTCCCGGGACCACCGGGTCATCACCATGGACTACCGCGGCACCGGCCAGTCCGGAAAGCCGTCCATCCCGTACACGACGCAGATGTTCGCCGACGACGCCATGGCGTTGCTGGACCATCTGGAGGCTCCCGAAGCCATCGTCTGCGGCCACTCGATGGGAGGCCGGGTGGCCCAGCTCATGGCCCTGGACCATCCCTCGCGGATCAAGGCCTTGATCCTGGCCTCCACCGGGGCGTCGTTTCCCGACACCAAGGGCATCCCCCTGAAGATCGCCACCGAGATGGTGGAATGGGGCTACGAGAAATACGTCCGCGACCACTCCATCCTGGTGGGCTTCACCGACGAGTTCGCCGCCCGGCACCCAGACCGGGTGGAGAACTACCTGCGTGTCCGCATGGCCAACATGGGACCGGTGGAGTTCTACTTCCGCCATCTGCTGGCAAGACAGGGCCACGACACCAGCAGCCGCCTCGGCGAGACCCGCACCCCTACCCTGATTCTCGTCGGAGACGACGACCGCAACGTCACCAGCGACATGAACCACCGCACCTCCTCGGAGATCCTGGAAAACGGCATACCGGGGGCCGAGCTCGTGGTGCTGCCGGGAGAACGGCACAGCTATTTCTTCGCGAATCCGGAAGCCGCCCACGCCGCCGTAAGGACCTTCCTGAGACGAATCGGCCGCGATTCGTGAGGGACATGCGCGCGGTCGATTCGTTCGCGTCGGCCCCACGGCAAACCCACCCACGAAGCATAAAAACGTCGGCCGCAAAAATTTACCCGCGCAGGTCTTGACTCTGCTCGAATGGCATAATTGAATGCGGCATTCGGGCCCGTGAGAGGAGGGGAAACCGTGCGACTCGGACAGATTCGAAACTGCCTTGACCGGAGACGCCCATCCCCGGTGCGGTGACCAAGAGGAGCCCATGAGACGAAGCGAACGACCCAGGATTCTGATAGCGGACAGTTACACCAGTCACGCGACGATACTTTCACGGCATCTACAAGAGCTGTCGTACGCGGTCGAGGTGATCCGCGTCGCGGAGGGGCGCAAGGCGCTGGCAATCACCGCGGAACAGGACGTGCAGCTTTTCCTCGTGAACGGCTTTCTGAAGGGGCCCCTCAACGGCTTCGATCTCTGCCGCGCCATTCGCAGGCTGGACGCGCACCAGCATACGCCGATCATCCTGATGCTGTCGGGTCACCTCATGCATGACCACAGCAGAGGCCTGGCCGCCGGGGTCGATCTCTTCCTCCACGCCCCGGTGGAGAAACAGGAGCTGTGGCGGATGGTGGTGCTGTTGCTGAACGAAGCCTTTCAGAAAAGAAAGCGCGACGCGACGGCCGAGGACCCGGTTGAAGCGGAGGTCATCGAACTCAAACCCGCCGTGCGCATCCTGCACTGACAAGCGGCGGCCCGCCGCTGCCGCTCCCTACACTCCCAGCAACTCGTCGACCTCGGCCAGTTCCGAGGACGTCAGCTCCCATTCCGCCGCCTTGGCGTTGTCCCGGACCTGTGCCAGACGGGTGGCGCCGGAGATGACCGAACAGACCCGCGGCTGGGCCAACAGCCAGCACTGCGCCAACTCGTTCATCTTCCGTCCCCGGGCCTCGGCCCATGCCCTCAGGCGCTCCACCACGTCGTAGTTGGCATCGGTCATGTACTTCTGCACATAGGGAGCGCTCTCGCCGCGTGAGCCGGGCGGCGGTTTCTCGCCCCTGACGTACTTTCCGGTCAGGAATCCGCCGGCCAACGGAAAATAGGGCACGAACCCCACGCCGTGGGCCCGGCAATAGGGAAGCACCTCCCGCTCCACGTCTCTTTCCAGCATGTGGTAATGGGACTGCATCACGGCGAAGGCCGTCCAGCCTCGAAATTCGGCCAGGACGTTGGCATGGGCCAGTTGCCACGACGCGAAATCCGACCCGCCGATGTACCGCACCTTCCCCTGCCGGATCAGGTCGTCCAGCGCCCGCAGGGTCTCGTCTATGGGAGTCGCGTCGTCCCAGCGGTGGATGTAGTAGACATCGATGTGGTCGGTCCGGAGCCGGCGGAGACTCCCCTCGACGGCGTTCATGAGATGGTAGCGCGACGTGCCGCGGTCGTTGGCGCCCTCGCCCGTCGGGAAAAAGAACTTGGTGGCCACCACGAAACGATCTCGGCGCCCCTTCAGGGCATTGCCCAGCGTTTCCTCGGAACGGCCCCCCTGGTAGCTGTTGGAGGTGTCGATGAAGTTGATGCCGAGGTCCGCGGCCGCGTCGATGACGGCGGTCACCGCATCCTGCGGCACGGCCGGCGAGCCGAATCGATTGGTCCCGAGGCCGATGGCGGAAACGCGGACCCCCGACGTTCCAAGCTGGCGATACTCCACTGGAAACCTCCCTTTGATTTGGGTGACGTGATGTTTACCAGATCGGCCCGGGAGGCGCGACCGAACCCATGAGAACGGCACGTTTGACCCCTTCTCTGGGCAAGTGTTAGTTTCCACGGCTCAACCAAACGAACACGGGAGGTGGTCATGCAGTGGGATATGGAGCGCGACAGCGCATTCGTCACCGGCGGCGGCAGCGGAATCGGACAGGCCATCGCGCTCAAGCTCGGGGAACAGGGAGTCAAAGTCGCCGTGGCGGACGTGGACGCGGCCAAGGCGGAGGGGACGGCCTCGCGCATCACCGCGAACGGCGGTACCGCCCTGCCCCTGGAGCTGGACGTCACCCGTTCGGATCGGGTCAATGACGCCATCGCCAAGGCCCACCGCGAGTTCGGCAGCTTGGCCTATCTCATGAACGTGGCCGGGATCTCGCAGCAGAAACCCGCGCACGAGATCAGCGACTCGGACTGGGCCCGCATGATCGACGTCCATCTGAACGGCACCTTCTACTGCATACGCGCGGCGCTGCCGCTGATGATGGAGGCGCGCTTCGGCGTCATCGCCAGCCTGTCCTCCATGCACGGGCTCAAGGGCCAGGAGTGGGCGTCCCACTACTCCGCGGCCAAGGCCGGCATCGCGGCCCTCACCAAGGCTGTGGCCCGCGAGGTGGCCGAGCACGGCATCCGCATCAACGCGCTGGCGCCGGGGCCCATCGACACGCCCATGTGGCGCCGCGGGCTCACCGGCGAGGCGCTTGAGAAGCGCAAGACGGACCGCTCCAGGATCGTCCCCATGGGACGGCTGGGCGAGCCGAGCGAGGTAGCCGACCTGGCGGTGTTCCTGCTGAGCCCGGCCAGCAGCTACATGACCGGGCAGGTGGTGGGTGTGAACGGCGGCGAGTTGATGCCCTGAGCCGGCGTCCACGCCGCCCGTGGAGCAAACCGCGCCAAGCGTGCCGGTGGAAGCGATCCCCCCGGCATACCACTCCGGTCGTCAGTCATCGCTGAACAGCGACAACTGATCGGTTCGGACCCGGAACGAAGCCGCCGACAGATTCCATGACCGGCGAGTCAGCCCCAGCTTCCGGCAACTGGCCTGGAAAAGCGAATCCACCTGCTCGGCGAAGATCCCCTGCCCCTTCATGCGGGTCTTGAAGCCGGAGTCGTTGAGCCTTCCGCCGCGGACCTCCCTGATGCGGTTCAGCACCTTCTCCTTGCGGTCGGGGAAGTGCTCTTCCAGCCATTGCCCGAACAGGTCCTTGACGGCGAACGGAAGGCGAAGTAGCGAGTAGCCGGCACAACCCGCGCCGGCTTCCGCTGCGGCGGCCAGGATCGCCGGCATCTCATGGTCCGTCAAGGCGGGGATGACCGGCGCCACCAGAACGCCCACCGGGATGCCCGCCTCGCTCAAGGCGCGGATGGCGTCGAGGCGCAAACCAGGCTGAGAGGCCCGTGGCTCCATGCGGCCGCAGAGGTCCCCGTCCAGGGTGGTCACCGAGATGAACACCACGGCCGCGTCCCGGGCCGCCAGTTCCCGTAGCAGGTCCGCGTCCCGCGTCACCAGATGGTTCTTGGTGACGACGGCCGCCGGGTTCCGGTACTCCGCGAGCACTTTCAGGCAACCCCGGGTGAGCTCGAGGCGCCGCTCCACGGGCTGATACGGATCGGTGACGCCGCACAACGCGATCACCTGGGGTTTCCATCGCGGCGACGCCAGCTCCTTCTTCAGAAGCTCCGGCGCCTCCTCCTTCACCAGGATCCTGGACTCGAAGTCCAGGCCGGCGGAGAAGCCCAGGTACTCGTGGGTGGGACGGGCGTAGCAGTAGATGCAGCCGTGCTCGCAACCCCGGTACGGATTGACGCTGGCCTCGAAGCCCACGTCGGGGCTGTCGTTGTAGGCGATGATGGACCGGGACGTATCCTTCAGCAATCGGGTGGAGGGTCCCGCGGCGGCGCCGTCCGGCACGAAGGCGAGGGGTTCGAAACGGTTCCGGGGGTTGTAGCTGCTCCCGCGCCCGCCGATTCCGGTCCTCGATTCGGTCATGGTCCCCCAACGGCCCGCGGCGCCAAGCGCCGCCTCACTTGATACGCCACTGCTTTCGCGCCGCGTCGGTGGCAGCGCACGGAGCCAGCTCCAGACTACGGGACATGAACGGCCCCGCGCTCCTGCTTGCGGCGCCCGCCACGAGACAAAGGGCCCGGTCGGCCCCGGGACGGAACTCCATCGTCTCGCCGTCGTAGTCGAAGTCCTGGGCGGCCGAGTCCTTCGAGCAATCCACCAACCCGAGGGAAACGCCCGCGGCGGCCGGCGACGTCAGCGTGGCGCACTTGCCGGAGAAGGTGGCCGAAGTGATGCGCCGCGGGTCCTTGTCGTAGCGGAACTGCACGTCCCCGCCCCGCGGCTTGCAGGAGTGCGCGTGCAGCCTCTCACCGAACCCCCGCCCCACGGTATCGATGCACCACCCCAGCTTGTCCTGCTCGTCGAGATTGTCCGCCAGGTAGATCACCGGCGCCGGCGTCTGCAGGTCAGGCGGCGCCGCGTAGGCCGCTGTCGGGATGCAGAACAGCAAAAGGGGAACCGCGTACCAGAGTGCATTCCCGACCGAGCCCTTGTTCCGGAAGTTGGTGGCAATGTTCATTTATCCTCTTATGCCTCCTTTTGAGTCGACGCGTCCTGATACCCTGGAGGCTATCAAGAATGGTCCCCCTCCGCCAAGGCAGGCCCTCCGCGGAGCCAGCTTCCCGGAAAAGCGATCGAAACCCGTGCGCCCCGGTTCTCGGCTCTCACCTCCCGCTGAATTGCATCCGCCGTGAAAAAGTGCCATGAATGACCGCCGAAACCATGAGGCATTTTCGATACCTCGCTCCGCGCCGCCTCGAAGAGGCCCTTTCCTTGCTGAACCCTGAGACCGTTCCCTTGGCCGGAGGGACGGATCTTTTTCTCAGGATGGAGCGCCGGCAGACGCAGCCGGAGGCCGTGGTCGACCTCAAGCGGATCCCCGGCATGGATGGGGTCGAGCCTTCGGACGGCGGGATTCGCATCGGCGCCCTGGCCCTGATGGAGACCCTGGCTGCCTCTTCCCTCATCGTCAACCGCTACCGCGCCCTGGCCGATTCCGCGAGAGTGGTGGGCTCGATCCAGACCCGCAACCGCGCCACCATCGGCGGCAATCTCGCCAACGCCTCCCCGGCCGCCGACACCGCGACGCCACTGCTGGCGCTCGGCGCGACCGCGGAAGCCCGCCGTGTGGACGGAACCCGGGAGCTGGCCATGGAGCAACTGTTCCTCGGCCCCGGCAGGACTGCCCTGGAAATCGGCGAGATCCTGACGTCAGTCCACATCCCCGCCATGCACGGCCGCGCCGGCAGCTCGTTTCAACGCTGCGTCCGCACCGCCATGGACATCGCGGTGGTCAACTGCGCGGCGTTCGTGCGGCTGGACGAGGACGGCATCATCGAGGACGCGCGCATCGCGCTGGGGGCCGTGGGGCCCACGCCGCTCCGGGCAGCGTCGGCCGAAGACTGTCTCCAAGGCCGCCGCTTCGACGCAGACGCCGTCGCGGAAGTGGCGGAATGCGCCGCCAATGACGCCCGGCCCATCGACGACGTCCGCGCCAGTGCCGGCTATCGGAGGGATATGGTCCGGGTGCTCACGCGGCGGGCCGTCGAGAGCGCGTTTCAACGCGCGCGAGGCGAGACATGATGACCGCGGAACGCATCCGGATCACGGTAACCGTGAACGGCGAGTCCTTCCGGGAGGAAGTGCCCGCCACGCGCTCGCTGCTGGACTTCCTGCGCGACGACCTGGGGCTCACCGGTACCAAGGAGGGTTGCAGCGAAGGAGAATGCGGTGCCTGCTCGGTGACCCTGGACGGCCGGCTCGTGGACGCCTGCCTGATCTTCGCCGCGGAAGCGGACGGACGGAGCGTCGAGACCGTGGAGGGGCTGGCGGAGGGCGAGGAGCTGCACCCGCTGCAGCGGACGTTCGCGGGCGCGGGCGCGGCCCAATGCGGCTACTGCACTCCGGGCATGCTCATGGCCTGCAAGTCCCTGCTGGACCGGAACCCCTCGCCCACGCGCGAGGAGGTCTCCCACGGCATTGCCGGCAACCTGTGCCGCTGCACCGGCTACGGCACCATCATCCAGGCGGTCATGGAGGCGGCGAAGGAATCATGAAAGTCGTCGGTCAGGAGCTACCCCGCGTCGAGATTCTCGAAAAGGTGACCGGCCAGTCGGTGTTCGGCGCGGACGTCTCGCCGGGAGGCCGGGTCCTTCACGGCAAGATGGTGCGGAGCCCCCACCCCCACGCCCGCATCTCCGCCATCCGCACCGAGCAGGCCGAACGGCTCCCGGGCGTCAAGGCCGTGGTCACCGCGGCCGACCTGCCGCCCGTCCGTTACGGCAACTTTGTCCGCGACGAAGCGTACTTCGCCGGCACCAAGGTCCGCTACGTCGGCGACCGGATCGCGGCCGTGGCGGCGGTGGACGAGGAGACCGCGGAGGAAGCCGCGCGGCTCATCGAGGTGGACTACGAGGTGCTTCCCGCGGTCACCTCGGGGCCGGAGGCCATGGCGCCGGACGCACCGGCGATCCACGAGGACCATGCCGACTATTGGGCGCAATCGGGCGTGGAGGGCCGAGGCGGCAACGTGTGCGGCCACAAGCAGATCGTACGCGGCGACGTGGAGCGCGGCTTCGCCGAGGCGGACCGGATCTTCGAGCACCGCTTTCACGTGCCCATGGTGCACCAGACCTACATCGAGCCCCATACCGTGCTGGCGCAATTCGACGCCTCCGGCAAGGCTACCGTGTGGGTCCCCACCCAGGCCCAGTTCCCGCTGCGGGCCGCCATCGCGCAGATCCTGCGGATGCCCATGACCAAGGTCCGGGTGATCCCCACCGAGATCGGCGGCGGCTTCGGCGGCAAGATTTCGCCCACCATCGAGCCGGCGGCGGTGGCGCTGGCCCGCAAGGCCCGGCAGCCGGTCCGCATCGTCATGACCCGCGGCGAGGACTTCCAGGGCAGCAACCCCAGGCATCCGTTCCATCTGCGCTACAAGACCGGCGTCAGGCTCGACGGCGCCATCACCGCCCGGGAAATCGAGCTGGTGCTGGGAACCGGCTACTCGGCCGGTTCCGGGGTGATGATCAGCCAGGGGGCGGCGGTGCGGGCTCCGGGCCCCTACCGCATACCCAACCTCAGGATCGACAGCTACTGCGTCTACACCAACACCCCCACCTGCGGGGCCTACCGCGGTCCCGCCGGTCCGCAGCTCACGTTCGCCTCCGAGTCCCAGATCGACATCATCGCCCGCGAGCTGGGCATCGACCCGGTGGAGATGCGTCTCCGGAACGCGTTCGAGGACGGCGACGAGACACCCGCCGGCGCCCGGCTCGAGGACGTGCACGTCAGAGAGACGCTCCGCAAGGCGGCGGAGGTCCTCAACGAACGGCCCAGGCCGGCCGGAGGGAACATCGGACGGGGGTTGGCCGTGGCCCACTGGCTGGTGGGCGGCATGGCGTCCAGCGCCGGCGTCAAGCTGAACGAGGACGGCACCATCGGGATCCTCACGGGGGTGGTGGACCTGAGCGGCGCCAGCACCTCGCTGGCGCAGATCGCCGCGGAGGTGCTGGGAGTGTCCCTGGACGACGTGCACGTACGCACCGCGGATACCGACTTCGCGCCCCATTCCACCATCAGCGCCGGCAGCCAGGCCCTGAAGAGCATGGGCAGCGCGGTGCTGCTGGCGGCCCGGGAAGTGAAGAGGCAGATACAGCAAGTGGCCGCGGACAAGCTTGAAGCCGACCCCGGCGACCTCGAGCTGGACGACAACAAGGTGCTCGTCAAGGGCAGTCCGGAACGCTCCGTCTCAATGCGCGAGGTAGGCCACCTGGCCCTGGAGCACGAGCGCGGACCCATCGTCAGCGCGCAGTCCGTGTCGCGGCTCGTCCCCCACCCGGCGGTGGCGGCCCACGCGGCCGAGGTGGCCGTGGATGCCGAGACGGGTCACGTGCGCATCCTTCGCTACGTGGCGGTGCAGGATGTCGGGACGGCGGTCAATCCCCTGTCCGTGCGGGGACAGATCGAGGGAGGGGTCATGCAGGGGCTCGGACAGGCGCTGAGCGAGGCCTGCACCTTCACCGGCGGGAAGATGGACAATCCCAACCTGCTGGACTACAAGATCTTCAGCGCGCTGGACGCCCCGGCCGTGGAGACGTACCTGATCCAGCATCCCTGCGCCTCGGGTCCGCTGGGCGCCAAGGGCGTGGGCGAGCCGCCTATCATTCCGCCGCCCGCCGTCATCGCCAACGCGGTCGCCGACGCCGTCGGAGTCCGCATCCACGACCTCCCCATCACGCCGGAGAAAATCGTCCGGGCGTTGAAGGCCCGGCGACAACCGTAGCGGCGATCCGGAACCCGTTGCGCGGGAAGCCGCGCCATCCGCGCACCAAGGCATGGCCCCCGAGCATGGTCCGGAAAGAGAGTATGTCGTCTGTGGTTCGGAGGCCGCGGGCGCGGCCTCCGTGTCAGAGCCCGAGCAGCGAGTCGATCCGCTCCTGATCGAAGCCGACCACTGCCTCCCCGTCGATGATGACCACGGGTGTGCTCTGGAACCCTCGCGCCAGCAGGTCCTTCAGGGCCTCCTGATCCTCGCGAATGTTCTTCTCAACGAAATCGACGCCTTTTTGAGAAAGATACTCCTTCTCTCGATGACAAGGCGGTCAACCGGGCTGCGTGAACAGGACGATGGATTCTGCCATGTGTGCCTCCGTGTCTGGTTTCATAGCACCGGCCCGGGCATTTCTCAACGAGTGCCTTGACATGACCGCGCCACTTCTGTAGCGAAGGGGCTCGGCGTCGGCGACGCCGGCAACACCGGCAACACACAGAACGGAGGGACATCCATGACACGCAAGGGTTTACGTTCCATGGCCGTGACCATCATCCTGGCATCCGCCGTGTTCGCGGGTAGTGCGGCCCACGCCGAGGACTTCTACAAGGGCAAGACGTTCCGCTTCATCGTGGGTTTCTCACCCGGTGGCGGCTATGACACGTACACACGGCTGATCGCCCGCTACTTCGGCAAATACGTGCCCGGCAACCCCACCACGCTCGTGCAGAACATGACCGGAGCCGGCAGCCTGATCTCGGCCAACTACATCGGCCGGCGGGCCAGACCGGACGGCCTCAGCGGCGCGGTGTTCAACAACTCGCTCATTGTGCAGAAAGCCCTGGGCGACAAGAAGGCCGGCGCGGTGCCTTTCGAGAAGATGGAATGGGTCGGCGCCCCCAGCAGGGGCGAGATCGTGTGCATGATAATGGCCTTCACCGGCAAGACGACCTGGAAGGACGTCATCAATTCCAAGGAGCCCATCAAGATAGGGGCCACCCGGGCCGGTTCCACCGGCCACGACATCCCGGCGATTCTCAACAAGGGCATGGGCACCAAGTTCAAGCTCATCACCGGGTACCAGGGGACCGCCACCATACGGCTGGCGCTCGAAAGCCGCGAGGTTGATGGCTTCTGCTCCCAGTGGGAGTCCATGCGGGTCACCGCCCGTAGCATGCTGGATGCCAAGGGCGACCAGAAACTGATTCCCTTCGTCATCGACAGCCACAGCTACCCGGACCCGGAGATTCAGAACATCCCGCTGTTCAAGGACGTGCTCAACAAAAAAGCCCTCGATCTGTACAAGTCGTGGGCGTTCCAGATGGCGTTCCAGCGTATGCTGGCGCTGCCGCCGGGCACGCCCAAGGACCGCCTGGAAATCCTGCGGAAAGCCTATGCCAAGACCCTGAAGGACCCGCAGATGCTGGCCGAAGCCAAGAAGGCCAAGCTCGTCATCACCGCCGTGTCGGGTCCGGAAGTGGAGAGGCTCGTGGACGGCATCCTCAACATGCCGCCGGAGGTCAGGGAGAGCCTGTCCTTCCTGGTCACGAAAGCGAAAAAGTAGTCGTCACGGAAGGGAAGGCGGGGGAACCTACCGCTCCTCCCCCTTCCCTCTCTCCGTGCGCCACCCCTCCAGTAGCTCCGGCTTCAGCACCTTCCCGGTCGGCCCCTTTGGCAACTCGGGCACGACACGAATGTGTCGGGGGTACTTGAAGCGGGCGAGCCGCTCCTTGCAGTAGGCGGCGAGGCTGCCGGTTTCCGGGACCGTACCCACCTTCGCCACCACGAAAGCCGCCACCTCCTCGCCCAGCTCCGGGTGGGGCACCCCCACCACCGCGGCCTCGGCAACTTCCGGGTGCTCGGCCAGCACCGCCTCGACTTCCTGGGGGAAGACCGAATAGCCACCCCGCAGGATGCGTTCCCTGAGGCGCCCGGTGATCTCCACGAACCCGTCGGCGGAGACCCGGGCGAGATCGCCGGTCCGGAACCAACCGTCCTCCAGCACCGGGGCGGGATCGTTCCAATAGCCTTGCAGCGCAGCCGGCGTCCTGATCCAGAGCTCCCCCACGTCCCCCTCTCCGGACCCTATGCCCTCGTCCGCCCCCACCCGGAGGTCGACGCCCGGAACCGCGCGCCCGATGCATTCCGGCCGGTCCTCCGCCTCCGAGGCCAGATACGAGATGGGCCGAAACAACTCGGTCATGCCGTAACCCCGGAGGATGCGATGGCCGGTGCGACGGCGCCATTCCAACGCCAAGTCCCACGGACATGGCGCGGCGCCGGACACCGACAGGCGCAGCGAAGACAGGTCCGCGCCGGCAAACTCCGGCGCGCTCAACAGCCGCCGGAACATGGTGGCCACACCCAGGAAGAGGGTCACGCGGCGCTCCTCCATGGCGGCAAGGACCTGGTCGGGTACGAACCCTCCGGGGAGCACCACCTGAGCGCCCCTGATCAGCGGAGCCAGGAGCGAGCCGTTGAGCCCGAAGGAATGGGGCAGCGGCAGCACCGACAGCACCACGTCCGCGGACGTCACCGCCATCATGTCCGCCCAGGAGCGGTTTGCGAAGGTCAGCGCCGAGTGGCTGAACACCGCGCCCTTGGGCCGGCCGGTGCTGCCGGAACTGTAGCCGAAGTGGGCCGGCGCGCCGGCCTCCGTCGCCGTGTCCCAGACGCCCTCCCGCGGCTCCACGCGTTCGACCACCACGGCCGGGTCCACGTCCGCGAGGATGGCCTTTCGCTCCTCCGCCTTCAGCAGCGGGCTCAGCGGCACGGCGGTGGCGCCGAGCTTCCAGATACCCAGCATCGCCACCACGAAAGTCCAGTGGTTGGGCAACACCATCGCGACCCGGTCTCCCGGCCCGACGTTGCCCTCCGCCAACTCCCGCGCAAATCCGGCCGCGCGTTGTTGCAGCCCGCCGTAGGTCACGGTCGCGTCGGGACAGAGCAACGCGGGTTTTTCCGGAAAACGCGCTGCGGTCTCTTCGAGGAGGCAGACGAAATTCGGCGCCGGGGAGGTCAACTACAGCCCCAGCGCATCCAGGTCGATGCGGTCCATGACGTCCCGAGGGATGCGGTTGCGCGGCGTGTACTTATCCAGGGAAGGCTTGGCGGTGGCGTCGACGCCCCACTTGGCGGTGTAGCCGTCGGAATCCGTGGAGGGGTCGAGGTCCGAGCCCCGGGTGTTGGAAATCACCGTGATGTCGCGGTCCGCCTGACACCGGGTGCCCAACGCCCAGGCCACCTCCCGGTCATCGAAGATGTTGACGTCGTGGTCCACCACCACCACGCGCTTGATGTACATGTCGGCGCCCAGCACCGCCAGAATGGCGTTCTTGGCCTGCCCCGGAACCCGCTGATTAATGGCGACGTAGCAGCTGTAGGGCGCGGGCACGCGCGCCGCCGTCACCGAGGGGACGATGGCGCGCACCGCCCGGTAGAGGTTCGCCTCCATGGGGATGGTGGACAGCAACAGGTGGTCCACCTGGGCCACGGCGATGTCGTGGAAGAGGGCGCCTTCCCGCATGGTCACGGCATTGTAGCGCACCACCTCGCGCTGGCGCTGGCCCAGGCTGTAGCCGGTGAACTCGCTGAAGGGACCCTCCGGCGTCCTTTCGCCGGGAAGAATTTCGCCCTCCAGGATGATCTCGGCATGGGCCGGCACCAGCAGGTCCGAGGTCTCGCACCGCACCAGCTCCAGCGGCTCTCCCAGGACCGCGCCCATGATGGCGCGCTCGTCCTCGTCGATGGAGCCAATGGCCAGGGCCCCCAGGCCGATGGCGGGATGAACCCCCACGGCGAACGCCACCGGCAGCGCCTCGCCCCGGGCTTCCGCCTTCCGGTAGAACTCCCACAGGTGCTTCGACGCGGTGATGTGGATGGAGGTCCGGTCCTTCCCCATGATCATCAGGCGATTGTACGCACAGTTCCAGGTACCGTCCTCCGGATCCCTGGCGAACGAGATGGCCGCGGTGATATAGGGGCCGGCGTCCGCGCCGTGGTGGACGATCTGCGGCAGCGCCAGCAGATCGACGTCCGCGCCGGTTCGCACCACCTCCTTGACCGGCCCGGTGTCCACCACCACCGGCGCCACCGGACGCTCCATCGCCTTCAGGAACGCCCGCTGGAGATCCCGAGGCTCGGCGTTCATGGCCAGCGCCATGCGCCGCCGGCTGGCATGGAGGTTGGTCACCACCGGCAGCGCGCTGCCCTTGACGTTCTCCAACAGGAGTACCGGCCGGCGGCGCCGTTCCCGGGCCAGCTTGGCCACCAGGGCGGTCACCTCGTGGAGCGGATCCACGGGAGCCGATATCCTCACCAGCTCGTCCTTCGATTCCACGAGGTCCAGATAACTTCTCAGGTCCTGCGACATGGATCACCTGTTTGCATGTGCGGGCGCGGTTCGAACCATCTCTCGCGCCAAAGCCACAAGTTAGTTGAAAGCCGGTCCGATTTTAAGCGCCGCCGCCGTCTTCCCGCCCAGGTCACCACCGCTGCACGGGTGTGTTCTTTCGGCATCTTTCGCCCTCTGTGGTAGAAAGGCTCGTGGCCGAATGAGTACGGCTTTGATGTATCCAAACGGAGGGAATATGGTCATCACGAACGAAACCGACGACCCGGGCTGCTGCTCCATCGACTACAGCCACCACAAGGCCCTCTTCGAGCGCCGCCAAAAGGCCTACCGGGAGGACCCCTCCAAGGCGGTGACGGTGCACGAAGCGCAGATCAAACTGGTCAACGACCACCTGAAGGAGGCCAGGACATCCGAAGGCTATACCATCTTCTGCGACGAACCGCCGTCACGGGGAGGCAGCGGCAAGGGGGCCGCACCGCTCCAGTACTTCGTCGCCTCCATCGGCTTCTGAATGCTCAGCCAGGTGACGCAGTTAGCGTCATTCATGGACATCCGGATCGAGCGCGCGGAGATGACGGTACGGGGGGAATTCGACCAGAAGGGCAAGTTCGGGTTGTCGGACGTGCCGTCGGCCTGCACCCGTCTGGTCTACCGGCTGGATCTGCAAAGCCCCGACAGCCGGGAACGCATCGTCGAGTTCACCGAAGCCCTGGAACGGTCCTGCTACACCACCAACACCTTGCGGAACCCGGTGGAGGTGGTCCCGGAGCTCACCCTCAACGGCGTCGACGTGCCGCTGGGGTAACGCCCCCTACCCCTGCTCCAGCACCCACCGCGCCACTTCGTCGTGGCGCGCGAACCAGACTTTCGAGAACCCTTTCATGTACCGGAGGATCTCGGTCAGCATGGCCGACATCATCGGCCGGCCGCCGAAGTGGGCGTGTACGGTCAGATTGATCATTTCCGGCGCGTCCGACCGGTAGAGGAAGTCGAAGGTGTCCTTGTACACGTTGAGGAAGTCGCGCGGGCTGCCCCGAAGCACCCGGTTGTCCGCGAAGTCGCTGTGGGGGATGGCCACGACATCCCCGGACCCCGTCGTCATCCTGTAGGGTACGTCCGTGTCGTTGTAGTCGCCGTGCCAGACGCAGCCGGCCTCCGCCAGAAACCCCGCGGTATGCTCGGTGGGCGTGGCCCTGGGGCTGAGCCAGCCGACGGGCCGCACTCCCGTCACGCCCTGGATGAGGTCGAAGCAGCGACCGATCACTTCCTTCTCCTCGTCCGCAGAGAGGTCGGTGAGGAAAGTATCCTGGCTGTAGGAGTGGCCGGCGAGTTCGTGGCCGTTTTCGTGCAGGGCCTTTACCGCGTCCGGGAACAGTTCCACCGAGCGGCCGCTGGTGCACACGGTGGCCGGGACCTCGAATTCACGGAAGATCTTCATGAACCGCCAGACCCCCGTGCGGCCGCCGTATTCCGACCACGACACCCCCAGCCGGTCCACCACACCGGGCTTCAGCGGCGACGACATGGGCGAATACGACGGCGCGTTTCCCACGGACCAGGTCTCGAACATGGGGGTCACGAGGACCGCGACCCGGGCCCCGTCGGGCCATTTCTCGATGGTTGACAATGGACTCTCCTCCCCTTCGATTCATGCCTCCGGCTCACCGTCGGCTCCCGCCTCTTTCACGAGCTCCATGAACCGGGCCGCCAGCCTCGGACCGGTGGCCTCGTCTTCATGCTTGAAGAACACGTAGCCATGGGTCCACGTCTGCCCGCTCACCCGTTCCGCCCAGGCTCCGATGGCGTCGTCGGTATAGTCCACCGCCCGCAGCCGCAGATAGCCCCAACTGGCGGTGGACACCAACGGCGTCTCGCCATCCAGCTCGCCGTCGGCGATGCAGAGCGCCGCGTCGTGCTCCCGGAGGGTGTCGAACACATCCTCGTCAAACCACGATGGATGACGAAATTCCACCGCCACCCGCTGTTCCCCCGGCAGCGTGCCGAGGAAGTCCCGAAGCCGCGGCAGGTCCAGCCGCAGGTTGGGCGGCAACTGGAACAGCACGGGGCCGAGCTTGTCTCCCAGGGACTCCAGCCGCTGGAACAGGAAGGCCACGGCATCGTCCGCCTGCTTGAGCCGGGCGTGGTGCGTGATGGCCCGGGACGCCTTGACGGAAAAGGAAAAGCCCTCCGGCACCTGCTCGCGCCAGCGCGCCAGCACCGGGTCCGCGGGCATGCGGTAGAAGGTGTGGTTGATCTCCACCGTGTCGAACCGGCCGGCATAGAACGGCAGCATCTCCTTGTCCGGCATGCCGGCGGGATAGAACTTGCCCTTCCACGGCTTGTAGGCGTAGCCGCTGGTTCCCACGAAGGTCTTCAAGGAAGGTCGCTCCACAGGTGCGGGTACTTGAGCCCGGATCCGGTGATCAACAGCACCACCCGCTCCTCCCTGTCCACATCGCCGCGTTCCAGGAGCCTGGGCAAAGCCGCCACGCACGCGGCGGCCTCCGGCGCCGCGAAGATCCCTTCGGCGGAACCAAGCTCCCGGACGCTTTCCAGGATCTCGGCGTCGGGCACGCTCACGGCGGTGCCGCCGCTCCTTCGCAGAATATCCAGGATCATGAAATCGCCGATGGCCACGGGCACGCGCAGTCCTGCGGCGAGGGTGGCCGGTTGGGTGACCGCCTCAGCCGTGTCCGCCCCGGCCGTGAACGCGTTGACGATGGGGGCGCAGCCTTCGGCCTGGACCGAGATCATGCGCGGGCGCCTGGAATCGATCCATCCCAACTCTTCCATCTCGTCGAAAGCCTTCCACATGCCGATCAGACCCGTGCCGCCACCGGTCGGGTACAGCACCGCGTCCGGCAGGGTCCAGTCCATCTGTTCGGCAAGCTCGTAGGCCATGGTCTTCTTGCCCTCGACCCTATAGGGCTCCTTCAGGGTCGAGACGTCGAACCACCCTTCGCTTTCCTTCTTCTCCCCGATGATACGGCCGCAATCGTTGATGAAGCCGTCCACCAGCACGACGTGGGCGCCGTACTGCATGCACTCCACGACGCTGACCCGCGACGCGTCCCGGGGCATGTAGATATGAGCCTCCAGACCCGCCTTGGCCGCGTACGCGGCCAGCGCTCCGGAGGCGTTTCCGGCCGAGGGCACCGCCAGGCGCTCCGCCCCCAGTTGCTTCGCCATGGACACGGCCGCGGTCATGCCGCGGGCCTTGAACGAACCGGTGGGATTGAGGCCCTCGTCCTTGAGGTGGAGGCGCGGCATGCCGAACCGCCGGCCCAGCCGCCCGGCGTGGACCAGCGGCGTCCATCCCTCCCCCAGGGTCGTGATGGCTGCGTCGTCGACCACGGGCAGCACTTCCCGATACCGCCACAGGCTCGCCGCCCGTCCCCGGAGACTGTCACGGGTCAACGTCTCGCCGGCCCGGGCCAGATCGTAACGGACCAGCAGCGGCCGGCCGCATTCCCGGCAAAGGTTGTGGAGCTTCGCACGTTCATGACGTACCCCGCAACGCGAACATTCCAGCCAAACGTCACATGCATGGCCGCGTACTCCAGACCCTGCCAGGAACGTAGATCTGGCCCTGGAACAGCTTTCGGGCGGTGCGCACCACCCCCGCCTTCTCGAGCGCGAAGTCGTCGCCCACTCCACTCAACTCGAACGCCACCGTGATGGAGCCGCTGGGGTGCTCGATCTCCACCGTCTCGGAGAACCCGCCGCCGGTTTCCGCGATGCCGTCCGCGACGGTGCCTGGGACCAAGGCGCAACTTCCAACGCAGACGGCGCCGGAGACCGCGTGGGCCGCATGACAGTCCGTGGGCACGAAGTAGCGGGAGGTCAGCGCCCCGCCCCGGCGCGGGCGGGAGAGGATGCCGAACTTGGGGATGACCTTGCCTCGGACGTCACCCAGCCCCATCTTCTCGCCGGCCACCACTCGGACCGCCTCCAGCTTCTCGAGCAGCGCGCGGTTGGCGTCCAGCTCGGCCTTGCTCTCGTCACCCCGGACGCCCATGCTCTCGGCGGTTGCCAACACCATGGGCATGGCGACATCCACGCAACTCACCTCGACGCCCTCGATGACCTCCTGCCGTTGCCCGGTGGGAAACAATGCCCTGGTCTTGGAGCCGATGACCTCCATGAAGTTGAGCAGGATCGGCGCCGCGGTGCCGGGGACCCCGTCGATGGCAGTATCGCCGTCATATTCGACATGGCCGTCGGGGGTCTCCAACACCGCCTCGATCAAGGAGTCGGTGTTGACGTTGCGGATATTCACCACCGTCCTGGGGTCGATCGGGGACACCAGTCCGCGGTCGATGGCGAAGGGGCCGACGCCGGCCAGCATATTGCCGCATGTGGGGCTGTAGTCAACGAAAGCCCGGTCCACCGAGACCTGGGCGAACAGGTAGTCCACGTCCGCCCAGGGATGGTCCGACGGCGAGACGATGGCGACCTTGCTGGTAAGGGTGGTGGCGCCGCCCACGCCGTCGATCTGACGCTGGTCGGGGGACCCCATGGCCGCCAGCAGGACCTGGTCGCGCGTGGCGTCGTCCGCCGGCAACTCGCCGGCCAGGAAATACGGCCCCCGCGAGGTGCCGCCGCGCATCATGGTGCAGGGAATCGCGGTCTGGTTCGCCATGTCAGGTCATCCTTTCCCATACGAGCGACGCCCGGCTGCCCGGCCCGCCCATGACCGGCGGCGCCGCCGTCAGCACCAGCCGGTCCCCTTCGAAGGAGACCTCCCGCCGGGTGGTGGTGCCGTCGAGCCGGGAATCCGCGGCGAATTCGATGTGGTGGAGCACCACGTCTCCCTGGAGTTCGAACTCGCCGAAGTAGCTGAAATAGTGCCCGTCGGGACGGCGCGTGGCCGTGGCCATGTGGCCGTCGGCGGTGTATTCCATCCGACCCACGGTGGGGGCGCCGTCCAACGAGCCCGGGTTGCCGCCGGCGTCGGTGAAACGAAACTCGCGCAGGCGCCAGGTTCCGATCATGCGGTCTCGATACGTCATACACCCAGGATAGCGCTTCGCGCCGGCACTTCAACACCGGGAGTCCGCGGATTTGGTTTGTGCGTGAACGCCGCAGGCTCCTACGTTACCCGCGCTGCCGGCTCCGCGGCGGTCTCCACCGCTACCGTACCGCCGTAGTCGTCCACGATGCAGTAAAGAGCGGGCACGAGAAACAGCACCTGGAACGTGGAGGCGGCGAGGCCGAAGGCGAGGCTGGTGACCAGCGGCACCAGGACTTGCGCCTGGAGGCTGGTCTCCATCAACAGGGGCAACACGCCCGCCACCGTGGTGAGCGAAGTCAGCAGGACGGGCCGGAAACGCTCCCGGGACGCGCCGCGCGCCGCGGCCTCCGCGGCTTCTCCTCGGGCGCGGCGGATCTTGATGAACACCACCAGCACGATGGCATTGTTGACCACCACGCCGGCAAGGGAAACGAAGCCCACGAGGCTGGGCATGGAAAGCTCCAGCCCCATCGCGAGATGCCCGATGACCACCCCCACGAGGCCCACGGGAATGGAGGCCATGATCACCAGGGGCTCGATGTAGCCACGGAACTGGAAGCTCAGAAGCAGGAAGATGGCGGCCAGCCCCACCAGGAAGTTCCGCCCGAGGGACGCCCCGGTCTCGGCCGATTCACGGGCTTCGCCCTCCAGTTCCATGCGGATACCCGGATAGCGCGCCTCCAGGCCGGGCCAGAAACGGGATTGGGTGTCGGCGATGATTTCCGCGGAATTGGCCTTGTCCGGATCCAGGTCGCCGCGGACGGTCACGGCGCGGCCCCCGTTCACGCGATGGATGCGACTGTAACCGCGCTCGGAGGTCAGCGTTGCCACCGCGTGCAACGGCACCTGTTCGCCGGTGGGCAACGTGACGGTGAAGCGGGCGAGATCGGCGAGGCTGTCCCGGTCGCGTTCGTACAAGCGGACATCCACCTCGTAGTCCTCCGAGCCGATCTGGAATTCACCCGCATGGCGTCCCTGAAACGCGGCCCGCAGTTGCCGCGCCACCTCGGACGCGGTCATGCCCAACGCCAGCGCGCCTTCACGCAGGCGCACGCGCAGCTCCGGCTTGCCCAGGCGGAGATCATCGGTCAGGTCGAACACGCCGCGATATCCGCGCAGCCACTCCCGCAATTCCAGGGCAGCCGCCTTCAACGACTCCATGTCCTTCCCCACCAGCCGAATGTCGATGGGCCTGCCCGCCGGCCCCAACTCCGGCTCGCCAAAGGTCAGCGCGATGACATCCGGCGGCACGCCCACCCGCGCGCGCCACCGGTTCATGATCTCGTCCAGGGATGCGTAGCGGGAATCGGGACCCACCAGGTCGACGGTGACGGTAGCCAGGTGTTCGCCGGTCTCGTTGGCGTGCCGATTGCGGCTGAACCGAACCCCGATGTTCCGCACCATGTTCGCGCCGCCCGGCCGCTCGGCCGCGTAGGCTTCGTCCACGGCCCGGACCGCCGCCACCACCCGCTCCACCACCGCCTCGGTCCGGGCCAACGGTGTCCCGGGATAGAGGAGCAGGTCGGCCTCGATGACGTTGCCCTCGACGTTGGGGAAGGTCCTGAACTTCACGACGCCGCCGGCCATGGCGGCAACGGACACGAGGAACAGACCCGCAATCAAGCCCACCGTGAGATATCGCCAGGATATGGCCGCATCCACCAAGCGCCCGACGAACCCTTCCGTGAAGCGTGCCAGACCCGCGTCGAACAGAGCCCGCAACCTGGGAGGCGAGGCGCCACGCCTGGCGCGCAACGTCCCCAGCAGGTGGTGCGGCAGGATCAGGAAGGCCTCCACCAGGCTGAAAGCCAACGTCAGGATCAACACCACCGGCAGGACGGCCATGACCGCGCCGATGTTCCCTTGCAGGAAGGCAAGGGCGCCGAAGACGCCGATGGTGGTGAGGAACGACGCCAGCACTCCCGGGGCCACCTCCCGCGTCCCTTCCACCGCCGCGTCCACCACCGAACGTCCGGCGGCACGGTGGCGCGCGATGTTCTCCGCGATGACGATGGCGTCGTCCATCATCAGGCCAAGCGCGATGAGCAGGGCCACCATGGTGATCATGTCAAAGGAGTAGCCGATGGCCGCCATGCCGGCGATGGTGCCCATGAACGCCACCGGGAGGCCCGCGGCGAGCCAGAAGGAGTAACGCAGGCCGAAGAACAGCCAGATGACCAGGAACACCAGGACGAGGCCCTGCGCGCCGTTCCGAAGCAGCATGTTCAGCCGGTCGCGCACGATGGACGCGACGTCGCTGGTGATCTCGAGCACCATGCCCGGCGAGGCCAGCGCCCGTTGCTCGTCAAGATAGGCCCTGACGGCATCGATGACCTTCAGGGTGTCATCGGAGCGGCCCTTCTCCACCGTGAGCCAAGCGGACCGCCGGCCGTTGAAGAGGTTCTTCTCCCCGGCGTGCTCGAAGCGGTCGGTGATGACGGCGATGTCTCCCAGGCGGATCACGGCGCCGCTGGCCGAGGCCACCACCACCAGGTCCTCGAAGGTGCGCGGCGTGCGCCGTTCGTCATCGAAGCGGATCAGCACCGTCGAGTCCCGGGCCTGCACCGACCCCGCCGGCAGCGTCACGCTCTGGCGTTCCACGGAGTCGGCAAGGTCGCGCACGCTGAGGCCGAACTGGCGCATGGTGGAGGCCGAGACCTCGATTCGGATCTGACGCTGGGAAAAGCCCTGGATCTCCACATTGGCCACGCCCGGAATCGCCAGGAGATCGTCCTTCATGCGTTCCGCGTAGGCCTTCAGTCCTGCCGGCGCCAACGGCCCGGCCACGGCAATGGATGCCACCACGTCCACGCGCCCCAGCTCGCGTACGACCGGGGCTTCGGCGTCCGCGGGGAAGTCCGTGACCCCGTCCACCTCGTTCTTGACGTCTTCCAGGAAACGGTCGAGATCGCCGCCCTGGCGCATCACCAGGGTCGCCACCGCCAACCCTTCCCGCGCCTCGCAACGGGTCTCCTCCCGTTGATCCACGCTGTCCGCGGCGGTCTCCAGCTTGAGACAGACGCCCTGCTCCACGTCCGCGGAAGAAGCCCCGGGCCAAGGTACCTGCACCTGCACGGAATCCGACGGGATGTCGGGAAAAGTCTCGCGCTTGACCGTTCCCGCGAAGACGAGCCCCAGCAGGATAAACCCGATCATGAGAATGTTGGCCGCCGTAGGATGGCCGGCGAAGAAACCGATCATGAGTTCGTCACCGGACGGGCGCCACGCCCGTGGCCTCCGCCACCAGGTTGGCCGATACCACCGCATCCAGCTCCGGCCGCAGTTGCATGCCGTCGGCGGCGAAGGGCAGATCCGAAATCACCACGCGCTCGCCCGGTTCGAGTCCCGATCGGAGAACCACGAAATCGGCCTGCGTGAAGCTCACTTCCACCGTACGGAACTCCAGCCGGTTCGCCCGCCCCGCTACGTAGACCCGGCTGCCGCGCAGGGCGGCCCGAGGAATCACCACGGTGCTGGGCCGAGGCGGCCCGCGCAGCTCCACCTCGACGTACATGTTCTTCACCAAGGGCGGCCGGAGGCCTTCCTGGGCCTGCCGGTAGGGCTGGTCCACCGCCACGATGACCCCCACCGTGCGGGTACGCGGATCCACCGTGTCGCTCATGCGCGAGAAACGCGCCGGCCACTCGACGGCGACGTCCCCCGAGTTCAGGCGCACGACCGCCTGGATTTCCTCCCGCAGCCGGGGGGTCACGGTGCCCAGCGGCGAGCCTGGCCCGTTCCGTGACCGCAACAGTGCCAACACCCGGCTCATGGGCACCTGAGCGATGACCTCCGCCACGTCGATGCTGTCGGCTTCCACCAGCACCTGTCCCTTGGCGGCGAACTGAGTCAGCTCCACATTCACCGCGGCGATGCGGCACGTGAACGGCGCCACCACGGTGGTGCGGCTGAGGTTGCGTTTGGCCGTCTCCAACTGGGATTTGAGCCGGTCCCGTTGCGCCTGCTGCGCGGCGCGTTCGGCGGGAAGCAGCCGGACGGAGTTGCGGAGGTTCTGCACCGCCTGCTCGCCGGCCAGCACCGAGCGTTCCTCGCGGTCGGCCTCGGACTGGGACACGGCGCCGCGACGCAGCAACTCCCTTGTCCGCTCGAACTGCTTGCGGGCCAACGCCAGGTTCCGTTCCTCTATGGCGAGGGACCGTTCCGCGTTCACCGCGCGCACATCCAGCAAGGCAAGCTGGGAGTCCGCGGCGCGGATGTTGGCTTCGATCTCGGCTACCGCGTGGCGGTAGTCGGTAGGGTCGATGCGTAGAAGCTCGGTGCCGGCGGCGAGAATCGCCCCCCGCCGCAACTCCGGATGCCGGTAAACCACCGTACCGCTGACCTCGCCCACGGCTTCCCACACCTTGCCCGGCTTGACGCTGCCGTGCCCCACCGCCCGCGGCACCACTCGCAACGACTTCGCTGCCACGACACGCACTGCCGTGGTCTGCTCCTCGGGCTCGATCCGCACCGGCGCCTCCCGGGAACGGACCGCGTACACCACCACCAGCACGCCGACGCCGACGGGTATCCAGAAGAGCAGCTTTTTGAGAAATCCAGCCATGCGGGACCTCGAACCTCGGTCAAAGAAGACTGGCGTGACCGACGTAGCCATCTCCAGCAGGGGCCACCGGCCGGTCGCTCCTGCATGACTCGTCCAGTCCAGTGGGACTGCAACAGTCTAACTAGATCGGCCCCAGAGGCCAAGGCAGATCGGGAACATTGTGCTGCAGCAGGCCCTCCGGGAGATCCAGGGTCATGAGCCACGAAAGGAACATCAGCATCAGGTCCGCCATGACCGTCAGCAGGACCGCCCGGCTCCAGCTCACCCTCGCTTCCCGGCGCAGGAACGCCACGAAGAACAGGTTCAGCGAAATGAAGAACCCGGCCAGGGCGGTCATCCCCAACAGCGCAAGCAGCCAGTTCAGGTAGTGCCAGATCCCCTTTTCCGGAGCCTGGTGCTCCTCGATGCCCGGGCGTTCCGCGTCCTCGTTGTACGGGGTCGGCGTGCCGGCGCTCCGCCAAATGCCGTAGAACACCAGCAGGCCGGCCACCAGCATGACGGCTCCCACGCTGACCGGGAAGACCCCTCCCAGAAGAGTGTGCCGCAGAGAGTCGGCGAGCGCGACGACGAAAAAGACCACGACGAAACCGGCGAACAGCAGTTGCGGCGTCAACTCCCTCGCATGCCGTTGCGGCGCGTCGGTTTCCGGCTCGGCCTGGGGCCGGTTGCGCGCGCCCAGCCAGACGGAGGCGACGATGATGGCCGCGATAATCAGCACGCCCGGGCGCGTAACGAAGCCCCACTCGTGGAACTGGATCGCCTGGTAGAGGTACGTCTCCACCTGGTCGGCCAGCACGAAGCCGATGAGCATGGCCGGCCGCGACCAGCCGAACCGCTTCATGCCCACCCCCAGGAGGCCGATGGCCACCAGCGCGACGAAGTCCATGATGTCGCGGCTCGCCTGGAACGCGGCGAACGAGATCACCATGAGCATGAACGGGGCCAGCAACTGGTAGCGGATGGTGGTCAGCCGGGCGATGGCCGGCGACAGAAACAGGCACAGGCCGGCGCCCACCACGTTGGCCAGGGCAAGGCTCCAGACGATGGTGTAGGTGGTGGGCAACTCGGCCGTGAGCATCCGCGGGCTCGGCTCCAGCCCGATCAGCACCAAGCCGCCGATGAAGACCGCCATGCTGCCGCTTCCCGGGATGCCGAACAGCAGCGTCGGAATGAGCCCGCCGCCTTCCTTGGCGTTGTTGGCGGATTCCGGCGCCAGCACGCCGCGGATGTCGCCGCGGCCGAACTGCGACTTGTCCTTGGCGGTCTGGACCACGTGGCCGTAGGCGATCCAGTCCACCACCGAGCCGCCGAGCCCGGGAATGGCGCCGATGAGCGTCCCGATGCCGGCGCAGCGCAGGCACAGCCAGCGGTAGCGGATCATGTCCCGCAGGCCGTCGAGCCAGCCCTTCCCCAAGGCATGGGTGCGGGAGATGGCGCCGGCCCCGCGCAGGAGGTCCACCACCTCGGGCAGCGCGAAGATGCCGAGGCCCACCACCACCAGAGGGATGCCGTCGGCCAGATAGTCGACCCCGAACACGAGCCGCTCCTCGCCGGTGGCCGGCGCGCCTCCGATGGCGCCGATGACCAGCCCCAGACCGCAGGAAGCCACTCCCTTCCAGATGGAGCTGCCCGAGAGCACCCCCACCATGGAGATGCCCAGCACCGCGAGCATGAACAGCTCCGCGGTGGTGAAGAACAGGATGACCGGCCGGGCGATGAGGACGAAGAAGGTGAGGATCACCGCGCCGAACAGGCCGCCGAAAAGCGAGGCCGAGAACGCGGCCCCGAGCGCCCGGGCCGCCTCGCCCTTGCGGGCCAGCGGGAAACCGTCCAGCACCGTGGCCTGGGAAGCGCTGGAGCCCGGGATGCCCATGAGGACGGAGGTGAAGGTGTCCGAGGTGGGGATGACGGCCACCAGGCCCACCAGCATGGCCAGGGCCGACACCGGATCCATGCCGTGGAGGAACGGGATCAGCAGCGACAGGCCGACGATGCCGCCGAGCCCCGGAAAGATGCCCACCACCAAGCCCAGCAGCACGCCCACCACCAGGAAGGACACGTGCTGGGCCTGCAGCAGGGTCGAGAAGGCTTCGATGAGCGCGTCGAGCATCCTTGTCGCCCTCTCCGTGCTTCAGTGCACCGCGGGAGTCGGTCCTCGCCAGGGATTCGTCACCGCGAAACGAAAGAGGGCGGCCGTGGAAGACCGGCCGCCCTCGCCGTCAGGGTCCGAGACCCGTCCGGTTGCGATCACGTCATACGGGACGCGGTCACGCGAGTCGAGCCATCAGAACACCACGCTGTATTTCGTCGTCAGCCAGTTCCGCACCCACGCCTTGGCTTCGGACGGGACATCGGTGGCCGCCTTGAACTTCAACTCGGCCGCCGCGCCCGTCACCTGGTCGTAGGTGCCGATCTTCTTGTCCTTGCTGGCAAGGTACTCGGGGTCCGCAAGCATCTTCCCGAATGCGTCCTGATAGGCCTTCACCACGTCCTCGGGCGTATCCTTGGGGAGCACCACGAACTTCTGGGCGGGAAACCCCGCGGTGAAGAAAGCCTTCCACGCGTCGAACCAGGCGCCGGACGGCTTCTTGCCCTTGACCTGCTCGTAGACCTCGGCAAAGTGCGGCAGATCCGGGAAGTTGGGGTCGCGGACCAGGTTGCCCTTGGCGTCGAGGGTGCCCCAGGACATGATCGGAATGGCGCTGCCTTCCTTCACCAGCGGCGTCACCTTGGAAAGGTAGGCCGAGGAGGTCTGGTAGTCAATGCTGGTTTCGCCGGTCATGAACGCCTTGCGGCCGGCGGAACGGCCCTTCATGCCGAACACCGCCTTCACGTTGAGCCCCAGCATCTCGAAGGCCAGCAACGGGACCAGGTCCAGCGACGTGGCGCCCTGCGAGCCGTACTTCAGCGGCGGATTCTTCTTGACCAATTCGGCGGCCGTCTTGACGCCGAGCTTCGGGCTGATGTAGGCGACGCCGCCCGTGGCATAGGCCAGCAGCGGACGCCATTTGCCGTAGTCGTACTTGACGCGCTTGTCGCTGAGCAGAAACGGGAACTGGGTGGAACCCGAAGTACCCAAGAGATCCAGGCCGTCGGGCTTGGCGCGCTTGGCGTAAAGGTTGGCACCCTTGGTGGAGCCGCCGCCCGGGACGAACTTCAACCGGATGTCGGCGCCACTGTGCTTCCGCAGGAACGGCTCCACGAACCGGGCCCAGCGGCCGGAACCGCCGCCCTCGCCGAACGGAATCGTCCAGGTAACGGTCTTGCCCTTCAGGTCCGCGGCGGCGGCGTTGAACGGCGGGCACGCCAGGACCAGCGCGATGGCGATGGCCGAAGCATTGAAGAAATAACGGACACTTCGGTGCATTCTGTCTATCCTCCCCTTGGTCGACGGAGAAACCGTCAAAATCATTCGCGCCAACGTAGCCCACGCGTCCATCCTCCGCAAGCCCTGGAGCACCGGGATTGCCGCCGGGGGCACCGGTGGACACTCGCAACGGAAAGCTGCTAGCACTGAACGAATACCAAACCATCGGAGAACCCACATGCCGCTGATGATCGACAACCGCATCGCCGAGCAGGCGCTCAACATGAACGACGCCATCGACGCCATGGAGAGCGCGCTCAAGCAGCTCGCGGAGGGCGACGCCGTCTACCAGCCCCGCACCGACCTGTGGTCCCCCACCGCCATCGTCGGCGACTACTTCCGCTGGGGCTCGCTGCTGGGCGCCATCAAGGACCCGCCCGTGCTGGCGTTCCGCTTCAAGCTCGACATCATGACTTGGCAGGAATACAACGGCGCGGTCACCGAACACTGGTTCAACGTCGAGCCGGGCAAGTATTGCGGCATCATCCTGCTGGTGGACACGCGCACCGGCGAGCTGCTGTGCATCATGAACGACGGCTACCTCCAGAGCTACCGGGTGGGCGCCACCGCCGGCGTCGGAGTCAAGCACCTCTCCCGGCCCGACTCCAGGGTCATGGGAGTCCTGGGCTCGGGCGCCATGGCCCGCACCTACGCCATGGCCACGTGCGCGGTGCGGCCCATCGAGCACGTCAAGATCTTCAGCCCCACCCAGGCCAACCGGGAGGCCTACGCGAAGAAGATGGCGGAGGTCTTGAAGATCAAGGTCACCGCGGTCAACTCGGCGCGGGAGGCCATGAGCGGCGTCGACGTCGGCGCCACCTGCACGGACTCGCGGATTCCCCTGTTCCAGGCAGACTGGCTCCAGACCGGCATGCACGTGGTAGACGTGCGCCCGGAGGAGTTGGAGAGCGAGACCTACGAGAAGGCCGACGTGGTCATCGGCACCTCCAACCTGGCCGTGCTGAACTACGCCTTGGGCACCCAGGAGGAACGCGACCGGCGTCCCATCGACGACAACTACATGCGCCGCTACAGGGACCGGAGCCACACCACCATCTCGGAGGTGCTGACCGGCGAGAAGCCCGGCCGGGAGAACGACGCCCAGACCACCTTGCACCACAACTTCTCCGCCGGCATCCAGTTCGCCGCGGTGGGATACCTGGTCTACCGCTACGCCAAGGAAAACGGCCTCGGCCACGAGCTGCCGCTGGAGTGGTTCCAGCAGGATATCCGAAACTAACGGGCCACCAACGGGTTGATGAACATGCGCAGGATTCGTCGGCGCCCTCCGGATGGCGCTCCCCTATCGAGGATCGAGGGCGTGATCCTGCGCCCATGACGCAACTCCTGCCCCAAGCCATCGGTCTGCTGACGGCGTGGACCTACGGCATCAGCATCATCTCGGCCCGCCGGGGGCTGCAGTACTCCAACGCCAGCACGGTCACCCTGCTCTCGCTGATCTCGCAGACCGTGATCCTGTGGACCCTGGTGGGGGTTTTCACAGGGATCCCGGACGTGGGCCGGGGCTTTCTGTGGGCGGCAGTCGCGGTGGGATTCCTGATGCCCGTGTTGCGCTGGCTCACCTACACGGGCATCTCGAAGATCGGCGCGGCCCGGGGCACCGCGCTCCGCTCGACTCACCCCCTCTTCAGCGCGCTGCTGGCGCTGACGTTCCTGGGAGAGACCGCCACCGCCCCGCTGCTGGCCGGCATCGTCCTGGTGGTGGCGGGCATCGTGCTGATCTCCTGGCGGGAGGAGCAGAGACTCTCCACGGCGCGCTGGTGGCACGGCGCCTATTCCCTCTCCGGGGCCTTTACCGCGGCCGTCGTCCACAACATCGCCCGCTTCTCGCTCAAGTCGGCGGGCTACCCCATCCTGTTCGCCGCCATCGTCGGGGTGGTGTCCCTGGTGACCTTTGCGGGCTTCCTGGCATTGCCGCGCGGGTTCGGCCGGCCCGTGTGGGACCGGCGCGCCATGAAACCGTTCCTGACGGCCGCCGTCCTGGAGAACGTGGGCTTTCTCCTGTTCAACACGGCCCTCAGCGTGGGGCCGGTGGTCATCGTGACCCCCATGGTCGCCACCCAGCCCATGTGGGTGCTGGTCTTCACCGTGGTCTTCCTCCGCAGCATCGAGATGGTGACGCTCAGGACGGTGGGCGGCAGTGTCGCGGTGGTGACCGGAACGGTGGCCATCACCCTGGGGGGAGGGGCCTGGAAGTGAGCCGCCGCGCTTCTGTCCGCCTTCCGGCCGGTGAAAGGGCTCTGTGACCGTGGCTTCGACCACCTGGCTCGGACCGCGCGTGTTGCGCAACTTTTTCCTGTTGTACGGGAGCTCCCTGTTTTCGGGACTGGCCTGGGGCATGGTGCTGCCCACCATCCCGGTCTTGGCCGTATCCTTCGATATCTCCATGGGCGCCGCGGCCCAGACGGTCACGGCCTGGGCCACCGGCCGCTTCTGCGGCACCCCGGTGAGCGGCATCATGCTCGACCGCGTCGGGCCGCGGGTGATGATGGTGAGCGGCGCCGCCGTCACCGGCGTGGCCGCGCTCGCGGCGTTCCTGAGCCCCGCCTTCTCCGGATTGCTGATCGCGCTGTTCGTCATCGGCGCCGCCGACGCGGTGTGGGCCATGGGGCGGGAGGTGACCGGCATCGACCTGACCGCCCAGAACCAGCGCGGCCGGGTCATGAGCGGCTTTCACGGCGTGCACCACAGCGGAGTGACCCTGGGGCCGCTGGTGGGCGGCTTCCTCACCGTGGCCGCGGGCTTCCGCACCGTGTTCCTGGCCGCCGCCCTGGTGTCGGTGCTCGCCACCCTGTGCGGTCTGACGGTGGACAAGCCGGCGGCCAGCGGCGCAGCGCCGCGGGCTCCCATGAGGACTGCGTCCAGGGGCTTCGGACCGCGCCACTGGGTCGGTCGCATCGCCGCCCTCTACCGCGAGGTGGAGCCGTCGCTGCAACCCACCTACGCGGTCCTGGTGGTCGCCACCGGCGCCAGCCTGATGTTCCGGCTCACGCTCCAGAGCATGCTGCCGCTCTACGCCGGCGCGTACCTGGGCTTCACTCCCGTGCAGGTGGGCGCGCTCTTCTCCATTTCCGGCCTGGTGGTCTTCTTCATGATCGTGCCCGCGGGCTTCGTGCTCGACAAGGTGGGCAGGAAATGGGCGACGGTCCCCAGCACCGTGATCCCGGCCGTGATCTTCCTGGTCATCCCGCTCACCGGCACCTTCCTGCAACTGGCGGTGCTGCTGTCGGTCCTCGGCATCGCCAACGGCCTCTCCCTGGGCTGCCTTGCCACTTCCACCTACGACGTGGCGCCGCAACACGTCCGCGGCCGCCTTCAGGCCATGCGCCGCACCCTCGCCGACCTCTTCGGTCTGGGCGCGCCCCTGGCCGGCGGCATGCTCGCCAACGCGTTCCATCCCGGCATCCCGTTTCTCGCCATGACCCCGATTCTCTGGCTGTCGGCGCTGCTGCTGGCCTTCGTGGCCAAGGAGACGCTGGAGCGGTAAAGAGATTACGGTTGGCCCGCACCGCCGTCGTCAGGCCGATTGGCCTCTGCCAGTTGGTCGCGGAAGCGTTCGGTGGCGGCCCATGCCGCATCGTACTGACCCTGTTCGATGCGGCCCCGCATCAGCTCTACCCTCAGCAGCAGGAAATAGGTCTGGATGACGTCCTGGCGGCAGTACTCGTGGATTTCATCGAGCCGGCCCGCTTCCCAGAAATCCTGCACCATGGAGCCGTCAATGTCTCCCTTGCCGCGCAGGCCGATGAGCCGGCACAGGAGATCGAAGCCGCCGCGGAGACGGTTGACGCCGTGGTTGCCGATGAAGTCGTAGAGGTCGTAGTGGCCCTCTTCCGAATACCGGTAGCGGTGTCCGAAGCGCTGGTTGAAGTAGCGCGGCGCCCGGCAGCCGTACTTGAGGGCGTGCAGTTCCAGCACCGGGAGGTCGAAGTTGCGTCCGTTGAACGAGACCAGGGTGCCGTTGAACCGCTCCACCCGCTCCCAGAAGTCGCGGACGATGGCCTCCTCGCCGTAGTCGCCGGCGCACAGGGTCTCGACGTCCAACAGGACGGCGTCGTTGTTCACGATGCCCACCGCGATGGAGATCGGGACGTGGAAGGAGATGGGGAGAAAATCGCTGCCGGTCTCGGCCACCCGTTCGGCGCGGAGGCGCTCGTAGGCTTGCCGGTCGGAGATTTCCTCCTTGGGGGAGTAGACCGACTTGACGAGAGCCTTGTCTATACGGGTCTCGATATCGAAGACGGCGTACATCATGGCTCTTGGTGAAGGGCGCCCGGGTCTGTTCTAGTCCGGCCGCACCAGCAGCACCCGGTTGGCCGGAAGCTCCAGGGGCAGGCGCTCCCAGGACTCGCCTTCGTCCTCGGAGACCAGGATCTCGCCCTTCCCCTTCTGGGTCGAATCGCTGGAACGCCCGCGCGAGACCGCGCCGAGGCCGGCATAGACGCGTCCCGGCTCGCCGGGGCATTGGGTCAGCGCCCAGACCATCTGTTCCATACGGTCCGGCAGGCCCCGGTGGACGCCCACCCGCTCCCAGCTCGAGGCCAGGTCGCGGCTGCGGAAGATCGCCCCCTGGGCCTTCTCGGGCCGGTCCCAGTAGCCTGGCGACTTGTCGGCGGTGGCCACCAGCATTACCGGCGTCTTGCCGGGCAGAAAGACGAAGTCGTGGAAGTAGTCCCGGGTCATGCCGCTTTCCGCCCGCCGCCAGCCGGCGCCGGGTTCGTCGCTGCGGAAGAAACCCCTGGCGGTGGCCACGAACATGGGACCGGCTCCGGCGGGCGTATGGCTGATGTGATGGATGTCGAGATAGTCGATGCCGCCGCTCACGTCCTCGAAGGAAGCGCCGCGGTCAAAGGTCCGCACGATGCCGCCGTGCTCCAGGCAGACGTAGATCACGCGCGGGTCGTCGGAGGAGACGAAGATGTGGCGTACGTGCTCCCGATGAGGAGGACGCGGATAGGTCCACTGGGCGCGCACTTCCGACGGCAGCTCCTGCAGGGCGGTCAACTCCTCCCAGCTTTCCCCGCCGTCCTCGCTCCGGTGGAGATGGATGGGTTCCGTGCCCAGGTAGACCACATCGGGGTCCGAGGGGTCCACGGTCACGGCGCGGATGTTGCCGGAGAAGACCGTGCGCCATCGCTGCCCGCCGTCATCGCTGCGGCAAAGGCCTTCCCCGGCCACGCTGGCGTACACGATGCCGGGTCTCTGCGCCGGTCCGTCAATGGCGTCCACGGTCCCGTGAGGCAGGCCCACGTCCAGCTCCTCCCAAGCCTGCCCCTTGCCGCGCCATACTTGAAGGCCCTCCTGCGTTCCCGCCATGATCCGGCGCATTGCCGTTCCTCCCGCCACGGCCGTGATTCCCCGCTCCGCCCCTCCTGGATTCCCGTCTTCACGGCAATGACGGGGTGGGGAACCGGCTACATGGCCGCTCCGGCCGTCAAGACTCGGCCGTCAAATCCTCGATGGCTGCCATCACCTCCACGTAGGTGCCGCAGCGGCAGATGTTTCCCGAAAGGTAGTCCCGCACCTCGGCCTCGTCGGGTTTCGAGTTCTCGTTCAAGAGTCCCTTGACGGCCATGATCATGCCGGGCGTGCAGAAGCCGCACTGGAACGCCTGATGGTCCAGGAATGCCTGTTGCACGGGATCGAGGCTGCCTTCGCGGGCGAGCCCCTCGATAGTCAGCACGTCGCGGCCCTCGGCGTTGCTCGCCAGCATGAGGCAGGAACTCACCGGCTTGCCGTCCACCAGCACGGTGCAAGAGCCGCACACGCCCACGCTGCAGCCCTCGCGGGTGCCCTTGAGACGCAGGTCGTCGCGCAGCACCTCCAGAAGGGTCTGGTTGGACTTGACCGAGAGCTCGCGCTCGCGCCCGTTGACGTTGGCGATGATGAGGTGTCGCATGGCGTCTTCCTACCTCGTGCTCATTTCATGCTCGGCCAGGGCCGCCACGATCCGCTCCGGGCGGAGCGGCAGCTCGGTGATGTTGACGCCGCCCAGGGCGTTGGCCACGGCATTGCCGATGGCGGGCGTCACCGCCGGTATGACTGCCTCGCCCACCCCCTTGGCGCCGAACGGTCCGTCGGGATGGGGGGTCTCCACCAGCAGCGACTGGAACCTTTCCGGGTGGTCCTCCATGGAGGGCAGCATGTACTCCAGCAAGGTGCCGTTCACCGGCTGGCCCTGCTCGAACACCATCTCCTCGAAGAACGTCGCTCCCAGGGCCTCCAGCATGGAACCCTCGTTCTGAAGCCAGCATTGAAGGGGATTGATGGCCTTCCCCACGTCCACCGAGGTAACGATGTCGAGCACCCGCACCTTGCCGGTGTCCACGTCCACTTCCACCTCCGCGGCGCAGGCGGAGAAGAACCAGAAGGCCGCGGCCTTGCCCTGGCCCGTCTTGGGGTCGAGGCCGCCCTTGACCTGGAAGTTGCAGCTCCCGAAAATGCTGCCCACGGCATCGCCGTACTTGACCTTCAGCAACTGCGGCACCGTGAGGCCACGGTCCGGAACCCCTCGGACCCGCACCCCGCCCGCGCCGAGATCGAGGTCTCCCTTGTCCACCTCCAACGCCTGGGCGCCGGCCTCCAGCAGTTGCTCGCGCACCTCTTCGGCGGCCCGCAGCGCGGCGTTGCCCATGTGGAAGGTGGTGCGGCTGGAGCTGGTGGACTTGTCATAGGGGGTCACGTCGGTGTCCGGCGCCGATACGGTCACGCGGTCCGCCGGCAGGCCGAGGCGCTCGGCGACGATCTGCGCCAGACAGGTGCGTACGCCCTGGCCCATTTCGGTGCTGCTGGTCATCAGCATCACCGAACCGTCGCCGTTGAGCCGCACGCTGGCCGCCGACGCCGTGGGCGTGGTGGTGCTCTTCATGATCACCGCGAGGCCCTTGCCGCGCCTCAACGACCCTTGGCCGGAGCCGTCCTCCTGTTCCTCCCGGCCGCGCCAGCCGACGCCCGACGCCACCTGCCGGAGACAGTCGGAGATGCCCACCGACACCAGCGGCTCCCCGGTGACGAAAATATCGCCCTCCTGCACCAGATTCTTGAGCCGAAGCTCCAGAGGATCCATGCCGAGATGCCGGGCGATACGGTCCATCTCCGATTCATAGGCCCAGGCCACGTGGGGCACCCCCACGCCGCGGTAGGGACCGGCAGGGGGAAGGTTCGTATACACCGCGTAGGTGGTCAGACGGCGGTTGGGCACCCGGTAGGGGCCGCTGGCGACGTAGGAACCCGTCTTGGCGTTGGCGGGCCCGGAGAGAGCATAGGCGCCGAGGTCGTAGAAGGCTTCCACCTCCCGCGCCACCAGGCGGCCGTCGCGCTTGAAGCCGGTCTTCATCCTGACGAACCCGCCGTAGCGGCGGCCGGTGAGGAATACCTCCTCGCGGGTGAGCACCCACTGCACCGGCCGGCTGGCCTTGCGCGCCAGGAGCGCCGTCACCGGCTCCAGCCGGGCATGGGTCTTGCCGCCGTAGCCGCCGCCCACGAACGGCACCACCACCCGGACCCCGCTCTCCGGCAGGTTGAAGATCCGCGCCAACTGCTCCTGGAGCCCCACCGCGTTCTGACACGGCGTGTGCACCAGCAGACGGTTGGGCGATTCCCACACCGCCGCGGCCACGTGGGGCTCGATGTGGCCGTGCTGCACCGGCGGCATGCGGTAGGTGTTCTCGAAGATCTCGTCGGCCTCGGCGAACCCCGCGTCCACGTCGCCGTCACCGGCCCGGAACACGCTGCAGACATTGCCGCCGGCGTTCAGGTTGAGCTGCTCCCGGAAAATGGCTGCCTGGGTCTCGAAGCGCTCTTCGTGGATGATGGGGGCCCCGGCTTGCGCCGCCTCCACCACGTCGAAGACCGCGGGCAAGGGCTCGTACTCCACCTCGATGAGCTCCACCGCCTCTTCCGCGATCTCCCGCTCCTCCGCAGCCACCGCCGCCACGATGTCGCCAACGCAGCGCACCCGGTCCATGGCCAGCACCGGCTGGTCCTCCACCACCGCGCCGTAATAGGGGTTCAGGCCTTCGAGGTCGTCCCGGGTCACGACGGCGATGACGCCGGGCAACGCCGACGCCCGGCTCACATCTATCTTGACAAGCCTGGCGTGCGGGTGAGGGCTGCGGAGAGCCTTGGCATGGAGCATGCCCGGCAGCTCGATGTCGGCGGCGTACTGGGCGGACCCGGAAACCTTGGCGTTGCCGTCCACCCGCTGGGTGCTGTCGCCAACGGCACTCATGAACAGGCTTCCTGCCACACCGCGGCCAGGGCGCGGCGGCCCAGGACCCTTACCAGGTGGCGCTTGTACACCGCTGAGCCCCGGAGGTCCGGGATCGGGTCGATCTCCTCGGCGGCCCGGTCGGCCATCTGCTCCAGGGCCGCCTCCGTCGGGTCGTCCCGGCAGAGCAGCAAGGGCCGCGGCCCCACCGCCCCCACCGCAAGCCGCGCTTCCACCGGGCGGTCCCCCTCCAGCCGCACCAGGGCGGTGATTCCCGCGCACGGCCGCTCCTCCGAGGAGCCGGTGGTGAACTTGAGATAGCCGCCCGCCAGCCGTCCCTCCACGGGCGGAACCGTCACCGCCGTGACCATCTCGCCCGGCTCCAGCGCCGTCTCGTAGGTACCCTGTAGAAAATCCGCCAGCTTGAGGGTGCGCGTGCCGCCCGCGCCGCTCAACTCCACCTCCGCGTCGAGCGCCACCAGCACCCCCGGGGGGTCGGACTGGTGGTCCCCGTGGGCCAGATTGCCGCCGATGGTAGCCAGGTGCCGGATGCGGATGTTGGCCACCTGGTGGCAAGCCTCGGCCAGCACCGGCAAATGCTCCCTCACCACCTGGGAGGTCTCCACCTCGTGGATGGTGGCCATGGCCTCGATGCGTACCGCCCCGCCGGCGTCCCGGCTGATGGCGTTGGCTCCCTCCAGCTTCTTCAGGTTCACAAGGGTTTGAGGCCGCAGGAGGCCCTGCTTGACGAGAATGAGGAGGGCCGTCCCGCCGCTGACGGGGCGGACATCGTCGCCGGCGGCAAGCATTTGGCACGCTTCCGGCACGGTTTTGGGTTCAAGAAGGTCGAAATTGCGCATGACTGACAGGACTCGTTGGCCTTCCGGTGCCTTCAACGGTGGCAGACACAACGACCGGAAGCGCCCAAACCACTCGCACGACGCCCGATCATCAATGTAGCGTGCATAACACCGCGCCAATGCCATTGCAACGAGACCCCAACGGTCCTGTTGCCAACCGAGGTGTTGCCAGGGAACTCGCCATCTCACACCGGCTGCCGTTGTTTCCGGAACAAACCCGCTACTCCCCCGCCGATCACCAACGAGATCAGCCCCAGGGCGATGAATCCCCAGTGGAAACCCAGGTCGGCCACCAGAACGCCGGCGAGGAGGGGGCCGATCATGCGGCCGAAGGAGGTGCCGCCGCGGATCAGCCCGAGGGCCACGCCCTTGCTGGAGTCGTCGGCGACTTGAAGGGCGAGGGTGGTGGAGCCGACGTTGGAGAGGCCGAAGCCGGCGGTCATCAGGCACAGCGGCAGCAGCAACGCGATGTAGCCGTGGCCGAAGATCTGAAGGACGAAGGCCGGCACGGTGACGAAGACTCCCAGGAGGATCACCGTGCGGGTGCCGATTCGGTCCGAGAGCCATCCGCCTCCCAGCCTCCCGGCGGTGTCGGTCAGGCGGGAGATGCTCACCATGGTGCCGATGATGTCAAGGGACAGGCCCCGCCGCACCGCCAGGAACGGAAAGGCGATGCGGGTGACGCCGATGAGGCAGAGGAACGACTGGAAGATGGCGAGGGTGGCGCCGAGAAAGCCGGGCTGTGCCAGCAGGCCCGTGCCCACCCGCCACAGCGGCAGCGGACTGCGCTCCACCGGCTTTTCCGTGCGGTGCCCCCGGGCCAGCAGGATGAAGACCAGGCTGACGCTCTGAGGGACCGCCACCACCAGGAACAGCTTGTCGAGCCCCCACCACTCGCCCACGAACCCGCCCATGGTGGGGCCCAGGGCGAAGCCGAGCCCCAGCGCCGCCGCCACCTGTCCCTGGGCCTTTCCTTGCTGGTCGGGAGTGGACTGCACGAACACGATGCGCCGGATGGCGAGGCTGAACATGGCCTCGGTGAGGCCCAGGATGGTGAAGGCCACGAGGAAAACGGTCAGGCTGTCCTCGAAAGCATAACCCAGAAGCGCCGTGACCACCGCGATGACCACCGACGCCAGCAACAGGAAGCTCGACCGGAAGTAGGAAGCCAGTGTGCCGGACACGACGTCGGAGCACAGGGCGCCGACGCCGTTGACCAGAAGGGGCATGCCCACCACCGCCAACGGGAAACCCCTGGCGTCCATGTAGAAGGGCGCCAGCATGGAGGCGCCGATGGCGCCCGAGGCCATGCAGATGGCGGATAGTGTATAGAGCAGGTTGGCCGAGGCTCTGATCCGCAAGCGCATCATTCCTTACCGGCCGCGGCATCCGTTCGCGGCGGCCCCTTCCGCCTGGCGCGCAAACGCCCGATGAAGACGAGGCCGAGCGCGAGGAAAGGCAGCGGCAGCAACCACAGCATGGCGGCCCTTTGCGCGGCCACGAATTCCAACGTACCCGCGCCTTCCATGAGGGAGACGGCAAGCCCGATGCCCAGGGCTCCCGCCCCCGGGCCGCACGCCGACAGCAGCCCGCCGGCGAGACCGTAGTGTTCGCGCGGGGCCAGCGCGAACACGGTCTTCTGATGGGCGGGCAGAAAGACGCCCACTCCGACCCCCATCAGCGCAAGCGCCAGCAACACCATGGCCGGACTCGATCCGTCTTGCAAGCCGGCGTAGACAACGATTCCGGCCGCGCCGGCCACCAGCCCCACCGCCACCAGCATCCAGGTCTCCATACGATCCGACAGACGCCCGCTCACGGGTGAGCAGACCGCGGCCACCACCGGCAGCGTCGTAAGGATGAGCCCGAGATGAAGCGGCGTCACCTCCAGCACGTTGCGCATGTACAGCGGCGACAGCATGAAGATGGGGAAGTAGGCCGCCGAAAACAACACCATGGTCAGGAACGCCAGCACCAGAGGTACGTCCGTCATCATCGGCAACGGTATCAAGGGCCGCCGCGCCCGGAACTGACGCAGCACGAAGGCGGCCATGCCGGCGCCCCCGAGAAGGAACCACCAGGCGATGAAAGGCGAGCGCCAGTCGCTGTTGGCTCCGAGGCTCAACCCCACCAGGATCGACGGATACCCCAGGATCAACGCCGCCGCTCCCGCGTAGTCGAACGATTCGCTGCCGCGGCGCTCCCGCTCGCGAAGCATGAGCCACACGGCGACGCTCACCGCCAGGCCGATCACGGCGTTGGCCAGGAAGACCGCGCGCCAGCCCGCCAAGTGGATGAAGAAGCCGCCGAGGGCCGGCCCCGTGGCCCGTCCGATGCCTGCCGCCGACAACAGGAAGCCCAGGCTCCACCCGGTCCGTTCCGGCCGCGACGCCGCGGCCGTGATGGCCGTCGACATGGGCATGGCCATGGCGAGACCTACGGTCATGACCACCCGGCACGCGACCAATTGCGTGAACGTCTGCGAGGCGGCCGCCAGCGCCGCGCCGGCGCCGTAAAGCGTAACCCCCAGCTTGTAGAGTCGGTTGCGGCCCAGGATGTCGCCTGCCCTGCCCAGGCAAAGGGCCACGCTGGAGGACAGGACCAGCCCCATGGTGGCGATCCACTGCACCGCCGACAGGCTGCTGCCGAACTCGGCCTGGATGCTGGGGATGGCGACGTTGATGCTGCCGTAGCTGTTGAAGAACAGGAAGGTGCCGGCGGAAAGGACGCTCAGGATCCTGATTTCACGGGCTCGTGCTTGCGGAAAGGAAGGGATGCGCACGAATGGTTCTCGGAGCGAGGGAGGTCCGCCGGCGCATCCGTCAGTCGTCCTGGACAACCCCCTTGACCACGTAGTCGCCGGATTTCTCGTCCGGCTCGAGATCCAGAAGCCGCAGGGTCTGGGCTTCCTCCAGCAGCTTTCCGAAGGAGCGGAAGCCGTGGTAGCGCTCGTTGAACCCCGGCTTGCGCCGCTTCAGGGCCTGCTTGACCATGGAGCCCCAGATGGTGTCCTTCTCGCCGCGTTCGTCAAAGAGGTGGGTGACGGTCTCGACCACCAGGTCCAGGGCCTCCTGGGCCTCTTTCTTCTCCTCCTTTTCCTTCTCCTCTGCCTTCTCCTCTGCCTTCTCCTCTGCCTTTTCCTTCTCCTCCACCGGCGCCGCTGCCGTCTTGCGCGGCGTCCGTGCCGCCGCCTTGGCGCGCTTGGCGCCGCCCCGGCGCCTGGAGTCGCGCGCCAGGTCGTCGTAGTAGATGAACTCGTCGCAGTTGGCGATCAGCAGGTCGGAGGTGGAATTCTTCACGCCGACGCCGATGACGACCTTGTTGTTCTCGCGCAGCTTGCTCACCAGCGCGGAGAAATCGGAGTCGCCGCTGATGATCACGAAGGTGTCCACGTGGGATTTCGTGTAACAGAGGTCCAGCGCGTCCACGACCATGCGGATGTCCGCGGAGTTCTTGCCCGACTGGCGCACGTGAGGGATCTCGATCATCTCGAAGGAGGCCTCGTGCATGGCTGGCTTGTACTCGCGGTACCGCTCCCAGTCGCAATACGCCTTCTTCACCACGATCTTGCCCTTGACCAGCAGCCGGTCCAGGACCTTCCGCATGTCGAAGTCGGCGTAGCGTGCGTCGCGGACGCCGATGGCGATGTTCTCGAAGTCGCAATAGAGCGCCAGGTTTTCGGTTGGCGCCATGTTATCGGTCTGTGTTTGTGCCATGTTTGCGTTCTGTTCTTTCTCGTTCAAGGTTATGCCTTGACGACGTTGACCGGCGCGCCGTCGAGATAGCCTCGTATGGCGGCCAGATAGCCGTCGAAGTAGGCGCCGTAGTTCGCCTGTTCCACGTACCCCAGGTGGGGCGTGATGACCGTGTTGTCCAAACGCCGGAGAGGGTGGTCGTGCGGCAACGGTTCGGTGTCGTAGACGTCAAGGCCCGCGCCGCCGATGGCGCCCCGTTCCAGCGCCTGCACCAGAGCCGCCTCATCGACGATGGGGCCCCTCGACGTGTTGATGAGCACCGCCGCGGGTTTCATCATCGCGAGCTCGGCGGCGCCGAACAGGCCGCGGCTGCGGTCGCTCAGCACCAGATGGATGGTGAGGACGTCGGACCGCGACAGCAACTCTTCCTTGCTGACACGGGACACGCCCACCTCGCGGCATCGTTCCTCCGTAAGGTTCTGACTCCACGCGATGACGTCCATCTCGAACGCCAGTCCCACGCGCGCCACCCGGGCGCCCAGCTTGCCCAAGCCCGCCACCCCCAGCGTCTTGCCCAGGAGACCTCCGCCGACGGTCTCCTGCCAGCGCCCTTCGCGCGTGGCCCGGTCCTCCCGCGGAATGTGCCGGAGCAAACCGATGATGAGTCCCCATGCCAGCTCGGCCGTGGGCCCGCCGACGCTGGGCGTGCCGCAAACCGTCACGCCCCGTTCCGCAGCGGCGTTCATGTCCACGGACGCGTTCCGCATGCCGCTTGTCACGAGCAGCCCGAGGTTGGGCAGGCGCTCCAGGAGGCTGCGCCGGAAGGGCGTCCGCTCCCGCATGACGCACACGACCTCGAAACGCCGCAGCCTGTCGGCCAGCGCATCCTCGTCGGTCAGATGGTCGCGGAAAACGGTGATTTCCAGGTTGTCCGGCACCTCCCGGGCGTCCATCAGGGGCTTGGCGATATTCTGATAATCATCCAGGATGGCGGCCTGTACCTTGCTCATGGGGTGCCTTTCACGGGTGCTGTCTCATTTCGGCTACCGCAGTCGGCGGCACGAAGCGCGCGTGGGAATCGAGGAATCCCGTCTTCTCAAGGATCGAGGTCACGGAGGATGGCGCGGCAGGGAGCGCCGTCCGCGCCGGCGATGCAGACGGGAAAGCAGATCAACTCGTACCGGCCCGGCCGGATTCCGGTGAGGTCCACGCCTTCCAGCAGCGCGAGACCGTGATCCAGGAAGGCCCGGTGCACCGGCACCTGCTCGTCCGCGTGGGCCACCGAGAGATAGTCCAGACCCACGAGCCTGTAGCCCTTGGCCACCAGCGCCTCGGCCGCTCCGACGGAGAAGGCGGTGAAGTCCGGATCGTACTCCGCCCGCCGCAGAAGCTCCGAGTTGCGGGTCTTGAACAGGATGCGCTCTCCGGGCGGAACCGCCGCCACATGCTCCTCGGTGATGTAGCGGCGGGAGGTCACCTCGTGCACCAGGACCGGCCCGATGAAAAGATCCAGAGGCAACTGGTCGATGGCCGCCCCGTCGGACACGAAATGGAACGGCGCATCCATGTGCGTACCGCTGTGGACGCTCATGTTGACGCTCGACGAGTTATTGTGGTCGCCCCGCTGCATCCGCCTACGGTCCACCAGCTCGAACGGCGTCGCGGTGACCCAACGAGCGGTGTCGGGGCTCAATCGCAGCGAGATGTCGTAAAATCCCATGTCGTTCCCGGTGTGACGAATCGTTGGTGTCCCGCCACTAGAGATCGCGGCAGAGCGCGGATTGAGGCACCTCGGCGCAAAATTCCGCCAGCCTTTCGCGTTCGGTCGGATTACCCTGGACCGCCGGGGGCGTTGCCGGTTCCTGCCGCGGCGCCTCCTCCACGGCCGACGGCTTGCCGGACCCCTCCTTCCGCAACTCATCCAGACGCGCCGCCAACTCGGCGTAACGCCGCCGCGCCACGTCCTGGCTCTCCTGCAAGGCCAGGAAGAGCTGTTTCCAGTACTCCTCGTCGCGTTCCGTTCTTTGTCTGGCGGTCTGCGCGCGATTCTCATCCGCCTCGAGAATGGCGGCCAGCCGCCGCTCCAGGGCGGCCAGCTCCTCGCCGGGCTCCTCCGTGGACGGCTTGGGCAGGTTCTTTCCCAAGGCGTTCAACTGGTTGGTGAGAGTCCTCCGATTCCTGTTCAGAGTCGCCGTCAGCTCCTTCCGGCCCTTGGCCTCGCTACGGCTCAACTCCTGCTTGAAGCCCTCCCGCAACGCCGCCCAGCCCTTCTCTCTCTGTTCCTGAAGCTGCGCGACCCATTTCTTCAACTCCTGCTGGAGGATTTTCCGCTGAGCTGCGGTCAGGGTGGCCGCGAGCTTCCCCTCCAGCGCGCCGGCGCGCGCATTGTCATCGGCTTCCGATGTGACCGCGCTGCCGAGCAGTTCCATCGTCTCCCGCACTCGCGCGAGATGCCCCTCGGTCTGGGCAAGCGCGATCATCATCTCCGTGAGGTTCTTCTCGTCCCCCGCCGTCATCCGGTCGAAGGCGGCCCGGAGGTTGCGGGTCTGCCACGCCGTGTATCCCATCGCAACCGTGGCCGCCAGAAGGATCACCACTGCAAGCGCTTTACCGAACTGTGAACTCATGGATCTCGTCAAGATGGTGGCGGCCCGGACGCGCGGCTCGCGCCCCCAGACCGATTCAGTTGCCGGCGGCCTCGATTCGGCCGAGAGTCTCCGAGCTGAGCCGGGGGCGCACGAAGGCCTGATAGATGGACTCGTTCTGAAGCCACATGATGTCCACGCGCGTCCGCACCGCAGCCCGCATTTCCTCCTGAAGCCCCCCGTCCATGATGTGTTCCTTGATCACGTCGACGATGAAGTCGCCATGCCCCTCGTCATGATACTCGTGGGCGCGAAAGAAGGCCAGGGACTCCGAGGGTATCCAGGGATACCGGGCCTCCAGGGCCTGGCGCTCCTCCCCCATCCGCCTGGGGCCTTCGCCCTCGAAGACGAGGCCGGTGCCGATGGCGACGGCCCAGTGGCTCTGCTGGACCAGTTGCACGTACATCTCCAGCCCCGCCTTGATTCCCGGCAAGGGCTCGTAGCCGTGCAGTTCCTCGCGCGTGATCCCCAGCCCCTCGCCGAAGCGGGTCCACAACTCCGCATGGCTGGGATACTTTCCGCCGAACAGATCCTCGCCCTCTTCCTCCACCATGTTCTCCAGCAACATGCGCCGCAATGCCTGGACCGGGCACTTCTGGTAACGGATGCCGAAGAAGCGATGGATGTTGCGGAACTCGTGAAACTGGTTCTTGGCCCACCCCTGCAACTGCTCCCGGGTGAGCTCACCGCCCAGGAGCAGCTTGCGCAAGGGATGAACGGGATACCGGCCGCGCAGCACACGGCGAAGATCGTCGATCAGCCCTTCCGGTCCAAGGACCTCCATGCGTGTGTTCTCCTCTGTTCCCGGCACGGCGGTCTACTGTCCCTGGACGAAGAGATCCTGCCGCCTCACCTGGCCGGGGAAGACGTCCTTGCACTCGCCGTGTTCCAGCACCACCTTGCCGTTGACCACCACCGCGGCGATGCCGGGCGGATGCCGGTGGATCTCCTCCTCGTCGAGCTTGGCCGGCATGCGCTTGCTGGCCAGATCGTCGATCTTGTCGGGGTCGAACACCGTGACGTCGGCCGGAAGGCCGGTCTTGAGGATGCCGCGGTTCATGCGCAGCTTGGCGGCGGGATGGCCGGTTACCTTGTGGACGGCCTCCTCGAGGTTGAAGATGTTCTTGTCGCGGCGCCAGTAGCCCAGCACACGGGTGGGCGCGCCGTGCCAGAAGAACCGGTCCAGATGCGCGCCCGCGTCGGTGCCGATGAGCCCTTCGGTGGTCTTGATCATCTCGGCCAGGAGATCCTGGTGTCCGTTGGCGAAACCCTGATAGTAGAGCCTGGACTGGAGGCCGTCCTCCAGCCAGGTGTCGAAGAAGGCGTCCGTCTCGGACTTGCCGCCGGCGGCGGCGATCTCCGAGACGTTCCTGCCCTCGTGGGACTTGAGGTCCTCGCGCTCCATCCCGTCGAAGTAGACGCCGCCCCATCCGAGCCATTCGGGATACGCGGGCTCGCCCGCGTTCTCACGCCGCTGCTCGTCCAGCCTGCGCCGCACCTCGGGATCCTTGAGCTTCCGCGGCAGCTCCTTCCGGTCGCCCTTGATCTCCTCCCAGAGAGGCAGGCCCTCCAGGATGAAGCAGTCGTCGAGATTGAAGCGCCGGATGTGCGAGTAAGGGATGACCACGCCGTAGATGTCCTTGCCCCTCTCCCGGGCCTCCCGCATGAGCTCGATGGCCCGCAGCCCGTCGTCCTTCTCCCCGGGCCTCACCCGGAACTCGTTGCCGATCATCGGCACGTTGATCTTCTCCACCAGCTCAGGGAAGCCGCTCTCGGGCTTCAGCAGGTTGCCGAAGCCGTTGAACTGGAAACAGCCGCCGTATTCGCCCGCCACGTTGGCCAGGGCCGCCATCTCTTCCTGGCTGGCCAGGGTGCTGGGAGTGCCGGCATGGATCGCCGGACCGCCCCGGGGGCTGGACGAGAAGCCGATGCCGCCCGCCTCCATGCCCTCCCGGACCATCTGCTTCATGGTTTCCAGCTCCTCGGGAGTGGACTCGCGCTTGTAGGCCGCCTCGCCCATGACCGTCAGGCGCACCGGGGAGTGCGGCACCAAGGCGGCCACGTTCACGCCTACGCGTCCTTCGAGGTAGTCCAGGTATTCGGGGAAAGTGGTCCACTTCCAGTCGTCGTCGTTGACGTAGTCGTCGAGGACCCGGCGCAGATAGGAAATCAGCACGTCGCGCGGCTCGCCCTGAGGCGGCACCGGTGCGATGGAGGCGCCGCAGTCGCCGATGACGATGGAGGTGACGCCGTAGTTCACCACGGGATTTCCGTGGGGATACTGCACGATGAAGAGGTCCATGTGGGTGTGGGAGTCGATGAAACCAGGCGCCACCACCTGGCCGCGGGCGTCGATCTCGGTCGTGCCGGACCCCACGTCCTTTCCGATGGCGGCGATGGTTCCCCCGTCGATGGCCACGTCCGCCTCGAAACCGGGACTGCCGGTGCCGTCGACCACGAGCCCGTTCTTGATAACCAGATCATGCGCCATGTCGGGTCCTCCCCTTTGCGGCTTGCTGCCTTGTGTAGACTGCGTAGAAGTTGCGCCCACCCGTCCCTGCTCTGTCCCTGTCCTTGAGGTTTCTTGTTAGAACGAAAGGCGTTGCGGCGTCAAGGAGATGCGCGGCTCACGGCAGTTCCCCGGAGCCAGCCCGGGGAAGAGCGGCAACGACGGGGATCAAGCCCGTGCGGGCGGCGCGCCAAGGAGGTTCCGCTCGGCCCGTCCGAACACCAGCCCCATCAAGTGAACCGCCTCCCCGCGGTCCCGGTCCTTTTCTGCAGGCGTTCCGGGGGCGTGCTGGACGGTTCCTTCGCTTTGCACTAGACTTTGCGGCGTGGTCCATCTGTCCACAGACGTTCTGGTGGTGGGAGCGGGCGGGGCCGGCATGTACGCGGCCATCGCCGCGGCACGGGAAGGCGCGTCGGTTCTGCTGCTGGACAAGTCCCTGGTGGGCCGCGGCGGCGCCACCATCATGGCGCAGATGACCGTGGCCGCGGCCATCGGGCACGAGGAACGGGACCACTGGAGCGACCATCTCAACGACACCCTCGCCGCGGGCCGCGAACTGTGTGACGAGAAACTCGCCCGCCTGTTGTGCGAGAACGGTCCCGCCCGCATTTTCGACATGGATCGCTGGGGCGCCCACTGGGCGCGCGGCCCAAGTGGACGCATCCGCCAGGTCCAGGCTCCGGGCCACGGCCGGGCGCGCTGCTGCTACGTGGACTTCCTCAACACCGGGCCGGGCGTCGCGGGGACGTTGCGGCGCCAGGTGGGCACCATGAGCGCGGTGCGCCGGGTCAGCAACGTGACGGTCACGGATGTCGTCGTGCGGGACGGCCGCGCGGCCGGCGCCGTGGGCCTGGACGTGGTGTCGGGTGAAGTGGCGACCTTCACCGCCAAGGCCGTCATTCTGGCGGCAGGCGGACTCACCAAGATCTATCGCCGCAACAGCGCGTCCACCAACATGGGCGGCGAGGCCTACGCGCTGGCGCTGCGCGCCGGCGCCGAACTCGTCGACATGGAGTTCGTGCAGTTCTTTCCCATCGCCCACCTGGCGCCGCGGCTGGTGGGCATGGACCCCATCATGTGGGACCCTTTCCGCTACAAGCTCGGCGGCCGGCTCCTGAACGGCGACTTCGAGGAGTTCATGCACCGTTACGGCGGGCAGGACGGCGGCAAGTACACGACAGTGCGCGACCAGGCTTCCTACGCCATCCTGAAGGAGGTGGAAGCGGGACGGGGCTCCCCCCACGGCGGCGTCTACCTGGACTTCCGGCACGTTCCCGACGAGACTCTGCGCGACGCTTTCGGCCCGGTCATCGACCGGTTGGCCACAAACGGCATCGACCTCACGCAAACGCCCGTGGAGGTGGCGCCGACGGCGCACTACCATATGGGCGGCATCCGTGTGGACGAGCGCATGGAGACCCGCGTGCCCGGGCTCTACGCCGCGGGCGAGGCCGTGGGCGGAGCCAACGGCGCCAACCGGCTGTCGGGCAACGCCATCACCGAGGCGCTGGTGTTCGGCGAATGCGCGGGGCGGGCGGCCGGCAAGGCGGCGGCCGGCATTCCTTCGAGTTGGAACGGCGCCGCGACCGGCGGCGCGGAGGCGCGCCTCCGGTGCGCCGCGGCCGCGCGTCTGGAGGACGGCGCCCCGGCCAATGTGCTGCAACGCCGCCTGCAGGACCTCATGTGGAACGATGTCGGCCCTTTCCGAACCGGCGAGCGACTCCGCCGCGCGCTCGACGGCATCCGCGAGATCCGGAAAACGCCGGTGGCGGCGCACGAAGCCGTCGGCTTCAACCTCGATCTGCAGGACCGGTTGGAGCTTCGCGCCATGCTCACCACCGCCGAAGCGGTAACGCGGGCGGCGCTGGGGCGCGCCGAGAGCCGCGGCGCCCACCAACGCCTGGACTTCCCGGAGAGCGATCCGGGACTCGTCCGCAACCAAGCCGTTGAAATGAACGGGGAAGAACTGGCGGCGCGCTGGCAGTGGTAATTGCGCTTCCGCGGGAATGACGTATTCGTCACGCTCGTCTCGGGGAGTTCTGACCAGCCTGTAGAGCGGGAATCCACCAGTGGAGAGGATGGACGTCGGCATGGGCGGCACGACAACACAGACCAACCAGCACACGACCGAGTTGTGCGTGCGGCGCGGCCGCCCCGGGGACCCGGAACGGTACGACACGTACCGGGTCCCCTACGATGAGGGCATGTCTGTCCTCGACGCGCTGGTGTGGGTGCGCGGCCACGTGGACTCCAGCTTGGCCTTCCGCTACGGATGCGTCAACGCCAACGCGTGCAAGACCTGCATGGCCCTGGTGGATGGGCAGGTGGCCTACCTGTGCACCGCGCGCCTCACGCCCGAGGGCAGCCGGGTGGAGCCGTTGCCCAAGCGGCCGTTGATCCGCGACCTCGTGACCGACACGGTGCCCGACGATGAGAAGCTGTGAAGCCGGGGCGCGACGACACCACGGTGAGCGGCGCGAACCCGGCGAGGCGAAGCGATGAGCACCGGAACCGTATTCGCGCCCGGCCCGCATGAAATGGCTTGACGAAACCCATGGACGCACAATCCTACGACCTCTTGGTCATCGGCAGCGGCCCGGCAGGCCAGAAAGGCGCCATCGCGGCCGCCAAGATGAACAAGCGCGTGGCGCTCATCGACCGCTACGACATGCTCGGCGGCGTGTGCCTGCACTCGGGCACCATCCCCAGCAAGACCATGCGGCTGGCGGTGCTTTACCTCACTGGTTTCCAGCAGAAGACGTTCTACGGGCAAGCCTACTCACCCAAGGCGCACGTCACCGTGGACGACCTCATGTTCCGGGTGCGCAAGGTGGTCGAACGGGAACAGTCACAGGTGACCGATCAGCTCCAGCGCAACGGCGTGACCCTGGTGAACGGCTGGGCTCACTTCGTGGACGCCCATACGCTGCAGGTGGAGGACGGGCAGCAGGTACGCGGCGACCATATCATCATCGCCTGCGGCACCCGCTCGGCGCGCAACCCGGACATCCCTTACGACGGACGCAAGGTGATGGTGGCGGAGGATTTCGGCAGCGCGGGCCGCGGCGATTTGCCGCGCAGCATGATCGTCGTGGGCGCCGGCGTCATCGGGCTGGAATACGCCTCCATGCTGTCGGCGCTGGGCGTGCGCGTGACGCTCATCGAGCGGCGCGACACCATGCTCGACTTTGTCGACCGGGAGATCATCGAGGCGCTGCGCTACCACATGCGCCGGCGCGACGCCATTTTCCGCTTGGGCGAGCACGTCACCGGCGTGCGCATTCAGGACAACGGCTTGGTGCGTGCCGAACTGGAGAGCGGCAAACGGGTCGTCGGCGAGTCCCTGCTCTACACCGTGGGGCGGCAGTCGAACGCCGACCAACTCGAGCTCGACCGCATCGGCATCGACACCGACGCGCGTGGACGCATCGCCGTGAACGAGCGCTTCCAGACCACGCAACCCCACATCTACGCGGTGGGCGACTGCATCGGCTTCCCGGCCTTGGCCTCCACCTCCATGGAGCAGGGCCGCCTTGCCAGCACCCACATGTTCGACGGCCCGTCCCTCGCCCCCGCGCCTTTCTTCCCTTACGGCATCTACACCATCCCGGAGATCTCCATGGTGGGCCGCACGGAACAGGAACTCACCGCCGAGCGCGTGCCCTACGAGGTGGGCAAGGCCCTCTACGAGGATGTCGCCAAGGCTCAGATGGTGGGCGACCGCGCCGGCATGCTGAAGCTGATCTTCGACCCCGACACCCTCAAGCTCCTGAGCGTTCACGCCATCGGCGAGGAGGCCACCGAGATCATCCACATCGGCCACGCCGTCATCGCCCTCGGCGGCACCATCGAGTACTTCCGCGACAACGTCTTCAACTACCCCACCTTCGCCGAAGCCTACAAGGTGGCGGCCTACGACGGCTTCAACAAGATCGCCGAAGTGCGGTAGCGTTGGTGCGGTTTCCGGCCATCGTCACTTACGCGAACCGCGTAATTATCTCCGTGCCGAGGCGGCGAAGCTGTTCGTGAATGGCCTCCGGGGGGCAGGCAGGGCGCGCGACGAACTTGGAAGCGCCGGCGTCGATGAAGCGTTGGATCGTTGCGGCTATGTCCCGGGCGGTGCCCAGGGCGGAGGTTCCGGTAAAGTCCACGTCGGTGCGGTTGCGCAGCGCGTAGGGGCGGGCGATGCGGGCGGCTTCCTCTGAATCCTTGGCGAAGCAGAAGTTGAAGAGCACGCCGAAGTGATCGTCGTCGATGCGGCGGCCGTAGTCGGCGGCGTAGTTTCGGATACGCGTGATGGCGGTCTCCACTTCCGAGGGGATCATCTGGGAGGCCAGCCAGCCGTCGGCCAGGCGGGCGGTGCGCCGGAAGGCGGGGCCGCTCCGTCCGCCGACCCAGATGGGCGGCTCGGTCTGGGCGGGCTTGGGTTGAATGGAGACGTCCTCGAGGTGGTAGTACCTGCCCGCGAAATGCACGTTGTTCCCGGACCAGAGGGCGCGCAGGAGGTGCACCATCTCCTCGGTGCGGCCGGCGCGCTCGGAACGGTGAATGCCGCAGGCCTGGAGCTCGGTGTCGTCGTCGCGGCCGAGGCCCACGGCCAGCAGCAGGCGCCCGCCCGACAGGAAGTCCAGGGTGGCGAGCTCCTTGGCCAGCACGGTGGGGTTCCTGAGCGGGAGGGCCATGACGCTGGTGCCGAACTTCATCTTGCGAGTGCGCGCGGCCACCCACGAAAGCGCCACCACGGGCTCGAGGCTCAGGGTCTCCGACACCACGCGATCGCTCAGCCACAGCGAATCGATGGCAAGGTTTTCCGCCAGGTCCACGGCACTCCAGAACGCCTCGGGGTTGGGCTCCCCGAAGGGCCACCCCGTGAATCCGATTCCGATGCCGATTCCCATGTTGCGTTGTCTCCTTGTCGGTCGAGCCCTGCCCACACTATCAGATCGGACGCTGTCTCTTCCAGCGCGCCCTGGACACGTCATGCCTCATCGGAAGCCCCTGTTCCCGCTTTCGCGGAAATGAAGAGGAAAGGCACCCGCCGGTTTGACTCGCGCCGGGGTTCCGACTATTCAGAATGGACCTCCGGGCGGTCCCGGTCCCACGAACCATACCTGAAGATCCACATGATTTATCTCGAATTGGCAGGTGGCTTCGTCCTGCTCCTGGGCGGAGCAGAGTCCGTATTGCGGGGCGCGGTGCAGCTTGCGCGGCGCCTCGGCGTCTCGCCGCTGATCATCGGGCTCACCGTGGTGGCCTATTGCACCACCATGCCGGAGTTGCTGGTGAGCCTGGAAGCGGCCGTTCGCGGCGCGCCCGGCATCTCCATCGGCAACATCGTCGGCAGCAACATCTGCAATCTGCTCCTGATCCTCGGCGCGGCGGCCTGCGTCAGTCCGATGGTCGTGAATCCGCGCGAGGTGCGCTTTGAGGGAGCCGCCGCCGCCGGCGTGGCCGCGCTGTTCATCACCCTCGGGATGATCGGCAGTCTGAGCCGTTTCGACGGGGCGCTGCTGCTGGCCTGCCTGGCCGCTTTCACGGCAATCTCCATCCGGCGGGCGCGGCGCAACCCTCCGGACGCGGAGACCGGGGACGATGCGACGGACCACTCGATGTGGATGACCGTCGGCACTCTCGCCATCGGCCTCGCCCTGGTGGTCCTGGGATCGCACCTGCTGGTCGAAGGCGCCATCGGGCTGGCGCGCCTTCTGGGCGTGTCCGAGGCGGTCATCGGCGTGACGGTCGTTGCCGTCGGCACCTCGTTGCCGGAGCTTGCCACCGCCGTGGTCTCCGCCTACCGCGGCCATTCGGAGGTGGCGGTGGGCAATGTGCTCGGCGCCAACATCTTCAACCTCCTGGCCATCGGCGGCCTCGTGGCGGCGGTCCATCCGCTGGACATTCCACCACATCTGCTCCATCTCGCCGTATGGACGATGATGGGAGCCACGATCCTGCTGGTCTCCTGGCTGGCGTTTCGCGGGCGGCTCGGACGTTGGACGGGCGCTCTCTGCCTCGGCGTCTATACCCTCTATATCGTCCTGGAATACGGGCCCCTTGCCGGCGTGTGATCGCGCGCGCCCCGGCTCTTCACGAGTCGATGGACGTGCCGCGGTACTTGTCCTTGAGCTCGTCCATGACCGTGCCCTTCCAGAACTTGACGCCCACCTGATAGCCGGCGCGGCCGATCATGTGCGCCGACACGGGCGCCGTGAGGAAGACGAAGACCGTGATCGCGAGGACCCTCACGGTGACGCCGATGTCCGGGAAGTACAACGCCACCGAGAGCATCAGGAAGAACACCCCCAGGGTCGGCGGCTTGGTGGCGGTCTGCATCCGGGTGAGCAGATCCGGCATGCGCAGGATGCCCAGGCACCCCAGGAACATGAAGGCGGTGCCGATGATCATGAACGCGCCGCAGATGATTTCAGTCACCATGGTGTGCCCATTTCTCGATGTAACGTGAGAACGTGACCGTTCCCAGGAAAGCGACCAACGCCAGGACGATGGCGACATCCAGATAGACCGGCTCGTCGTAGGCAATGGAGTAGAGCGCCGCGATGCCGACGCCCACGGTGGTCAGCAGGTCCAGCGCCACCAGCCGGTCCGGGATGTTGGGGCCGCGCAGCAGGCGGATGAACGCCAGCACGATGCCGATGCTCAGGACCGCGAGCAGAATGAAAGCCAGACTCGTCATCGCAGCAACTCCAGGACGCTCTTCTCGAAACCGTCCTTGATGGACCGGCGCAACTCCTCGGCGTCGTCCACGTACATGGCGTGTATGTAGAGCACCCGCCGGTCGTCCGACACGTCCAGGCTCAGGGTGCCGGGCGTCAGGGTAATGAGGTTCGCCAGCAGCGTGATCTCGGCGTCCGTCTCCGCATCCAGGGGGATCGCCACCACGCCGGGCTTCATGTTGTGCGACGGGGTCACCACCTCGTAGGCGATGCGCAGGTTCGCCAGCAGGAGCTCCCACGCGAACAAGGCGGCCAGGCTGACGCTCTGCCACAGCTTCTCGAAATACCGGGAGGGGCGCAGCAGCCGCCGCACCGAGTACAGGATCAGAAAACCGAAGACGAAACCGACGGCGAGGTTCAAGGCCGTCACCTCCCCGGTCAACGCGGCCCAGCTCACCGCCAGCATGATGTTCCACAGGAGAACGGTCATGCCCCCTCCCCCCTCGCTCCAAGCACGGCCCGGATGTAGGACTCCGGGTTCATCAACTGTTCGCCCGCCTGTTGCGCCAGCTCGAAGAGCGGCGCCGCGGCGGCGCCCATGACCACGGCCAGAATGGCGAGGGTCACGATGGGACCCAGCATGAGCGCCATGCCGCCGTCCGGCGCGTTCACCGCGGCGCCGTCCGGCAGCGGTTTCCAGAATGCCTCCGCCCAGATCTTGGTCATGGAGAAGAGCGTCAGCAGGCTCACCCCCAGCGCCGCCGCCACCAGCGCGAACTGCCCGATGTCGAGCCCGGCCTTGATCAGCACCAGCTTGCCGAAAAAGCCGGAAAGGGGCGGCACCCCGGCCAGCGACAACGCCGACAGCAGGAACAGCATCCCGATCCACGGATGGGCGCGGTAGAGCCCGCCCAGCTTCTTGAGGTCGTAGGTGCCGTGCAGGCGATGCGAGACCCCGCTCACCAGGAACAGGTTGGTCTTGACGAAGATGTTGTGGACGATGAAGAACACCGTGCCGGCCATGGCCAGGGGGGTGAAGAAACCGAGGCCCATGACCATGTAGCCGATCTGGCTCACGATGTGGAAGGACAGCAGCCGGCGAAACTCGTACTGGGCCACGGCGCCCAGCACGCCGGTCACCATGGTGATGCCGCCGGCCCAAAGGATGATGGTGTGGGTGTAGTCGACGTTGTTGAGGAACAGCAGCGTGAAGACGCGGATCAGGGCGTACACGCCCACCTTGGTCAGCAGCCCGCCGAAGATGGCCGAGACCGCCACCGGCGGCGTGTGGTAGGAGGCCGGCAACCAGAAGAACAACGGAAAAATCGCCCCCTTGATGCCGAAAGCCACCAGGAACAGGATGGCGAGGGTGGTGACCAGGCCCGGTTGGGCCACGTCTCCGAGGCGTTGCGACAGGTCGGCCATGTTGAGGGAGCCGGCCATGGCGTAGAGGATGCCCACGGCGGCCAGAAAGAACGCCGACGCCACCAGATTGAGGGTGACGTACTTGATGGCGCCCTCGAGCTGCGCCCGCTCTCCTCCCAGCGCCAGCAGCACGAAGGACGAGATCAGCAGCACCTCGAACCACACGAACAGGTTGAAGATATCGCCGGTCAGGAAGGCGCCGGACACGCCCATGATGAGGATGTTGAACAGCGGATAGTAGCCCCAGGCTTCCCGGGCGCGGTCCATGGTGCCGAGCGAATAGACGACGATCACCAGCGTCACGACCCCGGTGGCGGCCACCATGATGGCGCTGAACATGTCGGCCACCAGCGTGATGCCGAAGGGGGCGATCCAGGCGCCCTTCTGCACCGCCTGGACCCCCTCCGAGGCGACCCGCTCCAGCAGCACGACCGCGACCGCGAGGTAGACGATGCTGCCGGCCAGAGTGAGGATCCGCTGCGCGGCCACGTAGCGCCACACCACCACGCAACTCGCCCCCACCAGCAGCGGAAGCAGGATGGGCAAGACGATAAGCGAGTTCACGTGTCCGTTGCCTTCATGTCGTCGAGGTCGTCGGTGCCCACGGTCTGATACGCGCGGTACGCCAGCACCATGGCGAAGGCCTGCACGCCGAAGCTGATGACGATGGCCGTCAGGATCAAGGCCTGGGGTAACGGATCCGCCACCGTTCCGGTTATGGCCTTTTCTCCGAAGGGGATCACCGGAGGCACCGCCCGGGTCAGGCCCGCGGCGGTGAACACCAGCAAGCTCGCGCCGTGGGCCAGCAGCGCCAGCCCGATGATGAGCTTGACGATGCTCCGGCGCATGAGCATGTAGACGCCGGAGGCATAGAGTACGCCGATGACGATGGCGAGCAACGCTTCCATTAGTCGTCGTCCTCCACTTCCTCCGCCAGGCTCATGATGACGATGAGCACGACCCCCACCACCGTCAGGTAGACGCCGATGTCGAAGATCAGCGGCGTGCCCAGGTGAAGATCGAGGCCCAGGATGTAGACATGCGCCCACTGGCCGGTCATGAACGGTTGCCCCTTGAACAAGGACCAGACCCCGCTCAGGGCCGCGGCCAGGAGGCCCCAGGCGATGATGGTCTGTGCCCGGCAGGGCAGGAAACGGCGCATGGAGCGCACGTCGTAGGCGATGGCGTAGAGGGTCAGCGCCGCCGCCAGCACCAGCCCGCCGACGAAACCGCCGCCGGGGTCGTTGTGCCCCCGGAGCAGCAGGAAGATGGAGAACTGGAACAGCAGGATCAGCAGGAACCGGCTGGCCGTCCTGAGAATCAGCGAGTTCACGAGTCCCCTCCCTTCCCGAGCCTCAGCCGGATCAGCGAGTAGACGCCGATGCCGGCCACCGCCAGCACCGTGATTTCGCCCAGCGTGTCGAAGCCCCTGAAGTCCACCAGGATCACGTTCACGATGTTCCGTCCCTGTCCCATCAGGTACGAGTTCTGGGAGAAGTAGGTGGAAATGGTGGGATGCCACTGCACCGACGTCGCCACCAGCACCAGCAGCGTGAACAGCGCCCCCACCGCCGTGCCGATGGCCACGTGGCGCATGATCACGCCGCGGGTAGAGAACCGCTTGAACGGGGGCATGTAGTAGAACACGAACACGAACAGGATGAGCGACAGGGTCTCGATGAGGAACTGCGTCATGGCCAGGTCGGGAGCGCCGTAAAGGACGAAGAACAGCGCCACGCTGTAGCCCACCACCCCGAGAGCCATGACCGCGCGCAGGAATGTCTGCGCCCGGACCGTGGCGATGGAAGCCACCAGCGTCACGATCCCCAACACCCACTCATGGATGCGGATCTCACCCCACTTGAACTCGATGACGCCAATGTCCGCCTGCGCCAGCACGGTGTACCATGCGAGCACCGCGGTCACCGTCATGATGGTGGCGAGATAGAGGCGCAGGTAGCCGTTCTGAATCATCCGGGTCTGCCCCGCCGCCGACCAGTTGAGAAAGCGGAGCCACGACGCGTACCAGCAGGACGGGCCGCGGCTGACCACGGGCAGGGCGAATTCGGTGACCCTCAGCAACGTGGCGCGGTTGAGATAGACCAGCACGCCCAAGGCGAAGGTCGCCAGGCTCAGCGCCAGCAGCGGATTGAACCCGTGCCACAGCGCCAGGTGCATGGGCGCTTCCTTGCCCAGCACGGACCCGGCGGCGGCCGACAGGAGCTTCTCGGGCAGGGCCGGCATCAGCCCGAACAACACGCTCAGGCACCCCAGGAACACCGGACCCAGCCACATGGTCCAGGGCGGGTCATGGGGGTGCTTCGGCGTGTGGGTCTCTTCGCCGGAGAACGGCCGGATGCCCGCCAGCCAAGCCACCGCGAACAACAGCATGCTGGTGAGGACGCCCACCACCGTCACCAGCATGTTGTCGTGGGTCAACGCCTCGTACAGCGCCTCCTTGCCCACGAAACCGAAGAACGGCGGCAGCCCGGCCATGGACAGGGCTCCGATGGCGGCGCCGGCACAGATGATGGGCATGGTCTTGCGCAGCCCGCCGAGCTGCCGGACGTCGCGGGTGCCGGTCTCGTGGTCGATGGACCCGGCCACCAGGAAGAGCGCCGCCTTGTAGAGGACATGGGCCATGAGAAAGACCATGGCCGCCTGGATGGCCAGCTTGTTGCCGAGGCCGATGAGCATGGTGAGGGTGCCGAGCACGCTCACCGTGGAGTAGGCCAGGATCTTCTTGAGATCGGTCTGGTAGAGAGCCTGGTAGGCGCTCGCCAGCATGGTGGCGGCGCCGAAGCCGGTGACGACGTAGAGCCAGATGTCGCTGCCGCCCAGCACCGGGCTGAACCGCGCCAGCAGGTACACGCCGGCCTTGACCATGGTGGCGGAGTGAAGGTAGGCGCTCACCGGCGTGGGCGCCTCCATGGCCGCCGGCAGCCAGAAATGGAACGGCACCTGGGCCGACTTCGTGAACGCGCCGGCGAACACCAGCGCCAGCACCAAGGGATAGAGATGGTGGCCGTGGAGCGCGGCGTTGTCCGAGGCCAGGGCCGATATCTCGAAGCTGCCGCCGATCTGGCCCATGAGCAGCACGCCCGCCATGAGCGCCAGCCCGCCGCTGCCCGTCACCAGCAGGGCCTGCAGCGCCGCGGCCCGGGCCGTGTCCTTGTCATGCTCGAAGCCGATGAGGAAGTAGGAGGTAATGCTGGTCAACTCCCAGAAGATGAACAGCGCGATGAGGTTGTCGGACAGGACCACGCCCAGCATGGACGCCATGAACATCAGGATGAAGAGATAGAAACGCGGCAGCGACGGATGCCCGTGGAGGTAGCTGCCGGCGTAAGTGACGATCAGGGTCCCCACCACCGTGATGGCGAGGGCGAACAGCAATCCCAAGCCGTCCAGGTTGAAGGAGAGTTCGAGCCCCATGGCCGGAACCCAGGGATAGGCGACCCGCACCGCGTCACCGGCCACCACGCCTTCCATGTGGCCCAGGAAATAGAGCGCCAACACCGCCGGAAACAGCGAGAACAAGCAGCCGGCCCACCTTGGGCTCAGCCGGTACAGCGACGGCGCCAGCAGGGCCAGAACGAAACCGGAGAGGACAGCGACAATCATCGAGGTCGATCCAGGGGTTTTCCGGGATGCATCAGGATGTCCATACCCCGTCCGGGTCGTACTTTCGCACGGCCAGGAGCTCGTCCCGGGACGGCGCCGGGGTTTCGGTGACGTCCGGGGCCACCTTCAACGGCCAGTCTGTCTCGTCCCGGATCTCCCGCACCGTCACTCCGGGATGATACGACTCGATCTGCATCTCCCGCGTCGCGGGGTCGAAGGCAAAGATACCCAGGCTGCTGATGGTCCGGCTCGGCCCGCCGACCGACAGGCCGCGCTGCTCGCGCCAGCCGGCGCCGTCGCCGAAACCGGGCGACGTGATGAACTGCACCCGTGGCACGAAACGGCGCCGTTCGTGATTCATGATGATGACGCACCGGCCCGCCAGGGTGGCGATGTCGGCGGCGCCGCCGCTGCCCGGAAGCCGCAGCCGCCGGCCGTCGCCGCCGACCCAATGGGTGTTCAGGTTGCCATGACGGTCCACCTCGGCGCCGCCGATGAACCCCATCTCCACCCGCCCGCTCTGGAGCAGGCTCATGACCTCGATGAGGCCGCAGCAGAAGAGCGCGCCGGCGACGTTGGGCGGATCGCTCATGGTAAAGATCGGCTCCAGCGCCGGCCAGTCCCGCACCACGCCGCTCTCGAAGATGCCGATGGCATCGGGCGCATGCAACTCCTTGGCCACGGCGAAGCCCAGCAGCGGCAGCCGCATGCCCACGAAGACGCGCTCGCCGTCGCGAATTTCGCGGGCCGCTGCAATCACCATGAGCTCTCGCCGTGTGTAGTCCATAGAAGCCGCTGCCCCGGACCTGATCCAGGGCAGTCACCCGGGACTTGATCCGGGGCGGTCACGGAAGGGTCCCGATGCCTCCACCGCCTCCGCCGTTCCGTTCCCGGTAGCATTCCCGGCGCCATGAATCAACGGGCGCCCTCCCCTCCGCCCGCGCAAGACGGCAGGGCGGCAGCAGTCGAGCGGTCACATGCCATAGCTCACCGGCGCCGCCATGTGGTTGCCGTCCGGCTTGAGGTCCGCCACCCGCCCGCTCCCGAGCCGTTCCAGGTAGCCGTCGTGACCGGCCACCCCCAGGACCCACCGTTCGAGCCAAGCGTCGAATCCGGCCCGCTCCCGGGACTGCGCGTGATAGTCGAAGTAGAAGGGGTCGTCACGGCGGCTGTAGCCCTGAGTCGGCGACGGGTGGGAGCCGGACGGGACGCACGCCACCGCCGCCACCAGGAATCCGGGCACCAGCGTCCGGTTCGGGTCGCTCAGGATCACCCCGTGCGGCACGATCTCCTCGCAGGTGAGCACCACCTTGCCCGCGGCCATGGCAGCGTCCTGGGTGACCCCCAGATTGCCCCACACGTGGGCGTTGCCCTCCGCGTCGGCGCGCTGCACGTGCAGGATCGCAACGTCCGGCTTCACGGCCCGCACTGCCAGCAGATTCTCATCGGTGAACGGACAGACAACGCCGGCGAACGACTCCTCTTCCCGGAAGTCGCTGCCCATGAGCGTCCGCGTGGGCAGGAACGGCACACCCATGGCCCCGGCCTTGAGTCCCAGGGCCATGGAGAAGTTCGAATGGTTCTCAACCGCCAGCGGACCCGGCTCGCGGCGCTCCACCGCCCGCCGGAAGTTGTGGCCGAGGCCCGCCGCCACGTTGCCGACCCACGCGCCGCACACCCTGCTGGCGCAGCCCGCGCCGATGAACTGGTCGAACTGCATGTCCGAAATGGTGGTCATCAGCGTGAGGCCGCGCTTTCGCTGACGAATGATTTCGTGGCCGGCGGCGAAAGGGATGAGCGACTCGAGGGCGGCGCCCATGAAGACGGACATGCCGTCCTCGACTTCCTCCGCGATGGCGTCTCGAAGGCTCCGGAGCTTCGGCATGGCAGAAGGTTCTAACGGGTTGGCCCCCGTGAAGCAAGCTGCCTTCGAGGCCATGCGCCGAAACGTCATTCCCTCTTCGTCATTCCCGCCCCCAGTCCCGTCATTCCCGCGAAAGCGGGAATCCAGGGGGGCGGGGTTGGGTCGGGAATGACAGGGGGGACGCGAACGACCGAGCGGATGGCGCGAACGATGGTGTGCGGATCTTCACCCGCGGTTTGACTGCCTGAAGTCCAGGCGGATATATAGCCGCTTGGAGGAACTCATGCGTTACGGATTTGTCATCGACCAGAACCGCTGCATCGGCTGTCACGCCTGCACCGTGGCCTGCAAGGACGAGCACGAGGTGCCCCTGGGGGTGAACCGCACCTGGGTCAAGTACATCGAGAAGGGCGCGTTCCCGGCCACCAGCCGCCACTTCGCGGTGCTCCGTTGCAACCATTGCGACGACGCCCCATGCATCGAGATCTGTCCCACGGTGGCGCTCTACCGAAGCCCCAACGGCATCGTTGACTTCGACAACGAACGCTGCATCGGCTGCAAGTCGTGCATGCAGGCCTGCCCCTATGACGCCCTGTACATCGACCCGGACCACAACACCGCGGCCAAGTGCAACTTCTGCGCGCACCGGGTGGAACTCGGATTGCAGCCCGCCTGCGAGGTGGTTTGCCCCACCCAGGCCATCATGTCCGGCGACCTGGACGATCCGGAAAGCCCCATCGCCCGCACCGTGGCCACCCGCAAGGTGTCGCTGCGCAAGCCCCACAAGGGCACCCGCCCCAAGCTCTTTTACGTCGGCGTGGAGGAAGATGCGTTGCAGCCCACCATGACCGAAACCTCCGATACCCACTTCTGGGCCGACAAATTTCCCGGGGAGGACCTGTACGCCCTCTCCGCTTCCAGGCACGGCACCCCGATGCCGGGCGGCGCGCGCGAAGTCTACGACGTGCCCCACCCGCGGCCCTGGGGGCCGAAAATCGCCGCCTATCTCTGGACCAAGTCCATCGGCGCCGGAGTGCTGATGGTGGCGGCGTTATTGATGCTGCTGGGCCGTGGCGAGGCAGGACTGCTCATGAACACCGTGAGCCCCATCCTCGCGCTGATCTTTACCGGGCTCACCACCGGCTTCCTGATCTTCGATCTCAAGCGGCCCGACCGCTTCTACTACCTTCTCACCAAACCCAACCTGCGTTCGTGGCTGGTGCTCGGGGGCTACATCCTGATGGCTTATTCCCTGGTGAGCGTCCTCTGGCTCGCCTACGGCGCCGGCACGGGCAGCGTGCCGGGATGGGTCGTGGCCGCCTGCGCCGTCCTCGGCATCGGCGCCGCCGGGTACACGGCATTTCTGTTCGCCCAGGCCAAGGGGCGCGACCTTTGGCAGAGCCCGCTCTTCTTCTGGCATCTCATCGCGCAGGCGGTGACCGCCGGGGCCGCCACCCTGATCCTGTTCGGGCTGGTGACCGGCCTGAGCGGCCAATCCCTGGCCACCATGGCCACCCTCCTCATGGTCTCGCTGGTCATCACCGGGGCGCTGGTGCTGGTGGAGGTGGCGCTGACGCCGGTCAGCGAGGACGTGCGCCGCGCCACCGAGTTGCTGACCTGCGGGGCGTTGCGGGAGCAGTTCTGGGGCCTGTTCATGGCCGTGGGCATCCTCCTGCCGGTGATATTCCTGTTGTGGGCCGGCGCCCAGGAGCAGGCGTCCTGGTTGCTGTATCCCCTGTCCGCCGTGCTGGCGCTCATCGGACTCTGGGCATTCGAACGCCTGTGGGTCGAGGCCGGACAAGCCGTACCCCTCAGTTGAAAGGGACATCACCGTGACGAAGAACGACATGCAACCGCTGAGCCCTGACGCCGCCAACCTCGAGCCGCCGCAGGGCGGACTCCGGAGCTTCCCGCCCCGGGAGCGCTGGTCGGACTGGACCGAATACGACGCAGCCGCGTGGCCCAAGCGCGTGGAGAAGCACTACGACCTTATCCCCACCATCTGCTTCAACTGCGAGGCGGGCTGCGGCCTCTTGGCCTACGTGGACAAGGACACTGGGAAGATACGCAAGTTCGAGGGCAACCCGGAGCACCCGGGAAGCCGCGGGCGGAACTGCGCCAAGGGGCCGGCCACCATCAACCAGGTGTACGACGCCGAGCGCATCCTCTATCCCATGAAACGCAAGGGGGCGCGCGGCGGCGGCCAATGGGAACGGGTGACCTGGGACGAGGTGCTGGACGACATGGCCGGGAGGATCCGGAAGGCCATCGAGGAAGACCGCCGCAACGAGATCATGTACCACGTCGGGCGTCCGGGGCACGAGCTCCTCTACCACCAGCGCATCATGCACGCCTGGGGCATCGACGCCCACAACAGCCACACCAACGTCTGCTCCGCGGGAGCCCGGACCGGCTACGCGTTCTGGTGCGGCATCGACCGCCCCTCCCCCGACCACGCCAACTCGCGCTTCATGCTGCTGCTCAGCTCGCACCTGGAGACCGGGCACTACTTCAACCCCCACGCCCAGCGCATCATCGAGGCCAAGGAGCGGGGCGCCAAGGTCTGCGTCATCGACACCCGGCTGTCCAACACCGCGTCCAAGGCCGACTACTGGATGCCCACCTGGCCCGGCACCGAGGCCGCGGTGCTCCTGTCCATCTGCAACGTGCTGCTCCAGGAGAAACTCTACGACCGCGAGTTCGTAAGGAAGTGGGTCAACTGGGAGCAGTTCCTGCGCCAGGAGCATCCGGACGAGCCGCAGACCTTCGAGCGCTTCGAGGAAATTCTCAAGACCCTTTACGCGCAGTACACGCCGGAGTTCGCGGCCGCCGAGTCCGGGGCGGACGCGGCCATGATCGTGGAGGTGGCCCACGAGGTGGCGCGGGCCGGCTCGGCGCTGTCCACCCACGTGTGGCGCAACGCCGCCGCCGGCAACCTGGGGGGCTGGGAGGTGGCCCGGGCGCTGGAATTCCTGGTGGTCCTGATGGGAGCCGTGGGCGCTCCCGGCGGCACCACCCCCAACGCCTGGAACAAGTTCATCCCGGCGCCGCCCATGATGCCGCCCCCGGCCAAGGTGTGGAACACGCTGATGTACCCGCCGGAGTACCCGCTGGCCTTCTTCGAGATGAGCTTTCTCTTGCCGCACCTCATAAAGGAGGGCCGGGGCAAGCTGGCCATGTACTTTACCCGGGTCTACAACCCGGTGTGGACCAACCCCGACGGCATGAGCTGGATCGAGATGCTGAGCGACGAGGCCAAGGTGGAGCGCCACGCCTGCCTCACGCCCACCTGGAGCGAGACCGCCTGGTTCGCAGACTACGTGCTGCCCATGGGCCTGGCGTCGGAACGCCACGATCTCATGAGCCAGGAGACCCACTCCGCCCGCTGGATCGGGTTCCGCCAGCCGGTGCTCCGGGTTGCCATGGAACGGCAGGGCAAGACCTTCGCCACCACTTGGGAGGCGCACGCGGAAGCCGGGCTGGGCGAAGTGTGGGAAGAGGACGAGTTCTGGATCGAGTTGTCCTGGCGCATCGATCCCGACGGTTCCCTGGGCATCCGGAAATACTTCGAGTCGCCCTACCGGCCGGGCGAGAAGCTCACGGTGCACGAGTACTACCAGTGGATGTTCGAGAACAGCGTGCCGGGGCTGCCCGAGGCCGCGGCCAGCGAAGACATCTCGCCGCTGCGGTACATGCAGAAGTACGGCGCCTTCCTGGTGGCCGAAGACATCTACAGCAGCCATGCCAACGAGATCAAGGAAGCGGACATGGCCGAAGCCACGGTGGACCCGGTCACCAAGGTGGTCTCCAAGGGAGGCGCGGCGATCGGGGTGGAGGTGGACGGCAAGGGCCACGCGGGTTTTCCGACGCCGTCGCGCAAGCTCGAGTTCTATTCCGAGACCCTGAAGGACTGGAAATACCCCGAGCATCGGTTCCCGGGATACATCAAGAGCCACGTGCATCCTTCCAACATCGACGCCGCCAAGGGCGAGATGCTGCTGCTCCCCACCTTCCGGCTGCCGACCCTGATCCACAGCCGCTCGGGCAACGCCAAGTGGCTCTACGAGATCTCCCACAAGAATCCGGTGTGGCTGCATCCCCAGGACGCCCGGCGGCTGGAGGTGGACACCGGCGATCTCGTCAAGGTCCATACCGAGATCGGCTACTTCGTGGACCGGGTGTGGGCCACCGAGGGCATCCGCCCCGGCGTGGTGGCGTGCTCGCACCATCTCGGGCGTTGGCGTCTCCAGGAGGAGGACGGCGGCGGCCGCTTCGCCACCGCCCTGGTCAACCTGGAACAGGTGAAGCCCGGCCAGTGGATGATGCGCCAGATCCACGGCGTCCGGCCCTTCGAAAGCGACGACAAGGACTCCGGGCGAGTGTGGTGGCAGGAGGCCGGGGTGCACCAGAACCTGACCTTCCCGGTGCAGCCCGACAACATCAGCGGCCAGCATTGCTGGCACCAGAAGGTGCGGGTGGAGAGGCCTGGCGCCGGCGACCGTTACGGCGACATCTTCGTGGACACCAACAAGTCCCACGAGGTGTACAAGCGCTGGCTCAAGCTGACCCGGCCAGCGCCGGGGCCCGGCAACCTGCGCCGCCCCCTGTGGCTCCTGCGCGCGTACAAGCCGGCGCCGGAGGCCTATGAGTTCAAGCCGTGACGCCGTAAGGGCCTCCGAAGGGACCCGTCATGACGCCACGGGCGTAAGCGTAACCATACGAGAAATCAGGCGTTCGCCTTGACAGACGATGAGCTTAACCGTTAAGAAGCTCGGCTGAGTTCGCCTTTCGGGGAAACGGCCGGCTCCCTCCCATGGCACGCTCGGAATCCACCTCAAACCACGAACCAGGAGCACAATGTGTTTGAAGCAATGGCCGATGGACTGACCGCGCTGCTGAGCGTGGAACGGTTTCTTTTCATGATGTTCGGCGTCCTGGTGGGCATGGCGCTGGGCGCCATACCGGGCCTGGGCGGCGTCGTCGGCCTGGCCCTGCTGCTGCCGTTCACGTTCGACATGGACCCGACCGCGGCCATCGCCATGCTGGTCGCCCTGTCCTCGGTCCCGGTCACCACCGATACCATCCCCTCCGTGCTGTTCGCCGTGCCGGGAACCGTGGGCTCCCAGGCCACCATCCTGGACGGCCACCCCATGGCCCGGAAGGGCGAAGCCGGACGGGCCTTCGGCGCCGCCTACTTCTCCTCCCTGCTGGGGGGTGTCGTCGGCGCCGTCATCCTCGGAATGCTCATTCCCGTGCTGAAGCCGCTGGTGCTGCTGTTCGCCGCCCCGGAGCTCTTTTCCCTGGGCATCATGGGCATCTCCATGGTGGCCATCCTGAGCGGCCGGGTGCCCCTCAAGGGCATCGTCGCCGGCGGCATGGGACTGCTGCTGTCGATGATCGGCATCGACAAGCAGGAAGGGCTGCTGCGGTGGACCTTCGATTCGCTCTACCTGTTCGACGGCCTGAACATCATCGTGGTGAGCCTCGGCATCTTCGCGCTGCCGGAGCTGGCCGACATGGTGATCGAGGGGAAGCAGATCAGCAGCGTGCCCAAACAGGCCATGAAGGGGGTGGGACACGGCATCCGGGACGTGTTCGCCAACTGGTGGCTGATGCTCCGCTGCGCCTTCCTGGGGACCTGGGTCGGGGTCATTCCGGGGCTGGGCTCGGCGGTGGTGGACTGGCTGGCCTACGGACACGCCAAGTCCACCTGCAAGGACGCCGCCCTCACCTTCGGCACCGGTGACGTCCGCGGCGTGATCGCGCCGGAGAGCGCCAACAACGCCAAGCAGGGCGGCGCGCTGGTGCCCACGCTGGCCTTCGGCATCCCCGGCAGCGCCTCCATGGCGCTCCTGATCGGCGCCTTCATGATCCACGGCCTGCAACCGGGCCCCTCCATGCTGAACGAGCACCTGGATCTCACCTACTCCATCGTGTGGAGCACGGCCATCGCCAACATCATGGCCACGGTCATCGCGTTGTGCTTCACCAACCAGCTCGCCAAGATCTCGTCGGTGCGGATCAACATCCTGGCGCCGCTGGTGACGGTGGTGGTGTTCCTGGCCGCCTATCAGGCAACGGCCAGCATCTTCGACCTGGTGACGGTGCTGCTCTTCGGGCTGCTGGGGTGGGTCATGAAGCGTTGCGGCTGGCCCCGGCCGCCGCTGCTGCTGGGCTTCCTGCTGGGCGGGCTGATCGAGCGGTATCTCTTCATCTCGGTCCGCGCCTACGGCGCCGCCTTCCTCATCCGGCCTCTGGTCCTGGTGGTCCTGGCCGTCACCATCGCGACCATCTACTACAGCGTCAAGCAGGAACGGAAGGTCCGGCAGCTCACGGGAGATACGGGAGAGGGAGAATAACCATGCACATCACACCGTCGCTCCTGTTCACGCTGTTCGTTGCCGTGGTCGCCGCCGGCATGGTTGTCACGGCCAGGGACTGGCCGCTGGGCACCGGCCTGTTTCCCCGCTCCGTCGGCATCCCCGTCCTGGTCATGGCGCTGGTCCAACTGATCATGGACGCCTACCGCACCCTCAAGACAACCGGCGGCCAGGAGCGGGAAACCGGCGACCTGCAGGTGGACTGGACCATGTCCGCGGCCGAGGTGGCGACCCGGGGCCTGACCTTTGCCGGATGGCTCCTGGGCATGTTCTTCGGCATCCTGCTATTGGGCTTCTTCATCACGGTGCCGGCGTTCACCCTTCTGTATCTGAAGTACCAGGCCAAGGAAGGCTGGCACATGACCCTGTGGCTCACCGCCGCCATGCTCGTGTTCTTCGTCGGCGTGTTCGACCAGATCCTGCACATCCACTGGCTCGAACCCGTCATTTCGGGTCCCGAGAATTTCCTGAAGAGCCTGATGCCCTGGCTGGGGTGACGGGGAGAGGGTCCGAGGTGGCGGAGACGTCCAGGGTGTGATGGGGACGTCAGGGGCGGCGGGGACGTCCGTCGGGAAACAGAAAGGGCGCCGGGGCTTGTGTCCCCGGCGCCCTTCGTTTCGGCATCCTGCGGTGCGAGCGGGTGCTACTTCCCGCCCTTGGGGTTGAAAATCTGCGCCACGATGGCCTTGTCTTCCGGCGAGGCGGCTATCGAATCCTTCCACATCCTCTGAAGGTCCGGACCGGTCGTGGGGTTGACGGGCCGCTTGAGCTTCTTGGCTTCGGCCAGGAACTTCGGGTCCTTCATGGTCGCGTCGAAGGCCTTGCGCACGAGTGCGACGCGGTCCGCCGGCACTCCCGGCGGCATGGTGTAGGGACGCCCGTAGCGCGACAGCAGGAAGGTGGCCCGCACGAGATTCTTCTGCTTCTCGGTCTTCGCCATTTCCTCGAGCAAGGGAGCGTCGGGGAACTCGGGAGCCTTCTTTCCTTCCACCGTGCCGGTCTGAGCGAGCATGACGAGATCCCCGGCCTTCCACATGTCGCCGAGCTGGTCCAGGAACGACGAGGTGACGTTGCCGGAGGTGTCCACCTCGCCTTGCCGCAGCGCCAGGCTGTACTGGCGCGCGCCCGGATAGCCGAATACGTACTCGAAGAGCTTCTTGCCGCGCAGCTTCTCGAGGATGTTCCCCATCACGAACCCGCCCGACTGATTGCCGCTGATGCCGACCCGGGCCAGCTTGCCCGACTTCTCGATCTCATCCAGCGATTTGAACCGGTCCTTCCGGCTGTAGAACAGGCCGTTCTCGATGACGATGACGCCGATGGCGTTCATCTTGTTGAAATCGAACTGGCCGCCACGTTTCTTGTCGCCCACCACCTGCCAGTTCCACACCCCCCAGTTGATCTGCTCCATGACGGTGCCGTCCCGGCGGGCCTTGTTGTAGAGATAGCTGGCCGCCCGGACGCCGCCCGCTCCCGGCATGTTCTGCACGATAACCGTCGGGTTCCCGGGAATGTTCCTGCCGATATGGCGAGCCAGCAGGCGCGAGTACGTGTCGTTGCCGCCGCCGGGCGAGGACGAAACGATCAGCCGGATCTTCTTGCCCTCGTAGAAGTCCGCCGCCCCGGCCGAACCGGCGCCGAACAGGAAGAGCATGAGCATCACGAGAGTCAATACAGTCTGCATGGTTACCTCCCAGCTTGAGAAAACTTCGAAGGGTTCGTCACGCACGAATCCTGCATCAAGCACCCTGAAAAGGCAAGATGAAAAGGCAAGATGAAATGCCGGCAAGACGGACTCCAAAACAAAGGGCGCCGGGGATTGGATGTCCCCGGCGCCCCTTGTTACAGCGTCCCGGCAGTCCGGGCAGGCGCTACTTCTTGCCCGGGGGGTTGAAGATCTGCTTGACGATGGCCTTGTCTTCCGGTGAGGCGCCAAGCGAATCCTTCCACATCTTCTGAAGGGCCGGACCGCTCGTCGGCCTCACGGGCCTCTTCAGCTTCTTGGCCTCGGCCAGGAACTTCGGGTCCTTCATGGTGTCATCGAAGGCCTTGCGCACGAGCGCCACGCGGTCCGCGGGAACTCCCGGGGGCATGGCGTACGGACGTCCGTAGCGCGAGAGCAGGAAGGTAGCCCGCACCAGATTCTTCTGCTTCTCGGTCTTGGCCATGTCCTCGAGCAACGGCGCGTCGGGGAACTCCGGACTCTTCTTGCCCTCCACCGTGCCGGTCTGGGCGAGCATGGTGATGTCCCCCGCCTTCCACATGTCCCCGAGCTGGTCGAGGAACGACGAGGTCACGTTGCCGGAAACGTCCACCTCACCCTGACGGAACGCGAGGCTGTACTGGCGCGCGCCGGGATAGCCGAAGACGTACTCGAACAACTTTTCGCCGCGCAGCTTCTCGACGATGTTCCCGAGCACGAACCCGCTGGACTGGTTGCCGCTGATGCCGACCCGGGCCTGCTTGCCCGACTTCTTGATTTCATCCAGCGTGGTGAAACGGTCCTTGCGGCTGTAGAGCAGGCCGTTCTCGATGACGATCACGCCGATGGCCTGCATCTTGTTGAAGTCGAACTGGCTGCCACGAGCCTTGTCACCCACCACCTGCCAGTTCCACACGCCCCAGTTGATCTGCTCCATGACGGTGCCGTCGCGCCTCGCCTTGTTGTAGATGTAGCTGGCCGCCCGGACGCCGCCGGCTCCCGGCATGTTCTGAACGATGATCGTCGGATTTCCGGGAATATGCCTCCCGATATGGCGCGCCAGCAACCGCGAGTACGTGTCGTTGCCGCCGCCGGGCGATGACGAAACGATCAGCCGGATCTTCTTGCCCTCGTAGAAGTCCGCCGCCCCTGCCGAGCCTGCTCCGAACAGGAACAGCACGAGCATCACAACACCCAATACAGCCTGCATCCTTACCTCCTGGTTTCTTTTGCCGATGTTCCTCGTTGCGCCCGATCCGGCACTACGATTCACCGAATATCTCCTTGAAGATAGCCAGGTTCTCGGGGGACGCGTTGAGGACATTCTTCCAGAGTTGCTGGAGTTGCGCGCCCGTGGACGGAATGATGACACGCTTGATCCTCTTGGCCTCCGACAGGAACTTCGGGTCCTTCATCGTAGCCGTAAAGGCATCCCGCATGATCTTGACGCGGTCCTTGGGCACACCAGGAGGAAGCGCGTACGGGCGGCCGTAGTGAGTGAGATCGAAGGTGACCTTTATCAACTCACGGTGAGCATCGGTCTTGGCGTATTCCAACAACGTGGGCGTATCCGGGAATTCCTTGGTCCTGCCGCCTTCGGGCGTCGGCGCCTGCGCCAGCATGGCAACCTTGCCTTCGTCCCACATGTCGCCGAGCTGATCGGCGAACGAGCCCGGGGTGTTTCCGGACGACTGGACCTCGCCCTGGCGAAACGCGAGACTGTACTGCCGCGCGCCGGGGTAGCCGAAGACGTAGTCGAAGACCTTCTTCCCTGACAACACTTCCATCACCTTGCCCATGGTGTAGCCCAGGGATTGTCGTCCGCTGTTTCCGCTGGTGATGAGCTTCTTGGAAGCCAGCACCGACTTCCAATCGGGAAACTCGGACTTGCGGGTGAACAGGATGGCGCTCTCGATGGCGGCGACGCCGACGGCGTTCATCTTGTTGAAGTCGAATCGCGCGCGCTTGGACCCGATGACCTGGTGGAACCACACGCCCCAGTTGATCTGCTCCAACACCGTGCCGTCCCGCTTGGCCTTCCGGTAGAGGTAGTCCGCGGCCATGATGCCGCCGGCGCCGGGCATGTTCTGCACGACGAACGAGGGGTTGCCCGGAATATGCCTGGTGATATGCCGCGCAATGAGGCGCGAATAGGTGTCGTTGCCCCCTCCGGGGCTTGAGGAAACGATCAAGCGCACTCTCTTGCCCTTGTAGAAATCATCCGCTCCATAAAGCGGGCCGGAAATCATGACAGCCAGAAGCAAGGCGGTCATGGCCATGAATAGTCTCATCGGTACCTCCTGGTAGGGTTGAAATCTCGCACCGGGAGACTTTATCCAAGGATCTTTCGGAGTGTCAACCCGAAGCCGGGATCGATCAGGTCCATTCAACAGTCCGGTGCTCCGTTTCCGCCATCCCCGCATACCCTCTTCCGTCATACCGGAGAAAGCGGGAATCCAGGGGCGGCCCGGCCGGATCCGATCGACAATGATGCCTTGGCGTCTCACATCTGGTACAAAGGCGCCATGGCAGAGATCGTTCCGGCGCCGCCGAGCCCATGGAGATGACCCTGGTGGACTACGTCCCCGGATACCGCACCGCCGCCGGCACGGGGTGCGGCATGGGCTTCGCCTGCTGGGAACCGTCGTCCGGCAGGTAGTCGAACGAGGATCAGGCAATAGACTTCCCGCGCACCTCCAACGACGCCGGCTTCATGCAGCAGGCCCCCGCCGTGCTGCTGATGGCGGTGATCTTCCTGCTGAACTTCACCGGGCGCGTCATCCTGGCGCCCTTGTTGCCCATCGTGGAGACGGACCTGGACATCACCCACGCCCAGGCCGGCATGTTCTTCCTGTTCATCTCCGCGGGGTACCTCACCGCCATGTCCGGGGCGGGGTACGCATCGGCCCGGTTGACGCACCACCGCACCATCGTGCTGTCCTTCGGCCTGCTGGGCCTGTCGACCATGGCGGTGGCCGGAGCGTCTTCCCTGTCGAGCATGCGCCTCGGGCTCTTCACCATGGGCCTGGGAGCGGGGCTCTACCTGCCGTCGGCCATCGCCACCATCACCTCCCTGGTCACCCGCCCCCACTGGGGCAAAGCCATCTCTATCCACGAGCTGGCGCCCAACACGAGCTTCGTCGCCGTACCGTTGCTGGCAGAGCTTCTGCTGCGAAGCCTGTCGTGGCGTTCCATCCTCTTCCGTTTCGGGGTCGTCACCTTCCTGGCCGGCGGGCTTTACGCCGTCCTCGGCCGCGGCGGCAAGTTTCCCGGCGAGCCGCCCGCCTTGGCCGTCATCTGGCGGTTCCTCAAGGACCCCATGCTGTGGATCGTTCTGCTGATGTTCATCATGGGCGTCGCCATCACGCTGGCCGTCTTCACCATGCTGCCGCTCTACCTGGTCTCGGACCGCGGTCTCGGGGAGGGTTGGGCCAACACCCTGGTGGGGCTTTCCCGTGGCGCCTGTCCGTTGCTGGCCCTGGCGGCGGGCTGGGCCGCGGACCGCTTCGGCGTCCGCCGCACCCTGTCGGTGACCCTGGCCCTGAGCGGCATCACCACGGCGTTGCTGGGGCTCGTGCCGGATCCCTGGCTGGCGGCAGCGGTTTTCATCCAGCCGTCGGTGGCGGTGGGCTTCTTTCCCGCGGGCTTCACCGCCCTCTCGACCCTGGGCGACGCACAGACCCGCGGCACGGCCGTGTCCCTCGTGGTGCCCGTGGCATTCGTCATCGGCGGCGGGATGACCCCATGGCTTCTGGGCCTGGCCGGCGACCTGGGCGCCTTCCACCTGGGTTTCGTCGGAGTCGGGCTGTTCACGTTCCTGGGCGCCGGGGTGGCGCTGCTCTACAAGCCTCGACACACGAGCTAGACCACCAGATTTGAGGTATTACGTGGGACAGGACACCAGACCGCCCGGCTCGCCTCCGGTCACGGGCCGCGGAGGGAGACACCTTGACATGGCGACTCCCAGGCAGCATGTACCCCAGTACGGACTCGATGCCTCAAGCGCGATTCTCCATGAAGAAAGGACCACCGGAACATGGCCCAACTCACCGGATTCAAACGCGACGAAGCCACGGACCAGCCGCCCTACCTCCATCCGGGATACCGCTCCACGGCGCTGAGGGCGCCCAAGCGGCCGTTGGTGCCGCTGTCGCACACGCTGTCGGAGATCACCGGCCCCGTGTACGGTCACGAGAAGGTGGGACCCCTGGACCACGATCTCACCCGCCAGCATGACGGGGAACCGCTGGGAGAGCGAATCATCGTCCTCGGTCGAGTGACGGACACTGACGGCAGGCCGGTGCCGGACGCGCTCATGGAGATCTGGCAGGCCAACTCGGCCGGGCGGTACCGGCACGAGATCGACGACCACTCTGCCCCGCTCGACCCCAACTTCAGCGGCGGCGGCCGTTGCGTGACCGATGCGGACGGCCGCTACCGTTTCGTCACCATCAAGCCGGCCCCCTATCCCTGGGGCAACGACGCCAACGCATGGCGGCCGGCGCACATCCACTTCTCGCTCTTCGGCAGCGCTTTCGCCACGCGGCTGATCACGCAGATGTACTTTCCGGGCGATCCGCTGCTCGCCTGCGACGCGATCTTCAACTCCGTTCCCGACGCAGGAGCGAGAGACCGGCTGGTGTGCAGGCTGGACCTGGACCACACCGAACCGGAGTGGGCCCTGGCGTATGAGTTCGATATCGTCCTGCGCGGGCGGGACGCCACTCCCATGGAGGCTTGAAGGAATGGCGGCGCGGCGCGGAACCACACCCTCCCAGACCATCGGGCCGTTCCACCGCATCATGGTGCCGTGGGAAGGCGGCGCCGAGCTGGTGCCGCCGGACAACCCCCACGCCATCCGCATCGAGGGACGGATCCTCGACGGCGCGGGAGAGCCGGTGGATGACAGCGTCGTTGAGCTGTGGCAGGCCAATGTCCACGGCCGTTACGCCCATGCCGAGGACACCCGGGAGATGCCTCTGGTGGCGGGGTTCGACGGCTTCGGCCGCGCCATCACCGACGGCGGGGGCCGCTTCACCATCGTCACGGTGAAGCCCGGTTGCGTGCCCGGACCCGGCGAAAGCGTCCAGGCACCGCATATCTCCCTGTCGGTGTTCGCCCGGGGGCTGTTGAAGCACTTGGTGACGCGGATCTATTTCGCGGACGAGGCCGCGGCCAACGAGAAGGACCCGGTCTTGCAATCCGTCAAGGATGCCGGCCGGCGCGACACGCTCGTAGCCGTCATGCGGGAAGGTGAAGGGATGCCGCCGGTCTACGAGTTCGACATCCACCTTCAGGGAGCAAGCGAAACGGTCTTCTTCGACGTTTAGGGGCCTGTCGGATTTGGCATCCCTGGACTTCGCTTCGCAAACGAAGTCCAAGGACGCCATCCAGAGCTACTTCTTCTTGTCCATCGCCGCCCGCTGATCCACGCCGGTCTCTGCGTAACCAGGCTCCACCAGCGCATTGATGACGTAGCGGCCGCCCTTGCCCACCACCTTTGCGCCGCGTTCCAATGCGGCGGCCAGTTCCTCGGACGTGGCAACGGGGGCCTCGCCGTCGAACCCTTGCGCCTTGCCCATGGCAACGAGGTCCACCGGCGGGTCATCGAGCCGCTGACCGATCCAGCGGTTCTGCACCGGCCGCTTGCGCATCACCGCCACCCGCTCCTGGTGCATCTCGTCGTTGTAGTAGGAACGGTTGTCGGCGATGACCACGAGCAGAGGCAGGTCCATGTGCGTGGCGGTCCACAGAGCGTTGCAGCCCATCAGGTAGTCGCCGTCGCCCAGCACCCCTATCACCAGCCGGCCCTTGCCCTTGAGCGCCAGCGCCGCGCCCACCGCGTGGCCGGGACCGCTGCCCACGCCGCCGCCGCCGTCATTGCCCATGAAGGACAGCGGACCGGTGAACTCCGAGCCTTCGCCGGACCAGCCGATGGGCAAACGCGCGAACGTCACGGGCTTGTCACGGGCGAACTCGCGCACGGTGAGCGCCATGTCCATGACCGTCATGGGGACGCCCTGCCTGGGCCGGGCCTTGCCGGTGGGCGTGCGGGTCCAATGGGTGATGTTCTTCAAACCCGCCGCCGCCGGGCGTTTGCGGCCGAAGCCGTCCAGAAGCTGTTCCACGAAAGTATCCGGGGTCGACGCCACCGGAATGTCCACCGCCGGGAGGGCTTGGTGATCCATGCTCCAGCCGTTGGTACGGTAGGTGTCCATGGAACAATGGATGATGGTCTTGTCGGGCGGCGCCTGGGTCTGTGACGCTCCCAGGCAGCCCCGGAGATAGCCTGCCAGGTCCAGAAAGTCGAGGCTCAGGATGACGTCGGCCTTGTTGACCAGCGCCGTCGCCTGCTTGGCCGGCCGCAGTCCCGGCGGGGCCAGGTGCAACGCGTGCGTGGTGGGGAAGGACGACGGATCGTTGGAGCTGGTCAGGACCGGCGCGTTGAGGGCTTCCGCCAACTGAACCCGGCGGTCCCAGTCCGCCTTGTTCCGAGACACGCGTCCCATGAGGATGACCGGGAACTTGGCCTTCTTGAGCAGCGCCCGGGCCCGCTTCACCGTAGCCGCCGGCGCGCACGGCGGGTCCGCCGGAGCATACCGGGCCGCGTCAGGGATCAGCACCTCCTCGGTGAGCGGCTGCTCCTGAAGACCCACATCGAGACAGACGTAGGTCGGGCCGCAGGGGGCGGTGCGAGCCATCTGGTTGGCCCGCAACACGGATTCCACCGCCGCCTGCGGCGAGGCCGGCTGGTCGTCCCACTTGGTGTAGTTCCGGATGATCGCGCCCTGGTCGGCGGCGGTGTGGATCCAGTCGATCCACGGGCGCCGCTTGTGGGCGTCCACCGGGCCGGTGGCGCCGAATATCACCATGGGCGTCCGGTCGCACCAAGCGTTGAAAATGGTCATGGTGGCGTGCATCAGCCCCACGTTGGAGTGGAGCGCCACCGCCATGGGCTCATCCGTGGCCTTGGCGTAGCCGTCGGCGATGGAGACCGAGTGCTCCTCGTGCAGACAGGTGACCATCTGCGGATTCTCGTTCCCCAGGTAGTTCACCAGACTGTCGTGGAACCCGCGATAGCTCGCCCCCGGGACCAGCGCGATGTACTTGAGATTCAGCTTGCGGGTCACCGCCGCCACCACGTCGCTGCCCCAGCGCATTTTCGGGCTACCGAGATTCTTGGGTCGATGTTTTTGCGCAGTGCTGTCGTTGCGTTTGGCCACTGTGTGTTCCTTTCTGTTGTCGGAATGGTTACGGCGCCAGGAGTGGTTACGGCACCGTTGCCTCGGACTCGGCCATCATCATCCGTTGCCCGCTTCATTGTCAAGGCGCGCCAATGGCCCCCTTCCCGTTTCGGTCCTGGCGGTCACCGTTCCGCGGTCTGGCGATCCACCACGCCGGCGGCCAGACCTTCTTCCCGGAGGAGGTTCTTCTGCACCTTGGAACTGGGCGTTTTCGGCAACTCCTTCCGGTAGTCGAGGTAACGCGGGATCTTGAACGGGGCCAGATGCTCCGCGCAAAACTCCCATAGTCGTTCCGGCGGCAATGTCTCCCGGGAGCCGCCGGACCCGAGCACGATGCAGGCCTTGACCTCTTCCTGCCGGATGGGATCGGCGACCGCCACCACCGCGCACTCGGCAATCAGCGGATGGGAAGTCAAGACACGTTCCACCTCGGCGGAGGCGATGTTCTCTCCGCTGCGCTTGATCATGTCCTTCTTGCGGTCGACAAAGTACAGGAACCCGTCCTCGTCCAGGTGGCCGAGGTCGCCGGTGTGGAGCCAGCCGTCCCGGAGCGCCGCGGCCGTCGCCTCCGGGTTCTTGTAGTACCCCATCATCACCGCCGGGCTCTGCTTGACGATCTCCCCCAGCTCCCCGGGCGCGCAGCTCTCCCCTTCCTCGTTGCGGATGCGCAGCCGGTGCACCTCCGGAGCGATGGCCACGCCGCAACTGCCTAGCTTCCGGCGGGACTCTTGCAACGGGCCGAGAACGCTTAACAGGTCCTCGGTAAGGCTGTAGGACGGAATCGCGGCGACGCCGAAACGCCGCTCGAACTCCAGATGCACGTCCGGGGGCAGGAGCGCCATCACCTGCCGCAACGGCGTGTCCGCGTCCGCCGGATCCGGTGGCAGGTTCAGCAGGATCCTCGGGATGGTCTGCATGATGCTGGAGGTCGTGATGCCGTGCTTCCTGACGTCATCCCAGAACCGGGAAGCGCTGAACCGTTCCTGGAGCACAACCACGCCGCCCACCGACATCATCGCAAGGGTCATGTGGCACAGCGCGTTCACGTGGAACAACGGCATCACCACCAACACCCGGTCGTCCCCGGTCCATCCAAGCGCGCGGGCCCTGTGGCTCGGGGCGAAAGCGAAAGCGTAGTGCTTCAGCATGACGCCCTTCGGGCGGTCGGTGGTGCCGGACGTATAGATGATGGAGGCGAGATCCTGGGGCGAGGCCGCCGCCAGCCCGCGCGCAGGGCCGCCTGACGCCAGGAACTCGTTTCGCCCGATGTTCCCTCTCCCGCCCTCGGAATCAAGCGCCACCACGCACTCCAGGTCGGGACAGTCGCTCCGGATGGCCTCGATCACCGGCGCGAATGCGCTGGTGGTCAACAGAAAACGCGCCTCGGAGTGGGCCAGCAGGTACCGAAGCTCGCTTGCCGTCTGCGAGGTGTTGAGAGGAACGAACACCGCGCCGGTGCGAGCCATGGCAAACACGGCCCAGAGGAACTCGGGACAATTGGGGAGCAGAAGCGCCACCCTCTCGCCGCGCCGAAGGCCATGGGCGGCGAAGGCACGGGCCACCCGTTCCGCCTCCTCGGCGAACTCGGCGTAGCTCCAACGCCGGTCGTTGTGGACCAGGCAAGGACGATCCGGCCGCTCCACGACCTGGTGCGACAACATCTCCTGTATGGTGGCGTACGCGGTCATGGATCAGGCTGACCATAGATCAAGGCCACCGTTGTTTCAATTGGGTTTGTAACGAGGCGGAAGTTCGGGAAGGGATGCTTGACACTCCGGGGCGTTCGCGGTTTACACGTGCGCATACGGCTAACGGCGACCGCTCCTGAAAGGATGATCATGGATGAATCGTTGCAGACCCTCCGGCGCAAGATCGCGCTGGGCACCCGCATCCTCGCCAGCCAGGGATGCCTGGGCGACATACTCGGCCATCTATCGGCGCGGATACCGGGCACCGGCGAGATGTTCATGCGCTTGCTCGGAGACGAAGAGAAGGGGCTGCTCTACTCCGACGTCCGTCACGTGCGCCGGCTGGGCTTCGACCGCACGGTGGAGCAAGTGGACGGATACCGGGTGCCTTTGGAGCTGCCGATCCACGGGGAGCTCTACAAGACACGGCCGGAAGCCCACGCCGTCCTCCACGCCCACCCGTATCACTGTCTCGTGGCCACCATCGCCGGCCTGGAGTTGCGGCCCATCTACGGCTCCTACGACCCCCTGAGCCTCGGCGCCGCGATCCAGGGGATCCCCGTCTATCCCAGGTCGGTGCTCATCGACACTCCGGAGCTGGCCGCGGATTTCATGGCCGTCATGGGCGACCGGGACTGCTGTCTCATGCGCGGGCACGGCCTCACCGTCATCGGGCCGACGGTCGAAGCCGTGACCCTGCTGGCGCTGCGCCTGGAAATGTTGGCGAAGGTCACCCTGGACGCCACCCGCGCTACCGGAGGACGCCCGCTGGAGCTGCTCCCCCAGGCGGACCTCGACGCCTTCGCCTTCGTGTTGGAACAAGGCCTCCAGGCCGCCGTCTCGAAAGTCTACGAGTGGACCTGGAACCACTACGCGCAACGGGTAGCCGATATGGTGGGGTTGCCGGCCGAGGACTAGGAGGCCGGCGGGACCACGGTCACCTCGTCGGCGATCTCGAAGCGCATGAGGTCCTCGCCCATGACCAGCTCGCCCGCGTAACCCGCCCGGGTGCGTTCGACGATCTCACTGCGCTCGATGCCGTAGGAGACCACGTGGGTGAAGGCCGCGACCTTGGGCTTGACCTGGGAGAAGACCGAAGCGGCTTCTTCCGGCGGGGCCCTGCGTTCACGACGACGCCGTGTCTTCCAGCAGCAACAGCCCCATCCCCGTCAACATGGGGGCGTAGTAGTTCTGGTGCACCAGCTTCACTTCCGGGGACATGGCGCCGCGCATGCCCAGCCACATGATCATCTCCACCGCCTCGGCGCCGCCCTGCACCATGTACTCGTGGTGGGACAGCGCCACCAACTCCTCCGGGCCGTTGACGATGCGGTCCATGAAGCGCCGGTCCCATTCTTCGTTGCGGAAACCGAAGCGCTCGCCGTGGAGCTGGTGCGACAACCCGCCGGTGCCGAGGACGGCCACCCGGATATCCCGCGGATAGCTCTCCACCGCCGTGCGCAAGGCCTGCCCGAGCTTCCACAGCCGGCGCGCCGTGGGCAGCGGGTGCTGCAGCACGTTCACCGCCACCGGCACGACCTTGATGTCCCAACGCGGCTCGTTGGACCACAGCAACGGAAGCGGGGTCAGCAGCCCGTGGTCCACGGACAGCTCCTGGCACACGGTCATGTCGAACTCGCTCTCGCGGATCAGCGACTCCGCCACGTGCCAGGAGAACTCGGGGTCGCCGGGAACCGGCTCCAGCGGGCGCGGACCCCAACCCTCGTCCGCCGGCGGATAGCTGTCGGCCACGCCCATGGCGAAGGTCGGGTACTTGTCAAAGAAGAATTCCGAGCCGTGGTCGTTGTAAATGAAGATGGCCACGTCGACGCGGGCCTCCCGGAGCCATGCCATGGCCGGGCGGTAGCCGTCGAACAACGGTTTCCATTCCGGGGTTTCCTGTTTGCCCTGGTCGAATGCCGCACCCACCGCCGGCACGTGCGACGACCCTATTCCCGCGACGACGCTTCCCATGCTACCTGGCCCCCTGGACCTTTCGGGTGCCGAGGAACTCGTCGAGGCTCTGCCCGCGGAACGCCGCCCCGATGTGCTGCAGGCTGTCGCCCGTCACCGAGCCCATCTTGTACATGACGTAGATGTTGGCGCCGCCCTCACGCGCCAGCGCCAGCCAGTCCTTCTCGCCGACCTTGCGCTTCTCCCAGTCCGTGAGGCCGAAGCGATCCATCAGCGCCTCCGCGTCCTCCTTGAAGGCCGAGCGGTTCCGTGCCTCGTTGAGGGAAAAGAAGAACTTGTTGAGACGATAGCCCTTGCGCGACTGGGTACCGTCGAACACGTAGGTGCCCTCGATGCTCTCCGACTCCTCGCCAGACTGGCTCATGGCCGCTCCCTCCTGAAATAATGTGAAACGCCGAACATAAGCTGATTCGGGTACCCGGTCAACTCCGCCTTCCCTCGCCCGGCCATTGATTTGACACGTCGGCGACACCGTTGTTAGTGTCCTCGCTGGCACATCGGAGGCAAGTACGCCGCCGTAGACCCAAGGAGAGTTCGAACATGCCGGGACCTCGATTCGAAGACGTGCCCGTGGCCAACGGAGCGGAAGCCTTTCTGGCGCAGATCAACGCCAATCCCGACGTGGACTACATCTTCGCCAACACCGGGACGGACCACGGCCCGATCCTGGAGGCGCTGGCCAAGATGCACCGGAGCGAGTCCAAGGGGGCGGAGATCATCGTAGTACCCCACGAGCAGGCGGCGGTGTCCATGGCCCACGGCTACTACTGCGCTTCCGGCAAGCCGCAGGTGGTGCTGGTGCATACCCTGCCCGGCACCGCCAACGGCCTCGGCGGCCTCATGAACGCCAAGGCGTGCCAAGTGCCCCTGCTGTTCGTGGCCGGAAGGACCCCGGTCACAGAGGGGGAGGTGCCGGGGGGCAAGAGCCGCCACATCCACTGGCGCCAGGAGTCCCGGGACCAGGGCAGCATCGTGCGCGAATTCGTCAAGTGGGATTTCGAGAACCGCGCCAACGAGCAGCTCGGCGCCATCGTGCCCCGGGCCTTCAAGATCGCCATGGCCGAGCCCAGGGGTCCGGTGTACCTGTCGCTGCCGCGGGAGTGGCTCTACGAGTCCATGGAGAGCACCCGGGTGTCGGCGGACGTGTTCAAGCCGCCCACCAAGTACCAGACGCCCATGGAGGACCTCGCGCAGGCGGCGGAGATCCTCGTCGCGGCCGCCGACCCCGTCATCGTGACGCGCTATGTCGGACGGAACCCCGCGGCGGTGAAACCGCTGGTGGAGCTGGCCGACCTGCTGGCGATTCCGGTGGTGCAACACCCGCAGTCGCCGTACATGAACTTCCCGTCGAGCCACCCGTGTCATGCCGGTCACGACATCGACAGTCACATCCAACGGGCGGACGTGGTCTTTCTCATCGACATCGACGTTCCGTGGACGCCGGCCAACCGGGACAAGCTGCGTCCCGAGGCAACCGTGCTGCAACTGGAGATCGACCCGCTGTTCTCCTCCATTCCGGTGTGGGGCTTTCCGGTGGATCACGCCATGACCGGAGCCGCCGACGTCACCCTGCCGGTGCTCAACGGCCTGATCCGGCAGGCGCTCGACGGCTCGGAGGCGCTGCGGAAGGCCGTGGAGGAGCGACAGGCCCGCATTCAGGCCGCCCACGGACGGACGCGGACGGAACTGGCGGAACGCATCGAGAACGTGAAGGACGAGCGGCCCATTCATCCCTTGTGGCTGTCCCGCTGCATCGCCAACGTGGTGGATGAAAAGACTATCGTCATGGGAGAAGCGGTGACCTCGCCCCTGGGGCCGGTACTCGGGCTGGAGCGGCCCGGATCGTTCTTCGACCAGGCACCGGCCGGACATCTGGGATGGGGCATGGGAGCCGCCATCGGCGCCAAGCTGGCAGCCCCCGACCACACGGTCATCGCCTGTGAGGGCGACGGCTCCTACATGTTCTGCGTACCCACGGCGTGCCACTTCACCGCGCAGAAATACCAGGTGCCGTTCCTCACCGTCATCTACAACAACCAAGCCTGGAACGCCACGCTCAGCACCGTGCGCGAACTGTACCCGGACGGCGTCGCCCACCAGACCGGTAACTTCCCGGGTACCGACCTGACGCCGTCGCCGCAATTCGAAATGACCGCCCAGGCGTGCGGCGCCTACGCCGAGCGGGTAGACGATCCCACGGAACTGCCGGCGGCGCTGGAGCGCGGCCTCAAGGCGGTCAAGGAAGAAGGACGGCAGGCGCTACTCAACGTCATCTGCCGCAACCCGGCCGGTTGAGCCAGACTCTGGGCCGAAATTCGCGGGCTCCATCGCGGGGAAAAAGGCCAAAGCCGGGAACGCGCGTTTTCGGGCGACGGTCTGTCAGGAGGACACCATGATGTGCAGAATTTTCTGGGGCAAGCTTCGACTCGGGAAATGGGCGGAATACGAGCGCTACTACAACGAGGTGGTGGTTCCCGCCACGGCGAAGATGCCGGGCTTCCGAGGACGCCAACTGCTCCGAAGCTCCGAGAATCCCGACGAGGGGATCTCCCTCACGTTCTGGGAGACGAAACAGGACATGGAGACCTACGTCGCAAGCCAAGCCCGCGCAGACATCGCCAAGGGAGCGGAGGGCATGTACACCGGCGAGTACTGGGTCAAGGACTTCGAGGTGAGCTCGCTGTCACTCCTGTCGCTGGGCAACGTGTGATCCCCTGTCCCGTTCCCGGCCAAGGGAAACGCACCGGCTCTAAAGAACGTGGTGTCGAATGAAACGCATCGGCCTGATATCACCCAACATGAGTGAAGAGGTGCTGACCGACGTCTACCGGATCCTGCCTCCGGACATCACGGTGGAGGGCCGCGGACTCCGGGTGCGCGAATTCACGGACGAGGAGTTCGCCCGGGCGGAAAGCGAGTTTTTCGGCTTGGTCAGGGAGCTGACCGAGTTCCCCCTCGACTTCATCATGGTCACCGGGGAGCTGTTCCTGTCCTACAAAGGCCCCGGCTCGGACCGCCAACTCCTTGAGGCCGTGAGCGAGATCACCCCGGTGCCCGCGTCCACCGTACTCACCTCCGTGGTGGACGCCTGCCGTGAGTTGGGCCTGAAACGCGTGGTGATGGCGTCCCCTTTTCCGGCGGACCAAGACGCCCGGCTGGCCCGTTTTCTCGCACACGACGAGATCCATGTCACGGCCAGCCGGGGTCTTGCATACGAAAACACCAGGGTCATCTGGGGCCTGCCGCCGGAGTCGGGGCTGGAGGTGGCCCGGCCTTTATTGCGGGAAAACCCCGAGGTCGACGGGCTTTACATGCCCTGCAACAAGTGGCGGATCACGCCTATCATCGATCAATTGGAGCAGGAGTTCGGCAAGCCCGTGGTCACCAACACCCAGGCCTGGATCTGGACCGCGCTCAAGGCCATGAAGCTGGACCAGCCGGTGGAGGGGTTCGGCAGGTTGCTGGCGTGCGGCTAGGCCACGTTTTCCTTGAGCCAGCCGTCGAGGGCGTCGATCATGAAGGCCTCGCAGCCGGCGTAGAAGTGGTTGGCGCCGGGGACGATGATGCAGGTGCCGTTGTCCGGACCCGCCGATTCGTTCAGTTCGTGCGCGTATTCCCGGAAGTAGGCGGCCTCGATCTCTCCCGCGGTCGCCAGTAACGGACAGCCCAGCCTTGCGGCATGGGGGCGCACGTCGTTGGTCTCGTGGCGGCCGTACTTGCTGACGTAGGTTCTGTAGGTGAACAGGCCGGTGGCGCCGCTGGCGGGCGCCCACAGGAACTCCTCTCCCTGCCCTTCCGCTACCCGCTTCTCCGCGCTTGCCATGCGCGCCTCGAACTCCGTATCCTCCCCGACGCGGGCGGCATAGAACTGCTTGGGCGCGGAACAGGAAATCACCCCGACCACGTCGTCGCGCCGGCGGGTGCCCTGGTAGTAGATGGACTTGACCGCGCCCAGGCTGTGCCCCACCAGCACGAAGCGGGCGTAGCCCTCCTGCTTCAGCCGGTCGATGGCGGCGTCGATGTCCAGCACGCAGTCCTCGAAGTTCTCGTAGGCGGCGCCTCGGAAGGCCGTGAGGTCCCCGCCCCGGGCGATCCAGTCATGGCCGCGGCAGTTGATGGAGAAGGCATGATGGCCGCGTCCGGCCAGAGCCTCGGCGAATACCCGCAGCGGGCCGGTATAGAAGCTCATGGCCACGCCGTGAATCATCACCAGCGCCAGATCGGGGCGCGGCGATGCATCGGCGCGAAACAAGGCTCCGTGCAGCGTCTCCCGGTCCGCGGTCACGAATGAAAGCAATTCGGCTTTTCCCGCCATCAATCTCCCCTCTCTGTTTCCCCTGTCGCCCAGCGGGGGCCGGCCCCCGCTGGCCATCGAAGTCACTCCCGCTTCGGTCAGCACCTCAAAACTGCATGTTGAGGGTTGCGAAGAAGGTGCGTCCCCAGCCAGCCGCGCGCGGCCCGTCGGTCACAGCGGGATTTGCGGTGTTCGTGGAGAGCTTCGCGTCGGTGACGTTGTACACGCCTGCGGTCAAGCGCATGTTTTCGAGCCCTAGCGGCTCTCTCCAATCGAGCGTCACGTCGTGGCCGGTCCAGGATTTGAACCGTCCGTCGTCCCACCGGCTTTCGATCTCGTCGCGGTAGTTCAGCGCCCAGAAGGCGGTGAGGTTGCCGTGCCCGACCGAGGGCACGATGCGCACGGCGTTGCGCGGGAGCGGGTACGGCCGCTTCACGCCTGCGATCTCCTCCTCGCTGCTGGTGACGTAGCGCCAGAACCCGCGCATTGCCACAAAGCCCCAGCCGGTCTCCAAGCGGCCTCCGAACCGGGTGTTAACGCCCGAGACCTCGGTCTCGACGATGTTCGCGAAGCTCTCGTGGATGGTGATGTCTCCAGCCGCGCGCTCGATGCACCTGCTGCCGTCGCCCGGCGGACACTCGGGGTGGTTCAGCATCGCCCAAGTGGCGTTGTGCCGTCCCGGCAAATCCGAGGTCGTGAGCCAGTACCAGTCGGCGATGAGGTAGAACGGCCCCCTGCGGGCCCCCGCGCCAATGGAGCGCCTCTCCGATCCCGACGGCTTGAGCTCGGGGTCACCGCTCGTGCGGCGCGTCACCTGCCGGTAATGCGCCCTGTCGCACGTGCGCGGCGCCGGGCCGCTCGCCGGGACGCAACGGACATAGGGGTGGTCCTGCGCCGCGGTGCTGTGCAGGTGGTACATGGAGGGCGCCTGGTCGCCCGTGCTCCACGAGGCGCGCAGCGTGATGATGTCGCTCGGACGATACTCAGCCCCGAGGCGCCACGCGCGCAGCCCGCCGACGTCATCGTATTCATCGACCCGTGCTGCAGCTCTCAGGTCCACGGTGTCGGCCAGAGGCAGGGACACCTCGGCGAAGGCTCCTGCCGCATCGCGCTCGCCGGAGTAGCTGGTGCCGCCCGACCCGAGCACCCCGTCGACGTTGCGGCTCCGGCCGTCGTTTGCCCGGAACGCCAGCAGGCTGTAGTGCTCCACGTCGGCGAATTCGACCCCGGCAGTCCATGCCGTTTTGCGACCGCCGATGCCCGGCCCGGTGCCCTCAAGCGAGAATCGTGCGTCCAGATACCTCGTGCCGAAGTCCACCTCCTCGCGTAGGCTGCTCCTCTCGATCGCTCTCAGGTGGTCCGGTTCCACCGACAGCGGATCAGCCACGTTGTACCTTCCGGCCTTGATCTCGTCCCTGATGGTCTCGGCGTCCACGAAGGTATCGCCCGACACCGAGCCGTCGAGCCTATAGGCGCTGATGCGGGAGTCGTAGCCGAGGCCTTCGGCGAGCCGGCCCTTGACGCTTGCCGAGACGTCGTACTCCTCGGTGCTCGTCCTCCAGTCCCGGTTGCCATGGCCGATGAAGCGGTGCCCGACCGCGAAGATGTCCTCCGTCGTCGCCTCGAACGCCCGGTCGGCGTTCCTCCCCGATTCGTTGATTGCGTCGAGCAGGCTCTGGCTCGGGGCAACGGAGAAGACAGAGACCGACGGTGCGTAGCGGAACGCCGAGCGTGCGCTCGTGACGTTTGCGTCCACATCGAGTTCGGCGCGCTCTCCGAGCGGGTGGCTCAGGTTCAGGATTGCGTTCCTCTGGTCGTAGCTCCCGCTGTCCCACCAGAAGTTGCCGTAGGCGAACCCACAGCCTTTGTCGCCCGAGTTGATCCCCGGCGGGTTGCTCAGCGGGCCGGTGTAGCCGTGCGCACGGTCGCACTTGCCGAGCGGGACGGCTCGCAACTCGCGCTCGATCGTGTCGAAGACGTAGACGGTGTTGCCGCCAACGCTCACGTTTTTGGCCTCGGCGAAGCTCCCATCCTCCGCCCACTCCGAGCGGCTGTGCTCGCGGGTGCTGCCGGCGATCTCCTCGCGGTCGAAGATGTCGACGCCGACGGTCACGTGTCCGCCGGCGCCGACCGCGCCGCCCCATACAGCGCTGGCCTGGCGTGCGTCCCCGCCGTCGCGGCTCGGCATCCGGGCGACGGTGCGCACGTCGAAGCCGTCCAGATCCTTCCTCAGCACGAGGTTGAATGCACCACGTACCGCGGCCTGGCCGCCGAGCGTCCCCAGGCTCTCGGCTCTCAGCACCTCGATGCGCTCGATCGCCGAGAGCGGGAGAGAGTCCAGATTGTGCGCGGTCGTCGCGTAGGGCCGCCCGTTCACCAGAATGAGCAGGTTGCGCCCTCCGGTGAAGAAGTAGCGGATGATGCCCGTGTCGAGCATCTCGCCGAACGTCTGGGCGCCGGAACGCTCGATGAAGCTGCGGTCGTACTCGGCGATGATCTGTGGCGCTGGCGCCAGCCCGTCGCCATGTACCTGGCCCGCCGCGAACATGGTGAATACCGCGAATGCTGCTAGTACTTTTCTCATCGTAGAACTCCCGGATCGTTCGTGATGTGTGGATTGACCTCCATGCCGGTCACACATCAACGCGGCGCATGGTCAAGCCAAGTTTACTCGACCAGCCTGAAAACCCGCCCCCTACGTTCCCTCGATGGGCGTCGGCGCAACGGCTTCGAGCCACTTTGCAATGGCCTCGCCGTCGCGCTCGAGCCACAGCGCGTTGGAGCGAATCCGCTCCAACGACTGGCGCACCGTGCGCGCGGCGGCGGGCGCGGGATGCGACTCGAAGAACTGCTCCACTTCCCGGGCCTTGTCCAGGGTGGTGAAGTCCTCGGTGGTGATGGATATGATGCGGGCGATGATGAAACCGCCCTGGCCGTAGCGACGATCGAACTCGGCCCACTTCTCCCGCAGGAAATCCCAGGCCAGATCTCGTCCCAACGGGTTCGCGGCCACGCCGGCCACGGCCAGCGGGGTGTCCTGCCCGCGCACCTCGCCGGACAGCGCGAAGTCGAGCGTCCGCCGAAGCACGGCCGGGTCGGTGCTGCATCCCAACGCCCGCAGGCAGCGGTTCTTCTCTTCATGGAGCTCGGCTTGACGGTAGATCCCCAGCACGGCCTCATACCCATCCACGCCCCGGCTCTCCACCACCTGGCCATACACCGCAGCCCGCAGGTCCGCCGCCACCGGCGTGGCATCCCGGACCCCCTCATCGAACCGGCGCAAGGCTTCGGCGTTGACCCCCGGGTCGCCGTAGCGCCCCAGAAGGCCGATGACCATGGGCCGCAGCAGCTTCGTGAGATGGCTTTCGTCAGGCCGGGGGTCCCATCCCAAAGTCCCGTAGATGGTCTGGTACAGGCTCCGGGCGAAAGCGCGGAACGACGGATGACAGGGCTCGCCGGACAACAGGATGTCGTAGGCCCGGAGATTCTCCGAGAGGTCCGCCCACACCGTGTAGTGCGTCTCGCTGCCATAGGCCGGCACCAGGGCCAAAGGCCGGGCCGCATCCAGATAACCCGCCCGGGCCAGCGCGAACGCGTCGTTTTCCAGCCCGAGCCGGTCCGTGGCCGACGCGAGCTCGCCGGCCTCCACGGCCAGGGCCAGCCGGTCCCACAGCTCGGCGCTGTAGGTACTGCGGTAGAATCCGGTCTGGTCCGGATTGACCTTCAACCACCCCCCGCTGCTTCCGTCGACGCCAATGCTCGCCCGCTCGTCTTCCACCACGCGGAACGTGTCCTCCCCCGCTCCCGTTCGTATGCCCAGGGGGACCGACCACCGGCTGGCGTCGTCCCGATCCGGCACGCCGCTCAGGAAGAACCGCGTCTGCCGCAGCTCCACCTCCCCCTGCTTCATGTCCACGGACAACAGCGGGTAGCCCGTCTGCTTGGTCCAGGTGTCCATGATCTGCTTCACCGGCTGCCCGGACTCCTCCGCCAGAGCCTGCCACAGGTCCTCGGTGGTGGCGTTGGCGTATTGATGCCGCCCGAGGTAACGCCGCAGCCCACGGCGGAACGGCTCCGCGCCCAGGTAGGCGGCCAGCATCCGGATCACCGAGGCGCCCTTGCTGTAGCTGATGCCGTCGAAAATCTCGCTGATCTGCTTGGGGTCCCGCACTTCCACCTCGATGGGGTGCGAGCTCTTGAGCCCGTCCAGGGAAAGGGCGCGGCCGAAGTCGGAAAAAACGAACTGCGTCCACATGTCCCATTCCGGGAACAGGTGGTCCACCGCCATAAACTCGATCCACGAGGCGAATCCCTCGTTGAGCCACAGGTGCGTCCACCACTCCATGGTGACGAGATTGCCGAACCACTGGTGCGCCAGCTCATGGGCCACGATAATGGCCACCCGCTGGCGCGTGCCCGCCGAGGACTCCTCCGGGTCCACGAGAATCGCGGTCTCCCGGTAGGTCACCGCGCCCCAGTTCTCCATGGCCCCGGCGGCGAAGTCCGGGATCGCCAGCAGGTCCATCTTGGGCAACGGATAGGCGATGGCGAAGTACTCGTGGAAGAACGACAGCGTCCGGGCGGCCACGTCCAGCGCGAACCGTCCCTGCTCGCGCCGGCCCACCGGAGTGTACACCCGCACGGTCACGCCTTCCGCCGTCTGCGTCTCCACGTAGTCGAACTCGCCGACGACGAACGCCAGCAGATACGTGGACATCACCGGGGTCTCGGCGAACCGCACGGTCTTGAGACCGTCGTCCCCGGTCTCGATCTCGCTCGGCGGCATGTTGGAGACCGCCACCCGGTCCTCCGGCACCACCAGCGTCACCTTGAACACGGCCTTTTGCGCCGGCTCGTCCCAGCACGGGAAGGCACGCCGGGCGTCGGTGGCCTCGAACTGGGTCACGGCCATGATCCGCTCCTCGCCTTCCAAGCGGTAGACGCTGCGGTAGAAGCCGTGCATCTTGTCGTTCAATTGCCCGGTGAACTCGACGACCAGCCGCGCCGAACCCGGCTGCAACTCTTCGCCGAATACGAACGTGACAGTCTCTTCTTCTTCGTTGGCCTCGATGCGCTCCGGCTCACGGGACACCCCGTCCCGCTCCAGCACCACCGTGTGGAGATCCAGCTCCGCCACGTGCAGCACCACCCGGCGAGTGGCCGCCTTCACCTCGATGTCCACGGACTCGCTGCCGCTGAAGGTAAAGCCCTCCAGGTCAGGCTTGAGGGTTATGTCGTAACGCTTTGGTGAAACGTCGTCGGGCAGCAGCACCCGTTCCTGCTCAGCCATACAGGGTCTCCAAGAAGGTCCGGAAAGATCGCCGGACGCGCGCGGCGCTCTCAGACCGGCCAGCCGTGCTGCGACAGGTCGATCAGGTTGCCGTCCGGGTCCTGGACCCGGTACTCCGATTCACGGTCAGGCGGGCGCTTCCGGACATCGTCCGCGGCGCCCATCCGATCCGACAACGGTTTTACGGCCTGCACATCCTCCACTTCGAAGCCGATGTGATTGAGGCCGCTCTCCAGCGGATGGCCTTCCACCTCCTCCTCCGGACCCTTGGGGATGATGGCCAGATTCACGTGGCCGTCCGAAAGATAGGTGGCGGTGCCCACGCCCTTGACCACCTTGAGTCCGAACACGCCGGTGTAATATTCCACCAGCTTCTCCTTGTGGTCTGTGAGGATGGCGATGTGACGGATGCGCGCCATGTCAGTCTCCTCCCTGCAGGCGGCTACAGATGCTTCCGGAAGAAGTCCATGGTCCGCTTCCAGGCGGTCTCCGCCGCCGCCTTGTCGTAATTGCCGCTGTCGGCATTGGCGAAGGCGTGCCCCGCGTTGGGGTAGATGAAGACCATGTGGTCGCCCGTCAGGGTCTTGAGCTTCGCCTGAAACTCCCGGACGTTGTCCACCTTGATGCCCCGGTCCGTCTCGCCGAAGTGCCCGAGGATGGTGGCGCGCATCCGGCTGAGGTCGTCCTTGGGGTTGAAGCGGCCGTAGTAGATCACGGACGCCTTCACCCCGAGGTCGTTCTTGGCCATCTGGTACGACCAGCCGCCGCCGAAGCACCAGCCCACCGAGGCGACGCGGGCCGGATCCACCTCGCCCTCGAGGCCGGTGAGGTAGCTCACGGCCTGCTTCAGGTTGGCGAAGGCCGCGTCCGTGTTCTTGCGCACGCCGCCGGCCAGCCTGCGCGCGCCGTCCCTGTCCGTCGCAACCTCGCCGTTGCAGAGGTCCACCGCCAGGGCCACGTAGCCCAACTCGGCGAACGTGCGCGCGTTCTCCTTGATGTTGTCGTTCAGGCCCCACCACTCATGGATCAGGATCAGCCCGGGACGCGCCTTCTTGTCCGCGGGCTTGGCCAGGTAGCCCCTGACCTTGGCGTTGCCGTTGTCATAGGCCACGTCCGCGGTGGTGATCTTCATGGACTGGGCGTAGGCGGCGCCGGCCGCCGCCTGGAGCGCGAGCACCATGAACAAAACCCCGACAAGTAGTCTTGAACGTGTCATGGCAGCCTCCTTTATCGAAATTCGAACCCTTGATCGAAAATAGCCCCTCCCCCGTTGATCCGCAACCCGGCCCGAAGAGTTGCCGCGGCCGGCCAATGCTGGAAGAATGAAGGCCTACATCGATGAAGGGAGAGCTGCCGTGGAACTCAGGGAAGTCGACTCCGTTCAGGTTCCCGCGGGCGGAGGCGCCGCCTGCACCGTCGTGTGCGGCCAACGGCTCCGGGTGGTGGACGTGGAGGGTGGCCAGGTGGCCGACTTCAACGCGTGGCGCCTTCCCGACCTCAAGGAACGGTTCTGGTCCGGCCGCACCCGGATCCTCGAAGGGACGCACCTGTCCACCGGAAACCGGCTATGGTCCTCACCGAGCATGGAGGTCCTGTTCACCATCACCGCGGATACGGTGGAGGCCATGGACTCGCCGCGCCGCGGCATCTCCCACGACCTGCTGTGGGCGCGTTGCAGCTCGGAGCTGTGGCAGCTTCGCGGCGTCGATGACGCGCCCAACTGCCAGAACAACCTGACGCGCGCCATCGAACCTCATGGTCTTACCGTCCACGACGTCCACGACGCATTCAACATCTTCATGAAGACCGGCGTCGACGAGGAAGATCGCCTGTTCCAGGAGCCCGCCGACTCCGTGGCGGGAGACTACCTGGAACTGCGGGCTGAACGGGATTGCCTGGTGGCGGTGTCCGCGTGTCCCGGGCGGGGCAACCGTTCTCCCGAATTCGGACACCGGCCGTTGCTGCTACAGGTGCTGGAGGAGGAGTAGAGGGCCGATCGCGCTCGTCCTTGTCACGGCCGATCTTGTCGAAGTAGTAGCCTTGGAAGATCCGGTGCTACCTGAGCATCCATCCTGGTCCAACCCGGGGAGTTCAACGCTGCGAAAGTGGCGCGCCCGAAGGGAGTCGAACCCCTAACCTCCAGATCCGTAGTCTGGCGCTCTATCCAATTGAGCTACGGGCGCAAATTGTCGGGGAGAACTGAGAGAAATTAACCACACTGACCGGGAAACCGCAATGCCTCCCGGGCACGCCGCCCGTGGATGGTAAACAGCCGCGCTCGGTCATTGAAACCGTCTTCCAGTTAAGGTACCATACAGTTCAGAATTCCACCAAGAGAACACCCACCATGGAAATGACCCACTACGCTACACGTGAAGACTTGGCACAACTGGAAACCCGCGTTGTGGAGCGAATCGGCTCGCTTGAGAGTCGGCTGGTGCGGGACATGCGCGAATCGGAACAGCGGGCCGCGAGCCGGGAATGGCGCATCCTCGGCATCGTCGTCAGCATCGCCGCCGTGGTTGTGGCCACGGTCCGTTATCTCGGCTAACCGCTGACCTCGTCTACGAAAACCATTGAAGGAAGGGTGGCGGAGAGAGAGGGATTCGAACCCTCGGTACCCTTTTGAGGTACACACGCTTAGCAGGCGTGCGCCTTCGACCGCTCGGCCATCTCTCCGAAGCAGGAACGAACCGGCAATATGGCATACGGGGCGGACCGGGTCAAATTTCGGGTTTCCGCGAATACTCGTCCCGCATCGGCCAGCCACGCCGCCTCGGTGTGATTTGACAATATCGGAGTGCGCCAGTAACAAGGAGCCTCACAGGCGGGACACGCCTCAAACCGCACGGCTTGCGCGCCACGCGGCGCTGGCCTGCCCCCGAACCACCGACTCCCATGCCCGAAATCCGAACACGCTTCGCCCCCAGCCCTACCGGGTACCTGCACATCGGCGGCGCCCGTACGGCGCTGTTCAACTACCTGTACGCGCGGCACTCCGGCGGTAAGTTCGTTCTGCGTATCGAGGACACGGACCGCAAGCGTTCCACGCCGGAGGCCATCGACGCCATCCTCCGGAGCATGGAATGGCTGCAACTGGAGTGGGACGAGGGGCCGTTCTACCAGACCGAACGGATGGCGCTCTACAAGGAGCGGCTCGGTGCTCTGCTGAGCGCGGGGGACGCCTATCCCTGCGTATGCACGCCTGAGACCCTGGACGCCAAGCGGCAGGCGGCGATGGAGGCCAAGCGCAAGCCGATGTATGACGGCACCTGCCGGCCGGCGGAGCGGGCAGCGGTGCCGTTGCCGGAAGGTGTCCCGTTTACCATCCGGTTCCGGTCGCCGGGGAGCGGCGCCACGGTGGTGGACGACAAGGTCAAGGGCCGGGTCGACTTCGATAACACGGAGCTGGACGACCTGATCCTCGCCCGGTCGGACGGCAGCCCCACGTACAACTTCTGCGTGGTGTGCGACGACATCGACATGGGCATCACCCACATCATCCGGGGCGACGACCACCTGTCCAACACGCCGCGGCAGATGCAACTCTACGAGGCGCTGGGCTCGGAGCCTCCGGTGTTCGCCCACGTGCCGCTGATCCTGGGCGAAGACAAGAAACGCCTCAGCAAGCGGCACGGCGCCACCTCGGTCATGGCCTACCGGGACATGGGCTACTATCCCGAAGCCCTGAACAACTACCTGGTGCGGTTGGGCTGGTCACACGGCGACCAGGAGATATTCAACGCTCGGGAGCTCGTCGAGAAGTTCGACATCGACGCCGTAGGCAAGTCGGCGGCGGTCTTCAACCCCGAGAAGCTGCTGTGGCTCAACGCCCACTACCTCAAGGAGCGACCGCTGTCCGGTCTGGCCGAAGATGCACTTCCCTACCTCGCCGCGAAGGGTTACCCAACCCCCGACGACCGTCCGTGGCTGGAAAGGATGGTCGAAACTCTGAGGGAACGCGCCAAGTCCCTGGTGGAGTTGGTGGAGATGGCGCACTATTTCCTCACGGATACCGTCGACATCGACGAGAAGGCCGGGCGCAAACATCTGGTTCCCGAGGCCAAGACCCTGCTTCAGGAGTTGTCGGCCAGGCTGGGAAACCTGGCCGACTTCAACGCCGCCGGCATCGAGCAGGTCTTCGGCGACATCATCGCGGAGCGGGAGATCAAACTGGGCAAGGTGGCCCAGCCGGTGCGGGTGGCGCTCACCGGCTCGACCGTGAGCCCGGGAATCTACGAGGTCATCGACGTGCTGGGGCGGGACGTGACCCTGGCGCGACTCGCGGCAGGCATCGGCTACATCGACGCCCACCTTTCAACCCAAAGCTGAGCGATCCGACCCCCCTGTCGCGTCCCGACGCTACTTCTCTCCGGTTCCCGGATATACCTCCGGGACAAAGGTCTGATCGGTGAAGGGCGGGCGGAGGTACGAGCCGGCCTCCGTGCGTTCAGGGAGTTCGATGGGCTCCGGCTCCAAATCCTGATACGGGATCGTGCTCAGCAGGTGGTGGATACAGTTCAACCGCGCGTGCTTTTTCACGTCGGCATCGACCACGTACCAGGGAGCCTCCTTGGTGTCGGTGTAACTGAACATCTCGTCCTTGGCCCTGGAATAATCGATCCAGCGGCGCCGCGACTCCAGGTCCATGGGGCTCAGCTTCCAGCGTTTATGCCTGAGCTTGAGTCGGTTCTGGAAGCGCCTTTCCTGCTCTTCGTCCGATATGGAGAACCAGTATTTGATCAGAATGATGCCCGATCGAATGAGCATGCGCTCGAACTGCGGGCACGTACGCAGGAACTCGCGGTACTCTTCATCGCTGCAGAAGTTCATGACCCGCTCGACGCCGGCGCGGTTGTACCAGCTCCGATCGAACAGGGCCATCTCTCCGGCCGCCGGAAGGTGAGGGACGTAGCGCTGGAAATACCATTGGGTCTGCTCGCGCTCGGTGGGCGCCGGCAGGGCCACCACCCGGCAGATGCGGGGGCTCAGGTGCTGGGTAATGCGCTTGATGACGCCGCCCTTGCCCGCAGCGTCGCGGCCCTCGAACAAGACCACGACCTTGAGCCCCCTCTCCTTGACCCACTCGAGCATGGTCACGAGCTCGATCTGGAGCCGGAGCAACTCCTTCTCGTAGCGCTTGTTGTCGATCTTCCCGAGCCGGTGCGACGCCCCCTTGCCCTCCTTGCCTTTCCGTTTCTTCGCCTTCTCCTTCTTGTCCATGTTCTTCTTCTCCTCGACGTTCAAGAGAATCCCCCGCAGTGTTCCGCAAGATAAACCATGGATCGTCCTGCTCGCAATCAGCTGACACGGCGACGCCGTCTGCGGATCCTTTCGTGGTTCAGCACGTAGAGGCCGCCACCGCAGACCAGCGCCATCCCGGTATAGGTCACCGCGTCCGGCCAGTCGCCGAAGAACAGCACCCCCCAGAACACCGACATGGGCAGCGCCACGTACTCGAACGGCGCCAGCGCCGCGGGCACCGAGACGCGGTATCCCTGGGACATGAGGTAGCTGGCGGTTCCGTTGAGGACGCCGATGCCGATGAAGAGAGCGCCGTCAGCGGTTGACGGGACCGTCCAGGCCCGCAGCAGGAACGAAAGGCTCGCGCCGTCGTTGGGGGAGAACCGCCCGTCTCCCGCCACGAGCCCCATGGTGACGCTCGCGGCGATGAAGCCCATCTGGGAATAGAAGGAGATGGTGGAGGCGCGCTCGGTGGTCCCGAGGCGGCGGGTCATGATCTGCATGCACGCGTAGCAGCAGGCAGCGGCCAGGGGGAACAGCGCCACCAGCCGCACGGCGCCGTCATCGGGACGAAGCATCACGATGACGCCCGCGAGGCCCACGCACACCGCGGCCCAGCGGCGGAGGCCCACCGTCTCCCGCAGCACGAGCGCCGTCAGCGCGGTGATCAGCACCGGCGAGATGAAGAAGATCGACGTGGCCTCGGCGATGCTCATGGAGGCGAGACCGAGGAAAAACGTGCTGTTGACGATGACCAGCAGGGTGGAACGGGCCAGAATGAGAGGGACGCGGCGGGTGCGCCATAGCCGGAAGCCGCCTTCGAGACGCATGGCGAACAACGTGACCGCCACCGCGCTGGCGGCCCGCACCAGGACGATCTCATGCAGCGGATAGGTCCCACTCAGCCACTTGACGGTGGCATCCTGGAGGATGAAGATGGTCACCGCGCCGACGACGCAGGCGATCCCGAGCATGCGATGGTCCATGGGGTATCACCGACTCCCGCCTTGACGCCCAAGACTGTTTGATTTATCTTTGGTAATCGCACTGAGGAGTCGGCTAATTGGTAAGCCACCTGACTCTGGATCAGGCGATTGTAGGTTCGAGTCCTACCTCCTCAGCCACGGTCCCATCGTCTAGCGGTTAGGACGCTGGCCTCTCACGCCAGAAACACGGGTTCGAGTCCCGTTGGGATCAATCCCCAACACCTTCCCCGCGCGGCCCGTCCGGCCGCATCGGCTTCAGCGCAGACGTTTTCCGAGGACGCTGGAACCAGCATCCCGCTCCGCGGGGGGCCAGGCTTCCTGCTCGATGCCTTCGCCGGTGAACTGCGCGGCGAGGGTGGCGTAGGGTTCGGGCAGTTCCACCGCCACGGCGCCGGCCCAGAGTCCGTCAAGGTCGTAGAACCGCCGCACGGGCTCGTAGAAGATGTGCACGAGGACGTCGGAGAAGTCCATGAGCACCCACTGGCCCCGGGCGATCCCCTCGCTGGCAAGCGGACGCACGCCCCGGGGGCGGCCGTCTTCCTTGAGTCCTTCCGCGATGCTCTGGACGTGCCGGTCGGAGCGGCCGGAACAGATGATGAAGTAGTCGGCGATGGTGGTCAGGCCGCCGACCTCCAAAAGGGCGAGGTCCTGGGCCTTCTTATCGAGCGCGAAGCCACAGAGCAGCAGCGCCTTATCCCTGGCTTCGAGGGCCTCGGACACTAGTGTCCTGTCCCGCAAGATCCTGCGACAAGTTGCGCAGGATTTTTTGTTGTCGGCAAGGCGCGATGACGAGCAGTGGCGGTTACCACGCGAGAAAGAGCAACGCAGCCGACGGCGAAAAAGACAAGCAAATTATCGCAGGATCTTGCGGGACAGGACACTATCACTCCGGCGGCTCGTTGTAGAGGTGTTGTTCTTTCACGTAACGCTGCACTTCCGCAGGGACCAGGTGGCGGATCGATTTCCCCTTTCCGAGCAGCTCCCGTATGGCCGAGGCGGACACGGAGACGTCGGTCAAACGCCTGAACAGGATCTCCTTGCCGAACTCGTTGCGGAAGCCTGACCGGACCGGATCATAGCAAAACGCCTCCCGCACGACAACGGGGAGCTTCTCGTAGGGCAACGCGTCGCCGAATCCCGGGCGGGAGGTCACGATGACGTGGGCAAGGGCCAGCAGCCCGCGCCAGTCCTTCCAGGAGCCGAGAAGCAGGAACGCGTCTAGACCCAGGATCAGGTACAGTTCGTCCCCCGGCCCAAGCTCGGCCGCGAAATGGCGCACGGTGTCGATGGAATACGAGGCGCCGGGGCGGGTGACCTCCACGTCCGAGACGCCGAGCCCCGGGTTGTCCGCCACCGCCAGCCGCACCATCTCCAGGCGGTGACGCGCCGTTGCTCCCGGCTGGTGGCTCCGGTGCGGCGGCACGCCGCACGGCACGAAGCGGACCTCGTCCAGGGCGCAAGCTGCCCGCACCTCCTCGGCGCTCCTCAGGTGGCCGTAGTGGATGGGGTCGAAGGTGCCGCCGAACAGGCCGAGTCGCATGGTAGGGTTCAGGTGCGGACCTGGCCGTCGCCGAAGACGAAGAACTTGGTGCTGGTAAGCTCTTCCAGCCCCATGGGGCCGAAGGCGTGAATCTTGCTGGTGCTGATGCCGATCTCCGCGCCGAGGCCGAGTTCGCCGCCGTCGTTGAAACGCGTCGAGGCGTTGACCAGTACCGCGGACGACTGGACCCGCGCCACGAAGTCCTCGGCCTTACCGCGGTCCGCGGTGACGATGGTCTCGGTGTGGTCGGAGCCGTATCGCCGGATGTGCTCGATGGCCTCGTCCATGTCCGCCACCACCCGCACCGCCAGCACCAGGTCCAGGTATTCCTCGTGCCAGTCCGCTTCACCGGCCGGGACCACGCCGTCCACCAGCGCCCGGGTCTTCTCGCAACCTCGCACTTCCACGCCATTCTCTCTCAGCTTGCCGATGACCTCGGGCAGGAACCGCGGCGCCACCGCCTCGTGCACCAGCAGGGTCTCCATGGCGTTGCACACCGAGGGGCGCTGGACCTTGGCGTTGAGGGAGATGCGCTCCGCCATGTCCAGGTCGGCGTCGCTGTCCACGTAGACGTGGCACACCCCCTTGTAGTGCTTCACCACCGGCACCCGGGAGTTGGCCGCGACGAACCGGATGAGATCCTCGCCGCCCCGGGGTATGACCAGGTCCACGTATTCCTCGAGCTTCAGCAGCTCATGGATCATCGCCCGGTCGGTGGAGGCCACGACCTGCACCGCGTCTTCCGGCGCCCCCGCCTGCACGCAGGCCTGCCGCAGCACCTCGCCGACGGCCTGGTTGGAGAACTTCGCTTCGCTGCCGCCCTTGAGGATGACGGCGTTGCCCGACTTGATGCACAGCGACGCGGCGTCCGCGGTGACGTTGGGCCGGGCCTCGTAGATGATGGTGATGACCCCCAGGGGTATCCGCATCCGACCGACCTCGAGGCCGTTGGGCCGTTGCCACTTGCGGGTGACCTCCCGCACGGGATCGGGCAGAGCGACGATGTCCCGGATACCCGCGGCCATGGCCGCTAACCGCTGGGGATTCAGTGTCAGCCGGTCGATCATCGCCTTGGAGAGCCCCTTCTCTCCCGCGGCGCCGACGTCCCTGGCGTTCTCGGCGAGCAGGAAGTCCTGGCGCGCCTCGAGGCCGTCGGCCATGGCCGCGAGGGTCCGGTCCTTCAGGTCGGTGGAAAGATTGGCCAGGGCGCCGGCGGCTTCCCTGGCCCGCCGCCCGATGACGAGCGCTTCCTCGGCTACTGCCATGACAACCCCCGATCAAATCAACACGAGATCGTCCCGATGGATGATCTCGTCATAGGCCTTGTACCCCAGGATGGACTCGATCTTGCGGGAGTGCGATCCCTTGATCTTCTGGAGCTCCTGCGAGCTATAGTTCACCAGGCCCCTGGCGAACTCCCGGCCGCTGTCGTCCACGCACCGCACGCACTCGCCGGCGCCGAAAGAGCCGCGTATGTCTCTCACCCCCGAAGGCAGCAGGCTCTTGCCCTTGACCGTCACCGCGGCGAAGGCGCCGTTGTCCACCACCACATCCCCGGCAGGATTGAGATTGTAGAGGATCCAGTGCTTGCGGCTGGTGAGGCGGTTCTCCTCCGGCAGTATCAGGGTGCCGGACTCGCGGCTGCCGTCGAACAGGCCGTTCAACACGTCCCGCTCCCTTCCGTTGGCGATGACGGTGGGGATGCCGGCGTGGCTCGCCTGCTCCGCGGCGCAGAGCTTCGAGAACATGCCGCCCCGTCCCAGCTCCGACGGCCGGGTGTCCTCGGCCGCCTTCTTGGCCGCGGCCAGATCGGTGACCACGGGCATGAGCCGGGCGTCGTCGCTGGACCGGGGATCGCGGTCGTAGACGCCGTCCACGTCGCTCAGTACCACCAGCAGGTCCATCTCCATGAGCGTGGCCACCAGCGCGGAGAGCTGGTCGTTGTCGCCGAACTTCATCTCTTCCACCGCCACCGTGTCGTTCTCGTTGACGATGGGAATGATGTCCCAGTCCAGCAGCGTCTTGAGCGTGTTCTTGGCGTTGAGGTAGCGCTTGCGGTTGGCCAGCTCCTCGTGGGTCAGCAGCACCTGCGCCACCTGCTTCTGGTATCCGGCGAACGATGTCTCGTACAACGCCATGAGCCGGATCTGGCCCACCGCGGCCAGCGCCTGCTCCTGGGGAAGATCGCTGGGGCGTTTGCTGAGCCCCAGGCGGCTGATGCCCGCCGCGATGGCGCCGGAGCTGACGATCACGAGCTTCTTTCCCTGATCGTGCAACGCCGCCAGCTCGCGCACCAGGCGCCCGATACGGCGCGCGTGCAGGCCCCGCTCGGAAGACAGGATGCGGCTCCCGATCTTCACCACCACCCGCTTGGCCCGGTGGACGTACTTGCGTCTCGGATCAGCCATGAGACTCCATGGTCCTGTCTTCTCCGGGAGCGATCGGACTCCGCTCCCTCAGGCCATCCGCGATCATGTCCCTGAGGCCGTCGAGTCCTTCTCCGGTAACCGCCGATATGGCGCAGAAGCGGCAGCCACGCGACCGGAAATGCTCCTCCAGCTCCCGTACCGCGCTCCGGTCGGGAAGCAGGTCCACCTTGTTGGCCGCCACGATCTGCGGCTTCCGCGCCAAGTCCTCGTCGAACAGCTCCAGCTCCCGGTTCACGGTCTCGAAATCCGCTTTCGGATGCCTGTCTCCGACCTGGAACAGGTCCAGGACATGGACCAGCAACCCGGTGCGGGTCACGTGCTTGAGAAAGCGATGCCCCAGGCCTTCGCCGCGGTGGGCTCCTTCGATGAGCCCGGGAATATCCGCTGCCACGAAGCTGCTGTCGCCGTGCCGCACCACCCCCAGGTTGGGCACCAGGGTGGTGAAAGGATAGTCGGCGATCTTGGGCCGGGCCGCCGAGATCACCGATATCAGCGTGGACTTGCCGGCGTTGGGGAGCCCGATGAGGCCCACGTCGGCGAGCAGCCGGAGCTCCAGCCGAAGCTCCCGCTCTTCGCCGGTAAGGCCCGGCTGGGCGAAACGCGGCGCCTGCCGGGTAGCGCTGGCGAAACGGCTGTTGCCCTTGCCGCCCTTGCCGCCCCGGGCCACCACCGCCTCCCCCGAGGCATCCTCGATATCCGCGATCAGCTCGCCGGTCTCCAGGCTCCGGATCATGGTGCCCACGGGCACCCGTATGATCCGGTCGGCGCCGTTCCTGCCGTGCTGGTCCTTGCCTCGCCCGTGCTGGCCGCGGTCGCCGCGGTACAACCGCTGGTAGCGCAGGTCCAGCAGCGTGGTCAGGTGCGGGTCCGCCACCACCCGCACGTCGCCGCCGTCGCCGCCGTCGCCGCCGTCGGGACCGCCCTTTGGGACGAACTTCTCCCGGCGGAAGCTCATGCAGCCCCGGCCGCCGTCGCCGGCCTTCACCGTGATCTCAACCTCGTCGACGAACTTCATGACGTGCGAACTCTGCCTGCCTGCAACGGACCGCGGTCACGGTGCGGCAACACCGCATACGACAGGGCGAGGAAAGTAATACGAGGAAAGAAATGCGGCGGGGCCGCAAGGATGGAGACCCTCCACGCGTGCGATCGTGCACGCGGCGGCCTCTCAGGATGGTATGATGGCGACCCGTTTGCGCGACCGGCCCCAGCGCTTGTACTCCACCGTGCCCTCCACCAGGGCGAACAGCGTGTAGTCGCGACCCATGCCGACGTTCTTGCCCGGATGGATCCTGGTGCCCAACTGACGGACCAGGATGTTGCCCGCCTTGACGTGCTCTCCGCCGTAGCGCTTGACGCCGCGCCTCTGTCCGTGACTGTCGCGACCGTTTCGCGAGCTTCCGCCTGATTTCTTGTGCGCCATCGGTTGTTCCGCCTCAAGCCTGGATTTCGGTGATTCTCAGGGTCGTCTGCATCTGGCGGTGGCCCTGTTTCCGCTTGTAGCCCTTCCGCCTCTTCTTCTTGAAGACGATGATCTTCTTGGCAAGCCCCTGCTCGACGATCTCCGCCGTAACCTGGGCCTGTTCCACCACCGGAGTGCCGATGGTCGCCTGCTCGTCATCGCCGCCGCTCACCAGCAACACCTCGTCCAGGGTCACGGTGGCGCCGACCTCACCGCCCAGGCGCTCCACTTCCACCATCTCTCCCTCGGCCACCCGGTACTGCTTCCCACCCGTCTTTATGACTGCATAACGTCCCATAGTTGCATGACTTTGTAATGGAGAAGCGCCCGATTGTCAAATGCTCGCGCGGTTTGGCCGGAAACCCGAAACGCTATAACGGCCTGACGTCCAGCAGGCGGAGTTCCATGGCGTAGGTGCCCTGCCACTCGTTTTCCTTCAGGCGGTAGGCGACGTCCACCTTGTCCCTGGGCCGCACCGGGAGCTTGTCGGGCGGACCGAAAGCCACCGCCGTCACCGTATGCTCGTTGTGCTTCAGCCGGAAACGCGACACCGTGTTGAAGTCCCGGCGTTCGCATACCTCGACGCCGCGCGTTTCGAACACCGGCTCGGGATTGCCCACGCCGAAGGGGCCCAGTTGCCGCATCTCCCGCACCAGGCCGAGGCTCAACTGCCGGAACTCCACCTCGGCGTCGATGTCGAGGTAAGGCAGGAGGTCTTCCGCGCTCAGAAGCTCCGTCGCCGCCTCCTCGAAACGCGCCGCAAAGGGTCCGATGTTGTCTTCCCGGATGCTCAGGCCGGCGGCGTACTCGTGGCCGCCGAAACGCTCCAGCAAGTCCGCGCAGCGCCGCATGGCCCGCACCATGTGGAACCCGCGGATGCTCCTTCCCGAGCCCTTGCCCTCGCCGTCCTCGAAGCCGATGACGATGGTGGGACGGTGAAACCGCTCGACGATGCGCGAGGCGACGATGCCGAGCACGCCGGGATGCCATCCCCCGCTGCCCACCACGATGGACCAACGGTCCTGGAGCCGCTTGTTCTCGATCTGCGCCAGCGCCTCGTCCAGCACCTGGGCCTCGATCTCCCGGCGCTCCCGGTTGTGCCCGTCCAGCTCCCGGGCGATCTCCTCCGCGGTCTCCGCGGAGTCCGTGGTCAGCATCTCCACCACCTTGACCGCGGCGTCCATGCGGCCGGCGGCGTTGATCCGCGGCCCGAGCTGAAAGGCGACGGTGCCGGCGTCCATCGCGCCGGCGCGTACTCCAACCACCTCCCTCAAGGCGACGACGCCCGGCCTGGTGGAGCTCTCCAGCTCCACCAGGCCCCGGCGGGTGAGCACCCGGTTGGTGCCGCGCAGCGGCACCATGTCGGCGATGGTGCCCAGCGTCACGATATCCAGGTGACGCCGGATGTCGGGCACGCCGTCGGGCTCGAACCAGCCCGACTCCCGGAGACTCGCTCGCAGCCCGATGACGAGGTAGAACGCCAGTCCGGCCGCGCAGAGGCCCTTGTCGGGAAAGGCGCAGTCGGTCCGCTGGGGGTTGATGACGGCCGCCGCCGCGTCGGGCAGCCGTTCCGGCAACTGGTGGTGGTCGACGATGACCACGTCCATCCCCAGGGTCCGGGCGTACGCCACCTCGTCGGCGTTGGAGATGCCGCAGTCCACGGTAATGATGAGCGCCACGTCCTGGGAATGGAGGTGCTCGATGCCCTGCCGGCTCATGCCGTAGCCCTCTTCGATCCGGTGCGGGATGTAGAACATGGGCGCACCGCCGATCTCGCGCAGAAACGACACCAGCACGGCAGCTCCGGTGGTGCCGTCCACGTCGTAGTCGCCCCAGATACAGAGCCGTTCGCCGTCCCGCAGGGCGCGGCAGATGCGATCCACGGCGTCGTGCATGCCCGCCAGCAGGTCGGGCGAAGGCAGGTCCGTGCTCAGGCTGGAGGAGAGGAAGCGGCGGGCCGCATCCGGCTCCGCGAGACCGCGTTGCGCCAGGATGCGGGCCAGCAGCAGCGGAAGCTTCAACTCCCGGGACAGGAGAGCGGCCGCGGTTTCGTCGGCCTCCTTGAAGATCCAGCGCTTCGGTGCGTCATTCAACGTACGCGGCCGGCGCTATCGCCTTCGGCCTTTCTCGAAGAAGAGGATCGTGGGAGTGGCTACGAAGATGGTGGAGTAGAGGCCCGCCAGGAAGCCGACGAAGAGCGTGAAGGCGAAGGGCCGTATCACGCCGCCGCCCAGGACCAGAAGTGCCGTCAGCACCAACAGCGTCGTCACCGTGGTGAGGATGGTCCGGCCTAGGGTCTCGTTGATGCTCGTGTTGATGATCTTTTCCATGGGGTCGCGCCGGTACTTGCGCATGTTCTCGCGGATACGGTCGCAGATCACCACCGTGTCGTTGACCGAGTAGCCGGCGATGGTCAACAGCGCGGCCACGATGGGAAGGTCCAGTTCGAAATCGGCAACCACGAGCGCCCCCAGCGTGATCAGCACATCGTGGATCAGGGCGACGATGGCGCCCAGCCCGAAACGCAGCTCGAACCGGATCCAGATATACGCGCCCATCATGATGGTGGCGAAAATGACGGAAAGGATACCCCGCCGGCGCAGGTCGTCCCCGACCTTCGGGCCCACCGACTCTACCCGCAGCACCTCGTAGGAACCTTGGCCGAAGGCCCGGTCGAGAACGTTGCGAATATCCCTGCCCACGGTGCCGATCTGGGTGCCGGACTTCTCCATGCGGATGAGATACTCGCCGGCGCCGCCACCGCCGAAATCCTGCACCACCCCGCCCAGCGGCGACTGGTCCAGGGCGGTCCGCAACTGTCCGATGGCCACCGTGTCCCCGAACTTCACGTGGACCATGGTGCCGCCTTCGAAATCGACTCCGAGATTCGGGCCCTTGGTGAACAACAGCAGCAGCACGCCCACGATGAGCACCGACGACAAGATGAACCCCCATCGGCGATAGCTCAAGAAAGGTATCTGGGTTCCCGGCTTGATGATTTCCATAATCTTCGTCGTCCGTGTCGCTACACCCGGGTCCCGATTCCTAAACGGAGAGCCTGACCAGATTCCGCCTGGCCAGGCGGTAGTCGTAGTAGATACGCGTGCCGTACACCGCGGAGATGACCGTCGTCAGGATGCCGACACACAGGGTGACCGCGAAACCGCGGATCGGGCCGGTGCCGAACTGGAACAGGATGACCCCGGCGAGAAAGGTGGTCAGGTTCGAGTCGAGGATGGCCGGAATGGCGCGTTCGTAGCCGGTATCCACCGCGGATCGCGGCGACTTCCCGTTCCGCACCTCTTCACGAATGCGTTCGTTGATCAGCACGTTGGCATCCACGGCCATGCCCAGGGTCAGGATGATGCCGGCGATGCCGGGCAGCGTAAGCACTGCTTCGAAGCCCGCGAGAATCGCCATCATGAAGAAGATGTTCAGAACCAGCGCGACATCCGCCAACACCCCCGCGCCCCGGTAGTAGGCCATCATGAAGATGAGCACCAGGACGCTTCCGAGAACGAAGGAAAAGATCCCCTTCTCCACCGAGTCGCGCCCCAGGGACGGCCCGACAGTGCGCTCTTCCAGAAACTTCACCGGGGCGGGCAGCGCGCCCGCGCGGAGCACGATGGCCAAGTCCCGGGCCTCCTGGAAGCTGAAGTTGCCGGTGATGGAGGCCACGCCGCCGGAGATCCGCTCGCGGATCTGCGGCGCGGAATAGACCCGCCCGTCCAGCACGATGGCCAGCAGCCGTCCGACGTTCTCTCCGGTGAGGCGGTCGAAGGCGGTGCTGCCCACGGAGTTCAGCGCCAGCTCGACGTACAGACCCTCCAGTTGATCGCCCCGGCGGACGTTGGCGTCGGCAATGGCGTCGCCGGTCATCAACGTGCGCGCTTCCAACAGGTAGGGGATCTTCTCGCGGCGCACCCCGGAGGAAGCGGCGTCCTCGTAACCGTACAGCACCTCGCGCCCCGGCGGCGCGCCGGACTGTTCGGCCGCCTGCACGTCTCCGCGCTCGTCCACGAGCTTGAACTCCAGCAGCGCGGTCTTGCCGATGAGCGCCTTGGCGCGCTCCGGATCCTGAATTCCGGGTAGTTGGACGAGTATATCGTACTGGCCCTGGCGCTGGATGGTGGGCTCGGTGACCCCGAACTGGTCGATACGGTTGCGGATGGTCTCCAGCGTCTGATCCACCGCGAAGTCACGGATGTCCTCGAGCTCCCGGGCCACGAACGCCGCCCGCAGCTCCGTTCCGTCCGCGCCGGCGCTCGAAGCGGACACGTCCAACTGCGCGAACTCCGCGGTCAGCAGCTCGCGAATGCGCTCCATGCTGCCCTGGGAAGCCGTGACCGCCAGCTCCCCGGCGCTGCTGATTTCCAGACTCTTGAACGCGATGCCACGCTCCCTCAACTCGTCGCGGAGCGCGGTCCGCACCCGCCGCATACGGTTCTCCACCGCTTTCTCCACCTCCACTTCCAACACCAGGTGGGACCCGCCCTGAAGATCCAGACCGAGACGGATGCCGTTCTCGGGCAGGAACCACAGGCCGGACACGAAGCTCGGGGCGAGATAGATCCCCGCCGCCACCATGCAGACCGCTAACAGGACCAGGCGAATGACCAGGCTTTGACGCATGCCAGTTTCCCTTGACTACCTTCCCTTGACTACTTTCCCTTGACCTCCTTGGCCCCGGCCGCCTTTTCTCCTCGGAAGAGCTGGGCGATATGGCTCCGGCTCACCCTGATCTTCACGTTGGGCGCCACTTCCAGGGTCAACTCGGTCTCCGTCAGCGCCTGGATCTTGCCGAACACGCCGCCCGTGGTCATGACCTCGTCGTTGCGCTTGAGCTGCGTCAGCATGTTCCGGTGCTCCTTGGCCTTGCGTTGCTGGGGTCTGATCAGGAGAAAGTAGAAGACCGCGAAAATGAGCACCAGAGGCAGCATGCTGATGAAGGTGCTGGGGCCTCCTCCGGCCTGCGCATAGGCTACGTCCCACATATTCTCTCCTCCAAGACTACTTCAGTGTGCCGGTAACCGACGTTCCACCCCTGCCGAGGGTCGTGCGCCGCGCGGTCTCAACCGGCCGCCTCGGGGAGGTTCCACACCCCGCCCGCGACGTTGTCCAGGCTCGACCGATTCCGAATGGCCCCGCGCAACTCCGCCATCAACCGTTGATAGTAGCAGACGTTGTGCAGCGTGTTCAGATAGGCCGCCAGGATTTCGCCGGCCACGTAGAGGTGGCGAAGATAGGCACGCGAAAAATGCCGGCAACCGTAGCACGGGCAGGCTTCGTCCACGGGACGCGGGTCCCTGGCGAAGGCCGCGTTCTTGATGCTGAGCTTCCCGGTGGCGGTGTATAACGTGCCGTTCCTGGCATTCCTCGTCGGCAGAACGCAATCGAACAGATCATAGCCGGACCGCACCCCATGAATCAAGTCTTCGGGCTTTCCCAGCCCCATGAGGTAGCGCGGGCGGTCCTCCGGCAACAGCCCGGCGGTGAAGCTCCCGATCTCCGCCAACAGCGCCGGCCCCTCGCCGATGCCCAACCCGCCGGCGGCGAAGCCGTCGAAGGGGAGGTCCCGCAGGCGGGAAACACAGTCTTCCCGCAGGTCCTTGAAGACGCCTCCCTGGACGATCCCGAACAACGCGCTGTCACGGTTCCGGGGCGCATCCAGCGACCGCCGGGCCCAGCGCACGGTCCGGTCCGTCGATTTCCTGACGTACTCCCGGTCCGCCGGGTACGGGATGCACTCGTCCAGCACCATGGCCACGTCCACGCCCAGCGCCTGCTGGATGCCGACCACCTTCTCGGGACTCAGGAAATGCGACGAGCCGTCCAGATGGGAGCGGAAGGCGACCCCCTCCTCGGTGATCCTGCGCATGGACGCCAGGCTCAGCACCTGGTAGCCGCCGCTGTCGGTGAGGATCGGCCGCTCCCACCCCATGAAGGCGTGCAAGCCGCCGAGGTCGCGGACCACCTCCTCCCCGGGCCGCAGGTACAGGTGGTAGGTGTTGCAGAGCACGATCTGGCTCGAGACCTCCAGCAGGTCCCGGGGCGACAACGCCTTCACCGCGCCCCGGGTCCCCACCGGCATGAATGCCGGAGTCTCCACCACGCCGTGGGCGGTTGCCAGCAGCCCTGTCCTGCCCCGGCTTCCCGGGTCGTTGTCGGTAACCGTGAATTTCATGGCGATGATACGGTCGTGAGCGGAGTCGACGGACGGTGCGTGCCTATAGAATAAGCATGGCGTCGCCGTAGCTGTAGAACCGGTAGCCCTGCTCGATGGCCTCGGTGTAGGCGCGCCGCACCAACTCCGTTCCGGCCAGCGCCGCCACCATGGCCAGCGGCGTGGAACGCGGCAGGTGGAAGTTGGTAACGAGGGCGTCGATGCCCTGGAACCGGTAGCCGTCGGTGATGAACAGGCGGGTGATACCGGAGTCGGCCGCCACCCTGCCCTTGCGCCGGACGATGCTCTCCAGAGTGCGGGTGGTGGTGGAGCCCACCGCCACCACCCGCCGTCCTTCCGTGCGAGCCCGACGGATTCGCGCGGCCGTGGCCTCGGTCAACGTGTACCATTCGCCGTCCATGCGGTGATTCTCCACCACCCTTTCCCGTACCGGCCGGAAAGTGCCGAGGCCGACGTGCAGCGTGACGTGGACGCTGTCCACCCCGTGCGCCGCCAACCGCGCCAACAGCGGCTTCGTAAAATGGAGGCCTGCAGTGGGCGCGGCCACCGAACCCGGCATGGAGGCGTAGACCGTCTGATAACGGTCCCGGTCGCTTTCCTCGACGCCGCGGAGCCGTTCGATGTAGTGGGGCAGCGGCGGCGTCCCAAGCGCGTCGAGCACCTCCCGGAAGCGCTCCGGGGGATCGAACCGAAGGCCGTACCGTCCCGTCCCGAGGTCACCCATTACGGTGGCCGCCACCCCTTGGGCAAACAGGATGCGCCCGCCTGCCCGCGGCTTCTTGGCCGCGTCCACCAGCGCCAGCCAAAGCCCGCGCCCGACGTCGAAGGGCTCCACCAGCAGCACCGTGGCCCGGCCGCCGCTCTCCTTGCGGCCTTCGAGGCGCGCCGGGATCACCCTGGAGTTGTTGAGCACCAGCACGTCTCCCGGCGACAGGAACTCCCCCAGGGAGGCGAACCGGGAATGGATGAGGCTCCCCGACCCCCGGTCCACCACCATCAAACGGGCCGAAGCCCGGTCTTCCGGCGGGTACGCGGAGATCAGCGATTCAGGAAGATCGTAGGCCAGTTCTTCCAGGAGCATGGCTCAAGGCGGGAGATCGGGGCGGCGGCCGGGCAAGGCTACGCCGGCCGCCCAGGTTCCGTTGCTAGGTGTCGTTTTCGCCCACCTTCTTCAAGAAGGGTGTCAGCAGGTCTATCGGCACCGGAAAGACCAGCGTGGAGTTCTTGTCGCCGGCCACCTCCTGCAGGCTTTGCAGGAACCGGAGCTGCATGGCCATGGGCTCCTTGGCGATGACCGCGGCGGCATCCTGCAGCTTCTGGGAGGCCTGGTACTCGCCGTCGGCCAGGATGACCTTCGCCCGCCGTTCCCGTTCGGCCTCGGCTTGCCGGGCCATGGCGCGTTGCATCTCCTCGGGGAGATCGATGTGCTTGAGCTCGGTCAGCACCACCTTGATTCCCCAAGGGTCGGTCTGCTCGTCGAGGATCTTCTGGATGTCGGCGTTGATGCGGTCCCGTTCCGACAGGAGCTGGTCCAGCTCCGCCTGGCCGCATATGCTCCTCAACGTCACCTGAGCCAGTTGCGACGTGGCGAACAGGTAGTTGGCCACCTCCCGGATGGCCCGGTTGGGATCGAGCACCCGGAAATAGAGCACCGCATTGACCTTCACCGATACGTTGTCCCGCGTGATGACGTCCTGGGAGGGCACGTCCATGGTGACGGTCCTGAGCTCGATCCGCTCCATCTTTTCGATGAAGGGAATCACGTAGATGAGCCCCGGACCGCGGGAGGCGACCATCCGCCCCAGGCGGAAGATGACGCCGCGTTCGTACTCCTTGAGGATCTTGATGCCGCTGACGGCCAACCCGAGGACAATGATCAGCACGATGGCAATGGGTCCGATTTCCAACATCCGTTTCTCCTGCGCCTCCCGTCAGCTCTCCCCGGCGCGTTTGACCTTGAGTCTCATCCCGTCGTATCCGACGACCTCTATCCTGTCCCCGGGCTCCAGCCGCTCCCGCCCCTCGGCGTTCCAGACCTCGCCGTGAACGAACACCTTGCCCTTGAGGTCCAGGCGCTCCCGGACCTCGCCGACCTCGCCCACAAGCCCCTCGAACCCCAGGGTGGCCTTCCGTCGCTGGGACTTGACCACCAGGAAGCTCACCGCCAGCACGAACACGCTCAGGGTGCCCACGGCCGCGAACACGATGCCGCGGTCCACCGACAGATCCGACCCCTCCACGTCGAACAGCAGAAGGGAGCCGAGCGCGAGGGACACCACGCCGCCGATGCCCAGCAGCCCGAAGCTCGGAATGAACGCCTCGGCCACCAGCAGACAGATCCCCAGACCGATCAGCAACAGGCCCGCGTAGTTGATGGGCAGGACCTGGAAGGAGGCCAGCGCCAGCAACAGCGCGATGCCGCCGGCAATGCCCGGGAACAGCGCGCCGGGGTTCGAGAACTCCATGTACAGGCCGAGGATGCCCGCCATCATCAGCAGGTAGGCGACGTTGGGGTGTGCGATGATGTTGATGACCTTCTGCTTCAGACCCATCTCGAAACGCAGAACGGATACGCCGTTGAAATCGAGGGTGCGCTTGACGCCGCCCACGTCCGCCTCGCGTCCGCTGGCCTGCTTGAGCAGATCGCTCACGTCCGTGGCGATGATGTCGATGACACGCTTCTCCAGCGCCTCCGTATCCGTGATGGATATGCTCCGGCGCACGGCCTGGATGGCAAATTCGGTGTTGCGGCCGCGCCTCTGGGCGATGGTCTCGCTGAACGAGGCGGTGAAGTTCTCGATCTTCTCGCCCATGACGCCCTTGACTTCCTGGCCTCCGCCCGCCACCGGATGGGCCGCGCCGATGTTGGTGCCGGGAGCCATCGCCGCGATGTTGGCGGCCATGGTGATGAACACGCCGGCCGAGCCCGCCCCGGCCCCGCTGGGCGCCACGTAGACGATGACGGGCAGCGGCGCGCTCAGCATCTCCTTGACGATGGAGCGGGTGGAGGAGAGCAGTCCGCCAGGCGTGTCGAGCTGGATGATGAGCGCCCGGGCATTGCCCGCGTGGGCGCGCTGGATGCTCTCGCGGATGTAGTCGTTGACCGCCGGATTGATGCCGCCGTCGATGACGATGAGGTTCACGTGGGAACCGGGGGCCGGCTCTGGGGTGGCGCCGCCCGCGCTTACGGCGGCCCAGGCGAACCCCAGGAGGAGCAGCATCCCCCACACCCTCGATCCGGACCGCGTACCCGTCATCCGGGCGCCGCCGTCCCGAGCTCCCCCAGGACGCTCTTGATGTCTTCCCACACCAACCGCTTGTCCGCCGGGTTCCGCAGCAGATAGGCGGGATGGAAGGTCGGCATCAGCGGGATGCCGTGGTAGTCGCGCCATTGGCCGCGCAGCCGGGAAACCGGCGTGTTGGACCGCAACAGCGTCTGCGCCGCGAACCGCCCCAGCGCGACGATCACCCGCGGCTTCACCAGCTCGATCTGCCGGATCAGGAACGGCTCGCACGAGGCAACCTCGTCGGGCTCGGGGTCGCGGTTGCCGGGCGGACGGCACTTGACCACGTTGGCGATATAGACGTCCTCGCGCCGCAGCCTCATGCCCTTGGTGATGATGTCGGTGAGCAACTGTCCGGCGCGTCCCACGAATGGCTCTCCCTGCCGGTCCTCCTCCGCCCCCGGCCCCTCTCCGACGAACATGACGTCGGCGTTCGGGTTGCCCACGCCGTAGACTATGTTGGTACGCCCCTCCGAAAGCCCGCAACGACGGCAGTCGCCCAGGTTCTCCCGAAGCTGCCGGAGGTCCGCGGCCGCCCCGGGCCCGGCTTCTTCGATGGGGGATACCCGACCTGGAACATCGGCAGCGACACCCGCAGGTGCAGGCAGCACCTGAATCCCCGCGGCCTGATATTGCTCCAGGCAACTCCGGAGAGACGTCGTCGCAACCGCCAAATGCTGTTGTAGCCCGAGTCTGTCCATTTCGGTCATCTATAACTGCTTTTGTTGGGCGCCTGATTTCTGTTTACGACAATACCGGGGGCATGGCAACGCTACTTGCGGGACCGGGCAGTCGTTTCACACCCGTGCCCGGAGCCCGCGCCGCAATGAGACCCTCCACGTCTCCCCGCCGAACAGGCTGTGTCAAGACTCGCGAGGCACGGAGGCTACGCATACGGCATTCCCGCACCCTTCCCGTGAAAGCGGGAACCAAGGGCGGTGGAGCGCACAGCCGGTTGCCCCGCTCCGCCCTTCCTGGATACTCACTTTCGCGGGAATGACGATTCCGGAGGTCGGCGGTCAGGCGCCGCGGCGTCGGGATTGATGCTTGTATTGGAGGAACCAGTCGTGAATGCGGTCGGCGACGGCGTCCTTGCTCATCACCGGCAGCGGCGTGACCGTGCCGTCCCGGTCCAGCAGGGTGACGGCGTTGGTGTCCACGTCGAAGCCGCTGCCTTCCTGGGTGACGTCGTTGGCCACCAGGAGATCGAGGTTCTTCCGGTGCAGCTTGGCGCGGGCGTTCTCCACCAGGGACTCGGTCTCCGCGGCAAACCCCACCACGATCTGCCGCCGTTTCCGGGCGCCCAGCTCCGCGACGATATCCGGGTTGGGGACGAGCTCGAGGCGGATGGCGCCGCCGTTTCGCTTCATCTTGCCGGCGGAAACGGAACGCGGACGGTAGTCGGCCACCGCGGCCGCCATGAAGACCGCCGTCGCCGAGTCGAACTCGGCCAGCACGGCCTCCCGCATCTCCTCGGCCGTCACCACGGGCACCGTCCTGACGCCCTCGGGAGCGGCCAACGCGGTGGGGCCGCTGACCAGCGTCACTTGGGCGCCGCGCCGGGCGGCCGCCCTGGCCAGAGCGTATCCCATCTTGCCCGACGACCGGTTGGAGAAGAAACGCACCGGATCCAGCGGCTCCCGGCTGGGTCCGGCCGTGACGACGATCCTTTCCCCCTTGAGATCCTTCGGCCTGAGCAGCCGGCGGATCTCCTGGACGATGGCCTGGGGTTCCGGCAGGCGACCCTTGCCTTCGTAGCCGCAGGCCAGATAACCCGAGGCCGCCTCCATGACGTGGCAACCGGCGTTCCTGAGTTTTGCGAGGTTGGCCTGCACCAACGGGTGGGCCAGCATGTGCACGTTCATGGACGGGACCACCAGCAAGGGCGCCTGGGCGGCGAGCACCACGGTGGTGAGGAGGTCGTCGGCGATTCCGGCGGCGAGCTTGGCGATGACGTTGGCCGTGGCCGGGGCGATCACCAAAAGGTCGGCGCTGTCCGCGAGGTTGATGTGGCCGATCTCGGACTCCTGGGTGAGGCTGAACAGATCGGTGGCCACCGGCGAACCGGAGAGGGTCTGGAAACTTAGCGGGGTGACGAACTCGGCGGCCCCGCGGGTCATCACCACCCGGACGGCGCAGGAGTCCTGGACCAGGAGCCTTACCAACTCCAGGGCCTTGTAGCAGGCGATTCCCCCGGTCACTCCCAGGACGATGTTCGGCTTCTCCACGGACCCGCTCCTTGATACCCGATCGACAGAACGCTACGCAAAAGTATCCCATTCACCGAGGGTTTTCAACGTTTGGAAACTGGCGGCCACGGATGCGACGACGGCGCAACCGGTTGATTTCGGCGGTTCGTAATGGTATCCCGGCCAAGCTTTTTCCGGACCCGACACCCATGCAAACCCTCCGACTGTTCGTTCTGCTTCTGCTATTGCCGCTGACCATGCTCCAGCCGGCCGACGCCCAAGTCAACGCCGGGGACACGTCGGATTCCAATGAGCTGAGCACCCGGGACACGCATTACGACCCGGCGGAGTCGTTCAACTACAGGGTTTTCGAGTTCAACTCCGGGTTCGACGAATCCGTGCTGAAACCCGTGGCCCAGGGCTATGCCGCGGTCGTCCCGGCCCCGTTGCAGACGAGCATTCGCAATGCCGTCGACAATCTCGGGGTGGTCAGGAAGGTCGTCAACAACATCCTGCAAGGCAAGCCCGTCGGGGCCGGCCGCGAGACGGCCCGCTTCCTCATCAACACCACCCTGGGGATCGCCGGGCTTTTCGACGTGGCGGACAAGATGGGCCTGGCGCCCAGCGACCAGGACATGGGGATCACGCTGGGGCTGTACGGGGCCAGCCACGGCGCCTATCTCGTGCTGCCGCTGCTGCCGGTGACCACCGTGAGAGACGGACTGGGGACGGTGGCGGACTCGTTGATGGATCCCCTCGCATGGCTGACGCCCTTCTATGTCCCCTTGAGCATCCGTGTCGCGGACACGGTCAACAGCCGCGCCCGGAACATGGACGCGTTCGAGGAGCTTGAACGCAGCATCGACCCTTACGGCGCGCTACGGAACGCGTATCTGCAAGTCCGGCAGAAAAAGCTCGAGCAGGCCAGGGGCACGGGGCCGTAGGCCCAGGGCCGGGGCGCGCTACGGCCGGGGTTGCCTCTGGACGTCACGAACATGAACAAACCTTCCCTCCTTTCCGGCAGGAAGATCGACCCCAAACCCATCGATGCGGCCACCACCATCGTGGACCTCATCGATGACAACTTCGTTTCCTACAACAGCGGACGCCTCCGGGAAGCCTGTCAACTCTTCACCGAGAAGATCCTCGCGGATGACGTGACCGTGGGGCTGAGCATCACCGGGGCGCTTACCCCGGCCGGGCTCGGCATGACCGCGTTCATCCCGCTCATCGAGAACGGCTTCGTGGACTGGATCGTCAGCACCGGCGCGAACCTCTACCACGACACCCACTTCGCCATCGGCCTTTCCATGCACAGGGGCAGCTTCGAAGCGGACGACGTGGACCTGCGGGACCAGGGCGTGGTGCGCATCTACGACATCTTCTTCGACTACGACGTGCTCATCTCCACCGACGACTTCTTCCGCGAGATCCTGAAGGCCCCGGAGTTCCAGAAAGAAATGGGAACCGCGGAGATGCACTACCGGGTGGGCCGGTACCTTGACGAACGCGAGAAGATACTGGGGCTCGAGCGGCGCTCGCTGCTGGCCGCCGCCTACCGGTGCGGCGTGCCGGTGTACACGTCGTCGCCCGGAGACAGCTCCATCGGCATGAACGTGGCCGCCCTGGCCCTCAAGGGCAACGGCCTGCGCTTCGACGTCTCGCGCGACGTCAACGAGTCCGCCGCCCTGGTGCTCGAAGCCAAGCGCGCGGGTGGACGCAGCGCGGCCGTGATTCTCGGCGGCGGATCGCCCAAGAACTTCCTGCTGCAGACCGAGCCCCACATCCAGGAGGTGCTCGGGCTGGAGGAGAAGGGCTTCGACTACTTCATCCAGATCACCGACGCGCGCGCGGACACCGGCGGCCTGTCGGGAGCGACTCCGGCGGAGGCGGTGAGCTGGGGCAAGGTGGACCCGGACCAACTGCCCGACTCGGTGGTCTGCTACGTCGACAGCACCATCGCCGTGCCGTTGATGACGGCCTACGCCATCGGCAAGCAACCGCCGCGGACCCTGAAGCGTCTCTACGACACACGCGACCAAGCCCTGGACCACATCGCCGAAGAGATACGGGAGAAGTTCGGCAACGTGCCGTTGGCCCAGCGCTGACGGCACGGTTGCGTTTCGGCGGGTCCCCGCCCCGCTCACGCGTGACACCATGCCCACGCCCCCGACCCCCAAGGCCTTCTTCAAGGTCGTGACGCCCGCGGAGGCCCTGGACCTGCTTGGCCGGGTGTCCGCCGTGGACGCCGAGACGGTCGACACCGTCGAGGCCCGGGGCCGCGTCCTGGCCGAGGACCTCCATTCCCGGGCCGACCTGCCCCACTTCGACCGGGCCGGCATGGACGGTTACGCCGTCCTGGCCCGGGACACCTTCGGCGCCAGTGCCGGTCTGCCGGCCTACCTGGCGCTGGCGGGAACCGTGGAGATGGGCCGGGAAGTCACCCGCCGGCTGCTCCCCCGCGAAGCCATGCGCATCTCCACCGGCGGCATGCTCCCGCCCGGAAGCGACGCCGTGGTGATGGTCGAGCACACCGAGGAAACCGGCGACGGTACGGTGGAGATCTACCGGGCCGCCTCGCCCTGGCTCAACGTCATCCGCGTCGGCGACGACATCCAGGCTGGCGACCCGGTGTTCGCCCGTGGACGCCGGTTGCGGGCCCACGACCTCGGCGCGCTGACCGGCATCGGCATAGCCTCGGTGCCGGTCTACCGCAAGCCGCGCGTGACCCTCATCTCCACCGGCGACGAGATCGTCGCTCCGGACCGGGAGCCGCGTCCCGGGCAGGTGCGGAACATCAACCAGCCTGCGCTGGCGGGGCTCGTGGCCGAGTGCGGCGCAGATCTCAACGACCTCGGCGTCGTGGCCGATGACGCCGGCGACCTGCGCGCCGCGCTGGCCGCCGGACTGGACTGGGGCGACCTGGTGCTGCTGTCCGGCGGCAGCTCCATGGGCGCCCGCGACATGGCGGTGGACGCGATCCGGTCGCTGCCCGATGCCGGCATCCTCTTTCACGGCATCTCCGTCAGCCCGGGCAAACCCACCATCTACGCCCGGGCCGCGGGCAAACCCGTGCTGGGGCTCCCGGGGTATCCGGTATCCGCGCTGGTGATATTCGACCTGTTCGCGGCGCCGTTGATCTGCGCCCTGTCGGGCGAGAGCGCGCCGGCCGCGGTCCCACGGCGCAGCACGGTCCGGGCCGTGATGGACACCAACGTGTCGTCGCAGACCGGCCGCGAGGACTACCTCCGCGTCACCCTGGAACGGCGCGGCGACGCGCTCCACGCCTCGCCGCTCCCGAGCAAGTCGGGCGCCATCTTCACATTGGTCAAGGCCGACGGCATGGTCCGCATCGACCTCAACCGCGAAGGACTGGAACGGGGAGAAGAGGTGGAGGTGCTCCTTTTCTGATACCCTGTTTTCTGAATCGGTATCCGGGACACATGGCGCGAAAACGGTACCTCAAGAAAACCCCCCTGGAGCAGGCGCGCGAGCTGTTCCTGAGCCGCGTTGACGAAACCGGCCTGGAGGACGAGACGGTGGACGTCGGCCAGGCGCTCCACCGGGTCACCGCCGAGCCGGTGTTTGCGAAGATTTCCTCGCCGCACTACCACGGGTCCGCCATGGACGGGATCTGCGTGCGGGCGGAGGACACGTTCGGAGCCACGGAATTCGCCCCCCGCGAGTTCCGGCGGCTCGCGGACGAGGCCGCGCCGCGCCGCCGGTTCGCCTACCTGGACACCGGCCAGCCGCTGCCGCCCTGGGCCAACGCGGTGATCATGATCGAGCAGGTGCGGGAGGTCGATGAGGACACCGTGTCCATCGACCAGGCCGCCACCCCGTGGCAGAACGTGCGCCTGGTGGGCGAGGACGTGGTGGCCACCGAGCTGCTTTTGCCGCGCAGCCACCGCCTGAGGCCCTACGACCTCGGCGCCATCCTGGCGGCGGGCCACACCACCGTGCGGGTCAGGGCGCGTCCCAGGGTTGCGATCCTGCCCACCGGCGACGAGATCACCGCTCCGGGGGAGCCGGCCGCGGCCGGCCAGATCATCGATTTCAATTCCACCGTGCTGGCGGCCATGGTCACCGAATGCGGCGGCGCGCCGGCGGTCCTTCCCGCCGTCCCTGACGACCCCGCCCTGCTGAAACAGGCCCTGGGCGAAGCCTTGAGAGAAAACCATCTGGTGGCGCTCATCGCCGGTTCGTCGGCCGGCGAGCACGACTTCACCGCCGAGGTCATCGACGGCGCGGGGGAGCTCCTGGTGCACGGCATCGAGGTCATGCCCGGCAAACCTGCCGTCCTGGGAGTGGCGGCGGGCCGGCCCGTCATCGGCATCCCCGGCTACCCCGTCTCCGCCATCGTCATCGCCCGGGAGATCCTCCAGCCCGCGTTGCAACGCCTTCTGGGCGCGGGCCCCGCCTCTCCCGCGCGGGTGCGCGCCGTTGCGCCCCGGAAGATCCCCTCCCGGCTGGGCCTGGAGGAGTTCGTCCGGGTCACCCTGGGAAGAGTCGGAGAAAGGCTCCTGGCCGTGCCGCTGGCGCGGGGAGCGGGCGTCATCAGCACCATGGTGCGGGCCGACGGCTTCCTGCGGATTCCGGGAATGGTGGAGGGCATCAACGCCGGCGAGGAGGTGGACGTCGAGCTGTTGCGCTCACCCGAAGAAGTGGAGCACACGGTCCTGTGCACCGGCAGCCACGACCTCTCCATCAGCGTGCTGGAAGATCAGCTCAAGCGCCTGGACCCGCGGCTCAAGATCGCCACCGCCAACGTCGGCAGCCTCGGCGGACTGCATTCCATCCGCCGCGGCGAGACGCACATGGCAGGCACCCACCTGCTGGACCCGGCCACCGGCGCCTACAACGTCCCGGACATCAAGCGGGTGCTTCCAGGGTTGCCCGCCGTCCTCGTGCACTGCGTCAGGCGCCGGCAGGGCCTGCTGGTCCCCCGCGGCAATCCCAAGGGAGTGTCGGGCATCGCCGACTTGGGAAAGACGGGCCTGCGGTTCGTCAACCGCCAACCGGGCTCGGGTACACGGGTACTGCTGGACTACAAGCTCGCACAACTCGACATGGATGCGAGCGCCATCCAGGGCTACGAGCACGAAGAGTTCACGCACATGGCCGTCGCCGTTGCCGTTGCCAGCGGCCTCGCCGACGCCGGGCTGGGTATTCTTTCGGCCGCCGATGCCCTTGAGTTGGATTTCATTCCGGTAGGCGACGAGCAATACGATCTTCTGATGTTGCGGCCCTTCTACGAGTCGTCCGCCGGGGCCACGCTGCTGGCGGTGGTCCGCTCCGAGGGATTCCGGCGAGCCATGCACTCCCTCGGCGGTTACGACACCGGCGAGACGGGTGAGATCCTTTACGAGCAGGGATGACGAGTGGACGGCTGGATTCGTGATTCTGGTGCCGGGAGCCGGACTTGAACCGGCACAGGCCGAGGCCCGCGGGATTTTAAGTCCCGTGTGTCTACCCATTCCACCATCCCGGCGCGAGACGTTCCCCATAACGTAGCGCCATTGCCGCCGTCAACCAAGCTTCCCGCGTCTATCCGGCTCACGACTCCTGCCGGCGGCTCATGCGGGCCACCGTCCAACGCCCGCCCACCGTGAGAATCGCCAGGGCCACGATGAACGCCGGCAACACCAGAGGGAGGACGATCCGCCGCATGAGGGTCAGCCATTTGGCGCCGGACACATGGCTCGCCTCCTCCAGCTCGACGTGAACCTGGGCGAGGGCGCGGCCCGGCAAGGATCTGGCGGGCACGGCGCGGCGTCGATCGCCTTCCCCCGAAACCCGCCACGAGGCCGTCCCGCTCCATGACTCCGCCCATACCCGCGTGGAACTCGCCGAAGAACGCGCCGGTGACCTGACCCGCGTCGCCGCCGTCGGCCACGAACCTGTTCCCGTGCACGACCACACGATAGGTCGAATTCCCCTCGCGCAACGGCCTCCCGGTGCCCGCCGCCCCTGGCGGCTGTCCGCCCGGCCACGACTCCAGCGCCGTCAGGCGCAGCGTGCCGTCGAGGGTATCCGGACGGATCGTGAGCTCCGCCGCGCCGGCGGCGGCCTCGCCCTCACGGGTGAACCCCAGAACACGGCCCGACCAAGTGACGCGCCCGGAGAGGCTCCCGTTCTCCGCGACACCGGTCCGCGGCGCCGATCCGGAAGCCCATGGCCGCGCCAGCCCGTTCCGGAGCCCGACACCGAACCTTGCGTCTCCGCCTCCCCCATCCAACTCGCCTGCGACATGCGTTGACGTATCCTCCCAGGACCCCAGAGCCTGGGCGATCTCGCCCCGCGTCGCGGATGGTTCGAGCATCCGGTAGGCCGCGAGCAGCGCCGCGCGATCCAATGGATAGAGTATTTCGCCCCTCCGTATCGAGTCGGACACCGGACGCATGACCGATGCCGGGAACCGTTCGGCGTCGGCATGCCCGCGCCCCAGTGTGTGGAGCAACTCGTGGACCAGCACGAGCAGACGTCTTTCCCCTGTGGCTCGAACAGGATCCACCCACACCCGCCCCGCCCAACTCGACAGGCTCCCGGCATCGAAGTTCCGGGTGGACCCGTTGAGGACCGTCTGGCCCGACACATGCGGCTTCTCCTTCGCTCTTTCCGGCCCCAACCAGACTTCCGCCGGCGCGAACTGGACCAAGATGTCCCCAAGCGGAACGCCGGGCCTTTCGCACACGAAACCCTTGCAGGAAACCTCCAGGCTCTCGACGAATTCCATCGGGACAGGGGTATCGTCGAACCGGAGCCGCCCCTCCGGCGGCAGCGCCGCGTTGATCAACTGCACCGCGCGTACGGTGTGGTCCATCATCTCGACGGTTGCGCCCTCCACGACCCTTACGGTCCGCTTCAACCGGAAGGCTTTCAAGGGGGCGGGAGTCGTCTCCACCTCCACATCGAGATAGCGGGTCAACTCGTCCCGGTGCACACCGTCGATGACGCGCCCATACGCCACCCGGACGCCCCCATGGTCACGCACAATGGGGACAACATCGGCCGCCGGCGCCACTCCGGGGTTCACGTGCAGGGATCGGCCGAGATACGCCATGGGAGCGTTGACCGAATCCGCCGGCCGTTGCGGCGGAAGGTGCGGGAGGTTCCCGCGCGCCACGGCCTCCGTTTCACGGGCCGCGCCCGGCGCTCCGGGACGGTCTGGACCACAACCGCCCGCGGCCAGCGCCAACAGCGCGACAACGGTGAATCGCAGCATCCGGCGACGGGGTTGTCGAGTGTGGTTTATCGTTGGATGAGACCCGTGCATAACTTGTGCGAAGATGCTAATGGAGGATACGCAAAGGCGAGTCCCCGTGTAAACCGTATTCTCCCGTCCGGAAGGAGGCCCGTGATGAAACGCGTGGCACACGTCGTCAACCAGTTCTTTGCGGGCATCGGAGGCGAAGAGAAGGCGGCTGTCGCCGCCGGAACCCTTGAAAGCCTGGCCGGGCCGTCGCGGGGGCTGCAACGGCTGCTGCAGGGCGAAGCGGAGGTGGCGCCCACCATCTACTTCGGCGACAACCACTTTCACGAGAAGCCCGAGGAAGCACGGGCGGCCCTCTTGAAGGAGATCGCGGCGGCGGAGGCGGAAGTGATCGTGCTCGGACCGGCGTTCAATGCCGGCCGCTACGGTCTGGCCTGTGTCGAGATCGGCCACATGGCAGCCGCCGAGTTGGACCGCGTGTGCGTCACCGCCATGCACGAGGACAACCCGGCGGTGGACACCTACCGCGAATACCACGACCCACGGCTGTTCCTCTTCCCCACCACCGAAACCGCCGGCGGCATGGGCAAGGCTCTGGAAGATCTGGCCCGGTTCGTCCTCAAGCGGCTGCGGGAAGATCCCGTCGGTGCGGCAGAGGACGAGGGCTATCTGTCCCGGGGCATCCGGATCCAGGAGCAGAGCGGCCGGACCGGAGCGGACCGCGCCCTCGACATGCTGCTCGACAAGATCGAGGGCCGGGCCTTCGCCACCGAGATTCCCATGCAGACCTGGGACCGGGTGGCGCCGGCCGCCGCGGTGAAAGAGGTGGGAAAGGCAAAGGTCGCGCTGGTCACCACCAGCGGAGTGGTGCCGTGGGGGAACCCGGACGGATTCAAGACCTTCCGCAACACGTTCTGGCGCAAGTACCCGGTGGCGGAGCTCAAGACCATGGAGCCCGGCATGTGGGAAGCCGTGCACGGCGGCTACAACGTCGCCAACATGAATGCGAATCCACTCTACGGGGTTCCCCTGGACGCCCTGCGGCAGCTTCAGCAGGAAGGGAAATACGAGGACCTCTACCCCGCCTACTACGTCATACCCGGCAACCAGGGCTCGCCCGCGGCCATGCAGCGCGTGGGCCAGGAGATTGCCGCGGAGATCAAGGCCAACAGCGTGGACGCCGTGCTGTTGGTGAGCACGTGAGGCACCTGCAGTCGCAGCGGAGCTGTGATCAGTAAAGAGCTGGACCGTGCCGGAGTTCCCGTGTCGATGATCAGCGCCATGTTCCCGCTGGCGGAGCAGGTGGGCGCCAGCCGCATCGTCAAGGGCGTCAAGATTCCCCATCCCTGCGGCGACCCGAGCCTGCCGCCGGAGGTCGACGAGAAGCTGCGCAAGTCCATCGTCGAAACCGCCCTCAACGCGCTCGAGGAAGAAATCGAGGAAAGCACCGTGTTCACGCCGGAAGCGGCGTCATGAGCCTCGCCCGGCATGCCACGCCGCTGGAGCTGGCGGACTTTCCCGTAGAGGATCTTCACTTCGGCGGAAAGCTGAACTACGCCGGCCGGAACCTGGAGGTGGCCGAGGCGGAGCTGTTGGAGATCGCTTCACGGGATCCCAGGATACTCTCCGCCAGGCTCGACATCGTGCGTCCCGGCGAGCGGGCGCGGGTGACCGGCATCCGCGACGTGGTGGAGCCCAGGGTCAAGGTGGACGGCACCGGTCAGGTGTTCCCCGGGATCACCAACCCGGTGGTTGCGGTAGGCGCCGGCCGTACCCACCGGCTGTCCGGCATGACCCTCATCACCACGGCCGAATACGAGGGCACCATCCGCACCGGCACCACCGCCCAGCGAAGCGCCATCCTCGACATGTGGGGGCCGGGGGCGGAACTCACGGGCTTCAGCCGGTTCCCGGGCCTCGTGCTGACTTTCCGGCTCCCGTCGGGCCTGATCGAGGCCCAGGCCCATCAGGCGATCCAAGGCGCCGAGTACCGCGTGGCGCAACGGCTTGCCGAGGCCACCGTCGCCGCCGAGCCCGCCGACGTCCACACGCACGGCGCCGCCCACGGAAACCCGCGCCTGCCCAAGACCGTGGTCATCGTGGGCTGCATCACCGAGTCGGAGCATCTGCCCTCCGGCCTGGGCTACTACGGACTGCCGGTCCGCGAATCGCTGAGCACCGTGGTTCACCCCAACGAGTTGCTTGACGGCGCGGTCACGGGCAGCACCATGAAGACCATCGCCTACTCGCCCACCACCTGGGATTGGCAGAACCAGCCGCTGGCCCTGAGCGTGTCCCGGGAGCACGGCCGCCGGCTCGATTTCGCCGGCGTGGTGCTGCAACGCATACGCTTCGAGAGCTTCCGGGAGAAGGAAGTGGCGGCGCACAACGCGGCGCAGGTGGCCCGGGCACTGGGCGCGGAGGCGGCCCTCGTCACCTGGATCGGCTCCGGCAATGCCTTCCTGGAGGTCATGCTGACCGTGCACGCGTGTGAGCAGAAGGGGATCAAGACCGTGCTGGTCACCTACGAGTACGGCGGCAAGGACGGCGTGGACTCGCCGCTGCTGTTCTACGATGACACGGCCGACGCGGTGGTGAGCACCGGCAGCCGTGACCTCGCCCTGGAGCTGCCGCCCGCCGACCGGGTGGTCGGCGCCTACGAACGGCTCCAGGTCCTCAACTACCCCGGCGCCCCCGTGGTCTCGGCCCTCGACGCCATGAGCCTCGACGCCGTCGACGCCATCATCGGCGGCACGGACCTGTGGGGCAGCCGGAACTGGACCTGCCGGGCACACTGAGTTCATGTCCGGTCCCGTTTACGCCCCCGGCCCGGGCGCCGTAGAAATCAGATGTCCGATGCACGGGCGGGTTTCAAACCCGCCCGTGCCCGCACCGAGCCACGGCCGATACAGGCTCCCGGACCGCGCCGGGGAAGGAAACACCATGCCCGTTGAAGTCATCTGTATCGACCACGTCTTCGTCCCCGTCCGGGACCTTGCCACGGCCGAAGCCTTCTACGACCGGGTCATGCCGGTCCTGGGCTTCCGGAAGGGCGCGGTGTCCAACAAGGTTTCGCCACGGGCGCGTTACGACAACCGCCACCTCAGCTACTGGATCGTGCGCCAGAACGAGCCGGATGGTCCGGCGGAATCGCGCGCCGCGCCGGGGTCTCCGTCCCACCTGTGCTTTCGCGTGGTGGACGAGCAGGCCGTGGACCGGGCCTGCAGGGAGCTTCGGGCGGCCGGTATCGAGGCAACCGAGCCGCGGGCCTACACCCAGTACTCCCCTGACTACTACGCGACTTTCTTCTCGGATCCCGATGGACTGCTGCTGGAGGTCATCAACTTCAACGCCAGACGCCGGCGGCGCATGTTCGATTGGGACGCGGAGGGCAAAGGCTCGTAGCGCGGCCGGGCGATTCCTGTTGCCAACGACACGCCCCCTGGGATAGGCAAACCGTATGAAAGCCGTGCGGATACACGAGTTCGGCGGTCTCGACAGCCTCAGGGTCGAGGAGGCGCCGACACCGGAACCCCGGGACGGCGAGGTGCTCGTGCGGATTCATGCCGCCGGCATCAATCCGGTGGACTGGAAGACCTGCGCTGGCGAGGGAGTCGCGTCGCGGCTCGACGATCCGTTCCCCTTCATCCCGGGCTGGGACGTGTCGGGGGTGGTCGAGAAGCTCGGCGCCAACGTCTCCGACTTCAAGGTCGGCGACAGGGTCTGCGGGATGGTGCGCTGGCACTGGGGAGGCGGCGGCTACGCGGAATACGTCGCCGCGCCGGCCTCGGATCTGGTGGCCAAACCCGACACTCTGGACGATGCGCAGGCCGCCGGGCTGCCGCTGGCGGCCTTGACCGCGTGGCAGGCCCTTTTCGACACGGCCGGCCTTCAGGCAGACCAAACCGTCCTGATTCACGCGGCCGCCGGAGGCGTGGGCCACATCGCGGTCCAGCTCGCCAAATGGAAAGGCGCTCACGTCATCGGCACGGCGTCGGCACGCAACCGGGAGTTCCTGAACGAGTTGGGCGCCGACAGCATCATCGACTACAGCGAGAGCCGCTTCGAGGACTTGGCCGAAGACGTAGACGTGGTGCTGGACTGCGTCGGCGGCGATGTCCAGGAACGGTCTTGGGGCGTTCTCAAGCCCGGCGGCCTGCTGGCTTCGATTCGCGGGAGACCCAGCTCGGAGCAAGCCGCGACCCGCGGGGTCCGGGCGCAGCACGTCTCGGTCCGCACCGATCCGCCGCAGCTTCGCGCCATCGCCGACTTGGCCGAACAGGGGCACCTCCGGGTCCACGTCCATGATACGCTTCCGCTGGACCAGGCGCGAAAGGCCCACGAGATGAGCAAAACGGGTCATACTCGGGGCAAGCTGGCGCTGCGGGCAGGTTGATTCGATACGGGTTCGGGCGGATTTTTGACCCGCCCCTACAACGCACGAAAGGGAGGGACCAAGCCATGAGCACGAAGATCAAGCACCTGGCCATCGTCAGCGAGAACTACGCCATCGAGGAGAAGTTCTACCAAGCCGTTTTCGGCATGACGACCGCCGCGCGGGCCCGGATCGAGAGCGCTTCGGTGGTCAGCGACGGTTACGTGGGCATCAACATCAACCCGCGCCGCCCCGGGCGTCAGGGCGGGTTCGACCACTTCGGCTTCGAGGTGGACGACGTCGAGGCCGTGGCCGCGCGCATGCATGACAAGTACCCAGAGGTGCATATCCTGAAACGGCCGAGCAATCGCCCGTTCGCCGGCCTCAGCACCCACGATCCCGCCGGGAACGTCTTCGACCTTTCCCAGGAAGGGATGGAGAACCGCACGGACGTTTACGTGGACGGCGATCGCCAGGCGGACCGCTACGTCAAGCATTTCGTGTTGCGCGCGGTGGAGCCGGAGCGGGTGGCCGGATTTTACCGGGACGTCTTCGACCTGCTGGAAACCGAGAAACCCGCGGACGATCCCAACACCTACCTGACCGACGGCCGGGTCACCCTGATCATCGCGCCCTGGAAGATCTCCGACTACGCGGGCACCGGCATCGAGCGCCCGGCACTGGACCATATCGGCTTCAAGGTGGAAAGCGTGCAGGCGGTCAAGGACCGGCTCGAAGAGCTGTCAAAGCGCAACCCCTACCTGAGTCCGGGCCCGGTAGGCGGGGGCTCGGAGGCGGAGGCGCGTCTGGATCTGTTCGCCAAGTGCAAGTTCGGCGAATACCAGCTCGCGGATCCCGACGGGGTGATGATCGATATCAGCGAGAGCTGAACCATCCCCGCACCTTCCCCTCGGTGCTCATCGCCATGCCCGGCAGCGCCGGGTCCCAGACCACCATCCTCGACGGCTACCCCACGCGAGGCGAAGCGCGCCTTCGGCGCCGCGTGGCCGTGCTCTTGGGAGCGTTGGCCGAAGGCTACCTGTATCTGGTATTTGATGTATTGCTGCACGTCTTGTGGCCCGAGCCGCTGTTGCTGTCGGGCTGGAGCTGACAAGTCGCCGCAAGATCTCCGACTAGAGAAGAACCCCGTCCGATGGCTGCCAAGAGAAAACGCACGAGCAGAAAGAAGAGGCAGGGGGGCCGCGTCTGGCTCCTGCTCCCGGTTATCATACTGGCCGCGTTGTTGGGATGGCTCTATCGAGACGAGATCCTGAATCTCGCCACCTTCCGGTTCAAGGGAATCGACTTCACGGGTCCCGCCGGAGAGACTCCCACCGGCGGCAAGATCCAGGAGAGTGAACGAAAGGAGTTGGAGAAGATTCTCCGGAACCAATGAGTCCGGGACTCCCCTCCGCTCCTTTCCTTCGGCGAGTGTAGTTTGGCGTCACGCTAGAGCCCGCTGGGCAGGTTGTAGAAGCGCTCGGCGTTGCGGGACAGCACCGCGGTCTTGTCCTCCTCGGTGAGCTCCTCGCTCTCGATCACCTCGCCCAGCTCTTCCTTGCAGAACTCGTTGTTCACCTCGTGGGGGAAATCCGAGGAATAGACCCAGGGCTTGTTTCCCACGGTCCTGATGGCGTGGGCCAAGTCGGGCTCGTGTCCTTCGCAACCCACGAAGATCCGGCCCTCCTCGATGTGCCGCTTCACGTAGTCGCTGACCGCCTCGCCCTCCTGGAGTTGCAGGAACTCCGCCCGCGGATCGTGCTGGATGTGGGTCTCGTAGGAACGGTCGAAGCGCTCGAGGCACATCAACAGCCAGGCGACGCCCCCTTCCAGGAAGCCGATGCGCACGTTGGGGTACTTGTCGAAGATGCCGTTGAAGACGATGCCTCCGAAGGAGATCATCTGCCCGAAGGGGTGGCCCAGCGCATGGACCGGGGCGTACGGATGCAGGTCGTCCATGCCCAGGTTCTCGTGCGCGCCGCCGTGGATGCCGAGGCAGCAGCCCAGCCGGTTGGCCTCTTCGTAGATGGGCCAGTAGTACTTGTGGCCCAGATGGAGCTGGATTCCCGTGGACGGCAGCATGGCGCCGCACATCCCCAGTTCCTCCACCGCCCGGCGCAGTTCCTTCACCGCCTCGTCCGGCTCCTGCAACGGGATCAGCGCCACGGCCTGGAATCTCGGGCTCTTGTGGATGTAGTTCTCGGCGATCCAGTCATTGTAGGACCGCGCCAGGTCAATGGCCCAGTCCTGGCTCACCACCTTGCCGTAGGAAAGGCCCACGGTGGGATACAGGACCGTCCGGTCGATGCCCACGTCTTCCAGGAACTCCACCCAGCCGTCGAAGCCCACCTGCTGGAACGACCCCTCCGGGAGCTTGTGTGCGTTGGCGGAATGGAGATGATCCAGCGGCGGAAACGGGTTGGACCAGCGCATCTGCTGCTGCACCGCTTCCGGAAAGCGGCTGGTGATGGCCTCCATGTCCTCTACAACGTGGCCGTCGCCGTCAATGATCTGGTACTTTGCCATCGGTAACCTCCTGCAGAGCCGGTGTTGTGGTTGCGTTCACGGATCCGGCGCCATCCCCGCGCCATGGCTTCCGCCGAATCGGCATTTTGCGGTATTAACTCGCTCCACGAAGCTTGTCAACAAAGAGCTCGGCCCGGCGGCCTTCAGAACGTTGACTTGTCCCGATGGGTATGCCTCAATTCCATCATCCTCGGAATCCTTTCAAGGAACACGATGAGCTGGCTCAACCTCGGCTCCCTTGGGGGCCTGATCGCACTGGCATTCCTGGCCTGGGCCGCGGGCGGCTTCCGGCGTCCGGTGCCTTGGCGTACCGTGCTCACGGCCGGGGGCCTGATGCTGGTCCTCGGCGCGGTGGTGTTCTGGGCCCCCTGGACGCGGACCGTCCTTATATGGGTCAACGACACCGTCATCACGGTCCTCAGGGCGGGAAACGAAGGCGCCCGTTTCCTGTTCGGTCCGCTGGCGCTCAACCCGGGCGAGACCACTCCGGGAGGATCGCCGTCGGTAGGCTTCGTCCTGGCCACCCAGGTGTTGCCGGCGGTGGTGTTCTTCGCATCCCTGATGGCGGCGCTCTACCACCTGCGCCTCCTGCAGCCCATCGTGAGGCTCTTCGCCGTTCTGTTCCACAGGACCATGGCACTCTCGGGCGCGGAGTCCCTGGCCGGTTCTTCCAACATCTTTATCGGCGTGGAATCGGCCATGACCGTGCGTCCCTATGTCGAACGCATGACACGCTCCGAACTGCTGACACTGCTCACGTGCGGCATGGCGACGGTCGCGTCCACGACTCTGGCGCTCTACGTCCTGTTCCTCAAGGACAGCTTCCCGCTCATTACCGGGCACTTGGTGTCGGCGTCCATCATGTCCATTCCGGCCGCCGCCCTGGCTTCCAAGCTGATGCTGCCCGAAACCGAAGCCCCGGAGACCCTGGGAGCGGTGCCGCCCATGGCCGACGACCAGCGCAAACAGAACACCATGGCGGCGTTGATGGACGGATCCTGGGAAGGGCTCAAGCTGGCCGCCGGCATCGCCACCCTGCTCATCGCGGTCCTGGGAACCGTGGCGCTCATCGACCACGGGCTCGTCAGGCTCACGGCCCCGCTGAGCGATGCGCTGGGCGGGCCCCTGGACCTCCGCCGCATCCTGGGATGGCTGTTCACGCCCCTCGCCTGGCTCCTGGGGCTGCCCGGAGCTGACCTCGTGCCCGCCGGCCGAATCCTGGGCGGGCGGGCCATCCTCACGGAAGTGGTGGCTTACCAGGAACTCGGCAGGCTCGGGGCCGAGGGGGCGGTTTCACCGCGGGGCATCCTGATTCTCTCGTACACCCTGTGTGGTTTTGCCCACGTGGCCTCGGTGGGGGTGTTCGTCGGCGGCATCGGCGCGCTGGCGCCCTCGCGCCGCGGCGACCTCTCGTCGCTGGGCATCCGAGCCTTGGTGGGCGCCACCATCGCCACCCTCATGACCGGCGCCCTCGCCGGGGTATACTACTACGGCCAGAAGGGGCTCCTCGGCATCTGAACGCCGGCGCCGCGCGCTTCACCTTCTGCTTCAGGAAACGGAGTCCTCTGAATGAATCAACCAACCGGCACATGGGCGCCGCCCGGCACCATTCCCCGTCCCGAGGTCGTCAAGCTGTCGGAGGAGACCCTGGCGCTGCCCGATATCGCGGTGGAAAACCGCGAGGACATCTTCCGCATCCAGGCCCTGGACATGGACTGGGACATCGGCACCATGACCTACGAGCCCAAGGACCCGGGCCGGGTCCCCATGGCCCCGGACGGAAGGCGCGCCGGCATCTTCCTGCTGCACGGCGGCACGTCGGACTACAAGTCGCTGGAGCCGGTGGCCCGCATGCTCGCCACGAAGTTCGGCTTCAAGGTCACGCTGATGACCTTTCCGGGACGCCTGTACCTCCTGGACCCTTCCCGTGACTGGCCCGGCGACACGCTGGAGCCCGACGGCACCGGACGGACGCCGCTGTGGACCCGGGAGACCCACATCACCCCCGATCAGTACGAGGTCGCTCGGGACGACGCCCGCCGCAGCAGCTACGGCACCGTGATCTCGCTGGTGGCCCGAGAGGGAACCGAGTTCTACCATCGCATGGCCGCTTGGCCCGTCGCCTTCGAGGAAGCGCTGAAGGAGAGCTGCCGCCGCGAGTTCCCCGAATCCGAGTATTCAATCTACGTCCACGGCCACTCCACCGGCGGACCCTTCGCCATGATCACGGCCCAACGGGTGGCCAACGTCGCGGGCGTGCTGGGGTACGGCTCGTCGACGTTTGCCTACATCTACACCGCCACCACCGGCGACCGGTGGGAGTTCCCGTTCAACCACCTGCGGCTGCGGACCTGGCGCGACACCGCCCGCTACCTCTACGAAGGGCTCAAGGACAAGGGCTACGGCCTGCCCATGCTGATGGAGCTGACGATGGAGAAGTGGGAGGCGTCCCGGAAACGCACCAACTTCAAGGCCGAGGACTTCGTCCACAAGAACGGCGCCGCCGCGCTGGAACAGGCGGCCCGGGTCACCGCCGGGCGCCTCAGGATGGGAGCCGCCGCCGAGCAACAGCTTGTCGACCGCTACCTCGGTTACCTGCGGGAACTGCCGGGCCCCGGCGCCAAGCCGGTTCCCTCCGTGCTCTCGCTTCACGGGCTCGACGACGACACCGTAACGCTCCAGCGGTGCTGCGACTCGCTGCCGCTCTACGCGGCCATGGACCCTGCGCCCAAGGTCGCCTGCGTCTCGCTGGGCGCCGGCATCCACACCTGGGGCCTCACCTACGACGACCTCCCGCGCGGCATCATTCCGCCGGTGTGCCGTCTCTGGCACGACGCCATCGTCGGAGGCTACTTCGAGTCGTGATCCGTGGTCGGTGGGGCTCGTGGGTCAAGCCTCGGGATGACGTTGGGTCTGCCCTCCGGCATCCCGAGGCTTGACCCACGAGCCCCGCAGCTCGACGGTCTCTTCCCGAGCCGTGGCCTCCCCTCCCGTCACCCCGGACCTGACCCGGGGTCCAGGGGGGCCATGCTGTTCGATGGCCTTTTCCCCAGCCGTGGGTTAGTCTGGAAATTGATGACCGACCCACGCCCGCAGCCAGGACACAAACCGCCGTGGCTCAAGGTCCGGCTGCCTTCCGGCGCCGCCTACAACCGCCTCAAGGAAAGCTTCCGCGGGCTGAAGCTGCACACGGTATGCGAGGAGGCCCGCTGCCCCAACCTGGCCGAGTGCTGGCAGTCCGGCACCGCCACCATCATGATCCTGGGGGACGTGTGCACCCGCGGGTGCCGGTTCTGCGCCGTCAAGACCGCCAAGGCCGGCGTTCCGGTCGATCCGGACGAGCCCGGACGCGTGGCCGAGGCGCTGGCGCGGATGAACCTCCGCTACGTGGTCATCACCTCCGTAGACCGGGACGACCTGGAGGACGGCGGCGCGGGGACCTTCGCCGACACCATCCGTGAGACCCGCCGGCGCTGCCCGGACCTGATCATCGAGGCGCTGATCCCGGATTTTCGCGGCGACTTGGCCGCGCTCCGCACAATCGTCGACGCCGCCCCGCAAGTCATCGGCCAGAACATCGAAACCGTCCGACGCCTCACCCGCTACGCCCGCGACGCGCGGTGCGGCTACGAGCAGACCCTGGACGTGCTGGCCCGCGTCAAGAGCCTGAACCCCCGGGTCTACACCAAGAGCGCGATCCTGCTGGGTCTGGGAGAAAAGGCTGGAGAGGTCCTGGAAGCCATGCGGGACCTGCGGGCCCGGGACGTGGACATCCTCACCTTGGGCCAGTACCTCCGGCCCACGAAGAAGCACGTCGCGGTGGCCGAATACCTGCACCCGGACCGCTTCCGGGACTATGAAAAACAGGGTATGGGGCTGGGCTTCCGCTACGTGGCCGCCGGCCCCATGGTGCGAAGCTCCTACCGGGCGGCGGAGTTCTTCGTGGAGAAGATGCTGGCGCCCGCCTAGGCCGGGGCCAGCTCCGGCTCCATCGGGTAGGTCGAAAGGATCTCCGCCCCGTCGGCGGTGATCCGGAGCAGGTGCTCGAGCTTCACCGGGTGGTGGTTGATCTCCAGCGCGATGATCATGTTTTCTTCCAGCGAAAGCTCGTACTCCCGCGGATCGTAGCCTCTGAGCCACGGCGCCTCGTAGATGCACATGCCGACGCCGTGGAAGCCGTCCAGTCCCGGCAGGCGGGAGGGCGAGTCCTTGCCGAAGCGCTCGAACAGCGCGGTGCACGGGCCGGGCCGGACGTAACCCATCGCTTCCTGCAGCGTGGCGTAGGCCTCGGCGTAACGGTCCTTGTCGGCCTGGGAGGGAGTGCCGTGACAGAAGGTCCGGGCGAAGTCGCTGTAGTAGCCCCCGGGGCCGGACACCGTGGCGTCACAGATGACCAGGTCTCCCTCGGTCATCACCATGTCCATGCCCATGGGCTCGCGATGCGGCCGGATGGCGATCTGTGAGGAATCGAAGATGGAGATGAACTCGCTGCCGGCCTCGAAACCCCGCTCCAGCAGGTACTCCAGCATCATGCGGCTCAACCGCTCTTCCACCACCGGCGGCTTGCGGATGGCCTCCCGCACGAGGTCGTAGCCGCCCTCCTTGGCGCGGCTCGTCCAGCGGATGAGCTCCACCTCGTCCCGGGTCTTGACCACGCGCGACTCGCCCAGCGCCGGAAGCCCGTCCACGACCTCGACGCCCTTGTTCCGAAGGAGGTCCACCGCGGTCAGACACAGCGCGTCGATGCCGATACGCTCCCCGCCGAGACCCATCTCCGCCAACCCTTCCGCCACCAGGTCGACGAAATGCTCGGTGGCCACCGGCGGACGCATGCCGAACATGTAGGCCCCGAAGCCCTGAATCGAACCCCCCTTCTTGAGCCCGGCGGCGCGCTCGCTGCCCATCAGGCGCTCGTACACCACCGGCTCGCCTTCGGCCGGCACCAGCGCGAAGCGCTGCACTCCGGTGGCGCGCAGATTGAGCCACAACACCGTGTTGGTGGCATAGCGGATGTCGAGCGGGTCGGTCAGCAGCAGCGCGCTCAGGCCACGGGCGCGCATGATGCCCTGCAGGCGGCTCAGACGGTCGGTCTTGAGGCGCTCGACGTCCACCCCGAACGGTGACAGGTCAACATGGAACATGACGGCCCCTCATTCCGGAACGGCGGGCAAGGCGTCCATCACCCCGATCATGCTGTCGCGGGTCACCAGCTTCTCCAGCTCTTCGACGCTCAGGTCCTCGGTGCCCGCCGGGCGCGCTGGGATCACCAGGTAGCGCATGTCCGCGGTGCTGTCGTGTACCCTCACCTCCACGTCTTCGGGCAATTCCAGGCCGAACTCCCGCATGACCCCTCGCGGATCGTTCACCGCGCGCTTGCGGTAATTGAAGCTCTTGTACCAATCCGGCGGCCGTCCGAGGATCGGACGCGGGTAGCACGAGCACAGGGTGCACACCACCATGTGGCGCACACGTTCCGTGTTCTCCAGGATCACGAACTCGTTGAGGGTGGTGGCGTCGATGCCCATTTCCGCGCAGACCTTCTTCGAGTCGGCCACGAGCCGCGCCTTGAAGGCAGGGTCGGTCCAGGCAAGGGCCACCAGCTTGGCGCCGTTGGCCGGCGTCCTGGACTCGGTGAGCTCCGCCTGCTGCCGAATGTCCTCCTCGGTCACCACGCCCTTCTCGACGAGGATGTCGCGCACGGCGTACGCCCGCTTGGCCCAGTGGCTCAACTCATGCCTGGGGCCCGCCTCGTGTTCTTCTCCGAGACCGTGCTCGTGTGCCATTTCTTCCTCCCCCGAACTCATGGACCCGCTTGCGCGGCGGGCTCGAGCCAGTGCTCGAAGATGTCGACGAAAACCTTGTCCTGGCTGGCGGCGTCATAACCCTCCCACACGTCCTTCTGACGGAACCCCACCAGGTAGAGCCGCACCCGTGGCAGGCCGTCGCCGCCGTGTCCCAGGGATTCCGGGTTGCGGAACTCGCCGTAGCAGCGCTCCACCCACCCAGTCCTGCCCTTGATGTAGAACGGCGTGCGCACGTGGCCCGGCTTGAAGTGAGACTTCACCCGGACCGCCTCACCGTCCCGGAAACCCTCCCCGCCGCTCACGGCTCGCCCCACTTCTCTTCGAGCTCCGCCACCTTCCGGTCGATCTCTTCGCGGGTCATGAAACCCTTCTCCACCAGAATCGTCTCCAGGCTGGCAATCCAGCGCTCGTAGTAGCTGAGGGACAGATACGCCTCCGAATCCATCTCCTCGCGCGCCCGCCGGGTCTCGTCGGTGCGCTTGATGCCCTTGACCCCCGCCACCTGGTTCAGGGCGTCGGCAAGAATCTCCCAGTCGTCCAACTGGTGCTGCGAGCGGTCGATGGCCCCCGCCGCGGGGTCCCCGCCCATGTCATGGGTGCTGCGCATGGCGTCCTCCGTGGTTTTCAGCAATACGGAAACGGCGTGGGGGTGTCAAGCAAGCGGCCGCGAATCACCCCGGGCGCCCTTTCCGCCGCCCCGGGCTTGACCCGGGGTCCAAAGGCGGTGGCGACCATGCGGGCTTGGGATGTACACATTTTTTTTTGGCGCTCACCCGTGTAGGATGCTGGTCCTCATGCCGGACGAGTACCCGCTGGTTTCGTCTCCCGCGGCTCGCGACCTCTCGACCCGGGCAACAGATCCATGAGCACACTTCCACCATGCTCCGATGTCATCCTCGTGCTGGGCGGCGCCCGGGCGGGCAAGAGCGCCTTCGCCGAGGGGCTGGCGGAGGGCTGGGGTCAACGTGTCTACCTGGCCACCGCCATCGTCACCGACGACGAGATGGCGGAGCGCATCGCGCTGCACCGGGCGCGGCGCGGCGCGGACTGGCGCACCGTGGAGGAACCCGTCGAGCTGGCAGCCGCGGTACGGCGGGAGAGCGAGCCCGGAACGTGCCTCCTGGTGGACTGCCTCACGGTCTGGCTCGGCAATCTCATGCATCACGGCCACGACATCGACGCCGCCCGCAACGCGCTGCTGGAATCCCTCGCCGCGGCCGCGGGGCCAGTGGTGCTGGTGGCCAACGAAGTGGGCCTCGGGATCGTCCCGGACAACGCCATGGCGCGGGCCTTCCGGGACCACGCCGGACGGCTGAACCAAGCCGTGGCCCGGGCCGCGAGCCGCGTCTGCTTCGTGGCGGCCGGCATCCCCATGACCCTCAAGGGAACGGACCCGGACTCATGAGCGCCCGGGCGCTCATGTTCCAGGGGACGGCCTCGGACGCCGGCAAGTCGCTGGTGACCGCCGGCCTTTGCCGCCTGCTGGCGCGCCGCGGCCACACGGTACGACCGTTCAAGCCCCAGAACATGTCCAACAACGCCGCCGTGACGCCCGACGGCGGCGAGATCGGCCGGGCGCAGGCATTGCAGGCCCGAGCCTGCGGGGTGCCGCCCTCGGTGGACATGAACCCGGTCCTGCTCAAGCCCCAGTCCGACGTCGGAGCCCAGGTGGTGGTCCACGGCAGGGTCCGCGGCAACTACGAAGCACAGGACTTCCAGGACGTGAAGCACGAACTGATGCCGGCGGTGCTGGAGAGCTTCGAGCGTCTGCGGGCCGCGGCGGACTTCGTCCTGGTGGAGGGCGCCGGCAGCGCCGCCGAGATCAACCTGCGCGCCCACGACATCGCCAACATGGGCTTCGCCGTCGCTGCCCGGGTGCCCGTGGTGGTGGTGGCCGACATCGACCGGGGCGGCGTCATCGCAAACCTGGTGGGCACCTGGGAACTGTTGCCCGACCACGAGCGCGGGCTGCTGCGGGGCTACCTGATCAACCGGTTCCGGGGCGACGCCGGGCTGTTCGCGGACGGCCTGCGCGCCATCACGGCCCGCACCGGCCTGCGGTCCTTCGGCGTCATCCCCTATCTCGCCGCCGCCCTGCGCCTGCCGCAGGAGGATGCCCTGTCACTCGACAACCGCCGGCCGGCATCGGGCGCGGGCGACTTCCGCATCGCCGTTCCCCGGCTCCCGCACATCGCCAACTTCGACGACTTCGATCCGCTGATGGCCGAGCCGGCCGTGCGTCTGGGCATGGTGCCGGCCGGCCGGCCGCTGCCCGGCGATGCCGACCTCGTCATCCTGCCGGGCTCCAAGGCCACCATCGCCGACCTGCGCGCCTTCAAGCGCGAGGGCTGGGACATCGACATCGAGGCCCACCGGCGCCGGGGCGGCGCCGTCCTGGGGATCTGCGCCGGCTACCAGATGCTCGGACGGAAGGTGGCCGATCCCGAAGGCATCGAGGGACCGCCCGGCGAGGAGCCGGGGCTGGGCTTTCTGGACCACGAAACCGTGCTCACCGCCGGCAAGACCCTCCGGCGGATCGGCGGCGCCGGCAAAACGGTCGACGCGGCCTTCACGGGTTACGAGATGCACGTCGGGGAAACCACGAACGGCGGCGGCGGGCGGCCGTTCCTCGCCCCCGACGGCCCGGGACACGATGCGGGCAGCGTCTCTCGGGACGGGCGGGTCATGGGCTGCTACGTCCACGGACTGCTGGCCGGAGACGCGTTCCGCCGGGAGTTCCTCCGGTCGCTGGGGGTCACCGGCGGCTTCGGCCCGGCCTACGAAACCGCCGTGGACGAGGCCCTGGACGCGGTGACCGACGCGTTCGAGGAGCACATCGACATCGACCGCCTGCTGGCCGTGGCCGAGTAGACCGGCCTCCCACCGGGCAAGACACGGACCGGCCCGAGACTACAGGTCCAGCGCACAGGGCACCGCCACCAGCACCACCAGGAGCAGACAAGCGCCCAGGTAGACGCGCAGTCCCCGCCGGATGTCGGCCGCGGTGGCCTCCGTGGCGCCCTCGCCCAGCCACGGCTCGTCGGCCGCTACCCCCCGGTACCGCCGCGGTCCCGCCAGACGGAGGCCCAGCGCGCCGGCCATGGCCCCCTCCGGATGGCCTGCGTTGACCGAGCGGTGGCTGCCGCCGTCCCGCCACATGACCCGCAGCGCATACGCCATGCGCCCCCGCTGGATGCCGGACACCGCCAGCAGGATACCGGCGACCCGGGCGGGCACCCAGTTGGTCAGGTCGTCCAGACGGGCCGCCGCCCACCCGAAGTCGCGATGGCGGCGGTCGAGATGACCGATCATGCTGTCGGCGGTGTTGAGGGCCTTGTATGCCGCGATGCCCGGGAGGCCGAAGATCGCGCCCCAGAAGACCGGCGCCACCACCCCGTCGCCGAAATTCTCGGCAAGCGATTCGACGGCGCTCCTGGCCACGCCGTGGGCGTCCAGCGACTCGGGGTCACGCCCGACGATGTGCGATACCGCAGCCCTGCCGGCTTCGAGGCCGTCACGCTCCAAGGCCCTCGCAACGTCGGCCACGTGGCGGTAGAGGCTGTTCTGCGCGATCAGCGCGGAGACCAGGAGGGCCTCCACCCAGAACCCGCCCCACCAGCGGCTCAACCCGACGCTGGCCAACAGGCCCAGCGCGCCGAACGCGGCCACGACGGCCAGCGTCGAAGCCGCGCCCGCGAGACAGCGTCCCCTCGCGCCGAAGGCGCATCGATTCAGACGATCGTCGCAGAACGACAACGCGCGACCCATGACCACCGTGGGGTGCGGGACCATCCGGTAAAACCGGCGCGGATCGCCGATGGCCGCGTCGAACAGCATCGCCGCCAGCATCAGACATGCGGTGTCGGACAGGTCCATGGGTCAACAGACGACGGCGGGACCGGACAGCAGGGCTACGCCGCCTTCAAAGCCGCCGAGAGCCGATGCAGGGCGTGCCGCGAAGGCGGCAGGCCCACTCGGAGCCACCGTGGATGGTGCTCGAAACAACGAACCAGGATCCCGGCTTCACCAAGGCAGCGATACAGGTCGTGGGCCGCCCGCGTCTCCACCAGCCGGAACAGGGCGGTGCCGCCCAGGACCGTCAGGCCGGCTTCCGCGAGCACGGCATCGAGGTCACGCCGCATGGCCTCCAACCGGGCGCGGGTCTCGACGATCCAATCGGTATCGGCCAGCGCCCGCCTGCCGATGTCCATGGCGGGTCCGGAGACGGCCCACGGCCCCAGCCGGCGTGCCAGAGCGTCCACCAACCCGGACGGGCCGGCGACGAAGCCGAGCCGCAAGCCGGGCAGGCCGAAGAACTTGCCAAAGGAGCGCATGATCAACGTGTTGGGAAGGTCCGGCGACGGCGCGAGGCTCACCTCGGGGGCGACGTCCGCGAAGGTTTCGTCCACCACGAGCCACCCGCCCCGTCCAGCCAGTACCGCGGCAGCCTCGGACAGCACGCCCCGGTCCGTCACGCGGCCGTCGGGATTGTTCGGGTTGACCACCACCGCGACGTCGGCATCGCGACACGCTTCAAGGGCGCCGACCTCGTCCACCTGGTGGCCAAGGCGGCGCCACGCGACCGCATGTTCCTCGTAGGTGGGCGCCGCCACCGCGACCCTGGACGGAGGCCGCATGGTGGGCAGGAGTTGGAACAGCGCCTGACTTCCCGGAGCCGCAGCCAACCCGTTGACCGTCGGAATGCCGTAGGCGCGCCGTGCCGCCTCCAGCAGCGCCTCCATGGCGTCTTGCTGCGGCAGGCGGGTGAGCGTCTCCGGAGCGATGGCTCCATGGGGATACGGCCAGGGGTTGATCCCGGTGGAGAGATCGAGCCACCCCGAGGGCGGCTCGCCGAACGTCCGCCGGGCGGCCGAGAGATCGCCGCCGTGCGTGGGTTGAACGGACATCACCCCCACGGCTTCGCCTCGTCCGGCCCGGAAACCGCTCCGGCCTCCGCCCAGGGCGGCTCGATACAAATCCGGCCGCCGTAGTCGACGCGGCTCGTCCACGCCTCCGCGTGACCGGCCCGGGCGCGGGCGGCCTTGATGACGCCGGCATGGGTTACCAACGCATACGGCACGCCGCCATCCGCGTAATCTGTCAGCGCCGCGCCCACCCGCTCGTACACCATCCGGACGCTCTCGCCGCCATGGGGCCGGGCGTCCAGGAACTCCGCGGCCCATGCGTCCAACTCCGCCCTGTCGATGGCGCCCCACGCCATACCCTGCCAGCGGCCGAAATCCATCTCCCGAAGCCGCTCGTCCACCACCGGCCCAAGACCGCGGGCGACGCCGATCCGCTCCGCCAGCCGCAGGCAGCGGCGCAACGGGCTGGTCACCAACCGCTCCACCACGGGCAGTGTCGCGATCACGCGCGCCGCGTCCCGGCCGAACGTCGGCGCCACATCCACGTCCGTGACGCCGTAGCAGACCCCGTCCGGGGCCGCGGGCCGTGTATGGCGAATCAGGAACAAGCGCATGGTGTTGGAACGACCCTCTTCGCCCGGATGGACACGATTACAGCGGACCGGTCAGAGCACCGCCACGGCGCCGAGGTAAAGGCCGATCTCGCTGGTTTGCTGCACCGCTCCGAGACAGTCTCCGGTATAACCGCCGAGTCTGCGTTCGTACAAAGCGCGCATCACGAAATGGCCGGCGGCGAGTCCCGCAAGCGCCGCGACCGCCGCCGCCGTCGAGCTTGCGAGCCACAACCCGCCCACGGCCGCCGCCCCGATGCCCAGGGCCAGCGCCAGCCCGCCGGGCGCCACCCCCGCCGCCACCGGCGAGGCCGTGCCGGCCTCCCGGACGTAGTTGCCGCGGGCGGCGGCCAGCACCGCGGAGGCGCGGCTGGCCGCATGGGCGGCCACCAGGAGCCAGGGTATGACGCCTGCCGGCGCCGCCGCCAGGGCCAGCACCTTCGCCGCCAGCATCAGTCCAAGGCCTGCCGCGCCATAGGCGCCCAGCCGGCTGTCACGCATGATCTCCAGGGCTTGCTCACGGCCCGCGCCCCCGCCGAGTCCGTCACAGGCGTCGGCGAACCCGTCCTCGTGAAAGGCGCCGGTGGCCAGCAGCGACACGGCGGTGGCCAGCACCACCGCCAGGGTCACGGGAAACACCAAGTGTGCGAGCCAGAACGCCCCTCCCACCGCCCCGCCCAGAAGGAGTCCCACCAGCGGATAGTAACGCGTCGCATCGGTGAGACGCGCCTCGCTGTAAAGGTCCGGGGACGAGATCGGGCAGCGCGTCAGGAACTGCACCGCCAGGAGGAATACCGCGAGCTCTTCGCGCGCCCGGCCCATCACGCCGGTCCGCTCACGCCCGCGCTTTCGAAGCTCGCCATCTCCGACAGCATGGCGGCCGCGCACCGGAGCACGGGCCAGGCCAGCAGCGCGCCGGTGCCCTCCCCGAGGCGCATGTCCAGGTCCAGCAGCGGGCGCGCGTCAAGGGCCGCCAGCACCACTCCGTGCCCGTGCTCGGCGGACCGGTGAGCGAAGACCAGAAAGTCCCGCAGCGCCGGCGCCATCCGTACCGCCGCCAGCGCGGCGACGCCGGCGATGAAGCCGTCCACCAGCACCACCGCCCCGGTCCGGGCGGCGCCCGCCATGGCGCCCGCCATCATCACCATCTCGAAGCCGCCGTACTGCCGCAATGCGTCGACGGCGTCGAGGCGGGCCGCGGTGCGACCGGCCGCGCGTTCCAGAGTCGCGCGCTTCCGGGCCACGCCCGCCTCGTCCAGCCCGGCGCCCCGCCCGACCAGGGCGTCCAACCCGGCGCCCGTCAGCTTGTGGGCCACCAGCGTGGCCGAGGAGGTGTTGCCGATGCCCATCTCCCCGAAGGCCGCTGCGTCGGCGCCCACCGCGGCGCCCAGAGCCTCCCCGGCCCGCAAGGCGGCTTCGCACTGCGCGGCCGTCATGGCCGGCTCCGCCGCGGAGTTGCGCGTGCCGGCCGCCATGCGCCGCGAGACCAAACCCGGCGCTTCCAATGGATCGCCGGCCACGCCCGCGTCCACCACCTGGAGATCCACCCCGTTGGTCCGGGCGAACACGTTGGCGGCGGCCCCGCCGGCAAGAAAATTGCCCACCATCTGCCGGGTCACGGCCTGGGGGTAGGCGGAGACGTTTTCCTCCGTGATGCCGTGATCGCCGGCGAAGAGGGTCAACCGGCAACTCCGGAGCCTCGGCATCAGGGTGTTCTGGATGCGGGCTATCTGCATGGCCGCGGTCTCCACCACGCCGAGAGCCCCCAAGGGCTTGGTCTTGGCGTCGATGGCCCGCTGAATCGCGGGATCGAGGGCACGGGAGACGGGCGGGACGTGGAGCACGGTCAACTCCGGGTCCACGCGAAGCCGGCGCGTCCGCGCGGGGCCGGCGGCAACGGTGCGGGGAGCATCAGCCGAGCCCGTCGGTGCCCAGATAATCCGCGGGATAGCCGGGGCGAGGGATGCTGCCGATGGGTTCGGTCGGGATGATCATTTCAGGTTTCCTCCCCGGGTGATGCGGTGGGGCGAGTCTACCTGATGTTTAAAGGCGCAACAAATCCGCAGGCTGACCTGCTGTTATCGCCGGGGCTCCGCACCCGGGCTCGTCACGCGAAGGCGAAGGCCGAGGGCCTGCATTACCTTGAGCACCGTAGCCAAGGCGGGGTTGCCGTCGGGCGACAATGCCTTGTAGAGGCTCTCGCGGCCCAAGCCAGCCTTCGACGCGACTTTCGTCATACCCCGAGACCTCGCGATGTCACCAAGCGCGGCGGCGATGAGTTGTGGGTCGCCGTCCTCAAACGCCGCTTCGAGGTAAGCAACGATATCTTCCTCTTCTTCAAGGTAGTCCGCCGCATCCCATGGTTGAGTATCGATCATGGTGGCCTCCCTACCTCCCAAGGCTCCGTGCCAAAGCACGGGCTCTGGCGATGTGGTGAACTCGTCGGTCTGACGTACCACAACCACCAAGTCCCCCCTTCTGTATCCCATGGGATACGTACAATCAAGCCTTTCCGGTCTCTTGACGACAGCCACCGCCCGGCGTAGGTTCCACCCCTACAGAATCGTCCTTTCGGCACTGGCCGAAGAAAATCAAGCGTAGCGAAAAGGGGAAGAATTGAGGCCGTGCCAGATCCGACGGCTCCGAGGGACTTTGGCCTTGGTGGCGAAACCGGTCGCGCTGGCGCTGACCGTATGCGCTTTCCTCGCTGCATGCACAGAGCCTCCTTCTAGCCGCTCCACGGCCCGCCGCGTCGTCAGCCTGGACTACTGCGCGGACCAGTACGTGCTCGGGCTTGCCCACCGCCGTGACATCCTGGCGGTGTCGCCGGACGCCGGCGCCGAGTTCTCGTACATGCGCGCCGCCGCGGCCGGGTTGCCAACCGTCCGGCCGCGGGCGGAAGACGTCCTGCTGCTCGAGCCGGACCTGGTGGTGCGTTCCTACGGCGGCGGCCCCAACGCCCGGGGTTTCTTCGAGCGGGCCGGCGTACCGGTGCTGCAGATCGGGTTCGCCGACGACATCGACGGCGCACGTTCGGTGATCCGGCACGCCGCCCGGGGGCTCGGCGTGCCGGAACGGGGCGAAGCGCTGATCGCGGAGATGGACGCACGGCTCCGCGAGGCACGGCTCCACGCTTCCGGCACGAGGGCGTTCTACGTGACGCCGGCGGGTTATACCGCCGGACCGGGCACCCTCGTGCATGACCTGCTGGCGGCCGCCGGCCTCGACAATTTCCAGGCCCGGCGCGGCTGGCGGCCGATTCCGCTCGAACGTCTGGCCTACGAGACTCCGGACCTGGTGGCCAAGGCCACCTTCGGAGAGGGCACCAACCATGACGACGCATGGACTCCGTTCCGGCATCCGGTGGCCCGGCGGGCCATGGCGTCGGTCCCGGTGGCGCTTCTGGACGGCGCCACCACGTCGTGCGGCGGCTGGTTCGTGGCCGACGCGGTAGAGGCCTTGGCCGCCCTCCGCCCGGACACCCCGGCACCGGGGTCCGCGGCCGGCGGCGAGGGAAGAGCGCCCTCGCTCCGGGAATCGCCGTCGCGCGGACCGGGCCGTGACTGACCGCGGCGTTCTCATCACGCTGGCGGCGGCCGTGCTGGCGGCGCTGGCCGCGGCGTGCCTGGTGGGCTCCACCCCGCTGGGCCTCGACCGGGTTCTGTCCGCCCTGACGGGAGGGGCATCGGCCGGCGACCGCGTGGTGGTGTGGGAGATCCGGCTGCCGCGGGCGGTGGCGGCGCTGGTGGTGGGCGCGGCGCTGGGGACATCGGGCGCGGCGTTGCAGGGACTCCTGCGGAACCCCTTGGCCGAGCCGGGGGTTCTGGGCGTATCCGCCACCGCCGCCCTCGGCGCCACCTTCGTCATCTACTACGGACTCGCCAACGCCCAGGCCTTCGCTTTGCCCCTGGCCGCCATTGCCGGCGCCCTGGCGGCCACCGGCCTTCTGACCGTGGCGGCCGCGCGCGTGGGCTCGGTGGTGACGCTGATCCTGGTGGGAATCGGGCTTTCCAGTTTCGCGGGGGCGCTGATGGCGTTGTTGATGAATCTGGCGCCCCATCCGTTCTCCCTTTCCGACATGCTGAACTGGATGCTGGGAACCGTGGCCAACCGGAGCTTCGACGACCTCGTGCCGGCGGCGCCGTTCCTGCTGGCCGGTCTGGCCATTCTCTTCGCCGGACGGCGCGGCCTCTCGGCCCTGACCCTGGGCGAGGAGGGGGCGGCGGCCGTGGGGGTGGACCTGCCCCGGATCCGGCGGCTGGTGGTGTTGGGCGCGGGCTTGGCCACCGGCGCGGCGGTGGCCGTTGCCGGCGCCATCGGCTTCGTCGGCATCGTCGCGCCGCACCTGGTACGGCCGCTGGTGGACCACGATCCCGCCCGCACGCTGGCGCCGTCGGCCTTGCTGGCGGGACTGCTGCTGGTGCTGGCGGATATCGGCGTACGGGTTGCGCCCACCGACACGGAGCTCAAGCTCGGGGTGGTGGCGGCGTTGCTGGGGGCGCCGGTCTTCGTGTGGATCGCCGCGAGGAGGCGGACGGGCAGTGGCTGAGCTCTCGGTGCAGGACGTCGATGTGACGCTGGGGCGGCACGAGGTGCTGCGCGGCGCGTCGGTACGGGTGCATCCGGGTGAGTTGGTGGTCCTGCTCGGCCCCAACGGCGCGGGCAAGACCATGCTGCTTCGGTCCGTCCTGGGCCTGGTTGATCGCGGCCGGGGCAAGGTGCGCGCGGGAGATGACGACCCGGCCCGCCTGCCCGCGGCCGAGCGGGCCAGGCGCATCGCCTACCTGCCGCAGTCCCGGCCGCTGGCGTGGCCGGTGAGGGTGCGGGACGTGGTGGCCCTCGGGCGGTTCGCCCATGGCGTCCCGTCCGGACGGCTGCGGGGCAAACACGCCGCCGCGGTGGAACGGGCGCTTTCCGCCTGTGACCTCCGGGCCCTCGCGGACCGCCCGTGCGACACGCTGTCGGGGGGCGAGCTGTGCCGTGCCCACGTGGCGCGGGCCCTGGCCGCGGAAGCGCCGATCCTGCTCGCCGACGAGCCCACGGAAGCCCTGGACCCGCTCCACCAACATCAGGTCATGAGCCTGATCCGCGGCTACGCCGACGCCGGCAACGCCGCGTTGGTGGTGCTGCACGAGGCCGCCCTGGCCGCGCGCTTCGCCGACCGGCTGGCGTGGATCCACGGGGGGCGCATCGTTGCGGACGGGACGGCGGCGGAAACGCTGACCGCGGAACGCATGGCCGAGGTCTATGGTGTACGGGCCGCGGTGCGGCGCATCGACGGCGACTGGAACATAACCATCGCCGGGCCGGCATGACGACGGACACGCCTTGACACCCCGCGGGGGTGCACGTACATGGAAGAAAACCGCACCAGAAGGGAGTCGTGATGAGCACTTTGATTACCGGCGTCGGCTTGGTGGGCACCGCCTTCGCGCAACGCGCCCTCCAGCGGGGCGAAAAGATCGTGTTCTTCGACATGGCGCCCAGGATGGACTTCCTGGAACGGAAGCTGGGGAACGCCGACGTCACTGTCCTCAAGCGGGACATCCGGGACCTGCCGGCGCTGATCGACGCCATGCAGACCCACAAGGTGGAAACCGTGCTGCACACCGCCGGCCTCATCGGCGGCGCGGTGGCCAACCCCGTCTACAGCGGGCTTCAGATCAACGTCATGGGCACGGTCAACGTGGCCGAGGCCGTGCGTCTCGCCGGCGTCAGGCGGCTGATCCAGATCAGCACCATGGGCGTGTACAACCGCCGCATGGAAGGCGACGACCCCATCGACGAAGGGTTCTCCCGGGGCGACGGCAACGCCTACGGCAACTCCAAGGTCGCCAAGGAGCTCATGGTGGAGTGCTACCAGCGCCTCTACGGGTTCGAGCTCATCGTGCTGCGGCTGGCCAACGTGTTCGGCTTCGGCCATTTCGCGGGCGGCTCCGCCGGCGGCGAAATGCTCCAGAGCCTGGTGGAGGCCGGCATCAAGGGCGGCGTGGCCAACATCCCGCAGGAATCCACCCGGGATTTCGAGTACGTCTACTTCAAGGACGTGGGCCGGGCCATCGAGCTGGCGGCGACCATTCCGGCTCCCGCGAAGACCACCTTCAACATCGGCACCGGCGTGGTCATCAAGTTCGACGACCTGGTGGACATGGTGCAGGGGTTGTTGCCGAAGCTGGAGGTGGAGATCATCCCCGGCAAGCCGCCGCGATCCTCGAAACAGCCCATGGTCACCACCCGGGCCAGGGAACTCCTCGGCTGGGAGCCGGAGTACAGCGTGGAAGACGGTTTCAAGGACTACATCGAGGACATCCAATCGGCGCTGTGAGCCGATGTCCCTCGCCACGGGGAGCCTTGCCGCCGCCTTGACAAGGCCTCCCCGCACGGCTAAGTATCGTTTCGACGAGCGGCCTCTCGGCCGCGCGGTCTTCAGGTCCCTTACGGGATAACAGGGAAACCGGTTGAAATCCGGTGCGGTCCCGCCACTGTAAGTGGGAACCCTTGCCAGCGTGCCACTGTTCCCCGCCCGGGAATGGGAAGGCGGCAAGGCGGTCGAAACGACCAGCCCACGAGCCAGGAGACCTACCTGAAGACGGAAAGCAACCATGCTCTCCGAGGAGAGAGAGAGGGTCTCGCCATCCGCCGTTTTTTCTACTGCCTGTTGGGCTCGACGCTGTTCCACGGCGCGCTGATATGGGCGCCTCTGCCCATGAACGCCGGAACCGCGGGGGAGGATACCCTCCAACCGGTGCGGGTCGAACTCGTGGACGCGCCCCGGTCCGAGGCTCCGAAGCAGGTCTCCCGACAACCCGTGCACTTCGCAACGCCCAGAACGGCCGCGCCGGCCAAGGCGACGCAAACGCCTCCGAAGCCCAAACGGCCGCGGGCGCCGGGCCGGTCCGGGACCCGGGTCGTCAAGGCGGCACCCACGACGCCGAAACGAATCGACACGATGCCCGCCCGGACGCAACCGGCCGCGAAGATGCCTTCGAAACCGGACCGGACCGGACCGGAGCGATCTCCGGCGCCGGCAACGGCGGCAAAGTCCGCCGAGAACGGCGGCCGCGCCGCTCCGGCGCGGAAACCGCCTGGCGAGACTGCGGCGACGAAAGCGCCTCTCCCCCGCGCCCTCGCGAAGAAGACAGTCCCCGGTCGCGGCGTCGAGCCCGGAGCCGGCTTCAGCCCGGCCCGCTATGCGCGGACCGTGCGACCCCGATATCCCGGAAAGGCGCGCCGGGCCGGATGGGAGGGCACCACGGTGCTCAAGGTACGGGTGGACCCCAAGGGCGCCCCGGAGCGAGTCGCCGTGGACCGGACCTCGGGCTTCGACATCCTCGACGCCGCGGCCGTGGAGGCAGTCCAACGCTGGCGGTTCCATCCCGCGCGTCGCGGCCGCGACGCCGTACCGAGCTGGGTGCGGATCCCGGTGGCGTTCAAGCTGAAGGAGGACAAGCGATAGATCACGAGTGAACCGATCCTGAGTCACCAAGTTTAACGGCCTGAAGACGGACGCCAGGGAAAGGGGTGTGAATCCCCTGCTGCCCCGCAACTGTAACGGCTACGAAAACCGCAACTCAAGCCACTGCCCGTCCGGCGGGTGGGAAGGCGCGGTGTGTAGGCCGGCAGCCGGCACGGACTGCCAGAATGCCCAAGCCAGGAGACCTGTCCGTCTTCCATCCACAATCCGCCTTCGCGGGAAAGGAAGATTGCCATGAAGTCCCTCACTACGGGTGCCGTCACCCTTTTCGTGCTGCTGACCCTACAGCCCGGTACCGTCCGCGCCCAGACGGACGACACGAGGCAGACGCCGCCGGGGCCGGTGGCCGGCGAAGAAGTCCAACAGCTCCCGGAGATCGTGGTGTCCGCGAGCCGGGTGCCCCTGGAGGCCAAGGCCGTGGGCAGCGCGGTCACGGTCATCACCGCCGAGGAGATCGAGCGCAAGCAGGCCCGTGTCGTTTCCGACCTGCTCCGGGAGGTGCCGGGGGTGGCGGTGCACCGGTCGGGTCCCTTGGGTACCCAGACCGCGGTGCGGATACGCGGCGGCGAGCCGGGACACACCCTCGTGATCATCGACGGAGTCAAGGTGAACGATCCCTCTGACAGTAATGCCACGTACAATTTCGGCCATCTGCTGACCTCGAATGTCGAACGGATCGAAGTCCTGCGCGGACCGCAGAGCGGACTCTACGGCAGCGACGCCATTGGCGGGGTGATCAACATCATCACCCGGAAGGGCCGCGGCCCCGCAACCGCGAGCCTTGGCGTGGAAGGTGGATCATTCGGAACAGCCAACGTCATGACCGGCTTCCGAGGCGGGGGCGAAGGCTACCATTTCTCCCTGAGCGCCACGGGTTACAGGACTTCCGGAATTTCGATTGCCCCGGGACCGGAGAAGGACGGGTATCGGAACCAAACCTACAACGCCCGATTCGGCTTCGAATTGATGGAAGACCTGGAGTTGGAACTATCCGGCCGCTACGTGAGAACCAACCTGGAAACGGACGGTCAAAGCAGTTCCAGGGGGGCCACACCCGACGACGGCGACGAGACGGACGGGGACCGATGGACCGGCCGGACCCAACTGAAGTACAACCTGTTCGACGGCGCATGGAGTCATGCGGCGGGGGCGACCACCGTCCGGATGAAGCGGGACTTCTTCGACGACAGCACCGACAGACACAACAGGTTCGACGGCCGGAGGTTGGGTGTCGACTACGAGACCAACGTCTCCTTTGAAACGTCAGCCGGGGTCGACGCGACCCACGCCGTGACTTTCCTGACCGAGCGCGAGAAGGATTCCCACGTCACCGGCGACACCAGACCCAGCTTTACGAACCAGAGCCATTCGGGCGAGTACCAGGTGGGGTTCGCGGACCGGCTCTTCTTGTCCGGCGGGGTTCGCTACGATGACAACGAGCGCTTCAAGAACACCTCCACCTACCGGCTGACGGCCGCGTACCTGCATGCCGAAACCGGGACGCGACTACACGGCAGCTACGGCACCGGGGTCAAGAACCCCACCCTGTCGCACTCCTTCCAACGGTTCGGCCGCCTCGGCCCGAACCCCGACGTGCAGCCGGAGAAAAGCAAGGGTTGGGATGTCGGGGTCGGGCAAGATCTCCTCGAAGGTCGCCTCTCGACGGATCTGACGTACTTCGACAGCCGGCCGACGGACCTGATCTACTGGAATAACGCCGGCACCACCGACTTCAACGACGACTTCTACGACAACCTGGCGGGCACCTCCAGAATTCGCGGCTGGGAATTCAGCGTCAAGGCCAAGCCGGCAGAGGGAATGAACCTGTCCGCCCAGTACACCTACACCGACGCAAAGGACACACAAGGCCGGCCTCTCAGACGGCGGGCCAAGCATATTGCCAGCGCCAACGCCGGTTACGACCTTCTCGACGGCCGGGCCGCCGTCGACCTTGGCATCGACTACAACGGCAAGCAGGTGGACCAGCACCATCACCCCAAGGTGCCGTCCTATGTCCTCGTGAATGTGGCCGGCAAGTACAGCGTCACCAAGGCCATCGAGTTCTTCGGACGGATCGAGAACCTTTTCGACAAGGACTACTATGAACTTCGTTCTTTCGAGTTGCGGGAATACCGTACCACCGGCATAGGCTTCTTCGCCGGCGTTCGGGGAAACTTCGAGCTGCCCAGGTGACCGTCCGAGTGTTGCGGAACGCCAGGGCTAGGCGAGCAGGGAGACGAGGGTCCGTTCCTTGGCGCGCACCAGGCCGCGGCCGGTGATGCGGAGCTCCGGGAGGGTGACGAAGGTCAGGAAGCAGAGAGCGTAGAGCGGCTTGGCAAAAGCGCTGCCGCGCTGTTTCAGGACTTGCTGCACGGCGGCGAGCTTCTCGCCCACGTCGCGCCAGGGTTCCAGGGAGAAAAGGCCGCCGATGGGAAACGGGATTTCTTCGAGCACCCGGCCCTTGTCCACCAGGGCGGCGCCGCCGCCGGACTCCAGCAGGAGATTGGCGCAGTAGGCCATGTCGTAGTCGCTGGAGCCGGCCACCAGGAGCGTGTACTCGTCGAGATTGACGGTGGTGCCCACCGCGCCGATGTCCGCTCCCAGCCCCCGGATGAAGCCGAAGGCGGGGCTGAAACCTTCCCGGCGGTCGAACACCGCCACCTTGAGGAGGTCGTTCTCCACGTCCGCCGGAATGACCCCGCCGGCGCAAGCCACCTCCACGATCCGTTCGCGGGTGATGGTCTGGTTCACGAGGTCCATCACCCGGACACGGGCGTGGGGGGTGTCACAGCGTATTCTCATGTCCTCGGCCGTCACCGGCAGGCGGAGGGCGATCTTGAGGCCCATGCCGTCCGGAAAGGGCGGCGGAACGGCAGCCACCCTCGACTCGCCGTCCTCGGCCGCCCGCTCGCCGGCGATGTACGTCGCCCCCACTCGCACATTCTCAAGGTCGTCCAGCAGCACGAAGTCGGCGAAACGTCCGGGCGCCAGGCCGCCGATGTCCTGTTCGAGGCCCGAGTACGTCGCCGGGTGCAGCGTAGCGGCCTGGATGGCCCGCACCGGGCTCAGCCCGTATTCCACCGCCCGCCGGATCACGTGGTCCATGTGGCCGTGTGCGGCCACGTCGTCGGGGCTCATGCCGTCGGTCACCAGGATCACCCGGCCGGTGTCGACACCGGCAGCCAGGAGCGGTTTGAGGGTGGCTTCGAGGTCCTGCCGGAAGGAGCCCTCCCGCAGCATGGTCCAGTAGCCGAGCCGCAGGCGCACCAGCGCATCGTCGCCGCTGATGGGCTCGTGACACGACGACACGGAGGCGGCGGCGACGGCGTTGAGACGGCGGTCGCCGGCGCCGGCGGTGTGTCCGTGAACGATCTTGCCCTGGGCCAGGGCCAGATCGATGCGCGCCAGCAGGTCCGGGTCCCCCTGCACCAGCCGCAGCCATGAAACCACCTCGCCGAGCCCCAGCACCCGGGGGTCGCGGAGGGCGTCGGCTACCTCCTGGTCCGACAGGGTTTCGGTGCGGCACAACAACGGATCCTGGGGCGCCGCCATGGAGATCAGGGTATGGACCCGGAGCGGATGGGACGCCACCTCGTCCAGGAAGAGTTGCATGCCGGTGAGGCCGAAGGCCACGGTATGTTCGTCGCAGGAGGCCATGAGCGCGGTGGTTCCGCGGGACACGTAGGCCTGCAACAGCTCGAAGGGGCGGCAGAAATGACCGATGTGGGTATGGGCGTCGATGAATCCGGGGGCGATCCACCGGCCTCGGGCGTCGATGACCCGGGTCTCGTCGCCGCGGGTGTGATCGGCGCCGGGACCTACGTAACAGATCCGCCCCTGGCTCACGGCCAGCTCCATGCCGTCGAGCACCTCGCCGGTGTAGACGTTGATCAGGCGCCCGCCGGTTACCACCAGGTCGGCCTTGTCCTCGCCCAGGCTGGCGCGCATCAGGCGCCGGATCGTCTCGGGATTCTTTCCCATGGATTCACCTTCATTCCCCAACCCCCGGCCGGTTTGAATTGGCCCCGCCGTTGCCGTACCATGGCGCCGTGAAGAACCTGGTGCTGCGCGATATCGGCAAGCGATTCGGGGCGGTGACGGCCGTGGACGGCTTCGACCTCGCCGTGAACCAGGGAGAGTTCCTGGTCATCATCGGGGAGAGCGGCAGCGGCAAGACCACGCTGCTGCGCATCATCGCCGGGCTGGAAACCCCGGACACGGGCGAGGTCCTCATCGGCGGCGTTCCCGTGAATGACGTGCCCCCGGGACGGAGAGACGTCCAGCTCATCTTCCAGAGCTACGCGCTGTGGCCCCACATGCGCGTCTTCGAAGACCGGAAGTACGCCAACCTGACGCTGCCGCTGCGCATCCGGAAGTGGTCCGTGGGCGCCATCCGCGAGCTCATCCGGCCCCTGGCCAAGGCCCTCAACATCGAGGAGCGGCTGTTCGAGCGCAAGCCGCAGGAGCTGTCCGCGGGCCAGCAGCAACGGGTGGCCCTGGCGCGGGCCATGACCACCTTCCCTCAGATCATGCTCATGGACGAGCCCCTCAGCAACCTGGACCCGCCCAACCGCCGCCGGGTGCGCGCCGAGATCCGCGCGTTCCACAAGGAGCAACGCCTTACCACCCTTCTCGTGACCCACAACCTGGAAGACGCGCTGGAACTCGCCGACCGCATTGCGCTGATGCACGAGGGCCGCATGGTGCAGGTGGGGACCGCCGAGAACGTCATGCGCCACCCCGCCAACGAGTACGTCAGCGACTACTTCCGCGTCCGCCCGTCCTACGGCGTGCCGTTCCAGTGATCCGCCGGGAGGCCCTCAGATCTTGAAGGCTTCGCGGGTGTTGGCGGCGTACAGGCTGGCCACGTCCACGGGGTTCTTGATGACGCCCTGCTCCAGCAGGTAGGAGTGGAAGGTCTCCAGGGTCTTGCGGTTGCTCTCGAAGCCGTAGGGCCAGTAGTCCTCGCCCATGAGGTCCACCGTTTCCTCGTACTCGAACAGATACCAGAGTTGGTGTGTGCGCAGCACGTTGGTGTCATATATCTGCGACACGCACAGGTCCTTGGCCTGGCAGAACGCCTTGTAGAGGTTCTGGGTCACCCAAGGGTGGGCCTCGTGGATCTCCCGGCGCACCACCACGCAGTGCATGATGGGGAACAGCCCGGTGCGGCGGAAGTAATCCATCTCCGCGGCCCGGCAGTCCTCGAACAGGCGGGTGATGCTGGGGGCCCGGCGCACGAAGCAGGACGGCATGCGCGCCGACACCAGCGCGTCGATGTCGCCCTTCTCCAGCATGTCGTCGAGGGTCCTCTCCTCTTCGGTGTCGATCTCGACCCCGGCCGGGGCTTCGAAGGGCACCCGGTCCTTGCGGCCGGGCTGCTCCACCCCGCCCTGGATCCAGTGAACGTCCTTCGCCTCCACGCCATAGTCGTGCTGCAGCATGCCCCGCACCCACACGGAGGCCGTCATGGTGTACTCGGGCACGCCCACGCGCCGGCCCTTGAGATCCTCGGGCTTCTTGATCCCGGACGCGGCGTTCACGAAGATGCAGCGGTGGCGGAACATGCGGGACGGGAACACCGGGATGGCGATGAACGGCTGGTGGCCGCGCGAGGCGTCCACGTGGTAGGCGCCCATGGACATCTCGGCGGCGTCGAACTCCTGGAAGTGAAGCATGCGCCAGAAGATCTCCTCCACCGGCAGCGCCACGTAGTTGAGATCGATGCCCTCGGGCTTCACCAACCCATCCTTCAGCGCCCGGGTGCGGTCGTAGTCCTCACATGCCAGCGTCAACTCGATGTTTGCCATTGATTCCTCCGGTTTCCGCCCTACAGCCTCGCCAGGCTCGCCTCCATGCGGTCCATGGCTTCCTCGATGTTCTCGTAGGAGTTGGAGTACGCCAGCCTGATATGCCCCTCGCCGTACCGGCCGAAGGCGCTGCCGGGGACGGTGGCGATGTAGGCGTCCTCCAGCAGGTGCAGGGACACCTCCTCGGACGGCCGGCCCAGGGCGCCGATGTCGGGGAAGGCATAGAAGGCCCCTTCCGGCACCGCGCACTCGATGCCCTCCATGGCCCGAAGCCGCCGCAGGATAAGCTCACGGCGCCGGGCGAATTCCCGCCGCATGGCTTCCACGCAGTCCTGCGGCCCCTCGTAGGCGGCCGCGGCGCCGTACTGGCCGAAAGACGTGGCGCACAGCACCGTGTACTGGTGCACGCGTATGAGCACGTCCATGAGATTCCGGGGCGCCGCGATATAGCCCAGGCGCCATCCGGTCATGGAGTAGCTCTTGGAAAAGCCGTTCACCACCAGCGTGCGCTCGCGCATGCCCCGCAGGGTTCCGATGCTGTGGTGGACAGCGCCGTCGTACAGCAGCTTCTCGTAGATCTCGTCGGACAGCACCAGCAGGTCGTGCTCCCGGGCCAGCGCCGCCAGCGCTTCCAGACGGCCCCGGTCGAGCACGGCGCCGGTGGGGTTGTGGGGGCTCATCACCACCATCATGCGGGTGCGCGGCGTCACCAAGCGCGCCACGTCGTCCGCGTCCATGCGGAAGTCGTTCTCCGCCCGGAGCGGCACGCTCACCGGCACCCCCCCGCCCAGGGTGATGCAGTGGAAGTAGTTGAGCCACGACGGGTCCGGCACCAGCACCTCGTCGCCCTCGTCGATGAACGCCATGACGGCCATGAAGACCGCCTCGTTGGCGCCGATGGTAACGGCAATCTCGCCGTTCTCGTCGAAGTCCAGGCCGTTGTCCGAGCGAAGCTTGGCGGCGATGGCGCGGGTGATCTCCGGCACGCCGTAGTTGGAGGTGTAGTGGACCTTGCCTTCGTCCAGAGCCTTTTGGGCCGCCGCCTTGATGTGGCCCGGTGTGTCGAAGTCGGGGCGGCCGATCTCAAGGTGTATCACCGGCTTCCCCTCTCCCTCGAGCTCCCACGCCCGGGCCATCATCTTCCGGATGCCCGAGAACGGCACCCCCTCCATCCGTTGTGCTTGCCGGTTCGCCATTGATTACAAAGGACTTGACAAGGCGGACCGTCGCACTGCCGAAGGGCGGTATCGAGCGGCCGCTGGCTGCCCGCTCGCCGTCACTTCCCGGACAGGTAGACCCCGGAGCCGATCACCAACCGTTGCTTCGTGTTCGGTCCCGGGAAGCTCACCGCGTAGCCGAACTTCGGGGAACCGGTCTCCTCGTCTCCTTGGATGGCCGGGTTGTCATAGTGGTACCGCAGGAACTTCCGGCCCTCGCGCCGCGCGCCTCCGATCAGCTCCTGGGCGATCTTCAAACCCTTGGAGTCCGTCCTCACCATGTCCGTGGGCTTCCCTTCGCGATACGGCTCCGATCCGTGAAACAGGGTGACGCCCCCGCCACTGACGACCCACAGGTAGATGGAACCTGATTTCCAGTCCCCTCCTTCCACCCGGAAGGCGTTTCTGACCCCGATGAGGCCGCGGAAGCCTTCGGACATAACCGCTTTGCGGTACGTCTTGGCCGCTTCCTCGACGAAGGTGACGAGTGTCTCCCGGTCCACGACCTGCGATGCGGTGACGGCGGGCCTCGGCAGATCCGGTATCTGGATTGCGACATGGGAGACGTCCTGTGAGTAGCCGCCGACCAGTACGTATCGTCTCTTGGTGATCCCGGAGGTGTATTCGACAGCGTAGGCCGTCTTGGGCCCCTTGTCGTGGTATTCGACGAAACCGCCGCCCCCTGCAGCGGCCGCGAAGAGTTCCTTGACGACCTTGGTTCCGCGTTCATCCTCGACGCCGAGCAGATTCTTGCTCTCCGCCGCGCGATCGTTCCCGTGGATGAACGGCTCCCCGCTCTTGAGGAAGACGACCAGGAACGTCGAGCCGGACTTCCAGTCGCCCTCCGTTCTCAGCCCCTGCCTGAGCTTTGCGCCTTCGTTCATTTCCGTGATCGATTCAATATACGCCTTCGCCCCTTCGACAAAGGCCTTCAGGCTTTCAGGGTCCTTCACTTCCCCGGCGGTCGTTCGAGCCTGTGCGGCAGTGCACGCGAAGATGCCCAGAGCCAGAATCGCAATTGTTATCCGCGTTCTCGGGGTCATACGCTTCTCCCTCCTGTATGCTCCGAAGCGAGGTTCTCGACGGCCGCTTTCAACCCGCAACCGCGCCCAGCGCATCGTCCACCAGCATCACGAACTCCCGCGCCTTGGCCACGAGCCCGGCGTGGCCTTCCCGTGCCAGGACGTCGGCCAGAAAGGCGCTGCCCAGCACGATGCCCGTCACCCCCAGGAGGGCGTACTCGGCGACATTGTCCTTGTTGACGCCCCCCGAGACCATGAAGCGGGCATCGGGGAATGGGCCCAGCATCTGCCGGATGAAATGCGGTCCGCCGACGCAGTCCGCGGGGAATATCTTCACCAGGTCGGCGCCGGCGCGCAACGCCTGCACCACCTCCGTCGGGGTCGCGCCGGCCGGGATGGAGGCCACGCCCGCCTCACGGCAGAGCGGCACGAGGTTCAACTCCAGGCTCGGCGAGACGATGAACCGTGCACCCGCCTCGATGCCCGTGTGGGCCTGTTCCTCGGACAGCACCGTGCCGGCGCCCACGTGCACCTGGCCCTCGCCCGCCAGCGTCCGGATGACCTCCGCGGCCCCGGGAACGGTGAAGGTCACCTCCACGAACCGCACCCCGGCCTCGCCCACGGCCCGGGCGGTGGCCAGCGCCTCCTCCGCGGTCCCGGAACGAATCACCGCCACCAGGCGGTGTGCCTGCATGGCGGTCATCAACTCCGTCTTGGTCATGGGAGGTCCCTGCTCAGCTCAGGCTCAGGCCGCCATCCACAAGCAGCGTCTGGCCGGTCACGAAATCTCCGCCGGTGATCAGGCCCAGGATGGCGCCCGCCACCTCTTCCGGCTTCCCCACCCGCTTGAGCGGATAGTTGGCGGAGGCGCGGTGGATGATGTCCTCGTAGTCCGCGCCGTAGTGGTCGCGCATCCACTGGGTGTCGGTGAACGCGGGGGCCACGGCGTTGACCCGGATCTCCGGCCCCAGGGCCACGGCAAGGCCGCGGGTCAGGTAGATGAGTCCGGCCTTGGCGGTGCCGTAGGCGAGCGACGACATGGTGGAAGGCGCGATGACGCCGGAGATGGAAGACACGTTGACGATCATTCCCCCGGCGGCCTTGAGGTGCGGCGCGGCCGCCCGGGCGCACCGGTACGCGCCCTTCACGTTGACGTCCAGGGTCATGTCCCAGATCTCGTCGGTCAACGCCTCCATGTCCGTGATCGGCACCCAGCGGGTGATGCCGGCGTTGTTCACCAGGATATCCAGGCGCCCGAACCGCTCCACCGTCTGATCCACCATGCCGCGCACGTGGGCGTCGTCCCGAACGTCCCCGTGAACGCAGAGGGCCTCGACGCCCAACTCCCGCGCCTCCGCCGCCAAGCCCTCCGCCTGGTCCTTGGCCGAACGGTAGTTGATGGCGACGCCGGCGACGCCGGCCCGCGCCAGCTCCAGCACCGTCGCGCGGCCGATGCCGGTGGCAGCCCCTGTAACGAGCGCAATGCGTCCGGACAGAATCATGATCTCACGTCACTCGTAGTGGAGATCGCACCGCAAACCGAATTGGTCATTCCCGCAGTTCCCGCGTCGCCGCCTCGTCGATCACCCACTGCTCCGGCAGCCGGACCTTCTCGTCGTCGCCGCCGGTGAAGCGCACCACCACGCCGTAGTCCCTGGCGGCGGCCTCCGGAGTGATGTAGCCGTAGACCACGTCCGCGCGGACGCGTTCGGCGTCGCGCTGGAAGGGCTCGCCGTAGCCGCCCCCTCCGGGATGGTTCAACTGCACGCTGCGGTCCCCCCCCAGATGGGTCTGGGCCTTGGGATTGGGGCGCTCGCCGCCGTCGAGGATGAACTCGCCGGGGAGCCCCGGACCGCCGCCCATGATGCCGGGGGCGGCGTAACGGGTGCGGTCGAGGATGCCGTTGACGCTCCACTGGCCGTGGGCGCGGTTGGCGAACTCCGTGAACTGGCCGAGGCCGCCGCGCCAGGTGCCGGCACCGCCGGAATCCACCCTGAGCTCGCGCCGGCGCATGACCAGCGGCGACAGGCTCTCGATGACCTCCGCGGGCACCCCCGCCACGCCGCTGGGGAAGCCCACCGCGCTGAGGCCGTCCTTGGTGGGACGCGCGCCGGTGCCGCCCACCTGGAACACCGTGAGATTGAACGAGGGGTCCTGGCCGCGCCACACGCTGAGCCAGATGGGGTCGGCGCTGGGAGCCATGAGCTTTCCCGGCAGCGCCTTGGCGAGGGCGGTGAACACCGCGGTGGGCACGAAATGGCCCACGGTCTGCCGCGCCGCCACCGGCGCCGGTTCGTTGGCGTTGAGGATGCAGCCGGCGGGCGCGCTCACGTGCACCGGACGGAAGCTCCCCTCGTTGTGGGGCACGTCGGGGTAGATGGCCGCCTTGGCCGCAAAGCTGGCGTAGGCGTGGGTGTAGTTCATCACCACGTTGATGCCGCGGCGGCTCTGGGGCGACGAGCCGGTGAAGTCGATGAAGATCTCGTCTCCCCGCACCTCCAGCCTGGTCTTGATGTGGATCGGCTCCTCGAAGCCGTCGCTCCAGGTCTCCCCTTCCCACGCGCCGTCCTCAAGCCCGGCGATGGCCGCGCGCACGGCCTTCTCGGAGCGGCTGATGATCTCTTCGGCCACGGGATCGAAGCTTTCCAGCTCGAACTCGTCCATGGTCTCGATGAGCGCCCGGCCGCCGGCGTCGTTGCAGGCGGATTGGGCGTAGAAGTCACTGACCACCTCATGGGGCAGCCGGACGTTGGCGCGGATCATCTTGAGCAGGATGGGGTCGGGCTCGCCCGCGTGGAAAAGCTTCATGATGGGGATCCGAAGCCCCTCCTCGTACACCTCCCGGGCCTCGGCGGAAAGGATGCGGCCGCCGATGTCCGCGGCGTGGCAGGTGTTGGCGAAGAACGCCACGAGCTGCCCGGCCCGGAAGATGGGCGTGGTGATGGTGATGTCGTTGACGTGTCCGGCGGTCTGCCACGGGTCGTTGGTGATGAGCACGTCCCCGGGCGCCAGCGTGTCCGCCGGGAACTCCCGCAGGAAGTGCCCCATGGAGGTGGCCATGGCGTTGATGTGTCCGGGCGTGCCGCTGACCGACTGCGCCACCATGCGGCCTCGGGTGTCGAACAGGCCGCAGGCCAGATCCTGGCTCTCCCGCACGATGGTGCTGAAGGCCGTGCGCATGAGCGCGTCCTGCTGCTCGTTGGCCACCGACAGGAGCCGGTTCCAGATGACCTCGAGGGTTACGGGATCGATGACGGTCTTACTCATAGTCGAACTCTACGATTACGTTCAGATTATCGTCAACCCGGGCGCGGCTGCGGGCGGTCACCACCAAGGTGGACTCCCGCTCCTCCACGATGGCCGGCCCCGGGAAGGTCATTCCCGGCGTCAGGGAATAGCGGTCGTAGACCGCGGTCTCCACGAACCGTCCTCGGCCCGCCGAGTACACCGGGCGCGTGCCCTTTTGCGCCTTGGCGCCCGCCGCCCTGGCGCCGCGGGTCGAGAAGTTGAGCGGCTGCTCCGGCCCCCGCGCCACCACGCGCCAGTTGATCACCTCCACCACCACGTCCGGAACCGTCCGCCCGTACATGTGCTCGTAGGTGCGCTCGAAGGCCTCGGTGATGGCGCCCAGATGGCTCGCGTCAAGGACGCCGTCGGGTATGGGCACCGACACCTCGTGGCCCTGCCCGGTGTAGCGCATGTCCGCTGTACGCTCGTAGACGATCTCGTCCGGCGCCAGTCCCGACGGCTCCAGGATAGCGCGCCCCTCGGCGCACATGCCATCGAACAGGCCGTTGACGAAGGACCAGTCCAACTCGTCCAGCAGGCTGTAGGCACTGCGCACGAAGTCGAAGGCCAGCGGCGCCGCCAGGAGCCCGAAGGTCGACCCCACGCCCGCCCCCATGGGGGAGATGAGCGTGGGCAGGTGCAGCAGCTCCGCCACGTGGCAGCCGTGCACCGGCCCGGCGCCGCCGAAGGCATACATGGGCAGCTCCCGCGGGTCCTTGCCGCGTTCCCCCAGATGCGCGCGGGCGGCGTTGGCCATGTTCTCGTTGACGATCTGGTGGATGCCCCAGGCGACCTCCTCCACTCGCATGTCGAGCTTGCCGGCTACGCCGGCAAGGGCCTGCCGGGCCGCTTCCACGTCGAGCTTCATCTCGCCGCCGAGGAAGTAGTCGGGGTCGAAATAACCCAGGATCAGGTTGGCGTCGGTGACCGTCGCGCCCGCGCCGCCACGGCCGTAGCAGGCCGGCCCGGGCTCGGCTCCGGCGCTGTCGGGTCCCACCTTGAGGAGCCCGAGCGCGTCCACCCGGGCGATGCTGCCGCCGCCGGCGCCGATCTCGATCATGTCGATGACCGGTATCTTGATGGGCAGGCCGCTGCCCTTGCGGAAGCGGTAGACCCGGTCCACCTCGAACTCCCGGGCCTTGAGCGGGTAACCGTTCTCGACGGCACAGAGCTTGGCGGTGGTGCCGCCCATGTCGAAGGAGAGGAGATCGGGATAGCCCGCGCGCTGTCCCAGCGCGGCCGCCGCCAGCGCCCCCGCCGCCGGCCCCGATTCCAGCATCCGCACCGGGAACCGGGCGGCCGTCTCCGGGGTGCCGATGCCGCCGCTCGAAAGCATCACGAAGAAGCTGCCGGAGAACCGCAACCCGTCCAGTCGCTGTTGCAGTTCCTGGAGATAGGCGGCCACGCGTTCCTGCACGTAGACGTTGGCGGCGGTGGTGCTGGTGCGTTGGAACTCGCGGATCTCGGGCACCACATCAGCGCTCACCGACACGCGGATGTGCGGCGCCACCTCGGCGATGAGCTCCTGCGTGCGGCGCTCGTGGACGGCGTTGCGGAAGCTGTTGAGGTAGCACACCGCTATCGCCCGGACGCCCTTGTCCCGCAGCTCCGCCACCAGGCTCCGCACGAAGTCCTCATCCAGGGGCTTGAGCACGGTTCCGTCCGCGGCGACCCGCTCCGGCACGTCGAAGCGCAGGTAGCGCGGCACCAGCGGCCTGGGCAGCTCGAGATCGAGGTCGTAGAGCTCGTAGCGGTGCTCGCGGCCGATCTCCAGCGCGTCCCGGAAACCCTCGGTGGTGAGCAGCGCCGTCAGGGCGCCCTTGCGTTCGATCAGGGCGTTGGTGACCAGCGTGGTGCCGTGCACCACCGTGCCCTGCTGGGCGCGGTCCACGATGCCCGCCTCCAGCCCCTCGCGCATGGCCGTTTCCACCGCCACGCTGGGGTCCCCGTGGGTGGTCAGGGTCTTGCCGATGAAGGACGTGCCGTCATCCGCAACCAACAGCAGATCCGTGAAGGTCCCGCCGATGTCAACGCCGACGCGATACATGGATGCCGGACACTACTGCGCGAAGAGGTCCATCAGGGCGTCGGTCTGGTCCGCCGCCGCCGGCCGCAGCAGCGGGATCTTGACGCCCGCGTCACGGTACTGCTGCACCCGCGCCTTGACCTCGTCGGGGGTGCCGCTGGCGGTCATGCCTTCCACGTAGGAGTCGGGGATGGCCTTGATGAGCGCCTCCATGCCGCCCTCGGCATGGGCCTTTTCGAAAGTCGGGATGTCTTCCTCGTGGATGTAGGGCTCGCCCACCTTCATCTTGGGGCGGGCGATGAACGGGAGCTGGACGGGGTCGAGCTTGGTGGCCACCTCCCAGCGGATGGCGTCCAGGGCCTTCTGGTGGTCGTCGGCGATGGAGCAATTGATCAACTGGGCGACCTCGAACTTGGAGAAGTCGCGCCCTGCCTCCTCGGCCGCGTCCTTGATGATCTTGAGGGCGTTGGCGGTGTACTCCGGCGAGCAGACCGCGTTCAGCACCACGCCGTCGCCGATCTGGCCGGCCAGCTTCAGGCCCGGCCGGGCGGTGGCCGGGATGTAGAGCGGGATGTTGGCGCGGAGCGGTTTCCAGCCGATGCCGACGTTCTTGAACTTGACGAACTGTCCGTCATAGTCGACCTTCTCGCCGGTGAAGAGCAGCCGCATGGACTCGATGTACTCCTTGAGCACCTGCGGGGGATTCTGGTGCTCCATGGCGTGGACCCGGGCGTGGCTTCGCGTACAGGCGCCAGGCGCCAGGGTGATGCGCCCGCCGGTCATCTCGTCCAGCGTCATCAGCGACTGGGCCATGCAGATGGGCGTGCGCAAACGGACGATCTGGGTGGCCCCCAGCGTCACCTTGGAGGTGGCCAGACCCATGGCCGACATGGCCGACACCGAGTCGCGCATGAGCTCGATGGTCTCGGAAAAGAAGCCCATCTCGAACCCCTTTTCCTCGGCCCGCCGCATGAGATCGGCGATTTCCCGGACGTTGGTGAACTTTCCGTATCCAAGTGCGAAACCGACTCTGGCCATGACCTCTCCTGACTGGTTGAACGCAACCGCTCCCGGTGGTTCATGTCCCGGTGAGCGTGCCCGTGCGCGGCAAAGACGATACGCCGCCACCGACGACCCGACGGTCCTGCGCTTCGAGCTCCGGTTGATTCAGAGGAAAGCGGGCGGGTGTTGCGGTATGCCTGAAGAAAAAATGATTTGTATCCGACCGGTTGCGGTTCGTCAAGGAACGGAGCGCGTACTCGCATCGGCCGCCGCCCGTTGCGGCGCATCCCGCTCTGACCGGTCAAATCGCTGGAACGAAACTCCCTTCCAGCACCATCTCGATAGCCTTCTTGTAAGGGAGCACCGTCACCTTTCCGACCTTCAGAACCCGTTCGCCGCGATACACGCCGAAAGCATGCCCGATGTCACCGGTCTGCAACAGGACATTCAATCCCTTGTTGAATTTCTCTTGCCAGACATTGGACGACTTGATTTCAAAGCCTGCGGCCTGCTCCCCCCTCTTCCAGATCAGGTCCACTTCGTTGCCTGCTTCCGTGCGCCAGTAGAAGAACTGCGCGCCGTGAGCCCGCCACGCGTTGAGCGCCCTGAACTCATTCAAAACGAAGGCTTCGAACAAGGCGCCGGTCTCGACCGCCGAGGGTTCGTCCCGGTGCCTCCCCACCAGGGCACGCTGCACGCCGCAATCGAACAGGTAGAACTTGGGGTGAGCCACCTCCTTGACCTTTGCCTTGTTGCGGTAGGCGGGCAGGTACCAGCCCAGCAAGGTGTCTTCCAGGATGCCGAAATAGCCTTGGACGGTGGACCTGGCGACGCCCACATCCCGGGCGATATTGGCGATGTTCAGCAACTGCCCGCTCATCATGCCGGCGACTGACAGGAACCGGTAGAAACTGTCAAGGTTCCTGACCAGAGCTTCCTGCTGAATCTCTTCCTTCAGATAGGTCTCGATGTAGGCGTCCAGGAACTCGACCTTCTCGGTCCGGGAGACCGATGTCACGCTCAAGGGCAACTGTCCGTAACGCAGAGCGTCCGGCAGGCTGAAGTCCTCGCGGACTTCAAGCATGCTCAGTGGAAACATCCGTTTCAAAAGGGCGCGGCCCGCAAGCATGTTGGCATGGGGCCGCTTGAGCTTCCGGGCGCTGGACCCGGACAGTGCAAACCGATAACCCTGTCCGCTCTCGAATAGGAGGGCATGAACCTCGTCGAGCAACTCCGGCAGCTTTTGCACCTCGTCGATAATGATCCAGGGCCGCCGGTTGCGCAATGCGGCTGCTTCCTGAGCGAGAAGGGAGGGGTCCCGCTTGTATCGAAGATACTCGCCGGACTTGAGGAGATTAATGCTCAGGTCCGCGTGACCGAGACGTTGCTCCAGCCACACGGATTTTCCGGTGCCACGCGGGCCGAACAGGAAGAAACTCTTTTCGGGCAGATCGAGTATCCTGGAGTACATGTCGACGTTTCCGTTATTTTTACGGTAAAAATGACGGAATGATCGACATTTGTCAACCGGGCGGCGAAACCCTTGATCATCGGCACCAGACAATCCGGGAAGACCCACTCCAAGGGCGTAGAGCGGAACTTTGTCTGTACCCTGGCGCACTGGCGCGTTGCAGCGCACGCCTCGATTACGTAAGCTTTGGCCCACGATGGTGGGGCTGGACATCGACGGCGTGTTGGCGGATTTTCTCTCTCCCTTCCTTCTCCGTCTGGAAAAGCGCATCGGCAAGGGACCGATCCCGGCGGAGTCGTTGCGGAGCGTACGCCTTTCGGCGCATCCCGTACTGACCGAGGAGGCGGTGAGAGATTGCGCGGACGCCGTGCGGCGGGACCCGGATTTCTGGGGCGGGCTGGATTCGCTCCTCAGCCCCGAGCAGTGGCGGCGGCTGGAACACTTCAGCCAAGGCGGGCAACTCTCGTTCATCACCCACCGGACCGGCCACGAAAGCTGGGACATTCACGGGGTCACGTCGGAGTGGTTCCGGCGGCACGGCATCACCAACCCCGACGTGCACTTGGTGGAGAACGAGAAATCCGCGGTGGTGGAGAAGCTCGGAGTGGTGCTGTTCGTCGATGACAACTACGAGAACTGCCAGGACGTGGCCGAGCATACCAACGCCCGGGTGTTGATGCCGCACCATCCTTACAACCGCGACTTTGCGCATCCCGGCGTCACCCGGGTCATGCATTTCAACGAGGTTTTCACGGAGATCGAGCACTGCCTGGATCTTCGCGCGACCACCTCGGTTTGAGGAGGCTCATCATGTACGGTTGGCGCGCGCGTGTGGGCCATGTGGCCCCGTCCCGGGGAGACACTCTCGTATACGAGTTCTATCGCATGCTGCCCGAGGGGTTCCAGTTGCTCAACAGCACCGGCACCATCCGGCAACTGGTGGACGCCGACTTCGAGCGCCAGCTCGAGCGCATCGAGGAAGCGGCGCTGGACCTGGCGGACAACGGCTGCGACGTGATCATCCTCGGCGGCTCTCCGCTCTTCACCAGGCTGGGCCACGGCAGCGACATCGAGATGGGCCGGCGGCTCACCGAGAAGACCGGCGTCCCCATCACCGCCGGGATTACCGGCGAGGTCGAGGCCCTCAAGGCCATGGGGCTGCAGCGCCTGGTGGTGGCCACCCCCCACGAAGACGACCTGAACGCCCGCATGAAGGCCTTTCTCGAGGCTTCCGGCTTCGAGGTGCTGCGGATCGAGGGGTATGGAGTGCGCAAGAACTCGGCCATCTCCGATCTGCCGGTGCACGCCGCCTACAAGATTGCCAAGCGTCTTTACGAAAAGGCCCCCGAAGCGGACGGCATCTTCATCCCGTGTCCGCGCTGGCCCACCATCGAGGACGTGGAGCTGCTGGAGCACGAGATCGGCAAGCCCGTTGTGACCAGTTGCCAGGCCTACATCTGGTATGCGCTGCACCTGATCCGGATCAAGGAGAAGGTCAGCGGCTACGGCAGCCTGATGGGGAGCCTGGCCGCCTGATCGCCATGTCCGCCCGCTTGCGGCGTGGCAACACCAGGATCCGGAGAGTCCGATGGCACCTCCCGGATGGCCCTGGCGGCCCGGGCCTGGTGTCGGGGAAGACGAGACGCTTGCGCGCGTCCGGCGGGTCACCCGTTTCCGGCGAACGTCAGGCGCCGAATTTTTCCCATTGCTCGGGGCTGAAGGTCTTTAGCGACAGCGCGTGGATGCGCTCGTCGCCAAGCTCGTCCTTGAGCGCATCGTAGACCATCTTGTGCTGGTCGATGAGACCCTTGCCGGCAAAGGAATCGTGCACGATGACCACCTGGTAGTGGTCTCCGCCGCCGGTAAGGTCCTTGATCATCGGCACCATGCAACCCGGAAAAACCCGTCCCAGCGTGTCCTCGATCTCTTGTGGCTGAATCATAGGGCTGGAACTAGCACAAAACGGGGGGACGGACCACCGAAGACGGTGGGGACGGACCACCCACCCCGCGCCCCTGGACCCCGGCTCGAAATGGACGCGACCAGGGTGTCTCACGCCTGGGGGTCGTAGTCGTCCCGGCACTGCTGAATCATGTCCCGCATGTCGGCCCGCAGCTCTTCGTTGGTGGGGCGGCCCACGTAGTACCAGCCATTGTAGATGCGATGGACCGTGAGATCGGGCAGCAGCGAGAAGGCGTATGGAATCGCGATGGTCCCGTGCTTCTTGTCCGAGGTGTCGACGAGGTCCAGGGCCTCGATGGCCTTGTGCTCGTGGTCGCTCAGAAAAGGGAACGTCGCCCCGAGACCGTTTCTGAGCGCTCCGTTCACCTGCGGCGGGTCGACGCTGACCACGGCGACGCGGCAATAGGCAGACGGAAGCTCCTCCTGCAGGATAACCAGGTGGCGCAACTGCACCACGCATTTCCCTCACCAGTAGCCTCGGTAGAACACCACGATAAGGGGAAACCTGCCCTCGGTGATCCCCGACAATGCCAACTCTTGGCCGGTCTGGTCCTTGAGGGCCAGATCCGGAAACGTCGCGCCGACGGTTTGGTTCATATTTGCCTCCTTTGAGTGTCGAAACGTTTGTCCGCTATGCCCCCGGCATGGCCCAGCGAGCCAGATCCGGCTCCTCGATCTCCGCGCCGAGCCCGGCAACCTCCGGAACCGACAGCCGTCCTGCCCGCAGGTCCAGGGGGCGCGCCACCACGTCGCCGCCCATCTTGAGCGGGCCCACCGACTCGCAGCCGTCCATGATGTTGGCGCAACTCGCGGCCACGTGAATCTCCGCCAGCGTGTTGATGCTCAGACCGAACCCGTGGCCGATGACACACCGGATGCCGGCGGCCGCGGCCATGTGGACCATGCGGACGGTGCGGGTGATGCCCCCTTGCTTCATCACCTTCACCTTGACGATGTCCGCGGCCTCTCTCCGGATGACCTCCACCAGGGTCTCCGGTCCGACGACGGCCTCGTCCGCCATCACCGGGATGTCGATGCCGCGGCGCACCCGCGCCAGACCCTCGTAGTCGGCCCGGGACACCGGCTGCTCCAGCAGCGCCACGCCCAGCGGCGCCAGCGCCTTTCCCAGACGAACGGCGTCATCGACGCTGTAGGCCTCGTTGGCATCCACCCGGAGGCTCAGGCTGCCCCCCACCGCCCCGCGCACCGCCGCCACGCGGTCGCGGTCCGCCTCGACGCCCGAGCCCAGCTTGATCTTCACCGAGCCGAAACCGGCGTCGCGCCAACCCAGGGCCTCCGCTGCCGCCGCGTCCGGCTCCAGCAGGCCGATCCAGCCGTTGAGACGTACTTCGTCCTTGAGCCGGCCGCCCAGCAACGAGTGCACCGGCTGGTCCAGCGCCTTGCCCTTGAGGTCGAACAGCGCCATCTCCAGCGCGGCCTTGGCGTCCAGATGCCGCGGCAGGCGACGGTCCATGATCTCCAACGCCGCCGAGAGGTTCAGCGGATCCCGGCCGCCGAGCTCCGGCGCCAGCGTCCGCACCGCTTTGAGGGTCTCGCCGAAGCTCTCCTCCGAATGACCTGGATCCGGATCGACGTTGCCCAGACCGGTGATCCCTTCATCGGTGCCGACCCGCACCACGATGCTGTCCTGCCGCGTCTTGGCGTCGTGGGCGTTGCGAAAAACCCCTTTCAGAGGAATCTGCAACGGATGAATATCGATGCGGGTGATCTTCATGGCAACCAGGCGCCTCCCTGCGCGCAACCCGCCTCCCCGGAGCACGCTTTGCCTTGCGCGCGATTGGAAGCTACTGAATGATACCCACAACCACCCGGTTGGTCGAACGGTCAAGGAGGTGAAGCGAATGACCAGCGCCTCACGGTTGCGGGCTGCAATGGCCGAGGACGGCTGCCTTGCGGTTCCGGGCGTTCACGACGGCTTGACGGCGCTGCTCGCGGAACAGGCCGGCTTCCGGCTGGCCCTGCTCGGGGGCAACGCCGCCACGGCCAGCCTGCTGGGCCTTCCGGACCTGGGCTTCCTGTCCGCCGATGCGCTCATCGCGCACGTGCGGAACATCTGCCACGTGCTGCGCATCCCCCTCCTGGTGGACGCCGACACGGGCTTCGGCGGCCCACTTCAAGTGCACCGCACCGTCGCCGCGCTGGAGCGGGCGGGCGCGGCGGCTATCCAAATCGAGGACCAGGTGCCGGCCAAGAAGTGCGGACTGCTGGAAGGCGGACATCCGTTGGTCTCCGAAACCGAGATGGTGGAGAAGGTCCGGGCCGCGGCCGCCGCCAGGACGGACGCGGACACCGTCATCATCGCGCGCACCCTGGCCTGCTCCTCGGGCGGCCTCGACGAAGCCATCCGGCGCGGCCGCGCCTACCGCAAAGCCGGCGCCGACGCGGTCTTCGTGCAGGTTCCGGGCACGCTGGAGGATCTCCGCGAGATCCGTCGCGGAATCCGGGGTCCGCTGGTGGTCAACATGGACGAAGCCATCCCGGCTTCCGTCCTGGAGGTCGGCGGAGCCGCCGCCGAGGGTTACAAGATGGCGCTGTTCCCGGGCACCGTCCGCTACACCCTGGTGAAGGCGGTCGGCGACGCCCTGGCGGTCCTGCGGCGGGAAGGAACCACCCGGAGCCGCCGGGACGGCATGGCGTCCCTGGCCCAGTATCATGATGTACTGCGCATGGGCGAGATCCTGGAGCTTGAGGGCTCGCTGACGACACCCTGCTAGTGTGGTGTCTGGTTAATTCGTTTAATAACGCTGGTGACGGAGTCAATGATGGCATCAGCGGACTTGGTCCAACGAAACGGCTTGGGATGTTGATTGTGCAGGTCGAGGTAATTTCGTATGGCTTTCTCCAGAGCGACCACGGAGCGGTAGGTGCCTCGGCGTAACTGGTGTTCGGACAAGGTTGCGAAGAAGCGCTCCACCAAGTTCATCCAGGAACTGTAGGTGGGGATGAAATGACAGTGGAATCGGGGGTGTCGTAACAGCCAATTCTTGACTTGGGCGGTCTTGTGGGTACCGTAGTTGTCGAGAATGAGGTGGACTTCCAAGGCGGCCGGGACCTGCGAGTCGATGTGGCGCAAGAAGGCGATGAACTCTTGGCTTCTGTGCCGGCGGTGCAGCTTGCCCAACACTCGACCCGTGGCTACCTCCAGTGCGGCGAACAGCGTGGTGGTGCCATAGCGCCGATAGTCATGGGTCCGAGTCTCGGGTGTGCCGTAGTTCAGCGGTAAACCGGGTTGGGTACGGTCCAATGCCTGAATCTGGCTTTTTTCATCCACGCACAACACCAGCGCCTTGTCCGGCGGATTCAGATAAAGACCCACCACGTCCCGCACCTTGTCGATGAAGTGCGGATCGGTGGATAGCTTGAAGTTTCGCGACAGGTGAGGTTTGAGCCCGAATGCTCGCCATACACGATGAACGAAATCCCGTGGCACATCCAGGTCCTCGGATAAACTCCGCACGCTCCAGTGCGTGGCATGCTTCGGCCGTCGATTCAGTGTCGCGTCCAACACTTCCTGCACCCGTATGTCGTTGTGCTTGCGCGGCTGGCCGCTTCGTACAGCATCGGACAGTCCCGCCAGTCGCTCTCGGGCGAACCGCCCCCGCCACTTCGACACCGTCTGCTGGCTCGTGTGGTGTCGCTTCGCCACCTCCTCCCCTGTGTAACCTCGCGCGCAATCCAAAATCACGCCCGCTCTCAGATGAAGACCCGCTCGCGTATTGCGCCGCCGGCTCCATCTCTCAAGCTCCGCCTTCTCTTCCTCACTCAAAACGATCCCTGCTGGTGGTCGTGCCATGGTGCCTCCTTCACCCTTCTCCCCATGGTACTACACCCTGTATTGTTTTTCAACTAATTAATCGGACAGGATACTAGTGTCGACACTAGCTCGCCTCACGGCCCATCACGCCCGTATATCCTCCAGAAAAAGCTCCGTCGGTATCTCCCGGCCGAGCCCCTGTTCACAGGCGCGTTCGTAGACAGCCGCCGTGACGGCGCAGAACTGGGGTCCGATGGCGCCGATGTTCATGAACCACGCGGTCTGCTCCGGGCTGGTGCGGCCGGAGATGCGGCCGCTCATGAGGTCCGGCAGCTTGGGAATGTCGACGACTTCCGGCGTAAGGTCCACCCGCGGCACCAACCTCCTCTCTTCCTCCTGACCCGCCACATAGCCGAGGTAGCCTCCCCTGGCATAGAAGGCCTCGGGCGGCGGCTTCTCCAGGTAGGGCGTGGCGTCGCCGGGGCGCGCCGCAACGTCCACGGCCCGCAGGAACCCCGGCTCCACGGAGTTGCGATTGACGTCGATGACACACATGCCGGGCTCCAGCCAGTCGGCGAAGAATACCGGCTCGATGGCGGAAGCGCAGCAACACACGATGTCGGCGCCCCGCACCGCGCTCCGCCCGTCCGGGGCCGCCACCACCTCGATCTCATGCCGCGCCTGCATCTCCTCCGCGTACTGCCGGGCATTGGCCGGGTCGAGGCTGAACACCGTGACCCTGGTGATGGGCCGTACGCGGCAAAGAGCGTCAAGGTAGCTCCGGGCCATGCCGCCGGAGCCGATCATCGCCACCGCATGGCTGTCCTCCCGGGCGAGGTACTTGGCGCCGAGCCCGGCGCCCGCCCCCACGCGGTCGTGCTGAAGCCGGCCGTCGTTCATGATGGCCACGGGGGTGGCGTCGCGGGTGCTGAAGAGCAGCAGCAGGCCGCACCACGTGCCCGGCTCGCGGGCGTACTTGTTCTCCCGCCGGTGGCCGCGCACCATGGGCCAGCTCACCATGTCGGAAATGATGCGGATACAGGCATAGCCGTCCTTCCGGCTGCCCCCCACCATGAGCGCGAGCCTGTGGTACGGCGCTTCCTGGCCGGAAGGCACGTACATATCCATGCGTCCCATGCCGACGGCGTCGCGCCGGGCCAGTTCCTGGAAGAGGCCTTCCAGCGAGTCCAGGCAAAGCGGCATGTCGATAACGCGGGCCACATCGTCGTTGTTCAGGAACAGCATGGGCTCTCCTCGGATTCTTCCCGGACACCCGGAGTGTTTTCCACCGCCCCCGGGTGAAGTATACTGCCGGGACGTGTCTTCGGCCCGGTGGGCCGCCCGGCAGATCGGACCGTCGAAAGGAGAACAGTCATGCCCCTATATGAATTCCAGTGCAAGGGCTGCGGCCACGAGTTCGAGGACCTGGTGCTGGGCTCCGCCCGCCCGGCCTGTCCGTCCTGCAGCGGCCAACAGCTCGAGCGGCTGCCGTCCGTGTTCGCGGTCAACGGCGCGACGGAGGACCGGATGCCGGCCGGCGGCGCCTGCGGAAGCTGCGGCGACCCCAGGGGGCCGGGGGCCTGCTCCATGAACTGACACGCGGGAACCGCGTATTATGGAAATTGCGCAATGACGGAAAACCATGTAGAATCCCCGTAACGAACTGACGCCTTATCCAGAGTGGTGGAGGGACAGGCCCGTCGAAGCCACAGCAACCGCGTCCCCAAGGGAACGCAGGTGCTAATTCCGGCCCGCAAGGGACAGATAAGGTGAGGAGAAACCTCTTCTCATCTTGGAAGAGGTTTTTTTTCGTTTGTGAGCCAGGTCCATGCGTCTGAATCCCGAGCAAGTCGAGCGGTATAGCCGCCAGATCATGATCCCCGACGTCGGCGGCGGCGGGCAGATCCGCCTGCGCCAGGCCAGCGTCCTGGTGGTGGGCGCCGGCGGCTTGGGAAGCCCCGCCGCCTTCTACCTGGCCGCTGCCGGCATCGGCAGGCTCGGCATCGTGGACGGCGACACGGTGGACCTTTCCAACCTGCAGCGGCAGATCCTCCACACCACGGCGGACCGGGGCCGGCGCAAGGTGGAATCGGCGCGGTCGCGACTCGCGGAGATCAACGCCGAAGTGGACGTGGCGGTCCACGACGGGCGCTTGACGGCCGAGAACGCCGCCGAGCTCATGACGCCCTACGACTTCATCATCGACGGCAGCGATAATTTCGACACCAAGTTCCTCGTCAACGACGTCGCCGTGTCGCTGGGCAAGCCCTTCTCCCACGCCGGCATCGTCCGCCTCCAGGGGCAGACCATGACCGTGGTGCCGCCGGAGAGCGCCTGTTACCGCTGCCTGTTCGAGGAACCGCCGGCGCCGGGCGAGGTCCTCGGCTGCCAGCAGGCCGGCATCCTCGGCGCGGTGGCCGGAACCATCGGGTCCATCCAGGCCACCGAGGCCATCAAGTACATCGTGGGACTCGAGGAGCATCTGCTGGTGAACCGGCTGCTGACCTACGACGCCAAGACCATGGAGGTACGCAAGGTACCCGTGCCGCCGAACCCACGCTGCAAGGCTTGCGGCGGGTCCGCCGGTTCGCCCGCCTCCCAAAGGAGTGATGCATGAGCTTTGTTCAAGGACTGAAATGCCGGGAGTGTCATCGAAACTATTCCACCGCCCCTCTCCACGTGTGCGAGGACTGCTTCGGCCCGCTCGAGGTGGAATACGACTATGACCGAATCCGCCAGAGCATGAGTCGGGAGAAGATCGCCTCGCGGGCGCGCAACCTGTGGCGCTACCGGGAGCTCTTGCCCATCGAGGAAGACCCCAGGGTGGGACTCTACTCGGGCTTCACGCCGCTCATACGGGCCCGCCGCCTGGGCGAGGCGTTGGGCGTCGACGAGCTCTACATCAAGGACGACTCGGTGAACCACCCGACCTTCTCCTACAAGGACCGGGTCGTGTCGGTGGCCATCTCCAAGGCCATCGAGTTCGGCTACGAGACCGTCTCGTGCGCATCCACCGGGAACCTGGCCAACTCGGTGTCGGCCCACGCCGCCAGCGCCGGACTCAACTGCTACGTCTTCATTCCCGAGGGGCTGGAGGAAGGGAAGATCGTCGGCTCCGCCATCTACGGCCCCCGCACGGTGGCCGTCAAGGGGACGTACGACGACGTCAACCGCCTTTGCAGTGAGATCGGCGACAAGTACCAGTGGGCCTTCGTCAACGTGAACCTCAGGCCCTACTACTCCGAGGGGGCCAAGACTCATGCCTTCGAGGTCGCCGAGCAGCTCGGCTGGAAGCTGCCGCGCCACATCGTCGTGGGCTCCGCGGGCGGAACCATTCTTCCCAAGCTCGGCAAGGCGTTCAAGGAACTTCGGACCGTGGGGTTGGTGGGTCCGGACGAGCCGTGCAGCATCTACTCCGCCCAGGCGGCGGGCTGCTCCCCCATTATCGACGCCCTCAAGAAGGGTACGGACGTGGTCGATCCGGTGAAACCCGACACCATCGCCACCTCCATCGCCATCGGTAACCCGGCCGACGGCTACTACGTGATTCAAACCGTCAAGGAGACCGGCGGCTGGGGAGAAAACGTCACCGACGAAGAGATTCTCGACGGCATCAAGCTGCTGGCGGCCACCGAGGGAATTTTCACGGAACCGGCGGGTGGCACGGAAGTTGCTGTAACGAGGAAGCTGATCGAGCAGGGCCGGATTCCGCGGGACGAGTCCATCGTCATCTCCATTACAGGGAACGGCTACAAGACGATCGAGACGGTGGCGCACATCGTCGATCGGCCCTACAGCATCGACGCGACCCTGGGCACCTTCGACGCGCTGCACGCCGAGCTGTCACGGGGAACCCGCGAGAAAGCGCGGGCAGGATGACCGGTTCGCCCGCGTCCCCGTGTTGAAATGGCCGCAAACCGGATTTATCCTGGTGTCCTGTCCGGTCAATTCGTATCATAAGATGCGAATTGACCGGACAGGACACCAGACCATACAGGGAGGTCCTTTCATGAGTGTTCGTGTACGTGTCCCCACACCGTTGAGAAAGTTCACCGAGGGATCGGATGAGGTCGGCGCCAACGGCGCCACGGTTTCGGCCATGCTGGACGATCTCGAGCAGAATCACCCCGGCATCAAGGAACGCATCATGGACGAAAATGGCAAGGTTCGCCGGTTCGTAAACGTCTACGTCAACGGAGACGACATCCGCTTCCTCAAGAACCTGGATACCGCGTTGAAGGACGGAGACAGCATATCCATCGTGCCGGCCATCGCCGGAGGCATGTAGCCGCTTGCTCACCGCTTTAAGGAAGAACGCCCCACCGCCGGCACGGGAGCTACGAAAAGTCGAGACCGTCACCGAGCTCGTGGGCAACACTCCCCTGGTCCGGATCGGCCGAATCGCCCGCGACCTCGCCCCGGGAGTGCGCATTCTGGCGAAGCTCGAAGGGTTCAACCCCGGCGGCTCCGTGAAGGATCGGCCCGCGCTCGGAATGATCCAGGAAGGGATCCGGACGGGCCGGCTCAAACCCGGACAGATCATCATCGATTCGACGTCCGGCAACACCGGCATCGCCATCGCCATGGTGGGCGCGGCGCTGGGCCACGGCGTCCGCCTGGTAGTGCCTTCCAACGTCAGCGAGGAACGCAAGGGCATCATCCGGTTCTTCGGCGCGGACATCGTCTACAGCGACCCCCTCGAAGGATCCGACGGCGCCATCCGGCTTTGCCGCAAGATCGTCGGCGAGGATCCGGGAAGGTATTTCAAGCCCGATCAATACTTCAATCCCATGAACAGCCAGACCCACTACGAGACCACCGGCCCGGAGATCTACCGGCAGACCGAGGGCGCGGTCAGCCATTTCGTCGCCGGCGTCGGCACCGGCGGCACCGTGATGGGGGCCGGACGGTTTCTCAGGGAGCGGGATCCCCGGATCGCGGTCATCGGGGTAGAGCCGGACGCACCGCTGCACGGACTTGAGGGGTTGAAGCACATGGCCAGCTCCATCGTCCCGGGGATCTACCACGAGGAGGAACTGGACCTCAAAGTTCCCGTGTCCACGGAGGACGCCTACGACATGGTCTATCGCCTCAGCCAGGAAGAGGGACTGATGGTGGGACAATCCTCCGGGGCCGCCATGGTCGCGGCGTTGAGAATCGCCCGGCAACTCACCCACGGGACCGTGGTGACGGTGTTTCCCGATTTCGGCAGCCGATATCTGACCACGAACATGTGGACGAGCTGGAAGGAAAACCTGGATGTCGGTGACCTGGAATTCGCGATATGATCATCCGCTGTCCCAACTGTTCCACCACCTATAAGGTGAGCGGCAGCGTCTTCGACGCACCCAAGCCCACCTTCCGTTGCACTCGCTGCCAGCACGTCTTCATGGTCCAGGTGCGCTTGCAGTCGGCCGGCGAGGAAGCGCCTGCAGCCGCGGAGCAGCAGCCGGACGAGGTTTCCGGGACCGGCGACCCGCCGGACCTCGCCGACGAGCCGGACACCCCGCCAGCGGGGGACACGCCGGAATCGCCCCCGGAGACCATCGCGGCAACGACGGAGCCGGCGGCGCCGGACCTTGCCAACCTCGATCCGAACGAGGGCGGCGGCGGCGACCTGGCCCCTTCCTACCGTGGCTTCGAGATCGGAGCCCCGGAAGCCCTGCCCGCGGAAGCGCCGGCGATGGACCCGGTGGAGGAGACCGCGGCCGAAGACGATGATTCCCCGGACCTGGACCAGCGGCAGCCGGACTTCGAGATCGCGGATGACTCCCCGGCGACTCCCACGCGGGAAGCGCCGCCGCCGGGAAGGCCGCTGCTCGGACAACTCGGGGATTCCAGAGGCTCGATCATGCCGATGGCGAGCCTCGTGGGCCTGGCCGTGCTCGCCTTCGTTCTGGTAGCGCTGATCTATCAGGCCAATCCACAGCCCCTGGACTCCCTGATACGGCGGATCCCGTGGTACGGAAGCGCCGTCTTCGACAACCGGCACTTCAAGCAGACTCTGGTGGTCGAGTCGCTGGTATCGGGAGTCAGGCCGGTCCTGAACCGGACCGAGGTCTACATCGTTTCCGGGAAGCTCACCAACCGCAACGACCGGAGCATCCACAAGGTACGGATCGAGGCGCGACTCTTCGACGCGGAAGGAAAACAGATAGCACAGCAGGTCACGTTCGTGGGAAACGCCATATCGGCCAAGATCATCCAGGACATGACCTTTCGCGAGATCTCGCTGCTTCAGAGCCTCAAGCCCCAGAGCAGCTACCGGATCGCGCCCAACGGGTCCGCCGACTTCACCATCGTCTTTCCGAAACCCAAGACGGCGGTGGAATCCTTCAGTTGCCGGGTGGTCTCCGCCGAGGCCGCCGCCTAGTCTCGGGTTCCGCAAGCAGGCTTTAGAAACTGCGGGTCCTCGGAGAGGTCATTCCTTCTTGGGACCCTCCCCTTCCCCCTTGTCGGTCCCGGTCACATCGATCTCGTCCGGGTCGTGCAGCGACTTGCGGAAACCCTTGATTCCCTTGCCCAGCCCCGAGCCGAGCTCCGGCAGCCTTCGGCTGAACAGCACCAGGACGATCACCAGAATTATCAGAAGTTCCCAGATTCCAAGACCAAACATGGCGGGGTCCCCTCGTGTGCTTCGGGTCGTCTGAGTCACGGAACGACGCACCGATTCTAGCCCAAAAGCCGGCCGATTGACAGGCGCCGGCAAGCTTCACGCGTAGGCGGACACCGGCGCGCAGGTGCAGACCAGGTTCCTGTCGCCGTAGGTATTGTCCACCCGCCCCACCGGGACCCAGAACTTGCGCTGCCGCACCCAATCCAGCGGGAATGCCGCCTTGTCACGCGAATACGGGTGTTGCCAGTCCTCCGAAAGCAGGTGGAAAGCGCTGTGGGGCGCGTTCTTGAGCACGTTGTCCCGGGGGTCGGCGGCGCCGGTTTCGATCTCGCGGACCTCCTCGCGGATGGCGAGCATGGCGTCACAGAACCGGTCCAGCTCTTCCCGGGATTCGCTCTCCGTGGGCTCGATCATCAGCGTGCCCGCCACCGGCCATGACATGGTCGGCGCGTGGAAGCCGTAGTCCATGAGCCGCTTGGCCAGGTCCTCCACCGTCACGCCGGCGGAAGCCTTGAAGGGACGCACGTCGACGATGCACTCGTGCGCCACCATGCCGTTCTTGCCGCGGTAGAGGATCCGGTATTCACCTGAAAGCCGGTGCGCGATGTAGTTGCCGTTGAGCACCGCCACCTGGGTGGCCCGGGTCAGGCCCTCGGCGCCCATCATGGCGATGTAGGCCCAGGAGATCGGCAGGATGCCGGCGCTCCCCCAGGGCGCGGACGACACCGCGGTGATGCCCTCGGCGGGGCCGCATTCCGGCACCACGCCGTGGGACGGGAGAAATCTCACGAGATGCGCCGCCACCGCCACCGGCCCGACACCCGGCCCGCCGCCCCCGTGAGGAATGCAGAACGTCTTGTGCAAATTCAGGTGGCACACGTCCGGGCCGATGCTTCCGGGCCGGCACAGACCCACCAGCGCGTTCAGATTGGCGCCGTCCAGGTAGACCTGGCCGCCGCGCTCGTGGACGATGCGGCAGATGTCCCGGATACCTTCCTCGAACACCCCGTGGGTCGAAGGGTAGGTGACCATCAGCGCGGCGAGACGGCCGCCGGCCCCGCCGGCCTTGGCGCGCAGGTCGTCGAGGTCGATGTTGCCGTCTTCGTCACAGTCCACCACCACCACGCTCATGCCCGCCAGCACCGCGCTGGCCGGATTGGTGCCGTGCGCGGAGCTGGGAATGAGGCAAACGTCGCGCTCCGCCTGCCCGTTGGCCGCGTGATACTTCCGGATCACCAGCAGCCCGGAGTACTCTCCCTGGGAACCCGCGTTGGGTTGCACCGATATGCCGGCAAACCCGGTGATGGCGCACAGCCACTCCTCGAGCCGGCTGATGAGCGCGCGGTATCCCCGGGCCTGGTCCGCCGGCGCGAAAGGATGCATCCGGGCGAATTCCGGCCAGGTCACGGGGATCATCTCGGCGGTGGCATTGAGCTTCATGGTGCACGAGCCCAGCGGTATCATGGACTGCACCAAGCTCAGGTCCCTGGCCTGGAGCCGCGCCATGTAGCGCAGCATCTGGGTTTCGGAGTGGTGCCGGTTGAACACCTCCGCCTCCAGGAAGCCGCTGCCGCGAACGTACTCCTCGGGGAGCCGCGGCGACCCGCGCGTCTCCGGATCCTGGTCTTCCACCGCAACGCCGAACACCCGCAGGAGGTCCCGGACGTCGTCCTCGCTGGTGGTCTCGTCCAGCGAGACGTGCAACTGGCCGCCGGACGGTCGCCCGAGGTTGATGCCGCGTTCGGCCGCCGTCCGCTGGATCTCGTCGGCCCGCCCGGCGCCGAGGTCGATTCGGAAGGTGTCGAAGAAGCCGCCGGCGGCGAGGGTGAAGCCGGCCCCCTCCAGCCGTTCCGCCAGCCGGGCCGTGCGGCGGTGGACCCGTTCGGCAATGTTCCGGAGGCCCGACGGGCCGTGATAGACCGCGTACATGGACGCCATTACCGCCAGCAGCACCTGCGCGGTGCAGATGTTGCTGGTGGCCTTCTCGCGGCGGATGTGCTGCTCGCGGGTCTGCAAAGCGAGCCGCAGCGCCCGCTGTCCCTGGGCGTCCTTGGAGACCCCCACCAGACGCCCGGGCATCATGCGCTTGTACGAGTCCCGGGTGGCCAGGAAGCCGGCGTGCGGGCCGCCGAACCCCATGGGCACGCCGAAACGCTGCGCGCTGCCGACGACGATGTCCGCGCCGGCCTCCCCCGGCGGCGTCAGCAGGCACAGGCTCAGCAGATCCGTGGCCACGATGCTCACCATCCCGCGATCCCGGCATCGGCGGATGAACCCTTCGAGGTCCGGAATCGCTCCGCTCGCGGCCGGGTACTGGATGAACCCGGCGAACGCGTCGTCCGGCGGCTCCGGCCCCGCGGCATCGGTGACCACCTGCACGCCCATGGGCGCCGCGCGGGTGCCCATCACCTCGAGAGTCTGCGGGAACGCATCCTCGCACACGAACAGCTTGCGCCGCCCCTGCTTCTCCAGGTTGCAGGCCAGGAACACGGCCTCCGCGGCCGCGGTCCCCTCGTCCAGCAGGGAAGAGTTGGCGATGTCCATGGCCGTGAGGTCGGTGACCATGGTCTGGAAGTTCAGCAGGGCCTCGAGACGGCCCTGGGAGATCTCCGGCTGGTAGGGAGTGTAGGCGGTGTACCAGCCTGGGTTCTCCAGGATATTCCTGAGGATGACGGGGGGCGTGTAGCAATCGTAGTAGCCCATGCCGATGTAGGACCGGGCGGGGCGGTTGGCGGCCGCCAGTTCCCGGGCCTCGCGCAGGAGCTGTTCTTCGGTCAACGGCCGGGGCAGGTCGAGGGCGCCGGTAAACCGGATGCTTTCCGGCACCGCGCGCTCCACCAGCTCTTCCAGGGAATCCAGGCCCAGAACGGCGAGCATCTCCTGGACCTCCGCCGCGCCGGGGCCGATGTGCCGCGACGCAAACAGCTCCCGAAAAGAATTCTTGTGATCTGTCCGGTCCACGGCGTGATCCTCAACGGCCGTCAAGCGCCGTCGTCGTCATCCTCCTGACCCTCACAAAAGTCCGCATACTCCTCCGGCGTCATCAGATCGTCCAGCTCGTCGATGTCCGACAGGGTGACCTTGACGATCCAGCCTTCTCCGTAAGGGTCTTCGTTGATGAGCCCCGGAGTATCCGGCAGCGCGTCATTGACCTCGGTGACCGTGCCGCTGACCGGGGCGTAGAGATCCGACACGGCCTTCACCGACTCCACCGCGCCGAAGGGATCGTCCTTGCTGATCTTCTCTCCCAACTCCGGCACCTCCACGTAGACCACGTCGCCCAGCTCGTTCTGCGCGAAGTCCGAGATCCCGATGACCCCGGTGTCGCCGGCTTCCACCGAGACCCACTCGTGCTCCCGCGAATACTTCAGACCCTTCGGGTACTCCATCTGTTCCTCCTTGGCGGTCCGTGTGCTCTTGCCGGCACACCCCGCCCGGCGCTGCCGGCGCGCGTTGGGCTAGCGGACGAACGGTACCCGCACGGTACGGGCCGGAACCCGTCGGCGGCGGATCTCCACCCCCACCTCCGTGCCGAGAGCCGCCGCTTCCGTCGATACGTACGCCAGGGCGATGGCCTTCCCCAGAGTCGGCGAAAGCGTACCGCTGGTCACCCGTCCGACCTCGCGGGCGTCGTGAAAAATCGGATAGCCCTCACGGGCGATACCCGCCCCTTCCATCTCCAGACCCACGAGGCGGCGCCCCAACGGCTCCTTCCGGGACAAGACATCGGAGCCGATGAACGGTCCCTTTTCGAGCTTCGTGACCCACCCGAGCCGTGCCTCCGGCGGCGTCGTGGTCTCGTCGAGCTCGTGGCCGTACAGCGGGAAACCCTTTTCGAGACGGAGCGTATCCCTGGCCCCCAGCCCGGCAGGCTCCACGTCGCCGGTACCCGCCAGAGCGTCCCATAACCGGACTGCCTCTGCCGCCGGGCAATAGAGCTCGAAGCCGTCCTCCCCGGTGTACCCCGTGCGCGAAACGATACAGGGAACCCCGCTCACCTCGGCCGCAACGAAGCTGAACGCCTCGACGGCCGGCAACTCCGCCGCGGTGAACCGCTGGAGGATGCCCTCTGCCTCCGGCCCCTGGAGCGCCAGCAGCGCGTAGGAGTCGCTGACGTCGCGTACCGTCACGTCTTCGCCCGCATGGCTTGCCAGCCAGTCGAAGTCTACGGCCCGCCTGGAGGCGTTGACGCACAGCAGGTACCGCTCGGCCTCCAGCCTGAAGATCACCAGGTCGTCGATGACTCCCGCCCGCTCGTTCAGCAGCAGCGTGTACTGCGCCTGCGAGGGGCTCAGCCGCTCGACGTCGTTGGTGGTGACCCGTTGACAGAACCGGGAGGCGCCGGGACCCGCGGCCTCGATCTCCCCCATGTGGCTGACGTCGAAGAGCCCGGCGCGGGTCCGTACCGCAACGTGCTCGGCCTGGATGCCCTGGTACTGGACCGGCATCTCCCACCCCGCGAACTCCACCATGCGGGCTCCGAGAGCCGTATGGCGGGCGTGGAGGGGAGTCCTCCCGGGAGGCGTTTCTCCGGCCACGGCGTCTACCCTCGCCCTATTCCAGGGATCGCCGCGCCGACAGCAGCGTGTTGGAAAGCAGCATGCCGATGGTCATGGGTCCGACGCCTCCGGGCACCGGGGAAATCCACGAAGCCCGCTCCTGGGCCGGCTCGAACTCGACGTCACCCGCCAGCTTGCCGGTGGGCAGCCGGTTGATACCCACGTCGATCACCACCGCGCCGGGCTTGATCCATTCGCCGCGAATGGCATGCGCCTTGCCCACCGCCGCCACCACCACATCCGCCCGCCCCACCTCCCCGCCCAAGTCGAGGGTGCGCGAGTGGCAAAGCGTCACCGTGGCGTGCCGCGCGAGCAGCATCAGCGCCACCGGCTTGCCGACGATGTTGCTGCGGCCCACCACCAAAGCCGTCTTGCCCTTGAGCTCGCAGTCCACCGAATCCAGCAGCCTCATGATCCCCAGGGGCGTGCAGGGCTTGAAGCCGTCGCCGCCGGAGAGCAGCAGCCCCTGGTTCACCGGGTGGAAGCCGTCCACGTCCTTGTCCGGAGAGACCGCCTCGAGGATCCGGTCGGCGGCGATGTGGTCGGGAAGCGGCAGTTGCACGAGAATACCGTGTATGGCCGGGTCCTGGTTGAGGCGCCCGATCAGGTCGAGGAGCTCGGGCTGGGTCACCGACGCGGGGAAAAGGTGCTCCACCGAGCGGATGCCCGCGTCCGCGCACGCCTTTTCCTTGTTCCGTACGTACAGGCGCGACGCCGGGTCTTCCCCCACCAGCACCACGCCCAACCCGGGCACGACGCCGTGATCGCTGCGGAGGCGCTCCGTGTCCCTCCGCACCTCCTCCCGCACCTGCTTCGCCACCGCCTTGCCGTCGATAATCATCGTGTTGCCGCTCCGCTGCCCCTCTCCGGCATTCCGCTCCCGCGGAATGCCGCTTGCAACAGGTCTTGAATTCCCCGTTAACACGCCCGGAGTACGAGGTCAATAAAACCACCGCGGGGAGCCCGCCGCCGACGCCGTCTTGACACTCCGATGGTGCTCACGTACCAATGAATCAATGGTCGTAGGCGTCCCCAAGGAGTTGAAAACCGACGAAAACAGAGTCGCGCTGACGCCCGCCGGAGCGGCCGCGTTCATCGCCCACGGTCATCGGGTGCTGGTGGAACGCAACGCCGGCCGGGGCAGCCATATTCCCAACCGGGCCTACACCGCCAACGGGGCCACGGTGGTGGATCGCGCCGGAGACGTGTGGGACGGCTCCGACCTCGTCATGAAGGTCAAGGAGCCGGTACCCGAGGAGTTCGCCCGCCTGAGGCCGGAACTCGCGCTCTTCACCTACCTCCACCTGGCCGCCCAACCCGAGCTCACCCACGCGCTGTGCGAGAAGGGCGTCACCGCCATCGGCTACGAAACCATCGCGCTCGACGACGGCACGCTGCCGCTGCTGACTCCCATGAGCGAAATCGCCGGGCGGCTGTCGCTGCAGGTGGGGGCCTGGTGCCTGCAGGCGGAGAGCGGCGGCAGAGGGGTGTTGTTGGGAGGCGCCTCGGGAGTCCGGCCGGGAAAGGTGGTGGTGCTGGGAGCGGGTACCGTGGGGGCCTCGGCGTGCCAGGTGGCGGCCGGCATGGGCGCCGACGTCAGCGTGCTGGACGTGAACCCCGCCCGGCTGCGGTATATCCACGACATTCTCGGCGGACGCCTGACCACCCTCATGTCCAACCAAGCCAACCTGGAGGAGGAGATCGCCGGCGCGGACCTGCTCATCGGCTCCGTGCTCATCACCGGGGACAGAACGCCGATGCTGCTGGAGCGGGACCGGATCAAGCGGATGAAGCGCGGCGCGGCCATCGTCGACGTTTCCATCGATCAGGGTGGGTTCGCCGAGACCTCCCGGCCCACCACGCACCGCGAGCCCACCTACGTCGAGGAGCGGGTGGTGCACTATTGCGTCACCAACATGCCCGCGCTGGTGCCGCACACGGCCACCCACGCCCTGACCAACGCCACGCTGTCCTACGGCCTTGTCATCGCGGACAAGGGCCTGCGGCGCGGGATGCAGGAGATGCGGCCGTTGGCGCGAGGACTCAACGTCCACCGCGGACGGGTCACCCACGCCGGCGTTGCCAGCGCCCTGAAGCTCCCCCTGACGCCGGTAGACGAGGTTCTCTGCGCATGAGGCTGGTAACGCGACCCGACTTCGACGGCATTGTCTGCGGCGCCCTCGTCACCGCCGTGGAAGACATCGATTCGTACCTTTTCGTGGAACCCAGGTTCATGCAGGACGGCGCCGTCGACATCCGCCCCGGGGACATCATCGCCAACCTCCCCTATCACCCGGCATGCACCCTTTGGTTCGACCACCACTTCACCAACGAGGCCTCGGGGTTCGATCGCCCCATCGTCCCGGGTCGGGGCGGCTTCCGCCTGGCCCCGAGCGCGGCCCGGGTGGTGTACGAATACTATTCGGAGGTGCCCGGCGCTTCGCCCGCTCTCTACGCCCACGGCCTGCGCATGATGCGCACCGACCGCTTCACCGCGCTGCTGGAGGATACGGACAAGATCGACGGCGGCACCCTGACCCGGGACGACGTTCTCGACCCCGCGGGCTACGTGCTGATCTCCATGACCCTCTACGGCAAGGAAAGCGCCGAGGAGCCCTACTGGCGCCGGCTCATCGACCTGATCCGCGACCGCTCCCTGGACGAGGTGCTGGACGACCCGGAGGTGGACCGGCGTTGCCGGCGTGTCCTCGGCTTGCAGGAACGGCTGCGCCGGCAACTGCTGGAACGCGTCGAGCTCCGTGGCAACGTCATCTTCCTTGACCTCAGGGACACCGAGGACCTGACCGATGCCAACCGGTTCCTGCTCTACACGCTCTTCCCCGACGGAAACATCTCCATGAAGGTTTCCCGGGACTCTCAGCGGGCCGGCACCACCGCCATCTCGGTGGGCTACAACATCTTCAACACCACCTCCACGGTCAACGTCGGCGAGCTTCTGACTCACTACGGCGGCGGCGGTCACCGGGTGGTGGGATCCTGCAGGGTCCCGGATGCGCGGGCGGGACAGGCCGTCGAGGCGATCCTGCGCCACATCGCGGAGCCGGCATCCTAGTGTCCGATCCCTCTTCGCGCGCCCTGAAGGTGGTGAGCATCGACGCGGCGCTCACCGAGCTCGCCGAGGTCAACTCCGAGATCCGACACCGGAGCTGCTTCAAGGGCGACGGCTTCGACGTCGGACTGGTCTCCTTCAACGCCACCGCGACAACCGACCCGAAGCAGATCGTCCACGACGGCAAGGACGTGGTCTGCCACGTGCTCCGGGGACACGGCCGGCTGCGCATTTCCGGAGCGGTCACGCAACTCCGGCCCGGCATGCTGTGTCATATTCCCAGGGGCGTTCCCCACGACTTCGCGGCCGAAGGGGACGAGCTGATCCTGTGCTATTCTCTCATCACCACAAAGTCGTAGCGGCCGCGTGCCTGTTGGCCCTTCTCCTCACGGCTGCCTGCTCGCGCACGCAGGAGCCGGACCCTCGCTATGTGCAACCCGCGAACCTGCTCGAGATCATCAACGAGTTTCAGCGGCTGTCGCGCGAGAACGTCTACCGGTTCGAAACCCCCAAGGACGTCACCGGGACCAACATCCTGAAGGCGACGCTATTGAGGCTGGACGACTTTGAGCGCAAGCACGGGGATGGATACAAGGACATCGTCGAGTTCACCCGAGCCAGCGCGTACGAACGTCTCGGACACTATGACCGCGCCGTCCGCCGCTACCAGGTCGTGGTCCGGGCCGGCGGGGAGCTGGCGGCGCCGGCAAGGCGCCATCTCGACGCGCTGAAAACGTTCCGGCGCATCACCGGCGCCGCCCTTCCCAAAGACGATCCGTTCAAGTATATCGAGGCGTTGGACGATGTGTGGCTGGCATGGCTCGCGTTGATCCGGCAACACGAGGGAACGCCGCTGGCATTTCTGGCGCGGGTGGAGGCGGAACGCACCGACCGCGCCAAGGTAGCGTTCGTGGAACTCAACCGCCACCGCATGAACGACGGCAACGAGCTCGTGATCGCGGGCTACAGCGAACTCCTGTCCAGGCATGCACAGAGCAAGAACTACCATCGCCACAAACTGGACTTCGGCGACTATTACGTGACCCTGGCCAAGGAGTATTCCATCCGAAACGACCCGGAGGGCCTCGATTTCGACATGGGAACCTTCGAGGAACTGGCGCAGTCCGCCATGGAGCTCTACGCGGAAGTGGCCCAGCAGGACGGCGCGCCGGAGAAGCTCGAAGCCAACGGCAAGATCGAGGCGTTGAAGGGCCTGATGCAGGGGATCAGGAGACGGAACCGATGAAGTACGGCGCATGGCTGCTCTTTATCCTTCTGGCACTGCCGGGCTCCGCCGCCGCGCAGGCATCCGGGGTTCCCATCGAGCGAATTCTGGATCCGACGCGGGACTTCGACCCGTTCGAGAAAACCGTTACGGCCGAGAGGTACTTTCCCGACGCGATCGAGCGGCGCACGCGCCGGGCCATCGTCGACACCCTGCTCCGGCGGACCGAGCAACTTCCCGGGCATGTCCGCTTTCTGAAAGAGGCGGACAAGGAACGGGCGGCGCGGGGCGCCGAGCCAACCGGACTGGCCGGACCGGTGAGAGGGCTCTCGCCCGGCGATTCCGCCGGCCAGGAGGAAGAGGAGGCCCTGGCGGAAACCTTCCCCGGCGCCGCGAGCCATCTGGAACAGGCGGAGGAATTGCTGGCCGAGAACGATGTCGGCCGATGGAGCGGGTTCCTGAACCGGCTGCTGGGGGCCATGGACATCTTCCGGCTGGCTTCGGGCTCGTACGCCGCTGCCGCCTTCGAGACCGCCTACGCGGAGATGCGGCGGACGCAGACGCCGTACATGCCGGAGACCGAGCGCAAGGCCCTGGTACTGTACGAACGCTTCCTGGACCGGTTCCCCGACCACCCGGGAAGCGCCGAGGCGGCGGAGACGGCGGCGGTCCTTCGAACGAAGAAGAGGGACGCCTGGATACATCGACAACTGGAACAGGCCGACAAGGCGCTCGACGAGGGCAGGGTCGAGGAGGCGGAGTTGCACGTCCGTCTCGCCGCCGTGGCGGACGCCGAGGCGGAAGACGTGGTGGAACGGTTCCGGGAGGTCGAGGCGGCCCGTGAGACCGAGAGGGAGAACCGGCGCGAGCTGCTCTCGGTGGCCGAAGGCGACAACCTGTCCGGCGCCACGCCGGAACAACGGACCGAGATCCAGGCATTGCTCTACGCCCTGGTCAGGAGGGATCCCGCGAAGACCGAAAAACAAGCGAGCGTCATGGCGGACCGATACGCGGACGAACCTCTGGGGGCCCTGGCCAAGGACTCCCGGGCCGTGGCCCTGGAACTCGACGGACGGCACGAGGACGCGAAACGGATGCTGACCGAGATCGCGCGGAGCGCGCCCTCGTGGCGGGAGCGAGGGCGGGCGCGTACCCTGCTGAACAGCCCGGAGTACAACATGCTGCGGGTCGTCGACCGCGCCCGCTCGGGGCATCGCATGGACAAGGTGCGGTTCGTCCTGTTCGGAGAAGACTTCCTGGAGAAGAACGCCGTCATCGGAGCGGCGCCGGTCATTACGCACGGTGTCGCCGGAGCCACCACCCTGGGCACCGCCAACGTCCTGATGGTGAGCAGCAACCTGCTGGAGCTTCTCAGCGGCAATCCGGTGTCGAACCAGACGGTGATCGACGCCGCCGCGGGCTACGTCCGGGCCCGTCCCGGCTCCGAGAAGTCCGGGGACGTCTACGAAGTGCTGGGGGAAGCCTACGAAAGCAAGGGACACCCCCACAAAGCGCTGCACTACTACCGGTTGTCCGGCAATGTTCCGGCGGAAGAAATTCAGGAACTTGAGAAAGAGGCCGGACAAACCTTGTTGACGGCGGCCGAACAGACGGGCAAGAAGGCGCGGCAACGGACCCTGTACGCCACGATTCTGCAATATTACCCCGACACCCCGGCCGGAGAGCAGGCCAGGGTGAAACTGGCCGGGCTGGCCGCTCCGGAGAGTCGGGGCCTGAGGCTCAGCAAACGGTTCCTCACCGAGAACCCGCAACTCTACGGAGTCCGGGGCCTGGGACTCAAGACCACGCTTTTCGACGGCAACGTCCACAACATGGAGCTGGCGGAGGCCGGCCTCAACATCCTCGGCCGCAACACCATCTTGCTGCACTACGACACCCCGCGAGGGACGCGCACCCTCACCCGCTCCGTGGCACCGGAGCGGATCCACAACCTGGAAATCCTGCTGCGCGACAGGCACTACGAGTTCGCCAGGCTGGGCGCCAAGGACGACACGGACGGCATCGAAGACTTCCGGTCCCGTCTGATGCGGTTCGAAGCGCCGGACCGCCACCCGGACTCTGCCGACCTGGCGTTCATCCGGCGGACCGGCCGTGGCGCGGACCCGGAATCGCCGATCATCGACCACGAGCTGTTGAGCAAGAAGGAGACCGACCGCCACGGACTGCCCGTCGTGCAGGGCAGCGTCACGACCTCCGGAATCAGCATGCGCACGGATGTGCCGAAGTCCTTTCTCGCCGACGAGCTGGTCATCGGCAACGACGCCGTCAGCCCCTACGCCGGCGTGCGGACGCCGGTCCCGTTCCTGAAGGAGTACATCCCCGTGGACTTCCTGTTCCGGGCGCGTTCCGGACTGCCGTCCCTGACGCCCCAGATCCGCAAGCCCAAGACGTTGGTGGACGACGAACACCTCTACCGCTGATACCCGTCACAAAGGAGGCAACCATGAGGAAAATCCTGCAGCCCGGGAGCATACCCGATCCGCGGCCGCGTTACTCGCAAGGCATCATCGCCGAGGGGAAACGCCTGCTCTTCATCGCCGGCCAGACCGCCGTGGACGCCGACGGCAACATCGTCGGCAAGGGCGACGCCGCGGCCCAGGCCGAGCAGGTCCTCAAGAACATGAAGTCCGTCCTCGACGAGGCCGGAGCCGGGTTCGGCGACATCGTCAAGATCACCACCTACATCACCGACCCGCGGTTCCGGGACGCCCTGAACCCGGCGCGGCTCAAGTACATGGGCGACAACCCGCCCGCCAGCACCCTGGTGGTGGCGGCCGGGCTGGCCAATCCCGATTTTCTGGTGGAAATCGAGGCGATCGTGGTGCTGCCGGACTGAACCGCCACCGCGAGCGGTTTAGTTCAGACTTGTTCTTGCAAACTCCTCAGAACTATCTAATATAGATTCCGAGGAGGATCGTCGATATGGGTGCCAAGTCGCATATCGCCAAATGGGGCGCCAGCCTGGCCGTCCGCATCCCCAAACCCATCGCTGAGCAATGGGGGGTCCGTGAAGGCTCCGCCATCGAACTGGTTCCGCGCGGCGACCGAATCGTCATCCGCAAGGCGACCTACAATCTTGCCGACATGCTCGCCGAGATTACGGATGACAACCTTCATCCGGAAACGGAGACCGGCCCGCCACAAGGCAACGAGGAATGGTAGAGCATGTCCCAGGGGCCGGGGACATCGTATGGCTCACCTTCAGTCCTCAGGCCGGGCACGAGCAAGCCGGACGCCGGCCTGCCCTGATCCTGAGTCCGCGTGGCTATAACGGGAGGACGAGTTTGGCGTTGCTCTGTCCCATCACGTCCAGGGTCAAAGGCTATCCCTTTGAGGTGCCGCTCCCACCGGGAGGAAACGTCACCGGTGTCGTCCTGGCCGACCAGGTCAAGAGCATGGACTGGCGGGCACGACGGATTCGTTTCGAGGCGCAGGCCCCACCGCAGGTAATTGCCGAGGTGTTGGAGAAGCTGGCCGTCCTCCTGGGTCCGCACCAATCTTGAGTCAGTCGACACTCTGATCGAAACACGAGGACTATTTTCCAGGACGAGGACCGAATAAGGAACAACCGGATTCACCATCCTGAACTCAAGACGCCAAGTAGATGCTGCCTCTGCACGGTGTGGTCGCCATGGGTTAGATTCCGCTCACTTACGCGAAGACCGAGTTGATCCGAAAAACTCGAACGACGCTGTGGCCGCGTCATCCTGATTTCCAACCCATCATATACCTGTCCATGGCTGGAAGTATCTTCCCCGAACTGTCCAACCACTAGTCGCGAGCGACTACCCCGGCGGCTCATCCTTTCCTTACCCGCTGTCGTGTCAAGGGCCCCGTTAACCCATTACGCCCAGAGGCAGGAACGCTGAGTAGCGTTGCCATTGACAATTGGCTTTCCCCAATGATTTTCCTTATAGAAAACAACTGTTCCCATCTTGGAAGGGAGAGCATGAACGACGGAACCGATTGGCTCGGGCGCCCTAAACCCGCAGATGAGACCGTCGGCACGGAGCTCCAGGAATTCGTCAGGTCTCGCATTGAAGGCCTCCGGCCCAAACTTCTGGATTTCAGTCGCCGCAACCCCCTGATTTCGACTAGATTCTCCCCTCGGTCCGCCTCCCACATCCGCGTGGTTGACGAATTACCGGACGTCCTCTGGTACAGCTTGGAAAACGGGAACCCGATGCGTTTCATTTCGCTGCCGCCGCTGGACGACGATCCACGCGACGAGCGGACAACCGTCTTCCAAGACGCGCTAGCCGAAGCTAGACTGACGGACGAGACGTACTTGACCGCAGTTGATGCGATCAATACAGACAGCGATACCGCCCTGGAGCAGCACCGACAGATGGAGCGGGCTCTCAAAGACCAACTTCGCGAACTGTTGGCTATGCCCGCAAGACAGACAAAATCCGACGTCTCCTTGCCACAACACGCAAGGAACAACCATATCTCCCCCTCCTACGAGTTGCCCCAACCAGACACACCGAACCCAGATGGTCGCCACGCGGACGACACGATCCAGACCTTGCTCTTACCGGATGACATGGACCGTAAGTTAAGTAGTCTCCATTCAAAGTGCCGAACATGGATTCAAGAAACTGGAATCAATGTCCTGCATGCTGCCTTCGGGTTCCTGGATTGGACCGACTCGAACGGGAACGAGAGTTCGCTTGCTCCGCTGGTTCTCGTGAAGGTTGCGATCGAGAAACAAAGGACCCACGCAGGGCCAGAGTTCTGGGTCCGTGGCACTGGTGACAGAGCCGAAACCAATATAGTTCTCGCGGAGAAACTGCGCCAGGATTTTGGAATCGATATTCCAGCGTACACAGGCGGCTCTATCGAAGAGTACCTTGTCAAGGTCACTAGAGTCTCGCCGAAATCGCTCAAATGGCAGTTGCGTCGCCAAGTTGCTTTTGGAGTGTTCCCGTCAGCGCGCATGGCGATGTACCACGATCTCGACACAAGTCAGAATCGTTTTGGTCAAAGCACTGTGGTTGGCAAGCTGTTGGGGGGCATCCCGAGCCAGAGTCCCAGCCTTTATCCGGAGGAATACGACGTCGACGAGCCGGCCCTTGAGAAAAAGGTTCCCGTCCTCGTCATGGACGCCGACTCTTCCCAGTTCAGCGCATTAATTGACATCGCCGACGGCCGCGACCTCGCCATCGAAGGTCCACCCGGAACAGGAAAGTCCCAGACAATTGTCAATGCCATCGCAACCGCAATCGCCCTTGGGAAAAAAGTCCTTTTTGTAGCGGAGAAGACGGCGGCCCTTGATGTGGTGAAATCTCGCCTCGAAGCGATCGGGCTTGGAGAATTTATTCTTGCGCTCCAAGCCGACCGGTCCGCGCGAGAGAACGTCATTGCGTCAATACGCGCCCGCGTGGCGATGAGTGTACCTGCGCCTGCCGCCGACTACGCCCGTAAAGTGGAGATTTTCCGTCAGACCAGAGCTGAACTGGCAGAGTACATGGCCATCCTCTCCACTTCGTTCGGAAATACCGGGTGTACCATACACGACATCATCGGACGGGGCATCGCAGCAAATGAAGTACTCTTGAAACAGCCCAAGGTCATAGCAACCCATGCAATTCCCGATATCGATTCCTATGACGAAATGCACATAAGGACGTTGTGGCGTATCGCCAACGCAGTGGAAGAGTCCTGGCGCGCCACGATTTCTGCGCCGCCGTATTGGCAGGGTCACGCCTTGGTCAACATCGATCGTCTTGTTGTTGAACAGACATGCGACCTCGCCGAAGCCGCCTCGGACGCCTACTTCGCAGCCGTACAAGCACGGCAGGCACTGGCCGCTTTCAACGTCAACCCTGAAACGCCCCTGGCTAACCTGCGGCTGCTCAAGGCCGTCCTAACCGCACTGCCGCCGACCAAGTCGTTAGATGTCGGTCTAATCGGCAAGCTCTGTCGGCACAGACAGATTGGCGTCGCTAACCATTACCTTGAGGCGTGTGAAAGATTTCAAACGGCACAACTGAACCTTTCCACAGTACTCTTGGATCCCGCAGATGCCGACTTGCCCAACCGGTTGCGTCAGATCAGAACACTATGCAAAGACGTCGGAATCAGGACCCTCAATACCGTAACGCTCCGATCAAGGCTCGATGAAGAGACCGACCTCTTGGTTCGGCTGAACAACACCCATGACACGCTTGCCCAATTTGCAGACCTTGCAGCCGAGGGTGGCTCGTTCATGATCCCCGAAATCATCCGAGCACGAGAACTAGTCCAACAAACATCTCGCGAGATCTTAACGCTTCGGGATGAAGTCACCGCAGATCCTGTCGCAACCGCTGTGTTGTCACGCTTGGTCCGACGGGGAAGACATCTACGAAGGCAACGGGACGAATTCCACAATGCAATATTCTCCACGACAACACTGCCAACTGCTGATCTGGTTGTTCACGGTGAAATACTGCGAAGCGCGGGACGCTTTCGGCTCTTGTCCTCAAAGTATCGCTTGGCAAAACGATTTTACCTTTCCATTTCACGTCGGGCGGCATTTGATAGGAGTCAGGCCGTGGACGACATCGCGGCTCTCGTTGAATGGAAGGAAACGGAACGGAGATTTTGTACCGACCCACAGGCGTCTACGGTGTTTGGGCTCCATTTCCAAGGCATAGATACCGACTTCGAAGCCTTCGACCGCTTGTGCAGATTCTATGACGTTGTGGACGAGCAATTTTCTGGCATTGAAGGAAGGGACCAAAAATGGTTCTTGAAAACCGCACACCTCGATCTCTTGATGTCAATCCCCGAAATCGACGACACGCCATCGCACAAGACCGTTGACCAGCTAGGAACCGACATCGCGCAAAGAACCTTATTGGCGCGGAACCTCCGGCAAACACTGGATCACCTCGAAAGCCTGATCAAAGACTTTAAGAACCCCGGTACAGTGAATGTCGAGTCCTTGGACGACCTTGCTCGACAAGCATCAGATCACTCACAATTGAAGGCATCTCTGGATCGCAATCAAGAAATGAAAGATCTCTGCGGCAATCGTTTCCATGGCGCCGCCACCGATTGCAAATCATTGCGCACTGACATCCAGGCTGCGCAAGCTATTGCGTCAATTCGCAGCCCCGCGGCGAATAGTGCTCTTGAAATCCTGGAACGAGGGGAAGTCCAATCCGCCATCAATGCGCTGGAGTCAGCGGTTCATGCTGACGGTAGTGCCGACTCCGTTCTCGCCCAACTCTGCCAACATACGGGGATGAACCCTTCCCGCTTCTCCTCCGAGAGGACGCAGACGGGAATTGCCAAATACTTGAAAGACGCTTCGGAAGACAAACAAGGGCTCTACCTTCACTCTGTTTATGCCGCGGCACGTCAAGAACTGGCGGACGCGGGTTTCGATTGGCTGGCGAGTGTTCTCCTTGCGGAGGACTACCCCTTGGACAATCTTGGCGCAATTTTGGAGGCAGTCGTGCATCGTGCCCTTACCAACGAGATTTTCGGAATTCATGGGAAGGACCTTCGACGGTTCCACGGGAAGCGACTCGATGATCTCCGGATGGAGTTGGCCACGCTGGACCGTGAAATCATCCGAATGGCACGTTCCCACCTCCGGGCCATCGCGCACGAATCGGCCACACCGCCGCATGGCGAAAGCGTGGGCCCGAAATCAACATGGACCGAAATGTCCCTTCTTGCGAACGAGATATCAAAGAAACAACGCTATGTGCCGGTTCGTGACCTCACTACCCGATCAGGTCGAGCATTGCTGGAGTTGAAACCGTGTTGGATGATGTCGCCCTTGGCGATTGCCCAGTATCTACCACGCAGTGAGCAGAAGTTTGATCTATGCATCATCGATGAAGCGTCGCAGATGCCTCCGGAGAATTCGATTGGCGCGTTAGCGCGAAGCCATCAAGCAGTGGTGGTGGGCGACACGAACCAACTGCCGCCCACGAGTTTCTTTCGAAAGATGATCGATGACGAAGACACCGAGGACGAAACTGTTCTCGATGAATCCATATTGGAGATGGCCAATTCCGCCTTCAAGCCGAAACGGCGCCTCCGCTGGCACTACCGTTCTCGCCATTCCGGATTGATCAAATTTTCCAACCACATGATCTACAACGATGATCTTGTTGTGTTTCCGTCGGCTACCGAGTCAAGACGCAACATGGGGGTCCAGTTGGTCTCTGTGCGGGGCAGATATCACTCCGGCACCAATGGTGAAGAGGCCAGGACGATGATTGATGCCGCTTTACGATTCATGAGGGAGAGTCCTGATCGTTCGCTGGGCCTGGTAACATTGAACCAGAAGCAACGGGATCTACTCCTTGAGGAAATGGACTACTCTCTGAGCCGAGACACACTTGCCTCAAAGTATGTTGATGACTGGGCCAAGAGGAACGATGGCCTGGAGTCGTTTTTCATCAAGAACTTGGAAAATGTCCAAGGCGACGAACGGGATGTCATTTTCATTGGCACCGTATATGGGCCCGAAGAACCAAGTGGCCCCGTGATGCAACGCTTTGGTCCAATTAACGGCTTGGGAGGGCAGAGGCGACTCAATGTTCTGTTTTCACGCGCCAAACAACAGATCGTCACCTTCTCTTCAATGACAGCCGCCGACATCCGAGCAGACGAAAGCGGTAACCCTGGGGCCTATATGTTGAAGCGCTGGCTCGAGTACTCCGCCACTGGGTTTCTGCAAGGCGGCAACACGAGTTCCAGGAAGCCGGACTCCGATTTTGAAGTCTTCGTAATTGAACAACTTCGATCTATGGGATTTGAACCGGTGCCACAGGTCGGCGTGGCTGGGTATTTCGTCGATATAGGTGTCAAGCACCCGGATTGGCCACATGGCTTTTTGATGGGTGTGGAATGCGACGGCGCATCGTATCACTCGTCGAAATCGGCCCGTGATCGCGACCGGCTTCGTCAGGAAGTCTTGGAGGGTCTAGGCTGGCATCTATACAGGATATGGTCGACTGATTGGTTCAATGACTCGCGAACGGAAGCGAGAAAACTGCAGCAGGCGATCACCGCGCGACTAGATTGGCTCAAAAACAATGACGACTCGTACATAGCTAGCGAGCGAGGCAAGCCCTTTACTGCTGAGGGTGAGGAGATTCCGTTTCCGGACATGACAGATCCGACTCACGAACCACCGGATTCGGAACCTCAAGGCGGCAACGAAAAATCAGATCCACGCTACGTTGACGTAGGCGATACAGTTCACGTGCGTTTTCTTTCTGGAGCAGGACCAGCCCTCGAAGTCACCCTTAGCGACAAAGTCAATGATCCGAATCGTGGCGTCATACACATCGATATGCCTCTCGGCCACGCTCTAGTCGGTGCGGAAGAAGGCGACGAAATTGAAATCCTGGTGGGCAACCTCGTAAGAGAAGCAGTGATTGATCGGGTGATCAAGCTAGGCAGTGCGGGTATCGACGTCTCCCCATGAATTCTTTCGTAGGGGAACCAAGCATCGCCATCCTCAAAGCTGGCTACGGCTTGACGATCAGCGACGACTCTTCCGCCGCTTCCTGCTTCTCCTGGGCCTTGTGCAGGCCCAGGCTCCGCATCACCAGGGCTTCCAGCAGCGGGACGCCGAGGCTTCCGAGGTCGCGGCGGCGGATGGCCGAGGCGACCCCGAGGACGGCCCGTGCCTTCTCTTCCTGACCGGAAACATGCAGGTGGAGGGCGGCGTCCTCGAGGCGTCCCTCGAACACCGTGCGCGTCTCCTCCCCGAGGACGATTCCCTCGACGGCCTCCCGGACGATGCCGCGGTACCGTTCTTCCTTCTGCATCGGGTTGAGGACGATACGGTTCTGCTCGGTGTCCTCGAGGCGCTCCAGGTAAGGCTCCAGCAAGTCCTTTTCCACGAACCAGGTGCGGAACTCCGGTTCCTCCAGGAGCTTCTCCGAAGTCTCGGACGGAGCCATGGACTCGACGCCGGCCGCGTCCACGAGGTCGAAGACCGGGTGGGAGCGCCGTACGGGCTTGGCGGCGGTCAGATGAGTCCGCAGCCGAGGATAGTCGGCCACCCCCTCCCCTGGCGAATCGGTCACTTTCTGATAAGCCTCGTGCACCAGCCAGTCGGCGTACTGCCAGGGCACGGGGGTCATGGAGACCTGGAGCTGGGCCTTCATGTCCTCCATCATCTGGCGCAACTCCTTGCGGCGGATGACGTTGCCCCCCAGCCTCTCCAGGCCGCGGCGGTCATTGACGGCGGCCTGCATGACCATCAGCCCGCCGCCGGGCTGCGGCCGGGTCAGGATCACCATGCGCGAACCCGCCCCGGTGACGGACGACAGGCACCCCTCGATCTCCGGCGCCAGGCTGAAGTTCGCTCCGGCCTCCGCCGGGCGGGTTTCCTCGAGCTCGGCCGGCACGAGCCCCCCCTGGGCCAGCTTGAACAGGGAACGGCGTATCTCCCGCCGGACCTCCTTGCTCCCCGCCCGTCGCTCCAGGTCCTTGAGCGCTTCCACAGCGGCCGCGTCCCGGATACGCCCCAGGACATGGGCCACCGCCGCTGAAACCGCCGGCTCGGCCTCGAACCGCCGGACCAGCGGCTCCACCATGGTCGCATCCGGTGATTCGGTCGCCAGCCCGTCGTTTCGAAGCGCCTTCAAACCGCTCCGGAGGGTCTTCTCTCGGGTATTCCGCGTGGCCATCGTGTTACTCTTGCCATAGGGTAGCGGGTTTTCCAACGGCGCGGGCGGGGCCGGCCCACGACACGGCTCCATCCATGTCGTCCGGGAACCTGAACGGTTGACTTGTCGGCCCTCGCCCGCTAATTCAAATGGGAATCGGCGGGCACAAAGCAGCCCTCCGTTACAGAGTCCTTTCCCCGCTCGAAGCCGATATTTCGGGATGCGAAGCGGCCTCGCCGTGCGGCCACCGCCGGCTGCGGAAGGCGCGATTCCGCCGATCGAGAAACGTATCTTCAGGAGGCACACTTATGGCAGACGGCACCATTGACCAGACCACCGAAGGCGGCATCTCGCTTATCGAGCTCAACCATCCGCCGGTCAATTCCTACACTCACGAGATGCTGCGGGAGCTCGATGACGCGCTGCTGAAGGCGCGCTTCGACGACGGCACCCACGTGATCGTAATCACCGGAAAGGGAGAGAAGTTCTTTTCCGCCGGCGCCGACATCAACATGCTCGGGACCCAGAACCTGTCCTACAAGGCCAACTTCGCGCTGCACGGCCACGAGGTGCTGATGCGCATGGAGAACACCCCCAAGCTGGTGATCGCGGCGGTCAACGGCCACGCCGTCGGCGGCGGGCTGGAGATCTCCATGGCGGCGGACATCCGCATCGGCAAGAAGGACGGCGGCCGGATGGGGCTGGCCGAGGTGAACCTCGGGGTCATGCCGGGCATGGGCGGCACCCAGCGCCTGCCGCGCCTGGTGGGCCGGGCCAAGGCCCTGGAGTTGTGCGCCACGGGCAAGCAGGTGGCCTTCGAGGAGGCCATGGACATGGGGCTGCTGCATTACATCTACGAGCGCGACACCTTCCTGCAGGACGTGATGGACTACGCCAGGCAGTTCGTGCCCCCCAACAAGGCCAGCATGGCCGTGGGCAAGATCAAACGCGCGATCCACGCCGGCATCGAAACCTCACTGCCGGAGGGTCTGGCGTTCGAGCGGGAGGTGCTTACCCAGACCTTCGCCAGCGAGGACGGCAACGAGGGCGTGACCGCCTACCTGGAAAAGCGGACGGCCAAGTTCAAGGGCCAGTAGACGAAAGAGACGGTTCAAGGCCCCGGCTGCCGCATCGCGCGGCGCGGCCGGGGCTTCGTGCCAAACATCCCATCAGGTTCACAATCCGGAGGTATCGAATGTCCAAGCTGTTGATCGGCGGTGAGCTCGTCGACGCCGTGAAGAAGGAAACCTACGAAGTACGCAACCCCGCCACCGGCCAGGTGGTGGACCACGCCGCCAAGGGCTCGGAAGAGGATGTCCGGCAAGCCGTGGACGCCGCGGAGACCGCCTTCAAGGAGTGGTCCGACACCACCCCGGAGGATCGCGGCAAGGCGCTGGAGAGCGCCTGCGATTTGATCCAGGAGCGCAGCAAGGACATCGCGGCGCTGTTGACCCAGGAGCAGGGCAAGACCCTGTTCGAGGCGGGCCTGGAAATCCACCACCTGATCCACGGCCTGGAGTTCTACGCCGGCCTCGCATCCAAGGTGCGCGGGTCCCACGTGCCGCTGCCGCAGAAAAACGCCTACGGCATGGTGGTGCGCCAGCCCATTGGCGTGTGCGGCGCCATCGTACCGTGGAACTTCCCGCTGACTCTCATGGGCACCAAGGTGGGCCCGGCGCTGGCGGCCGGCAACACCATCATCGTGAAGCCCGCCTCCACCACGCCGCTGGCCACGGCGCTGTGCATGGAGTTGATAGGCCAAGCCACCTACGCCGGCGGCAAGAAGAGCTTGCCGGCGGGCACGGTGAACTACGTCAGCGGCCCGGGCGGCTCCGTGGGCGAGGAGCTCCTGAGCAACCCCCGCATCCGCCGCATCGCCTTCACCGGCTCCACGCCCATCGGCCGTCACGTCATGGAGGTGGCCGGGAGAGAGATCAAGCGGGTGACGCTGGAACTCGGCGGCAGCGACCCCATGATCGTCATGGAGGACGCCAACGTCGACATGGCGGTGAAGATGGCCGACATCGGACGGTACTTCAACTGCGGCCAGATGTGCCTGGGCGTGAAACGCCTCTTCGTGCACGAATCCGTTGCCGACGACTTCGTCGACAAGCTGGCGGCGGGCCTCCAGAAGAAGGCGGTGGGCGACGGCATGAAGAAGGAAAGCCGCATGGGACCGCTCCACGTCGACTACCAGCGCACCGAGGTAGAGGAGCAGGTGGAGGACGCCAGGGCGCGGGGCGCCAAGGTGGTGGCGGGCGGCGCCCGGCCGGAAGGCGACGAGTTCAAGAACGGCCACTTCTACCTGCCGACGCTGCTCACGGACGTGCCGGACGATGCCCGCATCGCCACCGAGGAATGCTTCGGACCGGCGTTGCCCGTGTTCACCTTCAAGGATATCGACGAGGCCATCGAGCGCGCCAACGCCTCCGAGTTCGGCCTGGGGTCGTCCATCTGGACCAGCAACATGAAGTACGCCAACAAGGCCATCGACAGGCTCGAGGCGGGCAACGTGTGGGTCAACTCGCTCCACTACGGCTACGACGAGCTGCCCTTCGGCGGCGTCAAGTCCAGCGGCGTGGGACGCGAGCACGGACCCGAGGCGCTGGACTACTACCTGGAGCCCAAGGGCGTGGTGATAGTCAACGTATAGGAATGCCGACCCGACGCCATGAACGGGTGCCACTGTGAAGCGGTGGCACCCGTTTTCGTATTGACACAGGCGGCCGATGCAAGCGCCCCACAACCCCCCCGATTCCCGGCCAGGAAGCAGGAACCTGCGGCCCCTGCGCCACCTCATCCGCTACGCGAAGCCTTACCCCTGGTTGCTGGCCCTCACCATCCTGGCGCTGCTCGCCGCCGCCCTCGCGACGCTGAGCCTGCCGGTAGCCGCCCGGCAACTCCTGGAGAGCGGCGTCGCCGAGGACAACCGCGCGCTCATCGGCCAGCGCTTCCAGTTGCTGCTCGGCGTCATCTCCGTCCTGGCGGTGGCTTCCGCGAGCCGTTTCTACTTCGTCGCCCGCATTGGCGAACGCGTGATAGCGGACATTCGCAAGCATATCCACGGCCACGTGCTGGGCATGAACCCGACGTTTTTCGAGGTCACCCGCACCGGCGAAATCCTCTCCCGCCTCACCACCGATACCACCCTCATCCAGACAGTCATCGGCTCCGGCGCGTCCATGGCCCTGCGCAACCTGCTGCTGTTCGTAGGCGGCTTCGTGATGCTCATCGTCACCAGTCCGTCGCTCATGGGCGCGGTGCTGGTGCTGATCCCGCTGGTGTTGCTGCCGATACTGGTGCTGGGACGCCGGGTGCGCCGACTTTCCCGGATCAGCCAGGATCGGATCGCGGACACCAGCGCGCTGGCGGGAGAGAACATCGACGCCGTGGAGACGGTGCAGGCCTTCACGCAGGAAGGCACCGAGACGGAACGGTTCGACGCCGCCGCCGAGGCCGCCTACCGGGCCGCCCTGGTGCGTGTCCGCAACCGGGCGCTGCTCATTTTCCTGGTAATCACGCTCATGTTCGGCGGCGTCACGGGAGTGCTGTGGCTGGGAACGGAGGCGGTGCTGGGGGGCCGCATGTCTCCCGGCGTGCTGGTCCAGTTCGTGTTCTACGCCATCTTCGTGGCGGGTTCGGCCGCCAGCCTGAGCCAGGTCTGGGGTGAGGTACAGCGGGCGGCCGGGGCCACGGAGCGGTTGATGGAGTTGCTGGAGGCGAAACCGGCCGTCACCGCGCCGGCGGCTCCCGTGCCTTTACCGGAACCGCCGCGCGGCAGCCTGGTGCTGGATGCGGTCACGTTCCAGTATCCTTCCCGCCCCGCCGAACACGCCCTGGATGAGTTCTCCCTTGCCGTCCAACCAGGAGAAACCGTGGCTCTGGCGGGACCGTCGGGGGCAGGCAAGAGCACCGTATTCAAGCTGCTGCTGCGCTTCTACGATCCCGCAAGAGGCTCCATACGGCTGGACGGCATCGACCTGCGGGAGGCGGACCCCCAGGCCGTGCGCGGCCGCATCGGTCTGGTGCCTCAAGAAACGGTCATCTTCTCCGCCAACGCGCGGGAGAACATCCGCTACGGGCGACCCGCCGCCACCGACGCGGAGGTGGTGGACGCCGCCCGCGCCGCATTCGCCGACGAGTTCATCCAGAGCCTGCCCGAACACTACGACACGTTCCTGGGCGAGAAAGGCCTGCGTCTTTCCATCGGCCAGCGCCAGCGCATCGCCATCGCCCGGGCGATTCTCCGGGACCCCGCGGTGATGCTGCTGGACGAGGCCACAAGCTCCCTGGACGCCGAGAGCGAGCACCTGGTGCACGAGGCCCTCGAACGCCTCATGACCGACCGCACCACCCTCATCATCGCCCACCGCCTCGCCACCGTGCTCAAGGCCGACCGCATCGTGGTCATCGACCGGGGCTGCATCGTCGCCACCGGCACCCACGAGGAGCTGATGAGCGGCGGCGGCCTCTACGCCCGGCTGGCCTCGCTGCAGTTCGCGCCGGAAGCCTGATTTCCTGTCCGGGCGCCCGTTGCGCAGGAACCGCCTGGGCTTCCCGGCCAAGCCGGCCCCAAGGAGGACACCTCATGGACCAACGCATCAGCATCGTCACCCTGGGCGTCGGCGACCTGCCGCGCGCCCGGGCATTCTACGAGTCGCTCGGCTGGCATGTCGCCAGCGAAGAAAACGCCGAGTCCATCGTCTGCTTCACGCTCAACGGAGTCGGTTTTGCCCTCTATCCCCGCGACAGACTCGCCGAGGACATCGGACTTCAGGGCGACGGCGCCGCCACCGGTGCGGTGACCCTGGCCTACAATGTCCGCGCGCGCGAGGACGTCGCCACGGTGCTCGACGAAGCGGAACGCGCCGGCGGAATGATCGTCAAGGCGGCGCAGGATGTCTTCTGGGGCGGCCACTCGGGCTACTTCAAGGATCCTGACGGACATCTGTGGGAAGTCGCCTGGAATCCCTTCTCGCCGCTCGACGACGACGGGAACTTCGCCTGGTAGCCGGCCGTTCCATTGATCCGGCGGGCGCCTGCCACGGGCGGGGATGCGTTGGTGTGGCCGAGGAGTCAGGACGGCTTGCCGTCCTCGATGGCGCGGAACACCGCGTCGCGGACCTTGTCGTAGTCGGCGGGGACATCGATGGGGGTGTTGGGGTGGCGGGAGGCCACTTCCTCGAGGCGCCCCTCGTGGTACTTGATCTTGAACTCCGGGAACTTGAGGCCATTGGCGGTGGAGATGACCACCACGCGTTCCTGTTTGCGGATGACGCCCCGGTCCACGAGCTTGAACAGCGCGGCCAGTGCCACGCCCGTGTGGGGGCAGTTGAACAATCCGGTGCGGTCGGCGCGGGCGGCAGCGTCGGCCAGCTCATCCTCGGTGGCCTGCTCCACCACGCCGCCGAAGTACTGCAGGGCGCGGATGGCCTTCTCGATGCTCACCGGGTTGCCGATCTGGATGGCGCTGGCCAGGGTCGGCTGGGCCTGCACCGGCTCGAACTCGTCGAACCCCTTGAGATAGCTGAGATAGAGCGGATTGGCCCGCTGGGCCTGGGCGCAGGCGATGCGCGGCAGCCTGGAAATCATGCCGAGGTCGTGCATCAGCTTGAACCCCTTGCCCAAGGCGCTGACGTTGCCCAGGTTTCCACCGGGTATGACCACCCAGTCGGGCACCTGCCAGTCGAACTGCTGGGCCAGCTCCATGCTGACGGTCTTCTGTCCCTCCACCCGGAGCGAGTTCATGGAGTTGGCGAGGTAGATGTTGTGACGGGTGCAGAACTCCCGCACCAATTCCATGCAGCCGTCGAAGTCGGTGTCGATGGCCAGGGTCACGGCGCCGTGGGCGATGGGCTGGATGAGTTGCGCCGTGGAAACCTTGTTCTTGGGGAGGAACACGACGGCGCGGATGTCCGCCACCGCGCAGTAGGCCGCAAGGGCCGCGGAGGTGTCGCCGGTGGACGCGCATGCCACCGCGGGGATCTCCACCCCTTCCGAGATCATCTGGCGCACCATGGACACCAGCACGGTCATGCCCAGATCCTTGAAGGAGCCGGTGTGGCTGTTGCCGCACAGCTTGACCCAGAGGTCGGGCAGGCCAATTTCCTTCCCCAGGCGCTCCGCCCAGAAGAGGTTACTGCCGCCCTCCAGGGTCGAGACCACGTTGGCGTCCTCGACCTCCGGACACACCATCTCCCGCTTGCCCCAGACCGAGCTGCCGTAGGGCCACTGGTTGCCCATCAGGCGCCGGTCGAAGAGATCCTTCCAGTATGCGGGCGTCTGCTTGCGCAGAAGGTCCAGGTCGTGGCGCACCTCCAGGAGATTGCCGCACCGCGGGCATGCGTAGATGATCTCCTTGAGGCTGTGGCGCCCCGGACAGCCGGCGATGCACTGGAACCACGCCCGGTAGGCATCCGGTGGAAGCGCCTGCATTTCTTGCGCTTGCATGACTCGTCCTCTACTCCCAACGAGGCGCCGGCTCAAGCTCCGCGATCCATGGCCTACTGCCGGATGGCCGCGTTCTGCTCCGCGCCGGGAAAGACGAGGGATTTGATGACCACGGGCACCGCCCCCGAGGAAGGGATCAGCGCGCCCACGTCGATGTAGTCGAACTCCTGCAGCACGATGCCGTCCACCGAGATGATGGGCTTGTCGAGCTTGATCTCCTCCTTGAAGTGAAGCCCCAGGATGCCGCCGATGTCGCCGTCGTTCACCAGGATAAGCGGATGGCCCTTGTCGAGCACCGGCTTCAGGCCCTCCACCACGGCGCCGCAGAAGGCCTGCAGGCGGGCAAAGGTGGCCGACCCCTGCCAGTGGAACGCCAGCGCCACCGGCTGGCGGCCCGTTTGCAGGTCCAACCGCCGCAGCGCGTTGTCGATGGCGGCGATGACCTTGGCGGGGTCGATGTCGTCGTCCCACCGGAAGTCGATGCTGATCACCGGAACGTTCCTGACCGGCACCGCGTCCGGCGGCGAAATGAAGATGGTGCTGCCGCTGACCTGGATGGTGTACTGGGACGCGCCGATGACGGTGGCGCGGATGCGCGCCGAGGGCTCCAGAATCGGAACGCCCAGGCCTTCCACCCGCTGGCGGATCTCCCGGCCCAGCATCGCTCCCATGTCGCCGAAACCGTTGCCGGCGTGACCGTAGATGAACTCGGAGACGCCGCCGGAAAAGGTCACCGCGTCGATCTTGCCCCGGTACGAAAGCGGCGGCAGCCGCAGCAGATCGCGAGTCTCCTCGGTGAGATCCTGCTGGTTGACCACCTCGAACAGGCGGTCGGCCATCTCCGAAGCGATGGCCTGGAGCGTGTCCTCGTTCATGAGCTGGCCCAGTTCCAGGTCGACGCCCACCGCGCCGCCGTGGCGCCGGCCGGCCTCTTCGACCCGCACCACGGCATTGCCTCCGTCCATGGCCAGGAGCCGGGCGCCCACGTCGATGGCCGTGACCTCGCGCACCTTGCCGCCCGCGCACACCGCGATCTTGCTGGTGCCGCCGCCAACGTCGATGTTCAGCACCACCGCGTCTTCCCGGCCGGAGCGGGCCACCGCCCCGGAGCCGTGGGCCGCCATGGTGGTCTCCAGCCCGTCGCCGGCGGTGACCGATACGAACCGGCCCGCCTCTTCGGCGAACAACTCGGCGATGGCCCGTGAGTTGCGCCGGCGCACCGCCACGCCGGTCAGGATCAGCGCGCCGGTGTCGACGTCCTCCCGCTTGAGTTGCGCATGCCCGTACTGTTCGTTGATGAAGTGCCCCAGGCGCTCCACGTCGATGGTCAGATCATCGGTGTAGGGGGTGAGCAGAATCTCCGATTCGCTCAGCACCGTCCGCTTCTTGACGATGTAACGGGTGCCTTCCTGACTCAGCTCGAGTCGCGAGAACACCAGGTGGGAGGTGGACGAACCGATGTCCACGCCCACGCTGGTGAGCTTGATCTCGTCTTCATCAACGATGTGTCTGCCGGAACCGGTGAAACCGAGCGATCCTGCGTCCGCCACGAGAGGTCCCTACGCTTCCGGCTGATAGATCTCGCCGGGCATCTTGGACTTCATCCCCTCCTTGGCCAGAGTCTCTTCGAACTCCTTGCGCAGGAACGGATCCTCGTCCCGATAGGCGATGGCGGTGCCGCCGTCCTTGATCTCGATGGCGCCGTAGTCGATGGCCTTCTCACCCGGCCGGCCACGCTCGCGTCCGGGGGCGTTGGGGCCGAACCACGCCGACAGGCGCAACGGCTCCGCGCTCACGCCGAAGTGGGCATGGAACCAGTTGCCGCCCATGGGGGCCGCGCTCACCATGCCGACGGGCTCGTAGTCCTGCCGCCGCACCCCTTCCGCCTTGCCGTCCTTCCACGGCGTGGGGCCCAGGGTGGAGGGCCAGGTGTAGGTGTAGCCCTTGCCCTTGACGCAGATGAGCACCGCGGCGGAGCCGTGGGCGTGGGCCTTGGAGTAGCGGCCGGTCTCGTGCTGGCCGATCCAGAGGTAGAAGCTGTTGCCCACCATGTGGGGCTCGATGCGGCGGTAGCCGGGCGAGCGGCGGTTGTCCAGCGGCAGCTCGCAGGTGACGATGTCCGGGATGATGTTGGTCTGGCGCATGGCCAGCCCGCGCACCGGATCCGGCTCGATCTCTTCGTTGGGCTTGTAGTAGTCTTCGGTCTCCTCGTAGCGGTCGGTGAAGGTGTAAGGACAGTTGAAGATGAAGTCCGTGTTGTTGAACAGGTTCATGATGTTGGGCGCGGTGGTGCCGGCCAGCAGCAGCGCCGGGCTGGAGGTGGCGTTGACGATCCGGTGCGTGGCGTTCATCGGGATGGCGAACAGCGAACCCTGCTGCCACTCGAAGGTGTGCTTCTTGTCACTACCCTCCGCCCAGACCTCCGTGGTGCCGCGGCCCTCGACCACGAAATACTGCTCCTCGTACAGGTGCTTCTCGGCATTGAGGGCCCCGGCGCCGGGAACCTCCACCACGTAGGAACCCCACAGCCCTTCGGTCCCCAGGAGCTGGATGAAGCTGGCGTTTCCGCCCAGATGCTTCCACATCTTCCTGGGCAGGTTCTGGACCTTCTCCACGCCGATGTCCCGGTAAATGGGGATCTCCTGCTCTTCCATGAAGGTGTCATAAGGGGTGTTGGGCCGAAGAAACTTCCCGTAACCCGCCTTCTGCATCTCGCCCGTGGGCTCCTGCCATTTCTCTTTACCGTTGTCAGCCATAGAAAGTGCCTCCTGAACTGTGTGTGGTGAGCCCCTCAATATAGACAATAGACCTCCGAGCGTCCAGGGTCGGCGGGGCGAAGGCCCCGTGGAGAGTGCCGCGTCAGTCGAAGCAGTCCAGCCCCGCCGCGGCCACCCCCGCCCTGGCGATGTCCTCGTCCTCGTCGGAGCTGCCACCGCTGACGCCCACGGCCCCCACGACGTCGTCGCCGTCACGGATCAACAGACCGCCGGCGGCGGGAACGACCTTGCCGTCGGCCAGCGCGGTGAGGGCCGCGAGGAACGTCGGGCGCTCGTTGAGGCGGTCGGCGATGGAGCGGCTGGAGCCGCCCATGCCCAGGGAGCCCCAGGCCTTGCCGATGGCGATCTGGGGACGCAGGATGCTGGCGCCGTCCTCGCGCTTGAAAGCCTTCAAGTGACCGCCGTCGTCGAGCACGGCGACGGCCATGGGCCTGAGGTCCAGCTTGCGGGCCTGGGCCAGGGTTTCGTCGACGATGATCGTTGCCTGTTCAAGGCTCAGTCTTGAGCTGCTTCGTGCCAAGGGTCTCCTCCTTGTTTCCCGTCTCGGGCGCGTCCGTTGCGCCGGCCTCCGTAACAACCTCACCGCGCCGGGTCTCCACCTGCAGCGGCGGCTGCCCCTGCTTGGTCTCGCCCCAGTAGACGGTGCGGTGCGGGAAGGGTATCTCGATGTTGCGCTCGTCGAACGCCTTCTTGAGACGCCGGTTGTACTCGCGGCCGATCCGCCACTGCTGCACCGGCCGGGTCTTGAGCCGCGCGCGCACGATCACCGCGGAATCCTCGAACCGGTCCACGCCCATGATCTCGATGGGCTCCAGCATGTCCCGGCGATACTGCGGCTCCTGGCGCATGGCCTCGTCCACTTCCCTCATCACCGCCACCACCTCGTCGGTGTCCTCGCGATAGCCCACTCCCACGTCCATCAGGTAGCGGGAGTAGTCCTTGGTCTTGTTCTCCACGTGCTCGATGGTGCTGTTGGGCACGAAGTGCACGTTGCCGCTCAGGTCGCGGATGCGCACGGACCGCAGGGTAACCTTCTCCACCGTGCCGGTGACTCCGCCGACATCCACCACGTCGCCGGCGCCCACGCTGCCCTCGGTGAGGATGAAAAGGCCGTTGATGATGTCCTTGATAAGGGACTGGGCGGCGAAACCCACCGCCAATCCGAATATCCCGATGCCCGCCAGCAGCGGACCCACCTCGATGCCGGCAAGTTGCAGGATCAGGAGAAGGCCCAGCAGGAACACCATCAGCTTGACCGCCGTTTGCGCCAGCGGCGCAAGGGTCTGGAGCTTTCTCCCCGCCTCCGGGCTGCCCACCCGGTCCAGGACCCTGGGGCGCAGGAGCGACTGCACGGTGGCGTTGCTGAGCCGCACCACGGCCACGCCGACCGCCACCACCAGCACGATCAACGCCCCCCTCGCCAGCACCGTGGCGCCCGCGGGGGTGCCGAGAAACTCCGCCACCGAGACGCCCCAGATCTCCAGCAACACGGCCGCGGCCAGAAGCCACAGCGGCAGGTCCACCAGCACCCGCAACAGGGCGCCGCGCGCGGGGCCGGCGGCGTCCTCCCTCGCTTCCGGAGCGCCCAGCCTCGCCGCCGCCTTTTGCCACACCGCACGGACCGCGCCCTTCACATAGAAGGACACCAACAGCACCGCGAGGGCCAGGAGTCCGGTTCCCATGATCCTCTGCCAGACGAACTGCGACGCGTACTGATAGCCGGCGAAATTCAGGGCGATGATGCCGGCGAGCACCGCCACCACCACCAGATGCGCCAAGGGCCACACCGACCACAGGAAGCCGTCCTGCGAACGGCTGGCGCGGAGGGCCGACCCCATGACCGCGCTTCTCCGGCTGCATCCCACCGCCGCCAGCGCCAGCACCACCAGGGCGAAGGCGATCATCAGGAGACGCGCCAGCGCCAGGCTCGCCCCCACGTCCTCTCCGGGAGCGTTGAGCAGCACGTAACGCGGTATCAGCAGCACGAACGCGGCGACGGATAGCGCCAGGACCGCTCCCCGAAGCCATCGACCGGCTTCCGGAGCCATGCCCCAGCGGCGCTCGCCATGGCCGTCCGGACGGAAGACCCCATCGCCGAAGAGTCCCGCCCACAAGACCAGCGCGGCGAATTGCAAGGCGCCGGCCAGCGCCGGACCGAGGGAGTCGTTCTGGGACAGCCCCAACTGCGGCAGGGCCAGGACCGCGAGGACGATGTAGACGGGCCATACCGCGGCCTGGACGGCCAGCAGCAACGCCACCCGATGCGCCGGCACCTCGAGCCCGCGCGCACGGTGGCGGGCAAGCCGCTCCCGGAGGAACCAGCCCGCCCTCGCGGCCAACCACGGCATCAGGCCGAAGACCAGCGCGGCCGCGGCCCACGGCCAGGACGAGCCGGTGAACCGGATCTCGGCCATTTGCCGTTCCCGAAGAAGCCACCCGTAGACACGCCCCAGCAGACCGACGCCGCCGTCCACCGCCTGGCCGACGAGCGCCCAGTTGGGCGGGAACAGCCCCAGGGGTTCGCGGTTCCGCAGCCACAGCATCCGGTCCAGGACCAGCGTGTACAGGCTCTGCAACTGATCTTCACGCCGACGCTTGAGATCCAGCAAGCGGGCGGCGCGGTCCGCCAACTCCGAGAGCACGCGCTCCTGGGCCTGCAGCGCCTCCTTGCGATCCTCGATGAGGCGGTCGAGGCGGGATCTCACCGCCGGCGACGGCTGCCCGTTCGCGGCGAGCGCCCGGGCGTAGTCCCCGGCTTCGGCATCCACCCGGAACAGCCGCGTGCCCAGCTCGAACAGTGTCTGCCGGTACTCGCGAAGGCGCCGGCCCAACGGCTCCTGATCGGCGGACAGCCCGGGATTCCGTTGCGCCCGGTGGCGGAACTTCTCGAGCTCCACCTTGATGTGGCGCGCCACCCAGTCCCCCGCGCCGTAGCGCTCCACCAGGTCGACGAGACGTTCCTTGTTGCGGATATCCTGGGCCGTGAGGCGTTCCTGCTCCGAAAGCTCCCTGCTCACGCTCGTCAACTCCCGGCGGCGCGCCAGGGTGTCCTTCTGCACCTTCAGCACATCGAGCTCGAGGGTCATGAGCAGGCTTTCGACCCGTGACAGGGTCTCGGTCAGGCGCCGCTCGAGAATCGCGATGCGGTCGTTGAGCACCTCTTCCTCGAAGTCGATGCTTACGGCGGTGTCCGGCGCGGGGCGTGGCGCGGGCGGGCCGGCAGCGGCGGGTTCATCCGCGGCGGGCGGTGTCCGCGCGGGCCGAGGGTCCGGCGCGCGTTGAGGATCCTCGGCGGGCCGGGTCTCCTGGCGAGCCGGCGGCCCCTCCACGGACGGGTCCGTCCGCGGGAGCCCCGCCGGGTCTGCCGCTCCGGGCGGCGTCTGGCCGAAGCCCGCCGGGGCGAAGAGTGCGGACGCGGCCATGGCGATTGAGACGGTCAGGACCGCGGTCAGAATTTTTCGACTCATTCCCGTTCTCTCGGGGGGGCGCGGCGGCATCGGAGTCCTACGCGGCGGCCATGCCCCGCTTCTCGCGCCGCATCCCTCGATCTGCTAGCTACTGTGTCTTGTTTCTTACTTCACCACTCGCCCACGATTCAACATGACATCCCGCGGCAACGCCCTGCTGCTGGCCACGGCCCTGCTCGTCACCTTCACGACCGGCACCGCCAGCCGCATCTTCGCCATCTCGCTGCCGACCGTGGCCGCCGGCCTGGAGACCGACATGGTCGGCATCTCTTGGGCGCTGATCTCCTTCCAACTGGCCACCGCTGCGCTGTCCCTGGTCTTCGGGCGCGTGGGGGACGTGTACGGACGCCAGACCGTCTACATCTGGGGCATCGTGCTCTTCACCGCAAGCTCGTTGTTGTGCGGCCTGTCCGGCAACATCCTGCAGCTCATCGTCTACCGCGTTCTCCAGGGCGTCGGCGCCGCCATGATGCAGGCCCAGGGCCGCGCCCTGGCCATGGATGCCTCCAACGAGGAGTCCAGGGGACGCGTGCAGGGGTACATGACCACGGCGCACCATGGCGGCTTTCTCCTGGGCCCGGGGCTGGGCGGGTTCATCATCCAGTACATCCACTGGCGCGGCGTCTTCTTCTTCCTGGTCCCCCTGGGAGCCGTCGCCACCGCCTTGGGGCTGGGTTTCCGTCGGCGCCGGGAGAGCGCCGTCACCGACCGCTCCGGGAACGGCCGGCCGGCCATCGACTATCTCGGCGCCGGGCTGCTGGTGGCCGTCACCCTGGCGTTGATGGCCATCCTGGACCGCCAGGTCATGGAAGCCCTTGCTCCCGCCTGGCGCGCCGGCGCGGTTGCGGCGTTCGCGGCATTGGCAGCGGGATTCCTGTGGCGCGAGAGCCAGGCCGCGAGCCCGATCCTGAACCTGACGCTGTTCCGGATCCGGATGTTCGCGTTCAGCACGGTGGCGATGCTGCTGGTCTCCGTCGTCAACACCCTGCACGTCTACCTGGTGCCGTTCTACCTGCAGGACGTATTGGGGCTGTCCCCCTCGTTCATGGGCATCCTGTTCCTCAGCGCGCCGATCTTCACTGCCGGATTGTCGCCGGTGGCCGGCATCCTCTCCGACAAGGTGGGGCCGAAAATACCCGCCACCGCGGGCGCCGTGCTGTTCGCCGGAGGATCGCTGCTGGGCGTCTTCTTCGAGGCGGGCTCGCACTGGATGCTGCCGACGCTGGTGCTGGCCCTGGGTGGACTGGGCAGCGCCCTCTTCTTCCCGCCCAACCACACGGCGCTGATATCGTCCGTGCCGTTGGAGCACCGGGGCGTGGCCACCGGAACCCTCTACACCATGTTCGGCTTGGGAAACGTCTTCGGCATCACCGTGGGGAACTTCCTCATGACCGTGGCCTTCCGCATGCACTCCGGCGTTCCCGACGCGCTCCCCGCGGCCGCCGACCGGGCGCACTTCGTGCTGGCCCTTCAGGACACGTTCCTGGTCACCACGGGCATCGCACTGGCGGCGGTAGCGTGCTCGCTGTTGCGCGGAGGCAGGGGACGCCGCGCGTAGAGGGGCCCCGGACGACCTGATCCGGGGCCGGGATGACCATGGCGGTCCGGAGTCCCGCGACTACCGCAGCCGCTCCGGCAGGTTGACGAAGGTGCTCATCTCGTGCGGCATGGCGGCAGCCTGAGCCTTGCACACGTGGGCCGGAGTGATCTGGTCGATGCGGGTGACGCCGAGCAGGCCCATGGCGATGACGATCTCGTTTTCCAGGAGCTGCAGGGCGCGCACGAGGCCCTCGTAACCCCCTGCGCCCAGGGCCCAGCCCTGAAGCTTGCCGATGGTCACGGCCTTGGCGCCCAAGGCCACCGCCTTCAGCACGTCGGTACCTCTCAGGAAACCGCCGTCGATGATGATCTCGGCCTTGCCGCCCACGGCTTCCACGACTTCCGGGAGCATGTCCATGGTCCCCTGCCCGTGGTCGAGCTGGCGGCCGCCGTGGTTGGAGATGTAGATGACGTCCACGCCGTGTTCCAGGGCGATGGTTGCGTCCTCGGCGGTGGCCACGCCCTTGAGGAGGAACGGCATCCCGCCGATCTCCTTGATGGCGTCCATGGTCTCCCAGGTAAGCTTGGCCTGCCACAGCCGGTCCTGGTTGGCGGCCTCCCGCCGCTTGCTGGGGGGCAGCCAACGGTTCATCAACTGCCGCTCCCGGTTGCTGTAGTGGGCGGAGTCCACGGTGAGGCACAGAGCCTTGTAGCCCGACTGCTTGACCCGTCCCAGGATCTCCTCGACCCAGTCCAGGCCGCCGCGGATGTAGAGCTGAAATATCTTGTCCGAGGGGGTGGCCGCCGCCGTTTCTTCGAGGGTGGGCTGGGTGACGGAGCTGACGAAGTTGACGGTGCCGAACTCGTTGGCGGCCTTGGCCGAGGCCACGGCGCCCTCCGGGGTGATCTGCTGAAGCGATCCGATGGGGGCCAGCATGACGGGGATGCGCAGCTTGTGGCCGAGCACGGTGGTGGAAGTATCCACCTCGGAGACGTCCACCAGCACCCGCGGACGAAGGGCCAGCGAGTCCAGGGCCAGCCGGTTGCGGCGCATGGTGGTCTCCGACTCGCTGCCGCCGCTCAGGTAATCCCACACGGGCTGGGGCAGGTTGCGCCGCGCCTCCACGATAATCTCCTGATTGCTGACGAATTGCTCACTCATTTCGATTTCCTTCCCACGGACGGCGTAAAGACGCGACGGTGGGACTCCGCATCCGCGGCGGAGTCCCACCCGTCCCGTCGATCAACTACCCCCGGCCCGCAGAGCCGGGTTGGCTGGAAACTACTTGGCGCGCTTCGGGAAGAGCTTCGGCAGGAACTCGTTGGTGTAGACCTCCTCCACCGCCGTCTTCTTCGGAAGCTTCATGTGCTTGGTGATGAGATCGTTGGTGAACACCATGCGATCCCGGGTCATGTGGCCGATGCCTTCCTTCAAGGCATTGGCGGACAGAAGCGAGTCCACCGCGATGTCGAAGTGCTTCCGCGCCAGGTCCGGGCTGATGGCCGGGTTGTGCTTGATGAAGATGTCCACGGCCTCCTGCGGGTTCTCCACCGACCAGGCGATGCCCTTGTAGGTGGCCGCCAGGAAGCGTTTCACCAGGTCCGGCTTGTTCTTGAGGGTCTTCTCGGACACCAGCAGCCCGTTGCCGTACGTGGCCATGCCGTGGTCGGCGTAGAGCATGTACAGCGGCGTTTTGCCGACCTTCTTGGAGGCCGCGTCCACCGTCGGCTTCTCTGTGTAGAAGATCAGGATGGCGTCCACGCGTCCGGCCAGGAGACTCGGCGTGGTGGCCGGCACCGTCATGTTGACCCACGTGACCTTCTTGTTGTCGAACTTGTTGATGTTGGCGAAGGCCGGAAAGATGACCCGCGAGGCATTGGCCTCGGGCGAGCCGATCTTCTTCCCCTCGAGGTCGGACGGCTTGGCGATCTTGTTCCCCACCAGCGTGGCCACGGTCTCCAGGGTCTTGTCGTGGATCATGCCGACCATCTTGAGCTCGGCGCCTCGCGACCTGGCCGCGATCATGTTACCCACCGACGCGAAGCCGAAGTCGTCGGTGCCCGAGGCGATGCGCTTCACGGTGTCGCCGGAGCCGAAGCCCCGGGTCATCTGCACGTCGAGGCCCGCTTCCTTCCAGAACCCCTTGTCGATGTTCACGTAGAACATGGCGTGCTTGCCGTAGGGGATCCAGTCCAGCGCGAACTTGACCTTGTCCGCGGCCGATGCGCTGCCGGCGACGAACAGGCAGACCAGGAAAATCGCAAGGGCGATGGTTATGCGTCTCATTTCGTGTACCTCCCGAGTTAGAGTTTCTATTGCGACCTCATTACAGATACTGCAGCCCGATGGTCTTCCCCACCTCCCTCACACATTCGGTGAACTCCGCCGACAGCCGCATCTCCGGGGTCCGGGGCCGCGGCAGTCCGATGTCGATGATGTCGGTGATGCGGCCCGGCCGGGGCGTCATCACCATGACCCGGTCCGCCAGGAAAACCGCTTCCGGGATGCTGTGGGTGATCAGCAGGCTGGTCTTTTTCTTTTCGCTCCAGATACGCTGAAGCTCCATGTTCATCTCGCCCCGGGTCATGGCGTCCAGGGCGCCGAAGGGCTCGTCCAGCAACAGCAGCGAGGGGTCGTGCACCAGCGCCCGGCTGATGGACGCGCGCTGCTGCATGCCGCCGGACAGCTCCCGCGGGTACTTGTCCTTGAACTCCGTGAGACCGGTCAGCTCCAGCAACCCCAGGGCCTTGGGATAGTATTCCTCCCTGGAGAGGCCCAGTATCTCCACCGGCAACAGGACATTGTCGATGACCGTGCGCCACTGGAACAGCACCGGGGTCTGGAACACGATGCCGGTGCTCGACTTGGGCCCGGTCACCGGGGCGCCGTTCACCAGCACCTCGCCGCGGGTCTTGTCGAGCAGGCCCGCGATGATCTTCATGATGGTGGTCTTGCCGCAGCCGCTGTGACCGACCAGGGATATGAACTCCTGCTCGTAGACCTCGAACGAGGCGTCCTCCAACGCGACGACGGGGGCATCCTTGGAAGGATACACCTTGGTGAGGTTCCTGACCTCGATGGCTTTCCCGGTTTCCGTCATCGATTTCGGTTCCAAACTCGATACGCCGCAATCTGGCTGGATGCCCCCCGTCCGCCCGCAGCCGGCCTACATGCCGAAGCCCGTCATCTCCTGCTCGTCCTCGCCGATGCTCCACGGGATCAGCCAGATCTCCAGCAGCACCAGAACGCCGTAAAGGACCAGGCCCAGGGCCGACAGCACGACGAGGGCCGCGAACATGAACGGCGTATTGACCTCGTAGTTGGCGACCATGACCAGGTAACCGAGACCGGTGTTGCCACCCACGAACTCGCCGATGATGGCGCCGATGACCGCCAGCGTGATGGCGATCTTGAGGCCGCCGAAGAAGTGCGGCAACGCGTTCGGCAGCCGGACCTTGGTGAAGATCTGCCAGTTCGAGGCCTGGAGCGACTTGACGAGGTCCAGCATCTCGGGCTGCACCATGCGCATGCCCTGGACCGTGGTGACGATGATGGGGAACCACGAGACCAGGAACGCGATGAGCACCTTGGACATCTCGCCGTAACCCACCCAGATCAGCAGCAGCGGCGCGATGGCCACCTTGGGAACGATCTGGGCCACGAGGATCAGCGGGTAGAGAAGATTCTGAAGCAACCGGGAGTAGACGATCATGACGGCCGAAATCACCCCCAGCACGAGCCCCATGAGAAACCCGTAGATGGTTTCCCGGAAGGTCACGAGGCAGTTCTGCATGAGGGGAAGGAACTTTTCGTGGATGGTCAGGGCCACCACCGACGGCGCGGGCAGCAGGAACTCGGATACGGAGAACAGCCACACCGACAGCTCCCACAGCACCGTGAACAGCACGAGACTGAAGGTGATGGTGCCGAACTCCTTGACACGTTCAAACATGGGTTCCCTTCGCCTGACCGATGGCACAGGACAGTAGTTCAGCCCGCTTCATACCACAAGTTCCGGCGCAAGAAACCCCCGCATCCGTATTTTCGACCATTGCCATGACCCGCGTTTGACGGTACAGCTTTCACTGAGGATTGGAATCACAATGGAGAGGACAAGACATGCCTGACAAGGTGTCGATCTTCGGACACGACCTTTGAGACTACACCGCGAGTGCCCGTCGGGACTACTCGGACCGTAATATTCCCGTCGACTACGTCAACGTGCTGGAGGACGAGGAAGGCCTCCGGCGCATGATGGACCTGAACCACGGCAGCCGCGACATTCCGGTGATTGTGGAGGACGGCCGGGTCAGCGTCGGCTTCGGGGGAAGCTGAGCGGTGTAGCGGCCGCGGTCGCGGCCGGGAAACGCCCTTCTGCATCAATGGACTCGCACCCTCCCGGAAATTGACTTGCGCCGGCATCATCGGATATTCTCCGAATTGACCGCCGTGGAACTCGGCAACCCTGGACCAGAACCCTCCTGGAGGTTTGCGATGATCAAGCACGTCGTCATGGTCAAGCTCAAGCCGGACGCATCTCCCGAACAGATAGACAGGATGCTCGAGGGCTACAACTCCATGAAGGAGTCCATCCCGGACCTGCTGAGCTGGTCCATGGGAGCGAACCTGCGCGGCGACGGCGACTACGACTACGCCATGGTGGCCATCTGCGAGGACGCGGAGGCCCTCCAGCGCTACGTGGACCACCCGGTGCACCGGCAGGTGGCCCAGGAGGTCGGGCGGCCGATCTTTCAAAGCCGGGAGATCGCCGACTACGAGTTCGACCCCGAGGAGGAGATGTGGGAGCCCCAGGTGCGAGAGGTGTGGACGGAGCTTGGGGACACGGTGCGGACGCAGCACACGGCCCTGGTGGTCATCGACGTGCAGAACGACTTCTGCGCCCCCGGCGGCGCGCGCATGAAGGGAGACCTGAGCTTCGTGGAGGCCATGCGCGAGCCCCTGAAAGAGATGGTGGAAGCGGCCCGGGCCGCGGGGGTGCCGGTGATCTACACCCAGACCTCCAACGACAACGAGCACGACAACGGCCCGATCCTGGCCCGGCGCGCCCGGGTGGGGCTGGCCAACGCCAAGTACACGGTGCCGGGAACCCCGGGATGGGACGTCTGCGACTTCGTCGCGCCCGCTCCGGAGGACGTCCGGATCAAGAAGTGGCATCACAGCGGCTTTACCAACCCCAGGATGGACGCCACCCTGGGACGCCTGGGCATCAAGACGTTGCTGTTCACCGGCGCCGCCACCAACGGATGCGTCGAGGCCACGGTGCGGGACGCCTTCGCACGGGGCTACTACACCGTGGTGCTGGAAGACTGCGTGGCGGCCTACGACGCCGACCTGCAGCGCTACTCGCTCAAGAACATGGCCACCCACTTCGCGCTCATCAGCACCAGCCGCGAGGTGCAGCGCACGTGGGCGGAACAGGGGGCGCTGGCGGGCTAGACAAGACGTTTTTCACACTCAGAGTACAAGGGGACCGTGGTCCCGAAGGAGATCACCATGGCCACAGCCACAGCGGAAACTCTCGACGACGCCGTCAAAGCGAGCTTCAACTACATGGTCCACAAGGGCCACCGGCCCGTCACCACGTTCGACAAGCCCAGCCTCGGCTACCCGCACAAGGACCGGACGTACGAGACCCACCAGGCCCTGGTCCGGAACGGACGCCAACACCCGGAGCTCTCCATCGAGCACCACGGTTTCGCCCTGCGGCCCCAGCCCACGAAGATGACCGACTTCTTCGACGAGGACGAGGTCCGGGCGGTCTACTATCCCGAGATGGAGGCGCTGATCAAGGAAAACACCGGCGCCTGCCGGGTGCTGGTCTTCGACCACACCCTGCGCTCCGGCTACGAGGAGAAAGGCGCCAAGGGGCCGGTCCAGAACGTGCACAACGACTACACCGAATGGTCCGGGCCGGAGCGGGTGCGCGACTTGCTGCCCGACGAGGCCGGCGAGCTGCTCAAGAAGCGTTTCGCGGTGGTCCAGGTGTGGCGCGGCATGCTGGACCCGGTGCTGCGGGACCCCCTGGCCATGTGCGACGCCCAGAGCATCGCCACCGAGGACCTCATCCCAACCGTGCGGCCTCATCCCGATCGGCTCGGCGAGACCTACCACCTCACCTACAGCCCGGATCACCGGCTCTACTATTTTCCCGACATGCAGCCGGACGAGGCCATCGTCTTCAAGTGCTACGATTCGAAGACGGACGGGCGGGCGCGCTTCAGCGCGCATTCCGCCTTCGAGCATCCCCACACTTCCGAGGATGCGCCGCCGCGGGAGAGCATCGAGATCCGCACCCTGGCGTTCTTCGACGAATAGCGGTCCGGCAACGGGCTCACCCCCGCCGCCCTACTCCTCGTCGAATCCGCGGCTGAAGCGCCGCCGCCAGTAGGCGTCCAGCGCCTCGTACAGGCCCGGGTCGGCCTTCTTGTTCTTGACGAACCAGTCCCCCAGGATGTCGATGCTGTGGTCCACGTCCAGCACCGGGTTGGAGGCGAACAGCACCATCTGGGACAGCGCCTTGCGGCTGGCGTTCTTCTCCAGCGCGTTGCCCAGCCCGACCAGGAACACCTCCCGCTGGTCTTCCCGAAGACGGTTGTAGAGGCTCCACAGGACGGAGGCGGCGCCGTAGCGTTCCACGTCGGTGGCGGTGCCGGCGTCGAGGCCCAGGGTGATGCGGACGATGAGCCGCTCGTAGCCTCTTATGTCGTAGTATTCGTACGGCATTCCAGGCGCCGGGAGTGCAGGCCGCACGGAGAGGGCGATAACGGCGAAACTCCGACCCGCTCAGCGCCGCTGGGTAATGGTGTCCACCAGCGCCGGCTGCCCCTGCTTGACCTGCTCGATGGCGCGGTCCAGGGCGGGCCTGAGGTCGTCGGCGTCCTCGATGGGGCCCTCGCCGTACCAGCCCATGGAGCGGGCCAGGGTGGCGAAGTCGGGGTCCGGGCCGCACAGGTCCATGCCGATGTGGGCGCGCGACGGATCGGTGCCGCGGTTGCGGGCCATGACGATCTGGTGGTTCCAGTCGTTGTAGTAGGCGCGGTTGTTATACATCACGATAAGCATGGGGATCTGGTACTTGGCGGCGATCCACAGGCTTCCGGCGTCGAACATCAGATCGCCGTCGGGCTGCAGGTCCACCACCAGCCGTCCCTTCCCCCTGTGGGCCAGGGCCACGCCCAGGGAAATGCCGATCTGCGTGCCGGTGCCCAGCTCGCGGCCGCCGTGGCGGTAGGGCTTGTCGAAGTTCCACAGCCGCCGCGCCCAGTCGTGCAGCGTGCCGGAGGTGAGCACCCAGTCCTCGTCCTTGATGGCGTCCCACACCTCCAGCGCCAGCCGCGGCACGGTCATGGGCACCGCGTCCCAGCGGTCTTCCTTCGCCTGTTTGAGCCATTCAGCCCGGATCTCGGCGTGACGCTTGCCCACCTCTTCGGTCCTCTTCGCGATCTGTCCGGCCCGGCCCGGCGTTGCGGCGATGCGCTCCTTCAGGAGCTTGGTCAACGCCGGCGCCGCGGTCACGGGGTCCGCGGTCATGCGCTGGTGCGCGTAGAACGGCCTGGCGTAGGTCATGGCCCACTTGCTGATCTCCGTGTCGGTGTAGCCGATGTCGATCCAGGTAGCGTCCTCCGGCACCATGCTCACCACCGTGCGGGTGGCGATGTCGCGCACGTGGGTGGGTTTCTCGAAATCGGCGATGTCCAGGGTCAGCACGACGTCGGCGTCCTTGTAGCACCCCTCGCTGTCCATGCTCAGGTTCAGCGGATGCTCGCTGGGGAAGTTGAGCCGCGAGTCGCAGTCCCACACCGCCGCTCCCAGGGTCTCGGCCAGCTCCACCACGTGGTCCCAGCCGTGGGGCGGGCGGGCGGCGAAATCCGCCACGATGACCGGGCGTTTGGCGGCGGCCAAGGTGTCCGCGGCCTTTTCCAAAGCGGTGGGATCCGCCATTGCCTGCGCCGGCACGTGCACGTTGTCCTCCGGCGGCATGGCCACGTCGTGGTCCAGCGCCGCCTCCTGGAGGCCGGCGTCGTAGCACATGTAGATGGGCCCCTGCTTGCCGCTCATCATCACCGCATAGGCCCGGGCGAAGGCGCCGGGCACGGCGTCGATGGTGGTGGGCTGGGAATCCCACTTGACGTAGTGGCGGATGGCCTCGCCCTGGACGCTGGCGGAATGGATCCAGTCGATGAACGGCCGGCGCTTGGGTTCTTCCATGGGGCCGGTGGCTCCCATGATGAAGATGGGCGCCCGGTCGAGGTAGGCGTAGTAGATGCCCATGGGCGCGTGCAGCAGCCCCACCAGGTTGTGGACGATGGCGATCATCGGCTTGCCGCTGGCGCGGGCGTAGCCGTGGGCGATCTGCACCGCGATCTTCTCGTGATTGCACAGCATCATCGGCGGGTCGTTCTCGCCGTAGTTCACCAGCGAGTCGTGAAGGCCCCGGTAGCTGGCCCCGGGGTTGAGCGCGATGTACTCGAACCCGTAGCGCTTGACCATGTCGACGATGACGTCCGACTGCCACTTGCGGTCCGACTTCTTGATCTCGACTCCCTCGACCTTCTCCGCCTTGCTCATGCCTGATTCCTCTCGTGGCTCAAGTGTTGATGTCCCGGCGCCAGACGATGGGATCCACCAGGGCCGGCTTGCCGGCCTTGACCTGCTCGATGGCCCGGCGCACTGCCGGCGCCACCTCCGAGGGGTCCTCGATGGGGCCTTCCGCGTACCAGCCCATGCCCCGCGCGATGTGGGCGAAGTCCGGCGGCGGCGCCTCCAGGTCCATGCCGATGTAGGCCCGGTCGGGGTCGGTGCCGCGCTGGTGGGCCATGTGGATCTGGTGCGCCCAGTCGTTGTAGTAGGCGCGGTTGTTGTACATGACCACCAGCATGGGGATGTCGTACTTGATGGGCATCCACAAGGCGCCCAGGTCGAACATGAGGTCGCCGTCGGGCTGCAGGTCCACCACCAGCCGGCCCTGCCCCTTGTGGGCCAGCGCCACGCCGATGGACATGCCGATCTGCGTTCCGGTGCCCAGTTCCCGGCCCGGATGCCGGTAGGGCTTGTCGAAGTCCCAGATCTTCTGCACCCAGTCCTTCAGGGTCCCGGCGGTCAGCACCCAGTCCTCGTCCTTGATGGCCTGCCACACCTCGTACGCCAGCCGGGACTCGGTCATGGGCCGCTGGTCCATTTCCTTCTCGACCTGCTGCTGCCACTTCTGCCACTGCCGCTCGTGCTTGTCCGCCAGCGCCTTCTTGCGCTCCGCGACGCGCTCCTTCAGCGCCGCGTCGCCGTCGATGAGAGCGCCGCACGCCCTGGTGAGTTCGGGGATGGTGATGGAGGTATCCCCCATCACCCGCAGGTCCCAGTTGTTGTGCTTGTTGTAGTCGGTGGCCCACTTGCTGATCTCGATGTCGGCGAAGCCGGCGTCCACCCATTTGCAGTCCGGCGCCGTCACCACCGTGACCTCGCGGGTCTGGGTGTTGAGCTTGTGAGAGCCGCGGGTCCAGTCCACCACGTCGAGCGCCATCACCAGGTCCACGCCCGCGAAGGCGTCCGGGTTGAAGCTCATGCTGAGGGGATGGCGGTTGGGGAAGCCCAGCCGCTTGCAGACGTCGAAGACCGACGCGCCGACCGTTTCGGCCAACTCCACCGTGGGCTCGAAACCCACGGGCATGTGCGCGGCGTACTCGGTGAGCAGCAGCGGGTTGTCGGCCTTCACCAGCATCTCGGCGGCCTGGGCGACCACCGCTTGTTCCGGCGCGATGCGCGACGGCACCTTGACCGCGGACGCCGGCGGGACCGTTATGTCGTCGGTGAGCGGGGTTTCCTGCAGCGCCGAGTCGTAGCACATGTAGATGGGGCCCTGGGGCTCGCTCATCATGATGGAGTAAGCCCGGGCGAAGGAGTCCGGCACGCCGTGGATGCTGCCGGGCTGATAGTCCCACTTGGTGAAGTTCCGCACCGCGTCGCCCTGGGCGAAGGCCGTGTGGATCCAGTCGATGAACGGGCGCCGGTACTTCTCGTCCATGGGGCCGGTGGCGCCGATGATGAACACCGGGCAGCGGTCGATGTAGGCATAGTAGACCCCCATGGGCGCGTGCAGCAGGCCCACCACGTCGTGCACGATGGCGATCATGGGCTTGCCCGAGGCCTTGGCGTAGCCGTGGGCGATCTGCACCGCGATCTTCTCGTGGTTGCACAGGAGCATCTCGGGATCGTTCTCGCCGTAGTTGACCATGGAGTCGTGGAGTCCCCGGTAGCTCGCCCCCGGATTCAGGGCGACGTAGGGGATATCGTAGAGCTTCATGAGGTCGACGATGACGTCCGACTGCCAGCGCTGTTCCGATTTCTTGATTTCCGACATGCGTATGCCTTTCTCCGACCCGGAAGTCCGGGGTCTTCAAGCTCGATTCTCGTGGTGCGAATTAACCAGACAGGTCACTAGGTCATCCTGATTGGAATGTCAATTTGACGAGAAGAATCCGTTCCAGCAAGGCCCGGTCTGCAAGGATCTGCCAGCGCCTCGCCTGGCGGTTTGCAAAGCATGATCGCTGTTGGTAGTGTCGGCCTCACGTCCATCGTGTCAATATTACGTCACTTCAACGGTAAGGAGTTCGGATGATGAACAGGCTCGGATCTGCACTGGTTTCGGCGGCGGCGTTTCTTGTAATCGTGGGGTTCGCGGGCTTTGCGGCGGCGCAGGATCCGCGCGTCTTCTTCGTCGAACCCAGGGACGGGGCGGAAGTCGTGAGCCCGGTGAAGGTGGTCATGGGCGTGGAGGGGATCACCGTCAAACCTTCCGGCGCCGTGGTCGAAGGCACCGGGCACCATCACATCCTCATCAACCAAGGCGCCATGCGCGGCGGCAAGGTGATCCCGACGGACAAGATCCACCTGCACTACGGCAAGGGCCAGACCGAAGCCGAGATCAAGCTCGAGCCCGGGGACTACACCCTGACAATGCAGTTCGCCGACGGCCTCCACCGCTCCTTCGGCAAGAAGCTGGCGCACACCATCAAGATCAAGGTCGTGCCCGCGCAGTGACCGATCTAGTTCGGGCCGCCCCGGCGGGGTGGACCGGGCGGCCGGTTTGACCACGAGGCAGCCGGCGGACCAGGCTGCGTTTCGTGGGACTCGGCATCATCTACGCCCTCGCCGGGGGCATCGTGTGGGGGCTGGTGCCGCCGCTGGTGAAGCGCGGCCTCGTATACTCGGACGTGGACGCCGCCGTGACCATCCAGCAGGCGGCGATGGTGCCATTCCTGGCACTGGTCTGGATCGTCGTCTACGACGCCGGCGGGTTCCCGGTCCCCTTCCCCGCGGTGGCCACCTTCGTGGTCCTGGGCGCGGTGGGAGCGTTTTTCGGCCGGGTCTTCCTGCTGCGGGCCATTGACCAAGTCGGCGCCTCCCGCGCTCAGTCCATCAAGAACGCCTCGCCGCTCCTCACCACCGTTATCGGAGTCACCCTGCTGGGCGAGAGCGCCACCCCCGGGACCTTGGGCGGCGTGACCGCCATCGTCGCGGGCATCCTCCTGATCACCCACGTCAAGAGTTCCGGGACCGTTCCGCCGGCCCCGCTGATGGGGTTCGTCAACGCTTTCCTGTCCTTCGCCTTCTACAGCCTGGGCCCCATACTCAAGCGCCTGGGCGTGCTCCTGGGCGGCGACCCCATCGTCGGTGCACTCATTACCCAGATCACCGGTCTGGCCATGATCTTCCTGCTGGGCAAGGTGCTGCGCCTCCGCATCGTCTTCCGCGGCGTGCCCCTGGCCGCCACCTTGTGCTTCGCCGCTTCCGGCGTGATCCACGCCATCGGCACGATCCTGACGTTCCTGGCCGTGGTCCACGCCCCCGCGGTGATCGTGGGACCCATCTGGAACATCCAGCCCCTGGTGACCTTCGCGCTGGCCCACTTCACCCTCAAGGGAATCGAGATCGTGCGGTTCCAGGACGGCGTGGGCGCCGCCCTGATCGTCGCCGGCGTGTTCGTCCTGGCGTGGACGTGACCAGGAGCCTGTCCGTCGCACGCGGGCAACACCTGCCCAAACCCCACCAGGAGCTTGCGCCGCGCCCCGGCGCCTTACCATCGGGCGCGGACTTCGAGTCCGAAGCGGTACTCCGTGGGGTCGTGGTCGCTGTCGCGCCGGGTGCTCTTGATTCCGAGGGAGAGGTCCGGGGCGTTGGGCGCGGGCTCCAGGCGCCAGCCGAGGGTGTATTCGCGGCCGTTGGGGGCCAAGCCGTAGCCGACGTGCGGACTGCCGGTGTACAGGCCGGAGAAAGCCGGGAATCCCCACCCGGCTTCCGCGGTCCACCGGCGCATGAGCTCACTGCCGGGGCGCTCTCCGACGGACTCCGCGTCGAACAGCGCGTCGAGTCCGCCGGAAGCCTCTCCACCCAGTTCGTGGCGCAGCGTGAACGACAACCCGCGTTGGCTGGCCGGGTCGGGGTCGTAGGCGACGGCGCCGGAGAACCCCCGGTCCTTGCGCCCGTCCGCCTCATGCGACAGCAGCGTCCGGCCCCGCACGTCGATGTCGAGGCCGTACCGCGGGACGATCCAGGTGAAGCCGCCGCCCAGTTCGATGCCGAACCCGGTCTCGGCATCGCCGCCATCGTGACGCACACCCGCCTCCAGCCTGGGCGTAAGCGCGCCCCCGCCCCAGGCAGAGCTTGATCCGGAAGTTCCCGGCGCCATCGTCCAGTTTCCATTCAAACCCAACCGGAACCGGGTCACGTCCGCTTCCGACGCCACCAACTCCCCGGTCCTGTCCGAGGTCGTGCGCACCCACATGCCGTCCGACACCACCGCCCACGCCAAGCCGCTGGCGAAGGACGGCGCCGGCAGGTCGCCGCGCAACCCCGCCGCGGCCAGCCGCCAGCCCGTGTCCGCCTTCAACGCGGAACCCAACCGCGCCTCGGTGAAGCTCTCCTCCGGCTCGTACGTCACCTGACCCTGACCGTAGCCCGCCGAGCCCCATAGTTTCAGCCGCTCCGTCGCCTGCACCGCGCCGTAGGGGATGGCCGCGATCAGCGTGGAGTCGAGCTTGCCCGAACTCGTGCCCGGGTCGGTGTAGCCGCCGTCGCCCCAGCCCTGCACAAGCGCGAGTCCCAGGAGCCACCGGTCGCGCGCGTAATCGGCGCCCAGCATGGCCGCGGTGACCTCGCCGTCGAGACTCAGTGCCTTCTCCTTGCCGTCGAATCTCGTGTACGCGCCCCGGCCCCAGAACGCCACCGCACCGTCCTTCGCGTCCGGGTCACCGGTCAGGGTGAACGCGCTCCCCGCCAGCAACTCCCTGCCCCTCATCATCCGCCCTGCGTCATACCGCCCGGGCGGGCCCGGTCCGTTTCCGAGAGCGCCGGGATCAGGAACGGATCCAGCCCGGTTTCCGGTTCGGCGAGCGTAACTGCCCGTCCCCGGCGCTGCCGTCACCGATTCCTGACCGCTCCCGGCCCCTCCGCCGCCTCCAAGAACGTGGCCGCCCACCCTGCCCTGAAGACCCGGCGTCCGGGATGCCTCCATGCGCGCCGTGATGCCGTCGAGCGCCTGCTCGGCCACCGTGCGACCGAAACGGGCGAGCCAGGCGCCGGGCAGCGGGTCGGAGTTCTTGATCGTGCCCGTCCCCTCGCCGTCCTCGATGGTCGCGTTCTCGGGATAGTACAGGATGACGGTGAAGGTCTCATCGCCCTCGTCGTGGGCGTCGTCGAAGGTCGGTATCCAGATCTCAAACCGTTCGCTGCCGGGGTAGATGGTGGCGTTATTGCTGGTGAAGGGATAATCCTCCGATTGACTGGCGTTGCCGTAATTCCGGCCGTCAAGGGTCCCCGATTCGGTGCTGTAGGTGAAGCTCACCTCGTGGGCTACGGGTTTCGACAACGTTACCTGGAAGTAGACCTCGTCACCTTCCTCCGCCGAACCGTCGCTGATGGACAGCGTTGGCAGGCCGTCGTTGTCGTGCACGATGGCCTCGGCCTCGTTCCTGGGCTGCGCTGCCACGGTGTAGCCGGTGCCGGGTTGCACGGTGGCGGTTACGGTGGCGCTGGAGGGATCCTCCACGATGCTGTCGTCGATGGTTCGCACGCTCAGCGTCGCTCTTGTCTGGCGCGCCGGGATCGTCACCTGGCGAGTGCCGGCGTCGGCGCTGTTCACGAACGCGTTGCCCGGCTCGTCGACCTGGACCGTCACCTCAAGGTCCGCCTCGGGAGCGACATCGGCGTGCAGGGTGAATTTCAGCGTGGCGCCCTCGAAGTCGGTTCCGTCCCGGAAAGCCGGACGCGTCGCTTGCTCCGAGGTCACGCGAATCTCAGGCACCGGCACGTCGTCGTCGGTTACCGACACGCTCGCCTCGTTCGCCGACGCCACCCGGTAGTGCGAACGCGACACGACCCGGGCCGTCACCGAGCCGTCGCGCTCGTCGCTGTCGTCGTCGACGGTGGCCACCGTGTGGCTCGCCGTGGCCGTGTTGGCGGGGAAGGTCACGGTCTTCGCGCCGGTGGCGCCATCGGCGGCGAAATCCCCGCGCTGGGAGATGTTCAGGTGCACCACCAGATCCGCCGTCGGGGTGGGGCTGGCGTTCAAGGTGAAGCTCGCGGCCTGGCCTTCGCCTACCGAGGCGGCGTCGCGGCTGATGCTGATCTGCGGCAGCGGCTCGTCGTCGTCGTTGACCGTTACCGAATACGAGCCGCTCTGGCTGTGCACGGTGTAGCCCGTGCCGCTTCGTACCGCCGCGCTGATGCTGCCGTTGGGTTCGTCGGTGCTGTCGTTGTTGGTGGTGACGCTGAAGGTGGCCGTGCCGCTGCCGCCGATGGTGATGCGCCGGGTGCCGGTCTGGCCGCCGCGGGCGAAATCGCCGCTCTGGGTCACGTTGACGTTGACGCTGATGCTGCCCTGGGGCGCGGGCGAGGCGGTGAGCGTGAAGGTGGCCGTGCCGCCCTCGGTGATGGCGCTGCCGCCGGAGATGCTGACCGCGGGCGTGGGCGGCGGCAGGTCGTCATCGTTGACCGCGATCGACGCCGAGCCGCTGGTGCTCGACGGGGAATAGCCCTGGCCGCTGGCGATGCTGGCGGTGAGGCTGCCGTCCGGCTCGTCGGTGCTGTCGTTGTCGGTGGTGACGGTGAGGGTGCCGCTGCCGCCGGTACCGATGGTGACCTGGCGTGATCCGAACTGGCCGCTATTGGCAAAACTGCCGCTGTCCACCACGTCGACGTTCACCGTGATCTGGCTCGGCGGCGCCGGGGTCGCGCTCAGGTTGAAGGTGGCGGTGCCGCCTTCGGTAATCCTGCCACCGCCGCTGATGCTCACCACCGGCGTCGCCGGGGGCGGGTCGTCGTTGTCGGTGATGGTGAGGGTGTGGACGGTTTGGGCGCCGAGCTGGTAGCCACTGCCGCTGGTGAGGGTCAGTCGCACGGTTTCGTTGGGCTCATCCGTGCTGTCGTCGATGATCGAGACGGGAATGCTCGCGCTGCTTGCGCCGGCGGAGACCTGCAGGCTGCCGGCGCCGGAAATGCTGTAGTCGTTGCCGCCGCCCGTGGCGTTGCCGCTGACGTCGTAGCGCAGCGTGATGCCGGTCGTCAGCACCGGGTCGAAATCGACTTGGATGTTGCGTGTGCCCGCGCCTTCGCCGGCGCTCGATGACGATGCGGCGAAGCTCGCCTCCGGCCGCGTCGCGTCATCGTTGTCCAATACCGTAATCGAGGCGGAGTCGAACACCGCGTCGGGGTCGTAGCCGTTGCCGGGGTCGACGGTGGCCGTGATGGCGCCGTTGGCCTCGTCGTCGCTGTCGTTGTCGGTGGTGACGTGGAGGAAGCTGGTCCTGCCGCCGTTGCCAATGGTGACCGTTCTGGCGCCGGTCTGCCCGCTGTCGGCGAAGTCGCCGCTTTCGGCGACGGTCACGTTTACGTCGATGCTGCCGCTCGGCGCCGGGGTGGCGATCACCCGGAAGCGGGCCGTGCTGCCTTCGGTGATCGCCCTTCCGGAGTCGGGGTAGATCGAAATCAGCGGCTGCACCTCGGTGTCGTCGTCGGTGATCACGACCACCATCGGTTCCGCTGTCACGTTCGCATACTCGCCTGTTCCCCGCACCTCGTGGTCGATGCGCACGACATCGTCGCGGGTGTCGGAATCCTGCACCGCGGTCACGGTGACGGGCTGTGGCTCGTTCCAGTTCCCGGGCGTAAAGGTGAGCGTGGTCTGGCGCGCCGGGGCATCCTGGCCGCTGTGTACCTGGGCCTCACGCTCGTCCCGGGTGGTCGCGATCACCGTCACGTTCGCCGCCGGCGCACGGTTGAGCACCAGGCGATAGTCCTGGGGCTGGCCGCCTTCGGTGACGGGCAGGCTGACGGGGCGGACGGTGACGCCGGCCTGCGCTTCCTCGTCGTCACGAATGGTGATCGTGGTCGTGGCCGGCGGAGGACCGTGGAGTTTCGTCCCGTGGATATTGGTTCGAACGTTGCTTCCTCCCCGCGTCGTGTATTCCCGGGCGTACCGAACCTCCAGACGGAAGGTCTCGTCCCGTTCGTAGTGGTCGTCCTGCGAGGTGGGAACCGATACCGACAGCCGCGTTTCGCCGGGTTCGAACCAACTGAATATCTCACTGTCAAACTGGGTGTCCCTTCTGCCGGCGGACTCGTATTCGTAATCGAAGACGCCAATGACCCAGCCTTCGAGCTCCTGGGAGAGCACAAGCACGACATCCAAGGTGCTGCCCTCGGTCACTTCGTAGTTGTCCCGCTCGAAGGCGATCGTGGGTATTTCGCTCAGGTTGAAGTCCACCGAGCCGCTGCTCAACCCGCTGCCGGAGGCGCCGCCGTCGAGATTGGTGCCGGAATTGGCGTCGAGGGTACCGAGGCTCACGGTCACCGATTCGCTGCCTTCCTCGACGTTGTCTTCGATGCCGGTGATGGTCAGGGTCGCGGTGGCCGAGGCGTTGGCGCCGCCGGTGAAGGTGACGCTCGCATTGCCGCTGTTGAGGTTGTTGCACTGCACGCCCTGGGCGCTGGCGCAGGCGACCGTGTATTCGCTGTTGCGGTTGGCGACGCCGCCGAAGTTGAGCGGCACCGTCAGCACTTCGGGGCTGACGAGGGCCCGGCCGAGTGCGACGGTGACGGTCTTGGTGCCGCCGTTTTCAGAGATGCTGCCCGTCGGCGCCGACAGCGTCACCAGGGTCGGGTCCTTGTCGACGATGGTGACGGTGGCGGTTGACTTCGCCGAATCTACGCTGAGGCCCGCGATCGCACTCGGCAGCGACAACGTAGCGGTGAAGGTTTCCCGGGGCTCGTCGAGCACGCTCTGGTCGATGCCGGGGCTCAGCTGCTTGCTCGACGCGCCGGAGCCGATGCTCGGGTCGGCGTTGTTGCTGCCGCTGCCGGTGCAGCGGGCGGTATTGCGGACGACGCCGGTGAAATCGTCGCCGAAGGTGGCGCTCTCGCCCGCGAGGCAGACGCGGAAGCTAACCGGGCCGGTGCCTTCGGACAGCTCGGCGGTCAGGTTCACGGCGTTCGAACTCTCGTTCACCGTGACGGCGGTGGTCTGCCAGCCGATGGTGCGGCCATCGTTGATGGTGAGGTTGAAGCTGTTGTTGCTGCCGTGCGGGTCGGCGCCGCCGCCGACGTTGGTGGCGAGGGTCGAACGGTCGAAGCCATTGGCGCCGCTGCCGTCGGGGCCGAGGGCGAGAGTCAGGGTCTCGCCGCCGCTCTCGGTGGTGCCGTCCACGGTGGCGGTGAGTTCGAGGGTCGCCACCCGGGCGCCGGCGTCCGTGAAGCGCACATTCGGATTTTGCCCCGTCACGTTGCTGAGCGACACGCCGGTGTTGGTCGCGCCGGCTTTCTTGGCGAGGCTCCAGTCTCCGGTGGTGATGTTGGTGCCGCTGGTGCTGAGCGGCACGTCGATGATTTCGCCGGCGACCAGCGCCCGCCCAAGGGTGACGGTGAATTCGGCCTTGCCCGCCTCGTAGATGGCGCCGCTGCCGACCCGGGCGAGGCTGACCACGGTGGGGTCGTTGTCGACGATGGTGGCGGTCACCGTGGTCTTCGAGGTATCGAGGCTGAGGCCGGTGACGGCGCTCGGCAGCGACAGGGTGGCGGTGAAGGTCTCATCGGGCTCGTCGGTGGTGTCGCCGTTGACGGTGAAGGTCACCGCCTTGCTCGACTGACCGGACGCGATCTCGAGATCCGCGTTCGAGCCGCCGCTGCCGGTACAGGCGGCGTTGCTGCTCGTGCCGAAGCCGCGGTAGTCGGCGGAAGCGCCGCGGCTGGCGCTGCCGTCGGCGAGGCAGACGCGGAAGGTGACGGGGCCGTTGCCGGTGGAGAGGCTGGCGTTGACGCTGCCGGTGGTCTGCCCGGCATCGGTCTCGTTGATGCTGAGCGCGGTGGCGGACCAGCCGATGCTGCGCGGGTCGTTCACCAGCACCGTGAAGCGGTTGTTCGTGCCGTGGGGGTCGGCGCCGCCGCCGACGTTGGTGTCGGCGTCGTTGTCGAACTGCGTGTTGCTGCCGAGGGCGATGGCGTAGGTCTCGCCGCTGCCCTCGCCGGTGCCGTCGGAGATGGAGGCGAGTTCCAGGGTCGCGGTTTGGGCGCCGGCGCCGGAAAAGCGCACCGTCGGGGTGGCGGTATTGGTGTCGAGCAGGCTGATGCCGGTGTTGGCGCCGGCCTTCTTCGCCAGGCTCCAGTCGCCGGTGTTGACGCCGGTGCCGCCGATGGGCAGGGGCACGTCGATGGTTTCGCCGGTCACGAGCGCACGGCCCAGGCTCACGGTGAACTCGACCTTGCCGCCTTCGTTGATGGCGCCGCTGCCGGTGCGGGCGAGGCTGACGACCGTGGGATCGTCGTCGCGGATGGTGACGTCGATGGTGGCCGGGCTGATGCCGAGCCCCGCCACCGGTGTCGGCAGGGTGATGGTGGCGCTGTAGGTCTCGTCGGGCTCGTCCACGGTATCGACGACGGACTTGAACGACACCGGCTCGGTGGTGTCGCTGGCGGCAATGGTGAAGTCGGCGTTGCCGCCCGAGCCGGTGCAGCGGTCGGCGGCGGTGATGACGCCCTGGTAATCGCTGCCGAGCGTAGCCGTGCCGTCGCTGAGGCAGACGCGGAAGGTCAGGGCCGAGGTATCCGCGGAAGACAGCGCGACGTTCACCGTTCCGGCGGCGGCGGTCTCGTTGGTGGTCAGGGTCGTGGCCGCCCAGCCGACGGTGCGCACGTTGAGGCCGGCGTCCTTGAGCGTGATGCGGCCGTTGCCGGTGCGTCGGCCCGCGGCGCCGCCGTCGAGGTTGGTGGCGGTCAGGCGCGGCGTCCCGGCGAACGAACTGGTCGGGATGGACACCGTGACGATGTCGTCGCCGGCGTTGTCGTCCACCGCCGCGGTCAGCAGCACGCTGGCCACGGTGGCGCTCGTGGTCGGTCCGGCAAAGGTCAGTTCGCCGGTGGCGCTGTCGAAGGTCACGCCGGCGGGGGTGCCCGACAGGGCGAGGTTGAAGTCGGTGGCTAATGTGCCGCCCGAGAATTGCAGCGGCACGATCAGGCTTTCGCTACCTTCGAGCCCGCGCCCGAGCGTGATGCGAATCTCGGCGGTGTCGTTGGCGTCGGCTTCCGCCGCGCTGGTGTCCGGCGTCGTCAGCACCACATCGGTGGCGGTGTCGTCGGTGATGCTGATGTCGATGCCGCTGTCGGCGCTGTTGATATAGCCCTCGGGGGGCGAGCCGAGTTCGATGCGCAAGGTCTCGGTGAGTTCGTCGTCGCCGTCGTTGCGCGCCGTCAGGGTGGCGCTGCCGGTGGTGGCGCCGCTGGCGATGGTGATGTTGCCTGCCAGCCTGTAGTCGCCGGCTTCGGCGGTGGAGGAGGCTGCGAGGCGCTGCACGGGGATTCTGATCGACTGGCCGGACGGCGCTTCCGAGACTTCCGCCGTCACCGTCAGCGTGCCGCCCTCGGTCACCGCGCCGCTGTTGTTCACCGACAGGCTCACGTTGGGCGGCGGCGGGGTGTCGTCGTCGATCAGCGCGATCTGGCCGTTGCCGGTGCGGGCGCCGCGCACGCCGCCGCCGAGGCCGGTGGCGGTCAGGCCCGGATTACCGTTGGTGGAGGCAGGGATGCTCACCGTCACCCGTTCGTGGTTGGCGTCCTGATCGTCGCTCACCGTCAGGGTCAGGGTGACGCTGGTGGCGGTCACCCCGGCGGCGGGACCGGTGAAGGTCACCGCGGCGTTGGCGTTGCCGAGATCGGCACAGGCCACGCCGGTGGGCAACGGGCTCGGGCAGGCCAGCGTGAAGTCGGTGCCGGGGACGCCGCCTGCGAAGCGCAGCGGAACCTTGAGGATCTCGCCAGATGCCAGTCCGCGATTGAGCGTCAGGGAGAGGCTCGCGGTGTCGCTGCTGTCGCCTTCCATGGCGCTTGCATCGGGGGTCTCGAGGGTCACCGAGCTGCGGTCGTTGTCGATGATGGTGACTTCGGCGACGTTCGGCGTACCCGGGTCGTAGCCGGCGCTTTCGCCACCGCCGGTCACCCGGGCCCGAATCGCCCCGCTCGGCTCATCGACGCTGTCGCCGTTGGTGAGAATAGGCAGCGTTGCCGTGGTCCTGCCCGCGGGGAACGTGAGGTCATAGGGGACTTCGAGGGTGGCAGACAGGAAGTCCGAGTCCGGCGCGTCGCTCAAGGTCACCTGCACAAAGATTCTCTTTGCCGGCGCCCTGTTCAACGTGATAGTGAAGTCCGCGAAGCCGCCCTCGGCGACGGTATTGTTCGAGCTCGGCGTGATGGAGGCTTGGGGCAGACCCAGCTTGTCGTCGTCGAGAATGGTGAACGCCCGGGAACCGCTGACGCTCATGCCGCCGCCGAGCCCGGAGATGTCCGCGCTCTGGATTTCGGAAAGAGAGACGGAAACCGATTCGCCGGTACCTTCGTGCCGGCTGTCGTCCTCGGCATTGAGAATCACGGTGGCCGACGCCGCGCTCGAGCCGGTGAAGGTCACCGTGGGGGTGGCGCCTTCCAGCGCATAGCTCACGCCGGACGGCAAGGGGCTCGGCGCGGCCAAGGTGAAGTCGGTGCCGAGGCTCGCCTTGCCGCTGAAGGCCAGCTTGAGCGCCACGCTCTCCCCCGCCGCCAACGCCCGGTTCAGCGTCAGGGTGAGCGTCTTGCTACCGCCGTCCTCGGCGATGTTGCCGGCGGGGGCGGCGAGGGTCGCGCTGCCGCGGTCATTGTCGTCCACGGTGCGGGTTGCGCTGCCCGCCGTGGCGCTCACCGTGTAGTCGGTATGGTTGGTCAGGGTGACGGTGACCGTACCGGCAGGCTCGTCAATGCTGTCCGCAAGGGTGGCCACGCTGATCCTTGCGGCGCCGGGCGTGGCCCCGCCGGCGGGGACGGTCAGGGTCTTCGCGCCGAGGTCGCCGCTGGCCACATAGCCGCCGGTGGCGCTGAGGCTGTAGTGGAGCGTCACGTCGGAGGTGATGTCGGGCGCGCTGAAATCGAAGGTCACGGCCTGGCCTTCAGTCCGGTTCCCGCCGGTGCCCGCCTGCACGCTCGCCGTTGGGCGAAACTCGTCATCGCCGACGAACAGGGTGACGCTGGGCGCGCTGGAGACGCCGGTGTAGCCACTGACCTGGTGGGAGATAGTGACGTTTTCGTGGTCCCCGTCGCCGTCCTGCACCGCGCTCACCGTCACCGATTGCGGTGCGCTCCAGTTGCTGGAGTTGAAGCTGAGCGCGCCGGACACCGTCGCGGCGCCGGTGTCGCTCGAGGCCGGCGTCACCGTGACCGCGCCGCCCGGATCGCTGGCGAGTTCCACGTAATAGGTGGCCGTGCCGCCTTCACTCGCCGCAAGATTGATCGGCGAGACGATGACGGCATCGGCCGGGGTCACCCGCACCGACACCGGCGGGACGGTCACGCGCCAGAAGCTCGAGTTCGGATTCGATGCGGCGATCCGGTGGTTCAGCGTCACGCTGCCGGCCGCCACGCCCTGCACGGTCACCTGTTGCGTGAGGCCGCGCCCGGGCCCGAAGGTCACGGGGCTGGGGCTCACGGTTACGCGACCGCCGAGGCCCGTCGGCGTGACGGTCACATTCGAGGTGGGTTCGGTCGTGGAGGTGAGTGTGTAGCTGGTGCTGGTGCCTTCCTTGACGGTCAGGCTGGTGGGCGAGACCAGAATGCGGCTGCCGGCGTCCTGGACGGTGACGGCCACCACGGGGCCCTGATTGACGCCGGAATAGCCACTCACCGCGTGGGTGATGGTGGCGCTTTCGGAGTTGGTGTTGGTGTCCGTGTTCGCGGTGACTGTGACGCGCTGGGGAACGCGGAAATTGCTGCTGTTGAAACTCAGCGCGGCGGACAGCGCGATGGCGCTGCTCGTCGTTTGCGGGGTGACCGTGACCGCTGCGCCCGGGTCGGTGTTCAACCACACATCGTAGGTGCCCGCCGCGCCATGCTCGACGGCGATGACCGTCAGCGCCGACACCCGCACCCGCGCGGTGCCCGTCACGGTCACGTCCACTGGCGAAGGGGTGACGGCGGCGTAGGCGGTATCGGTGCTGGAGACGCTGTGGCTGATGCGCGCCTGGCCGCCGTTGACGCCGGAGACCTGAATGCTCTTGGCCGAGCTCCATTCGGCCGGGGCGAAGGTCACGGCGTTGCCCACCGTGGCCGTCACCGTATCGCCCGAGGTTGGCGTGATGGTGACCGATGCCGAGGGGCGGCTGTTCAGCCGGACGCTGTAGCTGCCGTTGGCGCCTTCGTTGACGCTGAGCGCGGTCGGGTTCACGGTCACGCCGGCGCCGCCGTCGATGATGGACACCGTGACACTCGGCGCCGTGGTGACGGAACCGTAGCCGCTCACGGTGTGGGTGACGGTGACGTCGTCGTCGGTGAGGTCAGCGTCGGCCAGACTGGTCAGGGTCACGGTCCGCCAGTTGCTCCAGTTGCCGCTGTTGAAACTCAGCGCGCCCGGTACGGTAAGGCGGGTGGAATCGCCGGACTGCGGCGTCACCGTGACCGTGCCGCCCGGGTTGGTATGCAGCTTCACGCGGTAGCTGACGGTGGCGCCCTCATTCACCGACAGGCTGTCCATGTCCACGTCCACTGCCGGTTGGGCGCCTGCATCAGTGAGCTGGATAGAGCCGCTGCCCGTGCCGCCGGCACCGCCGTCGAGGCCCGTGGGCGCGATGGTGCCAAGCCGCACGTTCACGCTGCCGTCGGTTTCGTCCGTGTCTGCCAGTGCCGACACCAAGACGGTGGCCGCGCTCGACGCCCCGGCGCCGCCGTTGAAGGTGACAGTGGGCGGGCTGGCGGCCAGGTCATAGGCAACGCCGCTCGGGAGCGGGCTCGGGGGGCTGAGGCTGAACTCGCGGCCGATGCGTCCGCCGCGGAAGCTGAGCGCAGCGCTGACCGATTCGCCGGAGACCAGGGCGCGTGGCAGCGCGAGTCGGACGGTCGCCGTATCGCTGGCGCTGCTCTCGGTGGCGGTGCTGTCGGGCAGCGACAGCGTCACCGTGGTGCGGTCGTTGTCGCTCACCTGCACCGTATCGCTGGCGGCGGTCTGCGCGGGGGTGTAGCCGGTGCCGTTCGCTACGGTGACGGTCACCTCGCCGCGGGGCTCGTCGTTGCTGTCGTTCACCGTCGCCACTTCGTAGGTCTTCGTCGTCGTGTGCGCCGGGATTTGCACCGGCTGGCTGCCCTGGTTACCGGAGGCGACGAAGTCCGCGACACTGTCGTCGGCCACGTTCAGGTTGATGGTAAGAGCCTGTTGCGGCGCCGGACTGGCCTTGAGCATGAACACCGCATTGCTGCCTTCGGCGACCCGGTTGCCGCCCTCGATGCGAATGACCGGGGTGCCGTCGTCGTCGGTGATGTCGAAGGTCGCGCTGCCGGAGCCGCTGGCGCCACCGGCGAGCCCCGTGCCGCTGGGGGTGGGACTGCCGAGGCCGAGGGTGACCGACTCCGCCTCGCCCTCGTCGACAAGGTCGGATGTGGCGGACAGGGTAAAGGTCGCCCTGCGCGGCGCACCGTTGCTGCCGTTAAAGGTGATGCGCGGCGCGTTGCCAGAGAGCGCGTAGGTGACGCCGGCCGGTGGCGATGCCGGTTGGCCCAGGCTGTAGTCGCCCGCGGCGACCCCGCCGCTAACGTTGATCGGCACCGCCAGCACCTCGCCGCTGACCAGCGCACGGTCGAGGGTCAGGGTGACGCGCTTGACGCCACCGGTCTCGGGTATGGCGCTGCTTGATGCCGACAGGGTGACACCCGTGGGATCGTTGTCTTCGACCTCCAGGGAGGCGACGCCGGCGCTCGCGGATACCGTGTAGCCCGTGCCGGACGCGAGTGAAACCGTTAGCGAACCCTTGGCCTCGTCGATGCTATCGGCCGTGGTGGCGATACGGTGGATCACCGAACTCTGACCGGCGGGGATGGTAACGGTCTTGCCCGAACCGACGGCGGTGGAGGCGACGAACTCGCCCTGCTGAGACAGGGTGTAGGTCACCCGCAGGCCGCTCGATGGCGCGGCCTGGGTCGAATTGATGGTGAAGGCGGCGCTGGCGCCCTCGGTGACGCCATCGCCGGCGGTGATGCTCAATTCCGGCACCGCGGCGGCGCTGTCGTCGTCGACGATCCGGAAACTCGCCACCGAGCCGCTGCCAACAACGCCGCCGAGCCCGGTCTGGGCGGCCGTGCCGCGACCGACCGTAATGGTCTCGCCAGAGGCTTCCACGGTGGTGTCCTGGGTGGCGGTGAGCGTCAGGGTCGCCACCCTGGACGCCCCCGTGCCGCCGGTGAATACGACGGTCGGCGGACTCGCGCTCAGATTGCTGCTGCCCAGATTGCTGAAACTGACGCCGCTGGGCAGCGGGGAGGGCGCGGCGAGCGTGTAATCGGCGCCAAACGTAGCGGTGCCGCCGAAGCTGAGCCGCTGGGTCAGAGTCTCGCCACTGACGAGCACGCGCCCGAGCGTCAACTTGATTTCCTTGGCCCCGGAGGCTTCGGAGATGTTGCCCGCGGTGGCGGACAGCGTAACGGCTGTGTGGTCGTTGTCGGCCACCGCGACCGACGCGCTGGCGCTTGAACCCGAGACCTGGTAGCCGCTGCCTGGATCGACGTTGACCGTCACCGAGCCGGCGGCTTCGTCCTGGCTGTCCGCGTCGGTGGGCACGCGATAGGTCGCCGAGCCGCTGCCGGCGTTGATGGTGACCTGTTTCATGCCGCGATCGCCGGAGGCGACGTAGTCGCCCATCTGCCCCACGTTCAGGTTGACGGTGAGGTTGCTGGCGTCGGCAGCGAGCGCGGGGCTGACGCTGACGGTAAAGCTCGCGGGCGTGCCTTCGGTGACGCCGGAACCGGCAGCGATGCTGACGGTGGGTTGGGTGTCCCCGTCGTCATCGATGATCCGGAAGGTTGCCGGCGTGGCGCCAGCGCTCGATGCCCCGCCCCCGAGCCCGGTGCTGGTGGGCGTGCCGAGGGTGACGATCACCGTTTCGTCGTCGTCATCCACCAGGTCCGACACGGCACGGACAGTGACCGTCGCGAGGACGGAGCTGTTCGGCCCGCCGGTGAACACCACAGTGGGCGACGCGGTGGCGAGCCCTTCGTACCGGATGCCGGATGAACCCGCGAGCGGGTGCAGCCGATAGTCCGTCCCGAGGCTCGCCGTTCCACCCAGGCTGAGCGGCGCCGACACCGATTCTCCCGCCACCAGTGAGCGATCCAGTTGCACGATGAACGTCTGGCCGCCTCCGGTTTCCGCGATACGTGTGCTTCCGGTACTCAACTCGACCGTGGTGAGGTCGTTGTCTGTGACAGGAACCGTGACGCTGCTGGCGCCGCCAAGGCTGTAGTCGGCGCCCGGTTGCAGCGTCAGGACGAAGCTGCCGTCCGGCTCGTCGGTGGTGTCCTGCGCGGTCGGAATGAGGACGAGGGCGCTACCAGTGTCCGTCGTGGAGATCGTGACGGAGGTCGGAAGTTCGCGTGTGGCGAAATCGCCGTTCTGCTCTACCGTGAACGACACCACAAGGTCGCTCGCGGGGGCCGGGCTCGCATTGATCGTGAAGCTGGCATCTGCGCCTTCGGTGACGCCATTGGCGTTGGCGTTGCTTTCCACCGTGATCACCGGTGGCGCCGCGGCAAAGACGTTGACGGCCAGGTCACCGGGCAGCGTCGCGGTGGCGTAGCCGCTGTCGGTGGTGGTGGCATGGGCGTGGCTGATGCTCGCCGCGCCCGCGGCCACACCGGTGACGGTGACCGCCACGCCACTTTGCCAGCTCGCCGGCGGGATGCTGACCGAACTCGGCACGGTGGCGATGGTGGTATCACTGCTCGTCAGGTCCAGCACCACGTTGCCGGCCGGCTGGCTGGTAAGCCGGATCGTATAGTCCACCGACTGGCCCGCCACGACATCGACCCGCGCCGGTGAGACCAGGAAACCGGCACCGGCCTCGGTCACGCTCACGGAGACGTTCGGCACCGAGGTCACCCCGGCGTAGCCGCTGATCGTGTGGCTGAGGGTCACGCTGTCGACGGCGGTGTCGGCATCCTCGGCGGCCGCCACGGTGACGCGCTGCCAGGTGCTCCAGTTGCCGGCGGCGCCGCCGGTGAAGCTGAGGCTGGCCGGCGAGAAGGTCACATCGGTGTTGTTCGACGCCGGGGTGATGACCACCTCCGCGCCGGAACCCGGGTCGGTGGTCAGCACCATGCGGTAGGTCCTGCTGCCGCCCTCGGCGATGGTCAGGCTGGCCGGTTGAACGTTCACCCTGCCCCGGCCGCTCTCCCCCGTGTCGGTGACGACGACGAGCGCACTGCCGGAACCCACCACGCCGCCGCCAAGGCCGGTTGCGGTCATGCGCGGCGAACCGCTGGTTGAGCCGGGAATGGAGAATCTCACCTCCTCGTTACGGTCGTCGGAATCGACGTCAGCGCGGTAGGTCACGGTGGCGGTGCGCTCCGCGCCTGCGCCGCCGGTGAAGGTCAGGTCGCGATTGTTGCTGAGAGCGATTCCCGTGGCCTCCGCCAGTGCCAGCGTGTATTCGGTCTCGCCGCGGGCTGTCAGGGGCACCTGCAATGACTCGCCGCTGACGAGGGCCCGGCCGAGGGTCACGGTGAAAGCGCCAGTCTCGGTGGTGCTGCCCTCGGTGGCGGTGGTGTCCGAGGAGGCGAGGGTGACGGTGGTGGAATCGTCGTCGGTGACGGTGACGGAGGCGCTGCCCGCGCTCGAAGAAACCGAATAGCCCGTGCCGCTGGCCACGGTGAGCGTGACCGCGCCGTTGGCTTCGTCAACGCCGTCGCTCAAGGTGGGCACCGAATACATCGCCGAGGTCTCGCCTGCGGGAATGACGACGGATTTGCCCGCGCCGAGTTCGGCGCCGGCGACAAAGTTGCCGCTCTGGGCCGCCGACAGGTTCACGCGCAGGCTGCGGGTGGAGGTGGCGGAGCTGCGCACGGTGAACTTCGCCGCCATGCCTTCCACGGCGACGGCGCCCGCGGTGACCCGGATCTCGGGCGCGCCGGTGCCGTCGGTGATGGCAAAGCTGCCGCTGCCCGTGCCCCGGGCGCCGCCGTGCAGGTTGCTGCCGGTGCTGGCGTCGAGGGTGCCGAGGCCCACGGACAGCGACTCGTTGGTCTCCACCAGGGCATCGCTGGTCGCCCGCAGGATGACGGTGGCCGACGTGGCGCCGCCGCCCGACTGGCCGCTGAAGGTGACCGTCGGCGGGCTGCTGGCCGGGTTGCTGCTCGCGAGATTCGAATAGCTGACGCCTGCTGGTCTGGAGTTGGGTTCCGCCAGCGTGTAGTCGGTGCCGAAGGCCGCATTGCCGGCGAAGCCGAGGGGCACCGGCAGGGACTCGTTGCCCTCCAGGGCGCGGGGCAGGGTCAGGGTGAGGGTCTTGGTTCCGCCCGTCTCCGAGATGTTGCCGGCCGGGACGGTCAGGGTCACCAGGGTCGCATCGTCGTCGTTCACCGTGACGGTGACAGCACTCTGCGAACCGTGCCGGGTGTAGCCGGTGCCTGCGGCCAAGGCCAGGCCAACCGAGCCGGAGCGCTCGTCGGTGACATCGGTGGCCGTCGCCAGGGTGTAGGTGAGGCTGGTTTCACCGGCTTCGAGCACGAGCTCCTTCGAACCTTCATCGGCCGCCGCGAGGAAATCCCCGCTGTCGGTGACGTTGAGCGCAATCGTCAGGTCGCTGTCCGACGGGCGGTTCGCCGTGATCGAGAACGCAACCTGCTCGCCTTCCGTGATGGCGCCGCTGCCGCTCTGGCGGGCAAGTCTGATTATCGGTTGGTCGTCATCGTCGTTGATGTTGAAGCTGACCGAGCCGCTGCCCGAAGCGCCGGCGTCGAGGCCGGTGCCGGAGTTGGCGTTCAGGTTGGGCAGTGCAATGGTCACCGATTCCAAGGTGCCCTCATCGCGATTGTCCGGGGTGGCGCGCAGGATGAGCGTTGTCGAGGCCGCGGTGGCGCCGCTCGTCGGACCGGTGAAGACGATGGTCGGCGGACTGTTGACCGGGTCGGTGCTGCCGAGGTTCGCGTAGGTGACGCCGGTCGGTATCGGGCTCGGCGCACTCAGGCTGTAGTCGGTACCGAGGGTGGCGGTGCCGCCCAGGGTGAGCGGCAGGCGCAGCGTCTCGCCGTTCACCAGCCCGCGATCGATGCCCACGGAGACGGTTTTCGAGCCGCCGGCTTCGGAGATCGCGCTGCCGGAGCCGGCCAGCGTCACGCCGGTGGCGTCGTCGTCAGTCAACGCCACACTGGCGGAACCGGCGCCACTGGCGATTTGATAGCCGGTGCCGTCGGTGAGCGTGACGGTCAGCGAGCCACTGGGCTCGTCGTTCGAGTCCGCAACTGTGGCGACGGTGTGGGTTGCGGAACTCGTCCCCGAGGCGACGCTGAGGGTCTTGTTGCCGATGGCACTCGCGTTGACGAAGGCGCCGGTCTGGCTCACCGAGACGCCGATGGTCAGGTCCTGCGCGGCGCTACCGTCGACGCTGATGGTGAAGGTCGCCGAATCCCCCTCGGTGAGTGCGGACGACGGCCCCTGAATGCTGACTTCCGGTTCGGCGTCGTCGTCGTCGATGGTGACGGTGGCGCTGCCCGAGCCCGACACGCCGCCGTCGAGGCCGGTGCCCGAGTTGGCATCGAGCGCCGGCAGGGTGAAGCTGACGGTTTCGCCCGCGCCCTCGTCGAAGGCATCCTGCACCGCGGTCAGCGTCAGGGTGGCGCTGCTGGCGCTCTCGCCGCTGTTCGGACCGGTGAAGGTGATCGTGGGGGTGGCGTTGCCGGCGTCGTAGGTCACGCCGGCGGGCAGGGTGGCGGGTTCGGCGATGGTGTAGTCGGTATCTCGCACCGCGGTGCCGCCGACGGTGAGCGGCAGGCTCAGGGCTTCGCCGGCCACGAGTCCGCGCCCGAGGGTCACGGTGATGGGCGTTTCGCCCGTGGCTTCGGCGATGTTCCCCGCCCCCGAGGCAAGGGCCACGGTGGTGGCGTCGGTGTCGCGGATGGCCACCTGCCCCGATGCGGCGGCCGAATCGACGCTGTAGTTCGATGACGCCCCAAGGGCAATGCGCACTGAGCCGCCGGGATCGTCGCTGGCAAGTTCGTCGGTGGTGATGTCGTAATCGAGCGTGGTCTGGCCGGCGGGCAGAGTGATGCTCTTGCCCCCGGTGTCGCCGACCGCCACGTAGGTGCCGGTGCGGCTCACCGTCAGCCCGACGTCGATGTCCGACTGGGACGGGTTGGTGGCGGTGATGGTGAAGCCGGCGGTGTTGCCTTCGTTGATTTCGGCGGCGTCGGCGGCGATGCCGATTTCCGGCTTGTCGTTGGCCGAAATGGTGATGTCCACGGAGGACGTCTGCGCGGACCCCGGCGGGCGGATGCCGAAAGGCATCTCGCCGAGGGCGATGGTGAAGGTCTCGTCGTCCTCGAAGAGGCTGTCGTCGGCGACCGCCACGGTGACGGTGGCGCTGCGCTGATTGGCGAGAATGCGCGCCGTGCCCACCGCCGTGTAGTCGGCGTCCGCCGCGCTGCCGTTGGTGTAGATCAGCGGGATGATCTTCGCGCTGGTTGGCGCGGTACCGCCCTCAAGGCTGACCCGCACCCGGAGACTGCCGCCTTCGGCAACGGTCGTCGGGGAGACCGACAGCGTGGCCCGGGGTTGGGTGCTCACCGTCGTCGTCGGCTGCGCCTGGGCGGTCAGCCCGATGGAGAGATTGCGATACGACTCGTCCACCAGCGTCACGTATTCTCCGTTGATCGGCTCGTCGTAGTTCACGCTGGTGGTGTGGAACAGGGTGGTTGTGTCGTCGGTGCCGCCGTGCTCGATGCTCACCCACTGCGGCACGTTCCAGTTATTGGTATTGAACTCGAGGCCGGGAAACTGCCCGACTGGATGCGGCCTGACGACGTTGAGATTCTGGGAGGAGATCCTGACGTCGACTTCGGTGTAGCGCTCCTCGTAGTAGCTCCCGAGGGGGTCAACAACCCAGCGCCTTGCCACCGGCTTGGTCTTCAGCCGCACGCCGTAGCGGGCGGGAACGCCTCGTTCCACCTTGACCAGGGGCGGGTCGAAAACGAGGCCGCCACCCGCCAGGTTGTCGGTGACGATGACGGTGACGTCGCCGCCCCGGGTATTGCCGGGCCAGCCGGTGATGGAGTGGCTGACGGTGACGGTCTCGTTGTCGCTGTTGCCGTCCGGTATCGGCGTCACGGTGACGGTCTGCGCCGTGGACCAGGTGCCGCTGCTGCCGCCAGTGAAGGTGAAGCTTTGTGGCGAGACCATGGCTCCGGGAACTTCCTGGGCGAAGTTGCCGGCGGTGGCGACCGAGGTGTTGACGGTGACTGTGCGTCCGCTGCCCGGATCGCGGCGCAGTTTCAGCGTGTACTGTCCGCTGCCCGATTCTGCGATGGAAAAACGCGGGTTGCTGAATTCGATGGGATCGGCGTTGGCGCCGACGTTGCGGTATTGCACCAGCACCGAGGGTACGTCAACGCCGTTGTAGTCGGAGTCCGCGGAGGTGACCGCATGGGTGATGGTCACCGGGTTGTTGGCAAAACCGAAGGTGCTGCCGAGGGCAAGCGAGACGGTCTGCGGCTGGTTCCAGTCGTTCGGATTGATCGTTACGCTGGAACCTGTGGCGATGCTCACCCGGCTGCTGTTGCTGCTCGAGAGCGCGACCGTGACCGGCGCGCTCGGCGGAGTGCCGAGGCGCAGGGTGTATTCGCTGCGTGTGTTCCGGCTCTGGTTGCGGTAGAACGTATGGTACTGCTGGCTCACCACCACGCCGGCGCCGTCATCGTCGGTGACGGTCACGCCCACGGCGCCGCCCTGGGTCGTGCTGCCGAGCCCGCTGATGGCGTGATAGACGAACAGGGACTCGTCGCTGCCGTCGGCGTCCGCCACCGGCGTGACGGTGACGCGCCGCGGCGTCTGCCAGGAGCCCATGTTGCCGCCGGTGAAGGTGAGGGTGGCCGGTGAAACGGTGGCGGCGCCGGGATCGCTTGACGTCACGCTGACCGTCACCGTGTTGCCGTTGCCCGGATCGTTGTTCAGCGCCGTGCGGTACACGCCGGCGGCGCCGTCTTCGCTGAGCCGCACCGGGATGCCGTCGAAATCGAGCGGGTGCGTTACGTTGCCGGGGGTGATGGTCAGCGGCGCGGAGATGTCGATCCATTCGCTCTGCACGCTGCTGAGGTGCTCGCTGTACATCTGGCCGTCGTCGGGGTCGAGATAGGTCAGCAGCTCCCGCTTGACGGTCAGTGCGGCGGCAACGTTGCCGGTCAGGGGCGCATCCGCCCCGGAAACGGTGATGTGCACCGTGCGATGGCCGTTGCCCGGGCCGACCCCGTGCACGTTCTGAAAGGGGTTGTCGATGGTGGCGGCCGTCACCCGCATCCCCGCCGGCGCGCCGACAAGGACAATGGCGTCGAAGAACTTCTGCGTGGGCAGCCCACCCTGGCCGAAGTACCCCCGGTAGATGCTATCGGCGCCGACGAGTGTGGAACGCTCGGAGCCGATGAAGGCCGAGTATTGCGGCTGCAACGTGATCCCCCCGCCATCGGCGGAAATCGAGGTCACGTTGATGTTGAGGGAATAGGCCGGGGTCGGGTTCTGGGCGGTGGCGGCAGATGGGAGAACCGCAGGAAGCCAGAGAGCGAACAGGAAGACGACGGCGGAAGTCGCGGCTGACGTGAGGTTTCCGATAAACAGCGGCCCTTCACCCAGCTTGGCTGCGGCGCCACCCAACCACCGGGCCACGAGCGGCCCCATGAAATTGACACCAACCACCGAAAAGACCGTGCCGGAAAAAACTCTACTGCTCCCCCCCCCCCCCACAAATCCTTTTGCCCCGTTATCAACATCCCGACCTCAGGGGAAACCGTCGCATTTACAATGCAAACTTCAATTTGTCAACATTTTTGTATTCAAAATTCCACAATAAAACAAAGCCGTTAGAACAAACGTCCCATTCAGGCATCGTTTCCCCCGAAGGCGAGGGTCTGCGTGAAGAAAACGGACGGACCTGGGTTCGGTCCGACGTCAGGGAAGGTCGGTGCTGCCCATGAGGTGGCGGTCCACTTCCCGGGCGGCTTCGCGCCCTTCGTGGATGGCCCAGACCACGAGGCTTTGGCCCCGGCGGGCGTCGCCGGCGGCGAACACGCGAGCGGCGCTGGTGGCGTACTCTCCGTACTCGGCCTGGGCGTTGGATCGAGGGTCGCGCTCGACGCCGAGTTGCGTGAGAACCGCGTCCTCGGGGCCGGAGAAGCCCATGGCCAGGAGCACCAGGTCGGCCGGCCACTCCTGCTCGCTCCCCTCCACCGGGCTGAAAGGCGCGCCATTGGCGGGCTTGCTCCAGTCGAGATCGACGGTGTGCAGGGCCTTGACGCGGCCGTGGCCGTCGTCGATGAACTTGACGGTGCTGGTGTCGTAGCGCCTGGGGTCGTCGCCGAAGAGCGCCTTGCCTTCTTCCTGGCCGTAGTCGAGCTTGTAGACCACCGGCCACTGCGGCCACGGGTTGTTGGGCGCCCGTTCCGGCGGCGGCTTGGGAATGACGTCGAACTGCTGGAGACTGGCGCACCCGTGGCGCAACGCGGTTCCCACACAGTCGGTGCCCGTGTCGCCGCCGCCGAGCACGATGGTGTGCTTGTCCTTGGCCGAGATGTAGTTGCCGTCGCCGTGACCCGAGTCCAGCAGGCTCTTGGTGTTGGCCAAGAGGAAGTCCATGGCGAAGTGGATGCCATCGAGCTCGCGGCCCGGCGCGTTGCGCACGAAGTCGTTGGGCTTGGTGGCGCCGGTGCAGATCACCACCGCGTCGGACTCCCGGTGCAGGTCGCCGGCGGGGACGTCCTTGCCGACTTCCACGCCGGTGACGAACTCGACTCCCTCGGCCTCCATCTGGTCGAGACGCCTTCTGACGACCCTCTCCTTGTCGAGCTTCATGTTGGGAATGCCGTACATGAGCAAACCGCCCGGCCGGTCCGCGCGCTCGTAGACGGTGACGTGGTGACCGGCGCGGTTAAGCTGCGCCGCGCACGCCAGGCCGGCCGGACCGGAGCCGATGACCGCCACCCGCTTGCCCGTGCGCTGCAGCGGCGGCTCGGGCTTGATCCAGCCCTCGGCGAAGCCCCGGTCGACGATGGCGCATTCGATGGTCTTGATGGTGACCGGGTCGCTGTTGATGCCCAGGACGCAGGAACCCTCGCACGGCGCCGGACACACGCGGCCGGTGAACTCGGGGAAATTGTTGGTCTTGTGAAGCTGCGCCAGGGCCTCTTTCCAGTGGTCCCGGTAGACCAGATCGTTCCAGTCGGGAATGAGGTTGTTCAGGGGACAGCCCGAGGCGCCCGGGCCCCGTCCCATGGGGACGCCCGTGTGACAGAACGGAATACCACAGTCCATGCAGCGGGCGCCCTGCTCCTGCAAGGATTCCGCCGGCATCGGCAGGACGAACTCGTTCCAGTCCTTCAAGCGTTCGAGTGGGTCGCGGTAGGACTGCTTGCTCCGCTCGTATTCCATGAATCCAGTGATTTTTCCCATAACAACCCGAGGACGTCCCACTGAACGTCCCCTACCCTTTGCATCGAGGTGCTGTTGCGAACGGGGTACCGCCCGCACACGGGCGGGTTTGACACCCGCCCCTACGCCGGGGCGGACACGGCCGTGCCCGTGGACTCGGCCATCCGAGTCCGGCGGGCGGCCATCTCCTGCAAGGCGCGGCGGTAGTCCACCGGCATGACCTTCACGAACGATCCCAGCAGCTCGGACCAGTTGTCCAGCACGTATTCACCGCGGTCGCTACCGGTATGCCGCACGTGGGCTTCGACCAGGCGACGGACGTGAGCGATGTCCTCGTCGTCCTCCAGCGGCTCCAGATCCACCATCTCCTGGTTGCACAGCCCGGGGAAGACTCCCTCCTCGTCGAGCACGTAGGCGATGCCGCCGCTCATGCCCGCGGCGAAGTTGCGGCCGACCGGCCCGATCACCACCACGCGCCCACCGGTCATGTACTCGCAACCGTGGTCGCCGATACCCTCGATGACGGTCTCGGCGCCGCTGTTGCGCACCGCGAAGCGCTCACCCGCGCGGCCCCTGAAGAAGGCGTGGCCGCCGGTGGCGCCGTAGAGGGCCACGTTGCCGATGATGATGTTCTCGGTGGGATCGAACCCGGCGTTCTCCGGCGGGTACACCGCCATCAGGCCGCCCGACAGCCCCTTGCCGGTGTAGTCGTTGGACTCCCCTTCAAGGAGGAGAGAGACGCCCGGGGCCAGGAACGCCCCGAAACTCTGCCCCGCCGAACCGAAGAGGTTCACCCGGATGGTGTCGGGCGGCAACCCCTCCTCGCCGTAGCGGCGCGACACCTCGGCGCTGAGCATGGTGCCGGCGGTGCGGTCAATGTTGTTGATCTCGTGGCGGATCACCACGGGCCTGCCCTCCTCGAGAGCTTCCGTGGCCGCCTCCATGAGGCGCTGGTCGAGTTTCTTGTCCAGGCCGTGGTCCTGGGCCTCGCTACAGTACCGCGCCACCGATGCCGGCGCCTCCACCAGCGTGAGGAGCCTGGAGAAGTCGAGCCCCTTGGCCTTCCAGTGCTCCACGGCCTCGCGGGTGTCGAGGCAGTCGGTGCGTCCGACCATCTCGTCCACGGTGCGGAAGCCCAACTCCGCCATGATCTCCCGCATCTGCTCGGCGATGAACATCATGAAGCTGACCACGTGCTCGGGCTTGCCGGTGAACTGCTTGCGCAACTCCTCGTCCTGGGTGGCGACGCCCACCGAGCAGGTGTTGAGGTGGCACTTGCGCAGCATGATGCAGCCGCTCACCACCAGCGCGGTGGTGGCGAAGCCGAACTCCTCGGCCCCCAGCATGCAGGCGATGGCCACGTCCCTGCCGGTCTTGAGCTGCCCGTCCGTCTGCACCACGATGCGGCCGCGCAGGTCGTTCTGCACCAGCACCTGCTGCGTCTCCGCCACACCCAGCTCCCAGGGAATGCCCGCGTGCTTCATGGAGGACTCCGGCGACGCGCCGGTGCCGCCGTCGTAGCCGCTGATGAGCACCACGTCGGCCTTGCCCTTGGAGACCCCGGCGGCGACGGTGCCCACCCCGACCTCGGCCACCAGCTTGACGTGAATGCGCGCCTGGTCGTTGGCGCACTTGAGGTCGTGGATGAGTTGGGCCAGGTCCTCGATGGAGTAGATGTCGTGGTGCGGCGGCGGCGAGATCAGCCCCACGCCCGGAGTCGACTTGCGCACCTTGGCGATGGGCTCGAACACCTTGTGGCCGGGCAACTGTCCGCCCTCGCCGGGCTTGGCCCCCTGGGCCATCTTGATCTGCAGGTCGGTGCAGTTCACCAGGTAGTTGCTGGTGACGCCGAAACGCCCGGAAGCCACCTGCTTGATGGCGCTGTTGCGCCAGTCGCCGTTGTCGTCGGGGTAGTAGCGGTCCGGGTCCTCGCCGCCCTCGCCCGAGTTGCTGCGCCCGCCGATGCGGTTCATGGCGATGGCCAGGTTCTCGTGCGCCTCCTTGCTGATGGAGCCGTAGGACATGGCTCCGGTGGAGAAGCGCTTGACGATCCCCTCCGCCGCCTCCACCTCTTCGATGGGGACCGAGGGCTGCATCGGCCTGATCTCGAACAGGCCCCGCAGCGTCCCGAGCAGCCGGGTCTGGTCGTCGATCTGCTTCGCGTACTCCCGGAAGAGGTCGTAGTCGTTGGCGCGCGTGGAGGTCTGGAGCAACGCGATGGTCTGGGGGTTGAACAGGTGGTGCTCGCCGTCCCTGCGCCATTGGTAGTAGCCGCCCACGTCCAGGGTGCCGTCGCTCGCCAGCGCACGCTCCGGATAGCCGTGGCGGTGGTGCTGGCGGTACTCCTGCTCGACCTCGTCGAGGCCGATGCCCTCGATGCGCGAAGCCGTCCAGGTGAAATACTTGTCGATCACCGACTGTTTCAGCCCAATGGCCTCGAAGATCTGCGCTCCGTGATAGGACTTGATGGTGGAGATGCCCATCTTGGACATGGTCTTCAGCACGCCCTTGCCGAGCGCCTTGATCAGGTTGGCCCGGGCCTTCTCCCCGGCCATGTCCGCATCGTCGAGCAAACCGTCGCGGCACATCCACTCCACCGTCTCCAGGGCCAGGTACGGATTGATAGCGTTGGCGCCGTAGCCGATGAGCAGGCAGCAGTGCATGACCTCCCGGGCCTCGCCCGATTCCACCACGATGGCGGCGCTGGTGCGCAACCCTTCGCGAATGAGGTAATGGTGGACGGCGGCGGTGGCCAGCAGGCTCGGGATCTGGACCCAATCCGGCCCCACGTTCCGATCGGACAGGATCACCACCGTAGCGCCCCGCTCCTTGATGGCCCGGCCGGTTTCCACGCACAGCGCCTCCACGGCCTCCTCCAGGGCGCCCGCCGGCGCGGAACGCGGGAACACGGCTGGAAGCGTCTCCGCCTTGAGTCCGGGGCGGTCGAGGGCCTTGATGCGCGCCAGCTCGCGATTGGAAAGCATCGGCCGCATGAGCTGGAGCTGGCGGCAGTGCTCCGCGGTCTCGGCGAAGAGGTCCTGCTCCGAACCGACGGACGTCCGCAAGGCCGTCACCAACTCCTCGCGGAGGGCGTCCAGCGGAGGATTGGTCACCTGGGCGAAGAGCTGCTTGAAGTAGTGGAAGAGCAACTGGGGCCGGTCGGACAGGACCGCCAGCGGCGCGTCGTTGCCCATGGAGCCCACGGGCTCTTCCCCCCGCATGGCCATGGGTCCCACCAGGATCTTGAGCTCCTCGCTGGTGTAGCCGAAGGCGCGCTGGCGTTCCGAAAGGATCTCCGCATCGAGCCCGGGGACGTCCTCGGGCTCGGGCAGGTCTTCCAGCGTCACCATCTCCCGTTGTAGCCACTGCCGGTAGGGCCGGCGGTTGCTGATCTCGTGCTTGATCTCGTCGTCGGCGATGATGCGCCCTTCCAGCGTGTCGACAAGGAGCAGGCGTCCCGGCTGCAGCCGGCCCCGGACGAGAATGCGTTCGGCCGGTATGTCCAGCACCCCGGCTTCCGAGGCGCCCACGATGAAGTCGTCCTTGGTGACCACGTAACGGAAGGGCCGCAGGCCGTTCCGGTCCAGCGTGGTGCACACGCGGTCGCCGTCGCACGCCGCGATGAGGGCGGGGCCGTCCCATGGCTCCATCAAGCAGGCGTGATAGGCGTAGAAGGCCTTCTTCTCGTCGGACATGGTCTCGTGGTTTTCCCAAGCCTCCGGAATCATCATCATCAGGGCGTGGGGCAGCGAGCGGCCGGTGGAGACCAGCAGCTCCAGCGCGTTGTCGAAGCCCGCGGTGTCGCTGGCCCCCTCGCGGATGATGGGGCTCAACTTGCCCATGTCGTCGCCGAACAGCGACGACGAGAACAGCGCTTCCCGGGCGCGCATCCAGTTCTGGTTGCCCCGGATCGTGTTGATCTCGCCGTTGTGGCACAGCATTCGGTACGGATGCGCCAACCGCCACGAGCCCAGGGTGTTGGTGCTGTAGCGCGAGTGCACCAGGGCCAGGGCCGAGACGATGGAGTCGTCCGAAAGGTCCCGGTAGAAGGAATCCAGTTGGTCGGCCCGCAGCAGGCCCTTGTAGACCACGGTCTTGCTGGACAGGCTGGAAATGTAGAAGTCGTCCCGGACCTCGGCGGCGAGGCCGGCGTCCACGGCGTTCTCGATGACCTTGCGGACGACGTAGAGCGCGCGCTCGAACTGGTCCTGGGTGGCCGTCTCCGGTCCGGCGGCGACGAAGAACTGCCGGATCAGCGGCGCTACCTGGGCCGCCACCTCGCCGCACTGGGTGAAATCCGCGGGCACGTCGCGCCACCCCAGAAACTCCTGGCCTTCGTCACGGACGGTGTTCTCGATCGCCCTCTCGCACCACCGGTGCTGCTCGGTCTCCCGCGGCAGGAAGACCATGCCGACGCCGTACCTGCCCGGCTCCGGCAGCGTTATACCCGTGGGGGCGCAATGCCGTCTAAAGAAGGCGTGGGGAATCTGGAACAGAATGCCAGCGCCGTCGCCCGTCCGCGGGTCGCATCCGCAGGCCCCGCGATGCTCGAGGTTGATCAGGACGTCGACGGCGCGGCGGATGATATCGTGGGATTTCCGGCCGTCGATATTGGCCACCACGCCCACGCCGCACGCGTCATGCTCATAAGCCGGATCATAGAGTCCTTGATGCTTCTTCATAGCGAACAGCCCTCTGCGAGACGGCCCGCGCCCGTCTCCCCGATATTCGGAACAAGCCGGAATACCACAAAATGGTCCGAGTTTCAGCAGCTATCACGTTTTTGTCAAGGAGACGTCACGCGGTCCGCCGGCTTGGGCGGCCAGGCGTATCTCTCCGAACGCGGCACTGAGGCGGGTGGGCGGCTTGTTCCGCCGATCTCCCACAGTCTATCAATGTATGGACCGTTTCGCCACGCCCCGAAAACGGCTTTCGGACCGTGCGGTCCGGTTCTCCACCCGGCCGCACGGGGCGGTTCCGAAATGATCGCGCGTCGGTTATAGAAGCAGGACACATCTCAATCCTGGAGCACTCTCGATGAAATACGTGGGCCAATCGGTACGCAGTCTCGACGCGGACGAAAAGGTGACCGGCGCCGCCGTGTACACGGCGGATCTCACCATCCCGGGGATGAAATTCGCCAGGGTCATCTGCAGTCCCCACGCGCACGCGCGGATCGACGGGTTCGACCTCGAAGACGCGCGCGCGGTCCCCGGCGTTCGCGTCATCCTGACGCACGACAGCCTCGACTTCACTCGGCTGGGGTGCCTCCGCACCCTCAAGCCGTACGGCCAGGCGGTGAAGGACCGGCCGGTGCTGGCCCACGACAAGGTGCGGTTCCAGGGCGAGCCCGTGGCCATCGTGGTGGCCGGCAGCGAGACCGCGGCGGTGGAGGCGGCGGCGCGGGTGGAGGTGCGGTACACGCCGCTGCCCCAGGTGTCGGAGATGATGTCGGCGATGGAGGGCGGCACGCTGGTGCACGACGCCGGCTCCGCCTACGACCGCGAGGGCGAAAGCGACTTCGACCACGACTACGGCCGCAACAACTGCGGCGGCACCCACTTCGTCCACGGCGACCCGGAGCAGGCCTTCCGCGAGGCGACCCACGTCATCGAGGACCATTTCTCCTTCCCGTCGCTGTTCCACTATCCCATGGAACCCCACTGCGCCGTGGCCACGGTGGACGACGAGTCCGTCACCGTCCACACCTCATCCCAGGCTCCCTTCCCGGTGCGGGACGAGCTGGCGCGCATGTTCGGGCTCGAGCAGGATCAGGTGACGGTGAAGGTCCCTTACGTCGGCGGCGGATTTGGCGCCAAGGGCCATATCGGCGTCGAGCACCTGGCGATCCTGGCGTCGGCCGCCTGCGGGGAGCCGGTGCAGCTCCGCATGTCCATGGAGGAGACCGCATTCACCGCCCGGCGCCATCCCGCCGAGATCGACATCCGCACCGGGCTGCGCGAGGACGGCACGCTGCTGTGCCGGGAAGCGAAAATCTACCTGGACACGGGCGCCTACGCCGACTTCGGCATCCAGGTGACGCGCAAGGCGGCCTTTCGCTCCGTGGGACCCTACCGGGTGGCCCACGCCCGGGCCGACTGCTACTCGGTCTACACCAACAAGGTGCCCGCCGGCGCTTTCCGCGGCATCGGCAGCGTGCAGCTCGGTTGGGCCTGCGAGGCCCACACCGACCACATCTGCGCCGAGCTCGGCTACGACCCCATCGAGTTCCGCCTCAAGAACCTGCTGCGGGCCGGAGAGAAATACGTGCTCGGCGGGCCGCCGCTGGACGGCAATCCCCACGCGGCGCTGACGGCCTGCCTGGATCTCTTCGAGAAGACCCGCCAAACCCGTGCCCCCGAATCGCTGGCGCGTCCCGGCGAGAAGATCGGCACCGGGGTGGCCTGCGCCATCAAGGATCTCTCCACCACCCAGTACAACGCCCGGATCGTGTTCGAGGACGACGCCACCTTCACGGTGCACGCCAACGCCCCGGAGATCGGCGGCGGGGCCAAGACGGTGCTGGCCCAGACCGCGGCCGAGGCGCTCGGGGTGGGCATCGACCGGATCGCCATCGCCCCCTACGACACCAGCACCACGCCCGGCGCCTCCGGCGTCTACGGCAGCCGCATCACCGTGCTCATGGGCAACGCGGTGAAGCGGGCGTCGGAGGAACTGCGGGAGCTTATGCTGCAACAGGCCGCGGCGCTGACCGACCGGGTCGTTCAGGACCTTTTTCTGGACGACGGGGTATTCTCGGCCAACGGCGAGCCGGTGATGAACCTGGAGGAACTGGCGGAACGCACCACCGGCACGCTGGTGGGCCGGGGCATGGACAAGGCCCTCACTCGCGACCGCATCGACATCCGCACCTGGGAGATCAACGCCGGCATCGCGGTGATGGCGGTGGATTCGGAAACCGGCAGGGCGCGCTGCCTGACCTACGTCTCCTCGGCCGATATCGGGCAGGCCATGCACCCGCTCCGGTGCGAGGGCCAGGAGCAGGGCTCGATCATGTTCGGCATGGGCAACACCCTCACCGAGGAGCAGGTGTTCGACGGCGCGCTGCTGCTCAACCCCAGCGCCATCGACTACGCCCTGCCACGGTTCAAAAACCTGCCGGCGGTGCTCGAGTCCGTGCTGATCGAGAACCAGGACGGCCCCGGCCCCTTCGGCAGCAAGGGCATGGCCGAGGGCGGCCTGGCGCCGGTGGCGCCGGCCATCGCCGCCGCGTTGAGGCAAGCCGCAGGCATCGTGGTCCATGACCTGCCCATGAATCCCGAGCGGGTGTACCGGCTGATGGAGTCCGGCGACTGATGGATGGTTCCGGCAGCCGTTCATCCAAGATCCGTATCTCGCCCGAGGACCTCGGCAAGATCCCCGGCGCGGGGTTCATCGACGGGCTGGCGATGTCGTAGGGAGGGCTCTCCAGCCCGTCCGCGCGGCGCGCGAAGGAGGACTGCCGGGCGGCGGCGTCAAGCGTTTGGCGTTCGCGTCAAGAAGCGGTAGAATCGCGCAATGGCCCAACCACGAACCACGTTTGCCAAACGGCAGCGGGAACGCGCAAAACAGGAGAAGAAGGAGGAGAAGGCCAGGCGGCGCGCCGAACGCCGGGAAGCCCGGCAAGACCGGCCCGACCGCGAAGACGACGTCGATCCCGACATCGCCGACATCGTTCCTGGTCCGCAACCCCCTATCGAGGATCTCTAGTCCCGCGCCGGCCGTTTAGCCGTCTACCGAGCTCGCCCCCGGTTCACTATCGGCGTCATCACCGGTAGCGACGCGACGAGCCGTTGCGACCGAGGCGCCCGTCCCGTTGACACGGACGCCGGATACAGCTAAGCTCCCATCTATTCGAACTGTGGTCCAGCCTAATCTGCCCGACGAAACCCTCGTCCCAAGCAAAAACTCATCGCGTGCCGTGAAAGACGCATGTTCTTGCCCAACGCGGCGATCCGATTCCCAGGGTCGAACGGACTGGTTTTCTTTTGTTTCAGCCATTGGAGGAAGAACATGACCCAGAAATTGTACGTGGGCGGTCTGCCCTATTCCGTCACCGACAGCCAACTCGAGGAGATATTCGCCGAGCACGGGACCGTGGAGTCCGCAAGAGTCATCGCGGACAAGTTTACCGCCCAGTCCCGCGGCTTCGGTTTCGTGGAGATGAGCTCGAGCGATGACGGACAGAAAGCCATCGACGCCCTCAACGGCAAGGAGCTTCAGGGCCGCACGCTGACGGTTAACGAGGCCCGCCCGCAAGAGAGACGGTCCGGCTTCGGCGGTGGCGGTGGTGGCGGCGGCGGTGGTGGCGGCGGCAACAGGCGGCCGGGTGGTGGGGGCAGGCCGAACCGCTGGTAACACAGTCCATTCAGCGCTAACAATCCGGCGTGGCGGTCTCCTTCCCGCAAAGGGACGGTGACCGCCAGGTCCCCAAAACCAGACTGAAGCCGTGTACCGGCACCCGTGAACGGTTCCCCCCCGGGACCGACCTCCCACGCAAAGAAAATCCTTTATGTCAAATTCAGACGCTACCTCCTTCGACACATTCGGCTTGTCCAATCCCTTGCTCAAAGACCTCTCCAGGGTCGGTTTCGTCACCCCCACACCCATTCAGGCAAAGGCCCTGCCCGCGGCCCTCGATGGCCGCGACGTCCTCGGTTGCGCGCAGACCGGCACCGGCAAGACCGCCGCCTTCGTCATCCCCATGGTGGAGCGGCTCGCGGGCTCGCCCGAAGGGCCGCCCCGCGGACTGATCCTGGCGCCCACCCGCGAACTGGCGTTCCAGATTCAGGAGACCATCGACGATCTCGGACGTTCGTCGCGGGTCTATGCCACCACGGTGGTGGGCGGCGCCGACGTCCAGGCGCAGCTACGCGGCCTCAAGCAGCACCCCGAGATCATCGTCGCCACGCCGGGCCGGCTGCTCGACCTCATGTGGGACGGCCACATCGACCTGAGAGAGGCGGAGGTGGTGGTGCTGGACGAGGCCGACCGCATGCTCGACATGGGGTTCGCCGATCAACTGAACCAGATCATCGACGCGCTGCCGCCCGGACGCCAGAGCTTCCTCTACTCGGCGACCCTGCCCACGGACCTGCAAGAGTTGGTGCGCATGTCGTTGCGCGACCCGTTCCACGCCGTCGTGGCCAAGCCGGCGACCCCGGCGGACGGCGTCACCCATACCCTCCACAACACCACGCCCGGGGCCAAGACGTCGCTGCTGCTGTCGCTGCTCAAGGACAACGAGGAATCGGTGCTGGTGTTCACCCGCACCAAGAACCGCGCCGACCTCATCGCCGAGACCCTGCGGCGGAGCGGCCACCGGGCCGCGGAGATCCACGGCAACCTGTCGCTGGAACGGCGCCGGGCATCGCTGGAGGGGTTCCGGCGCGGCCGCTACCGGATCCTGGTGGCCACCGACATCGCCGCCAGGGGCCTGGACATCGACAACATCGGCCACGTGATCAACTACGACCTGCCCTACACACCGGAAGACTACGTGCACCGCATCGGCCGCACCGCCCGGATGGCCGCGGTGGGACGCGCCACGAGCTTCGCCACCGCCGCGGACAGCCAGTCGGTCAAGGCCATCGAGAACATCCTGGGGAAATCCATCCCGCGGCCTTCCGGCGGTCAGCCGGAGGGGAAACGGCGCAGCCCCAAGGCAAGCCCGGAGGCCCCGGAAGGCAAACGGCGCAGCCCCGCCGCCAAGCGCCGGCGCAACAGGAAGCGGACCGGCAACACGGCCGCGCACGCGGGACACCACGCCGAGGCGGCGCCGAGACAGGCTGCCCCGGTCACCGAACAGCCCTGACACTGCGTCACCAGTACCCTTGACGAAGGCAGGAGGGGGCAAAGCGAGAAACCATGGAACACCCCGCACTACCCATCAACGTCACTGTCAACGGCAAAGAGCGGGCGGCCGAGGTGGAGCCACGGCTTCTACTGGTCCACTTCCTGCGCGAGAACCTGGGACTCACCGGCACCCACGTGGGCTGCGACACCAGCCAGTGCGGCGCGTGCACGGTGCACGTGAACGGACTGGCGGTGAAGTCCTGCACGATGCTGGCGGCCCAGGCCGACGGCGCCGAGATCACCACCATCGAGGGGATGGCGGACGGACCGGCATTGCACCCCGTGCAGGAGGCCTTTCAGGAGCAGCACGGGCTTCAGTGCGGCTACTGCACGCCCGGCATGGTGATGACCGCCGCCCACCTGCTGGAGACCAACCCCGAGCCCGACGACGACGCCATCAAGCACGCCCTGGAAGGAAACCTGTGCCGCTGCACCGGATACATCAACATCGTGAAGGCCATCCGTTGGGCCGCCGATCAGATGAGGGGGCAGCATGCATCCAGCTAGCTTCGGATACCACGCGCCCCGGTCCCTCGAGGATGCGTTCGGGCTCTTGCGGGAACATGGCGAGGACGCCAAGGTGTTGGCCGGGGGACACAGTCTCCTCCCGGCCATGAAGCTCCGGCTGACCCAGCCCGAGGTCCTGGTGGACCTTCGGAACATTGCCGGCCTGAGCGGCATCCGGGAGGACGGCGGCACGCTGGTCATCGGCGCCCTCACCACCCATACCGAGGTGAGCACATCGGACAGAGTGCGCCGGTCGCTGCCCGGGCTGGCCGATACCGCCTCGGTCATCGGCGACCTTCAGGTCAGGAATCGCGGCACCATGGGCGGCAGCGTCGCCCATGCCGATCCGGCGGCAGACCTGCCGGTGACGCTGACCGCCCTCGACGCCTCTTTCGTCCTCGCTTCATCCGAGAGCGAACGAATCGTGGCGGCGGACGACTTCTTCGTGGACTTCTTCACCACCGCCCTGGAGCCCCACGAGATCCTGACCGCCATACGGATCCCCTTGCCGTCCTCCCCTGCCCGGACGAGCTACGCCAAGCTGCCGCACCCGGCCTCCGGCTACGTGGTGGTGAGCGCGGCGGCGGCGCTGTCGATGGACGACGCCGGCGCCTGCACGGGCGCGCGGGTGGTGCTGGGCGGCGTCGCCGGAACGCCCCACCGGGCGACGGCCGTGGAAGCGGCCCTTGCGGGGCAGGAGCTGACGCCGGAGGTGATGGCTGAGGCGGCCGCGCGGGCCGCGGAAGGCATCGATCCGCACGCGGATTCCTACGCGGACGAAGACTACAAGCGCCACATGGCGGTGGTCTACGCCCGGCGCGCCATCGAGACCGCGGCGGCGCGGGCATAGTTCCTCCGCGTACGACTTCGGGCTCGACGCAACGCGCGTCCAACTCGTCGAGGACGATCCATGAGCACAGAACAAGAGAGCACGAACCTGATCGGCGCATCCATCCGCCGGGTGGAGGACCCCCCCCTGCTCACCGGCCAGGGATGCTACGTGGACGACGTCAAGCTGTCCGGCATCCTGCACGTGGCGGTTCACCGGAGCACGCACCCTCACGCCCGGATCCTGTCCATCGACACCGCCGAGGCCGCGGCCATGCCCGGAGTGGTGTGTGTGCTCACCGGCGACGACACCGGCGACCTGGCGCTGCGCGCGCCCATGCTGACGCCGGACATGAATATGCCGGAGCATCCGGTGCTGGCGCGCGGGGCCGTCCACGCGGTGGGCGCACCGATAGCGGCCGTGGTGGCCGAGAGCCGCGCCCTGGCCGAAGACGCCGCCGCCGCCATCGGCGTGACCTACGACCCCCTGCCCGTGGTCACCGACGCCGAGGCCGCGCTGGAGGACGGTTCGCCGCTGGCCCACGAGGAGCTGGGCACCAACCACTGCTACACCATGAAGCGGGAGAACGGCGACGTCGACAAGGTGTTCGCCGAGGCGGACCACGTCGCCCGGCTGCACATGAAGAGCCCCAGGCTGGTGGCCATGTCCATGGAGGCACGGGGGGTGCTGGCCCACGCCGACCCGATCCGGAACGAGCTGACGGTATGGCTCTCCACCCAGGGGCCGCACCGGTCGCGGATGGAGATCGCCAACTCGCTGGGATTCCCCGAGAACCGCATCCGGGTCATCGCTCCGGACGTGGGCGGAGGCTTCGGCAGCAAGGGCTGCGTCTACCGCGAGGACATCCTGGTGTGCCACCTGGCCCGGAAGCTGGGCCGGCCGGTGAAGTGGATGGCCACCCGCAGCGAGGACTTCCTCACCACCTGCCAGGGACGCGACCAGGCCATGACCTCGGAGTTGGCGCTCAGCAAGGACGGCAGGATGCTCGGCCTCAAGGTGCGGGTGGTGGCGAACCTCGGCGCCTACCTGCACTCCGCCACCGCCGGACCGCCCCAGCGCATGTTGGTCATGGCCCCGGGCTGCTACCGGATCCAGGACGTGCGGGTGGAGATCGTCTCGGCCTTCACCAACACCGTGCCCACCGGCCCCTACCGCGGCGCCGGCCGGCCGGAGTCCGTGCTCAACATCGAGCGGCTGGCGGACAAGGCCGCCCGGGACCTCGGCATGGACCCACTGGAGCTTCGCCGCAAGAACTACATCCAGCCCGACCAGTTCCCCTACCGCACCGGCGTGGGCGTGGAGTACGACTCCGGCGACTACGAGAAGTCCCTCTCCGAAGCGCTGCGGCTGTCCGACTACAACCAGATGATTCGCGACCGCGACGAGGCGCGGGCGCGAGGCGAACTGGTGGGGGTGGGCATCTCCACCTTTACCGAGCCCAGCGGCGGCGCCGGCTTCGAGAGCGGCGCCGTGCGGGTGGAGCGCACCGGCGAGATCACGGTCTTGACGGGCTCCAGCTCCCACGGACAGGGGCACGAAACGGTGTGGGCCCAGGTGGCCGCCGAGAAATTGAAAGTGCCCATGGAAAGCGTAGTGGTGCGCCACGGCGACACCACCGCCATCCAGCAGGGCACCGGCACCTTCGGCAGCCGGAGCGCGGTCATGGGCGGCGGCGCCCTGGCCACGGCCGCCGACCGCGTGGTCACCAAGGCCAAGGCCATCGCCGGCAACCTCATGGAAGCGTCGCCGGACGATGTCGTCCAGACCGAGGGCGGCTTCGCCGTGGCCGGCGTGCCGGAACGGAGCGTGACCTGGCGCCAAGTGGCCGGGGCGGCCTACGCCAAGGGAACTCCCGCCGGGATGGACCCCGGCCTGAACGAGACCGCCTTCTTCGATCCCAACCGCGAAGCCTGGGGCTTCGGCGCCCACGTGGCGCTGGTGCGCATCGATTCGGACACCGGCGAGCTGACCATCGAGAAGCTCGTCTTGGTGGACGACATCGGCGTCATCCTGAATCCCATGGTCGTCGAAGCCCAGGTCCACGGCGGCCTGGCCCAGGGCCTGGGCGAGGCCTTGTGCGAGCACATGGTCTTCGACGAGGAAGGCCAGCCCCGCACCGGAACCCTCATGGACTACGCCGTGCCCCGCGCCAGCACCATGCCGCCCGTGGTGCTGGGCGAAACCGAGACCCCCAACCCCTTCAATCCCCTGGGCGTCAAGGGCGTCGGCGAAGCCGGCACCAACGGTGCCCCTCCGGCCATCGCCAACGCGGTCATGGATGCGCTGTCATCCCTCGGCATCGACCACATCGACATGCCCTACACGGCGCCGAAGCTGTGGCGGGCGATCAGGGAGGCGCGGGTCGGATAGCCGTTAAAATCCTGCACCACAAACTTCGGGAAAGGTATAGGGAATGGAGCACGAGAATTTCACGGAGGAGTGCCGACAGTTCTGGATTGACGCCGTTACTGCGACCACCAGCCTCCATCAACAGAAAGGAACACCGACCAACCAACAGTCGTCGTTGGCCGCAAGGTAGCGACACGTACCAGACTTTCCCCAAGCGCTTGAGTTCTGCTAACTAACACTGTGCGAGAGGAAGATCGATGGTCGTTACTGAAACAGAACTTGAGGAAGCAACGGCCCGGGCGCTGGCTGAGCGTGAGGCTGGCCATGTCGAGGCCGCGCGCTACAACCGCCGCAGGGGACGCGTGGTCGTGAAACTTAGCACCGGTGTGGAAGTGACTTTTCCCGCTTTGCTGGCAGAGGGACTGGCCGGTGCATCGCCTGATGATCTGGCAGAGATCGAGATTAGCCCGACCGGGCTGGGGCTCCACTGGCCGCGGCTCGATGCCGACCTGCTTGTTCCGGCGCTGCTACGGGGCGTCTTCGGCTCCAGAAGCTGGATGGCTTCACTCATGGGTGCGGGGCCGGCGGCAGAAGCCGGTCATCGGTGAAAACGAGAGCCGCGAAAGAAAACGGCCGCAAGGGCGGGCGTCCGCGTCGGGTTGGAGAGTCACCGTCTTGAGCACCGGTAGCCCCCACCACCCCCCAGCCCTCACCTGCGCTGCCTCGCGCGCCACCGCCACGGCCGAACGACTTCGCCCAGCCACACCCCGCGCCGCGCGGCCCGCGCCCGTGCCTCCTCGTCAACGTACGCACGGGAGTACCGGCGGTACGCGAACGCCCATCCTCCCGCAACCATCCAGGCGTTGAGGTCCCGGCCCGCGATGCTGCACGTCGCCACGACCCGGCCATAACTGTCCCGATCACGCACTTCGCACACAACAGGGGTGTGGTTGACTTGGCTGGCCAGCATCTGCGTCGCATGGCGACCACATGGCCAGCGACGGCCTGCCACGCGGCAGGACTGATCGTGCTCGGGAGCGTCGATACCGTGCAGACGGATGCGCATGCCGTTCATTTCAAGAGTGTCCCCGTCCACGGCCCGCGCCCGTCCTGAAATTCCATGGCTGCCTCCATGGCTGCCGCGTAAGACTCGTACACGCGACCCGTCCCTCACCGGCCTCGGGATCACTTCAACCTTGTCGCCACGGAATACCGTAACGGATTCCGGCGTCTTGGACATCGCGGTCCCCGCGCCGTCCCCCCTCGGGCCGGACCGCTCCGGTCGCCCTCGGGTTTCGACATAACGGTCTGGACGTGTCTGAACAGGCCCGTCCTCGCTGGGCACCGGCGTCGTGACGGGTTCCTCACCGTCGGCGAACCGGATAGCGGGCCGTCTCCGGTTCATTCCCAACTCATCCGCCACGCGTTCCCTGACCGGCCGAACGGTGTTCTCGACTACGGCGAAGAACCGACGTGCTTCATCAGCCGCTTCGGGCCATATCGACGTCAGCAGCGAAAACGCAAACGGCAAGACCGCCGCGACCAACCCGACACGGATCAGGAGCACAGCCGCCCGCCTCATCCGACGCTTCAAACGCCGCCAGTACCAGAAAGCACGTCTGTACACGATCATGCTGCGTCACCTATCGGTGAAGCTGCAGCCTGGCGATGCGGGGAGCATCCAGGCGCGTCACACCCCGCCGAACCCCCGATCCTGCACCTCGCCCACCAGCCACGGGTCGTTGATCTCGGTGGTGGGGGGCTCGCCCTGGAGGACGCGGACCACTTCGCGGGCGGCGTGGGTCTGGCAGTCGACGTAGGATTCGTTGGAGTTGGCGGCGGTGTGGCAGGTGACGATGACGTTGGGGAGGGTCAGGATCGGGTGGTCGGCGGGCATGGGCTCGGGGTCGGTGACGTCGAGGGCGGCGCCGGCGATCTGGTTGGTGGTGAGGGCCTCGTGGAGGGCGTCGGTGTCCACCAGACCGCCGCGGGCGCAGTTGAGGAAATAGGCCGTGTTCTTCATGGCCGCGAACTGGGCCTTGCCGAACATCTTGCGGGTGGCCGGCACCAGCGGCGCGTGCAGGCTGATGACGTCCGAGCTGCGCACCAACTCATCGAAGGAAACCAACTTGACGCCCATGGCCCCGGCGAGTTCCGGAGCCACGTAGGGGTCCACCGCCTGGACGTTCATCTTCATGCCCAAGGCCCGGGGCGCCACCTGACGCCCCACGTTTCCGAGACCCACGAGGCCCAGGGTCTGACCGGCGATGCGGGAGACGGGGCCGCGGTAGGCGTGCAGCTCGGCGGTGTGGCGGCGCCAGCGGCCCTCGCGCACGTACTGGTTCATGCGTACGAGCTTGCGGGATATGGCGATCATGAGGCCGATCATCTGCTCCGACACCTCGATGGAGTTGCAGCCGGCGGCATTGCACACGGTGATGCCGTGCTCCCTGGCCGCGTCCAGGTCCAGCCGGTCCACGCCCACGCCGGTGCGGCAGATGACCTTGCAGCGGTCGAGCTTCTCGATGATCTCGCGGGTGAGCGGCAGGGCGCCATGGAAGATCATCCCGTCGGCGCCCCGCCCCGCCTCCGCCAACTCCTCGTCGTTGGTGGGCCTGGCCACCACCATCTCCGCGCCGGCCTCGCGCAGGATGGGCTCGATGAGATCGACGGGGACGTCGTTGCTGCCGCAGTATACGACGCGGAACTTCGCCACCGTTACTGCCCCAGTCCGTACATCTGCGCCGGGTTGTCCCACAGGATCTTGCGGCGGGTTTCCTCCGAGAGCTTGTCGTTGGCGCTGAGCGCGCCCACGGTCAGGTCGGGCCACTTGTCGACGCAGTCGCTGTGGGGATAGTCCGTGGCCATGGTCAGGCGGTCGTTGCCCAGGTGCTCCACGAAGCTCGGCACCAGCTCCTCGCCGGCCTCGCAGCTCACCCAGCACTGCCGTTGGAAGTAGAAGCTGGGCTTCTCCGCGGTGGTCTTGGCCGAGCCGTGGGACTCGTGCTCCCAGTGCTCATCCATGCGCTCCAGCCAGAACGGCACCCAGCCGCAGCCGGATTCCAGGTAGGCGACCTTCAGCGTGGGGAACTTCTCCAGCACGCCGTCGCCACAGAAGCTCAGGCAGGCCAGCATCTGCTCCATGGGATGACAGGCCACGTGGCGGCCGAACTCGCTGTAGCGGTCGCCGCCCGCCTGCTCCAGGACCGTGCGCGCGCCTTCGTGGACGCACACGGTCACGCCCAGGTCCTGGGCCGCCTCGTAGATGGGATAGTAGTCCGGGCTCGCCAGGGTGCGGCCGCAGAGCTTGTTGGGGCGCCAGAAGATCCCCACGAGGCCGAGTTTCTCACGGGCGTGCCGTAATTCCTCCACCGCCCGGGCCGGGTCCTGCAGCGGCAGCAGCATGACGCCGCGGAGCCGCGACTCGTCGTGGCTGCAGTACTCCGCGAGCCAGGTGTTGTAGGCCCGGCAGATGGCCTGGCTCAGTTCGGGGTCGATGTCCGAGCTCCACATGACGTAGAGGCCCATGGTGGGAAACAGCACGCTCAGATCGATGCCCTCCTTGTCCATGTCGCGGAGGTTGGACGCGGGGTCGAAACCCGTGGAAATGGCCTCGGCGAAAGTCTCGCGCCAGGACTCGTTGCTGGCGAAGATGAAGCCATGGTCGGTGACCTCCCGGTCGGGCCGCCTGTTGGAGTCGGAGACAGGCTTGCCGTCCACGTAGCGGTTGGACTGGTTCGGTCCGGTGATCTTCACCCGCCCGTGGAACTTCTTCGGCATGTACCGATCATACATGTCCGACGGCTCCATGATGTGCCGATCCGAATCGATGACACGAAATCCGTCCTTCATGGCTCTGCTCCTTCCTCGGACGGGCGGCGGGCCGCCACGTCAGCTTGCATGACTCGTGGAAAGCGTTCCGGCAGTGTCCGCCGGAGCACTGCCACTATAGATCAAAGCCCCTACCCTATCAAATGGCGGAACCGCTTGAATCCACGCGCCGGAGGGTACGCCGAACGTCAGGCAAACTGGCGCGCTTGACCGCGCCGGAGGGCGCGGTTAACATCCTCCCGACACCGACCAAGGAGGACATCATGGGAGTGGAACCCGGCGCGGAACTGTACGATTTCGATGAACCTTCGCCCACCGGCAAGGCCGGTTTCGGCAAGTGGATGAACCCCAAGTCGCCCTACGACCGCTTCATGGAAGACCAGGGAGTCCCCATTCACCGGGACATCGGCGTGCACAAGGTCCAGGACCTGCCCATGGCGCCCTGGAAGCGCCTGGGCGGACGCGGCACCGGCATCCAGCTTCTGGGCACCGAGCACCTCTGGGGCATGTACGTGGTGGAAGTCCCCGGGGCGGGCGCGCTCAACGCCGAGCGCCACCTGTACGAAGAGACCTACTACGTGGTGGAGGGACGCGGCACCACCGAGGTGTGGCACGAGAGCGAGAGCAGGAAGCAGACCTTCGAGTGGGGCCCGGGCTCGCTGTTCGGCATTCCGCTGAACGCCTGGCACCGGGTGGTCAACGCCGCCTCCTCTCCGGCCATGCTGCTGGCCGCCACCACCGCCCCCAACATCCTGAACCTGGTCCGGGACGCCGAGTTCGTGATGAACTGCCCCTACGAGTTCAGCAAGCGGTTCTCCGGCGAGGACGACTACTTCAAGCCGGTGGAAGAGATCCACGCGGACCCGGTGCGCGGCCTGGCCATGCGTCTCACCAACGTCATCCCGGACATCGTCACCTGCGAGCTGCCGCGGGACAACCGGCGCTCCTTCAGCTACCGCCGGGTGGAGCCGCACATGGCCGGGGCCAACTTCTACATGAAGATCGCCGAGTACGAGACCGGACAGTACTCCAAGGCCCACAAGCACAGCTCCGGAGCCATCCTGGTCTGCATCAAGGGCAAGGGATTCAGCTACACCTGGCCGGACACGTTGGGCACGCGGCCGTGGGAGCAAGGACGCGGGGACGACGTCAAGCAGCAGACCTACGAGCCGGTGGGCATGATCAGCGCCGCGCCCATGCGCGGCGACTGGTTCCACCAGCATTTCGGCACCGACCCGGAAGGCCTGCGCCTGCTCATCTTCGACGGCCCCTACGGCCCCGGCTTCCGCCGCGGCGGCGCCCCCGGCGCCCAGGCCAAGGACGTGGGAGCGGTGGACACCCGGGACGGCGGCAACGCCATCGCCTACATGGACGAGGACCCGCAGATCCGAAAGACCTACGAAGCCGAGCTGCAAGCCAGCGGCATGGAGAGCCGGATGCCCGAGTGGGCCTATGAAACGCGGACGCCGCCAGAAGGGGCGCTGGAGCCGGCAGCGGGGTTCTGAGGGCGGAAGCGGCTCAACGCTCCCACAACTCGCGGAACTGCACCGCTGCCACCTGCTCGTACGCCACCGGCCCCGGCAGGTGGCCCACCGACTGGGCGAACGCGTTCAGCTTCGCCACCGCCACCTCGGAGATGGCCGGTTCATAGAACGGCACGTCCCGCTCCACGATGCCGGTAATCAACTCGGCCGCATCCTTCGGAAACAGCCCCGCCCCTACCTTCGCGGCCCTGGACGGATCCGCGCGCAGCGCCTTCTGCGCCTTCACGATGGCCCGGATGGCGGCCGCCGCCTGCTCGGGCTCCCGCTCGATAAAGTCATCCGTGGTGCCGAGGCCCGCGAAGGTGCAGTAGCGGACTTCCGCGGGATCGTCGCCCCGCCGCACGTCCACGTGGACCTTGCCGACCCCCAGCGACACCGCGGTGGCACTGCCCATGGCGTTGGACCAGAAGCCGTCGATCTGGCCCGACTCCAGTCCCCGCGCCGCGTAGACGCCGAACGATACGTCCCGGGCCTCGGAGCCCGGCAGGTGCACGATGTTCACGTCGCGCTCCGGATCCAGCCCCCCGGCAGCCAGGAGCGTCTTGAATACCAAGTCCGGCCCCTCCGCCGCGGTCAGGCGCAAGCCCTTGAGCGCGCCGACGTCTCCCCTCTGCACCGAAAGGTCCGCCCGCACCGTCAAGAGCCACGGCGTTCCCTGGGACAACGCCACCAGCAACTTGGCGCCGATCCAGCCCGGAAACTCCCGCAACAGGTCGTGCACCGACCCCGCGATCATGGCATCCGCGTTGCCCTCGCGGAGCGCCCGCGTCGCGCCGATCTGGGACACCAGCTCGATCTCCACGTCCGCGCCCTCTTCCCGGTAGAAGCCCAGCTCCTGGGCAGCAAGGGCCGGGAAACAGGTGTTGCTGACAAGGTCTACGGCGGCGATGCGCATAGGAGTGTTTCCTCTCTGTTCGGTCCGGTACTCCGGAATACTCCACCGGTGTCGTTCGTAATCGGCTGAAAGGGGCCCAGCATCAAGGAGCCGCGGTCACGAGACGATCATCACTACACCCTCGAACCTCGCGTCACAAACACGCGCGCCGCCCTTGATCCCCAACCTCTGTGCGCATAGGCTGCCCGTACTCCGAGCCGGACTTCGGCGACTGCAATCTCTCCGAGGAGGAAGCTTGATGACGGACCACGACCTGAGCGGGCTCACGTTGGCGGATGCGGCGGCACGGATCAAGGGCAAGGAACTATCCCCGGTGGAGTTGACCGAGCTCATGCTGGCACGTATCGACCGCCTGAACCCGGGGCTGGTGGCGTACGTGACGGTGGCGCGGGAGGAGGCGCTGGCGGACGCTCGGGCGGCGGAGGCGGAGATACGCGACGGAGGTTATCGCGGACCGCTGCACGGTATTCCGCTGTCCATCAAGGACAACATCGCCACCAAGGGAATCCGCACGACGGCGGGGTCCAAGGTGCTGGAGGACTGCGTCCCGGACTACGACGCCACGGTGGTTGCGCGGCTGAGGGAAGCCGGCGCGGTGATCCTGGGAAAGACCAACATGCACGAGTGGGCCAACGGCGGCACCACCATCAACCCGTTCTACGGCACCACCCGAAATCCCTGGGACACGGAGAGGATCGCCGGTGGTTCCAGCGGCGGATCCGCAGCGGGAGTGACCACGAGCCTGGGACTGGGCTCCCTGGGCACGGACAACGGCGGCTCGGTGCGAAACCCCGCCTCCCTGTGCGGCATCGTGGGGCTCAAGCCCACCTACGGGCGCGTCAGCCGCTTCGGGCATGTGCCCGGCGACGGCGGCTTCAGCACCAACCACGTAGGGGTGTTCAGCAAGACGGTGCGGGACTGCGCGCTGATCCTGCAGGCAATTGCAGGCCAGGACCCGAAGGACCCCAACAGTGCCGCCGAGCCGGTGCCGGATTACGAGGACGGCCTGGATGGGGGCGTCGAAGGTCTGCGGGTGGGGATCGTCAAGGACTACTTCGACCGCTACATGACAAAGGCGGTGCGGGAGGCATTCGTGGAGGCGCAGGGCCGGCTTGAGTCCCTCGGCGCCACGCTGGTGGAGGTTGAGGTGCCGCACCTGGACACGACGAGGCTTGTCTGGCCGTGCATCACGCGGCCGGAGAACGTGGTGGAAAACCTGCCCTACCTGACGGCCAGGCCGCGGGACTACAGCCCGCGCCTGCTGCGCCAGAACATCGGCGCCATGCTGATCCCGGCCGACGCCTACGTGACGGCCCAGCGCATCCGGCGCCGGCTGTGCCGGGAGTTCGACGAGGTATTCGCGCAGGTGGACATCATCGCCGCGCCCACGGCGGCGGTGCCCGCGCCCACCATCGGGGAATCGGAGCGGGCGGTCATGGAAGTGGACGGAGAGGAGATCCGGCTGGAAAGCCCGGGCGTGAACTTCCGCTCGCTCTTCACCACGCCCTTCAACCTCACCGGATTGCCGGCCCTGAGCGTCAACTGCGGCTTCTCCGCCGGCGGCTTGCCCATCGGGCTCCAACTCGTGGGACCGCGTTTCCGGGAGGAACGGGTGCTGCGCTCGGCCCACGCCTACGAGCAGGCGGCCGGGTGGTACCGGCGCAAGCCGCCGGTGGACGGCTGAGCGGCTCCTTCGAGCCGAGGTTCCCACCGAACGCCAGCGGGATTGAAACCTGGCCGTGTGGGGGCTCATCGGCCCGCCCGCCGTCCGGATTTCGAGGACTACCATGGAACCAAGGAAGCCCACGATCACTTTCATATCGAATATGATGTCACCGAAAGTACGCACGTTCCCAGTCGTGACCAACGCATGGACTGGAGTGATTCTCCTGTTCTTCCTTGTGCTGGGGGTTCTGGCGCCGTCCACCCTGTTGGCGGAGAGTTGTGCCGAGTACGCCGCCGGCCGGGTGCGCGACACCCCGCACGATCGCAAGGCACATTGGTTGTTCTCGAACGAGTCCATATACGCGGCCGGCGATTTCGACGGCGACGGCCGCAGGGACGAAGCCTTCTTCAGCAAACGCGCCGGAGAATACCATCTGGTAGCTTGCCTGAACGACGGCAAGGAGGCGTTCAAGCTGTATAAAGTCCCTTATGTGACTGAAAGGTTCCTGTATGCGATTCCGCCCGACATCTACCTTTCCGCCTGCGCCAAGGGATATGCGTCGGGTTGCAATGAGGACGATCTGGCAGAAGTCGAGTTGGAACACGACGCCATCATGCTCATCCACAAGGCTGGGGTGATCTTCTACTGGGCGAATGGAGACTTCAGGATGCTTTACATATCTGGCTAGAACGTTCGCACATGTCGAACAGCAGACCGCCGGTATAGACGCTTGACAGCCGTTGGCGGCAAGCCGTTTTCGGGTTCGCGGCACGACCGATTTCCTTGCCATCGTTCCGGACCAGGAGGGGCCAATGCCTAACCTTTTTTGTCGTTCCAAGACTGTTCTCTTCGCCGCCCTCTTGTGCCTGGGCGTAGGCAACGTCGCTGTGGCCAGCGACGCCTCGCTGCCGTTCCGGGGCGTTGCCGCAGCCGCCGCCGCGGTTCAGCCGGGCGTGATGGCGCCCGGCTCGGTCTTCGTCGACTGTCCTCCGTGTCCCCAAATGGTGATCGTGCCAGCGGGCGCGTTCATCATGGGAGAAGCCGACGGAAAGACCAAGCGGCTCGGCCCTCGACGCCGGGTGCGCATTGCGCGACCCTTTGCGGTGGGCCGGTTGGAAGTGACCTTCACGCAGTGGAAGGCATGCGTCGAGGCCGGCGGCTGTAGCTCGCTTCCTCACAGGGAATCGGTCCGCAACTATCGGCTGAGAAAGGAAGACCTGGCCCTGCACCGCGCCCCCCTCATGAACGTGGACTGGAAACAGGCCAAGTCGTATGTCCGGTGGCTCAGCCGTCTGACCGGGCAACACTACCGGCTCCTGAGCGAGGCGGAATGGGAATACGCGGCCCGCGCAGGGACTACCACGCGCTGGTTCTGCGGCGACAATCCTTCGTGTCTGGACAAGGTGGCCTGGTATGCGGCAAACAGCGGCAACCGGGCGCAGCCTGTCGCCAGCAAGGAGCCCAACCCGTGGGGGCTTCATGACGTTCACGGGAACGCCTGGGAATGGGTGGAGGACTGCTGGCGCCCGGACTATCGCGGCGCGCCGTCAGACGGTAGCGCTGCGGCTACGGGGAACTGTGATTGGCGTGTGCTGCGAGGCGGCTCGTGGGGAAGCACGGCCTGGACACTGCGTATCGCCAACCGCTTCGGTATCAGTACCCATAGGGACGCCCTCACGTTCGGATTCCGTGTGGCCCGGACGCTGGCAGAGTGACACCCGACACTGCCCCGCGCGGGTTTCCGGCGAGCGCCTCGGCAACGGCAGGGCTTCCGGCGGCGACCGTGGCGCTTGGTCGCTCCCCGACTCAGGCGACAGAACGCATCGTCGTGGCGACGGGTTCCTTCCCCAGCGCGCGGTCCAGGAAGTTGATGGACAGCGGCCAGGCGAGCCTGGCCAGCGCGGGGTCGTAAGAGTCGCCGTCGGCCAGAGCGAAGCCGTGGCCGGCGGGCGGGAAGAAATGCCACTCGACGTCGGGGGTGCCTTCCAGGAACGCCGCCCGAAGTCTCTCCTGCACCTGCACCGGCGCGACCCGGTCATGGCCTCCGAACAGGATCAGCGACGGACAATGGATTTCCCGGGCGGCCTCGTTGGGATGCCGCGGCCTGAGCTCGCTCGGCCCTTCGTCCCGCACCGAGGGATAGTAGCCCAGGAACCCCGCAACCCGTGGCGTCGCTGCCACGAAATGGATGCCGATGCGGCCGCCCATGCACAGGCCCATGACCGCCACCCGCTTCTCGTCCACGTCGTCGCGCCCGCAGAGATATTGCCAGCCCTGGCCGATGACCTCCACGAAGCGACCGTCCGGGGTCTTCTTCTGGACGTCGTGGAAGTCGGAGAAGCCCAGCATGTCGTAGAGGGCGGGCACCATGGCCGTGTACCCGGCCTCGGCGAACTCGCAGGCCATGTGCTTTATGTGGCCCGTGACACCGTAGTGGTGATGGACGATAAGGAGCGCCGGGCCCGGCGCCGACCGTTCCGGCGACGCGATGAAGCCGGGCACCCCGTCCTGCTCCTGTGTCAGTGCGCGAGTGATGATCTTCGACATGGTCCCCTCCTGCCAACCCTTCATTCTTTCATGACGCCATTCTGCGCAACCATTATGCCCCTTCATGGGGTATGCGGGTCAAGCGCTTCGCCGCTCTCCGAGCGCACCCGTACGGATTCACCATTTGATCAGTGAAATTCGCCCCTTTCACACCCTTTCTGTTACCAGGCCCAAAGAACCCCGGTGACGGAGTTGGCATGTCCGTCCTCCCTCGTCTCTTCCACAACCTGCTCCGGTACGACACGCTGACGTTCAACGACGGCGTGGCGGCCGCTTTCACGGTGGGATACCGGTTCGAAGACCGACCTGAGGATACTTGGAGCGCCCGGTTCACAAAGTCCAAATTCGATCCCGACGAAGCGGCGACTGAAGGCGCGGCAAGGCTCATGGCTCACGCTGCGCGTATCCTTGTTCGTGGTCTTGGACTGGAGCCCAGCCGGACGGTTTTTGCTCCAGCTCTTCGCTCTGCCGAGACTATCGCGGATCCGGATGGCGTGCTGGCGGTGCGTGCGCGTCGCTGCGCTGGGGCCTGTCGGTCTCAACCGGCGCTGTTACAGAAAGAAGCCCACCTGCCAACAGGGAGAGGGGGATTGTATCCTGAGTTTCGTAGTTTGCTGGTGGAGGATGCAGACTACCGCTCCGCCTTTACGGACGCCGAGACGATCTTCATCGTAGATGACTTCATCGCAACCGGAAAGACTCTGTCCCTGGCCGCCACTGCGATCTTGGAACGCAATCCGAACACAACCGTGTATGGCTTGGCGCTGGCAAAACCGGAGTGGCACAACCTGATTCTGGATTGGTATGGTGTGGACGTTGGCAACGACCACATACCCGCTCACTGGTCGGTTATCTGGTCGACGTCCGAGTCATAGTCATCGAGTCGCGGATGCGCGGCACCGAGAAAAACGAGGTTCATCGGTCATCGCGCAGCATCGGCTGCATGACCTGCTCGGCGAAGGTGCGGATCATGCTGGCCCGGGGCAGGCCGTCCACTGCGTAGGGACGGATGGTGATCTGGTCGATGCCGCTGTCGAACATGCGCCGGGCCGTGTCGATGCACCGGGCCGGGGTACCGGCCAGCGCGAACTCGGGCACGACTTCGTCGGGGACGGAGTCGGCGTGGGCGGCGTTGGGGTTGAGGTGCTGGTAGTTGTCGTAGCGGCCGGTCATCGTCTCTGCCGCCGCGGCGGCCCCGGCGCTCAACCCCCAGAACGGTTTGAGAATGCTCTGGGCCACGTGCGGACGCACCGCGGCCACGGCCTTGGAGCCGTCCTCCGCCACGGCGGCGGATACCGAGAGAAAGGTCTGGAACGGCATCTCGCCGCGGCCGCCTTCACGCCGGCCGTCGTGAATGCATTCCAGCATCCGCGCCAGCATGTCCCCTTCCATGGCAACCCGGGCCATGATCACTCCGTCGCCGATGCGGCCCGCCAGCCGCAGCATCCTGGGTCCGCTGGCCGCCACCGCGATGGGCGGGCATTTCTCCGGCGCGCCGAACATCAGCCTCATTTCCTCGGAACCCGCCGGCACGCGGTCGCCGCGGCACAGCGCGCGGATCTCGTCGACGGTGCGCTCCAGCCGGGCCAGGGTGGCGGGCTTCCTGCCCATGGTGTTGACCGAGGTGAAACCGTTGCCGATGCCCAGTGTCAGCCGGCCGCCGGAAAGCTCCTGCAGCGTCGCCGCCGCGCTGGCCGTGACCGCGGACACCCGCGTGACCGGGTTCGTGACGCCGGTTCCAAGAAGGATGCTGGAGGTGGCTTGGGCGGCGGCGCCCAGGAGCACGTACATCTCCCGCCAGATGAGTTGGGAATCGCCGAACCAGACCTGGTCGTAGCCCAGCTCTTCCGCCAGCGCGACCTCCTGCATCAGGGCGGGGACGTCGTAGTAGGGGTGGATCTCGACGCCGAAGGAACGTTTCGCCATTGGGGCCTCGTACTATGCGGTTGCGTACGGGAGTCCACCGCAGCGCAGCCTCCTAGAGAGCATAGAGCCGTCTGGGGTTGTCGCTCAGGATCTTGTCCCCCACCCCTTCGGCGAGCACGCCCTCCTTCGCCAACTTGGCAATCGCCTCCATGTCGTTGGAGTAGTCCGCGTGGCCGTAGTCGGTGCCGACGATGATGTTGTCTTCGCCGGCGTGCTCGATGACGTACGGCAGGTCGTCGGTGGTCTGGCAGGCCACGTAGATGCGGTTGTCCCTCAACAGGTTGCCCTCCTCCAGCTCACGAGGCGCGCCGCGGACCGCGGCAAACGGGCTGTCGGCGTGTTTCCGCCGGAAGGCCAGCTCGGCGGTGGTGCGGATCTGCAAGTCGTTCAGCGCGTAGGGGACCCACTGGGAGGTGGTCTCCACGAAGCACCAGCGGAGCTTCGGGAACCGGTCCGGGACGCCCTTGTAGATGAGGTTGTTGAACGCGCCCACCGCCGGCAGCTTGAAGCGCGAGAACACGTCCTGGGCGAACAGGTCGTAATGGTCCAGGTTGCCGCCGCCGGCGTGGATGCACACCGGCATGTCGAGGTCGCTGGACTCCTGGTAAATGGGGAAGAAGGTGTCGTCCGAGAGCAGCCGATCCCCCTCGAAGCCGTGCATGAAGACCCCGCAGGCACCGTTGGCCTTGCCGAAGCGGATCTCCTCGATGCAGCGGTCCAGGGACCGCACCGGCGCCAGCACCACCCAGCGGATGCGTCCGCCTCCCTGCTTCCAGATCTCCGCGAGCCAGCGGTTGTAGCCCCGGCAGAGCGCCCGCTCCACGTCGGCCCGGGCGGTCAGGGGCCGCAGGAACAGCGTGGGATAGATCACCTGGACGTCCACCGACAGCTCGTCCATGTGGGCGATGCGCGCCGATACGTCTGCGAGTTCCCGGGACTCGGCGGTGGTGTTGAGGCCGATGTTGGTGTTGGGCACCACCCGCTCGTCGATGCGCCAGTAGCGTAGGCCGCTGTGCTGGGAGACCAGGAGGTCGGGCGCGAAGCGCTTGTCCTCTTCCTCCATGAACTCCCAGGTCTGCTCCGTCTCGATCACGTGGGCGTCGGCGTCGATGAACATGGCCATGTCGTTTCCTCCGATTGATGGGTGGGTGCCATTCTCGCCCAAGAGGCGGCGGCAATTCAACCCGGCGGCTCTCGCGCGCCGTGGTTTCATCTGGTAGAGATTCGACACGTCGGCCCGGCTCCGCTTGCGGCCCTCCCACCACGGGAGCGCCGGGCGCCGGACTAGTGTCCTGTCTGGTTAATTGGCATCATAAGATGCGCGGGATTTTTCGTCGTCGGCAAGGCGCGATGACGAGCAGTGGCGGGCACCACGCGAGGAAGAGCAACGCAGCCGACGGCGAAAAAGACAAGCAGATTATGGTGCGAATTGACCGGACGGGACACTAGGAGGTACCCCCATGACAGAGGAAGGCTACGCCCGGCCGGAGCTGCTGGTGGAGACGGACTGGCTGGAGCAGCACCTGGATGACCCGGACATCCGCATCGTGGACTGCGACCCCTTCGACGTCTACCGTCGGGCCCACATCAAGGGCGCCGCGGGAATTCGCGTGCATCACTACATCAAGCAGCCGGGCTACGACACGGACAACCGGAAGTATCCCCTGGTGGCGCCTCCGGACACGGCCAAGGAAGTGATGGAGAGCCTGGGCATCGGCGAAGGCACGCGGGTGGTGGCCTACGACAGCAACGGTTCCCTGTGGGCCGCGCGCCTGTGGTGGGTGCTGAACTACTACGGCCATGACGATGTCACCGTGCTCAACGGCGGCTGGAAGAAGTGGTTCGACGAGGGACGGCCCATGACTCTGGACGTGCCGAAGCCCCAGGGCGCGGTCTTCAACCCCAAGGCCAACCCGGACCTCGTGTGCACCCTGGACTACGGGACGGCCAACGTCGGCAATCCGGACGTGGTGTACCTGGACGTGCGGTCCGACGGCGAGTGGACGGGCGCCAACGACCGCGGCAACAAGCGCGCGGGCCGCATACCGGGCGCGGTGCACCTGGAGTGGCTCAACTTCCTGCAGGACAACTCCTACAAGACCCTGAAGGAGGCCGGGGAACTGCGCGGCCTGCTGGAACAGGCGGGGGTTCCGCCGGACAAGGAAGTGGTCACCTATTGACAGGGCGGCATCCGTGCGGCGCACGGAGTCTTCGTCCTGACACTGCTGGGCTACGAGCGGGCGCGCAACTACGACGGTTCCATGGGCGAATGGGCCAACCGCGACGACACGCCGCTCGTGCTGGAGTGAGCCTCACCCCTCACAACAGGTCGTCATGGGCCCCGAGTCCCTTGCCCTGACAGCCGCGGTGGCATGGGGCTCCGAGGCGATCCTGGTGCGCCGGGGCTCGCGCTACGCCAGCGTGGCGCTGGCCGCGCTCATGGGGTTCGTGCTGAGCACGGTGGCGCTGTGGGGCGCCATCTGGCTCTTCTTTCCCATGAGCCTGCTGTACACCAGGGGAACCTGGTATTTCATCATCAGCGGCCTGATCCAACCCGCCATCGTCCGTTTTCTCCACTACACGGGCATCGTCCGCCTGGGCGCCTCCCGCGCCGGCCCGGTGCGCAGCGTCACGCCGCTCTTCGCCATCGCCCTGGCGTTCACGTTCCTGGGAGAACGGCCCGACGCGGGGGTCTATCTGGGATCGTTCCTGAGCGTCGTCGGGGTCTGGTTCACCTCGAGCCGGCGGGAGGGCGAGAGCGAGTGGAAGGCGATTCACCTGACGTACCCGCTGGGCGCGGCCTTCCTTACGGCCATCTCCCAGAACTTCCGCAAGACCGGGCTGCTGATCATGCCCAACCCGTTCGTCGCCACCGCCATCACCATCACCACCTCCCTGATCGTCTTCTCGCTCAGCCTGGTGGCCACGGGCCAGTTGCGCGCCACCTTCCAGGGGGACCGGAAGTGCCTCCCGTTCTACGGCGCCGCGGCCGTCGTGTCGGCCACTGCTCAACTGCTGGGCTACATCGCCCTGAGCGAGGGGGATGTGTCGGTGGTGGTGCCGCTGATCAACACCAACCCGCTCTTCATCGTGCTCTTCAGCGCGCTGTTCCTGCGGGACCTGGAGACCGTCAACGCCCGGGTGGCGGCCGGGGCGGTGCTGATCGTCACCGGGATCCTGCTCATCACCTGGCGGTGAGACCGCGGCGGCGGCAGTTGAAGCCGCTATTCGTGTCTTGTATCTACGTCCCATGCGCCAGTATCCGGATGTCTGCACACGTGGGGTCAGGACACTCATTTCGTATCGATGACGGATTCGAAGCGACGCCCATGACGCAGGCAGGACGGGAAATCATCGTACGCAGGACGCCGAATCTCCGCATGGCCGAGGAGTGGGCCCTGGTGCTGGAAGCGGAGGGCCTGCGCCCGCGTCTGGCGCGCGCTTCCGGGGGCTGGGTCCTCTCGGTGCCCTCGCAACACCTGGAGCGGGCGGTGACGGAGCTCTGGGACTACGAGAGCGAGACCCGTACCGCCGATCCGGAAGAGGAGGTGTGGACAGGTAAGGCGCCTCTCTACACGGGCGCGGCGGTCGCGACGGGCCTGCTGGCGTTCCACTTCTTCGCCGCCTGGACCCACGGGACGGTGCGCTGGGTCGCCCGCGGCGGCGCCGCCGCCGAGCTCATCCTCGACGGCGAGCTGTGGCGCACGATCACCGCCCTCACCCTGCACGCCGATCTGCCCCACGTGGGCTCCAACGCCGTGGCCATGCTGTTCTTCCTGACCGCGGTGTGCCGTTCCGAGGGGCCGGGGGTCGGGGCGGCCCTGGTGCTGGGCGCAGGCGCGCTGGGGAACCTCTGCAACGCCTGGTTCTACGGCTTCGACCACATCTCGGTCGGCGCCTCCACCGCGGTCTTCGGCGCGCTCGGCGTGCTGGGGGGGACGCAGGTGGCGCGTCGGCGGCGCATCGGCGTCCGGGGACGGCGCGCCTGGGTGCCGCTGGCCGCGGGACTGGCGATCCTCGCCATGCTTGGCACCGGGGGCCAGCGGACGGACCTGTGGGCGCATTTCTGGGGGTTTGCCGCGGGCGGAGCCGTGGGCGGCTTGCTGGCGGCAACCGTGGACCGTCCGGAGGACCCGCGCGCGCAGCTCAGGATCGGCGTCGTGGCAGCCCTCGCCGTGTTACTGTGTTGGATCCTCGCCCTCGGGTAAGGCAACCCGGAAGCGGTTACGGGACGGTCGCCGCCGGCGACCGGTGCTCCACCATGAGTCAGCGGTCCTGGACCACCTTGATGCCCGCCCGCGCCAGCGCCTCGGCCACGGCCTGATGGCGGATGCCGGACTGGAACCACACCCCCGCGGGTTTCGCGGCCAGCATGTCGTCGAGATGCGGGTCGATGTCTTGGGGGCGCCGGAACACGTTCACCAGGTCTACCGCGCCGGGGATGTCCGCCAGCCGGCGGTACACCGGCTTGCCGAGAATCTCCGTCACGTCCGGGTAGTACACGGGCACGGGGATCACGTCGAAGCCCGCCCGGTCCAGGTACCGCGGCACGTAGAACGCCGGCTGGAAGGCCTGCTCCTCGGTCTTGATACCGAGGACGGCGATGCGGCGGACCGAGGCGATCAGGTCCTGAATGTCGTCGTCCCGTTCCAGGAGGTTGGCGCGGTGGTCCATTGGGTCAACGTAGCAATCGGGGGCCGGTTGTAGAAGAGGGCCGCGCACGCGGCGAACGGTGTGCGGGGCTTGACCCGGGGCCGGGGGGCCGGGAGTGGTCGGGAGGTCCGGGCGGCGGGAGGCGCCTTGACAAGGAATCCCGATGGTTGCAACCTGCCGCAGAGTTCTCCACGCGTGTCCGCCAAGAAAGGAACCATCATGGGTCTGCTGGATCGGAAAGTCGTCATCGTCACCGGAGGAGGCAACGGCATCGGGCGGGCCTATTGTCTGGGCATCGCGCGCGAGGGGGGCATCCCCGTGGCCGCGGATATCGACGGGGACGCCGCCGAGTCCGTGGCCCGGGAGGTTGCCCGAAGCGGCGGCCAGGCCCTGGGGGCGCAGACCGACGTGTCCGACTTCTCGAGCTGCCAGGCCATGGCCGAGGCCGCCCTGGAAGCGTTCGGGAGGATCGACGGGCTGGTGAACAACGCCGCGGTCTTCATGAGCGTGCCGGTCACGCGCTCCGGGTTTCAGGACATCGCCGAAGACGAGTGGGACCGGGTGATGGCGGTGAACGTCAAGGGGCTGTGGCTGTGCAGCCGCGCGGTGGCGCCGGCCATGCAGGAGCGCCGGCAGGGCAGCATCGTGAACATCGCCTCCAACATGGCCTACAACGGCGGCGGCGGCATGATGCACTACGTGGTGTCGAAGGCGGCGGTGGTGGGCTTCACCCGTGTGCTCGCGCGTGAGCTGGGCCCGGACAACATCCGCGTGAACACGCTGGCCCCGGGCTCCACCGCCAGCGAGCCGGAGCCCACCGAGGACGCCCTTCAGGACTACGAGCGCTCCGCGGCCAAGCGCATGCTGCAACGCATCGAAAAGCCGGACGACGTGGTGGGGACCGCGCTGTACCTGCTGTCGGAGATGAGCGCCTTCGTCACCGGCCAGTCCATCCTGGTGAACGGCGGCGCCAACCTGCATTGACCCGCCGCCGGGGCCTGCCGACCGGTCCAGCGGTTGACAAACGAGGCCCGTTGGTCGAATTAAACAGAGAGAAGCCCACCGCCCGGCCATGAGCGTCGGGTATAGCCGTTGCGGCCGGGATATCCCGGCCGCGTAGCGTATCAAGGAGTCGCGCCATGTCCAGTCAGGAAGAGCTCCCGGTCATCGATGCGGACGCCCATGTGATCGAAACCGAACACACGTGGGACTATCTGGAACCGTCGGAGCAGAAGTTCCGGCCCACGCTGTTCTCGTCGCCCCAGGAGCCCACCCTCCAGTACTGGGTCATCGACGAGAAAATCCGCGGGTTCCGTTTCCCCACCTATAGCGAACAGCAACTGCGGGACCTGTCGGACCAGTTCGGCCGCAACGTCGAGTCGCCCCAGGCGGCCCGGGAGCTGGACGACGTCCAGCTCCGGCTCGACCACATGGAAAAGCTGGGGGTGGACGTCCAGGTGCTCCACAACACCTTCTGGATCGAGCAGATCACCACCAAGCCGGACGTGGAGGCGGCGTTGTGCCGGAGCTGGAACCGGTGGCTGGGCGACATCTACCGGCAGAGCGAAGGCCGGCTGCGGTGGTCCTGCGTGGTGCCGGTGCTGGCGCTGGACGAGGCCGCGGCGCAGATCAGGCAGGCCAAGGAGGACGGCGCGGTGGCGGTGTGCATGCGGCCCCTGGAGGGGGACCGGGACATGTGCGACCCGTACTTCTACCCCATCTACCAGACGGCCAGTGATCTGGACCTGGCCATCGCGGTGCACATCGCCAACGGCAACCCCGGCAACTGCGACACCTACCGCCCCACCACGGCGGGCCGTTTCGCCATGTTCCGGGCGCCCACGGTGACGTCGTGCCTGGGACTCATCATGAGCGAGATTCCCCAGGTCTTCCCGGACCTCCGCTGGAGCTTCATCGAAGCCTCCTCCCAATGGGTGCCGTGGATCTACCTGGAGAGCGAGAACCGCTACCATGCGGCCGGGCGCGAGTTCCCGAAGGACCTGTTCGCGGAGTACGGCATCTACGTCACCTGCCAGACCAACGACGACATCCCCTACGTCCTCAAGTACTCGGGCGAGGGCAACCTGGTCATCGGCACCGACTACGGCCACACGGACCCGTCCAGCGAGATGGACGCCATCCTGGACCTGAAGAAGATGGACGACATCAGCCAGGAGCGGAAGGACAACATCCTGTACCACAATCCCAAGGCGCTCTACGCCCTCTAGAACCGGGCCATGGCCACCAGACGGCGCTACAACGCGGCGATACAACGGGTGAAGGGCATGCTCGAGGTGGCCTCGGGGCTGTACGAGACCTCCCTCTCCCACCAGACCCGCCGGGCGGCGGAAGGCGTGCTCCAGACCGACGCCCGGCTCGGTTACTACCTGCAGTTGTCGCTGCTGCCACGGGGCGGCCAGGTCGACTGCGTGTCCCTTTCCTTCGGCGCCGACAGTTTCCGCGAGCTCAAAATGCTCGCCGACGGCAAGATTTCCATGGCCTGGATCAACCCGTCGGCATCGGTCACCCTCGCCTACAGGGGGAAAGGGCCGCTCGAAGGACGCATGCCCCTGCGGACCATCGCCGTATTCCCGTCCTGGGACGTCATGGGCTTCGCGGTGCACGAGTCCACCGGTATCACGTCGTTGCAGCAGATCGCCAGGGACCGCATCCCGCTGAACCTCTCCACCGGCCCCACCGGCAAGCGCAGCCTGGTGGATACGCCGGTGGCGTTCACCGTGGCCTCCATCCTCGGGGCCGCCGGCATGACGGTCGCCGACATCCGCAAGTGGGGCGGCCGGATCCAATCGGTCACGCGGCCGAGCCACCCGGACCGGCGCGCGGCCATCGAGGACGGCACGGTGAACGCGGTGTTCGACGAGGGGATCAAGAGCTGGGGGCAAACCGCGGTGGACCGGGGCTTTCGTTACCTGCCCATCGACGGGCCGGTGCTGCGGCGGCTCAAGGCCATGGGGTACCGCGGCGCGTTGTTGCCCAAGACGCACTTCAAGGGCATGACCGAGGACGTGCCCACCGTCGACTTCAGCGGCTGGCCCATGGTGGTGCGCGCGGACATGCACAAGGACGTGGCCCATGCCCTCTGCGAAGCCCTCGAACTCCGCAGGAAGACCATCCCCACCGACAACTTCAAGCCTCTCGACATCGCGCAGCTCTGCGCCAACGACGAGGAGGCGCCTTACGACGTCCCCCTTCATCCGGGCGCCAGGCGCTTCTACCGGGAGCGGGGATACCTCGCATGAGTAACGGGCGGACCCCCGTGTTCGTGCCGCCAGCAACCGCGTGCCCGGCGCCCCGCCCGTTGGCGGGCGTCACTTCCCGAGTTGGAAATGCAGCTCCCGCGTAGCCTCATCGTGCTGTTCTCCGCTGCGGTCGTGGTCATCACGTCCATCAGCATGAACGCGTTCAGCCTGTTCCTGACGCCCATCGAGGACACCTTCGGCTGGTCCCGCGCCACCGCGACGATTCCCTACGTCTTCGCCATGCTGGGCTGGGGCATCGGCGGGGTGCTGTTCGGCAAGAAGGCGGACGACCTCGGCACCCGTCCGGTGATCCTGGGCGGGATTCTCCTCATGGCCGCCGGTTTCTTCGGCATGGGGCTGTCGCAGAACCTGTGGCAGCTATGCCTGACCTTCGGAATCATGACCGGCATGGCCAAAGGCGCCTGCGGGCTGGTGATCATCTCGCTGCTGGTGGCAAAGCACTACGATGCCAACCGCCGCGGCTTCGTGGTGAGCATCGTCCAGACGGCGTCGCCGCTGAGCCCGTTCTTCCTGGCGCCGCTGCTGTACCTGCTCATCGGCAGCTACAACTGGCGGGTGGCCGCCTTCGCGTGCGGGGTGCTGCTCCTGGTGGTGGCGTTTCCGTTCGGGTGGATCGGCGCGCGCGACCCGGCCCCTTCCTCCGGCAGCCGGCGCGAGGCCGCGACCTGGGGAAGCTGCCTCCCCTACCTGCGGGACCGCACCATGCTGCTGCTGTTCGCGGCGCGGTTCTCCTGCGGCGTGGCGCTGTTCCAGAGCGTGCATCTGGTGGGCATCGCACTGAGCAAGGACTTCGACCCGGCCATCGGAGCCATCGCCGTGTCCGTCTTCGGCATCGCCGCCGCCGTCTCCGCCCTCAGCTTCGGCTGGCTGTCCGACCGCTACGGCCGCTCCCAGATGCTGGCCCTCAGCTACCTCTTCCGCGGCTTCGGCACCCTGGCCATGTCCTTCGACTTCTCGAACCCGTTGGCCTTCTACATCGTGGTGGCGCTGGCCATGGGGCCGACCTTCGGCACCATTGCGATACAGAACGTCATGTTCTTCGAGATGGTGGGACCAAGGCTGGCGGGCCTGATCATGGGCCTGAGCTTCATCGTCCACCAGGTCGGCTCCGCCGGAGGCCCCTTCCTGGCGGGCGTCTACTTCGACGTTTACGGCACCTACGACGGCTTCCTGCAGATCATGAGCCTGATCCTGCTCTCGTCGGCCGTGATGATCTACATCGCCATCCGTTCGCCCGACGCCCCGCTCCCGGAGCCCGCGCGGCCCTGAGGCAAACCCCTGCCCCGTTCGTCCTGAGCCCTGCCCCGACCGCCTGCCCAACTTCTGCACAGTTGCCTAGATTCTGGATAGCGGAACGCGCTTCCAGATCGCGCGAGCCGGTACTCCCCTCTTCTCAACCAAGTCCCCTGTTTACGGCCGTTCGAGCGCCCGGCGCGCGGCAATTCCGCACTTGGCACGCGTGTTGCTTTATTCCCTTGCAGAAATTCACACACGAGGGAGGACCCCATGCGAAAGTCTCTGAACAAACCCGCATTTCGATTCTTGTACCGGATCTTGCCGGTGCTGGCCGCCGCGGCCCTGCTCGCGAGCCACGCGGCCCAGGCCGCCGACACCATCAAGGTCGGCGTGCTGCATTCGCTGTCCGGCACCATGGCCATCAGCGAGACCACGCTGAAGGACACCGTGTTGATGATGGTGGACGACCTCAACAAGAAAGGCGGCCTTCTGGGCAAGAAGGTGGAGGCGGTGGTGGTGGATCCGGCCTCCAACTGGCCGCTGTTCGCGGAAAAGGCGCGCGAGCTGCTGTCCAAGCACAAGGTGGACGTGGTGTTCGGCTGCTGGACCTCGGTGTCGCGGAAGTCGGTGCTTCCGGTCTTCGAGGAGTTGAACGGGTTGCTGTTCTACCCCGTCCAGTACGAAGGCGAGGAAAGCTCCAGGAACGTCTTCTACACCGGCGCGGCGCCGAACCAGCAAGCCATTCCGGCGGTGGAGTACCTCATGAGCGAGGACGGCGGCAGCGTCGAGCGCTGGGTCCTGGCGGGCACCGACTACGTCTACCCACGCACCACCAACAAGATCCTGGAGGCCTTTCTGACGTCCAAGGGCGTCGCGTCCGAAGACATCATGATCAACTACACGCCCTTCGGTCACTCGGACTGGCAGACCATCGTGGCGGACATCAAGAAGTTCGCCTCCGCCGGCAAGAAGACCGCGGTGGTCTCGACCATCAACGGCGACGCCAACGTGCCGTTCTACAAGGAGCTGGCCAACCAGGGCATCAACGCGGACGACATCCCGGTGGTGGCCTTCTCCGTGGGCGAGGAAGAGCTGGCCGGCATCGACACCAGCAACTTGGTGGGCCATCTCGCGGCGTGGAACTACTTCCAGTCCGTGGACTCGCCCGAGAACGAGGCCTTCATCGAGAAGTGGCACGCCTACATCAAGGACACCAAGCGGGTCACCAACGATCCCATGGAAGCCACCGCCATCGGCTTCAACATGTGGAGCCAGGCCGTGAAGCAGGCAGGCACGGCGAACGTGGACGCGGTCCGGCAGGCGATGTACGGCCAGGCCGTCACGTCCCCAAGCGGGTTCGACATCGTCATGAACACCAACCACCACCTCTCGAAGCCCGTGATGATCGGAGAGATCCAGCCCGACGGACAGTTCGAGGTCGTGTGGGAGACCGAGGGCCCCATCAAGGCCGACGCCTGGAGCCCGTACATTCCGGAGAGCGCCAAGCTCACCGCCGACTGGGCCTACCCCTGGGTCTGCGGCAACTGCGAGAACCCGAAGTTCACCAATTGACGGCTGCCGTCGATTCACTCGATGACGCCGGGCCCGCCACGTGGCGGGCCCGGACCGTCAACGGATCCCATCCATGGACATTGACCCAAAGGGGCGGCGACCCCTCCTCGTCCTTCTCGTGCTTGCGTGCCTGAGTCTCGCGCTTTCGGCCGGCGTGCGAGCGGCGCAGGTAGCCGACGTGGCGTCGCAGCTCAAGACCGGCGGTTTCAAGCAGAAGGCCGACGTCGTGGGGAGGCTGGCGAGCCTCGGCGACCCCAAGGTCATCCCTTTGCTGGAAGCCCTGCGGGACGGACGGCTGTACCACCGCAAGACCGACGGCAGGCTGGTGATCATCGAGAAGGCCGGCAAAGGCTACCGCCTGACCGACGCCCTGTCCGGAGAGCTCCTCGGGGGCGCGAAGCGGCGCGCGGTCAAGAAAATCAGGGTCAACAACCGTGTTCGCGGCGCCATCAAGGCGGCGTTGAGCCAGCTCGATCTCTTCAGCAGCGATCCCCACCGGCGCCTGGCGGCGGCCCGGTCGGCCTTGAGCCACGGCTCCGGGCGCATGATCGGGCTGCTTGAAAACGCGCTTTCGGCGGAGACCGACGCTGCCGTGCGCGAAGCCATGGAGTTCGCGCTGCTGGGCGCCCGCCTCAAGGCCGGCTCCACGGCGGAGCGGCTGGCCGCCGTCGCGGCGCTGTCCGACTCCACGGCCGCCGACGTGCGCTCGCTGCTGGGCGCCATTGCCAACGACCCGGAACAGGACGAAGCCGTGCGCAAGGCCGCGGCCGCGGCCATCCAGCGCATCGAGGACACGCTCTTCTTCCTGGGCCTTGGCCTCAACGTGTTCCAGGGCATCAGCCTGGGGTCGGTGTTGCTGCTGGCGGCCCTCGGGCTCGCCATCACCTTCGGGGTCATGGGGGTCATCAACATGGCCCACGGCGAGATGATCATGCTCGGCGCCTACTCGACGTTCGTGGTGCAGGAGCTGTTTCGCGCGTTCCTCCCCGCGGCGCTGTTCGACTGGTACCTGGCCGTGGCGATTCCCGCCGCGTTCCTGGTGGCGGGAATCGTCGGCGTGGTGCTCGAGAAGGGCGTGATCCGCTGGCTCTACGGCCGGCCGCTGGAAACGCTGCTGGCCACGTGGGGCATCAGCCTGATCCTCCAGCAACTGGTGCGCTCGATCTTCGGTGCGCCCAACAAGGAAGTGGCCAACCCTTCGTGGATGAGCGGCGGGCTGGAGGTCGCGGGCGGGTTCGTGCTGACCTACAACCGCCTCTACCTGATCGTCTTCTGCTTCCTGGTGCTGGGCGCCATGGCGCTGCTTCTGCGTTACACGGGCTTCGGCCTGAGCGTCCGCGCGGTCACCCAGAACCGCCCCATGGCCTCCACCATGGGCATCCCCACGTCCCGGGTGGACTCGCTCACTTTCGGCCTCGGCTCGGGCCTCGCGGGCATGGCGGGCGTGGCCCTGAGCCAAATAGGCAACGTCAGCCCGAACCTGGGTCAGCTCTATATCGTCGATTCGTTCATGGTCGTGGTCTTCGGCGGCGTCGGCAACCTCTCGGGCACGCTGGTGGGCGCCATGACCCTGGGCGTCGTCAACAAGTTTCTCGAACCCGTAGCGGGTGCGGTGCTGGGGAAGGTGGTGGTGATGGTCGCCATCATCCTGTTCATCCAACGCCGTCCCCAGGGACTGTTCGCACTGCGCGGACGCGCGGCGGAAACGTGAGCCCTGCCATGAACCTGTCGACTTCGGAGCGCCAACGCCGCATCGCGCTCGTCACCGCCGGCCTCGCGCTGATCGTGGGCGTGCCCGCGCTGAACCTGGGCGTGGAGCCGGGCTCGCTGCTTCATGTCCCGGATCACTGGGTGCCTCTGCTCGGCAAGTACATCTGCTACGCGATCCTGGCCCTGAGCCTCGACCTGGTGTGGGGCTACGTGGGCGTCCTCAGCCTGGGCCACGGCGCGTTCTTCGCGCTGGGAGGTTACGCCTTCGGCATGTACCTCATGCGCTCCATCGGCGAACGCGGGGTCTACGGCCATGCCGAGCTGCCCGACTTCATGGTCTTTCTCAACTGGAGCGAGTTGCCGTGGTACTGGTGGGGCTTCGACCACTTTGCCTTCGCCCTCATCATGGCGCTGCTGGTGCCCGGCCTGCTCGCCTTCGTCTTCGGCTGGTTCGCTTTCCGGTCCCGCATCACCGGCGTCTACCTGTCCATCATGACCCAAGCTCTGACCTTCGCGCTCATGCTGGCGTTCTTCCGCAACGAGATGGGATTCGGCGGCAACAACGGCCTTACCGACTTCAAGGACGTGCTCGGCTTCCCGCTTCAGGCGCCGGAGACCCGCATCGGGCTTTACCTGGCATCGGTCCTGGCGCTGGGCGGGAGCTACCTGCTGTGCCGGTTCATCACCCGCTCCAAGCTCGGGCTGCTGCTCCCGGCCATCCGTGACGCGGAGGCGCGGGTGCGCTTCCTCGGCTATTCGGTCACCTACGCCAAGCTCTTCGTCTTTTCCGTATCCGGCGTGCTGGCGGGGCTGGCCGGCGCCCTGTACGTGCCGCAGGTGGGCATCATCAACCCGAGCGAGTTCTCCCCCGCCCACTCCATCGAGATCGCCGTGTGGGTGGCCGTGGGCGGACGCGGCTACCTCACCGGAGCCATCGTCGGAGCACTGGCGGTGAACGCGGCCAAGACCTGGTTTACCGGCGTGGCGCCCGAGTTCTGGTTGTTCTTCCTGGGCGCCCTGTTCGTGCTGATCACGCTGTTGCTGCCTCAAGGATTGGTGGGGCTGCTGTGGCGAGACAACGCGGAGGCCGAACATGCCTGATCTCGCCATGGCACGGCCGACGGCGGCGGCCACCGGCAGGGCCGGCCGGCCGCGCGCGCTCCTCTACCTGGACAACGTCACCGTCAGCTTCGACGGATTCAAGGCGCTGGACGGCCTCTCGCTCATCGTCGACGAAGGCGAGCTGCGCACCGTCATCGGCCCCAACGGGGCGGGCAAAACCACGTTCCTGGACGTCGTCACCGGGAAATCCAAACCAGACAACGGGATTGTCTTCTTCAAGGACACCCATGATCTCACCCGGCTCGACGAAGCCACCATCGCCAACCTCGGAATCGGGCGCAAGTTCCAGAAGCCCACGGTTTTCGACAACCTGACCGTGGCCGAAAACCTGGAGCTCGCCCGCAAGGCCCGTCGCGGCATCCTGCGCATGCTGCTCGCGCCGGCGGTGACGCCGCCGTCGGAGTTGATGGAAACCGCGGTGGAAACCATCGGGCTGGCCGGACGCCGCGAAACCGTGGCCGGGAACCTCAGCCACGGACAGAAACAGTGGCTCGAGATCGGCATGCTGCTGGTCCAGGACCAGGAGCTGCTGCTCCTGGACGAACCCGTGGCCGGCATGACCGACAGCGAACGGGAGCAGACCGCCGCGCTCATCCGCGGCATCGCCGGCGAGCGCACCGTCGTGGTGGTGGAGCACGACATGCAGTTCGTGCGCTCGCTGGAGGGCCGCGTCACCGTATTGCACGAAGGACGCATGCTCATGGAAGGCTCCATGGACGCCGTGGAGAGCAACGCCACGGTGGCGGACGTGTACCTGGGTCGCTGACCCGGCCGCCCGCGGTGACCGAAGATTCCCATGCTCCAGGTTGACGACATCCACCTCCAATACGGCGCCAGCCGCGTGCTGCGCGGCGTGACCCTCTCCGTGGACAAGGGCCAGGTGACCTGCGTGCTGGGGCGGAACGGCGTCGGCAAGACATCGCTGCTGCGCGCGATCCTGGGGTTGCGGCCGGTGCGGAAGGGCCGCATCCGCTGGGAAGGAGACGACATTACCGGCCTTCCCGCCCACCGGCGCGCACGGCTGGGCTTCGGCAACGTACCCCAGGGACGAGAGATCTTTCCCCGGCTGACGGTGGAGGAGAACCTGCGCACCGGTTTCCCGGCCCTGCCCACGTCCCTGCGCACGATTCCCGACCAGGTCTTTCAACTGTTCCCGGTGCTCAAGGACATGCTGCACCGCCGGGGCGGCGACCTCTCCGGCGGCCAGCAGCAGCAGCTCGCCATCGCGCGGGCGCTGGTGCTCCGGCCCAAGCTGCTGATACTCGACGAGCCCACCGAAGGCATCCAGCCTTCCATCATCAAGGACATCAAGCAGGTCATCCACGGTCTCGCCCGGGAAGGGCACATGGCGATCCTGCTGGTGGAGCAATATTTCGACTTCGCCCACGAGCTGGCGGACAAGCTCGTGGTCATGGACCGCGGCGAGAGCGTTCTCGCCGGCGACAAGGAGGACCTCCTTGAGCGCGACGTGCGCAAGCACCTTACCGTCTGAAGGCGCGCACGCGCGGCTGCCGCGCGGCGACGGCCGAGCGGAGATCGTCTTCGGCCCGGTCCACGGAGCGACCCGGCTTCGGCACCTGTACCAGAGGAACCCCTGCCGGGTCTTCTTCCCCGGCACCACCGACCTCGCGACCGCGGTGGTCCTGACCACCTCCGGAGGACTCACCGGCGGGGACCGGATCGAGTTGGACCTCGCCGTCCGGCAGGGGGCGCGGGCCGTGATAACGACGCAGGCGGCCGAGAAAATCTACCGCTCCGCGGGCGAACCCTGCAACGTCGATGTGCGGATCACGGCCGGGAAGAAGACCTGGATGGAATGGATGCCGCAGGAAACCATCCTGTTCGACGGCGCCCGGCTGCGCCGCGCCACCACCGTCCGCGCCACGGACGGCGCCCGCATCATGGCCGGCGAGATCCTCGTGTTCGGCCGCCTGGCCCGCGGCGAGGTTTTCCGCAACGGCGCGTTGCGCGATGCCTGGACCGTCGAGCGCGACGGCCGGCGGGTGTGGATGGAAGCGCTGCGCTACGGCGCGCCGGAAAGCGCTCTCCTTGAGCACCCGGCCGGCATGGATGGCGCTCGATCGCTGGCGACCGCCTTGTACGTCGCGGACGACGGTGCGCAACACCTCGAAACCGCCCGCGGCCTGCTCGGCGGGAACCAGTCCCGGTGCGCTGTCACCTGTGTCAACGGCGTGCTCGTGGCCCGGTTCCTGGCACGGGACCCATGGGTGCTGCGCACCGAATACGCGCGCTTCTGGACCGCCTTTCGTCATGCCGTGGCGGGCCTGCCGGAGCGGCTGCCACGCGTATGGGAGTGCTAGTGTGGACACTAGGGTGGGAAGGCAAGGAAACCGCCTGAATCAAGACGGAGAGTGAAGCATGAACCTGACGCCCAGGGAAAAGGACAAGCTTCTGGTGGCAATGGCCGCGACGATTGCTCGACGCAGGCTTGAGCGCGGTGTCAAGCTCAACCACCCGGAGGCCGTGGCGTTGATCACGGACTTCGTGGTGGAGGGGGCGCGAGACGGCAAGAGCGTTGCGGACCTGATGCGCGACGGCGCCACAGTTCTCACCCGCGGGCAGGTGATGGAAGGCGTTCCCGAAATGATCGAGGTCATCCAGGTGGAGGCTACGTTCCCCGACGGGACCAAGCTCGTGAGCGTCCACGATCCGATCCGGTAGCAGCAAGTGTGGTGTCTGGTTAATTCGGGTCATAATCTGCGGGTCTTTTCTGCGTTGAGTGTTTGTTTTTGACTTGTTTATCAATATGTTAGGAATATTCTGATTTGAGCCGTAATCGTTATGTAACCCCTTTCAACCAATACTCAGTCCCTGCAAGCGCGCGTATGTCCTATGTCCTCAAGTCAGTTTGGTGCCTCGGAGAAAGTCACCGTAGCGCCCCGCCGGTCCGGGGTCAATCGCTGGTTTCGTGTCCAGATGGTGCCGGGAGCGGTTCGACCGGGGACGGTCGGGAAACCCGCCTGTCAATTGACGGTACCGATGCTCAGACTTTCGTTCTGAGCGCCAACAGCACCGTTATGTCGATTAGTTAGGGAAGGTCTGAACAACCGCGGTATTGGCCGGCAAGCGGAGCGTCCGATCAGTTAGTGGGATGCCGGGACCGCGGATAAGGGCTCCGGGGCGTCGTTTTATGACCAAACCGCGGGTATTTCGCCCTCTCTTGCCGCAGCGTGCGGAGCGGTCCCCGCTTCAGGACCTCAAGCGTAGCGCCCTGCGATGAGCAGATTGGTGAACCCGAGCAGTACGGCGATGCGCTGGGTGTTCTTCCACAGCCCGCGGTAGCGCACCTTGGCGTAGCCGAAGTGGCGCTTCACGTACAGAAACGGATGCTCCACCTTGGCCCGCACCGACGCCTTGTGCTTCTCCGCCGCCTCTTCCGGTCCGGTCTTCTCCAGCTTCCGGCGCTGGCCCGGCTTCATCGCCACCTGCCAGTCCACCTGCGCGTCCCGGTTCTCCTCACGCTTGCCCACCCCCTGGTAGCCCGCGTCCCCCCACACCTGCTCCTCGTCCCCGTGCCGTAGCGCGTGCGCCGTCGCCACGTCCGACACGTTTGCCGGCGTTGTCTCCAGGCTGTGCGTCAACCCCGACTCCGCGTCCACTCCGATATGCGCCTTCATCCCGAAGTACCACTGCTTCCCCTTCCTCGTCTGGTGCATCTCAGGGTCCCGCTCCCCCTTGAGGTTCTTCGTCGATGACGGCGCCGCTATGATGCTCGCGTCCACGATCCTCGTCTTCAACCGCTGCCCCAACGAGGCCAAGTGCGCGTTGATCTCCTCGAACACCTTCTCCCCCAGTCCGTGCTCTTCCAGCAGGTGACGAAAGTTCAGGATCGTCGTCTCGTCCGGCAATGGTCCCGAAAGCCGCAGCCCCACAAAGCGCTGCACCGACTCCACCTCGTACAAAAGGTCTTCCATCCCGGGGTCGCTCAGGTTGTAGAACAACTGCACACAGTGCACCCGTAGCATCACCCCCAACGGGTACGGCCGCCGCCCACGTCCCGCCTTCGGGTAATACGGCTCTATCCGCTTCTCCAGACGCCTCCACGGTATCAGCCCCTCCATCTTCTCCAAAAACTCCTCCCGCCGCGTCCGACGCTTCTTCCCATCATGTTCCAGCTCCGCGAAGCTCGCCTGTCTCATCGTTCCCCCTCCATGCCCTGCCGTTTTCCCCATTATGACATGTGAATGGTCGCTTGTTCAGATCTTCCCTAGCCCGCGCAGACGCCCATGCCGGTCCCAGTGTCCCCCTGGCGATGTCGAGGATGCGGCCCTTGTTGATGCGCGACCACAGCATGTCCGCAGTGGGCCGCACCTGGCCCGCGAAGTCGATGTCGAGCCGGGCGATGGTGGCTTCGAGCTCGGGACGGGCCTGTGGCTCGAATGCCAACTGGCCCTTCACCGTGCGCGCCACCGAGGCCGCGAAGAGCCGCTGCTTGTCGGCCTGTGGCAACGCCGGGAGCGCCGCGAAGGCTTCGCCGTCATCCTCAATCGAGAGCCAGTCCAGCGGCAAGTCGGAGCGGTCGGCGAGCATGGCCTCGCCCGGGCTCCAGGACCCGAAGTCCTCGTCGTTCATGCGCATCGTCGGCCGGTCCGGGGTTTCCTTGACCGCGATGTCGAGCGCATGGTCCTGGTATCCGGGGGTGAACACGGCGCGGCCGAGCTGGAACAGCACGAGGTCGAAGGCGGCCTCGAAGTCGTTCCCGAGATGCGTCTTGACCAGTGCCGTGCGGATCGAGCGGAGATCGTCCGAAAGCCCGATCCCGACGCCGGCTTCCTTTCGCGCCTCTGCCCGTGGGTCGGGAGGCGAGGCGATGGGCGCGGAGATCGCGGGTCTCCGGACCCGGTCGTCCCCGGTGTCGTGGCCGCCGCCATCGCCGTCACTCGCATCACCGCCGGCGTTGTCGCCGGAGTCGGCCGGCTTCGGCATGTCCTCGGGGCGGACCAGGCCCGCGACGATCTGAAGTTCGCCCCTCCAGTCGATGGTGGCGATGCAGCCCGCGAGCGCGCAGTCTTCCGTGCGGTACGCTGCCCGGGCCTCGACCGCCGCGTTGATCTCGCAGGTCCGGGTCTCGATGGCCTGGGCCTCCTCTTCGAGCTCCTTGGTCCAGTCCTCTTCGTCCAGATCGGAGAGTTCGTCCTCGCGGGTGCGCAGACGCTCCAGCTCGGCGGTCTCCTCTCTGGTCGGCGCGGCAGGCTCCGGGGAGATGCGTCCGTAGCGGGCGATCTCGGTCCAGTCCACCTCCGCCGCGGCCGTTGCCCAGCGCCAGCGGGTCTGGAGATCCGTCACGGTCTCCCCGAGCTTCGTCATGGCGAGCTTCTGCAACAGCACCGGGTCCTCCAGCCAGACGCCGCTCTCGTCCTCGGCTGCGAAGAGGTCCCGCAGCACCGGCCCGCCCTCGGCTTGGTAGTCCTCGATGCCCACGAAGCGGGCCAAGGCGGAGTTGGCCGGAATCCGCTCCTCGGTAAGCATGCGCTTCACCTGCCAGGCGGCCGGGCGGTAGCCCTGGTCCGTCACCTGTTCCCAGACCGCCATCTGGCGGGCGTGATCGGTGGTGACGGCGAAGGCCTTGAGCGTCTCCAGGTCGATCTCGCCGGTCCGGTAGGCGTCGAGCAGATCGGGCGCGGTGTTGCCGAGGCGGAGCCGCTGTTCGACCAGGCGTTCGGAGATGCCGAACCGCGCCGCGATGGCCGCGGCCGTGACGCCGGATTTGGTGAGCTTCGTGAAGGCGATGACCTGGTCGGCCGGATGCATGGCGATGCGGACAACGTTCTCGGCGAGGGACAGCTCGGCGGGCGTTGCGTTGCCGTCGATGACCAGGCAGGGCACCGGGTGGGCGGCGTCGAGCACGCCGTCCGCGGCGAGGGCCTTCAGCGCCGCGAGGCGGCGGCCGCCCGCGACAACCACGTAGCCGCCGTCCGGGCCTTCGCTCCGGACGACGAGGTTTTCGAGAAGCCCGTGGTTCGCGATGGAGGCCTTCAGCTCGGCCTCGGCGGTGGCTTCGGGCGGCGTCCTGCGCACGTTCTCTGGCGCGATGGACAGGCGGTCGAGCGGGATCGTACGGATCGCCGGTTCGTGGATGGGAGCGGTATGGTTCATGTCGTTCCTCCGTGCATGGGGTTGTGGGCGAAGCAACTCTCTCCGGCTTTGTTCCGCGGCCCGGGGCCGGCCCAGGCTCCGCGGCGTTCGTGCGGGCGCAGGTGGTCTATTGCCCGGCGCGGCCTTCGGTGCGGAGCGAGTCGGGCGGGTCGAGACCTTGAGCGGCGGGATCGGCCGGAATGCCGGTGAGAGCTGGAAGCGGAATACCAAACGGCGACAGCGTGTGGCCGATGCGTCTCTCGGTCGGTTCGCCGTCGACGAAGCAACTGACGAGGCAGAAGTTGTGGAACCGGCCGCTGGTCAGGGCTGTGAACGCGCGGCGGTGTTCTTCCGTGATATTCGTGTCGGGCATGGCGCGACCTCCTCGGCGGTGGCGTTGGGGGAGCCCGGCCTCGACCTCCCGGGACTCGCCCCGCGCCGGCCGGCCGCCACCTCCCGGCGGTGAACGGCGCGGCGCCGAGGCCGAAGCGTCCGGACGCGGTCGGCGGCACGGTCGCCGCGAACGTCAGCGAAGGTGATCGTCGTCGTGGAGCAGTTGATACTCGATGTCGCCAGGCCAGGAATCGGGGTCGGTGCGTGTCCATTCGTCGAAGCCGCCGCCATCTTCCGGCAGCTCGCAGTTGGAGAACGCGGACCAGTCGCGGTGCCGGAACCCCCGCCACACGGCGCCCGCGAGGCTTGCGGCGAAGGTCCAGGCAATCGCGATCATCCAGAGCGGGCCGATGTGCTCCGCGCCCGCGTCGAGAACGAGCGCCGCGGCGGTGTAGACGGCGGCGAGCGCGAGCCCGCCAAGCACCACGGCACGGACGCGCCAAGTGATCCGGCTGGAGTTACCCCGCTTGCGTGGACAGTACAAGGCTGTCGCCAACAGGGTTGAAGTGGGCGGCAGCCGATGGAGACAAAACCTGGTCGATCACCGAGGGAACGGCTAGCCCGGAAAGGTGATCATGGACATCGGACTGGCGGATCGGGAGGGCTCCAGGGCCGGTCTCGCCGTGCAGTCCGTCGTGGTCGTCCCTGGCAGGCCCCACAGCGTCCGTAGCGGCACGTTCGAACTCGTTGGGGCTGCGGTAGCCCAGGGCGGAGTGGCGACGTCTGGTGTTGTACCGGCCCTCGATGAACTGGAAGACGGCCATGCGCGCCTCGACCCGTGTCCGAAACGCTCGCGTTCGATCAGCTCGCACTCCAGGGTGGCGAAGAAGCTCTCGGCCCGCAGCCCGAACGAGTTCGAATGTGTCGCTACCGAATCTTTGGGGCCTACCAGGGACGACGATGGACTGCACGGCGAGACGGACCTTGGAGCCCGCCCGATTCGCCAGCCCGACATCCATGACCACCCTCCGGGGCAAACCGTTCCCTCGGTGATCGACAAGGTTTTGTCTCCACCGGCTGCCGCCCACTTCAACGTTGTTGGCGACAGCCTTGTACCGTCCACGAAAACGGCGTAACTCCAGATGGCGGAGGGGCTGAAACATGCGTATACAATACTCACCGTTGTTTTTGTCAATTGTCGCGTCGGTGATGGTCGTGCTGTCGGGCGGGGTAGGCGGTGCCTCGCCCGTGACGGGTAGCAGCTCGGCAGTGTCGGAACGCGGCTCCGCAACACAACTGCTGTCCGCGGTCGATCAGGGTGACTTGCCGGAAGTGAGCAGGCTGGTCGCCGCCGGAGCGGACGTGAACATGGAAGAGAAGGTTGATGTGGAAGGATGGCCGACCGACGCTCTCCGCAAATCGGGTTTGCACGGCCTCACACCCGTAGCGTTGGCTGCGTTGAAAGGTCACACGGACATCGTCAGGGTCCTCGTCGACGCGGGAGCGGATATGGACCTGATGACGGTTCGGCCAAGCAACGGGAAGCGAGTTGAACTTGTCGGAACGGCCTTGATGGCGGCTGCAAGAGAAGGCCAACTCGATGTCGCCCGACTGTTGATTGAAAGAGGCGCAGATGTGATGGCCAGTTGGCAAAACATAAACGCCCTGATCACAGCAGCCGATAAGGGTAACCTGGACATGGCGGCTCTGCTCGTTGCAGCGGGTGCATACAAACCTGGCTCCTTGAATGGCATCAAGGCTTTACAGCGCGCAAAGGCCAAGGGCCACACAGAGGTTGCCGAATTACTGCAAGCCGGATTTGACGAGTACGTCACGTCAGGTGCCCTCCGCAGGTCTTTTCTGCGCGGTTTTCTCAAGAGGCTCAGGGAAAAAGTGTCAAAAGACCCGGAAAGTGAATTCCACCGGAAACTGCTCGAACGTATGGAGCAAATGGAATCACAATGAACACACTCCTCGTGTCCGGTCCCCAACAGCCGCGGGGGTCGGGCATGGTTCGAATGGTTGCTGGCCGTGTATCTCGGGAGATGCGGTCAGGAGTCATTGAATCGAAAGGAACTGGATCGATGATGATAGCCGAGAATCAGGATGCTTGGCATGTTCCGGATGCTCGGGACGTGGTCGCCTGTTGGGGCGCCGAAAGTCAGGCACAGCTTCAGCGTCAATCAAGTGTCGCAAGAACGTCAAAGACTTTCGACGGTCCTCGGCGTTTGTATCACCTATCCGTCATGCTGCTGATGGCAGCGTTGTTGTCCAGTTGTGCTGGCATAGAAAGACTCACCAAGCTGGCCGAACAGGGGGACACTGAATCCGCGTATGATCTCGCATATGCCTACTATGTAGGCAAGCGTGTGGAGCGCGATTGGTCGAGTGCGCGACTGTGGTTTTCCCGTGCGGCGCGTCAAGGACACGCCTGCGCCGCCACTTATGTTGGCAGAATGTACGATCGGGGCGGTTTCGGCGTCGAAAAAGATGATGCGAAGGCGGTAGAGTGGTATACGTTAGGGACAGAAGGCGGTGACAGGAGGGCCTTTCTTCTTCTGGGGTTTAAACACCTGGCCCCGGAATTCGGAGAGCCCGACTATGGAAAGGCGGCGAAACGGCTAAGCGATGGATTGGAGGAGCGGAAGGGCGAGGGATGCCCCTACTCCCACGTGGACAAGGCCAGGGCATTGTTCTATCTTGGAATGATGCATTACGATGGACGGGGTGTGAAACAGGATAAAAACCGCTCCGTTTCACTTCTGAACCAATCTCGGCGACAGCTCCGATATACAACACATGATACTTGGACCAAGGGAAACAAACGAGTCACACAGACTACGACTCATACACCTGCACTGGATGTCGGATGGATCAGATCCGCCGCAACCGATCATGGCTTTACCTTGGCTTATGCTTTGATGGGGGCGATCTACGCAAAGGGCTCCCAAGGTGTGGAGAAAGACGCCTACGAAGCGTATGTCTGGTATTCGATGGCGGTCCGATCCGGTCACGTCGAGTATTTTGCCGAGCGTATGCGACTTCTGAAACAGCTCACTCTTGAGGAACTCCAGAGGGCCCGAACGGAAATCAACTCAAGGCAGCTGAGCCGTTTCGAGCGGTGACGGATTGTCCGAGGTACTGCTGACCGGGTAGCCCGGCCCGTATGCCCCAGCAGCACCGCCAGCGCTCCCAGGACCGTGTTAGCCACGCGCCACCAGCCCAGCTCGCCCCAAGCCACACGCCGCCAGCGCTTGCGCAAAGAGAAAACGGCGGCGAGCCGCCCACAGCCCAGCAAGGTGGCGGGGGTTCCGTCGTCGGGTCGGAGGAGGCGCCCCGCAGGGCTGGCTGGCTGTAGTGCTCTCGGAGAAGCTTGTAGGCGGGACCAACGAACGCGGGACCCGGACGCGCTCTGCCGCGTCGACGTTGCGGCGTGGGGATAAGAGTGAGGTGGTCCCACTTCGTTGGACAGGTAGGCGGCAGAAATGAGGTGTATTCCAGACGTTCGATCATGCCGCCAAGGTCCCGTTTATCACGTCTTCGTGTTCCGATGGAACTGACAGAGGGGCGGGCGGGGTGTGAGGTCCGGCCTGCCTCTTGAGTCCTCGTTCGTAGGCCTCGGCCGGGGTGGAGCCGGCGAGGGCAGAATGAGGTCTTTGGGTGTTGTAGAAGTGGAGCCAGTTGGCGATGGTCCTTTGGGCGGCGAAGCCGTCGGTCAGCTCGTGCAGGTAGACGGCCTCGTACTTGAGGGAGCGCCACAGGCGCTCGATGAAGATGTTGTCCATGCACCGGCCCCTGCCGTCCATGGAGATGGCAATGCCGGCGTCCTTGAGCACGGAGGTGAACTCCAGGCTGGTGAACTGGCTGCCCTGGTCGGTGTTGAAGATCTCGGGAGGACCGTAGCGTTCCAGAGCCTCTGAGAGGGCCTCGACACAGAAGCGTGCATCGAAGGTGTTCGACAGCCTCCAGGAGAGCACCCGGCGGGTGGCCCAGTCCATCACCGCCACCAGGTACAGGAAGCCACTCTGGACAGGGATATAGGTGATGTCGGAGGTCCACGCGTGATTGGGCCGTTCGATGGCGACCCCCTTGAGCCGATAGGGGTAGACCCGGTGCTCGGGGTGCGGTCGGGTGGTCCGCGGCGCCTGGTAGATGGCCTGGAGACCCATCAGGCGCATCAGACGCCGCACCCGGTGACGACCCACACGGTCGCCCTCCCGCCACAGATGGCGGACCATCTGGCGGCTACCGTAGAAGGGGTACTCCAGGAACAACTCATCGGTCCGGCGCATCAGCGCCAGATTCTCCGCGCTCTCGCCCTTGGGCCTGTGGTACACAGAGGATCGGCTCACTCGAAGCAGATGGCATTGACGGCTCAAGCTGAGCTTGGGATGGCCGGGCTCGATCATCCCCCGGCGCTTCTCCCGGCTCACCACTTGAGCCCTTTGGCCAAAAAATCCCGCTCCACCGTCAGCTCCCCGATCTTCGCGTGCAGGTCCCGAATCTCCCCCTCGTGGTCCCCTCGTGCTCGCTCCGCCCCCTTTGTGAAGACCTCCTTCATCCCCTCCACCGCACGCTGCTTCCACGTGCTCACCTGGTTCGGATGAACCTTGTGCCGCACAGCGATCTCCTGGATCGTCTTGTCCCCCCGCAGCGCCTCCAGCGCTACCTTGGCCTTGAACTCTCCCGTAAATCGTCGCCGTGCTGTCATCGGTATCCCTCCTTCAGTCGGTGGAATACACCTTAGCAACCTGTCCGATTTTCCGGGACCACCTCAGGTCGTTGGATCAGGGACCCGAGGCGCCCGCCGTGAAGGAGGCCGATGGCCGCGCATCGCAGGAGAAGGCCCCGGAGCCGCCCGCGCCGGAACGGAGCCGGGAGTCCGGGATGGACCTGGGGTTGTGACGGTACGGAAGCCGGTGAGAAAGAGGCGGGTGCGGACGGCTGGCTGCGCGGGATGGTTGCGAGAGGGCGCGGGGACATGTGCGGCGGCGGGAGACAGTGCCGCTCTTCGGTCTGGCTGACGGGCGGCGTCGAGCCTTGGGAAATACGCGGAATTTTAAGTTACCCCTACAACATGGCTATTAGCCATGTATACAGCGTTTCTATGAACTCCCATCTTGAGTTGTTTCGAGACTGTGCTATTTTGATGGTTATGCGCCATCAAAGAACGCCACGTCTGAAACCACTCCTGGATGCGGTCCCCCCCGGCTTCATGGTGGACACGCGGTGGCTCAGGGCCCAGGGCATCGACCCCAAGTCCATCCACGACTATGTCGCCCGCGGATGGCTTGAGCGGGTTGTCCGCGGGGTCTACCGCCGTCCGCTGCCGGAAGGCGCACGGGGCGCCTACGGAGAATCCTGGGAAATCCCTCTTCTCTCCCTTCAACGGCTCATGAAGTACGCCGTGCATCTGGGCGGGGAGAGCGCCCTCGACGTGCTCGGCTACGCGCATTACCTGAGCCTCGGAGGAAAGCCCCGCGTCTGGTTCTACGGCGAGGCGCCGTCCTGGATCAAGCGGCTGCCGATCGGGACGCAGATCGTGATGCGCCGGCGCAAGCTCTTCGGCGACGACCCGCTGGGCATCGAGGATGCCGGTTCCGGGGCGGACGGACCGGCGGTCGGCGTGTGGCGCTGGCCTCTCAAGGCGTCGTCTCCGGAGCGGGCCATCCTGGAGGCCCTTGACGAGCTGCCGCGGCGCGCGGGCTTCGAGAACCTGGACAGGGTATTCGAGGGGCTGGCGCCGCTCCGGCCCGGGCGGCTCATGGCGCTTCTGACGGCTTGCCGCAGCGTAAAGGTGCGCAGGCTGTTCTTCGTCTTCGCGGACAGGCATGGGCACGAATGGCGCAAGCACCTGGACGCATCGAGGATCGACTTCGGGTCGGGACCGCGGGCCTTGGTGGAGGGCGGCAGGCTTCACCCGGACTACCGCATCTACGTGCCCCGGGCATTGGCGCCCGGGAAACCTGCGGCGGCGGATGGCAATGCTTGACCGGTACGTGGCGCAGGTACGCCTGCTGCTGAGCGCGCTGCCGGACATTGCGGGGGAGACCGCGTTCGCGCTCAAGGGCGGCACCGCCATCAACCTGTTCCACAGGGACATGCCGAGGCTGTCCGTAGACGTCGACCTGACCTACCTGCCGGTCGCGGACCGCCGGTCGTCGCTTGAAGCAATCGACAGTGCGCTCGACCGCATCGCGGCGGCGGTAACCGCCCGCAATCCGCGGCTCAGGGCGCGCCGCATCGCGGGCGGCGGGGACATCGGCACGCGCATCATGGTGAGTGATGGCCGCGCGCGGATAAAGATCGAGACCTCCCCGGTGACGCGAGGGGCGGTGCATCCGGCAAGGCCGATGGCCGTGTGCGAGAGAGTCACGGAGCAATTCGGATTCGCCGAAGCGAACGTGCTGGCCTTCGAGGACCTGTACGGCGGGAAGCTCCATGCGGCGCTCGACCGCCAGCATCCGCGCGACATCTTCGACGTGAGGCTCCTGTACGACAACGAAGGCATGACGGACGGCCTCTTCCGCACGTTCATGGTCTATTTGGCGAGCTCGAACCGTCCGATGCATGAGCTCCTGGCGCCGGCGGCGCTTCCCGGAGAGGATCTGTACTACGAAGAGTTCGCCGGGATGACGCGCGAGGAGGTATCCCGGGATGAGCTGGCCGACGCGCGAGGCCGTCTGCACGCCGACATCGGATCGCGGTTGAAGGGCGACATCGCGGCGTTCCTGCTCTCCCTCCACGACGCGGAGCCCGACTTCGGCCTGATCGGCTTGCCCGAGGCCGTGAACCTGCCGGCCGTGCGCTGGAAATTGGTGAACCTGGAGAAGCTCAAGCGGGAAAATCCGCACAAGCACGCGGTCGAGCGCGAAGCGCTCGAAAACCTCTTCCGGTAACGGCGATCGGAGTCCGGGCGTTCGAGACAGCCGGTCTGCTCGGCGCCGCATGGGTCTGGTCCTTCCCGCAATGTTTCGACTTGGCAAACAGGGTGTGTGGAAAACCCTGTGCATATCGCCGGGATGTGCATGAAATGGCCCTGTTCATCCGGGGTCCAGCGGAATGCACAGCTTCCCGGCAGCGATCACGCCATTAAAATCAGCCGTTTACGGAGATGGGGCTCGGAAGGCCCGGGGCATCCGGCGATCGGCCCATCCGGCGCGATCCGGCCCGGGCGGCCGCTCAAGGAGGCGGGGTCAATGCGTTTCCGCCTGGGGTTCGCGGTTGCAGCCGGCGTTCAGGGGGCGATGTCGATGCGCTCGCCCCAAGGCTCGCGGTTCCACTCTGACGGGACCGGGCCCCAATTGATCCAGGCGACGGGGAACCCAGGGTCTGCCTCCGGGTAGGTCGAGCAGTCCATGTCCGTGAAGTAGAGGCACACGCCCGGCTGTATCCCTTGCTCGTCGAGCCACTCGAAGCCCGGGCGGAAGTCGGTGCCGCCCCGGCCCTTGATGGCGATCTCGTCCGGGAGTTCATCGGGCGAGTACTCGGCCGCGTCCTGCAATGCGGTGTCGACCTGGAGAACAATGACCCTCCCGGGGCGGATCTCGGCCGCGACCTCGCGCAGTTCCGTCCAGAACCCGGCGAGGGTCTGGGCCGGGACAGAGCCCGAGGTGTCGATGATGACGACGATCGTGTCGATGCCTTCGGAGCGGATCGAGGGCAGGTAGAGGCCTGAGTCGATGAAGCGCCGGTTGGGAACGCTCCAGCTATAGTCACACTTGGCGGCGTCGGTCATGTAGCGGCGCAGGAGCGTTCGCCAGTCCAGCGTGCTCGCATGGGCGCTCCGGACCGTCTCCGCGACCAGGCCGGGCGCCTTGTCCTCGGCCCTGGCGATGTTGAGCGCCTGGTGCATGGCCTCGTCCCACGCCTGCTCCTCGGCGACGGCGTCCACGGGCGCCTCGCCGGGATAGGAGCCGTCGTCCGCGCCTGCGGCGGCGTCCATGACCTCGCCGGTGCCGGAAGGATCGTGGCTCGGCGGCGCGTCGGATGCGCCGTCCTCACCATGGCGATTCCCGTCGTGGCCGCCGCCGTTGTCCTCGTCCTGGCTGTCCGCATCGTCACCGCCGTCCTCGCCCTGATCGTCGCCGTCTCCGGCGGGATCGCCGCCGCCAGGAGGCTGCTGGTTGCCCGCGCCGGCGTCTTGTGGCGGGTTGCTTTCGTCGCCTGGATCGTCGTCCCTGGGCTCCGGAAGGCGGTCGTATGCCTGCTCGACGCTCAGCTCCTCCCAGGCTTCGGCGTCGGGCGGGAGGGTAAAGCCAGCATCGCGCAACAAAGCGTGGGTGACGAGCTGCGAGGCCGTTTGCCAGCGTTCCGGATCCCGTTCTCCCCGGCGGGTGTGGTGCTTGAGTACGCACGCCATCACCACCCGCGCCATCGCGGTCTCGATGAGGTGCGCATCGGTCTCCGCCACCCAGCTTGGCGAATAGCGGATCTCCTGTCCGTCGGTGGCGAGCGTCTTGCGCGTGGGGTCGGGGCGAAGCGGGAGCCTCAGCACGAGGCTCCCGAAGAAGGGCTGCTTGCGTAAAAGTTCGGTCACACAGTCGCTCATGCGGAGCGCGGACTCTCTCAGTACGCCGGGAGCCATCACGCCACCTCCCGGACCGGCTCGGCCGGGGAGAAGTAGCCCGCGAACTGTTCCATCAAGGCGTCGGCGTCGCGCTTCACCCGGGCCCGGGCCTCGGGATCGAAGCTCTTCGAGGGACGGAGCGAATCCGGCCCGACGCAGGCGATCTTCTCCTTCACGTCCTCGCAGAGGCGCGCGAGCCTGTGGTCGCCGAAGATGTTGAGCCGGGGAACCACGTCCACCAGGTCCCGGATGTTGGAGATCATGGTGTCGCGGAACACCAGGGGCTTGCCGTTCTCGTCCTCATTGAGACGCTCCGAGACCCGCTCCACCGCTTCCGCGAGACGCCGGTAGAGGTCGCCCACGGCGTCGTGGAGCTGCTCCTCGACGTGGCGCTCGATGTCGCGCTTCACCCGCTCGGTATCGTCGGAGGCGAGCTTGGCGATGAAGTGGTCGGCGTCCGGGACTGGCGTGATGCGGTAGCTGATGGAGAACCTGTCCTGAAGCGTCTCCTTCGAGGGGTACTCCTCGATGCGGAAGAGCTTGCCCAGGTCGAGCCGGGCCTGGGCGACGTAGTGATCGTAGTCCTCGATGAAGCGGGCGCGCTGGCGCACCACGCGCTCGCGGAGCCCGTCCATGAGCCCGGTGTAGCGCTCGTAGTTGGCGACGGTGAGAAGCCGCGAGCCCTTGTCGTCCCAGGGGAGGGAGTTGGCGTAGTGCCGGGCGCGCGCCTCGCTCATGGTTGCGGTGAGCGTGGCGAAGGCGGCCTTGGGCAAGAGGCGCTTGTTGTAGCGCCCGGCGCTCGCGCTGGCGTCGTGGTGGACGGCGACGTGGTCGCTCGCTTCTCGGTCGTAGAGCCGGCCGGACCAGGCGGTGATGCGCAGCCCGACCAGCATGGCGTCGCGGTTGAGGTCCATGGATTCCTCCTTCGGGGTTACCTGAGGGTCCACACGGGGACGTTCAGGGCGGCGGCCAGCTTGCGCTTGGCGGCCTCGAGGGTGCGCGCCCGCACGACGTAGTCGACCGAGGGCGTCGCCGGCGGGGTAGTGGGTGATTCTCCAGTGCATGGCGTTCTTCCCTAATGCGTTTTGGCGGCGGCCCAGCGAATGAAGGCGGGCGAGTGTTGGAGCGTTGGGTTGCGGCGGGCGCACGCGCCGACCAGCGACTCGCCGACTTCCCGGCGAAGCCGCTGCGCGAAGGTGACGATGGCGTCCATGTTGACGTCGGAGGCGAGGCGGTAGAGAGAGCCGCAGAGAGCCATCAACGCGCTCGCGTTGTCCGGGACCTCGGCGTTCTCCGGGTCGTTCAGGACCGCCCTCGGGTGGGGCAACTCGCGCCAGACCTTCAGGAACGCCGAGAACTCGACGGCCGCGGCTTCGCCGACCGTGCCCCGGAACAGGGCAAGTTCGACCGCCGGACGGAGGCCGTTGTGGTTCTTGATGAGCTTGACGATGTTGCTGGCGAACTCCCAGGACCTCGGACACGGAAAGGCGCGCTCCCTGGACTGCGGGTCGAATTGGTGCAGGAGGTCCGGCCTGTACGTGATGAAGAACATCACCTCGGGCGCGATGCCGTTCGCCGCTCCCCATTCGCACCAGTCTGCCGCGTCCACGCGGACGTCGAGGTGGATGAAGCGGGAGGCCAGGGGCGTGGGCATGCGGTGCACGACCCCGCGGTCCGTCTCCCGGTTGCCGCAGGCGATCAGCGAGGCGCCTTCGGGCAGCTTGTAGTCACCGATCTTGCGGTCGAGCACGAACTGGTAGAGCGCCGCCTGGACCATCGGGACCGCGGACGGCAGTTCTTCGAGGTTGATGAGCCAGCGCCCGGGATCGTCGGCCGGCGGCAGGAAATTGGGCGTGGCCCAGCGCGTGCGGTCCGTGTTGTCTCGCCAGGGGATGCCGCGAAGATCGACGGGTTCGAGCAACAACGCCCGGATGTCGACGTATTGGCGGTTGGATGCCGCGGCGACCTGCCGGGCGATCTGGCTCTTGGCGGCCCCGGGCGGTCCCCAGACGATGGACGGTTGGCGGGCCTCGACCAGGAGAGCGAGCGTCTCGGCGAGATCGTTCGGGGGCAGCGTGTAGTCGGCGGAAATCTTGTCGGGAACGGTCATGGACAACCTCCGTGTGGCGGGAAATCGGAGCGGCGCGGACGCCCTCGAAGACCGCCGGCCGCGCCCTCGCCGGCCGCTGGCCTCGAACTCCATGGGCCGAGCCGCAGGTTGCCGTGAGGGTGTGGGGTTGGTGGCGCAGCCGCTGTCAGGCGGCCTCTCGGGCGGCGCCGGAGCGGCAAGCCAGCCGGCCGACGCGGATCTGGTCGAGCCAGGCGCCGGAACGGGCCGCAGGGTGGCCGTCGCGGAGCTGCCTGCGAAGCTCCATCCAGAGCCGTCCGAGGACGTTCCTGCCCTCGTAGCGGTCGGCCACGGGACGGGCGCCCCACCAGGGGTCGCGCACGGAGACCTCGACGATGGGGCGGTCTCGGGTTGCGGCGAGGAGCGTGTCGACCTCGGCCGTGTTGGCCTCGCGCTTCAGGCGCAGCACCCAGCGCATGACGTTGACGCGCTGCCCCGTCCAGCCGGGATCGATGCCGAGACCCGTGGTGCGGCCGATGGCGGCGGCCTGCCCCGGCGTCGGCGCTTCGGCGATGCGCTGCTGAATGTCCGGGCGCGAGGCGAACTTGCCGGCTTGGTACAAGGCCTCGGACGTAGCGAACGTCCACGGGCCGGCGGCGATGGGCACGGCCAGGGGCGAGAAGTTGCTGAACGGGCCCCAAGCGGCTCGGCTGTAGCGAAATCCGCAGGCGCGGTTTCTTGCGTAGATGCGCATGAGTTCCTCCCGTCGGGACGTTGGGCAGGCCAGCCGGGAGTCGCTTCCGCCCAGCCGGCCTGGCCCTTCAAGGGCCGGCCTCGGGCTCCTGGTGGTGGGTCGCTTGCAGGTGGAGAGGCGGAATTCAGGAAATGCGGCCGGGAACGGGCCACGGGCAAGCGGCAGAAGCTTATCGAGATGCTCTACCGGAAAGGGCTGGCGCGGAAGCCTTGGAGCTGGGGGCTATGGCGTCGAGAAGACCCAAGCGGACGGAAAGTGGTGGCGGTTGGCGTGTCTCGGTTGTCAAGTGCAGTTCAGCGAATTGACCGGCGTACCGGGTGAAGAGCGTTAGCGCGGGTCAAGGTCGTTGGCGCGGACGGGGTGCCACTTGCCCTTGATGAGTGCGTTGCGGTCGGCAAAAGCCTGCACACCCTCCGGCATACCGCCGCGAGTCATGCCGTCATGTCGGGCGAAAGCCTGTTGCTGGTCGGGAAACTGCTCGGGCACCGGCGCCACCGCACGACCGCAGGCTACGCGCACTTGGCCGACGCGCATCTTGTCGAGGCCGCGGAGAAGGTGGGGAAACTCATTGCCGGTTCCATGGACCTCCACCAGACGTCGTCTGACTCATGCGCACCTCGGGGCCATGTGCCGGATTCTGCTTCAAACCCTCTATTACGCTCAGACCCCGTGTTCCTTGCGAGTCACGGCAGATGATTGATCCGTCATGGTTGCACGCCCTCAACTCCGGCCGGTTATCCGTTTCTGGCAAGCCCTTGCGGGCTCAACGAACCCCGGCCCAGCACAGGAGAGCATCGTACAGGCTCCGCAAGGACGCGGAAGGAGTCCGCCCCTCGCATTTCCACGAGCGTTCCCTGTCCATTCATCGGCCCCGTCCTCATCGCGCCCCGTGCGCTTTCAGTGTCCAGATCACTTCCTGAAAAGGTTTGACGCTCTCCTCTGTCTCTCCCATCCCGAATCGGGCCATGTCCAGAGGAGTGGTTTTACCTCCGGCTCTCGCGTTCACCTTAGCGCCAGCAGCGAGCAAGGCCTTCACCGCTCCCGCTCGGCCGTTGACTGCGGCCGCGTGAAGGGGAGTCCCCCCTTCTTCGTCTTTGGCGTTCACATCCGCGCCAGCAGCGAGCATGGCCTTCACTGCTCCCGCTCGGCCGTTGAGTGCCGCCCAGTGAAGGGGCGTCACCCCACCTTTGGCTTTGGCGTTCACATCCGCGCCTGCTGCGAGCAAGGCCTTCACCGCTCTCGCTTGGCCGATGAATACCGCCCAATGAAGGGGAGTCCACCCATTGTTGTCCTTGGCGTTCACGTCCGCGCCTGCTGCGAGCAAAGCCTTCACCGCTCCCGCTTGGCCGATGAATGCCGCCGAGTGAAGGGGAGTCCTCCCATCTTTGGTCTTGGCGTTCACGTTCGCGCCAGCAGCGAGCAAAGCCTTCACTGCTCCCGCTCGGCCGTTGAGTGCCGCCAAGTGAAGGGGCGTAAACCCATTGTTGTCCTTGGCGTTCACGTCCGCGCCTGCTGCGAGAAGTTCCCTGACGCGATGCTCATTGCCCTGCCGCGCTGCGTCGTGGATCGGGGCCGCCATCAGGGCCGTCGGAGACCAAAGACACGCCAGCACAAGCACGATCACCAATCGTCGAATCATCGCGCCTCCTCTGGATTCAGACAAATCTGCTTCCCAGTCGCATCGACGGGCAAAGCCCGATGGTACATTTTGCAATGGCACGCGGCCATGGGTCAAGGAATCCGCCGGAGCGGCGCCCTCGAAGCGTTTCCTCCTCGCCCGGGATTGCGGACGCGCACATGGCGACAATCCATTCCATAACGCACGGCAACCGCGCCGCCTGGACTTCCGGCACAGCGTCTTGCAAAGCCAGAATCCAGCGCTCGCCATCCCGCAAGCATTCGCCTGCCGTGATAAACGTCCAATCCAAGTGTCGCGGGCTGTACTGCGTGGCGGCAGCCGGTCCCGGCGAGGTTCATTCGGGCGGGCTGTTTTTGAGCGCATTCTGAAGCTTGCGGGCTTCGTCGACCAGGCGTTCGAGTCGCTCGCGGTCTCCATTGTCGATCATGTCGCCGCGTATTTTGGTTGCAATAATGTAAGCGTAACGAAAGGTGCGCTCGATCAGGGGCACGAGATGGGCGGGCAGAGAGACGGGGGCGGCGTTTTCGGGGTTGCGGACGAGGTCGAGGACTTTCTCCCGTACGAACTCGGCGGGGGTGATGCCATGGGTATGTGCGGCTTCTCGCACCTCCTTCCATTCGGAGTCGGAGAAGCGGACGCCGCGGTTCTTGCGTGCGGCATGGTGTTGCTGATCCCGGGCGTCGCCGGTTTCGGGGTCGGGGTGGTTGGCGGTCATGTCAATGCTCTGGGGCCTGGTGGCGGATCGACTCTGGGCTCGTACGGGGTGCGGACGCGGTGTGTAGTGGGGGACCGGGATCGAGCGTTCGCAACTCTTTTTTGCTACCAGATCGGCGAGTTCATGGCGAACTCGAAGCGGTTTTGTTCGCCAGTGATCCTAATGAGAAGCGATGGGGAGGCTGGGACGGGGAGGATTTTCGGGCGGACCGGCGCGGAAGTGAGCCAGCGGAGGGGAGGATAAGCGTGTAACGATCGTGGAGCGCGGCATTGTGTCGGTGTAACGGCGGTGGAGCGAGCGTGTAACGGTAGCGACAGCAGGCGCCAGGGCTGCGCGGTGGCGCAACGGTAGTCGTGTTACACGGAGCAACCACTCGGTCCAACAAGAGGCAGGCGGACAAAGGCGCCACTTGTACCTGAAAGGGCACGGCATTCGCATCAATGGCGCCACCAGCATCGGGGATGCGTGGGGTGTGAGAATCAGAGCCCGCGCCATGCGGTCAGGAACGGAAAGTCTGAGGTATGAGCGAAGGGGGAACGACGCCGGCGAAGCCGGCGGAAGGGAGCCGCCACGGCGACTGAGTGGAAGTCAGTGTCGACGGAGCTTCCGGCAGGCGTGCGGAGCACGCTACCGGAAGCGCGGGCAGTGGCGTCCGCAGTGGCGAGGAAAGCGAGGACGGCGGAGTGCGGAAGCCGGTGACGTGCGGAGCCGGCACGGGCGATGCGGATGCGGAGGGGTGTGCCGAAGACGAGCACAGCGAGGCGGACGGCATGAGTGCAGCGATGCTGCCGAAGGCGGCGAGGCATGCCGTGCTGAATAGGCGAACTGGCGCAGCCGGGTTCGACAGGGTCACGACAGCGGCAATGGCGATTGAGTGGTGGTCACTGCTGAAGGCGCTGACGGCACACGTGCGAAGCACGTTGCCGAAGGCGCCGGCAGAGGCGTCCGCAGCGCGCACCGGCGAGGTGAAGGAGGCAGGACGGACCGGTCCGGAGGAGGGGGGAAGGCCCGCGTCGCCGAGTGGCGCAGGGGAGGCGCGAAGCGGGTCCTCGGCGACACGGGCCGTGGAGGGGGGTCCGTGCCGAGGGCAGCACATGTCGATGGCAATCGGGAACGGCACAACCTTTGGGAGAATGCCGGACGGAGCGAGCGCAGCGAGGCGGACGGCGTGAGTGCAGCGATGCCGCCGAAGGCGGCGAGCCGTGCGCACACCGGGAGCCAGCGACCGAAGGCGCGAGACCGCGCAGCGGCTCGACAGGGTAGCGTCACCGGCAACGCCGGTGACGTGGAAACCAGCGGACCGCCGCGGCGACCGAGTGGCGGTCAGTGCTGAAGGCGCCGACGGCATACGTGCGAAGCACGTTGCCGGAGGCGTCGACTGGGGTGTCCACAGTGGTGCGGACACCGGGGATGGCGGGGAGAGGAAGCCGGCGACGGGCGAAGCCCGCACGGCGACGCGGAGGCGGACGGCACGGGTGCGGCGAGTCGTGGGTCGGATGCGCGGCCAGGCATGGCGCGCCTGGATGAAACACGGGTCACGCCGTTTTGTGGGCGGACGGAGCGCGGAGGGAGCGCCAGCGACCCGAGGCGCGACGCGAAGCGAGCGCTGTTGGTGTATTGTTCGGGTGCGCCGACAAAAAAAGGGAGCCGCGCCGCCGAAGCGACGCGACCCCCTGTTGTGTGCGGCTCAGGCAGCCACCTTCTGGACCGGGATGCCGAGCTGCCTTGCCTTGTCGACGAGGTTGTCGGTGATGCCGCTGCCGGGGAAGGCGATCACGCCCTTGGGCAGGAGGTTGAGGAGGTCGTCGTTGCGGCGGAAGGGAGCGGCCCGTCCGTGGCGGTCCCAGTCGGGCTTGCAGACGACCTGGTGGACGCCGCGTTGCTCGGCCCAACTCGCCGCGATGCGCTCGACGCCGGGGCCGCCGCCGTGGACCAGCACCATGTCGGTGTACTTGGCGCGGACCTTGTCGAGGCGCTGGAAGACCGCGGCGGGCTCGCCCACGTCCTTGCCTCCGGTGACCGCGACCAGGGTTCCCTCGGGCAGGTGGGCCTGGGTCTTGCGGTCCTTGCGCGCGCGCATGAAGTCACGGGCATTGATGGCAGCGGAGGTGAGCTTGCCGGTCTGGCTGGTGTGGGAACCGCTCCGGGGCCGCCAGATGTTGCCGGTCTGGAGCTGGTAGTCGTGGGCTGCGGCGTCGCGCATTTTCTCGAAGGCGTCGCGGCGGGCGGAGAGGTTCCGGGCGCGGTCGGTGATGAGTTCGAGTTCGCGTGACTTGATCTCGGAGCCGTCCTGCTCGCGCTGGAGGTCTCGGAGGTCGGGCATGAGGCGGTCGGCTGCGCGGTCGAGGCGCTGGGTCTGGGCGTCGAGCATGTTGACGAAGCCCCAGAGCAGGCTTTCGCGCTCGTCTGCGAGCTGAGTGCCGTCGGGACCGATGCCGTCCGCGAGGAGTTCGAAGGCCGCGCGGATGGCGTCGATGGCGTCGTCCTCGTCCCAGATGTCCCTGGAGTCGAACTCGTCGGGTTCGGGAGTGAGTCCGAAGGTCTGAGCATGCTCACAAGCCATGTCCATGATGGAGTGACCCTGATCCGGGATGTTGTCGATGCTGGTCATGATGACCTCCTCTCGTGTTAAGGACCATGCGGCCCGTGACTGGGGCTCGTCCGCCCCGAAGTGATGTCCCTTCTTTTCACGCGCGCGCAGCGTAGCCACCGGGCGTAGCCCGGCCGGAACGGAGCGAAGCGGAGAGGAGGACCCCTTCAGGGGTTGGCGCAGGGAGCACGTGTGACAAGATGGGACATCACGTCGGGGAGGACTTTGTTGGATAGGGCGCCGTCCCCCTTGAAGCTCAAACTTTCCTTGGAAGACCCAACGGCGAACTGACTGCGGGAGAGAAGGCCGCGGCGGCCATCACGGCCAGAGGGGATGGGAATCGAGGAGGCGCTGGGCGACGTCCCGGATGCTGCTGCGGTCGTGCACGCGCCGGGATCCACGGGGATCTTCATGGAGGTGCACGACGTAGAAGACACGGCCGGGGGCAAGGATGTCGTCGTGGCGGTAGACGTCGCCGACATGGTCGCCGTCGGCGTAGATGCGGGACTCGTGCGGGGTGAGCCGCTTGAAGGTGACGCAGGCCATCATGCACACCTCCTTTCGGCCAGGACGGATGCGGCCCAAGCGGCGGCGCGGGCGAGCACCTGTGCGTGGCAGGGCAAGGGATGGCACCAGCAGGCGAGGCTCTTGCCGTTGAGCTGGGCGAGATCGTGGAGGGAAATGGAACCGATGCGGATGCGCCGCCAGAGAAGGAGACGGTAGAGCGTGATGATTTCCTCGCGGGTTCCATGGGCGCCGAGGCGGAATGGGTTGCCCCACTTGGAGCGGCGATCGATGAGGGCGACGTTGTCTTGCACGCGGGTGCCGAGGTTGTGGTTCGTGGGGGCGCGTTTGAGCAACTCGTGGAGTTCGGGTTCGCGCCTCAGGTTGATGACGGTATCCATACTCCCTCTCCTTCCATCAAGACTTTGCCCGCTCCGGGCCGCTCTCCCCGGACTCCCGGGCGGAAGAGCGGGCGGAGCCTTGCGGCGAGGACGGCGGCGCCGAGCGAAGCGAGGTCGTCGTTGAAGTCGCCGCCTTCCGGAACGATGACCGCGGCCGCGACGCCCGCCCGCGCGCAGCGCCGGGCGAGGCGTTCGGCGGCCCATGCGCCCTCGAAGTCGTTGTCGCGGGCGATGACGACGCGGCGGCAGGCGGGCGGAGGTGAGAAAGCGCCGAGGCTGCCGGCGGAGAGGGCTGCGGCCGCAATGATCTCGGGCACCGCGGTGACGAGCGACAGCACGGTCTCGATGCCTTCGCCGACGAGGAGCGGAGCGACGCCGCCGGCGGGCATGCCGAAGCGGACGGCGAGGCCGTAGATGCGGCCGAGGGCCTTCCTGGGGGATGCGACGTCCGCCTTGGCGGGGCGGCGGGGATCGAGCCAGGTGCGGTGCACGCCGCAGACGGCGCCGTCGTCGCCGGTCACGGCGGCGACCAGCGCCGGCAGGCGGATGACGGCGGAGCCTTCGCGGTAGCGAAGCTCGGGGTGGAAGCGGAGCGCCGGGAACCGGCAGCGCGCGAGCCCGCGGGCCCGGAGATAGGCTTCGGCGTGGGTGCCGTCCACGGCGCGGCATCCGCGCCACAGGCGGCGCGCTGCCTGGGCGGCGTCGTAGCCGCCTGCATCGCCCGCGGCCGGCGAAGCCGGCAGGGCGAGGAAGGCGCGGGCCTCGTCGAGCGCCGCGCGGAGCGTCGGCGCGCCCGTGCGGTGGCGAATGAGGTCGAGCAGGTCCCCGTGGCTGCCCACGGCCGCATCGGTCCACTTCCCGGGCGTGCCGGGGCCGTGCAGGCGGACGAAGAGGGAGCGTCCGCGGGCGCCGTCCAGGTCGCCCGCGACCCAGTAGCGGCCCTGGCGGCGGCCGTGGGGAAGGTAGCGCTGGCAGACGTCTTCGGCGCGCGCGCCAAGCGCGGCGGCGACGGCGGCTGCCGGCGAGGGATGGTTGTACATGGCGGCACTCCTTTTGAAGACGGGACACCCGGCTGCGCCGGAGGGCGAGCGGGCCGAGCGAAGCGAGGCGCGACGCCCGGAGGGTGCTTGCTCGGGACAGGCTGCAAAAAAAGGGACCGGCGCACGCGGCGCCGGTCCCAGGGTGGGAGGAAAGGATGAGGTGTCTAGAACGGGATGTCGTCGTCCTGGTCCGCGGGCTGGGACGAGGTCCCGTTGGCGGGCATCGCGGCGTCGCCCGCCGCCATCGACGGGTCGGCCGCGGCGGAGGCGCCGTTGCCGTTCGGCTTGTCGAGGAACTGCACCCGTCCGCCCGGGACCAGCAGGATCTCGGTGGAGTAGCGGTCGCTGTCCTCGCCGGGCTTGGACCAGCGCCGGGTCTGGAGCTTGCCGTCGATGTAGACCAGCCGCCCCTTGCGGGCGTGCTTCTCGAACATGTTGACGAGGCCGTCCTGGAAGGTCACCACCCGGTGCCATTCGGTCTTGTCGACCTTCTCGCCGGTCTTGTTGATGTACGACTCGTCGGTGGCGATGCTGAGGTTGGCGACGCGGCCTCCGCTGGACAGGTGATTGACGGTGACGTCGGCGCCGAGGCGGCCGATCAGTTCTACGCGATTCAGTCCGAAGCTCATGACGTTCTCCTTCCTGTGCTGGTTAGTGACGATGGTCTGCGAGCGTCGAGAGGCCGGAGTCCTCCCTCCCCGGCCCCCTTCCGTTCACCCCTCCCAGGCCCTCCTCTCACTCCACGTGTCCGGACAGCTCCTGGCGAGGTCGTCGTCGATGACGTCCTGGACGGCGCCGGGGTCGAGCCCGATCTCGGCCAGCACGTCGCTGCCGGTCGGGGCTTCTGCGATGTCGAAGTCGATGCCAGACATGTCTGCGTCCTCCTTGGCTGCCTGCCTTGCCCGGAGTGCGTGAGGGAGACCGCCTCCCTCTCCCCTACCGGGCCTTCGCCCCGGTGGACGCCTTTCTCCGGCTCTATGGAGAGGACTGGGGCCGGCGGATGGCCAGGAGGCGCTCGCAGACCGCACGCGGCGGCATCGCGCCCAGGTTCAGCACGGGGATGCCGGCCTCCATTGCCATGCGGATCGCCATTCCGGTGCCTCCCGTGATCGCTCCCCCCGGCGTCCAGGCCACCACGGCATCGACCGGCCGATCGAGACCGACTCCGAGGATGGCTGCGTTCCTGGCATGGAGCTTTCGGACGGCGGGCGAGCAGCGGTCCCAGGCGGGATGCAGGCGGGCGGCGATGGCCATGCAGGATTCGAGCTCGGACGGCGACGGCGCCCGGCAGTCCGGACCCGCGCAGCCGTTGTAGCCGGGCCAGGGCAGGTACAGGGTCCGTTGGCCGGCCGGCGCGCCTTCGGCAAACGCACTGTCGCCCCCGGCCGCGCCGCCGCTGTTCAGATGCCAGCCCTGACGCGCGAGCCAGCCGGCCATCACGGTCATGGCGGTCAGGACGGAGGGCGGCGTCTTGCGGGCTCCGATGCCGGCATAGGTCAATGTGCTCATGTCAGGATCCTCCCCGGTTGGTGGTTCGAGGCGCCTCTCTCTCCGGGCGCGTCTCTCACCCGCCTCCTGCTGTCCTCGAACGCTGGCCGGCAGGACGTCCGGGCGGACTTGAGACGGCGCCGGGATTCGGACCGGGCGATGTGGAAGACCGGGGATTGATGGCGCGGCGGGGACTCGCCGTCGCTGGCGGTCGGGCTGCCGGGCCCGGCGGCCGTCGTAATCTACGCGGCGGCGCACAGCTTGCCGGCGACGACGGCCATCGCCTCATTCGCGTCGGCGGGCGCGAGCTTTGGCGTCCACGCATCAGCGCCTTCCTCAAAGCGATTGGCGCGCCGAGCTGGGACCGGGATCCGGGCGATGCGGCGGTCGTATTCGTGCGCCCTCCCGAAGGCCTGAAGAGGAAGGGCCGATGGCAATGGCTCCGTTATCTGGCCACCGCGGGGCACAAGGCGTTTGCGGTTGGAGTTGACGGGAAGTTGGCTTGGTCAGGCGGGCAAGAGAGCCTTGACCGCGCAAAGGGCAGAGCACTTGAACGGTGCAACGCGCGGGGAGGTCCGTGCCGCATTGTCTCCGTGAACGGCCGCGACGCATCGTAAGACCGTATTTTTTGCGCCAACCGCCCGGGCGTGGATCCAGCCGTAGGCCGGCCGGCTGCGCAGCAAGAGTCGGCTGGAATCGACGCCTGCCGCCTACTCGCAGACGGTCCCGTCGCGGTCCCGGTCATTCATGAAGGGGTACGCCGGGTGGCCGCGGCGGACCGGGGCGATGCCGTGGCGGCGCGCTTCCTTGCAGGTGATGCGGCCGTTGCGGTTGTCGTCCCATCGTCGAAGGGCTTCCCGGGAGGGAGGGCGGCTCATCCGGGAAGGAGGCCGGGTCACCCGGGACGGAGGGTGTGGCGTGGACGGCCGGTTCGCGAAGACCATTTCCGTGGAGTTGCAGCCGGAGAGCACCCGGTCGAGGGCGGCGGCTTCGCGGCGGTCTATGGTGAGCCGGTATTTGCGCCGGACGTCCAGGACCCGGCCGGCGAACCAGCACCGGTTGATCGGCGGCAGCCACCCGGCGGCGTCATGAGCGCATTTCCCCTTTCGTCCGCACCGGTTCACCGCCGGCGCCGCGAGAGTGAGGTTCAGGAGGTCGCGGGCAAAGGTTCTCTTCGTGGCGGAGTCCGCCCGGCAGAGCCCGCTGTCGTGCGCTTCGGACCTCGCGACGATGTGCTCGATGTCGGTCTTGCGGCGGCTGGAGAAGTAGCGGCCGGTGTACGGGCCGTAGACCTTGCCCCCCATTCCAGCGATGATCCGAAGCTCCACCGCCTGCGGGTAGGAATAGTCCTTGGACCGGTACGGAGCACAGCGGTGCTCCGGGGCGAGCGTCAGGCCGCGCCACTCCTCGGCGCCCGGACCGTGCGCTGCAACGCCCATATCGAGACAACCGGCAAACAGAACGCAACGGAAAACGAACCGGCTTCGATTCATTGCGCCTCCTTCGTGCAGACGGCGGCAGGAACAGGATGTCCTCGGGGTTGCCGCCGAGGTCCTGTCTAGCACGTCCTGCCGTTCCGGTTGAGCCGCCGGCGCGCGTCCGGTTCAGTCCGGGATTCGTGGCCGCTCTCCGGGGCCTCGGTGCGCATGGAGCGGGCGGCGAGCGCAGTCCAGTCTTCTCTTGAATGTCCGAGCCTGGCGTTCAGGCGGTCGCACAACCGCTCGGCATCGTCGACCGTCAAGGCGACGAGAGCGGTCGGCACGTAGCCTTGCAGGCCCTCGAAAACGATGCGGATCTGCTGCGGGTCGTCGCCCAGGTCGTAGCTTGGGCAGAACGCGTAGTTCGGGTCGTCGGGCAGGTTCTGTGCAGTCATGGCAATGTTCCCCTTCAGTTGGTGAAACCCGCCGGCGGCCGGCCGGCGGTACGTACGCCGACGAGTTGACAGCGGGCGTGGACGGCGGCCGGCTCCCTCCCGCATTGCGGACGGCGGGCCGGCCATACGGATGACGCGACGGGCTCAGGCAACGAGCGGCCAGCGTTGGATGACGCGTTCGAGGAGATCGGGGCCGGAGGCGAAGACGCGGGTGCGCCAGGAGATGATCTCGACCGTGCAGCCCATGCGCTTCAGGACCCCGGTGTCGGAATCCGTGGGTCCCTCGATCTCGATCCGGTCGGCGCCCATGATGCGGCGGCGCGCGAGGCGCCAGCCGTTGGCGAGGGCGAGCGCCGTGCCCCGTCCCATGACCTCCTCGAAGGCCTCGGCGCCGGTCATGGCGATACCGCCCGCAAGGCCGAAGGCGGTTCGCACCGCGCGGACCTGTCCGGCGTCGAGCACGCGTCCGATCAGCGCCTCGCCGTCGTCGGTCCTGAGACGCCGCACCCGCATGTTTTCGGAGGGCAGGCGGTCCCAGACCGGCAGCAGAAGCCCCGCCGCGAGCCAGAACCGGGATTCGCGGTGGGACGGGAGGCCCGTGATCTCGTGGTCCCAGAGCCTGCGCCACTCGGGTTCGGCGGCCCTACGCCAGTTCGAGGCGTCGAGTTCGGCTCTGGTCATGGAATCCCGAACGGCGGGACGCAGCAGCCGGACGCGCTCCTGCACGCCGCCGTCGTCGAACATGCGGGACGGCGCCGGAAGCACGACCGCTGCGCGGTCCGACCTGTCGTTGACCATAAGGACCGGACCGCCGTCCGTCTGCGTGCCGATACCGACGGCCTCGTCCGCGGACGTCGGTTCCAGCCTGTCGCGGCGCAGGATCTCGACCAGTTCGGTGGCCGCTCCGGCGCCTGGATGCTCGTACAGCGTCTCCCGGCCGGCAACGGACAGGGAATCGGCGCGCACGGTCTCGACGCCGACCTCGTAGGTTCCGGCCTCCATGGCCTGCTCGATGCCCGCGGCGATGCGGTCTTCGAGTTTCGCGAAGAGTTCGTTCTGTTCGTCGATGGGCAGGGCCAGGAGCCTGTTCAGGAAGCGCGGCATGGGCGGCAGGTCCTCCTTGAGCGAGCCTGCCCAGGTGAGCTTCAGCCCGGTGGCGTCCTCGAAGCGCCCCAGGGGCCAGTCCGGGATGTTGCCGCAAGAGAGCGCCAGGTAGAACCGCCTCAGGGCCGCCCTGGCGTAGACGCTTTCGAGGTTGTCGCTCTCGCGGAAGAGCGTTGCGTCCGAGCCGCCCATGGCGGTCTGGGAGTCGCGCTGGCCGCGGGTGATCGCGCCCAGGCTGTCGAGGCGCCGCGCGATGGTGGCGATGAACCTGCGCTCGCCCTTCACGTCCGTGGTCACCGGCCGGAAGAGGGGCGCCGAGGCCTGGTGCGTCCGGTGGGTGCGGCCCAGCCCCTGGATCGCCTGGTCGGCGCGCCAGCCGGGCTCCAGCAGGTAGTGCACCCGGCGCTGGGTGTTGGCGAACGAGAGGTCGGCGTGGTAGCTCCGCCCGGTGCCCCCGGCCATGGAGAAGACCAGGATGCGCTTGGTTCCTTCCATGAACGCCGCGGTCTCGGAGAGGTTGGCGGAGACGGGCCGGCCGCGGAGCGCCAGGCGCTCGCTGTTTCCATCCGTAATCCTGAGCACGCGGCGGGACCGGCCCGTCACTTCCGCCACGGCCTCGTGGCCGAAGTGCTGGACTACCTGGTCGAGGGCCGAGGGCACCGGCGGCAGGGACGCGAGCTTCTCGATCAGCGCGTCGCGCTGCGCAAGCGCCTCCCGGCACAGGACCGGCCGGCCCTCGGCGTCCGTGGCGGGGCGGCTCATGAGGTTCCCGTCGCCGTCCGTGTAGGGTTCCTGCAGCTGCACGGGAAATGCGTGGGCGAGGAAGTCGAGGACGGCCTCGCGCGGCGTCAGGTCGATGCCCAGGTCGTCCCACTCCGAGGCCGGTATCTCGGCGATACGGCGTTCCATCAAGGCCTCGCCGGTGGAAACGAGCTGGATGACGGAGGACCGGCCGGCGTCGAGATCGGCCTCGATCGCGCGGATCAGCGACGGGCACTTCATGGCTGTCAGAAGATGCCCGAAGAAGCGTTGCTTGGCGCCCTCGAAAGCGCTCAGCGCCGCCGACTTGGCGTTCCTGTTGAGGGTGGCTTTTCCCTGCATGATGCCCGTAGCCTCGAGCGCGTCCTCGATGTTGGCGTGGATGATCTTGAACGCCCCGGCATAGGCGTCGTAGATGCGCCGCTGCTCCGGCGAGAGCTCGTGCACCAGGATGTCCACCTCGACGCCGTCATAGGCCAGCGCGCGGGCCTGGTAGAGACCCAGGGCCTTCAGGTCCCTGGCGACCACCTCCATGGCGGCGACCCCGCCGGCTTCCATAGCGGAGACGAAATCGCTTCGGCTCTCGAACGGCGTCTCGGCCGCGCCCCAGAGCCCGAGACGGCTGGCGTAGGCAAGTCCCTGCACGGTGGTGGCGCCGGTGGCCGAGACGTAGGCGATCCGCGCGTCGGGCAGCGCGTTCTGGAGCCGCAACCCGGCGCGCCCCTGGGCCGACGGCTTCACGTCGCCGCGGGCGCCCTTCCCTCCCGCGGCGTTGGCCATGGCGTGGGCCTCGTCGAAGACGACGGCGCCGTCGAAGGCATGGCGGGCGTCCTCGTCGAGGCCTCCGGCGAGCCAGCCGATGATCTGGTCGAGCCGCGAAGCGCGGCCCTGGCGGGACGGCGAGCGCAGCGTGGCGTAGGTGGCGAAAAGAATACCGGTGGAGCGCGGGATCTCCTGGCCCTGGCGGAAGTCTGCGAGCGGGATCAGGTCGTCCTCGCCCCCGCCCAGCGCGGTCCAGTCCCGGCGTGCGTCCTCCAGGAGCTTGTCGGACTGGCTTAGCCACAGCGCCCGTTTCCGTCCGCGGAGCCAACCGTCGAGGATGACGGCCGCCACCTGACGCCCCTTGCCGCAGCCCGTGCCGTCTCCCAGCATCCAGCCCCGGCGGAAGCGGATCGGCGCCGACAGTGTCTCGCCTTCGTCGGTCATGGTGACGCCGCTCTGGTCCTTCTCGCCGCAGCGCAGGACGGTCTCCCAGCCGGAACCGATCCGGCAGCTTGCCGCGAGATGGCCCTGGTGGGCCTGGCCCGCCAGGACGACGCTTTCGAGCTGGGCGTCCGACAGGAGGCCGTCCGCAACGACGCGTTCCGGCAGCATGGGGCGGTAGGACGGGGCCGGATGCGGGACGGCCGCCATTGCCGCGGACTGCACGAGCGGCGTTGGATGCACGACAGTGCCCGGAATCCGGGCGGCGCCCGCCCTCCAGGGTTCGTAGGGTCCGGAGGTGGCGCTGCCTGGGTCCGTGCCGGCATCCGCCGGGCCGGTCTCGACGCTCAGCTCGGACACGGTTCCCCAGTCATGGGCCGGTTCGGATGCCGCAGGCTTCGACGTGGCCGTTCGCTTGGACGGCTGCGGCGCGGCCGCGTTGCCGAAGAGGTCCCGGCCCTGCGTGGCCTGGGCGGCGCGGAGTTCCACGGGCAGGCGGGGCGGAACCCGGGCGATGACGGCGTCGAGCATCTCCGCGGCAGTGGCGGCGCGGGCGTGGGGATCGACGTCGATGCCGGGCCGGCCCGTGCGGTCGAGCACGGTGAGCCTTGTGTCGAAGCCCGTGCCCCGGCGCGCGTAGACGCGGCCGTCGACGGCCATGGTGAACGCGACGCGGGCGGGCGGATCGAGGCGGCCGAAGGCGCCGTTCCAACCGGAATCGCCGGGAACGCAGTTGGCGGACGTGACGGCCACGAGCCGGCCGCCCGGCGGCAGCATGGAGAAGGCGGAACGCACATGCCGGAGGTCGGCGTCGTGGCGGATGCTGTGGACGCCCGGCGTGGCCGAGAACGGCGGGTTCATGATGACAACGGTGGGCCGGGCGCCCGGCAGGCGGTCGGCGGCGTTCTCGGCGTTCACGCCGGTGACCAGGGTTTCGGGGAACAGGCGGCACAGAAGCGCCCGGCGGACGTCCGCGATCTCGTTCAGATGCAGGTTCCCGGCGGCGCGGCTCCCGAGCGCGCATTCCGCCATGACCGCCAGTATGCCGGTGCCCGCGGACGGCTCCAGCACGACGTCGCCCGGCCGGACCGCAGCGGCCTGGAGTGCCGCGTAGGCCAGCGGCAGGGGCGTCGAGAACTGCTGGAGGCGGACCTGCTCTTCCGAGCGCTTCGTGTGGGACGGCTCAAGCGCGGCGACAGCCTCCAGCATCCTGAGCATGACGGAGGGTCCGTCCGGACCGGCCCCGGCGTGGCGGCGCATGGCCCGGCCGTGGCGGCGGATGAACAGCACGGCCGCGGCCTCGGCGGCCTCGTAGGCGTCCTTCCAGACCCATGCGCCCTCGGCATCGCCGACGCCGAAGGCGCGTGTCATGGCGTCCCGCAGGGTGGCGGCGTCGAGCGGCCGGCCGGCCTCCAGGACCGGCAGGAGGGTTGTGGCGGCGGTGAACAGCGCGTCATGTGCGGAAGGCTCGGAGCCCGGGGCGGCGGGGACGGAAGGAAGGGCGTGGGGAACGGGAAGGCGCGCGGACGCGTCCGCCGCCGTGTGGGCGTCGAGCATGGATCTCTCCCTCCTGGAAGTGCGTGAAAGTACCGGGGCGCGGTGCGGAACGAATCCTCCCGCACGGCGCCTGCGGCCTGCCCCGGACCGGCTGCCCGGCCTCCTCGCGGCGGGGAGCAGACGTGCGGGGGATCACGCGGGATCGGCGATCCCTAGTTCCGGGCGTTCCGCCGTTCGGACGCGCGGGCGCGGCAGTCGTCCATCAGCCGGCGGTATTCGTCGAAGTCGAGATCGGAATCGCCCTGGACGAGGAACGCCAGTTGCGTCGTCATGAGGCGGACCGCGGCGTCTTCGCTCTGATTGCCGCCCTCGCCGATGACCTGCGTGCATGCCTGGTGAATGGCGAGTGCGACGCCGGACGGGTTGGACGCGCCGGGATCGACGATGGCGAGGGCGGCCGCATGGCGGTCGTAGCCTTCGGGGAGGTCGAAGAAGCTCATCGGTCCGCCCTCCGCATCCGGGCGACGAGGCTTTCCACGACGCCGGCATCGGCGCCGCAGGCTTGGCCCCAGCCGCGGATGTTCGTCTCGAAATCGTCCAGCGATCCGAGATGCTGGTCGAACAGCGGGTTTTGGTCGGTCGCGGCCAGCACAGCGTTGCCGGAAACGGCGACGCCGGTGATGGCCCGGCTGGTCATGGGCTCGATACTCAGGAGCCAGCAAAGGAACGCCGAGAACATCGGCGAGAGGTCCCGGCCGCGGCGCGGGTCCATGGGATGCATGGCCGGCGGCGGGCCGGTGGAACGTCGACGCATCATAGGAGGCCCTCCCTGTTGAAACTGAAGAAGCGGTCGTGCCCGCAGACGACGTGGTCGTGGACCCGGACTCCCAGCACCTCGGCCACCTGCCGGAGCCGATGGGTGATGTCCACGTCCTCGCGCGAAGGCGATGGATCGCCCGAGGGGTGGTTATGGGTGAAGATGACCCCGGCTGCGGACTCGCGGATGACCGGGTTGAAGACCTCCCTGGGATGAACGACGGACGCCGTAAGGCTGCCCGTGGAAACCCGATGGCGGCGAATCAGCCTGTTCCGGTTGGTCATCAACAAGACATCGAAGTGTTCGCGGTATTCGTTCACGTACCGCGGCCGCATGTAGCGGTAGGCCTCCTCGGGACTGCTGACCATCGGAGCGTTCTCGTGCACGCAGGATTCGGCTTCGAGCAGTTGCCGGCCCAGTTCGAACGCCGCCTTGACCCTCCCGGCCTGCGCCGCGGTGAGGCCGTGGCGCCGCAGTTCCCGGACCGTCATCGAATCGAGGCCAAGCAGGGAGAGGCCGGCGATCCTCGCTGTCCCGTTCGCTCCGATCAGTGCTTCCATCGGGTTCCGTACTTCCATGGCGTCCTCTCTTCCCGGCCGGGCTCATCCGATCCGGCCTCTGGCCCCGTCACGGGATCAGGCAGTGCAAAATGAGTGCCGGGGAATCGCATCCCGGCGCCGGGGCCGCGGCCGCGGGCATTGGCAACCTCCATGTGGCTGAAAATGAAAGCGCCCCGCCCTGGCCGGGTGGCCGGGGCGAGGCGCGCAGGGGATGGGGATGCTTGGGCGGAAGGGCCCGGCGGGGTCTAAAACTTGACGACATGTGTGCGATCGTTGTCAGGGCTCCGGGCGTTCGGGGGCGGCTTCCGGCGCATCTCGGGCGCGAGAAGTCCCATGGGCGGTCTCCTTGCGGGCGGGATGAATGTCGGGGAGCGGAACGGCCGCTCCCGCGTCCCGGACGCCCTGCGACCGGAAACAGCCGGGCTCGGCTCCGGGCGGCGCGCGGGCAGTCCTGCAGGAGAGGCGTGGAATGCGGGCGGCCGTCCGGCTCAGGTTGTGTTCCTGGGGCGATCGCCCGGGGCGCCCCAGGGTGGCGCGTCGCTCCCGGTCGGGCCGGATCGCCGCACCGCGGGTGCGCCTCCGTTGGATCAGTCGTCGGAACGAAATCGCATGCGCGGATGGAAATGTTCGAGGGCGGGCTATGGTTGCCTTGCGGCGGCGAGCTTGCCGGCGACGGCCCCGGCGCTGGACGGCTCGATTGCGGCGGCCATTGGTTGTCTCACCTGGCTGTTGTCCGCGGCCCAGGCTCCCAGGTTCGCGGCCGCTTCGGAGCGCAGGCAGTCCTCGCAGACGTTCCAGGTGGCGAGGTCCCCGCGGTCATTGATCTGAAGCTCGAACGCCGGCCGTGTGTCCCCGCATTCCTCGCATGGCCGGATGTCGAGCGCCCTGGCGGTGATGATGATTTCCTGCACGGCGCCCGTCCTTTCCGGCGCCGGGCGCCAGGTCCGGGCCTTCAGGGCCGCTCGAGCACGGCCCCCTGCTTTTCCAGCGCTCCTCCCTGGTGCTGGAGCGCTTCTCCCTGGCGTTCGAGCCCCTGGACCAGCGCCCGGAGCGCGGTCATGGATTCCGCATGCCGGGCATCGTCGCACTTCTCGCGCTGATCCCCGGCATGGCGCATCTGCCGGATGCGGTGAAGGACGGCCCCGACCGCGGCGGCTCCGACGGCTAGTTGACCGGCACTTGCAGTCTCGTCCGGCCGCCGCGGAACCCCGGATGTTCCCCTGACACTATTCGGCGGGATCGCCCAGGGTGACCCGGATGTCCGGGCGGGTGATGGAGATCTCCACCTTGCGGTTGTTGGGAACGAGCCAGAAGAGCTCGCGCCGGACGGTCTCGGCGATGGAGAGTTCCAGCGCCGAATCCTCGCTGCACAGGAGCCTGGTGGCGATGTGGAGCGCCTCTTCGTCGAACCGCACGGCCTGGGTCTCGCGGCTGTCGGCGTCCGCATCGTCGGAGGCCGAGAAGAAGCTCAGGCGCAGCAGCTCCGCGAGCCGGCGCGGTTCCAGGGTGCTGTCCGCGGTGACCAGCGGCAGCGCGTTGCAGACCCAGTCCCAGGCCTCGCCAGCGAACGCCAGATCGGCGGGGAGGTCGAGCGTGTGGCCGGAGCCACCGGCGGTTTCAATTGCAATCGACATGCGGATCGCGTCAGGACGGGCCGCCAGCGGGGCGGCGGCTCCCGTCCGCTCGGGCGCGGGATACCCGTGGAGCGGCCACGTCTTGCCGTCGCCGCCGGTGACCTCGGTGTCGATGCCCGTGACGCGGTCGAGCCGGTCGTACCAGCCGTAGCCTTCGAGGCGCCTGTCGGCCTCGAAGAGCCTCTCGGCCATGGCGGTGCGCTCCGCGGCGCGCCACAGCGCCTGTGCCTCTGGCGGCTCGGGATCGCAGGCCATGACCAGCGCGTCGGGGGCGGCCGGCGCGGGCTTGGGCGGTTCCCGCCAGTCGTCTACGTCGGCGATGCCGGGCCGCCAGGGCCGGAGGACCGCCGGCGGCGGCGCAAGCTCGATCCCGGCGTCGCGCGCCCGCGTCCAGTCGACAAAGGCGGGACGCGGCTCGGGATCGGCGGCCATGGCGCGGTAGATCGCCAGGCGCGCCGCCTCGCGCATGTCGGCTAGAAACGCGTTCTCGACGGCTTCCCTGCGCGCGGGCAATTGCAGTTCCAGGCCGGGGCAGTCCACGACGTCGGCGCGGACGGACCAGATGCCGCGGTGGACGGTCTCGACCGTGGGCAGGCGGACGGCAACCGTCAGCCCGAAGAAGTTGAGGTCGGGCTCGAGGTAGCCGCGACTGCGGTCCCGGTAGACGCCGAAGGTGAGCCCGTTCCAGCTCTCGGCGTGGACGGCGCCGTCGAGGAAGGCCCGGCGTTCAAGCGTCTCGCCTTCGAAGGTGACCGGCAGCGGGTAGTGGCGCGCCGCACTGGCGATCGCGGAGCGGATCATGTCCGCGGACACCGTGGCCTGGAACTGCACGGCGGCGCCGGATGGATACGGCGCGTTGTCGTCGTACAGGACCTGGGCGTCGCTGTGGCCGGTGAAATGTTCAGGCAAGAGGTCCACGGACCAGCCATGCCCGATATGACCGTCCGGCGTACGTGGCCGGGAGGTGATCCGGCAGCCGCGGTGGGCGAGGCTCAGGATTCCCATTCCGGCGGCGTCCTCGCGGGCCACCAGGTCGTTGTTCCAGCCGTTCTCGCCGAAGCTCAGCAGGACGGCGGGATCCTCGATGCCGGCGCCGTCGTCGGTGACGGTTACGGTCAGGCGCGCTTCGGACGGCTCCGTCCCGCAGTCGGCGGGCTGGCCGACGGCTGTGCCCACAGTGACGCGGACGCGGGCGGCGCCGGCCCGGCGGGCGTTCTGCAGGGTCTCGACGAAAATTTCGTAGAGCGTGGATGCAAAGAACCTCGTTACGCGCTCCAGTGCGCTGTCGTGGACCCGGGCGCGAATGGTCGCGGCGGGCGGATTGGCGGTGCGTGTCATGCGGGGCCTCCATGGTTGGATGGGAAAACGGAAGCGCCCCGCCCGGCGGTGTGCGGGGCGGGGCGCTTCCGGGCCGGAGGGCGGGTCAGACGCGGCGCAGGAACTCGGGGATGTCGGCCCCGTCGCCGTGGTCGTAGCCGTTGACCCTGTCGGCATGGCTTGTGATCTCTGGGGGTGTCGGCGTGCCGGCAGGCTCGACGGCCGTGGGATCGGCCTCGTCACCCGCGGACGCAGCGCCGCCGTTGCCGTTGGCGGCGACGGCCGCCCCCGTGGTCTCGATGCTCTCGGCCGCGGAGACCGGCTGTGGCGGACCGACGGGTGCGTCGGCGCTCTCCGGTTCCACCTGTTCGATGCCGGCGTCTTCCGGTTCCGGCGACGGTTCAGGATTGGCCGCGGAATCCGGCGCCTCGGCGGGCGCTGCCGTCTCCGCCCCGGCATCCTCGACGCCCGCGCGGCCCGCGTCGAACGCCGCGAAGCCGGGCGGCGTCCAGGCAAGCGCGGCCGCGTGTGCGTCGGCCGTGATCCCGAGCGGAGGGCTGCCGGCTGCGAAGGCCTCTTCCATCGCCTTGGCCAACGCGGCCTTCTTGTTCTTGGCCCGCGCCGAGACCCATGCCGGTCCCAAGGTCTCCCTGGCGATGTCGAGGATGCGCCCCTTGTTGATGCGCGACCACAGCATGTCCGCGCTCGGGCGCACCTCGCCTGCGAAGTCGATGTCGAGCCGGGCGACGGTGGCTTCCAGCTCGGGACGCGCCTGGGGCTCGAAGGCCAACTGGCCCTTGACCGTGCGCGCCACCGAGGCCGCGAAAAGCGCCTGCTTCTCCGCCTCCGGCAACGCCCGGAGCGTCGCGAACGATTCGCCGTCGTCGTCAATGGTCAGCCAGTCCAGCGGCAGGCCGGAGCGGTCGGCGAGCATCGTCTCGCCCGGGCTCCAGGCGCCGAAGTCCTGGTCGTTCATGCGCATCGTGGGCCGGTCAGCGGTCTCCCTGATGGCGATGTCGAGCGCATGGTCCCGGTAGCCGCGGGTGAACACGGCGCGGCCGAGCTGGAACAGCATGAGGTCGAAGGCGGCCGCGAAGTCGTTCCCGAGTTGAGCCTTGACCAGTGCCGTGCGGATCGAGCGGAGATCGTCGGCAAGGCCGATCCCGACCCCGGCTTCCTTGCGCGCCTCGGCCTGCGGATCGGGAGGCGAGGCCATGGGCGCAGAGATTGCGGTTCCCTGAAACCGGACGGACCCAGTGGCGTTGTCGCCATCACCGGCGTCAGCGTCAGGGCCCGCGCCGGAATCGGCCGGCTTCGGCATGTCCTCGGGACGGACCAGGCCCCCGATGACCTGAAGCTCGCCGTTCCATGCGATGGTGGCGATGGCTCCGGCGACCGCGTAGTCCTCCGCCCGGTAGGTCTCGCGGGCCTCGATCGCCGCGCTGATCTCGCCTGTCCGGGTCTCGATGGCGCAGGCCTCCTCTCCGAGCGTTTCGGTCCACTCGTCTTCGTCGAGATTGCAGAGCTCATCCTCGCGGGTGCGCAGACGATCGAGCTCGGCCGTCTCCTCGTCGGTCGGCGCCGCGGGCTCCGGTTGGATGCGCCCGTAACGCGCCATCGAGGTCCAGTCGACCTCCGGCACGGCCGTTGCCCAGCGCCAGCGGGTCTGGAGGTCCTTCACGGCCTCGCCCAGCTTGTCCATGGCGAGTTTCTGCAGGAGCACCGGGTCCTCCAGCCAGATTCCGCTCTCTTCCTCGTCGGCGAAGAGGTCCCGCAACACCGGTCCGCCCGCGGCCTCGTAGGCGTTGATGCCGACGAAACGGGCCATGGCGGAGTTCGCCGGAGTCCGCTCCTCGGTCAGCAGGCGTTTCACCTCCCAGGAGGTCGGACGGTAGCCCTGGTTCGCCAACTGCTCCCAGACAGCCATCTGGCGGCCGTGATCGGTCGTGACCGCGAAGGCCTTGAGCGTCTCCAGGTCGATCTCGTCGGCCCGGTATGCGTCGACCAGTTCGGGCGCCGCGTTGCCGAGCCGCAGGCGCTGTTCGACCAAGGGCTCGGAGATGCCGAACCGCGCGGCGATGGCCGCCACCGTGACGCCGGATTCGGCGAGCTTCGTGAACGCGGTCACCTGGTCCGCGGGATGCATGGCGATGCGAATGACGTTCTCGGCGAGCGACAGTTCACTGGACGAGGCATTGTCGTCGACGACCAGGCACGGCACCGGATGGGCGGCATCGAGCACGCCGTCCGCGGCGAGCTTCTTGAGCGCCGCGAGGCGGCGGCCGCCCGCGACCACGGCATAGCCGCCGCCGGGGCCTTCGCTTCGGACGATCAGGTTCTCCAGCAGCCCATGGGCTGCGATGGAAGCCTTCAACTCGGCCTCGGCGGCCGTAGCGGGCGGCGTCTTGCGCACGTTCTCCGGCGCGACGGACAGCCGGTCGAGCGCGATCGGGCGGATCGCCGGCTCGTGGAGGGGAGCGATGTGGTTCATGTGGTCCTCCGTGGGAGTTGATGGTTGTGGCGGCGGCTCTCGCGAGCCTTGTCCCGCCGCCCGGCCCGGGCCAGGCTCCGCCTCCAGGCGGTGTTCGTGCGGTGATGCGGCGCCGGTTGCCGGCGGGCCGCGGACCGGGTGATTCATGGCCTGGCGCTCTCTTCGGTGCGGAGCCCGTCGGACAGGCCGGGCGTTCCGGCGGCGGGTTCGGCCGGAATGCCGGTCAGCTCGGGAAGAGGAACGCCCGACGGCGACAGCGTGTGGCCGATGCGCTTCTCGATCGCGGCGTACCGGCGATAGAGCGCAGGGCGAAGCTCGGCGGCGCGGCGCAAATCGAAGCGCGACGAGAAGATGCAGAAACTGCACGAACATCGCGACATCCCCTGCGCGTAGACCCAGTGCGGCGACTGTCCGGCGTCGTGGATGATCCGGAACGCGTCGGCCTCGGTCAGCTCGAAGATCGGCAGCCAGTCGAACCATTCCCGGCCGGCGCGGGAGTTGCGGTCGCTGTACTTCCAGGGAAAGCGTTTGGCGCGGTCGGCGCTCTCGTCTCGTCGCAGTCCCATGGCGCTGACCAGGAGGCCGTCAAAGCGGGGATGAGCCTTCAGGTAGCGGCGGAGTTCGCGCTCGATCGGGCCCCGCTTGTGGCCCGCAGTACACCACCGCTGGTGGATTCCCGGCCATTTCCCCCGTTCCTCGACCTGGTCGAGCAAGGTCTTCCCCGACGCCACTGGCGCGAATATCAGCGGAACGTCGGCCGGGATCGTGTTCTCGATGTGCTCGATCGTGCCCGGCCACTCGACCACGGGGAGCGGGGCGTGAACTACCACCAACTGATCGTGAGGCACGATCCGGGCGAGCAGGATCGTCATGGCCTGGCTGTCCTTGCCCCCCGACGAATTGATGGCCACGAGCGCGCCGCGGCGGATCATGTCGCGGCATTCGGGCGGGATATGGAGGTCGGCGGCAGGTCGGTGGCCGCATGGCGGGCTCTCGCTCATGCTTCCCTCCCGTCGTGGTCGGTCAGCGTCATCGCCGCGGTCGGCCAGATGAAGAGCGGACGGATGAGAACTTCTGGTTCACCGCCGTCTTGAGCGGGAGGACTGAGGTTGACGGCGGCGATGGCCGCGGTTGGTTCGCCGTCGACGAAGCACGAGACGAGACAGAAATTGTCGAACCGGTCGTTGGTCAGGGCCTCGAACGCTCGGTGGTGCTCCCCGCTGATATTGGTGTCGGGCATGGTGGTGATCTCCTTGGCGGTGGCGTGGTGTAGGGGAGTTCGGTCTCGGGACACCGGGACTCGCCCGGCCCCAGCCGGCCACCACCTCCCGGCGGCGGGCGGCGCGTTGGCGGAGGCCGAAGCTCTCGGGCCGGACCGGTAGGACCAGTCGCCGTGAATGGATCAGTGAAGGTGATCGTCGTCGTGGAGTAGCGCATCCTCCATTTCCCGAAGCCAGGAGTAGCGGCCTGTGCGCAACGCCCATTCGTCTACCTCGCCGTCGGTTTCCGGTAACTCGTAACCGGAGAAGGCGGACCAGTCGCGGTGACGGAATCCCCGCCAGAGGGCGCCCGCGAGGCTTGCGACGAGGGTCCAGGCAATCGCCGCCATCCAGAGCGGGCTGATGTGCTCCGCGCCTGCGCTGAGACCGAGCGCGGTGGCCGTATAGACGGCGACGAGGGCGAGCCCGCCGAGCACGAAGGCGCGGGCGCGCCAGGTGGGCCGACACACGGCCGGACTCGGGGCTGGGCTGTAGTCCTGAACTGTGAGTGTTCTCGCCATGTTCATAGCCTCCACTTCTTCCGGTGGCACCGGCGCGGCCGCCCGGGCCCCGGGATTCGCCCAGCCCAAGCCGACCACCACCTTCCGGCGGCGGGCTGCGTGTCGGAGGAGGCCGAAATCCCAAGTAGATGTGTGGCTGGAGACCGGGTCGCCGTCTAGGTCGCGGCCGTCCGGTCCTTCCGACGAGTCATTCACGGGTGGCAATGGATGCGAGGACAGGCTCGTCGGCGATCACTTCAAGTTCGTCACGCGAGAGTTCCCGAGGAGTGCAGCAGCATGCTAATTTCGGTAAACTCAAGTGAGCGCTGTTGACGGGTGTCGAGTCGTCGTCAACAATGAACCTAGCAGTAAGCCAAGGAGAGAGTAGGCGGATGGTGGCACGAGGCCCGACGCAGGTTGCCGGGATCAGGCTGCCGAAGCAGATGGTGGTCGCTTTCGAGAAGGAAGCGGCGACCGTTATGTGTGCCTGACCGGCTTTTTCAGGAGATGTGTAAGCCTTGCTGGCTGGCAAAGCGGGAAGATCAGGAAAAGAAAAACAAGTGATGGCAGTCAACAGGGACAAACCCGACCGGTGGAAACAGGACATCGCAGATTCGGTGGACATGTACAACGACTGGTTCATGCGATTTGCGCCGGAGGCCTACCGGACGACGCGGGTGCAGACCACAATGGATGTCGAGGCGACCCTTATAGCGACGAAGAACCTGACAGATGTGGGGGGTGGAGCTCCTGAAGGCGAAGCCCTCGGTGTTGCCGTCACTGCGGATGTCCACTTGTCCGCCTCTGGCCATGGACCGGCTGATCGGTCTTGCTGGCGTCTCCGGGAACCTGGTCAAGGCGATGGATAAGGAGAACAGGCTCCCGCCGCGAATGTCCCAGCAGGAACTGGACAGAGACCTCAAGAAGATTGGGCAGATCATCGAGCGGATGGCCGACCCGGATGTCTTCGTCTGGTTGGAGCGCGGAGACGATCCGTCCGAACCGGAGCTGTACCGGGCCGCGACCATCGTGGCCGATCGCCTATGCGGGGCCGTCGCCAATCCGCTCATCCGTAACCGACAGGAATAGCGTCAGCTCACGGCGATCAGCGAATGGTTGACAGTTCTGGAGTACGAAAACTTATCCGCAGGCGAGGGCACGAAATATGACGAGTTGGAGCCGGGGACGTATTCGTTCCGTCTCAACGTGCCAGTCGAGCAGGAAGGGACTGGCAGGACGGTCAACATTCCTGTGGATGCGGTAGTGATGCCCAAAACGGCGAAGGCAGACAGGAGGAACCCAGGACGACTGGGGACCGTTTTCAAAGGACCGTCCACGATGTATTCTGCGTCCGCCGCGATCGCCCACGAGCACCCGACAATTGAAGCGCCATCCATCACAGGCGGTGGAACCAGTGGTTTTTTCAGTACATAAGCAGTGCAGTCCGTTTTATTCGGGACGCCACATTTTTGATGACGATGACCGACGAATTCTGGCACCTAGACGGCAGTACCTTGATAGCGTCGCAGGAAGACTTCCATAGCCTTCTAAAAACCTCACGTCATGTGACTCATGCATCATATATGCCGGACGTCATGCAGCGAACGGGTGACGCGAGAGAGTGTCGCATCCGCGATACGACATTCGAGCGAGTGAGTTTTTCGAAGACATGTATATCAGGATTTAGTTTTCGGAATTGCACGTTTGACCGTTGTCTTTTTATCGGCGCCTCTATCGAAGATTGCGAGTTCCATAACTGTCATTTCATTCTTACTAACACACACAAGTTGTCGATTTGTCGTACCTACATTGATCCGATGAGTTTTCGTAGATGTCTAATCAGCCGTAAACATCAGAATATTGGAGTACATCTGTATCAAATGCTTTTAAGTAACAGCCGTGGAACGGAACAAATCGAGTTCGAGCGTGATGCGCAGTTTTTTTTCTTGCGGTGGAAGCGACTTCAAGACGGATACGAGATCAGAAATTGGACGAAACGGGAGGGAACAAGGCGGTTGTCCGGAAGATTCGTTCTCAAATGTTTCGGTTATATGCGTCGCTGGATCTGGGAGAAGCTCTTCGGCTCCGGATTGCGACTTAGATACTTCCTGGGAACTGTTGGGGTTACGATTACGTCATTTACCATATTCAATTATCGATTGCGTCGCGACCTTGGCTTAGAAGTGGACGGCGAGCCAATCACGTCGTGGGTAGAGGCGCTCTACTATACAATAATCTCCTTTACAACGGCTGGTTACGGAGACATCGTTCCAACGACACACACGGGGCACTTGGCGGCTTCGGTGCAAAGCCTACTGGGATTTTTTCTATTGGCACTGTTGGCGTCTATGCTCTTCCGGAAGATCTCGCCATGAAACCGGGCAATATTGAAAGTGTTTGTATCTTTGGGTCGGCGGCCAGGTCATCAACCGACGTCATGAGCGACCGAGATGTACTGGTTGTAGGGGATGATGACCAGAGGCGCCGACAACTGGTTCGCCGCTGGCGCGCAGCGGGCTGGTCAGTTGCGTCTTATTCACCGACGCGACTGTCGAAGATGAGTTCAGCAGGTAGTCTGTTCGTTCAGCATTTGAGACTTGAAGGTATCATAATTGCGGATAACAATGGGTGGCTGGCAGGGACGCTGCGGGGCGCGGACAAGAAGGAAACTTACGAAGTTGAAGCGTTGAAGAGCGCGGAGTTGGCTTTACCGATTGAGCGGTTTCCGGCGGAAACGTTGATCCGGGATGTGCCACTCGTGGCTGATTTGGCGTACGTGGCGCTGCGCAATTTCGGAATTTGCTATCTTGCGGATCGAGGGGATATCATCTTTGACTATCGTGAGATAGTGCGCCGGTTGTCTCATGAATACCGTCTTTGCCGGGCAGAACAGAGACTGGCTCAGTCCCTGCGGGCGCTGAAGGTCGCGTACCGCGAGGGGCGGGCATGGGGAAGTGCTTGTGACACGGTGGACGACCTCCGAAGCCTCTTGTCGAAAATTTTTGAACATCATCCGCTGAATGAGATATTTGCCAATTCGCCCGTGAGGGAGTTGGGGAGTGGCTATGCCACACTGAGGGATTTTGAGGCGGCGGTGGTCAGAATGCTCGGAGACGTCGAGATCGCGGGGAACCGTGAGCCGTGCGGCTTGGGACGGCTTTGGAAGATGATCAGGGACCCACGGACTTACGCTTGGGATGTCCGGAACCTGTCGCGAAACGAGGTTGAGGAACTTCGACGGCAAGTGGAGTCGTCCTTTGACGCGGAGGCACCATCACAAGAGGCGTCTTGCCGACCACGTCACTCCCAAGTCATCGGTTCGATGATTTCAAAGCGAAACCACGTCAGTTGTCGCATGTGGGAGATGAGCTAGTGAAAGGTCGGGCTATCCCGCGACGATCAAACATCAGTAAACCTCGACAACGGGAATAGTGAACCCAGCGAACCCGAGAGCGTCGCGGATCGACGGGTTGCCGATACAGCTCATGATCTTGCCGCCTCTGCGGCCACATGTCCGGCAAGTTCGGTAACAAATGCGCGCAGCCCAGTCATATCGCTCATTTCGAAATAGTCGCCGTCTGTCGAAGCCGACCGCGGCGATGTCAGGACCGATGCCGTCGTATAAAGCCGTTCCCGCACTAGCTTACGGCAGAGAATATTGTAGCGCTCGGCATACGAGGCACCCTGAAACTCCTTGAATACTGGGAAATGGGGAGACGCATCCCCGACGGGAGTCCGCGATGCTGGCGCGTCTTCAAGCAACATCAACCAGCCGACGAAAGGACGTGCCTGTTCGCCAAATGCCCCTTCCCTGTAGGCCGTCCAAAGATCAAGCGCAGTGCCGATGGCTTCTTCGGAACGGTTGTTGAAATTGTTACCGAACGATGGGCCCACCTGGCTCTTAAATTCGAGTGCAGCGACCAGGCGGCCTTCATTGATAACCAGAAGGTCCCACAACTTCGTGGGCCGAAAATAGCCGGGCAATGTCAGTACACGGCGCCGCTGATGAATGTCAGCATGATCCAGTCCGTTGGCCCGAACGATGTCGATAACCAGGGCAATAAACCCATCCATGTTCTTGCCGGCCGTGACGCCGGCGCGTTCGCCTTGATCGGCCCTGCCGGAATCGGCCTGCTTCTGGCGTGCCTTCTCGCGGTTGCCCCAGAACGCTCGGATGGCCTGCCGGGCCCTCTGTTCGTAATCGGCAAGATCTATTGTCAAAAGGCCTCCCGTTCACCGTTCCCGCCGATGGCGGCACGTTCTTCTTGTGTAAAACCGTAGATCTGTGAAACAGCCCTGTTACAGGCGCCAGTATTGTTGCACGTAGCGGCCTTGATCAGGTCGTTTTTGAGGACGGCGGAAATGTCCTTCCAGCGCGGCAGTCGAATGCGCCGGAGATACTGCGCTTGAAAGCGTAGATAACCGCCTCGCATGCGGGTCGCGTAGATCGAAACGAAGAGCTTGGCGATACCGGAGCGCAGCACGGCGCGTAGCGCCCTCAAGTCCCACTCGTCGGAAAGGATGAAGTAGAGATTGTGGTGCGGATACAGGTGCCCGTCTTCGTAGACGATATGGGCTTCGCCCTTGATGTCCGGGATGAGCAGCTTCGGTTCGGTGGCAAGCGCAGGATAAATTCGGTCGATAGTCCGGTACCAGTTCGCTGGCACCTTCTGTGCGACGTGCCTTTTTGCAATCTGGCCGCGTCGCTGTTCAAAATAACTCTTCAGGCGGGGATAGTCGTTCAGATCGACAAGACCGCCGCCATCGGTGAACGGATTAACAACCCCAAGGCCACGCCATTTGACTTCACCGCTGTCGATATCGCGGGTCATGGCGAGCGGCAGCTTGCGATCCTCCTCCACGTCGAGTTCGTTGAAAGGGCCTATAAAGGCTTTGTCCGCACCGGTCGCCACGCCGATCCCGACCTTGCACCCGGCTTCTTCGATGCCCGGAAAATCGTGTTCCAACCGGCGAATGAGCTTGAGCTGATCTGAGGATTCCAGAATCCAGGGCTGCTGACCGACGGCAACATCTGCTATTTCCTTGACCGAACCGTCAGGTGCGGGCGGACTGTCGGCCAATATTTCCCGGGCAAGGGAATCCAGCACTATTTTGTCAATGGCGGGGCGATGGGCGATCCGCGTCCTGCAAGGGTTTCCCTTTGTAATGATGGTGATCGCCGGGTAGGCGATCACATCGGCATGGAAGGCCGGCGTGTCGGTCATATCGATATAGGCCTTCAGGTGATATCCTTCAGCCACCATCTGCCGCAACGGACCGCCATAGCGGTTCTTCATCCAGCGGTCTGCGCAGATAAAGCCGAGGGTGCCGTCCTCACTCAGCAGGTTCAGCGAGCGTTCGATAAAGGGAATATAGATGTCGGCGCGATCGAACACTGTGCGGTAGCGCGTGCGGTATTCCGCGATCAAGGAATCGGGAATCAGTTCCTGCCGCACATATGGCGGATTACCGACAACAAAATCAAAGGAGTTGGCCAGTTCGGTGAGCAAGAAATCGCCCTGCATAAGCCATACATCCGCAAGACGTTCTGCCCCCTCGACCGTCATGCCTGCGTCCTTGAGCCATTTGATGACCTTGCCGCGCGTGCTCCAGAAAGAGGATGGGTGTAACTCAACGCCGCGAATGCACTGCGCGAGCGCAGCAACAGGATTGCCGCATGACTTGCTTAGGTGCCAGCTTTCGAGCAGACGCTCGATTGCTATCTGCAAGAAATCACCGTCGCCGAAGGACGGCTCCAGAAGGCGGTAACTGTAAAGCGGACGGTCGGAGGTATAGCCGGAAAGATCAAGAATGAACTCAACCACCTCCCGCTTTGTATAGACCGCGCCGCGGTGCTCAATGCCGTCAGCGCCAAGGATGGCAACAGCATCAGTCACTGGACATAGGCCGGGCAGCGATACCTGCCACATGGAAGACACTCCGACGGGGCGTGACATCGACCCGATGAACGTCGCGGTGCCGCCCCCGCGCTTCTTGGATTTTGTTTCTTGCGACTGGGCACTATCAGCGTCATGCGTGATGGAAAGTACGTTACGTACTATACACCACATATGCCGAACTCAAACAGGATTTTCTCAATTGAGGTGGTCCTACTTCGTTGGACAGGTGGGCGGCGAAAATAAGGTGTATTCCGGGTAGTGGATCATGCCGCCAGGGTCCTGTTTAACACGTCTTCCCGTTCCGGTTGAGCGGGTGGAGGGGCAGGAGAGCGGAGGGGCTCAGCCTGCATCTCCATCAGCATTCCATGGTCGTAGGCCTCGGCCGGGGTCGAGCCATTGAGGGCGGTGTGAGGCCTTTGGGTGTTGTAGAACTCCATCCATCGGGCGATGACCCTTTGGGCGGCGAAGCCGTCGGTCAGCTCGTGCAGGTAGACGGCCTCGTACTTGAGGGAGCGCCACAGGCGCTCGATGAAGATGTTGTCCATGCATCGGCCCCTGCCGTCCATGGAGATGGCGACGCCGGCGTCCTTGAGCACGGAGGTGAACTCCAGGCTGGTGAACTGGCTGCCCTGGTCGGTGTTGAAGATCTCGGGAGGGCCGTAGCGTTCCAGAGCCTCTGAGAGGGCCTCGACACAGAAGCGGGCATCGAGGGTGTTCGACAGCCTCCAGGAGAGCACCCGGCGGGTGGCCCAGTCCATCACCGCCACCAGGTACAGGAAGCCACTCTGGACAGGGACATAGGTGATGTCGGAGGTCCACGCGTGATGGGGCCGTTCGATGGCGACCCCCTTGAGCAGATAGGGATAGACCCGGTGCTCGGGGTGCGGTCGGGTGGTGCGCGGCGCCTGATAGATGGCCTGGAGCCCCATCAGGCGCATCAGACGCCGCACCCGGTGACGACCCACTCGGACTCGCTCCCGCCACAGATGGCGGACCATCTAGCGGCTGCCGTAGAAGGGGTACTCCAGAAACAGCTTGTCGATCCGGCGCATCAACGCCAGATTCTCCGCGCTCTCGCCCTTGGGCCGGTGGTACACGGAGGATCGACTCACTCGAAGCAAATGGCATTGACGGCTCAAGCTGAGCTTGGGATGGCCGGGCGCGATCATCCCCCGGCGCTTCTCCCGGCTCACCACTTGAGCCCTTTGGCCAAAAAATCCCGCTCCACCGTCAGCTCCCCGATCTTCGCGTGCAGGTCCCGGACCTCCCCCTCGTGGTCTCCTCGTGCCCCCTCGGCTCCCTTCGAGAACACCTCCTTCATCCCCTCCACCGCACGCTGCTTCCACGTGCTCACCTGGTTCGGGTGGACCTTGTGCCGCGCCGCAATCTCCTGGATCGTCTTGTCCCCTCGCAGCGCCTCCAGCGCTACCTTCGCCTTGAAGTCTCCGCTGAACCGTCGTCGTGTGCTCATTGCGTATCCCTCCTTCGGTCCGTGGAATACACCTTAGCAACCTGTCCGATTTTCCAGGACCACCTCAATTCTCGATGGTCGGCCAACGATACGCGGACTTGGACCGATCGAGTCGCATACTTTCGTGTTGAGGGTGCGGGTGATCGGTGCCGAAGAGCTGGCGCGGTTGTCTCTTTCAAACTGGCCGACGACACCCAGGAGGCCATACGCGCTCGGCGGCGACCACCGCGAAGGTCGGAGCCGCAACGGTAAGAGGACTCTTAAGAGGTTTACGCCCGGTGAGGGCGTCAGGTCGCCGTCCTGGCCCGAGCTTGGTCCCCGCCGTATCCCTTCAGGATGTCGGCGGCGATGCTGTCGGATACGCGGATGGCGGAGTCGCGCACCGACTCCCGCGCCAGATGCGCGTACCGCGCGGTGGTCTCCACCTTGGTGTGACCCAGGAGCTTCCCGATCATGGTCAGCCCTTCGCCGAGCGCCAGCGCCCTGGACGCGAACGAGTGGCGGCAGTCGTGGAGCCGCACGTCCTCCAGCATCGCGCGCTTGCGGATCCGGTCCCAGGGGTCGTTGAGGTTGCGCAGGTGCGTGCCCGCCTTCTTCCCGGGGATCACGTGCGGGTTCCCCTCCACGCGCGGGATGACGGCGAGCACCCGGGCCGCCTCCGGCGAGAGCGGCGCCACGCGCGCTCCGGTCTTGGAGTCTTCGAGCTTGATCTCGCGCGCATCGAGGTCCACGTCCCGCCAGCGGAGCACCAGAACCTCGTTCCGCCTCAACCCCGTGAGCAGCAACAGCCGGATCGCCGCCACCGCGTGCACCGACATGCCATTCCCGGTCTCCGCCTCCGCCAGCGCCCGCCCCAGCCGGCGGAACTCCTCCTCGCTCAGGAACCGCTCGCGCCCGCGCTCGCGGTTCTTCACCACGACCCGGCACGGGTTGCTCGCCTCCGGCAACTCCCCCCGGTCCTCCGCAGAGTTCCAGATGCGCGACAGCGCCTCCACCGTCCGGTTGGCCATCGACGGCGTCCCGCGCATCGAATGGTGCAGTTCGGTCACCCGCTTGTGATCCACGGCCAGCGCCGGTGCCCTGCCGAGCGCGGGCAGCAGGTGCTTGCGGACGATCAGCGTGTACATCTCCACCGTCCTGGGCTTGCACCGCACCGCCACGTGCTCTTCGAGCCACCGGCGCGCAAGCTCCCCCACCGTGGGACCCTCGGCCAGGGCCGCCGCGGGTTCCGCCAGCGGCTCCTCTCCCGCCTTGATGCGCGCGATGATCAGCGCCGCCCGCCTGCGCGCCTCCTCCGCCGTCACGATTCCGTGCCGGCCCACCGTCACCCGCTTTGCCGCCTTGCCGTTGGCCCGGGTCTGCACCACGTAGTACTTGCTCCCCGACGGATAGGCGCGAACCCCGAAGCCCGAAAGCTCCGAGTCCCAGTAGACCGTGTCCCTCTTCACCACCAGCGCTTCCACCGTGCGCTTCGAAATCGTCGCCGTGGTGAGTTTCGCCATTTGAGGATGCCTCCTTCCGGCTCAGACCGCGCCCGGCGGCAGGATGTCCGCGCCTATGCTGCCGCCGACCCGGGCGGCCGAAGCCTTCTCCGTGTCCCGCGCCAAGTGCGCATAGCGCGCCGTCGTCGCCACCTTCGCGTGACCCAGCAGCGCGCCGATCATCGAAAGCCCCTCGCCCAGCGCCAGCGCCCGCGACGCGTACGAATGACGGCAGTCGTGGAGCCGCACGTCGTCGAGCCCCGCCCGCCTGCGGAGCCTCATCCAGATCGCATCGAGGTTGGTGAGACGCGTTCCGGGCTTCCGCCCCGCGATCACCCACGGGTTGCCCTTCGTCCGCGGTATCCCCGCGAGCACCGCCTCCACCGCCGGCGTGAGCGGCACGCTGCGCCATCCCGTCTTGCCGTCCCTCAGCCGAAGCTCCCCCGCCGTGTGGTCCACGTCGTCCCACCTGAGCGTCAGGATCTCGTTCCGGCGGCAGCCCGTGAGCAGCAACAGGCGGAGCGCGGGGATCGCCGGGGGGAACACGGTGCCGTCGGCTTCCGCCTCGTCGAGCACCCGGCCCAACTCGCGGTACTCCTCGGGCGTCAGGAACCGCTCGCGGCGCGTCTCCCTGTAGCGCCGCACCGACCGGCACGGATTGCGCCGCGGCGGCGTCATCCCCCAGGCTTCCGCAAGCCGGAACATGTGCGCCAGCACCCCCACCCCCGCATTCGCCTGGTAGGGCTTCTTTCGGAGCTTGTGATGGAACTCCGAGACTTGCGGGCGATCCACCTCCGAGAGCTGCAGATGGCCCAGCTCCGGCACGATGTACAGGCGCAGGATGCGCCCGAAGGCCTCCACCGTCGCGGGCCGGCAGTTCACCCGCACATGGGCCTCCATGTAGCGCTCGGCAAGCTCCGCCACCGTGGGCTCGGTCGCCGCGGGCGGAGGGTCGGGCTCCAATCCCTGCTTGATGCGGTCGATGGCGAGCGCCGCCTTGCGGCGGGCGTCGTCTGGAGTGATATTGCCGTAGCGGCCGAGCGCGAAGCGCTTCGGCCCCCCGGCCGGTCCCCGGGTCTGCACGCACCAGACCTTGCGGCCCGACGCATACACCCGAATGCCGAAGCCCGGCAGGTCCCGGTCCCAGACCACGGTGTCGCCCGATTCCACGCTGAGCGCATCGACGGCGCGCTTGGTGAGTTTGACGGGTTGGCGTCCGGGCATGGGGGGATTTCCTCCGGCCTCGGGAGCTCAAAACGAAACCCCGAAACCGGAGAAAATGCTATCAGGACCGTAATCGAAACGCAACCCACTGGAATCGCACAGTGGAGTGTGGCATGTCATCGGCTGGCGCGACGTGACCGAATGGCGCAGGAGGTTGAGTTATACGGAATCCACCATAACGGACTGGAATATATAGGGTTATTGCAAGGCTGTCGTGACGAGAGTTGACATGACAGCGCTTGTCCGCTACCCGAGGGAATGGGTGAGAATCAGGTGAGATCAGTACACAATATATGGGTCTTTTTCGCCGTCGGCTGCGTTACTCTTCCTCGCGTGGTACCCGCCACTGCTCGTCATCGCGCCTTGCCGACAACAAAAAATCCTCCGCAGATTATGACCCGAATTAACCAGACACCACACTAGCGTGAGGGGACCCACAAGACAGGAGGGACTTCAATGATACCGGGAGAGATTCTCACCAAGGGGGGACCCATCACCCTCAACGCCGGGCGCGAGACGGTAACGCTGGACGTGGCCAACAGCGGCGACCGCCCGGTGCAGGTGGGTTCCCACTACCACTTCCACGAGACCAACGAGGCCCTCGTGTTCGACCGCGACAAGGCCCGGGGCTTCCGGCTCGACATCCCGTCCGGCACCGCGGTGCGATTTGAACCCGGACAGACCCGCACCGTCACCCTGGTGGGCTACGCCGGCAAACGCGCGGTCGTGGGGTTCCAGGGCAAGGTCGACGGACCGTTGGACTGAACGCTCCGACCGTCCCGCCCATGCCACCGCGCGTGCGGCGATGCGGAGCGAAGCAAGAAAGGCGACCCATGGCAAGAAAGATCGAGCGTGCGGCCTACGCGGCCATGTTCGGACCAACGGTCGGGGACCGGATCCGGCTGGCGGACACCGAGCTCATTATCGAGGTGGAGGAGGACCGGACGGTCTACGGCGACGAGGTGAAGTTCGGCGGCGGCAAGACCATCCGCGACGGCATGGGTCAGAGCCAGGCCACCCGGGCGGAAGGCGCGATCGACACGGTCATCACCAACGCCCTGGTGCTGGACCACTGGGGCATCGTCAAGGCGGACATCGGCATCCGGGACGGCCGTATCCACGCCATCGGCAAAGCCGGCAATCCGGACACGCAACCGGCGGTGGACATCATCATCGGGCCGGGCACCGAGGTCATCGCCGGCGAGGGCAAGATCGTCACCGCGGGCGGGCTCGACGTCCACATCCACTTCATCTGTCCCCAACAAGTGGAAGACGCACTCTACAGCGGCGTCACCACCATGCTCGGCGGCGGCACGGGACCGGCGGCGGGCACCAAGGCCACCACTTGCACGCCGGGACCCTGGCACTTGGGCCGCATGCTCCAGGCGGCGGAGGCGTTCCCGGTGAACCTGGGCTTCTTCGGCAAGGGCAACGCCAGCCGGCCCGCGGCCCTGGAGGAGCAGGTCCGGGCGGGAGCCTGCGGCCTGAAGCTGCACGAGGACTGGGGCACCACACCGGCCGCCATCGACACATGCCTGTCCGTGGGCGACGCCTACGACGTGCAGGTGCTCATCCACACGGACACGCTGAACGAGTCGGGCTTCGTGGAGGACACCCTGCGGGCGTTCAAGGGCCGCACCATCCACACATTCCACACCGAGGGCGCCGGCGGCGGCCATGCGCCCGACATCATCAAGCTCTGCGGCCTTTCCCACGTGCTGCCCTCCTCCACCAACCCGACGCGGCCCTTCACCGTCAACACCGTGGACGAGCACCTCGACATGCTCATGTGCTGCCATCACCTGGACCCGGCCATCGCCGAGGACGTGGCCTTCGCGGAAAGCCGCATCCGCAAAGAGACCATGGCGGCCGAGGACATCCTGCACGACCTGGGCGCGTTCAGCATGATGGCGTCCGACAGCCAGGCCATGGGCCGCGTGGGCGAGGTCATCATCCGCACGTGGCAGACCGCCGACAAGATGAAGCGCCAGCGCGGCCGGCTCCCCGCGGAGACGGCGGACAACGACAATGTCCGGGCAAAGCGTTACCTGGCCAAGTACACCATCAACCCGGCCATCACCCACGGCATATCGGAATACGTCGGATCGGTGGAACCGGGGAAGCTCGCTGACCTGGTGCTGTGGTCACCGGCCTTCTTCGGCGTCAAGCCGGACGTCATCCTCAAGGGCGGCGTCATCGTCGCCGCGCCCATGGGCGACCCCAACGCCTCCATCCCGACCCCACAGCCGGTGCACTACCGGCCGATGTTCGGCGCCTTCGGCGGCTCGCGGCGCGAGAACACTGTCACCTTCGTGAGCGCCGCGGCGCTCGACGCCGATCTCGCCGGCGTGCTGCAACTCCGGAGGCCACTCCTTCCAGTGAAGCGAACACGGGACCTCTGCAAGGAAGACTTGATCCACAACGGCGCCACCCTGCGCATGGAGGTGGACCCCGAAACCTACGAGGTACGCGCCGACGGCGAGCTGTTGACGTGCGAACCGGCGCGGACCGTGCCCATGGCGCAGCGGTATTTTCTCTTCTGACGCGCCGGCGGACACCTGTGATCAGGGAACGAGCCATCAGAACGCGCCCGGCCGGACAGTGGCCGAGACACTCGGCACGCGGCACGGTGACCCTTCCGTACGACGGGCGGCACCGGCGGCGGACACGGCTCAAGACCGACGGCGGCGGTTGGGTGATGCTGGACCTGCGAGAGGCGGCCGTGATGCACGACGGCGATGGCCTCCAGTTGGAGAGCGGCGGTTGGGTCCTGGTCCGTGCGGCCGACGAGGTCCTCGCCGAGATTACCTGCGATGACCCGGGGAGACTTACGCGGATCGCCTGGCACCTGGGGAACCGGCACGTGCCCACGCAGATCGAGAATGGTCGGCTGCGCATCCGCAACGACCACGTGATCACCGGGCTGGCCGTGGTCTTGGGCGGACAGGTCCGCATCGTCGAGGCCCCGTTCGATCCGGAGGCCGGCGCATATGTTTCGCGGGAGCATACGAACCATGCGAGAATCCATCCGGAGTAGCGACCTGTACCGGCTCATGAGTTGGCTGTCACCGGCCTTCCCGGTGGGTTCCTTTGCCTACAGCCATGGCCTGGAGTATGCGGTGGAAGCGGAACAGGTCCTGGACGGGGCCGGGCTCAAGGAATGGATCCGGGGAATCCTGGTCCACGGCAGTTGCCAAGTGGACGCGGTGCTCTTCCGCAACGCTTGGCACGCCGCCCGCGACGGGGACCGGGCGCGGCTGCGGGAAGTGGCGGAAATCGCCGCGGCGTCCCGCGGCACCCATGAGCTGGCGCTGGAGAGCGGCGCCCAGGGGGAGGCTTTCGTGAGCGCCGTGGCGAAGGCCTGGGACGCGGCCGGCCTCGCTCCGCTCACCGAGCCGTCGTGTCCCGCATCCTATTGCGTCGCCGTGGGATGGGCCTGCGGCGCCCATGGCATTCCGCTCGAACCGGCGCTACGGACGTATATCCAGGCCTTCGCGGCTAACCTGGTTTCCGCCGGAATGAGGTTGATCCCGTTGGGCCAGAGCGACGGCCAGGCGGTGCTGGTGCGGCTCGAACCCGTGGTGTTGGAGGCGACGCAACGCTCCCTGACGACAAGCCCGGAGGACATGGGGACCATGACTCCCATGGTGGACTGGAGTTCCATGAAACACGAAACGCAACACACGAGGCTGTTCCGCTCATGACCGCCGGTACGCACGGACCCCTGCGGGTAGGCATTGGCGGCCCGGTGGGGTCGGGCAAGACCGCCCTCATGAACGCGTTGTGCAAGGCCATGCGGGACCGTTACCAGATCGCCGCAGTGACCAACGACATCTACACGCAGGAGGACGCCCGCTTCCTGGTCCGCGCCGGCGCTCTACCGGAGGAACGCATCGTCGGCGTGGAGACCGGCGGCTGTCCGCACACGGCCATCCGCGAAGATGCCTCCATCAACCTGGGCGCGGTCCGGGAGCTGAACGAAAGGTTCGAGGGCCTCGACCTCATCCTGATCGAATCCGGAGGCGACAACCTCGCCGCCACATTCAGCCCGGAACTGGCGGACCTGACGGTGTACGTCATCGACGTTTCCGCCGGCGACAAGATCCCGCGCAAGGGCGGTCCCGGCATCACGCGCTCGGACCTGCTCATCATCAACAAGATCGACTTGGCCCCGCTGGTGGGCGCGAGCCTGGACATCATGGACCGCGACGCCCGCAAGATGCGTGGCGACCGGCCCTTCGTGTTCTCGAACCTGCGCAAGCAAACCGGGCTGGCAGAGATCGTCGATTTCATCATGCAAACGGGCGGGCTCTAGCTAGCGTGGTGTCTCACAAACACTAGCCGACGACACGGGGCATCGCGAGGAGCCACCATGGAGTGAGGGCGCCGGATCGATAAGCTGTTTCTGAAGGACCCGTTGCAGAGTGAGCTTCCCGATGTACGACTTCGAGGAGACGCAGGGTGCCCACGCGCACCCCACCCCTGGATTCCCGCTTTCGCGGGAATGACGGAGGGGGTGCGAGGATGACGGAGGGGATGCGGGAAGGCGGAGAGGTGTGAAGATGACGACACTAGCCCGCTGGCGTCAGCTCAGCGTCATCGGCGTATTCACCATCATCGAGCCGGCCATCCCGGAGGCCTTGACGGCGCTGTCGACCTCCGGCTCGTCCCAGATGGTCAGCCCTCCTCCGTCGTAGACGATGCGGCCGTCGATCTCGATGGTCTGGTCGAAACAGGCGACGTCCACGGGATCGTGGGAGCGTCCCACGTGGAAGTGCACGATGGTCGGGCTGCAGTGGGAATAGCTGTACCACTGGCCGGGGTTCATGGCCCGGGCGATGGGCACGATGGTCTTGGGATTGACGCCGGCGTGCCAGGAGTCGATGAAACCGTCCGTGCCGCTCAGCGATCGGTGCATCGCCGGGTCGCCGCCCTGCAACGAGACCACGCGCCCATCCTTGAGCTCCAACCGCACGGATTCCGGCATGCCGCCGAAACCCGCGACGTGGTCCGCCACGATCACTCCCTCCGTGGCCACCGCCACCACCGGGCTGTGCACACCGCCGGGGAAGTTGCGGCGGGCGCGGCCGCCTTCGTCCTCGACGAAATAGGCCTGCGCCACGGTGCTCTCGCGCGAGCCGAAGCTGCCCTTGACGTCGGTGCCGCTGGGGCTGGTGATGCGCCACGACCTTCCCGGCGCGGACAGCGTGTCGAGGGTGGTCGCCAGCGCCCTCTGCACGGAGTAGGGGAAGCCCGCCCACTCCGACGACATGAGCGAAACGGTCCGCGCCCGGTTCGGCACCCGCACCCGCGACTCTCCGGAAAAATGGGGGTGCAGGGCCTCCCGCTTGAGCGAGGGATAGTGGGCGAACAGCACGTCCGCCCGGTCGTAGGCCTCCAGGACGGCGGGCGGAATCGCCTCGGGCCGGTCCTTGGGGATGACCGGGCCGCTCACCACGCGGACGTCCGCTCCCCGATCCCGCGCCGACTCCGTCAACGCCTCGACCACCGCCGCGTCGGCGAACCCGTCTTCGGCGACGATGTAGACGCCTTGGCCGCGTTCGACCCTGGCGCACGTCGCGACGCAGTTCTCGATACCCGCTTCGAAGTTCTCGGCCATTTCAGGCGCCTCCTGTGTTCACTGCTCCCTGGAACCGCGATGCCCCAATTGACCGGTGCCGTTGCTCTGAGTCATCGGATGCCGGCACCCGAACCCGTTCGCTCCTGCGGCGTTCCGGTGAGGGTTCCTGCTTGGGTGGGGAAATGGTGGGCCCACCTGGACTCGAACCAGGGACCTACCGGTTATGAGCCGGTGGCTCTAACCAACTGAGCTATGGGCCCGAAAAAAGCGTGGGGGTAGTCGATGGAAGCGCGCCACGAGCCGCTATCCTTCCATGAAACTCTTGAGCCTCTTGCTTCTACTCGGATGGCGGAGCTTGCGCAAGGCCTTGGCCTCTATCTGGCGTATACGTTCCCGGGTGACCGAGAACCGCTGCCCGACCTCCTCCAACGTGTGATCCGACTTCTCCCCGATGCCGAAGCGCAGCCGCAGGACCTGCTCCTCGCGCGGCGTCAGGGTGGCCAGCGCCTTCTTCGTCTGTTCCGAAAGGTTGAGGTTCGACACCACGTCGGACGGCGCCGAAACCTGCTTGTCCTCGATGAAGTCGCTCAGGTGGCTGTCTTCGTCCTCTCCCACCGGGGTCTCGAGGGAGATGGGCTCCTTGGCGATCTTGAGCACCTTCCGGACCTTGTCCAGGGGGATCTCCATCTTGGCGGCGATCTCATCGGGCGTGGGCTCGCGTCCGATCTCCTGGACGAGATAGCGCGAGGTCCGGATCAGCTTGTTGATGGTCTCTATCATGTGCACCGGGATGCGGATGGTGCGGGCCTGGTCGGCGATGGCCCGGGTGATGGCCTGGCGGATCCACCACGTGGCGTAGGTGGAAAACTTGTACCCTCGCTGATACTCGAATTTCTCCACGGCCTTCATGAGGCCGATGTTGCCTTCCTGGATGAGGTCGAGGAACTGAAGGCCCCGGTTGGTGTACTTCTTGGCGATGCTCACCACCAGACGCAGGTTCGCTTCGATCAACTGCTTCTTGGCCAGATCCGCCTGGATTTCGCCGGCGTGAATGGCGCGCACGCGCTTGCGGATCTCCTCGCCCGACATCTCCAGGCGCTGCTCCGTCCCCTGCACCTGCTTCCTGGCCGCGCGGATGTTGTCCTGCATCTCCCTGAAGGCGTTGAGGCTCATTCGAAAGGTGCCGACCGTCTTCTGCCAGGGTTCCTTACCGGTGTTGCCAGGCGGCATTTCCAGGATTTGCTGGGCTGTCCTTCCAGTTTCCCGCTCGTAACGCTCGACCCTGGAGTTCGCCGATTCGATCCGGCGCAGTTCGTGCTTGAGCCGGTCCACCACGGCGTCGATCTGAAGCCGGTTGAGCCGGAGATCCTTCAGGCCGTTGAGAATCCTCGTCCGGCACCGTTTCAACTGGCGTTCCAACGCCAACCGGACACCCGCTGCGCAGCGCTTCTGCATCTTCTGCTTGACCGAGTCGCGCTCAGCCACGACGCGGCGGAGTTTGCCGATCTGGTTCAGCAGGTGTTCCGCGTGCGCGTCCTCTTCCTCCGTATGGTCGCCCTCGCCCTCCACGCCCTTGACCACGTCGCCCGCCCGCAGCTCGCCCTGCTCGAGTTGCTCTCCAAGCTCGAGCACGTGCTGGACCGCGGCGGAACAGGAAAGAACGTGGTCCGCCACCACCCCCTCGCCTTCCTCTATCTTCTTGGCGATCGCCACCTCCCCGTCCCTGCTGAGAAGCGACACGTTGCCCATTTCGCGGAGGTACATGCGGACCGGGTCGCCGGTCTTGCCCGCAATGTCGCCCTCCGCGTCGACTTCGGCCTCCCCGTCCTCCGGCTCGCCGGCGGGTCCGTCCTCCGTCTGAGCACTCAGGGCCATCCGCTGATTCGCGTCCACCACCTCGATGTCCATCTCGCCAAAAATGGACATGACGTCGTCGAGCTGCTCCGGCGAGACCACGTCCGGCGACAGCATGTCGCTGACCTGATCGTAGGTCACATAGCCCTTTTCCTTGCCGAGATCGATCAGCCGCTTGACATCCTGTTGCCGCTTGACCAAGCGGGCCCGGGATACCTCACGAGCGGTCTTGGCCGGGGCGGCGTCTACAAGCTCAGTCTCACGCGCTCCAACCGCCGCTCTTTTTGTACGACCTCCTGCCATTGCCGCATCCTCTCTTTCTTGACCTCATCATCGCTGGCCTCTTCCGCGATCCGGATGGCTCTCCGCAGTTCCTGCTCGAGCCCCTTCAGGTATCGTCGTTGCAGAAAGAACAGACAGTCCGCGGTCATTCGATCCCGTTCTTCTTCGTCGATCTCCTGTCCTTCCAACACCAGCGCGCTGATTTCCGACACAAGCTCGGGAGGCAGGCCGTCGGTCAAGACGCCCACCGCCACCTCCCCGCCCTCGAGCAACCGCCGGATCACCTCCCGCCACTTCTCCGTCACGAGCCTTTCCATCTGCTGGCCGCGCAGCGTCTCCACCACCAGCGGGAACCGCAGCAACAACGCCACCAGCACGGACTCCGCGCGGTCTTCGCCCAGGGACCAGCGGTCCGCCGTGCCGCGCGGGCGGCGGCGAGCATCCCCGCCGCTCGCCGGGGTTCCGGCGGCCGCGCCGGCGGCCTGACGCCGCAGCGACTCTTCCCGAATACCCAGAAGGTCCGCCGCCCGCCGCGCCAACTGGTCCCGGTCCAGGGGATTCGTCACCTTGGCCAGCATCCGGCTCACCTCGCTCGCCAACCGGCTCTTGCCGGCGAAGCCGGGCCCGTGGTTCTCCCGCAGCCAGTTCAGGTAGAAGTCCACGATCGGCACCGCCCGCTCCAGCACCCCTTCCAGCGCCGCCTTTCCCTCGGTCCGGACAAACGTGTCCGGATCCGCGCCCTCCGGCAGGAACGCCGCATGCCCCCAAAGACCGGTCTGCTGAAAGACCTCGAAGCCGCGGGCGGCGGCGTTGCGCCCCGCCGTATCGCCGTCGAACAGCGCGACGACATTCCGGGTGTAGCGCCCCAGAAGCCGCAAGTGATCGGCGGTCAGGGCCGTGCCCAGGGTGGCCACCGCGTGAGTCACGCCGAACTGCGCCAGGGCCAGCACGTCCAGGTAGCCCTCCACCACCACCACCCGGTCATTGGACCGGATGCCGTCCCGGGCCTGCGCCAAGCCATAGACCTGCGAGCCCTTGTGGAAGAGCGGCGTTTCCGGGGAATTGAGGTATTTGGGTACGCCCTCGCCGATGACCCGGCCGCCGAAGCCCGTGATCTTGCCGCCCGGCTCGGTGATGGGAAAGACGATGCGCTCGAAAAACCGGTCCCGGTAGTAGTCCGGCCCCTTCTCCGCCAGCAACCCCGCCTCGGCCGCCTCCGCCGGCGCCACGCCTTCGTGCCGGAACCGGCCGGCAAGCACATCTCCTCCCGGCGCGAAGCCGAGGCGAAAATGCCGCCACAGGGCCTCGTCCACGCCGCGCTCGTTGAGGTAGGCCCTGGCCCGGGCGCCGCGGGAGGGGTCCAGCAGCAGCGCATGGTAAAGCTCCGCCGCCTCTTCGTTCAACCGGTAATAGTCCCCGCGCCGCGTCTCGCGCGCGCCGGCGGCGGGTCCCGAGGACACCACGCGGATGCCGTACCGTTCCGCCAGCCGTTCGATGGACTCCGGAAAGGTGAGCCCGTCGTACAACATCAGGAACTTGAAGATGTCGCCTCCTGCCTGGCATCCGAAACAGTAGAAGATTCCCTTTTCCTCGTTGACGGTGAAGGAGGGTGTCTTCTCGGAATGGAAGGGGCACAGCCCGGAATAGTTCCGGCCGGCCTTTTTGAGCGTGACGTAATCGGAGACAACCTCCACGATGGAAGCGCGTGCGCGAACCTCTTGAGTGGTCTGATCCGAGATCATGCGCCGCGTTGCGGGTCGCCCGGCATCGAATCCGTTCCGGATGCGCCGGGCCACGCCAAGCCGGGACCCTTCGTCACCGCCCATGCCCCGAAGCCCAACAGAGGAGCGACCAGGGCCGCGGTGCCGAACTGCTGCTGAAAGTCCCTGGGAACCCAGGACTGGGAGACGAGGAAAAACAGCCCGATCCCCAGAAACAACGCGCCCTTGGAGCCTCCCACCAGCACCCCCCCGAACCGGTCGAACCCGCCGAGGAAAAAGACGTTGGCCGCCCGGTGGAGCCTGAACCCCACCCAGTTGAAGGCGATGTAGACGAGGAAGAAAAGAATCGCGAAAACGAAGCCTTTGAGGAGGAGCGGCGAATAGGGCCAGAAATCGATCCAGAGCGAAACCGGTTCGTAGTAGCGTACGGACAAGATAAAGCCACCCGCGAGGCCCAGCAAGGCGAATACCTCCCGGAACAGCCCCTTGATGTACCCCCTTACGGCGAACACGCAAAGGACCGCTGCCAACACTGCGTCGACGATGTTCACAATGGCCTATTCGGAGTTGTCGGTCTCCGGAACCCGGAAGAGATCCAACGCGAACCTCATGGGCCCTTCTCCGATCAGACTCGGCCAGTCACTGCCATTGTGTTGTGCCCAAGCTTCTGGTCGCAGTCCGCTAATACCACTGGTGGCTTCGAGCCCGCTTCATGGCACGCTTCTTGGCTGCGATGGCCTTCCTCTTCCGCTTGACGCTAGGCTTTTCGTAGTGTTCCCGCTTGCGCAACTCCGCCAGGATTCCGGCTTTCTCGCACTGTTTCTTGAAACGCCGGATGGCGCTCTCGATGGACTCGTTGTCCTTGATTCGAACCCCTGTCATAGGCTTTGTTCACTCCTTGAGTCAGTCGAACTATAGCCAATCAGTCACCCAAGTCAACCCCGTCAACGGCATTTGAATCGGGACCCAGGACGGCCCGCGAACGGCAGTGGATGAAGAACTCCCGGTTGCCCTTGGGCCCCAGCAGCGGCGACTGGAAGACCGGCCGCCGCGTCAGCCCCAGCGCGTCCACCGCCTCCTCGATCTCGCCGATGACGCGCCGGTGTTCCTGTTCCGAACGTACCACCCCCCCTTTGCCGACCTTGCCCCTGCCCACCTCGAACTGGGGCTTGATGAGCGCCATGACGTCGAACGGGCGGGACAGCAGACCGCACACGCGCGGGAGGACCAGCCGCAGCGATATGAAGGAGACGTCCACGACGGCGAGGTCCGGCTCCTCGCCCAACGCGCCGGGCTCGAGACGGCGGATATTGGTCCGCTCCAGCACGACCACGCGGGGGTCTTGCCGGAGCCGCCACTCGAGTTGCCCGTAACCCACGTCCACGGCGTGGACACGCATCGCGCCGTGAGCGAGCAGGCAATCCGTGAAACCGCCGGTGGAAGCTCCCACGTCCAGCGCCACCCTGCCTGCCGCCTTCACGCCGTAATGCTCCAGGGCCGCCTCGAGCTTCTCTCCGCCGCGGCTGGCGTAACGCGAGGAAGCCTTGACCCGTACCCGGGAATCGCGTCTTATCAGCGCGCCCGCCTTGGTGACGGGCACGTCGTCCACCAGCACGGCTCCCGCCAGGATGTACCTTTGGGCCTCTTCGCGGCTTCGGCACAGGGACGCGTCCACCAGCACACGGTCGAGACGTTCCTTGCGCGAAGCCTTTCGCGCCTCCGGCTCTTTCGCGACGGACATGACGTTCTCTAGGCGCCCGGTCCCGGCGGCCTAGTCGGGAGCCTCCTCCTCCGTCCATTCCTGCAGCCTGGGGCGGCCGTCCGGGTCCTTGGTCAGCACCTCGATCCGGCGCTCCACCTCGCTCAGCTTGCGGTTGCAGGACTGGACCAGCCCGACTCCCTCCTCGAAGGTCGCCAGCGATTCTTCAAGGTTCAGTTCCCCGCTCTCGATGCGTTCCACCACTGCTTCGAGGGCCCGAAGACACTCCTCGAAGCTCTTGTCCTCATGGGCGCCGTCCTGCGGCGCCCGCTCTTCCCGAGACATCCTGACTCCTCCCTTGCGGACCCATCGGCCGACAGCGTCATGCGGCGGCGGGCGGGTCAAATTCCGGCCCTAGCACTCCTCCACGTCTTCCACCCGGCATGTCGCCCGCCCGGCGGCGAAGTCCACGCGCACCTGATGACCCTTTCGCAGGGACGAAGCGTCCGTAACGATGCTGCCGTCGGAAACCCGGTACACGATGCTGTAGCCGCGCCTCAGGACCGCCAGCGGGTTCACGCTTTCCAGTCTTCCCGCGAGGTGGCCCAGGCGCTCTCTCAGCCTCGACACCGAATCCTCCTGACGGCGCCGCAACCGCAGCGAGAGATCGTCCAGACGCATCTGCCCTTGGCGCAGGCCCCGGCTGGGATCGGCCAGCCGGCGGGCCCAATGCCGCAGGCCCTCCCGCTGGCGCTCCAGCCGGCCGGCCGTGCCCCGGTGCAGGCGCCGCGCCAGCAACCCCACGTGCTCCGCCAGTCCGTTTCTGTCCGGCACGACCATCTCGGCCGCCGCCGTGGGCGTGGCCGCGCGCCGGTCCGCAACGAAGTCCGCGATGGTGACGTCGATCTCGTGCCCTACCGCGGAGACGACCGGAACCGCCGCGGCGTGCATGGCGCGGGCCACCGCTTCCTCGTTGAAGGCCCAGAGGTCCTCCAGCGAACCGCCGCCCCGGCCCACGATCATGACGTCGATCATGCCGCTCTCATCGAGCTCGCGGATCGCCTGGGCGATCTCTTCCGCGGACCCCGGTCCCTGCACCCGCGCCGGCCGGATCACCACCCGGCGGTCCGGGAACCGGTCGCCGATGATGCGCAGCATGTCCCGGACCGCCGCGCCCTGAAGCGACGTGACGATCCCCACCGTCCGCGGCAGGAACGGCAGCGGCTGCTTGCGTTCCTGGTCGAACAACCCTTCCTGCAAGAGCCTCTTCTTCAACTGCTCGAAGGCGGCCGTCAACGCGCCCTTGCCCCGGGCTTCCATCTCGACGGCATAGAACTGGAGCGCGCCCCGCACCGTGTACAGCCCCACGCGTCCGGAGCAGACCACCTGCATGCCGTCTTCCAGACGGAACCGCAGGCTCTCGGCGTGGCGGCGGAACAGCACCGCGGATATCTGCGACTGAGCGTCCTTGAGGGTGAAGTAGACGTGTCCGGACGGAGGGAAACGCACGTTGGAGAGCTCGCCCGCCACCCACAACGCGCCGAGTCCCGTCTCCAGCCGATCCCGGATGATCTCGTTCAGCTCGCCGACCGTAAGCACCGAAGACGGACCGGCGTCGGGGCCGCGAGCGAAGGGACGGGACATCGACCGGTCCGCCTCAGGTGGCCTTGCCCGACCCGGCGAGCCCGCGGAACATCTCCCAGCCCTTGAGCAGCTCCAGCGCCCGGGCCACATGGGGATCGTTCTTGACCCTCTGCGCGATGCTGTCCGGGGGTTCGGCGCTACCGCCGGGAGCCGCCTTCGGCGGGGCTTCCCCGGGGCTCTTCCCCTGGGCCCCTTCCGCGCTCACGGCGGGCGCCGCCGGCGCGCTTCGTTCCATGACGATGTCCGGCTGAATGCCGGTCTCGTGGATCGACCGGCCGTTGGGCGTGAAGTACTCCGCCGTGGTCAGCCGAAGCGCCGAACGGTCGTCCAGCGGAAGAATCGTCTGCACGGAGCCCTTGCCGAAGGTCTTCGTGCCCAGGATCAGCGCGCGCTTGTGGTCCTGGAGCGCCCCGGCCACGATCTCGGAAGCGCTGGCGCTGCCGCCGTTCACCAGCACCACCATCGGAAAATCGGTCCTGGAGTTGGGGCGGTTGGCGGAGAACTTCTGCTTCTGCTGGTCCAGACGCCCGTCGGTGTACACGATCAGGCCCGAATCCAGGAAGAGGTCCGAGACCCGCACGGCCTGACTCAGCAAGCCTCCGGGGTTGTTGCGCAGGTCGAGCACGAGACCCTTGAACGACCCGGCGGCGGGCTGGTTCTTGATGACGGCGGCGGCCAGGTTCCCGCTGGTGCGGTCCTGGAACTGCGCGATGCGCACGTAGAGGAAGCCCGGCTCCAGGACGTAGGCGCGCACGCTGCTGACCTCGATGACGTCGCGGACGATGGTGAAGGTCAAAAGCTTGTCGTGGTCCTTTCGCCGCACCCGGATCGTGACGCTGGAGTCCCGGGGACCCCGGAGCCGCTTGACGGCGTCAATGAGGCTCATCTCTTCGGTGGACCGATCGTCGATGCCGACGATCTGGTCGCCCGGCTGGACGCCGGCGCGGGAGGCCGGGGTGCCCTCGATGGGCGACACCACGGTCAGCACGCCGTTGCGCATGGTGATCTCCAGTCCAAGGCCGCCGAAGCGACCCTCGGTCTCGGTCTGGAGATCCTGGTACGCGTCCTCCGTCAAATAGCTGCTGTGGGGATCCAGCGAGGCCAGCATGCCCTTGATGGCGCCGGTGACGAGCTTGTCCGTTTCCACTTCCTTGACGTAGTTCCGCTGGACGATGGCGAGGATGTTGGCGAAGGTTTCCAGGCTCCGGTATCCGCCGGGCCCCACCGCCGAAACCCGCGGCACCAGCAACCCGGCGACGAACAGCACCCACCCCAGGGCCAGAAACCAGCCAAGCACCCGGTGTTTTCCATTCCACAGCTTCATCGTATGGTCTCCTCCGGCTGATTGATTCTAGTGCCCTGGAACCCGCTCCGCAAACCGGCGCTGACGCAAACGCGCACGGGGGCCTGTTTGTGAGACACCACACTACGACCGGCGGAACCAGGGAGCCGGGTCCACCGGCTTGCCGTTCTTCCGGACCTCGAAGTAGAGCCGCGACTGTCCGGACGCCGAGCCGTCCCCCACCCAAGCGATCCGCTGGCCCCGCTCCACCCGGTCCCCGACCCCCTTGTCGAGCTTCGAGAGGTGCCCGTAGACCGTATAGTGACGCTTGCCGTGATCGATGATGAGCATCCGCCCGTAGCCCGGCAGCCGATCGGCGAACAGCACCCTGCCGCGTTCCACGGCCCGGATCTCGGCGCCCGCGGGCGCTGCGATGTCGATCCCGGGACGGTGTACGTCGACGTTCAGATCCGGGTGTTTATGGATGCCGAATCCGCTCACGATCCTGCCCGTCACCGGAAGCTCCAGCCCCCGGCCGGCGGCCGGGAGGCCCGGCGCCGGGCCCACAACCGGCCCGCGGCTCTTCTCGGAACCGTCGATGATCCCCGCGAGACGGCGGGCGGCCTGCTCCAGCTCGGTCAACGTCCGGGCCTGGAACTCGCGCTCGCGTCGCAGGACGGCGAGGGTCTCCTGCTTGCGCGCCCTTTCCCTGGCGAGCTCGCCGCGCAACGCGGCAACGGCGTCGCGCTCCTCCGCAAGCTCCCGCCGCCTGGCCGTCACCGCCGCTCGGAGGTCCCGGCTGCGGCGGACGTTGCGTGAGAGCCGCCGTATGAGCGCGTGGTCCCGGGAAAGCATGTTCTCCAGGTGCCGCTTGCGCCGCATCAGCTCGGTCACCGAGAACTCGCCGTTGAGAAGCACGAACGGGGTCCCCGCCCGCTGCCACCGGTAGAGCGCCCGCGCCCTGCCGGCAAGGGCCCGCCGTCCTTCCTCGAAGGCCGCCCAGGCCTCGCCGGCCGCCGCCTCCGCCGCTGCCACGTCCCGCCGGCGCTGCCGCAGACGCGAATTCAGGGTCTCGAGCCGCCCGCTCTTGCGATCCAGCGCGCCCCCTATCTCGTCCAGAACCTCCAGGACCGAAGACTCCCCGCGCCGTACTCTTTCGAGCGCCGCCTGGCCCTGCCGGATGCGCTGCCTCAACTCCTCCAATTCGCCGGCCTCTTCCGCCCCGGCGGGTCCGAGGCACGCGAAAGAGAGGCAAAGCCCCGCCACGGCCACGACGCGGCGGCTGATACGGTTGGCATTCATGACCGGTTTCGCGAAAACCTTCCTGCGGCGGTGACGGCGTCACGCCAAATACCGCTTCACCGACAGCATACTCCCGGCGGTCCCCAGCAGCCAGCCCATGAGAGCGAGACGGACGTGCTGGGAGACGTCCAGGAACACCAACTGCTCACCCGCCACCAGCGCGCCGAAAGGGGCCAGAAGGTCCGCCGTCAGCAGCGAGAACGCCGCCCGCAGCAAGGCCACGGCCAATCCGGCCCCCGCCAGCCCCTGAACCATTCCCTCGATGACGAAAGGGGCCTTGATCAGGCCGGCGGGGGCCCCCACCAACTGCATGATCTCGATCTCGTCCTGCCGCGCGACGATGGCGAGCTTGATGGTGCCGCCGACGATCAGGAAGGCCACCAGGAAAAGAAACCCGCCGACCACCCACTTCAGCCATTCGACGGCCGCCAGCAGGAGCCGCATCTTTTCGAGCCACGTCTCCGGGTACTCCACCTCCTCGACCCCTTCCAGGACAGCCACACGGCGCACCAGCCCCAACACGGCTTCGCGCGAGCGGTGACCGGACCGCAGCTCGAGGTCGACGGACGCCGGCAACATCCGCGGGTCCAGGCCCTCCAGGATCCCGGACTGCGATCCCAGCGTCTTCCCGAACTCATCCCAGGCGCGCGCCTTGGAGACGTAACGCGCGGCCTTCACCTCCGGCAAAGCCGCCAGCCTGGCCCGGAGGGCCTCCCCGGCGGCCGGGTCGACGCCGTCGCCCAGGTAGACGAACACCTGGATCTCGTCGCTCCAGCCCCTCACCAATCCGCGCACATTGTCCTGAAGCAGCAGGAAACCGCCGAACACCGAGAGGGTCATGGCGACGATGCCGGCGGTCAGGAGATGCGTCCAGAACAGCTCCCGCAGACTCCTGGCCACGCGGCCGGCCACGAAAACGACGTGGGCCGACTTCATCGCGCCCCGGCCGTGTGTTGCTCACCGATCAGACGCCCCTGGCGCATCATCAGCACACGGCCCTCGAAGCGCCGCAGGAGACGGGGGTCGTGGGTGGCGACGAGCACGGTGGTTCCCCGCCGCTGGATTCGGGCGAACAACCGCATGGTGTCGTCGGCCATCTCCGGGTCCAGGTTTCCGGTGGGCTCGTCGGCCAGCACCAGTTCCGGATCGTTCACCAGCGCGCGGGCAATGGCCACGCGCTGCTGTTCGCCGCCCGAGAGGGCGGGCGGCAGCGTCCCGTACTTCTCCTTCAAGCCGAGCTCGGACAGGAGCGCAAAGGCCTTGCGGCGGCTCTGGCGCCAGGAAACGCCGGTGACGTCCGCGGCCAGCGACACGTTTTCCAGCGCGTTCATGTGCGGGATCAGCTTGAAGTCCTGGAACACCAGCCCCAGCCGCTGCCTGAAGGCCGCAAGGCCCTTGCCTTTCAGGCGCGTGATATTCCGCCCGTTGACGATGACCTGGCCCTCGGTGGCCTGCTCGGAACGGAACAGCAGCCGCAGCAAGGTGGTCTTGCCGGCCCCGCTGGGGCCGCACAGGAACACGAACTCCCCGTCCTCCACCTGGAACCCGATGTCCCGGACCCCGGTGTTGTCCGGAGGGTAGAGCTTGGAGACGTTGTGGAGCTGAATCATGGATATCGGCGGCGTTGAGGGAGAAACGGCAAATCGATCTTGACATCGCCATCGGACGGCTGTTAACGTGGCGTAAATTCAGTCTATTGTATGATTTGACCGCGTCTCGGCGCAGGTTATCACTAAACCGCCCCAGGAACAAAAGGGAAACCACGGAGCGAAACAGGAGCATCGACTCTTCGAGGAGTTTAACGCCATGAAAATACTGTTCGTCAATCCGCGCTTTCCGAACTCGCTGTGGCGGCTGACCGGCATCACCGACATCCTGCCGCAGCGTTGCGCGCAGACGCCGCTGGGGCTCCTCACCGTGGCCGCCCTGACGCCGCCGGACTTCGACGTGGAGCTGCAGGACGAGAACGTCAAGCCGCTCGATTTCGAAACCGATGCCGACGTGGTGGCCATTGCCTGCTGGAGCATCCAGTACGGCCGCGCCCGGCGTATCGCGGAAGCGTTCCGGAAGCGCGGGAAGATGGTGGTGGCGGGCGGCCCGTACCCCTCCCTGTGTCCCGAGCGCTTCACCGACGGGCTCTTCGACGTGGTCTTTGACGGCGAAGTGGAGATCACCTGGCCGCAGTTCTGCGACGACCTCCGGTCGGGCAGTCACCAGGCTCTCTACAAGCAGGAAGGCAACGTCGACATCACGCTCTCGCCGGTGCCGCGGGTGGATCTGGCCCCCCGTGACGATTACCTCTACTACTTCCTGCAGACCACCCGGGGCTGTCCCTTCAAGTGCGAGTTCTGCGACATCATCATCACCGACGGCCGGGTGCCGCGCACCAAGAACGTGGATCAGGTGCTGGCGGAAATCCGGGCGGTGGAGTCCGTCGGCGGCATACACATCAGCTTCTCGGATGCCAACCTCATCGGCAACATGCGCTACGCCGAGGAGTTGCTGACCGCAGTGGCGGAATACGGCCGCGCCAACAACTATCCCATCAATTTCTCGGCGGAGATGACCATCAACGTGGCGGAGAAGCCCAGGCTGCTCCAGTTGCTGCACGACGCCAACTTCACCAGCATGTTCCTGGGCATCGAGTCGCCGCGGGTGGCGAGCCTCACCGAGACCCAGAAGCGGCAGAACACCACCTCGCCGCTGATGGAGAGCATCCGCAAGATCCAGTCCCACAACATGGCGATCCTGGCGGGCATGATCGTCGGCTTCGACAACGACGACACCGACATCTTCAAGGAGCAGTTCGACTTCCTCCAGGAAGCCGGCATCGCCTTCACCACCAGCGGCGTGCTGACCGCCATCGAGAAGACGCCGCTCTACGAACGCCTGGAGAAGGAAGGCCGGCTGATCCCCTACGACTCCGCGCAGATGAAGGGGCACGGCTCCGCGGACCTGAACTTCGTGCCCAAGCTGATGACCGTCGAGCAGGTCCAGCAGGGCTACAACTGGCTGATTCGGAGCCTCTACAAGTACGAAAACTACGGCGCGCGGCTGGCCACCGGGGTGAAGGCATTCCGGCCGGAGTACGTGCGCCGGGGCCGGGGAAGCAAGATCGATCGGGAGGTCCTCGGCATACTGGCCAACACTTTCCGGCACTACATCTTCACCACCGACCGTGCCCGGCGCCGTTTCTTTCTCAAGACCCTGCGGAACATCATGTGGCCCCGCCCCAGCTTCGAGAAGCTGGACTACGCCATCAGCTACATGATCTCGGAGAAGCACTTCCACGACTACGTGGACAAAGCCCACGGCGATCCCGAGACGGTGGCCGGCGAGCCTTTCGTGGAAAGCGCCGCGGTGGAGCAGACCTGGGGCGAGCTGAGCAAGGACTACCTGAGGAAGCTCAAACGCGAAGTATACCCCGGCGCCATACGCTGGCGGTGGATGCGGCGGCGGCTGCGCCACGCCGTGGCGGTGCCGGAAGCGTTCCTGAAAGACAACGTGGGCCAGCGGTTGAGCCACTTCCTGTCGGACCTCGACATCGACGTGGTGCCGGTGGCGAGCGCCGCCCTGTCACGCATCCAGGACAGGGCCGACGTGCTGGTGCTGCCCATCCTCAACAAGGTGCTGAAGGGCCGCGAGGAGTTGCAACAGGCGGTGGACCACCTGACCGAAGAGTCCCAGAAGGAAATCAAGCGGTTTCGCCAGGTGGTCCATTTCCCCGTGGACCAGGGGGACGGCGCCGCCCTGGAAGCGTTCGCCCGCCTCGGCCTGCTGTACACCAGCCGGGTCGAGAGGGTGCAACGGGCCTACATCAGAGCCTTTCAATAGAACAAGGAAGGGCGGCGGGTTTGCAATCCGCCGCTCTCAGTGAAGCGCGCGGGAGTGCTTCCGGATCTTCTCGATCTGTTCCCGCACCGTGGCGGCGCCGTCGGAATCCGGCGCCAGCTCCAGATACCTCTCCAGATCCGTCAGCGCGCCGGCGCCATCCTCCAGCCGCAACCGTAACAGGCCACGGTCACGGACCTGATCGGGGTCGCGCGGGTTCAGGATCACGAGTTGCTCCACGACCCGGAGGCATCGCTTCAGATCCTGGCGGTTGGCGTAGATCAGCTTTATGTTGTTCAGCATTCGCTGAACGATCTGTCTGTTGGACACCGGGGAAAGGTACTCGGGCTGGACTGCCAGCCGGCCGCCGTAGAGCTTGTCCAGCAACCCCTGAAAGTCCGGCGCCGACAGGATGCGGCCGCCGTTGAAGGGATCGATGAAGACCTCCTGACCTTCGCAGGCCGTCTTGACCAGGAAATGACCCGGGAAGCCCACGCCTCCGGCCTCCAGACCTGCCCGCCGGGCCACCTCCATGTAAAGCACCGACAGGGTGATGGGGATGCCGCTCTTGCGGTCCATGACCCGGTTCAGGAAGCTGTTCTCGGGATCGTAATAGTCCTCGTCGTTACCGCGGTAGCCTTCCTGTTTGAACAGCACGTATTCGATGCACGCGAGCCGCCGATAGGCGCCTTGCTCGGCGCCGGCGGCATCGCTAACCCGCTCCGCCATCCGGTCGAGTCGGGCGAGGTACGCCTCGACATCCAGCTCGGGATACTCCGGCGCGGCGATGGTCAGGGCCACCCGGGCCAGGTCCATGTCGGGCTCGGAAACCGCTTCGGCAAAGGCAAGGTATTGGGCGCTCCCGTCCATTTCACCTCCAGAGTCGGCCCGCGGCCCTCCTCCGCGGGCGATCCGCCGTTCCGGGTCGCGGCACCGCTCAACGCGGGTCGGAAACCACGTCCAGCACGGCCGGCAGCCTTTGCTCCTTCACCACCTTGCAGGCCCGTTCCAGCGCCGGGCCCAGCTCCGCCGGCGTGCGGATCGGCCCTTCGCCCCAGACCCCGAAGCACTCGGCCATTTTGGCGTAATCCACCGGCGGATCGCTGACGTGGGTGCCGATGCCCGCGTTCTCCACCGGGCGGTTGCGGAACTCGGCGAGCTTGATGCCGTGCTCTTCCGAGTTGTAGAAGGACTGGTTGTTGTGGATGACGATCAGCAGCGGGATCTTGTGGTGCGCCGCGGTCCACAACGCGCTGGAGGTCATCAGCAGGTCGCCGTCCGACTGGATGTCGACGCAGAACTTGTCCGTGTTCATGTGCCCCAGGGCCACGCCGATGGCGGCGCTCATGCCGTAGCCCACGCCGGCGCCGCCGCTGCGCCCCAGGTACTGTCCCGGCTTGGTCCAGTCCCACAGCTTCCTGGCCCACCCGTTGGCGCTGCCGTTGGCCAGCACCCAGTCCTCGTTCTTGATCGCCTCGCCGATCTCGTAGCCGAGGCAGGCGGTGGAGATGTCGTTGCGGGTGAGGGTCTGCCGCGCCTCCTCCTGCCAGCGGGCGCGGGCCGCGTCGTGCACGGCCTTCACTTCCCTGGCCCGGGCCTCGATGCCGGACCTGTCCGAGCCCATCAACTCGCGGCACAGCCGCGTGAGCTCCGGTAGGGCGATGGCAGTGTCGGCGCTGATGGGAACGTCCACCGGCTGCAGCGGCTGGACGTCCGTGGCCCAACTGTGCACCAGCATGTCGTTCAGGTTGATGTGAATGATCTTGGCTCCGGGCTGGATGACGTAGCCCATCTCCCGGGTGGTGCGGTCCACGGTGGTCAGCGAGCCGTAGAGGTCCTGGACGTCCAGCCCCAGCACGACGTCCGCCTTCTTCAGGAAATCGCCGGAGACGTTGGTCACGTCCAGCGGATGGGTGTTGGCGATGTTGTGCCGGTTGCCCTTGTCGATGACGGGGATCGCCAGCAACTCGGCCAACTCGGCCAGGGCCGCCACCGCCGCCGGCTTGCGGCCCATGAAGTCCGCGACGATGAGGGGAGCCTTGGCGTCCACCAGCAACTCGGCCGCCCGGCGCATGGCCTCCGGATTCCCCTGCACCGGCGCCTGGGGCGCGAACCGGCTCACGTCGGGAATCTCGATCTGCCTGGACATGGCCATTTCCTGCAGGCCGGCATCGTAGTTGATGTACACGGGCGCCGTGGGCTCCGTGACGGCGAGCCGGTAGCCACGGATGAAGGACTCCGGAATGCTCTCCAGCGTGGCCGGCTGGTCGTCCCACTTGGTGTAGTCCCGCACCTGGTTGCCCTGCGTCAGCGCGGTGTGGATCCAGTCGATCCAGGGGCGGCGGATGGTGGTGTCCACCGGGCCGGTGCCGCCCAGGCAGATCACCGGGACGCGGTCGCACCAGGCGTTGAAGATCCCCATGCTGCCGTGCTGCAGGCCCACGATGTCGTGCAGGATCGCCACCATGGGCTTGCCCGTGGCCTTGGCGTAACCGTGGGAGATGGCCACCGAGATTTCCTCGTGGCAGCAGAAGATCACCTCCGGGTGGTGGTTGCCACCGTAGTTCACGATGGAATCATGGATGCCGCGGAAGCTCGCTCCCGGGTTGAAGGCCGTGTATTCGATGTCGAACGCCTTCAGCATGTCGACGACCACGTCCGAGCCGTACTCCGCCTGCTTCTTCTCCGCCCTGCCGGCCTTTGCCATATAAGTGTTCTCCCCTCGGTGAATGTTGTTCGTGCAAAGCCATAGCCGCTTTGAACCACCTGCGTCAACCTTGGCCGGTCCATTCAAACGCGCATGTCCCGGTTTGAGGCGCCCCGTGGAATGAAACAGAGCCGCACCCCTCTCCGTCCTTCCCGGCCTCTCGAACAGTCCCGTGTGCGACGCCTTGCTGATTTGACACTCCCGCCGCTGTTCGGCTAGTAGTGCAGACACCGACCGCATTCCCTTCGAACGGAGCCGCACCACGAAAACCGGAGTCTTCCTGCCCATTTCTGGACGCGCAGCCACTGCCGAGACCTTGCGTCAGGCGGCCCGGAGCGCCGAGGCTTGGGGCTTCGACTCCATCTGGGCGGCGGACCGCATCATCATCCCCTGGCGCATCGACACGCCCTACCCCTACGCCAGCGAGGGCGCATTCATCGTGCCGCCGGACCGCCCCTTCCTGGATTCCCTCACCTGCCTGACGTTCCTGGCAGCGTGCACCAGCCGCGTCGAGCTGGGCATCAGCGTGCTGGTGCTGCCCTACCGTCAGCCGCTGGTCTGGGGCAAGATCGCCGCCACCCTCGACCACCTGTCCGAGGGCCGTTTCATTCTCGGCGTGGGCGTGGGGTGGATGGAAGAGGAGTTCCGGGCGCTGCAGGCGCCCTTCCGGGACCGGGGCCGCAGGACCGACGAGCAGATCGAGGTGCTGAGAGAAGTCCTGGGCACCGAGCATTCGAGCTTTGCCGGCGAGTTCTACCGGTTCGACGACATCAGTTTCCTGCCCAAATCCCGCCGGCCCGAGGGCATCCCGGTCTGGATCGGCGGCGAAGGACGCCGGGCCCAGCGGCGCGCCGGACGCTACGGCGACGCGTGGTTCCCCTACTTCGTGCGCGTCGGACCCGATGAGTTGGCGTCGCGGTTCGACAACGCCCGGCGACACGCCGAAGAAGCCGGGCGTTCACCGGAGAGCCTGCGGCTCAACTGCTGCCTTCCCATCGAGGTCACGCGGGAACCGGTGACGCAGGAGCCGGACCGTCTGGCCGGCACCCCCGCCCAACTCGTGGAGGCCATCGCGCGCTACCGCGCCGCGGGAGTGGAACACCTGGCGCTCCAGTTCATGGTGCCGCGCTGGCCCGACCGCCTCGAGCAAATGCAACGGTTCGCCGAAGAGGCCCTGCCGGCCATCCAGAGCTGAGTCCCATGGCTCGCCGCCCCTTCTTCTACGGCTACGTCATCGTCGCCCTCTGTTTCCTCAACATGGTGCTGATGCGGGGAATCCTGGCCTCCTACAGCGTCTTCTACATCGCGTTGCAGGAAACGTTTCCGTGGTCTCGCGCGGTCACCGGCTCCATCGCCTCGGTGAACGGCTTTTTCTACAGCGCTTCGTCGCCGCTGGTGGGCTGGGCCTACGACCGTCTCGGACCGCGCATCCTGATGCCCATCGGAGCCCTCCTCATCGGCTGCGGCCTGCTGCTGTCGGGGGCCGGCACGTCCCTCTGGCACTTCTACCTCTCCTACGGCCTGCTGGTGGGCCTCGGCATCGGCTGCATAGGCTTCGTCAGCAGCACCGCCCTGATATCCCACTGGTTCCGCCGGCGGCGGGGGACGGCCCTGGGTTTCGCCACCATGGGACTGGGGTTCGGCATCCTCATGGTGCCCGTGGTGCAGGCTCTGATCACCGCCTACGGCTGGCGCGCCGCCATCGCGTTCCTCGGGGCCGTCGTGCTGGCGACCCTGGCGCCCTTGAATGCCGCGTTCCAAAGACGCCGGCCCGAGGACATCGGACAACTTCCGGACGGCGGCTCCGCGGATGACGCCGATATCACTCCGGTGGTCGAGGCGTCTCACCCGGAACCGCCCGATTCCCGTCGAGACTGGACGCTCGGAGAAGCCTTCAGGTCGTTCCCGTTCTGGGCCATCGCCATGGGGCACCTGGCCCTCGGCACCGGCCTTTCGCTGATGTACACCTACGCGGTCGCGCACCTGGTCCATGCCGGGCTGGCGAAGCAGTCGGCCGCCAACGCGTTCAGTCTCGTCGGGGTGGCGCGGATTCCGGGTACGGCCATCTGGGGGTTTGCCTCGGACCGCCTTGGGCGGGACCACGCCTACCGTCTCGGCACCCTTTTCACACTGGGGGGCATCGGCATGCTCATGCTCCTCGGCCCCGAGGCGCCGGCCTGGTGGTTCGTGGCGTTCGCCATCCTCTACGGCGTCGGCCACAGCGCCGGCAACCCCACCTTCGGCTCCACCATCACGGACATCTTCGGCGGCAGGAACGTCGGCAAGATCCTCGGGTGGCTGGAGGTCACCTTCGGCCTGGGCGTGGCTTTCGGGTCGGCGTTCGGCGGATTCGCCTATGACCTCTACGGCTCCTACCAGTACGCCTGGGTCGTGGGAATCGCGTCCTTCACGGCGGCCTACCTGAGCATCCAGGCATGCATGGTGTGGAAGCGGCGGTCCGGCCACGAGACGCGGTGAGACAGGACGCCAAGCGCCCTTTCTTTTACGGCTACGTCATCGTCGCCCTCTGCTTCATGAACCTGGTGCTGGTGGGGGGCCTCTGGGCGTCGTTCGGGGTCTTCAACGTCGCGCTGCTGGAGGCGTTTCCGTGGTCCCGGGCCGCCACCGCCGCCATTGCCTCCGTTAACGGTATCGCGGTGATCGCGGTGGCGCCGCTGGTGGGATGGGCCTACGACAGGTTGGGGCCGCGCATTATCATGCCCCTCGGCGGGTTCTTGATCGGCGGCGGACTCGTACTGTCGGGAAACAGCACGTCGCTCTGGCAATTCTACCTCTGGTACGGACTCATGGCAGGCGTTGGGGTCATCTGCCTCGATTTCGTCGGCACCACCACCCTGCTATCCCACTGGTTCCGCCGGCGCCGGGCCACCGCCATCGGTTTCGCCGCCATGGGCCTAGGCGTCGGCACGCTGCTGGTGCCCGGCGTGCAGTTCCTCGTCACCCGCCACGGCTGGCGCGCCGCGATGGTGCTGCTGGGGACCGCCGTGCTGGCGTCGCAGGTGCCGCTGAACGCGCTGCTCCAGCGACGGCGGCCCGAGGATATCGGGCAGCTCCCGGACGGCGCGGCAACCGCTGAGGCCCACCCGGCTTCGAGGAGCCCCGGCGGAGAGCAACCGGACCGCCGCGACTGGACTCCGGCGACGGCGCTGCGCTCGTTCCCTTTCTGGTCCATGGCCCTGGGCCACCTGGCGGCCGGAATGGGCCTGTCGCTCATGAACACCCACACCGTCGCCCACCTGGTCCATGTCGGGCTGGACAAGCTCGCCGCCGCCACGGTCTTCGCCCTGGCGGGGTTCGTGCGGATTCCCGGAACGCCTTTCTGGGGTTTCGCCTCGGACCGCCTGGGGCGTGACCGTGCCTATGGCATCGCCACTGTCATGGCCCTCGGCGGCATCGGACTGCTCTTGGCCTCGGGCGCCGGGTCCTCCGGATGGTGGTTCGTGGCATTCGCGGTCCTCTACGGCGTCGGCCACAGCGCCGCCAACCCCACGTTCGGCGCCACCCTCACGGACATTTTCTGGGGAAAGCACGTCGCAACCATCATCGGTTTCCTGGAAATCTTCTTCGGTATCGGGATCACGATCGGACCCTGGTTCGGCGGGTTCGCCTACGACGTCATGGGCTCGTACCGGTACGCCTGGATGCTGGGACTGCTGTCGTATACGCTGGCCTACGTGAGCATCCAGATGAGCATGACGTGGAAACGGCGTTCCGGCCGCGAGACACGGTGAAGCAGGACGCCAACCGCCCTTTCTTGACGTCCAAAGGTTGACACGGCCAATTCCTTTGGCTACTGTGGTGGCACTCCGTTCGTGAGTGCATCACCCTGTCCGACGAGTTCCTTTGTAGTGTTGAGGAAGCGTTTGCCGTCATCGGCAAGCGACGGTGACGACCGGGGGGGCAGCCATCGGACAGGGAGCGGCAACCGTTGGCCGCAATACCACCGCAATACCACACAAGAGGAGTAGCAAATGGCCAAAGCAGCAAAGAAACTCGGGGCCCCGGCGGAGCAGATCCACGATCTGCGCAATGCGCTGGAGTGGCTCAAGTCCGAAGGCGACCTGATCGAGACCGACAAGGAGGTCGATCCCGACCTGGAGATCACCGCGATCCAGAAGAACCTCGACGGCGGCTGTCCGATCCTGTTCAACAACGTCAAGGACAAGCCCTATCACCGGGCGGTGACCAACCTGTTCGGCGACATGGGCGTCATCAACAAGATGTTCGGGTGGGAGAGCCACACCGACCGCACCCACAAGCTCGCCGACGCCATCAAGAACCAGATTCCGCCGGTGGAGGTGAGCTCCGAGGAGGCGCCGGTCCACGAGGAGATCATCAAGGACCCCAAGGACGTCAACGAGTACATGCTGCCCATCCGGCATACCGAGTACGAGCCGGAACTGACCGTGGGCTCGGGCAACCGGCTCATCTCCGGCGAGCATTTCGACGGCGGGACCGACCTCGGCTACAACCGCATGAATTTTCGCTGGGGCAACGTGGCCACCTTCCAGATCTCGCCCGGATCGCACATGTGGCAGGTGGTGTCCAAGTACTACAAGGAAGACAAGCCCGTTCCCATCACCATGTGCTTCGGGGTTCCGCCTTCCTGCACGCTGCTGGCGGGCGCCGGCTTCGACTACGTGGTGCTGCCCCAGGGCTGCGACGAGCTGGGCGTGGCCGGCGCGGTGCAGGGCGCGCCGGTGCGGGTGGTCAAGGCCAAAACCGTGGACGCCCTGGCGCTGGCCGACTGCGAGGTGGTGCTGGAGGGTTACGTCAACCCGCGCGACCGCCGCTACGAGACCGAGGAGTCCGAGAAGGCGGACATCCAGGGCCGTTTCCACTTCCATCCGGAATGGGCCGGCTACATGGGCAAGGCCTACAAGGCGCCCACCTTCCACGTCACCGCGGTGACCACGCGCAAGCGCGAGGGCAAGCCCATCATCTTCCCGCTGGGCGTGCATACCCTGGACGACCACAACATCGACACCACCGTGCGCGAGGCCTGCATGTACCTCCTGTGCGAGCGCATGCAGCCCGGCATCATCCAGGACGTCAACATCCCCTACTGCATGACCGACTGGGGCGGCGCCATCATCCAGGTGAAGAAGCGCAACCGCATCGAGGAGGGCTGGCAGCGCAACTTCATGTCGGCCATCCTGTCCACCTCCCAGGGATCCCGACTGGTCGTGGCCGCCAGCGAGGACACCGACATCTACGACATGGACGACATCATGTGGTGTCTCACCACCCGGGTGAATCCCAGGACGGACATCCTGAACCCGATTCCCGGCGGGCGCGGCCAGACCTTCATGCCGGCCGAGCGCATGACCGCCGGCGACCAGCAGTGGACGGCTTCCAACACCGTGTTCGAAGGCGGCATGGGCATCGATGCCACCGTGCCCTTCGGCTACGAGAGCGACTTCCTCCGCCCGGTCTACGCGGTGGAGAAGGTGGACCTCAACAACTTCTTCAGTGACAAGGATATCGCAAACGCGAAGTCCCGGATGCAGGGCTGGGTGCACTCGCTGGCCCGCACCGGCCGGTAACCGGCACGGGACGCAAAAGGGTGGCCTTCCTGGCCGCCCTTTTTTTCGCCCGGACACGGACCGCACGAAATGACCGACCCCGCGCGACTGGAACGGATGTCGGCGTTGCTGGAGGACCGCTACGGCGTGTCCGGACGGGAGGCGGCGGAGCGGCTGCGCCGGTGGATGAGCGGCGAGATTCCCTATGCCGCGCCCGAGGTCATCGACCGGCACCTCGAAGCCGAACACTTGCCCCTCGTGTTCGACGCCTTCAGGCAGGTGCTCCCCTTCGGCACCGGCGGACGGCGCGGGCCGATGGGCTACGGCCCCAACCGGATGAACCCGTCGACGGTGGCCATGACCGCCCAGGGCCATTCGAACTACCTGAACGGAACTTCTCCGGAGGAGCCCCGCGCGACGGGGCCGTCCCCCGAACGGCCGCTGAGCGTGGTGGTGGCCAACGACGTCCGCGTCTTCACGGACAACGCCGGAGCGTACCGGTTCCTGGGTCCGCGGCATCCCCTCATGGGGGTTTCCTCGCGGTCCCTGGCCCGGCTGGCGTGCGAGATCTACGCGGCCAACGGCATCGTCGCTTATCTGGCCGCACCTGAAGACGACCGCGCCGTCACCAGCACTCCGGAACTGTCGTGCTTCATCGTCCAACTGGCGGCCGCGGGCGGGGTCAACGTGTCGGCGTCCCACAACCCGCCGGACGACAACGGCATCAAGGTGTACGACGCCTACGGCAGCCAGCCCATCGCCCCCGAGGACCAGCGGCTGGTGGACACCATGGATCGGGCCACCGAGGTGCGGACGGTGCCCTTCGAGCAGGGCCTCCGCTCGGGAATGATTCACCCGCTGCCGCCGGAGCTCCACGCGGCCTACATCGACACCTACCTGAGCCTCTACGGGAACCTCCGTCCCCCGGACGGAAAAGCGCCGGTGGTCTACACCCCTCTGTGCGGCTGCGGCGTGAACACGGTGAAGGAGGTGCTGGAACGGCTCGGCTTCACCCTGCTGATTCCCCCGGACCAGGGGCTGGACGGCAGCTTTGCCGCCATTCCCTTCAAGGCGCCCAACCCGGAGGTGCCCCACGCCACGGCGCCGGCCCGGGAGTTCGCCGATCGCCACGGCGCCGGCATCGTGCTGTCCAGCGATCCGGACGCCGACCGCATCGGCATGGAGGCGCGGACCGCGGACGGTTCCTGGTACCACTTCGACGGCAACCAGATCGCCGCCATCCTGGGGCACCATCTCATGCTGGACCCGGAGGGCCCGCGGCGCCGGGGGCTGGTGATGGAGACCCTGGTGACCACCCGCCTGCTCGGGCGGGTGGTGGCCGAGGCCGGCGACTCGTGGCTCATCGACGACCTGCTGGTGGGTTTCAAGTACGTGGCCGACGTGCTCAAGACCCTGGAGCGGACCGGCCGCTACAAGGACATCACCTGCTCGCCGCAAGACCTGGTGCTCGCCGCGGAGGAGAGCCACGGCGTGGTCATGGCGCCCGGCATCCGGGACAAGGACGCCACGCCCGCGTGCATGTTCCTGGCAGCCCTCTACCAGAGGCTGTTGGACGAGGACCGGACCATGCTGGACTACTACGTCGAGATGCTCCGGGAGCTGGGCGGTTACGACAACGTCAACCGCGGCATCACGCTGGCAGGAGCGGAGGGGACCCGGAAGAAGGACCGGATCATGGCCAGCCTCAGGGCAGCGCCGCCGCGGGAACTGGCCGGACAGCCGGTGCGGCGCTTCATCGACTACCGGGATACGGAACGCTTCGGGCCCATCGTGAGCGACACCGACCGGCTGCCGCGGAACGTGCTGCAGGCCCATACCGACCACTTCATCATCACCGTCCGGCCCTCCGGCACCGAGCCCAAGCTCAAGCTCTACTGTCAGCTCCTCCCGGACGGACAGCCCCTCGAGGCCGCCGGAACCGGCCTGCTCGATGAGGTAAGAGGCAGGGCGGACCGGGTGGCGCGATCCCTCTACAACGAGCTGCTGTCCTACATCGGCGTCTCGCTGGACGAAGCCGCGCTGCTGCTCCCCGACATCGTCGATCTGGAGGCCAAGCAGCGTTTCGCCGGCGAGACCGCGCCGCGCCTGCGAGACGCGATGAGGAATGGCCGGTTCGCCGGCCTCGACGAGCTACTCCAGTGGCTGCGCCGGGAAACCGCGGCGATGACGCCCGCGGCGGACCCCTTGCCCGCCCTCAAGCGTTCCTTGGCGGGCCTTTGCCGCGAGTGGCATGATGAGCCCGGCATCACCCTTGTGGAAGAACTCCGCCGGTGGTCGGCCGGCGCGTAACCTGCAAAGGAGCATCGAATGAAGGACAAGATCAACGCAAGCCTGGAGATCGAGCGGGTTCAACAGGAATGGCTGGACGCCATGGCCAAGAAGTACGAGCTGCCCGACCCCGCCAAGGCCCTTCGCATCGTGCTGGACCACGCCCGCACCAGCGCTGACGAAAAGGCCGTCTTCCAGACCGTTCGCTGTCTCGGCTGCGATTGAACCCAAAGCGCCGGCGCCGAGGGCGTCGAATCCGGCCCTGGCCCGTGTCAGCGCGCCTCCTCCCTCCGGAGGGCTTCGATGTCGTCGACTTCCTTGGGGATGGCGGCCGACAGCACCTCGTGGCCCTCCTCGGTGACCAGGACGTCGTCCTCGATGCGGATGCCGATGCCACGGTAGTCGTCGCTCACCCGCTCCAGGTCTTCGGCAATGTAGAGGCCCGGTTCCACGGTGAGCACCATTCCGGGTTCAAGCGGCCGTGAGACGCCGTCCACCCGGTAGCGGCCGACGTCGTGCACGTCGAGGCCCAGCCAGTGGCCGGTGCGGTGCATGTAGAACCGGGTGTGCTCGCCCTTCTCGATGAGGTCGCCGGCCTCGCCCTCCAGGAGACCGATTTCGAGCAACCCGTCCACCAGGACTTCGGTGGCCCGTTTGTGGACGTCCTCCATGGAGGCCCCGGGACGGACCGCGGCGATGCCCTCCTTCTGCGCCCGCAGCACGATGTCGTAGACCCGCCGCTGCGGCGGCGAATAGCCCGCCCCCACGGGAAACGTGCGCGTCACGTCCGAGCAGTAGCCGCCGAATTCCGCGCCGGCGTCGATGAGCACGAGGTCGCCGTCGCGCATGCGGCGGTCGTTCTGGGTGTAGTGGAGGATGGTCGCGTTGGCGCCGGATGCGACGATGGACGGATAGGCCCAACCGGAGCCGCCGGCCGCGCGGAAGTGGTACTCCAGCAACGCCTCCAGCTCGTATTCGAAGGCGCCGTCACGGACTCCCCTCATGGCCGCCACGTGGGCGCCGGCGGACGCAGCCACCGCCCGGCGCATGAGATCCAGCTCCCCGGCCGACTTGAAAAGGCGCATTTCGTGCAGAATCGCGGCCGGGTCCACCAGCGACACCACGCCCCGGCCGGTGCGGGCGCGCCCGGATCGGCTGTTGTCGATGAGTTCCTGTATCAAGGCGGTCATGCGCTCGTCCCGGCCCGGGGCGAAGCAGACGTTGTCCGTCCGCGCCAGATGCTCGGGCAGAACCTCCCGCACCTGGTCGATGGTGTAGGCGGCGTCCGCGCCGAATACCTCCCGCGCCCCATCCACCCCGTACCGCTTTCCGGTCCAGGTCTCCTTTTCCCGGTCCCGCGGCTGCACGAACAGGATGAAGCGTTCCCGCTCATGCTGCGGTGACAGGACGCAGAGGCAGTTGGGTTCCGGGAACCCGGTCAGATAGAGCAGGTCGTTGTCCTGCCGGTACCGGTACTCCACATCGTTGGAGCGGGTGGCCTGAGGTGCCGCCGGGATGATGGCCACGCCCTCGCCCATGCTGTCCGCAAAGGCCTCCCGCCGCTTCGCATAGCTCGCCATGTCCATACGGAATTCCTTACGGGAAGGCGCGGCCGGTGGCAAGCACCGGGGCTCCTTTCGGCCGCCGGAACCGGAAAGTTGTTCTCGCTTCATGTGACCGGATCTGCTACACATTTCCGGACCGGCAGGTCGCGGCAAGCGATTCCGGGCCGGACACGCCGGAGCAAGGAGGAATCGTCATGGCGGAGACGGTCTACAAGGACTTCAAACGGGACGAAATGGAGTACCAGTTCAATCCCCGCACCACCGTGACCGAATATCCGCAACTGGCGCTGGAACGGGAGGCGGCCAGCGAAGCCACCCGCGCGAAGCTCAAGCATGTCCGCGACGTGCGCTACGGCGACCGCCCGCGAACGACCCTCGACATCTTCCCGGCCGAGCAGGCCGGCGCCCCGGTGCAGATCTACATCCACGGCGGCTACTGGCGCGGCGGCAGCAAGGACGCCTACAGCTTCATTGCCGAGCCCTTCGTCGAGGCCGGGGCCACCATGGTGCTGCTGGAATACGACCTGTGTCCCCAGGTCACCGTGCCCGACATCATGCGCGAGACCCGCGAGGGCATCGCATGGGTCTATCGCCACATCGCCGAGTACGGCGGCGACCCGGAGCGGATCTACCTTTCGGGGTCCTCGGCCGGCGGGCACCTGACAGCCAGGGCCCTCAGCCATCGCTGGGAGGAGGACGGCCTGCCCGAGGACATCATCAAGGCCGCCGTGGCCATCACCGGGGTCTACGACGCCGACCCCGTCTTCTACGTCTCTTCCAATGACGACATCCGCCTGACGCCCGATACCGCACGGGAGATCAGCGCCATGCTCCATCCTCCCCTGGACCGGGCCCCGTTCGTGGTGGCGGTGGGCGGGGCCGAGACCCGGGGCTGGATCGGCATGTCCAGGGACTTCTTCGCCCTCTGCCGGGAGCGGGGCCTGGACTGCAGCTACCTGGAGGTCCCCGGAAAGCACCACTTCTCGGTCTCCGGCCAGCTCGGAGAACGCGGCAGCCTGATGTTGCGCACGGTCTTGAACCAGATGGGGTGCCTGTCGGAGGGCACCGCATGAGGCGTGGCCGCAGCCGAAAACCGTGCATCTGGCTCCTGGGCCTGATCGTGCTATCGTCCGCTTCGCTCTGCCATGCGGAAAAGGCCTACGTCAGCGGCCACCGCGAGATCATGCTGCGCTCCGGACCCAGCGTGGAGCACCGTATCCTCGCGGTGCTGCAGACCGGCAACGAGATGGAGGCGGTGTCGGAAGAGGGCGAGTACAGCCTCGTCGTACTGCCCGACGGGCGCCAAGGCTACGTGCTCAAGAGCTTCCTGACCGGCGAAGCGCCGCCCTTGCGGATGATCGAAGAGTTGACCGCCAAGGTAGAGTCCCAGGCCACGGAACTCGCGGCGCTGCGCGGCAGGAACACGGAACTCCTGGCCGCGAACGAGACGCTGACCAAGAATAGCTCCAACGACAATCGGGTGCTCAGACGGCTCCAGCAGGAAAGCTCCGATCTGCAGCGGGACATACGGCTGCGCTGGTTCCTGGCCGGAGCCGGGGTGCTCCTGGCTGGCTGGCTGATGGGCTGGACCCGCCTCCGCTTGCGAAAGAAAGTCCGAAACCGGAGCTTCACATAGTCTCGACGTATTCCGTTTCACGCGGTCTGACACCAGGAGGGACACATGCACCCGGTACAGCTATTCTGTTGGCACTTCATGGCCTATCCCCACCTGCCCAAGGACTTCGACGAGAAGTACGACACGGGCTGGGTGACGGTTCCCAACAAGCTTTGGGACTCGGAGAAGTCCCGCGGCCTGTTCCAGGAATACATCGACCAACTCGCCTACGCGGACGAGCTCGGCTTCGACGGGCTCGTGCTGAACGAGCACCACCAGAACATCTACGGCCTGATGCCGTCACCGAACCTCATCGCGGCGGCGCTGACCCAGCGCTCCAGCAAGGCCAGGATCTGTGTGCTGGGCAACCTGCTGCCGCTTCACAACAACCCGCTCCGGGTGGCGGAAGAGTACGCCATGCTCGACAACATGAGCAACGGGCGCATCATCGCCGGCTTCGCCCCCGGAGGCGGTCCCGAAAACTACAACTACGACATCCCCTCGGTGACCTCCCGGGAACGCTTCTGGGAGGCCATGGACCTGGTGGTGCGGGCCTGGACCGACGACGGCCCGTTCAATCACGAGGGCCGCTACTATCCGCTCCGCTACGTCAACCCCTGGCCCAAGCCGACCCAGAAGCCCCACCCGCCCATATGGGTCCCCGGTTCCCGTAGCGCCTCGACGCTGACGGAGGTGGCCAAGCGCGGCTATTGCTACTTCCTCTCGTCCCGAAGCCACGGCGGCGAGACCTACCGGGCTCGTGAGCAGTTCTCCAAGGTGCTGGAAGACCACGGCGACACCTACCAGCCGTACCGCATGGGCATCCTGATGTCGGCCTACGTGAGCGAGACCGACGCCCAGGCCAAGGAGGAGTGCGAGGAGGGCGTGTGGTACTTCCTGCGCAACTGCCTCAAGGGCCACCTGCGCAAGGAAGGACGCCAGCTCACCTTCGGCGCCGGCGTGCCGTACATCCCGGCCCCCGCCTGGAAGGAATTCCTGAAGCATTCCGATCCGAACCGCGCGATGCTGGGGGACGTCAATGACTGGGACGAGCTGGACAAGGCCCAGTCCATCGTGGTCGGAAGTCCCGAGACCGTGCACCGGAAGATCCTGGACCTGATCGAGAAGTCGCAGGTTGGAAACCTGCTGATCCAGTTCCATCTCGGCAACATGCCGGGTGAGCTGGCGCTCAAGAGCCAACGGCTGTTCGCCACCGAGGTGGCGCCGGCCCTGAGGGAAGACTCGGCACGGGTCTTCGCCAAGGCCTACCCGAGGATGGAAGAGACCCTTGCGGCGGCCGGAGCGACGGCATGAGCGCACGGACCCTGGAGATCAACGGCCGGAAGGTGTCGGTCCTGGAGGACGGCGCGGGCGAGCCCACCCTCTACCTCCACGGATTCGCCGATGTGCACGCGGTCACGGAGGGCTGGATGCCTTTCCACGAGCAGCTCATGGAGAGCTGCCAGCTCTACGCCCCGGCGCATCCGGGGTGCGCGGCGTCCGACGAGATCGAGTACCTGGAGTCCGCCGAGGACCTGGTGTTCCACTACCTGGAGGTGATCGACGCCCTGGGGCTCAACCGCTTCCATCTGGTGGGGACCTGCGTCGGCGGATGGGTCGCCGCCGAGCTCGCGGCGCGCCACCCCGAGAAGGTCCGCAAGCTCGTGCTCATCGACGCCTCGGGCCTGTTCGTGTCCGGGGCGCCCATCGGCGACATCTTCATGATGTCCCACCCGGTGCGAGGCACCGACTACTCGGAACTGCGGGCCATGCTGTTCGAAAGCGACCGCGCGCCGGTTGGGAACGCGCTGTTCCCCGACGGCCGGGCCGAAAACATCGAGGACGAGTTGCGGCGTTACCAGATGATACGCTTCACCAACCGGTTCGGCTTCAGTCCCCCCTACTTCTACAACCGCTCGCTGCGAAGCCGCCTGCGCCGCATCGCGGCGCCGACCCTGGTGGTGTGGGGAGAAGCGGACCAAATGGTGCCCGTGTCGCACGGCGAGGCCTATGCCGCCGGCATCCCCGGTTCCGACGGCGTGGAGTTGGTGAAGGGCGCCGGCCACAGTCCCCAGGCGGAGGACCCGGAGACCACGGCGGCGCTGGTGAAGGGTTTTCTCGCAGGGTAGAGATGATTGCCCGCGGCAGGCGGCGGAATGCCGGCCTTGCTTCACTTTCCATCTGGATCGTATCCCAGCACCGGTCCCAGCCACCGCTCCACCTCGACGACAGTCATTCCCTTTCGTGAGGCGTAGAGGGCCACCTGGTCCTTGCCCACGGCGCTGACCGCGAAGTAGCGCGCCGCCGGGTTGGCGAGGTACAGACCACAGACCGACGCCGCCGGCCACATGGCGAAGTTCTCCGTCAACTCGATGCCGGTGGCGGGGCGCGCATCCAGCAGCTTGAACAGAGTGGGCTTCTCGGTGTGATCGGGACAGGCGGGGTAACCCGGCGCTGGGCGGATGCCGCGGTAACGCTCCTGGACCAGGTCTTCCTGGCTGAAACGCTCCTCACGGCCGTAACCCCACTCGCGCCGCGCACGGGCGTGGAGGCATTCGGCGAAGGCCTCGGCCAGACGGTCGGCCAGGGCCTTAGTCATGATGGCGTTGTACTCGTCGTGATCGGTCTCGAACCGTTTGGCGAGCTCGTCCGTGCCGTGACCGGCGGTCACCGCAAAGCCGCCGATGAAATCGTCATGGCCGGAATCCCGGGGCGCCACGAAGTCCGCCAGGGCGTACTGGGGCGTCCCCTTGCGCCCCTCCTTCTGCTGGCGCAGGGTGTGGAACCGCGTGAGCTCCGCGCTCCGGGTCTCGTCCGTGAAGAGCACGATGTCGTCGCCGTCGCTGTTGGCGGGATAGAAGCCGTAGATGCCATGGGCCGCCAGCAAACGCTCTTCCACGATCCGGCCCAGCAGCTCCCGGGCGTTGGCCAGGAGCTCCCGGGCGGCGGGGCCGCGCACGGGATCGTCCAACAGATCGGGGTACCGTCCTCGGATCTCCCAGGTGTGAAAGAAGGGTGACCAGTCGATGTACGGGACCAGCTCCGCCAGCGGAAAGTCTCGCAGCACCCGGTTGCCGATGAACTCGGGAACGTCCGGCTCGCAGGCGTCCCAGTCGATGCGGCAGCGCCGCTCCAGCGCGTCGGCATAGCCAAGCAGCCGCGTACCGGCCCGGCTCTCGTACTCCTGCCGCATGCGTTCCTGGGCCGCCCGGTTGGCGGCATCCAGCGCGGATCGGGCCTGCGGGTCCATGAGGTCCTGCACCACCGGCACGGCCCGGGAGGCATCCAGCACGTGCACGGTTTCCTGCCCGTAGGCCGGGGCGATCTTCACCGCGGTGTGGCGCTTGCTGGTGGTGGCGCCGCCGATGAGCAGCGGCAGTTCGAGGCCCCGCCGCTCCATCTCGCCGGCCACGTGCACCATCTCGTCCAGGGACGGCGTGATGAGGCCGCTGAGCCCCACGGCGTCGGCGTTCTCCGAGACGGCGGTGTCGATGATCCGGTCCGCGGGCACCATGACGCCGAGATCGACGACCTCGTAGTTGTTGCAGCGGAGCACCACGCCCACGATGTTCTTGCCGATGTCGTGCACGTCGCCCTTGACGGTGGCGAACACGAGCTTCGCGCGCTTCATGGCGCCGCCCGCCTCCCGGCTCTCGGCCTCCATGAGCGGGGTCAGGCGGGCCACCGCCTTTTTCATGACCCGAGCGCTCTTGACCACCTGGGGCAGGAACATCTTGCCCGCGCCGAAAAGATCGCCGACCACGTTCATGCCGGCCATGAGCGGCCCTTCGATGATGTGGAGAGGGCGCTCGTATTGCTCCAGGGCCTCGTCGACGTCGTCGTCGATGTATTCCACGATGCCCTTCACCAAGGCGTGGGAGAGCCGGCTCTCCACCGGTTCCTCCCGCCAGGCCTGTTCCTCCACCGCCGAAGGCGCCGCGCCCTTGACCTGTTCGGCGAACGTCACCAACCGCTCGGTGGCGTCGTCGCGCCGGTTGAACAGCACGTCCTCCACCAACTGCCGCAACTCCTCCGGGATCTCCTCGTACACCGCCAGTTGTCCGGCGTTGACGATGCCCATGTCCATGCCGGCCTGGATCGCGTGGTAGAGAAACACCGAGTGCATGGCCTCGCGGACCCGGTCGTTGCCGCGGAAGGAGAACGAGATGTTGCTGACCCCGCCGGAGATGTGGCAGCGGGGAAAGAGCGCCTTGAGCCGCCGGGCCGCCTCGATGAAGTTGACGGCGTACTCCGCGTGCTCCTCGATCCCCGTGGCCACGGTGAGGATGTTGGTGTCGAAGATGATGTCGGCCTCGTCGAAGCCGATCTCCTCGGTGAGGATGCGGTGGGCCCGCCCGCACACCGTCACCCGCTCCTCCACGGTGGTGGCCTGCCTCTCCTCGTTGAAGGCCATGACGATGACCGCGGCGCCGTAGCGCTTCACCAAGCGCGCGCACTTCCGGAATTCCTCCTCCCCTTCCTTGAGGGAGATGGAGTTCACCACCGCCTTGCCCTGGACGCACTTGAGCCCGGCCTCGATGACCGCGAAGTTGGAGCTGTCCAGCATGATCGGGACGCGGACGATCTCGGGCTCGGCCGCCACGTGGTTGAGGAACACCGACATGGCCTCCACGGAATCGAGCATGCCCTCGTCCATGTTGATGTCGATGATGTTGGCGCCGCCCTCCACCTGCTCCCGCGCAATGGCCACCGCCTCCTCGTACTCGCCCTCGCGGATCAGCCGGGCGAACTTGCGGGAGCCGGCCACGTTGGTGCGCTCGCCCACCATGATGAAGTTCGTGTCCGGGCGGATCACCAGCCGTTCCAGCCCGCTCAGGCGGGTGAAGCGATCGGGCTCCGGCGCGGTCCTCGGACGAAGCCCCTTCACCCCTTCGGCCAGGGCCGCGATGTGCTCCGGCGTGGTGCCGCAGCAGCCGCCCACCAGGTTCAGCCAGCCCTCCCGCGCCCATTCGCCCAGCGCGCCGGCCAACTCGTCCGGACCCATGTCGTAGCCGCCGAACTCGTTGGGCAGGCCCGCGTTGGGATAGGCGAACACCGGCAGCTCCGACAGCCGCGAAAGCTCTTCCACGAAAGGCGTCATCTGATGCGGCCCGAAGGCGCAGTTGATGCCCACCGCGGCCAGGCCCGCGTGGCTGATGGAGGTCAGAAACGCCTCCAGGGTCTGGCCGGAAAGCGTACGCCCGCTCTGGTCGGTGATGGTCACCGAAGCCAGCACCGGCAGCCGCAACCCCCGCTCCTCCAGCAGTTGCCCGATGGCGAACAGGCACGCCTTCAGATTCAGGGTGTCGAAGGTGGTTTCCGGCAGCAGGAGGTCGACGCCGCCGTCGACGAGGCCACGGGCCTGATCGTAGTACGCCGCCACCAGGTCATCGAAGGTGACGGCCCGAAAGCCCGGGTCGTTGACGTCCGGGGACATGGAGGCGGTACGGTTCGTGGGTCCCAGGGACCCTGCCACCAGCCGCGACCCGCCGTCCCCGGCGTTGAACCGGTCGACGGCTTTACGCGCCGCGGCGCCGGCGGCCCGATTGATGTCGTAGGCCACGTCCTCGAGAGCGTAGTCCAACAGGGAGATGGCGTTGGCGTTGAAGGTGTTGGTCTCGACGATGTCGGCGCCGGCGTGCAGGTAGTCCTCATGGATCTTCTCGACGGCATGAGGCTGAGTCACGCACAGGATGTCGTTACACCCTTTCAGCGGCTTCGGGTGCTCGGCGAAGCGGGCGCCGCGAAAATCAGACTCGCCGAGCCCGAGGGCCTGGATGCGTGTCCCCATGGCCCCGTCGAACAGAACAATCCGGTCCGCCAGGAGACTTTTCAGCGGCTGCGTCGGCATGTGATCCCTCAACCCTTCCTCTTCCCCTTCCGCGGACGCGCCGGCTCCGGCGTAACGTAGGCGGCGGTGATGCCGCCGTCCACCACGAACTCGGCGCCGGTGACGAAGGACGAATCGTCGCCGGCCAGATACAACGCCGCCCGGGCGATCTCCCGGGCCTCTCCGAAACGCCCCATGGGGATGTGGACCAGGCGGCGCTGCTGCTTCCGGGGCGTGTCGAGCACCTTCATCAGCAAGTCCGTGCGCAACGGGCCCGGACAGAGCGCGTTGACCCGGATGTTCTCCCGGGCGTGGATCACCGCCAGTTCCCGGCTCAGGGCCACCACCCCGCCCTTGCTGGCGGTGTAGGCGAGTTGCGGGGTGGCGGCGCCCATCAGCGCAACGAACGAGGCGGTGTTGATGACGGAGCCGCCGCCCGCGCGCCGCAACGCCGGGATGCCGTGCTTGCAGCCCAGGAACACCCCCTTGAGATTCACCGACAGCGTGGCGTCCCAGACCGCTTCCGAGGTCTCCACCGCGCCGGCGTCATCGGCCAGCATGATGCCGGCGTTGTTGAACAGGACGTGGAGCGCGCCGAACTCGGCCTCCGCGGCCGCCACCATCCCGGCGCAGTCGGCGCTACGGGACACGTCCGCGTGAGCGTATACCGCCTTGCCCCCGTTCCGGTTGATGCGGCCCGCCAGACGCTTGCCGGCGCGGTCATCCACATCCGCGATGACCACCCGGGCGCCCTCGCGCGCGAACAGCAGGGCGGTCTCCCGGCCGATGCCGCCGGCGCCGCCGGTGATGAGCGCCACCTTGTCCTCAAGACGCATGACCACAACCTGGATCCCGAAGTGGTTTTGGAGGCACCTTGCTCAACTCCCGGCTGCGGCCTCCACCAGCGCATCGAACAGGCGCTGTTGTACGGGGTCTTCGGCCGCGGTCAGCTCGGGGTGCCACTGCACCGCGAAGAGCCAGGGGTGCGACCGCATCTCCAGACCCTCGATGGTGCCGTCCGGGGCATACGCCACGACCTCGAATCCCGGCGCCGCCTTGCGAATGGCCTGGTGGTGCCACGACATGCATGAGAAGTCGGTGGCTCCCAGGACGCCGGCCAGCCGTGACTCCGACAACACGCGCACAGGGTGGGCGACAGGCTCGCGGGGCGGGGCACGATGGATCACCGTCTCCCCCACCACGTCGGGAAGGTGCTCGATCAGCGTCCCGCCCTCGGCGACGTTGAGTATCTGGGTCCCACGGCAGATGGCCAGGGTGGGGACCCCCAGATCGAACACGCGCCGGGCGAGCTCGATCTCGGAGCGGTCCCGTTCGGGCTCCACCATGTAAATGGTCTCGTGGTGTAGACCGGCGTAGAGGTCGGGATCGAGGTCGCCGCCGCCGCTGAACACCACCGCCTTGAGGAGCGGCAGGATCGCGTCCATCCGCTCCTCCCCAGGGGGCAGAAGCAACGGGATGCCGCCGCCCCGGCGCACCGCGTCCACGTACTCCGCCGGCAGAATGTACCGGTTGTGCGGGCCGCGACCGTACGTGGTGATGCCGACGAACGGGGCGTTTCCTTCGCCGTCGCCGCTCACGCGCATACTCCCGCCCGGCGGCCGGGTCTTTCAGATCCTCTCGAAATAGCGTTTCCTTTCCCAGTCGGTCACCGCCTCGCGGTACTTTCGCACTTCGGTGCGAAAGAAATGGGCGTAGTGCTCCACCACGTCGGCGCCGAAACTCTCGCGGCAGAACTCGCTGGCCTCGAACAGGTCGACCGCGTCCGCCAGCGCCCCCGGCACCTGCAACAGGTCGGCGGCGGCGTACAGGTTGCCATCGAACGCGGGGGGCGGCTCGATCCGGCGCCGGATGCCGTCCATGCCCGCGGCCAGGGCCGCGGCATAGGCAAGGTAGGGGTTGCAGTCCGCGCCCGGCACGCGGCATTCGATGCGGCAGCCATGGCCCCGCCCCACCACCCGGAACCCGGCGGTGCGGTTGTCGTGGCCCCAGGCGATGCCGGTGGGCGCCCAGGACTCCGCCCGGTAACGCTTGTAGGCATTGACGGTGGGCGCGTAGAACACCATGGTCTCCGCCATGTGGGTCAGCCAGCCCCCGAGGAACCAACGGAACACGTCGGAGAACCCGTCCTGGCCGCCGTTTCCGGCGAAGGCATTGCCGCCGCCGTCGCGCCACAGGCTCAGGTGCATGTGGCAGCTCGACCCCGCCAGCTCCGACGCGTACTTGGCCATGAAGGTGACGCTCAGGCCCATCTGCTCCGCCACCTCCTTGAGGCACTCCTTGTACACGCAGTGACGGTCGGCCATGGTCAGGATTTCGCTGTAGCGTACGTTGAGCTCGTGCTGGCCCGGTCCCCACTCGCCCTTGGAACTCTCCACCGGCACTCCGGAGTCCCGCAGGTGGCGTCGCACCGCGCCGTGGAAACCTTCCTCCCGGAACCCCTGGAGCACGTGATAGTCCTCGATGTAGCCGCCCGCGGGCGCCAGGTCCTGGTAGTGCTTCTCCGCCGCCTGCCGGTACGAGTCCTCGAACAGGTAGTACTCCAGCTCCGATGCCGCCATGACCTCGAACCCCAGGGAACGAGCCCGTTGCAGTTGCCCCCGCAGCACCGAGCGGGGCGCTTCCGCGACCAGTTCGTGGGAGACGTTCTCCTTGACGTCGCACAGCACCAGCGCGGTCCTGTCCTGCCAGCTGAGGCGCCGCAGAGTGCTCAGGTCCGGCGCCAGATGGACGTCGCCATAGCCCCGCTTCCAGTTGGCCAGCCGGTATCCCTGCACCGGCTCCATCTCCATGTCCGCGGTCAGCAGGTAATCGCAGGCGTGGGTGCCCTCGGAGGCCGCCGTGTCCAGGAAATAACCGGCGTCCAGCCGTTTGCCCATGAACCGGCCGTAGAGGTCGGTGAACGCCACCAGCACGGTATCCACCCGCCCCGCGGCCACGTCTTCTTCCAGTCGGGCGATGTCGAGCATGCCGGCGACTTCAGCCACTCCGTCTTCCTTCATCTGAATTTCCTGGACGTCGGTACGGTGAAACAGCTCCGGGCCGGGTGCCCGGGTCCCTGGGGCTTCCGCAAAAACGTATCCCAGGATTTGCGAAATATCCACCAGCGCATCCACGCACGGGCACGACGGCCGCGCGCCGCGCCGTCCGTTTCCTTTGCATGACCCCTGGTTGCCGGCCATCCGCGTGGTCGGTCCCGAAGCGCCGGCGATTCGCGAGACGCCCGTTCCGAAAGGTCCTGTTGCATTGCCGGACCCCTTGTGGGATAGACAACGGCTGTTGGCTCAAGAATGGTCTCACGACCGGAAACGTAACCTGAAGGAGGACCCTATGAAACGCTTACTCACGTTTATGATTGGTCTCGCGCTGTGCGGCACCATGACCATGGCGGCCAAGGATGCGGCTGCACAGAATTTCCTCGTGGTGGGCGGGGGCTCCACCACCGGCGTCTACTATCAGGTGGCTCTCAACGTCTGCAAGATTATCAACGACAAGCTGGGCAGCAAGGGCTACAACTGCATCGGCCGGCCGGCCCTCGGATCGGTCTTCAACATCAACGCCATCAAGAGAGGCCTCTTGAACTACGGCGTGGCCCAGTCCGACCGTGTCTGGCAGGCCGCCAACGGCAAGAGGGACTGGGACGGCAAGCCCCAGAAAGGACTGCGTACGGTCTTCAGCGCCCATCCCGAGACCGTGATGCTGGTCACGCGCAAGGACACGGGGATCACCTCCGTGGCCGGCCTCAAGGGCAAGCGCGTCAACATCGGCAACCCCGGGTCCGGACAACGGGGTAACGCGGAGGAGGTGCTGCGCCTCGCCGGCATCGACAAGGACAAGGACATCAAGGCCGAAGGTCTGCAGCAGAACGAAGCCAACCGCGCGCTGGTCGACAAGAAGATCGATGCGTTCTTCTACACCGTGGGCAACCCCTGGGGCGGCGGCCTGGAAATAGCCAACAGCACCGCCATCACCATGATCCCCTTGAACTCGAAGGGAATCCAGAAGCTGGCAACGGACAAGCCCTACTACGCCATGACGGCGATTCCCGGCGGAATCTACAAGGGTGTGGACAAGGCCGTTCCGACCTACGCCGTGAAGGCGACCTTCGTGACCGGCGAGAAAGAGCCCGCGGACCAGGTCTATACGGTGGTGAAGACCGTGTTCGAGAACCTCGACGCGCTCCGCAACCTGCACCCCGCGTTCAAGATTCTGACCCCGAAGGGAATGCTGGACGGCCTCGCGGCGCCGATGCATCCGGGGGCTACGAAGTACTACAAGGAAAAGGGCTTGATGTAACCCGTCATACCCTTTGTCGACATGAGAACCGGCTCGGGGCCGGCGGAACGAAGTCCTGTCCCGAGCCGATTCATCCGATGGAGATTTGCATGGCACAGCCCATCAGGCAGACGCGCCCGTGAATTCATCCTCCGACAGCAACGGGCCGGCCGGCGAATCCGTTGACCTCGAAGCGTTGGCCGAACTCGGCGAGGGCGAGGGCAAGACCCGGTCCCCCGGCGGCCCGATCGGTGGTTTCCTCTGGCTCCTGGCGCTTTGCTGGTCCCTCTTCCAACTCAACATCGCCTACCATCCCATCAACTCCATCATCGCCCGCAGCATCCATCTGACCTTCGCCGTATTGCTGGTCTATCTCTCTTTCCCGGCCATACGGCGGGTCGCGACGCTGGAGCGCTTCCACGCGCTGATGCAGCAGTTGTTCCCGGGACGGCGCAAGCGGGATCCGGTCAAGATACCCTGGTACGACTTCGTCATTGCCGCCCTGGCCGCCTGCGGCACGGGCTACCTGGCTTGGGACTACGTGGGGATCATACAGCGTTCCGGCCTCCCCCTGGCCCGGGACGTATACATCGGCGCGGCGTTCATCCTTCTGCTGCTGGAGTCGGCTCGCCGCTCCCTGGGACTGGCGCTTCCGGCGCTGGCCACGGTCTTTCTGCTGTACTGCTTCGTTGGCCCGTACTTGCCGAGGTTCCTGGCACACCCCGGCATCCCCCTCGATTTCATCGTGGACCACATGTACCTGTCCGACAGCGGCATCTGGGGCGTGCCGCTGGGGGTGTCGACGGACTTCGTCTTTCTCTTCGTCCTGTTCGGCGCGTTGCTGGACCGGGCCGGGGCGGCGGAGTACTTCGTCCAGGTGGCCTACGCGATGCTTGGCCGTTTCCGCGGCGGCCCCGCCAAGGCCGCGGTGCTGGCGTCCGGACTGACCGGCATGGTGTCCGGCTCGTCCATCGCCAACGTCGCCACCACCGGGACCTTCACCATCCCGCTCATGAAGCGGGTGGGGCTCCCGGCCTACAAGGCCGGGGCGGTGGAGGTGGGCGCCAGCACCAACGGGCAACTCCTGCCGCCCGTCATGGGCGCGGCCGCCTTCATCATGGCCGAGTTTCTCGGGCTTCCGTACATCGACGTCGTCACCGCGGCGGCCATTCCAGCGGTGCTTTCCTATATCGCCCTGCTCTACGTCGTGCACCTGGAAGCGCTCAAACTGGATCTGATCGCGATCCCGGATGAAGAGTTGCCGCGATTCTGGCCCACGTTCCTCAAGGGCGTTCACTTCCTGATCCCGATTCTGGCGCTGCTCTACACGCTGGTCATTCTGCGTTTCTCCGCGATCTCCGCGGCTTTCAACGCCATTCTGCTGACCCTGGCCATCATGGTCATCCAGCGGGTCGGGCAGAGCTGCGCGGCGGTGCTTCGACCCTCGCCGGACAACCCCGCGGCTGGCTCGCTCGGACAGGCGGTCATGCAGGGTCTGGCCCTGAGCATCCGCGAGATCCTGCAAGGCTGCGTGTCCGGCGCCCGGAACATGGCGCCCATCGCCGTGGCCACCGCGGCCGCCGGCATCATCGTGGGCACGGTCACCCTGACCGGCCTCAGCAGCCGGTTCATCGAGGCCATCGAGATCATCTCGCTGGGCAACGTCGTGCTCATGCTGCTGCTGACCGCTCTCACCAGCCTGGTCCTGGGCATGGGCCTCCCCACAACCGCCAACTACATCGTCATGGCCACCCTGACCGCACCGGTGATCGTCACCCTGGGCGCGGAGGCGGGACTCGTGATCCCGGTGCTGGCGGCCCATCTGTTCGTCTTCTACTTCGGGATTCTGGCCGATGACACGCCGCCGGTGGGCCTGGCAGCGTTCGCGGCAGCAGCCATCGCCGGGTCGGACCCCATCAAGACCGGCATCCAGGGGTTTACCTACGACCTGCGCACCGCGATCCTGCCGTTCGTTTTCATCTTCAACCTGGAGCTGCTGCTGATCGCCGGCGTGGCGCCCGACAAGTCCATCATCTGGCTGGACGACATGTTCTCGGTTGTCTGGGTGATACTGAACGGCCTGGTGGCCATGATGGCCTTTGCCGCCGCCATGCAGGGATTCTTCGCCGACCGGTGCGGCTGGCCCGAACGGGTCCTGCTGGCAGCCATCTGCATCGCCGCCTTCCGCCCCGCCCTTCTGGTGGGCGACACCGATTCCCTGCGCATGACCGTGCAGTTCGGCGCGTGGGTCGTGTTTGCGGCGCTGTACCTGTTCCAGAAGAGGAGGCGCGGGTCGCGTTTGGCTGCGGCGTAGCGAGTGGAGCGCCTGCGTTCGATCCGGGTGATTGGAGAAACCGGAACCGGCAACGAGGAGGTTTGCGAATATGGCGGATACCATACCCTGTCTCGTCGACGAGAACGATCCCGAGCTCGAATCGGGAATGGTGGAATACGGGAGTTGCACGGGCTATCTGTCGCGGCCCAGGGACGGCGCCGACCTCGGCTCGGTCGTCGTCATTCACGAGAACGTCGGGCTGGTGGACCACATCAAGGACGTGGCCAGGCACTTCGCCAAGGAAGGCTTTGCGGCACTGGCTCCGGACATGCTCCAGCGCACCGGCGGCACCGCGCAGTACCAGACCCCGCAGGACGCCATCGCCGCCATCCGCAGCCTGGACCCGGCCGGTTGCGTGGAAGACCTGACCCGCGCGGTGGACTACCTCAAGAGCCAGGGCTTCGCCAACGGCAAGGTGGGCGTCGTCGGCTACTGCTGGGGCGGCGGCCAGTCGCTGAACTTCGCCACCAAGTGCAACCAGATCGACGCCGCGGTGGTGTACTACGGCCGCAACCCCGATCCGCTGGATCGGGTGGCCAACATCACCTGCCCGCTCATGGGCAACTATGCCGAGGACGATCCCAACATCATGCCCGGCATCGAGCCCCTTGAAGAGGCGCTGGCCAAGGCCGGCAAGACCATCGACCTCAAGATCTACGGCGACGGCGCCAGGCACGCCTTCAACAACAACACCAACGCCGACCGCTGGCACCCCGAAGCCGCCGCCGACGCTTGGCAACGCACGGTGGATTTCTACAAGGCCAAGCTGTCGGCCTAGCCGTACCACTCAACGGGCGGGACTTGCCAGGCACCGCGTGCCATTGCCAAGTCCGCTTCCTCCAGGCGGCTGATGGCCGCCGTCGGGGGCTGGCTCCCGTCAGGGTGCCGCGCGGAACAGGGGAATCGGGATAAAGTCTTCTGGTCTCTTGTTCGTCCTGTTGGTCCTGCTCGCGCAAGGCGGGGCATTCGCCCGGACAAGCCTCGTCCTCGAAAGCTGGAGAGAGGACGACCGCACCATCTGGGAGGAGAAGTTGATACCGGCCTTCGAGGCATCTCACCCGGAAATAGCGGTGCGGTTCAGGCCGACGGCGCCCGCCGACTATGATGCGGCCTTGAACGCCCGGCTTGCGGCGGGCGCCGCGGGCGACCTGATCACGTGTCGTCCGTTCGACGCGTCCTTGGCCCTGTACGAAGCCGGACGCCTCGCCGACCTCGACGATCTGCCTGGTTTGGCCGGTTTCTCGAGTGCGGCAAAATCAGCCTGGCAGACGGATGACGGGTCGGCGACCTTCTGCGTGCCGGTGGCATCCGTGATCCACGGGTTTCTCTACAACCGGGACGCGTTCGGTAAACTCGGTCTCGATCCACCTGAAACGGAAGCGGTGTTTTTCGCGGTCCTTGAAAGAATCCGGGAAGACGGCGCCTGGGTCCCGATGGCCATGGGCGTCCGCGACCGATGGGAAGCCGCGACCATGGGCTACAACAATATCGGACCGACCTACTGGAAGGGCGAGGAAGGCCGTCGCGCCCTGGTCGCCGGCCGGCAGAAGCTGACCGACGAGCCCTGGGTTGCCCCCTACCGGACTCTGGCCCGGTGGCGCCGTTACCTGGGAGACGGGTATGAGACGCGCAGCTACCGGGACAGCCAGGACCTCTTCACCCGAGGCCGCGCGGTTGTCTATCCCGCCGGGAGTTGGGAGATCGCCGGCTTCCGCTCTCGCGCCGGGTTCGGCATTGGCGCTTTCAGGCCGCCCGTGTGGGAGGCCGGTGACGACTGTCATATTTCCGACCACATCGACACCGCCATCGGTCTGAACGCTGCCAGCCCGAATGCGGATGCGGCGCGAGCCTTCCTGAACTGGGTCAGCTCGGCCGAGTTCGCTTCGCTCTACGCCAATGCGCTGCCTGGATTCTACCCGCTGTCGGATCATCCCGTGAAGATAGAGGACCCGCTGGCCCGCACGTTTCTGTCTTGGCGTAGCGATTGCCGTTCGACCATCCGTTCCACGTCCCGGTTCCTGTCGCGGGGTACGCCGAATCTGGAACAGGAGACCTGGGATGCATCGGTGGAAGCGATCACCGGGGCGGCGACCGCCGAAGAGCTCGGCGCCCGGTTGCAGAAAGGGCTCGCAAGCTGGTACGCGCCGCAGCGATGAACGAGAGTTGAGGGGAAACGCGGTCCTGATGTTTGCGGGACAGCAATGACTCCCGACTTTCTATCAGCAGTCCTCGGAATCGAGATACGCCAGGAGCTGGCGGCGGACGCTTTTGTGGCCGGGGTCATCGTAGTGGCGGATGCCGAAGTAGTAGCAGCAGCTCTGGTTGTCGAGGTCGTTGTGGAAGACGCGGAGCCGGCCGTCCTGGAAACGAATCCGCGCGAGGCAGGTGCCGCCGGGGACGTTGGAGGTCATGATCTCCTCCACAATCCCGACACCCCACTGAAGGTAGCGGTTGTGCTTGACCTGCTCTCCCGCCCTCAGGAATAGTCTCACGTCGTTCCGCACAAACGCTCTCCCTGGCTGGCACGGTAACAGCATCGGGTCGGCAATTCAAATCTGGGTCCGGCGGATTCCGGGTGCCGGATACCCGCTCGTTCAGTCGAGAAACGGCGCCAGGGTCCGGGCCAGGGCCTCGGGGTTGTCCTGGTGGACCATGTGCCCGGCGCCGGGCAAGGTGACAAGGTCGGCGCCGGGCAGCCAGCCGTGGCGCGTCTGTATATCGCCCCGCGCGCGGTGCTCGCTCTCCGCGCCCTGAATCGCCAGTGTCGGACAGATAATGCGGCGCAGGAACTCGCGGAACTGCGCCGGGTAGAACGGTTGCGGCGAGGTGGTCCGGTGGAGCGGATCGAACTTCCATCGCCATCCGCCCGCCTCGATCCGGCGCATGCCGTGGCAGGCCAGGTGATGCGCCCGCTCCTCGGTCAATCCGGGATAGCCGCGCCGCAGACGATCCGCGGCCTCCTCCAGGGTGCGGTAGCCCGCGCCCTCCCCCACCGCCGGTATCTCCTCCAGCCACCGCTCGGCCCGCCGGGGCGCATCGGCGAACGACATCCCGGGCGGCCCCAGCCCTTCCACCAGCGCGAGCCGGGAGACGCGCTCGGGACGCGTGCCGGCGTACAAACAGGCAATGGTGCCGCCCATGGAGTGACCCACCAGCCTCACGACGGGGGCGTCCAGATGGCGGACGAGGAAATCGAGGTCGAGCAGATAGTCGAAGAAGTGGTAGTAGCCGCCGGCGCCGACCCAGCCGCTGTCGCCGTGGCCCCGGCAGTCCGGCGCCACGATCCACAGCTCCGGGCGACTCGCCAGCAACTCGGCGACGACGAAGTCCCAGGTCCGGCAATGGTCACGGAACCCGTGGACGAGAATGACGGGTTGGGCACCCGGCTCGCCCCACTCCACCCAGTGGATCGGAAGACCGCGGACGTCGACGCTGTGATGCTCCGGCGTCAACGGCCCGGCACCCTCTTGAGAGCGACTTCGGCGTAGTCTTCGACGTCGGCACTCCACGCGTAGACCGCCACCCGGCCGACGTCGCCGTTCATGACCGAAATGACGATCTGGGCCGTGTCGGGGTAGGTGGGCTCGCCGAATGGCGTGGCGAAGGCCTTGTCCTCGGCGGAGAAGTAGGCGTCGTGGTCCGGGTGGGAGTGGTAGAGGGCCTTGAAGGCTCGACCCCTGCTCTCGGCCTGCTCCAGAACAGCCTCCAGCTCCTTCGGGTCCATAGTGTAGGCAATGCTGGCGTCCCTGGGAAAGGTCTCGGGATCGGCGGCGTGCAGCCGGTTCTGGATGTTGTCGAGCCGGTGGACCTCGTCGCCGCCGAGGATGACTCCACAACACTCTTCGGGATACGTCTCCAGGGCGTGCGCGGTGACGGCGGCAAAGGCCGCTTCGCTCAACTCGAACAGACTAGTCAATGATTTCCGCTTGTCTGAAGGTCTCGAACTCTTCCTCCGAGAGCCCCAGCAGTTCCCGGTAGAAGTATTCGTTGTGTTCGCCCAGCAGGGGGTCCCGGCGATCGGGGCCGCCGTCGCTTTCGGACAGGGTGTAGGGTGCGCGCTGGTACGACATGGCGCCGATCTCGGGGTGGTCCATGCGGTTCCATTGGCCCCGGTGCACGAGTTGCGGGTCGTCGTAGACATGCTCCATGCCGTTGACCACGCCGGACGGAACGCCGGCGGCCTGGAGCTTCTCCACCAGTTCCCGGGCCTCGAACTGGCGGGTCCACTCGCCGATGCGGGCTTCCAGCTCGTCCGCCCGTGATCGCCGCCGCCCGGCGGTGGCGTACTCGTCCCGGCCGCCCCAGTCCGGGCGGTCCATGGCCTGGCACAGCGCCCGCCACTGATCGTCCGTAGCCACGCTGAGGACGCACCAGTTGTCGTCGCCGGCGCAAGGGAACGCTCCGTGGGGCGACGCCTCCGGATGGCGATTGCCGTCGCGCTCCGCGATGTGCCCGTTCAGGCTGTAGTCCAGCAGCAGCGGCGCGAGGTACTGGAGCCCGGTTTCGTACTGCGCCAGGTCGATATGCTGTCCTCGGCCGGTGGCCTCCCGGTACTCCAGCGCCGCCAGCACCGCCACCACGCCGTAGCCCACGGCAATGTAGTCGATGTACGGGCCGTAGAGGATCTGGGGCGAGCCGTCCCGGTACCCGGTGAGATTGGTGAAGCCCGCCAGCGAGGAAAGCTGGGAGCCGAAGCCGGGATGGTGGGCGTGGGGCCCGGTCTGGCCGAGGTTGGAGCTGCTCAACATGATGAGCCGCGGGTTGATCTCGCTCAGGGTCTCGTATCCCAGCCCCAACCGGCCGATGGTGCCGGGGCTGAAGTTCTCCACCAGAACGTCCGCCCAGCTCACGACGCGCTTGGCCAGGGCGAGGGCCTCCGGACCCTTCTTGAGGTTCAGGGTGATGCCCAGCTTCTCGCTGTTGCAGAGAGCGAACAGCCCCGACCGGTTGAGTCCGTGGATGTTGTCCTTGTAGGGCGGATAGTGGGTGCGGAAACCGTCGGGACGTGTCCGCGACTCCACGTGCACCACCGTGGCCCCCTGGTCCACCAGATGCTTTCCCACCACCGGTCCGGCCGCGTACGCGGCGGCCTCCACGACCTTGAGACCTTCCAGTGCTTTCATGACACTTCCATTCCCTTGAAACCGCTCACCGCGCCCGCCGTCAGATCACGCCCTGGTCCGCCAGCCGCGCCAGCTCGGCGGCGTCCAGGCCCAGTTCCCCGTAAACCTCCCGATTGTGCTCGCCGATGAGCGGCGCCCGGCGTCGAATCCGGCAAGGGAACTCCGAGAAACGGGCGAATCCGCCGGGGTAGGTGATGGAGCGGTTGAGCTCGGGATGCTCGACCTGCTGCCAGAAGTCCCGGGCCTTGAGCTGCGGGTCCGCCAGCAGCTCCTGGGCCGTGGACACGGGATAGCCCAGCATGCCGCGGCCGGTCACCGCCTCGAAGAACTCCGCCTTGGCGACCCCGGTGAAGAACTCGGCGATGGGTTCCTCCATGACGTCGATCTCTTCCTGGGTCACCTGCTCGATGTTGAATGTGCTCCAGTCCTTCTCCAGCAGGAACGCGGGGGCCTCACCCTTCTCGGCCATCCACTCCACCAGCGCCTGGTTGGTCTTGCGGCCTGCCTCGCCGCCGTAGATGATGAAGTTCAGGTAGCCGTCCTTGCAGGGCCAGAATACCCGCATCTTCGCGCCGGTGATGGTGCGCCCGGTCATGAAGGAGCCGGCCCGCTTCTCCACCGACCGGTTGAGATCCCAGAACGTATGGGCGTGGGAGAAGCCCCAGAGCATGCACGCCTGGGCCGACACGTCCACGTGCTCGCCCCGCCCGGTGCGCCGGCGCTGGGTGTGGGCCACCAACGCCGCCATGGCGGCGTAGGAGCCGGTCCACTGATAGGACTGGGGGAAGCTTACCCGGAGGGGCGGCTTGTCGGGGTCGCCGGTGAGCGACATGCAGCCGCTCATGGCCATGATCTCGATGTCCGTGGCCCGGTAACGGCTGTAGGGGCCGGTGAGGCCGAAGGGCGTGATGGATACCAGCACCGTGTCGGGATTGGCGGCCCGGATGACGTCGTGGCCGAGGCCGATCGCCTCCAGCCAGCCCGGCCGGAAGGTCTCCAGCACGAAGTCCGCCGTCCCCACGAGTCGATTGAACAGCGCCTGCCCCTCGGGGGCCTCGAGGTCGAGGGTGACGCCGCGCTTGTTGTTGTTGAACGCGAACCAGTAAAGGCTCTTTTCCGGATCGCGCTCGCCGTCGAGATAAGGACCGATCGACCGGGCGGCGTCCCCTCCCGGACGCTCCACCTTGATGACGTCCGCGCCCAGGTCGCCCAGCGTCTTGCCGCAGAGAAAGCCCAGCTCATCGGTCAGATCCAGGATACGGTAAGGTGACAGAGGCCCTTGTTCACTCAAATTCATGGCACCTATTCATAACAACTGACGCGTCAGTATTCCATGTAGTTGGACACCCGCCACCCCGCCTCTTCCCGGCGCACCCGGATGAGCAGCTTGCGGGAGAATTCGCCCGCACCCTCCGACCGGATGGTGAGTTGGTAGAGGAAGGCTGTACGCCCGCCCGACTCCCGCTGTTCCAGCAGCTCATAGTAGACCCGAGGCTTGCGCGTGCCCGCGTCGATGGCGTGCCCCGAGGTCAGCCGGAGCTGCTCGTCCACCTTGCTCCGGGCCAGCCCCACGGTGTACTCCCGGGACCCCGGCAGGTCGATCTCCACGTAGTGCGAGTCCAGGAAGGCCTCCGCCACCCCCTGCGGCGTGGTGTCGCCTTCCCCCTTGCAGCCGGCGGACAGGAACAGGAGGACCGCGCACAACACGCCGAGCCGGGTCACGCCGCGGACCTCGTCAGGCACCGAACGACCCACGCTTCCGTCCGGCTCAGGGCCGTGTCGCGGTCTTCCTGACGCGTGAAACGGTGGTCTGCGCCCGGCAGGATGCACAACTCCGTCTCGCCGGGCAGAGCGTCGTGGAGCGCCACGGCCTGGGCAACCGGCACGGTCGGATCCGCGCCGCCGTGGATCACCAGCACCGGGCAGGCGATCCGCGCCGCCGCCGAGGCGACGTCGATGGCGAGGGCCTCCTCCAGGAAGTCCGTCTGAAGCCGGCGGCCGTTGAACTCCATGAAGCCCTGGTCGCGCCACAGCGCCACGGCCTTGGGCGGGAAGTCGCGCTCCAGGAGCGCCCGTGGATCGAAGGGAGCCGCCAGGGTCACCACGGCCGCCACGTTTTCCGCTCCGCCCGCATACATGAGCGCCGTGGTCCCTCCCATGCTGGACCCGATGACCGCCACCTCCGCTGCCCCGCGGTCTTTCAGCAGTTCGTGGGCGGCCTCGAGATCCTGCACCTGCCGGGTGCAGGTGATGGACTCGAACTCGCCGGCGGACTCGCCGGCGCCGGTGAAGTCGAAACGCAGCACCGTAAAGCCGGCCCCGCTGAGGGACTCGCCCAAGTGCCGGAGCTTGAGGCTCTCCTTGCTCGACTCCATGCCGTGGCACAGAATCACAGCGAAGGAATTGGCCTCCCTCTCGGGCAGGTGGAGAACCCCCGCGAGATGTCCGCCCCTGCCATTGCCGAACGCGACCTGTTGTTCCATCGGTACCGGGGTCAGTCAGCGTCCCGGGAGAACGGGTCCCGGCCCTTGGTTCGCATGAGAAAGTAGAAACACAACACGCCGCCGACGGTAATGAAGCTGTCCGCTACGTTGAACGCCGGCCAGTGGTAGGCATTCCAGTAGACGTCGACAAAATCGATCACCTCGCCGTAGAACAGGCGGTCCACCAGGTTGCCCAAGGCCCCTGCCAGGATGAACGTCAACGAGAGGATGAGGCCGGTGTCCGTCTCCGAAAGGCGGCGAAGCAGGTGGACGACGAAACCGATGGCCACCAGCGAGAAGGCGATCAGGAAGTAGGAAGCGAGGGCCCGGCGCTGACCCGCCAGCAACCCGAACGCGGCGCCGGTGTTGCGGACATGGGTCAGGTCCATCCAGCCCTCGATGACGGGAATCGAGCGATGCCGCGGGATCGTATGGTCAACGAGCAGCTTGGTGCCCTGGTCGAGCAGCAGGATCACGGCCAGCAGAACGATTATGCGTGCGCGTTTTCGGCCTGCGGTAAAGATCGCAACACCTCCGCGCAACGGGGACAGACCCCCGGATGGACGGCGTCCCCTCCCACGCCCGGGTGATACTTCCAGCACCGCTCGCACTTCCCGCCGTCGGCCGGATAGACCGCCACGGGTCCGCCCAGGGCCGTGCTCTCGTAGCCGGTGCCCTGCCCGGGCGCGGCGTCGCCGTCCCTGGCGCCGGCAGCGCCTCCCGCGTCGCGCTCCGGGTAGACGAGGCCGCCCGACGGCTCCCCCGGGACCACCGATACCTGCGAGACAATGAAGATGTCTTCCCACGGCATCGGCGCGCCGGCGCGCAACAACTCCTGAATCGCCGGAGCCTTCCCGTAGGCATCCGGATAGAGCGCCACCCGGGCGTCCAGCGAATGGCCGATGGCGCCGCACTGACGCGCCACTTCCAGCGCCTTGAGCACCTCCCCGCGCAGTTCCAGGCGCAGCCCCCACTCCGCCGCCACAACCGGAGCCGACAGCCTTTCGTCCGGTTCGGGCATGAGCGAGAGCAGGACGCTGTCCGGGCGGGTCGCCGCGCCGGGCACGTGCTCCCAGATCTCCTCGGCGGTGAAGGAAATGATCGGCGCCATCAGGTGGACCAGGGTCTGCAGGATGCCGTGGAGCGCGGTCTGCGCCGATCTCCGGCCGGCGGATCCGGGTCCCTCGCAGTAGAGCCGGTCCTTGACCATGTCCAGGTAGAGGGAGCTCAGGTCCACGCTGCAGTAGTTGTTCAACGCGTGATAGACGAAGTGGAATTCGAACTTGTCGAAGGCTTCGAGACAGCGCTCGAGCAGTCGCTGGTTGCGGTCGAGTATCCAGCGGTCCAGGGGCTCCAGGGCATCGGGGCTCACCGCGTCGGCGCCAGGGTCGAAGTCGTGGAGGTTGCCGAGGAGAAAACGGGCGGTGTTCCGCAGCCGCCGGTACGACTCCACCAGCCGCTTCAGGATCTCGTCGGAGATGCGGACGTCGTCCCGGTAGTCCTCGGCCGCCACCCAGAGCCGGATGATGTCGGCGCCGAACTTCTTGATGATTTCCTGCGGCGCGGTGACGTTGCCCAGGGACTTGGACATCTTGTGTCCCTTGCCGTCCAGCACGAACCCGTGGGTGAGAACGCCGTCGTAGGGCGCCCGGCCCCGGTTCGCCACCGACGTCAGCAGCGAGGTGTGGAACCAGCCGCGGTGCTGGTCGCTGCCCTCGAGGTAGAGGTCCGCCCTGCCGCCGAGCTCGGGATGGCGCTCTACCACCGCGGCATGGCTCACGCCCGAGTCGAACCAGACGTCCAGGATGTCCTCTTCCTTGGAGAACCGCGCGGAGCCGCAGGCCTGGCAGCGGAAACCCGCAGGAGCCAGCTCGTCCGGCGGCCTCAGGAACCAGGCGTCGGATCCTTCCTGTTCGAACAGCCCGGCCACGTGCTCGCACAAGGCCTCGCTCAAGTGCGTCTCGCCGCAGTCCGCGCAGTACAGCACGGGAATGGGCACGCCCCAGGAACGCTGCCGTGAGATGCACCAGTCCGGCCGGTTGGCCATCATGCCGGTGATGCGGTCCTGCCCCCAGGGCGGAATCCATTGCACCCGCCCGATGGCGTCGAGGGAGCCTTGCCGCAAGCCCGTGTGAACCATGGAAATGAACCACTGCTCCGTGGCGCGAAAAAGCACCGGCTGTTTGCAGCGCCAGCAGTGCGGGTAGCTGTGGTCGATGTCCCGGGAGCCGAGCAAACTCTTCTCTTGTTCCAGCCTGGCGACGATCCGCGGGTTGGCGTCGAAGACCATCTGGCCCGCGAACTCCTCCGCCTCCGCGGTGAACCTTCCCTTCCCGTCCACCGGCGCATAGGCGTCGAGGCCGTAGCGCTGGCCCGCCTCGAAGTCCTCGTGCCCGTGTCCCGGCGCCACGTGGACACAGCCGGTGCCCTGGTCCGCGGTGACGAACTCTCCGAGGATGACGAGGACGTCCCGATGGAGCCAAGCATGCGAGCAGACGATGCCCTCGAGATCGGCCCCGGACCAGGAACCCTCCAGCACCTCGAAATCTCCGCTCTCATACCCGAAGTCCTGCATCAGCGACGACAGCAACTCCTCCGCCGCCACCAGCACGCCCGCGGGCGTTCGCACGCGGCGGTACCGCATCCGTGGGTGCAGGGCGATGGCCTGGTTCGCCGGCAGCGTCCAGGGCGTGGTCGTCCAGATGGCGAAGGCGCCGTCCGCATCGTCCGGCAGCTTCCCCTTGGCGTCCTTGATCGGGAACTTCACGTAGACCGACGGGGTCCGCTGGTTGTCGTACTCCACCTCGGCTTCCGCCAGCGCGGTGGCGCAGGAAGCGCACCAGTAGACCGGCTTCTTGCTCCGGTACATGGAACCGCTGGCCATGAACCTGCCGAGCTCGCGGACCTCGGCGGCCTCGTACTCGAAGTCGATGGTCCGGTACGGCTCCGCCCAACGGCCCAGCACGCCCAGCCGCTTGAACTCTTCCCGCTGGACCCCGATGAACTTCTCCGCGTGGGCACGGCACAGCTTGCGGACCTCTACCTTGCTGAGCCGGTTCTTCTTCTCCCGGCCCAGGCTCTTCTCCACCTGGAGCTCGATGGGGAGTCCGTGGCAGTCCCAGCCCGGGATGTAGGGCGCGCAGTAGCCCCGCATGCTCTTGTACTTGACGATGATGTCCTTGAGGACCTTGTTGAGCGCATGCCCGATGTGGATGCGCTCGTTGGCGTACGGCGGACCGTCGTGCAGGATGAACTTGGGAGCGCCCCGGCGAGCCTCCACCATCTTCTCGTGAAGGGCCTCACGCTCCCACTTCTCCACCCACGACGGCTCCTTCTGCGGCAGGTTGCCGCGCATCGGGAACGTGGTCTTGGGAAGGTTCAGCGTGTCTTTGTAATCCATGAACTTCGTCCCTCACTTGCCGGCGAGCGACTTCCGGAGCGCCGAAACGGTCATATGGGGAATTGGGTGCCGATGAGGCGGGAGCCAGGAGGATCGTCCCTTCTCAAATCCCTCCCGAAGCATTTGTAACACAAAGCCGCTCCGGGAGTCTACGGGAACGGCTGGATTCACGAGGTCCCGTGTGCTATGAAAACCCCGATTCCAACGGGCTTTCCGCTCGTTCCCATTCCCGCTGAAGAAGCGTTCCGCCTTCCGTTCATCCGTGTGAGCAACGAATCCCGGCGCGGGGCTTGGTTCGGCGTTATCGAGGAGGAACCTCCATGGCCAAGTCCCAGAAAGGCAGACCCGGCGCGCGCGAGCTCGGACGGCTCAGGAAGACCGTCGCCCTGGCCACACGCATGCTCTTTCATCAAGGCCTTGCCGACTACCACGGCCACGTCAGCGCCAGGATTCCCGGCACCAACCGGCTGCTGATCAAGCCGGTGCTGGCGCCCCTGGGCTCCATCAAGAGCAAAGACATCATGGAAGTGGACATCGACGACTACAAGAAGAACTGCGAGGCCAACTGGGCCAAGGCGGGCGACCAGAAGGCGGTGATCAAGCTCAAGGTGCCGCCCCGGGAGACCATGATCCACGCTGCCATCATGGAGTCCCGGCCGGACGTCAACTCGGTGGTCCACACGCACCAGCCGCTGGCCACGGCGTTCGCCGTCGCAGGCGTGCCGATCCGGCCCATCTACAACCAGGCCGCGGCCTTCGCCCCCGAGACGCCCATCTTCCACAGCCCCCGGCTGATCTACACGGTCCAGGACGGCATCGAGGTCGCGGCGACGCTGGGCGACTGCATGGCGCTGCTGATGCAGGGACACGGCATCACCACGGTGGGCGACAGCGTCGAGCAGGCCGCCTCTCACGCCGTCTACCTGGAGCGGACGGCTCAAATTCAGTGGGTGGCCAGCACCATCGGACAAGCGGCATCCATGCCGGGCCGCAACACCGCCATCATGGCGGCCACCAACCGCGGGCGCGCCCATCACGCGTTCGCGTATTTCACCGGCCTCATGCCGGACGAACTGAAAGAAGATTAATCGTCCCACGGGCGGCCGGCGACGCGGGCCGCCTGAAACATCACACGACAAGGAAGGTGAAGCATGGCTGAGGCGAACAGGCCAGCGCCGGCCGCGGGCCGCCCGATTCAGGACATCCGCGAATGGCTGGACCGCGCGGAAGGCATCAACGAGCTGATTCAGATCGACAAGCCGGTGGACCGGGACGAGGAGATGAGCGCCATCACCTATCTGGTGGCCAAGCAGGACCCGTCCCCGGCCATCCTCTTCGACAACCCCAAGGGGTATGAAGACAGCCCCATCGGCGCCCGGATGCTGTGGAACATCCTGGGGCCCAGCTCGAAGCGCATCGCCCTCACCATCGAGGAGCCGCCGGAAACGCCGACGCTCGAGCTCATCCGGCGGCTCAAGGAGAAGATGAAGGACCGGATCCCGCCGCGGGAAGTGCCGGAGACCGAAGCCCCGGTGTTCGAGAACACGCTCGCCGGAGCGGACATCGACCTGGAGCAGTTGCCCATTCCCAGGCACTGGCCGCTGGACGGAGGCCGTTACGCGGGCACCGCGGACGCGGTCTTTACCCGCGACCCGGATTCCGGATACCTGAACGTCGGCACATACCGCATGATGCTCCAGGGCAAGAATCAGGTGGGTCTCTACCTGTCGCCGGGCAAGGACGCGCGGCTTCACATCACCCGCTCTTGGGAACAAGGCAAGTCCGTGCCCGTGGCCGCGGCCTGGGGCATCGACCCGCTGTTCATGCTGGTGGGTTCCCAGACCTTCCCCAAGAACGTGTCGGAGTACGAGTTCGCCGGCGGCATCAAGGGCGAGGCGATCCCGGTGGTGCGCGCCCAGACCAGCGACCTGCTGCTGCCGGCCAACGCCGAGCTCGTGGTCGAGGGGGTGATTCACCCCAATTCGGTGAAGACCGAGGGCCCCTTCGGAGAGTTTCCCGGCTACTACGGCAGGCCGGAGGCGGGCTGCCCGCTGGTGGACATCACCCGGGTGCACTACCGCACCAACCCGGTGCTCACCAACGCCATCATGGCCGACTACCCGTCCTGCGAGCAGAGCGGTTTCTTCGCCGTCATCCGTTCGGCGCGCATCTGGGACGACCTGGACAAGCTCGGCATCCCCGGCGTCCAGGGCGTCTACGCGCACCCGGCCGGGGCCGGCGGCTTCGGCATGACGGTCATCAGCCTGGAACAGCGCTACGCCGGCCACGCGGCCCAGTGCCTTGCCCTGGCGGCCCAGGTGCCCGGCGGCGCCTACTACACCAAGTGGATCATCGCCGTGGACGAGGACATCGATCCCACGGACATGGACCAGGTGATCTGGGCCATGAGCAGCCGCTGCCATCCCATCGAGGACATCGACATCCTGCGCAACACCTGGAGCACCTGGCTGGATCCCACCCAGAACCCCCCGGAAGAGCGGCCCTACGGCTCCAAGGCGCTGATCAACGCCTGCAAGGAGCACCGCTACCTGCCGGTGTTCTCCAAGAGAACCACGTTGAGCCGGGAGATGTACGACCAGGTGGCGGGCCGCTGGAAGGAGCTCGGGCTCCGGGGAACGATTCCCACGGTCCGGGCCTTCGAGGAAGACAAGAAGGTCGTGTACCACGAGCAGGGAGGATTCGAGCCCGGGAAGAAGTAGCGGGGCGAGCTCGCCCCGGCCCGTTCACCGCGCGTGGAAACATGATTCGCAAACGGCGACAACGCAGCCCCGAGGTTTTGTTGCCCGCGTCCGGCCGCTGTGATACGGTTGGGCCGCGGTGGCGCGGTGGTATGGATGGATGAATTGACGACAGAGGCGTAGCGCCGTCTGTTCGCAGAGTCTTTCGGACAGGATCTTTCGGAACCAGGGAAAAGGTGTCGAATGGACATTCAAGAGGAAACACGGGGATCGCTCGTCGTGGTGACGCCGAGCGGGAGGGTTGACGGCTTCACCAGCCCCGAGCTCGAGAAACGAATCTCGGATATCATCGAACGTGGCGACCACCGCGTGCTGCTGGACTGCCAGAACATGGAATACATCAGCAGCGCGGGCTTGCGGGTGGTTCTCGTCAGCGCCAAGAAGTGCCAGAAGGAAGGCGGCAAGCTGGCCGTATGCGCGCTGCAGCCTTCATGCAAGTCGGTCATGGAGGTCAGCGGATTTCTCAACATGCTCGAGTACCACGAAACCCGTGATGCCGCCCTGGCGGCGGAATAGGTGAGGCGGCGCCATGCTTACATTCACCGAAGAAATCCTGCTGCTAATGCTCGACGACGACGGCCTGTTCCTGCCGGTCCGGGGCGGAGCCGTGGAGCAGGTCCTGGTGGGCGCCGTGCTGATGGACCTCGCCTTCGCCAACCGCATCGACACCGATCCCGAGAAGCTCCAGGTGATCGACCCGACACCGACCGGCAACCCGCTGCTCGACGGGGCACTCGGGCGCATCACACGGTCGGAAGCGACCCTGGATACCAAGGGGTGGGTGGAGCTGCTGGCCAGAGAGCAGGCCGGCGATATCCGCCAGCGGGCCATGAACAACCTCATCGAGCACGGCATTCTCGAGTCCAAGGACGAGAAGTTCCTGTGGGTGTTCCATTCCCGCCGCTATCCCACCATCGACGGACGCACGGAACGGGCCGTGAAGCTGCGCATGGAGGACGTGCTGTTGTCCGACGACATGCCCGACCCGCGGGACATCGCGCTAGTCTGCCTGGTGGACGCCTGCGACATTCTGGGCGACATCTTCTCGGAACGGGAGATGGAGCGGGTCCGTCCCCGCATCGAGCAACTCCGCGTCATGGACCTCATCGGCCGCGAGGTCGGCAGCGTCATCGCCGAGATCGAAGTGTCCATTACCATGGCGATGGCCCAAGTGGCGCACTAGTCGCGTCCGCGGCTGGGGTCGGGCCAGGCTTGACCGGCCCCTCCACTCCCAACAGTCCGTTCACTGACCGCGAGGTGCGTGCCACCCGTCAGCCGTTGGCCAGCAAACGCCCCCTGCCCCATTCCTCGTGACGGAAGATCAGCGACTTGATCACCACCGGCACGGCCTTGGCGTCCGGCAACTCCTCGCCGATGTCAACGAAATCGAAATCCTTGAGGTCGATGCCGTCGATGGAGATGACCCCGGTGCCGGGACGGATCTCCTTGTCGATGATGTTACCCACCAACTTGGCGATGTCGGCATCGAACACCAGCACGAGATGCCGGCCTTGGCGGAGATGCGCCCTCATGCCTTCCACCACTCCGGTGGCCAGCGTCTTGATGAGGGGATAGGAAGGCCCCAGCTCCCAGTGGAGCGCCAGCGCGGCTCCGCGATCGCCGTCGGCCATATCGAACCGCTGCAGCGCGCTTTCGACGGAACTCCGGACGTCCTCCGTGGTCAGCGGCTCGGCCTGACGGAAGCGCGGCGTGATGACCTGGAGATTGCGCAACGGCAGCAGGGACTCGTCGGAAAGGAAGATGGTGTTGCCGCTCACCTGCACCGTGTACTGGGAAGCGCCGATGACCGTGGCGCGGATGCGCACCTCGGGTTCCTTGAACTCCCACGATTCACGGGTCGCCAACTCCACGACGCCGTCGCGGATCTTCCGGCCCACATGGTTGCCCAGATCGCCCTTGTCCGCGGTCTCGTAGCCGTAGACATACTCCGAGACTCCGCCGGAGAACTGGACGGAGTGAATCGGCTCCCGATAGGACAGCGCCGGCGTCAGCATGAGCTCCTGGGTCAAGGGAGACAAAGGTCCGCGGCCCAACACTTCCAGGAGACAGCCGCTCAACGTGCCGGCCATCCTTTCCTTGTCGCCCTCGTCCAGCTTCGCGCCGAGGACCAGCGACAACCCGCTGGCCTCACCGATCCGGGCGCCGGCATCCTCGAGCCGGTTGATCTTCCGACTCTCATCCATGGCCACCAGACGGGCGCCGACCTCCAGCGCCGCGGTGTCCACCACCTGTCCGCCGCGGGTGATGGCAATCTTGCTGGTGCCGCCGCCGACGTCCACGTTCATGCATACGACCTCGCCGTCACGGGTCGACGCCGCCACCGCACCCGAGCCGTACGCGGCCAGGATCGCCTCGAGGTTGTGGCCGGCGGTGGCGCAGACGAACTTGCCGGCCTCCTCCGCGAACAAGGCCGCGATGGCCTCGGCGTTCTTCTTCTTGGCGGCCTCGCCGGTGACGATCAGCGCGCCGGTATCGATATCGCTCCGGGTAAGGCCGGCGCGGGCGTAGGCGTCGTGTATGAAGTCGTTCAGCTTCTCCGTATCGATGGTCAGCTTGTCGACGTAAGGCGTAAGCAGGATCGGCGACTCGTAGACGACCTCCCGCTTGATCACGACGAAGCGGCTGGACAGGGAGATGCCCTGCCGGCGGAGGATCAATCGGGAGAAGATGAGATGGGAAGTGGACGAGCCGATATCGATGCCGACGGAGGTCAACGAGATGCGCTCGGACCGCCACATGGGGTGGTCTTCGTCGGGCAGAGGCGCGTCATGGTCGTGGTCTTCGTGTCCTTCGTGACAGACGAGGGGCGTTTCCGTGAAGTCGCGGTCCATTCAACAGGGTCCTTTCAACGGGGTCCATGGGGAGTGCAGGCAAGGCATGGTTCATAGCACAAGCCCAGGTGAGTTGCCAGATTGGCCGCGGACGGCTTCCGCCTCACCCGCGACGGGTCCGGCGCCCTTGTGTATCCGAAAAAAAGTTCTAGAATGAGCAGGACGGCACGGACCCCGAGAGGTGCCCCACAACGGCCACCATCGCGAGGGCGCTCATGCACGAAGAAGACTACCGTCCAATAGACGATTTCCTGCAGCGGTTCGTGAGCCGGCTACGGAGGGTGCAGGGCCTGGAGTCGCTGTGCCTTGCCGGCACCGCGGTGGCAGCACTGGCGGCCCTGGGCATGGGTGTGGACGCACTCAAGGAGCTCCTGCCCTATGCTCCCCTGGCATTCAGCGTACTCTCCGTCATCACGGTCCTGCTGGTCACGGGGCGGACGCTGCTGCGTTTCCTGTCCTCCCGGAGCCTTTCCTGGGCCGCGCGGGCCGTCGAGAGGCAACGGCCGGAACTCCGCAACAATCTCATCAACTCGCTGCAGCTATACCCGCAACTCTCGGACCCCGCGCGGCCGGCCGGCTCCTCGGCCCCCATGATCCTCGCGCTCATCCGCCAGACCCGCGAACAGATTCGCCGCATCGAACCTGCGTCCCTGGTGGACGTCGGGCCGCTGCGGGCCAAGGCCCGGCTGCTGGCATTGGCGGCCGCTCCGGTGCTCGCCCTGGCCATGTGGCAGCCGGACTTCCCGGGCCGCACCCTGGCGCTGGTGGCGCACCCGCTGGAACACCTGCCGCCGGCGGACATCTTCATTCACGTCGCGACCCGGGACGTGCGCGTCATTCGCGGTGACGCGGTGCCGGTCCAGGCCGCCACGTCCGGAGCCCGTCCGGATCGAGTCGAGCTCGTCTTCAAGCCCGCGCGTTCCGGGAAGACGGCCGAGGCGGCTGAGACCGTCGGCATGGACAAGGTTGAAGACGGCCGGTACGCGGCCACGCTTCCGGAGGTCTCGGAAGACCTCGTCTACCAGGTCGTGACCGGGCCGTTCGAGTCCCCGTGGTACACGATCACGGCGGTGGAACGACCGGCCGTCACCGGCCTCGAGGTGACCCTCTACCCGCCCCACTACACCGGACTCGCCGACGAGACCTTCAACAGCGGCAACGTCCGCGGCGTCAAAGGCTCGACCCTGAGCTTTTCCGCCGCCGCCAACAAGAACGTGACCCATGCCGTCATCGCCTTGGGCGACGGCCGGGAAGTGCCGCTGAAGATCACCGGCGACACCGTTCAGGGGAGTGTCGTGCTGTTCCGCTCGCAGCCGTACCGCATCCGCCTGGAGGATGCCTTCGGCTTCGAGAACCTGCCGGCCCCCTACGAGATGGTGGCCGTCCCCGACGGCTTTCCGCTGGTGGAGCTGCTCAAACCGACGGAAGACCTGGAGGTGAACGGTGACGAGAGGCTGGCCCTGGAGTACCGCGCCGGCGACGACTACGGGATCCGGGAAATCACCCTGGTGGCTGTCGTCGGCGAGCGGGAAGAGCGTATCCCGGTGTGGCGGGACGAGGCTGCCCGGACCCTCCAGGAAACCTTCATCTGGGATCTCGACACCATTCGCCTGGAGGAAGGCGACGTCGTGGTCTACCACCTGGAAGTGCTCGACAACGACACCATCTCCGGGCCCAAGCTCGTCAAGTCCCGGCCCCTGAGCCTCCGTCTCAAGAACCTCAAGGCCGAGCACCGCCAGGTGGCCGAGATGATCCGCGACATCGCCGACAAGATGGTGGACCTGCTGGGCGACCACCTCGAAGCCCCTCCCGACGACACGACGGAGGGCGACCCGGCGCCGCGGCTGGCGGAGGGCCTCGACCGGATGATGCAGCGGGTGGACGAGGCCATGGAGCGCACCCGCACGGACCGCATCAGCGATTTCGCCACCTGGGCGGACCTCGAGACCCTGAAGAGCAACCTCGAACACGCGCGGTCCGAGCTCATGGAAGGGATGCGGCAGGCGGTTTCGCCGGCCGAACGGGAGCAGGCCCACGACGCCATGGCCACGGAACTCGAAAGACTGTCGATGCTCAGCGAGGACGTGAGCAGACGGCTTGCCGGCCAGGAGATGGCGGCCACTGCCAGGGACATGGTCAAGGACCAGGAGCGCTTCCTGGACTCGCTGGACAAGCTGCGGAGCGGCAACAAGGAGCTGGACGAGGTGCTGAAGGAACTGTCGAAGCTCTCCCTGCAGCTCCAGGAGCTGCAGGCCTCGCTCATGCAGTTCGCGAGCCAGGTCCCGGACCAGTTCGTCAACCCCGCCAACCTGCGCGACATGCCGTTCTCCGACATGCGCTCCATGATGGACCAGATCCGCCAAAAGCTCCGGGAAGGCGACATCGAGGGCGCCATGCAGCTCGCGCGGGAGCTTTTCAACCAGATGGCGCAGCTTGCGGCCTCCCTCCGGAGCGGACAGCAACAGGCTCAGGGTTCCATGATGTCCCGCATGCAGGAGGCCATGAACCGCTCCAGCGGCGAGTTGCAGCAGATTCTCCAGGAACAGCAGGAAATCCTGCTGGGAACCGAGAACACCCACAAGGACAACACTCGAGAAATCGACGGGCAGCGTGAACAGGCCGTTCAGCGGCTTGCGGCCAGCGCCCAGGTCGACAGGGCGGTGCTGGCCCATCTGCTCGCCGCTCCCGATCTGGAAAGCGACCGGGCCCGGCCGCCGGCGGAACGCGAGCGGAATGCGGCCGTCCGCGGGCTGTTGTCGGGCCTGCGGGACATGACCGAGAACCGGGACTTCGACGCGCTGTCCAAGCAGTTGGAGCCGGTGACCGAAGAGCTCGCGGAAATCGGCGCCCTGGACGAGACGCAGAAGGCGGCCCTGGCGATACTGGCGGCGCTGGCGAGGGAGTACCGGGCCATCGAGGACCTGCCCTATCCAGAGCTGACCCCGCCCCAGAAGGGCGAGGTCCGGGAGCTCGCCACGCGGGAAGACGTGTTGGCGGCCCGGACCCGGGACCTGGTCGAAAGGCTGCGGCATCTGTTCCAGCTCTTCCCCTCGCTGGATCCGAAGATCGTCAACAACATCGCCGAGGCGGGCGACTTCATGGGCGTGGCCGCCCACGAGCTGGGTTCGCTCCGCCCGGGACAAGCCATTCCGCCGGAACAGGAAGCCATCAACCGTCTCTCCCAGTCGAGCCAGCAGATGCAGCAGGCCATGCAGCGGATGGCCCAGCGCGGGCGGTTCGGGCGGGTACCGCTGGTGCGCATGTTCCGCCGCGGCCGGTTCCTGCCCTCCGGGCAGTTCTTGCCGCCGACCGGGACCCCGCAGTTCCCCGACCACGATATCGACGAGAACCTCACGGGCCTGGATACGGAGAAGTTCAAGCTCCCCGGAAAAGACGACTACAAGCCCGAGCGGTTTCGCCAGGAGGTCCTCGAGTCGCTGAAGCAGGGCGTCCCGGACCGCTACAAGGAACAGGTCGAACGCTATTTCAAGGAGCTGTCGCAATAACCGGGGAAAAGGCCCCACGAGGCCAATGTTGGGGCGGCTTGAAGCCCGCCCGCGCTGCCGCCCCGACCGGATTCCATGACGACACCTTCCATATCCCTGAAACGCGCCTGCCAAGCCCTGTGGCTCGCGATGCTCCTCGCCGCCGCCCCCGGACACGCCGCGGCTCCGGCGCCGGACGGTTCCGGCGTCGAGACGGCGCGAGAGCTCCTGGGAGAGTGGCGGGTCGAGGACGCCCGCCCCGTCATCGAACAGCTCCTGGAAACGCAACCGCAATCGGTGGACGCGCTGGATCTGGCGGCGCTGCTGGCCTACTACGAAGGTTCCTACGCCCAAGCCCTCGCCACCGTGGAGAAGGCCCTGGCCATCGATGCCGAGAACGAGCCGCGGCAGGCCCTGCGGCTGCTGCTGCAGCAGACACACGACGCCACCCGGCACTTCAAGCGTTACGAGAGCGATCACTTCGTGCTTCTCCTCCACGAAGAGAGCGACGGCATCCTGGCGGAACCCGCGCTGGCGGCGCTGGAACAGGCGCACCGGGAGGTTGGGCGCGCGCTCGGTCACCAGCCGCGCAGCAAGGTGCGGATCGAGATCGCCCCGGACGTGCAGTCCTTCACCGCCATTACCACGTTCACGCAACGGGACATCGAGGGGACCGGCGCTATCGGGCTGTGCAAGTTCAACAAGGTCATGATCATCTCGCCGCGGGTAATGGCCCACGGGTACCGGTGGCTCGACTCTCTCGTCCACGAATACATCCACCTGGTCATCGTCAACATGACGCGGAACAAGGCGCCCATCTGGCTGCACGAGGGCATCGCGCGCTACTACGAAACCGTGTGGCGGAACCCGGTGCAAGGCGAGCGGCCGGACTACCTCACGCCGGCCAACGAGACCCTGCTCGCCACGGCCGTCGAACGGCAGGAGTTCGTCAGCTTCAAGGACATGGAGCCCTCCCTCATTCGCCTGGACACTCCGGAGCAGGTCCAGCTCGCCTACGCGGAGGTGGCCTCGGCGGTGGACTACATCACCCGGCAAAAGGGCCCCGGAGGCATCCGGGACGTGCTTTCGCTGGTAAACCGGCTCTCCACCGCGGAAGCCATCGAAGCGGTCATGGGTACGCCGCTGGACGGCTTCGAGGCGGATTGGCGGCGCTTCGTGGAAGGCCAGGGGCTCACGGTCGTGCAAGGCAGCCGCATCCGCCGTTTCAAGATCGCGGAGCAGGAAGACCAGCCGGTTTCCGTGGACCTCACCGAAATCCGGTCGGAGATCGCCCGGAACCGCACCCATCTGGGAGACCGGCTGCGCCAGCGCGGCCGGCTGCGGGCCGCCAGCGCCGAGTACCGCCGGGCGCTACGGGCCGGGCCCGACTCCACGGTCATCCTCAACCGGCTCGGCGAGACCCTGATCCAGTCCCGGCGCTACGACGAGGCCCTGCCGCACCTGGAGAAGGCCCGGCATCTCGACCCCGACGCGGTGCACACCTATTACCTGACCGGGCGGCTCCACCACGAAGCCGGCGACCACACACGAGCGCGCGGCGCCCTGCTGGAGGCGCTCCAGATCAATCCGTTTCACCCCGGCGTCTATCGGGTCCTGGTGGGGGTCTACGAGGCCACGGGAGACGACGCGGGGGTGCGCAAGACCCGCGAGGTCATGAGGAAGCTGCCCGCCTCATAGGGACGGGGGGCGGACACGCCGCCGGCCGATCGAGGCTCCAGGCAACGGAAGGAAGCTTGCCACCATGGACGAGACGCAATTGTTGGATCAGGAACTGGCGGCCATCGAGGACTTCGGACAGAAACGCCGGACCATGCTCGCGGAGATCGGCAAGGTCATCGTCGGGCAGGACAAGGTCATCGAGGAGGTGCTCATCGCCCTCTTCTCCAAGGGCCACTGCCTGCTGGTGGGAGTGCCGGGGCTGGCCAAGACCCTGCTCATCGGCACCCTGGCGGAGGTGCTCGACCTGGAATTCAACCGGATCCAGTTCACCCCCGACCTGATGCCGTCCGACATCACCGGCACCGACATCCTCCAGGAGGACGCCGCCACCGGACGGCGGCAGTTCCAGTTCCTGAGGGGGCCGATCTTCACCAACGTGCTGCTGGCGGACGAGATCAACCGAACCCCGCCCAAAACCCAGGCGGCGCTGCTGCAGTCCATGCAGGAGTACCGGGTCACGGCCAGCGGCACCACCTACCCGCTGGACCTGCCGTTCTTCGTCCTCGCCACCCAAAACCCCATCGAGCAGGAAGGCACCTACCCGCTGCCGGAAGCCCAGCTCGACCGCTTCATGCTCAACATCGAGGTGTCCTACCCGTCCTTGGAAGACGAGGTCCAGATCGTCCTGCAGACCACCTCCTCGGACAAGCCGGCGCCGGTCAAGGTGATGGACGGGCCGGCCATCACCGGCTACCAAGAGCTCGTGCGCCGGGTGCCGGTGTCGCCCTTCGTGGTGAATTACGCGGTGTCCCTAGCCCAGGCCACCCGTCCCGGCAACCCCCAGGCCCCCGAGGTGGTGAAGAACTACGTGGAATGGGGCGCGGGGCCGAGGGCGTCGCAGTTCCTGGTGCTGGGAAGCAAGGCACGGACCATCCTGGACGGCCGCTTCGCGGTGTCGGTGGAAGACGTGCAGGCCATGGCGCCGTCGGTGATGCGGCACCGCATCATCCCCAACTTCAAGGCCCAGGCCGAGGGGCTCTCGTCGCTGGACATCATCGCACGACTGATGGAGGAGGTCCGGCCCGCGGCGGAGGGCAACGCCGCGGCGTGAACCTGCTCCATTTCGACTATGACGGCGTCCTCGTCGATTCCTTCGACCAACTCCTGAGCGCCTTCCGGCGGACGGCCGTGGACACCGGACTCGGGCGGCCGCCCACCCGGAACGACTTCGAGACCATCGAGGACCTGAATGCCGCCGGCCTCGCGGCGCTGCTGGGGGTGCCGGAGTCCGACATCGATCGCTACACCCGCCGGACCCACGCGTTCCTGGAAGCGGAGGGCTACCAGCCGGTCATGTTCCCGGGCATCGCCGATCTCCTGAGAACCCTGTCCGAGGGCCATACCATCGCCATCGTCACCGCCAATTACGAACACTTGGTAAGGCAGGGCCTGGTCCGGAACGGCGTGGACGAATGCGTCTCCCTCGTGCTCGATGCCAAACAGCCGGGCGCCAAGAGCGAGAAGATCCGACACGCGCTGGGGTGTTTCGGCGTCCCTCCGGACGGAGGCTTCATGATCGGCGATACCCGCGGCGATATCCGCCACGGAAGGAGCGCCGGCGTCCGCACCGTCGGCGTCACCTGGGGCTATCAAACACGGGCGACGCTCGCCGAAGAGGACCCCGATTTCATCGTGGATTCGCCCCGGGAGCTGTGCCAGTTGCTGCTCGAAGCGCGCTGACGCCGGCCTGGCACCGTCGGCGATGGGCGCCTCGGGCGGCCGGTTTACAGATGCCCGTCGAACGTCCTACGATGTAGGGCAAGACAATACCTGAAGGGGGTTACCCATGGCAGAGCGCATGGCATACGTCAACGGCGAGTTCCTGCCCGAGAGTCGGGCGAGCATTTCAATCTATGACCGGGGGTTCTTGTCGGGTCTGGGGGTGTTCGAGAGGACCCGGACCTTCGGCGGCGAGGTCTTTCACCTGGACCGGCACGTCGCCCGGCTCTACCGGTCGCTCAAGGCGGTGCGGCTGGACCCCGGCCTCACGGACGAGGAGATGAACGAGACTACCCTGGAGTTGGTGAAGCAGAACCGCGGGCTGCTGGGGCCGGACGAGGACTACTTCGTGGGCCACTACGTCAGCCGGGGGCCTGACACGGCCGGACGGGCCACGGTGGTGATCCTGTGCGAGCCCATCGCCTTCCACAAGTTCGCCCACCACTACATCTACGGCGGCCACGTGGTCACCACCAGCGTCCGCGCCATTCCCAACCAGGTGTGGGACCCCAAGATCAAGAGCACCAGCCGCATGCACCTGTGGCTGGCGGAGCAGCAGGCCCAGTTGGTGGATCCCGAGGCCTATGCCCTGTTGCTGACCCTGGAGGGCAACGTCACCGAGCTTACCGCGGCCAACTTCTGGATCGTGCGCAACGGCACCCTGGTCACGGCCCCGGTGCAGAACATCCTCTCGGGGATCACCCGGGGCGCGGTGCTGGAAGTCGCCGAACACGCCGGCATCCCGGTGGAGGAGACGGACTTCCAGTTGTACGACATCATGAACGCCGACGAAGCGTTCATGACCACCACCTCCCGCTGCGTGCTGCCGCTCACCCGCATCAACGGCAACGCCATCGGCGAGGGCAAGCCCGGCCCCGTGGTGGGAAGGTTGCAGAAAGGCTGGACCGAGCTGTTCGGCCACGACTTCGTCTATCAGGCGCTGAAGCAACTCGACAAGGACAAGGTCCCGGCGGGAGGCGAGGCGGTGCCGCTGTAGCGAGGCGGGACAGGAGACTAGAAGCTGGAGGCCGCCAACGCCTTCAGCGCGAACTCGCGGTCTTCGCCGTAGATGTTGACGATGATCTGGCTGAGGCCGTCCACTTGTCTCAGCTCGGCGATCTTGCGGGCGCAGTCGTCGGGGGTCCCCACCAGGGTCATCTCTCTGAACAGGTCGTCGCCCAGGGCCGAACGCATGGTCCGGGCCAGATCGTACTCGTGGTCCTGCCGCGTGGCTTCCTCCAGCACGTGGGCCTGCAACTCCGCGGACAGCAGCGGCTCGGATGCGCCGAGGACCTCGGGAGGAATCCGCACCGAGGCCTTCACCAGGGTCCGGCCCACCTCGGGCGCCAGCGCGTCCATGGCCCCTTCCGTCGTCTCCGCCACCACGCAGTGGGTCCAGGCGCAGACGTGGAGCGTTTCCGGATCACGCCCGGCCCGTACGGCCCCCTCGCGGATCTTGCTGATGGCGTAGCGCAGGAAGCGCGGCGACCCGCCCGGGCTTATGATGGCGCCGTCCGAGGCCGCCCCCGCGAAAGCGAAGGTCCGCGGGCCTTCGGCGGCGAGCAACAGCGGCGGCTTCGTTTCCGGCACCGCGGGCAGCGTCAACCGGCGGCCGTTGTACGGCACGCTCTCCCCCCGTAACAGCCCCTGCACCACCTCGACGCCTTCCCGGAAGGCGTCGAACCGCGACGGCCTCTTGCCGAGAAACTTCACTGCGCTGTCGCCGAGCCCCAGACCGAGCTTGACCCGGCCGCCGGTGAGGATGGCGAGCGTGGCGAAGCTGTTGGCGACCACCGTGGGGTCGCGGGTCTGGGTGTTGGTCACCGCCATGCCGACGACGGCGCGGGAGGTGGCCATGGCACAGTACGGCAGCGAGACGTAGGGCTCCGCGCACCGGGGCGAATCGTAAAGCCAAACGTGGCTGAATCCGGCGTCCTCCGCCTGCCGCGAATGCTCGGCCAACACGGACGGATGCCGCGCGCGCAGGCCCAGGCCGAGTTCGAGGCCGCGAGCCGTGACCGGGCTACGGTCCATGATGCGTGGCCAAGGGGCTCGTGTCGGTAAGCGCCATCATCTTGCGCGCCAGCGCCTCGGTGAGCTCGGCGCGCCGGGAGCCCGGCTCCTCCCACAGGTTCCGCATCTCGTCGGGGTCGTTATCGAGATCGTAGACCTCTCCCCAGTCCGCGCCCTCGTAGAGGGTCAGGCGCCGGTCCGGCGTGATCAGCGTGCGGGCCCGGAAATTGTTGTCGAAGCCCATGTAGCCCCGGCGCTGGTGCTCCTCGATGAGCAACGAATCGTAGCCCGTGCCCGAGCCGTCCATGGCCGGCAGCAGGCTCAGCCCCTGCATGCCGTTGGGTCCTTCCAGGCCGGCCCTGTGCAGGATCGTGCCTGGCAGGTCCAGGGTGCCGCACAGCCCGGGGTTGACCACCCCCCTGCCCTGGTGTGCCGGGTCGGTCCAGATGAACGGCACCCGCACGAGCCCGCGGTAGTGGAGCGCGCCCTTGAGCAGGAGTTGGTGGTCGCCCATGAAGTCGCCGTGGTCGCTGGTGAAGACGATGACCGTGTCGTCCGCCAGCCCCAAGGCCTCGAGCCGCGCCCGGATGCGGCCGATGGCGTCGTCGATCATGGTGATCATGCCGTAGGTCAGGGCTATGGCTTCGCGCGCTTCCCCTTCCGTGATGGCGAAGCCGCGCTGGCCGTCGCGGTTGGCCTCACCCCGGTCCCGCTCCTCGTAGAGCCGCGCCAGATGCGGCAGCACCGGATGCTCCCCGCGATGGAACGAGGCCGGCAACTCAATCTGTTCCGGACGGTAGAGGTCCCAGTACCGGCCGGGGGGTGTGAACGCGTGATGCGGGTCGGGGAACGAGCACTGGAGGAAGAAGGGCCGCTCCCGCCCGGAGCGCGCGTGCTCCTCCAGGAACGCCATGGTGCGCTCGGCCACGTAGCTGGTGGGATAGAGTTCCTCGGGCACCCGGGTGCGCCATGCCTGCGGCGCCTGGCAATGGTTGCCCGGAAGCTGGTTCTTCCGCCCGCGGAGCGACTCGGGATCGGGATGGCGGGCTCGTAGCCACCGCTCGTAGTGTCCCACCACCTGGTCGGCGTGCTTGATGCACAACTCCACGTGCTGGAAACCATAGTACGGAGACACCGGCTCGAACTCCGGGTCCCGCGCCCACGTGGACGGCAACTCCTGGTCGTAGCGCCCGCCGGTCTTCTTCCTTGCCTCGCGGAGCACGTCGGGCGGGCGGACGCGCTGCGGATCCGGCTCCGGCATGCCGATGACCGGGACATCGTCCCTGATACTCTGGAGGTGGCACTTGCCGATGAGCGCCGTATGGTACCCGGCGGCGGCCATGACGTCGGTGAAGGTCGTGGCCTCCAGGGAAAGCGGGATGCCGTTGTGCCGGACGCCATGAAGCGACGGCATCCGGCCGGTCATCAGCGTCGCGCGATTGGGCATGCAGATGGGCGTGGCCGTGTAGAACCGCTCGAAGCGGGTACCCGCCGACGCCAGCCCGTCGATGTGCGGCGTCTGCACCACCGGATTGCCATAGCAACCCAGATGGTCCGCCCGGTGCTGGTCGGTGATGATGAAAAGGAAATTGGGTTGATCGCTCATCTCGCTCCGTCCGTGTCTCTTGTCGCGCTGGTGCAACGTCCTCGTGTCTTCTGCGCGGCTGATCGCGTGTTTTCGAGGCCGGCGGCCAGTCACCCGCCTGCGGATATCACTGTGGATCCAGGGGCTTCTCGCCCTCCTTCGGCTCCACCTCCATGGCGTTCAGGACGCAGGCAAGCAACACATAGTATCCGATGAAGGCCGCAAGCTCCACGCACGCCGTGGCTCCCAAGGCCTTCTCCACGGCGGCGAAGGTGGGCTCGCTCACGCGATGGGAGCGCAGCAGCTCCTGCGTGAACCGGCGGAGGTCCGCCTCCTCCCGCGTGAGCCCCGGCGGCTCCCGGCGCTCCCGCACCGCCTCGATGCATTCGTCCGAAATACCCGCCGCCCTGGCGTGTCCGGCGTGCACCGACCATTCGAACAGACAATCCACCTCCCGCGCCACGGTGAGGATCACCAGCTCCTTCAGCTTCTGGGGAAGCTCCATCTCGAAACGGACGAGGCTGCCGAGGTGGGCCACGCGGGCGGCCAGCTCCGGACTGTTCAGCAACATGGTAAACGGCCCCTGCACCGCGCCCCGGCTCTGCGCGATGGCATCGAACACCGCATGGTGCTCCGGGCCCAGATCTTCCTTCCCCTTGATACTCGCGATACGCGCCATGTGAACACCCTCCTGTTGTGTGTTTTTCCTGCAGCGCCGTGCAGCCGCCGGCGGGGTTGGAACCCGCTCCTACATCAGCCCTTGAGCCGGATAGTCCCAGCACTTGAGATACCAACCATCCCCCTCCACCGCCAACGCCGCCTTGTAACCCTCGCCCCCGTCCAGTGCGCGCATGGACCACCTCGACACCTCCGCCGGGTCTCCCTCGAACCGCAGCAGTGCCGCGGGCTCGTCCGGCCGCAGGGTCACGTCGAACCGGCTCAGCCCCAGCGCGATGCCCTCGCCATGGGCCTTGATGAACGCTTCCTTCCGCGTCCAGCAATTGAAGAACGCCTCCCGCCGCTGTCCCGGGGGGAGACTCGTCAGGGCTTCCACCTCCGCCGGTGAGAAGGAGTGCCGGGCGACCCCCATGATGTCGGTGTCCGGGCGCACGCGCTCGACGTCGACGCCGACTTCGCGGCCGATGGCGAAGGCATGCACCGCCCACCCGCAGGAATGGGACAGGTTGAAGCGCACGTCCCTGCCGCCAGGGGTTTCCGCGAGCGACGGCTTCCCATGGGTGCCGTAGCGGAACTCGAGGGCGGCAGGCTCCACGTCGAGATAGCGCGCCAGGAGGCTTCGCAACACCCCCCGTGCCACCGTGTACCGCCGCCTGTCCTCCTCGTAGAGGAACCGGCCCGCCCGGGCGCGCTCGTCGGGCGCCAGCAGCCCGTACAAGGGAGCCACTCGGGAAGCGGGCACCTCGGTGGCCGCACGCCAGACGTGGACCGTATCGTGCCCCAGCGCCAGGTTGGCCGCCGGAGGCGACCAGTGGGTCGTGGGCGTCACCGTCCCGAACCCCTGTAGAGCCGCAGCGGCGCAATCGCGGCCGCGGCTGCCAGCAGGAAGCCCCCGGACAGGTAGAACACCGAGCTCATGCCGTAGAAACCGACCATGTATCCGGCGATGACCGGACCAGGCAGAGTGAACAGGCTGTTGGAGAGAAACGTGATGCCCAGCGAGGTGGCCTGTATGCGCGAGCCGGCCACGTCCACGACCGCGGCGGCGGTAATGTTGCTGAGGGTGTAGAAGAACAGGCTGATGAGGGTCACCACGATTCCCAAGGGAATCCCCGGACGCACCAACGGAATCAGCGTGTAGAGCACCGCCAGCACCAGGAACGACGGCAGCAGCACCGCCTTCCGGCCCAGGCGGTCCGAGAGGTAGCCCAGGACGGGCTGGGAGACCGTGCCCAACACGTGCAGCAACGCGTAGTAGTAGCCCAGTCCCGTGGAGCCGTAGCCCAGTGTTTCCTGCACGTAGAGGGGGAAGAAGGTGATGATCAGTATCCGGCCGGCGTTCATGAGGCCGTTGGCCAAGGCCACGCCCAGAAAGGCGGGATTGCGGAGGAACTCGCCCAGCCCCGACCCCTGCCCGCTCCCGGTCCGGGATTCGGCCGGCGCCGCGGCAAAGACCCCCCGCAAGCCGAGCCACAAGGGAACGCTTACCGCCACGGCCAGAAGGAACTGCAACGCCATGAGGCTGCGCCAAGGGTAGAGGCTCAACAGGATGCCGACCACCAGCGGCGTGATGGTGTCGCCGGTGGTCGCTCCCATGCCGTGGATAGCGAACGCCGTGGCCCGGTGTTCCGGGAACCGGCTCGAAAGCGACGCCATGGCGGTGGGGTGCCACAGGGCGATTCCCACCCCCACCAGCCCGGCCGCCACCAGCGCGTAGAGGTAGCCGGGGGCGAGGCCGAAGGTGAGGTATGCCACTCCAAACGCGAGGAGGGCCGAGGAAAGGATCGCGGTCCGATGACGCGCCAGGCGGTCCCCCAGAAACCCCGCCGGCAGGTTCGTGAGCCCGGTGGTCAGTTCCCGGATGGTGGTCAGGAAACCCACCTGGACATAGCTCAGCCGCAGGGCCACCTCCAGGGGGTGCAGGATCATGGGAAAGAGCTGTCCGAACCAGTGCACGGCGAAATGCCCGCCGGTAACGTAGCCCAGGAGCGCCAGCCGGTCCCTGCCGATGGCGCGAAGTCTGCTGTTCCGTTTCACCACGACATCGTTCCCTACGACCGTCTGTCTTGCGGTGCTCGCGCGCGAGGCGCCCGCCGCCGGTCGCAGGGGCCAACCGTAACCCATTAATGGCGGATTATCCAAAACCCCGGCGGGGACTCAACCGGCTTTAAAGATGACCTTCCAGTCAATGGGGTCAGTTGAGGTGGTCCTGGTTTGTAGGACAGGTAGGCGGCGGAGATAAGGTGTATTCCAGACGTTCGATCATGCTGCCAAGGTGCCGTTTATCACGTCTTCGTGTTCCGATGGAACTGGCAGAGGGGCGGGCGGGGTGTGAGGTCCGGCCTGCCTCTGGAGTCCTCGTTCGTAGGCCTCCGCCGGGGTGGAGCCGGCGAGGGCGGAATGAGGCCTTTGGGTGTTGTAGAAGTGGAGCCAGTTGGCGATGGTCCTTTGGGCGGCGAAGCCGTCCGAGAGCTCGTGCAGGTAGACGGCCTCGTACTTGAGGGAGCGCCACAGGCGCTCGATGAAGATGTTGTCCATGCACCGGCCCCTGCCGTCCATGGAGATGGCGACGCCGGCGTCCTTGAGCACGGAGGTGAACTCCAGGCTGGTGAACTGGCTGCCCTGGTCGGTGTTGAAGATCTCGGGAGGGCCGTAGCGTTCCAGAGCCTCTGAGAGGGCCTCGACACAGAAGCGGGCATCGAGGGTGTTCGACAGCCTCCAGGAGAGCACCCGGCGGGTGGCCCAGTCCATCACCGCCACCAGGTACAGGAAGCCCTTCTGGACAGGGATATAGGTTATATCTGCGGTCCACGCGTGATTGGGCCGTTCGATGGCGACCCCCTTGAGCCGATAGGGGTAGACCCGGTGCTCGGGATGCGGTCGGGTGGTCCGCGGCGCCTGGTAGATGGCCTGGAGACCCATCAGGCGCATCAGACGCCGCACCCGGTGACGACCCACACGGTCGCCCTCCCGCCACAGATGGCGGACCATCTGGCGGCTGCCGTAGAAGGGGTACTCCAGGAACAGCTTGTCGATCCGGCGCATCAGCGCCAGATTCTCCGCGCTCTCGCCCTTGGGCCTGTGGTACACGGAGGATCGACTCACTCGAAGCAGATGGCATTGACGGCTCAAGCTGAGCTTGGGATGGCCGGGCTCGATCATCCCCCGGCGCTTCTCCCGGCTCACCACTTGAGCCCTTTGGCCAAAAAATCCCGCTCCACCGTCAACTCCCCGATCTTCGCGTGCAGGTCCCGAACCTCCCCCTCGTGGTCGCCCCTCGTCCGCTCCGCACCCTTCGTGAAAACCTCCTTCATCCCCTCCACCGCACGCTGCTTCCACGTGCTCACCTGGTTCGGATGAACCTTGTGCCGCACAGCGATCTCCTGGATCGTCTTGTCCCCCCGCAGCGCCTCCAGCGCCACCTTCGCCTTGAACTCTCCGCTGAACCTTCGTCGTGTGCTCATTGCGTATCCCTCCCTAAGTCGGTGGAATACACCTTAGCAACCTGTCCGATTTTCCAGGACCACCTCAGAACATAGCAACAGGCAAGCTTCCCGACCCTGCCTACCCCGTCGGTCCCTCCGGCCTCAACTCCCGCACCCCGCGGTTGGCAACCGCGGTGATCCCCACCACCGCGAGCATCGAGACCCCGCTCAGGATCACGGCGGACGGGGCGCCGGCGAGGCGGCCGAGGAACGCGCCCAGGTGGTCCCGGGACAGGCCCGCCACGGCGCCCATCTGCAGTTGCCCCAGCGGGAGGACGACGCTGTAGTTCATGCCCCAGATGGCCATGACCCGGCCGCGGTACTGGTCGGGCACGCGGGTCTGAACCGAGGTCTGGGTGCTCACCATGAAGAAGGAGAGGCCGACGCCGGCCATCAGCAGCATGCCCAATGCCAGCGGAAAGGCGCCGGAAAAACCGAACAGCGTGAGGAAGAAGGCATGGATTCCGGCGCCCAGGAGAATCAGCCATCCGCGCTTCGGGAAGTAACCGAGGTTGGCGGCCACCAGGGCGCCGAGCAGGGCGCCGATGCCGCTGACCACGTACAGGGTACCCAGGGTGGAGCCGTCGCCGCGAAACACGACGTCGGCGAAAACCGGCAGGAGCGCAGTGTGGGACGCCAGAAAGAAGATGTCCAGGTAGTTCAGTCCGATGAGGGAGCGGAAGAGCTTGCGGGTCCAGACGAACGAGAGCCCGCCCAGGAGAGTGCGGATGAAATTGCCGCCCCGGGTGCGTTCGATGAACGGCACCCTTACGGGAAGGAGCAACAGGCCGAACGCCAGGTAGGTGGCCGCGGCTACGTAGTAGGCGGCGCCGGCGCCGGACAGGGGGGCGCCGGTGTAGTCCGCCACGTAGTCGATGGTGAAACCCGCCAGTGCGGGGCCGAAGATGCGCGTCCCCGGCCAGATCATGGAATTGAGGCTCACCGCGTTCATCAGGTGCGCACGGTCCAGGAGGTGCGGGAAGAGGGCCTGGCGGGCGGGATGGTCGAAGGCCTGTATGCCGCCGTGGATGGCGGCGACGGCGAACACGTGCCAGACCTGCACCAGTCCGGTGGTTACCAGCGTGGCCAGCGCCAGCAGCAGCAGCGCGGTGACGTACTGGAGCAGCATGAGGAAGCGCCGGAGCTCCAGCTTGTCGGCGGCGGCGCCGCCGAAGAGCGTCAGCGCTATCGCCGGGGCGGCGGCCACCAGCCCCAGGGCGCCCAGCACGTACTCGGACCCCGTCAACTCCCAGGCCAGCCACCCGTGCGCGAGGATCAGCATCTGGTGGCCGGCCACCGCGGTGAGGTGGCCGAACCAGTAGAGCCGGAAGCTGCGGTACTTGAGCACGCGGAAGACGTCCAGCTTGTCGCCGATGCGTGCAAGGGTGTTGGTCATGGCAAGCGGCGGTTGAAGGAAGCGTTGCGGACGGCGGCGGTCCGGACACGGCGGCGGTTCCGGGTGCCGGGGTCAGGCCCCGTGATGCCGGAGGGCGGACCCAACGTCATCCCGGGGCCTGACCCCGGCACCCTCGACATCCAGCAGGGGGCCGCAACACAAGGGTCCGCATTTTCTCGTCAAAAAGAAAGCCCCTCCTTTTGGAGGGGCTTTCTGCGTTCTCAGGCGCCCTGGTGCCTACAGCTTCACCAGATCCGAGTAGCTGGCCTGGGAATCGGGTTTGAGGCCGTAGCCGGCCATCCAGTTGCGCGCCCGGTTGAACTCTTCTTCGGTGTAGTCCTCGGGGTAGACGTAGTCGAGCCGGTTGAGGTTCAGGTCCTCGAACTTGAAATCGCCGATCAGGTCCTCGGGGATGTCGCGCAGCAGGAGCGCGGCGTGTTTCTTGAGGTCCGAGTTGATCTCGTCCACGGAACGGCGGAGGGCGCGGAAGATCGCCTCCCGGGTGTCCTCGGCGTCGTCGCTGTTGACGAACAGGAGGCCCCAGTACTTGGACTCCGCCAGGACGCGGCAGCCGCGTTTCTCGGCCAGGCTGATGAACGGCTCCATGAGGGTCGCCGCCTCCACTTCGCCGTTGAGCAACATGCGGGTGCGGATGGCGGGTCCGCCATCGTGCCGCAACCGCACCCGGTCCTTGTCGCAGTGGCCTTCGAGCATTTTGTAGGTCATGTAATGGGAGCCGGTCTGGTCCTGAATCGAGAGGGGCACGTCCGCGAGGTCGTCCAACCGGTGGTAGGAAGAATCGCCCTTGACGATGATGGCCATGGTGGCCACGCTCTCGCGGCGTCCGAGGATCCAGCCGTCGCGCTCGCCGTCGGCGGCACGCTTGATCACGCCCCATTCGCACTTGTTGTAGCCTTCGAGGTCACCGCACTCGTAGTCCGAGGCAATGGGACGCTCGAACACGCCGGCGGGCTGGAGCTGCGAGTCCGGCGTCACCACCTCGGCGTCGATGCCTTCCGCGGCCATGAAGCCCCTCTCTACCCCCACGTCCCAAGGCAACGTCCACACGGTTCCTTCGCTGGTGACTCTGATCTTCCGCAACATGATGACCTGACCTCCGAGTGTACTTGGTGATGTCAGGAGACTAGCATACCGGCTCCGATGATGGAACAATTCCAGATCGACACCACACCCCAGTGAAGGAGACTTGCGCCAATGCATACCTGTGCCATCGACATTCACCACCACTACATGCCTCCGGGCCTGATCGAGGAGCTGAAGGCCCACGGCAAGGCCGTGGGCACGGAGGTGGGCAGCACCCCGGAAGGCCTCAACACCGTCACCATCGGCGGCGGACCGAGCTTCGTGGTGCCGCCGCCGCTCATGGACGTGGAGAAGCGGCTGGCGAACATGGACAAGGGCAAGATCGCCCTGGCGACCCTGGAACCCCACACCGCCTGCCTCGGCTACCGGCTGAACCCGGAGCAGGGAGAGACCTGGTGCAACCTCTACAACGAGGGTTTGATGGAGCTCAGAACCCGGCACCCGGACCGGTTCACCGCGCTGGCGGCGGTGCCGCTGCAGGACCCCAAGCGGGCCGCGAAGGTGTTGGAGCGCGGCATCCTCGAGCACGGGCTGGCGGGGGCCTACATCGGCACCAACGTCAACGGCGAGTACTACAGGAGCCATGAGTTCGATGCTTTCTGGGGCAAGGCGCAGGAACTGGACGCCCTCATCGTCATGCACCCTGAGGACATCGCCGGGCTCGAGCGCATGGGCGCCTACGGCCTGTTCCTGATCTGCGGCAACCCCGCGGACACCGCCCTCTCGCTGGGCTTCATGACCTACAGCGGCGTGTTCGACCGGTTTCCCGATCTGAAACTCTGCACGTTGCACGGCGGCGGCTTCTTCCCCTACCACCTCGGGCGTTTCGACCAAGGCTTCGGGGTACGGCCGGGGGCGGCGGACGCCGAGGCCCAGGACAAGCCAAGCGCCTACCTCAAAAACCTGTACTCTGACGCGCTGGTCTACCGGGTGGACACCCTGGAGTACCTCAAGAGCCTGCTGGGGTGGGAGCACCTGATGGTCGGGACGGACTACCCGTACCCGCTGGGTGATTGGAACGCGGTGGAGAAGGTGGAGGCGCTGGACTGCCCGGAGGAGGAGAAGCTGGCGATCCTGGAGGCGAATGCGCGGAGGCTGCTGAAGCTGTAGGAGTTGGGCGCCTTTGAGGAGTAGGCGGGTTTGTCCAGGTCGTTCCTAGCCCGTCGGCCAGAGGCCGAAGGGCGCCTCGGGCCAGACGATGTGGAGGGCGAAGTCGTAGAAGCCGACGATCAGCGCCAGGAATGCGAGGGCGAGCCCCGCGGACCACAACCATCCCGCCTTGCCGTAGTACATCAGGTAGAGGAACAGCATCCCCGGCAGGGCGATGTGCACGCCGATGAGCCAGATGGCCACGTACATGAGCGCGGTGAAACCGAAGATGCGCGCGAACCGCCGGCCCTCGCTCTTGGGATCGTCCCCGAGGATGAAGCCCGTGTCCATGATGTCGCCTTCCTCGATGCGCTTTTCCGGAGTGCCTCTCAACAGGGTCCACGCGCGGATGAGCCAGAACGGGGTCCCCACCAGCACCGCGAGCCTCGGCATCAGGTCGGCGCCTTCCGGATAACTGAACGAATCGATGAACATGTAGAGAAAGAACCCGCCCACCGCGAGCAGGAGCGCGGCCTCTCCGGCGGCCTCGAGGGTGAAGCGGCGCTTGAGCGGACCGTCTCCGTCCTTGTCGCCGGCTGCCGTTGATTCCGCCGCGGCGTCCCCTGCCGCCGCCACGGCTCCCCGCCCCGGGGCGCCGCCTTCCGCCACCGGCTCGGACTCCTCCCCCTCGGTCATGGACATCATGGCCTGCCGGGCGCCGCGCTGGGCCCGCAGGCTGAACAGGGTCACCGCGACCATGAATGCGAGGATGACCAGGAACTGCGGCCGCAGGAGCATTCCCCAGCCGTAGTTGCTCACCGAGATCCACAGGAACCGCTCCAGGATGTCCGCCAGGGCCACGGCGATGAGGATGGGCGGCCTGGGCCAGCCGTAGCGTTTCATGAAGACGCCTAGCAGGCCGAAGGCCAGCACCGCCCCGAGGTCGCCCAGGGAGCCGCTGGCCGCCAGCGCCGCCAGCGAGACGATGCCCACCACCACCGGCGCCAGGATGTTGGGCGGGATCACCGCGATGCGGCACAGGGTCGGCGCGAAGGCCAGCATGATGGGCACCACGACGAGATTGGCGAAAGCGATGGTGTAGACCATGCTCACGGTGAGGTCGAGGTGGCGCGTGAGCATGAGCGGGCCCGGGGTGATCCCTGTGAGGATGAGGATGGCAAGGACAATGGCCATGCCGCCGCTGCCGGGAATGCCGAACACCACGGTGGGGATTAGCACGCCGCCGTCCACCGAGTTGTTGGCGGCGTCGGAGGCGATGACGCCGCGGACGTCGCCCTTGCCGAAGGTCTCGGTGCCGCCGGGCTCGGTCTGGCGCGCCTGGGCGTAGGCGATCCAGTGGGCGGCGCTGCCGCCCACCCCGGGCATGATGCCCACGAACACGCCGATGAGCGACGAGCGCACCATCAGCCACTTGTGGTTCCAGGCCTGCCACATGCCGCGCCACACGTCGGCCTTGGCCTCCCGCAGGAGCGTGTCCAGGCGTGCCCGGGCGATGGTGGTGTCCCCCACCACCAGCGCGATGGCCTCCGGCAACGCGAACAGGCCCACCACCACCGGCACCAGTCCGAACCCGTCCCACAGGTAGAAGTCGAACCCCATGGCGGCGCGCACATTGCCGCCCAGGTCCGCGTAGCCCACCATGGCGATGGCAATGCCGAAAGCCGCGGTGAGGATGCCCTTGACGAAGGCCCCGGCGCTCACCACGGCCACCGCCAGCACCCCCATGAGCGTCAGCAGGAAGAACTCCGCCGAGCCGAACCACTCCAGAAGCTGCCGGCTCACCGGCAGCGCCAGCAGCAGCGCGACGGCGCCGATGACGCCGCCCACGATGGTGGTGGTGTAGCTCGCCCCCAGCGCCACCCCGGCCAGGCCCTGCTGGGCCATGGGATAGCCGTCGAGCACGGTGGCCTGGGCCGAGCGGGCGCCGGGCACGCCGAACAGGATGGCGGGGATGGGCTCGGTGATGTCGCTGGCCGCCATGTGGAACACCACGATGGTGATGGCGACCCAGGGGTCGAGGTGGACCGCCAGGCTCAGGACCACCACGGACACCGGCAGGCCGCCTCCGGGCATGAGCCCCGAGAACAGCGCAACCGGCAGCACCAGGAGCATCGCCAGCAGCGGCCCCGGCGAGAAGAGATGAAAGAAGGCGTCAACGGAAGCTTCGAGCATGAAGGCTCCCGGCAAGGCGCCAGCGTTCTGGAAGCCGTCCCGGAACGCTGGCGCCCTACACTGCGGCGGAACCCGGTAGGGGCGACCGGCCCGTCGCCCCTACGATCGCTACAAGTCTATAGCTCGGACGCGTGCCTAGCGCTTCTCGCCCATCAGCTTCTGGAAGAACAGCGCGCCGTCAGGAGGCAGATCCTTGATGGTGGCGAGTTGTTTCTCGTAATGCTCCGGAGAGCCGTAGCCCACGTCGTAGCCGGCGACCGTGGCGATCTTCACGAACTCCGGGTCCTCGATGGTGGCCTTGAACGCCTTGCGCCAGACATCCACGATGGGCTGGGGCGTCTTCGGCGGAAGCATGAAGGCCCTCAGGGACTGGTGAATGTTCACGGCCGTGTTGAACGCCAACTTCTGGGACTCGCTGATCTTGAGACCGGGCAGCTTGAGGATGTTGCGCGGCACCTCGGCTTCCAGCCGCTTCATCCACCCCTCGCTCGGCGGAGCGTTCCACCAGAAGATCGGCAGCAGCCGCTTCTTCTCCACCAGCTCCGGATACAGGCGCGGCAAGCGGCGCTCGAGGCAGGTCACCACCTCGGTCTCGCCGCGGGCAAAGGCCGCCAACTCCTCGGCGGTGGACTTGTAGCCGTAGATGAGCTTCATGGGACCGCCCACGAGTTGCACGAACTCGCCGCCCATGGGGACCCGGCCGATGCCGGGCCGTTGCGACGCCATGCGCAGGGGCCGGCCCATCTTGAGCATGTCTTCCCAGGACTTGACGACCTTCCGGTCGGCGCAGATGGTGTAGCTGTCGTCCACCAGCGTGGGCGCTCCCAGGATGATGAGTTCCTTGACGTCGAAGCCCGGCACGTCCACCCCTGCCAGCTCCTTCATGACCAGGCTGGTGAAGTGCGGCCCGACCGTGAGGCCGTCCGGCTTTCTGCGGTTGATGTACTGGGTCCCCTTGAGGCCGGCGCCGCCGGGAACATTGCGTACGATGAACCGGGGACTGCCCGGCAAGTGCTTGGGGGCCACCTTGGCGAACAGGCGGGCGATAATGTCGTAACCGCCGCCGGCGCCGGTGCCGACGACCAGGTTGACGGTCTTGCCCTTGAAGTTCACGTCCTGCGCGGCCGCCTGACCGGCAAGCAAGAGGACGAACAAGACGGCGATGGCAAAGCGTATCTGTCTCATGGCGGATTCCCTTTCTCCGTGCGTCTCACGGATTGACCCGATACCAATGAACCCGATATTCACCTGCTTCTTCCCGTTGCTCAACCCGGGCGGGTCCGAGACCCGCCCCCAAACACCTTACGCGCTCGGATAGAGCGCGTCGACCATGCGGCGCTTGTGATAGTCCGGCGTGCCCAGATACTGGTACAGCGTGTGCGCCAGCACGCTGTGCACCATGAGCGGGTGCAGGTAGTCGGTGCCCGGACCGGCGTGCACCATGTGCGAGTAACTGCACGCCTGGTGGTAGCCCTCGCTGGCCGCGGCCTTGGACTCGTGGATGCCGGCTTCCGCGGGCATTCCCTGGTCGAGCTCCCACAGGGTCTCGTAGGTGGCCATCCGCGCCCGGTCCATGTGGATCGAAAGCTCCACGCAGTGGTCCTGGACCCGCTGGAAACGGCCGATGAGCTGGCCGAAGGCGCGGCGCTCGTTGGTGTACCGGACGGTGAACTCGTAGATCTCCTGACACGCCCCCACCTTGTAGGCGCACAGGATCGGAATGGCCTTTTCCGCGGCCTTGTCCAGCATCTCCCACCCCGCGCCCGCGGCGCCGATGAGGTTGGCGGCCGGCACCTGGACGCCGTCGAAGGCGACCTCGCTCACCGACACCATGAAACCGTTGTGCGGCTTCACCGTCACGCCCGAGGCGTTGCGGTCCACCAGCACCACCGACACCCCACCGTCGCCGCCGCGGACCGCGCACAGGAACGCCGTGGCGCCCTCGGCGTCGTAGACGTGGCGCTTGGTGCCCTGGAGGGTCAGGCTGTCGCCGGATTGCGAACACGTGGTGGCCACCGTCTCCGGTCCCCAGTGGGCGCCGTGGTCGCCGATGGCCGGGATCACGATGGCCTCGCCGCCGCAGATGGCCGGCAGCAGTTCCTGCTTCTGGGCGTCGGAGCCGCCGTCATGGACGATCTGGGCCGCCAGCACGCCGGACGAGAAGACCGGCCCGGGCACCGGCGCCCGCCCCAGTTCCTCGAAGACCACGCCGCTGTCCAGGTAGGACAGCCCGGCGCCGCCGTACTGCTCCGGCATGAGCATGCCGAGCCAGCCCAGCCCGGCGATCTTGGCGTACAGGTCCGGCAGGAAGGTCTCCTTCTTGAGGAACTGCTGTGTCAGCATGGTGGTCGGCGCCTCCGCCTGGACGAAGTCCGCGGCCACCTTCCTGAACATCTCCTGGTCTTCGTTGAGTCTCAAATCCATAATTCCACCAAATCCGCTTCTTATAGAATTCGCTTAGTTATGCTCTGAAATTAATCCTACCTCTGACAATGCCGGCGTCCCTACACCGTATCCGGCGCCTTCTCCCTGGTCTGGCGGCCGATGCCGGCGCGACGGGCGAAGATGAGCCGGTCGGTGTCGAGGGTGCCGCCGCCGTGAAGCTGGCCCGGGCCGCTGCGGATGACGTACTCGAAGTCCAGCACCTCGTGCACGCTGTGGTCCGGGATCAGCGCGTCCGCGCCCATGATCTTCTGCAGCCGCTCGCCGTTCCTGAGCCGGGCCATGCGCTGGTAGTAGCGGAACTGGGCGCCGCCGTAGGCGTGCGGCTCCTTGACGAAACGGTGCCAGAAGATGCGCCGGTTCATGCGGTTGACCGTGTTGATCTCCAGGATCATGTCCGCGATGGTGTCGCGCACGTGGGGGTCTTCGATGAGCGGCTTGCCGCCCACCTCGTGGTTCCGGCAGTACTCCACCACCCGGTCCACCACCGGGTCAGTGCCCACTCGGCCGTCGCCGCCGTGCTCCAGCTCCAGGTGTGTGTGGGCCACCTTCCAGCCGTTGTTCTCGCCGCCGACAAGGTACTTGGCGGGCACCCGCACGCCGTCGAAGAACACCGCGTTCTTGATGCCCATCATCAGGTGCATGTGCTGAATCGTGATCCCCGGCAGGTTGGCCGGGATGTGCAGCCAGCCCAGGTTCTCGTGGCGCTTGCCGTCGGGGTCGGTGCACACCAGCGTCCACAGGACGTCCGGCGGCAGGTGGTGCCCCACCATCACCTTCTGGCCGGTGACGATGTAGTCGTCGCCGTCGCGGATGGCGCGGGTCTGGCAGTTGGCCACGTCGCTGCCGCTCTGGGGCTCGGTCAGCACCTGCCACACCACGATCTCGCCCCGGGCGATGGGCGGCAGGAACTCGCGCTTCTGTTCCTCGCTGCCCCAGTGGAGCAGCACCGGCGCGACGATGCGCGCCAGAGTGTAGAAGATGTGGGTGAGGTTGAGGCCGTAACGCGCCAGCTCGGTCTCCAGCACGAATTGGTGGTCCACGGTGAGGCCGGCGCCGCCGTACTCCTCCGGATACATCGGGAACAGCCAGCCCTTCTTGCCCAGCTTCTCGCCCAGGCCGCGGCGGAAGCCGTACTCCTCCTCGTCCTCCCGGGTGGACCACGACGCCGACCACCTCAGGTGCTCCGAGCCCTTCATGTTCTCTTCCATCCAGGCCCGGACTTCCTTGCGGAATTCGGTCATCTCCGGCGAGTCTTCTTGCAGATTGAAATCCATGGACGCTCCTTGTTCGCTAACGCGACCTTCCTGAAATCGTAGTGAGGATAACGAGAGGCGGGATCGTCATGCCGTCCGTATGGGCTTGGTGACGGCCAGCGTGTTCCGACCCGTCCACATCGGCAACAGCACGCAGTGCCGGTGCTTGCCGCCGGTCACGATCACCATGATGTCGTCGGGCCGGGTGGCCAGGTGCACGATGCCGTCGGGGGTGACGTTGGGCGACTCCCGCAGCAGTTCCTCGTCGTTCTTGGTGCCCTTGCGGCGGTCCGGGATGCTGGCGAAGGTGATTGTGGAATGCTCCCAGAGGTACTCGCGGATGTCGGCCCGGGTGATGCCGTCCCGCGCTATGATCTCCGCGTCCTCGGTGCACAGGGCCACCAGCGGCGTGCCGCCGCCGAAGCTGCCCACGTCCAGGTGGCTGCCGCCGTGATGCATGGCGATGACCTCGGCCAGCGACGACAGCGCCTCCTGGCCCGTACTCCCGGCGGTGTGCATGGGGATGAAGCCGTTGATGCCGCACACGGTGACCGTGCTCTGCTCGGGCTTGTAGCCCCGGCTCACGTGGTAGGGCTCCCAGGGACTCTTCTCCTCGTTCTCGCCGAAGCAGAAGCTGTACTTGCCAGGCCAGCCGAAGGTGGCGCGGTCGGTATCGCCGGGATAGCCGCCGCCGACGGTGATGAGGATCAGACGGATGGCGCGGCCGATGGTGGCGTTGGCGCGATGGCCCGGGCCGAACACCCCGGCGTCGCAGTTGATGCCCAGCTCGTTGCGGACCGGACCGTTCACCAGCAGCGCCGGACCTGCGTAACCGGTAGTGGCCTGGACGCCGTAGAGGTTGAAGCGGGGCTCCATGATCCCCTCCACCGCGGCGATGACCACCGGCAGGTACTCCGGCAGGCACCCGGCCATCACGCTGCTGACGGCGATCTTCTCCACGGTGGCCGGCGCCCACTTGGGCGGCACCTGCCCGATGATCTCCTGGGGATCGCGGCGGGTGCCCGTGAGCATCCGCTCCACCCGTTCCCGGGTGGGCGGAACGATGGGCAGGCCGTCGCTTAGCTGGCGGTCGCAGAACCAGTCGTTGACCGCCTCCAGCGAGTCCTCTACCTCGATGACTTCGGAAACGAGCTTCACCTGTGGGGTATCGGTAGCCATGCGTGAAGGGTGCGCGTGGTGTCGGATGTCCGCCGATGCACTATTTGGCCGCTTGGGCTTCAACTCCCGCGGCGCCGGCCGGCTCAGACTCGGCCGCATCGGCGTCCGTCAGGGTCTCGCGCACCGGACCGATGGCGATTCTCGCATCCTCGGCGTGCTCACCCGGCCGGGCGCCGCCGCTCGGATGGTGCGGGATCTGCACCAGCGGCAGTTGCGGCATGCCGAAGAACACCGCTTCCTTCCGGCCCAGCTCCATGAAGATGGTCTGGCACAGGGTCACCGTAGGGGTGCCGCGCTTCTGGATCTCGATGGCGTCGTGGACACTCCACGACGTGCAGGACCCTCAAGCACCGAGGCCGGTGACGACCGCGTCGCACCGGCTCAGCATCTCCTCGATCAGTTCCCCCGGCGCCGCATTCATGTGGCTCGGCTTCTTCCGCAGCAGCACCTCCGCGGCGCCCGTCTGTTCCTCGATGAGCCGCGCCAACTCCTCGAACATCGGGCTCGAGTTGGCTTGGCCGTTATCGATGATCCCAACCACTTTCCCCGTCAAATCATCCAAACCCGGAACGGGCGGATGGTTCTCCAGGAGAACATCGGCCCGCGGATCGAGCATCTCCAGCTTTCCCATGAGGCCCTCCATCGCACGCGTGAGCTATCTGCGAGACATTACCGAAGGGGCATTCGTGTTGTCAACGGCGTTGACAAAGTTACAGGAGCTGGGACAGGAAGGTCTTGGCCGGCACGACGAGCGGCGGCCCCGGCCTTGCGAAACAGTCGGCGTCGACATAGTCGGCATCGACGACCACCTGGAACGCAAACGGTGCGCCGAGATGTTCCTGGTAGTACTTGAGCGTCCGGCTCATGGACTCGTCGCGGTGCTTGACCTCGACGAGGAACCAAGGCTTCCCCTCGCGGGTAACAAGAAAATCCACTTCCCGCTTCTCCCGGTCACGCAGATAGCCGAGCTCGAACCGGCCGAGGCCCATGTCGTTCCAGCCGTCGACTGCCTTGAGGAGGTGACACGCGACGAAAGTCTCCGCCTTCTGCCCAGCATCCGCGATGTCCGCCCAGTCTCTCAGGTACCACTTGGGCTCCTTGCGCAACGATCGCGAGACGTTCCGGAACCACGGCCTGACCAGAAAGCCCAGGTGGAAATCACACAAGGCGGCCACCCACCGGCGGATCGTATCCGCTGACACGCGTACCTCCCTGGCGAGGTTGCCGTACACGAGCTGACGCCCGGACTGCCGGCTCAATCGTTGGACCAGCACCTCCAACTGGTCGATCTGCTGAACCTGGGTGAGGTCGCGGATGTCTTCCCGGACCAGTTGCGCGAGGCGCAGCGAACGCCACCTGCGGCTGAAACGCATGTCGCGCTTGAGGAACGGCTCCGGATATCCTCCGTGACGCCACAGCGCTTCGAAATCGGCCGCGTCGATCCGGCCCGGAGCCCGGACGATCCGCTCCGCGTCGGGAAGCTCCCTGCTTACCACCTCGGCCACGGAGAACGGATGCATCCGATAGGCGAAGTACCGCCCCATCAGGCTGTCACCGCCCCGGCGGTAGACGTCCAGTCGCCTGCTGCCGGTGACGATGACGCGAAGCCCGTCTCCGTAGGTGTCGAACAACCCTTTCAGGAACGGCTTCCAGGAAGGGAACTTGTGAAGCTCATTGAAGAGCGCCACCGGCGTTGCGCTGGAGAGCCGGTTCGCCCCCATGGCGACGGCAAGGTCGGCCGGACCCGCCAGCACCAGTTCCCGGTCATCGAGATTGTCCCAGTTGCAGTAGTTGTCGGCGTGACGCCGGCACGTCGTAGTCTTGCCTACCTGCCGTGGCCCGCTGACGAACGCCATCTGCCGGTTGGCAGCCAAATGCTCGGCCAGTAACGCATCGTAGACGCGCGATTCCGCATCCATGCCTGACCATTATGCACACCATCGTATTTTGGTCAAGATAATTCTACGATATATCGTATTTTGGTCGGAACGCCAGTCGACGGCCGCGGTCCATTTTGCGCGTAGTCCAGAATGCGGATCAGCGGCTCCGGGCGGCGGAATTCGAGATTTCTATCCGATTAAGCTGCCATCCTCACCCCCACAGCCGCTCGCTCGCCAGCCTTGCCCCCTCCGACATGGCCTGGAACTTGGCCCAGACGATAGCGGGGTGGATTTCCGGGACCTCCAGAGCCTGGGTGCCGAAGCCGCAGTCACTGCCGGCGATGACGTTCTCACGGCCCACCACGCTGGCAAAGCGTTCGAGGCGCTGGGCGATGAGCTCGGGGTGCTCCACCACCACCGACGACTGGGTGATGACGCCTGGGATGATGAGTTTACCGTCGGGCAGCTTGATGTCCTTCCAGATGGTCCACTCGTGCTCGTGGCGCGGGTTGGAGGCCTCGAAGGAGAAGGCGCCGGCGCGGATCTTGAGCACGATGTCGATGTAGTCCTTCATCTCCATGTCGTGGACCCGGGGACCCATGTTGATGCCGTAGCAGGTGTGGTAGCGCACCCGGTCCTCGGGGATGTCACGCAGCGCGTGGTTGATGGCCTCGATCTGACCTTCGGCCCAGGCGCGGCACTGGGCCATGCTCAGTTCCGGGTTCTTGACGTAGTAGTTGATGAGCAGCGGGTCGTCGATCTGGAGCAGGAAGCCGGCGTCGACGATGGCCCGGTATTCCACGCTGAGGGCTTCGGCGATGGCGAACAGGAACTCCTCGTCGCTCTTGTAGTACTCGTTCTCCTGGTTACCGGCCACGTCGCAGGGGGAGATGGCCGGCACGAAGGCCTCCGCGGCTCCGGCTTCCTCCACCGCGGCCTTCAGGTTCGCCAGGTCCTGCGTCACGCGCTCCTGGGCCTTGTAGGCGATGGGGCCGGTGCAGGCCATCTGCATGTTGCTGGGGTTGGGCTTGGCTCCGGGCACCGGGCTGTAGTACCCGTAGTGCTCCGGGAACGCCTGGGATTCCCGGGAGTTGTCCCAGGGCGACACCCGCACCCGGCCGGTGGGGCTGAGGCCGTCGAGCCGCTGGTGGGCATAGACCGCGAACCCGCGCTTGCTGAGCTCGCCGTCGTCGACGATGTCGACGCCCAGGTCCATCTGCCGGCGCACGATGTCGTGGACCGCGCCCCGGAGCTTGTCCTCGTACTCCGCCGGATCGACGGGGCTGCCCTCGTTTTCGGCCAGCATCATGTCGATGAGCTGTCGCGGGCGCGGCAGGCTGCCGGTATGGGTCACAAGAATGCGTTCGGTGCTGTGCAGCATGATTACCTCCGCCAACTATCGTTCACGGGTTTGAACTTGTACAGGGTCCGGTCGTCGGTGACTTCCTCGAACACCACCTCCACCGGCATGTCGCAGCTCAACTCGTCGGGCTTGCAGCCCACCACGTTGGTGGTGAGCCGCGGACCCTCTTCCAGTTCCACCACCACCAGGGCGTAAGGCAGCTCGTCGGCGAACCCCTTGTGGTAGGCCCGGTGGTAGACGCCGAACGAATAGACCTTTCCCTTGCCGCTCACCCGGGTCCATGTCCACTCGGTGCTCCAGCACTCGGGGCAGGTGGCGGTGGGAGGGAACCAGTGGTTCGAGCAGGCGTCGCAGCGGGGCACCACCAGTTCGTGGCGCTTGCACCCGTCCCAGAAGGGCTCGGATTCCACGGTCGGCGGCGGCAGCGGCTTGTTGTACTCGCTCATCCCGCCTCCCTCCCCAGGATCAACGCCGACTGGCACACCGTGTTGCCGCCGTGACCGGACACGAAGGCGATATTGCAGTCCTTCACCTGGCGGTCGGGGGTGTGCTCGCGGCGGACCTGACGGGCGCCTTCCAGCACCTGGAGCATGCCCTCGATGTGCCCTTCCGAGAGCTGGCCGCCGGAGGTGTTGGTGGGCAGGACGCCGTCGAATTCCAACGCCCCGGAGCCGACGAAAGGCCCGCCCTCGCCCTTGGCGCAGAAGCCGTAGTCCTCGAGCTGCAGCAGCACCATGTGGGTGAAGCAGTCGTAGATCTGGGCGGTGTCCACGTCCCGGGGGCCGATGCCCGCCATCTTGTAGGCCGCCTCCCCCGCTTCCTTGGCGCCGGTGTTGATCATGTTGTCGTCGTTGTACCACCCGCTCAGGCGGTTGCCGAAACCGAAGCCGCGGACATAGGCGGGCGGCTGCCGGAGATCCCGGGCGCGCTCCGCGCTGGTCACCACCACCGCCCCGGCGCCGTCGATGAACACGCTGCAATCGAAAAGACAGAGCGGGTCCACGATGAGCCGCGCGCCCAGGTACTCGTCCAGGGTCAGGGGCTTCTTCATGAAGGCGTGAGGGTTCTTGCCGGCGTGGTTTCGGAACGCCACGGCGATGGCGCCGAGCTGTGCCTTGGTAGTGCCGAAACGCTCCATGTGGCGCCGGGCCGAAACCGCGTAGTTCACCGGCGCGCCGAACCGGCCGAACTCGGAACCGAACTCCGAGTACGTCCGCGGGCTGGAAGCCACCGCCTGCTTGGCCTCGGCGTTGCGATGGGTCCGCGACCAAGTGTCGCGGCCGTAACCCACCACCACGGTGTTGCAAACGCCGGCCTCGATGGCCATGCACGCCATCGCCACGGCCATGGTCTGGCTCGCGCCGCCGTTGGCGGTGGAGGTGCTGAAGGTGACGTTCAGTCCCAACGCTTCTCCCACGCGCTGGTGGTGGCAGTAGACGTCGTCCGGTCCGCGGGTGATAAGGCCGTCCACGTCCTCCTTCTTCAGGCCGGCATCCTCGATGGCGTTCTTGGCCGCCACCGCGAAGAGTCCGATGGGGCCGAGCTCGGGCACCTTGCCCAAGGGGCTCTGTCCCACGCCGGCGATGGCGTATTTTCCGCTCAGATTGGTGCTCATGGTTCCTCCTGTGTATTCGATGGCCTAACGGGCCTTCCACACCGCCGGACGCTTCTCGGCGAAGGCGCGGGAGCCTTCCTTCTGGTCCTCGGTGGTGGACAGCGCCAGGCCCAGGTCGCTCTCGAGCTTCAGGCCCTGTTCCAGGGGAAGCTGGATCCCCTTCGTGATGGCTTCCTTGATGGCGATGACCGACAACGGCGCGCCGAGACAGATCTTGGCGGCGATCTCCCGCGCCACGTCCATGTAGCCGTCCACCGGCGCCACCTTGTTCACGAGACCGATGCGCAGGGCCTCCTCGGCGCCCACGGCCTCGCCCGTCAGGCTCAGCTCCAGCGCCCTGGCCATGCCGATGAGCCGCGGCAGGCGCTGGGTGCCGCCGCCGCCCCCCAGACGGCCGCGCCGGACCTCGAACATGCCGAGCTTGGCGTCCTCCGCGGCCACCCGGATGTCGCAGGCCAGCGCCAGCTCCAGACCGCCGCCCACGGCGTAGCCCCTGATGGCCGCGATAGTGGGTTTTTCCATAGTCGCCACCGGCAGGTTCTGGCCGTGCATGCTTGACCGGTTGCGTACCCGTCGCTTCTCGAAAAACGTTGAATCGTCCACTTCCCGCGCCCGCTCCTTCAGGTCGAGCCCGGTGCAAAAAGCCCGTTCTCCGGCGCCGGTGATGATGCATACCCAGACGTCGGGGTCCGTGGAGACCTGTCCGCACGCGGCGTGCAACTCGTCGCGGGTCTTGTAGTTGATGGCGTTCATCGACTCCGGCCGGTTGAGGGTGATGGTGGCCACATGGTCGGTCACTTCATAGAGGATGTTGTCGTAGCTCATCGAAGCTCCTTGTGTACCGTTACGGACGGCGGCCGGGGGTTGCACCTTGCCGGCGAGAAGGCCCCCTGCCTACCCCGGCTCGGCGGACACCGTGATCAGGGCGTCCGCCACCACCACCCCGCGGCCCTCGGGACGCACCATCACCGGGTTCATCTCCACCGAGGTGAAGCGGCCGGCGTTGTGGGTCACGAAGTCGCCGAATCGGACCACGCACCCGACCAGGGCGTCCACGTCCCGGCGCTCCCGGCCCCGCAGACCGCTCAGCAGCGCGCCGCCCCTCAACTCCGCCAGCATCTCGCGCACGTCTTCCTCGTCCAGCGGCGGCAGCCGGAAGGCGGCGTCCTTGAGCACTTCCACGTAGATGCCCCCCAGCCCCAGCATCACCAGCGGGCCGAACTGCGGGTCGTGCACCATACCGATGATGACCTCCAACCCGTCGGAGACCATTTCCTGCACCAGCACGCCGTCGATGCGGGCGTCCGGGTGGACCGCCTTGACGCGCCTGATGACGCGGAGATACGCCGTCTCGACTTCCTCGGCGGTGGCGGCTCCGAGATAGACCCCGCCAGCATCCGACTTGTGAGGCACGTCGGGCGACTGGGCCTTCAGGGCCACCGGATGGCCGAGGCTCTCCGCGATCTCGACGGCCTGCTCGGGAGTTTCGGCGAGCTGTTCCCGCGTCATGGTGATGCCTGCACGCGCCAGTATTCTCTTGCTGTCGTATTCCGTAAGGGCGCCCGCGCCGTCCGGCGGACGGAAATCCACGGACGGCGCCGGTTTACGGGCCGGCTTATCCCTGCGGCGGAACGTCGCGTAGTCGACGAGCTTGCGCACCGCCTTCATCCCCCGGGCCACATCCTCCAAGAGAGGGACGCCCGTCTGCTCCGAAAACGCCCGGTAATCATGGGTGAGGCTGTTGGAGGCCAACGACAGCACGAAGATGGGCTTCGGCGTGGTCCGGGAGCGCGCCGCCAGTTGATCCAGAAGGTGCTGCTGACCCGGCCCGGTCTCGCGCTTCATGCTGAGGGCCAGTCCCACGAGGTCGACTTCGTCGTCGTCCAGGAGCGTATCGAGCACCGCCGTAAGATTCGTTCCCCGCGCGGCGCGCGGCATCCCCACCGTATCGATGGGATTGCCGAAGGGCCGGTCCACCTCCAGGATCTCCTGGAGCCTCGAGTTCGTCGCCGCGCTCAAGGTCCGGCACTGGAGCCCCACGGTCCCGTTCACGTCGCTGATGAGTGCCGTGGCCCCGCCGGAGATGGTAAGAAACACGACGTTCCCGCCGGCGGGACGAGGCGCGTGGATGAAGAGTCCCGCGGTCTCCACCAGCTCGTCGATGCTGTCCACCAGCGACACGCCGGTCTCGTGAAACAACGCCGCGTAGGCCTCCTGCTGCCCGGCCAGCGTGCCGGTATGGGCTACGGTGGCCCTCCTCCCCGACTCGGTGCGGCCCAGCTTCAGCACCACCACGGGTTTCTTCCGGGTGGTGGATGCCAAGACCCGGCGCAGCTTCGCCCCGTCCTTGGCCCCTTCCATGATGCAGGCGATGACCCGGGTCTCGGGATCGTCGGCGAAATACTCGATATAGTCGCCCATCTCCACCACGGCCTCGTTGCCGCTCGAAACAATGTAGTTGAAACCGACGTTGCGGCTGGCGCCGAGCTCGGTGACGGCGCTGGTCAAGCCGCCGCTCTGACAAATCAGGGAGACTCCGCCCGGGACGGCGTCGTCGGGGATGGCGAAGTAGGAGTTGGCGAAACCGTACTGGAGGCTGGCAAGGCCCATGCAGCACGGCCCGGTGATGGCCATCCCGTTGGCGTCCGCAAGGCGCTGGAGCTCGAGTTGCCGGCGGCGGCCTTCCGCGGTATCGCCGTCCGCAAAACCCTCGGCGACCACCACCCCCGAGGGCACGCCGGCGGCCGCGGCTTCCTCGATCACGGGCAGCACGCTGGTGACAGGCAATGCCACCACCACGCAATCCGGCACCTCGGGGAGCGCCTTGAGCGACGGATAACAGGGCTTGCCCCTCATCTCGGTGTAATTCGGATTGACGGGATAGACGGCCCCCCGGAAACCGGAGGAAAGGAGGCTATCCAACAGCCGTCCACCGGTGCTGGCTTTGGGAGATGCGCCGACCACGGCGACCGAGTCGGGCCGAAGTAAAGCGCGCATGTTGGCGTTCGGGCTCATAGTCTGTTGGGAATCAGTAACTTAGCGGCAAACCGGCCCTGGCCGCGCAGAGTGGGCAGGCGCCGCATACGCGAGGTCCGTTGAACCCAATCTTCGCAACTATTCGGTTTTCCACCAAAAATCAGTGCGCAAAAATGATGCAATCCGCTGAATCCCGGATGAACAGGGGCATTTGGCTCGCGTTCAGGAGATATGCACAGGGTTTTTCCACAGAACCTGTTACCAAATTGACGTCGTGTCTTGACATTGACGCACGGGTATCCCGTCCGCGACCTATCCGACCGTGGGCACGCCCGGGGCTTCGGGCTCATGACGGTCATGGTCCCGCACGTGGTCATACTGCCGCGCGAACCAGCGCATGTATTCGCCGTAGGTGATGGGCTCGTAGCGCACCGGGTTGTCCGGCCCCTGACACGTGGGCAGGCATTCCATGACGAAATCGTGGGTCGCATCGAAGAAGAACGGGATGGCGTAGCGGTCCCGGCCGGCGTTGCAGTTCACCACCCGGTGCGGGGTGGAGAGGAAGCGGTGATTGGTCCACCGGCGCAGCATGTCGCCGGAGTTGACCAGAAAGGTGCCGGGCGCCGCCGGCGCATCGCTCCACTCGCCCGAGGGCATGCGGATGGCCAGACCGGGCAACTCGGACTGCGGCAGCATGGTGAGGAAACTCGAATCCGTGTGCGGCGCCAGCCCGTACTGCTCGGCGTCGCCGTGCTCGGCCGGCGGGTAGTGCGACATCCTCAAGGTGTACTGGGGTTCCGCGAAAGCCTCGTCGAAGTAGTCCGGCGCCAGCTCCAGCGCCGTGGCGTAGAGCGGCAACATGCGCCTGCAGAGCCGTTCCATGACGTCCAGATAGGCCACCACCGTCTCCCGGAACCCCGGCAGGACGCGAGGGTCCGGCCACGGGTTGGCGCAACGGTAGCGCACGTTCGCCGCCACGTCCGGATGGTCCGCGGGCAGGTCCCGCTTCAGGAAGTACGCCTCGACGAAGTTCGGACGGGTGGCCTTCTCCACACGGGAGCTCCGGGACACGTACCCGTTCACCGGCATGTATCCCACGTTGTGCTCGTTGCCGCGGACCGCCATCTTCTCGGCCAGCGGCCGGGCGTGGAAGCGGACGCACTCGGCAAAGACGCCGTCGATGAGCGCCTGGGGCACGTCGTGGCCGTGGATGTAGTAGAAACCCACGCGCTCGAGGGCGTGGCGCAACTCGGCCGCCAGCCGTTCCCGGGCGCCGGGAACGCCGGCAAGAAAGTCGCCGACTCTCAGCACGGGGATGCCGCTCTGCATTGCGGCGTCGATCTCTGGCTCCCGGCAGTCCATGAACACCCCGCTCACCCCGTGGGAAGGACCGGCATGCCTTCGGGCGCGCCGATCCCGAACGCGTTGAGGGAACAGGCAAGGCCGGCGTAACCCCCGACGATGCCGGTAAGCTCGGCCAGCCGGTGATCGCCCAGGCGCCTTCGCAGCGCCTGAAAGGTCGTTTCGGTGACACGATGGGGCGGACGCAGAAGCTCCTGCACGTACTTCACGAAAGGCGCCTCGTCCTCGTCGAGCCCCTCGGGAGCGATGCCGTCACGGATGGCCGCCACGGTCGCCTCCGGCACCCCCGCCTCCAGGGCGTGGCCCGAGTGGGCGGCCCACTCGTAGACGCAGTCCATCTCCCTGGCCACCGTGCAGATGACCAGCTCCTTCTCCTTCAGCGGAAAGTCCGAGGTGTGCAGCGAGTATCCCACCAAGTGCGCGGTGCGGGCGGCCAGGTCCGGGCAGTGGAGCAGGTTGGCGTAGGGCGCGCCGATGCGCTTCCGGCTGGCCATGATGGCGTCGTAGTGGTGCCGCTGATCCTCGGGAATGGCCTCCCGTTCGGTGAGCTCCGGTATGCGGGGCATTCTCAATTCCTTCCCTTCACACGGAATCGAGCCAGCGCATGGTCTCACAGCGCCGGCGTGGTGGCCGGCGGCTTGCGGTGGTGCGTGGCCTGCTCGTAGGCGTAGGCGAACTTGATCATGCGGCCGTCGTCGTAGGGCCGTCCGAGAAAGGTGATCCCGGCCGGGAGGTCGTCCCGGGTGAAGCCCCCGGGCACCACCACCGACGAAACGAAGATCAGGAACGTGTTGATGTGGGGCACCCCCCTCATGTTGACCCACGGCGGCTTGATGCCCTCGGTAATGAGCGTCGGCTGGTGCTCCACCGACTTGTGCACGATGGCGTCGAGCCGGTGGTCGGCCATGACCTTCAACAGGTTGCCCGTGAGCGTCTCGCGGGCCAGCAGGTACTCGTAATGCTTGTCCGCGTCCAGGGGCGCCTTCCAGCGGTTCTGGGCGTTGTAGTGGACCTTGGCGAAGTCCGGCGACGCCATGGCTTCCTGGCGCGACTCGAACGGCCGCCTGGCGCTCCGGCCGTAGTACAGCTTGAAGGCCTGGTCGCCGTTGGTGGGGTTCCACGACCGCTTGGCCAACAGCTCGTTCAGTTGTGGTATCTCCACCGGATCCACCACCTCGGCGCCGGCGGCCTGGAGGTCCGCCACCGCCTTGTCGAACACTTCGGTGATCTGCCGGAAGTCGTCGGTGTCCGGTTCCGACATGAAGCCCATGGGCTCGCGCAGGATGCCCAGACGCGCGCCCTCGAGCCCGCCTGCGTCCAGGAAGTCGGTGTAGCTCGGGGGTACGTGGCCGACGCCGCGGGCGGTCACCGGATCCTCGGGGTCGTAGCCGACCATGGAGTCCAGCAGCCGGGCCATATCCCCCACCGTGCGGCACATGGGGCCCAGCGAGCCGGTCATGTCGGGCCAGCCGTCGTATACGCCGCCGCGGCTCACCAGTCCTGGCGTGGGGCGCATGCCGGCGACGCAGTTCCAGGTCGAGGGACGGCGGATGGAAGCGTAGCCTTCCTGCCCCACCGCCACGGTGGCGAAGTTGGCGGCCACGGCGCCGCCGGAGCCGCCGGAGGAGCCGCCCACCGTGCGCTCGACATCGTAGGGGTTGCGGCTGGAGCCGAACAGCGAGCCGTGGGTGTCGCCTCCGCCCAACTCCCCGAGAGTGGCCTTGGCCAGGATGATGGCGCCGGCCTTCTTGAGCTGCTCCACCACGAAACAGTCGCGGTCAGGGTAGTAGTCCTTGAACAGCACGCTCCCCAGGGTGGTGGGCATCCCCTTGGCGTCGCCCTGGTCCTTGAAAATGACGGGGATGCCGTGAAGCGGTCCCGTCAGGGGCGAGGCGCCGACCCGGCCGGCTTCCTCCAGCGCATCGGGATTGACCGTGATGATGCAGTTGAGGGCCGGACCCTTCTTGTCGTAGGCCTCGATCCGGTCGATGTACGCCTGCACCAGCTCCCTGGGGGTAAGCTGCCCCGATTCATACGCCTTGTGGACCGCGTCTATCGTGGTGTCGACCACGTCGAAGTTGCTCATGGATGCCTCCTGGGAGTCTGTCGGAATTTGTCATCCTTCGACTACGCTACGCTCAGGACGAACGGTCCTGAGACAACCAAGCCGTTCGTCCTGAGCGTAGCGTAGCGAAGTCGAAAGACGCCAAGTCAAGGGCTCCGGACGTGAGAGATGTTCCTAAAAGAAAGCCAGCGTGCGCATCTCGATGCTCTCCCGGGCCGGCGCATCGGCAGGCGTGTCGGGATCGTCAAAGGCGCAGTGCAGGGTCCACCGGGCACGTCCGTCCTTCTCGGACTCGAAGGTCTTGAACACCACCGCCTCGTGACGTTCCATGTGCGGGAAGTAGTACCAGTAATGTTTCGGATTGAAGGTGTAGTGCAGCGTCTCGCCGCGCCGGTCCGGGTAGATGCGCGCGGTGGGGATGGCGCCTTCCATGCCGGTGCTGAGCGCGTCGCAGATGGCCAGGGGGTCCCGTATCACCGGGCGGTTGATGGGCCGCCAGGTCTGTATCACGCCGAACCGGCCCTTGAGCAGCTCCTCGGCCTCGTCCGGCAGGATGTCGCGCACCCGCTGCGGCCCCGACCAGTCCGTGTAGTCGTTGTGGGCGCCGCGTACCGGGCCGCCCACCTGCTTCGCCTCCCGCGTGGCCTCGTCGCCCGAGCGCAGCGTGTGATCGAACACCACCACGCGCTTCGCCCCCGAAGTACGCTTCACCAACTCCTCGGTCTCTTTGTAGTAGACCGTGCGTACCTCTTCGTCGTCATAGAAGTCCTTCATCCGGGTGTCGTGCCGCACCAGCACGAAACCCTGGCGCTCCAGCGAAAGCTCATCGGCCAGGAGCCGCGCGTTGTGGATCGTGACCGCGTGGCTCTCGTAGTTGCCCCGGCGCTTGCGGTCGGCCTCCTTCTGGCTCATGCCGCCATAGCTCGCGGGGGCCTCGGTTTCTCTTTCGAGGTAATTGACCACGCCCTGGATGTATTCCGGTTGTGCCGCCTCTTGGGGTTTCGCCATCGCGCCCTCCTTCGGGTCGGATAAATGTGGGACCGGACACTAGTCAAAACCATAAAACCGCGCACAGTTGTCCCACAGGATCTTGCGCTTTGCCTCATCGGACAGATCAAGTTCCAGGAATCCCTCCACGGCGTGGGGATACTTGGAGTCGCCGTGGGGATAGTCGGTGGAAAAGACCAACTGGTCGCAGCCGAACTCCTCGATGGTGAACCGCGCCGGGGTCTCGTCCGGCTCGATGGAAATCCAGCATTGGTCCTTGAAGTAGTCGCTGGGTTTCCGGTCCAGATCGGGCATGTAGACGTCGCCCTCCCGCTCGTAACCCTCGTCGAAGCGCCAGAGGAGCCACGGCAGCCACGAGCAGTTGGCTTCCAGGAATGCCACTCGGAGCTTGGGATGACGCGCGAGCACGCCGCCGCCAACAAAGCTCCCGAGCCCCATCATCTGCTCCAGGGGCTGGGAATAGACGCGCCTCAGGCCGAAGTTGGGCTCGAACTGCTCGCCGGCCTGGGCCGCGCGGGAAGTGGTGGCTTCGTGGAAGCCGATGGGAAGGGCCAACTCCTCCAGGGTATTCCACAGGGGCTCGTAGTACGGGTCGTGCAGGGGCTTGCCGTTGACGAGGTTGGACCTCAGAAAGACCGTGCGGAAGCCGTACTCGCCCACCACCCGGTGCGTCTCCTCCACCGCGTCGTTGATGTCGTAGACCGAAATCATGCCGGCGCCGAACAGCCGGTTCGGGTCAGCGCGGCAAAAGTCGTGGAGCCAGTCGTTGTAGGCCCGCGCCAGAGCCGCGGCGAAGTGCGGCGTGTGTCCCGGAAAGGTGAGCACATGGAGGCCCCGGGTCGGAAACAGCACCGCGGCGTCGATGCCCTCCACTTCCATGGCCTCGAGCTGCACCTCGCCGGTCCAGCCCCTTTCGGAGTGGTCACGGAAGACTTTCTGTTTCTGTTCGTAATTGCGGCCACGATGCTCCTCCGTGCCGGTGCGGCGCGCCTCAGCCGCCTTGTCGGGGAAGCTCAGCCCCAGGTCCCGAACGTTCTCGGACGTGCGCCCCAACGGAGCCTGTGCCTGAAACTCCGGCGCCAGATACCGAAGCCACAGATCCGGGGGTTCCATGATGTGCATGTCGCTGTCGAATACTTTGAAACCGTTCCTGCCCATGAGCTTGCCCCTTTCCCCAAGGCACTTTGCGGGCACCGCGATGAGCCTGTTGGCCTCCGTCGCGCATCCCCGCGGAAAAAGGAAAGCCGCCCGGAGGCGGGCGGCTTTCGAACCATTGGACTATTGAACCGGGTCCGGAATGTCGAGCTGGTAGAGGTTCCTGACGTTGGTGTAGACCAGCTTCTTCCGTATGTCCGTCGGCAGGTGCCCCAGGTCGCGGTCGATGTACTTCTTGGAGTCCGGCCAAGTGGAGTTGGCATGCGGGTAGTCGTTGGACCACATGCAATTGTCCTGGCCCCACCACTCGAAGTTGTGCCCGGCGACCGTGTCGCGGAAGAACGTGCCGTAGAACTGCCCGTTGAAGTACTCGCTGGGGTTCTTGTCGATGGAGATCGGGTTCTCGCCCTTGAACCGGTTCCAGTAGTAGTCCCACTGCTGCAGCATGAACGGCATCCAGCCGATCTCGTTCTCGACGCACACGAACTTGAGGTCGGGATGGCGATGCATGATGCCGTAGAAGATGAAATCGAAGACCGCGTTGATGATCTCCTGGAGCTTCAGGTTGACGCTGCCGCGGTACGGCTCGACGCCGATGCGCTTGTTACCGAACACCGTCTGCTTGTGGTAGCCGTGGCCGGTGAGAATGTGCAGGTGCACCGGCATCTTGAGATCCGCGGAAGCGGCCCAGAACCGCTCGTAGTGGTCGGAGTGGAACGGCAGGTCCGCGTGCGGCGCCTGCCAGATGAGCGAGCCCTTGAGGCCCATCTTGGCGCAACGCTCCAACTCCTTGACCGCCTCGTCGATGTCGTACATGGAGATGGCGCCGACCCCCACCAGACGGTTGGGCGCCACCGAGCAATAGTCCATCACCCAGTCGTTGTATGCGTGGAACGACACCTGTTGCAGCTTGGCGTCGTCCATGGCGAAGTGCGGCAGCAGGTAGGTCGGGAAGAGCACCTCCGCGCTCACGCCGTCGGTCTCCATCTCGGCGATGCGCTTGTCCGGATCCGATCCACCCGGCTGGGTCTGAAAGCTCTCCCCCAACTTCAACTGGGGAAAGCGCGGCACCTGATCCTTGAAACCCTTGGGAGCCCTTTCCACCAGGATTTCCGACGGCTCCATGACGTGGGAATCCGACGAGACAATGACTTCACAGCCCGGCAGTGTTCCGTTATCGGCCATTTGATCTACCCCCTTGTGAACGTTTCATAGATTTTCGCGCACTTGACACTAGCATTACCGGTCTTGAGCCGTCAAGATTCGCGTCCGTGCGAAATTCGCCCTGCGCGGGTTCCGACCTCCTACCATTCCGCCTCTTTCATGGCCCAGCGGTCCAGGCTGCCGAGGTACTCGCGCATCAAGATGAGGCGCATGGCCACCGCCCGGCGCACGGCGTCCTGGACCTCCGGGGTTGTGGCATAACGCTCCAGGATCTCCTCGGGGCCGCTGCCGTGGCCCTCCTCGTCGGCGAGGATGCGCTTGTATGGGGCCTTGATCCAGTCCGGGACCGAGGGCGCGGCCAGGCACTTCTCGATGAGGTAGTTGGCTATCCCCTCGCCGCCCATCGAGAAGCCGGCCAGCCGCTGGCAACTGTCCGGGAGTCCCTCCATGGCGTTGAACATGGACATCTGCGCCGGCAGCGGACGGTAGTCGAAGGGGTCCGCGCCGAGATCCCGGATGCGCGCCGACAGGAGCCCGGCGTGCACCATCTCCTCGTGGGCGGACCGCGCCATCATGGTCTTGACCTCGATTTCCGGGGTGGTCTTGAGCCAGCCGCCGAAGAGATCGGCGGCGCGGAGTTCGTTCCACAGCCGGCTCTTCATCACCCGGACGCGCTCCTCGTCGGTGGTGAGAGGAACGTAGCTGTAGGCGGGCGGGCGGTCGTCCAACGTGGCGCAGAAGGTCTTGACCTTGTCCCGCAACTCCTGAACGAACTCCTTGCTGGTCATGGACTGCCCCCGTTATGAAGTGACCCCGTCTTCGCGCAACTCCGCCAGCGCCGCATCGTCATAGCCCAGACCGCGCAGGATCTCTTCGGTGTTCTCGCCCAACAGGGGCGCGGCACGATGGAACTGCATGGGAGTGTCGGAAAGCTGGATGGCGTTACCGATGAGGTTGCTGGCCCCCATCGTCGGATGGCGGATCTCCTGCGGCAGTCCCAGCTCCTTCACCTGCGGGTCGTCCAGCACCTCTTCAATCTTGTAGATGGGCGCGTTGGGCACGCTGACGGCGTCCAGCGCCGCGAGCCAGTGGTCCCGCGGCTTTTTCTCGAACTCCGCCTGCAGGATCGGGACGATGTCGTAGTGATGGTGCCAGCGGTCGTTGCGGGTGGCGAAGCGCGGGTCGTCCAGCAGATCCCGGCGCTCCACCGCGGTCACCAGCCCTTCCCAGGCCTTCTGGTGTCCGGAGAGGTGGATCACCAGGGCTTTCTTGTCGCTGGGAACGAAACAATAGATCCGCCCCCGGGGGAAGTTCTCACGGGTGATGGCCTCGCCGCCGTTCAGGTAGTCGGCCATGTGGGACTCGATGAACGCCAGGCTGATGCGCAGGAGCGAGGCGTCCACGAACTGGCCCCGGCCAGTGTGGTGGCGCGCCATCAGCGCGGCCAGGATACCGTAGGCGGCGAACACTCCGGTGGAATGGTCGGTGACCGACACCCCCACCACCTTGGGCTTGTCGAAGTCGGTCATCAGGCTCAGCATGCCGCTCAGGGCTTGGCCGATGGTGTCGAACCCGGGCTTGTCGCGGTAGGGGCCCTCCTGCCCGTAGCCGGTGATGGAACAATGGACCAGCCTCGGGTTGAGCTCCGACAGGCGCCCGTAGTCGAGCCCCAGCTTCACCCGCGTCTCGGGACGGAAGTTTTCCAGCAGGACATCCGCCTTCTCCAGCAGCTTGAGCAGGATCTCCTTGCCCTGGGGCTTCCGGAGGTCCAGGGTCAGGCTCCGCTTGTTGCGGTTGAGCGCCCGGAAGCTCGGCCCGTAGCCCTCGTACAAGGGATTCCGGCCACGGTGGGTGTCACCTCCGTCCGGCAATTCCACCTTGATCACGTCGCACCCGAGGTCTCCCAGCAGGCTCCCGCAAAAGGGCCCGGCCACGTGGCCGCTCAGATCCAGCGCCATGGTCCCCTGCAATGCCGCGTTCATGATTCAGGACACCTTCCTTTCACGAGCCCGTCAAGGCTACCGACCGGTGCGCTCCAACCACTCGATATCGGCGCGATCCTTCGCGCGGTTCACAGCCCGCTTGTTCCGGATCAGATGCTCTCGGCCGATGACGGCCACCTCGACACCGGACAGGGTCGCCGTGACCCGATCTTCCCAGGCTTCATCGAAGCCGACTCCACTGATACCCGTGAGAAGATCGACTCGGTTCGGCGCCCTGCCGAGCTGGATCACGCAGTCGACCTGCAGGAAATCCGCCGCTTCAATCCCGATGCCGCCAAACCCGAACTTTTCGATAACTTCCATCAGTCTCCCGGCGTTCTCCGGGCTTCGCTCCACAAACACGTCCACATCGGCCGTATAGCGAGGCCGGGCATGAAGAGCCAGTGCCCATGCACCTACGAGCATGTACTTAACACGGCTCGTGTTCAGCAAGTGGATGAACTCGCGCAGATCGGTCGATAGTTCCCGCATCGGGATTCTCGGGCATGATCAGGTCAAGCAGGATTTGCAATTTTTCGGCACCAGAGAGCCGGCGGTAGTAAGAGTACTCCGCTTCTTCTTCCTCGGCGAAGGATGCGAATTTTCGAACGACCTTTTCCATGATGGATCGTGACCGGTTCACAGTATAGACGATATCGCCAATAGTAGGGAACGGGGAACAGGCAATCAGACAGCACGAGGACCATAGTCCGGGAGGTAGGGTGAAAGACGAACTCAAGGAAGGGCTCGAAGGCCAGTGGATCATCGAAACGACCCAGGAAATGGCGGCGGCCCACATCGCCGACGAGGGCTTCGTGGTGTATTCGACGCCGGCCATGGTGGGGCACATGGAGCGCGCCTGCGTGGAGGCCGTCGCTCCGTTCCTCGACGACGACGAGGTGTCGCTGGGGGTCCGCGTTGAAATCTCCCACATCGCCGGGACCCGGATCGGCGAGACCGTCCGCACCTCGGCCCGACTCGTGGAGGTCGAAGGGCGCCGGCTCACCTTCACCGTGGAGGCGTACAACGAACGGGAGAAGATCGGTGAAGGTCGCCACCAGCGGGTCGTGGTAAAACGGGATCGACTGCCTCGGAAGGAATGATCCTCACCGGCCGCATCCGGGCGTCGCGCTTGACAGCCTCGGCCGGGGCGTGCTGATATCGCCCGGCCTATGAAGACCGAAACGCAAGACTTGACGGATCTGGACAGCTTGCTGGCCGACCGCTGGCTCTCGGGGCTGTGGAAGCTCGACCGGCACGAGCGCACGCCGGACCCCAAGACGAAAGTGGTGCCCCATCTTTGGAAATGGAACGACGTCTACGACAGCCTTCTCCGGACCCGTGACCGCATCGGCATCGAAAAGGGCCGCACCGAGCGCCGCACCATCCGCCTCGTCAACCCCGGGATGCGGCACATCGAGATGACCAGCCACACCATGCTGCTGGCCTGCCAGTTGATCCAGCCCGGCGAGGTGGCCCCGGCCCACCGCCACACCATGGCCGCCATCCGCTTCATCGTCCAGGGCCAAGGCGCCTATACCGTGGTCAACGGCGAGAAGCTCCCGATGACCGAAGGCGACCTGATTCTCACGCCTCAGTGGACTTGGCACGACCACGGCCACGAGGGGAGCGAGCCCATGGTCTGGCTCGACGGGCTGGACGTGCCGCTGATCCAGTCGTTGCAGGTGATCTCGTACGAGCCCTGTTCGGAGGAGAAACAGGCCACCCATGCGAGCGTGCAGGAAGCATCCCATTTCGGCATGACCCGCCCGGTGCGCTCCGGCGAGCAGCCGGCGCCGATGCCGCTCCACTACCGCTGGCAAGACACCTACCGCGCGCTCCGGGCGCTGGCCGAGACGCCGGCCGACCCCTACGACGGCGTCGCCCTCGAATACGTCAACCCGCTCACCGGCGGCAGGACGCTGCCGACCCTGTCGTGCTGGGCGCAGATGCTGCGCCCAGGCGAACGCACCCGCGCTCACCGCCACAACAGCACCAGCATCTACCACGCGTTCCGGGGCAGCGGCGCCACCGTGATCAACGGCGAGACCCTGGAGTGGAGCCAGGGAGACACCTTCATCGTGCCGCTGTGGAGCTGGCACGAGCACGCCAACCGCTCGACCGGCGAGGAGGCGCTGCTCTTTTCCATGCACGATATCCCGGTGCTGGAAGCCTTCGGGCTGCACCGCCAGGAGGGCATGGAGCAATCCGGCGCGGGCATGTGACGGCTCCGCCGATTTGACAGTGCGCGACCAACCATAATATTCAGGGCGAGCCAGCAAAGGAGAAATACAACCATGAGCAGCTTCAGATATCGCGCGACCGTTCTCGCATCCGTGCTTGCCGGAGTCGTGCTGTGCGCCGCCGGCGCAATGGCGGCGGACGATTACTACGCGGGCAAGACCGTCACGGTCCTGGTCTCCTCCAGTCCCGGCGGCGGCACCGACGCCACCGCGCGGCTCGTTTCGCGCTTCTTGCCGAAGTTCATACCCGGCAACCCCAAGACCATCGTGCAGAACATGCCGGGCGGCGGCGGCACCGTGGTCAACAACTACTACACGCGCCGGGCCAAGCCGGACGGATTGACCCTGCTGCAGGACTCCTCGTCAGCCCTCAGCACCTACGTGCGCGGCGGCAAGCGGGTCAAGTTCAATCCCAGGGAGTACTCGTACATCGGCTCCATCATGCGGGGCGGCAGCATCCTCATGGTGCGCAGGGACGCGCGCAAGCGCCTCACCGATCCCAAGGCCAAGCCGGTGGTGGTGGGCGATTCGGACGGCATCCGCACCTGGGTAGCCATGACCGTGTGGGGGGCCAAGTACCTCGACTGGAACAACCGCTGGATCTTCGGCTACGCGGGCACCGGCGAGATGGTGCTGGCCTTGCGGCAAGGCGAGATCGAGATGTGGGGCACCGGCAACGCCAAGCTCATCCGGGACCTCCAGAGGGACGGCGTGGTGGACCCCCTCGTGCTTCTGACGGACAAGCGCCGCAGGGACTTCCCCGACATACCCACCTTCGAGGAAACGCTCGGCGACAAGAAGCCCTCGGGCGTGGCGTGGCAGGCCTTCAAGGTGTGGGCCGGACCCTCGGACGTGGACAAGTTTCTGCACGCCCCCAAGGGGACGCCGGCAAGCGTCATGAAGACGCTGCACGGGGCCTGGGCCAATATGGTGAAGGACGCCGCGTTCCAGACGGAGGCCACCAAGTTCTTCGGCGAGGCCTGGAGGACACGAGACGGCCCGGCCACGGCCAAGCTGGTGCTGGAAGTCACCAACGCTTCCCAGGAAGTGAAGGACTTCCTCTTCAACATCCGCAAGGAGCACGGCCTGCCCACGGGCAAGAAGAAAAAGTAGTAGTGGATGCTTGAAGCCGCCGTTGACGGCCTGCTCGGCATTCTGACTCTGCACTCCCTGGGCATGATGGCCCTGGGAGTGCTGATCGGAAGCCTGGTGGGGTTCCTGCCGGGGATCGGCGGCCCCACCACCCTGGCCATCATGCTCCCGTTCGTGATGACCATGAAGGATCCCTATCCGGTCATCGCGCTGCTGGTGGGCCTGGACGCCGTGGGCAACACCGCCAGCGCCTTCCCCTCCATCCTCATCTCCATACCCGGCAGTTCCGGCTCCCAGGCCACCATCCTCGACGGCTATCCCTTGGCCAAGCAGGGTCAGGCCGCCCGGGCGTTGAGCGCATCCTTCGCGGCCTCGCTGCTGGGGGGCTTCGTGGGGGCATTCGTGCTGGTGGCCTCCCTGCCGGTGCTGCGGCCCCTGGTGCTCACCTTCGGCTCGCCGGAGTTCTTCGTGCTGACGCTGTGGGGCCTGACCATGGTGGCGGTGCTGAGCGGCAACGCCCCCGTCAAGGGCATCATCGCCGGCATCATCGGGGTGCTCGTCGCCACCATCGGCATGGACGTCAAGTCGGGCATGCCGCGCTTCGACTTCGACTACGACTATCTCTGGGACGGCATCAGCCTCATCATCGTCGCCCTGGGCCTGTTCGGCATACCCGAGATCATCGACCTGGCGAGCCGCAAGACCAGCATCGCCGAGCATGAGGAGTTGGGGAGCGGCTTTCTGGAGGGCATCAAGGACGTGTTCCGCCACTGGTGGCTGATGGTGCGGTCCTCCGCCATCGGCGCGTGGGTGGGGTTCCTGCCTGGCCTGGGGAGCTCGGTGGCGGACTGGTTCGCCTATGCCCACGCGGTGCAGACGGAAAGGAACACCGAGAGCTTCGGCAAGGGCGACATCCGCGGAGTGATCGCCCCGGAGGCGTCCAACAACGCCAAGGAAGGCGGCGGCTACATCCCCACCCTGGCCTTCGGCATCCCGGGCAGCACCTCCACCGCATTGATCCTCACCGCCTTCGTCGCCGTCGGCATCAAGCCCGGACCGGACATGCTGACCACTCAGCTCGACCTCACCTTCGCGGTGATCTGGACGCTGGTCATCGGCAACGTCATCGCCGTGGCGCTGTGCGGGCTCCTCGCCAAGCCCATGGCACGGGCATGCTTCATGCCCTTCCACAGCATCGTCCCGCTCGTGGCGGTGTTCGTCTTCATCGGCGCCTTCGCCGCCAACTTCAGCGTCAACGACCTGCGGGCGCTGCTGGTGTTCTCGCTGCTGGGCTTCATGATGCGGCGGCACGGCTGGCCGCGGCCGCCGCTGCTGCTGGGGGTGGTGCTGGGCACCAAGATGGAGACCTACCTGTGGCTTTCCTACACCCGCTACGGATTCGAATGGCTGCTGCGCCCGGCGGTGATCATCCTGCTGATCCTGGTGGCGGCGTCACTCTGCTACCCCATGCTCAAGGCACGGCAGGAGCGCCAACAGCGCGCCGCCGGACCCGGCGGGAGCCAGACATGAACAGGGACCGGCGGTTACACTACGAGGGCGCGCTCTTTGCGGTGGTCATCGGGCTGGTGCTGCTGTGGGCGCTCCGCGTGGCCCACGGCTGGGACGAGTTGCGGGCTTCCATCATCATCTTCCTCCTGGGCGGCATCGGCGTCTGTCTGGCCGCGGTCCAGATCGTCATGGACCTGCGCTCACGCCCCGGCGGACCGCAAGCGGAGGGTATTCACTTCGACGCCCCGTCCTTGCAGTCGGGAAGCCGCTGGGGCAACTTCGAAATCTGGGGCTGGATCCTGGGCTTCTATGCGGCCATCCGGATCATCGGGTTCCCCACCGCCGTGCCGCTGTTCGTCATCAGCTACGCCAAGACCTACGGCGCAAGCTGGTTCCTCGCCTGCCTCCTGGCCGCCGTGGCCTGGGCCTTCGTCTACGGCGTGTTCGAGCACATCCTCCACGTGCCCTGGCCCGAGCCGTTCCTGGCGGCACTCTTTGAGCCGTGAACGCTACGCGGGCGTGAGGACCGACGTGACCCCGCGGCCGGCGTCGGTGTGGATCACCTCGCCGGTCATGATGCGGGACTGGGACGAGGCCAGCATCACGTAGGCGGCGGCGTGGTCCTCGGGGACGACGGCGACCTCGAGGAGGTTCTTGCCGAGCCCCGCGGGCGGCCGGGGGGCGCCGAAGACGTCGTCCCCGCCGGCGCCGGCGGCAAGAGACGGCGCCGCCCGCAGGCCGGTGGCGGTGCCGGACGGCGCCACGCCGTTGACCCGGACCGTGGGCGCCAGCTCGTTGGCCAACTGGCGCACCATGCCCAAGGCGGCGTGCTTGGAGGCAACGTAGAGGGTCCCGCCGCTCACGTAGTAGGACGACGTGGACAACGTAAATACCATGTTGCCCCGGGTCTTCATCAACTCGGGTATCGCCGCCTTGGCGCCCAGGAAGTAGCCCTTGACGTTGACCCCGAGCACCTCGTCGTAGCCCTGCTCCAGCTCTTCGTCCGAGAGCTCCGCCAGGGGACGCCGGGCGTCGTGGATGCCGGCGTTGCCCACGAACACGGTCAGCCGGCCGAACTCCGACACCGCCGCGGCCACCGCCCGCCGGTTGTCCTCCAGGCTGCGCACGTCGCCGGAAACCACGGCCACGCCGTCGCCCACCTCACCCTTGAGCGCGGCCAGCCGTTCTCCGGAAAGGTCGAAGGCCACCACCTTGGCGCCTTCTTCGACGAAACGCGCCACCACGGCCTTGCCGATCCCCGACCCGGCCCCGGTCACGACCGCCACTTCGTTCTCAAGCCATTGCATGGACTTCTCCTCCTCCCGGCGATTGATGCGGAGCGCGGTTGCGCCCGGCCCTTGCACCCCTTTTAGGGTAGAGCGCGGCAGAATGCGAACGCCGGCGGGAAGCGCGGAAACTTGACACTCGCCAGGACGCGGGGATAGAGTCGCGGTCATGGATTCCCGCTCGCGCGGGAAACACGCGGAGGCGGACGGCGCCAGAATTCCCGACCCCCGCAACCGGTCCGACCCGAATGGCTGATTCTTCATGACGGTACGATTTCCCATCACCGGCGCCATCGCGGGCGATCTCTACGGCATGGTGTTGCGCGAGCTTACGCTGTGCAAGACCACGTCCGAGGAGACCGTGGTGATCTTCACCGACACCCGGACCAACACCAACTACGCCGCGGCGTTCCTGGCCGCCGCCAAGGAAGTGGCCGGCAGCGCGTTCGAAATCAAGATCCCGCTGCTGCCCGACACCGCGGGGGGCGACACCGACGTGACGCCGGTGGTGGAGATCCTCAAGACGGCACAGCTCGTGGTGGACCTCACCACCGGCGGCGTGCTGTACCTCTACAGCAAGCGTCTCGCCGACGTGCTGTCCGGCGGCACCCGGGTGCTCCAGGTCCGGGGCACCGAGGACCAGCTCAGGCGCTGCTTCCCGGACGATGCGGTGCGGCAACGGACCCTGAACGGCGCCCGGAAACTGGAGCAGGCCGGGGAAATACGCGTTACCACCGGCACCGGCACCGACCTCTCCATGCGCAAGGACGGCCGGCGCGGCGTCACCCAGTACGGCATCAGCGACGTGCCCGGACGCTGGGACAGTTGGCCCTCGGGTTTCCTCTACTGCGCGCCGCTGGAGGACAGCGCCAACGGCACGCTGATGCTGGATCCCGGTGATCTGCTGGTGATGCTCGGCCGCTACGTACAGGAGCCCGTGCGCATCGAAGTGAAGGAAGGACTCATCACCGGCGTCGAGGGCGGCGTGGACGCCATCCTGCTCAAGGAGCACCTGGAGCAGTCGGGGGATTCCGAGGCCTTCATCATCTCGCACATCGGCTGGGGCACGGACGCCCGCGCCCGTTGGGTGGAGGTGGCTCAACGCGGCACCGAAGAAGGAGCCCGGGACGCCCGCTCGACCTACGGCAACGTACAGATCGCCTTCGGCGCCAACTACGCCCTGGGCGGGAAGAACACCACGCTGGCCCACGAGGACCTGATCCTGCGCCGGGCCGTATTCCATCTCGACGGGGAGATGATCGTCGACGACGGCAAGATCATCCCCGAAGAGCTGCGATGACCGGCTGAAGCACAGAAGAGTCTCTGTGGGCCGACGGCCCGGTGTGACCGCCCGCGGGGTTCAAACCCGCCGTTACAGGAGGGAATTGCGCATGAGCCTGACCATCAAACCCGTCAGTCCCGCCATCGGCGCGGAGATAGAGGGCCTGGACCTGCGGGAGCCGCTGGACGGCAAGACCCGCGAGGCCATCCTGGACGCGTTTCACGAGCATGTCCTCCTGCTGTTTCGGGGCCAGGACCTGACGGAGCTGGAGCAGACGGCCTTCGCCTTGACCTTCGGCGAGTTGGGCAAACGCACCGTGGGGGCCCGTTTCGTAAAATCCCCGAAGGATACCTACGCCAGCCCGATCATGATGGTCACCAACCGCAGCGACGACGGACCCACGGGCAACACGGCCTCCTTCGGCGACGGCGAGATGTGGTTCCACCACGACACCTGCTTCTACCCGGTCCCCAACATCGTCACCATGCTCTACGGCATCGAGGTCACCAGCGAAGGGGGGCTGACGCGGGTTTCGAACATGTACCGGGCCTACGACAATATCCCCCGGGAGCTTCGCGACCGGCTGGAGGGCCGCACCGTCCTCCAGGTGTACGACTACAACCGCTACCGCATCGACCCCAACGTGGACATGGCGGGCGCCCGGAGCCACGCGCAGCCCATCTTCATCACCCATCCGGTGACAGGCAAGAAGGCACTTTACGTGAACCGCACCATGACCGCGCGCATCGAAGGGATGGACCAGGCCGAGAGCGATGCCATCCTCGACCAGTTGTTCGACATCGCGGAGGACGACCGCCTCGTCTACGACCACGAGTGGCGCGTGGGCGATCTCCTGATGTGGGACAACCGTTGCTCCACCCACGCGCGCACGGACTTCCCGCCCGAGGAAAGCCGCATCCTGAGACGCTGCACCGTGGCGGGGAAGGAACCGGTCCACGCTTGAGGACGGGAGTTTCGGAAACAAGGAGAAGACCATGAGCCTGACGACAAGACCGCTTTCGCCGGCCCTGGGGGTGGAAATTCTCGGACTGGACGTGAGCGAGCCCCTGGACGGGAAGGTGCGGGACGAAATTCTCGCCGAGTTCTACCAGCACGTCGCGCTGCTCTTCCGCGGGCAGAACATGACGGTGGAGCAGCAGAACCGCTTCACCACCACCTTCGGCGACATCGGCAAGCGCACGGTGGGGCCGCGGCTGCGGAAGTCCGCCGACGACATCTACACGACGCCGGTGATGGTGGTAAGCAACATCAAGGAGGACGGCAAGCCGCTCGCGGGCGCCTCCGCCAACGGCGACAGGGAGATGGGATTCCACCAGGACACCGCGTTCCACGAGATACCGGACCACGTCACCATCCTGTACGGCATCGAGGTGGCGACCCAGGGCGGCCATACCATGGTAACGAACCAGTGCGCCGCCTACGACAATGTCCCGGCGGACCTCAAGGCGAAGCTGGAGGGATGCCAGGTGCTGCAGGTCTACGACTACCAGCGGCACACGGTGGACGCCGACATCGACCTCAGCGGCGCCCGCTACTACGTGCAGCCCATCTTCATCACCCACCCGGTGACAGGCCGCAGGGCGCTCTACGTAAACCGCATGATGTCGGTGCGCATCGAGGGAATGGAGCGGGCGGAGAGCGACGCGATCCTCGGCGAGCTGTTCGATATCACCGAGGACCCGAGCGTCCGGTACGAGCACATCTGGGAGGTGGGAGACCTGCTGATGTGGGACAACTTCTGCTCCATCCACGCCCGCACGTTCTACCCGGACACCGAGCGCCGGCTCTTGCGCCGCACGACCGTGGCCGGCAAGGACCGGCTGCAGGCGTAAGCGGACACGGACGGCCCGCAGCCCCTCACCGTCAGCAGCGCCGGAGGTTTCTCGGATCGCGGGTCAGGTCAAACCTGTCTTGACCTCGATCTGGTTGCCGTCCGGATCGAGGATGTACTGTGAGTCACTGCGTCCGGTGGCGCCGGTACGGGGAACCACCCCGCCTTCGAGCTTCACGCCCATTGCCTTGATGCGGTCGAGGATCTCCTGGAACTCCGGGTCGGTGAAGGTCAGGCAGAAATGGTCCACGCCGCCGTGCTCCTCCGGGCCGTGTGCCTGGAACGACGCCGTGTGCAGCAAAAAGATGATGCTCCCGCCTACCTGCATCGCCGCCGCCTCGACGTTGCTGTTTCCGAGCATGCGGCGGTCCACCATCTCGAAACCGAAGAGATCGCTGTAAAAACGGATGGAACGGTCGAGGTCGGTGACCTTGACCCCCACGTGGTCGAGCAGCGGCATCGCGCACCTCCTTGTCAGATAAGCCAGTCTATACCCCGAAGACGAAGCGAAGGACATGGAGAGACGCAACGGCTTCATGAGCGGCGTGGGATCAGGTACACTGGTGTCCCATCTGGATCGTTTGCATTCCAGGCCCCGATCAGACTCATGAGCACGACGGAAAAGACCGACAGCACCGCCCGGCGCGAGCCGCCCCTGGACTTCATTCGCGCCATCATCCGGGACGATCTGGCCAACGGCAGGCATTCGGGGGTGGTGACGCGTTTCCCGCCCGAGCCCAACGGCTTTCTCCACATCGGGCATGCCAAGTCCATCTGCCTCAACTTCGGCGCCGCCGGCGAGTTCGGCGGCCGCTGCAACCTGCGCTTCGACGACACCGATCCGGCCAAGGAAGATACGCTCTACGTCGAGGCCATCAAGGACAACATCCGCTGGCTGGGGTTCGACTGGGGCGAGGGACTCTACAACGCCTCCGACTACTTCGAGAAACTCTACCGCTTCGCCGTCCAGCTCATCGAGCGCGGCGGCGCCTACGTGTGCAGCCTGAGCGAACTCGACATCCGCAAGACCCGGGGCACGGTCACGGAGCCGGGCCAGGAGAGCCCCTGCCGCAACCGCTCGGTGGATGAAAACCTCGATCTCTTCACGCGCATGCGCAACGGCGAGTTCCCCGACGGCGCCCACGTGCTGCGCGCCAGGATCGACATGGCCTCGCCCAACATGAAGATGCGCGACCCGGTGATCTACCGCATCCGTCACGTCACCCACCACCACACCGGCGACGCTTGGCCCATCTACCCCATGTACGACTTCGCCCATCCGCTGTCGGACGCGCTGGAAGGGGTGACCCACTCGCTCTGCACCCTGGAGTTCGAGAACAACCGCGAGTTCTACGACTGGATTCTCGGCCAGGTGGACGTTCCCTCCCAGCCCCGGCAGATCGAGTTCGCGCGGCTGAACCTCGACTACACCGTCATGAGCAAGCGCCGGCTGCTGGAGTTGGTGGAGGAGAAGCACGTGGCGGGATGGGACGACCCGCGCATGCCCACCCTGGCGGGGCTGAGGCGGCGCGGCTACACGCCCGAGGCCATCCGCAACTTCTGCCACAGCGTGGGCATCGCCAAGAGCGACAACACCGTGGAGATGGGCCAGCTCGAATACTTCATCCGCGACGACCTGAACATGAAGGCTCCCCGGGTGCTGGCGGTGGAACATCCGCTCAAAGCGATCATCACCAACTATCCGGAGGGCCGGGTGGAGGAGTTGGAGGCGCCCTACTATCCCCACGACGTACCCCGGGAAGGGTCGCGCGCACTGCCCTTTTCCCGGGAGATCTACATCGAGCGGGAGGACTTTGTCGAAAACCCTCCCAAGGGTTACCACCGGCTGGCGCCGGGCCGGGAGGTACGGCTGCGCCATGCCTACATCATCCGGTGCGACAAGGTGGTGAAGGACCCCGCCACCGGCGCGGTGACGGAGCTGCGCTGTTCCTACGACGCCGACAGCCGGAGCGGTTCCGACACCAGCGGCAAGAAGGTCCGGGGGACGATTCAGTGGGTGTCCGCCGCCCATGCCCTCGAAGCCGAGCTTCGGCTCTACGACCGGCTGTTCTCGGTGGCGGCCCCCCAGGGCGACGCAGAGCGGGACTACCGGGAGCTGCTGAACCCCAGGTCCCTGGAGACCGTCAAGGGCCGCGTGGAACCGAGCGTCGCCGGCGCGCGACCCGGCGACCGGTTCCAGTTCGAGCGGCGGGGATACTTCTGCGTGGACCCGGACGCCCGTGCGGATGCGCTCGTCTTCAATCGCATCGTGATGCTCCGGGACTCCTGGATGAAGATCGTGACACGCGGGGACGGCGCCGGCGAGCCCAGGCGGCCGCGACGGCGTCCGGCCGCTTCGAAGACCGCGGGCGCGGCGCCGGCGGCGAGAACGATCCCCTCCCCCGCGGAACTGCCGCCGGCCCAAGGGGCCAGAATGGAGGACTACCGCGGCCGGCTCGGGCTCGCGGCCGGCGACGCGCTCCTGCTGGCCTCGGACGAAGGCCTCACCCGGTTCTTCGAGGATGCGGTGCAAAACCACGACAACCCCAAGGCCGTGGCCAACTGGATCATCAACGAGCTGCGTCCGGCGCTGAAGGACCAGCCTCTGGAGTCGTTGCCGCTGACCCCGGCGGCGCTGGCGGAACTGGTGGCGCTCATCGACGGCCGGACCATTTCCGGCAAGGCCGCCAAGCAGGTCTTTGCCGCCATGCTGGAGGACGGCGGCAAGCCCGCCGTCATCGTCAAACGGCTGGGACTCCAGCAGGTAGACGACGCGGACCGGCTCGAGCCCGTCGTCGACGCCGTCATCGCCGCCAACCCGGAGAACGTCGCCCTCTATCGGGACGGCAAGACCAATCTGCTCGGTTTTTTCGTGGGCCAGGTGATGAAGTCCACCAGCGGCAAGGCCGACCCCCGCCTCGTCAACGATTTGCTGCGGTCGAAGCTGGCCTGACGGCCGGGAGCCGCGCGAGGCGGCCCAACCGCTCCGCAGGCCGTGGCGGCGACTCACTCTTTCTTCGGAAAGTCCGGTGACAGTCTGAACAGGTCCGTCTCAACCGCTCGAAGACCACGTCCGGCGCCATGGTTGAGAGTTCTTCCGGCGTGGGGTCCGCTGATATCGCGCGCGCAGCCGTTCCTCCACCCTTGGTGCCGCCCCGCCCGGGCAGCCGTTGGTTGGCCGCCGCCGAGGTCAGCGCGCCGGCGTATGCGGCGAGTTCCCTTGCCAGCGCGGAGAAGCGTTCCCAATCGGCCCATATGGCAGGCTTCGCCCGCGAAGGATGTTTCAGGCTTCCCTCCGGGAACAGGCTGGTCATGCTTTCGCCGCCGTGCCCGGCGATGATCTTCGCGGACGCCTTGACGCGGTCGGGGTCGTAGGCCTGCTTTCCGCGCAACATCGCCGTCAACCCCTTCATGGCGCTGCCGATGGAGGTCATGGCATCCATGCGTTCCTTGACGATGCCGGTGGCGCCGCGGTGCGCCAAAGCCGCGGAGGCCAGCAGCAGCGCCAGGGCTGTCACCGCTACCAGTGATTTACCGGACATGGGTCGTTGCTCCCACGCTGCTCAGAAGATCCCCTTGGCCCGCTGCAACGCGCGCACATAGGCTACGATGGCCTGGATGTCGGCGTCCGAGACGCCCGGAACCGGCGGCATGTTGCCGTAGCGCCAATGGTGGGCCCGGACGCCCCTTCTCACCGCCAGCACGAACGACATGTCCGAATGATGACCGGGTTCATAGTACCGGTGGACCAGGGGCGGCCCCTGGGGAGAGCCGGCCGCTTGCTGGCCGTGGCATATTGCGCACTTCTGATTGAACAGCGCTTCACCGGGCATGCCGGCGGCCGAAGACGCCGCCACCGGGGGCCGCGGTTCACCGCCGGAGCGATGCCTTCCGTGGTCACGCGGCCACAGCGCCCATGCCGCCATGGCGACGACCGCCGCCGCCGCCGCGCCGATGACGAGCTTCACCCACTCTTCCCCAGCGTCACCAGCAGGCTCGCCAGGTCGTCGGCGTGCTCTTCTTCCATCTTGAGGATGTCCTCGATAATCTTGCGGGTGGTGGGGTCGTCGTTGGCGAGCCAGCGTATGATCTCGGAGTAGGTCTCGATGGCGACGCGCTCGGCCACCAGGTCCTCCTTGATCATCGCCTCCAGGGTTTCGCCCTCCTTGTAGTCGGCGTGGGAGCGGGTCGCCAGCCCTTCGGGGCTGAAATTGGGCGAGCCGCCGAGCTGGGTGATACGCTGGGCCACCCAGTCGGCGTGCATCTGCTCCTCGTTGGCGTGCTGCAGGAACTCCGCCGCCACCGGCCCGGCGTTGATCCCGCTGGCCATGAAGTAGTGGTTCTTGTAGCGCAGGATGCACACGATCTCGGTCGCCAGAACCTCGTTCAGTACCGAAAGCACCTGGTCGCGATCAGCCAAATAGGCGCCGGTGACGGCGCCCTGCTCCATCTTTTCGCGAGCACGCTTCTGGATCGCCTCAAGGTCCGTCTTGAAGGGTTCTTTCATGGCTCTGTCCTTCCGTCTGTATGATACCCCATGAATGATAATGACGGAAGCACCCATGATCCCCGCGTTGGCCGAGAAATGTGCCTTCGGTGCTTCCACTGAACGCACCCTCGTGCCCGCCACCGTAACCGGACCTCCCGTTTATTGAAAGGCGGACCATTTTATGGTGTCATGCATGACACGGCGGAATCAATCAGAGTTGCCCTTGAACGAATCGCCAGGCTACCCCGCTAACCGGGACCGCCTCGATTGCAGAGCCAAATGAGCCAGTCCCGTCCTTGCTATTGGCGGTATTGGCAATGCGCACGACTCTTCCACAACCTGCCAGTGAGGAAGCCACAGGATGAAGCTCGCACGGTGTTTGGATTCTCACTTGACACCCCCCCTCCTCGTGATAATTGCAGGGGTCCTGCTGGCGACCCTTGGCGTGGCGTATCCGGACGGGCAGGCGGCCTCCGAGCCAATTGACGGCCGAAAGGGAATGAATACGCCGCGCCCGGCAACGGCGCGGGAAAAAGGCCGCGAGGTCCCCGGGGTGTCCGGCGACCACGTCCTTTTTGGTCAATCCGCCGCGTTCACCGGGCCCAACAAGGAACTGGGCAAGGCGATGCGCCTGGGAATTGAGGCGGCCTTCCACGAGGCCAATCGGGAAGGAGGCGTCCACCGCCGCGAACTGAGGCTCAAGGCGTTGGATGACGCCTATGAAACCGACATTGCCGCTTCCAACACACTACGGTTGATTGAGAATCAAAGGGTATTCGCACTGATCGGAGCGGTAGGCACACCCACGTCCCGCGCTGCACTGCCGCTGGCCAAGGCTGCCGGAGTGCCCTTCCTGGCTCCGTTCACGGGGGCCGAGTTCTTGCGCGACCAGGAGTTGGACAATGTGCTCAACGTCCGGGCATCGTATTACCAGGAAACCGAGGAGATGGTCACGCGGCTCACCGAGGATTTGGGGATCACCCGCGTCGCCGTCCTGTATCAGGAGGATTCCTTCGGGTTGAATGGGCTGGAGGGCACGCGATTGGCACTGGAGCGCCGGGGCCTGCAGCCGGTCGTTGCCTCGCACTATCAACGCAATACCGGCGCCGTGAAGGGAGCCGCGAACAAGATCGCCGCTGCCAATCCGGAGGCGGTGATCCTGATTGGCTCCTACAAGCCGGTGGTGAGGACCCTGGAGTTGGTGCGGCGGGAGCTGGACCCGGTATTCATGACGGTCTCCTTTGTGGGGAGCAACGCTTTGGCGAAAGAGTTGGGGCCCGACGGGGCCGGCGTGTACGTTACGCAAGTCGTTCCTCTCCCCCATGACAAGACCATCCCCTTGGTGGCTCGATACCACGCCGCCCTCTCCGAGTACGACCCCCAGGCGGAACCCGGGTTCGTTTCGTTGGAAGGTTATCTGGCCGGACGCCTGGCCGTCGTCGGTCTCAAAGCCTGCGGCCCCGACCTGAGTCGAGAGTGTCTTCTCCACGCGGTGCGAGATGCCGGAGCCATGGAAATTGACGGCATGCAACTCAAATACGGACCGGACGACAATCAGGGATCCGATGCCGTGTTCCTGACCGTTCTTGGGACGGACGGCAAGTACCACCGGGTCGAAAAACTGACACGCCCGTAACGAAGACCCCCCAAACGGCGCCCACGGAGAACCTCAGGATGTCCATTGCAGGCCTCTCGCTCAAAGACTTGTTGGAGCTGTTCAGTTTCAACGAGCACCCGCATGAACTGCAACAAGCGCTGTTGACTCTCGGGATGCTCGTCATCGTTGCCAAGTTGGCCGAGGGCGTTTTTCACAGGCTGCGCTTGAGCTCCATCGTAGCCTATGCGGCGACCGGAATGTTGCTTGGGCCGACCATGGAACTGACCGGCGTCTGGTGGATCGAGTCTTCGCTGCACCTCGAACTGGTTTTGGCGCTGGGTGTGTTCATATTCTTTTTCCTGATCGGCCTGGACGAAGTGGATATTTCCAGTTTCATGGCGTCCCTCAAGGGCCATTATTTCCTCGCGGCCGTGCTGTCGGTGATCGTGTCACTGGGCATTTCGATGCTGGTCACCACCGACTTGGTTTTCGATTTCGGACTGAAACTGAATTTCACCGAGTCGCTGGCGTTGGCCGGCGTGCTGTCGATGACCAGTCTGGGCATCGTGGCCAAAGTGCTGACGGAAGGCGGACACCTGAAACAGCCGATCGGACTGCAAATTTTCACGGTGGTGATCATCGCCGAGTTGATTGCCCTGCTGCTGATCGGCTTCAGCATCGGCGAACAGGCCCACCAGGTTTCGGTTGGCGGCATACTGATTTTGCTGGGCAAAGTGGCCGGTTTTGTGGTGGTGACCTGGGTCTCGTCGTCGCGGGTGCTGCCACCGTTGGTGGCGCTGTTGCAGCGGGTGTTCCAGGTGCCGCAACTTTCCTTGGGTTTGCTGCTTGGCATGCTCTTCCTGACAGTGTACGGCGCGGAAGCAGTAGGACTCCACGGCTCACTGGGTGCTTTACTGTTCGGGGCGTCGCTGTCGAACCTTCCTTACCAAGTGCAGCGGGAGATCGTCCCGGGGATTCGCAGCGTGGCCGAGGGGTTTTTCGTACCCCTCTTCTTCGCTTCCGCCGGATTGAGCTTCAGCTTTACCTTCGTCAACTTGCCGCTGGAGGCCATGGCGGGGTTGGCGCTGATCCCATTGCTCGGCAACTTCATCGGCGCCTTCATCGGCGCTTACGTGTCCCGCCTCACCGTTCCCTACGCCGTGGCCACCGGGCTGATGGGTAAGGGAGTGGCTGAAATCGCGCTGCTGCTGGTTATGTGGGACTCTGGGATCATTGACGAGGTGATTTTCTCGTTCTTGGTGCTGGTCATGTTCTGCTACATCCTGTTCATGCCGGCGGTGATCAGCTTCGCCGTGAGCCGGGCCAGCCGCAGGACCGACCTGCCGGCGCAACTTGACGACATTCCGGTGGGAATAGTCCGCTTCGCGCTGGAAGACATCACGATTGATGACATTCTGGACCGCTCGCAGCTGCATCCCGCGTCTTCGATCACAGTGCGTGATTTCACGGAGCAGTGGGTCGTTCCGCACCAGTTCCACTACGTCGTGGCAGATAAGGGAGCGCTGGTCGGGATCGTATCCCTGGAGATGCTCCGCTACCTGCCCAAGGACGCTTGGGACAAGACCCCGCTCGACGCCGTGGTACGCCGCCAAACCCCATCGGCCTGGCCTGATGAGCAAGTCGAAGATGTGCTGCACCGCATGTCAGAGAGTTCTCTTTCCGTCATGCCGGTCATGGAAAGGGATTCGGAAGAGTTCTTGGGCGCGGTCACCAGCAGCGACATCATCGAGATCATGACCATGAATGCCATGGGTGGCAGCGGACAGCCGCGCCGTTTCCCCGCCCCAAAGGCGGGGATGGTGTCGTAACTCCATTTCCGAGCCTTTGGCGAAATTCAAGCCGCCGTCAAGCCCAGGCGTTCGTCGCGCCGGCGCAACAGGACGATGAAAGGCAAAGCAAGGACGACCATCCAGGTTTTCCCGATGACCTGTCCCGCCAGGAACTCGATGCTCCCGAACGCCAGATACAGGAACAGGATGCTGTCGACCACAAGACCCACGATGCTGCTGGCGAACACCGCGAGCAGCAGGCGGCGCCGTTGCAACGGCGTGTAGACGGCGAGGTCGGCGGTCTCGGAGAACAGGTAGGCCGTACCGGACGCCGCCACCAGCGCCGGCGGGGCGGAAAACGCGGACAGGCCGGCGCCCAGGACCACGGCAACCGCCGCCCACCGGACCCCGATCCGCCGCTGCACCAGATCGCGCAGAACGAACGCCAGCCCGATGGTCACCACCCCGCTGGGCGCCATGACCCCCGGCGCCACCGGGATCAGGCACGGTGCGTCCGGCGGACAAACCGTTCCCACGTTGCCGATGAGCCAGTTGGCGGCCGGGATGCACAACCCGAACCCGACGAGAAAAAGGATTCCTTCCCTGCGCCTTCGAGTTTCATTTCCAGACACGGCCCATGCCTCCAAAACTGAATCTTCTACCGGGTTCACCGGGCAATGCGCAAGGTCGCGGCGCCACCCACCGGCCGGGCCGGCCGGTCTTGGCCTCATCGATGATCCGAGGCATCAGTTTCGACGCGATGGGGCGGAGGTCCTTGTGTGGACTCGATGGCCGTTCTCAGGCGCGGTAGCGAACCGGCCCTGCCCTACCAGACATCCGAGCGGATGGCGTCCTGGACCGCCGCTTCCATTGCAGCGATCTCGGAGTCATCCAGTTCCTTGAATTGGCCGCGCTTGGTAGCCGAGAGGCGTCCGCCATTCTGCATGCACAGTCGCACAAGCAGCGATGCCCGGCGATCCGGCATATCGACAATGGCGCGAGCCGCTTCAAACGCCCTGTCGAAGGTGGCAATGAACCCGAGTTCTTCCTTGAGGTCACGGCGAACCGTCTCGGCCACGCGATCATAGAGGTATTCGACGAACGCCGTCGCGTCGAAGTAACGGTAAAGGTCACTGGTGTCGTTCTCGACGACAATCCCTCGCTCTCCCGTCCATCGCCATTGGACAAATTCGGAAATCGGCCGCGAAAAGCCTTCGAGCACCTCGTCGTAACGACGGCGGTCGCGCAATATGGCCGCCGAGACGGGAAAGACAACGTCGGGCGGACTATAGGCGCATTTTGCAAGGACGTGGTGTACCAGGAAACGGTGGATGCGTCCGTTGCCGTCCTCGAAGGGGTGGATGAAGACGAAGGCGAAGGCACAGACCGCCGCCGCGACGACGGGCTCGACTCTGCCGTCCAGGATACGCTGCGTCGACGCCATCCAGGCAGCCATCAGGCTGGGCACATCTTCAGGCCGCGGGCATATGAAATGGACCTCTTCGCGGTACCCTTGGACAATGGCGCCGACGAAGTTCTGGAAATCGCGCCAATCCGCGGCCGCGTAGCGCGGATCGACAATGTCTCCCTGCAGGCGGACCAATGCCATCTTGTCGCTCGGATCAAAATCCGGCGCCGCTCTCAGGGCAGCGACAAACCGCTCGGTGCGCTTCGCGCTCGGTGTCTCGCCCTCGATGGCGAATGAGGAGCGCGTCTCTTTCGTGTAGAGATAGTTCACCGCGCGGACGAGGAGCAGCGGGTCATAGCTATCGAGGAGCGTCCGCGCTTCCTGGTCCAGCCGCGCGCCCATCTGCTCCATGAGTCGCGGTGTGCGCCGCACGGTCGGGCTGAAAGCGGGGCCGCCAAGCAGGTTGTCGGCTACGCGGTGGCGCGGAGAATTGCGTCTTTCGGCAACGATATGCTTGTCGGGATTGAGAGCCGCCACGTAATTGCCGGTGCGGACGTCCTCTACATCCAGCGTTCTCCCTGTAAAGGACTCGTAGAAAAACCACGCCCGGCGGCTGAAGGCGCCGGTAGGCTCTGCCCGCACCCAGGCTTCCAACTCGGAGGGCTTGATGGCCTTGAGAGCCGCGACCAGAACGCCGAGGTCCAGTGGCTCATGACGCAGTGCAAATCGGAGGTGAGCCGCCAAGGTCCTCTCCGTGGCATAGGATCGGGGATACAACTCGATGGTCCGCGGGCCGTGCACCTCGGTTCGCCGGGCACTGGCGACGACATAGCTCTCCGTTGCCGGGGGCGGCACCGCCAAAGCCATCTCTCGCCTGAGCCAAGCCTGGCCGATGGGAGCCTTTTCCTCGTTACTCACGTTTTTTTCATCCAGATGTGGTTACAACCGTGCAATAAGAATTAGATCAGGCTAATTCTATTTAAAAACGATTACAACCAATACCGCAATACAGCGCCTGTTCCTTGTACCACTGAACCAATCAAAGAAACGGGAAGGAGGCGCTGAGGTCACTATCATCGAGACTGTACGTACAGAATCGATTACTCATCCACGAAAACGCTTAGAACTCCCCGTTCTCGTACAGAGTCGATTATGACGTTCACGACCGGTAACGTTTCGGCGGCTGCGGGTTGTTGGCGGGATTGGTGTCGTGTCTGGCCATGGCGGTCACCACGGCGCCGCCGACCAAGGGCTGCAACTCCGCCTCCAACGCATCGGCCTTGGCCTTGGAGTAGACCTCGTCTCCGTCCACGTAGATGGTGAAGGACCTGATGTACCTGGCCTTCTTGGCGGGATCTTCGATGGTGGCCCTGGTCCAGGCGTAGAGGGGGTATCTGTCGACGCCCCGTTGCTCGGCTTCGGCGCAATAGCCGGCGAAGGCATCGTACTGGCACTTCAGCGTTGCGTCGTGCCGGCCCAGCAACTCGGTGAGTGGCTCCATAGCCGGATTGCCGCCGCCGCGCCGGGCTGCCTCGGCGAATGCATCCGCCAGAGTGAGGCGTAGCTGGTATTGCCATGGTTCGGTCATCGCACCTCAATGCACCCGGTGCCGGCGGCCACAGGGCCGCCGGTTTCACGCGGTTGGTATGGCGGCTGATCGTTTACGACAGATGCTTCTTGAAGAAGGCCACCGTCCGCTCCCACGCAAGCTTCGCGGCGGCTTCATCGTAGCGCGGCGTCGAGTTGTTGTGAAAGCCGTGGCGCGTTCCGGGATAGGTATGCGCCTCGTGGGATACGCCGTTGGCCGTCAGGCCGGCCGCATAGCCGGGAGCCTGCTTGTTGATGCGCGGGTCGTTCTCGGCGTAGTGGATCAGCAGCGGCGCCTTGATCTTGGCGACGTCGGCCGCGTCTTTCGGGGCGGAGCCGTAGAACGGCACGCCGGCGTTCAGATCGCTTCCCATCCGGACCGCGAGGAAGTTGACCACCCCGCCGCCGAAGCAGAAGCCGGTGGCCCCCAGCTTTCCGTTGGACAGCGAGTGGGTTTTGACATACCTGGCGCTGTTGAGAAGGTCCGTGCGCAGTTTGCCTCGATCGAGGCTCCGCTGCATCTTCTTGCCGTCGTCGTCATTGCCGGGATAGCCGCCGATGGGCGAGAGACCGTCGGGGGCCAGGGCGAGGAACCCCGCGACCGCGGCGCGCCGCGCGACATCCTCGATATGGGGATTGAGGCCGCGGTTCTCGTGAATGACCAGAACCGCCGGAAACGGTCCCGCGCCGGCCGGCTGCACCAGATAACCCCGCATCCTGCCGGAGTTGCCGCCGGGCGAATCGTACTCGACATAGCGCGCCTTGATGCGCTTGTCGGTGAACGAAATCATCTGCGCCGCGGCGTAATCCGGCAGCAGCGCACGCGCCATCAGCAGCCCGGACCCGCCGACGACGGCCAGGGCGCTGGCGCGCCGGAGAAACTCACGGCGGTCCATCATGCTGTGGCAATACTCGTCGTAGAGATCGAAAACCTTCGGATCGATCGTATCCTTGCGCATTCAAGCCTCCCATGTTCGAACCCATCATGCATGTCTCCACCCGTTCCCGCGTTCACCGCTCGCGGGGGTTCATGATGGAGCCTTGGCCGAGTTCTTGTCAAACGGGGTTGCCTTTCGTCTTCACCAGGGTTTCTTTCGCCACGAACGCCAATCCGGCGGCGGCGGCCAGCAGGATGGGGGCATAGAAGAGGAACGTCCGGCCGGCGCTGACCAGATCAACGAGCCAGCCGCCCAGCAGCGGACCCATCACCGCCCCGGACTCGCCCACGGTACGGCGGAGCCCCTGAAGGCGTCCCCGGGACTCCGCCGGGATCACGTCGTAGGTGGACACCGCCAGGGCGCCCAGGGACATGCCCTGGGCGAGGCCGATCACCAGCATGATCGCCACGAGTTGCGGCATCGTCGAGGCGAACGGGAAGGCCAGGAACGCGATGCCCGGCAGCGCGGTGCTGGGGACGCTGGCGTACTTGCGCCCGACGCGGTCGGTGATGAAGCCGGCGGGCAGGATCATGAGCAGGACGAACACGCCGGACACGCCGAAAAGGCCGCCCACATGCGCCGCGGAGTAGCCCAACTCCACCCCGGCATACAGCGGCAGCATGCCTTGCAGGGCGGTGCGGTACATCTGCATGCTGAAGGTCGCGAACACGAGCGCCACGAAGGTGGCACGGAGGTGCGGGAGGACGTCCGAGACCTTTCCCCACCAGGCGACCCTGCCGACTCTGGCCCGGACCGCGTCCTTTCGGGCCAGCAGCGCGGTCACGAACACGACCAGGGCCACGGCCGCGTAAACCGTAAACACCATCCGAAACCCTACCCACTGGGTGATGATCCCGCCCACCACCGGGCCGATGGCCATGCCGGCCGACTTGACCCCCATGAAACCGCTCAGCAGGCGGCCCCGCTGGTGCTGCGGCACCATCTCGACGCCGGAAACCTCCCGGCCCATGGTCCAAACGCTGTCGCCGACGCCGGCGAGGAACTGCCCGACAAAAAACAACAGGAAGTAAGGGGTGACGGCGGTCACGAAAGCGCCGCACAGGACCAGGGCGCTTCCCACCAGCATGGTGGTCTTGGCTCCGGACCGGTCGAGGAGCAGGCCCGCCGGGATCAGGATGATGGTGCGGCCCAAGGCATGGGCGGTAACCACCTGCACGGCGAGCCCGGCGGAGACCGCGAAGGACGACGCCAGCAGCGGAATGGTGGGAAACACCATGCCCTGCCCCAAGCTCATGAGCAGGACCGTGCTGTATAGCAGTGCGAGGCTGCCGGCCCGTGGACCCGTCATCGAGGAGGACCTTAGTGTCCTGCGCAGGACACTAGGGCCGGAAGGATCAGGGCTTGGAACCGCCGTAGAGCGAGAGTCCCGAGCTCTTCTGGTGGCAGGTCACGTCCTGGAACCCGGCACCCTTGAACCAGGCTAGCTGGTCCTCCATCGAGGCCGAGCCGCGGTCGAGGTTGAAGAACCGGCCGCCGGACCGCACGCGCCCGAAGATCTCCTCGTAGACGGCCTGGATGATCTCGCCGGCCCGGACGTTGTGGATGGCGTTGCACGAGACCACGAGATCGAACTCGCCGCCGGCCACCCGGCTCCAGTCCTTCTTGCTGAAGTCGGAGATCACGTACTCGAACCGTCCTCCGAGATCCTTCATGCGCTCGCTGCCCAGCTTCGCCATGGCCGCCGAGCCGTCATGGCACACGGCGGTGGCGCCGGGAAAGGTCTCCAGCAGGTACTTGCTCAGCGCCCCGTAGCCGCACCCCACGTCCATGAACCGGAAGGCGGCCTCGTTCTCGAAAGGCGCCAGGCTCGCCATGAGCGCGAACTGCCGGGCGCGCAGGGTCTCGTTGCGCCGCTGGCGCTGAGCCCAGTCCTCGACGTATTCCTCTGAGTTCCAATCGTGTTGCCGCAACGGGTCGGTGATCTGTGCCATGACTGCCTGGTGACCTCCTCTGGAGTGGCTGTGTCTGAGCCCTGTCCGGCGGCGGTTTCGGTCGTGACCGGGCGCGGGCGGTTTTGAAACCGGCCCCTACACGCTTAGACAAAATGGGCGCGGATGTCCAGGTTGACAGCCGCCGGCGCTGGGCCTATAGGGCCTATGGATAGTCACGGATCGACCCTCGGGTCCGCCGCCACATGGAGATGGATGCATGACGAGCGAGCCACGGGACGTTGAAGCGGCCCTGAACCTGCGGACTTTCATCGACCGGCTCAGGCGGGCGGGAAAGCTCAAGGAGATCCGCGACGCCCATTGGGACCTGGAAATCGGGGCGCTCACCGAGATCGCGGCCGAATCCGGCGAGGGCTCCGCGCTGCTCTTCGACGCCGTACCGGATCACCCGGAAGGCTACCGCGTTCTCAGCAACGTTCTCCGGTCGCCCGAGTCCGACGCCCTGGCCTTGGGCATGCCGCCGGACGTCCGGGGCCTGGAAGTGGTCCAGGCCGTCAAGAGGCGGCTCCAGGATCTGAAGCCCATTCCCCCGACCGAGATCGGCGAATCGCCGCTTTTGGAGAATGTCGCCTTCGACGGCGACGTCAACCTGCTCAAGTTCCCCACTCCCAAGTGGCACGCGGACGACGGCGGCCGCTACATCGGCACGTTCACCGCAACGGTGTGCCGCGATCCCGATACGGGCTACGTCAACGTCGGCACCTACCGCGTCCAGGTCCACGACGAGAACACCGTGGGCGTGTGGATGATCCCGGGGAAGCACGGCGACCTCATCACCCGGAAGTACTGGGCCCGGGGCGAGAGCTGTCCGGTGGCCGTCATCTGCGGCCTCCCTCCGGGCATGATGACCGCGAGCGCCGTGGGGATCCCCTGGAACATGAGCGAGTACGACTTCCTGGGCGGACTCCTGGAAACCCCGGTCCCGGTCATCAAGGGACAGAAGACCGGGCTGCCCGTGCCCGCCTTCGCGGACATCGTCCTGGAGGGTCGCATACCACCGCCCGAGCAGGAGACCCACGAGGAGGGGCCGTTCGGCGAGTGGCCCGGGTACTACGCGTCCGGGTCGCGGCAGGCGCCGGTGGTGAAGGTGGAGGCGGTCTATCACCGCGACGACCCCATCATCACCGGCGATCCGCCGCTCAGGACCTTCCTCAACAGCGAGACCCACAAGTACATCCGCTCCGCCAACATCTGGTCGGCCATGGAGCGCGCCGGCATCCCGGAGGTGCAGGGCGTGTGGTTCCCGAAACAGGGACGCTTCGTGGTGACCGTGGCGGTCAGGCAGCGTTACTCGGGCCACGCCAAGCAGGCGGGATACGGCGTCCTCGCCACCCGCGACGGCGGCCGGGACGTACGCATGGTCATCGTGGTGGACGAGGATGTGGACATCACCAACATGGGCGAGGTGCTCTGGGCCATGTCCACCCGCTGGGACCCCAAGACCGACTCCGAGATCCTCGACGTGGCCGCCAGCATCCTCAACCCGCGGCTTTCCCCCGAGGACAAGCAACGCCGGGAGTTGACCACCTCCTGCATGGTGGTGGACGCCTGCCGGCCCTATAGCTGGAAGGACGCGTTTCCGGCGATTTCCGGCGTCAGCGCCGAATACAAGGCCCAGGTCCGGGCGAAATGGGCGGACCGGTTGTAACACGGGCGACGGGGATTGCGTGGACCAACGCCGGGGGGAGCAGTTGGTCGGGGCAAAGTAGCGCTTCCCGGGAAAAGAGCATGGAAACGCACACCGCGGAACGGAACGGCGTGGAGAGCGTCTGGCAGGAGCTCGTAGAGCTGGTGAACCGGCAGTTCGAGACCCCGCCCTTCCGCCGGCTGCTGGAGCTCCGGTTCTCCCAGGAGCGCGCCCAGGCCCTCTCCATCCAGATGAAGCACTACGTCGCCAACCGGCGGGACTGCTGGGGGTTTGTGGCCGGCGCGGCGCCGTTGAGCGTCAAGCGGCTCGTCTGGGAGCACGAGGGCGAGGAGCTCATGGGCGACAGGGCCGCGGGCAAGGTCGACCACATCACCCTGGCCGTCCAGGAAGGCAGGGTCTTCGGCCTGTCTCCCGAGGACTACGAGCGCGTGCGCCCGCTGGACAGCGCGGTGGCATGCTTCTACGCCTGGGTCCACCTGGCCAAGGACCGCCCGTGGCGGGAGGCCATCGCGGCGTCGGCGGTGCTGGAGATGCGCAACTCCGACGACCTGGTGCACGGCGGGTCGCTATCGTACCGCGTGGGCAAGAACCTGGAACGCGACCTGGGGATCCCGTTGAAACGGCAGATCAACAACGCCGAGCACGTCACCGCCGACGTGGAGCACGGCCAGCTCCTGCTGGAGGTGGCGCGGGAACATTGCCAAACAGACGACCAGCAGCAGGCGCTGCTTCGGGGCGCCCGGGAAAGCCTCATGATCGACCGCGCCTACCGGGAGCAGCTTGTCAACATGATGGAGGCGCTCGACTGAAGCGGGGACCACCCGCGGCGGACACGCCCGACAGGAGTCCGAGACCATGCCGGATATCGCGAAGCTCAAAAGCACCCTGAACGAGATGTGCAGACGCCAGTTCGAGACGGACGAGTTCCAGGATCTGCTGTCGCTGCCCTGGACCCTGGAGCGGGGACGCTACTACGTGGTGCAGAACGCGCTCTACACCAAGAACCGCCGGGACTGCTGGGGCTACGTGCAAGGCGGGGCGCCGCTGGACGTCAAGGCGCTGGTGTGGCAGCACGAAAGCGACGAGCTGATCAACGACCCGCGCTGCGACATGGATCACTATACCCTCACGGTCAAACAGGGCGAGGTCATCGGCCTGGAGCCGGAAGACTTCGAGAAGGCGGAACTGCCGCCCATCACGCAGGCGGCCTTCCTGGCGTGGCACCACATCGCCATGAAGGGCCCGTGGCTGGCCGCGTTCACTTCCTCCCAGATGCTGGAGCGCCGCAACAACCCGGACATCGTCACGGACGGAGGAATGTCCTACCGCATCGGCAAGAAGTTCGAGAACGAGTTGGGCATCAACCTGAAGCGGATGATATCGCTGAACGTGCATGCCACCGCGGACACCGAGCATTCGGACATGATGGACGGCGTTTACGACAAGCACGTGCTCACACAAGAGGACTATGACACGGTGCTGCGCGCCGCCGGACAGTGCATGGCCATCGACCGGGCCTACCGCGGCGGGATGGCCTACGCCATGCGGCGCATCGAGGGCTGAGATCCGGGAAAACAGAGCAGCACCCGCATTCAAGCAGCGGCAGGGAGACGACCATGAGCCTCGAAGACCTCGACAAGGATCTGGCTGCCAAGCAGTTGGCGGGTTTCTGGGCTTCCAACATCACCGGCAACGAAGGGGAGGTCCTCGAGCCCAGGACCACGGTGGTTCCCTACCTGTGGAAGTGGACCGACATCTACAACGGGTTGCTGGAAGCCGGCGAGCTGGTCAGCCTGGAGCAGTCCGAGCGGCGGACCATCCGCCTCCTCAATCCCGGCGTGCCGGGCGTCACCGGCGCCACCAACACGGTGCACACCTCCGTCCAACTGGTCAAACCCGGAGAGATCGCCAAGGCGCACCGCCATACCCTGACCGCGCTGCGCTTCGTCCTCAGGGGCGGCGGCGCCTTCACCACCGTGGAGGGCGAACGCTTCACCATGAATCCCGGCGACCTGATCCTGACTCCCCAGTGGACGTGGCACGACCATTACAACGGCACCGGCGAGAACATCGTCTGGCTGGACGGCCACGACGGCCCCCTGCTCAAGGCCCTGGAGGTCATGGCGGTGGAGCCCTTCAGCCAGAAGCAACAGCCGGTGGAAGCCGTGCCCGACTTCAGCCTGCACCAGTTTGGCTGGGCGCGGCCGCCGGAGCAGCTCTCGGAGTTCCCGGACCCGCCCTTCCGCTATCCGTGGGAGACCACCTACGAATCCCTGAAGGCCTTGGCCTCGACACCGGGCGACGAGTGCGACGGGGTGCTGCTGCGCTACGTCAACCCGCGGAACGGCGGGTTCACGCTGCGGACCATCGGCTGCGAGATCCAGATGATCCGGCCCGACGAGAAGACGCGCTCGCACCGCCACACCAGCACCACCATCTATCACGTGTTCCGCGGCAGCGGCGCCACCATCGTCGACGACCAGCGCATCGAATGGAGCCAGGGCGACTTTTTCACCGTGCCGCTGTGGTCGTGGCACCAGCACGAGAACGGCCGCAAGGACGAAGCCGTCCTGTTCTCGGTCAACGACCGCCCGGTGAAGGAGGCCTTCGGGCTTTACCGGGAGGAGCGGCGCCAGGAGCCTGTCTGACCAGGCCCTTGACCCGCAGGAAGGAATTGAAATGAGCAAACCAGCCACTGCCAACACCGCCAACGGATCGGAACAGAACCTCAACGAAGCCTCGGCCTTCGCCCCCATCAGCCCCTACGAGATCTACCAGCAGTGGGAAGGAATTCCCGTGTACAAGGGATTCATCGTCGACGACCTGCTGGAGCTGGAGCTCGGCGACTGGACGCGCACCGGCGGCAAGGGGGCGTTCGTCAACCTCGACGGCGCCGGCGGCACCTGCGACACGGTGATCCAGGAGATCGCGCCGGGAGGGGAGCTCCGGCCGCAGCGCCACCTGTTCGAGGAAGCGGTGTTCATCCTGTCCGGCCAGGGCGCCACCACCCTGTGGAACGAGGGCGGCCGAAAGCACACGCTGGAATGGCAGAAGGGCAGCCTTTTCTCGGTCCCGCTCAACACCTGGTTTCAACACTTCAATGCCCAGGGACGTGAGCCGGTGCGGATGATCTCGCTGACCGACGCCAACGTCATCATCAACCGCTACCGGAACCTGGACTACATCTTCAACAACCCCTTCACCTTCGGCGACCGCTACCAGGGCGACGCCAACCACTGGGGCCAGCCCGGCCGCTACCTGGAGGGGGTGAAGAAGGGCCGGGTGTGGGAGTCCAATTTCATCGCCGACCTGTGGCAGTTCTCGCCCAAGGACTACAAGGAGCGCGGCGGCGGCAACCGTACCACCCTGTTCGAGTTCGTGGACAACACCATGAGCGCGCACCTCTCGGAGTTCCCGGTGGGCAAGTACAAGAAGGCCCACCGCCACGGCGCGGGCGCCCACATCATCATGCTGACCGGGTCCGGCTATTCCTTCCTGTGGGAGGAAGGCGCCCAAAGAAAACGGGTGGACTGGGGGCGCATGAGCATGTTCGTGCCGCCCATCCAGTGGTGGCACCAGCACTTCAACAACGGCGCCGAGCCGGCCCGCTACCTGGCGCTCAAGCCCTGGGGCTTCAAGTACAAGGTGGAAGAGCTCAAAGACACCGGCGAGGACGTCAAGAAGGGCGGCGCGCAGATCGAGTACCAGGACCAGGACCCCGAGATCCATCGGGTGTTCGAGGACGAGTGCCGCAAGAGCGGCGCCGAAGTCGACATGGCGCAGTTCGGGTTCTGAGGCGCTCCCGCCCCGCCCCGGGGTCCAGGGGCGGGGACGGGTGTCGGACAGGTCAGCGTTCTTCCGGCACCATATGGGCCCTGATCAGAGCGTTGCACGAGCCGCAGTAGACCTTCTCGAACAGGTAACGCCCTTCCAGGTCCACCATGAGCGGCCCGGCTTCCGTAGGCGGAAAGACCCGCGCTTCGGCCGCGCCCTTTGCTTCCGTGTTCGCGGGCATGGACGAACACCGGGGGCAGGACGCCCCGTGGTCGCCATTCGCCTCGTCCGGCGTATCGCGAAACTCGGCCTTTCCGCCTCCGAGGCGCCGACGCAACGCGTCGGTAGCATCGGGATCCACCTCCCGGGTCCCGGGCTTGAACGTCACACCGTAGAGGTCCCCTGCCGCACCCGCGGAGACCACGCCGTCCACCACGTCCGCCCGCACCCGGCCGGGCTCCCGGGTCAACGGATCTCCGTAGCCGCCGCCGCTGGCCACCCGCATGTAGAGGACGTCCCCTTCGTTGAACCCGAAGTTGCAATACGGGAGCACCCGCTCCCGCCCGCCCACCTCGTCGAGGTCCACCGCATTGCGGTCCCGAGCCATCACCTCGCGGACGCGGGTGCCCTCCCTGAGCACGATGACGCTGGGAGCCCCGGGATAGCCGCCGTACATGCCGTGGCCGGAGTTGCGGAGCCCGGCCACGCCGTAGGCGACGCCGCCCAACCTTCCCTCGGGCACGTCGTGGGGCGTGTGGGCGGTCTCCACCGCCAACCCGCCGCGATACTTCCCGGGACCCGCGGAGTCCGTCGCGTGGCGGCGGAACAGGTAGAGCACCGGGAAATTGAGCTCGAACCATTCCGCGTTGGGACAGTTCATGTAGTTGCCGCCGGAGTCGATGCCGTCGGCGTGGGCGCGGGCGCCGTTGCCGTCCATGGCGCCGTGGGCGAGGTTGAACACGCAGTAGCGCCCGTACTGGTTCACCCCGGAGTGCTTGCCGTTCCGGTGGCTGGCGTTGGGGGTGACGATTTCGTCCTTCCAGCTCTCGTGGGTGCCGAGCATCTGCATCAGCACCGAGCTGGCCAGGAAGCCGACGCCGAAGCCGCAGGACGTGGTGTTCATGGACACCGGACCGGGGTACCTGACGTTCACCAGCGTCCCCTCGGGGGCGATGACCTCCAGCGGCCGCAGCACGCCGTGGTTCTTGGGGAGATCGTACACGAGGGTGGTCAGCACCGCGGCAAAGCAGAAGCCGGCGGTGCCGTGGAACGGCAGGTTGACGCCGGTCAATGCCTGGGGGTCGGTGCCGGTGAAGTCGAAGACGAGCCGGTCGCCGCGCTTGCGCAACGTCACCTTCATGCGCCAGGTGTCCTGGGCCTCCAGCGCGAGCTCTTCGGTCCACTCGCCGTCCTCGAACGACGCGATCCGTTCCCGGAGGATGGCCTCGGTGTAGCGGACCATCTCGTTGCCCACCGATTCCAGAAGCTCCGGCCCGTAGTGGTCATACATCTCGCCGAGCCGCGCCTTGGCCACGTTGTTGGCGGCGATCTCACACTTGAAATCCAGGCCCACCATGCCCGGCTGGCGGGTCATGTTGGTCAGGGTGTCGAACACGTCCTGGCGCAGCCTGCCCCGCTCCACCAGCTTGATGCCGGGGACCCGCAACCCCTCGTGAAAGATCTCGGTGGCGTCCGGCGAGTCTCCCCCCGGCGACATGGCACCGACGTCGTTTACGTGGACGAAGGTCGCGCTCCATGCCACCAGCCGCCCCCGGTCGTGGACCGGCGCGATGACGTAGACGTCGGACTGGTGGATGGCGGCCAGGTAGGGATCGTTCAAGAGGAAGACGTCGTCCTCGAAGACATCCTCCGGCGGAAAACGCTCGATGATCCGCTTCACCGCGTAGCTGGCGCAGACCACGTGCTGGCCGAGGGTCGCGCCGGCGGAAAGGATCTCCCCGTCCGGGCGGTATAGAGACGCCATGTAGTCCCGCTGCTGCGTGGTGTTGACGGTGCCGCCGGTGCGCTCCAGGGTGATTCCCATCTCACGGGTCACCTGGTGCAGCCGGTGCGACAGGATCTCGAAGGTCACCGGATCGATGCCGCGGATTCGGGTGTCCATGGCGCCCTTTCTCAGCTCCCGATGAGCAGCCGGATATTCCGATACTCGTCCATGACCGCCCGGTCGCCGGGGTTGACCAGGATGGTGGTCACCGGCGTCTCGATAACGGCCGGACCTGCGATCTCGTTCCCGGGTTGCAAGGATTCGAAGCCGTACACCGGGGTCTCGCGCGCCTCCGCGAACTCTTCGAAGTGGACCTTCCGGCGTCCCGTGACGGCGCCGTCCGGGTGGCCCGACGACAACGGATACCGTTGCAGCCGGGGCTTGTCGAGCATGCCGGTGGCGGTGAGCCGGAAGTTCATGATCTCCTTGCCGGCCTCGCGGTAGCCGGAGCCGGGGCCGTAGGTCCGTTCGTACAGGCCGTCGAAACGTTCGTACACGCCCTCCAGCTCCTGCTCCGATAGCGGCTCCGCGCCTTCGGGCATGCCCACGTTCAACTCGTGCACTTGGTACCGATACCGCATGTCGAGGCTTCGCTCGACCCGGACGCCGTCGCCCTCGAAGCCGGCCGCCGCCAGGTCCGCGCGGGCGCGCCGCGCCAGCTCGTCGAAGTTCCGGTTGACGCGCTCGCGGTCCGCCGGCACCAGCAACCGGTCCGACTTGCCGTACTGGTAGACGATGTCCGAGCTGACCAGACCAGTGGCGCTGTGCACCGACGCCGTGAGCGGCACCACCACCTGCTTGATGCCCAGCTCCGCCGCGTAGCGGGCCGCGTGCACCGGCCCGGCGCCGCCGAACGCGAACAGGGTGAAGTCCCGGGGATCGTAGCCGCGCTCCACCGTGGCGCGCCGGATGAGGTCGCTCATGTGCGCATTGATGATGCGGAAGATGCCGGCGGCCGCCGCTTCCACGGACAGGCCCAGGGGCACGGCGACCCTCTGCTCGACGGCGCGGCGCGCCTGTTCCGCATCCAGCGACATGCGCCCGCCCAGGAAGTAATCCGGATTGAGGTAGCCCAGCACAAGGTCCGCGTCGGACACCGTGGGCTCGGCGCCCCCCAGACCGTAGCAGGCGGGTCCGGGCTGCGCCCCCGCCCCCTCCGGCCCCACCTTGAGCAGCCCTGTCTTGGGATCGGTCCAGGCGATGCTGCCGCCCCCGGCGCCGATGGACTCCACCCAGATCTTGGTGGCGTAGATCTGATGGCGCAGCAGCACCGGCTTGTAGTCCATCTCGATGGCACCGTCCCGGATCACGCTGACCTTGAAGGTGGTGCCGCCCATGTCCGTGGCCAGAATGTCGGGCAAGTCCATGAGGCGGCCGAGCCAGGCGCTGCCGGAGACCCCGGCGGCAGGTCCCGACTCGATGGTGCCGATGGCGTTGCGGGCGGTGGCCTCCACCCCCAGGACGCCGCCGTAGGACTGCATGATGAGCGGCTCGCCATCGAGGCCCGTCTCCCGCAGCCGGCCTCCCAGGCGCTTGACGTAGGTGGAGATCCTCGGCCCGATGGAGGCGTTGAACACGGTGGTGGCGGTGCGCTCGTACTCGCCCAGGTAGGGCGCCACTTCGCTGGACAGGCTGAGGAATATCCCGGGGTACCTTTCCGCGACCATCCCGGCGATGGCCCGTTCGTGCCGGTCGTCGGCCACGGACCAGATGAGGCTCACGGCGATGGCTTCCACGCCGCTCGATTCCAGCTCGGCCACGGCCTTCCCCACCTGCGCCGGATCGAGCCGGACGAGGACCGAGCCTTTATAGTCCACCCGCTCGTCCACCTCCTTGATGAGCGCTCGCGGCACCATGGGCGCAGGCTTGTCAAGGGTGGCGAGATGGAAGATCTCCGACTCCGGGACGCCGTCGGTGAACCGCCCGCGCATGATGCGAAGGGTGTCGGCGAAGCCCTTGGTGGTGATCAGTCCGGTCACCGCCCCGGACCCCGTGATGAGGGCGTTGTCGCCGATGGTGCAGGCGTGGAAGAACAGCCGGGTGGAGCCGAGAAGCTCGGCCTCGTCCGCCAGCCCCAGACTCTCGGCGGCGTTCCGCACCGCGTTCAGGGCGCCGATGGAGTAGTCGTCTGGCGTGGAAAGGGACTTGCCCACGGTCACCGTGCCGCGGGCGTCCATGGCGACACAGTCGGTAAAGGTGCCGCCGATATCCACACCGACCATGTATCGACCCTGGGTATCACTCATAACTAATTGATATATAGTTATTTTTTAGGAATCTGACCTGCGGATCGCCCAAGGGCACAATCCTCGACGTAAGCATACTGTAAGCGGATTCATTACAGTTTGTGCGCGTCCAGGCGCGCCTCTGTCTAGCAGGTCCTCCGAAACGCAGCAACTTTCGATGCTCCTTCCCTGTAGATCGACTGCCTCAGCTTCTGCGCTATCGACAGCGACCCGAGGAAGAGATCCTTTGCGATGTATTCGCCGCCGAGTGTTTGCTTCCCTACGATTCCTTCGCCAAGGAAGTCGCCGCAGATAGGCTCGCTATGGACAGTGTACCCTTGACGTACATCGTCTAGCTTGTCATCTTGACAGGAGATGATCCTCGGCTATCGAGACAGAAAGACACGAGGGTTTGCCGAAGGGCGGTCAGTCAGGGCGTTCCGGAGCTTCGACGACCAAGCAGCAAGACGGCTCGCCATCCTGAACGCCGCGCCTTCGCTCGATACCCTGCGTTCCTTGCCGGGAAACCACCTCGAAGCCCTCCGGGGTGACAGGAAGGGCCAGTACTCCATTCGCATCAATCGGCAATGGAGACTGTGTTTCGAGTGGCCGGACGGGCATGCGGGACCGGACAACGTTGAGATCGTCGACTACCACGGATGAGAAGGAGGAGGACGGTATGTTCATGAGAGCTGTCCATCCCGGTGAGGTCCTGAAGGGCGAGCTGGAAGAACTGGGAATCACCCCAACGGAGTTGGCGCGGCAGATCGAGGTGCCCGCCAACCGGGTGAGCCAGATCCTCGCAGGCAAACGTTCGGTCACCGGCGACACCGCACTACGCTTCGGCCACTGGTTCGGTGTCGAGCCTCAGTTCTGGCTTAACCTTCAGGCACAGTACGACCTGGTTCAGGCGGACAGGGAAACGGGCGCCCAGATCCGCCATCTGCCGACTAGGCCCGATACTTCGGGAAAGAGCGCCGCACCGCGGATCGCATGAGCGCGAACGAGAGCGCTGGTGAGAAGCCTGCGAGGCGGGCGGGATCACGCCGCACGTGCCCAAGCCGGTGGATCGGTCCCCGATGAAGAAAAAGGGGCTTTTCACCAAGTCCCGGTTCCGCTACGACGGCGCGACGGACAGCTACGCCTGTCACTCCCAACGGTTACTCGGCTACTCATGCTTGCCGACTCTGATCTCCAAGCCCTTGTCGAACTCCTTCGGCGTACGGAGCGCCGGTCTTGTGCCAAGTGAGCCGACGCGCAACGCCAGGACCAGTTGTGGATTTTCCCGGCCGCGTCGTTCCCGTCGCGGCGTTCCTGCCGGATCTTCAGACCGACTTGGCCGGGTGCGGTGTCACCAGGCCCGCGGCGGACAGCTACAAGGACTCGGAGGCCTTGGACTTTTTCGGACCGGGACAGGACGCACCGGCCTATCCAGTTCTGGCGCGTCGGGGCCTTGTCCAGGACGCGCACATCCTCGGCAAGGCTCTTCAGGCCACCGAGCGGCTGAAGCTCTGGGGGGCGGCAGGCTACGGCGCCGGCACGGTGACGCTCAAGCCGGAGGTCGGCGGCGTGTTCAAGTCGGACGTTTCCTGGACCATGGCGGCGTTGGGACTCCGTGGAGACCTGTGGCCCCCGCAGGAGCAGCGCTCCGGGCCGGCGCTCGCGCTTGAGTCGGACGCGCTCTGGGCGCGGACCTCTTCGGACAAGACCCGGGACCTCGCGGCCTCGGACTCCGACGTGACCCGGCTCAGGCTGGGTCTGGAGGGAAGCTGGAAGATCGCCCTGGACCAAAACGGCCATCTGACGCCCAGGCTCGAAGTGGGCGCGCGCCATGACGGCGGCGATGCCGAGACCGGCACCGGCATCGAACTCGGCGGCGGCTTTGCCTGGAGCGACCCCGCCCTGGGCCTCCGCCTCGATGTCGAGGGCCGCACCCTGCTCGCCCACCGGTCCGACGATCTGAAGGACCGGGGCTTTGCCGCCTCCCTGGCCTACAACCCCGACCCGGCAACCACTCTCGGCCCCTCCCTGACACTTCGTCAGGACTGGGGCGGACAGGCCAAAGACGGCATCGACGCCCTGTTCGCTCCCGACCCGCTGGATACCCGCGGCGGCGCGGGCGGTACCGCCGAGAGCCGCTGGCTGGCCGAGGCCGCCTACGGCTTCCCGGTCCTGGACGGCCGCTTCGCCGCCAGCCCCCATGTCGGCTTCGGCTTCGCCGCCGGCGCCCGCGACTACAGCCTGGGCTGGCGCTTCAACCCCTTGGCCCGCAAGAACGCCCCCGATCTCCAACTCGGCCTCAAGACCACCCGAAGGGAGGCCGCCCACACAAAACCCGAGCACATCCTCCGCTTCAACGTCGCCCTCAACTGGTGACCTCGAGCGAGCGCGTTGGCGGTCCTCGAAAGAGGACGTCAAATAGTAGGACCTTCGGGCTTGCATAGTCGGCGGGTGGTGATAGGCTGGTTCAGCAGAGATGCGATGGCCACCAACGAGAAACGGGAAATAAAGCGAGGCATCTGGAGCCGCCGGGACTTCTTCGGCCGCCTCGGCTGGTCGGGGTTCGGGGTATTCTCCCTGGTCTCCCTCTTCGGTTTCATGCGGTCGGCGTTTCCGCGGGTGCTCTTCATGCCGCCCACCACGTTCAAGGCCGGCTTTCCATCCGACTACGCCATCGGCGAGGTAAGCGAGAAGTTCAAGAAGGATTTTCGCGTGTGGATCGTACGTGAGGAGGCGGGTTTCTACGCCCTCTCCTCCGTGTGCACGCATCTCGGGTGCACGCCGCGCTGGCTCTCCGCCGAAAGCAAGTTCAAGTGCCCCTGCCACGGCAGCGGCTTCTTCAAGTCGGGCCTGAACTTCGAGGGGCCGGCGCCCCGACCGTTGGACCGCTTCGAGATCGCCGTGGCGGAAGACGGCCAGCTCGTGGTGGACAAGGCCAGGACTTTCCGCATGGGACCGGGCGGGGAACCGGATGAGCAGCATCCCAACAGCATCCTCAAGGCCTGAGACGGATCACCATCAACCTGGGAAATCCAGAAGCAGTCCATGAATCGACGGCAATTCCTTGCCTGCTCCGCCGCCTCGATCCTGTTCCCGGCGACCGGCTGGTCGGCGGCGCCCTTGCGATTGAAGGCCGGGCCGGTGACCGCCCGGATCCTGCCCGACGACGACCGCCCCACCTCCATGCTCGGATTCAACGGATCGACCCCCGGCCCCGACATCCGCGTACGCCAAGGGGACCGGCTCTCCGTTTCCTTCGAGAACGGAGCGGGCCAGGCCTCCACGATCCACTGGCACGGCATCCATCTCGACAACGCGATGGACGGGGTGCCGGATTTGACGCAGGCGGCGGTGCGACCCGGTGAGACCTTCCGCTATGCGTTCGACGTCCCCCACGCCGGCACCTACTGGTACCACGCCCACCACCGCTCCTGGGAACAGGTGGCAAGGGGGCTCTACGGCCCGCTGATCGTCGAAGAGCGGGACCCGCCCCCCGTCGACCGCGACATTACCGTCGTCCTCGACGACTGGCGGCTGGAACGCAACGGCGCGCTGCACGAGAGCTTCGGCAACCGCCACGACTTCTCTCATGCCGGACGGATGGGTAACGTCGCCCGCGCCCTGTTCTCGGCGGCCACGGTCCGGCGCGGCGACCGCGTCCGCCTGCGGCTCATCAATGCCGCCACGGCGCGGATATTCGCGGTGCGGGTCGGCGGGGGAACCGGCAAAGTCGTGGCCCATGACGGGATGCCGCTCGCCGAGCCGTCGCCGCTCCGAGACCTGCTGCTCGCACCGGCCCAGCGGACCGACGTCATCCTCGACGTGGCGGCGCCGGTGTCCTTCGCCCTTCGGACCCGCGAGGGTCTCCACGGACTGGGCACCATCGCCGTGGAGGGCTCGAATCCCGCCCCTGCCGCGGGCGCGGTCGTCCCGCTCCCGGATCGCCGCACGCCGGCCCCCGACCGGAGTGCGGCGATCCGCCTGACTCTTGCCATGCAGGGAGGGGCCATGAGCGGGCGTCACGGGGGCGGCGATCTATGGGCCTTCAACCACCGCTCCGGCATGCCCGATGCGCCGTGGCGGCGGTTCGCACGCGGCCAGACGGCCCGCATCACCCTGCGCAACGACACCGCCTTCCCGCACGGCATCCACCTGCACGGCCACCATTTCCACGAGCTGCGCGAAGACGGTTCCCTCGGCGATTACCGCGACACGACGCTGGTAGATCCGCGCCGGAGCCGCGACATCCTCTGCGTATTCGACAATCCCGGCAAATGGCTCCTGCACTGCCATACCCTCGCGCACCAAGCATCCGGGATGAAGACATGGGTGGAAGTCGTATGAAGTCCGCCCTGTGGAGGCGACCCGGCAAGGTCGGCATCCTGCCGGCGCTGACTGCCATCGCTCACGACCTGGGGGCGGCGCGTCCGAATGACGCCCAGTTCGTCGTTACCGCCCTGTTCCTGGGGCTGGGCTTCGGAGTGGCGGGACCGCGCGTCGTAACCGTAGCCCTGGTGCGCGATCAGTACGAAGGACGCCAGATGGCCCGCCTCATGTCATTCGCCATGGCCGTGTTCATCCTCGTCCCCGCTATCGCCCCGGCCGTCGGACAGGGGATCCGGCCCTCTCCACCTTCATCGCGTTGCCGCTGGGAGGGCTCATGGACCAAGGCTTCGATGGGACCATGTACGCCCAAATCGCCGCCTTCGCGGTCTTCGCGGCAGGGGCCTTCGCTGCAATGAGATGGGCCGAGGGGGATGGGAGCGCACGGCGCGGTGGAGATCCCGTCGCCCCGTCGTAAGGCGGGAGCCTGCTACCACGCCCTTTCGAGCACCGCCAGGACCTCCCCGGGATCCGTCACCGGCCTCGGGTTGTAGATGATGTTCGGCGACACGATGACCTTCTTCGCGATGTCCGGAAGATCGTCGCGGGGGACGCCCACGTCCCGCAACCGGTAGGGCAGATCCATGTCGCGGACCAGGCTGGCCACGGCCGCATGGGCGCCCTCGGCCAGCTCTTCGTCCGTGGCGCCGTGTCCCCCCAAGGCGCGGCCGAGGGCGGCCTGGGAGGACAGGCTCACGGAGCGGTTGAACTCCATCACGTGGGGCAGCATGACGCAGGAGGTGTGGCCGTGGGCGACGCCGTAGGCGCCGAGTTGCCAGCCGATGACCTGCGACAGCCCCTTGTGCACGCCGCGGCCGTGGAAACCTACGCCCACCAGCGCCACATGGCATCGGGTGAAGGCCTCCAGGTCCTCCGGGTTGTCCTTGCAACGCGGCAGGTATCGGTACAGCAGCGCCCCGGCCTCGAGGCACATGTTGTCCACCACCGGATTGCGGTCCACGGTGTAGAGCTTCTCCACCACGTGCTCCATGGCCTTGAGGCCGGTGGCGCACCACAGGCCGGCCGGGGTGGAAGAGGCGATGGCCGCGTCCAGGATCACCGCCCTGGGCACGAGATCGGGGTGCCGCACGTGGTCCTTGAACTTGCGCTCGGGCCGGTTGATGGTCACCGACCAGGTCGCCTCCGACGCCGACAGCGTGGTGGGGAGCGCCACCTGGGGGATGGGCGGCCGGGGCAGCGCGGCCAGCCGCTGGTTGTCGGGCGAGGCCACGTAGCCGTCCAGTTCCTCCACCGATTCAAGGCCCTGGGCCAGGATGAAGGCCACCGCCTTGCCCCAGTCGGCAACGCTGCCGCCGCCCACGGTGACGATGACGTCGGGCTCCACCTCGCGCGCCTGCCGCGCCGTGTCGAAGCACAGCCAGTCGGGGGTGAACTCCGCGCTGTCGCTGCGGACCGCCGCCACCAGGCCGCCCAGTCCGTCCACGATCCGGTCCACCCAAGGCGTGCGTTTCGCCAGCGAACCGCTGGCCAGCAGCAACGCCCGGCCACAGCCCATCTCTTCCAGCAGTCCTCTCAGGCGCTCATGGGACCCGGGGCCCCAAATGACGTGGTCCGGTATCGCGCAACGGTCCCGCCACTCGCCCTGGAGATCGTCGGCCGTTGTCGGCATGGATGGTCCTCCTCTCGGGTTGGGGGATGGTTGCACGCCGGGTGAAGCGAGTCAATCAGGGAGGCGGGGGAGCGGTCTTGCCCCGTCTGGAAGACTGTGAGAGAAGTGAAATCCGGAGGAAACGATCATGAGCGACCGAATCATCTCTGCCGACGGACACATGGATCTCTTCTATCTCGACGAAGACACGTTCCGGTCCCGCGCTCCCGCAAACCTGAAGGACCGGGTGCCCAACGTGCGCACGGTGGACGGCAAGCCCACGTGGGTCGGCGACGGCGCGGTGATGGGCGGGCACCGGGCATGGATGGGCCGGCAGCCCATGACCAACCACAGGGGCCGGCGAATGCGCGAGGCCGGATGGGAGCCCACGCACCCGTCGGATCCCAAGCTGCGGGCCAAGGACCTGGACATCGACGACATCGCGGCCGAGGTCATCTACGGCATCCGCTTCGTGGAAGACAGCATCAAGGACCCGGACGTGATCACCGCAACCTACCGGGCCTATAACGACTTCATCGCCGAGTTCTGCGAGTACGACCGAAACCGCTTCATCGGCATCGCCGACATCCCCGCCCATTCCCCCGATGCCGCGGCCGCGGAGATTCGCCGCATCGGCAGGAACGGCCTCGGGCTCAAGGGCGCGCTGTTCGACTTCTTCAACGGCCCGGCCCCCATCTGGCACGAGATGTGGGAACCCATGTGGGCCGCCGCCGAAGAAGAGGAAGTGGCGCTGTCGTTCCATATCGGCGCGGGCCACGGCACCACCACGGTGGGGCCGCGGACCGCGGAGGAAAAGCTCAGGGGGAGTACACCGAAGGTTTCCAAGGAAGCCCACATAGCGGTGGTGGCGATGCAGGCCGACGAATGCCTCGTGTCCATCATCCTGTGCGGCGCCCTGGAGCGCCATCCCGCCCTCAAGGTGGTCATGGCCGAGAGCCACATCGGCTGGATCCCCTACGTGCTGGAGCGGCTCGACAACAAGTTCCGGGAAGGCGAGTACGAGGGCATGATCAGCACGCCGCCCAGCGCGCTTTTCCGGCGCCAGATGTGGGCCACGTTCCAGGACGACAAGGTCGGCGCGCAGCTTGCGGAAGAATACGCCCCGGAAAACTTCTGCTGGGCCTCGGACTACCCCCACCGGGACGGGATCTGGCCCGACTCCCAGGAGTTCATCGCCCAGACCATGGGCGGGTTGAGCGAGAAGATGCGCAGGCGGCTCACCGCGGACAACGTGACCCGGCTGTACAACATCCAGTACATCCAGTAGGGGCCCGCCCTTCCCCGCCCCTGGATTCCCGCTCCCCGATCGGGGTCGGGGACAAGCTTCGCGGGGCTGACGGAGAGGAAGGCGGGGCTGACGGAGTCGGGGCGGCGGCTACAGGATCTTGACCTTGGATCGGTTGTAGACGGCCACCGACGCGGCCGACGCGCAACTGGACGGGTACTCCGCCGCGTCCAGGGTCCACACCAGCGTGTCCCGCACCAGCCCGTCCGCGTCGGTCTTGTTGCCGTAAAGCGTCGAACGGTGGGTGTAGCCGAGCTTCTCCGCCACCCGGGCGCTGGCCTGGTTGCGCGGGTCGCAGCGTATCTCCACCCGCTCCACCCCGTTGATCTCGAAGGCCACCCGCGTCAGCGCCGCCGTGGATTCCGTGGCCAGCCCCTTGTTGGCAAAGGGCTTTCCGATCCAATAGCCGATTTCCCGCGCGTCCTTGTTCTCCCGTGTATGCAGGCCGGTGCCGCCGATGATCCGGACGCCGTCGGCGCCGAAGATGCCGTAGACGTAGTCCCGCCGCGAGAGGAAATCGTCCCGGAACCGCCGCAGCCGCTCCGTCTTCATCTCCAGTGATTCCGGTTCCTGGCGCGCCCAGTCGATCCACGGGCGCAGGTAGTCCAGGTTGTCGTTGATCGCCCGTTGCAGCGGATTGGCATCCGTCGGATGCCAGCAACGGAGGATCAGACGAGGCGTGTGAATGCTGTATGCCAGTCCCGAAGGGCGAGCCATGTACCTAATGCCCTGAGGCCCCTCCCCTCGTTCCCGGCGCGACTTGTCCGCTACTTCTTGGGCGCAAAGGTCTTCTTGATGGTGTCCATCAACTCCGGCGGCAGGTTGCCGATCCCGTCCACGAGCCCTTCGACTTCCTCGCCGGAGACGGCGCTGATGGCGAACCTGGCCTTCTTCGCCTCGGCCAAAAGCTCGGGGTCCTTCATGGCGGCGTCAAAGGCGCGGCGCAGGATCATCACCCGGTCCCTGGGCGTCCCCGGCGGCACCGAATAGGGCCGGTTGAGGGAACCGCCGATATCGTGAATCACGGCCTTCATCACCTGCCGTCCCTCGGCCGTCTTCATGACGTCGTCGGTGAGAGGCACCCCGGCGAGATCCGGGTGGGGCTTGTCCACGAACTGCAGCAGCACGCGCACGTCACCCGCGGCCAGCGCCGACGCCCAAGGATTCTTGAGCCCTTCCCAACTCGCGCATACACCGGCCAACTCGCCCTTTTCCGCGGCCAGCCTTACCGGCGCGGTGCCGCCGTAGCCCTCGATGAGCCTCATGGGAAGGTCGGTGTGACTGATCAGTATCCGCGGGATGTCCCACAGAGTGGACCCGGGCTGGCTGCCGCCGAACTTCACCGGCTCCTTGGCTGCGCGCCATGTTGCCAAGTCGACGATACCGCTGCGCTTGTGGGTCATGCACACGTTGGTGATCCGCACCGGCGCGCCGATCCACCCGAACTTGGCCGCGTCGAAGCGCACCCCCTTGTTCCCCAGGTGCTGTTGCAGAATCAGCCCGCCGATCCAGTTGCCGATGGTGAGGCCGTCGGGTTTGGCCTTGTTGTAGAGATGGTTGGCGGTGATGAGGCCGCCGGCCCCGGGCCGGTTCTGGACCGCCACCGTGGGATTGCCTGGAATGTGCCTGGGCATGTGGCGCGCAAGCATCCGCGAATAGGCATCGAACCCGCCGCCAGGCGAATAAGCGACAATGATGCGGATGGTCTTGCCGGCGTAGAAGTTGTCGGCGGCATGCGCCGCTGAAGCGGCCATGACAAGGGCCGCGAAAAGGGCCAACGACGAATACACGAATTTCCGGGTCATGGCGTCCTCCAATGTCGTCGCGGTCGACAGGATGTTAGAAACAACATGTCAAGGCTTCTACCCTATACCACAGGCACCCTATTGCGGTTCAAACGGATAATGAATAGCTGCTCGGCCTCCCTGGACAGGCTCGCGGCGGCCCTGGGCCTCGCCGCGCTCCTGCTGGTCGCTGGCGCATGCGCGCCGGCGACATCGGTGGAAACCGGGAAGGCGCGACCCCTCGTCTATCTCGACGACGCGGGGAAGCTGGTCTACGTGCCCGACGCCAAGGGAAACGTCATTCCGGACTTCTCCAACGCCGGCTATGGCGGCGGTGGCGTGGCGATCCCACGGGTCCCGGTCAAGGCGGTGGTGGAGCCGGGGCCCGGCGACGACGGCGAACGGATCCAGGCCGCCATCGACCGGGTTTCGCGGATGGAGTCCGACGCCGACGGCCACCGGGGCGCCGTGCTGCTCCGGAAGGGCGAATACCAGATAGCCGGAACGCTTCGGATATCGGCGGGCGGCGTGGTGCTGCGCGGAGAGGGACGGGAGCGTGACGGCACGGTGCTCATGGCCACCGGCACCGGCCGCCGCACGCTCATCGAGGTAAACCCTGCTTTCATGCGCCTGCGAGAGCACCGGTCGGTGCGAGTCCGACGTGGCGACGCATGGCGCAAGGTGCCGGGCACCCGACGGGCCATCACCGACGCCTACGTGCCGGTGGGGGCAAGGACATTCAACATCGAGTCGACCCGGGGCCTCGCCGCCGGCGACCGCATCATCGTGCACCGGCCCAGCACCGCCGGCTGGATCAGCGCCATCGGCATGGACCGCATCCCGCCGCGGCCGGGACGGGTGACCCGGCAGTGGCAGGCCGGCAAGTACGACCTGCGCTTCGACCGCGTCATTACCCGTATCCGCGGCGCCGAGGTCACCATCGACGCACCGCTGGTGAACGCCATCGAGCGGGAGTTCGGCGGCGGCTGGATCTACAAGTACACCTTCCCGGAACGCATCGCGCAGGTGGGCATCGAGAACCTGCGGGCGGAGTCCCATTTCAACGGCTGGGCCGACGACGAGGACCACGCCTGGAACTTCATCCTTCTGGACTCGGTGGAGAACGCCTGGGTGCGGCAGGTCACCGGCGTCCACTTCGCCTATAGCTGCGTCTACGTGGAGCGCCACGGCAAATGGATCACGGTGGAGGACGCCGCCTGCCTCGATCCCGTATCCAAAATCGCCAGCCCGCGCCGCTATGCCTTCGCGCTCCGGGGACAACTCACGCTGGTGCGGCGCGCCTTCTCGAACCAGGGACGGCACGACTTCGTCATGCACTCACGCGTGCCCGGGCCCAACGTCTTCCTCGACTGCGAAGCCCGCAACGCCCACAACGACAGCGGACCCCACCACCGATGGGCGGTGGGCACCCTCTACGACAACGTCCACGTGCAGGGCGACGCCCTCAACGTCCGGGACCGAGGCAACATGGGCACCGGCCACGGCTGGGCCGGCGCCCAGACGATGTTCTGGAATTCCTCCGCCGACAGCATCATCTGCGAGAGCCCGCCCACCGCCCGGAACTGGGCCATCGGCTCCCGCGCCTACAGCACCAGCGGCGACTGCTACTGGTATTCGGCGGGGAAGCCGGTGAAGCCGCGGAGCTTGTACCTCAAGCAGTTGGAGGAGCGGTTGGGGAGAGGTTCCCCATAACGTCGCGACAGAACCCTCAGCGCCATCCCGGAGCCTTTCAACGTCACCAGAGCGCCCGCAACGTCACCCCGGACCCCGGGTGAAACCCGGGACAGGCTTGATCCAGGTTCCGTCGTGCTCGTGGCAATCAGTCTATTTCCGCCCCCTCCGCACGTCGAGGAATGTTCGCAAGCGGGACGACCTTCGAACCGCGCATGACGCGGTCGCGCGTGACCAACGGCACACCGTGCACGACACTGGTGGCCGCGATGATCTCGTCCGCGGGATCGCTTCTGAAATCAAGCCAAGTCGAGGCTCGGGCAATCGCAAGATCAATGGGCCACACTTGTAGACGGTTCAGGACTCGGACCACCTCACGGTCGTCAAGGTCCATGTCAAGCCGGTCGAGTTGAACGAGCTTGGCCAACTTCCACAAAACGATGGCGGAGATGGACCATGGATTCCGGGTCAGGACTGCCTGCTCGGACCGCCGGAGTTCACCGTTGATCGCCAAGACGAGGATGTGTGTGTCAAGGTTGACCATCCGCGTCCCAGCGAATACCCGTGGTAAAGATATCCCCTCGGATCTCGATTTTGTGCCGCAGGCTGCCGATCAGATCAGCACACTGCTGGTCGTAAGGAACAACTCGCGCCACGGGCTTCCCGTGTTTGGTGACGATCAACCCCTCTGCGTCAAGGCTGTCCATGAGAGCCAGACATTGCTCCTTGAACTTCGCGGCCCCGATCGTCTTCATACTGGCCCCTCCATACTAACTGGACAGATTATATGACTAGCCAACTTGTTTGTCCAGTCAGGGGTCATCCCCCCTTACCCTTCGGCGGCGCGTAGAGTTGGAGCAGGTTGCCGTCGGGGTCGAAGAAGTAGAAGCCGCGGCCGGAGCGGCGCTCCACCACCGGGACCTCGTGGATGCGGACGCCGGCGGCGCGCATGCGTTCCTCGGCGGTTTCGAAGTCGTCGCTGTCGACGTAGAAGGCCTGGTGGGTGACGCCGTCCTCGGCGAGGGCGTCCCGGTCGATGGGGTTGGGGCGCTGGAACAGCACGACGATGCTGTTGCCGGAGCGCATGTCGGCTCGGCCGAGGCCCCGGAGGTCGTCGCGGGCGATGTTGGCCACGTCCATGCCGAGAACGTCACGGTAGAACGCCACCGCCCGGTCGATGTCATTGACGGGGATGCCGCTGTGATAGAGTCCCTTGGTCTTGACCATGTCCGACCTCCTTGTATTTTCTTAATCGAAACCCGAAAGGAAACGTGCTATGGCAAGGTCTCCGTCATTGCCAAACGCCACACCAACCAGAGGATACCGCCGATGAACGAATTGTGCCGACTCTCCGCCAGCCAAGCCGTGGAACGCATCAACCGGGGCGACGTCGCCTCCGAAGAACTGGTCCGGGCCTGCTTGGAGCGCATCGAGGAACGGGAGCCGGATGTGGAAGCCTGGATGCACCTGGACCCCGACTACTCCCTGGCGCAGGCGGCGGAACGCGACCGTGCAGCCGATCACGGACCGGTGCACGGCCTGCCGTTCGCTGTCAAGGATATCATGGACACCGCCGACATGCCCACGAGCTACGGCTCGCCCATCTGGGAGGGCTTCCGGCCACGGGCGGACGCCGCGTGCGTGGCCATGACCCGGGCCGCGGGGGGCGTTCTCCTGGGCAAGACCGTTACGACCGAGTTCGCCAGCCGCCACCCCGGGAAGACCAGGAATCCCCATGACCCGACACACACCCCGGGGGGCTCGTCCAGCGGCTCGGCGGCGGCCGTGGCCGACTTCATGGCGTTCATGGCCTTCGGCACCCAGACCCTGGGCTCGGTCATCCGGCCGGCGTCGTTCTGCGGCTGCGTGGGCTACAAGCCCAGCTACGGCGAGATCAGCACGGAGGGGGTCAAGGAGAACACCGGCTCCTTCGACACCGTGGGACTGTTCGGACGGGCGGTGGAGGACCTGCCGCTCTTCCGGGCGGCCGTCACCGGCGAGCCGGTCCGGCCCCTGGACGCGGTTTCGCTCAAGGGCCTCCGGGTGGGCTTCTGCCGCACGCCGCTTTGGGACCGGGCCCAGGACTACACCAAGGGGCTGGTGGAGGGCGCCGCCGCGGAACTCGCCAAGGCCGGCGCGGCGGTGTCGGACCTCGACCTCGGCGGACCCTTCGCCGACTTCGAGGCCATGGGCCGCCGCGTCAGCGACTACGAGATCGCGCGTGCGCTGTCGTGGGAAAGGACCCACCACTTCGAGCTGCTGAGCGAGTTCCAGCAGGGCAAGATGAAGGACTGGCCGGTGGTCTCCTACGAGGAATACCGGGAAGCGGAGGGAGTCATGGCCGCCTGCCGGGCCTATCTGTCGGAGGCGGCGAAGGATCACGACGTGCTGCTGACCCCGAGCGCGCCGGGCGAGGCTCCGGCGGGCCTCGACAACACCGGAGACACGTCGTTCAACATCCTCGCCACCTGGACCCACGTGCCGTGCGTGACGCTTCCGCTCTTCAAGGGGCCCGCGGGCCTTCCCGTGGGCTTGCAATTGGTGGGGCACCGCTGTCATGATCACCGGCTGTTTGAGATCAGCCGCGCCGTGCATACGGCGTTGTCGGGCTAAGGCCCCCCTAACCACACCTGGGAGGATGCCATGGACCGCTTGAACGCAATCATCGATTCCGTCAACGCCTTCGCCTGGGGTCCGCCCATGCTGGGCATGCTGGGGGTGACCGGCTTGCTGCTTACCCTCGGCATGGTTTTCATGCCGTGGCGGAAGGTCGGCTATGGCTTTCGGCTGCTGTTCGACACCAGCGACGCGGGCGGCGGCGCGGGCGAGGTCAAGCCCTTCAACGCGCTGATGACAGCCCTTTCGGCTACGGTGGGCACAGGCAACATCGCCGGCGTCGCCACCGCCATCGCCCTGGGCGGGCCGGGGGCGATCTTCTACATGTGGCTCATCGCCCTTTTCGGCATGGCGACGAAGTACGCGGAAGCGGTGTGCGCGGTCACCTACCGCGAGGTGGACGCCAACGGCTTGCACGTCGGCGGCCCCATGTACTACCTGCGCAACGGCGTGGGCCAGTTCGCCCCCGAGCTGGGCAAGTGGCTGGGGCTGGGGTTCGCCGTGTTCGGCGCGGTGGCGGCCTTCGGCATCGGCAACGCGGTGCAGGTGAACTCCATGGCCACGGCGCTGGCGGACAGCTTCGGCGTCCCCGCCTGGATCACCGGGATCGTCGTCGCGGCGCTGGTAGCGATCGTGGTCATCGGCGGCATCCAGCGCATCGGCGAGGTGGCAGGCAAGCTGGTACCGGCCATGATCGTGCTCTATATCGGCGCTGCCCTGCTGGTCGTCGTCATCAACATCACCGCGGTGCCGGCAGCCATCGCGCTGATCTTCACCCACGCCTTCACGCCCGCCGCGGCGGCCGGCGGCTTTGCCGGGGCGGCGGTGGCGGCGGCGGTCCGCTTCGGCGTGGCCCGCGGCGTGTTCTCCAACGAGTCCGGGCTCGGCTCCGCGGCCATCGCCCACGCGGCGGCGCAGACCAACAGCCCGGTGCGGCAGGGCGTCATCGCCATGCTGGGGACCTTCATCGATACCCTCGTGGTCTGCACCATGACGGCGCTGGTGATCCTGACCTCGGGGGCGTGGACCCTGACCGGCGCCGACGGCGGCGGCCTCACCGGGGTGGTGCTCACCGCGGCGAGCTTCCAGAGCTCCATTGCCGGCGGGCAGTACATCGTCACGGTGGCGCTGGCGGTCTTCGCCTTCACCACCATCCTCGGGTGGTCGTACTACGGCGAGCGCTGCTGGCAGTACCTGTTCAGCGAGAACAGCCTGCTGGTCTATCGCGCGCTCTGGGTGCTGGCGGCCCTGACCTTCGCCAACGTGAAGGTGAGCTTCGTATGGAACCTGTCGGACACCCTCAACGGCCTGATGGCGGTGCCCAACCTCATCGGCCTGCTGCTGCTGGCGCCCATGGTCTTCAAGGTGACGCGGGAGTACTTCGACAAGGCGGAGGACGCGTAGGCTCGGCGAACTGGACGTAGAAAGGCGGGACCCCCCGGAGGGTCTCGCCAACACCGGCGATGCGACGGGTTTGACGCGCCTTGTTCCGTCGATCGACAAGCGGTCGACTCGGCCTGCCGGCGCTTCAGGGTTCGAACCGTTCCCGGGCGTCGAGCTTGCGCTGAAACTCCAGGTACTCGCCCCGGGTCATGCGGGGCTTGTCTTCCGCCAGGATCCTGCGCGCCGCCGCGGCGCCGTCGTGGAGCAGGTCGATGGCCGTCATGGCCAGGAGCTTGGCCGACTTCACGTAGACCGAATCCTGGTCCACCAGAAGATAGGCGTTGGTGTGGCCGCCGCCAGCGGCGCCCGCGACGTAGGGTTGGATCGCCGGCATGATGTGGGCCAGATCGCCGAAGTCGGTGCTGCTGGTGCGGTGCTCGGTGCCGAGCCGGAACTGGCCCGGGCCGAACAGCGCCTCGGCGTTGCCGCCCCAGAGTCGCGCCATGGCCTCGTTGTTGGTCTGCGGCAGGTAGCCCGGCACCGTCGTGATCTCCACCGACGCCCCCACCGCCATGGCCGCGCCCCGTAGCGCGTCGTCCACCTTGCGGTTGGCGTCGAGGATCCCCTCCAGGGTCTTGCCTCGAATGAACGTCTCGAGGGTCACCTCGGCCGGCACCACGCTCACGGCGTCGCCGCCCCGGGTGATGATGGGGTGGATGCGGATGGTATCCTCGTCGTAGAAGGTCTCGCGTTGGTAGGCGATGGCGGTCATGGCCAGGGAGGCCGCGTTGAGGGCGTTGACGCCCTTCTGCGGGCTACCGCCCGCGTGGGCAGCCTTGCCGATGAAGCGGATCTTCTTGATGATGGCGCCGTTGGACGACCGGGCCACGTGGGAGGCGAGGGTGTCGGTCTTGGTGTGGAACATCATCGCCAGGTCCACGTCGTCGAAGTGCCCGAGCCGGATGAGTTCCGCCTTGCCTGAGAGGAACTCGAGCTCGTTGCGCGCCTTGCGCGCCATGCGCTCGTCCACGTCGATCATCTCTTCGGCGGGGACCGCGAAGAAGACCAGCGAGCCGCCGAGCTCCGGCAGCACTCCGGCGGACAGAAGCCCCGTGGCCGCGCCCACCATGCCGGCCACCTGGGCGTTGTGGCCGCAGGCATGAGCCGCGCCGGTTCGGGGATCGGCATGGGGATGGTCCGGCACCCGTAACGAGTCCAGCTCTCCCAGGAGGGCCAGGGTGGGACCCGGGGCGCCGCATTCCCTCCGGCTCTTGACGCCGGTGATGGCCAGACCCCGTTGCGGCTCAAGCCCCAAACCCTGCAGCCGCGCCGCCACGAGGTCCGCGGTGTTGGTCTCGTTGAAGCCCGTCTCCGGATTGCGCAGGATCGTCTCGCCGAGCTCGATGATCTCTTCCCTGCGGGCATCGATGACCCGGCAGGCCTCGGCCTTGAGATCCTCCCTGGAGGTCATGGGTTTTGCCGGAGCGCGTCTTCGAGCAACGCCAGCGCGGCCTTGGTGAAGGCCCACATGTTGGCTTCCCGGTCCGCATCGCCGGTCTCGACGGTGATGGCCTTGTCCACCGGCCCGACGATGGCCATGCAGCTGTGTCCGGCGGCGTCGCCGTAGCGGTTCCCGGAGGGGCCGGTGGCGCCGCTCTCCGAAAGGCCCCAGGTGGTGTTCAGACGTCCCTGCATCAGCCGCGCCATATTCAGGGCGTAGGGCTCGGTGCTGCCGCGCACCGTTACCTCGCTCTCGGGCATCATCAGCAGGCCCGCGCGGGCGTGACGGGTGTAGATCACCCCGCCGCCCACGAAATAGGCCGACGCGCCGGGCATCGAAAGCAGCGCGGCGGAGATCAATCCGCCGGTGGACGATTCGGCCACCGCCACGGTTTCGTTCCTCTCCTTGAGCAGCTCGCCCACGGAACGGCCGAGGGTGATCAGGTCAGGCATGAATACTCCTTTCCGGAAAGTGGGACATCCGCCCGTTGCCCCTCCCTACCCCTGGATTCCCGTTTCCGCGGGAATGACGATGGGGCGGGAATAACGATTGGAGGGGAGTGACGGAAGAGAGTGCGCACAGCCATGGTCATTCGGGGTCACCCTGCGTCGCCCCGCTGCAACGACAACGAAAATCCCGGCCGGCTGACGCGAATGCCGGCGTACCGGCCGCGGCCGGTGAGCTGCTCCATCAGCGCCACCGTGGAGGAACGGGCGCTCAGGTACTCCCGTGGCGGGCCGGCGGCGCGCATGGCGGCGATCTCCTCCTCACTCAGCATCCAACGCAGCAGCAACTCCTCGTCGGTGACGCCCGGGCCGCCGAGCTTGCGCCGCACCTCGTCGATGGTCAGGTCGGGGGGTTCCCAGCGGGCCATCTCCTGGCCGCGAGGCCGGTCCAGGATCTTGTGCTTGACGTCGGGGTCCATGGTCTCCGCGCCTTCCCGGCCCCACAGCCCCAGCGCGTACTGGATGATCTGGTCGGTGACCTCCTGGTAGCGGGAGCCGACGATGACGTTGATGGCGGCCTGGCTCCCGACGAACTGCGAGAGCGGCGTCACCATGATGGGGTAGCCGAGATCCGCCCGCACCCGCACCACCTCTTCCAACGCCTCCTCCGCCTTGTGCTCCAGGCCCACCTTCGCGAGCTGGTGGCGCAGGTTCGAGATCATGCCGCCGGGCACCTGGTGCTGGTACTGGGCGTAGTCGTATTCCACCGGCGCGCCCAGGGGGAAGCCTTCCTGCCGGGCCACGGCTGTGAAAAACTCCGACACTTCCTCAAGGGCGCCGGTGTCCACGGCGCACGCGTAGCCCAGGGCGCGCAGGTTGGCGGCGACGCTGAAGACGGAAGGGTTGGAGGAAGCGTTGGCCAGCGGCGGCACCGCCGTGTTCACCGTGCGGATGCCGAGCTTGACCGCTTCCAGGCAGCACAAAGGCCCCAGCCCGGTGGTGCAGTGGGTATGCAACTCCACCGGGATGCCGCCAGCGTTCTCGAAGATCATGGGCACCAGGGTGCGGGTGCGCTCGGGCGTCAGCAGGCCTCCGGGATCCTTGAGGCAGAGGAACGGCACGCCCAGGGAAGCGGCTTCGCGGGTCTTCCGCGCGTAGTACTCGTCGGTGTGCTTCGGCGACACCGAGTAGATGAGGTTCACGATGGGCTGGAGTCCGTTCTTGCGGGCGATTCGGACCTTGCGCGTCCACCCTTCGAGCTCGTTCCATTCCTCGGAGATGCGCGCCTGCCGGATGCCGTTGGCCGCCATCCGCTCGATGAACAGCTCGTACACCGACACCGGGGTGATCTCGAACGCGTTGACCCGGCCCGCCATCAGCCGCAACGGCGTACGGGTGACCCGCTCGGCCACCATCCGCACCCGGTCCCAGGGGTCCTCCTTGAGCTCGCGCACGCACTTCTTGAGGTGTGAGGCCGACATCAGCTCGATGGCGTCGAACCCGGCCTCGTCCATGGTCCGGGCCACGGGCAGCATCATGCCGGTGGTCATGCGCTCGGCCCAGAGGCTCTGGTGGCCGTCACGCAACGTGGTGTCTACGAATCGAATCTCTTCCATGGGACAGGGCATTAGTCGAGGATGCGGGGGCCGAACAGCGTCACCGCATTGTCCCACAGGATCTTGGCCTTGGCCTCGTCCGGTATCGGCTGCGCGTCCAGGTCCGGCAGCGCCTTCTCGGGCCGTGGCGCGTCTGGATGCGGATAGTCGGTGTTCCAGGCGATGTTGTCGCCGCCCAGATGGTCCACGGCGTAGGACAGCGCGCGCTCGTCGCTGTCGCAGGTCACCGTGATCTGGCGCATGAAATATTCGCTGGGCAGCATCGGCAGACGCTCCACCGCGTTGCCCATGACGCTGTTGCGCCCGTGGGTGTGCTCGTCCATGCGGCCGAGCCAGAACGGCACCCAGCCCACGTTGGACTCGAGGATCCCCAACCGCAGTTTGGGGAAACGCTCCAGGATACCGGTGAAGATGAACTCGCCCATGGTGGCCATGTTGTCGCACGGGAACCCCAGCGCGTGGTCGAGGCCGCGCAGGGCGAGCTGCTGCATGTTGCGATCGTCGACGTTGCCGCGGTTGCCGCCCGCAAACGGGTGGAACCGGCGCTGGCGGTATTCGCCATGCACGGAGATGGGGAAATCCAGCTCGCAGGCCAGTTCCCACACCGCGTCGTACTCGGGCTCGTGCAGCCACCGGCCCTCGGGCAGGAACGGGTTCCGGACCGACACCGCCCCCAGCTCCTCCACCGCCCGCCGGGCCTCCACCACCATGGCCTCGGTATCCGATCCGGGAAGCACCGCCACGAACTTCAGGCGCTTGGGGTCGGCGTCGCAGTAGTCCCGGCACCAGTTGTTGTAGGCCCGGCACATGGCAGCCCCCAGCTTGGCGTCCTTGAGCGCCACCCGGTAGGCGAAGTTGCCGTTGTTGCCAGTGGGCAGCAGCACCTGGACGTCCCAGCCGTGGGTGTCCATGTCCTTGAGCCGGGTCTCCGCGGACCACCACGTGCGGTATTGCTCGCCGTACTTCGCCTCCATGTCCGCCCACGCCGTGGCCGGGAGCTTGGGCTGCTTCTCGGTCTTGGGAATGATCCGGCCGTCCGGCTCGTAGACCATGAAGGCGCCGTCCATGAACGCCACCTTGGGCACCTGGTCCTGGTAAGCGGGCTCGACGTAGCGCTCCCAGAGGTACTGCGGCTCGTGCATGTGCGCGTCCGCGTCGATGACCTTGAATCCCTTCCACATGATGGCGCTCCTTTCAGACGAGGCCCTGGAGACGGCCCCGGCACGGTACGCCTGCTACTATTCCCTGTTTCGCCTTGCGCTTCAACCGCGGGCACGGCGACGCTTGACAGCACGGCGGCGATTCTTCTACGGTCGCGGGCGTCATGACAACCCAAGCCTTCGTCACCTCGGTCGTGGAGGAGATCATCCGTCCCGGAATCCATCGGCTGATGGAGAGCCGGTACTTCTCCGACCTTCGTAGCGGCACCCTGACCAACCGCCGCCTCCAGGGCTTCGCGCTGCAACACTACCTGCTGAACGTCGCCATCAACAAGGGGTTCACCCTGTGCATGGCCAAGAACGCGCACAACCAGGAACTCTACGACCTCTTCCTCCACGCCTTCACCGAGGAGCAGACGCACCCCGACCTCATGAAGCGCTTCGGCCTCGCCATCGGCCTGACGGAAGAGAACTTCGACGAGGCCCTGCCTATCTTCGAATGCCAGGCCCACGCGGCCGCCATCCTCAGGGGCATGTTCCTGGGCTCGCCGGCCGAGAGCCGCACCAGCGCACTGGTGAACGAGAGCATGGTGGGCCGCTACGCCGTCGAGTTCGACACCTGCCTGGCCGAGAAATACGGCATCGCCGATCATGAACGGGAGTTCTTCACGGTGCACGCGGTTGCGGACCAGGAGCACACGGCGCTGGCGGCCCGGGTCGTCGAGCGCTACTGCACCACCGAGCGCGACCGCCGGGTGGTCGCCCACGCGGCGCGCAACATGGTCCGCTTCAAGCTGGCGAAGTTCGACGGCATCTACGATGCCTTCGGGTGATCCCCGGTCCGCGGCACACGGCCCCGGTTGACGGCCGCCGGGGGGGCTCTATAATCAAGCGAGGAGGGGAGGCCGCATGGAAGACAAAACCGAACCTGTCTCGTTGCCCGAGGTCCTGTCCGTGTTCCCGCTCACCGGAGTGCTGCTATTGCCCGGCACGCGGCTGCCGCTGCACATATTCGAGCCCCGCTACCGGAACATGGTCCACGATGCGCTCGAGGCGGAGAGCGTTTTCGGCATGATCCAGCCGTTCGTTCCCCAGCACGACAACTTCCCCCGGCCCGGGGCCGATCGTAACCGACCCGATCTCTATCCCGTGGGCTGTGCCGGCCACATCGAACGATGGGAGAAGGCCCCCGACGGCCGTTACATGGTGCAGCTTCGGGGCATCAGCCGCTTCCGCGTCAAGGAAGAGCTGTCCGTGGAACGAGGCTACCGGCGCGTGCGGCCCGACTATGCCTCTTTCGGCGACCTGGAGGAGACCGGCCCTCCGGCCATCGACCGTCCACGCCTCACGCACGCGCTCGACCGCTACGCCGAGACCCGCGGCCTGACCATCGACCTGGATCAACTCAAGCCGATACCCGATACCGACCTCATCAACTTCCTGGGAGTGGCCATGCCGTTCCATCCATCGGAGAAACAGGCGCTCCTGGAGGCCGGCTCCATCGGGGAACGGGAAACGATTCTCGTCAGTCTGCTGGAGTTCGGCGGAGAGACGACAGCACCGCCTTCCGACACGGGTTCGCGCACCCTGAACTGAGCCCATCGGCCGTCGATTCGCGGCGGGCGGTTACCGGGGCATGCAGCAGCGCTTGTACTTGCGTCCGCTGCCGCAGGGGCAGGGGTCGTTGCGGCCGGCTTCCGGGCGGGCGGCGGCGTCCGCCTCCCGCACCAGCCGCATGACCTTCTCGATGGGCTCGCCGGCCTGCCACAGGCCGGCCATGGCGTTCAGGTGCTCGCGGCTGTGGATGAAGAACTTCTTGTAGCCGGCGCAGAGGTAGTTGAGCCCTTCCTCCCCGTCCGGGGTCTTGATGAAGCGGTCCTTGGGGCAGCCGCCGTTGCACTGGGCGCGGACCTCGCACTCGCGGCAGTACCGGGGCAGCGTCGTCCACTTGTCGCGGCCGAACTTTCGCTGGGCCTCGCTGTCGACCATGCGCGCCACCGAGGTCTCCCGGATGTTGCCGACGCGGTACTCCGGATCCACGTAGTGGTCGCAGGAGTAGAAGTCCCCGTTGTGCTCCACCACCGGCACGTCGCCGCAGGTCTCCCGGAAGATGCAGAGCGCATGCTCGATGCCGAGGCCGGTGCGGGCCGCCTCGTCGAAGATCTGGATCGTCACCCAGCCCACGTCGTTGCGGATCCATTCGTCGAAGATGGCGCACAGGAACGTGCCGAAGGCCTCCGCCGGAACGCTCCGGGGGCCCACCGCGGCATCCCCGGGCACTCGCTCCACCAGCGGAATGAACTGCTGGTGGTCGGCTCCCAGGCTCTTGAAGTAGCGGTAGACCGTGGTGGGGTGGCCGACGTTGCCGGCATGCACCACGCACAGCACGTCGCAGGGCACCTTGTGGGACTTGAGCCGCCTGTACGCCTGCACCACCTTGCGGTGGGTGGGCTGCTGGCCCTTGGTGACGCGGTACTCGTCGTGGAGCTTCTCCGGGCCGTCGATGCTCAGGCCGATGGAGAAGCCTTCCTCGGCGAAGAACCGGCACCACTCTTCGTCGAGCAGGACGCCGTTGGTCTGCATGCCGTTACGGACCTTCCGGCCGGTCGGGCAGTGCTTGCGCTGGAGCGCGACGACTTCCCGGAAATAGTCGAGGCCCAGGATGGTGGGCTCGCCGCCGTGCCAGGCGAAGTCCACGACCGGGTCCGGCGACGCCTCGATGTGCTGGGCGATGTAGTCCTCCAGCACGTCACGCTCCATGCGGAACGACTTCGCCTCGGGATAGAGGTCTTCCTTCTTGAGATAGTAGCAGTAGACGCAGTCCAGATTGCAGATGGCGCCGGTGGGCTTCGCCATGATCTGGAAGCCGTGGGAGGCGGCGGGCGAAACGGGCTTGATCAGTTCGATGGCCATTGGAAAGGATGCAGGGGCGACCGGCGGGCCGCCCCTGCGGTTATCGACGTCGCTCAGTCCATGCCGAAGAACTTCTTGGCGTTGTCCAGCATGAGCTTCTGCTTGACCTCGGGCTTGATGCTGATCTTCTCGAAGTCGTCCAGCCAGCGCTCCACGCCGATGGCCGGCCAGTCGGAGCCGAACATGGCCTTGTCCTGAAGGATCGAGTTCACCTGCTGCACCAGCTCGGCGGCGAAGTACTTGGGCGACCAGCCCGAGAGGTCGATGTAGAAGTTGCTCTTGTGCCGGGCGATGGCCAGGCTCTCGGCCGTCCAGGGCCACGACGGGTGGGCGCAGATGATCTTCAGCTCGGGAAAGTCCGCGGCCACGTCATCGAGATGGATCGGCTGGGTGAACTTGAGCTTGTTGCCCATGCCCCCGGGGGTGCCGGCGCCGGCGCCGGCCATGCCGCTGTGGAACAGGATCGGCAGCTCGAGCTTCTGGCATTCCTCCCACAGGGGATAGAAGCGGGTGTCGTTGGGGAAGAACTGCTGCCGCGCGGGGTTGATCTCGCCGATGCCGTGCAGCCCCATGTCCTTGATGCGCTGGATCTCCTGCAACGCCACCTTCTGCTGCCACGGATCGATGACGCCGAAGCCCAGGAACACGTCGGAGTTCCGCTTCACGCCGTCGGCCACGTGCTGGTTGGGAACCGGGGTCAACCCCGTGATGGTCTCGTCGGTGGTGTTCTGAATCACCGCCATCATGTTGCGCGCGCGGTACTCGTCCGCCATCTCGTCGATGGAAACGGGCTTGCGCTCCCGCTTGAAGTACTGCGCCATCTGCTTCGGGCGATCGCCCTTGGAGCTCAGGGTCAGCTCGTCGCAAAGGTGCACGTGCACGTCAATGGCAATCGGGTCCGTAATCGGGTCCATACAACAAACCTCCTTGAAGTTTCACGAAAATCGGCGGCGGCAACGCACCGCTGCCCAGAATAGCTAACACGATCCACGGTGGCTGGCCAGCGGATGCGCGGCGCGGGCCGGGCGAACACGAGGGGCGTCGAAACCGCCCCTACGTCTCCCAGGGTGCGGCCGCCAACGCGGCCAGGGCCTTGTCCAGTATCCGTCCCATGAATCCCGTGTCGTCGCTCTGATTCAACTCGTAGCGGACACCGGTCACGATGGTGACCCCCTGTTCCTGGTCCTCCAGCACCGTGTGGAGCTCCACCTGAAACAGCGCGAAAGGGGTGTCCTCCAGTTGTTCCCGCGTCCGCCTGGCGTCACCCTTGAGGTAGTAGTTCAGACCGTGGTCGGTGACCACCAGGGTCAGGGCGCCGGTGCGCACGAGGTTCCGTTCCGTGGTGCTGTTCTTGCCCACGGCCAGATGGATGCGGCCCGGGCTCTTGGCCACCAACTCGTAGTAGGATCCCATGGCCGGGTGGCACCAGCCTTGCTCGTCCACCGTGGCCATGATGAAAACCTTGCCCGCCTCGACGGCCTTGCCGCTCATCAGCGCGAACAACTCGTCCGGCATTTCCTTGCCCACCAGTCGTGACACGTAGCGATCCTCTCTGGTCCGAAGCGGCGCCGGACGCCGCGGCAGTCCTGGCCCGGCGGCGTCAATCCGTCCCCAGGACCAGTTCCTGCCTCTTGCCGAACCCTTGCTGGTTGTCGATGTAGTACAGCGTCTCCGGAGTCACCCGGTAGAACTTCACCTTGAGAAATGCGCGGTGGTATATGCCGCTCGAAGGATCCGTGAACAGCTTCATGACGCCGGGGTACTTGCGCGCGTACGCCGCCATGGCCTTGCCCTTGGCAATCACCGAATCCACGAGATCTACGGTCCCCTCCAGCTGGATCCCCTTGATTTCCCGCCAGTCCCGGTAGTCCTCCTGGACCGTCACCGCCACCCGCGGGTTGGCTGAAAGATTGGCGCAGTGGCGCGAGTCCGGCGCGGAGAAGAAATAAAGCTGAAACTTGTCGCTGGCGTAGAACACCGTGGCGTTCCACGGCGCCCCGTCCGCGCAGGTGCCCAGGGTCATGGTGTTGTGGGTCCGGAGGTAGTCGAGGACCTGTTCCTCAAGATCGGTCATAAGAGAAATCCCGCCGGCAGGCGTCATCCTCCGCGGTGAGCCTCCGCCTACTCCTTGTCTCCTGGATAGCGGCTCAGGGACTCCTCGTCCCACCGGTGGAACATGTCGGTCTCGATCTCGAACTGGTCCAGGATGCGGGCCACGGTCTGATTGATGACGTCGTCCAGGGTCTTGGGGCGGTGATAGAACGCGGGCACGGGGGGAAAGATCACGGCGCCCATGCGGGTGAGCTGCGCCATGCTCTCGAGGTGGCCCAAGTGCAGCGGGGTCTCGCGGACCACCAGCACGAGCTTCTTGCGTTCCTTGAGGATCACGTCGGAGGCGCGCACCAGAAGGTCGCCGCCCACGGAGAGCACGATGCCGCCCATGGACTTCATGGAGCACGGCGCGATGACCATGCCCGCGGTGCGGAACGAGCCGCTGGCGATGCTGGCGCCGATGTTGTTGATGTCGTGCACCACGTCCGCCATCTCCTCGACATCCTTCACCGAGTGCGGCGTTTCCACCTGGAGGGTCATCTTGGCGGCCTTGCTCATGACCAGGTGAGTCTCGACATCCGGAAGACGCTCGAGGACCTGGAGAATGCGGATCCCGTAAATGGACCCGGTGGCCCCCGACAACCCTACGATGACACGACGCATGCTGACTTACCTCCTGTAACCGTCCTGCTCCCTGTCACGGCGCCCGGTCGAAAACGACGGTCAACTCGTCGCCGTCCCGCACCGAACGGGTCTGCTTCAGCGACACCGGGGCGATGATCTCCAGTTTGTCGGCGGGGTATTCCTTCACCTCCGGGACCACCACCGCGACCCTTTCACGGGCGCCGGGTCCGGAATCCCCTCCCCCGAGGGAGCCGGTGAACAGGAAAGCGTTGCAGAAACCCGGATCCGGCGACGGCAGCAGGATCTTCACGCCGTGGCGCCGGACCTCCTCCCAGCGGTTCACGTCGGCGCCGCGCGCCCGCACGTTCAATGTGCCGGGATAGGGCTCGAAGCCGACCCGCTCCCTGATGGCGTCCCGCACCCAGCCAATGTCCAGGAACGCTCCGGCCCGGCCCAAGTCCGAGAACACCACCCCCGTCACCTGAATTTCGCCGGAACGGCTCACCGCTTCCGGGACAGCGACTGCGCCTTGCCGCCGCGGCGGACCTTGATGACCTCGCCCAGGATGCCCACCGCGATCTCCTCCGGGGTCTCGGTGGCGATGTCGAGCCCGATGGGGGCGTAGACCCGGGAAATGAGCTCCTCGGAGACGTGCTCCTCCTCCTTGAACCGTTCGAAGCACGCCTTGATCCGCCGCTTGCTGCCGATCATGCCGATGTACCTGGCGGGCCGGTCCAGCAGCTCGCGCAGGCACGGCTCGTCGTACTTGTGGCCCCGGGTGATGAGCACCACGTAGGTGGTGGGCGTGATGTCGAGCGCCTTCACGGTCTCGGACATGTCCCCCACCACCACCTCGTCGGCGGCGGGGAAGCGCTCACGGTTGGCGAAGAGGATACGGTCGTCGATGACCACCACGTAGTAGTCCATGAGCTTGGCGATCTTCACCAGCGGCACGGCGATGTGTCCGGCTCCGACGACGATGAGCTTCGGCGGCGACGGCATCACCTCGAAGAAGATGTCCGCCTGCCCTCCCGCCGCGGTCTCCACGGACACCAGCCGGGAATGCTCGTCCGAGAGCCGTTCGGCGGCCTCATGGAGCAGCCTCTGCTCGAGTTCCGCGTCGTTCACCTCGCCCAGCACGATCCGTCCGTCCCGGATCAGGCACTTGGCGCCGCTGTCGAGCCCGTCCAGTCCCTGGGACTCCACCACCGTGACGAGCACCGCGCCGGCGCCTTCATTCTTGATCTTGATCAGCTCTTGAACCAGTGCGTCCATTCATTTCCGATCTTGTCGCCCACCAGCCATCCGTCCGGCGTTGCCGCCCCGTCCCTCAGTCGCTCTCCTCGTCCTGCCACCAGGGATCGATGAACACATTCATGATACCGCCGCACACCGCCGGGCTGTCGGACGAGATGTCGTCCAGCAGGTCCACGCGCACGGTGCGGGGCTTGCGGGTGCGCACCACCTCGATGGCCTCGCGCCGGACGTCGGCCTCGCCGCAACCTCCGCCGATGGTCCCGAGGATCTCGCCCCAGGCCGTCACCACCATCTTGGCCCCCACCTCCCGCGGGGTCGAGCCCTTGGTGGAGACGATGGTGGCCACCGCCACGGTTTCGCCCTTTTCCAGGAACTCCTTTACGTCATCGTAGATGTTTTCCATGGATGCCTCCTTGCCGGACCCGGCCCGTTCCGCCTGCCGTCGTTACTGCCCTGCCTAGGCCACCAGCTTGCGCATGGTGTGGCCGAGGTGGACCAGGCTGTTGGCGTTGTGCGCCGAAAGGAACAGGTCCAGGTACGGCAGCGCCGCCTGCATGCCCTTGCACAAGGGCTCGTAGTTCTCGCTCGCCAGCAACGGATTCAGCCAGATGAGCTTGCCGCAACGCCGTTTGACGGCCTGCATCTGCCGCTCCAGCACGCCCACGTCGCCCCGATCCCAGCCGTCGCTGATGATGACCACCACGGTGCGGTGGGTGACGGTGCTCGCCGCGAAGTCGCGGTTGAAGATCTCCAGCGACCGTCCGATGTTGGTGCCTCCGGACCACCCCAGCACGCTCTTGGAGATCTTCTCCAGGGCGTTGCCGATGTTCTTGGTGCGGATCAGGTGGGTGATGCGGCTCAGGGTGGTGCTGAAGACAAAGGTCTCCACGCCCCAGAGCTCGTTCTGCAGGCCGTACATGAACTGGATCAGAAAACGGCTGTAGCAGTCCATGGAGCCGCTCACGTCGCACAGCAACACGACACGGGTCTTCTTGATGCGGCGCTTGCGCGCCACCAGCTCCACCAGTTCGCCGCCGTACTTGATGTTGCGGCGCATGGTGCCCCGGGGATCGATCTCGGTGCCCCGGCGCGCCCGCTTCTTGCGGCGGCTCACCTGGGTGGCGATCTTGGAGGCGATGAGCAGAATGGCCTGGGTCACGGCCCGGCTCTCCTCGATGCCCATCTCGCTGAAGTCCTTCTCGTTGAGCTGCTCGTTGGGGCTGTAGGTGGGCACCATCAGCGGGTCCGGGTCCGTGGGACCGTCGTCGCCGGCGCCTTCCTGCTCGGCCAGGGTCTCCTCCACGGTGCCGCCGCTGTCGTCCGACGACTCCAGCGCTTCGTCCGGGCTCTGGGCCGGCACCTCCATGGTCTCGATGCCGTCTTCGATCTCCGCGTCGCCCTGCCAGAACGCCTCGAACACCTGGTCGAAGAGCTCGATGTCCTCGTGGTCGTGGAGCATGTTGGCGGCCAGCGCCCGATGGAAATCCGGCCGGCTCCGGATGTCGATGAGCGGCATGGAGCGGTTGGCGTCGATGACCTGGCTCAGTCCCATGCGGAAACCCAGGTCCTTGAGCACCCGGCCGAACATGAGCATGTTCGCCAGCGTGCCCTGTCCACGCAAAGGCTTGTAGCGCTCCACCGCGCGGACGATGTCTTCTTCGTTCAGCTCTCTGGCCATGGCAAGGTCCGGGCCGGTCCCGCGGCTACTGGGCGTTCCCGCCCACCACCGTGGCCGGCTCCTTGAGGATGCGGTCCATGTCGAGCTTGTCGCCGGACAGCTCTTCCTCCAGGTGGTGCAGGTCCTCGCGGTACTTGAACACGCAGCCCACCGTCTCCTTCACGATCTCCGGATCCAGCTCGGCCCGGTTCAGCAGCAGCAGCGCCGACGCCCAGTCCAGGGTCTCGGCCACTCCCGGACGCTTGTAGAAGTTCATCTGCCGCACCTGCTGCATGAACGCACAGATCTGCTCGGCCATGAGCTTCCGGACCTCCGGATACTTGGTCATGATGATCTCGTACTCCTTCTCGAACGTCGGGTACTCGATCCAGTGGTAGAGGCAACGCCGCTTGAGCGCGTCGTGGATCTCCCGGGTGCGGTTGGAGGTGAGGAAGACGTAGGGTCGCTTGTCCGCCCGGATGGTGCCCACCTCCGGGATGCTGATCTGGAAATCCGACAGCACCTCCAGCAGAAACGCCTCGAACTCCATGTCGGCGCGGTCGATCTCGTCGATGAGCAGCACCGGGGGCTCGGCGCCGTCGGTGCGGATGGCGTCCAGCAGCGGCCGGCTGATGAGGTAGTCCTCGGAGAAGATCTCGGTCTCCACCGACTCCCGGTCCCGGGAACCGATTTCCTCGAGCTTGATGCGCAGCATCTGCTTGGGATAGTTCCACTCGTAGAGGGCGGTGTTGGAGTCCAGGCCCTCGTAGCACTGGAGCCGGATCAGCCGTGTCTGCAGCACGTCGGCGAGCACCTTGGCGATCTCGGTCTTGCCCACGCCCGCCTCCCCTTCCAGCAGGATCGGCTTCCCCAGCCGCACCGAGAGGTAGACCACGGTGGCGAGGCTCCGGTCGCAAATGTACTTGCGCTCCCTCAGGGAATCACGGATCGATTCGACGGTAATGCTGTCCAGATTCATGCGTACCCCTTCTTCGCGGACGGCCCCGTGTTTGTGAGCGCGGATTCGCGCGCGCCGACGGCGCTACGGGCCGCGGCGGCTACTTGTTCTCGGCGAGCTGCCGTTTCCACGCCAGGGTCCTGGCCTTGGCGCCGACGGCTTCGGCCTCCTCGATCATCCCCTTGCGCTGGTAGAAGATGGAAAGGCTCGTGTAGGCAAGCTCATCGTCGGGGCTCACCTCGATCAGGCGCTTGCCCGCTTCGATGGCCTCGTCCAGGCGTTCCAGACTCGCGTACGCCATTCCCAGGGCGTGCAGCGCGTCGGCGTAGTCGGGATCGTCGGCCAGAGCCTTCGTGTACGACTCGACCGCCTCCTCCAACCGGTCATCGGCATACGCCTCCATGCCCTGGATGTAATGGTCCTCTTTGGTCATGTCCCTCTAACCCGATGGACTTATTCTGTATTACGAAATCGTGATATTCTCAACCGAACGCGGGCCGGTGGCCTCGGCGCCGATATCTCGAGCCGCGGTTTCACGACAAGCTACATCCAACCGGAGGAACCCATCATGGCGCAGGCCGCAACTCTCGACGAAATCAAGGACCGCATACGCAAACGCGTGGGCAGGCGCAGCCCGTTTCACCTCATGGATGCGGCCGAGGCCGAAGGCGTGCTGGCCGAGATGAACGGTCTGGACGCCGACCACTGGGCCGAGGCCTGGAGCCGGCCCGGAGCCCGCTGGGAGCAGGCGGCCAGGGACGCGGAGGCCCGGGAGCAGAAAGACCAGGCGAAAGAGGCTTACTTCCAGGCCGCCGGCTACTACGGCACGGCGCGCCACCCCTTCCCCAGCTCGCCCGGCAAGCAGGAAGCCTACCGCAAGACCATCGAGAACTACCTCGCCGCGGCGCGCTACTTCGACCCGCCGCTGGAGCGCATCGCCCTGCCCCTGCGCGACAAGGAGGTGGTGGGCTACCTGCGCCTTCCGGCCCGGCGGCCGGCGCCGGTGATCATGCACTGGGGCGGCATCGACAACTGGAAGGAGGACCGCCACAACTTCGTGGAGTCCATGCTGGCCGAGGACTGGGGCTGCTTCATCATGGACAGCCCCGGCACCGGCGAGTCCCCGGTTCTCGCGTCCGACACCGCCCACGAGGTCTACAGCACGGCGTTGGACTACCTGGTGACCCGGCCGGAAGTGGACGCGTCCCGCATCGCCGCCCTGGGCGCCAGCTTCGGCGGCTACTGGTCCACCAAGCTCGCCCACGTGGAGCCGGAACGGCTGCGCGCCGCGGTCAACTGGGGCGGCGGCATCCACGGGTTCTTCCAGCCCGAATGGCAGCAGCGCTCCCGCAACGCCTCGTCCTACCTGTTCGACCTCATCGAGGCCCGGGCCAACCTCTTCGGCAAGCGGACCTTCGACGAGCTCTGCGAGGTCATGCCCATCCTCTCCCTCAAGGACCAGGGCCTGCTCGACAAGCCCTGCGCCCCTATGCTCCTGGTCAACGGCAAGGACGACCTCCAGGTCCCCATCGAGGACTTCTTCATGCTGCTGGAATGCGGCAGCCCCAAGGCCATGCGCCTTTTCCCCGGCGGCCACATGGGCGAGTCGCCGGACGTGTTTCCGACGATTCTCAGGTGGCTGCACAGGGAGCTGGATGGGGAGTGACCGGGAGGAAGGGCTGACTGGGACGATTGATGGCGGAGGTCACAAAGACGACGCGGTACTTCGAGGAGCAGGTACGGCGCAAGCGCCCTTACATTGATCCACGTTGGTGTGTTGAAGTCATCGCCGCACCCATTCGACGTGAAACACAAGCGGATGGTCGGATACGTTTCTGGGGCGAAGTCACACCCTCGGGACAAGCGACAGCGCGTATCCTACGCGTGGTCACACTCGATGATGGCGCGACGATCCACAATGCTTTCTTTGATCGCGGTTTTCGAAAGGAAGAGTGATGAAACTACACTACTACTCCGAAACCGACAGCCTGTACGTCGAGCTCAAGGTCGGACCGGGCACAGAAACCCGCGAAGTTGCGGCAGGACTCAACGTCGACCTTGACGCCAACGGGGACGTTGTCGGCTTCGACATCGACCATGCGTCCAAGCGACTCGATCTTTCCACGTTGGAGACGGAAGCGCTGCCGGTGCGGACCTATCGGGCTGGTTAAGGACACTCCGAGCTTCCTGTGGCCTCATGCTCCCGGTTGAGTAGGAGCTACTTCACAGAAATACAATCGGACGGCCGCTCGCATCCCCAGTACAGGACACGCTGCTACCCCGGCAGAATACGTTTGACCGGAGAACACGCATGCCGATCCCAGACTTTCAGTCTTTAATGTTACCTTTGCTGGAGCTGGCCGCAGACGGGGAAACCCGCCATCGCCGCCAAACATACGACATTCTGGCCCAACGCTTCAACTTAACGGAGGATGAGAAAAGGGAAATCTTGCCGAGTGGCCGCCAGCCAAGGTTTGTCAACCGAATCAACTGGGCTCGGTCATACCTCACAAATGCCGGCCTACTGGAATCTCCCAAGAGGGGCTACTTTCGCATCACGGAAAGGGGACGTGAGGTTCTCGCTGGCAAACCCTCGGCGATCAATATCAAATTTCTTGAACAGTTCGAAGAGTTCAAGAGCTTTCAGCAGCGTCGCCGCCAGCCCTCATTGCAGGTTGGAGAAACCCCTCCGACTAACGGAGACCAGGAAGACACGCCCGAGGAAACCCTCCAGGATGCGTACCTAGTGCTACGCAAGAATTTGGCAGGCGAGTTGCTTACGGCAGTTCTGGAGTCGCCCCCCTCTTTCTTCGAGCAACTGGTCGTGGATCTACTCCTCCGTATGGGCTACGGCGGTTCACGACAGGAAGCCGGGGAGGCGATAGGCCGCTCCGGCGACGAGGGCATAGACGGTATCATCAAAGAGGACCGACTGGGACTCGACATCATTTACGTACAGGCCAAACGCTGGGAGAGTGTCGTCGGCAGGCCCGACGTCCAGAAATTTGCTGGTGCCCTTCAGGGACAGCGCGCCCGTAAGGGCGTCTTCATCACTACTTCCACTTATTCTCGTGAGGCAATGGCGTTCGCGGCCAACATCGAAACCAAGATCATTCTGATCGACGGAGACAAACTCGCCGAGCTCATGATCGACCACGGCGTCGGAGTGACGACCGAGGAAACCTACGAAGTGAAAAGGATCGACTCGGATTACTTTCCGGACGATTGAGCCTGGATCGGGCACGAGCTGGACGGCACCCCCTACCCCACCTTCTCCCGCGCTTCCATGATCTTGTGGACGACGGCCTCGACGTACGCTTCGTCCACGAACGGCGACAGGATGTAGGACTTGAGGGCGTAGATGGGCTCGCCGTAGCGGGTGCGGCGGTAGCAGTCGGTAACAGGCGATAGTTGGCCATGGCGGCGAGGGGGCCGGTGCCCGCCCGGGACGTTTCCAGCGTGTACATGCCGGGGCGGTTATTCCCCGGATTGGTAGAGGTACGGCATCTGTTCCGGGTCCCGCGCGACCCGCTGCAGGTCCGCCCGGTCCTTCACCAGCACCAGGCTGGAGATGTACGGCGCAAAGCCGGTCTTGTGGAAGTCCACGTCCACGGAATCCGCCAGCGCGTCCCGCAGCGCGGGGATGGCCTGGAGGTCGTCGAGGCCAAAGGAATCGGTGGTGCCCATGGTGGCGATGATGGCGGCGATCTTCCTGCCCTCCGTCAGGGCCTGTCGGGCAGGGTTTTCGGAGATGAAGGTGTGCCCCTCCATTCAGTTTACAGCAAATCGATGAAGTCGCTATAAACCGGGCAGCCAAAAGGAGACGACCGAGATGATCACCCTCTACAGCAAGGCAACCTCCAACGGCCGCAAGGCATCCATCATGCTGGAGGAATCGGGGCTGGACTACACGGTCAGGCCCATGGCCCTGGAGAACATGGAGCAGAAGGAAGACTGGTATCTGGCCATCAATCCCAACGGCCGGATCCCCTGCATCGTCGATGACGACGGCCCCGGCGGCGTGTCCGTCACCGTGTTCGAGTCGGGCGCCATCCTCATCTACCTGGCGGAGAAGTCGGGACGGCTCCTGCCGCAAGAGCCGTCTGCCCGCATGGAAGTACTGAACTGGCTCTTCTTCGCCTCTGGCCACATCACCCACACGGGCCTGGGCGTGCACTGGCAGATACGCCGCCGCGACGCCGGCGAAGAGCACGCCCATCTGGGCGTCTGGCAGGCGGAGAACAACCGCGTCTACGGCGTGCTGAACCGCGGGCTGGAAGGACGAGACTATCTGGCCGGCGACTATTCCATCGCCGACGTGGCCGCCTACCCATGGATCTACCGCTGGCAGATGCAGGAGGTCGACCTCGACCGCTACCCGAATGTGCGGGAATGGCTGGCCCGGGTCGGCTCCCGGCCGGCGGTGAAGCGTGGATTGCAGATACCTCCGCGGGATGACAGCCTATAATGGCATGGCGTTCTCAAAAAACCCTCCATGAACACAAGATGCAGGCAGGTCACGACAGAGTTGTGTTGTGGGGAGTGTACGGCACGCGTCGACGATAGTTGACAGGGATGCAGCGGAGGCTGACATGGACGCGAAGGTAGCCTGCCACAAGGCAAAAGACTACATTGCCGACCTTTTTGCGGACGAAGGAGTCACAAACATCGGTCTGGAAGAGGTCGAGTTCGAATCCACGTCAAATAGCTGGAGAATCACCATCGGTTTCTCTCGACCGTGGGACCACAAGAACCCCCTGACCGCCGCGCTCGGGGCAGTCGTGTCGCGTTCCTACAAGGTCATCCGCATCAACGACCGCAGTGGAGAGGTCGAATCCCTGACAGACCGTTTCCCCCCGCCCGAACGCCTCCCGACCGCCTCCGCTTAGACCGATGCCGCCCGCGGGATATTTCATCGACGCGAACCTGTTGGTACTGCTCATCGTGGGTAGCGTCGATACACGTCTGATCGCCAAGCATCGTCGCTTGCGGGGATATTCCGCGACCGAAGCGTTAAGACCGTAGTCATCGGCAACGAGTCATGGAGTGAATGGACACGGACAGTCATGTCTGGAGGTCATCCAGGAACTCGGACGCTGGCTCGACCGCCGTGACTATCAAGTGGTCGCGGGCGCGCGTACAGGCCACGTAGAGCAGGTGCCTTTCCGTGTCGTAGACCTCCTCAAGGTCGGCTTCGTCGGCCACGTTCTCGATCCGTTCCTGTAAGGGAAGGACTTCATCGTCACATGCCATGACTGCGACGGCACGGAACTCAAGACCCTTTGCCAGATGCATGGTGCTTATCGAGACACGGTCGCCACTATTGCTATCCTGTTCATCCAAGACCTGAACAAAGAGTCCGGCGTGGGTCACTGCCTTACGAGCCCGGTCCAATTGCGCCGCAGACCGCACGAATACTCCCATCTCACCGGGGCTCACGCCTTCGCTGGCACATTGCTGCAACCATTGCGCGACGGCATCTGCCTCTTCCTGCTGTGTTTCGAATACGCGCATGATGGGATCGGGGCCATTGAATGCCGAAACCGTTCCTCGCCGGTCATCCACATTACCGTCGACATCGGTAACTTCCGGGCCGAGCAAACGGTCAGCCTTAACCCTGATCTGATGGGAAGTGCGGTAGTTGAGCTTCAGGACCTGAGATCTCCCGCGAACCTCGACGCCCATGGCCTTCCACGAAAACGGCGTTTGGAAGATGCGCTGACCAAGATCCCCCGCAAAGAAGAGACCGTTCGGTCGGTCCCCTCCCAACGCCGCCAGAAAACGCAGTCGCGCGACACTGATATCCTGCGCCTCATCCACGACCGCGAATTCAAACGGCGGATGTGGCCGATCCTTGAGATTCTCGGCCAGCAAGCCGAACGTGCCGGCCCTGGTCAACCACCCTCGGTTCTGGATCTCCATGCGGACCCTCTCGAAAATCGCCCAAAGCACCGCGCGGCGTTCGACAGGAAGCCGTGTCTTCCGACCAAGCCGGCGCACATCACGGTACGCCTCCCAAGTATCCAACTGCCACGCATCGACCACGTTCTCCCACTCGCCCAGCAGGAACCGGAGGCTGAAGTCACCCTTTTCTGCTTCACCCGCCGCGTCGACCAGCAGTTCCTCGATCTCTGCGCGTGTGGCAATCCTCGGGGGACCGAACTGGGAACGATAAAGGCGCTCGCCGACTGCGTCGATGGCCTCGACTTCCACCCGCTCCGCGAGTCGCGGCTCGTTGTGGATCAATCGTGCGAGCTTGGTCCTGAGCGCATCCGCCAAGGTGTCGGAGAAGGTGGTCAACAGGACCCTGGCATCGGGATTGTTCCGGGCGAGGTGCACGGCCCGGTGGAGTGCCACCACCGTCTTGCCGGTGCCCGCGGTGCCAAACACCCGGGCCGGGCCGCCGTAGAATTTCTCGACGATCTGTTGCTGCACCGGGTGGAGGAACACGGCCCATTTTTCCCACGGATAGCTCAGGGCGCGTTCCAGTTCCGCGATGTCGTGCATGACGCGGAAACGACGCTGCGCGTCAGGGTGATCGAAGGGGTCGGGAGGTAGCGCGGCACCATACTCTACCGCCGCCTCCGCTACCATCATCGGAAGGTCGGAGTCTTCGAACGAACGCGGACCGGACGAAGCCAGCGCCATCTGAGGCGTCCCGCCCACCGCCAGAACCAGTAGCGCCTCCGCCGCTTCCGCCGGCAGGTGCGCGGCCAAATCCAGGACACTGTCCTCGTCAGCGGCCCGTACATCATTCAACCATTCACCCGGAACCCCATACCCCAGGAGAGCGTCATCGCTGATGCCCGCGAACAGCAGCGGTTTCGGCTGAACCTCCGGCACTGGTTCGACGGCCCTTGGCACGATGATTTCCCTGACCGTCTCTCGGAGTTCGACCAGTTGCGCTGCACCGGTCTTCGGATGGGTCTCCAGCTTGCGGCGTTCGGCCCATTTGTAGGCGTCTTCGTGATGGTCCACGTAGCACAAGACCGTGCTGTCGGCGCTCTTGTGCACAATGATCCTAACATCACTACTCACGCGAACGGACCAGAAGTTCCGGTCCTTTGGGTTCCTGACCCGGTGGAAACTGAGTCCCGGCTGCGAAGGGTCGGTCTGAAGGTCGAAGACCGTCGTCTTAGCGGCCTTCTGTTCGTCGCCGGTCAGCCTGGCGAGGCTCTCGGTGAAGGTATTTGCGATGATAAATTGCATCTCAGGTCTCGACTTCGACCTTCGGCGCAATCAGATTAGCGACCTCGCTGTAGAGATCAACGTCCACCTCCGGCGCCTTGATGCTGACGACCAAGGCATACCGGGCTATTTTGTCGTAACGCTCCAGCGCAGGTCGAGTCTTCCACCAGCCGGCAGTGGGATAGACAGCGATGGAACCGCGATTCGCGAGGTCCGCAGCCGTGCCTCTCCAGATGTCTCCGTGCAACGAACCTCGATGGCGTCCTTGGCCTCCGATTAGCCATGACGGATCGCCACCCCCGCGATTGCCTCCCGTTTCTTCATCTCTTGCCAACAAGTTGATGCGACGGCGAAAGTCATCCGTGGATTCCAGCGGGCGCTTTACGTCGAAGCGGAGGCCGTGAGATTCATACCGGTAGCGGGAGCGGGCGCCCCGTTGCGAGGGATTAGGCTCGATGAAGTACGACAGTGTGACCCGCATCTCGACTTGCGTGCCGCCCAAGTCCTCAAGGACATCGCGCGGCCAAGGCAGATTGTGGAGATGCATATCGCGCAGAGTGACCTGCTTGCCCGGCACACGTTTGAATGGCTGCAACGTTTCCTGAACAACCATCGTCAGGGAGTTCTCGACACTCCAAATTGCGCGATTGATGTCCGGGACGCCGAATCCACACCGCCGTACCAGATTCCCGTAGTCCAGCTTTGATGGGCGTCTTCTACCTTGCAGAAACATACGCTTCATGGCCGGCGTCCACTCGGCTGAGTGGACCATCAACGCACGCACTGTTTCCGGCCATAGCTCGGGGTAAGCGCCTCTGATTTGTGCCGCCAGTCTGGATGCAAGCGCCATCGCGGCACTGGTCGCGTTTGTCGTCGTAAAGAGTCGATCCGCGGGACGATAGTGCGTCGTCAAGAGGCTGAGGCTGGGCAGAGGTACCGCGCTCAGTGAGTCCTTGGCCGCGTTGCCGCCTTCGAGAACGATGTCCGGCTTGTTTGGCAAGAAGCGCTCCCATGTCAGAGAGGGCGTACTGAAAGGACTCAGTTCGCCCGCCTGGGCGATCGGCACATAGCCAGCAGCGTCCGGTTCAGCAATCTGGACGAAGTCGGTATAGGCGCCTACGGTGACGGCGTTCCACGCTTGAGCAGGATCGTGAACTCCGTCCGTCTCGTTACTGTTTGGATAATGCCACCACGCGCTGGGATCGCTGACATTCCCCGCGGACACCACTAGCAGCCGCGGATTGGCTCCGCGTCCGTCAATATCCGCCGCCAACGAATCCACCGCCCCGGACCAAGAGGACGGGCGCCCGCGGTCCCGATTGTCACGCGCCGTGACGGCCATGCCAAAGACTCGAACCCGCGACGGAGCCGTAACTTCGGGACGCGCCACCGCTTCGAGCGTCAAGTACGCATGGTGACGGGGAGCCGTTCCGGTTGCTCCACCCTTTGGCAGTAGCTTGACGGATTCGAGTCGATGATCGATTTCTACAGGGTCGCTACTTTCGAGGATCTCGGCCAAGTTGCCGGCCAGAGCTACACCCGCCATCTCCGTTCCATGCCCCTCGGCATCATTGGTCCCCCACCCAGGCTCGACGGTATGGAGGTCACGGGCGTCAAGGGCTGGCGCAAGCAATCGATGCCCGCGATTGACACCCGTATCGAGCAGACACACGTAAGGTGTCTCCTCGGTATCTTGAGCGAATCGTGTTCGTGCAAGGAGATCGTCAAGCCATGCGCGTTGCTCATCTTGTTCCAGAGAATCAAAGAACTCCGCCGTCTCCTTCGCCCGCCGCAACTCGGCGATGCTGTTCAGCGTAACCATGGAACGCTGCATCTCTTCGAGAGATGCCCGGACCAGCAAGGCAGTACGCTCCGGAAATCGAGCTTCTCCTTGCGCCACCTGAATTCCCTGGGCTTCGGCTCTCTGTCGGAAACCATCCGGGGCAAGTAATTGATCCGCAGCCGTGGGATCGGATGGAGAGCCTTTCCGCGGCAACCATACTTCCCACCACAACGGACCCTCTTCTGATGTCGGAAACGCCTCGTCATCGTCGGTCCAAAGCGCCCGAATGCTTGCCGCTCGGATCTGCTGGATGGCGTCGATGAGACGCCTGTTGTCACGAGGACGGTCTGCGCGGTCTCTCTTTCCATCCAGATAGTCGTGGATGAGCCCTTCGAAATGGTCCAGCTTGCCGTCGGGGACGAAGACAGTGGCGAGGGTCCGACTCCCGTCATGGCGAACGTTCAGCAATTCGATGCCCTGGCGTTCTCTCGCCAAGCTCTCGAACGCCAACTCGACATCAGGGAAACTCTCGAATTCGACCTGGAGGCCCAGACCTCCTTCGGACCCTGCGGTCTGCTGGATCTCTCGGGCGGCGTCGGCGGCACTTCGACACTCCGCAAGCTGGCCCAGCAGGGCTCCGCCATGCTGTGTCCGTTCCTGCTCCGGGATCGAAGTGCGCTGCCCTCCACTTCCCGGGCGGCGGTACTCCTCTGTCTCGGTGATACCCTCGAGAATGAAGTGCCGATGTCGACCCGCGGTTGCCTCCGCCATTTGGTTCCCCGCCCCTCCCCCTATTCCACTTGCGTGGTCAACCTCTCGGCAAGGCGCTTGCGCTCGGCGAGCACAGTCCGAAGTTCTTCCGGAAGGATTCTGTCACGATCATGGATCAGCGCGTCCTTGAGAGCCTCGTTGGCCGCGCGCGTTACCTCGGCATAACTCAGCCCCTGAGCCAGTCCCGCCAAGGCCTCCCATCGGAACCCCTTGGCAACCGATCCGACAAGCCGTCTCTTCAGGAGGTCTGCAATGTGTGACATGTCCGGCAACTCATAGTGCAAGACGTCGTCGAAACGGCGGAACAGGGCGTGATCGAGTATTCCGGGATGGTTTGTCGCCGCAACGACCAAACTGTGAGAACCATCTTGCTCAATCATCTGCAAGAAACTGTTCAAAACGCGACGGATCTCACCCACGTCATTGGCAAGACCCCGCTGTGAACCGATGGCGTCGAACTCATCGAAAAAGTAGATGCCCCGGTTCCGACTTGTGGCATCGAATATCTGCCTTAGTTTGGCCGCGGTCTCTCCCATGAACTTGGTGATGAGCCCGTCCAGTCTGACCTGGAAGAGAGGAAGGCGGAGTTCCCCCGCCAAGACCGTAGCCGTCAACGTCTTGCCTGTGCCGGGAGGCCCTATCAGCAGCAACTTTCGCCTGGGCGAAAGGCCAGATGCCAGGATGCGACTGGCTTGGCGCTGCTCCCGGATGACCCGGCTGATCTGTTCAGCGAGAGCATCGCCGAGAATCATCTCACTGAGACGAGCCTTCGGGTATGACGCTTCCAGGAGATTCGCGAGTTCTCCTCGCGGGCGGCCGATGGGAACGGGCCGAACCGTCCCAACCTGGCCCTTGGCTTCGTCAACCATGGCGCGCAACTGTTCGGCAAGTTTGCCATGGCCGAGCCTGGCCTCATGAGCCGCCACCTGCATGGCGACGGCAAAGAAGCGGTCGTCATCACCCTCCAGGTGCGACTTCAGTAATGCCTTGATTTGGTCACCGCTAGCCATGAGGCACCCTCCCCTCTCGTAACGACGGCTTCACACCCGAAACACCTTCATCACCTCGTCCCCGAGGTGATTGATTACCTTTACGGCGATGCGGCCGGAGGCGGGTTTGTCAAAAGGCCGGGAGGTGTCGCTGTGTAGCGTTTCCCAAGCCTCCTCGTTGATCTCGGCCTTGAGGGTGGTCTGGAGCGCCTTGTATGGGTCGCTGGCGCCAAGGAAGTAGGCGTGGCGGACAAAGAAGCTTTCCTCGTTGTAATCGGTATCGATGAACCAGCAGGCGATGCCGTCGGCGCCGTCGCTGCGGATCTCGCCGGTGTTGGGGTGGAACACGTCGACGCCGTTGACCTTGACCTGGATCTGATCGTCCTCCGCTTCGAGGATGTCGATGTCCGGCTCTCCGAAAATGACGAAGAGGTTGCCCTTGCCGGTGTTCTTGAGGTCGCCGGCCATGTGGAGGTCGGCGTTCATGCGGGCCTTGAGGACCGGGACGCGGCCGAGCTTGTTGAACTCCGAAGCGTGGGCGTCGTAGTTGAAAGCGCAGGCGATCAACACGTCGAAGTCGGCGTCGGCGGCCTCGCGCACCGCTGATACGAGATCGGGGCGGGAGACGGTGCCGAATTCCGGGCCGATGAAGATGCCGGCGCGCTTTCTTGGACCCGAGTCGGCGTTGCCTTCGACGTAAGCTCCCTCGGCACAAACGAAACTTCCGGGCCAGGGACGGACACTGGAGAAGGCGATGCGGTTCTCTTTGTGCGCCTGTTGGACACCGGAGGTCTTGAGATTGTCAAGAATCATCGCGGCGAAATCCTGCTGGTCGCCATACCCGAACGTGCTTTCGGCGACCTTGTCGATGAGTTCATCGTGTTCGTCGACGCCCAGCAGACGGTGCGGTGATAGACTCTCCACCGTAAAGGGACCGGCAACGCGGGCTTTCCGGTTGTCTTCGTAGGGCTTGTCGTAGAGGTACTCGTAGTCGGCCTTGGCGGCGATGGAAGCGTCGATTTCGTTTTGCCGGGCGATTCGCTGTTCCCACCATTCCGCGTGAATCTTCCTGACTTCCACGGACCAAGCCTCATCGGCGTCTCGTGGGATCTCCCATTCCTCGTAGGATGCGCTGAGGGCGTGGTTCAACTCCTTACGCAGCCGTTCTAGCGTTTCGTGAAACTTCTCCCAGATGACGTCTATCTCGGCGTTGTTGACGATGGACCTGAGCGTGATGTGGGGAACACGCTCGTACACGAAGCCTAGGCGGATATCGTTGTAGGTGGGCGCTGCTGAGGGAACCCTGCGGGCAAGCGCAGCTTCTTTGATTTGGCCATCGCGGCTGTCGGTGAGCAAGTAGTAGGGATAACGAGCACCCATGATACGAGCCCGGGCCAACGCGAGGGCAACGCGAGAGGTGTCAACGGTAATCCAACGGCGACCCCATTGCTCGGCAACATACGCGGCGGTGCCGGAGCCGCAGGTGGGGTCCAGGACCAAATCGCCGGGGTCTGTGGTCATCAGGATGCAGCGTTGAATGACGGTTGGAGATGTCTGTACTACATAAACCTTATTGGCCATGAAGCTCGCCGCTACATCGTACCAGCGGTTGTTGATTTGAACTACAGGAAAGTCTTCCAGATAACGCACGTATCCGAGCCGCGCATAAGTCCCTTCGAGACGGCCAGCGCATTTTAACCTAGACATTCCCGTTTCATTCGTCTTCCAGCGGACCGCGAGCGAAGGCTTATACGTCCTTCCCGCAAACTCCACCCCAAACCAGGAAGCTGCGCCTTCGCCTTTGTCCCGTCCTGCACTTTGAGACGTCAAATTATCCAAAGAGTAGATCCGCAACTCCCCGGATTCGATTTCCCGGCTCAGATCTTCATCTGCTTTAATTGACCGACTCCGGCCGAAACTGTCACGTAATCGGTTGTAGTTCGTTCCTCCAGGCTCACCCGCTCTTTTGTCTTTCAGCGCACGACGAAATTTGATCTGCGTCTTGTCTTTTGCGTACCACAAAAGGCAGTCCGTTGTTTGGCCGAGGAAATCGTCTGTAGAACCAGATGTCTTCGCAAATCCAATTTGAGATACTACGTTCTCTTCCCCAAACACCTCGTCCATCACCACCCGTACCCGATGCACATTCTCGTCCCCGATCTGCACAAAGATCGACCCGCTCTCAGCCAACAAATCCCGTGCCACCGTCAGCCGATCCCGCAAATATGTCAAATACGAATGAATCCCATCGCGCCACGTATCCCGAAACGCCTTCACCTGCTCCGGCTCGCGCGTGATGTGCGCCGCATTGCCGTCCTTGACGTCACGGCTGGTCGTTGACCACTGGAAGTTGGAGTTGAACTTGATGCCGTAGGGCGGGTCGATGTAGATGCACTGCACCTTGCCGCGCAGTCCCTCCCGCTCCGCCAGCGACGCCATCACCTGCAAGCTGTCGCCCAGGATCATCCGGTTCGACCAGTTGGCATCGTGCTGGTAGAACTCGGTCCTGGCATCCTCGGAAGGAAGGCCGTTGAAATCGGCGAAAAGGTCGGCCTGGAAGCCGGGCTCGTCGCTGGCCTCCTCCCCCTGCTTACTCCTGCGCAGCATATCCTCGATCAGAGCCTTCGGGTGGACCTTTTCCTGAATGAAGAGCGGCGGCGCCTGGACGACGAGGTCGGACCAGTCCTGCACATCCTTGCCCCGCCAGACGAGTTGTGGGTCAAGATCACGGTTTCGGCGCTCGTAGGCCACCTGAACCGAACTCTGATCCTTGTCGGTCATGAGCGGTTGATATTCGGCGGTGGGGATGTTCTTTCGTGAAGCCTTCGAGTGCTGAAGGATCTCGACCGTCTTGCTCGATTTTCGCTTCGCCATATTTGCGACCTTGCTCGCCTGTAACGTCGGGGTTGTCTGGTTACAGATCCGACTCGTGGATGCCTGCCAACTTCATCAGGTGTCTCTGGAGCCCGGCTTTCAGCGATGTGTCTCCGTGGACCGGTACTGAGAGGCGAACGGCAGATCCTGACTTCACATAGATGAAATGGCTCCCGTTTATGCGCTTCAACCGCCATCCCTTGGATTCAAGAAGCCTGGAGAACTGCCTGCCGCTGACCGCCCTCATATCGCAATCTCGATCACCCTTGCCTTCCCCGAGACGGGCAGATCACGAACGTCGACGGACAGACAACCTTCGACGGCTTCGTAGAGATTCGTCAACAACTCTTCGAATGAATCCCCCTGCGTCGCACAGCCGGGGATGGAAGGCACTTCCGCCCAATAACCGCCTTCGTCAGCTTGATGGATCACGACTTTCAGCTTCATGGCGTCCTCGTTGGTCGATGTTCTCGTCCGTCACTGCAAGACGATCTTCTCGTTGCGTCTGTTGTCGCCCTCGGGTTCCGATGCATCCCGTGGATTATACTCGATTATCTCGGCCAGCGCCTCGGCCAATTGCCCAAAGGATTCCTGTGCGCCATCGACGCCACGGTTGTGTCACGGTCAACCGTCGCGGCGAGTCACTGCGCAACTTCGACTGCCGCCTCCGGAAGACATTGTTTGATCACGTCGTTGAACGCTTCCTCTACTCTCGCCTCGAAGTCTCCCTGAATTTCGTACACCTCGGTAAACTCGGCGAACGCCCAGCGGCCAAAGGAGCCGTGACGGTTGACTCCCGGCACCCAGTAGGTATCCATGGTGGCCTTCTTCTCCTTGGCATCCTCCCCGCGATAGCCCTTGATCTCGACGACGAGGCGCAGGAGATCGTCGTCCCCGTGACCGTCGTCTACGAGAACAATGAAATCCGGGATGTAGGTCCGCGCTTCGGACGCGTAGCGGTAAGGAACCTCGAAACCGAGACTATGGTTCTTGACGTATGCCCTTACCCGCGGGTGGGATTCAGCCACACGGCAAAATTCGGCCTCCCAGTCGCTGTCCAGGACCACCCAGTTGATGTGGCAGCGATTGGCGTCCGTGTTCCAACGGCTTGTCTTGGTGGTGGTGAAGTTCACGTGGGCTGTGGAACCCACGGGGTTGTAGGGGTCCAGCACCGCCTTTACGGGTCGGCTACTGTCCATCTCGGCGCGGGTGATGGCGGCGGTGATGCGTTCGCACGCCATATCGGCCAGCTCCTGGTACATGAGCTGGGCGGGGTAGGTGTTGCCATTGCAGACAAGACAGCGGTCAAGCCACTGCTTGGTCAGACGTTTGAGTTGTCCGAAGAGATGGAGCTTGGGCTCTTCACCCGGATCACGCCACTTGGTGTAGAGAAGCCGTTGTGTCAGGTGAAAAAGCAGTGTCGACGGCCGCATATCTCCCGTATGAACCAGATTGAGGTCGACGGCCTCGCCGATAATGCCTTGGTTCCGCGTGATGGAAGGTCCCACGAGGGCCGGCGTCAGATCCAGCACGGAGTCTTCGTTGAAGTCGGCGGTCAGCCTCTCCTCGGGCAACTCCACGCGGTACCCGGCGACGCGGGGAAAGCGGATTTCGAGCGCATCGCGTTCGGGCCGCACGGCGTTGACCTGAACCGTCTCTCGCGGTGGCTTGGTCGGGACCACCACGGGCCTTGCGGTAAAGTCGAAAGGTATGCCCAGCACATCGGCGTATTCAACGTCGAACAGATCGTCGTCATTGAGATCGTACGACTGGCGGCGCAACGCCCGCCCAACGACCTGTTCGCACAGCAACTGGGTCCCGAATGCCCGCACGCCAAGCACGTGGCTCACCGTGTTCGCGTCCCAGCCCTCGGTCAGCATGGACACGGACACCACGCAGCGAATCGAATCCCCCAAGCGTCCCGGCTTGCCGACGGTGTTCATCACCTCCCGAAGAAGGTCCTGATCACTGATGTTCTCTGCCTTCTGGCGATCTCCGGTGCGCTCCGTGATCTCCCGCCGGAAACGCTCGATCTCTTCGGCGGCCATCTTGCGGAAGTCCTTGTCCAGGGTGTCGCCCGACTCCAGTTGCTCACTGTCGATCAACAGAGTACGGGGTCGCGGGTAACGGTTGCCGTGCTCGTCAAAGTTGCGGAACAACTCCAGGCACCCGTTCTGTAGCGTGGTTGAACCATCGGGGTTCTCACGGTGAAACCCCGAGATGTAGTCGTAGACGAGCTTGGAGGTGGAGGTGTTATTGCACACCACGATGAAGCATGGCGGCACTTCGATACCCGCGCTTGCCATGGCTTCGTAGGTCTTCTTGTAGTGTCCGTACAGTGCCTCCAACGCGGTCATGAGGAGGATCGGCAGATTCAGCGGGTCGAGGGTGTCGCCTTTGCCCCTCCCCTTCTTCGGCATTTCGCTACGGATGTTCTCCCAAAGGTTGCGGAACTTGGGCATTTCATCGCCGGGGAGGTTGTCAGCCACCGGCACCCGTGGAAGCTTGACGATGCCGCATTCGATGGCGTCCATGAGGGAGAAGTCGTTCATGGTCCAAGGAAACAACGTCCCCTCGGCGTACCCTGAACCTCGAAGAAAGAACGGCGTGGCCGAGAGATCCAACACCCGGTTGACGCCAAGCTTTCGCACCACCGCTTCGAGCCCCGATATCCACAACCGGGCGGCCTCGGTGTTCTTGTCCGCCTCCTTCTTGTCGTCCCCCTTGAGCGCGCCTTCTTCGTCCTTTTCCGGCTTCTCGCGGTAGCAGTGGTGCGCCTCGTCGTTCAGCACCAGTACGTTCTTGATGCCCATGAGCTCGGGCATGACCCGCTGAAGCATCTGCCCATCGGTCTCCAGGGTGGCGAGCGCCTCACCACGGCCCTGGAGCAGCAAGCGGCCGCCTTTAGAAAGAGCCATGCGGTCGCGCAGCTTGAAGGCGTGGTAGTTGGTGATGACGATCCGCGCCTTCTGGAGGTCCGGCAGCATGTCGTTCGGGACCAGTTCGCGGCTCTGATAGTAGCTGTCGGGATCGTTGGGCTGGAGCACCCTCAAGCGGTCCTTGATGGTGATGCCGGGCGTCACGACCAGAAAACCGCGCGTGAACCGGCGGCTCTGCGGGTGTCGCACCGCGTTGACGGTCTGCCAAGCGATAAGCATCGCCATCACCGTGGTCTTGCCCGCGCCGGTGGCCAGCTTGAGCGCCAACCGCTGCAACTCGGGATTGGCCTCTTGATTGGCGTCTGCCAAGTGGTCGAGAAACCGCCTGCCCGTACGACCGGCCCGAGGAGCGACCTCGGTCAGCCAGATGACCGTCTCCGCCGCCTCGACCTGGCAGAAAAAGGGACGAATGCCGCTGAAGCGGTGATGGCGCCAGTGTTGAAGTAGCCGGGCCGTTTCAGGGGTTACCTGCCACTGATGCGGGTTCGGTATGCTGCGCCAACGCTCGACCTGCTGGCGCACGCTGTTGATGATGGCGGTGAGCTCGTACTGCTGGTTCTCCGTGGAAATGTCGTTGCCGTCGCCGAAACGCATCGCGCCCTGATCGGCGGAAGAGCCGCGGCGTTTCTTCGGCGTCGGGATGGGCGTGATGAACTGCGCCGGCCTCCGGCGGTCGATGATCTTCTGGGTCGGTTGCCCGGTGTCGTCCAGTTCCCAATGGCGATTCGGGTACTCGTACGGCGAGTTCAGGACGGGCTGCTCGAAGAATGGATTGGACATGACACTTCACCCTTGCGTCGTACGTCACTTACCCTTTTTGGAATCCGGACTCTCTTTTTTTGCCATGGGGCTTCCCTTTCTCGCACGTATTCTCCCCTTGCGCACGTCCTTGAATGGCCGCAAGTGATTTCGGGACTAACGCCACGGTTCGCCAGGCATGATGCGCCGCATGAATTCGTCAAGCATGGGCACCGTGAAGGCCGTGTCTCCGTAGCTTGGACTCCAGATCACGCCCTTGTTGATCAGTTGGCTCCGGATGGGCGCCAAGGAAGTAACCGGCCGGCCCAATGTGTTGGCGATGTCGCCGGAGCGATGCGATCCGGGACCAAGTTGTGCCATGGCGCGCAGATATTCCTTCTCCGTCGGCGTCAACCTTTCAAACCTCACCAGAAAGAAGCTCTCGTCGAGGGCGGCAATGGCTTGCCGGGAGGCGATCTCGACACTGGAAAACGTGACAGGGGACTGCTCCGCCACATTCCACAGGTGTTTTCCCCACTCCTGCAAGAAATACGGGTAGCATTCCGTTCGATCAACGACCGCGTCGAGAGCGGCCGGTTCTATTTCAACCCCTTCGTCCTTCGCCGGCTTGGCGATGGCGACCTTGGCATCTTCACGTGACAGCGGTCCGATTTCGGGAAACTCGAAGAGCCGTTCGGCGTATGACTTCGCCTTTCCCATGTGCCCCCGCACCTGCGGGAGTCCAGCGCCAAGCATCACAACGGGGAGCCGTCGCTGAGATGTGCGGTGCAATGCGGTGATCAATGCCGCCAACTGGTCCTCTTTCACGTATTGAAGCTCGTCGACAAAAAGAGCCAAACAGTTCCCGTCCGCCTTGGCCACGGAGCCGACAACCTCGAACAAGTCCTGCAGATCGCTTTCCAGGTCTCCGTTGTCCGCCAGCCCGGGCTCGGGGTCGACGTCCAGTCCGACCTCAATGTCCTGATACTTCACTTTCAATGCTCGCACGAATCCCGCAAGCCCTCGCAGAGCCCTTTGCGCAAGGTGCTTCGCTGTCTCCTTGTTCGAGAGCCGTAGCAGTGCCACACGCAGTTGAGGGGCAAGAATCGAGGGAAGAGACCGATTTTCAGGCGCTTCCATTCGAAGCGCGCAGATTCCGCTGGACTCGGCCTGCTCCCGTATAACATCCAGCAGCACGGTCTTGCCGACACCACGGAGGCCCACCATGATGATGCTCTTGGTCGGGCGTCCCCTTCGGGTGCGCTGCAGCGCGATTCTTGCCGACTCCCGAACTTCGTCGCGACCGGCCAACTCAGGCGGTTGCGTGCCTGCCCCTGGGGCATAAGGGTTACGTATCGGGTCCACTGAAGAAGACTTATAGCAAGTTTAGCCTAGTTTATAAAGAATCGATAAACTTACTAAACTTCCTAAGCTCGCTGCAATTCCTCCCCTCCCCTACCCGAACAACCCCATCAACGCATCCACCGCCGCCCGCGTGTCCGAGAAGTCGGGCAGCAGTTCGTCGGGCTCGATGTGGCGGAGCTCTTCCATGGGGTGGTAGCGGCCCGTGGCCACGAGGAGGCATTTCATGCCGTTGGTTCGGGCGGCTTCGAGGTCCCGGGGAGTGTCGCCGACGATAACGCAGTGGCGCGGCTCCACGGGGAGGTTCAGATGCGCGCGCCATCGCTCCATGGCGATGCGCGGCAGGTCGTTGCGGTTGGCGGAGTCGCTGGCAAAGGCGCCAAGGCCGATGTGCTCGCCGACGCCGGCGGCCTGGAGCTTCAGGCGGGCGGTAACTTCCATGTTGCCGGTAACGACGCCGAGGCAGAGGTCCCTCCGGCGGCTCAGCGCCCCCACCAACTCCAAGACGCCGGGCAACGCATACATCACCGTCGAGCCTCCGGAGATGGCGCGGGTGTAGCATTCCTGCAGGCTCTGGCTGAAGCGGGCTGCGTCGGCCGGACGCCATTTCACCTTGTGGCCGCCAGCGTCGAAGATCTCCTGCAGGATTATCGGATCGGTCTTGCCGTCCGGGCGAATGGTACGGATATCGCCTGGGACGCCGAAGGTCTTGAAAATGGCGTCGTTGAAGGCAAGGTGCCCGTTCCGGGACCGCACCAGGGTACCGTCGATGTCGAAGAAGATGATCTTGGGTTCGTTGGCCATGACGGATTGGAAACTTATACGCTCGCGGCGGACATGGAAAGAGACCGTCGCGCGGCGCCCGATGGCCACCGTCTGATTGACAAAGCCGCCCTGCCGGGCTACGAAGAACGTCGCACAACTGGCGTGTATGTGGAGCTTACCACGAGGGAGTGCAAGCGCGGCCTTGGCCGCGCCTGACTGCTGGACGGCCGAACGCCTGGGTCTCTATGCGAGGGAGGTTCAGGCTTTTTTGTGCGCAAATTCCGTCTTGCCCATGTCCCGCCGAAAGCAACATCGGAACGAACATCGAGACAGTCCTTCGACACGATTCATCCAGCCTGTTTCGATCCAGTCAACTTCGATCCAGCCGATTTTGCGCCATTCAGACAACTTCACACATCGGATGTGACGCCATGATCAAGCAATACCTGCTGTCGCCCGGGCCGACGCCCATTCCCAACGAAGTGCAACTGGCCATGGCCCGGACCATGATCCACCATCGGACGCCGGAGTTCGCGGCGGTCCTGGAAGAGGCTCGCCAAGGGCTCAAGCCTCTGTTCGGCACCGCCAACGACGTGATCCTTTTCGCCTCGTCCGGCACCGGCGCCATGGAGGCGGCGGTGGCCAACCTGTTCTCACGCGGCGACAAGGTCGTGGTGGTCAACGGCGGCAAGTTCGGCGAGCGCTGGCTGCGCATCTGCCGCGCCTACGGGCTCGACGTGGCGGAGATCCCGGTGGAGTGGGGCAAGGCCGTGGAGGTGAGCGCCGTGGAACAGGCGCTCCGGGCCAATCCAGACACCAGGGGCGTGCTGATCCAGGCCAGCGAGACATCCACCACGACCCTCCATCCAGTGCGCGAAATCGCGGCCCTCACGCGCGACAACGGGCCGCTCCTGCTGGTGGACGGCGTGACCGCGGTGGGCGTGCTGTCCGTGCCCATGGACGAGTGGGGCATCGACGTCCTGGTGACGGGCTCCCAGAAGGCGATGATGCTGCCGCCGGGCCTGGCCTTCATCGGCTTGAGCGACCGCGCGTGGCAGCGCACCCGGGAGAGCGCTTCGCCGCGCTTCTACTTCGACCTGGAGAGCGAGCGCAAGGGCCAGGCCAAGGGCTCCACCGCTTACACGCCGGCGGTGTCGCTGGTGTTCGGGCTGTGCGCCGCCCTGAAGCTCATGCGCGACGAGGGCCTGGAACGGGTCTACGCGCGGCACGACCGCATGGCCCGGGCCACCCGCGCGGCGGCCACCGCCCTGGGACTCAAGCTTCTGTCCCCGGGTACTCCCAGTCCCGCGGCCACCGGTTTCTATGTGCCTGACGGCTCCGACGGCGACGCGCTGCTCGAATTTCTGCGGGTGCGCATGGGCATCACCCTGGCGGAAGGACAGGACCATCTTCAAGGCAAAGTCATCCGCATCGCCCACGTGGGCCACATGGGCGCCTTCGACGTGATCGTGGCCATCAGCGCGCTGGAAATGGCGTTTCGCAAGTTCGATCTTCCGGTCACCCTCGGCAAGGGTGTGGCCGCGGCCCAGGAGATCCTCATGGAGGCCCTCGATTGATGGAAGAACCGGGAGAGCGTGTGGACGAGGCGCCCCTTTATTGGAGCCTGACCAAGACGCCCATGGTGGCGGAACAGACCAGGAGTGACGGCAACATGATGAAGGTGCTGGTTTCCGACCCGCTGCCGGACGTGGGTCTGGAGGTGCTGAACAAGGCGGCGGACATCGACGTGGATGTTCGCTTGGGGCTCGAGCCCGACGCGTTGAAGGAGATCATCGGCGACTACGACGGGCTGATCCTGCGCAGCGGCACCCAGGCCACCGCGGACCTCCTCGAGGCCGCCGGCCGGCTCAAGATCATCGGCCGCGCGGGCGTAGGCGTGGAGAACATCGACGTGGACGCCGCCAGCCAGCGCGGCATCGTGGTGATGAACACCCCCGGCGGCAACAACGTCACCACCGGGGAGCACACCCTCTCCCTCATGATGGCCCTGGCGCGGCACATTCCCCAGGCCGTAGCCTCGGTCAAGAGCGGCAAGTGGAACCGGCAGAAGTTCACCGGCGTGGAATTATGCAACAAGACCCTGGGGGTCATCGGCCTGGGCAACGTCGGGCGCATCGTGGCCGAGCGCGCCCTGGGCCTGCGCATGAAGGTGCTCGGTTACGACCCCTTCATACCGGCCGAAGCGGCCGCGCGCATGGGCGTGGAGTCCGCGAGCCTCGACGACATCTACGCGCGCTCGGACTTCATCACCGTCCACGTGCCTCTCATCGACGAGACCCGCGGGCTCATCAACCGCGACACCATCGCCCGGATGAAGGACGGCGTGCGCATCATCAACTGCGCCCGCGGCGGCATCGTCGACGAGAACGACCTGGCCGAGGCCATCAAGGAAGGCAAGGTGGCGGGGGCGGCGGTGGATGTCTACGAGGAGGAACCGCCCGGTCCGGAACACCCGCTGGTGCAACTCGACCAGGTGGTGACCACGCCGCACCTGGGCGCCTCCACCGACGAGGCCCAGCTCAACGTCGCCATCGCGGTGGCGGAGCAGGTGCGCGACTACTTGGTCAACGGCGTCATCCGCTACGCCGTCAACGCTCCCAGCGTAAGCCAGGACCTGTTGCGGGAACTGCAGCCCTACCTCACCCTGGGCGAGAAGCTCGGCAGCCTCCACGTGCAGTTGCTGGGCCGGTTCCCCGAGGAGATCCAGATCGAGGGCGGCGGCGAGGTGGCCCGGTACGACATCGCCCCCATCGCCCTGGCCGTGCTCAAGGGCGTGCTGAGCTTCGCCCTCGGCGACGCGGTGAACTACGTGAACGCGCCCTTCATCGCGCAGGAACGGGGCATCAAGGTGGTCCAGTCCAAGAGCGAAAGCGCCAAGGACTTCGCCAGCTACATCAAGGTGCGGGTACGCAGCCAGGGCGAGGAAGCCGAGATCGAGGGAGCGCTCTTCGGCGCCAACAACCCCCGTATCGTCCGCATCAACGAGTTCTACTTCGAGGCCGTCCCCGAAGGGCACATCCTGGTCTCCTACAACCGTGACGTGCCCGGGGTGGTGGGAGCGCTGGGCTCGCTGCTGGGCGACAACGGCATCAATATCGCCGGGCTGGAGTTGGGACGGCAGCAGGCCGGCGGCCACGCCATCTCGTTCATCCATGTCGACAATCCCGTGCCCCGTGAGGTCCTCAACAAGTTTCGCGCGCTGCCCGAGGTCATTTCCACCACGGCGGTGAAGCTCTGAGGCCGGAAACGTGGCGAACGTAGCGGTCATAGGGGCGCAGTGGGGCGACGAGGGCAAGGGCAAGATCGTCGACCTCCTGGCCCGCCGGTCCGACGTGGTAGTGCGGTTTCAGGGCGGCAACAACGCCGGCCACACCCTGGTGGTGAACGGCGAGAAGACCATCCTGCACGCGATCCCGTCGGGCGCCCTCCACGAGGACAAGGTCTGCGTCATCGGCAACGGCGTGGTGCTCGATGCCGAGGTGCTGCTGCAAGAGCTGGACGAGCTGCGGCGGCAGGGACACCTGCTGGACGACTTCCAGCTCCGCATCAGCGAGCAGGCGCACCTCATCATGCCCTACCACAAGGCCATCGATCAGGCCCGGGAGCGGCTGCGGGGCGCCGGCAAGATCGGCACCACCGGCCGCGGCATCGGACCCACCTACGAGGACAAGGCCGCCAGGGTGGGGATACGCGTCATCGACCTGCTGGAAGAAGACACCTTTCGCGCCAAGCTCAAGCACAACATCGCGGAGAAGAACGTCTACCTGAAAGCGATCCTGAAGGAACAGGCGCTGGACTTCGAGGAGATCCACCGTACCTACAGCGGCTACCGCGAGCGGCTGGCGCCCTTCGTCACCGACACCGGAGTGCTGCTGGCAGAGATGTTCCGGGACGGCAAGAACGTCTTGTTCGAGGGCGCGCAGGGGACCCTGCTGGACCTCGACCACGGCACCTACCCCTTCGTCACCTCGTCCAACACCGTCATCGGCGGCGTGTGCTCCGGCGCGGGCATCGGACCGCGGCACATCCACGAAGTCATCGGCATCTCCAAGGCGTATACGACCCGCGTGGGAAGCGGACCGTTCCCCACCGAGCTCACCGGCCCGGAAGGAGACAAGCTACGCCAGGACGGCGACGAGTACGGCGCCACCACCGGACGGCCGCGACGCTGCGGATGGTTCGACGCCGTGGCGGTGCGGCACGCGGTGCGCCTCAACGGTTTGACCGGCGTCGCGTTGACCAAGCTGGATGTCCTCACGGGCCTGCCGACCATCCGGGTCTGCACGGCCTACCGGGCGGGGACCGCCCTGCTGCGCCACTTTCCGGCGAGCCTCAAGGTGATGGAGACGGTGGAACCGGTATGGGAGGAATTCGAGGGCTGGCGGGAACCCATCTCCCGGGTCCGGAACGTCGACGATCTGCCCGCCAATGCCCGGCGCTACATGCAGCGGCTGGAAGAGTTGGTGGAGACGGAGATCGTCATCGCCTCGGTGGGACCGGACCGGGATCAGACCATCTTTCTCGAGAACCCCTTCACCGCCGGGTGACCGGCGCGAGTCTCCGTCAGCGTGCCAGGTCCGTCTGGCGCGGGTCGGAGGCCCCGGTGATGCGTTTCCCCTCGACCCGGATGGCTTGAACCGCTCCCAACCGGGATGTCCTGCGGACCGTGTGCCCCTTGTCCTCCAAAGCCTTTACGGCCTCCTCGCTCACGGCAGTCTCCACCTCCACCGTTTGCCGCTCGCCCGCGGGCACATGAATTCGCGCCGCCGCCAAGGCCGTGGTCACTGGCATGCGGAAGTCCAGCACGTTGAGGATGGTCTGAAGCACCGCGCCGGTGATCCGCGCGCCGCCGGAAGCGCCGACGATCAGCACCGGCCTATCGTCCTCGAGCAGGATGGCCGGGGTCATCCCGTTCACCGGACGCTTCCGCGGCTTGAGCATGTTGGGCGCGCTCTCCGCCTCGTCAGACCCGCCTCCGGGCGAAAAGTTCCGCATCTGGTTGTTGAGAACGGTGCCGGTCTCCCGTACCAGCACCTTGGCGCCGAAGGAGCTGCCGAGGGCAACGCTCATGGACACCGCGTTGCCGTCGCCGTCCAGCACGTCGATGTGGTTGGTGCCGTCGTCATCTGTCGACCGGTACATCGGCGAGGCCACGGGCCCGCGCGCGGCCTGCTCCAGGGACACCCGCTTGCGGACTGCCGCGGCTCGCTCACTGGAGGTGATGCGTTGAACCGGAACCTCGTTGGAGTCCGGGTCTCCCAGCAACTCCAGCAGGTCGGCCGTGCCCGCCTTGGTGGTCTCCGCCACCAAGTGCAGGTAGGCCCCGGAGTTGTGGCGGAACTGGTCCGGGCCGTAGCCCTCCATGGCGTTCAGGAGTCCCACCAGCGCCAACCCGCCCGCGCTCGGGGCCGGCGCCGTGATCACGGTCCTGCCCCGGTATTTGCCGATGACGGGCGAACGCCACACGGGTCTGTAGCTGTTGAGGTCCTCCAGCGTCACGGCGCCGCCGTCCTTCTTGATCCGGGCCGCGATGGACCGGGCGATGGCGCCCTCGTAGAAAGCGGGCGCGCCCTCCCTGGCGATGGTCCTGAGGGTCTCCGCCAGTTCCGGTTGGCGGATGAGGCCTCCCACCTCGTGGGGCGCTCCGGCGGCATCGAGAAAGATGCGCGAGAAATTGGGCCGTTGGCGCAGCGCGGGCAGATTGTCCTCAATGGCACGGCGAAGGCTGGGGGTTACCCGCGACCCCTCCGTGGCGTAGCGAATGGCCGGCGCCAGCACCGTTTCCAACGGCAGACGGCCAAACCTCTTCAAGCCCTCGGCGAGCCCGGCCACCGTTCCGGGAACGGCCACGGCCAGGGCGCCGCTCTCCGGCGGATTCACGCGGACGTCGGCTCCACTTCGGTAGAGCGCCGGGGCCACCGCCGGCGAAACCGTGGTGAAGTCCAGCGCGTGGGCCTTCTTCTCCCTGGACTGGTAGACCACCATGACACCGCCGCCGCCGAGGCCGGACGAGGCCGGATCCACCACCGCCAGCGCAAAGGCCGCCGCCACCGCGGCGTCCACGGCGTTGCCGCCCTGTTCCAGGATCTCCATTCCCGCCCTCACCGCCGCGTGGTGGTCCGTGACCACCACACCGTCGAGACGGGTCTGCGCAAGCGCCCCCCCCGAAAGGAGTGCGGATGCAAATACGAAGATCGTGAAAAAGCGACGGAACCGGACTGCCACCATGGATTCCATCCAATCGAGTGTTTCTGCCCTGTCTAGTATTGCGTTCCTCACCCTTGGGTTTACAACAACCAATCTTTCCGCGGAAGGCGCGTTGTGATAACCTTCCGGTCTGTCCCGGCGCCGCGGTTCCGGGACGCCTCGAGGCCGGCCTCCCGCGCCGGCAACCGTCTGGAGATCACTGGAGATCAGGCTTGGCGCGCAAATACGTCCTAAGGAGCGACACGGCACCGTCGCGCACCGGATCCCCCATCGCCTATGAGGATGAGCTCAACGAGGCGCAGCGGCAAGCCGCGACCTTCCTCGAGGGTCCGCTCCTGGTCGTCGCCGGCGCCGGCACCGGAAAGACCCGTACGTTGGTCTACCGGGTGGCCCGGCTCATTGAAAGGGGCATCGACCCGCGATCGATCCTGCTGCTTACCTTCACCCGCCGTGCCTCCGAAGAGATGCTGCGGCGGGCGAGCCTTCTGACCGACTCCCGTTGCGAGCGCGTGGCCGGGGGAACGTTCCACTCCTTCGGCAACATGGTGCTGCGGCAATACGGCCAACTCCTGGGCCTGGCGCCGAGCTTCACCATCATGGACCGCTCCGACAGCGAGGACGTGATCCAGCTCCTGCGCTCGCAGATGGGTCTGGACAGCCGGGAGAAGCGCTTTCCGCGGAAACAGACCATCGCCGAGATCCACAGCCTGGCGCGCAACAAGCAGGTGCCTCTCCCCGACATCGTGGCGCGCGATTACCCGCACCTGGCGGATTTCCTGGAGGAACTGTCGACCATCGCGGAACGCTACCAGGTCTACAAACGCGAGAAGTCCCTGCTGGACTACGACGATCTGCTCACCTGCCTCCGGGACCTCCTGGACTCGCACGAGGACTTGCGGCGCCGGTTGTCGGAGCGCTTTCGCTTCATCATGGTGGACGAATATCAGGACACCAACCGCCTTCAATCGGACATCGTCCGCCGGCTGGCCTTCACCCACGACAACGTCATGGCGGTGGGCGACGACGCCCAGAGCATCTACTCCTTCCGCGGCGCCAACTTCCGTAACATCATGGACTTCCCGAACGAGTTTCCGGGAACAACGATCATCGCGCTGGAGGAAAACTACCGCAGCACCCAGCCCATCCTGCGGCTCACCAACGAGATCATCACCCGGGCCTCGGAGCGCTACGAGAAAACCCTGTTCAGCAGCAAGAGCGAAGGCGATGTCCCGGTGCTGGTCCAGGCGGAGAGCGAGCAGGCCCAGTCGCGCTTCGTGTGCCAGCGCGTGCTGGAACTGCGGGAAGAGGGAGTGCCGCTGTGGGACATGGCGGTGCTGTTCCGCTCGAGCTTCCATTCATTCGACCTCGAGATCGAGCTCGCCCGCCACGACATCCCCTTCGTGAAGCGCGGCGGCTTCCAGTTCATGGAAACGGCCCATGTGAAGGACCTGCTGGCGCATCTGCGGGTGGTGAGCAACCCGCGGGACGCGGTGTCCTGGAGCCGGGTGCTGATGCTGCTGGAGGGCATCGGCCCCCAGATGAGCCGCAAGCTCATCGACCAGATGCTGGCCGAGGCGGATCCCGGCCAAGCCTTGAAGCGGATGGAAACGCGGGGCCGGACGAAGCAGGGGCTCAAGACCCTGGCCCAGGTTATGGGCGAGTGCGCGGAACGAACCCGCCCCGCCGACATGGCCCATTACCTGATGCAGTACTATCTTCCGATCCTCAAGCGGAAACACGCCGACGACTATCCCAAGCGGCTGCGGGACCTGGAGCACTTCCAGGAGATCACCGAACGCTACCAGAGCATCGAGCGCCTGTTGAGCGACATGGCGCTGGATCCGCCCTCCGCCAGCGTCGACGAGGCCCTGCCGGTGGACCCCGACGAAGGCCCCCTGGTGCTCTCCACCGTCCACTCCGCCAAGGGGCTGGAGTGGCATTCGGTGTTCGTCATCTGGGCACTGGAAGGCCGGTTCCCGTCGTACTACAACACCAACAGCCTGGAGGAGCTGGAGGAAGAGCGCCGGCTGCTCTACGTGGCCGCCACCCGCGCCAAGGAAAACCTGTTCTTCGCCTATCCCGCGCGCGTGTACGACCGTTCCCTGGGGATGGTGTTCTCGCGTCCCTCACAGTTCATCGACGGGATCTCCGAGGATCTCCTGGAGCCCATGTCGCTGGTCCATGAAGACTGGTACTACAGTCAATTGTAGCGCCGCTGCCGGCAGGCGGGGCGCATGAACTCCGTGCAACGCCTCGCGGACTGGCTCGTGGACGGCGGGGGCAGGCTCCGGCAGTCCGTGGCGGCGCTGCCGGGAGCCATGAAATCCGCCGTGCTGGGGCGCGCATGGGCCAAGACCCTGTACGAGAAGGATACCGGCCACCACCGGATCCGGGTGGAAGAAACCCGGGAACGCCGCTACCTCTATTTCGACGGCACCCTGCAGAGCTCCATGGACCGGCGCGACCCTTCCGCCCTGGAACTGCTCTACTCCCGCTTCGCCTCCCTGGGGCTGGTGCTCAGGCCGGACGCCGCCAAGGCGTTGATCATCGGGCTCGGCGGCGCATCCATGGCCAAGAAGTACCACCAGGAGTTCCCCGAGATGGAGATCGACTCCATCGAGATCGACCCCGACGTGGTGGAGGTCGCGCGGGAGTTCTTCCACTTCCGGGAGGATGCGCGCCAGCGGGTGCACAGCGGCGACGGCCGGGAGTACCTGGCGCGTACCGAGGACCGTTTCGACCTGATCCTGCTGGACGCCTACTACGCCGACAACATGCCCTTCCACCTGGCCACGCGCGAGTTCTTTGACGCCGCCCACCGCAGGATGACGCCGGAGGGCGTGCTCGTGATCAATCTCATCGGCGCGCTGCGCGGACCCGACAGCAAGCTCATCCGTGCCGCCATCAAGACCCTCGCGGGCCTGTTCCCGCAAGTCTACACCTTCCCCACGTTCGGCAACCGCGGCCACGTCCTGGGCGAAATTCAGAACATCGTGGTCCTGGCCAGCAAGGCGCGGGAACGCATGAGCCTGAAGGAGATGGAACGGCGGGCGATCCGCCTCGGCCGGGACCTCTTCCCCGACCCGGCCAGCAAGATCCGGAGGTGCTACTACGCGGGCGCCCTGGACCAGGACGATGTCGAGCCTCTTACCGACGATGACGCGCCGCCTGATAATCTGGTTCGTCTTTAGCGGCCTCGTGCTGGCGGGCTGCACCGCCCGGCCGCCGGACGGGACCACCCGCCCGCTCCGGGTGGTCCGGGTCAAGCTGGTGGCCGGTCCGATATTGCGACGACACGAACCGCTCTGGCGCGACACGGCCAAGGACCTGCTGCGGGCGGCGTCGGACTACTACGAGGAACGGTTCGGTATCCGGCTGGTGCGACAGGCCACGGAACCCTGGCGCGTCGATAGGACCACGGCCTCCTCGGTCACCTTGATGAAACGCCTCAAGCTCTCCTATCCCAGGGCGGGCGGCAACCAGCCCCATGACGTCGTCATCGGGTTGACCCAGCAGCCGCTCAACTTCTACCGCGGCGGCCGCGCCCGCGCGGACCGCCTGGGCAACTGCACCGAGGGACTGGGAAACTACATCGTGAGCCACGTCGGCGAGACCTTTACCCACGGGGACGAGCTGAACCACGACGCGCTGGCGTTGATTCATGAAATGGGACACCTCCTGGGAGCCGTCCACACCGACGATCCCGAATCGGTGATGCACCTCGATTTCGAGCTCAGGACCGGCTTCGACGCGTCCAACCGGGCCGTCGTCATGAAGAACCGCCTCTGTCCGTTCGCCGAGCCCGACCATGCCGCCGGGAAACGGGAGCCTCGCCCGGGGTCCTGACCGGCCCCGCACGGGAGGTGCAGCATGACGCCCCTCTGGTCGCCCACGGAACGACAGATCCGGGAATCCCACCTTTACCGGTTCCGTGAACGGTTGCGCGCCGACCACGATATCGCCGGCGACTCCTTCCACTCGCTGCATCAATGGAGCGTGTCGCAACTGGAGGCCTTCTGGGAAGCGGCGTGGCTGGACGCCACGGGACGGCGGCAGGCCGGGGCGGTGCTGGCGGACCGCTCCATGCCCCCGGCCGGGCGGCTGGGCCGCGAAGTGTGGTTCCCCGGCACCCGGTTCAACTTCGCCCGGCAGCTTCTCCGGCACCGCGACGACCGCGTCGCCATCATCGAAGAGAACGAGAGTGGGCAATGCCGCGCGGTGACCTTCCGGGAACTGCGTGCGCTCACGGCCCGCTGCCAGGCCGCCCTTCGGCGCGTGGGCATCAAGCCCGGCGACCGCGTCGCGGGGTATCTGCCCAACGCTCTCGAAGCCGTGGTGGCGATGCTGGCGACCACCTCGTTGGGCGGCGTGTGGAGCGCTACCTCGCCGGACTTCGGCTACCAGGGCGCATTCGATCGGTTCAGACAGATCGACCCCAAGGTGCTGCTGTCCGTCGACGGCTACTCCTACAATGGCCGGCGCCACGACTGCATGGAGAAATCCCGGCGGCTGGCGGACTCGCTGCCGGGCCTGGAGCGGTGGGTCGTCGTCCCGGGCACGCAGCAGACCCTGCCCGCGGGCGCGGTGGCGTGGGACTCGTTTCTCGCCGGCGACGCCGGGGAGCTCACGTTCGCCGATCTTCCCTTCGACCACCCGGTCTATATCCTTTACACCTCCGGCACCACGGGACTGCCCAAGTGCATCGTCCACGGCGCCGGCGGCACCGCCCTCAAGCACCACGCGGAGCACAAGCTTCATACCGACGTCGACCGGCACGACACCGTCTTCTTCTTCACCACCTGCGGCTGGATGATGTGGCACTGGCTGGTGAGCGCACTGGCCCAGGGCGCCACCGTGGTCCTGTACGACGGCAGCCCTGCCTACCCGCGGGAAGACAGGCTGTTCCGGCTCGCCGAAGACCACGGCATCACCGTGTTCGGCACCAGCCCGAAGCTTCTCGCCACGCTGGAGAAGGCTGGGTTCCGGGCCGCCGGCAAGTACGGGCTCGCCGACATGCGCACGGTGCTCTCCACCGGCGCGCCGCTGGAGGCCTCCCAGTTCCATTACGTCGACGGGGCTATCCGGCCCGGCGTGCAGCTCTGCTCCATTTCGGGCGGCACGGACATCGTCGGGTGCTTCGTCCTCGGGAACCCGTTGTCACCGGTATACCCCGGCCAGATCCAGGGCCCAGCCCTCGGCGTGGACGTCGCCGTCTTCGACGAGCAGGGGCGGCCGGTGGCGGGCGAGCAGGGCGAGCTGGTGTGCCGGAAACCCTTCCCCTCCATGCCGTTGGGCTTCTGGAACGACCCCGGGGACGCCCGGTACCGCGAGACCTACTTCGACACCTATCTGGACGTCTGGCGTCACGGCGACTACGTCGAGGTCACGCCGGAGCGGGGTTTCGTGATATACGGACGCAGCGACACGACGCTCAACCCAGCCGGAATCCGGTTCGGCACCGCCGAGATCTACCGCATCGTCGACCGGCTGCCGTTCGTCCAGGACAGCATTGTCGCCAGCTACCGGCGGGAGGGCGAGACCCGGGTGGCGCTGTTCGTGGTGCTCAACCAGGCCCTGGACGCGGAAACCGCCGACGCCATCCGTTCGGCCATCCGGGCCCAGGCCACACCCCGCCACGTGCCGGCCATGGTGCAGCGGATCAGCCAGGTGCCGGTTACACGCAACGGGAAAAAGGTGGAGAACGCCGTGTCGGCCATCCTCAACCGCCGGCCGGTCCGGAACCGCGAAGCGTTGGCCAACCCGGAGGCCCTGGACGAAATCGAGGTTCCGGCGTAGGTATGACCCAACGGTGCGATGATGAAGATTAGCTCTCGCGGCACTTACGGCATTCTGGCGCTGGAGGAACTGGTGCGGTTGTGGGACGCGAAGACGCCGATTCAGGTGAAGGAGATCGCGGCGAGGAAGGCGATTCCCGAGGAGTTTCTGGGCCAGATCATGATCTCGCTGAAGCAGGCGGACCTCGTGCGCGCCAACCGGGGACCCGGCGGTGGATACTATCTCACCCGGGCGCCGGATCAGATCCCGCTGAGGGACGTGCTGGAGGTCCTGAGCGGCCCGGTGACCGCACCGGAGGAAAACCTGCGCAAGTACACGGCCGATTCGGTGGCGGCCCGGAAGGTGCTGGAGACCTGGCGGAAGGCCAACGCCGCCATGGAAGAGGTCATCGACGGGATCACCCTCGCCGATATCTGCGAGCCGGAAGACCGGCCGCACATGTATTACATCTGACTTCCGGCTCCGGAACTCGCCGAGGCAGGGCCTCGGCACCCCCGGAAGCTCCACCAATCGAAACGACCGGAGGCAAGACACCATGGAAGCAATCGAGAGAGGGGAGCGGGTGAAGGGCAAGGTGGCGCTGGTGGCCGGCGCCGGGTCCATCGAGTCCGGATGGGGCAACGGCAAGGCCGCGGCCGTGCTTTACGCCCGGGAGGGGGCCAAGGTGTTCGCCGTGGACTACCGTCCGGAAGCGGCGGAGGAAACCAAGGCCATCATCGAGGAAGAGGGCGGCGTGTGCGCCGCGTTCGCCGCGGACGTGACCTCGGAGACGGAGGTCAAGGCCATGGTCGACGCCTGCATGGACGCCTTCGGACGCATCGACATCCTTCACAACAACGTGGGCGGCCAGGGCCCCGGACGCTGGGTCCTGGACATCGAGCGCGACGACTGGGACGCGGTGCTGGCCCGCAACGTGACTTCCGTGCTGCTTACGTGCAAGGCGGTCATCCCCATCATGATCCGGCAGGGCGGCGGCGCCATCGTCAACATCTCGTCCATCGCCAGCATGCGCCACGTCAACGTGCCCACGGCCTCCTACTCCGCGGCCAAGGGCGCCGTCAACCTGCTCACGCAGAATCTGGCGCTGCAATACGCCGACAGGCACATCCGCGCCAATTGCGTGCTTCCCGGCTACATCGACACGCCGTTCACACGGCGGCTGGTGGCGGGGAAACCCAGTTACGAGCACAAGGGTTTCACTTCGGCGGAGGAATACCGCCAGGCCCGCGACGCCGTCGTCCCGTTGGGCCGGGGCGGCACCGCATGGGACGTGGCGAAGGCCGCGCTGTTCCTGGCCTCGGACGACGCTGAATACATCACCGGCGTGATGCTGCCGGTGGACGGCGGCGTCACCGCCACTTGTCCGGGGGTGTAAGAGGATATTCGCGCGTTCGGTTCACGGGGTCCGCGCGAACTCGCCGAGGAACCGCAGGGTCCGTTGCCGGCTGGCGTCCGGGTCGCTGCCGGCGGGAATCACGCTGACCATGATCTCGGCGGCGCCGAAGGAAAAGAGCTCCCGCAACCGCCTCTCCGCGTCCGCTTCGTCGCCGGATATCACCAGCGCCTTCAACATCGGAGTGCTCCAGGCGCGCTTCTCCGCTTCCCTGAAGCCGGCGAGGCGGTACATCTCCACGTAGGGATCCCGCCGCATGTACGAGTCGAAACGCTCCCTTGCCACCGCCTCGACTTCGTCCCAGTCCCCGTGGACGCTGAGTCCCACGTGCGCAATAAGCGGCGGCGGCGGCTGCCCCCCCTTCTCCGCCCCGGCGGCCATGGCCGGCAAGGCCACGTCCCGCAGGTAGCTGCCGGGACACAACCAGCTTATGGCGCCGTCCGTGAAGCGGCCGGCCAGCTCGAAGGACTTCGGCCGCACGGCCGAGATCATGACCGGCACGTCCACCGGCTCGTTGTCCGCCGTCTGCGCGCGGTAGTAGCGCCCCTCGAAATCCACCGCCCCCTCACGCAGCACCGCCCGCACGATCCGCACGTACTCGGTCAGGTGGGCCAACGGACGCTCGAACGCGAACCCGTAGGTGCGTTCGATGGGCGCCTTGTTGCCCGGACCCACGCCCAGGCGGAACCGGCCCGGAGCGAGCTGGGCCATGGCCTCGCAGTATTCGACGAAGGAAAGGGGGTGGCGGGGCCAGGTCAGGACGATGGCGGTGCCCAGTTGGATGGTCCGGGTGGACATGGCCGCCGCGGCCAGGATACTCGGAGTGTCTCGGCGGATGTTGTTGTCGGCGGTCCTGGGGCCGCCGGTGGTCAGCCACGCGGCCTGGATGCCCAGGGTTTCAGCCTGGCGGATGTCTTCGAGCACCCCATGGACATCGGACCCGGGAATCTCGACGCCGACTCTTCGTTCCGTCATGGTATGCCTCCCGGATCCTGCCGTTCCGCGCGACGCGGCCTGTCGCGCGCCGCTTGGGCTATAGCCCGTCTCATTGACGGCGGTCAACCCCTGCATTAGACGTAGGGAAAACACGCACGGAGGCCGCGATGAAATCAGGAATGCGTTCCCTTGAAGAACTGAAACCCGAGATCCTGCGCCGCGCCGGTCGCGCCAACCCCTTTGAATGGGTCAGGCCGGATGACGCGGAGGAAGTGGTGGGATGGCTCCAATCCACCGAGGACGACCACTGGGCGGAGGTCTGGGGCCGCATGGGGGAGCGCTACGAGACGTTGGGGCAAAGGCAGGAGAAGAACGGGGAGCCGTGCGGCGAGTCCTACTATCTCGCCTACGACTACTACCGCATCGGCCGCTACCCGGTGGCCTCGACGCCCGGGAAGAAAGCCTGCTACCAGGCATCGCTGCGGAACTTCCTCAAGGCGGCGCCGCACATGGACCCGCCCGTGGAGCGGGTGGAAATCCCCTTCGAGGGGAAGTCCATCGTCTGCTATCTGCAGATCCCCCGCGAAGCGGACCGGCCGCCGGTGGTGCTCCACTGGGGCGGCGTCGACGGCTGGAAGGAGGACCGGCGGAGGCCCAGCGAGGCGCTCCACCGGCTGGGCCTCGCCACCATGGCCATCGACATGCCCGGGGTCGGCGAGAGCCCCGTCCTGGGGTCCGATCCGACGGCGGAGCGCACCTTCTCCGCCGCCCTCGACTACCTGGAGACACGCGCCGACGTGGACGGTTCACGCCTCGGTGTCATGGGAGGAAGCTTCGGCGGCTACTGGGCCGCCAAGGTGGCCCACGTGGAAGCCAAACGGCTGAAAGGCGCGGTGGATTGGGGCGGCGGCGTGCATCTCACGTTCCAGGAAGAGTGGCTGCGGCCCGCGCTGACCACCCGGGCGGAGCAATATCTCATGGGACCGGCCAGCCTGCTGGACGCCCGCGGCTACATCTTCCGCACCCGTGACCTCGACGAGATCCTGAGGCTGGCGCCGCAACTCTCCCTGGTGACCCAGAGCCTCATCGACCAGCCCTGCGCCCCGCTGCTGCTCATCAACGGCAAGCTCGACGACCAGCATCCCATCGACGACTTCTACCTGCTGCTCGAGCACGGCAGTCCCAAGGAGGTCTGCATCTTTCCGGACGGAGGGCACATGGGCCGGGTCCCGGGCAAGTCCAACGAGCCGGCGCTGAACGTCCTGACTCAGTGGCTGCACCGGAAGCTCACCGCGTAAGCAGAGGCCGTTATCCGTCGAAGAACCCCTCCTTCGCCGCCCACAGCCACAGGTGGGCGATCTTCTCGTTGTGCAGTTCCGCGTAACCCACGTGGCCGTAGCGGGGAATGAGGACCACGTGGGCGCCACCGGTGGCGGCGGCGGCGTACTTCGCGCCCATGAACATCTCGCGCTTGTCCTCCAGACGATCACCCCGGATCCAGTGGCCCCTGTCGTTCTCTCCCACCACCAGCAGCACGCCGATGTTCCGGAGCCACTCGGGGTCGGGATCCTGGAGGTGATCGTAGTACTCTTCCCGCGGGAGGCCGGTGAGCTCCACGTAACGGTCCAGGATGCCCACGGCGCCGTTGTGCTGGTTGTCGCAGAGGCTGGTCTTCATCTGTGAGCGCCTCGGGTTGGCCCACGCCATGTACTCCTCGGGCCCGCCCCAAGGGGTGAGGTCCTCCGGGTCCTCGTACCGCGCCGCGCGAAAGCTCTCGGGCGACCGGCGGGAGATTTGCTCCACCGGAATCTCGCTGTACTCCTCCGCGCCGGTGCGCTCGCGCCATTCCTTGCGCCAGCCGTCGGGACCGCCGGAGCCGAAACCCGGGAGCCCGGTCACGCGGGCGCGCCGCACGAAGCGGTGCAGGTGCGCCGCCATCGGTCCGCCCGTGGAATGGCCGAAGGCGAGCACCTCCCGGTCCGGCAGGTGCGTGTCCGCGAGCAGCCCGGCACCCTGCAGAATCGTGTTGAACGTGCACTTGAGGTTGCGGTCCAGGATCTCCTTCACGGGCAGCTCCCGGTCCAGCAGGTACACCGGCATACGCTCCGGCACGGGTTCGGTCCACGCGCCGCCCGGCGGATAGTGGCCCGGGTAGGTTACGGCCAGGGTCATGAATCCCTGCGAGGCCAGCACCCGCGCCAGTCCCGGGCGGCCGTCCGGGGTCGTGTCCATGATGCGCTCGCTGCCGGCGCCGCCGTGGAACACCACCACGGCGCGGCCGGGGTCCGCTTCCCGGTCCGGCGTGTAGAGGGTGCCGTGAATGTCCCACGCATAACCGTTGCGCTCGTACCGCGCCGTCACCTCGCGGCTGGCGAACGCGGTTTCACCGTAGGGCGCGGGCATGGCCAGCCAGCCTTCCCAGTCCATTTTCAGCAGGAGCTCGGTGGACCCCAACGCCGCCAGAATCGCTTCAATGGTTCCGCTTCGAGTGTTCATGGGGTGCCGGGATACTACAGCATCGACCATCGGGTCAACGAGGGGGCGCAGTTCAACCGCCCGCGGTTTCGTAGTAGATTCCTTCGCGGCGCCCTACCGCCAAGGAGAAACCGACATGCAGGATTCCAGGGCACGCTGATGCGATCTTCCATGAAAGCCGTCACCTTGAGGGAGTTCGGCGACGCGGAGGTGCTGCGGATGGAGCAGCTTCCCACCCCGTCGCCCGCCGCCGGCGAGGTGTTGATCGAGGTGCATTCCGTCTCGGTCAATCAGACGCTGGATATCGCGGTACGGCAAGGCGGGTACCGCACCGACCTGCGGTTCCCGCTGGTGCTCGGCACCGACCCGGCGGGGGTGATCGTGGCCACGGGCGACGGGGTGCCGCCAACGCGCCGCGGCGAGCGCGTGTCCGTGGTGGCGTCGATGCGCTGCGGCGACTGCCGCTTCTGCCGGATGGGCCGGGAAGACTCGTGCCCTCGGAGCAAGCATCTCGGGCTCGACCGCTGGGGCGGCTACGCGGAGTACGTAACCGTGCCGGTGGAGAACGTCTTCCCCATCCCGGACAACCTCTCCTTTGGTGAAGCCTCGGTGGTCACGCGGCACTTTCCCACGGCCATCAACCTGCTGCTCAGCCACGCGAAGCTCGAAAAGGGCGAATGGGCGCTGATCATGGGGGCGGCAGGAGCCCTGGGCAGTTGCGGGGTGCAGATCGCCCGGCACCAGGGCGCCCGGGTCATCGCCGCCGCCGGCGCCGATTCGCGGGCGGAGGCCGCCCGGGAGTACGGCGCCGAGTTCATGGTCAACTACCGGGAGCAGGATCTGGAACGGGAAGTGCTCCGCATCACCGACGGCCACGGCGTCGACGTGCTGTTCGAGAACATCGCCGACCCGACGCTGTGGCCGGGGGCCTTCAACAGCATCGCTTTCGCCGGCCGTCTGGTCACCGCGGGGGCCCACGGCGGCGGCACCGTGCCCTTGGACGTGAAACGCCTCTACCTCAGGCGCATCCGCATCACCGGGCAGCCTGGAGCGACCCGCAAGGATGTGGAGCTGGCCCTGTCGCTGGCCGGCCAGGGCGCGGTCCGAGCCATTATCGACCGCACCCTGCCCCTGGAGGAGGTCAAGAAGGCGCACGAACTGCTTGAGCGGGGCGGCATCATCGGCAAGATTGTCCTCGACCCCACGCTGGGCTAGGCTTTTCCCTGGAGGCAGGCGCGACGGGGTCCGGATGAGATCAAGGAGACCAAGGAGGCGAATCGATGGCACAACTCGTCACCATGCTCGGCATCACCCACAATCCCTTCATGCCCAAGCTGTTCAAGATGGCCCAACAGCCGCCAGGCGCGGCCAAGGTCCAGGAACGCATCGCGATGATGCGCGCCAAGCTGGCGCAGCACAGGCCGGACGTGCTGATCACCATCGGCAACGACCATCTGCATCAGTTCTTCATGGACAACATGCCGGCCTTCATGATCGGCAAGATGGACCGCTTCCACGGCACCTTTTACGACGAGGTGCGGGAGTTCGGGCTGCCGGAGTGCGACCTGCCCGGGGATCTGGAGTTCTGCAATCGCCTTCTGGAAGGCGCGTACGACCGGGGCGTGGACTTCGCCTACTCCAGCGAACTCACCGTGGACCACTCCATCGTGGTGCCCATGCTCTTCGTCAGACCGGAGATGGACATTCCCATCGTTCCCATCCTGACCAACTGCATCGCGCCGCCCCTGCCCGCCGCCCGGCGCTTCTACGAGGTGGGACGGGCGATCCGCTCGGTGATCGACAGCCTGCCGGACGACAAGCGCGTCGGCGTCCTGGTGAGCGGTCACTTGTCCCTGGAGGTGGGCGGTCCCAGACAGTTCGAGCGGCGTCTGATGGACGCCGACTTCGACGCCCGGGCCGTGGGATGGATCACCACCGGCGACATCGACGCCGCCGCTCGCGACTGCAACCTGGAGCAGATGATCCCCTCGGGCAACATGACCATGGGATTCCTGAACTTCCTGATGGCCATGGGGGTGGCCAAGGGAGCATCCCCCACGCACGCCGAGGGGCTTGACGCGGGGTTCCCGGCGGTTCCGTTCTTCGCCTGGGAGCAAAAAGAAGAGGGAGCGGGCCTGTGAGCAAGTACCTGGTCAACAAATTCATGCACGTGGTGAACATGAACGAGGCCGCGGAGGACGCCTACGTGGAGAACCCGCCGGGCTTCGTGGCCGAATGGGAAAAGGGGGAACGGCTCAAGTTCACCGCGGAAGAGCGGCGCGCCCTGGAGCGGCGCGACTACGGCAGTCTCTACGCCATGGGCGCGCACCCGTTCCTGTTGTGGAGCTTCACCGAGGCCATCTGGCGTAGAGAGGTCGACCGGGAAGAGCTGGTGAAGGACTACAAGGCCAAGGCGGCCGCGGCAGGCTATCCCGATTTCGAGACCTGAGCGGCCTCATTCACCCCTTTCGCCACAAACGGTTGACCCACGAAAGCCACGGAAACCGCTCACGGTAGCGTCTGACCAACTCTCGCCCGCCGATCAGGCAACCGGCCCAGAAGATTACCTGGCTGACGAAGTAGACGACAGCCGCCGCCACCAGCAGGTTATGCTCCATGTCCAGGAACGGCAGCAGCATGATCCCCGCGGTCACCACCCAGGACCCTGCTATCAGCACCACGGCGGTCTTCTCAAGAACGGTCATGCAGACGTGCGTCGAACCGGTGCGGCGCCATGGCTGCACCGGTAGTGCGGCGCCGGGGTCGAATCCACCACTGCTTCAGGTTTGTTGGAACCCGCCCGTTGGCCCGGAGAGCCTGATGAGCGGGGTCCGGCGCCGCGGTCTTATGGGTATCTGACGATCCTCACGTCCACGGCCGCCACGCCCGAGCCCGCCTCCTTGACCATCAGCGGATTGATCTCCAGATCGCTCAGGTGGGCGCGATGCGCCGCAAACAGTCCGGACAGGCCGACGATCGCCCGTGTCAGCGCGCCGACATCCCGGGGCTTCTGTCCGCGGACCCCTTCGAGAATCCCGTAGCCCTTGAGATCCCGCAACATCGCTTGCGCGTCCTCGGTGGTGACCGGGATAAGCCGCAGCGCCACGTCCTTCAGCACCTCCACGAAGATTCCGCCCAGACCCACCATGACGAACGGGCCGTACTGGGGGTCGACCCGCGCTCCGAGGATGACCTCGGTGCCGCTCACCATTTCCTGCACCAGCAGCTTCGACCCGGACGGCCCCTTGGCCAGCAGCTCCGACCCTGCCCGCTCCACGGCGGCTGCGGATTCCAGCCCCAGCACCACGCCGCCCACTTCGGTCTTGTGCACCACCTCCGGGGACTGGAGCTTCAGCACCACGGGGAAGCCCATCTCCCCTGCCCTCGCGGCCGCGTCCCCGGGAGTATCGACCACCGCTTCCCTGGGCGGTGTGATGCCGCAGGCGGCCAACCGCTCCTGCCAGACAGCACCCTCCAGGTCTTGAGGTTTGCCGTCGGCCGCCGGGAGTTCCGGGATACCCACGCGCCGGCGATGGCCGTAGGCCCCCAGTCCGTTGAGTGCCCGCAGCGTCGCCCTGATGCCCTGGAGGTGGGGTATCTCCGAGGCCTCCTGAAAGGCGCGGCTCTCGTCCATGAGGCTGTAAGTGGAGCGGGCGTGGGCCACGATGGGCTTGTCGATGCTCCGGGAGATGTTCTTGAGCAACTCCGGGTTGCGTTTCTCGCCGAACCGCGGCAGCTCGCCGTGAATGGCCAGCAGGTCCACGCCGTCGTCCTCGGCGTGGATGCGCACGATCTCGGCGAAGGTGTTCTCGTTGCCGAAGCCGGCGACGCCGCACTCCAGGGGGTTCTCCACCATCAGGTCGTCGGGGATGAGCGGCCGCAGGGCCGCGTTGGAGGCATCACTCAAGGTGGCCAGCTCGATGCCCACCTCCTCGATGTGGTCCAGCAGGATCCCCTTCATGCCGCCGGAGTTCACCACGATGGCCGCGCGCCCGCCCCGGGGGCGCCGGCCCGGCAGGAACGCCAGTGTCATCTCCGTCAGATCCTCCAGGCTGTGACAGCGCACCATGCCGTAGCGGTCACACGCCGCCGAGAAGACCTCGTCGTCGCCCGCCAGGGAGCCGGTGTGGGAGATGGCCTGGCGTTTCCCCATCTCCGAGCGGCCGAGCTTCACCACGATGACGGGCTTGTCCTTCTCCAGCGCACGGGCGGCGGTCTCCAGGAACGTGTTCGGGCGCCGTATGCCCTCCACCATCAGCAGGATGACCTTGGTCTCCTCGTTGTCGATGAGAAAGGACATGTAGTCGACCACGTCCAGGCTCACCTCGTTGCCGCTGGAAATGGCGTAGCTGAAGCCGACGCCGCGCTCCGCCGCGCCCTTCATCCAGTTGCCCAGGGAGCCGCCGCTCTGGAACACCGCGGCCACGGGGCCGGGCTTGAGCAACGGCTGGCGCTGGGCATAGGTCATCATGCGCTGGTTCACCGACGCCGCGCCCATGCAGTTGGGGCCGCAACAGACGATGCCGCTCTCTTCGCAGAACTCCGCCAGCTCCCGGCCACGCTCGTGGCTCGTGGGATCGGTGCCCTCGCCGAAGCCCGCGCTGTAGATGGTGGCCGCCTTGACCCCCAGCGGCGCGGCCGTTTTGAGGGTCGGGATCACCGCGCGGCTCGGCACCAGCATCAACAGGTGCTCGGGCGGCTCCGGAAGCGCCTCCAGGCTCGGGTAGCAGGGCGCGTCCCAGAGCTCCTCGTAGTTGGGATTGATCAGGAAGACGTTTCCCGGAAACTCTGCCGCCTTGAGGCTGTGAAAGAGCAGGTTGGGCCAGTTGCCCTTGGGGGAGGCGCCGACGATGGCCACGCTCTTGGCGTGGAGCAGGTTGGCTGCCGGGAGAATGGTGGTTCTTTCCGTCGTTTCGGTCATGTCTCTTCTTCTTTCGATGAAGGTGCCGGCGGGCAGAGGTCCGCGCCGGTCACGTCTTGGTTGTCATTGCCGGATGGTGTTGGCGAGTGGTTTCTTTACTCGAACCTTCTTTTCTAGAACAGCTCGATACCCAGGAAGCGGAACAACTCCCCCTCGTACCACGAGGCGTGGATCACCTGATCGAACACCCCGTACAGGAAGGCGATGGCGCCCGCCGTGAGGCCCAGGGACAGGAGCCATCCTTCATCCGATCCAACCTTCAGGTAGAGAAAGACGAACAACGGCAACGCGATGAGCTGTCCCAGGAGCCAAGTGCCTGCGAATATCCCCATCAGCCAAAAGCAGATGAAGATGGTCCGTTTCAGTGCCTCGCCGCTGCGTAGGTTCACGTCGAGGAAAATGTCCGCGGCTCCCCCGGGCCCGTCCGGGGCCTTCTCCTCCCCGCCCCGGATCCCCGTCCACAGCGAAAGGATCACGGCGATGACACAGCCGGCAGTTCCGATCAGCGTGGGAAACAATGCCGTCTTCCCCGGCCACTCCCTGGCCGTGACCACGCCGGCGGCGAACATCACCGCCAAGGCGAGTATGAACAGGCTTTCAATGTAGTGCTCGCGGATCCGTCGTACCATCACAAACCTCGACAGGCTCTCGATTCGCCGATTGTCATACGGCGTGTGTCACGCCTTCTTGCGCGCCTGGGCTCGCATCGCATAGTAGAGCGTCGCCAGGGTCATCAGGATCAGGATGATGGCGATGGGCCGGGTCCACAGCCACGCCCAGCCATAACGGCTGACGCTGATATCGAGGTAACGTTCCATGATCGGACCCAGGACGATGCCCAAGGCAATGGGCGGCCTCGGCCAGCCCCACCGCTTCATGAGATAACCCAAGGCTCCCAGGCCGATCAACACGAGCCAGTCTCCAAGCTCCTGCGTCGCCATCCAGGAACCCATGAACACGAGAACCACGATGATGGGGATGAGAATGCTGCCGCGTATGGTGGTGACCTTGGCGAGTTGGTTCGTGCACCCCATCAGCAGGATGGCGGTCAGGACGTTGGCGATGACCAGCGCCCAGATCACCGAGAACGTGACGTCGAGACGGGTGCTGAGAAGCTCGGGGCCCGGGTAGATGCCGTGGATCAGGAAGGCGCCCAGCAGGATGGCCATGGTGGCGCTTCCGGGGATACCGAACGCGATGGTGGGGATCAGCGAGCCGCCCTTCATGGCGTTGTTGGCGGCCTCCGGCGCGATGACGCCCCGTATCTCGCCCTTGCCGAATTCCGCCTTCGGGTCCTTGTTGGACTGGACCGCGTGGCCGTAGGCCACCCAGTCGACGATGCTGGCCCCGAGACCGGGGATGAAACCGATGTAGGCGCCGATGACCGCGCACCGGAGCGCCAGCCACCAGTTACGCGCGGCGTCGCGCACCCCGTCCCAGAGCCCCTTCCCCATCTCCGGCACTTCCGACAGGGTGCCGCGACGTACCGCCAGCTCCACCACCTCGGGAAGCGAGAACAGACCCAGCACGCACGGGACGATGGGAAGCCCTTCCAGGAGATAGGGCGCGCCGAACCAGAAGCGCGGGATGCCGTCCTGGGGCGAATAGCCGATCATGGAGAGCTGCAACGCCAACAGGCCCACCAGGATGCCCTTGGCCGGAGCGTTGCCGCTCAAGGCCCCCACCATGGCCATGCCCAGCACGCCCAGGAGGAAGAACTCCGGGGCGCCGAAAGAGAGCACCAAGGGGCTCAGGATCGGTATCGAGAAGACCAGCAGGATGGCGCCCACCACGCCGCCGAAGCCCGACACCGTGTAGGCGGCGCCGAACGCCCGCGCCGCCTCCCCCTTCTTCGCCAACGGGTAGCCATCCATGATGGTGGCTTGGGAGCCGGCGGTGCCGGGGACGCCCAACAGAACCGACGATATGGTGTCCGACGTCGAGGTAATGGCGTACATGCCCATGAGCAGCGCCATGGCCTCGTAGGGTTGAAGATCAAAAGTGAACGGCAGCAGGATGGCCATCCCGGAGAGTCCCGAGAGGCCTGGAACCATTCCGAAAAAGACACCCAGAGTGATACCCAGCAACAGATAGCCGAAGGCCGGCCAGGAGAGGACACCCTGAAGTCCCAGTTGGGCTGCTTCTAGCATGCTGCGTGGGCGTTAAGCTGGTTGGGAGTACCCGTTGCCGGCCCACGAGGCGGCCGGCAACGGGACACGGTTGATGGCCTACTTCTTGGCCGCGAGCTTACGCCCTTCTTCCACGTAGTTGGCGCGGAACTTCTTCATCTCCTCGCCGGCCGTCTTCCACGGCACCATGGACTTCTCGAGGTCCTTGGCCGAGGTCAACATGTGCGGCTCGATACCGACGGACTTCTTGTACTCGGCGCGGAACGCGGGATCCTTGTTCATGGCGATGAAGGCGGTACGCACCGCTTCCACCGCTGCCTTCGGGGTCTCCGGAGGCGCCAGGATCTGACGGTAGCTCGTCAGGATCTGAAAGAGCTGCCACAGCGGGCCGGCGGGTTCCTTGCCCGAGAGCCGCTTGACGAACTCACGCGCGGGCACGCCCGGCGCGATGGCCGGGATCTGGGCGTCGCTGCCGTACCACAGCGGAACGGCGGTCCCCTTGTCCACGGCGATGGGCTTCACCCGCGGGATATAGAACGGCGTGCTGCCGTCCACGTAGTCGAGCTCCTTGCGCAGGAACGCCGCCAGCAGGTCCGACGAGCCCTGGTACCCCGTGACATAGTTGAACTTGATGCCCGCGAGGTCGAACAGTGTGCGGAACTTGAGGTCCTTGCTGCTGTCCGCGCGGAATCCACCGACGTTGAAGCTCTTGGCTTTCTTGAGATCGTCCAAATTGTTGAGCGGCGGATCGAGGTCCTTCCTGGCCACGCCGACACTCACGACGGGCGTGAACATGACCGGAATGATCTCCTCCATGTTGGCCCGGAGACCGGCCTTTTTGGGATCGCCCACGTACCATTCCTGGTACCGGCCGCTGGCGGTCTGGCAACCCATTATGGTGCCGTTTCGCCGCGCCCGCTCGTAAAGCCAGTTCATGGCCAGGTTGCCGCCGCCTCCCGCGCGGTTCTGGATCACGATGGTGGGGTCGCCCGCCAAGTGCTTCTTGAGATGACGGGCGTAGATCCGGCACTCGATGTCGGTGGGTCCACCCGCCGAGTAGTCGACGATGAGCTTCAGCGTCTTGCCCTGGTAGAAGGGCTTGTCCGCCGCGGACGCCTGGGTCCCCAGCAAAAGCCCAAACACGAGCACGGCAATAATGGATAGCACGGCTTTCTGTAATGTGGACTTCATCGCTTGCTCCCTCCTTGGGTCAGTGATTGCCGTCGTCCGGCGTTGGGGGCTCCGGTCCGGGACCGTCCGGACCGGAGCCCCTCCACGTGACACTCGTCGGTATCCCTATAGAGCTAGGAAGCCTTGTTGACCCGGGCCATGGGGCCCAGGCCCGGCTTGTAGGTCTTGTCGTCGATGAACTGCTTGATCCCCTCGTCGTAGCCGCTCTCCCGGTCCTGCAGCTTGATCTGGGCGCCCTTGGCCGCGAGATAATCCTCGGCCTGGGAATAGTCCATGCTGCGCACCAGCTTGTAGGCTTGCTTGGTGGCCCGCAGCGCCCAGGGGTTCTTCTCCATGAGCTTCTTCGCCAGCTTCACGGTCTCGTCCCGGAGCTGGTCCGCCGGCACCGCGTAGTTCACCAGCCGCATCTCCGCCGCCTTCTTGCCATCGAACGGATCGCCGGTCATGGCATGGTACAGGCCGTCCCGCAGGCTCAGCATGTCGGTGACCACCCGGCTCACGAGTCCGCCGGGCAGAATGCCCCAGTTGACCTCGGACAGCCCGAAGATCGCGTCCTCGGAGGCGATGGCGAAGTCACAGGCCACCAGCGGGGTGAAGGCGCCGCCGAAGCAGAAGCCGTTCACCATGGCGATGGTGGGCTTGGAAAAGGTGAAGAGCTTGCGCCAGCGCCATTCCTGGCTGCACCAGCTCGCCTGCCGGCGGAGCGCCGGGTTCTTGTCGCCTTCGCGGAAGTATTCCCGGAGGTCCTGGCCGGCGCACCAGCTATTGCCCGCGCCGGTGATGACCATGACCTGCGTTTCCGGATCCCCCTCGCATTCCGTCACCGCGTCATACATGTCGAAGTGGAGCTGCGGACTCATGGCGTTCCGCTTTTCCGGACGGTTGAGGATGACCCAAGTGATGCCGTCCTCCTTCTCCACCAGCACTGTCTTGTATTCTTTCGTCGCCATTAAAACGATACCTCCTTGGAACCTTCAGGTGATTGAAATTCTGCCAACTCTATGCAGTCGCGTCGGCGGAGTCAAGGCGCAAGTTCCGCCGCATCCGGCTAGGAATCCTTGTTGACCCGGGCCATGGGACCGAAACCCGGCTTGTAGGTCTTGTCGTCGATGAACTGCTTGATGCCCTCGTCGTAGCCGCTCTCCCGGTCCTGCATCTTTATCTGGGCTTCCTTGGCGGCCAGATAGTCCTCGGCCTGGGAGTAGTCCATGCCGCGCACCAGCTTGTAGGCCTGCTTGGTGGCCCGCAGCGCCCAGGGGTTCTTCTCCATGAGCTTCTTCGCAAGCTTCACGGTCTCGTCCCGGAGTTGGTCCGCCGGCACCGCGTAGGTGACGAGCCTCATCTCCGCCGCCTTCTTGCCGTCGAACGGGTCGCCGGTCATGGCATGGTACAGGCCGTCGCGGAGCGTCATCATGTCGGTCACCACCCGGCTCACCAGGCCGCCGGGCAGGATGCCCCAGTTCACCTCGGACAGGCCGAAGAGCGCGTCCTCCGACGCGATGGCGAAGTCGCAGGCGATCATCGGGGTGAAGGCGCCGCCGAAGCAGAAGCCGTTCACCATGGCGATGGTGGGCTTCGGAAAGGTGAAGAGCTTGCGCCAGCGCCATTCCTGGCTGGCCCAGCCCACCTTCCGCTGAAACTCGGGGTTCTTGTCGCCCTCGCGGAAGAATTCCTTGAGATCCATGCCGGCGCACCAGCTATTGCCGGCGCCGGTGATGACCATCACCTGGGTCTCGGGATCTCCCTCGGCTTCGGTGACCGCGTCGTACATGTCGAAGTGGAGCTGCGGGCTCATGGCGTTCCGCTTTTCCGGACGGTTCAGGATCACCCAGGTGATGCCGTCCTCCTTCTCCACCAGGACCGTCTGGTATTCTTTGGTTGCCATTGACGTGCCTCCTTGAAACGGTGGTCTCTTACGCTTTCAGGTGCCTGCCCAGGAATGCCAGGGTCTTGGGCCAGACATCCTTGGCCGAGGCCTCGTGATAGCTCGGGCGGTCGTCGCAGAAGAAGGCGTGGCCCGCCTCCTCGTAGAGGTGCCACTCGTAGTCCACGTTGTTGGCTTTCAGCGTCCCCTCGATGCTGTCGCGCGCCTCCTGCGGGATGCCCTGGTCCTGCCCGCCCCAGACGCACTGCATCGGTATCTTGATGTTCTTCCCCTGGGTCACCGGCTCCACCGGGCTCTTCTCGCCCCGCTGGCCGCCGGCGATCTGGCCGCCGTAGTACAGGCTGCTGGCCGCCAGGCCCGGGCAGTTGCACGCCGCCATCCACGACACCCGGCCGCCGAAGCAGTAGCCGATGATCCCCACCCGGTCCGGATCCACGTCGTCGCGTCCCTTGGCGTAGGCGATGGCGCGGTTCAGGTCCTCGATGACCTTGGTGTCATAGAGGGTGCCGCGGGCGGCAAAGGCGCCGTCCCGGTCGGTGTTGGGAATGATCCGCTCGTCCAGCCGATAGTAGAGATCCGGGGAGATGGCCACGTAGCCCTCACCCGCGAAACGCTCGGTGACTTCCTTCATGTGGGCGTTCACGCCAAAGATCTCCATGATCACCAGCAGCACCGGCTTCTTGCCGCCGCCCTCGGGCGCGGCCACGTAAAGGCCCATGGACTTGCCGTCTTCGGCGGCGATATCCACCGTTCCGGTATTGATGCTCATCGCTTTCCTCCTGTTTCGTATGGGTCGGTGAAGTGTTCTCATTGACACGGGGTTCCCGAAACTGTCAAGGACGGCCGGTCTCCGCTCCAGGTTTTGCTCCGGTCCGGTCCTGTGCTAGAAACGCCTTGACTCCGGTACGCGGAATCGCCCGCCCGCGGCCCAAATCCGGACGTATCGATATCATGCAAATCTGCTGCCTAGACCTGGAGGGGGTCCTCCTGCCGGAAATCTGGATCGCCGTTGCCGACCACTTCCACAACGACGACCTCAGGCTGACCACCCGGGACATCTCCGACTACGACCAACTCATGCAGTACCGGCTGAAGATCCTCAGGAAGAACCGGATCCGGCTCGCCGACATCCAGGGCGTCATCGAGGGCATGAAGCCGCTGCCCGGCGCCAAAGCCTTCCTGGACGACCTCCGGCGGGACTTTCCGGCGGTAGTGCTGCTGTCGGACACCTACTACGAGTTCGCCATGCCGCTGATCCGAAAGCTCGGGAACCCGACGCTGCTTTGCAACTGGCTCACGGTGAGCCGGTCCGGGTACATCTCGGGCTACGTGCTGCGCCAGAAGGACGGCAAGCGCAAGGCGGTCAAGGCGTTCAAGGGAATCGGCTTCGGCGTGGTGGCGGCGGGGGATTCCTACAACGACCTGAGCATGCTTCGCACCGCGGACCGCGGCGTGCTGTTCAATCCGCCGGACGCCATCGCCGAACGCTACCCCGCCTTTCCGGTGGCGCGGGACTACCCAACGCTGGCGCGGCTGCTGAAACCATAACCAAGGAGAACTTCCATGCTCGACGTGCTGATATCCAATGCCGAGATCATCTACGCCAACAACCGTCACAAGGGCTCCGTCGGCGTCCAGGACGGTGTCATCGCGGGCATCTACCAGCCCGGCGCCGAGCCCGAGGCCGGGGAGGTGGTGGACGCCTCGAATCTGGCGCTGATCCCCGGCGCCGTGGACATGCATTCGCATCACCGCGAGGGGGGCGAGCCCGGCGGCTACGACTACAAGGAGAACATCCACACCGCCACCATGCAGTGCGCGGCCGGCGGGGTCACCACCTCGGTGGCCATGCCCAACGTGACGCCGCCGCCCAACACGGTGCCGCGCCTCGAGCAGTTGTTCGGAGTCTATGAGCGGGAGTCCATCATCGACTTCAACGTCAACCCGGCCGGGACCATCCCGGAAGAGATCCCCAAGCTGGCCAAGATGGGCATCGGCGCATTCAAGGTGTTCATGGTAGTGGACACGGGGCGGGACTACCCGCACATGCCCGGCATCGGGGTTCACGACCACGGCAAGCTCATGGAGATCATGGAGACGTGCGCCGCGGCCAACGTGCCACTCATGGTGCATCCCCACGATCAGCCCCTCATGGACTACATCGAAAAGAAGTACTGGGACCGGGGGGAGCGCGACTGCCTGGCCTACGCCAAGGCCTATGCCGAAAACGACGGCGTCATCTGGGAAACCGCCATCCAGTTCCTCATCCGCCTGCAGGCGGCCACCGGCGTACACCTGCACATACTGCACGTCCAGACCAAGGGCACCGTGGAGATGATCCGCCGGGCCAAGGACGCCGGCCAGCGGGTGACCGCGGAGATCAACCCCTGGGCGATCTTCCTGGGGTCGGACTGGAGCGAGATCGAGCGGCTGGGCTCCTACGCCCTCTCCTACTGGATCCCGGAGAAGAACTCGCCGGCCCTGTGGGAGGGTCTGCGCGACGGCACCATCGACATCGTCGCCACCGACCACGCGCCGCACACGCGCGAGGAAAAGGAGATCGGCTGGGAGGACGGCTGGAAGGCCCACACCGGGACGCCGTCCGCGCAGTACTACATGAGTCTTCTCTTCGATGCCGCGTCAAAGGGCAAGATCTCCCAGGAACGGGTGGTGGAAGCCACCTCCACCGGGGCCGCCCGCATCTTCGGGGTCCACAACAAGGGCCGCATCGAGGTGGGCTACGACGCCGACCTGGTGCTGGTGGATCTCAACGCCGAGAAGGAGATCCGGGACGAGGACGTGCTGAGCCTCATCGGCTGGTCGCCCTATGCCGGCCGCACGCTGAAAGGCTGGCCCGTGCGCACGTTCGTGCGCGGCACCACCGTGTACCGCGACGGCAAGGTGGTGGGAAAGAAGGGCCACGGCCGTCAGGCGAAGGCCACCTACCCGGGTTAGCCACGTGCCCGCGAGTCGTCCTCGCGGAAATTCCTTCAACCAAGGTCGGCGGCGGCGCGGGTCAAGCGATGAACACCCGGCCGCCGTCCACGTTGATCAGTTGACCGCTGATCATGTCGCTGTCGTCCGAGGCCAGGAAGACCACCACGCCGTCGAGGTCTTCCGGCAAGAGGTGACGCTCGATGCAGCGCTGCCGCAGCATGTGCTCGGACGGCGTCTCCGGCGCCTCCCGCACCTGCGAGGTGTCCACCCCGCCCGGCGCGATGGCGTTGACGTTGATGTTGAAGGGGCCGAGGTCCGCGGCCAGCGCCCGGGTGAGCCCGATGACCCCCATCTTGGAGGCCGCGTACTGATGGCTCAGAGTGCGGCCGTGAAGCGCCACGCTGGAGCTGATGTTGATGATCTTGCCCTTGCGCGACCGCTTCATGTAGGGAACCACCGCCCGGGACGCCAGAAACGTTCCGGTGAGATTCACCGCGATGATCCGGTGCCAGTCGGCCACGTCGGCCTCTTCGATGGGAACCCGCGGCGTGTTGCGCACGATGCCGGCGTTGTTCACCAGGATATCGATGCGGCCGAAGTGGTCGAAGGCCCTTTTGGCGCCTTCGAGAGTCTGCTTCTCGGAGGTGACGTCCATCTCCAAAGCCAAGGCCTTGCGGCCCTCCGCCGTAACCAGCCGGGCGGTGCCCTCGACCCCGGCGAAACTCACGTCCGTGGCGCACACGTGAGCGCCTTCCTCGGCCAGGCGCACCGCATAGGCCCGACCCAGTCCCGTGGCCGCGCCGGTGACGAGGGCAACGCGATTCTCGAGTCTCATGGCCGTGCTCCGTCTTCCCGGCTGAACGGGTCCGGAACCGCCGGGGGGACCGCCCGCCCGACGGCGCCCGTGTACCGACTCTCCAGATCGAGCAGGAACTTCTTGATGTCGAGACCGCCGGCGTAGCCGGTCAATCTCCCGTCGCCGCCGATCACCCGATGACAGGGAACGACGATGGGAATCGGATTGCGACCGTTGGCCGCTCCCACCGCGCGGACCGCCCGGGGCTGTCCCATGGCCCGGGCCTGCTCGCCGTAGGAACGGGTGACGCCGTAGGGAATCTCCCGAAGCGCCTGCCAGACGCGCAACTGAAACGGCGTCCCCGGAGGGGTCAGCGGCAGGTCGAACCGTCGCCGGCGCCCCGCAAAGTATTCGCCGAGCTGCGCGGTCGCGTCCGCCACCACCGCGCCGCCGCGGCGCCAGCCCTCCGGCACCTTGCCGGGGTAGCGGCCCCCGCGGAAGCTGATCATCCGCAGCGCGGCGTCGTCCGCCGCGATCAGCAGATCCCCCACCGGGCTTTCCATCCAATCGTAGTTCACGCGCTTCCCCTTTCTGCTTGTCCGTCCTCGACCGCCGCCATCCAACCGTGCCGGTCCGGCAGACGGCCCCGCTGAATGTCCGAGAGAACGTCGTAAAGGCGCCGGGCCACCGGACCCACCTCACCGTCATGGACACGGATCCGCTCACCCCTGTAAGCCAGCTCGCCCACCGGCGAGATGACCGCTGCGGTGCCGGTGCCGAAGACCTCGCGCAACGTGCCGCCCCGCGCGGCGGCCATGACTTCCGCAATGCTCACCGGCCGTTCGGCAACCCGCATCCCCTCGTCCCTGGCAAGCTGCAACACCGAGTCGCGGGTCACCCCTTCCAGCAGGGTGCCGGCAAGCGGCGGGGTCACCAACTCGTCGCCGATCACGAACGCGATGTTCATCGAGCCGACTTCCTCGATGTACTCCTGGTTGATGCCGTCCAGCCACAGCACCTGGGCAAAGCCGTCCTTTTGGGCTTCTTCTCCGGCCAGCAGGCTGCCGGCATAGTTGCCGGCGGTCTTGGCCGCGCCGGTGCCGCCCCGCACCGACCGGACGTAGCGGTCCTCCACACGAATCCGCAGCGGGTTGAAGCCTTCGGCATAGTAGGCCGCCACCGGCGAGAGGATGATGAAGAACACGTAGGTGCGGGACGGCCGCACATGCAGGTCGGCATCGCTCGCGAATGCCACCGGACGGATGTACAACGAGGTCCCCGGCGCCCGCGGCACCCAGTCCCGGTCCAGCGCCACGAGCTGCTTGAGCGCCGCCAGAAACAGCTCCGGGTCGACGGGCGGCACGCACAGCCGCTCCGCCGAGCGGTTGAACCGGGCGATGTTCCGCTCAGGCCGGAACAGCCGGATGGCGTCATCGTGCCCGCGGTAGGCCTTGAGCCCCTCGAAAACGCTCTGGGCGTAGTGCAGCGTGACGGTGGCCGGTTCCAGCGCCAGCGGGCCGTAGGGCACAATGCGCGGGTAGGCCCAACCCGTATCCACCGCCCAGTCCATGAGGAACATGTGATCGGTGAACACCTGGCCGAAGCCGAGCTGATCGTCACGCGGCTGGAGTTTCGGGTCCCGGGCTCGTGTGACCGGAATCTCGATAGGCATCGGTCACCACCTCGTCACGCCACCGACTGTCTTGGAGTGACACGTTCGGCGATCTCGCGGCCTGCCTCGATCTCGGCCCGGCGAAGCTCCCAGGTCTTTTGCAGGTTCATCCACAGTTGCGGCGTCGTCCCGAAATACCGCGCCAAACGCAGAGCCGTGTCCGCGCTGACGCCCCCGCTGTCCGTTCAGAATCATCGGCTTCTATCCCTTTGCCGCCGCCTTCCGCTCCTCCAGTTCCGCCGCCTCGGCCGCCGTCTTGCCCCAAAGGGGCGGGTCCTTGAGGTACTCTTCCTCTTCCGGGGTGTTGGGACGTCCCAGGACGGCGTTTCGATGGGGAAAACGGCCAAAGCGCTTGATGGCGGCATGGTGCCCGACGGCGGCGCGCATGGAATCCTCGTTGCCGAGGCTGCCGTAGAGGACCAGCGCCCGCTCCTGGTCGGCCAGCCGCTCGCTGTGCTCGAAGGGCAGGTAGAAGAAGGTCCGGGGCCAGCGGGCGAGACCCTGGTCGTAACCCTGCTCCAGAGCGTACGCGGCGATGTCCCGGGCCTTGGCATCGGTGGCGAAGGCGCGGGGAGTACCACGGTAGATGTTCCGAGGGAACTGATCCAGCGCCATGATCAGGGTCAGGCAATCTTCCCGCGTCCGCCTGAAATGGTCCAACTCGCCGGCGGCCGCCCGTTCGTGGATTTCCGTGTAATGTTCGACGAGATATCGGTCGAACTCCGGAGTCGCCCGAAACCATACCTGGCGTTTCTCCATCTCGACGCTCAGGTCCACGGTGCAAAACCAAAAGGTCAGAATTTCTTTTGAAAGGGGGTCCACGAGGCCTCCGTTAGTCAGGCTGTCATGAAGGCCCCGAAGCCTCCGTGATGCAGCGGTTACCGGTGCCGGATATCAAGAAAAATCGCTGCAAGTCTTGACCAAGACAGGCCCAATTGCAACACTGCGGCGGGGCGCGGGTCAATCCGGTGCTCGGGAGGTTGTTACGGTAAACTTCGACGACAAGGTCGCTGCAAGCGGCCGGGCCATGAGCAAGCAGAAACTACAGGTGCTCCAGGTCAACATGGGGAAGTACTGCAACCAATCGTGCTTCCACTGCCACGTGGAGGCCGGGCCGGGCCGCAAGGAGATGATGGACCGGAACACGGTGGACGACGTGCTCCGGTTTCTCGAGAACTCCGACATCCGCACCGTCGACATCACCGGCGGCGCGCCGGAACTGAACCCCCACTTCGACCACTTGGTGGAGTCCTGCCGGGGCATGGGACGCCACGTGATGGACCGTTGCAACCTGACGGTCTTCTACGAGGATGGCAAGGAGTACCTGCCCGAGTTCTTCCAACGACACCGGGTCGAGGTGATCTGCTCCCTGCCCTGCTACACCAGGGAGAACGTCGACAGCCAGCGCGGCAACGGCACCTTCGAGTTGAGCGTGCGCGGGCTCCAGGAGTTGAACCGGCTCGGCTACGGCCGGCCGGATTCGGGGCTGGAGCTCAATCTGGTCTACAACCCCATGGGCAACTACCTGCCGCCGCCGCAGGAAGAGCTCGAGGGGGACTACCGGCGCATGCTCGGGGACGACTTCGGGATCGTCTTCAACCACCTCTATTGCCTGACCAACATGCCCATCACCCGCTTCAAGAAGTTTCTCAAGCAGCGGGGTCAGTACGACGACTACCTGCAGCTCCTGGAAGACAACTTCAACGCGGAGACGTTGGAAAAGGTCATGTGCCGCGACCTTCTGAGCGTGGCATGGGACGGCTCGGTGTACGACTGCGATTTCAACCAGATGCTCGACATGCCGCTGGGCCGGGTGAACGGCAGCCGGCCGCACATCCGGGACTTCTCGGCGGCGGACTTCGTGGACCACCCCATTCTCACGGCCGATCATTGCTTCGCCTGCACCGCCGGCACCGGCAGCAGTTGCGGAGGCGCGTTGATCTGACCGGACGGGGCGCGGAGTCCCCGTCTCGCCGGCCCGCGGACAACCCGTCCATGCGGCTATCCGTCATCATTCCCGTCCTGAACGAAGAACGCACCATCGGCGGCACCATCGAAGACCTGAGCCGTATCGATCCTTTCGAGATCATCGTCGTCGACGGCGGCAGCGCGGACCGCACGCCCGAAATCGTGCGCGACCGCGCCGCCCGGCTGGTGACATCCGCCCGGGGGCGCGCCGCGCAGATGAACGAGGGCGCACGGCACGCCGGCGGCGACACGCTGCTGTTCCTGCACGCCGACACCGCCCTGCCCGCCACCGCGAGGACCGACGTCGAAGGCTGCATGGCCGAGCCGGAGTGCGTGGGCGGGCGGTTCGACATCCGCCTGGACAGCGCGCGTCCGCTGCTCCGGCTGGTGGGCCGCCTGATCAGCCTGCGTTCGCGCCTGACCCGGGTGGCCACGGGGGACCAGGCCATCTTCGTCCGGCGCTCCGTCTTCCAACGCCTCGGCGGTTTCCCCGACATTCCCTTGATGGAGGACGTGGCGTTCTCGCGCGCCCTCAAGAAGCAAGGCCGCATCGCCTGTCTCCGGTCTCGCGTGGTGAGCTCGGCCCGGCGGTGGGAGCAGCACGGCCCGGTGCGGACCATCCTGCTCATGTGGGCGTTGAAGATCCTCTTTCTCGCGGGCGTGCCGCCGGCTGCCTTGAAGCGGCTCTACAGCGAGGCCCGCTAGCGATCTCGCGCAATGCCCGCGCGGCAGGCCGCCAATGGAGGCGCCAACTTTGACCGTTTCGCCGGCTTTGTGTTAGGTTGGCGTTCCCGATGAGTCGCATGGAAGCCCACAAACAGCAGGAGATACTGGCCAAGCACAAGGAGTACCTTTTCTCCTGCGTCGCCAACTACTACGAAGAGCCCCTGGTGGTGGACCGGGCCAAGGACTCCCTGGTCTACGACGTGGAGGGCCGGGAGTACCTGGACTTCTTCGGCGGCATCGTGACCATCAGCGTCGGCCACTGCAACGACAAGGTCGTAGACGCCATCCAGGACCAGATCCGCAAGGTCCAGCACACCTCGACCCTCTACCCCAACGAGCCGCACGTCCGCCTGGCCGAGAAGCTCGCCGCCGTCACCCCCGGGGCGCTGAAGCAGTCCTTCTTCACCAACAGCGGCACCGAGGCCAACGAGACGGCGGTGCTGGTGGCCCAGCTCTACACCCGCTCCCAGGACGTCATCGCCCTGCGCCACGGCTACAGCGGGCGCTCCCAGCTCGCCATGAGCCTCACCGGGCACTACACGTGGCGGCTCAATCCCACCGCGAGCCCCAACATCCATCACATCCCCAATGCCTACTGCTACCGCTGCCCGTTCGGGCTCACCTATCCGAGCTGCGACCTCAAATGCGCCAGGGACCTGGAAGGCGCCATCCAGACCGCCACGTCCGGCAAGGTCGCCGCGTTCATCGCGGAGCCCATCCAGGGGGTCGGCGGGTTCATTACCCCGCCCAAGGAGTACTTCCGGGAGGTGGCCGACATCGTGCACAAGTACGGCGGCCTGTTCATCTGCGACGAGGTGCAGACGGGATGGGGCCGGACCGGCGGCAAGATGTTCGGCATCGAGCAGTGGGACGTGGAACCGGACATCATGACCTTCGCCAAGGGCATGGCCAACGGCGTCCCCATCGGCGGCACCATCACCCGGCCGGAGATCGCCGACAGCATCAAGGGGCTGTCGCTATCGACCTTCGGCGGCAACCCGGTGACCAGCGCGGCGGCTCTGGCCACCATCGAAGTCATCGAGAACGAAGGGCTCGTGGCCAACGCCGCCGATCGCGGACGGCAGCTACGGGACGGTTTGGAAGCGCTCCGGGAGAAGTACCCCCTCATGGGCGACATCCGCGGCATGGGGCTCATGCAGGCCATCGAGATGGTGGGGCCGGACAAGACCCCGAGCCCGGAAACGGTTCTCAGGCTTTTCGAGCTGACCCGGCAAAACGGGCTGTTGATCGGCAAGGGCGGGCTCATGGGCAACGTGATCCGCATCACGCCGGCGCTCACGGTCACCAAGGACCACGTGGACGAAGCGCTGGAGCGGCTTGACCGGTCGCTGGCGCAGATGGGACTGTAGCTTCATGATTCGGCGCAGACTTATCGGGGCCATACCCGTCTTGATCGGGATGTCCTTTCTGGTCTTCTTCCTCATGCAGCTCGCGCCGGGAGATCCGGTGACGCTACTGCTCGGGGAGGACGCCGAGCCCCACGAGATCGAGGAGGTCACCCGCGAGTGGGGGCTCGACCAGCCCATCATCGTCCAGTACTGGCAGTTCGTGAGCAAGGCCGTCAGGGGTAACTTCGGCGAGTCCATGCGCTACGGGGAGCCGGTGACGCAACTCGTGATGGAGCGGTTGCCGGCCACCGTGGAGTTGGCACTGGCGAGCCTGCTGGTGGCCATCATCATCGCGCTTCCCATCGGCGTCTACTCCGCCATCAAGCACAACTCCCTGTGGGACCACTCCGGCATGACCGTGGCGCTGGTGGGCATATCGGTGCCCAACTTCTGGCTCGGCATCATGCTGATCTTCTTCCTGGGGGGTCAGTGGAATCTGTTGCCGGTGGCGGGACGGCTGACCTACGGCGTCGACGTGGTCCCGGTGACCCAACTGATGCTGGTGGACGCCCTGATCGCGGGCGACTTGCCAGCCTTCTGGGACGCCTTCAAGCATATCCTGCTCCCGGCCATCACCCTGGGAACGAGCTTCGCCGCCATCATCACGCGTATCTCTCGCTCCAGCGTGTTGGAGGTCATCCGGCAGGACTACATCACCACCGCCCGGGCCAAGGGATTGAGCGAGCGCACGGTCATCTGGAAGCACACGCTCCGGAACGCCCTCATCACCATCATCACCATCCTCGGCCTCCAACTCGGCGCCCTGCTGAGCGGATCGGTCATCACCGAGACGGTGTTCTCCTGGCCCGGCATCGGCAGCCTGCTCATCCAGGCCATCACCACCCGGGACTACAAGCTGGCCCAGGGGGTCATCTTCTTCTTCGCCATGGTGTATTTCTTCGTTAACCTGACCGTGGACCTGCTGTACACGTGGGTCGACCCGAGGATACGGCTATGATCGGCTGGCGGCGCTACGCAAAGGTCGCAAGCGGCGGGGCCATCGTGCTGCTGCTGTGCATCTGCGGGCTGGGGGCGCCCTGGCTGGCGCCCTTCGATCCCCAGGAGCAGGCCCTGGAGCAGCGGCTCCGCCCGCCCTCGATGGACCTGGCCGAGAATCCCCACGTCATGGGCACCGACAATCTGGGCCGGGATCTTCTCAGCCGGGTCATCTACGGCTCACGCATCTCGCTGATGGTGGGAGCCGCCACCGTATTCCTGGCCGGCATCCTGGGCTGCTTTCTCGGCGCCGTGGCAGGATACTTCGGCGAGCTCCTCGACGAGACCATCAACAAGACCACGGAGATCTTTCTCGCCTTCCCGTTCCTGCTGCTGGCCATCGCCATCATGGCCTTCCTGGGACAGGGCCTCGTGAATCTCATCATCGCGCTGGTGCTCAGCCGGTGGGTGCAGTACTGCAGGGTGGTCCGGGGAGAAGTGCTGTCGCTCAAGGAACGCGAGTTCGTCCAGGCCGCCCGGGCGCTGGGAGCCAGCAACCCCTACATCATCCTGCGCCACGTGATCCCCAACACGCTGCCCAGCGTCATGGTCATCGCCACCTTCGCCATGGCCGTGGTGATCATCACCGAGGCGAGCCTGAGCTTCCTGGGGCTCGGCGTGCCGCCCAGCATCCCCACCTGGGGCTCCATGCTGAGTGAGGGCCGCAGCTACATGTACCGCGCCCCCTGGCTTACCATCTTCCCCGGCATCGCCATCTTCATCACCGTCCTCGGCATCAACCTGCTGGGAGACGGGCTGCGCGACATCATCGACCCCAAGCTGACGCGGAACCGCTAAGGGCCAAAAAAGGATAGTGCGCACAGAACGGGCTGGACGGATCCGCGGTGAGTCCCGGGATCAGCCGGTGTTGCCGAGGGCGCTCTCGATGGCGGCCAGAAACGGCGTTGCGAAAGCCTTGAGCTTGGCGGCGCCCACCCCGTTCACCTCGGCGAACTCTTCCTCCGTCCGCGGCCGGCGGCGCACCATGTCGATCAGAGTGCGGTCGGGGAACACGACATACGCCGGCACTCCGCGCTCGTTGGCGAGCCGAAGCCGAAGCGCCTTGAGCGCATCCAGCAGCTCCGTCTCGGCGCCGCTCAGGGAGCCGTCCTCGAGCTCCTTCCCGCGTCGGCCGCCGGCCTCGCGCGCGGGCTTGGACGGCCGCGGGGGCACGGTCTCCCGGCGGTACAGGAACACGCTCTCGCCCTGGAGCAGACCGCGGCCCTTGCCGGTGATGGAGATGCCGCCATAACCGCCGATGTCGAGCCGGAGCAACCCGGTGGCCACCATCTGGCGGATCAGGGACCGCCACTCGTTCTTGCCCCGGGCAGCGCCCATCCCGAAGGCGGGCAGCCGGTCGTGGCCGGCGCGTTCGACCTTCTCCGTCACCGTGCCGCGCAGGACGTCGATGACATGGGCCGCGCCGAAGCGCTCGCCGGTGCGATAGACCGCGGCAAGGATTTTTTGCGCATCCTCGGTGCCGTCGATGCGCTCGGCCGGGTCGAGGCAGACGTCGCAATTGCCGCAGGGTTCGATCTGTTCCCCGAAATACTCCAGCAGCGTCACCCGCCGGCAAGCCGGCGCCTCGCAATAGCCCAGCAGCGCGTCCAACCGCTTGTGCTCCCGCCGCCGCCGTTCCGGTCCCGCGTCCTCTTCCTCGATGAACTGACGGCGCATGCGGATATCCGCCAGGCCGTAAAGCATGTGGGCTTCCGCCGCTTCACCGTCGCGTCCGGCCCGGCCGATCTCCTGGTAGTAGGCCTCGACGCTGCCGGGCAGATCGGTGTGAAGGACATAGCGCACGTCCGCCTTGTCGATGCCCATGCCGAAGGCGATGGTGGCGACGATGACCACTCCCGGATCCGTCATGAAGACGTTCTGGTGGGCCTCCCGGTCCTCCTTGTCCATGCCGGCGTGATAGGGATAAGCCCGGACACCGTCCGCCGCCAGCAGCGCCGCGGTCTCCTCCGTCTTCCTGCGCGACAGGCAATAGACGATGCCGCTCCCGCCGGGATGACGGGCGACGAAGCCCCGGCACTGTCGCTTCCAGTCGCGCTTCATCTCCACCGCCAAGCGGATGTTGGGACGGTCGAAACCCAGGACGAAGGGCTCCACCTCGCCGCCAAACAGCCGCTCCGCGATGTCTTCACGGGTGATGGCGTCGGCGGTGGCGGTCAACGCGGCGATCGGGATACCCGAGAAGAGATGCCGGAGCCGGCACAGGTCCTCGTACTCCGGCCTGAAAGAGGGGCCCCACTGCGATATGCAATGGGCCTCGTCCACGGCGAACAGCCTGACCGGAAGCCGGGCCAGGGCCTCCAGCATCCGTTCGGTCATCAGCCGCTCCGGCGCCATGTACAGGAGCCGCGTCTCGCCCGCCGCGGCCCGGCGCCAGGCGGCGACGTTGTCGGCGCGCGCGTTGCCCGAGTTGATGGTGTCCGCCGCAACCCCGGCGAGCCGCAACGCGGCCACCTGGTCCTGCATCAGCGCCACCAGCGGCGACACCACCACGGTGAGCCCGCCCAGGGCCAGGGCCGGCACCTGGAAGCACAACGACTTGCCCGACCCCGTGGGCATCACGGTGAGAACGTGACGCCCCGCCAGCAACGCCTCGATGGCGGCCTCCTGCCCGGGACGGAAGCCGTCGAACCCGAAAATTTCCTTGAGTACCCGTTGCGCGGCGCTCATCGGTCCCTTCCTGGCCACGCCGCCGACCGGAGGTGGCGGCGCCGGGCCGAAGGCCCGCCAGGACAAGCGCGCAAAAGGAAAGCCACCACGCGCTTCAGTGGATGAGACTTCCCTTGCGCGCCTCGGCCACCATGTAGTCGCAGACGCGAAACGCGTTGGCCTCGATGGTGAGCGTGGGGTTGAGGCCGGCGGCGGTCACGAACACGCTGGCGTCGACGATGAAGAGGTTGGACACGTCGTGGGAACGGCACCACTTGTCCACCACCGACGACTCGGGATCGTCGCCCATGCGGCAGGAGCCCATCTGGTGGTTGTGGAGCTTGCGGGTCTCGGGCTTGGGCACGATGATCCGGGTGGCTCCCGCGGCCTCGTAGATTTCCCGGGAGCGCTCGCCCAGGTAGGTGGCCAGCCGCACGTCGTTCTCGTGGCTGGTGTAGGTGACGCGGGCCACCGGCAGGCCGTAGCAGTCGGTCACGTCGGGGTCGAGGTCCACGGCATTGCTCTCCACCGGAAGGCTCTCGCCGGTGCAGTGGCTGTGCAGGTAGTGGCTCCAGGTCTCGCGCATGGAGTCCCTGTGCTCCTGGCCCCAGCGCTTGCCGTGGATGGGCCGGAGGGCCAGCTCGATGGGGTCGCCGCCGTGGGCCCGGGGATGCATGAAGCCGCCCCGGATGAACCCCCGTTTGGTGTCGGTCTTGTAGAAGTCCTGGAGCACCCGGGTGCTCGACGTTCCCTTGTGGCCGTCCAGCGGCTCGGGGAAGGTCACCACCAGGGTCACGCCCGGGGAATGGAACATGAGGTTCTTGCCCACCAAGCCGCTGCGGTTGGACAACCCCTGGGGGAAGCGCGCGGACTCGGACATGAGCAGCAGCCGCGCCGTCTCCACGCCGCCCGCCGCCATCACCACCAGGCGCGCCGGCTGGTGCTCCTCCTCGCCCTCGCCGTTGAAATAGGTCACGCCGGAGGCCTTCCCGTCCCGGTCCAGGGTGATCTCCCGGGCCAGGCAGAGGGGCCGGATCTCCAGGCGGCCGGTGGCCAGAGCCTTGGGCAACAGCGACTCCAGGGTGCTGGACTTGGCTCCCACCGGACAGCCGTAGGCCGAGCACATGCCCTTGCCGATGCAGCCCGGACGGCCGTCGTAGTCGCCGGTGAGGATCGCCAGGGGGGTGGGAAACGGGTGAAGGCCGAGCTTGCGGGCGCCCTTTTCCAGGGCGGCCCCGGGGCTGTTGCGGGCCGCCGGCCCCACCGGGTAGTCACGCTTGCGCGGCGGATCGAAGGGGTTCGACCAGCCCTTGCCCGAGATGCCGACGGTCCACTCCGCCTTTTCGTAGAAGGGCTCCATGTCCTCGTAAGAGATGGGCCAATCCTCGATGGTCGCGCCCGCTACCGGACCGTCCTCGGACTTCACGCGGAAGTCCGACTCATGAAACCGCCAGGAAAGCCCGCTGTAGTGGATGGTCCCGCCGCCCACGCACATGGCGTTGGAGAAGGTCTGGGTCTTGTTGGACAGGATCTCCGCGGGCGTATCCGCGTCGGGCCGCCAGGTACGCGGCTCCAACTCCACCGTGGGCCAGAAGAAGTTGCGCCGCTTGTACATCAGCTCATCGCCCAGGGCGAAGTCCTCGCGCTTGTACCAGGGGCCCCGCTCCAGCACGCACACCGTCATGCCCGTCTCGGTGAGCTCCTTGGCCGCCACCAGACCCGATGCCCCGCCTCCTACGATGCAGACGTCGACTGTTTCGCGCTTTGCCATCTGTTTCCCGTGCCTCCGTGCCGGCCTAGGACGAGCGGTCCTTCTTGGGGTGCGGGAACTCGTCCGGCTCGTTGGCGTCATACCAGCCATAGGGGGATTCGTTACCGTGGGGAAAGCTCGGGCCGGGGTATCCCAATACCTGCCACCCGACCTGGTCCTTGTTGCCGCCGTGGCGCGGGTGGCCGTAGAAGCCTTCCATGGTGTGGGTCAGGAGGAGCGTGAAGAAAGGGTCTTTCCGCTCGTCCAGGATGGTCAGGACCCGGTCCTGCCCGGCCTCGTCCAGCCCGTGGAAGTCCTTGCCCGACTCCAGCTCCGCGGCCAGCCGGTCCAGCTCCGCCACCCCATCCCGGTAGGCCTGCCGGTGGCGGCTGCCCAAGCCGTTGAGCTTGAACAGAGTCGCCTGCTGCTCCTCGGTGCGGCCCCCCATGCTCCCGAGGAGGAAGTTGGCGTACTCCTTCTTCTCCCGTGGGCTGATGTCCGTGTCGACGTCGTCATCCGAGGCCAGCAGGCCCTCGATGTAGTCGATGACCCCGGCCTCTCGCGCGCCCGGATCCTTGTCCGAGGGGACGATGCGCGCGGCCGCCGCCTCGATGGTGGCGCGATCGTGTTGTGAGAGGACAGCGTCTGAATCGGCACCGCTCATGTGGAACCTGCTTCCATGTTGGATCGTCCCGCCGGAGCGTCAGCCGCGGTCAGGATAGGCCATCATACAATAGCGGTGGACATAATTCATCTTCCCTTGACACTGGGTAGCAACGCTGCTCGCACGCTACCCACTATCACGGGTGCTCGGTCAAAAGCCGCACGGCATTCTCCCGAGTCAGCAACTCCACATCCTCTTCCCGCTCCAGGAACGGGCGCGCATCCGCGGCCGCCCGGTCCCACGCCAAGGCGTCGAGACGCTGGATCATCGTCTCCCGCCAGGTGTTGTCCCGCAGCACTCCGCCCGACCAATGAGTCTGCCGCAAGGCCGCGTTGAGCAGCCTGAGATTGGGCGCGGGCCAGGTCGGATCGCTCATGTACCAGATCAGGTCGTACAGGTCCCTTCCCTTGGCATAGGGACGCTGCAAGATCGCGTGCAGCTTGCCGGCGAGCAGCGACGCGCGGTCGTGGTGACGCAGCCGTAGCGTCACGTGGCGCCGCACGAGGTGGGTCTCCAGGACGGCCCCGGCCGGAGCGCGCGTATCGACCTCGATCCTGACGGCAAGGCTTTCTTCTCGATGGGGTGAGAGGCCCGCGTCGTACAAAACCCCCGGGAAGCGCACGAACGCGCTATGAACCGGATTGTGGTCCCGAACGGTGAGACCGACGCTGTAGCCTTCGCGGGACAACTCCGCGCGAATGGCCTTCAGCCAAGCACGCAGATCATAGCGGTCCGTATCGCTTTCAAGGGCGAAGTACAGGTCTTCCGAGTAGCGCGGGAGGGCGAAGAGGAAGCGCAGGCAGGATCAGGATTTTACACCCTGCCGCCGGGACCGTTGACATTGATTCTGACATCACTGATGCTACTATCGGCCTTCATACGATTGGCCTTTGGTTCGGTCTTGCTTCGAAGCAGCGTTATGAGAACCACCCTGAACATAGACGACGATCTGCTGGCGCGCGCTCGTGAGCTAACCAACATCACCGCCAAACCGGCGCTGATTCGTGAAGCCCTTCGAGCCCTCGTGGAGCGGGAAAGCGCACGACGGCTCGCCAAGCTCGGCGGCAGTCAAGCTGATTTGCAACCGGTCCCACGGCGCCGCTCCGCCGGCGAGGGTCCGTCCCGCCAATGATCCTGGTCGATACGTCGGTATGGATCGAGCATCTGCGCGCCGGAAGCCGCGCATTGGCGCACATGCTCGACGCCGATCAAGCGCTTGTCCATCCCTTCGTCATCGGCGAGTTGGCCTGCGGCAACCTTGCCCGACGCCAAGAGATCCTGGCGATGTTGCAGGACCTGCCCGCCATCCCCGCCGCGGAAGACTCCGAAGTGCTTTATTTCATTGGGCGAAACGGGTTGATGGGACGGGGCATCGGCTACATTGACATGCATTTGCTGGCGGCCACGGCCCTCGCTCCCCCAGCGCGACTGTGGACGCGAGACAAACGTCTGAGAGCGGCAGCCGACGGGCTTGGCCTGGCTCACCAAGTGTCTCGCGTCGGATCTCCATCTTGACGGGAATGGGTACCTCCTGATAAAATTTAGCTCAATTTAGCTAATGAGGTCCTCAAATGAAACAGGTGAACATGCACGAGGCGAAGTCCCAACTTTCCAGGTTGGGCAAGTTGGCTTGGGGAGGCGAGGAGATCGTGATCGCCAAGGCCGGCGAACCGTATCTTGTGCTGAAGCCGTACAAACGACCGGCGGAGGAACGAAAGCCTGGTGGGCTGGAAGGGCATATATGGATGGCCCCCGACTTTGACGAGCCCGACGAGGAACTCATGGACCTGATCGAGAACTCGAAGATCTTCCCGGATGAGGACTGACGTCGTGCGGCTGTTGCTGGACACCCACGCATTCATATGGTGGGTCACCGATGTCGCGCGGCTGACCGAGGCGGCCCGTTCGGCGATCGCCGACTCCGGAAACGACGTCTTCGTCAGCGCCATTACCGGTTGGGAGGTCACCGTCAAGCGGGCGAAGGGGACCATGACCGCGCCGGACAACCTGTCGGCGATGGTTGAAGAAAAGCGCTTCACCCACCTGCCGTTGACCTTCCATCATGCCGAGCAGGCGGGCAAACTGCCGATGCACCACCGTGACCCGTTCGACCGTTTTCTGATCGCCCAGGCCCAAGCCGAGGGATTGATACTCGTCACCCGCGACCACCATATCCCGCGATACGACGTAGCCACCATGGCCGCTTGATCCCACGGCTATGGCCTCGCAGTCCTGCACCGAAGACGCGCTGGTCCACAGACCACGGCGGAGTACCTGGAGAACCGCGCCATCCTCCGACGACATGGATCAAGGCTTGACCACCTTGCCCACGGTCGCCGCGAGCACGGCCGCGGCCCTGAGGTACGTCTTCACCCGGTGGAGTCGCTCCGAAGCCCGTTGAAGACCGCGGATACCCCGTTCAAGCTCATTTTCGTTATCGGCCAGTTGGCGCCGGATGGCCGCGACGCCGACGTTCTCGAGTCGCCGGATGGCCATGCAGACGTCCAGCAGCGTGGTTGCCGCCACCGTGCGCTCGGCCGCGGACAGACTCTCCAATCCCGCGAGCCATTCCGCCGACATCATGTTTTTTCGCGCCCGGCGCAATTCCGACAGCGTCTTGCCTCGAATCTCTCCCGACGTCATCGAACGGCTCCTTTTGCTCCGGCACCGAGTCGCGACACCAGTTCGACGAAACCCTCGACGGTGGTGGCCAGCTCGGCTGCCCGGGTGGAATCCAGGCGTCCCTCCAGCGCGGCCACGTATGCCTGCCGCAACGAACGCATGGCCCGTTGCGCCGCCCGCGCCGCTTCAAGATCGCCGCTGTCCCGCAGGCTCCTTAGCCGCTTTGCCGGCCAGGCCTTGGGCAATCGGGCGGCGCTCACGTACGGCTCCACCACCTCGTCATCCCGAAAACGGGCCGACAGGACCTCCTGGTCCGCGCGGACCTGACGCGCCAGGGCGCTCACCAGGGCTTGCTGCACGGCCAACTCGCGCTCGATGGTCGCTCCGCGCGCTTCGAGCTCAAGCCGCAGCGCCGCGGAACGGAATGACGCCACCGCGATCTCCACCGCCGGCTCGAGGAAACCGGCCACCGACACATCGCCCATGCGGGCCTTCCTGATCCTTGGCGACAGCCTGCCCAACTCCGCGGTGAGCCGTTTCGCGGCATTGCCGCTGCCCTTCCGTCCTTCGGGCTCGGCCAGGGTCTGCAACACGAGGAAGTAGGATCTCAACAAGCCGTTGTGACCTTTGGCCGCCACGTATCCCTCCAGGCGTTCCGCAGTGGCCGCGTCGAACTCCCGCAATGCTTCCCGGCGTTGCTCCGCGGAGAGCCCCGGCCGCGCCTCCACCAACGCGCCCGAATCCACCGCCGCCGCCAACTCGAATGCCCGATCGAGCAACCGCGGCAGCTTGTCGGCATAGACGATGCCCGCCCTGGCGACCTCGTCGAGGCGGGCCGTATCCGTGGACAGGGCGCAACCCGCAGCCGCGAGCCCCAGCACCAACACAGGCAACAGGCGGACGCGATGGACGTGAAGTTGAAAGGCTCGCAAAGCCCTGTTCTTCATAATGAGGTCCCTCAGACTCGTGAAGTTGCAACGACGACCGGCGGCCACGCCGTGCCGGGCCGCCGCCCCTCGATATATAAATTGACCGTTCCTTATTGCACGGAGCCAGCGGAAAGTCTAAAGGGACAAAGAGCCGGAGAACCGAACCTTGGAAGCTGACCAGCCCGAGCTAAGCTCACTCAACGCGCCTGCCGGCGACGACAAGATCGCGGTCTGGCCCGTCGTGCGCCTGTCCTTCGCTTGCTGTCACCGGCGATCCTCTTGGTGAACGGATCGATCAGAGCATGCTGGGCGGTCGTAGCCACTGTCTGCTACCGTGACATACGCGTGGCCAACGGAGAGACCGCCGCGCCCGGCTGTCGTTGACCGCGAGCCGCCACTTCCGGTAGTGTCGTTCGTATCGATGCGGCGCAAAGGGCGCGTGGATACGCTTGGCCCCCGGCCCGCCCTGACAAGGAGGAACGAAATGAAAGACGGCCTGCGTTTCGTTGACAGCGACATGCACATTCAGGAACCCGGCGACCTGCTGGAGAAATACCTGGACCCCGATTTCAAGCACCGCGTGACCTGGGCGGTGGACGGCAAGGGAAAGATCAGCCGGCGCACCTGGACCATCGACGGGCTGCCTACCGGCGCGGACTCGGAGCTGCAGCAACACCGCAAGAAGGCCGCGTCGTCCAAGGCCACGGGGCCCGTCATGGGGGCCGCCACCGGGGTATTGTCCGCCTCCCGCATCGCCGACACAGGGCGCCTGGACTTCGCCATCGAGCGGGGATACGACGAGGAAGCCCAGGTCATGGGGATGGAGATGGAAGGCATCGACATCGCCGTGCTCTTCCCCACCGGCGGGCTGGGGCTGCTGGCGCGGGACGACATGGACCCGCACATGTCGCACGCCCTGAGTCGTGCGTACAACGACTGGATCCACGACTTCTGCCAGTACTCCCCGGACCGCATGAAGTTCGCCGCCATGCTGCCGCTGCACGACGTGAACCTGGCGTGCCACGAGTTGAAGCGGGCGGTGGAGGAGCTCGGGGCGGTGGCGTCGTTCATCCGGCCCAACATGATCAACGGCCACTTCTGGCACTCCAACTACTGGGACCCTCTCTACAGCCTGCACGAGGAGCTGGACGTGTCCTGGTGCTTCCATGAGGGCACCGGCGCGTGGAACTCCCACATGAACGATCTGTACGGCGAGAACCGGTTCTACCGCCACGTCGCCAGCCACTGGATCGAGATGCAGCAGGCGCTCATCGCCATGATCATCGGCGGCGTCTTCGAGTTCCATCCCAAGCTGCGGGTGGGCTACCTGGAAGCCCAGAACTCCTGGGTGCCGGGCATACTGACGCGCATCGAGTGGGACTACGCCAACTATCGCGACTCCCACGCGCCGTACCTGTCGCTGACCCCCAAGGAGTACTTCCAGCGGAACTGCTGGGCCGCGGTGGAAGGGAGCGAGCCCGAGATCGCCGGCACCGCCGAGCTCATCGGCGCGGACCGCATGTGCATCTCCACCGACTACCCGCACTTCGACTCGAACTTCCCCAACGTCTCCAACAACCTCCTGAACAACGTGTCACGGGCGACCGCCGCGGCCATCTTCATGGGCGGCGCCGGGCTCTACAACTTCGACGAGGAAGATTTCCAGAAGGCCCACGCTGCCGCGGAGGCAAACCCGAAGCGGCAGGCTACCGGTTAGCTCCGTCATCTGCCGCCCGTGATCCGGTGCGGTCGCGCATCCCCCTGCAGATTGGGCTGGATTTGCGCTCCCGCTCCGGTGATCTACCATCAGGGAAGGCATCCGATGAGCCCGTGTGATTGCTGGAAGAGTGTAGCCAAGGCATGAAGGATCGACCTCCACGAGACACTCTCGAAGTTAGAGTAGCGGATTTCGGCCCTATCGTCGAAGCCAGAGTGGACCTGCGCCCGCTTACCGTATTCGTCGGACCGAGCAACACCGGCAAATCCTATCTGGCGATCCTGATATATGCGCTGCACCGGCATTTCAGCGCCGGGTTCCGCCATTGGCGAGTATTCGAGGAGCGTCCCGAACTGCCTCGGAAAACCGTCAACACGTTGGCCGCATTCGCAAAGCGGACCGCTGAAGACATGGCGAAGCCAGGTTTCGGAGGACGCGTTGTCCTACCCGGTGGAATCACGGATGCTGTTCGTACCGCAATCAAATCCCACGGTGACCGCTTGGCCCTTGAGATCGTCCGATGCTTCGGCATCCGCGATCTCCGCGGGCTGATCCGCAAGGGAAGCCACGACTTCGCGAACGTCGTGTTGCGAAAACGGCTCCCCGATGATTCGGGGATGGCCGAACACCGGTTGTTGCTCGGCGGGCGAGACGCGGAATATACGGCGACCCTATCCGAAGACATGGCCATTCCGATAACCGAACGGGATGAAATCACTCTCGATCTCGGCTCCTTTGGCAACGAACCGACTCGTGTCGCCGAGCCAGGAGAACCCGATCGGGAATGGCGACTGACTCAGTTGCTCATCAATCTCACCGACCATATCCTCCCGTACGTGCTTGGTCCGCTGCATCTCGACGGCTATTACCTTCCTGCCGACCGGACGGGCGTCATGCATGCCCACAGTGCGGTGGTAAGCGCCACGATCGGAAGCGCAGCCATGACAGGCTTGCGTCCAGCCGCGCGCACGCCCATGCTTTCAGGTGTCTTGGCGGATTTCCTGCAACAGTTGATCGAACTCGACCGTCCGTCGCGACGGAATGTGTCGCGACTTTACTGGGCCCGCGCGCCTCGACAAGATCTCGCGAAAAGTATCGAAGACGCAGTCCTGGGCGGTCATGTACTGGTCAACCGGTCTGAAGTCACCGGTTATCCGCACTTCGCGTATCGTCCAAAAGGTTGGAAAGACGACCTGCCCCTCATGAACACTTCGTCCATGGTATCGGAACTGGCACCGGTGGTTCTGTACTTGCGCCACAGGGTCGGACCCGACAGCGTGCTGATGATCGAGGAGCCGGAATCTCACTTGCATCCGGCCATGCAGGTCGAGTTCACGCGTCAACTCGCGCTGCTGGTCCGCGCAGGCGTCCGCGTGATCGTTACGACGCACAGCGAATGGGTGCTGGAGGAGCTCGCCAATATCGTGCGGCGATCTGCACTGTCCGATGCGGGGGGCAAGAAAGCCGCCGACGCCAAGGTCGCCCTGCGCCCTGAGGACGTGGGGGCATGGATGTTCAAGCCGAAGCGGCGCCCGAGGGGATCGGTGGTGGAAGAAGTGAAACTGGACGAGGAAACCGGCCTCTATCCAACCGACTACGATGCTGTCAGTGAGGCGCTGTACAACGAGAGCGCAAGCATTTTCAATCGCATCCAGGACAGTAACCCCCGATGAGTGGAACGGTGGCGGCGGTGGCCGGCCGCGTTCCCGGTTGCTGTCATGCCATTCACTGCAACAAGGACAGATGCCGGGTGGACCTGAAGGGCGCACCGGAGACACGTCTCTTGGTGGACATGGACTGCGACGGGCTGGAACTCCCGCGCCAACAGAAACGGTGTGACTACCTCTTCCTCGGAGAAAGAGGCGACGCCACCTGGATAGCGCCCATCGAGTTGAAGAGCGGTGGACTGAAAGCCGCTGAGGTGTTGGAACAACTTGAGGGGGGCACGGACTCGGCTCACAACTGGCTCCCGGAGGGAATATCGTTCCACTTCGTGCCGGTCCTGGCGCACGGCAAGACCATCCACAGAAACGACCTCAAGGTGCTTCGCTCCAGAAAAATCCAACTGCGAGGACAACGAAAGGTTACCGTGCTGATCAAGTGTGGAGACCCGCTGACCAAAGCGCTCCATTTATAGCGTGTAACGCAACTGCTTCCTCTCGTCACCTTCCAAATTTCACTTGGGCATCGGCCCCACCAGTAGCGCCGCGTCCAGGCGGCGGCCGAACAGGTTGATGCGCCAGTCGAGATGAGGGCCGGTGGAGCGGCCGGTGGAGCCGACCTCGGCGATGGGCTGTCCCTGCTTCACCCGCTGGCCTTTCTTCACGAGGATGCGCGACAGGTGGAGGAACGCGGACGAGAGGCCGTGGCCGTGGTCGACGATCATGGTGCCGCCGGAGAAGTACATGTCGCGGTGGACGAGGGTGACCACGCCGGCGGCGGGTGCCATCACCCGGGTGCCCTTGGGCGCGGCGATGTCGATGCCGTAGTGGGGCCGGCGCGGCTCGCCGTTCAGGACGCGCTGGGAGCCGTAGACGCCGCTGATCCTGCCCTTCACCGGCCAGTGAAAGCCGCCGAGGAAGTCCGTCCGCGCGTCGTCCACCTTGCGCGCCCGCCTCACCAGGGCGACCTCCTTGCGGATGCGCCTGAGGTCTTCCTCATTGGGGGTCACCTTGCGCGACGGCAGACCATCGATACGCTGGATGCGGTATTTGCGGGGCTTCACCGCCAGACCGTAGTGCTGGCTGCGGCCGTCCGGAAAGGTCACCGACAGCACGGCTTTCGGCGGCGCGTCGCGCCCGAACCCGATGAGGAACCAGCCGTCCTTCGAGACCCGAACCCGCTCGCCCTCGAATTTCACGGTGGAACCCGGCGCCACGCGTCCGCGCACCAGGCCGCCCTGTATCTTCGGGCCCTCCAGATGAACGGCGGCTTCCGCGGACCAAGTGGGGCCGGACGTCAGCAGGACCAGAAGCGCCGACAGACCAAGCGCCGCCCAGGTAGCCGCCCGGCGGCTTCGCGACGCGGACACGCTCACGAACAGCGCCGTGTCCTTCCTATTGTGGTGAATAACGACACGACCACAGCATATGGTGTATCCGGACGCGCCTGTCAACCACCCGGCGAAGATGCCGGCTTGACCCTTCCCACCGCCGAGTGGAACGGCTGAGAGATGAAGAACTGGTTGCCGGCGGCGGCGATGGCATCACGCCACTCCCCCGCTTCCTCGGGGGTCAGCCGGCTGGCCATGCGTTCCTGCTGCTGTTGCAGCCGCTCCCCCGACGCGTAGGTGGCATACTGCGGCAGCATGACCACGTCCACGAGCCCGGCCCGTTCCATGCGTTCGTAGAGGCTCGCGTCCGCGCAGCCGCCCTCCACCACGTCGCCGTAGCCAGTCTGGGCCTTGTGCTTGAGCTCCGGCCGCAGCTGCAGGTTGACCCACCAGGGCATGTCCAGGGAGCGGACGATCACCGCCACCTTGCCGCCGGGCCGGGTGACCCGCGCGAACTGCGCCAGCATGGCGTCGGCGGCCCCCTCTTCCATGACCGTGAAGGCCAGCGTGGCGTCGAACCGCCCGTCGGCAAACGGCAACTCCTCGCCGTTGGCGCTTTGCCACTCGATGACGCCATCGAGTCCCTCGCCCGCCGCCAGCTTCGCGGCCTCGCGAAGCAGATAGTGGTTGATGTCCGCACCCACGATGGGATTGCGCTTCCCGGTGTAGCGGGCCAGCCAGCGCGCCACCGTGCCGGCACCGCAGCCCACCTCCAGGACGGTCTGACCGGGCTCCAGGCCGACCTCGTCCACCACGCCCCGCACCGCCCGGAGGTATCCGGGGCCGCGGGTTTCCAGGAACGCCACCATGCCCAGATACGCGCCGCCCAGGGTGATGGTGGTATAGCGCTCGGCGAGCGCCGGCAGCACCGGGTCCCACTGCGAAGCTGCCAACCCCAGCGGAAACAGCAGCAGCGGCGGCCCCGAGCCCCGCACCGTGTAGGAGACGCCGGCCTCCTCTCCCTCCCCTTCGGGGAGTTGCACGCGTGGAAGCGGACCCTCCTTGTCCCGCAGCGATAGGAAATCCAGCATGGCCGACTCGACCTCGCCGGTGCGGTCCGCCATGACGTCGGCCCACATGGGGCTGAAGTAGTCCCGCAACATGGTCAGGGCGGCGCCGGGAAGCCCGTCCACCGCACGCATCAGGTCGGCCACGACGTTGCCCCCGTCGCCCGACACGATGAGCAGCCGCCCGGCATGGGGACGCAGCACGTCGGTCCTCATGCCCCGTGGGCATATCAGGGTCAGCGACGCCACCGTCGACGGGTGCCGTTCCAGCAACCCGCTCCAGTCACCGGGCAGGTAGGCCGCTACGTGGGCCTTGCCGATGCCCAGGCGCCGAAGCAGCGCGACGAGGCGTTCCTCCACCGGAAGAGTTTCCTGTGTTGCCACCGCGTATTCCTTCCCTGGGGGGTTCAAGGGCCGCCTTGACCCGTTTCCGCATTCACGCCACTATGAGCAGTTGACACTGGCCGGTATGCAACAACACCGGCCAATATGGAACACCGCACCAGTTTTCATTCGGGAGACCCCATGAGCGAGATCCGATTCATCGATACGACCCTCCGGGACGGCAACCAGAGCCTTTGGGCGCTCAACATGAAGACGGCGGCCATGGTGGAGACCGCCGAGCAGATGGACCAGGCGGGCTTCGAGTCCATGGAGTTCTTCGTTACCAACATGTTCAAGAAGTACGTCCGGGAGCACAAGGAGAACCCCTGGGAGTGGCTGCGGGAGGGCACCAAGCGGCTCCGCAAGACCGAGCTGCGGCTCCACGGCGGACTCAAGGGAGGGCTTGAGAAGAAGCCGGCGTCGATCCTGAAGCTCATCATCCAGAAGGTGGTGGACAGCGGCATCACGCTCACGCGCACCTCCAACTCCTGGAACGACTACGAGGTCTTCGGCGAAGAGGTGAAGGGGTTGCGCGAGCTGGGGATGGAGACGGTGGCGAACCTGATCTACTCGGTGTCGCCGCGTCACACCGACGAGTACTATGCCCAGAAGGCGCGGGAAGCCGCGGCCATCAAGCCCTACCGCATCTGCTTCAAGGACGTGGGCGGGCTGCTCACCCCCGAGCGCACCCGCTCCCTGGTGCCGCTGGTGCTTGAGAACATCGGCGACACCCCGGTGGAGTTCCACGCCCACTGCAACAACGGCCTGGCGCCTCTCAACTACCTGGAGGCCATCGAACTCGGCATGACCACCATCCACACCAGCGTGCCGCCGCTGGCCAACGCGTCGGCGCAGCCCTCCATCTTCAACATGGTGCGGAACATCCGCGCCACGGGCCATACGCCACTGGTGAACGAGGAGGCGCTGCGGCCGGTGGAGGAGCACTTCACCTACGTGGCCAAGCGCGACGGGCTCCCCATCGGCAAGCCCGTGGAATACAACCACGGGCAGTACCTGCACCAGGTGCCCGGCGGCATGATCTCCAACTTCGTGCACCAGCTCAAGCTCGTGGGCATGGAGGACAAGCTGCCGGCGGCCCTGGAGGAGGCCGCCCGGGTGCGCGCCGAGTGGGGCTACCCCATCATGGTGACGCCCCTGTCCCAGTTCGTGGGCACCCAAGCGGCCTTCAACGTCATCCTCGGAGAGCGCTACAAGGAGGTGGCGGACCAGTCCATCCAGTACGCCCTGGGCATCTGGGGCCGCGAGGGCGCCGAACTCATGGACCCCGACGTCAAGGACAAGATCCTGGGCCGGCCCCGGGCCAAGGCGTGGACCGAATGGGAGCAGCCCGAGCCGTCGCTGGCGGAGCTCCGGTCCCAGTTGGGCGGACCCTCGATCTCGGACGAGGAGCTGGTACTGCGGGTCTACGCCGGCGTGGACGAGGTCAAGACCATGATGGAGTCCGGCCGGCCGCGGGAATACCTGAGCGCGCGGCAGCCGCTGGTGCGGCTCATCAACGAGCTGACCAAACAGAAGGAATACACCCAGGTGTACATCCGCAAGCCGGGGTTCTCCCTCACCCTGGGACGGAGCGCCAACGGAGACACGGCCGGCGGGGCCGCGGTCTGAGGACGAACGCATGAGCGACGTCACTTTCGTGGACACCACGCTGCGGGACGGCAACCAGAGCCTGTGGGCCTACAACATGAGGACCGGGGCCATGCTGGAGGCCATCGAGGGCATGGACCGGGCGGGCTTCGAGTCCATGGAGTTCTTCAGCGCCACCATGATCAAGAAGTACGTGCGCGAGCACAAGGAGAACCCGTGGCGCTGGATCCGGGAAGGCACACGGCGCGCCCGCAACACCCCGCTGCGGATGCACGGCAGCATCCGGGGCGGGCTGGAGAAGAAGCCCACGTCGGTGGCCAAGCTGGTGGTCAGTCACCTGGTGGACAACGGCATCCGTCTGACGCGCAACTCCAACCCGTGGAACGACTACTCGGTGTTCAAGCAGGAGGTGGACGACCTGCGCGAGCTCGGCATGGATGCCGTGGCGAACATCATCTACTCGGTATCGCCGCGGCACACCGACGAGTACTACGCCCAGAAGGCCCGGGAAGCCGCCGCCCTGAAGCCCTACCGCATCTGCTTCAAGGACGTGGGCGGAATGCTGACTCCGGAACGCACCCGCACGCTGGTGCCCATCGTGCTGGAAAACATCGGCGACATCCCGGTGGAGTTCCACGCCCACTGCAACAACGGGCTGGCGCCGCTCAACTACCTGGAAGCCATCAAGCTCGGCATGACCACCATCCACACCAGCGTGCCGCCCCTGGCCAACGGTTCGGCCCAGCCCTCGATCTTCAACATGCTCAGGAACGTGCGCGCCATGGGCCACACGGTAGAGGTGGACGAGGAAGCGCTCAAGCCGGTGCGGGAGCATTTCACCTTCGTGGCCAAAAGGGACGGGCTGCCCATGGGCGCGCCCGCGGCCTTCGACCAGTCCGTCTATGCCCACCAGGTGCCCGGCGGCATGATCTCCAACTTCGTGCACCAGCTCCGCATGGTGGGCATGGAGGACAAGCTGCCGGCGGCGCTGGAGGAGGCCGCGCGTGTGCGTGCCGAGTGGGGCTATCCCATCATGGTGACGCCGCTGTCCCAGTTCGTCGGCACCCAGGCGGCCATCAACGTCATCATGGGCGAGCGCTACAAGCAGGTCACCGACCAGTCCATCCAGTACGCCCTGGGCATCTGGGGCCGGCAGGGCGCCGAGTACATGGACCCGGACGTGAAGGACCGCATCCTGGGGCGGCCGCGGGCCAGGGCCTGGGAGAACTGGGAGCAGCCCGACCCGTCGCTCGAGGAGGTCCGGGCGCAGCTCGGTGGCCCGTCCATGTCCGACGAGGAACTGATCATGCGGGTGTACGCGGGGGACGAGGCGGTGGAGGCGCTGCAGAACGCCGGCCGGCCCCGGGAGTACCTGAGCGCGAGCCAGCCGCTGGTGCGGCTCGTCAACGAGCTCACCCGGCAGCAGGAATACACCCAGGTCTACATCCGCAAGCCCGGCTTCTCCCTCACCCTGGGACGGAACGCCGACGGAGACGCGGCGGACGAGGCCGCCGCCTGAGGAGATCCATGAGCGACGTTAGATTCGTGGACACCACGCTGCGCGACGGCAACCAGAGCCTCTGGGCTTTCAACATGAAGACCGCGGCCATGCTCGAAGCCATCGAGCGCATGGACGAGGCGGGCTTCGAGTCCATGGAGTTCTTCAGCGCCACCATGATCAAGAAGTACGTGCGCGAGCACAAGGAGGACCCTTGGCACTGGCTGCGGGAGGGTGCCCGGCGCGCGCGCAACACCCCGCTCCGGCTTCACGGGGGCGTGAAGGGCGGGCTGGAGAAGAAGCCCACGGCGGTGGCGCGGCTCGTGGTCCAGCACGTGGTGGACAGCGGCATCCGGCTGACCCGCACGTCGAATCCCTGGAACGACTACACCGTGTTCAAGGACGACGTGGACGAGCTGGGCAGGCTGGGCGTGGACGCGGTCGTGAACCTGATCTACTCGGAGTCGCCCAGACACACCGACGAATACTACGCGCGGAAGGCCCGGGAGGCCGCGGCCATGAATCCCTACCGCATCTGCTTCAAGGACGTGGGCGGCCTGCTCACTCCAGAGCGCACGCGGACCCTGGTGCCCATCGTGCTGGAGAACGTCGGCGACACGCCGGTGGAGTTCCACGCCCACTGCAACAACGGACTGGCGCCGCTCAACTACATCGAGGCCATCAAGCTCGGCATGACCACCATCCACACCGGCGTGCCGCCTCTGGCCAACGGCTCGGCCCAGCCTTCGGTCTTCAACATGGCGCAGAACCTCCGGGCCCTGGGTTACACGGTGCCGGTGGACGAGGAGGTGCTGAAGCCCGTAAAGGAACACTTCACCTTCGTCGCCAAACGGGACCGGCTGCCGATGGGCGCGCCCGCGGCCTTCGACCAGTCCGTCTACGCCCACCAGGTGCCCGGCGGCATGATCTCCAACTTCGTGCACCAGCTCCGCCTGGTGGGTATGGAGGACAAGCTGCCGGCGGCGCTGGAGGAGGCCGCGCGGATACGCGCCGAGTGGGGCTATCCCATCATGGTGACGCCGCTGTCCCAGTTCGTCGGCACCCAGGCGGCCTTCAACATCATCCTCGGCGAACGCTACAAGCAGGTCTCGGACCAGTCCATCCAGTACGCCCTGGGCATCTGGGGCCGGGAAGGCGCCGAGCTCATGGACCCCGACGTCAAGGACCGCATCCTCGGCCGGCCCCGGGCCAAGGACTGGGAAGGCTGGCAGCAGCCGGAGCCGACACTGCCGGAGGTGCGGGCGCAACTCGGCAGTTCCTCCATTTCCGATGAAGAGCTGATACTACGCGTGTTCGCGGGGGATGAGGCGGTGGAGGAGTTGCAGAACGCCGGACGGCCCCGTGAGTATCTGAGCGCGAGCCAGCCGCTGGTGCGGCTCATCAACGAACTCACGAAGCAGAAAGAGTACACCCAAGTCTACATCCGCAAGCCGGGCTTCTCGCTGGCCCTGCGCAAGACTCACGCCGCTTCGGATACACTCTGACGCAGCGCGCCGCCGCCGAACCCCAAAACGTCATTCCCGCCCCCCTTCCGTCATTCCCGTGAAAGCGGGAATCCAGGGGCGGCGGGGGATTACACCCCCACGGTCATGGCCGCGGGCACCGGCATATTGTACAGCCGGGCGACGTTGTCCCGCAGCAGCTTGGCGCGCACGTCGTCCGGCAGGTGGCCGAGGTCCCGCGCCACCACGTCCCGCGAGTGCGGCCAGGTGGAGTTGGCGTGGGGGAAGTCGTTGGACCACATGCAGTTGTCGTGCCCCCACCAGACCAGGTTGCGGGCGCCCACGGCGTCGTTGAAGAAGGTGGCGAAGACCTGCCGGTTGAAGTACTCGGTGGGCAGCTTGTCGATGGTCAGCGGGTCCGTGGGGCGGTGGCGGTCGAAGTAGTAGTCCCACTGCTCCAGCACGTAGGGCAGCCAGCCGATCTCGTTCTCCACCAGCACCATCTTCAGGCGCGGGTAGCGTTCCAGCACGCCCGAGAAGATGATGTCCATCAGGCTGTCGATGATTTCCGCCAGCTTGAGGTTGACGCTGCCCCGGTAGCGTTCCAGGCCCTTGCGGTCGTAGCGCGTCTTGACATAGCCGAAGCCCGTGAGGATGTGGACGCTGACAGGCATCTCCATCTCCTGGGCGGCGGCCCAGAAGCGCTCGTAATGGTCGGTTGCGAAGGACAACTCCGTCGGCGGCACCTGCCATATCAGCGCTCCCCGGAGCCCCGCCTTCTTGCAACGCTCCAACTCCGCCACCGCATGGTCGATGTTGAAGGTGGCGATCATCGGCACGCCCACCAGCCGGTCCAGGTCCACCTGGCAGTATTCGATGAGCCAGTCGTTGTAGGCCCGGCACGACGCCTCGTGGAGCGCGACATCCTCCTGCGAGAACAGGCTCAGGGAGTAGGTGGGATACAGCACCTCGGCGCTGACCCCGTCCACCGCCATCTCCTTGAGCCGGGCCTTGGGGTCCGACCCTCCGGGATGGGTCTGGAACCCCTCCCCTGTTTTCAGTTCGGGAAAGCGCGGCGCGGCATCGCGCATGGCTTGCGGGACGCGGTTCACCAACGTGTCCGCGGGCTCCATCACATGGGAATCGGATGAGAACAGAATCTCGTCGGTGGCGACCCCCCCTGTGCCCCTGAAGGTCCGGCGGTACAGGCCCGTATCAATGCTCATGGAAGGCTCCTTTCGTGGCGTCTTGAATACGAAATCTTGTGCCAAACCGCCATTCGCCGCCGCCACCGCTTCACGCCCGGTCCCGGTCGGCGATCTCCAACGCGGCGAACGCGTACATCCGGGCGGCGGCCTCGAGATCCTCCACCTTCTGCATTTCCCCGGTGGCGGGCTTGGCGTCGGCGGCCTCCGGCGAGGGGCCGCACTTGATGGCCGGGATGCCCACTTCCGCGAACACCGTCAGGTCCGCGTAGGTGCTGGTGAAGGCGTTGCGGATGGGCTCCGCCTTGCGCCCGCGCACGTACTCGTGGGCTTCCTGCATGGTGGACACCAGCGGCTCGGCGCCCTTGGACTCGTAGCCGTTGACGGACAGGAAGAGCGAGGACTTGGCGTCGATGTCCGTGGCCGCCAGGACCTCCCGGACCTCCCGCAGCACGTCGATGGCGCGCTGGTCCGGGGTCATGAACGCCTCGACGTAGAGGTTGCAGATGGCGGGCGAGAAGTTGGGCTTGAAGGGAGCGCCGCCGAAGATGGAGCCGATGTTGACCTTGGGGATCATGGTGGCGGCGGCGAACTCGTAGCGGTGCTCCTGCTCGTAGCGGCGCGCCCATTCCTCCAGCGCCGGGATGATGGAGGCCATGCGCACCACAGCGTTCTTGCTCTCCCTGGCGTCCACCGGATGATCCACGAACGGCCCGTACATGGGCTCGCCGTAGGTGGTGATCTTGATGAACACCGCGCCGCACTGGGCCCAGGTGATGCGGAACTGAGACGGCTCCACCACGATGCAGTAATCCCCCACCACGCCGTGGGTCACCAGGTAGCGCGCGCCGTGGCCCTTGCCGCGGTAGGCGGGGCCCTGGTAGTGGTCCACCGGCGAGCGGCCGATCTCCCCCGCCACACCGGTCACGATGACGTCGCCCTTGAGCTTGACGCCGCTCTCCTTGAGCGCCTTGGCCATGGCCAGGGTGCAGGTGAGCGGACCCTTGTCGTTGACGATGCCGCTGCCGTAGATGACGTCGTCCTCCCGCCGCGCCAGCGCCTGCCACTCGGGCCGGGTGCTGCCGGTGATCCACAGGTCCTCCTGGGTCCCCGCCAGCGCCGTATCCATGTGTCCGTTGAACAGCAGCGTCGGCCCCTCCCCCGTGCCCGGAATCACCCCCACCACGTTGGCGCGGCCGGGTTCGGTGTGCTGAAGAAAAGTCTCGATGCCCTGCTTCTGGAGCCAATCGTGGATGAACCGCGCCACCTCCTCCTCGCTGCCGGTGGGCGTCGGGATGCTGACCACGTCCATGGCCAGCCTGGCCAGCTCCTCCCGGTCGATGTGCGAGAAGACCTTCTCCAGGATGGCTTCATCGGTTTGCATGCATGCAACTCCTTCCGTGGATTGCGGCCAAGGCTACAGGAGTCACGCGAACCGCGTCAAGCATCGCCCGTCCCGGCGGGCCTGGGGGAACCGGGAGAGGCGACCCCGCGGTGAATTTGACACGGCAGGACACCATCGGCTATTTTCTTTCTTCGCACGAGAGCCATCCGTTTCTTTCCGCCGATCGCCTGGAGCCCCGCTATCCGGGCCTGCGCCGCACGGGGTTACGGGAACTCACCGCGACATTCCGAGAAATCGAGCTGAACAGGAGGCAATCCATGGGTTATGCAGATCTACATGAGCATCTGAGGATGCTCGAAGAGGCGGGGCACCTGCGCCGCATCAACCAGACCATCAACAAGGACACCGAACTGCATCCGCTGGTGCGCTGGCAGTACCGGGGCGGCATTCCCGACGAGGAGCGCAAGGCGTGGTACTTCTCCAACGTCACAGACTCCCGCGGGCGCAAGTTCGACTTCCCCGTGGTGGTGGGCGCGCTGGCCGGCAGCAAGGCCATCTACTTCCTGGGCATGGGCTGCAACAGCGCCGAGGAGATGGACAAGAAGTGGAAGCACGCCCTCTCCAATCCCATCACGCCCAAGGTGGTGGACGACCCGGCGTGCCACGAAGTGGTGATGACCGGCGATGCCGTGGAGAACGAAGGGCTGGACAAGTTCCCGGTCCCCATCTCCACCCCCGGGTTCGACAACGGCCCCTACACCACATGCTCCCACTGGATCACCAAGGACCCCGAGACCGGTATCGGGAACATCGGCAACTACCGGGGCCAGATCAAGTCGAACTCCCGGGTAGGCGTGTTCCCGTCCGGACTGGGCCAGGACATCTACCTGCACTGGAAGAACGCCCAGAAGCGCGGCGAGCCGCTGGAGGCGGCGCTGGTCATCGGCGCGCCGCCGGTGGTCTCCTACGTGTCGGTGCAGAAGGTGGACTACGGCGTGGACGAAATGGCCATCGCCGGCGGTTTCGTGGGCGAGCCCATCCGCATGGCCCAGTGCAAGACCGTGGACCTGCAGGTGCCGGCGGAATCGGAGATCGTCATCGAGGGACACCTCAACACCGAGTTCGTGGAACCCGAGGGGCCGTTCGGAGAATCCCACGGCTACATGCATCCGCGGCAGTTGAACCCGTTCATGGACGTCACCGCCATCACCCACCGCAAGAACGCCATCTACGTGTCATGGCTCAGCCAGCTCACCCCGAGCGAATCGTCGGTGATCCGCAAGATCGGCTACGACCGGCTCATGCTGGTGCACCTGAGGGACCACTGCCGCATCACCAGCGTCATCCGGGTGGAGATGCACGAACCCCTCACCAACACCTACAAGCTCGTCATCGTGCAGATGCGCAAGCCCAAGGAAGCCGAGGTGTGGCGCGCGCTCCACGCCGCGTCGTCCTTCCATCCCGGCGTCGGCAAGATCGTCATCGCGGTGGACGAGGACATCGATCCGTCGGACGAGGCGGCGGTGTTCTGGGCCATGTGCTACCGCATGAAGCCCCACCAGGACGTGCAGATCATCGGCGGCATGGAAAAGGGCCACGCCCCGCCGTTCCTGTACAATGACGATCACAAGGGCACCGACGTGGTGTCGTACCACCTGCCGGCAGACGAATCGGGCATGCTGTGCAACGCCATCCAGAAGGAGCCCTTCCCGCCCGTGTCGCTGCCCAAGCGGGAATACATGGAGCACGCCCGGGAGCTGTGGGAGGAGTTCATGCTGCCGCCCCTCAAGCCCAAGATGCCATGGTACGGCTACTCCCTGGGCCAGTGGGACGACGAGTTGGACGAGGAAGCCAGGCTCGCGGTGGAGGGACGCTACTTCGAGACCGGCGAGAAGCTCAAGTCACGGCGCGTCAAGGCCAGCGATGTGGAAGAAGAGGACCACTAGGAGCATGGCTCCTGGATGGCGTCAAGGACCTCCTTGACCTCGGGGCCAGGGTCGGCGCGGTCCTTGAACGGGGCCAGCCGGCGGTAGAGGTCGGCGGCGGCCTTGTGGAAGCCTGCGGGGAGGCCGGCGGCCTCGAAGCTGGCGGCGATCTCCTCCATTTCGCCCACGTAACGCCAGCCCTTGGGCGCGGCCACCGCGGCGGCGCGCTCGCTCTTGCCGGGAAGGTTGGGCTGGGACCCCGCCCATTCCTGGAGCAGCGCCTCCTCCACCCCTTCCCGGGCCGCCAGCGCGCGGATGGCCAGGATCAGCGCGTCGCTGCCCTTGGTCCACGCGGCGTAGGTCATCTTGAGCGCGGAGGCCGCCCCCGGGCCGCCCTCGATGACACGGGCATCGAGCATGCTCCCCGAGAACAGCTTGGCTACGCCCTCCGCCCCGGCGCCCGAAAGATAAAGGCGCGTCCTTCCCGGCTTGGTCACCGGAGGTCCGATGATGGCGCCGTCCACGAAGGTCGCCCCGGCCTTGCCGACGGCCGCACCCACCTTTTGAGCGGTGGCGCGCGAAACGGCGTTCGCGTCCACGTACAACCCGCCAAAGCCCACTCCGGCCACGCTCTCCGCCACATCCTCGGCCGCATGGGGCGGGCACACGGACAACACCGCGTCGCTCTCGCCCACGGCCTCGGCCAGGGTCGCCACATCCGCCAGGCCGGCCTTCGAGGCCCTTTGCCGGCTTCCCTCGCTCCGTCCGGCGGAAACCCACAGCACCCGGGCGCCCTGCACGGCGGCGCCGATGGTGGCGCCCATGTTGCCGGGATGCAACAACGTGACCGTCTTGATCTCCATAAGCCCTCCGCTCCCTTGTTACCCTGACACACGAACCTCGTAGAGCGCCCAAACGGCGAGCAAGGAACATACATCATTCGGGATGATTCATGTACAGGCGAAATACGCCGAAGCGCCGGGAAGAACGGCGCCCTTCTCGCCGGGAACCGGCCGCGACGCCCGCCGGGGGTCGCGAGACCTCTCGCCGTGGCTGCCGTGCCCGGCCGCATGTTGCAGCCGCTCGCGTCAGGCCGGTGGTGGGTCCGTCGCGAACGGGGTATGATGACCGGCATGTCCAAGCCGAAGGGGGCCGCCCTCGTCACCGGCGGAGCCCGCCGCATCGGCGCCGCCGTCGCGCGGGCGTTGGCCCAGGACGGATACGACGTCGCGCTTCACTACTTCACCTCCGCGGAACAGGCCGAACGCGTCGCCGGAGAGATCGAAGCGCTGGGGCGCCGGTGCCGCCTGTTCCGCTGCGACCTCAACGATCACGGGGAGACGAGCGCGTTGGTCCCCGCGGTGCGGGAGCGCTTCCCCAACCTCGACGTGCTGGTCAACAACGCCTCCATCTTCGAACGCGGCGCCCTCCGGGAAACCGGGCGCGACCTGTTCGACCGCCATTTCAACATCAACCTCAAGGCGCCCTTCTTTCTCATCCAGGCGTTCGCCGAAAGCTGCGCCGGGGGCCAGGTCATCAATGTCCTCGACACCCGCGTCAGCCGCTCCGACCCCCACCACGCGGCCTACACGCTGTCGAAGAAAATGCTCCACGAGCTGACGAAGATGGCCGCCCGGGAGTTGGGCCCCGCCATCCGGGTCAACGGGATCTCACCGGGCATGATCCTGCCGCCGCCCGGGGGGGTGGCGGACGAACTCGAGCGGAGGAGCGCGGCCCTGCCCTTGAAACGCATCGGCGACACGGATAACTTGGTGGCCGCCGTGCGGTTCCTGTTGAACAACCCCTTCGTCACTGGCGAGAGCATCTACGTCGACGGCGGGGAGCACCTGTAACGCCTTCCCGGAGTCCCATGATCCAGCGAAATCCGGTCAAGATCACCATCGAGAACCTGCGCCTCCGCGCCATCATCGGCATCAACGACTGGGAACGGGAGACGAAGCAGGACGTGGTCGTCAACGTGGAGCTGGAGCTGGCGGCGGGCACAGTCTTCATCCGCGACGCCATCGACGAGACCGTGGACTACAAACGGCTGAACAAACGGCTCATCGCCGAGGTGGAACGGTCGTCGTTCTTTCTCCTCGAAACGCTCTGCGACCGCCTGCTGGCGCTGGCGATGGAAGACGGCCGGGTCCGGCGCGCGCGGGTCCGGGTGGCCAAGCCGGCGGCCCTGCGCTTTACCGATTCCGTTTCCGTGGAATGCTCGGCGGAAAGGGAGGCGACGGAGGCCGGACCGGCATGAATCTCGCCGTCATCGGCGTCGGGTCCAATATCGAGCCCCGGATCAACGTGCCCAGGGCGCGGGAACGGATCGCCGAACGTCACTTCATCGTCGCCGAATCGCCGCTGGTGGAGACCAGCCCCGTCGGCTATGCCGATCAGCCGGACTTCACCAACGGCGCCCTGTTGCTGGAGACCCGCGCGGACCGCGAGCGGTTGAAAGCCGACCTCAAGGCCATCGAGACCCTGCTCGGACGCCGACCCGGATTGAACCGGCACGGCCCTCGGACCATCGACCTCGACATCGTCGTGTGGAACGGCGCGGTCATCGATCCGGACCTCTACACGCGGGACTACCTGCGCCACGCCGTGCTGGCGGTGCTTCCGGACTTGAAGCTGTGATTCGTCGACCATCGGACACGAGGCGGCTTCGGGCCGCAACCGCGGCGGCGCACGCGCTGGCGATGCTGCTCGCCCTGACGGGCGGCGTCTCTGCCGGAGCGATGGCGGTGAAGACGGTGCCGGTGGCGCTGGACCCGGAAAGGCCGGAACTGGGTACGGTCGGCAAGCTCGTATTCATGAACGGTTTCGAGCTGGTGTCGGAGCACCCGCGGTTCGGCGGGCTTTCCGGCCTGCACGTCAGTCCGGACGGGCGGCGGCTTCGGGCGGTCTCGGACCGCGGCCGCTGGATCACCGCAGACCTCGTCCACGACGACGCCGGGCGTCTCGTCGGCGCCGGCTCGTGGCGCGACGCCCCCATGCTGACCCCCGCCGGCAAGCCGGCCCAGCGCCGCCAGCGGGACGCCGAGGGGCTGGCGCGGACCGCCGGCGGCGATTTTCTGGTCTCGTTCGAGGGGCGTCACCGGATCTGGCGATATCCGGCGGCGTTCAATGCGCCTCCCAAACCGCTGGCCACGCCCCGCGCCCTCGACGACGCGCCCGTCAACGGGGGGCTCGAAGGCATCGCCGCGCTGCCAGACGGCACGGTGCTGGGCATCACCGAACGGCACGCCAACGACGACGGCAGCCTCAAGGGCTGGCTCATCGGGGACGGCGCGGCCCACGAGATCGCCTACGTGCCGGCCGGAGGCCTCCAACCCACGGACCTTGCCGTCATGCCCGACGGGGATGTGCTGCTGCTCGAACGGCGCTTCACCCTGTCGGGGAGGCGAGCGCGGATCGTCCGGCTGCCCAAGGGCCGTCTGCGGGAAGCCCGCCGGCGTGACGGGAGCCGCATCCGCGGAGCGGCCGTGGCGGACATGACGCATCCGCTGCCGATGGACAACTTCGAGGGGCTCGCCCTCAGGCGGGACCGCGCCGGACGGACGCTCCTCTACCTGTTGTCGGACAACAACTTCGTGCCGTTCCAGAGGACCTTGTTGCTGCAGTTCCGGATGATGGATTGATGATTTGCCCGCAACAAGGATCTTCCGCATGTTATTGTCCGAATGAACCAGACACCACACCAGGGTCTGTTCCTGCATCCTTTCACGGGGGGAACCATGAGTCTGCGACTACTTGAACAGAAACCACTCGAGAACCTGAGCCTCGACGAGATCCACGCGCTGTTCCGCCTCCGGGTGAAGCCCGAGGCCATCGAACACGTGATGGGCGCGGCGGAAAGCGAATCCACCCGGAAGCGGAACCGGACCGCGTTGGACCGGCTGCTCTTCCGGCAACGGATCTTCCACGACGTCACCGACCCGGACACGTCCATCGAACTGTTCGGCCGCAGGCTGCCGTCGCCGGCGTTGATCGGGCCGGTGGGCAGCTTCCGGCTGCTGCGCAAGAACGGCGAGCACGAGGTGGCGGAAGGCGGCAGCCTGTTCGGGACCATGGTGTTCATCAGCGGCGCCACCCAGTCCACCGTGGACCAGTGGGCGGAGGGAATCTCGTCGCCTCTGGTGTACATGGCCTACCTCAGCAAAGGGCGGGACAAGGTGCTGAGCGCGGTGCGAAGGGCGGACGAGATCGGCTATGCCGCCGTGGGGCTGACCATGGACACCCTGCAACCCACCAAGCTGCGAGACCGGGTGCCGCTGTCCTCGGACGGAAAGCCCCGCACGGTGCACCTGTCATCGCCGGACGACGTCGCCTGGCTCAAGAACGAGGTGTCCGTGCCCGTGGTGGTGAAGGGCATCATGAATCCCGACGACGCCCGCATCGCCATCGACGCCGGCGCCGACTGCCTGGTGGTGTCCAACCACGGCGGGCGCATCCTGGACTTCAATCGCGCCGCCATCGAAGTCCTGCCGGAAATCGTGGATGCGGCCCGCGACCGGGTCCCGGTGCTGCTCGACAGCGGCGCCCGCCGGGGCGGCGACATCGCCAAGGCCCTGGCCCTGGGCGCCCGGGCGGTGCTGCTGGGACGGCCCGTCTGCTGGGGCCTCGGCGCCGCCGGGCCGGAAGGGGTGGCCCGGGTGCTGTCCATCCTCACCGACGAGTTGAAGCGCGTGATGATCATGACCGGCACTCCCGCCATCCCGGACATCACGCCGGCGCTGCTCAGCCTGGACCCGGACAACGTGTGGTTCCGGGGAATGTAGGATCCGCAACACCAGGAGGCCCACATGAGCGCGGAAGAACGCCTGAAGGAATTGAATCTGAGCCTGCCGCCCCAGCCCCGGCCCGCGGCCAACTACGTCAGCGCCGTCAGGACCGGCGCGTTGCTCTACCTTGCCGGGCACGGCCCCCTGGGCAACGACGGCAAGCCCATCTCCCGCGGCAAGCTGGGCCGCGACCTCACCGTGGAAGAAGGCTACCAGGCGGCGCGCCAGACCGCGTTGAACGCCCTGGTCACCTTGCGGGGCGAACTCGGGAGCCTTGACCGCGTCCGCCGTATCGTCAAGGTGCTGGGCATGGTGAACGCCGACCCGGAATTCCACAAGACCCCGCAGGTCATCAACGGCTTCTCCGACCTGATGGTGGAGGTGTTCGGCGAGAGCATCGGCAAGCACGCCCGCTCCGCGGTGGGCATGGCGACGCTGCCCAACGGGATCCCGGTGGAGATCGAGTCCATCTTCGAGGTCGACTGACCGGCGACGGGGTCCCGAGGGCCCTGCATTCGCCGCCGGCGGCCCTCTTCCCCGCTGAATCCACCCGGCCGGCCTCGACGAAATCGTCGAGCACTTTCGACCCTTTGGGCGCGGCGCTTCGCCCCGGCATACGGACAACTCTTTGAAAAACCAGCATTTTCGCAGCGCTCAGGCCTTGGCACGAAAGATGCTGCTAACAACAGACACCGATTCTTCAAGGAGGTAGCTCAATGCTCTCTAAACGATATCGTTCAACATGCGTGAAGACGTTGGGCGTGTGCGCCCTGTTGCTCGCGGTCATTGCCCTTTTCTCGGGCTTCGACCAACAGCCCCTCGGCGCGTCCACCGAATCCGCCGCCGATCAACGGCCGGTCAAAAGCATCGTGGATCTCGTCAAGGCCGTCACCCCTGCGGTGGTCAACATCAACACCAAGGGCGACACGCGCCCGGCGCAGTGGTCTCAACCGTTCAACCAGCCCTGGCCCGATGCGTGGCGCAAGTTCTTCGAGGATCGCTTCAGCAACCCCAACCCCTTCGGCATGCCGCAACCGCCGTCCACACCTCGACGGGCCGAGTCGTTCGGCTCCGGCGTGATCATCGACTCCAAGGGGCTGATACTGACGAACCACCATGTGGTGGCGGACCGCAAGAACGCCACCATCACCGTCACGCTGCCTGACGGGAACGAGTTCGAAGGGAGGATCATCGGCACGGACGAAAAGACCGATGTCGCCCTGATCCGGATCAACGCCGCCTACGAGCTGCCCACCGTGCCGCTGGGGGACTCCGACAAGCTCGACATCGGCGAAGGCGTGCTCGCCGTCGGAAACCCGTTCGGGCTGGACGGGACCGTGACGTCCGGCATCGTCAGCGCCAAGGGGCGCCGTATCGGAGCCGGACCCTACGACAACTTCATCCAGACCGACGCCTCCATCAACCCGGGCAATTCCGGCGGTCCGCTGGTCAATCACCGGGGCGAGGTGGTGGGCGTGAACACCGCCATCTACAGCCGCGGCGGCGGCAACGTCGGCATCGGTTTCGCCATCCCCATCAACCTCGTCAAGGAGCTGCTCCCGCAACTCCAGAGTGACGGACAGGTGACCCGCGGCTGGCTGGGCATCGGCTTCCAGCGGATGACGCCGCTGCTGGCGGAGTCCCTGGGCGTGAAGGAGTCGGGCGGGGCGCTCGTGTCCAAGGTGTTGCCCGACACTCCGGCGAAGGAGGCGGGATTCAAGGCCGGGGACGTCATCGTCGAGTTCGACAGCGCCCCGGTCAAGCTGGCTCGCGACCTTCCCATGATCGTCGCGAGGACCCCGGTGGGGAAGGAAGTCGGGGTGAAGGTCCTGCGCGACGGCGGCGAACAGACGCTGACCGTGCGTATCGGCAAGCTCCAGGGAGAGGAGACCACCGCGGCGGTGGAACCGCAGGCTTCCGATCTGGGCCTCACGGTGCAGGAGGTGACCCCCGAGATCGCCAAGAAACTGTCCATGAAGCGTGCCGAAGGCGTCGTCGTCACCAAGGTGGCGCCCGGGAGTCCCGCGGATGAGGCCGGGTTGCGCCAGGGGGACGTGATCCTCGAGGTCAATCGAACCCCCGTGGGGACGCTGGCGGACTACGGCAAGGCGTTGAAGCAGGCGGACAAGGACCGGGGCACCCTGTTCCTGGTGAAGCGGGGCGAAGTCACGCGGTTCTTCGCCGCCAAGACCTGATCCCAGGCGCCGGCGTTCGGGAGTCTCGGCCGGGAAAACGGCCGGACACATCCGGGGGGAGGACCATGGGGCGAAGCGTCGTCCCGCGGCCCTCCCCCTTTCACGCTCGCCGTGCCCCGGCGCCTGTTCGTGGTTGTTGCCAAGCCGGGATCCGCTTGTATAATGGAGGGGCGGGGGCCGATCCGCCCTTCCCCGTCATTTGAAATCGCCCACAAATGCCATGAAACGCGCATCCCTGGTCCCCTACTTTCTTGCCTCCGTACTGCTGCTTCTCGTCCTGTTCTCGCTCTACGTCTTCTACGAGAGCCGCTGGCTGGAGGAAGAGCTGGTGCGTCAGGTGGAGGTCAAGGCCATGGCTCTGACCAAGACCATGGAGACCAGCGCGAAGAAATCCATCAAGGGCAATGCAGTGATCGAGCAGTTGGTGAGGCAGCGCCTGCTGGACAACGCGCGCGTCATCGACCGGCTCCTGACCGCCAATCCGCCCGCGGTCCTGGTACAGCGCATCAGCGCCATCAACGATCTCTACAAGGTCGAGCTCCTGGACCTCCAGGGCCGCCCCTGGGTATCGCACACCGGATTCGAGACGCCCGAGATTGGCGACCTGCTGGCGGGGTTTCGGGAGCGATGGGCCGGCCGCCAAGCGGAGGTGCACATCTGGGGCAGGCTCTGGTCACAGTTCCCGGGGCAATCGCCCGCCCTGCCCCAACACAAATTCTGGGAGGACAGCGTCTTCGGCGTGGCCCTGGAGGCGCGCAGCTTCCCCGGCTTCATCGCCATTCACGCCGACGCGTCCTACATGCTGAAGCTGCAGCACGAAATCGGCGTGCAGCGCCAGATCCAGGACCTGGGGCGGCAGGACGAGATCCACGAGCTCGCGCTTCTCGACAACGACTTCACGGTGCTCGCTCACACCGACCCGACGCTGGTCGGAACGCGGATGGGCGACGACCTGACTGCCAGGGCCCGGGCCAGCGAACGGTCGGCCCACCGGATCGCGCAGGCGGAAGCCGGAGACCGGCGTTACGAGATGGTGAAACCCATCACGCTGGACGACGATCCCATGGGGTTCCTGAGGATCGGCCTCTCCATGGACTACGTCGACGCGGCGTGGTGGCAGAGTCTGTGGTCCATGGTGGGCCTCGGCTGCGGCATACTGGCCCTGGGCATGCTGGGGTTTGCCGCGATCCTGTACAATCAGCGCTTCCACATGCAGGAGATCAAGGCCCTGGAGGCCGAGGTGGAACGCCGCGAGCACCTCTCCATGATGGGCAATCTCGCCGCCACCGTGGCCCACGAGGTCCGCAACCCCCTCAACGCCATCTCCATGGGACTGCAGCGCCTCAAGGCCGAGTTCCAGCCCAACCAGGACGAGGGCGAGTACACCCACTTCATCGAGTTGATGCGCGGCGAGGTCCACCGGCTGAACGCCATCGTCGAGGAATTCCTGTCACTGGCGCGGCCATTGAGCATGAAGACCGATCTGGTCAAGGTGGACCAGTTGCTGAACGAGCTGACCACGTTGACCCAAAGCGACGCCGCCACGGCCGGGGTGGAGATGGCGGTGGTGAACCACGGCCCGCGGCCGGTGGTCAAGGCGGATCCCGACTACCTCAAACAGGTGTTGCTGAATCTCATCCTGAACGGCCTTCAGGCCATGCCGGAAGGCGGCAAGCTCACCATCGAGACGGCCGTGCGGGATTCGAGGATGCGGCTTTCGGTGAGCGACACCGGGGTCGGCATCGAACCGGAGAATCTGGCGCGGATTTTCGAGCCCTACTTCACCACCAAGACCGATGGCTCCGGACTGGGGCTCGCCATCGCACGCCGGATCATCGAAGGCCATGGCGGGACCCTTGACGTGACCAGCAAGGCGGGAAGCGGCAGCCGATTCGAGATCGTTCTTCCGCTGGACCACACGCTCGGGTGAGCGCGGGTCGGGGGCGGCGGGGCCGGAGCCGCGGATGACGAGCACTGAAATGACCGAACAGGCCTATCGAGAAGACTCCGAACCGCGGGCTGCAAGCCACGGGGACCGCTTCCACGTGATGGTGGTGGACGACGAGCGCACGCAGCTCGAGTTCGTCGGAGGCTTTCTCCGCAAGGCCGGGTTCGAAGTGGTGCTGATGGAGAGCGCCGGCCGGGCGCTGGAGCGGTTCCGCAAGGAACCCTTCGATCTGGTGCTGACGGATCAGCGGATGTCGGAGATGTCGGGCCTGGACCTGCTGACGCAGTGCCGGGGAGTGGACCCCGAGGTGGCCGTCATCATCATGACCGCGTACGGGAGCATCGAGACCGCGGTCTCCGCCATGAAGGACGGAGCCACCGACTACCTCACCAAGCCGCTCAACCTGGAAGAGCTCCTGCTCCGCATCGAGCGGGTCAAGCGCAGCCACCAACTGGTGCGGGAGAACACCCAACTCCGGGAAGCGCTCCAGGAACGCCATCGCATCGAGGGCATCATCGGGGAGAGCGGCCAGATGCAGGAAGTCCTCGACCTGGTGCGGCGGGTGGCTCCCAGCGATGCCACCGTCCTGCTTCGCGGTGAGAGTGGCACCGGCAAGGAGCTCATCGCCAAGGCCATCCATTACGCCAGCGAACGCAGGACCGGAGCGCTGGTGAAGGTGAACTGCGCCGCGCTGCCCGAGACCCTGCTGGAATCGGAGCTGTTCGGGCACGAGAAGGGGGCGTTCACCGGCGCGTTCGCCATGCGCAAGGGCCGCTTCGAGATCGCTGACGGAGGCACCCTGTTTCTGGACGAGATCGGCGACCTGCCCGCCCATCTGCAGGCAAAGCTGCTGCGCGTACTGCAGGAAAAGGAATTCGAGCGGGTGGGCTCGAACCGCGCCATCACCACCGACGTGCGCATCATCACGGCGACGCACAGGGATCTCGAGCAACTCATGCGGGAGGGCAGCTTCCGCGAGGATCTCTACTACCGCCTCAACGTCGTGACCATCATCCTGCCCCCCCTGCGTGAGCGCCGCCAGGACCTCCCCGCGCTCATCGAGCATTTCCTCCGGAAATTCGCCGAGAAGAACAGCAAACCCATCCAGGGTTTCTCCCGCGACGCCCGTGACGCCCTGCTGCGGTACGACTATCCCGGCAACGTTCGAGAGCTGGAGAACCTGGTGGAACGCGCCATCGTGCTGACGCGCGACGACGTGGTGAGCCTGGGCGAACTGCCGCTGACCATCAAGGAAACCCGCGCCGGCGCGGACGACCAGACCAATCTGTCGGCAGTGGTGGAAGGGATGGAACGGCGCATGATCGTCGAGGCCCTGGACGCTGCCGGCGGCATCCAGACCAAGGCGGCGGACAATCTCGGCATCAGCGAGCGGGCGCTCCGATACAAGCTCCGGAAGTACGGCCTCCGGGACGACAAGTGACGTCCCGGAGGCCGCTAACCATGTGCTTGACAACGATTATTTTCAGTGATACTGTGGGTTGTTGCTGATACTCCTCAAGGACCGCTACTTAGTCTTGTTGGGTCCGCAGGGACTGTCCCAACGCATAAATTTACATTCGTGTCTGTACCGCCGATCCCTTGACGACGCCCCGGCAGGCCAGTCGAATCGGAGCATTGAGGTTTCGCGATGGTTGCGGACACTTTCAACCTGAGAACGGTCGATTTGCCGGCCTGCCGGAAGGAGCCGGGCCCTTCCAGCGACGGCATGCTCAATCATGGCGGAAGCAACGATGATGGAGAGAGCCTTGAACATCGAAGACACCGAGGAGGCGATGGACGACTCAATCGACGAGCTTGACGATATCTCCATGGGAGAAGTGGAGGAAGAGGAGCGGAGCGCGTCGTTTTCCGAGGAGTCCCCGCAGAGCCCCGTTCCGGTGGACAGCGACCGGGTGGACGAAAAGACCGATCCGGTGTCGTTGTATCTGCGGGACATCGGCTCCACCCCCCTGTTGACGCGGGAACGCGAGGTACAGCTCGGGATGCAGATGGAGCAGGGCCAGGACGAGTACATCGCCAGTGTCCTTGCCTCGCCCTTTACGGTCCGTCGCGTTCTCGACCTCGCCGAGCGGATCAAAAAGAACGAAACAGGGCTGGATCGTGTGTTGATGCTGGACGATGACGGCACCGCGTTCGACGAGACCACGGAACGCCGTCGCTTCCTCAAGGGAATCACCGTGCTGCGCGGTCTTGTGGAGGACCAGACGCGCATGCGGAAAGAGCTCGCCCGGAAGCGGACCTCCCAGAAGCGCCGGGGGGTGCTGGAAGCCGACCTCGGCAAGAAGGCGAACCGGATCATCGACACGGTGAAGGGGCTGCGCCTTTCCAAGGAGTGGATCGACGAGGTCGGCGAAACCCTCAAGGAGTCTCACCGGGCCATCGTCGAGTTGCAGGAACAGGCCCGCACCCACACGCGCGGCAATGCGGCCAAGCGCATCGCCGCCGAGTTACAAGCCGTCGAGGACGCCCTCGAATCTTCCGCGGCCGATATCACGAGTCAGGTGAAAGCGATCAACGCCGCCGAGTACAAGGCCTCATCCGCGAAGAAGGTACTCATCGAGGCCAATCTGAGGCTCGTCGTCAGCCTGGCGAAGAAATACGGCAACCGGGGGCTCCAGTTCCTGGATCTGATTCAGGAGGGCAATGTCGGCCTCATGCGCGCGGCGGAGAAGTTCGACTATCGGCTGGGCTACCGGTTCTCGACCTACGCCGGCTGGTGGATTCGGCAAAGCATCACCCGCGGCATCATCGACTCGGCGCCGACCATCCGCATCCCGGTTCACATGATCGAGACCCGGAACAAGCTCATCCGCGCGCACCGGTCGCTCCACCGCAAGCTCGGGAGAGAGCCGCAGCCCGATGAGGTGGCGGTCGAGATGGGGCTGACCACCGACGAGATCCGCAGGCTGATGCGCATCGTCAAGGAACCGGTTTCGTTGGAAACGCCCATGGGCGACGACGAGGAGAGCCGGCTCGGCGACTTCGTCGAGGACAAGCACATCGCCAAACCCCTGGACCAGACCATTCACGCCAACCTGCGCGACAAGGTCAAGAGGGTTCTCGCCACCCTGCCGCCCCGCGAGGAAGCCGTGCTGCGCTTCCGCTTCGGCATCGGGGAGGTGCGGGACTATACCCTCGAAGAACTCGGCGAGCGTTTCTCGCTCACGCGGGAACGCATCCGCCAGATCGAGCAACGAGCCCTGAGAAAGCTCAGGACCGCGGTAGCGGAACTGAACCTTCAGGACTGAGAGGCTGCTCGGCGACCTCCCCGCGGGGGGTCGCCGAGTGGGTCTTCACCTCACCCCGCCGTCGACGGGCATAATCCTGTACCTGCCGCCTCGCCGCGTCGAACGCGTCCCGAATGGCCACGTGGACGTCGTGGTGCGCCGCGGCGTGGCTGTTGTCACGGTTCACCACCAGCTCGCCCCCGGGCACCGTCAGATCGATACGGACATTGTAAAGCCTGCCCTTGTGATGGTGACGGTGCGGCGCGGCCACCACGACCCGGCAACTCGTAATGCGATCATGGAACTGATCGAGCTTGGCCGCCTTGTCGCGGATGGCCTGCTCGACAGCGCGAGAGGGTTCCACGTCGCGAAAGGTCACTTGCAGTTCGAGTTTCATCGGCCCCTCCCTTGTGATCTATTCTTCCTGTTCTTTTTCTTTGTATATTCTTCGGCGATACTGCGTCAATTGCCCCGGCTACGAAAACCGTCCCCGCGGCCACGACTTCCATGAGCGAGCTCAACCTGCCAGGATTCTCACCCTCCGAGCGCCGCCGGCTGCAACGCTTGGCCCGATCGGCGCCGTCCCCCGACGCCGCCCTGGTGCAACTCGGGCGGCTGGTAGAATCCGGCGGCGGCGCACCCTTGGCAAGGCTGGCACCGGCGGATCTGCGGATCCTGCTCCGGATCCTCGGCGGCAGCGCCTACCTCGCGGACATCCTCATCAACGAGGGCGATGCATGGGCCGAGACGTTCACTCGGGCCGTCCGCACCGGACCCAAGCCGGCGGCGCGGCATGCGGCAGAGCTCGGCCGGATCCCCAGGGAGGAGACTCCGGCGCGGTTCTACCGCCGGTTGCGGCGCCACAAGAGGCGGGAGTTCCTTCGCATCGGCGGCCGCGATCTCGGCTCGCTGGCGCGGGTGGAAGAAACCATGACGGAGCTGACGACCCTCGCCGACGTCACACTGGACGCCGCCTACCGGTTCTGCCGCGCCGACCTTGAACGGCAACACGGCCGCGTGAGACTTCCCCGCACATCCAGGGACAACCGCTTCGTGATCCTGGGCATGGGCAAGCTGGGCGGCGGAGAGCTCAACTTCAGCTCCGATGTCGACCTCATCTACCTGTACGAGACCGACGAGCGCGCGAACCGCCGCGCGGCCTCGCCGCCCGAGTTCTTCGGCCAACTGGCGGAACGCCTGACCTGCGCCATGGGTGAGCTCACCGAGGACGGTCTGGTGTTCCGCACCGACCTGCGGCTTCGTCCCATGGGCGGCCAGGGACCCGCCGCGCAACCCGTAGCGGCGGCGCTGCTCTACTACGAGTCCTGGGGCCAGTGTTGGGAGCGTTCGGCCCTGATCAAGGCCAGACCCGTGGCCGGGGACGTGGCGTTGGGCGAGACCTTTCTCGACGACGTCCGGCCGTTCGTCTACCGCCGTTATCTGGACTATTCCACGGTGGAGGAACTGCGCGACATGAAGGCGCGCATCGAACGGCAACAGCTCGCCGACGGCGACCGCCGCCAACGGAATCTCAAGCTCGGTCACGGCGGCATCCGGGAGGTGGAGTTCTTCACCCAGGCCCTGCAACTGGTCAACGGAGGGTACGACCCCCGTATCCAGCAGCGCGGCACGCTCGATGCCCTGGAGGCGCTGGCCCGGTGCGGTTACCTCCCGGCCGTGGAGAGCGAGGCGCTGGGCGCCGCCTACCGGTTCCTTCGCAACGCGGAGCACAAGATCCAGATATTCGCTCACGAGCAGTCGCATGAGATCCCGGCGGCGGCGGACCGGCAGCGGGCGCTGGCGCGGCGGCTGGGCTACGTCGCTCCGGCGGGAGGCGAAACCGACGCCTTCCGGACCGATTACCGGAAGCATACCGAAGTCGTGCACAGCGCCTTCGATCGGCTCTTCTACGGCGCGCGGAGGGAGATCTCCGCCGCGGGAGGCCGTCCGGAGGCAGATGTGTGGCGGGACCTGGAGCAACGGGAACGGGTCATGGGCGAGCTCGAGGAACGGGGGTTCGACGACGCCGCCAAGGCCTATGAAGACCTGCTGGCGGTGCGGGACGGCAGTGGCGCCACCCCTCCGGGTCCCAACCGCCGCAAGGTCATGCGGGACCTCATGCCGGCCTTGATGAAGACCATACTGGACTCGGCGGAACCGCAGCAGGCGCTGCACCACATGGCCGAGTTCGGCCGCCGCATCGGCGCCCGGACCGGCTTTCTCACCCTGTTGGCGGAAAATCCCAAGACCACGCGCCTGCTCGTCGATCTGTTCGCCAACAGCCAATTCCTGTCGGTCCTGTTCGTGAACCGGCCCGAGATGCTGGACAGCCTGATCCGGGTGGATCTCACGCGCGTGGCCAAGACCCGCGCGGAACTGCAGGCGGAGCTGGACGCCTCCATCGACGAAGCCGGCGACATCGAGGACCGGCTCGACCGCCTGAGGCGCTACCGCCTCGAGGAGTTCATACGGCTGGGCCTCCATGATCTCGGCGAGGAGCTGGCCTTCGACGAGACTGTGGCGCAACTGACGGACCTGGCGGAAGCCTGTCTCGAAGCGGCCCTGACGCTGGCCCGGAGCGAGATGGAACGCCGGCACGAGGCCCCGCAAGACGGGCGCTTCGCGGTGCTGGCCATGGGCAAGCTCGGCGAACGGCAGCTCGAGTACAACTCCGACCTGGATCTCATCTTCCTCTACGACAGCCCCGACGGCGTCGAGGCCGCCGGCGCCCACGAGTACTACGTGCACCTCGGACAGCGGCTCATTGCCTGTCTCTCCGCGCCGACAAGAGAAGGGATCGCGTATCGGCTCGACATGCGCCTGCGGCCTTCCGGACGGTCGGGACCGCTGGTGTCCTCCCTCCAAGCGTTCCGCCGCTACCACGAAACCAACTCGCAGCTATGGGAACGGCAGGCGCTGATCCGGGCCCGTTTCGTGGCCGGCGATCCCGGGCTCGGCGCCGAGGCCGAGGCCATCGCCGAACGCTTCGCCTATCAGGACGGCTTCAGCCGGGAGCACCTGAGCGAAATCGACCGGCTGCGCAGGCGCATGGAGCGGGAGCTGGCGCGCGAGGACGGTTCCCGTTTCGACGTCAAGACCGGGCGCGGCGGGTTGATCGACGTGGAGTTCCTGGTGCAGATGCTGCAACTGCGTTTCGGGCACGAGCACGCCGCGTTGCGCCAACGGGACACCCTGGGGGCGGCAGCCGCGCTCCGGGAGTTGCACATCCTCGGCGCCCGGGACCACCGGATCCTGGTGGAAGGATATGCTTTCCTGCGCCGCCTGGGCCATCGCCTGCGCCTCGAGCGGGATCAGGAAATCCACGTTCTGGAACGTGAGCCGGGCCGGCTTCGGGCCGTGGCCCTGGCCCTCGGCTACGGGAAAAAGGGGCGCGGTTCCCCGGGCGCCGCCTTGCTGCGGGACTACCAGAAACGCCGGGAGCGCATCCGCGCCTGCTACGAGAGGTTCTTTCTGGAGGCGGGATGACCCTTCGACCTCGCTACGCTGCGCTCAGGCCGAACGGCCGCTAAACCCACCGACACACTACTCGTCCAGCATCTCGGCCAGATCGGTCACCACGATGTCCGCGCCGTTCTCGCGAAGGGCTTCGGCATCACCGTGCCGGTCCACCCCGATGACAAGGCCGAAGCCACCCGCGCGGCCGGCCTGAACGCCGGAAAGGGCATCCTCCACCACCACCGCTCTCTCCGGGCGCACGCCGAGTTCCCCGGCGGCCCTGAGATAGGTGTCGGGCGCGGGCTTTCCGGGGATACCGAGCCGCTGGGCGATCTCACCGTCCATCCGCGTGTCGAACAGATCCTCGATGGCCGCGGCCTCCATGATGGACTTGCAGTTCTTGCTGGAGGACACCACCGCCGTCTTGATACCCCGGCCGCGGAGAGCCCGGGCCCAACGGATGGTGCCGTCGTACGTCTCCGCCCCTTCCACCTTCAGCACCTCGTTGAACAGCCGGTCCTTGCGGTTGCCGAGGCCGCAGGCGCTCGATGCCGACGGCGGGTCGTCCGGGTCGCCGTCGGGCAGCTCGATTCCCCGCGACTCCAGGAAGCTCCGGACCCCGTCGTAACGGGGCTTGCCGTCCACGTACCGCTTGTAGTCGCCGTCCAGGTCGAAAGCCACGAAGGCCCCGCCGGTTTCCACGGCGCGCTGCCGCAGGAACTCGTCGAACATCTTCTTCCAGCACACGGAGTGGACCCGCGCGGTGGAGGTCAGGACTCCGTCCAGATCGAACAGGACGGCATCGAAGTCGTCGATGGTCACTCGGGGGTGCGGGTTCACGGCGCCGCCTCCTTCAGCTTGGCCAGGATGGCATCGCCGACATCCTCGACGCGGCCCAGCCCCGACACCTTGATGTATCGCGGCGCCGCCCGATCGCCCCGATCCCGCCAGGCGGTGTAGTAGTCCACCAACGGTGCGGTCTGTTTACCATAGACCTCCAGCCGCCGGCGCACTGTGTCCTCCCTGTCGTCGTCCCGCTGCACCAGATCCTCCCCGGTGACGTCATCCTTGCCCTCGATCCTGGGCGGATTGAACGCCACGTGATAGATGCGCCCCGATGCCGGATGCACCCGCCGGCCGCTGAGCCGCGCGATCACATCCTCGGCGGACACATCGATCTCCACCACGTGGCTGACCGCGATGTCGTTTTTCCGCAGCGCCTCCGCCTGGGCCAGTGTCCGCGGGAAGCCGTCGAAAAGAAACCCGTCACGGCAATCCGGGTCCTGGATGCGCTCCTTGATGAGTTCCACGATGATCTCGTCGGATACGAGACGGCCCGACTCCATCACGGACTTGACCCGCGCTCCGAGCGCCGTGCCTTCCTTGACCGCCGCCCGCAGCATGTCGCCGGTGGAGATCTGTGGAATGCCGAACGCCGCAACCATGGCCTCCGCTTGCGTTCCCTTGCCCGCCCCGGGCGGACCCAACAAGATGATACGCATGAACGCGCTCCCAATCGCCGCTCGCACCGGACGGTTCACCGACACGGCCCACGAAGGCCGCACATGGACGGAATCTCCCGAGTTTGTCGTTAGCGGGCAAAACCCGCCTTGACGGGTGGAAACCCCCGAAAAGGTCACGAAAACAGTAACATGGATACCAGGGAGCCATCAAGGCGGACACCGATCCAGACCTCTCGGGAAGGGCCGGAAGGGAAAACTGGCAACCCCGCGGCGAATGCCGTAGAATGAAACCATGCCGAACGCGGGAACGGATGACAACCCTCTCCGAGTGGCCATCATAGGGTCGGGGCCGGCAGGTTTCTACGTCGTCGAACGATTGTTTCACGAGCAGGGTCTGAGCGTCGAGGTCGACATGTTCGACGAGTTGGCGACCCCGTTCGGGCTCGTGCGGGGAGGCGTCGCTCCCGATCATCAGAAGATCAAGTCGGTGGTGCGGGTGTACGACCGGGCCGCCCGGAAGCCCAACTTCCGCTTCTACGGCAACGTGCGCTACGGCCGGGACATCCACCTGACCGACCTCGCGGCCCACTACCACCAGGTCTGTTTCACCACCGGCGCCCAGACCGACCGCAATCTCGGCATCCCCGGGGAAGATCTCGAGGGCAGCCACGCCGCCACCGAGTTCGTGGCGTGGTACAACGGGCACCCCGACTACCGGGACCGCTGCTTCGACCTTTCCGGGGAATCCGCCGCGGTCATCGGCGTGGGCAACGTCGCCATCGACGTGGCCCGCATCCTGTGCCGGTGCCACGAAGAGCTGGCCGTCACCGATATCGCGGACTACGCGCTGGAAGAGCTCCGGCAGAGCCGTATCCGGAACGTCTACCTCATCGGGCGCCGAGGCCCGGCCCAAGCCGCCTTCACCAACCCCGAGATCAAGGAGATGGGGGAACTGGCCGACGCCGACGTGGATGTGCTGCCGGAAGACGCCCGCCTCGATGCTCTCAGCCAGGCCCACGTCGACGCCCACGCGGACAAGGCTTTGGTCCGGAAGCTCGAAATCCTTCAGAGTTTCGCCGGTCTGGCGCCCACCGGCAAATCGCGCCGGCTCAGCATCCGCTTCCTGCTTTCGCCGACGGAACTCATCGGCGACGCCGACGGCCGGGTACGCGCCGTCCGCCTGGTCCGGAACGAGCTCTATGCCGACAACGGCGCCTTGCGGCCGCGCGCCACCGCGGTTGCCGAAACCATCCCGGCGGACATCGTCTTCCGTTCCGTCGGCTACTTGGGCGTGCCCCTGCCCGGGGTCCCGTTCGACGAGCGGCAGGGCGTGATCCCCAACGACCGGGGCCGCGTGCTGGCCGGGAAGGGCAAGGAACCCCTCGGCGGCCTCTACGCGTCCGGGTGGATCAAGCGCGGCCCCAGCGGCGTCATCGGCACCAACAAACCCGATGCCGTGGAAACCGTCGAACGCATGCTGGAGGATCTGCGGGCCGGGGCGGTGTTGGATCCGGCCCACCCCGCGGTGGCCGGCGCCGAACGGCTGATACGGGAACGCCAGCCCCAGTACGTGTCCTACCAGGACTGGCTCCGTCTCGACGACATCGAGACCGCGCGCGGCAAGGCAAGCGGACGGCCGCGGGTCAAGCTCACCCGCACCGAGGACATGATCGCGGCGCTCAGGACGGCCGGCTAGAAACACAAACCCGGACCGTCATTCCGCCCCAACCGCGACTCCGGGCATTCACAACGTCACCTCCGACCGCCGATACCGTCACCCCATCGCCCGGCTCGAGATTCCTGACCGGTCCCGAGCAGTGTCGCGGCGGCGCGGTCGGCCATGACCGTCGCGGCGTGGGAAACCACCCGGCCCGCGGGGATGGCGGCGTCGCCGTGGCGCAGCCGCTGCAGCATCTCCCGCTTGTCGTCGCCGGTCACCACCCAGAGCACATGGCGAGCGTTGTCGAGGACCGGGAAGGTCAGGGTCATGCGCCGCCGTCCCTGGTAGACGCCGGTCACCGCCACCGGGGCGTCGCGTATCTCCAACTCCGGGGCGCCCGGAATCAGCGACGCGGTGTGACCGTCGGGACCAAGGCCCAGGTGTACGAGGTCCAGCCGGCCGGACGGCCCGGTCAGACGATCGAGCGTGCCGGCGTACTCCCGGGCCGCGGCGTCAAGGTCGCCCGCTTCCACGGGCATGGCATGTATCTGTCCGGGCGCTATCGGCGCCCGCTCCAGCACGCTTTCCCGCAAATGAGTCAGGTTCCGGTCCGGGTGCCCCTCCGGGGCCGCCCGCTCGTCCACCTGCACGATCTCCACCGCGTGCCAGGGAACATTCTCCTGCGCCAGGAACCGCAGCATGACCCAGGGGGTCCGGCCGCCGCTCACGGCGAAGACAAACCGGCCGCGGGCCTTGACTGCCGCCCGCGCGGCATCGGCGATGAAGACCGCGGCGCGGCGCGCCACCGACTCCGCATCGGGAAGCACCTCGATGTCCATGGGTCCGAAGCCGCCGGCTATTTCTTGCCGGGCAGCTCCTCGTGGCCGCCGAACTGGAAGCGCATGGCCGACAGCAGCTTGTCGGCGAAGTCCGCCTCGCCGCGGGAGCTGAAGCGCTCGAACAGGGCCGCGGTGAGGACGTGGGCCGGCACCGCCTCGTCCACCGCGGCGTGGATGGTCCAGCGCCCCTCCCCGGAATCCGACACCCGGCCGGCGAACCGCTCGAGCTTGGGGTCCTCCAGGAACGCGTTGGCGGTGAGGTCCAGCAGCCAGGAGGCCACCACGCTGCCGCGCCGCCAGAGCTCCGCCACCTCGCCCAGATCGAAGTCGTACTGGTAATGCTCCGGGTCCCTCAACGGCGTCTGCTCGGCGCTGGCCTCGCGCCCCTGCTTGCCGATGTTGGCGTGCTTCAGGATGTTGAAGCCCTCGGCATAGGCCGCCATGATGCCGTACTCAATGCCGTTGTGGATCATCTTGACGAAGTGCCCGGCGCCGTTGGGGCCACAGTGGAGGTAGCCGTGCTCCGCCGTGCCTTTGCCCGGCTCCCGGCCCGGGGTGCGCGGCGCCTCGTCGATGCTGGGCGCCAGCGCCGCGAAGATCGGATCCAGATGCTTCACCTGATCCGGCTCGCCCCCGATCATCTGGCAGTAGCCCCGGTCCAGCCCCCAGACGCCGCCGCTGGTGCCCACGTCCACGTAGTGGAGCCCCCTGGCCGCCAGCTCCCCGGCTCGCCGGATGTCGTCGATGTAGTAGGAGTTGCCGCCGTCGATGAGGATGTCGTCCTCCTCCAGGTATTCCACAAAGGACTCGACGGTTTGGTCCACCACCGCCGCGGGCACCATCATCCACACCGCCCGGGGCCTCTCGAGCTTCGCCACCAGTTCCTGCAAGGAGGCGCTCCCCACGGCGCCTTCTTCCACCAACCCCTGGACGGCGTCGGCGTGCCTGTCGAAGGCCACCACCTCGTGACCGGCCTTGATCAGCCGCCTGGCCATGTTGCCGCCCATCCTTCCCAAACCGATGATGCCCAACTGCATACCAACCTCCTTGGACAAGGTGCTCTTGTCTGCCGTGAAACCGGCTTCACGGGCGCGTTTTCATTCTGGCTGAATCTTAGCACAGGAACCCGGCCGACAGGACACGGGACCGCCGGAACCGGCACGCGGCGCTGATAGAATTACCTGTCGAGATGGTCTAGAGTGTCCGCGGCATGTATGCACCCATCGAGAACTACGGCGTCATCGGCGACCTTCACACCGTCGCCCTGGTGGGCAACAACGGCTCCATCGACTGGTTCTGCTACCCGCGCTTCGATTCGCCCAGCGTCTTCGGCGCGGTGCTCGACGACGCCAAGGGCGGACGTTTCGTCATCGGCCCCGACGTCGGCAACGTCACCTGCCGGCAGTTGTACCTGCCGGACACCAACATCCTGATCACCCGCTTCATGACCGAGGAAGGGGTCAGCGAAGTCATGGACTTCATGCCCCCGGGACCTGCCGACGAAGGCTACCACGGGCGCATCATCCGCATCGCCAAGGTGGTGCGCGGCACCATGTCGCTCAAGCTCCAATGCACCCCGGCCTTCGACTACGGGCGCGGGGGGCACACCGTGGAGGTCCGCGACAACCGGGCCGTGTTCCAGAGCGACGGCCTCGGCTGCATGCTGAAGGTGTCCCAGCACGGCCACGGGACCGTGGTGGCCGTCCGCCCGGACGGCCACGGCGGCGTGGTGGCCAGCGGCACCCTGCGGGAGAACAGCGTGCTGGCGGCGGTGTTCCAGGGGGTCGACGACCGCGGCATCGACTGCGACTGTCCGGAGGTGGAAGGCTGCCTCGAGCTGCTGGAGGACACCGAACGGTATTGGCACCAATGGCTCCGGCAGTCCCGCTACAGCGGCCGCTGGCGCGAGCGCGTGGACCGCTCGGCGCTGGTGCTGAAGCTCCTGTGCTACGAGCCCACCGGGGCCATCGTGGCCGCGCCCACCTGCAGCCTGCCGGAAGACATCGGCGGAGGGCGCAACTGGGACTACCGCTACACCTGGATCCGCGACGCCAGCTTCAGTCTGTACGGCCTCATGCGGCTGGGCTTCACGTACGAGGCCGGGCGCTTCATGGACTGGCTCAAGGAGCGTTGCGGCGACCTGAAGCCCGACGGCTCGCTGCAGATCATGTACGGCATCCGCGGCGAGAAGAACATCCCCGAGTCCACCCTCGACCACTGGGAGGGCTATCGGAAGTCCGCTCCCGTGCGCATCGGCAACGCCGCCGCCGACCAGCTCCAGCTCGACATTTACGGCGAGATGATGGACTCGGTCTACCTCTTCAACAAGTACGGCACTCCCATCGACTCGGAGCTGTGGACCAACCTTTCGCGCCTGATGGAGTGGGTCTGCGACCATTGGGACCAGCCGGACGAGGGCATCTGGGAGGTCCGGGGCGGGCGCCAGCACTTCGTCTACTCCAAGCTCATGTGCTGGGTGGCGCTGGACCGGGGCGTGCGTCTGGCGGAGAAGCGCTCCTTCCCGGCCAACCGCGAGCGCTGGCTCAAGAACCGGGACGCCATCTACCACCAGATCATGGCCAAGGGGTTCAACGGTGAACGGAACGCTTTCGTGCAGGCCTTCGGCAGCGATACGCTGGACGCCAGCAACCTGCTCATGCCGCTGGTGTTCTTCGTCTCCCCCACCGACCCCAAGATGCTCTCCACCCTGGAGGCCATCAACTGCCCGCCACACGAGCACGGTCTGGTGTCCGACAGCCTGGTCTACCGCTACGACGTGGCCCGGACGGACGACGGGGTCGCCGGGGAGGAAGGCACCTTCAGCATGTGCACCTTCTGGCTGGTGGAAGCCCTGACCCGGGCCGGCCGGCTCGGCAACGCCCGCTTCATCTTCGAGAAGATGCTCAGCTACGCCAACCATCTGGGTCTCTACTCGGAAGAGACCGGACCCCGGGGCGAGGCCTTGGGCAACTTCCCCCAAGCGTTCACCCACCTGGGGCTCATCAGCGCGGCCTTCAACCTCGACCGCAAGCTGGGGTCCAAGGACTGACCTCACGCAAGGCAACCACAAGGAGGAACACCCATGCTTTCAAGAGTGCTCGTAGCCTTGGCCGTGCTCGGCCTTGGCCTCCCGGCTTTCGCCGAGGAGAAGATCTCCCCCGCGCTTCAGAAGGTCATCGAAGCGGCCAAGAAGGAAGGCGAGCTCAAGATCCAGTGGACGCCCGGCCGGCTCGGCGGGGACGTGGGCCTGCGCAAGATGGTCGCGGCCTTGAACAAGCGCTACGGGACCGATCTCAAGGTCCGCTACACCCCCGGACCCAGCTTCCCGCGCATGACCGCCAAGCTGCTGCAGGAACATGCCGCCGGCCAACCGGCCAGCAGCGACCTCCACCTGGGCACCTCGAACCACATCTCCCAGGGCACGACCAAGGGCATGCTCACGCTGATGGACTGGGAGGGGTTGCTGGAGCGGCCCAACCCCAAGGACGCCAACATCAACCGTACCGCCCCCAAGGGCGCGGCGCTGGCCATCGCTTCACGGGTGGTGGGCATCTCCTACAACTCGCGGCTGGTCAAGGGCGATGACGTCCCCACGAGCATGGAGGACGTCTTCAAGCCCAAGTTCAAGGGCAAGATCGCATCCACGCCCTACGCCACCGGGCTCTACCAGTTCGCCGCCGACGACATGCTCGGGCGCGAGCGCATGACCGACTACACCAAGCGCCTCGCCGCGCACATCGGCGGACTGATCATCTGCAACGCCCAGGATCGCCTCGCCAGCGGCGAGTTCCTGATGCTGGTGTTCGATTGCGGCCACGACGACGCGCTGCGCATGAGCCGCAAGGGCGCGCCCGTGAAGCAGGCCACCATCAAGGAGATCTCACGGGTCAACGTCATGTACCTGGGCGTGCCCAAGCATGCGCAGCGCCCCAACGCGGCCACCCTGTTCGCGGCATTCATGAACACGGCGGAGGGCCAGAAGCTCCAGTGGGACCTGGGCGGTCACGACCTGCACATCTACCCGGAGGCCAACACGCGCAAGCCGGTGCAGAAGATCGTCGCGGGCGGCGGCCTGCTCTTCATCGACACGGTGGAGCGCAACAACACGCACGACCCCAAGGCGCTCAGGAAGATCCAGGCGGAGTTCCGCAAGATCCTCAAGGACGGCGGCAAGTAGTCGCCGCGCGACCCGGGAGGCCACGCGTCTCCCGCGGTCCGACCAGCATCGGGGGCATGCCTTTCATCGAGTCCAAGGCATGCCCCCGATCAGTTGGGAACAAGTTGCCCGCACCCGAATCGAGAAAGGCCCGTCGCCGTGCGCCTGCCGCGTCTTAACGGTCAGGTCTCCCCGCTGTTGCCCGTCGCGCTGGCGCCCATGGCACTCGTGGCCATGTTCATTCTGGTGATCGTGTGGGTGAGCTTCCAGAGCGGCACCCTCGGCACCGCCGATTCCAGCTATACCCTGGAGAACTACCACGATGTCCTTGGAGATTCCGCGATCTACGGCGTGCTGTGGAACACGCTTTGGTTTGCGTTTTCCACGGTCTTCTTCGCGCTGATCATCGGGCTTCCCATCGCCTGGCTCACCGAGCGCACCACGATTCCGGGGAAACCCGCCATCTACGTCATCATGACGCTGGGGCTCCTGATCCCCGGCATCTTCGTGGCCATGGGCTGGACGTTCATCGCCCACCCGCGCATCGGCTTCATCAACCGATGGCTGGTGGACCTCTTGGGTCTGGATTCCGGCCCGGTCAACATCGCAACGCCCCTGGGCATGGGTTTCGTGCAGGGGCTGAACCTGGCGCCGCTGGCGTTCATCCTCACCACGCAGATGTTCCGCGCCATGAACCCCATGCTGGAGGAGGCGGCGCGCACCGCCGGCATGAGCGCCGCGGCCACGCTGCGCCGGGTGACGATTCCCCTGGCCATGCCCGCCATCATGGCCGCGGTCATCTACATTTTCATCGTCGGCATCGCCACCTTCGACGTGCCCGCGGTCATCGGGCTGGGCAACCGCGTCTACCTCTTCAGCACATATCTGTTCACACTGACGTTCCCCGAGGATATGGAGCCGCGCTACGGCATCACCGGCGCGGTGGGAGTGCTCATGATCGTGGTGGCGCTGGCGCTCACCGCGTGGTACGGCCGCGTGCTGCAGAAGGGCAACCGCTACCAGGTCATCACGGGCAAGGGCTACCGCCCCAAGATGCTGGACCTGGGCGGGTGGAACTGGGCCGCCTGGGGAATGATCGGAGTCTACGCCGTCCTCTCCAAGCTCGTGCCCATCGGGCTCGTCGGCTTCATCGCCTTCGCACCCTACGTCGCGCCGCCGTCCCTGGAGATGTGGGAACAGCTCTCCCTCGACAACTTCTACAACGTCAACTGGGAACTGGTCTGGCGCGGCATGAAGCATACATTGATCCTGATGTTCGTGGTGCCGGTGCTGGTGCTGGTGTGCGCGTTCGCCATCTCCTGGCTGGTGGTGCGGACCCGCAGCCGCGGGCGCTACGCCCTGGAGTTCGGCGCCTTCCTGCCCCACACCGTGCCCGAGCTGCTCTTCGCCATCGGCGCGCTGCTGGTGGCGCTGTTCGTGCTGAAGGATTACGTGCCGCTTTACGGCTCCGTGTGGCTCATCGCGCTGGTCTACCTCGTGACCCGGCTGCCCTTCGCCACCCGTGCCTTGAACGGCGCGTTGCTGCAGGTGCACAAGGAACTGGAAGAAGCCGCCTACGTGTCCGGGCTCACCATGCTGCGGGCCAGCCGGCGCGTACTGTTGCCGTTGCTGCGCCCCACGCTCATGTCCGTGTGGATATGGACCGCCCTGCTGGTCTATCGCGAGGTCACCGTCGCCGTGTTCCTCGCCACCGAGAGCAACATCACCCTCACCGCGGTGGTATGGAGCTACTGGGCTGCCGCCGGCATGACCGAGGCCTCGGTAGTGACGACCCTGATGATCCTTTTCTTCTCGCCGCTGCTGCTGCTGTTCTGGATCTTCGGACGGCGCAGCGCCCTAGCGGAGCAATGAGGTAACGTTGATCAGCATTCGGAAGCTGGAAAAGATCTTCGACTCGGCCCGGGGGCCGGTGCGCGCCGTCGACGGCATCGACCTGGAGGTGGCCCAGGGCGAGTTCATGGTGCTGTTGGGACCCAGCGGCTGCGGCAAGACCACCACCCTGCGCTGCGTGGCCGGGCTGGAACGGCCGGACGGCGGTTCCATCGAGATCGACGGCGAGCTGGTGGACAGCGCCGAAGGGGGCGCTTACGTGCCGCCCGAGCGGCGGGACATCGGCATGGTGTTCCAGAGCTACGCCGTGTGGCCGCACCTGAACGTGTACCAAAACGTGGTCCTGCCGCTCACGGAGGGACAACGGCGCATCCCGCGCGCGGAAGTCCGCGACCGCGCGCTGGACGCGCTCCGGCTGGTACGGCTGGACGGACTGGAGGAACGCCCGGTCACGGACCTGAGCGGCGGCCAGCAGCAGCGCGTGGCGCTGGCCCGGGCGGTGGTGACCCGGCCCAAGGTGCTGCTCATGGACGAGCCCTTGAGCAACCTCGACGCGCGCCTGCGGGACCAGATGCGGGACGAGCTGCGGCGCATCGCCGAATCCGTCAACGTCACCTCCCTCTACGTCACCCACGACCAGGCCGAGGCCCTGAGCCTGGGCGACCGCATGTGCGTCATGAACGAGGGCGAGATCCTGCAGCTCGGCACGCCGAAGCAGGTCTACTCCGAGCCTCCCAACCTGTTCGTCGCCCGTTTCGTGGGCGAGATGAACTTCATCCCCGGCAAGGTGGTGGACGCGGGTCACGCCGAGTCCGGCCTGGGCACCATCGCGTGCGCCGTGCCGCCGGCCTGCGGCCCCGGCGCGGCGGTAGTCCTGGGCGTCCGGCCCGAGCACATCGCTATCGGGCGTGACGACCCCACGGCCGGGACACGCGGGCAGGTACTGCGACAGACCTACCTTGGGGACGCGCTGCACTGTCAGGTGCAGGTCGGCGAGGTGGAGTTGACCGTCAAGGCCGTGGGCGACGCGGACTATGCAAAAGGTGAAACCGTGGCCGTGTCGCTACCCGACAAGGGATGGCACGTGTTCCCGGAAGGACAATGAAGGTTCCCGCGAAAGCGGGAATGACGAAAAGGGAGATCCCGCGCAAAACGAAAGGAACGACATCCCATGGCCCTGATCATCAGCGCAAAGCAGACCCGTGAGCTCATCGACATGACGACCTGCATCCGGCTCCTGGACAGGATGTTCCGGGACCGGGCCGCGGGCAAGGCGCGGGCCGTCCCGCGCCGGCGGCTCAAGGGCAGCAGCAAGCAGCTCAACGTGATGGCCGCGTGGCACCAGACCTCGGACCTCATCGCGCTGCGGAGCTATGTCGGCAAGGCGAACACCATCAGCCTGTACGACGGCGGCGCCGGCGGCCTCAAGGCTATCATGAGCGCGGCCTATCTCAGCAGCCTGCGGACCGGCGCGGCCACCGGGGTGGCGGCGAAATACCTGGCGCCGCCCAAGCCGTCGGTTCTGGGTCTCATCGGTCCGGGCTGGCAGGGCACGTTCCAGGTGGAAGCCGTGGTCAAGGCCTGCCGGCCGAAGCAGGTGCTGGTGTACGGCCGCAACGCCGAGCGGCGGCAAGGTTTCATCGATGCCATGAGCAAGGTGGTGCGGACGCCCTTCCGGGTGGCCGGCTCGGTGGACGAGATCGAGGGCGAGTCGGACGTCCTGCTGATATCCACCGACTCCACCACCCCCATCGTCGACGGCCGGAACCTCAAGGACGACGTGCTCGTGGCCACCATCGGCGCCAACCAGCCCGTCAAGCACGAGGTGTCCGGACGGCTCATCCGGTCCATGGACCTGGTGGTCACCGACGACCTCGCCACCGCGCGGAACGACAGCGGCGACCTGATCGACGCCTGCGCCAAGAGGCAGCTACGCTGGCGGGACGTGGTGGCGCTGGAATCCATCGTCGCCGACGGCGTCCAGGGCAAGCCACGGAAGGTGCTGTTCCAATCCAACGGGATTCCGGACGAAGATCTCGCCGTGGGTACGCATGTGCTGCGGCAGGCGCTGAAGAAAGGGATGCGGCTGCGGGAGATCAAGGAGTTCTGAGATCCCGCCGGGGCAGGCATCCTGCTCGTGCCCCCTGGACCCCGGAGCCTGCCCCGGACCCGATCCGGGGTCCGGGGGTGGGGCGGGGAGGCAGGACCTCTCCGCCGCCCGTGCCCAGGTCCTTAGCTGGCCACCCCGTAAAGCCGCTTGGCGGAATCCGCCAGCAGCCATTTCTTGTCCTCGGGGGACAGGTCCTCGCGCCGGCCGAGGTGGTCGATGTTCTCCGGGAACTCCATGTCCCAGTGGGGATAGTCAGACGCGTAGTAGAGCACGTCGGGGCTCAGCCACTTGCCGGTCTCGCCGATGAAGGGTTCGTAGTCCTCGGCGTGGAAGTAGATGTTGCCGCTGCGCACGTACTCGCTGGGTTTCTTCTTGCAGAGCGGCGCCTCCGCCGCGCCGCGCTTCTCCCATTCCTCGTCCATGCGTCCGGCCCAGTAGGGCGCCCATGAGCAACCCGCCTCCATGAACGCCACCCGGAGGTTCGGGAACCGGTCCATCACGCCCCGAAAGATCATGCTGGTCATCTGCATCATCTGGGCGAAGGCGTGGGAAAGGGTGTGGACCTCGATGAACTGGTCGAACCCATCAGCGCCGAAGTACTGCGGCCCGCGCACGGTGGCGTGCACGCCCACCATGCAGTCGAGCTTCTCCGCCTCCTCGTAGATGGGCCAGTAGTCCTGGTGTCCCAGCGGCAGCCGCAGCCCCACGGCCGGCAGCATCAACCCCGTCAGCTCCAGCTCCTGGACGGCCCGGCGCAACTCTTTGACCGCCTCGGGCACGTCCTGAAACGACACCAGCGCCACCCCCTTGAGCCGGGGACTGACCTTCTGGAACTCCTCGGAGACGAAGTCGTTCCAGGCCTTGCACAGGGCCACCGCCAAGTCCGGCTCGCGGATCCAGCCGATGCCCAGGCCGCCCGTGGGATAGAGGTAGGCGGTGGTGAGGCCGCCGTCGTCCATGGCGTTCAACCACGTCTTGGCGTCGCACGCCGTGGTCCCCAGGGTCCCGCCGATGGAACGGTCCCAGTTGTCGATGGGGTAGAGGGTCGCGGTCCGGTCCACCCACGGCGCTTCCATGTACTTCTTGAGCTGCTCGTCCGTCTCGGTGATATGCCCGTCCGCATCGATGACTTCGACGTCCCTGGCCATGGTTTCCTCCTCGATGGGTTTGGTCGTTGAAAGAGTGCCGGCGGCGCGGTGGAATTGACTGGATGCCGTGTTCGGTCACTCGCTGGAGTACAGCCGGCCCCGGGTGAACGAACACCCCGACTCTATGGCCATCGTCCGTGCGTTGTCAAGATGGTGGGCCAGATCTGGTCATCGTCACGCTGCTTGACACCAACCCTCCACCTGAATAAACATGGCGATTTTCACACGGTGCGGGAATCGTCATCCGCGCCGGCCAACCCGGCGGTTACCGCCTTGACGGAGGTAGATCCATGAATCGTCTGTTACGCGTCGTGATGATCAGCGTTGCGGTACTTTTGCTGTTGGCCGCGCCGAGCCACGCGGAGTTCCCCGAGAGGAACATCAACAGCATCGTGACGTTCTCGCCCGGCGGCGGTTTCGACACCATTTCCCGGGCCATCTCCCGCAGCATCGAGAAGTATCTCCCCAAGGGCGTCAAGGCCATCGTCAAGAACGTCACCGGCGCCGGCGGCGTCACCGGCACCGTCTACCTGTACCGCTCCAAGCCCGACGGCTACACCATCGGCCAGATGTACGGTGGCATGATGCCCGTGCCCTTTCTCAAGGGGGCCGCGAAGGCTGGCTACGACTTCGAGAAGTTCACCTGGCTGGTACGGGTGGGCGGCGAGCCCTACGCCCTGCTCCTGCGCAACGACTCCAAGTACAAGACGCTGAAGGACCTGCAGCAGGCGAACCGGGTGGTCTGGGGAATCGAATCCATCGGCGCCGGACGCTGGTTCGACGCCTTCATCGCGGCCAAGGAACTGGGCATCAAGTTCGACGTCGTGTCCGGGTACCGCGGCACCGGTGAAGCCCTTCCGGGGCTGCTCCGGGGCGACTACGACGTCTTCCTCCAGCCCATCGATCATCCCTCGGTGGTGCCGTACCTGAAGACCAAGGAAATCCGCCCGGTGCTGGACCTCGCGGGCAAGCGCTCCACCTACGCTCCGGACGTCCCCACCGCCAGGGAAGCGGGCTACGACTTCACGCTGGCCTCCTCGCGGCACATGGCGGCCCCTCCGGGAACCCCGGCCGACCGCGCCAAGATCCTGGAGACGGCGCTCCTCAAGGCCATGAACGACAAGGAATTCACCGACTTCCTCCTGAAGTCCGGCCTGATCCTCGACCCGGGAGACGCCAAGCGCGCCAGGAAGGACATCGCCGTCCGCGCGGGGCTCTACCGGAAGTACATCGACGATATGAAGAAGGTCCTGCCGAAATAGCAGGCCGAAGCCCCGCGGGCGATCGAACGGCGGGCGACAGGCGGCAAGGGATCGACCCCCCGGGCCGCAGCCGCCCGCCGCGGGGCCTTCCTTGGCGGCAGTCCACCCGGTAGTAGATCGAGTGAGACTTATAGACGCTGCGGTGGAGGCCAGGGCGGAGGTGCCCGACGGAGGGATAGAGCAACGGCCTTTCCGCGAGCTGTGCGAAGTGTTCGATCATGTCCCGCTGGTAGGCCTGCGCCCGGTCCATGCCGAATCGATCGATTCCGAAGTCGAAGATGCTCTCGAAGTCCCCATCGGCGGCTTTGGTGAGCCTATAGCGCCCCATTCCGACGTTTTTTCTCGATCAGGGCTGCATGATGTCCTCCGGCATCCGATCGCTGATGCCACTCTCCTCTCCTTCGATCAACGCGGCGCGAATGGCCTCGACGCGGGTCTGGCGCTCTTCATCGCGCCGGATCAGATCCCGGATGTACTCGCTGGCGTTGCCGAAGTCCCCGGATCTGACGCGTTCGTTGACCCACGCTTCATTTTTGTGGGTAAGGCTAACAGTCTTCGGGATGGTCGCCATTTCCGTCTCCAAGTATATGAAAAAATCCGTTGATTATATTCATATCCCATACCTATCCGTGCGGCAACTGCGTTTTTGATCCAGTCGAGCGAACGTCCCCGTTACACTCCGTTCCGCAGCACCTTCCCCGCCCGCCCCCCGGTGGGCTCGCCGCCCTCCAGTGACACCTGTCCGTTGACCAGGACGGTATGAATGCCGTCCGCATACTGGGCCAACCGGGCAGCGCCGCCGGGGAAGTCGTGCAACAGCTCCGGCTCCCGGGGCGCCACGGTGGCGGGGTCGAAGACGACCACGTCGGCGGCCATGCCGGGCTCGAGCCGGCCCCGGTCGGCGATGCCGCAGATGTCGGCCTGCATGGAGGTGAGCTTGCGGACCCCTTCCTCCAGGGTGAGGTCGCCGCGCTCCCTGACGTACTTGGCCAGCAGCAGGGTGCAGTAGCCGAAGCCGGCGTCGATGGCCACGTGGGCGCCGGCGTCGGACTGGCCCAGCACCGTGTACGGGTTGGACACGATGGCGCCGACGGCGTCGGCGTCGCCGTTGGTGTGGGCGGTCTGGAAACCGGTTTCCAGGTTTTCCTCCAGGCACAGGTCCATGAACGCATCGAAGACGTCCTTGCCCTGGGAGCGGGCGTAGTCGGCCACGTTGGCGCCCTTGAGATGGGCGTTCTTCCCGGTGGTGGGCTTGACGATGTAGACCAGCTCCCAGCGTTTGTGGAAGGCCGAGGGCGTGGGGTTCTCCACCACCTCCCAGCGGAGCTTCTTCCGCACTTCCGGGTCCTGGAACGCCGCCCGGCGCTCCTCGATGGGGCTGAACATGAGGCCGCGCCAAGTGGGGAACTCGTCGAACTCCTGGCCGTCGATGAGGTTGAAGCGGTTGTTGAAGGGCCGGACGTTGGTGTTGGCCCAGGCCTGCGCGCCGCGCTCGAAGCCCGCCACCGTGGCGTCCAGCAATTCGCGCCACTCGTCGGGCTTGGACCACCGGTGCAGGATGGAGTTCCACACCACCGGACGGCCGGTGCGGAGCGAGAAGTCCGCCAGCGACGCCACACGCTCGGCGTTCTGGCCCGCGGAACTCATCTGGATCACCCCTCGCTTCAGGTCCGTCAGCACCTGCCCCAGCGCTTCCAGCTCTTCCCACTCCGCCAACCGGCTCGGCAGCGGCTCGCCGTCTTCGCGGAAGTGGCGCTCGTTGCGGTTGGTGGAGAAGCCCAGCAGCCCGGCGTTCAGCGCCTCCCGCAGCAGCGCCTGCATGGCCGCGATCTCCTCCGCGGTGGCGGCGCGCTTGATGGACTCCTCCCCCATGACGTACTGGCGCAGCGGGCAGTGGCCCACCAGCATGCCGACGTTGAGCGCCGGCCGCATGGCCTCCACCGCGTCCATGTAACCCGCCATGTCGGTCCAGCTCCATTCCACCGCGCGCCGCAAGAGCTCGATGTCCATGCCTTCGACGTGAGAGAAGGTCTGGAGCAGGATGTCCCGGTCCTCGGGCTTGCACGGGGCGAGGCTCAAGCCGCAGTTGCCGGTGACGATGCTGGTGACGCCGTGATAGCAGGAGCTGGTCACCTGGGGGTCCCACAGGAGTTGCGCGTCCATGTGGGTGTGGCCGTCGATGAAGCCGGGCGCCACGACCAGGCCGTCGCCGTCCACCTCGCGTGTGGCCGGGCCGGCCTTGCCGCCGACTTGCCGGATCGTGCCGCCCCCGACGGCCACGTCGCCGGCATAGCCGGGTTGTCCCGAGCCGTCACAGATGGTCGCGCCGCGAATCACCAGATCGTATGCCATGACGAATCCTCCTTAGATCGCCTGTATGATCACGTCCAGCAGCGCCGGCTTGCGCTCTTCCTTGACCACCGCCAGCGCCCGTCTGACCGCGGGCTGGATATCGGCCGGGTCCTCTATGGGCCCTTCGCTCCAGACCCCGAAGGACTTGGCCAGGGTGGCGAAGTCCACCGGCGGCTTTTCCATGCGCATGCCGATGCCCTTGTTTTCCACCGGGCGGCTGCGGGCCACCGCCACCCGCTCCTGGTGTTCCTCGTCGTTGTAGTAGGTGCGGTTGTTGGTCATGATCATGAGCAGCGGCACGTCGTAGCTGGCAGCCGTCCACAGCGCGCTGTTGGTGAACAGCAGGTCGCCGTCGCGCTGCAGGTCGATGCACACGGTACCGGTATCCTTGAGTCCCAGGGCCGCGCCCACGGACGCGCCGGGCGCGTAGCCGAGGCCGCCGCCGCCGTAGCCGCCGAGGAACGCGTTGGGTTTCTCCCAGTTCCAGAGCCGCCGGGGCCAGCCGCGGAAGGAGCCCGCCACCAAGGTCCAGTCCTCATCCTTGATGACCTCCCAGATCTCCTGCGACATGCGCGGCGGCGAGATGGGGCTCTCATCCCAGCGCTTCCGCAGCATGGCCTGGCTCTCCTCGCGGATTTCCCGGTGGCGTTGCTCCAGCGTCCGGCAGCGGTCGTCCTTCACGGATGGCTCGGGTCCTCCCCGTCGCCGCACCGCTTCGGTCAAGGCGGGCACGAAAACGCTGGTGTCGGCCAGGATCGGCAGGTCCACGGGCGACAGCTCCATGTACTCGGTGGACCAGCTTTTGATGGCGAAGTCCGCCAGCGTCACGTTGACGATCCTGCAGCCGGGCTGGAACGCGGGCGCGGAGGTCTGGGTTCTGGCGTCGTGCCGGTGCAGCGCGCCGTAAAGGTCCATGACATCGAGGCCCAGGATGACATCGGCCTCGGCCACCAGTTCCTTCTCTTTCCCGCTCAGGTCCAGAGGATGGGTGTTGGGGAAGTTGTGGCGCGCGCCCCGGTCCACCACCGGGGCCCCCAACTCTTCAGCCAGTTCCACCAGCGAAAGCATGGATTGGGGATTCCGCCCCAGGTAGTCGGCGATGATGAGCGGGTTCCGGGCCTGGCACAGCCATTCCGCGGCCTCCTCGATGGCGCCCTGCTCGGCCTGGAGCGGCACCGGCGGCCGGAAGCGGTCCGGGGCCGGCATGGACTGGGCCATGGCTTCCGGCAGCCGCGACTCCTGCAGGTCGAGGTCGAAGCACAGGTAGACGGGCCCCTTGGGCTCCGTCATGGCCACCCGGTAGCCCCGCAGGATGGAGTTGGGCAAGGCGCCCAGGCTCATAGGCTGGTCGTCGAGCTTGACGATGTCGCGCACGAAGTTGCCCTGCACCAGCGCGGTGTGGATCCAGTCGATCCAGGGCCGCCGCTTGGTGGTGTCCATGGGCCCGGTGCCGCCCAGCACCAGCACCGGCGTCTTGTCGCACCAGGCGTTGTAGATGGCCATGGAGGCGTGCTGGAGGCCCACCACGTCGTGAACGATGGCGGCCATGGGCTCGCCGGTGGCCTTGGCGTAGCCGTGGGCCACGGCCACGGCGATCTCCTCGTGGCAGCAGACGATCATCTCCGGGTTCTTGTTGCCGTTGTAGTTCACCAGCGAGTCGTGGATGCCGCGAAAGCTCGCCCCGGGGTTCAGGGCCGCGTACTTGATGCCCAGGCTCTTGAGCATGTCCACGATGAGGTCGGAGCCGTATTCAGCCATGTCGTCTCCCGCGTTGAGGGCCAAAGGCGGTCACTGTCCGCGCCACTGCGGCGCGCGCTTCTCCACGAAGGCCCGGGCCCCTTCCTTGACGTCCTCGGTGGTACGGAGCAGCGCCGAGAGGTCGGTCTCCAGGCGCAGCCCGTCGTCCAGCCACATCTCGTAGCCCTCGCGCACCGCCTCCTTGGCGAAGACGACGGCCACCGGCGCCTTGGTGGCAATGGCCGTGGCGTACTCCTCGGCCGCGGCCATGAGCCCGTCGCGGGGAACCACCTTGTTCACCAGACCGATGCGGCAGGCTTCCTCCGCGTCGATCACACTGCCCGTGAGGATCAGCTCCAGCGCCTTGCCGAGCCCCACCACCCGCGACAGGCGCTGGGTGCCGCCGCTGCCCGGGATCATGCCGCGGGAGACCTCCGGCAGGCCTACCTTGGCGCCTTCCACCGCCACCCGGATGTCGCAGGCCAGCGCCAGCTCGCAGCCGCCGCCCAGGGCGAAGCCGTTGATGGCCGCGATCACCGGCTTGTTGAGCCGGGCGATCATCTCGGTGTCGCCGATCTCCATCTTCGCCTGCCGGGCCGCCACCACGCCCACTTTCTCCTGGGCCGCCTCCTTTAGGTCCCGGCCCGCGGAGAACGACCGCTCCCCGGCGCCGGTGAGGATCACCACCCGCACCTCCGGGTCCGACCGGATCGCCGTCACCGCGTCGATGAGCTCCTCGCGCATCCGGCGGTTGCGGGCGTTCAGCACTTCCGGCCGGTTCAACGTCACGTATGCGATGCCGTCCCTGCGCTCGAACATGATGGCCTTGTAGTCCATGTCTCTTCCTTACTCCTTTCGTTGCCGGTAGAACAGCCCGGCGGGAATCGTCCACACCCCGTCAGAACGCCCCAGCGGCCTCCAGGCCGCGGATCTCCTTTTCGGTCAGTCCCAACAGTCCGTTCAGGACCGCGTGGGTGTCCTGACCCAGCAGCGGCGCGTGGCGGCGGATCTCCCCGGGCGTGTCCGAGAGCTTCATGACGATGCCCGGCAACGTGAGCCGGCCCTGGCGCGGATGCTCGTGCTCGACGACGGAGCCGCGGGAGCGCAGGTGCGGATCGGTGACGAGCGTGGTGCCGTCGGACACCATCCCGGCGGTTACGCCGTTCGCCTGGAGCGCCTCCATGACCTCCCGCGGGCTGTGCCCGCGCGTCCACTCGGACACCGCCGCGTCCAGGGCCTCGGCGTTGGCTAGACGCGACGCCGCCGTGGCGAACCGCTCGTCCCCGAGCGACGCCGGGTTGCCCGTGGCCGCGCGGAAACGCCGCCATTCTTCGTCGTCGCCCACCGAGACGGCACACCACGCGTCGTCGCCCCGGCAAGGGTAACAGCCGTGGGGAGCGCCGGCGTGGCCGCGGTTCCCCACGGGCTTCGCCGCGCGTCCGTTGACCAAGCCGTCCAGCAGCGCCGGCCCGATGAGCGATGCCGTGACCTCGCCTTGGGCGATGTCGATGAACTGCCCCTCGCCCGTGTTGGCCTTGTGATGTAGCGCCGCCATCAGCACGAAGGCCATGTGAATGGAAACGATGTAGTCGGGGTAGGAGGTCTGCGACCCCACGGGCGCACCGCCGTCGGGGTGGTTCCAGAGCCAGGTCATGCCAGAAAACGGCATCAGGCTGGGGCCCCAGGTCACGTAGTTCTTCCGGGGGCCGGTGGTGCCGAGCCCCTGTAGCCTGATCATGATGATGTCGGGCTTCAGCGCCTTGAGCTCCTCGTAGCCCAGGCCAAGACGATCCATGACCCCGACGCTGAAGTTCTCCACCACCACGTCGCTCTCGGCGATGATGCGGCGCGCCACGTCCCTGCCCTCTTCCGTCTTGAGGTTGGCGGTGATCGAAAGCTTGTTGCGGTTGTGGTCGGCAAACGGCAACGACGCCTCCACGTCCTTGTTGCCCTCGCGGATGCGCCAGGTGTCGGGCCGCGCCCGGGATTCGATCTTGATCACCTCGGCGCCGAAGTAGGCAAGCTGCATGGTGCCGTAGGGCCCGGCGACCATGTGCGTGAAGTCGGCGACGCGAATGCCTTCCAAGGGCAACGCGCCCGGTGCCGCGGCGTTTCCGGCTGGATGCGCGGCCCGCTCCGTCCCGTCCGGGGCGGCGCCCGAGACTGCCGGCTCGGCGCGACGCGAATGAGCCGGCGCCGGCTCCCCGCCGCCGAGCAACTCCCGATCGTGCTCTCCCAACTCCGGAGCGTGGTGCCGGAACCGCCAGCTTCCGGTCTTGTAGGCCCGGCCGGGAAACTCCATGGGACCCAGGCGCGGGTGCACCGTGTCGACGACGAAACCGCGGGATTCGATGTGGCGGTCACGAACGAACTCCAGCGGCGTGTTCACCGGAGCGCAGGGGATGTGGCGGGCCTGCAGTTCCTCGTAGACCTTCTCCTTGGGCAGCCCGGCCAGCACCGTCGAAACCACCCGGTCCACTTCCGCCACGTGGGCGCGGCGGTAGACCGGGTCGTTGAACGCGTCGGCCGCCAGGGCCTCCGGCTGGCCCAGCCAGTCCACGAACCGGTTCCAGGCCCCGGGTTGGGAGTTGGTGACGAAGATGTGCACGAAGCCGTCCCGGCAGCGGTAGATGGTGCCGGGGGTGGCGAAGCGGTGCTGGGTGCCGTCCCGGCGGGGATGTACGCCGGTAGAGGCGGAACGCGAAACCATGTTCTCCATGGCCGCCAGGCAATCCATCATCGATACGTCGATGTGCTGTCCCGAGCCGCCATGGCGAACGCGCCACAGCGCCATGAGGACCGCCAGCGCGGCGTGGGCCGAACCCACCAGGAACGCCTGTGCCCCCGGCGCGTTCACCGGCGGCGCCGACGGCTTGCCGCTCACGTACATGAGCCCGCCCATGGCGAACGCCACCAAGCCGGACCAGCGGTACCGGCTGTAGGGTCCGGTCTGGCCGAACGCCGTGACCGACGCATGGACCAGCCGCGGGTTGGCCGCCCGCAGATCCGCGTAACCCAACCCCATGGCCGCCAGCGTACCGGGCACGGCGCTCTCCACCACCACGTCCGCGGTCCGCGCCAGCCGCCGGACACGGTCCCGGCCCGCCTCGGTGCCGAGGTCGGCGGTGACGCTTTTCTTGTTGGCGTTGAAGTAGAGGAAGGAAAGGCTCCGGTCCGCGCCCGGCCGGTCGTCCTTGAACGGCGGCTCGCTCCGGGAAGGGCTGCCTCCGGGGGGCTCCACCTTGATGACCTCGGCGCCGAAATCCGCCAGGAGCTTGCCGCAGTACTCGCCGCCGGCCCCCGCCAGCTCCAGGACCCTCACGCCGTCCAGCGCCTGTGGCGTGGTTCGCGGCTCCGCCATGGGCTCGACTGGTTCAACCCCTCAGCCGCGGCGGTCCAGCGGCTGGAACTCGAGACCGGCGGCGCCCACGTACCGGGAATTGGGCCGGAACAGGCGGTTGTTGTCGATCTGCTCGACGATGTGCGCCGACCAGCCTACCACCCGGCTCATGGCGAAGATGGGGGTGTTGAGACTGATGGGAATCTTCATCATGTGGTAGATGGGGGCCGCATAGAAGTCCACGTTGGGGCAGAGGTTCTTCTCCCGGCGCATCACCTCCTCCACCGTGATGCAGATGTCGCTCAACCGGGTGTCGTCGAGCTGCTTGCCCAATAGCGCCCCCCACTTCTTCGCCACCTCCACCCGGGAGTCCGCGGTCTTGTAGATGCGGTGGCCGAAGCCCATCACGCGCTTCTTCTGCCGCAGGCTCTCCTCCACCCACGCCTCCGCCCGGCCGGGCTCTCCGATCTCCAGGATCACGTCCATGGCCTTCTCGTTGGCGCCGCCGTGGAGCGGGCCCTTGAGGGCCGCGATGGCGCCCACCACCGCGCCGTACAGGTCCGACAGCGTGGAGGCGATGACCCGGGCGGTGAAGGTGGACGCGTTGAACTCGTGCTCCATGTACAGGATCAGCGTCACCTCCAGCACCCGGGCCTCGAACTCCTCCGGCGGCTCCCCGCGCAGCATGTACAGAAAGTTCGCCGCGTGGTTGAGTTCCGGGTCCGGCGCCACCACCTCCAGCCCCCGGGAGAGCCGGTGCAGCGCCGCCACCGCCGTGGCCAGCCGCGCCAGCAGCCGTGTGGCCTTCCTCAGGTTGGCGTCACGCGAATCGTCGCCCGCGTCCGGGTCGTAGAGCGCCAGCGCCGACACCGCCGTACGCAGCGCATCCATCGGCACCGCATCCGAGGGGAGCAGTTCCAGACTTTCCACCATCCCCGGCGGCAGCGCCCGGTGGGAGCGAAGCTCCGCGTCGAACCCTTCCAGCTCGGCCCGGTTGGGGAGCCTGCCGAACAGCACCAGGTAGGCCACCTCTTCGAAGCTCGCCTGCTCCGCCAGGTCGTGCACGTCGTAGCCCCGGTAGATCAGTTCGCCCTCCGGACGCACCGAACAGATGGCCGTCTCGCCGGCCACTACCCCTTCCAGACCCGGTTTTACGTCTGACATCAGTGTCCTCCATCCGCGCCCCATGCACCGGCGCCCCGACGGCCTCCTCGACAGGGGCTATGGAAAATTACTCCTATCAGGAACCGCGTTCAACCGCGATTAGACGGCCTTGGCCTTGCGTAGCTCCCGGATCTCGGCGGCCGTGTAACCGAGTCCCTTGAGCACCGCCCCGGTGTGCTGGCCCACCCGGCTGATGCGTCCTCCGGGCTTCCGCGCCCCGGCGAACCAGAACGGCGGCGTGAACTCGACGGCGCCGGTGTCCTTCCGGCGGGCCAGCGTCTTGCGGAAGCGGACGTGGGGGTCCTGCAAGACCTCTTCGGGCTCGTACACCGGCGCCGCGGAGAGGCCGTACCGGTTCCGGAGAAGCTCCACCCAGTGGTCCCGGGGCCGGCGCCTGAAGGTACGCCGCATGGCCGCCTTGATTCGCGGACTCTCGACCGGATCGAAAGCAGCATCGGCGAAGCGCTCCAGGCCCAGGGCCTTGCACAGGAGCCGCCACTGTTGCGGACCCAGGGCCGCCAGTGACACGAAACCGCCGTCCGAAGCCTCGTAGGTGTCGTAGCAGGCGGCACTTCCGGCCAGGGTGGCGTGCTCGCGCTTGACCTCCGGCCGCGACCTCCGTGGCGCCGGTTCGAGCATCAGGTAGCGCGCCACCATGAGCAGGGTCCAGTCGAACATGGAGATGTCCAGGTAGCGGCCCTCCCCGTCCCGCAGCACCGCGATGTAGGCGGCCAGGATCGCGCTCAGCGCCGGGTACCCGCCGCCGGCCACGTCCGCCACCTGGGCCGCGGGCGGCAGCGGCCTCCGGCCGGCCTCCCGGCCGATGCCGAGCATGCCGCTCAGCGCCAGGAAGTTGATGTCGTGGGCGGAGTACGCCACCGACGGGCCGGTCTGTCCGAAACTGGATATCGAGCAGTAGACCAGCCGGGGATTCAACCGGCGGAGCGTCTCGTAGTCCACCTTGAGCCGCCGCGCCACTCCGGGCCGGAAACCCTCCACCACGATGTCCGACGCCTTGGCCAAGGCGTACAGGACCTCGCGTCCCGCGTCGGCCTTGAGGTTCAGCGCGATGCTCTTCTTGCCCTGATTGAGAAACGGCGCCCCCGAGCGCACCGCCCCGGGCTCCTCCACCTTGAGGATCTCCGCCCCCAAGGCCGCCAGCAGCCACGTGCACAGAGTGCCCGGGTACATGTGGCTCAGGTCCAGGACCTTGACGCCGTGCAGGATCGGTTTCGACACATGGCCTCCCAGGTTGGATAGGGCTTGATAGAATCACGGGCGGCCGCGTTCGACAAGCGGGCGACGGCGCCGGTTTCCCCAACGGTTGTCATTGTTGAAAAGGCCCGCTGACTGGTCTATCGTAGCCACCGTAAATCGGGTGAGATCTGTCTATCCAACAAGGAGAACAAACATGTTCCAACGAATGGCATGGATCGGGCTCATTCCGGCGGTGCTGCTGGCATTCGGTAGCGTGGCCGGCGCGGCGTCGTTCTACGAGAAGAAGACGGTCAAGATCGTTTCCGTGCACGCGCCGGGCGGCGGCTACGACACCTACTCCCGCCTCTTCGCGCGCCACATGGGCAAGCACATCCCGGGCAAGCCCAAGGTCATCGTCGTCAACATTCCCGGCGCCAGCGGCCTCATCGGCACCAACTACGTCTACAACGTGACCAAGCCGGACGGTCTCACGCTGATCCAGCCGAGTTGGGGCGTGGCCCAGGCACAGTACCTGAATTTTCCCGGCATCAAGTACGACGTCACCAAGATGATCTGGCTGGGACTGGCCAACAGCGGCCCCATCACCGCGGTGGTGCGCAAGGACTCGCCGATCCAGACCATGGACCAGTGGCTCGATCCCAAGACCAAGCCGCTGATCTTCGGCTGCACGTCGCTCAACAGCCTCACCTGCAGTATCCCCTTGGCCCTGAACGGCATCTTCGGCAAGACCTCCGAGGTCGTGACCGGCTACGTGGGGACGGCGCGCATTCGCGCCGCGCTGCTGCAGAACGAGGTGGACGGGCTTACCGGGTGGAGCTGGGACTCGGTGAAGTCCACCGGCATGTCGATGCTCGACGACGGTGACGCCAAGATCATCGCCTATATCGGCTTCGACCGTCACCCGGAGCTGGACGACCGGAAGGTACCGTTCCTGAACGAGAGAATCACCAAGCCCGCGGACGTGGCCTTCATGAAGGTGCTGCTCCTGCCGGCCGCCATGCTGCGGCCCTGGGCCGTGCCCCCGGGGACCCCGGCCGACCGGGTGGGGATGCTGAAGACGGCATTCCAAGCCACGCTGAAGGACCCCGCGTTCCTGAAGGACGCCAAGCGCACCCGCCTGGACATCAGCCCCAAGAGCGGCAAGTGGCTGACCGACCTCATCGCCAACATGAAGACGCAGATGACCCCGGAGGTGCTGAGCCGCGCCCGGAAGATCATCGGCCTGGAGAAGTGACCGGTCCCATAAACAATCGGATCTGAGCAACAGGAGGGAGACTCAACATGTTTCTGCGAGTAGCACTCATCAGTTTCATCATGGCGGCGATGGCAGCCGCCGGCGGCAGCATTGCCGGAGCGGCGTCATTCTACGAGGGCAAGACGGTCAAGATCGTTTCGGTGAGCTCCCCGGGGGGCGGCTACGACACCTACTCGCGGCTGTTCGCGCGCCACTTGGGAAAGCACATCCCGGGCAAACCCAACGTCATCGTCATCAACATTCCCGGCGGCAGCGGCCTCATCGGCAGCAACTACGTCTACAACATCACGAAGCGGGACGGCCTGGCCCTGGTCCACCCCACCTGGACCATCGCGCAGGCTCAGTACCTCAATTTTCCGGGCATCCGGTATGACGTCAACAAGTTCATCTGGCTTGGGCTGGCCAACACCGGCCCGATCACGGTGGTGGCGCGCACGGGTGCGCCCATCCAGACCATGGACCAGTGGCTCGACCCCAAGACCGAGCCGCTGATCTTCGGCTGCACCGCGCGCAACAGCCTCACCTGCAGCATCCCGCTGGCCATGAACGACATCTTCGGCAACACTTCCAAGATCGTCCCCGGCTACAAGGGCACCGCGCCGGTGCGCGCCGGCCTGCTGCAGAAGGAAGTGGACGGCCTCACCGGGTGGAGTTGGGATTCAGTGAAATCCACCGGCATGTCCATGCTCGAAGAGGGCTCCATCAAGATCATCGCCTACATCGGCGAGGAACGTCACCCCGAGCTTGAGGCGCGAAAAGTGCCGCTCCTGAACGAGAGGATCACCAAGCCGGCGGACGTGGCCTTCATGAAGGTGCTGCTCCTGCCGGCCGCCATGCTGCGGCCCTGGGCGCTGCCCCCGGGGACGCCCAAGGACCGGGTGGCGATTCTGCGCAAGGCGTTCGAGGAAACCATGAAGGATCCCGATTTCCTGAAGGACGCGAAGCGGGCACGGCTGGACATCAACCCCAAGAGCGGCGAACACCTCACGTCGCTCATCGCCGACATGAAGAAGCAAATGACGCCGGAAGTGGTGAGCCGCGCGCGCAGGATCGTCGGCCTGGACAAGTAGGCCCTTCCGAAGAGACAAGGAGCACCGTCATGTCAAACCTTTCGGGCAAGTACGCCGTCGTCGGCGTGGGCGAGACCCAGGTGGGCAAGCGGCCCGAAGCCACCACCAACTCGCTGCACGTCGAAGCCATCCGCCTGTGCCTGGAGGACGCCGGCGTCGACGCGTCCCAGGTGGACGGTCTGTTGACCAACCAGCCTCTCACCGACGCCCACCGGAGCTACGCGGTGCGGCTGGCCCACATGGCGGGCATCGACCCCAGCTACGCCACCGACCTGGCGCTGGGGGGCGCCACGCCCATCGCCATGATCCAGAATGCGGTGATGGCCATTGAGGCGGGCATGGCCAACTACGTGGTGTGCGTGCACGCGCGCAAGCGGGCGACGCCGGACCCCACGCCGGGCTACCCCATCCGCAGCGGCGATGAGCACTGGGAGCAGCCCTGGGGTCATTTCTCCGCGGTGGCCAACCACGCGTTCGCGGCCACGCGCCACATGCACGAGTTCGGCACCACCAGCGAGGACTTGGGCCAGATCGCGGTGTCCACCCGCAAGCACGCGTGCATGAACAGGAACGCCACCATGCAGAAGCCCATGTCCATCGAGGACCATCAGAACTCCCGGCTGATCGTGGAGCCGCTGCACCTGTTCGACTGCTCGCTGGAGTCGGACGGCGGCGCCGCCCTGCTGGTGACCAGCATGGAGCGGGCCCGGGATCTGGCCAAGAGGCCCGTGCAGGTGTTGGGCATGGGGCAGCACCACCCGCACTCCAGCGTCATGGACGCGCCCACGCTGACGACTCTGGGGAGCCGGAAATCGTCGGAGGCGGCCTACCGCATGGCCGGGCTCGGCCCCAGGGACATGGCCTTCGCGCAGTTCTACGACTGCTTCACCATCACCACGCTGATCACCATCGAGGACTACGGTTTCTGCGGCAAGGGCGAGGGCAAGGACTTCATCAAGGACGGGCGCATCGAGGTGGGCGGCGAGATCCCGGTGAACACCCACGGCGGGCTGCTTTCCCAGGCCCATCTTGAGGGCATCATGCACGTCACCGAGGGCGTCAAGCAGTTGCGCGGCAACGAGGTGGAGCCCGAGCGGCAGGTGCAGGGCGCGAAGGCGGGAGTCATCAGCGGGCACGGCGGCAGCCTGTGCATGCACGCATCACTCGTACTGGGGGTACAATGAGCAAGACAGAGGCACACGACAAGCGGGGGCGCGCGGCGCCCCGCGCCGAACCTTTTCTCGCGGAGATGGAGGCCAAGCCCTTCTGGGACAATCTCAAGGAGCACAAGCTCACCGTGCAGCGGTGCAACGGCTGCGGGACGTACTTCAACTTTCCGCCCCAGGCGCTGTGCGCCAAATGCCTGTCATCGGACAACGAGTGGGTGCCGGTGAGCGGCAAGGGCACCATCTACTCCTTCGTCACCTACCACCGGGCGTGGCATCCGGCCTACCAGGACCAGATTCCCTACAACGTCTCGCTCGTGGACCTCGATGAGGGGCCGCGGCTCGTGAGCAACGTCATCGACATCCCGCCCGACGAGGTGAAAGTGGGGATGGCGGTGGAGGTGGTGTACGAGGACCACGAGGAGTACACGCTGCCGAAGTTCAAGCCGAGCGCGTAAGCCCGGCCGCAACCCTGGGTCCGCCCGCCCGGCCGATGGCTCTCGCCGGACACGCGCCGGGCGCTGCGTCCAGCGAGGAGTTCGTGATGGCCTACACGGCACAAGGGCGTACCAAGGATTTTTCCGTCTTCGACTGCGACAGTCACATCCACGAACCCCGGGAAGTCTGGGACGAGTACATACCGGAGAAGCAGCGGGCGTTCGCCAAGCAGCATTTCTACCGGGACATGGACCGGCTCGTGATGGTCGTGAACGGCCAGGTGAGCTACGGCAACCCCAACACCTACGCCTATCCGGGACAAGGCTGGCACCCGGGCATGAACAAGAAGATCCTGGGCTCCATCGCGCCCGACGATCCCCGGTGGGACGAGGAAATCGGCCGCAACGCCAGCCAGCGGGACCCCCACGTCCGCCTCAAGGACATGGACGCGTCGGGCATCGACCAGGTGATGGTGTTCCCGTCCACCTTCGTGCGCATGCCGCTGGTGAAGAACGCCGACGCCGCCCGGATCTGCGCCGCCGCCTACAACGACTGGGTCAACGACTACTGCGCCGCCGACCGCAAGCGCCTCTATCCCTGCGCCGTGCTTCCCGTCCAGGACGTGGACTACGCGGTCCAGGAATTGCGCCGGGTGGCCAGGCTGGGCTTCAAGTCCGCGGTGGTGCGGCCGGTGCTGGTCAACGACCGCTACCCCACCTTCCCCGAGTTCGACCCCTTGTGGAAGGAGTTCGAGGAGCTGGGACTGGCCTTGGGAATGCACACGTTCCCGTCCGGCGGCGAGGCCGTCACCGAAGCCATGGCGGAGCGCATGTCGGCCGGCACCCAGGGCAAGAGCAGCGCCAAGCGCTCCCCTTTTGCCGCCCACGACGTCTACGTGTACTCCCCTGGGCAGTTCGTGGAGAACATCATGCGCAGCATGGGGTCGGTGCAGCCCGGCTCCGAGTCCCTGAGCTTCATCAGCGAGGCCCAGACCTGGACCATGGTCGTGATGCTCACGGGCTGGCTGGAAAAGTTCCCCAAGCTCAGGGTGGCCATCCTGGAATCCAACTCGAGCTGGCTGCCGCTGATCCTGGAGAAGGCTGAGACCTACCTCGACCTTTACCGCTTCGTCCGGGAACAGGCCGTGCCGCCGCAGAAGGTCGGCGACCCGCGGGAGACCTTCGCCCGGCAGTGCTTCATCGCCTTCGAGAGCGACGAGGACATCACCCTCAGGCTGTGGGACATCTTCGAGGACATCGCCCTGTGGTCGTCCGACATGCCGCACCACGACGCCTCGGACACCTGGGAAGCCGTCGACAACATGGACAAGCACGGCGTGCCCCGGGAGGTGCAGGAAAAGATGCTGGGCGGCAACGCCCGGCGGCTCTACGGCATCGAACCCGAGCTGTTCGTGACCGAGGCGCCGGCCGAGTACACGCCGACCAACATCGTGCCGCGCTACGCGGGGTAGCGTAGGCAGCCGGAGCCGGGACCATGACCACCACGGCCGAACTGGACAGCGTCACCTCGTCGAGCGAGACGGAATACCTCGAGTGGCACCTGCGCAACTACGAGGACATGCCCCGCGAAGTCATCCTCAAGATGGATCTCCTGCGGGTGGGCCACTGGTTCACGGACGCCGCCCTGGAGCTGGCCTCCGACGCCCTGGTCAAGTCCTACCGGCTGTTCTCCTACGACCTGATGTCCATGAAAGACATGAAGCGGAAGGAACACCGCAGGACGCCCGAGTGGTTCGCCATCCGCGGCGGCCACCTGGGCCTGCGGCCCGTCATCGTCCAGACCACCCTGAACCCCGATTCGCCCTATGTGATCGACGTGATCGACGGGGAGGTGCGGCTGTTGCTGGACGGGCGTGAACTCTGTGACGTGAGCTTCCCCAAGCCGCTCAAGTACTACACGCGGTCCTTCGAGGACGGCACCAAGTACCACGAGATCATCGCCTTCGGCTATTTCGCCACGGTGTTCCGCAACTGCCAGTACTGGGGGCCGGACGAGGAGTGCCGCTTCTGCGACATCAACGTCAACGTGCGCCAGATGAAGGAGTCCCGGGACTTCACCTTCAATACGCCGGTGAAGCCCGTGTCCTACGTGGCCGAGGTCGCCCGCTCCATTGAGCAGGACGCCATCGACGAAGTGGGCTACGCTCCGCCCATCGACTTCCTGATCTCCGGCGGCACCATCCTGAAGACCCTCCACCGCAAGTCGGAGGACGACTTCTACCTGGAATACGCCTCGGCCCTCAAGTGGGGCGGCCACCGCCGCTACGTCAACATCCAGACCAACGCCAAGGACAAGGAGACCATGAAGCGCTACCGCGCCGAGGGCGTCGACTGCCACCACGCCAACATGGAGGTCTGGGACAAGCGGCTGTTCGAGTGGATCAACCCGGGCAAGAACCGCCGCATCGGCTGGGACAACTGGGTCAAGTGGATGATCGAGTCGGTGGAGGTCCTGGGCGAGGGCAACGCCCGGCCCAACTTCGTCTGCGGCGTGGAGCTGGCCCGGCCTTACGGCTTCGACAACATCCCGGACGCGGTCAGGTCCACCGGCGACGGCGTAGACTTCATGATGCGCCACGGCATCTTCCCGCGCTTCAACCAGTGGCGCCGGGAACCCGGCTCCGACCTCGTCTCCCAGCACGAGCAACCCGCCATCCCCCTGGAGTTCTACATCCAGATCATGCGCCGCTACTACGAGAGCTGGAAGAAATACCGCCTCCCCTTCCCCCACCACGACTCCGTGCACCCCGAGCGCCGCTGGGGCTCCGGCCACGCCACCTACGACGACATGCTCTTCCTGAACGACTGGCCCAACTACGAAGAGGAATGGGACCGGGGCTCGCGGGAAGGGCTGAAGGCGTGCGTCGTCAGCGAGTAGAGGCGGGATCCCAAGCCTGCCTTCCTGCACAGGCCTTCAATCGGTCAGTGCTTCACCTTCAATTGGTCGCTCTCCAACTTTCAATTGGTCGGACCTTGACTTTCAATTGGTCGGATACATATCCTTACACGTCAACTACTTGAAGAGATGTGGTTATGTATTCGCGCTTCATCGAAGACCGTATCCATGACGCGCTGACCCATACGAGGGTGGTGCTCGTATCCGGACCCCGGCAGTCGGGAAAGACGACGCTCGCAAGGCAGATTGCGAGCCGAGAAATCCCGTTTCTGAACCTTGACGACCAGACCACGCTGGATGCGGCCCTAGCGGACCCGGTGGGTTTCATACGGGGCCTCGACCGGGCGGTGATCGACGAGATTCAGCGCGCGCCCGATCTGTTACTTGCCATCAAGACGGCTGTAGATGCCGACCCGAGACCCGGACGTTTCTTGCTCACCGGCTCCGCGAATCTCATGACGGTGCCCCGGGTGGCCGATTCGCTTGCCGGTCGGATGAAGGTCGTGCGCCTCCTGCCTCTGGCCCAGGCGGAGTTGAAAGGGAGACCATCCGCCTTCCTCGACGCAGCCTTCGAAGGCCAAGTGCCGAATCTCGGCGACATCGTGGTCGGAGCCGACTTGATCGAAAGGGTTCTGGCCGGCGGTTATCCGGAAGCTCTGACCCGCTCGCGGTGGAACACTCGACAGGACTGGTACCTCGACTACATCGAGGCCATCGTTCAACGGGACATCCGCGACACCGCCCAGTTCGAGAAGATACCGCTGATGCCCAGGCTCTTGCGGGTCCTCGCCGAACACTCCGGACAACTCGTCAACTATTCCGGTTTCGGCGCGCCGCTGGGCATGAACCACCCCACCACGCGGAGATACACCGGCGTCTTCGAGAGCCTGTTCCTCCTGCACACCCTTCAACCCTGGTTCAGCAATGTGCTCAAGCGGCTCACCAAAACACCCAAGCTGCACTTCCTCGATGCAGGCTTGCTCGCCGCCCTGAGAGACATCACCCCCAAACGCGTGAGGGAAAACAAGAGGCTGTTCGGACCAGTCCTCGAAACTTTCGTTCTCGCCGAGCTACTGAAACTGGCCAGTTGGTCTGAAGAACGCTATGAGTTCTCCCATTTCCGCGACAAGGAGCGGAAAGAGGTCGATATCGTCATCGAGGACCGGCGCGGGCGAGTGGTCGGAATCGAGGTCAAGGCTTCCGCCACAGTGACCTCACGAGACTTCGCGGGCCTTCGCCGCCTGTCGGAAGCCTGCGGCGACCGCTTCGTTCTGGGACTGGTGCTCCACGACCACGAACACGTCGTGCCGTTCGGCGAGCGCCTGTTCGCGGCGCCTATTTCGGCGCTGTGGTCGCAACGGTAAAGCGCGAGCTGAAATCAACATCAATTAGGCAGGAGAAACACGACGATGAAGCTCAAGCGAGTCACCTATCAGAACCTCAGTGCGAAACAGAAGGAGATCTACAATTTTCAGAAAGTCGCGGGTCTACTGGCGGACTACGGTTTCAACTGCATCAAGCTCCACGACGACTGGCAGGGTGCCGACTTCCTGGCCTACCACAAGGATGGTGAGCAAACCCTCAAAGTGCAGTTGAAGGCTCGCCTGACCATCGCCAAGAAGTACCAGGGAAAGGCGGTGCACATGGCTTTTCCGGTCAGCGGAACTTGGTACTTGATACCACACGATGAACTCGTCGAAGTCGTAGGGAGGACAACCTCCTGGCTGACGACCGAGTCGTGGCTGAAGAAGGGCCAATACAATAGCGCACACCCATCGTCAACGCTGCTTGCTAAGCTTGCCGAATTTGCACTCGCGTCTTCCCCACCCGTATCAAGAAGGCGGACGAGGCATGACCTGAAGGCATTGGTGTCCGAAGTGCCGAAGGAGTACACGGCGGATGAACTCGACTGGGGACCACCGGTCGGCAAGGAAGAATGGTAGATGTCGGACGTTCTCGGGATAATGGCTATAGTTCCAAGTCAGGGTTCCTATGGATGGACGTCCTGGAGGAACAACTCATCGGGGATTTCGAAGCCGATGCCCTGTTCGCGTGCGCGCCGATAGGCGACCCAGGCGGGAATGTATTGCAGCCCCAGCCCGCTGGAGGGGCCGGTGCCGACGCCGCCGAATAGCGTGATGTCGTCGTCGCGCGTACGGCCCTGGTCGAGGCCCTCGACGATCTCGCCCAGGAACTTGAGCTTGTCGTTCCAGTGGGGCTTCCAGCGCTCCAGCCAGAGCTGATCGGCGGGTGTCTCGCCGGTCTTCATGTGCCAGATGGTGGCCGGCTCTCGGGCGCGGGCGGTGATGGTATCGGCGGTCTCGTGGGTGAGTTCGTCGAGTTCTCCGACCTGGAGCGAGCCGACGTAGTGGCCGGGTTTCAGCATGGCGCCGTCGAACACCGGCTCGTAGGAGTTGGTGGCGCAGGCGATGATGTCGGCGCCCTCTACCGCCTCCTCCGTGCTGGCCACCGGCATCAGTTTGGCGGAGACGCGTCCTTCCATGGCCTCGCACAGGCCGAGCTTGTGCTCCTCCGTCGGGCCGTAGACCCGGATCTCGCGGATCGGCCGGACCGCGCAATGGCCGATCACCTGGGTCGGCGCCAGCCATCCGGCGCCCAGCAACGCCATCACCTCGCTGTCGGCCCGGCTGAGATACTTGGCGGCAATGCCGCTGGTGGCGCCGATCATGGTACGGTTGAGCACCGCGTCCTGAAACATCGCCAGCGGCGCGTGGTCCTCGATGCTGAACATGATGATCAGGCCGGAGAACTTGCCCGCGGGGTTGGGAATCTGGTAACGTCGGGGAAAACCCTTTACCACCTTGCGTGACAGATGTTCCGAGGTCATCCGTATCAGGTGCACGCCGTAGCGCGGCACCGAGGCATCCATGCAGGAGTAGAGATAGAACTCCCCGTCACCGAGGCCGGTATAGTTGAGCGTGCGCGGACGGCTCGACAGCCGGCCGGCGCCAAGATCGGCGAAGGTGGGCTCCAGCACCTCGATGGCGTCCTCGACGGTGACGAGCCGCTCCACTTCCTCGTTGGTGAGGAACAGCGCCATGATGTCCTTGCCTATCCAAACGTCCGGGGAAAGACAAGGCGTGTCGACGCGGACCTGGACACCAGGGGTTGACCCGTATGCCGGAAGACACGACCACCGCCGCCTTGTTCTTCGAGCTCTTTAGCGGGCTGCCGCGCCAGGGACCCGGCGATGCCGCCAGCACGCTCCGGGCCCTCTCCCTCGTTCCGGATGTTGGACCCGGAACCCGCATTCTCGACGTGGGCTGCGGCACCGGATTGCAGACGCGGGTACTGGCACGGAACTCTTCGGTGCACATTGTCGCCATCGACAACCATCCGCCGTTCGTCGACGTCCTGAATGATGAGGCGCACCGCCTCAACCTCTCCGACCGCTTGCAGGCGCACGTCGCAGACATGCACCATCTCGATTTCCCGGACGCCTCGTTCGACCTGATCTGGTGCGAGGGCGCCATCTACATCGCGGGTGTCGAGGCCGCTTTGCGTGACTGGCGCCGCCTCCTCGTGCACGGCGGGCATGCGGTCTTTTCCGAGGTCTGCTGGACGAACCCCGGCCCGCCGGAGGAATGCGTCTCGTTCTGGAACCAGGAATACCCGGCTATCCGCGACAGGGCGGCGCTCCTGACCGCCATCGGCGCGTGCGGTTACGATACGGTGGGACACTTCATGCTGCCGCGGTCCGCGTGGTGGGACGACTACTACCGTCCACTCCAACGGAACGTGACGGCGTTCCGGGCACGTCACCGCACGCATCCCGAGGCGCGGGTGTTGGCCGATCAAACTCAGCGCGAGATCGATATCTGGAAGGCGTATTCAGACTACTACGGCTACGCGTTCTTCGTAGCACGCGCCCGGTGACGCATGGTTGCGAAGAGTCTGGACAGTGGCAGCACTGGATCTTCGCAATTTGTCCAGGAACAAGTCAATCCCTCCGCGTGTACGGCCATCCCGCCAACGACCGGCAGGGCCACCTTGTTCTTCTTCCTTCACTTGATGATTGGGACTTACCGGTCCACGATGCCATTCTCAAGGCTGAAAGGAGGTCTCGGTAGTCGAATGAGCAACAGCAGGCAGCACTGGAAGTTCACCTCGTCCGCAGACGCGATGCTTGCCGCCTTCCTTCTCGTCCTTGCGGTGCTTTCCCTTCACGGCGCATTGGATCGCTTCGCCGCCGATCAACTTGACGCAACCACAACCGAATCCACCGTTATTTATGCGTTGTCCAGGACCATCAATGCAGGCATTTCCATGGCACAGAGTTTCCAAGGCTCGATAGGCATAGCATCCGTACAGTTTGGCGAACTGCTCGACCCGCTCAACGATGCGGTGGAAAGGCTCTCGTCCATGATGGTCTGGGCCATTGGTTCGCTGTTGCTCCAGCGTTTGGTACTTGAAGTGACTTCAACGGCGGTTTTTCAGTGGAGTTTCTTCTGCATCGGTGTAGCGACGTTCGCGGTGTTGCTCGCTTCGGCATGGGTACCGGGTCGAGCTCTGGTTCTTGTCGGGTTGCAGGTTCCCGAGATGGGCTTGGCCTGCTGTCGCGGCCTGCTCATCCGAATTTTCGTCGTCGGCGCCATCATTCGCTTTATCGTCCCGGTGTTCGTCGTCGTCAGCGTTCTGGCGGCTGAGATGTTCCTCGGAACAACGATCCAGGAACACCAGGGCCGCTTGTCAGCCTTGAGCGCTGATGTCGGAGCAGACCCGAGTTTGCCGATCGTAGGCGATCAGGATCTGTTGACTCGGAGGGAAGAGACGTTGGCGACGTTGGACGCCCTGAAGACCGGGTTGGCATCGCGCCGGCAGGAGGCACAGCGCATGGACAATAAAATCCGGAAACTCGATGAAGAGAAGGGTTGGCGCGGCCGAATACCCGAAGTGTTTGGCGGTATCCCTCACGGAGAAGAGCTCTCGCGCGCGATGGAAAGGCGGGAGGGAGTCGGCCGTGCCATCAAAAACATCGAGAGGCAGCTTAATCGCCGCAACAACGATCTTCAATGTATCGACAGACGTATGGCTGGCAAGACCTGTGATTCGTTGTGGGAGAAGTTGTCTGCCGCCAGCAAGATTGGCTACTCCCAAGTGACGGCAATCGTCGACAAGTCGAGTGGTATGGTGACGAGCATGGTCGAACTCTCGATTGCGATCATCATCAAGAACATCCTGTTCCCAATCGTTTTCCTGATGATCGCCTTGAAGTGCAGCCTGCCCGTCATCCGGTACGCCGTGCGTAAGAGTTCCGCTTGGCAGCAGGACTTGAAAGAACTGTCTGATTCACCGCGAAAGCTGGATTGACGCGATAGTCCCGCGACCGTCATTCCGGCCAAAGCCGGAATCCAGAGGGGGGCTGCGGTCTCCCCCCCTCCCCCCTGGGTGTCGGCTTTGGCCGGAATGACGGGTTCGGGCATCGTTGTTGACTCTCGCACCGGAGACGCCCCAAGCGCTGTCAATGCTTGGCCATGGCGCCGGCCGAAACCTACACCAGCACCCCCTCCTCCTTCCACTTGCCGATGGCGGCTTCGTCGTAGCCGAGCACATCCCGCATGACCTGCTCAGTGTGCTCGCCGAGGTTCGGGGTGAGCGGGATTTCTTCCTCCGGCTGGTCCTTGAAGATGATCCCGCCCCGGGGCAGCTCGAAGGGGCCGATGGGGGAGTCGTCGTATTTCTGGAAGTAGTCCCGGTGGCGGAGCTGGGGGTCGTTGCAGAGGTCGGTGCCGTTCTGCACCACTCCGGCCGGGACCCCGGCGGCTTGCAGGCGGTGGGCGACGTCCTCGACGGTCTGGGCGGCGAGCCAGTCGGACATGATGGCGTCCAACTCGTCGCCATGGCGGCGCCGCTCGACGCAGGTGGCGAAGCGGCTGTCGCCGGCCAGCGCCTCGTTGCCCATGACGCCGCACAGCCGCCGCCACTCGTCGTCGCTGTTGACCGACACCACGCACCAGCGCTCGTCACCCTCACAACGGTAGCAGCCGTGCGGGGCGGCGGTGAGGCTCCGGTTGCCCTGGGGCTCGGCATCGACGCCGTTGATGCTGGACTCCAGGTAGCTGGCGCCCAGGGTATAGGCGGTCACCTCGCCCTGGGACACGTCGATGGAGCAGCCCTTGCCGGTGAGCTTCTGGCGAAGCAGCGCGGCCATCATGATGGTGGGCGCGGAGATGAAGCCGAGATGGTCGGGATAGACGCCCTGGCTGCCGATGGGACGGTCCTGTCCGGGATGGTTCCACAGGTAGGTCATGCCGCTGAAGGAATTGAGATTGAACCCCCAGGTGCCGTACCAGTTCTTGGGTCCGGTCTCGCCGAGGCCCGGCAGCTTGAGGATGATGATGGATGGGTTGACCTTCCTGAGTTCGTCGTCGCCGAGCCCGAGCCGGCCCAGCACCTGGGGCCGGAAGTTCACCAGCACCGCGTTGGACTTGGCCGCCAGCTCCTTGATGATCCGCTTTCCGTCGTCGTGCTTGATGTTGACGGTCATGGAGCGGATGGCCAGGTTGCACTCGATGAAGCGCGGCGCGGCGTTGATGTCGCCCGCCGCGCCGTAGTGCCGGAAGGTGTCGAGGCCGCCGGGGTACGACTCCACCTTGATGACCTCGGCGCCGTACTGGGCCAGCAGCCGGCCGGCATAGGGTCCGGCGTATCCGGTGGTGAACGCGATGATCCGGACGCCTTCGAGTATCCTGTTGGGACTGGGCATCAGATGACCCCCTCCGCGGCCAGCACCCCCATGTCCTCCTCGCTCAACCCGAGGTCGCCGCCAAGAACCTCCGCGTTGTGCTGGCCCAGCATGGGCGCGGGCCGTGGCCCGCGGCGCTCGCCGTCCAGCAGGAACGGCACCCCAGGCTGGGAGAAGGAGCCCAGCACCGGGTGCGACACCGTGCCGAAGAAACCCCGCTCCACGATGTGCGGGTCCTCCATGAAGTCCCGCGGCGAGTTCACCGGGAGCGCCGGAAGGCCGTGCTTCTGGAGCAGCACGGACAGCTCCTCCTTGCCGTACCGGGAGGTGAACGACGCCACCATGGGGTTCAGCCAGTCCGCGGCCGCGCGCCGGTTCAGGTTGACCAGTAGCTCCGGGTCGTCCAGCTCCGTCGGATGCCCTTCCCACATGTCGAGAAAGATGGGCCAGTGCCGCTGGGTGGCGAAGAACGAGATCCAGCCGTCCTTGCACGGGAACAGGTTGGCGGGGGCCACGTGCTGGTGCTGGCTGCCGGCGCGCTTCATGAGACGCCCCTCCGACGACCAGGTGAAGGCCACGTGCTCGTGGAGCGCCATGCTGGCCTGCACCGAGGCATCGATATGCGCGCCCAAGCCCTTGGTCTCCCGCTGCCAGAGGGCCAGCAGGGTTCCCAGGGCGGAATAGAGACTGGTGTAGACGTAGGACTGGCCGCCGGGAGGCACGCACGGCGTCATGCTGGGGTCGCCGCTGATGAAGAGCAGCCCGCCCATGGCGTTGGCCACCAGGTCCGGCGCCCGGTAGTCGCGGTAGGGGCCGTCCTGCCCGAAGGCGGAGATGGAGACCAGCACCAGCCTGGGGCGGCGCGCCACCATCTCGCCGTAGCCGATCCCCAGGTCGTCCAGGTAGCCGGGCTCGTGGCTGTCGATGACCACGTCTGCCTGTTCCACGAGGTCCAGCAGGATGCGGCGCCCGGTTTCCCGGGACAGGTCCAGGGTGATGCCGCGCTTGCCGGAGTTGAAGTAGGCGAACCGGAGGCTGCCCTCCCGGTTGCTGTGTCCCTTGGCAAAGGGCGGCTCGGTGCGGAGGTCATCCCCCGACGGCGGCTCGACCTTCACCACGTCCATGCCGAGATCCGCCAGCACCTTGCCGCAGAAGGCGCCCATGGCGGTGCCGAGGTCCAGCACCCGGAATCCGGAAAGCAGCGACTCTCCGCTCATTGGCCCTTGGCGCGGGCGCGCAGCAGGTTCTGGGCCATGCGCCAGCGCAACACCTCGGTGGCGCCTTCGGTGATGCGGATGCTGCGCAACTGGCGGTACCACCACTCCAGCGGCAGTTCCTTGGTGAGGCCGATGCCGCCGTGGACCTGGATGGAGCGGTCCACCACCCGGCTGGCCATCTCCGTGCACGTACACTTGACCATGTAGGCCAGGTTGCGGACGTCCTCACCGCGGTCGTGGCGCCAGGCGCATTCGTAGACCAGGTTGCGGGCCATGTGCAGTTCCATGACCGAGTCGGCGACCATGAACTGGACCGCCTGCCGTTCCGACAGCGGCTGGCCGAAGGTGGTGCGGATCTGGCAGTAGTCCATCATCATGTCCAGGGCGCGCTCGGCGATGCCGATGCAGCGGGCGCCGTGGCCCTTGACGCGCCCCTCCTGGAGCCAGCCCTGGGCCAGCCGGAAGCCCTGCCCCGCCTCGCCCACGAGGTTGGACGCCGGTATCCGGGCGTTCTCGAAGAGAATCTGGAACGGGGCGTCGCCCATCATCGTGGGCCAGCGCCGCTCGATGGTGACGCCGGGGGTATCCATGTCCACGAGAAAGGTGGAGATGCCGCCCCGGGCGCGTTTCTCCGGGTCGGTCACCGCCATGACTTGGGCGAAGTCGGAGAAGCCCGCGTTGCTGATGAACCGCTTGGTGCCGTTCAACACCCAATGGTCGCCGTCCAGCACCGCCCGGGTCTTCATGCCCGCAGGGTCGCCGCCGGCGTCGGGCTCGGTCTGGGCGAAGCAGGCGGTCTTCTCGCCCCGGAGCACCGGGTAGAGGTAGCGCTCCTTCTGCTCGTCGTTGAGCTCGAACAGGATGCCGCGCGCCTCCGGGCCGAAGATCGGATTGTTGCGGAAGGGGATGGAGATGGTCCGGGACACTTCCTCCTGGATCACGCAGCGCGTCAGCAGGTCGAGCCCGGCGCCGCCGTACTCCTCGGGCACGTCCAGCATCCAGAAACCCAGGGCCCGGGCCTTTTCCTGGAGCGGCTTGTAGAGCTCCTCGGGCATCTCCTCGCCCTCCGGGCGAAACTCCCGCTCCAGCGGGATCAGCTCCCGCTCCACGAAATCGCGCATGGTCTTCTTGATGATCTTGATCTCTTCGGGAAGCTCGAAGTCCATTCCTTCCTCCTTGTCTGGCGTCGGTCGGGCTGAGAGATGGCTCGTAACATAAGCCCGCGCCCGGTCGAAGGTCAAGCCGGCCCCGGACACGGCCTGGCGGCTGCATCCGCCCCCGGCAACCGTGTTTGACAACGGGCCGGGCAGTGTTTATGTTTCCGATAACCCACCCCTATCCGCGCGAGGCCAGCGTATGCCCATCTACGAGTACAACTGTTCGAAATGCGGCGTGTTCGAGGTGACCCAGAGGATCACGGAGGATCCGCTGGAGAAGTGTCCGGCCTGCCGGGCCAAGGTGCAGAAGCTCATCTCCAGCACGTCCTTCCAACTCAAGGGCACCGGTTGGTACATCACCGACTACGGACGGGGAAAGGGTTCCAACGGAGACAAGAAAGAAGGCAACGAAGGCAAGGAGACCTCCGACACCGGCAAGTCCAAGGAGAGCAAGACCTCCGAGAAGTCATCGTCCGGCGACAGCGCCACCACCAACGCCTAGTGGCCGGTCCCGCACTCACCCTTCCGCGACCTGTCCGTCGCCTCCCGTGCAGCATCGACGCGTACCGTTCCACCCAATACACCGATTCCTCCGGGACTCCATGACGGGCACCTCATGAAGACGAAACAACTCGGTGGCACGGACGTCCAGGTCCCCGAGATCGGCTTGGGAGTCTGGCAGTACCGGGGCGGAGTCGAGCCCCTCCGGCACGGCATCGGATTGGGCGCCAACCTCATCGACACGGCCGAGATGTACCGGACCGAGGACGTGGTGGGGGAAGCGGTGCGGGGCATGCGCGAGCGGGTGTTCATCGCCAGCAAGGTATCCGGCGACCATCTGGGATACGACCAGGTGCTCCGGGCCGCGGACGCCAGCCTTCGGCGGCTGGATGTGGACACCATCGACCTCTACCAGGTTCACTGGCCGAGCCCCAGCACTCCCATCCAGGAAACCATGCGGGCCATGGAAACCCTGGTGGATTCGGGCCGGGTCCGCTACATCGGCGTGAGCAACTTCTCCACCAAGGAGATGGCGGAAGCCCAGGCCGCCCTGGACCACCACCCCATCGTGTCGAATCAGGTGCTGTACAACCTACGGCGGCGCGAGATCGAGCGGACCCTGCTCCCCTACTGCCAGGCAAACGCGGTCACCATCATCGCCTACACGCCGCTGGACAGCGGCAAGCTGGTGACCGGCGGCGGCCTGTTCTCGTCGCGGGGCACGAAGGCGCTCCAGGAGATCGCCGGACAGACCCGGAAAACAGCCGCCGAGGTGGCGCTGAACTGGTGCATCTCCCACGACAACGTCATCGCCATCCCGAAGTCCGACAGCGTCTCCCGGACCGCCGAGAACTGCGGCGCGTCCGATTGGCGTCTGTCCGCTGAAGACATGGCCCGCCTGGACCGGGCCTTCGCCTAACCGCGTCACACGGCAACGCGAGATGGCCCGGCGTCTTTCCCGCGCTGTTGAGAATCGAGGCAACCGATGGATTTTCCCGCGCTGTCCCGGACCGGAGCCCTGGAGTTCTTCTCCGCGTTCGGAAAGACGATCTACAACCCTCAGGGCATCCTGCACTGGACCCGCAAGGCCAAGGCCAAGGCCCGGATCAATGCCACCATCGGGTCCGCCCGAGGGCCGGAGAAAACGGTCTACCCCGACGGCGGAGAGCGCGAGATCACGCTCTGCGCGCCCCTGGTGCACTCTTTCTTTCCGGATCTGGACACCGAGGAGATCTTTCCGTACACGCCGGAAACGGGCACTCCCGCTTTCCGTTCGGCATGGCGGAAGTGGATCCTGGCGCGGGCGGGGGATGAGGCCGAGCGGCTCGAACGACAACTGCATCAGCCGTTCCTCACGCCAGGGATCACCGCGGCCATCAGCATTGCGGCGCGGATGTTCGTGGATCCCGGCCGGCCCATCATCACGGCCGACCGGCGTTGGGAGAACTACGACCACGTGCTCGCGGCCAACCTCGGCCTCCGGATCACCGATTTCCCGCTGCTCGACGACGGCGACCTGAACGTGGCGGGGCTCGTCTCGGCTATCCAACGGGTTTGGTCCGAGCAGGACAACGCGGCGGTGCTGCTCAACTTCCCCAACAACCCCACCGGCTTCTGTCCGTCCGCCGCCGCCGGGCGGCGGCTGGTGGCATCGTTGGAGCATCTCGTGGAAGGGACCGCCAAGCGCCTGGTGGTGATGTTCGACGACGCCTACGAGAGCTACGTCTACGATCCCGCCGCCGTGCAGTCGTCGCTGTTCTACCGGTGCCGGCCGCGGCCGAACCTTCTGCCGGTGAAGCTGGACGGCGTGACCAAGGAGCTGCTCTGGTACGGCGCACGGGCGGGCACCATCACGCTCGCCCGTCCCGACGAGTGGCTCTCCCCGGACGACGCCGAAGCCGTGGCGTCCGAGCTCGACAACAAGTTCAGCGGCATCAACCGGGGCCTCTTCTCCAGCAACTCGACGGTGACCCAGGCCGTGGCCACCAAGACCATGGCGCAGATGGAACGGCTGATGATCGAACGGCGCCGGGCCTTCGAGCTCCTGAAAGGGCGGTACCAGACCCTGAAGGACGAGCTCGGCAGGATCGATACCGATCTCGTTACCGTGGATCCGTTTCAGGGCGGCTTCTTCTGCTTCGTGAACCTGCGGCCGGAGTCGGGGCTCCGGGCATCGGACGTCGCCGACCGCCTGCTCGACGAACACGGCATCGGAACCGTGCCGTTCGAGAGCGATGCCATGAACGGGCTCCGTATCGCCTTCTGCAGCGTGGAGAGCGACGACCTGCCGGAGTTGTGCCGGCGGCTGGCGGAGACCGTGAACGAGCTGGCGCGGGCCGGGAGCGAGGCACGTGGGCAGGCTTGAGGGAAAGGTCGCCATCATCACCGGCGCCAGCCGCGGCATCGGCCGGGCGGTGGCGCTGGCCTTCGCCCGGGAGGGCGCCATCCTGGCCGTGGCCGGCGTCCGGGATCGGGCCGCCCTCGACTCGGTCCAGGACGAGCTCTCGGCCCTGGGCGCCGAAAGCATCGCGCGGCTGGTGGACGTCGGCCGGCGGCCGGCCGTGGACCGGTTGGTGCGGGAAGTGGAGGAACGTTGGGGCCGCATCGACGTGCTCGTCAACAACGCGGGGATCCTCACGCTCAAGCGGTTCGAGGACATCACCGAGGAGCAGTGGGACGAGACCATGCGGGTCCATCTCAAGGGCACCTTCAACGGCATGCAGGCGGTGCTGCCCATCATGAAGCGGCAACGGTCGGGCAAGATCATCAACCTGATCGGGCCGGCCGCGTTGCGGCCGTCCAACGGCGTATCCGACTACGCCAGCGCCAAGGGCGGCATCATCACGTTGACCTTCAACGTCGCCAACGAGATGAAGCCCCACAACATCCAGGTCAATTGCATCTCGCCGGTGGCGGACACGCGCATGACCGACGCCATCGCCGAGTTCCGGGAGCGCGAAGGGATTCCCGGAGCCCGGCCGAGTCCGGTCCCGCCCGAGGCCGTGGCCCCCGCGTTCGTCTTCTTCGCCTCCGGCGACAGCGACTACATCACCGGAGAGACCCTGGGGTTCCACCGCAAGTGAGCCCGGTGGCCTCCGGTGCGGTAATGGTAGATAATGGATGCAGGATGATCGGTGGTCGTTGAGCCCTGACATGACAGAAACGAGGTGAACCCATGCTCCGAAAATCAGCGGCGGCCTGGTTGGCCGTCATCATGCTGACCACTGTGGCGGCGGCGACGGCCGCGGGACCGCCCATCGGCTACCAGGCCGTGCCCCGGGACGCATTTCCGGTCTTCGACGACCCCCAGATGCTGAGCGCCGCGGAAGCGGAAAAGCAGCAGGTCATCTTCGACCGGGACGTGATCATCGGCGTGGCCCACAACGGCGAGGCCAAGGCGTACCCCATCACCATCATGGGCGTCCACGAACTCGGCAACGACACCATCGGAGGGGTGCCCATCGCGGTCTCCTGGTGACCCCTGTGCCAGACGTCTATCGTGTATAGACGCAAACTCGACGACAAGGTGCTGAGCTTCGGGCACGCGGGCATTCTCTACGAACAATCGTTCATCATGTACGACCGGCAGACGGAATCGCTGTGGGTCCACGTCACGGGCGAGGCGGCGCACGGACCCCTCAAGGGCAAGCGGCTGGACTTCATGCCGTCCACGGTGACGTCCTGGGCCAACTGGAAGAAGAGCTATCCCGACACCCGTGTGCTGCCCGGCTACCGCCGGGGCGGGTTCATGGGGACCTACGTCGGCCCCTTCCAGAGCGACATCCTCGGACTTGCGGTGGTGGTGAAACTCAAGGCCAAGCTTTACCCCTACGGGATGCTGGCACGAAAGAACCTGGTCAACGACGAGTTCAACGGGGCGAAGGTGGTGGTGTACTACTCGCCAGGCGACGCCACGGGCACTGCCTGGCGCCGGGAGCTCGACGGACGGGTGTTGACGTTCACGCGGTCGGAACGCAAGGACGCCGACGGCAACGTGCTGCTGCGCGACAACGAGACCGGAAGCCTGTGGTCGTGGCTGCGCGGGGAAGCCGTGGGGGGTGAGCTCAAGGGACGGAAGCTCCGGCAGCTTCTCTACAACCCGATCCTGAACGAACGCTTCGCCGCTTTCTATCCGGGTGCGCCCATATACGAGGGCGCGAACTAGTGTTGCGGAACGTAACACTAGTCTCCATGGGAAAACTTTTATATATCTGGCTGGAAGCACATCCATTCACCACAAACCACGAAAGGGATTCCGGGACCGGTGAGCGCAACTGGCGATTACATCCGTGAAGCGCGGGAAGAGAAGGGGCTTACGCTGGGGCAGGTGGAAGAGGCGACGCGCATCCCGCGCTACTACCTCGAAATCCTCGAAGGCGGCGGCGATGATCGTCTGGTTTCCGATCGTCTCTACATGGTCCACTTTCTGCGCGGCTATGCCGCCTATCTTGAGGTGGAGGTCGAGACTCTTGCGGCGCAGTTTGTCCGTGAGAACCGCCGCGTGGAAGCCGCCGTGGCGCCGGCGCCCGCTCGCCGTCGCTCGCGGGGCGCCATCGTCCTGGCCGGCGCCGCGGCCCTGGCGGCAGCCGGCGCGGGCGTCTACCTGCTGGTACCCGGGCTCACCGACTTCCAACGGTCCGCCTTGGAGCAGCCGGCGGTCGTATCGACGGCCAATCCCGCCCCTCCGGCGGAAGAGGCCGTTGCGCCGGCGCCCAATGTCGCCGTCACGGAACCCGCGCCGGACGACGCCAACAGTTCGGTGCTGCAGCCCGAAGCCGACGAAACCGCTCCCCCGGAAACCCGGCTGGCGGCGCCCGACGCCCAATCGCCGGCCGGGACCGGAGAACCCGCCGCTCCCGTGACCGCCGCCGCGGCCCCCGGGTCGCCGGAGGAAGCTTCTCCCCCGGCCGGTACGCAGGCGCCTCTGTCGCCCCCCGAGGCGACGGCGGGAACGGGCGCCGCCCGGCAACCGCTTCCGGGCGGCTCCGGCACACCGGAAACACCCGTGGCGGCCACGGCAACCACGCCGGCCGCGCCCGAGGCCGACGTTTCGGGGAACCACACCCTGACCATCGCCGCCGACCAGAAGGCGTGGCTGCGGGTCTGGGTCGATGACCAACGGCCGAAAGACATGCTGCTGGCGCCCGGCGAGAGCAGGACACTGGCGGCGCAAACCGGCTTCGTCATCACCTTCGGCAACGCCGGGGGGGTTCGACTCTCGTTGAACGGCGAGGAGCTTCCGCCAGCCGGCCGATCCGGTCAGGTGGTACGGGATTTCAAGGTCCCTGCCGCCGGTCGGGACACGCCGTGATGATCGACCTGCGCTCCGACACCGTGACCACGCCGACGCCGGAAATGCTCCGGGCGATGACCGCCGCCGAAGTGGGCGACGACGTCTACGGCGAGGACCCCAGCATCAACCGCCTCGAGGATGAGGTGGCGGGGCTCCTGGGCAAGGAGGCCGCGGTCTTCACCCCTTCCGGCTCCATGGCCAACCAGATCGCCATCCTGCTCCATACCCGGCCGGGAGACTCCGTGCTGTGTGAAGAGGGATCCCACACCTTCGCCTACGAGGCCGGCGCCGGGGCCGCGCTTTCCGGAGTACAGTTCGACCTCCTTCCGTTTGGCGAGCGGTTGTCCGACGAAGCCATCAAGGGCAGGTTCCGGGCCGACGGCCTGCACGAGTCGCCGTCCACCCTCATCCTCGTGGAGAACACCCACAACCGCGGCCGGGGCCGTGCGCTGCCCCGGCGGGAAACGGAACGAATCGTCGCCACCGCCCACGGACTGGGGCTCAAGGCCCACTGTGACGGCGCCAGGCTGTGGAACGCCGCGGCCGCCACCGGCAATTCCGAGCGCGAGCTCGCCGCGGGCTTCGACACGGTGTCCGTGTGCTTTTCCAAGGGCCTGGGGGCGCCGGTGGGCTCCGCCCTGGCCGGCAGCCGGGACGACGTGGCGCGGGCGCGAAAGATCCGCAAGCGGCTGGGCGGCGGCATGCGCCAGGCCGGCTTCCTGGCGGCGGCGGCGCTCTATGCGCTGCGGCAACACCGCGGGCGCCTGCCGGAGGACCACCGGCGCGCCGTGGCCCTGGCCCAGGGGCTCGAGGAACTCATCCAACACGGCCGTCCCCTGGAAGTCGACATCCCGGATCCGCCCACCAACATGGTTTACTGGCGCGTCGCCAACGGGCCGGAGGTGGTGGAGGCGTTGCGCGGCAAGGGCGTGCTCATGAACCACGTGGGGAACGGCTGGATCCGTGCCGTGACCCATCTCCAGATCACGGACTCCGACATCCACGATGCCGTGCAGAGGATCCGCGAGGTCCTGCTGGCGGCCGGGGACTGAGGTTGGTGGACGCTCACGCGCGGCCCGAGGATGCACGGTACGTCATCATAGGCGCCGGGTTCGCGGGAGCCGCGACGGCGTGTCACTTGGCATTCCAGGGCGCCCGGCAAGTCGTGATCCTGGAGCAGGAGGCGGTGCCCGGCTTCCACTCCTCCGGCCGGAACGCGGGGTTCATACGCCAAGTCCTGTCCGAGCCCTCGGTGGGGGACTTGGCCGCGCGGTCGGCCGAATTCATCCGCAACCCCCCGCCGGGCTGGCCGGTCCCGGTTTCCTACAACACCATCGGCTCCCTGATCGTCGCACGCGGCCAACAGTGGGAAGCCGTGTGCCGCGACGCCGAGCTGGCGCGCGAGCGCGGCCTCAAGGTGGAGTGCTGGTCTCCCGAGAAGACCGTGGCGACCATGCCGCTCATCGAGGGCGCCGTCGTGGACGGGGCGGTGTGGTGCGCTTCGGACGGCGTCATCGACATCGCCGCGCTCTTGTCGGGCTATCTCAAGACGGCTCAGAGCGGCGGCGCGGTGATTCGCTACGGCGCGACGGTGACGGAAGTGCGGGCCGGCGAGGGGCGCGTGCAGGGGGTCGCCACGGATCAGGGTTTCGTCGAGGCGGACGTGGTGGTCAACGCGGCCGGACCCTGGGCCGGACCCGTGGGCGTCATGGCCGGCGCCGTGCCCATCGCGCTTCACCCGCGCCGGCGGCACCTGTTCGTGACCCCGCCGCTGGACTGGGTCAAGCCCGACTGGCCCTTCGTCCTCAACGTCTCCGACGAGGTCTACTTCCAGCCGAGCTCCGGCGGACTGATGCTGTGCCCGTGCGACGAGGACGAGGTGGCGCCCGGCGACCCTCCGACCCGCCCCGAGGCCCTGGAGCTTCTGGCGGAGAGACTTGCCGCGGCCTACCCCGACTTCCCCGACGTTCCCATCGGGCGCTACTGGGCCGGGCTCCGGACGTTCACGGACGACAACCGCTTCGTCATCGGTTGGGACCCCGGGATCGAGGGCTTCTTCTGGGTCGCCGGGCTCGGCGGGCACGGCGTCACCACCAGCGCCGCGGTGGGCTCGCTGGCCGCCCGGGTGCTGTTCGGCGCGGACGGGGACCCCAACTTCTCGCCCGCGCGCTTCGGCTGACCCGCCGCCGTCCCCTGCCCTTCCGGCGCTCCGGCCGCCTCCGCGCTATCCGGATTCCCGCTTGACCAGGATCTCGTCGATGATGTGATAGTCCAGGGCCATGGGCGCGGTCATGTACCGGTCCCGCTGGGTGTCCTCTTCGACGGTCTCGAGAGTCTGCCCCGTGTGCTTCACGAGTATGTCGTTGATCTCCCGGCGTACCCGCAGCATCTCCCGGGCGTGGATGTCGATGTCCGCCGCCGACCCTTGGTAACCCCCCAGGGGCTGGTGGATCATGACCCGGGCGTGGGGCAGCGCGAACCGCTTGCCGGACCGGCCGGCGGCCAGCAGCAGCGCCCCCATGCTCGCCGCCTCGCCGACACACACCGTGGCGACGTCCGGCCGGATGTACTGCATGGTGTCGTAGATGGCCAGTCCTGCCGTCACCAGCCCGCCGGGCGAGTTGATGTAGAGGTAGATGTCCTGCTCGGGGTCTTCGGATTCCAGGTACAGGAGCTGGGCCGCGATGGTGTTGGCCACCGGGTCGTCGACCTCCCCCACCAGGAACACGATACGGTCCCGCAGCATCCGGGAGAAAAGGTCATAGGCGCGCTCGCCGCGGCCGCTCTCCTCCACCACCGTCGGTATCTCGATCTGGTTTCGCATCACCACGGGTGAAACATGCAGGGCAATCGTCAGGAATTCAAGAGGCCATGCCGGTCCAGGAACTCACGCATGATCTCGACGCAACTCTCCGGTTCTTCGAGCTGCAGAAAATGCGTCGTTTCGGGCACGAAATCGTAGTCCACGGTCAGGATATGACTCAGGTCCAGCGTCGGCAGGTAGGAAAGCGGCAGAGTGGGATCGGCGCCGATGACCTTGGTCGGGCAACGGAGCTTGTCGAGTTCCACCATCACCGCGAACGGCGCGGCGTATTGGATGATCTGTGCCTCGTAATCACGCGGACACCGGAGCTCGTATCCGTTCCCGTCCACCGACTCGCGGAGGGTCGTCCGCGCGACGAGATCGAACACGCCGGGAACGGCCCGTTGATATACCGGCAGATAGGGCAGGATCTCGGCAAACTGTTGCACGCTCTCGAACCGGGGTGTGCGGTGGCGGGCCATGCCCGCCACGCGGTCGGCGGCGGCATCGAATTCCGCGTAGTTCAGCCCGCGCTTGCACACGGGCGGATCGAACAGAACGCGGGCCGCGAACTCGCTGCCCAGGTTGGCCGACAGGAGTGTGGCCAAGGCGGCGACGGAATGGAACACCCCGATCTTGGGTTTGTTTCCGTAGTGGTGGTCGATGGCCCGGAGAATCCGGTCGTGGTCACTGACGAATCTCGCAACGTTGTGACTCTGCGACTTGCCGACAGCATTCCAGCCGTGATTTCTGAGGTCATAGACGACCAAGTCGAAATCATCGGCCAACAGCGACCAGAAAGGGTAGTAGAGGTCGATGGCCAGACCGTTGCCGTGGCTCAGGACCAGGCGCGGACCGGCGGGGTTGCCGTGACGCCGCAGGACGATGACGGTGTCATCGTCCACGCGGACGTCACGGGTGGAAAGCGGCTCGGGTACCTCCCACACGGTTTCCCGAACGGCCTCACCCGGAGTGGGAATCGACGTAGGCGATCAGATCCCCGAAGGTGGTGAACTTCGCGATTTCTTCGGGAGGAATCGTAACGCCGAACTCCTCGCCCACCGCTTTGATGAAAGCTACCGCGTCCAGGGACGACACGCCCGAATCGGCGACGCTGGCCGCAGGATTCGCGGGGCGACCCAACTGTTCCTGAAAAAGCTGCTTGATGCGGTCTTCACTTGATGCCATGGTGTTGTCTCCTTTCGTCAAAATCGAGTTGGCAGTAACCTATAACACACGGGTATGAAACTTCGCCATCTGTCGGAGGCTTGGACTGCCAGCCCTCCGGGGATGGTGCGTCAATGAACCCGACCTTCAGGCGGGCGGCCGTTTGCGCGCCTCGATCCAGTAGCGGCGACGCTCGAACGGGTAGCCGGGCAGCGAGATCCGGCGACGGCTCTCTCCCGCGAAGAGGCCGGCAAAGGACACCTCCAGCCCCGCCTCGTAGGCGCCGGCCACCGCCTCGACGAACCCGTTGTCCGGCGGCGCATCACGCCGGAGGCTCGTCAGCACCACCGGCGTCCCGCGGTCCGCGCCCGTATCCGCCCGTTCCCCCGGATCCGGCACACCGATCTCCACCACGACGTCCACATCCATCGACGCCAGCGCCTGGACGCATTCGGTGAACGAGGCGGGCTCGCGCCCTTGCCTGGTCCAGTAGGCCTTGTCGAGCACATCACCCGACTCCACGACGCACCCGGTCTCGCCACTCACCAGCACCAGGGACGGCGGCGCCAACGCGACGCCGGCCAGGACCGCCTCCAAACCGCCCGGACCCGGTTCCCGGCCTTCCCTTGCCGAGGCCATGGCCAAACGCAACCCTTCTTCCAGACCGAACACTCCGGCCGCCTGCGCCGCCGCAAGTTCTCCCGGGCCACGGCCCATTGCCACGCCCGGTCGAATCCCGACGCTCGACCACAGCGCCGTCAGTGTGCATTCCAGCGCGTAGACCGCCGGCCGCATCCATCCCGGTTCGTCCGGCCCCCCTTCGCCGCCCGTCCCGCCGAACATGACGTCCAGGAGCGACGCGTCACGCTCCTGCCGCACGACCGCTTCACACCGGTCCAGGACCGCCCGCGCGAGGGGCTCGTCTTCGTAAAGCGCCCGGCCCATGCCGGCCCACTGGCGGCCCTGGCCGGAATAAACGAAAGCCACCTTCGTCGCCGTCACCGGCTCGCCCTCCCCGCTCCCCTCCGCCAAGCTCTTCAATCCCTCCCGAAGCGACGCGGCGTCGCGGAAGACGAGAGCCTTCCGGCAATCGAAATGGCTCCGCCCCACGCCCGCCGTCCAGGCCATGTCCGAGAGCCGGCGTTCCGGGGCGGCGTCCTCCAAAGAAGGCTCGTTCCCGCGTTCGTCCAGCCACGAAAGGTACCGCCGCGCCGACTCCCGGAGCGCGCCATCGGTCTTTCCCGACAGCGGCAACAACCGAACGGTGCGTACCACAACCTCCCCACCGGCGGGTGGCGCAGCCGCGTCCGGCAACAGCACGGGAACGGAGACGGCGGAACCCTGCGGCCAATTCCCTTCATCCGAACCACCGGATCCCCCGCCCGGGGGCGCGTATCCCCCCACCACGACATGCGCGTTGGTCCCCGAGATCCCGAACGCGCTGACCGCCGCCAACGGCGGCCGGTCGGAACCGGCAGGCCACGCCACCGCCTCTGACGTCACGCGCACCGGCAACCGCTCCCAATCCACGTTCGGATTCGGGGCGTCGAAATGGAGTTGCTTCGGGATCACGCCTCGCTTCATGGCCAGTACCGTCTTGATCAGGCCCGCGACCCCGGCGGCCGGCTCCAGGTGGCCGATGTTGGTCTTCACCGAGCCGATCAGGAGCGGCTGCTCCGGCTTGCGCCCCTTGCCGTAGACCGCGGCCGCCGCCTGGACCTCGATGGTATCGCCCAACTGCGACCCCGCCCCGTGGGTCTCCAGATAATCCACTTCGGAGGGCGCCACACCCGCCCGGGACAGCGCCTCTTCGATCACCCGCGCCTGCGCCCGGCCGTTGGGCACCGTCGGCCCCGCGCTGGCGCCGTTCTGGTTCACCGCCGAACCACGGATCACGCCCCAGATGCAATCGCCGTCGGCTACCGCGTCGCCCAGCCGCTTGAGGACCACCATGCCGCAGCCCTCGCCGCGCACGAAGCCATCCGCGGCGGCGTCGAAGGCCCTGCACTGACCTCCTCGCGACAGCATCCCCAGATCGGCCATCTCCCGGGTGATTCCCGGCGACAGCACCGCGGCCACGCCGCCCACCAGGGCCATGTCCACTTCACCTCCACGCAAACCCGCCAACGCGTGATGCACCGCCACCAGCGACGACGCACAGTCGAGATCCACCGGCATGGTCGGCCCCTCCACCCCCAGATGGAAAGCCACCCGCCCAACGGCCATGCTCGCGGCGGTGCCCAGGTAGCTCACGCCGTAAGCGCCGGCCGTCATCAGGTCCCGGTACTCGCTGGTGCCGATGCCGGCGTAGATTCCGGTGCGGCTGCCCCTCAACCCGCCCGGGTCCATCCCGGCATCCTCGACAGCCTGCCAAGTGGTCTCCAGCATCATGCGCTGCCGGGGATCCATCATGCGCGCCTCGATGGGCGTAATCCGGAAGAATTCCGCGTCGAACCCTTCGATCCCATCCACGAACCCGCCCCGGGCGTAAGCCGCATACTCGGCGGGAAGGCCCGCGGCGAGATCGTCCGAGGAAACGGCATCCCGGCGCCGGTCCGTCACCGCGTTCTCGCCCGCTTCGAGCTGGCGCCAGAAGGCCGACAGGTCCGAAGCGCCGGGGAAGCGGCATGCCATGCCGACGATGGCGATGCCGTCGTCCCCGTGGCGCACGGCCGGCGTTGCCTGTGCCGCGGGCTGTGCCTCGGCCCGTGTCTCGGGTTGTGCCTGCGGAACGAGCGCGCTGCCCACTTCGCCAAGCTCCCCGACCAGATGCCGCGCCAGGGCGGCGATGTCCGGGTAGTCGAACACCGCGGTGTTGGGCACCGTGTACACGTCCGCCAGCGCCCGGTTCAGCCGGTTTCGCAGCTCCACCGCCATCAGCGAGTCCATCCCCAGGTCGAAGAACCCCACCGTGGGGGCCGGCGTTGCCGGCAGCCTCAGCACCGCCCGGACCTCCTGTTGCAGGAAGGACACGAGCAACTCTTCGGGCGACCCCACCGAGGTTCCCCGCAGCCGGGAAAGCAGATCGTCCGACGACGCCCCGGTGCCGGCGTCGTCGTCGGCCGCGGCGGTCAGCAGGTCTTCCAGAAAGAGCGGACGGTCTTCCACCGCCTCTTCGAACATCGACCAGTCCATCGCCATGACCACGGAGTGGGTGGCATCCTGCCGCACCAACTGGTCCAATGCCCGGAGACCCTGCTGCGGGGTAAACCAGCGCCCGCCCAAGGCCGTCCGTTGCAGGTCGATGCGTTCCCGTTGTTCCGCGGCCTCGCCGATCTCGGACCACGCCCCCCAGGCGATGCTCTGCCCCGGAAGCCCCAGCGCCCGGCGGTGGCCGGCGAGCTGGTCCAGAAAGGCATTGGCCGAAGCGTGGTTGGCCTGGCCGGGATTGCCCATGACGCCGACCCGACTCGAAAACAGGATGAAGAACTCCAGATCACGGTCCGCGGTCGCACGGTGCAGGTGCCAGCCCCCCAGCACTTTCGGCCACAGCACCGTTTCGAACCGCTCCCAGCTCTGGTTGGTCAGGGCGCCGTCCGACAGCACGCCCACGCTGTGGATCACGCCGCCGAGGGGCGGCAGTTCGCCATCGATCCGCTCCAGCATCGCGTCCACCGCGGCCGCGTCGCTGACGTCCGCCAGCTCCACCCGCACCGTCACCCCGCGTTCCCTGAGAGCGTCGATGGCCTCGTCGGCGGCGTCGTCCGGAGCCCGGCGCCCGTTGAGGACGATGGTCCCGGCTCCGTGGTCTGCCAGCCAACCGGCCACGGCGCAGCCGATTCCGCCCAGACCGCCGGTCACCAGGTAGCTCCGGTCCTGCCGCAACCGGCCCGTCGCCAGCGGCGAGGCGGTCACGACGATCTTGCCGAGGTGCCGCGCCGAGCGCATGAAGCTCAAGGCGGCCCCCGCTTCGGACAGCGGCCACCTGCTGTGAATGATGGGTTCCAGCTCTTTCGCCACCAAGCGCTCCATCACCCCCCGCAGGACCCTTCCTACCCACGCCGGGTCGGTCTTCTTGAGTACGTCCAGGTCCAAGATCAGGTAGGCCACGTCCGGACGCGCCGCCGCCATCTCGTCCGCGCTCAGGATGTCACGCCGGGCCAGCTCCACGAACCGGCCGCCGTGCTTCAGGCAGGACAGGCTGGCGTCGATGAAGCCTTCTCCCGTCAGGCTGTTCAGCACCACGTCCATGCCCGCGCCATCCGTGTCGTCGAGTATCTCCTTCCCGAACGCCGTCTGACGGCTGTCGTAGATATGATCCACTCCCAGCGACCGGAGATACGCCTGCTCCGGCGCGCTGGCGGTGGCGAAGACCTCGGCTCCCGCCGCCTGCGCCAACTGGATCGCCGCCAACCCCACGCCCCCGGCGCCGGCGTGAATCAGCACGCGGTCGCCGGCTTCCAGCCCGGTAAACTCGTACGACAAGGCCGCCGACACGAACGCGCTGGGCACCGTGGCGAGCCCCGTCACCGGAATCCCCGGCGGCGCGGGGGCCACCAGCTCCTCGTGGGTGATCATTTCCGCCGCGAACGCGCCGAACCCCAGTCCCACCACCGGGTCGCCCGCCGACACGGCGGAGACCTCCGAACCCACATCGACGATGCGGCCGCACATCTCCCGGCCCAGATTCCCCTCCTCGATGAAGCCGAGGGAACGAAACACGTCCCAGAAGTTGAGCCCAGCAGCGTCCACCGCGACGCGGACTTCCCTGGGCTCCAGGGGACGCGCCGGCAGTGGCATGACGTACGGTTTCTCGAACACGCCGGCCGGATCCGGGGCCAGCGTCCACTCCGGCTGTTCCGGCAGGGACAGCCGTTCCACCCCCGCGCCCGCCCGGACCAGACGCGCCACCCGACGGCGTCCCGAGCGGTACGCGATGTGGTTCTCCGGATCGGGATACAGCAGCTCGCTCAGGAGATCGGGCACGGGGGCCGTGTCTCCGGGGTCCAGATCGATCATCCTCGGCTGGAGGTGCGCCGCCTCCCGCGCCACCGCCTTGCCGAAACCCCACAGTATGGCGCCGGCAAGCTCGCCGCCGCGCTCCCGTTCCAGCACCTGCGCCCCGCGGGTGACGAACCAGACGCCCTTGGCCGGCGTCACGTCGACATCGGCCACGGCCTGCGTCAGCGCCAGCGCGCTTGCCCCGGCGCGGCTCACGTCCTCGGCGATCTCCGCGGCCTCGGCTTCGGCCCCGTGACCGTCCAGCCCCGCCAGGTGTGCCACCCCGTTGAACGGTATGTCTTGAGGCAGGCCCTCCAACAGCGATCGCCACGCCTCACGGTCCTCCGCGTCCACGGCCGTCCTGAGAACACCGGCCCCGTGGTTCTCCAGGCTTCCCGAGGCTTCGCCATCCGCCAGCACGACGGTCTGGTTACGCGCCGCCAGCTCGGTTGCCAACTCGGCCGCCACACCGCCGTGGTCCGCGGCGAGCACCCACACGCCCGGGGGTTCCGTCACCTGCGCCGGACCTTGGGCCACGATGACGCCCTTGTCCGGCATCCTGTCCGTTTCGGACTCGTCCGGCCCCAGCACTTCCGCTCCCGTGAAGCCAGCGTCGCCGAGTGCCCGCCGCCACACCGCCGGGTTCGCCAGGGCGTGGTGCGGGCGGTAGTCGTCGGCGAACCGCCACCACCCGTCCAACTGTCCGAAGGTCAGATCCATCCAGCCCAGGCCGCTGAGATTCTCGAGGGCGATCAGGTGTCCCGACGGCGCCAGCAGGTCCAGGCAGTGGCCCAGCGTCGCCGGCAGGTACCGGGTGGCGTGCAGCACGTTGGACGCGATCAACAGGTCGTAACCGTGGGACTCGAAGCCTTGGGGGATGGGATCCTTCTCGATGTCCAGCGGCCGGTACTCGATGCCCTCGTTGCCGAACCGCGCCTCGGCTTCCGCGAAGAAGCCCGCGGAGATATCCGTGTAGATGTAGTCGAAGCGGCCGTCCGCAAGCTCCGGCAGCACGGACGCGGTGGCCGACCCCGTGCCCGCTCCGATCTCCAGCACCCGCAGCCGCCGTCCTTCCGGTATCCAGGCCACCAGCACCTGGACCGCGTCCGCCAGCATCCGGTTGGCCACGCGCGCCACCGGCGCCTTGAGATACAGATCCGCCGCGGTGGGCTCGCCGCTGCTGAACAGGAGCGTCAGCGGATCGGCCCGGCCGCGAAGTACGTCGGCCAGGGCGGCTCCCGACCTCCTGAACAGCCCGACCTCGATGGAGCCGTCCGGGTACAGGTCCGCCATCTGCTCGCCGAACAAATCGGGATAGGGCGGCATTTCATCCGGCCACCGGTCCCTCGAACCCACCACCACGGTGAACCCGTCGCCGGCTTCCTCCAGGACGCCTGATCTGGCGAGCATCTCGAGCATCCGCCGAAAGAGGCGCTTGTGCTCCTCCTTGACGCCCAGCCGTTGACGCAGGTCTTCGGGATCCACCACCTCGCCCGCCCTGCGCCGCCAGCGCAGCTTGTCGAGGGTCGCGAGCGCGTAGGACCAGGACCACCGCTCCAGGTCCTCCAGCAAGGCACACCGGTCCTCGGGATCCACGTCCGCGCCGGTCAGGTAGCCGGAGAACGACTGCGAGGCCGCGGCGACGGTGGCCGGACTCGGGAAGAAGTCCGCCGGCAACAGGCCCGGGGCGAGGGCGGAGTCGCGCCACACGACTTCGTACAACAGATCCTTCACGCCTTCGACCGCCGACAGCAGCGCCTCCCGCGTGGCCCGCTTCACCGTGTATCCGCTCAATACGCCGAGCAGCACCCCGTCGGGGTCGTAGATGTTCAGGTCCCCGCTCAGGACCTCCGGCGCTTCACCCGTCACCTCCTCCGGCTCCGGGGATGCCATGTTCATGCGCACGTGGCAGACGACCCTCTCCGGCAGCCGCCCCGCCAGCCACAAGCGCTCCCATCCGAACGGCAGGTACGTGGTCGCACCCTGGGTTCCGGTGAGGCCGCGTGCGGCCCCCACGACCTGAAAGCAACCGTCCAGCACCAGCGGGTGGACATCCAGGCCGTTGCGCCCGAGCGCTTCCGGAAAGGAGACCTCGCCCAACGCCTCGCCCGGTCGCGCCCAGATTCTCCCGAGGCTGCGGAAGGACGGACCGAGGTCGATCCCCGTTTCTGCCCTGGCCCGATAGTAGTCCGCCACCTCCACCGGCGCCATGCCGGCCTTCAGACCGTCCAGATCCACCCGAGTCACCGGTTGCGGCGCGGGGGCGCCCGACGGCACGCGTCCCTCCACGTGCACCGTCCATTCCCCATCACTCCCCTTGCTGAAGAGCTGGACGCCGCGGGACGCCGCCTGCCCGGGAGCGTCGAGCACGACCTGGACTCTCCGGCCGTCCTCACCCGCACCGTCCCCGGACTCCTGCTCCGGAAACACCAGCGGGTTGTGCAGTTGCATGTCTTCCACCACCGCTCCGCCGCCCTCGGCGAGGGCCGCCGTTGCCGCCATGGCGCCGTAGAGCGCGGCCGGGGCCACCACCCGCCCGAACAGCCGGTGGTCGCTCAGCCACGCGGGATCCGACGGGAAGACTTCCGTCTCGAAGGAGATCTCGCCGCGAGCGGACTCATGCCGGACGCCCAGCAGCGGGTGGCCGTCGCTCCCGCGCCGTTGTTTCGGCGCCTCCAGCCAATGGCGTTCCCGTTGAAACGGATACCCCGGCAACGGGATGCGTCGCCGCGCCTCTCCCGCGAAGAGCCCCTCGAAACGAACCGGCAGCCCCGCCCGGTACGCCCCGGCCACCGCCTCGACGAAGCCGTCATCCGGGTCGGCCGGGTCGTCGCCGGACGGTCTGGACAGGCTCGGCAGCACCCTTGGCGCCGGCCTCCCAGGGGACTCGGGCCAGGCCGACACCGCCATCGGGGCCAACACCGAGTGCGGGCCGATCTCCACCACGAGGTCCACGCCGAACTCCGCCAACGTGCGGACGCCGGACGCGAACGCCACCGGCTCCCGTGCATGCCGCCGCCAGTAGACCCCGTCCAGCCTCTCGCCCGCCTCCACCACCCGGCCGGTCAGGTTGCTGACCACCGCCGCCAGGGAGGGGGACTCGACGGTCACGCCGCCCAGGAACGCTTCCAGCGCGTCCAGAGCTGGCTCCACCAGCGCGCTGTGGAACGCTTTGGTCGTGTTCAGCCGCCTGACCCGGATGCCTTCCGAATCGAAGCGCTTCGAGAGGTTTTCGATGCCCGCCACCGGTCCGCTGACCACTTGGTGGGTTCCATTATCCGCCGAGATGTTGACACCGACTCCAGCCGATGCGTCGTTGGCCGCCTCGACCACGGCCGCCACGCGCGCCGCCGGCGCAAAGACCGCGGCCATGGCGCCCGGATCGATGCCGGACAGGAGAGTGCCCCGCGTCGCCGCCAGCCTCATCCCGTCCTCCAGGCTGAACACGCCCGCGGCCTGGGCCGCCGCGATTTCGCCCACGCTGTGCCCGAGGACGGCCGCGGGCCGGACACCCACGCTCGCCCACAGCGCGGTGAGCGCACACTCCAGCGCATAGAGCGCCGGCTGTTCCCAGGCCGTATCGCCCAGGTCCCCTTCCCCTCCGGTCCTGCCGAACATCACGTCCAGCAGGGAGGTCCCCCGCTGCTCCCGGAACACCGACTCGCACCGGTCGAGCACCGCCCGCGCCACCGGCTCGCTCTCGTAGAGCGTCCGGCCCATGCCGACCCACTGGCTTCCCTGTCCGGTGTAGGCGAATGCCACCGTGTTGGCCGCCGGCCCGGCGTCCTCGCCCGACTGGGTCAGGGCCTTCAGCCCCTCGCGCAAGGAGCTGGCATCGTGGAAGACCACGCCGGCGCGTTGATCGAAGTGGCTCCGTCCCACCCCGGCCGTCCATGCCATGTCCGACAGCGCCGGCTCCGAAGCCGCGCCTTCGGCCGACAGGTTCTCCGGGGGTTCGTCGAGCCACGACAGATACCGTGCCGCGAGTTCCCGGAGTGCAGCCGGCGACTTGCCCGAGAGCGGCAGGAAACGGGCCGACCGTGGACCGAGCCCCTGCTCCGGCAACGGCAGGTCCGCCGCGGTCTCGGGCAGCGAGACCGCCACCACCCGGGCCGGGCCGACGGCCCGGTGTTCCTCTCCGGACGTCTCCTCCGGGGCGAGATACTCCTCCACCACGATATGGGCGTTGGTGCCGGATATCCCGAAGGAGTTCACGCCGGCGCGGCGCGGCCGGCCGGGACGGTTGGGCCAGTCCATCAGGGCCGTGGTGATGCGCAGCGGCAGACGGTTCCAGTCGAGACGGGGATTGGGATCCCGGAAATGCAGGTGCTTCGGAAGGACGCCCCGATTGACCACAAGCGCCGTCTTGATCAGGCCGGCGATCCCGGCCGCCGACTCCAGATGGCCGATGTTGGTCTTCACCGAAGCCACCAGAAGCGGGTGGTCGGGGTCGCGTCCCCTGCCGTAGACATCGGCCACGGCGTTGATCTCGATGGGGTCGCCCACGGCCGTGCCGGTGCCGTGAGCCTCCAGGTAGTCCACCTCCGCCGGTGGTATTCCCGCCTGCGACAGCGCCGTTTCGATGACCTGCACCAAGGCGGGCGTGTGCGGCACCGTCAGACCGGAGCTGGCGCCGCCGTGGTTCACCGCCGCGCCTCGGATCACCGCCCAGATCCGGTCGCCGTCGGCCTCCGCGTCGCTCAGGCGCTTCAGCACCACGACCCCGCAACCCTCGCCCCGAACGTAGCCGTTGGCGGAGGCGTCGAACGCCTTGCTCTGTCCGTCCGGGGACAGCATCATGGCGTCCGCCCGCAGCTCGTAGATGCGGCTGTTCAGCATGGCCTGGACCCCGCCGGCAATGGCCAGGTCCGCCTTCCCCTGCTGGAGGTCCGCCACCGCGTCGTGTACCGACACCAGGGACGAGGCGCAGGCGGCGTCCACCGCTTTCGCCGGCCCCATGAGGCCCAGCACGAAGGAGACGCGCCCGCTGGTGCCGTTCAGGTTGGTACCGCTCAGGGCATAGAGGCACTCGGCGGCCCCGGAAGGCTTGGTCGAATCCACCACCAGCATCCGGTACTCGTCGTTGCTGATGCCGGTGTACACGCCGGTGAGGCTCTCCTTGAGCCGGTCCGGGTCGATCCCCGCGTCCTCCAGGGCCTGCCAACTGGTCTCCAGCATCATGCGCTGTTGCGGGTCCAGCAGTTGGGCTTCCACCGGCGAGATCCGGAAGAAACCGGCGTCGAACAGCTCGATGTCGTCGACGAAGGCGCCGAAACGGCAGGCTTCGCGGGGCACCGTACCGTCAGGGAAAATCTGGCCCACGCGCCCGACACCGAAAGCCGGTGTGCTTTCGGTGATGGAGTTGCCGCCGGCTTCGAGCAGGCGCCAGAAGGAGGAAATGTCCGGCGCGCCGGGGAACCGGCACGCCATGCCGACGATGGCGATGGGCTCGGCGGTCCCGGAAGCCCGGCGGTCGGAACTCTTCGCCCGTACGCCCGGCGCTCGGGACGACGGGGAACGGTCCTTGCTCTTCATCTCTTCGCCCTCCGCGAATTCCTTGATCCATCGTGCGCGACGAAACGCAACGGGTCGCAGGCATTTCGTACAGCCGCCTTTCGCGACCACCGCGCTTGCGCTTCCTGCCATTCCCGCAAGAGCAGTACACACGTGCCGACAAAAGAACTCCTGCGCACCTTACCACGCTGCCGACGGCGAAAAAGACCCGCGGATTGTTATGCGAATCAACCAGGCACCACACTAGCCGTGGCGGGCCGGCGGCCACCCCGAGACCGCCGGCGGCGACGCCGGTTAGCTCAGCCACCGATACCGCGGTGGTGTAGGCCGTGTTGGGGACCGTTCCGGCGAAGCCGGAGACCAGGTTGCCGAGCCCGTCCACGGCCGCGGCAATGAGCATGATCACCGTCCCCAAAACCGTGGGAATCAGGATGGTGACGGTAGCGCTCGGCACCGCGAGTTGCAGGCCAAGGCCCAGGGAGGCGGCCAGCGGGGGCGTTTCGTCGGGTTGGTGGCGGATGCCGGTGGTTGTCAATCTCAACCCTCCTGACCGTCGGTTCAGAATATCCCACGGGGTGCCGCCTGTTCAACCGGCGCCGGCCCGGCTGTCGGAACCGGCGGTTTACGGGTACAGTGAAGCGACACGCAATTCGGTCAACGGAGGCGACAGGACATGCCGGAAGAATACAACCTGGAAGGCGCACCGGAATCCATGCGCGCGCCGCTCGGGCGCTACGCGGAGACCCTCAAGGAACTCGCCGGTGACAACGCCCGGTCGTTGACGCTGTTCGGCGCCGTTGCCGCCGGCACCTTCAATGCCCGGTCCCACACGGCCCGGAGCGTCTTCGTGGTGGGCGATGTGGATCTGGACATGCTGCACCGGTTGGCGCGGCAGGGTCCACGGCTCGGGAAGGCGCGCATCGCCGCGCCGCTCATCATGACGCCGGAATACATCGACGCGTCCATGGATACCTTTCCGCTCGAGTTCCTGGAGATCGCCCAGCACCACATTTGCGTGTTCGGCGAGGACTACTTCCGGGAGCTGCCCCTCCAGGCCGCGGACATAAGGCACGAGTGCGAGCGGGAGATCAAGACCATCCAGCTCGGCATGCGGCAGGCACTGCTGGCCGCGGCGGGCCGGGACAAGGCCCTGACGACCGTGGAGGTGGACGTGGGGGAGCGCCTGTTGCGGTCCCTGCGTGGATTGCTGTGGCTGCACGGCGACACCGAGCCCAGGGCGGCGCTGGATGCGGTGGCGGCTGTCGAGGGCGGCATTCAGCGATCGCTGCCGGGGGTTCGAAGCGCCGTCGACAACAGCAGTGGTCACGGATGGGAGGAGTTCAAGACCCTTTACGCGGACGTGGACGCCCTGAGGACTCATATCAATGCCTGGTAGGCTCGCCCGCTTCCCGCTCGGGCCGGTGCTGCTGGCCGTGTGCCTTGCCGCACTGGCGCTGCTCGCTTCGGCGGCGGGCGCGGCGGTCACGGTCAAGGATCCGGGAACGTACGTGGTGGACAAGGCCGGTCTCATCGACGCCGCCACCGAACGGCGGATGGAGGGGTGGCTGCGGGAGCTGGAGCGGAAGACCACGGCCCAAGTCAAGGTCCTGACCGTTCCCACGACGGACGGAGAAGACTTCTTCGGCTTCGTGCAGCGCCACGCCGAGGCCTGGAAGCTCGGCCGCAAGGGCAAGGACAACGGCGCGCTCATCACCTTGACCGTGAAGGAGCGGAGGGTGCGGGTACACACCGGGTACGGCCTTGAAGGGGTGCTGCCCGACTCCTGGGCCGGCACCGCTTCGCGACGGGTGGCCCAGGATTTCTTCAGGACAGGAAAATATGCCGAGGGTTTGTTTGCCCTCACCGTCGCCACGGCCAACCGGGTGGCGGACGCGGCGCGGGTGAAGCTCACCGGAGCGCCCGACTACCGAATCCGCAGCGGCCGGCGGCGCGTGACCGGCACGGGCATCGGCGGCTCGCTGATGCCCGTGCTGATAGGCCTGTTCTTCCTGAGCTCGCTACGCCGGCGCCGTCATCGCACGGCGTGGGGAGGCCGGGGCGCGGCTTCCGGTTTGCTGATGGGAGCGGTCCTCGGTAGCCTCCTCGGAGGCGGCGGGCGTTCCTGGGGTGGCTCAGGCGGAGGTCTCGGAGGGGGCTTCGGCGGCGGCTTCGGGGGTTCCTTCGGCGGCGGCGGCGGCTTCGGGGGTGGTGGCGGCGGAGCCGGCTGGTGACACCCACTGATCGCGGCTCCCTGTCGGACGTGGCACGGACGGGTTTGGAACCGGCGCGTACGTTGACTGGCTGCACGATCCGTGGATAACTCGTAGGGGAAGGGAGAGAAGGTTGAGCGCATCGAGAATTTTGCTGGTGGGGCTGGCTGCCATCGTCGGGATGGTGTTGCTGGCGGGCGGCTGTGTCCTCAACGGCTACAACCGCGCCATCACCCTGGACGAGGGGGTCAAGAACCAGTGGGCGCAGGTGGAGAACCAGCTCCAGCGGCGCTTCGAGCTGATTCCCAACCTGCTGGAAACGGTCAAGGGGGTCGCCAAGCAGGAGGAGAAGATCTTCCTGGGCGTGGCCAACGCCCGCAAAGCCTACTTCCAGGCCAACACGGTCAACCAGAAGGCCCAGGCCGCCGTCGGCTTCGAGCGGGCATTGTCCCGGCTGCTCGTGCTTCGGGAACAATACCCGCAGCTGAAGTCCAACCAGTCGTTCCTGAAGCTCCAGGACCAACTCGAAGGCACAGAGAACCGCCTGGCGGTGGAGCGAAAGCGGTTCAACGACAGCGTCACCGCGGTCAATACGTTCGTGCGAAGGCTGCCGGGCCGGTTCTACGCGGACCTGGCCGGCGTTGAGAAGGCCGAGTACTTCAGGGTGGAGGAAGCGGCCCGAGAGACGCCGAAAGTGAGCTTCTGAGGACGCGATACGAAACACCGCCGCAGCTCCGCCGACGGTAACGTCAACCGTTTTAGCCAATTTGAAAGAATGACCGGCGGATCCGTCCACTCTACTTGAAAAAAGCCCTCTAACCAGTTAAATTTAAAAAGACTTCACGAGTTGTCAGCCGTCTGAGCTCCCGGTCGCCGGGAGTCCTTTCCCATCTGCGTTGAAGCGACTGTTTCCCGGTACGCGCCGTCTCGGTTTCACCCTGAATCGGAGAATTGGTTTCGCAGAATCAGTGCTGTAAGTTTGACTTACAGAATTTTTTTTGTTAGAGTTACTTTAAAGGAGGTCGTCTTGGAAGTCTGGCTCGTCATAGGTCTGTCCATCGCCGTCAGCCTCGCCATCGCCGTACTGCTCGAATACTGATCCCGGGCCGTCGCTGGAACTCCTGCCGGCGGCCATCGAACATCCTCGTCCGCATCCGCTACAGCGGCTCCACACGCGCCGCGCAGAACTTGTACTCGGGAATCTTGCCGTAGGGATCCAGCGCCGGGTTGGTCAAAAGGTTGACCGCCGCCTCGGCGAAACAGAAGGGAATGAAGACGCATCCGTCGGGGACCGCGCTGTCCACCCGCGACTTGATCTCGATGAAGCCCCGGCGGGTCGATACGCGCACCAGCGCTCCGGGGGACACGCCTAGCCGGCGCAACTCCCCGGGGGAGAGATTGGCCACCGCCTCGGGCTCCAGCTCGTCCAGCACGCTGGCGCGCCGCGTGATGGCGCCGGTATGCCAGTGCTCCAGTTGCCGGCCGGTGCTGAGGATCATCGGGAACGCCTCGTCGGGTTGCTCGTCGGGGGGGATGATGTCCACGGGCACGAGCCTCCCCCGTCCGCTTGCCGTGGGAAACCCCTCGCCGAACACGATGTCGGCACCCGGCAGGTCCGGGGCCGTGCACGGATAGGTCACCGAGCTTTCCCGCTCCACCCGGTCCCAAGTGATGTGGTCGAGGGACGGCATGACCCGTTTCATCTCCGCGAAGACGTCGGCCGGCCCGGCGTAGTTCCATTCGAGGCCCATGCGCCGCGCCAGCTCCTGGATGATCCACCAGTCCTGCCGGACACCGGCGGGGGGCTGCAGCGCCGCCCGCCCCATCTGCACCTGGCGGTTGCTGTTGGTGACGGTGCCGGTCTTTTCCGGCCACGCCGAGGCCGGCAGCACCACGTCCGCGTGAAAGGCCGTCTCGGTGAGGAAGATCTCCTGCACCACCAGATGCTCGAGCCTGGCGAGGCCTTCCCGCGCGTGCCGGACGTCGGGGTCCGACATGGCCGGGTTCTCGCCCATGATGTAGATGCCCTTGATCTGGCCGGCATGCACCGCGTCCATGATCTCCATCACCGTGAGCCCCTGCCCTGGATCCAGCGCCATCTCCCAGACTTCCTCGAAACGCCGGCGCGTGCCGGCTTCCTCCACCGGCCGGTAGTCGGGATAGAACATGGGAATGAGGCCAGCGTCGGACGCTCCCTGCACGTTGTTCTGGCCGCGCAGCGGGTGCAGCCCGGTGCCGGGCCTCCCCACCTGTCCGGTGACCAGCGCCAGGGCGATGAGGCAGCGGGCGTTGTCGGTGCCGTGGATGTGCTGCGAGATGCCCATGCCCCAGAAGATCATGGCGGCGGCGGCGCCGGCGTAGAGCCGCGCCACCGAGCGCAGGGTGCCGGCGTCCACGCCGCACACGGCCGCCATGGCTTCCGGCGTGAACTCGGCCACGTGCCGCTTCAGCTCCTCGAAACCTTCGGTGTGGGCGGCCACGTAGTCGCGGTCGTAGAGCCCTTCCTCGACGATAACGTTGAGCAGCGCGTTGAGCAGCGCCACGTCGGCGCCGGGCTTGAACTGGAGCATCCAGGTGGCGTGCCGCCGCAAGGCTTGGCCCCGGGGATCCAGGACGATAAGCTCGGCCCCGCGTTTGGCGGCCTGCTTGAAATAGGTGGCCGCCACCGGATGGTTCTCCGTGGGGTTGGCGCCGATGACGACGATGACGTCGGAGTCCTCGCAGGCGGTGAAGGGCGCGGTCACCGCGGCGGAGCCGATGCCCTCCATCAACGCCGCCACCGAGGAGGCGTGGCAGAGCCGGGTGCAATGATCCACGTTGTTGGTGCCGAAGCCCGTGCGCACGAGCTTCTGCACCAGGTACGCCTCCTCGTTGGAGCCCTTGGCGGAGCCGTAACCCGCCAAGGCGCCGCCGCCGTCCCGGTCCCGTATCTTCCGGAGACCGCCGGCGGCCGCGTCCAACGCCTCCTCCCAGCTGGCCTCCCGGAAATGGCTGTAGGGATTCGCCGGGTCGATGTCGGCCGAGGCATCCTTGGGCGCGTCCTCCCGGCGGATGAGCGGGACGGTGAGCCGGTGCGGATGGCTGACGTAGTCGAAACCGAAACGCCCCTTGACGCACAGCCGGCCGCGGTTGGACGGTCCCTGGCGCCCCCGCACCGCGGCGATGGCATTGTCCTTCACCAGGTAGTCGATCTGGCAGCCCACGCCGCAATAAGGGCAGACGCTGGGCACCTCGTCGAGGGCCTCGCGCTTGTCCACGCCGGCGGCGTCCACCAGCGACGCGGGCGTCAGGGCGCCGGTGGGACAGGCCTGCACGCACTCCCCGCAGGCCACGCAGGTGCTCTCGCCCATGGGGTCATCGAAGTCGAACACCACCTTGGCGCCGGCGCCGCGGTAGGCCATGCCGATGACGTCGTTCACCTGCACCTCGCGGCAGGCGCGCACGCACAGGGTGCAGTGGATGCAGGCGTCGAGCGCCACCCGCATGGCCGGATGGCTGGCGTCGGGCGCGGGGGCCTCGCGGGCCGGGAACCGGCTTCCCGTCACCTCCAGCCGTTCGGCCCACTGCCACAAACGCGACCGGGAGTCGTGTGCCGCCTCGCGCCGGGGCTGGTCCGCCATCAACAGCTCCAGCACCATCCCGCGCGCCTTCCGGGCCCGTTCGCTGCCGGTGCTCACGGTCATGCCGGACGTCGGGCGCCGGATGCACGAAGCGGCCAGCGCGCGCTCCCCTTCCACCTCCACCATGCAGGCGCGGCAGTTTCCGTCCGGCCGGTAGCCGGGTTGCGGGTCGTAGCACAGGTGCGGCAGCACCGTGCCGTTGCGCTCGGCCGCCTGCCAGATGGTCTCGCCGGCGGCGGCCTCCACCTCGCGGCCGTCGAGGATGAACCGCACGGGCCCGCTCACGACAGATCCTCCCGGAAGTAGCGGAAGGCGCAGCGCACCGAGTTGGGCGCCGCCTGTCCGAGGCCGCAGATGGAGGCGTCGGTCATGGCGTCGCCCAGCGCCTCCAGCAGGGGCTCGTCCCACGAGGGCCGCTCCAGCAGCGTCACGGCCTTTTCCGTCCCCACCCGGCACGGCGTGCACTGGCCGCAGCTCTCGTGCTTGAAGAACCGCATCAGGTTGCGGACCACCGCCTTGACGTCGTCATGGTCGCTCAGGACCACGACGCCGTGAGAACCGACGAAACAACCGTGCTGCTCCAAAGACCCGAACTGGAGCGGAAGGTCCGCCATGGAGGCCGGCAACATGCCGCCCGAGGCGCCGCCGGGAAGGTAGCCCTTGAGCCGGTGGCCCGGCAGCATGCCGCCGCAATACTCGTCGATCAGTTCCCGCGCGGTGATGCCGGTGGGCGCGATCTTCACTCCCGGTCGCGCCACCCGGCCTGACACCGAGTAGGCATGGAGGCCGGCGCCGCCGTTGCGGCCCTGGGCCGTGAACCACTCCGGGCCCTTCTCGACGATGTCCCGTATCCAGTAGAGGGTCTCGACGTTCTGCACCAGGGTGGGCCGGCCGAACAGGCCTGTCTCGGCGACGTAGGGCGGCCGGTGCCGCGGCAGCCCGCGCTTGCCCTCGATGCTCTCGATCATGGCCGACTCCTCGCCGCAGATGTACGCTCCGGCGCCGCGGCGGAGATGCACCTCCGAATGCGCGTCCAGCCCGGCGTCCCGAAGCTTCGGCAACTCCCGCGACAGGATCTCCCGGGCCTCCGCGTACTCGTCCCGCAGATAGATGTAGGCGGCTTCCGCTTCCACCGCCCACGCCGCCACCAGCACCCCCTCCAGGAACCGGTGCGGGTCGCCCTCCATGAAGTAGCGGTCCTTGAAGGTGCCGGGCTCGCCCTCGTCCGCGTTCACGGTCATGAGCCGCGGGCCGGGATAGCCGCGCACGATCTGCCACTTGCGGCCGGTGGGAAAGCCGGCGCCGCCCAGACCCCGAAGCCCGGACGCAGTCACCTTCTCCACCACCTCCTCCCGGCTCGGGGCGCCCCCGAGGCACGCCTTCAGGAGCGTGTAGCCGCCGTCCGCCACGTATTCCCGGTAGTCCCTGTACGGCGGCATCTCGGGCTCCACGTCTCGACGCCGGACCGAGGCCGCCACCCCGTCCACGGTGGCCCTCACCACGGTGCGGCGCTCCACCCGCACCATTGGAGCGCAGTCACAGCCGCCCATGCAGGGCCCCGGCGCCACTCGAACGTCCTCTCCCAGCGCGCCGGGCAGCCCCTCCAGCAGTCCCCCGGCGCCCATCATCTCGCACACCAGGCCGTCGCACACCCGCACGGTGAGCTCCGCGGCCGGGGCCTTGCCGTCCCGGGCCACGTCGAAGTGGGCGTAGAACGTCGCCACCTCGTAGACCTCCGCCAGGGGCAGGCGCATCTCGTCCGCCAGCGCCGACAGATGGGGCGCCGACAGCATGTGGTACCGGTCCTGGATGCGGTGCAGGTGCTCGATCAGGAGGTCCCGGCGCCGCGGCCGGTCACCCAGCAGCGCGCGGACCTGCTCCAGCGCTTCCGGGTCGACCTGCCGCCCCCTGGGACGGTCGCGGCCGCGGCGCCGGCCCGCGCCGGGGTGCCTTCGCCGCGGCGGCTGTTGGCCGGCCATGTTGTCAGGCCCCCTCCCGGCCGCCCGGCAGATCCAGCTCTCTCAGCCTGGCCTCCGGGATGCGGCCGCTCTCGTCCCACCGGCGGGCGCCGTAGTAGTCCCGGATCATCCCCTGAAGCTCGTCGCGGGTGAGGCGTGTCCCTTGGGCCACCCCCGTGGCCAGGGATTCCGTGAGCACCCGGGGCGGCAGCCCGTCATCCTCCGGGCGCCAGCCCTCGCGCTGGTTGAACCAGCGCTTGAGGGTATGGATCCGTTCCGCCGTGCGCCGCAGCTCGTCCGCGCTGTAGTCCCAGCCCGTGACCTTCGCCAGCAGGTCTGCGGCCTCGCCGTAAAAGTCGTGGAAGCACCGCCTCAGGAACTTGCACACGATGAGGGAGTCCTGCGCGGCGGCATGGTCTTCCGAGGCCGCCACCAGCGCGCCCCGGCCCGGCCCGGAGCTCAGACGGTCCACCTCGCCGGAAAAATCGGCCTCGTAGGCGCCGGACCGGTTGTGGCAGGCGCCCCGGGGGCTCACCGCCAAGCCCAGGGCCATGGTCTTGAGGCTCCGGGGCTCGTAGCCCGGCAACTCCAACCCCTTCACCTGCATCGCCCAGTCCAGGGAACCGCGGCCCAAAGCCAACGCCGCTCGCCGGGAGCCCTCGGCCAGGAGGTCGCCGACGCCCCGGCGTTCGGCGATGGCCGGAATGGCGGCCAGCACGGCCTCCGCCGAGCCGAAGCGCAGGTCGCCGGCCTCCGGCAGCAGGCCCCGTTCCACGCACTCCATGGCCCAGGCCAGAGTGCCGCCGGTGCTGATGCTGTCGAGCCCGTACGCGTCGCACAGCCGGGCCGCCTCCAGCACCGCCTCCGGGTCTTCGAGGCCGCACAGCGGCCCCAGGGCGAACAGGGTCTCGTACTCCATGCGCTGCTCGTTCCCGGACAACGACTTGAACAGGCGCTCGCAGCGTATGGTGCAGGAAGCGCAGCCGTGCCGGCGGCTGAAACTGTTCTCGGTGAGGCTCTCGCCGCTGAGGCTGTCGGCTTCGGCAAAGGTGGGCTGCTGGAAATTGCGGGTGGGCAAGGCGCCGAGCCGGTCGAATACCGCCAGGTTGGCGACGGTGCCGATCTCCCGGTACTTGGCGGTGTGCTCCCCCAGGCTCCGTTGCCGCAGGGCCGCGGCCGCCGCGGCCACCCCCCCGGGGTCCGCCACCGGCACCCGGGCGTTGCCGGACAAGGCGATGGCCTTGAGGTTCTTGGAGCCCATGACGGCGCCCACGCCGCCCCGTCCCGCGTGCCGGCCCTCGTTGCTGATGGTGGCGAAACGCACCCGGTTCTCGCCGGCGGCGCCCACCGCGGCTACCCTCACGGCATCGTTGTGAAGCTCCGCGCGGATGGCGGTCTCGGAGTCGGCGGCGCTCCGCCCCCAGAGGTGACGCGCGTCCCGTACCTCCACGCCGCCGTTGTCGATGTACAGACAGGACGGGACCGGAGCCCGGCCGGTGACCACCACCGCGTCGACGCCCACCGCCTTGAGCTCCAGCGCGAAGAAGCTGGACGACAGCGAGTCGGCGATGAAACCGGTGAGGGGGGACTTCGTCACCACCGCGTACTTGGCGGTGGTGGTAAGTCCGGTTCCCGCCAGCGGCGCGCTGGCGAAGATCAGGGGGTTCTCCGGCGCCAGCGGCTCCACGCCCGGCGGCGCGAAGTCGTAGAGCAGGCTCGTGCCGAGGCCGATGCCGCCGAGGAAGGCCCGCAGACGATGCTCACCGATGGCCTGCCGGCGGTGACGGCCGGTGCCCAGATCCACGTGCAGCAGGCTGTCGTGAAACCCGTGCACGTTCATCCCCCGGCATCGCTGGACATGATGAGCAGCCGGTCCCCGGGCGCTACCGAGCGGCTGGTGTCCCGCACGAAGTCGCGCCCGTTGAGGTTGCACACGTGGCCGGCGGTGAGGCCGTCCCCCGCCGCCGTGATGACCGGACCCACCAGCGCCGGCAGCATGCGGGCCAGTACCGACAGCACCTGCGCCAGTGTCGCCGGCTCCGGCAGCTCCACCGAAACCCGGCCGGTCCGAGCCCGCAGCCGGGCCACGCCGAGCAGCTCCACCTCGCAGCGCCCGGGCGCCGGGTCCGTATCCTGCCAACGCGCCAGCGCGGCGGCGTAGTCTTCCGGGGAATTCATGTTGAAAAAGCTCGACCCGTCCGGATCGACGGTGCGGATCTCGTCCTCCTCGACCTTCAAGGTGCGGACCCTGTCGTAGAGAGACACCGGCCGCAGCTCGCCCCGCTCGAGCTGCCGCTCCAGCAACGGCAGCACCGAGCGCCGGTACACGGCGTGCAACGGTTGCAGGCGCCCTTCCCAGCAGGGCACCACCACGTCGTGATCCGGAAGCCGGGATGTAAGATGGGAGACCATGGCAAGACTGAGGAACGGCACATCGCAGGAGGTCACGAACGCGGCGGCGCTGCCGCATGCCCCGAGTCCGTAGCAGATGCCGCCCACCGGGCCCTGGTACGCCACCTCGTCGCGCACCAGCGTGGCCCGCAGCTCGGGCAGTCCCTGCTCCGGCGCCGCCACCACCACGATGTCCGGAAACAGCAGGCCCAGCCGCCGGACCACCTGCACGATCAGGGGCTCTCCGCCGAAGGGGAGCATGGCCTTGGGCCGCCCCATGCGGCTGCTCTTGCCGCCGGCCAGAACGATGGCCGAGCCAACCTTGTCCGTTTCACCGCTCATTCGCCGGTTTGCCTCGGAGCCCCATGGGAGACCATACTCCCGCGGAACTCAACTGAATGATTTCACGATGGTTGCACGAGCACAAGCGGAGATGGGGACCGGGGACGGCCTGTATAGACTGGTCAGGAGCTGAGCCTCTGCCGCAATTCCTTGAGCGCCTGTTGGAACAGCGTGGGGTCCTTGGACAGGGCGGTCTTGTGGAGGGCATAACGTTCGTGACCCGCCCAGCGGCTCCACTCGGCGGGGGTCACGCGCACTCCCTCCGCTTCGCTACGCACCGCTACGGTCTCGGGCACAGCCCACTCGTCCGCGTCCAGCGGCGGACAACGCTCGGCCTCGACTCCCGCCCGGGCCGGCGCCAGGGCCGAGAGGAACGCGGCGAACACTTCTTTCTCCTCGTCCGTGTCCGCCGGGAGATGGCACAACACCCGGCGCTCTTCCATGCTGAACGCGCGCCAGGTGTTCAACGACACGCGGACGCCTGCCAGGTCGAGCTTCATCCTCACGTGGAACGGCACCCGCTCCAGGGCGGGATAGAAGGCCGCCTCGAATTCGAACCGGTAGAACATCCGCAATCACCGCATGGATAACGGCGTCTGAGCAGCCACGCCGCGACTCATCTGAACGCCTGTTCCCGCGTGCCCTTCAGGAAACGAATCCCCCACACCATCAGGATGGAGACCATGAAGTTTCCGAAAGCGATCATGAACGGCACCGTGTAGTTGCCGTAGACGTCGTGCAGGTAGCCCCCGAGCCATATCCCCACCGCGCCGCCGAATCCGATGCTCATGGTGAAGTAGCCGTAGATGGCCCCGAAGTTGCGGCCGAGGAAGACATCGGCGGAGATGGCCGACAACACCAGCGCCCTGGATCCCTGGCCGAGTCCGTAGCAGGCCGCGTACAGGTAGAGCAATACGGGGTATTCGGTGCTGTCCGCCGCCACCAGCGCCAGGATCCCCGCCGACGAAACCGCCTGGACCAGCGTGTACACCCACTGGTGGCTCAGCACGTCGGTCAGGTAGCCGAAGAGGACCCTGCCGAAGATGCTGAACACGCCCATCAGACCCAGGACGGCGGCCGCGAAAATCGGGCTGTAGCCGATGTCGATGGCATGGGCCACCTGATGGTTGGTGATGACCTGGTTGCCCATGCTGGCGACCACCCGCGAGACGAAGAGCAACCAGAACATGGTGCTGGTGAGCGCCTCCCAGACGGTCCACTCGCCGGCCTCCGCCGCGGATTGTTCGGCGGTTTCCTTCGGCGCGGGCTTGTCCCGTGGCATCAGAACGCCCGAGGGCAACACGACGAACAGGAAGGCCATGACCCCCATGCCCACGTAGGCCAGCCGCCAACCCCAGATGTCTATCAGGAACTGGGCCACTGGCAGGAGCGCGGCGATGCCGAGGCCTCCGCCGGCCCACGCCAGCCCCATGGCCAGTCCCCGGCGCCGGGTGAACTGCCGGGCGATGATGGCCACGTGGGGCACCATGCCCATGAGGCCGAGGCCCAGCGCCGTGACCACCCCGACCCAGAGATAAAGCTGCCACAACGACGAGACCGTGCCGCTGAACCCCAGTCCCACGGCGAGCAGCAACCCCCCCAGCACCAGGGTCTTGCGCGACCCCCAGCGATCCACCAGGGAGCCCGCCACCGGCATGGATATCCCTTCCACCAGGACCGAGATGGACAACGCCGTGGCGGTGACCCCGCGGGACCACCCGAAGGCCCGAAACAGGGCGACATAGAACACCGCGTAGGTGCCCCGAATGCCGCGATTGAAACCCATGTGCAGAAAGCCTAGGGCGACCTGGCCGATGCGCTGCGTCCTCGTGGCGGTTGAGGTTTGAATGTTACTCTACCTCCTTCGTGAATCCGCGAGTCTCCGCGAGTCTCCCCGCTCCGTCGCTCCTGGACCCCGGATCAAGCGTGCCCCGGGCTTGGCCCGAAGTCCGGGGGGTACGGAGGGCACATCGGCGTGACTGAGGCTATTGCGGGATGACGGACTCGGGACTACAGGAACTCGTCGGTCCACGCGTCGTATCGATCCTGGCCCAGCACGAGCTTCATCAACGCCGGGGAGGCGGCCTGCTCCTTGAGCCCGGCGGGCGGGCGCCCGGCGCGCAGGTGCGCGTAAGACGCCTGGAGGGCCTGCACCGACACCTGGAACGGCATGTGGCCCTGGAGGGCGATGCGGACGCCGTTGGCAGCCAGAAACTCCCGGTCATGGAGTTCCGGCGGAGTGGTGCCCAGCACCACCGGCAGGCCGGTCATGGCGTGGATGGCAGCCACCTGCTCGCGGGAGCGGACGCCGGTGAAGAAGACGCCGTCGGCGCCCGCCTCTTCGCACGCCTTCACGCGTTCCGCCAGCGCCGCCTCGCCCTGGGCCGGCAGCACGCCGGTCCGCCCCAGGATCACCAGCGCCGGATCCGACCGCGCCGCCACGGCCGCGCGCATCTTGCCGGCGAACTCCTCCAGCGAAATGAACTCGTCCCGCCGCGCGCCGAAACCCCTGGGAAGCCGCGTGTCCTCGATGGTCAGGGCAGCCACTCCCGCGCCCTCCAGCTCGGCCACCGTCCGCATGACGCTGAGGGCGTTGCCGTAGCCGTGGTCCGCGTCCACCATCAGCGGCAGCCCGCCGGCCCGGACGATGCGGCGGGCCTGCTCCGCCAGCTCCGTCAGGGTCAGCACCACGATGTCCGGGGCGCCCAGCACCGTGGCCGAGGCAATGGAGCCCGCCAGCATGCCGGTCTCGAAGCCGGCTGCCTCGGCGAGCCGGGCCGATACCGGATCGAACACCGACGCCGGGTGGATGCAACCCGAACCCTGGAGGAGCTGGCGAAACTGTCGGCGGCGTTCGGTCAAGGTCACGGTCTCTCCCTTGGCGGCAACCGCGTCATCGGCGCTCGGGAGAGCCCCGGACCGACGCCGCGGTTCAATGGCTTGGGTCCAGTCGCAAGTAGTCGTAGCGGTCGCCGGACACGACCCGCACCTCCTCGACGCGAACCCCTTTGAGGATGTTGAGCGGCACGCTGACCCCGGGAGCGCCCAAGGCCCAGATCTTGCGGTACACGTCCGCGAGCCCCTTCACGGCGACTCCCCCGACTCCCGCCACAAGGTCGCCCGTTTTGAGTCCGTACCGCGCGGCCGGCCCTCCCTTGGATACACGACGGACGATGACGTGTCCACCCGCTTCTTCCATCTGGGCGCCCAGCCAGGGCCTGGGGCTGGCGCCGGATCTCCCCTTCCGTGTGAGGTCCGAAAGAATCGGCTTGAGCAGGTCGATGGGCACGAACATGTTGCCCGGCACGGGTTGACCGGGAATCGCCTGCGGCACCTGAAGCGAGCCGATGCCCAGCAGGCTGCCTCCCTTGTCGATCAACGCGGCGCCGCCGAAGTTGGCGTTGTGCGGCGCGGTGAAAATCGCCCGTTCCAGGAGGTATTCCCAGTAACCGGCGAACTCCCGGCGCGATACCACGTAGGCGCCCTGCCCCGACGGCCCTTTCTCGGCCCAGCTCAGGATCAGCACCTCCGCGCCCCGGGCCAGGTCCTTGGACAACCCCAACGGCAACGGCCGGGCAGCCGCCGCCGCCGAAGAGCGGGCCCGGAGCAGCCCGAAACCCGTGGCGTGATCGTAACCCAGGATCCTGGCCGGCACCGTCTTCCCGGCGAAATCGGTCACCTCGACCCGCGACGCCTCGAGGATCAGGTAGCCGATGGTGAGGATGAGACCGCCAGAGTCGATGACGACGCCGCTGCCCTCACGCAGCGGCCCCAGTGAAGCCGCGGTGCGCGCGGCCCCGGGAACCTCCGCCCGCACCTTCACCACGGAATTGAAGGTCTCGGCGGAAAACTCCTGGCCGCGAGCGTGCGCCGGAAGCGCCAGCACGAGAGCGAGAATGACAAGGAGACCCCTCTTTCTCACAAGACACCTCCAGGCCGGCCCGACTTTGGTTTCGCGGCCCCAGTGGCCGAAGGATGTCCGGAGCCACGGGCGGCGGTCCATGCTTCCATCTTACCGCTTAACGTCCCTGCTGCGAAGCCCGCGCGGCCCGCCGGGCCTCGTTCCGGACCAGCCGTTGCACCGCATGGAGGGTCCGGTTCAGTTCCAGCGGCTGGCGCTCCGGCGCCCCGTCGTACGCCCGTTGCTCCTCCTCGACCATGGGAACGTCCTGGTCGATGAGCCGTTTCAGCAGCCCTCGGGCGATGTTGTGGAGGCACCGCTTCACCGCCCGCCGAACGGACGCGGGCGCCTTCCTGAAGGAGTCCAGACGGTGCAGCGAGGTGAAATGCACCAGATGGACCCGTGTCCGGCGCGGACCCGCCGGACAAAATACCCCGTAGAGCGTGAAGTCGTCTCCCAGCCGGGCCTTCCAGTGGGGGTACTCGTAGGTCACCACCAGCGGCGCGGGGTGGGGCCTGCGCAGCGCCGGCAGCGCCAACTGCAGTGCCGACCAGATGCGGTCGATCCGGTAGTAGGCGGTGGCGGAATAGCGGGCCTCCACCCGGCCCTCGCCCCGGGTCACCTCCAGGAGGGCACCGGCGCTCCAGGGTTGGTGCCGCTGGTGCAGGCGGTCGTGGTACATGTCCATGAGGTTCTCGATGACGAACGAGAAGTGGGCTTCACAGGACATGGGGGCGACGCTGGCGATGAAGTCGAGATCGTCCCATTCCGGCATCGGCATGGGCCGCACGCTCTCCGCCGACTCCCGGCGGCCCGGGAAGACCCACACGAAACCGTCCTGCTCTCGGACGGGAAGAACCTTCGCGTGCGCGCCCTCGGGGATCCTCGCCGGGTCCAGGCCCGGAACGTGCAAGCACCGGCCGTCGTTCGTGAACCGCCAGCCGTGGTAGCCGCACTCGATGCCGTCGCCTGTCACCCGTCCGAGGCTCAGGCGCACCCGACGGTGCGGACAGCGGTCTTCCAGCGCGCGCACGGCACCGCCCGCGTCGCGGAAAACGCACACGGGCCGGTCCCATATCGCCGCCCCCAGCGGTTCGCGGCGCACCTCGTCGGTCCGGGCCACCGCGTACCAGTGATCGGGGTTTATGGAGGCTTCGCGAACGGGCTCACGGCCTCCGATGTCCGGCCTCGTGCCTGCCCCCGCTATACCCTCGTTGGCGTCACCTCGCGTCAAGGTGCGCACCTCCGGCCTTGGGGACGATTCGTCCGGCTTCCCGCCGTCCGGACCCATCCCTGAACCGGGCGTAAAACAACCCGTAGAACGACAGCAACGAGTAGTTGTAGAGAAAATCTTCCACCGGGATGGTCCCCACCCGGGGACCCAGGATGGCGCCGGCGTCGTACTCCACCACCGGCAGCAGGGTGAGGACGGAATTGAACACCAGGAAAGGAATGTAACAGATTCCGAGCCAGACCCAGTAGCGTGCGCCGGTGATGAAATCCCGCTTGACGAAGGGGCCGCACAAGAGGAATCCGGCACACGACCCCAGCGCCTTCCAGGTGTAGCCGCGGCTGGCCGAGAGCAGCGCCGGCAGCGCCAGGAGCAGGGCCGCGGCGGTGAGCCACCTCCGCCGCAACGGCAGCGCCCGGCGCCAGCGCAAGCGGCCCAATGCCTCGTAGATGAACAGGCAACTGTAGGGCACCACCACGAAGAAAAGGACCTCCTCCGCCGGCAGGCCCAGGATATCGAGGCCGGTCACGTATCGAGGATTGAAACTCCATTCTCCCCAGCCCGCCGCCAGCGCGTCCCACGCGAGATAGCAAGGACTCACCACTGCCACCGACAGGGCAAGGGCGGGGATGCATCGGTCGTACCGGATGCGCGGGTGGAACGTGTAGAGCAGGGGAACGATCAGGATGAGAAGATCGATGGCGAGGTAGGTGTAGCGCATGTCTCAAGCCAGGATGCCCTTGCGCGGCACGGACCACACCGGTTCTTCCCGCAACCCGTTGGCTGCCAGCACCGCGTTGGCGCTCATGAGGCCCGAGGTGAACGCCGCTTCCATCAGCATGGCCGGCACCGGCAGCTTCACCCAGTCCCCGGCCAGATAGAGGTTGGGCACGCCGGGATCGTACCACGGCCGCTCGTCGTAGAGGTTGCGGTCGAAGGCGGTGAAGTCGCGGCGGAGCTGGAGGTGCTCGTACAGCACGCGGGCGTCCCGCAGGGCCGGCAGGTAGTGATGCAGCTCCCGCAGAAACGCCTCCCGGACCTCGGCTTCGGCGGGCAGCTCGGGCGGCACCGCGTAGCAATGGAGCTCGTAGACCCCTCCTCCGGTCTTCCCGGCCCACTCACGGGCGCCGGCGTCGAACCGGTGGTAGAGGGTCACCGAGTCCAGCACCTGCCGTTTCTCGGTGACCACGAACACGGGCCAGTCCTCGCCGGCGCGCCGGTCGAGCCAGACGCGCAGAATCGCGTACCCGGACGACGATCGCAGCCCGGTCAGCCGCCGGTGCAACTCCGGCGCGTTCTTGCGCAACCAAGCCGACCGCTCGGCCAACCGCCGCGTCCCCGCCGTGTCCGCGGCCAGCACCACGTAATCGAACGGCTGCCCGTTGACCATGAATCGCCCGTCCCCGCGCCCCAGACTCTCCACCGGCGTGCCCGTCTCCACCCGGACCCCCGCGGCCGAGAGCCGCGCCGTCACCGGCTCGATCAACGCCTCCTGGTAGTCGCGGTCGAAGTAGTCGTACAACAGGCCGCGGTCATGGGCGAGATAGAAGAAGTGGAAGCTCTTGATGAGCTCCGCGGCGCTGATGCGGTCTCCCGGAGTGAAGAAAGCCCTGGCGAAGGCGCCGAACACCAGCTTCAATCCCTCGGGAAGCCGGACCCGGGCGGCGAATTCATCGTAGCTGACGCCGTCCCATTCCTCGAACGTGCGGCGCAGGTCGAACCGCAGCAACGCGCGCAACCCCGCCAGCCGCGGGTTGAAGGCCACGTCCCTCAGACCAAAGAATCCACGGCGCATCAGGGAAAGGATGTTGAGGACCGGGGTCGTCTCCACCCCGGCGAAACCGTACCGGCGCCCGTCCCGGCCAAGGATCAGGTAATCCTCGATGGCCTCGAGATGACGGCTGGCGCCGGTCTTTTCCAGGAACCGCGACAGGTTGTAGTAGTGGCGGAAGAAGGCGTGGAAGCCGTGGTCCACCCGGGCGCGGAAGCCGTCCGGGAACTCCACCGTCCAACTCCCCACCTTGCCTCCGAGGTAGGAATTGCGTTCGAACAGGCGGACGCCAAAACCACGCTCTCCCAGCACCGAAGCCGCCGCGATGCCGGCGAGGCCGCCTCCCACCACCGCCACGGTCCGAGCCGGCCCGCCCCGGAGCGGTTTGGAAGGGTCCACCTGATTGACCAGCTCCCGATAACCGTGCAGCCGCCCGCGGATCCATGTCCTCAGCAAAGACTTCATGGCGAGAAGCGCCACACCGCGCGGATGGGCGCCGCGGACCACGGATGCGCGACCCTTCGGGGCAGCGTGGCGGCCACCTGGCCCAACCCCCGGGCGGCCAGCGCCAGCTTGCGCGGGCCGGTGGTGTAGGTCCGGCCGTCCCAGGCCCGTTCCTTCCGCCGCAGCACCCGGCCGCCGATGCCCGCGTAGATCCGCCGCGCCGCGGCCACCGCGCACGCCGAGCGCAGGGGCAGGTAGCGGAGGCCGGCGTCGCCCGTACGGTAGTAGTCGTCAGCCACGGACAGCAGCCGCCGGGCCAGGCCCGCGAGCTCGCGGCGCCGCGCGGCCAGGGCCAGCTCCTCGGGCGGAAGGTCGGCCTCGGCCAGCCAGGAAAGCGGCAGGTAGATGCGTCCCCGCTCGTGGTCCTCGATGACGTCCCGGGCGATGTTGGTGAGTTGCATGGCCGTTCCCATGGCCGCGGCGTGGCTCAGCGCCTTTTCGTCGCTGACCCCCATGACGTGGGTCATCATCAGCCCCACGGTGCCGGCCACGCGATAGCAGTAGAGCAACAGGTCGTCCAGGGTCTCGTAGCGCTGCCCGCGGGCGTCCATGGCCATGCCTTCGATAAGCTCCAGCGGGTAGTGATGCGGCACGCCGTACGCGGCCGCGACATGCTGGAACGCGATGAAGACGGGAGCGCCTTGCGGCCGGCCGGCGAGGGTATCCACGGTCCGGCGGCGAAGCTCCTCCAGGCGTTGGGCGGCGGCCGGTTCGCTCCCGGCCGAGTCGATCCGGTCGTCGCAGTGCCGGCACCAGCCGTAGAGCGAGACGGCGGCGTTCAGGGTGGCACGGTCGAAGAGCCGCGCGGCCAGGGCGAAGCTCTTGGAGCCGTCCCGGATCACGGCCGCGCAATGCTCGATGGCGCCGGCCACGTCGTCCGGCATGGCGGACCTCATGGCGCCGGTACGTCCAGCCGGCCGCGCCAATCGTCCAGTATGATCCCGGCCGTGGCCTTGGCGGAGTTGATCACGCCCGGCACGCCGGCGCCGGGGTGGGTTCCGGCGCCCACGAAGTACAGGCCCCGGATGCGCCGGTCGCGGTTGTGCACCCGGAACCAGGCGCTCTGGGTGAGCCGGGGCTCCAGGGAGAAGGCCGAGCCCAGATGGGCGTTCAGTTCCTGGCTGAAATCCAGCGGGGTGAAGATGCGTTGCGTCACCAGGTCGCCGGCGAGGCCGGGCATCAGCCGTTCCTCCAGGCAGGACAACAGTTGCCGGGCATAGCGCGGCGCCGCCGACGCCCAGTCGATGTCCGCCTTGCCGAGGTGGGGCACCGGGGCGAGGACGTAGTAGGCGTGGCAGCCCGGCGGCGCAAGCGACGGGTCGGTGTAGCTCGGCGCGTGCAGATAGAGCGAGAAGTCCGCTGGCAGCACCCCGCGCTCGAAGATGTCCGCCAACAGTTCCCGGTAGCGCGGCCCGAACAGGATGTTGTGGTGCTCGATGCCCGGGTAGCGCCTGCGGGTGCCGAAGTAGACCAGGAACAGGGACATGCCGTGCTTCATGCGCCTGAGCCGGCGCGCGGCGCGCGCTCCCGCCCGGTGGTGCCCCAGCAGCCGGCCATACGTGTGCACGACGTCGGCGTTGCTGACCACCACGTCGAAGGCCTCGGGCTCGGCGTCCCGCACCGCGACGCCGCGGACCCCGCCCCGGTCCGTTGGAATGGACGCCACCTCCGACTCCAACCTCAACTCGCCGCCCAGGCCCTCGAACAGCCGCACCAAGCTGCGCACCAGGGCGCCGGTGCCGCCCATGGGGAACCATACGCCCCACTTTCGCTCCAGGTAGTGGATCAACGTGTAGATGGAAGAGGCCGTCAGGGGGTTGCCGCCCACCAGCAGCGAATGAAAGCTCAGGGCCTGACGGAGCCGGGGGTCCCGGATGTACCGGGACACGGTGCCGTAGACCGACCGGTAGGAAGCCAGCGCCGCCAGTTGCGGCGCCACCCGGACCATGCTCCAGAGGTTCGGAAACGGCACGTGTCCGAGCTTCTCGTAGCCTTCCCGGAACACCGCTTCGCAGTAGCGCAGGAAGTCACGGTAGCCCTGCACGTCGCCGGGCGACCGGGCGCGGATCTGCGCGAACGTCTGCTCGTCGTCGTTGCCGTAGTCGAACCGCGTGCCGTCGTCCCAGAAAAGGCGGTAGAACGGACGCACCGGCACCAGCGTGACATGCTCGCGCATGTTCCGGCCGGCCAGCGCGAACAGTTCCTCCAGGCACTCCGGCGCCGTGATGACGGTGGGGCCGGCGTCGAAGGTGAAGCCGTCCTGGCGGTAGACATAAGCCCTGCCTCCCGGCAGGTCCCGCTTCTCGAAGACCACCGTGCGGAAACCCGCGGCCTGGAGGCGGATGGCCGCGGCCAACCCGCCGAAGCCGCTGCCGATGACGGCGGCGGAGGGCTGTCGCTGGAGGTATCCTCGGGTGATTCTGGACATCTTCGCTTTCCGATTCCGGTCCCACACTAGTTTACAGGGGACACTGCGCTATAATCCATCCCGGAAGCGTGTCCGGCCAAGGAAAAACGACGGCCACTCCTCCCGTCCGGCCTCTTCCCTGTTCACCATGTCGATCAAGCCCCGCATCGGCGTCAGCAGTTGCCTGCTGGGCCACCCCGTCCGTCACGACGGCGGCCACAAGCGCCACCCGACCGTCACCGATACGTTGTACCGCTCCTTCGAGATCGTTGCCGTCTGCCCGGAGATGGAGGTGGGAATGGGCGTGCCGCGGGAACCCGTGGACCTGGTCGGAGACCCCCGTGCGCCCCGCATGGTCGGAAAGCGTTCCGGCCGGGACTGGACCGGGATCATGCGGCGCTACGGGCGAGAACGGGCGGCCGAGATCGAGCGGCTCGAGGTCTGCGGGTTCGTCCTGAAGACGGGCTCGCCGAGTTGCGGGCCGGACCGCGTCCCGGTCCGTTCGGAAGCCGGGACGGCGAGCCCCGCGGGCGCCGGCCTGTTCGCCCGGGCGCTGGCCGGCGCCCTGCCGCTGCTGCCGGTGGAAGCGGAAGACCGCCTGGACGATGAGGCGCTGTGCGAGAACTTCATCGAGCGCGTCCACGGGTACCGCGAATGGCGTGAGTGCGCCGGCTCGGGGCCGTCGCTGGCGGGACTCACGGACTTCCATGCATCCCACAAGCTGACCCTTCTGGCCCACAGCGAGCGCCGTCTGCGGCTCCTCGGCCGCCTGCTGGCCGAAGCCGGCGGCGGCTCCCTGGAAGCGGTGACGGCTCGATACGGCAGCATGTTCATGGAAGCCCTGAAACAGCCGGCGACGAGGAAGACCAACACCAACGCGCTGCAGCACCTGGCGGGCTTCCTCTCCGCGCGGCTCGACCCCGAAGGGCGGAAACAGCTCGCTGCGCTGGTGGACGACTATCGCCTGGGACGGGTTCCACTGTCCGCGCCCGTAGACCTGATACGCCGCCACGCCACAGAACACGGGGCCGCGTACGTGCTGCGCCAGAGCTTCCTGCGCCGGCCGGGCTCGGATCCGTGAGCCCGGACTCCACGGACACTAGCGCTCCATCAACTCCTGCAGCTTCCTCTTCCGGTACTCGAAGATCCTTCGGAGGTCCGGCCCCACCAGGAACCTCTGGACAAGGCCGCCGAAATGGACCGCATAGTCCACCGTATCCTCCACCCGGGTGCCGCCGTCCAGCTCCGTGAACGTGTGCTCGTGGACCCAGAGCCGGTAGGGTCCGCGCCGCTGCTCGTCCACGAACCGCCGCGGCGGATCCCAGCAGGTGATCTCCGAACGCCACCGGATGGGGAAGCCGCGCACGCGGAGACGGTAATCGATCAAGGCCCCCACCCTCATTTCCAACGGAGCCGGCGTCTTAACCTCGAACCGGAGCCAGGGCGGCGTGATCCGTTGCAGGTTGGCCGCGTCGGCAAAGAACGGGAACACCTCGGCAACCGGTCGGGGAAGCCACAGCTCCGAATGCAGGGTGTAGGTCTTCATGCTTTCAGGGTACCACGCCCTGCACGCTGTCAAAGGAACGCCGCGGCCGCCTTGGAGAGCTCGGGAAAGTCCGGATCGGCGGGCTCATGGAGAATCGCGGAAGCCCCGGGGCGCTGCTCAGCCCTCCCCGTGACTCATGATTCCGTAATGGTACAGGTCCAACTGCGGAATATCCGTCGGGTAATCCGGCGCCAACCGTTTGCCGAAGTCCAGCAGGCTCCCGAACTCCACCGCTTTCAAGCCGGTGCGCTCCTCCAGAACGGAAAGGTCGTCGAAGCCCGTCAGCCATTTCACGTTCAGAGTGTTCTCGAAGGCATCGGTGGTGGCGGTGATGTTCTCGTCGCCGGTGGTGCGGTCGATGACGCTTCTGGCGAAGAAGTCGAAGGCGATCCTGAAGGACCGTATCCCCTGGCGCAGCCGGTTGAGGAAGCCGTGGATGAGTTCCTCCGGCAGGTACATGGTGTTTCCCTCCCAGACGATCAGCATCGGCGCATCCGGATCGAACCCCGCCTCCGCCAGCTTCGCGGGCAGGTCGACTTCGAGATAGTTGCACGGGATGGCCGCGCAAGGGGTCAGGCCGTGGCCTTCCAGCACCCTGCCCTTGAACGCCAGCACCGCGGCCTGGTCCACGTCGCAGAACCGTACGCCCTCGGCCTGAAACACATGCGGCCGCATGTCGAACCCGGAGCCGAGAATGACCACTTGGCGCATGCCGTTGCCGGTCTCGCGCCGGATGATGTCATCGAACAGGGCGGAACGGTAACGGACCAGTTCCATCCCCTCGGGCAAGGCCGTGAACACCTGCCGGAGCTTCGCCCGGATTTCGTCATTGACGAACCACTCCGCGTAGGGATCCTTGAAGAGCGGGTGTTCCCGGTCCTTCTCCTGCTCCCGGATGCCCGCGATGAGAAAGGCGGTGGCGCCGACTTCGTTGATATCCGACATCAATCCCCTCCCGTTGGCCTGTCTTGAGAACCGGCGGACAAACGAATGCCCATGAAAAATCCCAGACGGTTCCGGGGCGCCGTACAAACACCAAACCGTGCCTATTGACACTCGATGAAGAACAGCGCCCAGGGCCCGTGGCCGATCTCCTTTGCCGTGGCCGGCCGTTCGCCGGGGGGATCGATAACCAGCCAGAGGGGACCCCGGTCCCCCAGGCCAAGGGGCCGGCCGTCGGCCCGGGTCGCGACCACCCACTCGCGCGCTTCGACATCCTCCCTGGACAAACTGAAACGGAATCCGTCGAGGGCCAGGAATTCGAGCGCCCTGCCACGGCAACCCGCGGCTTCCAGAACGTCCGCCAGACGCGGGCCGGTCACGGTCCTGGGGCCGGCCCAACTCTCGCCGGCGCGGACCTTTCTGACCCCCAGGCTCTCCAACATGGCGCGGTCGAACGCGAACGCCCTGTCGAAGGTGCGCTTGTGATACTTGAGGAACACGTCGCGTTCTTCGTCGTAGGCAGGCCGGTTGGCCGTCGCGATGTCGCCCGCGACGGTCAGCACCACCGGCCCGGCGGGTGCCTCCGCCGCTACGGAGCCAAACGCGCCGGCCCACGCCAACGCCGCGACGACGATTGCCACGGATGTCTTCATGGAATCCTCCCTTCTGGACGCGGACGGGCGGCGGCACGAAGCCGCGGAAGGTCCTTTCCAGCAGCCGCGCGAAGTGAATGCAGCTCAGGTCGCCTTACTGCGGGTTGGTCGCGGAACAGGGCGACCACCCGATTCTGGGTGGTGCGTTCGGGTTGACCGACACCGCCGGTGCTGGTCATTTCATCACTTCCCAGTGGCCGCCTTTACGGGGGCCAACTCGGCGAAGCCGTCCTTCGCGGGTCAGTTTGGCGCTTGCCCGCTCAATGGCCGAGACTGACTTGCCAAGTTGAGCGGCTATCTCAGCCAACGTCAAATGCGGGTGTGCCCGGAGCAGTTCGACAATTCTGTCCCGCGTTTCTACCTGCGTTTCTACCTGCGTTTCTACCGACACTACCCCTGCATTCACCTCCGCACCGACGGCATGAGGAGTAGCTGCCAGATGCGCGGGGTTCGCCTGAAAAGTCAGCATCAGCCCCGACATGCTGTTGTCATACCGAGGTGGATCAATGTCATGTTCGCGGCATTCGCGATCAATCTTATCGATGCCGCGGCCCCAGGATTCTATGTAGCCGGCGCGGAAAAAGGCGCTGGCGATGAGTGGGTTGTAGGGTGCTGAGGGGTGTTCGCCCAAAAGTCGTTCGAGCGTCCATTCCTGCGGTAGCTGTCCGGAATTCCACAGCACTACCTTGTCGTCATAAACCCTGATCTGGATCGGTATACCGCTGCCGTAATCCTTGTGCACAACCGCATTGAGCAGCGCTTCACGCACGGCTTGGTAGGGAAACAGGAACTTCTCCCGCCGCTGGATTCCCACATAGCTGATATAGGCTTTCAGGTACTTGGAGAACAGAAGCTCAAGTGTTTTCTCAGCTTGGCTGAACAGGTTGCCGTGAATCTCGTCCTGATACCGCAAATCGTCATTGGTCACGAAGAAGCCGATCTTGACGCAGGCGCCGGCAACATAGCGTTCCGGGTTATCGGAAAAGAGTACTCGTTACAAGCCAAATCACATCCTTGCCAGACACCCCCCTCGGCGGTCCGAGCTTCATATTTCTTGTGACATGGCGATCAAAGAGCCCAGACCACGGCTTGCGGTAACGATACAGCCGTCGAGGGTTCTCGTCGCCTCTGACGTGCCCTCCATTGTACGACTCTCCGACCCGACACCCAAAGCGCTCCCCGTTTCTACACCCTGGAGTTCAAATCGGCGGGCGGCTGTTCTCCCCGTACCCCGTCAGTTCCACGTAACCTTGTCCGATACGCCTGTGCTGCCCATCCTCGACCCGGACGGAGCCTTCCCAGTAGAACAGGTTCGGGATCAGCGCGCTGCGGTTTTCTTGATCGGCGAACTCGGGGCTGATGACCGCGCGGATGGCGGCGGTGGGGATATCGAGGGTCCAGCCGGCAGGATAGGTGGCATCGGTGACAGGGCTCGTCCATTGGCCGGTGGCGTTCAACATCCATTCACCGGAGCGCAGGTAGCGGCCGCCGCCCTCGGGGTCCACCAGCGTGGCGCCGGCGTAGCGAGTACCGCCGTCACGGCTCCGGAGCAGATAGAGCATGACCTCACGCCCGTCGTCGAGCTGGAGGCTGAACCAGTCCCACCCTTGCGTGTCCTCGCCGAGCTGGTTGGACCCGAACTCCTTGTCCATCCAGCTCGTCCCGCCGACATCCAACTCCTTGCCGTCCACGCGGACCGTGCCGGTGGTGGCCATGCGGGTGAAGCTGTAGTAGTGACTGGCCTCGGTGGCGCCCTCCCCCTTCCGGCTGAGGCCGCCGGGGCCCTGGAACACCACCGGCTTGAGGGGGCGCGTGGACAGGCTGAAGCCAAAGGACTTTCCCGCGTCGGCCATGGTGAAGTCGAAACCGTTACCGTTCCACCGGAGCTCCCACGGCTCCGGGGTCCCCGGAGGGCCGACGCTCCAGGCCAGCCGGGGGTCCGGGTGGCGTCCGAAACCGGCCAGCAGCGGGGCCGCCCGTACCACCAGCTCGCTGAAGCGATGCCGGCCGGTCTCCAGGTCGGTCAGGGCGGCGTGACCCATGATGAGGTTGCCGGCGCTCCACGCGGAGCCGCTGTCGGGCAGCTCCTGCGACACGCCGATCCTGAAGAAGGTGAACTGAAAACCGAAACGGCGCGCGGGCTCCTCGACGGTGCGCAGGTGGCCGGTGAAGTACCACCATTCGGTCTTGTAGCCGTCCCGGGCCCAATGGTCGCGCGGGAACGACCAGACGTAGCCGGGCTGGGCCGGGGTCCAGGCGTGGACCGTGGCGTCGGACCAGAGCATGACGCCCGCCAGCATGAGCACCCATGCCAGCAGACCCGAGGGGCGCCCGGCTTTCCGCTCACGCATCCGCATGACACAACTCGTTGGCCGGCGTGCGGCTGGCTCTGAACGCCGGGTACAGGCTCGCCAGCACCGCGGCGCAAACGATGGCAAGGGCTTCGCCGGCCAGGGGGAGCCAGGGCCAGGTCCACTCGATGCTCCAGCCGAAGTAGCTCTTCTGGATGACGAAGATCAGGATCATGCCGAGGGCGACGCCGGCGGCGTAGCCCATGGCCAGGCCGAGGAAGGCCATGGCGGTGCCCTTGCTCACGAACAGCAGGAACACCTGCCGGCGGTAGGCGCCCAGAGTGCGGTAGAGGGCGATCTCGCTGGCCTTTTCCTGGGCCACCACCAGCAGGGTCAGGGTGATGGCGCAGGCAGCGATGATGAGGCTCATGACCTGGAGGATGCGGGTCACCGCGAAGGTCTGGTCGAAGACGTGAAGCACGTCGTCCTTGAGGCGTTGGTTGCTTCGGACCCTGAGGGAGTCTCGAGGGTGCCGGCTCTCGATGCCGGCGGCCACGGCTTCGGCATCGGCGCCGGGCTTCAGGTGAAGGGCGATGCTGGTGAGGGGGCCGGCCCCGAGTTTATCCGCCATCAGGCCGAGGTCCAGGGTGACCGAGCCGCCCTCGGTGTAGTCGCGGTAGATGCCGGACACGGGCAGCAGCACCGGTCCCTCCGGGCCTTCGATTTCCACGCGGTCCCCTACCTTCAACGACGCGCTCCGGGACAACGGCTCGCCGATGAGCACGCCGCGGTCCCGCACCGCCCTGTCCACGGCATCGCCGCCGGAAAGCAGCCCCAAGCGCCGCTGCTCCGCCGGGCGGCTCAGGTCCACCCCCACCACCGCCACGCGCCGGCCGCCCACGGGCAGGAACAGGCGGCGGAGAGGATCGAGGCCTTCCACCTCGGGCTCCCGGGCCAGCCGTTCCACCAGCGGCGCACTGAGAGTGGCGCCCGGTCCGGGCCGTGCCGCGACGGTGGCGGTCACGTAGACGTCCGCGCGCAACGAGCGGTCCACCCAGCGCACCAGGGTCTCGCGGAAGCTCTCCACCAGCAAGGTAATACCCACCAGCAGGCACACGGCCATGGCCAGGGACGATACCGAGAAGGAGGTGTTGGCCAGGGTCGCCCCCAGGCTCCGGACGCCGTACCGGAAACCGAAGTTCGGCACCCGGACGCGGCCGGTCAGGCGCTGCACCAGCCAGGGCGCGAGCAGCGGCAGGCACAGCATCATGGCGGTGGCGAGGATGAAACCCGACGGCCGCCAACGCCAGCCCGCGAGCCAGTACCAAGCCAGGGCGCCGGCCACCAGCACGAGGCCGGAACGGAAGAGCATGCGGGCGGCAACGACCCCGGCGGACTGCGTCGGGAACGTATCCAACAGGGCCCGGGTGTCCCTTCGCCACACGTCCAGGGCCGGCAGCAGCGTACCGCTCAGGGCTCCCCCCAGGCCCGCGAACACGGCCAGCGCCAGGGTGCCGCCCGACACTTCCAGCGACTCGATCTCCTGGAGCATGTAGACGTTGGTCAGGGTCGAGCTTACCGCGTCCAGATTCCAGATGGCGGTCCAGTAGCCGGCGACAATGCCGATGACCACCCCCATGACCCCCAGCAGCGCCGCCTCCCCCAGGATCAGCGCCAGCACCTGCGCCGGGGTGGAGCCCAGGGAGCGCAGCACCCCGAACTCCCTCCGCTGCCACACCAGACAGGCGCGCATGCTGCTGAACACGAGGAACGTGCCCACCAGCAGGCTGACCATGCTCAAGGCGGTGAGATTCAAGCGGAAGGCGCCGAGTAGCTGCTGCGCCTGCCCGGTGCGCTCCGACGGGGTGACGGCGTCCACGCGGCCGCCCAGCCCGCGCTCGATGCGGTCCGCCAGCGCCGCGAGGTCGGCGCCCTCCGCGGCCGTAACGCCGATGCGGTGGAGCGTCCCGGCGCCGCCGAACAGGGACTGGGCCTCGGCGATGTCCGTCACCAGGGCGCGGCGGCCCCCGGAAGCCCCCCAGCGCTGGAAGTCGATGAACGCACCGACCCGGAGCGTGCGCACGCGGGCGCCGTCACGGACCTGGAACCGGTCGCCCACGGTCCAGCCCATGGCCGCCGCCAGTTCCGGCGTCACCGCCGCCCAGCCCCGGCCGCGCACGGCCGCTCCGGCCGCGCACGGCCGCTCCGGACTCCGCTTCGGACCGCAGTCCGGAAAGCGCTTCCCAAAAGTCTCGGGCGGGCGCCAGCAGATCGACGCCCAGCAACCGCACGAAGGTGCCGGGAGATCCCTCCAGGCCCACGGTAGTCTCGAAGACCGGCCAGGCCGCGGCCACCTCCGGGGTGCCTCGGACACGCGGGTAGAACGTGTCGGGCAGGGTCCCGCCCTTGCCGGTGACCACCACGTCGGCGGCGCCGCCGATGGTGCGGACGCCCGCGGCGAACGAGGCGATGGCGCTCTGGTTGAGGATGCGGATGCTGATGACCGAGGCCACTCCCAGCGCCACGCCCAGGACGGTCAGGCCGTAGAGCACCGGGTTGGTGCGCCAGTGCGCCGAAACGGTCCTGTAGAAGTAGCGCAGCATGGTCCGGGCCTATCCCGCGGCGTCCGGTTCCGGCTCCAGGGTCCCGCTGTGGAGCCGCAGGGTGTGGTCGGCCATCGCCGCCAACTCACGGCTGTGGGTGGCGTAGATCAGCGTCGCCCCCTCCTCCGCCACCATCTGCAGCATCAACTCCATCACCACCTGACCGCTGGCGTCGTCCAGGCTTCCGGTGGGCTCGTCCGCCAGCAACAGGCGGGGACGCCGCAACAAGGCCCGGCAGATGGCCACCCGCTGCATCTCGCCGCCGCTGAGCCCGGCCACCGGATCGTCCGCGCGGTCCGGCAGCCCGACCCTTTCCAGCAGCGCCGCCACCCGCGCCCGGAAGGAACGCTCCCGGGCGCCGGCGATGAGCTCCGGCAGGGCCACGTTGTCCCGCACCGTCAAATGGGGAAGAAGATGGAAAAGCTGAAAGACGAAACCTATCTCGTGGCGGCGTAGTCGGGTGCGCGCTGTCTCGTTGAGACCCTCCAGGGGCGTGCCGCGCACCGCCACCGACCCGCGGGTGGGCACGTCGATGCCGGCGGCCAGGTGCAGCAGCGTGGACTTGCCGCTGCCGCTGCGGCCGACGATGGCCACGGTCCGGCCCGAGGCGATCTCGAAGCTGACGTCCCGCAACGCGTAGCGCTCCGCGGAACCCGCCCCTTCGTACACCTTCGAGACGCCGATGAAGGTAAGCGCGGCCGGGTCCATCAACGCGCGCCGAGGACGTGGCGCAGCCCCTCTTCCAGCGAGCCATGGCGGAAGGCGTACCCGGAGCCCAGCAGACCGGCGGGCTTCACACGGGTGCTGGCCAACAGCAACGCGTCGGCCATCTCGCCGAACGCCAGCCGGGCGGCGAAGCCGGGCACGGGGAACAGGGTTGGACGCCGCAGCACGCGGCCCAAGGTCTTGGTGAACTCGCGGTTGGTCACCGCCGCCGGCGCCACCACGTTCACCGGACCGGACGCGGCCTCCGTGCCGAGCAGGTGGCCGATGGCCGTAACGGTGTCGTCGAGGGTGATCCAGCTCATGTACTGCCGGCCGTTGCCGAGAACGCCGCCGGCGCCGAGCCTGAAGGGGGTCAGCATCTTGCCCAAGACGCCGCCGTCCCGGGTGAGCACCACGCCCAGCCGCGCGTGGGCGACCCGGATGCCCTTTCCTTCCGCCGCCTCGGTGGCCGCCTCCCATTCGCGGCACACCTCGGAAAGGAAGCCGGCGCCCGCCGGGCTCCCTTCCGTGAGCTCCTCCTCGCCGCGGTCGCCGTAGAAGCCGATGGCGGAGGCCGACACCAGCACCCGCGGCGGCCGCTCCAGGCCCGCGAGTGTCTCGGCAAGCAAGCGCGTGCCGGTTACGCGGCTTTCCTTGATGCGCTGCTTCCTGGCCTCGGTCCAGCGGCCGGACGCGATGTTCTCCCCGGCCAGGTGTACCACGCCGTCGAACCCCTCCAGCGCGGCCGCCTCGAGCACGCCGGCGTCCGGGTCCCAGCGGAGGTCGCCCGTTCCCGCCGCGGCGCGGCCCAGCCGCGCCACCTCATGACCGCCGCCGGAGAGAAGCGGGACCAGGGCGCTGCCGACCAGCCCGGTCGCTCCGGTCACAAGTATCTTCATGAGTGGGCTCCCTTCGTTCACGGCAAGGCCGTCTGCCGCCCCACCTGGATTCCCGCTTGCGCGGGAATGACGGAGGGGGGCCGGAAACGACGAATTGCGGCTGTAAATTGTGGCTGTAATTCATGAACTCTGATTTATCGCTCCAATTTGTGGCTCTTGTTCTATAATAGCACCTACACCGCATCCTTGGACCCCACGCTGTTTGACTTAACTGCCAAGTCTCCTTAAACCTTCCGTAAGCGTGGGCCTCGGGAAGCCACCTCCTCCTTGCGTGTGAGTCCTCGGAACAATGCTGGACAGCCTTCTGAAAAACGTGGAAGAGCGCACCGGCTACTTCGGCGCCTACGGCGGCGCATTCACGCCGGAGATCCTGCGCACGACTCTGGACGAGTTGATCGCCGCCTTCGCCGAGGCGCGCAAGGACCCGTCGTTCTGGGAGGAGTTCCAGGAGGTGATGCAGACATACTCCTGCCGGCCCACGCCCATTACCCATCTCAAGAACCTGAGCGAAGCGCTGGGGGGTCCCGCGATCTACATGAAGCGGGAAGATCTCAACCAGACCGGCTCACACAAGATCAACAACGTCATGGGCCAGGGGCTGCTGGTGACGCGCATGGGCAAGAAGCGCGTCATCGCCGAGACCGGCGCCGGGCAGCACGGCGTCGCCACCGCCACCATGGCCGCGCGGCTGGGGCTCGACTGCACCATCTACATGGGCGCGGTGGACGTGGAGCGACAGCGCCCCAACGTCTTCTGGATGGAACGCCTCGGAGCCAAGGTGGTGTCGGTGGAGGACGGCTCGGCCACCCTCAAGGACGCCATCAACCAGTGCCTGCGGGACTGGGCCTTTTCCATGGACGACACCCACTACGTGCTGGGAACCGCCTGCGGCCCGCACCCGTTCCCGCAGATGGTCGCCTGGTTCCAGCAGATCATCGGTCAGGAGTGCCGCGAGCAGATGCTCGCCGCCACCGGCCGGTTGCCGGACCGGGTGTACTGCTGCGTCGGCGGCGGCTCCAACGCCACCGGCACGTTCCTGGGTTTCGTCGACGACGCCGAAGTGGAGCTGGTGGGCATCGAGGCGGGCGGCGAAGGGCTCGACTCGGGGCGGCACGCCGCCCGGCTGGCCGGCGCCGGCGGCAGTCCCGGCGTGGCCCAGGGGTACAAGACCTACTTCCTCCAGGACGAGGAAGGGCAGATGCGCCACACCCACTCCGTGGCCGCCGGACTGGACTACATCGGGGTAAGCCCGATCCTGGCCTGCCTGCGGGAGAGCGGGCGGGCCCGGTTCGAGGCGGCCACCGACGAAGAGGTGCTGGCGGCGTTCCAGACGCTGCTGCGCCGGGAAGGCATCATCGCCGCGCTGGAGAGCGCCCATGCCGTCGCCGGGGCCATCCGGGAGGCGCCGGGCATGGGCCGCGGCACGAACGTCCTGGTCACCCTGTCCGGCCGCGGCGACAAGGACATCTTCACCATCGCCGAGGCGTTGAACGACCCCGGCTGGCAACGGTTCCTCGAACGGAAAGCCGGCCGGTGAATCTGCACGCCTACATACAGAGCCGCCTCGTTTCGCGGAAGATCCTGCTGATGACCCACGTCATCGTGGGCTATCCGTCCCTCGACGTGAACTGGCGCATGCTGGAGCGGATGGAGCGGGCGGACGTGGACTTGGTGGAGTTGCAGATGCCCTTCAGCGAGCCCATCGCCGACGGGCCGGTGTTCGCCCGGGCCAACCAGGAGGCCCTCAGGCAGGGCCTTTCCGTCGACCAGTACTTCGATTTCATGGCAAGGGCCACCGAACGGTTCGGGTTTCCGCACCTGATGATGGGGTATTACAACACCGTGTTCCGGCTCACCCACCGCACTTTCTGCGAACGCCTGAGCCGGTCCGGAGCCGCGGGGTTCATCGTCCCCGACCTCCCCATCGAGGAGTACCACGACCTCTTCCGCCTGAGCGACGAGCACGGGTTGAACCCCATCGCGCTGTTCACGCCCACCAACTCCGATGCGCGTCTGGCCGAGATCGGCCGCCGCGGCCAGGGGTTCGTCTATGGCGTGGCGCGGCGCGGCGTCACCGGCAAGCGCACCGACCTGAAGGCCGGCATCGGCCCGCTGATAGCCCGCTACCGCGCGGCCACCGACGTGCCCCTGGCCCTGGGCTTCGGCATCGCCGGCGGCAACGACGTGCGAAAGCTTCACGGAAGCTGCGAGATCGCCGTCATCGGGTCGGCGCTGCTGGAACGCTGGGAGGGCGGCGGCGAGGAAGCGTACACGGAGCTTCTCGACGAGTTGCAGAAGGCGCGTTGCTGAGCGGCGTCCGGTCGCGACGGATGCCGGAAGAAGTTCCACCGGAACCATCGTACAGCGAGCGAGGCGACCAGGAAGATGAAAGCGGTCTACATCCCCGAAACCGGCGGCCCGGAAGTGCTGACCTACGGCGAGGTTGCCGAGCCGGAGATCGGCGCCGCGGACCTGCTGGTCCGGGTCAAGGCCGCGGCGCTCAACCGCCGGGACCTGTTCGCCCGGGAGGGAAGCCACGGCGTCAAGCCGCCGCTGCCCCACGTTCCCGGCCTGGAGGTAGCGGGCGAGGTGGCGGAGGCCGGAGCCGAGACCACCGGCTTCAAGGCCGGCGACCGGGTGCTGGGACGCTGCCGGGGCGGCGGATACGCGGAGCTGGCGCGTATGGAAGCCGCCGACGCCTACCTCTTCCCGGAATGGATGCCGTTCGAGGAGGCCGCGTGCATCGCCGTGCCCTTCGGCACCGCCTGGCGCATGCTGGTGGTCCGGGCCAAGGTCCAGGCCGGCGAGGATGTCCTGGTCATGGCCGCGGGCAGCGGCATCGGCAGCGGTGCCATCCAGCTCTGCAAGCTGCTGGGCGCCCGGGTGATCACCACCGCAAGCTCGCAGTGGAAGCTCGACAAGGCCGCCGAGCTGGGCGCCGACGAGGGCATCAACTACAAGGAATCCCCCGAATTCAGTCAGAAGGTGAAGGAGTTCACCGGCGGCGAGGGCGTGCACGTGATCTTCGAGCACGTGGGCGCGCCGGTGTGGCGGGAGTGCTTCGCCAGCCTCCGGCGCGGCGGCCGGTTCATCAACTCCGGGGTCACTGCCGGCCACCGCGTGGAGTTTCACCTGGGTCAGCTCTGGACCCGTGAGCTCACCATCATGGGCACCACCATGCGGCCGCGCGAGGACATGCCCGAGGTCATGAAGCTGGTAAGCGAGCGCAAGCTGCGCGGCGTGGTGTCCGAGGTGCTGCCGCTGAGCGAGGCCGCCCGAGCCCACGAGTTGATGGAGCGCAGCGAGTTCTTCGGCAAGATCGTGCTGGCGCCGTAGTTCCGATCTTCAGGCATGGACGAACATGCGATTCGGCATCGTGGGGACCGGCGGGGTCGGAGGTTATTTCGGAGGCCTGTTGGCCCGGGCGGGGCTGCCGGTGTGCTTCATCGCCCGGGGCGAACATCTTCAGGCCTTGAAGCAACACGGCTTGGCGGTGGAATCGGTGGAACCCGGCGCGTTCAAGGTGCGCGACGCGATGTTCACGGACGATCCGGCCGAGGCCGGGCCGTGCGACGTGATCCTCTACTGCGTCAAGACGCCCGCCAACGACGAGGCGATTCCCTTCATGCGGCCGATGATGGGACCGGATTCGGTGGTCATCTCCCTCCAGAACGGCGTCGACAACGGCGAGTTGCTGGCCCGGGAGTACGGCGGGCACCGGGTCATGGAGGGAGCCGCCTACGTCTTCAGCGCCATCGTCGCGCCGGGCCGCATTCATCAGACCGCCGGGCCGCGGCGGATCGTGTTCGGCAACCTCGGCGGTGGTGCCACCCCCGAAGGGAAGCGGATCGTGGAGGCCATGCGCCAGGGGCAGGTGGACGCGCGCCTCTCCGCCGACATCCGCGTCGAGCTGTGGAACAAGTTCATCCTGATCTGCGCGGTGAGCGGCATGACTGCGCTGACGCGGCGGCCGCTGGGTGAGATCCTCGGCTATGACGGCACCGCGCGCATGGCCCGGGAGGTGATGCGGGAGGTCTTTCAACTGGCCCTGGCCATGGGGGTTCCGCTGGAGCCGGAGTCCGATGCCGCCAACTACCGCTTCATGGCGCAACAGGACCCCTCCGGCAAGGGCAGCATGTGCCATGACGTGGAGGCCGGACGGCGTCTCGAAATCGACTCCCTGTGCGGCTACGTCTCGCGCATGGGCCGGGTCCACGGGGTCGCCACGCCCCTCAACGACTACCTCTACGACACGCTGAAGCTGGAGGACCTGCAGGCGGCGCGCCGGCTCGGAGGAACGGCATCGTGACCCATCCTCGGCAGCACACCGAGAAGATTCCCGTGGACCGGGGCATGGAGGTGTCAGCGGTGGTGGCGGAGCCGGAAGGCCGCGGCGACGGCGAGGCCGCCGTCATCGTCCTCGCCCACGGCGCCGGAGCGGACATGCACCACCCGTTCATGACCTTCTTTCACGAGGCGCTGGCCCGGGCGGGCTGGCTCTCGGTGAAGTTCAACTTCCCCTACAAGGAACTGGGCCGGAAGGCCCCCGACCCGGCCGCCCGGCTGGAAGACGCCTACGAACGCGTGCTGGACCGCGTGCGGTCCGACCTTCGTCCGGCGCCGGGCCGGCTCTTCATCGGCGGCAAGTCCATGGGCGGCCGCATCGCCGCCAACGTCGCGGCCAAGGAAGCGGAGGCGGGCGAACAGAACCTCGCGGGCCTGGTCTTCCTGGGGTACCCGCTACACGCGCCCAAGCGCCACGACAAGCTGCGCGCCGACAACCTGGTGAAGATCACCGCGCCCATGCTGTTCGTGGAAGGCACCAACGACCCCTTCTGCCGCCTCGACCTTCTGGGAGAGGTGCTGGAACGGGCCCAGGCGCCGACCCGGACCCACATCATCGAGGGCGGCAACCACGACTTCCGCGTCCCCAAGCGGCTGGGCCGCGAGCCCGAGGACATCTGGCAGGAGGTGGTGGAAGCCATCGGCCGGTGGCGTCAGGCACTGCCCGGCGGAGAGTGAATCGACACCCGGCCGCCCCGGCTACTTCGCGGCCTCCTTCCGCCGGGCGGTGTTGGTGACGACGGGCTCCATCGGCACGTCGCTGTGATGGCCCCGGTCGCCGGTCTTGACGCCGGCGATCTTGTCCACCACGTCCATGCCTTCGACGACCTTGGCGAACACCGCGTAGCCGAAGTCCCGGCTGCCGTGGTCGAGGAACTCATTGTCCTTGAGGTTGATGAAGAACTGGGAGGTGGCGCTGTTGATGTCCGACGTGCGCGCCATGGACAGCGTGCCCCGGCTGTTCTTGACGCCGTTGTCGGCCTCGTTCTTGATGGGCGCCCGGGTATCCTTCTGGTTCATGTCCTCGGTGAAGCCGCCGCCCTGGATCACGAAGCCGGGAATGACCCGGTGGAAGATGGTGCCGTCGAAGAAGCCGGCATCGACGTACTCCAGGAAGTTCTTGGTGGTGATCGGCGCTTCCTCGGAAAGGAACTCGATCGTGATGTCACCCATCGACGTTGAAAAAGTTACCACAGGCCTGTCTCCTCCCTCTGCTGTTGGACTGGACGCCGCCGCGCCCAGGAATAGAACGATTGCGGTTACCAGGCACTTGAGTGCCGCACCATGCTGTTTCAAGAAATACCTCCTGGCGTTTGTTTCGGGGCGCCCGGAGCGCGCCCTTGGGCGGCGATGCGGTCGAGGACCCATTCCACGACCCGGGGCTTGCCCAGTATGACGTCGAAACGGCTGTCGCGCAGTTCCTCGCCGGTCCGTTGGAAGCACGCGTAACGGCCGCCGGCCTCCTCCATCAACACCTTGCTGGCCATGGTATCCCAGAGCCGCAGATCGAAGTCCACCATGGCCCCCACCGCACCCTGGAGGGCCAGCGCGTGGCCGAAGCAGTCGGTATAGGTCCGCACGGCGGGATGAGCCTGCATCAACGTATCGAAGACCTCGGGACGGCCGGCGCTGACGAACTGCTGGCGGTCGCCGATGCCGAGGATCTCCTTCTCCAGCGATCCGTCTACGGGCAGGTCTTCCAGCGTCACGTCCCGGCCGTTGCAGCGGGCGCCGAGGCCCTTGGCCGCGCTGTATATCCTGTCCAGCCCGGGCAAGTCGATGACGCCGAGGATCGGCTCCTCGCCGTGAAGCAGGGCCAGCAGCGTGCCGTACAACGGCACCCCGTGCCGGAAGCTCTTGGTACCGTCGATGGGATCGATGACCCAGGTGAGTTCGTGCACCCCGCCGCCTTCGGGGAGCTCCTCGCCGACGATGCGGTGGGCCGGGAAGCGTGACGCCAGCAGCGTCCGGGCCTTCTCCTCCACCGCGATATCCACGTCCGTCACGAAGCTGCCGTCGGCCTTGGAGCGGTGCGTGAAGCCCTTCTCCAGCGCGGCCTCGATGAGAGAGCGGGTCTCCCGGACGATGGCGCAGGCCTCGGACAGCATCTCCCGCAACTCCGGGGCGGCGGGCGCTGCGTTCACCGGCAAACCCTCCGCCCACTCCCCGCCATGGCCTGCTGGCACCCCATTGGGGGATTATACACCTTGCCCCGGATGCAGGGAAACGAGGCCGGCGCCGGGGAGTAGCTCCGCCGGAGCGCGGACCGTGGTGGGTACGCCCACCTTCGGTTACATTGTCGACGCGACGGGCTCCTACGCCATCGCATGGCAGGCATTGGCCGGCGTCCTGGCGCTGGGCACCTTGAACATCGCCGTCTTTGTATCGGAGGGCTGGCCGCTGCAAAGCCTCGCCCGCCGGCCTTTGAGCCGCATTGCGGGGTGCGCGGTCCGGCCCGAAGCCTTAAGAAAGGGTTGGCGGGTAAGGGTATGGTCAGCCAATGGCGTCAAGTAACTCAGCCGCCATCCTATCCAAGAAGCCAGGACATCCTCTGGTGGAATAAGATGGCCTCACGTAGAGCTTCAAGAAAGGCTAGAAGGACATAAAGAAAAAGAAGGACAAAAATGAATAGGAGAGATAGGCGGGCGAGCGCCACCAAGCTCCAGACTGTGAAGCGAGTCAGGGCTGTGAGCCAATGTGGAGTCCACGCTGACCACTGGGCGCCCAAGGATCGCAGTGGCCATGCGGGTCCCCAGACTGTGAAGCGAAACAAGGCCGTGAGCAAGGCTGTGAGCCAATGTGGATTCCACGCCGCTGACGACTGGGCGCCCGAGGATCGTTGTTCCCGTGCGTGTTGTTCCTTCCGGTCCCGCATATCGGGACCCTGCTCATCTGGTCGTGGTGGGGAGGGTCCGGTTCGCGCTTGCCGTTGCTGTTGAGCCTGCCGCGCCTCGCGCCGCCGCTGCCGATCGTAGGCGGATCGTTTTTTTGGATCGCTCAGGACCTCATACGCCTCGTTCAGTCGCTGCATGATCGCCGTGGCGTCGGGATCAGCATTCACATCCGGATGGTACTTTTGAGCCAGACGCTTGTATGCGGCCTCGACAACCTCCGGCTCAGCGGCGGCGGCAACCTGCAGAATTGCGTACCAATCGTCGGTGTGATGCATCGAACCCGCTTGGCAATCTGGGATGTGACACCCGGGATCAGCCGGCGGGGAGCACGACAGCTATGGTGGGCACAGCCTGCCTCTTATGGTCACGCAGGAACCTACCATCGACTGCCGAATCCATGATCCCCCGGATTGATCTATTGAGAAGTTCTATTACCAACTGGCATGCGCATACAAGGGTACATGTCGGTCAGGAAGTGCACCCTCGACAACGCCCGCAAGCCGCCGAATCGCAGCGGAGACCTGCGAAGGCCCTGGATGGCGTGGACGGGCGGTGTTGGATCACCGTCTGCGACCGTCCAGACCAGATGACGTCGGGACGGGTGCCGGGTTCGGCGGCTGTGCCCCACAGTGGACGGCCGGCGGTGCCGCTGTTAGGGTTACCAACGGCGACCCGCGCCGCGACAGGGAGGCTTTCATGGACCACAAGATCTTTGCCATGACCGTCGGCATCGCCGAGAATTGGCGCCACTCCGGCATCATGCCGTGCATCCGCAGCGACGCCGAGCGGGACGAGCCGGTCCCCTACATCATCTGGTGCATCGAGACCCCGGACGGCCCGGTGGTGGTGGACACGGCCTACCACCCCGACTACGTCACCGCGGAGTGGGCCCAGGGGAACCAGTTCCGCGAGCCGGCGCGGTTGCTTGGCGAGATCGGCATCCGGCCGGAAGACGTGGCCACGGTCATCGTGACCCACTTCCACGTGGACCACTTCACCGGCTTCGACTTCTTCCCCAAGGCGGACTTCGTCATCCAGAAGGACGAGTACGATTTCTGGACCGGGCCGATGATGCGTTTCGACTACCTCAACAAGCTGGTGCGCCCCAAGGTGCGGCCGGCGCTGCAACGGCTGGTGGACGACGGCCGGGTCACCCTGGTGGACGGGGACCATGCGCTCGCGCCGGGCGTGGAGTTGCTCAAGGCCGGCGGCCACACCCCGGGCTCGCAGATGGTGGCAGTGGACACGGCCCCGGGCAAGGCGGTGCTGTGCGGCGACATCGCCTACACCTACCGGAACTTGCGCGAGCGCCTTCCGGTGGGATGGTACTTCAACCTGCCGGACTCGGTGGTGGCACTGGACCGGGCGCTCGAGACGGCGTCGCGCCCGGAGTTGTCGTTCCCCAACCACGACCCCGAGCTCATGCAAGGCAAGCGGGTGATCCGGGTGGCCTGAGGGCGGCGTGGCGACATCCAACCCGGAGTTCGTGCCGGCGGTCCTCACGAATCACGAACATCAGGGAAAATGAACCTCGAGAACGCACTGGCAACGGCCCGAGGGGCGGCGCATCACGCCGGAGAGAAGCTCCTCTCCTTCTACACGTCGGAATACACCATCCGGCACAAGGGCGGGGGGAACCCGGTCACCACCGCCGACATCGAGGCCAACACCTTGTTGCGGGAAGCCCTGCTCGGCGCCTTCCCCGAATCCGGCTGGCTGTCGGAGGAATCATCCGATGACGGCAAACGGCTGCAACGGGAGTGGGTGTGGATCGTGGACCCCCTGGACGGGACCGTGGAGTTCATCAAGGGGATAGACGAGTTTGCCGTGTCCGTGGCCCTGGTGCGCGGCGCGACGCCGGTGGTGGCAGTGACGTACAACCCGGCCACCGGGTGCATGACCCATTGCCGTCAGGGCTCCGGGACGTTCCGGAACGACCGGCCCGTGCGCGTATCGGACCGCCCGGGACTGGCGGGGGCCACCGCACTGGCCAGCCGGAGCGAGACCCGGAGGGGCCTCTTGGCGGGGTTGGAGGGGACGATCAAAATCACGCCGACAGGCAGCATCGCCCACAAGCTCGCGGAGTTTGCCGGCGGACGCGCCGACCTCACCGTAAGCCTGGCGCCCAAGAACGAATGGGACGTGTGCGCGGGAGTGCTGCTGGCGGAGGAAGCCGGGGCCAGGGTCACGGACCTGGACGGGCGGCCCTTCGCTTTCAATCAGCCCGACACGCTGCGCAACGGCGTCATCGCCGCCAATCCGTCACTCTATCCGGAGCTGTTCCAGCTCGTGGCCGAGCGCAGGCGCTCCTCGCCCCTGGATTCCCGCTTTCGCGGGAATGACGGAAGGAGGGCGGAATGACGATATCGGGCGCCGGCGTCATTCCGTACCCGAATCCGGATCGGCGACTTCCTGCAGCATTTCCAGGGCCGCCTCGGCCTCTTCTTCCGGCACCTGGATGACGGCGGCCGCTCCGGCCGAGCCGAAGGCGCCCCACAACGGCCCCACCGGCAGCAGGGTCAGCGCCGATTCGCCCTGGACCACGTAGGTGATACCGGCGCTCTCCAGGACGGACTTGACCACGGCCAGGGTGGAGACGTCCACCGTCCGAAACACGTCGACGTAGTTCACGGCAAGGGTCCTTCTTCCGGTCCGGCAGAGCCGGGGTTCACGGCCGGCCCGGCGATTTCCAGCACCAGCTTCGTCACCGCGACGCGCCCGCCCAGACACACGTCCACGTCCCGCCCGGGCTGCCGCGGGCGTTGGTGGTACACCGCCTCGTACACGAACGCGCCTTCTTCCTTCCGGTAGGCCACGCCGAGGGGCCCCGTGTCCAGGGCGCAGAACGCCAGGTCCACCGCGCCGCCGGCGGGCGGGTGCGGCAGGTTCACGTTCCAGTACTCGCCCCGGGCCGGTTCGCCGGCCAACAGTTCCCGGAGCACAGGGGCCGCCCGGCGATGGGTGACATCCCAGTCCACCGGCCGGCCCTTGGCCACGTACTGTGAGATGGCAAGGGAGCGGCAGCCCAGCAGCGCGGCCTCTCGCGCCGCCGCCACCGTGCCCGAGGTGTAGACGTCGGCGCCGAGGTTCGCTCCCCGGTTGATGCCCGCCAGCACCCACGACGCATCCGGCACGATCTCGGTGAGCGCTATCCGGACGCAGTCCGCGGGACTGGCCTGGACGCTGTAACGCCCGGCGGCGACTCTCTCCACCGGGATCGGCCGGTCCGTGGTGAGCTTGTGGCCGACGCCGGACTGCGCTTCCGCCGGCGCCACGACGACGACCTCGCCCCACTCGCGCACGGTCCGCTCCAGCACCTCCAGGCCCGGAGCGTCGATGCCGTCGTCGTTGGTCAGCAGCAGCTTCACGAACTACATCCGCTCCAGGGGCTGGATGCCGAGGATGGTCAGGCCGCTCCGGAGCACCTGCTTCACCGCGGTGAAGAGCAGGAGTCGGGCCTGCGCCCTGCCGGTTTCCTCGCCCTTGACCCGCAGCACCGTGTAGCTGGCGTGCAGGCCCCGTGCCAGCTCCAGCAGGTAGTTGGCCAGCACCGAAGGCTCGTACAGCCGCCCGGCCTCCCGCAGCACGTCGGGGTAGCGGGCCACCAGGCTCACCAGCCGGTGGGCCTCCGGCTCCACCAGCGGGCTCACGTCGGCATCGGGGTCCGGGTCGAGCCCGCAGTTGCGCAGGATGCCGGCAATGCGCGCGTGGGCGCTCATGAGGTACGGCCCGGTGTCGCCGTCGAAGGATATGGCCAGGTCCCAGTCGAAACGGTAGTCCTTGATCCGCTGCTTGGACAGGTCGGCGAAGAAGATGGCGGCGATGCCTACGGCCTCGGCCACGGTCTCCTCGTCCTCGAGCTCCAGCCGCTTCTCGATCTCGCCTTGCATGTAGGCCAGCGCCCGGTCCCGGGCTTCGTCCAGCAGTTCCTCCAGGTAGATGACGTTGCCCTTGCGGGTGGACATGCCCTGCACCAGCCCGAAGTTCACGTGCACGCAGTCCTTGGCCCAAGGGTGCCCGAGCAGCTTCAGCACCGTGAAGAGCTGCTTGAAATGCAGCGACTGGCCGCTGGCCACCACGTAGACGATGCGGTCGCAGCCGTAGGTGTCGTGGCGGTACCGGGCCGCGGCCACGTCACGGGTGAGGTAGAGGGTGGTGCCGTCGGCCTTCTCCAGCAGCGCCGGGGTGTCGATGCCCTCCTCCGAAAGGTCGATGATGAGGGCGCCGTCGGACACCTCGGCCAGGCCCTTGGCCCGGGCCTCCTCGATGACCACGTCCATCTTGTCGTTGAAGAACGACTCGCCCGTGTAGGAGTCGAAGCGTACCCCCAGCCGGTCGTAGATGCGCTTGAAGTAGTCGAGGCTGGTATCGCGGATGCGGCGCCACAGCGCCAGCGCCACCTGGTCCCCCGCCTCCTGGCGGCGGAACCACTCCCGCGCCTCCTCCACCAACTCCCGGTCGCTTTCCGCCGCCTCGTGGAACTGGACGTAGAGGCGGTTGAGGCTCATCAGGTCGTCGGCGTCCTCGGGCTTCCCGAACCGCTTGAGGCCCACGATCTGCCGGCCGAACTGGGTGCCCCAGTCGCCCACGTGGTTGATGCCGACGACCTCGTAGCCCAGGGTCTCGAAGATCCGCACCAACGCGCCGCCGATGATGGTGGAGCGCAAATGGCCCACGTGAAAAGGCTTGGCGATGTTGGGGGAGGAGTAGTCGATGGCGATGGTCTGGCCGGTCCCGTCCGCGCAGGTGCCGTAGGCCTCGCCCGCCGATGCCGCCTCGCGCAGCACCGCGTCGGCGAAGCGGGTGCGGTCCACAGAAAGGTTGACGTAGCCGCCGGCGGCCTGGGCGCCGCACAGGAGTTCCAGGTCACCGGACGCTTTCTCCGCGATCTCTTTCGCGATCACCGGAGGGGCCTTGCGCAGCTTCTTGGCCAGCGTGAAGCACGGGAAGGCGAAATCGCCCATGTCCGGCTTCGGCGGAGTCGTCAACATGCGATCCACCGCCTCCGGCTCCAACTCCGCGTGCCGCGCCATGACCCGGGCCGCCTCGAGGCGAAAATCGGCGGCCTTCATAATGCCGACCGCTTCGGCTGATCCCTGTTCACCCATCTCGCCGAGGATAACACAAAGGTGTCTGCCTTAGCAGGAGATGACGCGGGGGCCTTACGCCTTCGCTTCACTCACCATCGGATACCCTCTTGACAATCGACCCACGCAGTCGCATATAGACGGTGTCTCACCTGCCACGTGTAGGAGGAGCATTCGAAGCCGTCCGAGTTTGCTTGGGCGGCTTCAGCCTTTTGGATTACCACCTCACCCTAAACGCCGAGAGTCGTCACGCTCGCGACGGAGTTGCTGAATTCGCCGACGTTGGTCGGTGCAGTAAGCAGTCTTGAGGAGCCAGCAGTCCCCTCGCTGGGACAGTACCACGAGGTACTCTTCCCGATACCACAGCAGCGTGTTGGGCACGTTCTTTCGCCTGTTTTGCCATTCGTCGATCTGGGGATGACTCCCAGCGTTCTGGATGACCCATCGTATCCAGCGAAGGCGTTCGCAACGGCGCAGGTCTGGAGTCCGGTCGTCTTCCACACGTCCCTCCTGGACCAAATGCCAGAAGGAGGCCCAACGTCCCGCTGTCTCCGGTATGCGGCGACAAACGATATTCTTGCCACGAAACATCAGACCGCTCCGTGCGATCTCGCGGAGGAAGATTCCGTACAACTCGTGCTCGTAGGCGTCCCAGTCGCCATTGAAGGCGTCGAACAGGAGAAGTTCGGGTGGCTTCATCCAACCAGATCTCGCGCGCGCCAAACCAGTATGTTGAACTTCACAGAGGCCAGGGGTGAGGTGCGCGAGAGCACTTGCTCTCCAAGCTGTTGGCGAAGTCGCCCAATGACGGCCCCCTTGGCTGGACTGCCGGCAAGTCCGCGATTGGCATAAGTCAACGCGCCAATAAGGAGATCGGACATTTGCATCAGTTCACTCTCGTCGGATCTTGTCTGTTGCACTCGCTCAACACGTTTCCGGTCACGGTCATGCAAACTGTTCGCAAGTACTTGGTGGAGCCTCCTCGTTTTGGGCCCACCCCTTGTGTCCTTCAAATCAAGATAGACGCGATACCGTTGGGCACCGTCAAACACCGGACGGAGCATGGTAAAGTACATCTTGTAGTACCAATCATCATGAGACTGGTCGAAGCTTGCGTGATCAAGCTGATCTTTGTCGGGAACTACGAGACCACGGAACTTCAAGCGATCATCCTTCAGAAACAAGTCGACCAAAGCCAAGTAGAAGTCGCTTCTACCTGGTGAGATTTTCGTCCACTTTGCCTCAAAGGAGGACTTCAACCCGTACTCGGTCTTGAGCTTTCGCATCCGGACCGAAAGTTCCCGAACACGTTGCGTTTCGCAAATGACCGCCCCCCAAGCCATGACAGGGCTTCGATCATGTTCAAGATGACAGCTCTCATCGCAGTAGACATTGAACGTTCTGGTGTCAGTCATGCACCTGCCTCCTTGTCGTGCAGCCTTCGTGCGCCCGCTTGCAGGTCTGCATCGGATCCCATCCCACCCCTTTAGCCCATTTAACCTACCTTGAACCGGCCTCGTTCACCGGGATAGGCGGCCTCTTCCTTGAGCCGCCACATGACCCTGACATCGAGGAGGATCCCACACGCTTCGGCCATCGCCACCATTGCGTGACAGGCACCGTTTGCCGGTTGTCCCTGCACCGAAACATCTACGTCAGCCAGATAGCTGAACCCATCATCCTCCTTACGTCCCTTGGCCGTATTAGCCGGACACAATACTTGCACCCCTTCAAAGCTGCCTGCCCGCCTGATGGCTTGACGCAGTACCTCTGCGAGCACACGATTCCAGTTCGGTTTCTCAACGCGGCTTCCGCCAATCCTGGCATCGAGCACTTTTGAATGCGTCAGATTCGGCAACGCATGAGGATCAAGTTGACGCTCGCTCCCACCTTGCCCTTCGCCAAAGGACGTGCCCTGCCCTTCAAGCTGGTCAAGAGCATCAAGCGCCTTGGCGATGATCGTGTCCGGCGTATCAACCAGCGGTTTGGCGAAGCGCTGCAACCGCTCGAAAGTGGATCGTTGAATGGTAATTTCTGGCATCGGACCCTCCAGTGCTGAAATATGGAAATATGAATATATGGCAATATGGGAGAATATGCAAGCCCTGCCAAAGTGGACTCAAGCCGAATGAAGGTAGCGCAGTGACGTGTCTCCGGGGATCCTCGCGATCAGCTTGGGAACTGTGCGCTTTTTCCCCAATCCGTTGCGCTTTGCACCGATTTCGCCGACATTGGGCAATCAGCCCCACTACGGAAGGAAGCGGATGACTGCGGACCCTCTTGCCGGCCTCGGGCAGTTCGAGGCGGACCTCTGGAAGATCGCGGACAACCTGCGAGCCAATTCGAACCTGGCGTCGAACGAGTATTTCCTGCCCATCCTGGGGCTGATCTTCCTGCGGCACGCGACCAACCGGTATTACGCGGCGCTGGAAGCCATCCGGAAGGACAAGGCCGCAGGCAGGATGCCGGAGAGGCCACTGATCGAGGCGGATTTCACTCAGCGGCGCGCCCTGATGCTGCCCAAGACGGCGCGCTACGACGTGCTGCTGGGGATGCCCAAGGACGGCAGCCTCGGGGCGGCGGTGACGGCCGCCATGGAGGCCGTGGAAAGCCACTTTCCGCCGCTCGCCGGTCAGTTGCCCAAGGACTACGAGCGCTTCGAGGACGATGTGCTGGAAGAGATGATGCGGACCTTCGATGCCGAGGCGTTGCGCACGGCATCGGGCGACGTCTTCGGCCGCATCTACGAGTACTTCCTTACGGAATTCTCAAAGGAGAAGGCGCATGACAACGGCGAGTTCTTCACCCCGCCGTCCATCGTCCAGACCATCGTCAACGTCATCGAACCGGACCACGGCGTCATTCTCGACCCTGCCTGCGGCACCGGCGGCATGTTCGTGCAGTCGAGCCACTTCATCGAGGACGCGGGCGAGGACACCATGAAACGGGTCACGTTCTACGGCCACGAGAAGAACGAGACCACCGCGAAGCTCGCTCAGGTCAACCTCGCCGTTCACGGTCTCCAGGGCAGCATCCGCGCCGGCAACGAGGCCATCACCTACTACAAGGACCCCCACGAGTTGGCGGGCAAGTGCGACTTCGTCATGGCGAACCCGCCGTTCAACGTGGACGAGGTGGACGCCGAGAAGGTCAAGGGAGACAAGCGCCTTCCCTTCGGCCTGCCGGGCGTCAATAAGGCAAAGAAGGTCTCCAACGCCAACTATCTGTGGCTCTCCTACTTCTACAGCTACCTGAACGGGACCGGACGGGCGGGGGTGGTCATGTCGTCGCAGGCGTCCAGCGCCGGGCGGGACGAGGCCAAGGTGCGCCGGAAGCTGGTGGAAACGGGCGCCGTGGACGTGATGATCGATGTCCGCGGCAACTTCTTCTACACCCGCGCCGTACCCTGCCAGCTCTGGTTCTTCGACCGCACCAAGGAGCAAGACCCCGAGCGGGCCGACCGTGTCCTGATGCTCGACGCCCGCAACATCCATCGCAAGGTCTCCCGCGCGGTCTACGACTTCAGCCCCGAGCAGCAGAAGAACATCGCCGCCATCGTATGGCTGTATCGGGGGCAGTCGGACCGGTTCCTCGATCTGGTCGAGAGCTACCTCGCCCGGTCCATCGCGGAAGGTGGGGCCGCCGCAGAGCCGCTCGCCGCGTTCGAGGGCGCGCTCGGCAGGCTGATCGATCTGGCCGAACCGTTCGCGACCGGGCAGCACGCCCCCGGCCCGCTTGCCGAACCTTGGGAGGTGCTCATCTCCGCTCGGACCACCGTATCCGCCGATTGTGCGGCGTTTACCGCCGAAGTGGCGCAGCGCGCCGCCGACTGGAACGAGGGCGGCAACGGCGAGGCGCGGGACAACCCCGCCCTCCACGCGGCGCGCGAAAGCCTGCATGGCATGGCGGAGCGCGGCCGGAACGTGACGAGGCAGATCGATCTAGCCGCGAAGCTCGCCGGCCGGGTGGTCGATACGGCGGTCAAGGAACTGGAAGCTCGGGACTCGGATCACTGGCCCAGTGCGGAGATCGACAAGGCGCGCCGATCGCTGGAAAGCGCGCAAGGGTCGGCCGTCGAAGCGCTCAGTCGGGCTCGCCATTTCGTGCATCAGGCCGACTGGCTGCAAGAACGCTTCCCCGAGGCGCGTCTCCGCGACGTCGAGGGCCTGGTGAAGCTGGTTGACCGCGGTGAGGTCGAGGCGCACGCCTGGAGCCTCACGCCCGGCCGGTATGTCGGGATCGCGCCCGAGGAGGAGGACGAGAACTTCGACTTCGCGGAGGCGATGCAGTCCATCCACGCGGACCTCAAGGAGTTGAACGAGGAAGCGGCGGAGCTGGCCGCGCGGATCGCCCGGAACTTCGAGGGGTTGGGGGTGTGACCACGACACCGCCCTACACGATCACCCCGGCGATTCTCGACCTGTCCATACGGATCGGCGAAGCGACCGGGCGGGCGGAGGAAGCGGCGGTCGGCGAGGACCTGCGCCTGCGGCGGATCAACCGCATCCGCACCATTCGAGGGTCGCTCGCGATCGAAGGCAACACCCTCACCGAAGACGAGATCACGACCCTCCTCGACGGCAGGCCGGTGATCGCGCCGCCGCGGGAAATCCAGGAGGTCCGCAACGCCTTCAGCGCCTACGACGTCTTCCACGAGTGGAGTCCCACCAGCGAAGCCGATCTGCTCCGTGCGCACGCAGTGCTGATGATGGGGTTGCTCGACGCTCCCGGCCGCTACCGGCGTGTCGGCGTCGCCGTGACCGGTGGAGGACAAGTACACCACATCGGCCCTCCCGCCGATCGCGTTCCGCATCTGATGGAGAACCTGCTGTCCTGGCTAAGCGGCACGGACGAGCATCCGTTGATCGCGAGCTCCGTATTCCACTACGAATTCGAGTTCATCCATCCCTTCGAGGACGGCAACGGGCGCATGGGAAGGCTCTGGCAGACCCTGATTCTGACGCGCTGGAACCAACTGTTCGCCTGGATTCCGGTGGAGAGCCTGATCCATGCGCGCCAGAGCGACTACTACGCGGCCATCCGGGAGAGCTCGGCCAACGGTGACAGCACGCCGTTCATCACCTACATGCTTGAGGCGATTCACGAAGCGATCTCGACCCCCCAAGTAACCCCTCAGATAACCCCCCAAGTAATGCGGCTGCTCTCTGTCCTGAAAGGCGAGATGTCGGCGCGGCAGATTCTGCACGCACTCGGCTTGAGCGACCGGAAGTCCTTCCGGGAGCGTTACCTGCTTCCTGCCCTCAAGCACGCTCTGGTGGAAATGACCCACCCGGAGTCGCCGACGGCAAGGAACCAGCGGTATCGGCTCACGGCGCGCGGGCGGGCGGTGGCGCGATGACGCGGTATGCGAAATGCGGAGTTGACGAAGGGGCAATGGGACTGGCCGTACCGATACCCCGGAATTTCGAGGAGTTGGGGGTATGACGGCGTATCTCGGTGCGCAGCGTTGGAAGCCAGCGGTCCTGCAAGACCTGGTTTTCCTGCAACGCGGATTTGACATCACTAAGGCTCAACAGAAAGCGGGCGATGTGCCCGTCTTCTCGTCTGGTGGCCTGAGCAGTTGGCACAATGCTTCCAAGGCCAGGGGACCAGGCGTCATTATCGGCCGTAAGGGTACTCTTGGTTCCGTATACTACTCCGAGGGCGATTACTGGCCACATGACACAACTCTTTGGAGCAAATCACTCCAAGGAAACAATGCGCGTTTCGTCTACTATGCTCTCAAGTGTCTTGGACTTGAGCGCTTCAACGTCGGGGGCGCAAATCCAACGCTAAACAGGAACCATATCCATGTTCTGCCCATCCACATTCCAAATCGGAGTATTCAGGATCATATAGTCGCCTTTCTCTCAGCATACGATGACCTGATCGAGAATAACCGGCGGCGAATTGCGTTGCTGGAGGAGGCGGCGCGGCTACTCTACCGCGAGTGGTTCGTTCACTTCCGCTTCTCCGGTCACGAGCACGTCAAGATCACCGATGGCATCCCCGAGGGGTGGGAACGTCGCGCATTCGACGATGTATGCACGGCAATTGGAGGCGGAACCCCAAAGACTTCGAAACCGGAATATTGGAGCGATGGCAACATTCCCTGGTACACGCCAACGGATGTGACGCGGAACTCGTGCCTTGCCTTGCTCGACAGTGCGACGAAGATCACCGAGGCCGGCCTCCGCGGCTCGTCAGCAAAGATGCTTCCAACTGGCACTGTCTTGATAACCAGCCGGGCATCGGTCGGCTTCTTCGGCATCATTGATGCACCATCCTGCACCAATCAGGGTTTCATCAGCATCCTGCCTCATGACTCGAGGGCGAGGATGTACCTCCTCCACAACCTGATGCACCGCGTCGAGGAAATCCGCTCGCACGCGGGGGGCGCGACCTACCGGGAGATTAGCAAGGGAAAGTTCAGGGTGTTGCCTGTCGTTTTCCCGGGAGAATCGTTGCTACGAGATTTCGAGGATCAAGCTTCGTTGCTGCACGCACAGGTTCGGCGTCTTCACACCATGAACCTGAGGTGGTCCTGGTTTGTAGGACAGGTAGGCGGCGGAGATAAGGTGTATTCCAGACGTTCGATCATGCCGCCAAGGTCCCGTTTATCACGTCTTCGTGTTCCGATGGAACTGACAGAGGGGCGGGCGGGGTGTGAGGTCCGGCCTGCCTCTTGAGTCCTCGTTCGTAGGCCTCGGCCGGGGTGGAGCCGGCGAGGGCGGAATGAGGCCTTTGGGTGTTGTAGAAGTGGAGCCAGTTGGCGATGGTCCTTTGGGCGGCGAAGCCGTCCGAGAGCTCGTGCAGGTAGACGGCCTCGTACTTGAGGGAGCGCCACAGGCGCTCGATGAAGATGTTGTCCATGCACCGGCCCCTGCCGTCCATGGAGATGGCGACGCCGGCGTCCTTGAGCACGGAGGTGAACTCCAGGCTGGTGAACTGGCTGCCCTGGTCGGTGTTGAAGATCTCGGGAGGACCGTAGCGTTCCAGAGCCTCTGAGAGGGCCTCGACACAGAAGCGGGCATCGAGGGTGTTCGACAGCCTCCAGGAGAGCACCCGGCGGGTGGCCCAGTCCATGACCGCCACCAGGTACAGGAAGCCACTCTGGACAGGGATATAGGTGATGTCGGAGGTCCACGCGTGATTGGGCCGTTCGATGGCGACCCCCTTGAGCAGATAGGGATAGACCCGGTGCTCGGGGTGCGGTCGGGTGGTGCGCGGCGCCTGATAGATGGCCTGGAGCCCCATCAGGCGCATCAGACGCCGCACCCGGTGACGACCCACTCGGACTCGCTCCCGCCACAGATGGCGGACCATCTGGCGGCTGCCGTAGAAGGGGTACTCCAGGAACAGCTTGTCTATCCGGCGCATCAACGCCAGATTCTCCCCGCTCTCGCCCTTGGGCCGGTGGTACACAGAGGATCGACTCACTCGAAGCAGATGGCATTGACGGCTCAAGCTGAGCTTGGGATGGCCGGGCTCGATCATCCCCCGGCGCTTCTCCCGGCTCACCACTTGAGCCCTTTGGCCAAAAAATCCCGCTCCACCGTCAGCTCCCCTATCTTCGCGTGCAGGTCCCGGACCTCCCCCTCGTGGTCTCCTCGTGCCCGCTCGGCTCCCTTCGAGAACACCTCCTTCATCCCCTCCACCGCCCGTTGCTTCCAGGTGCTCACCTGGTTCGGATGGACCTTGTGCCGCGCCGCAATCTCCTGGATCGTCTTGTCTCCGCGCAGCGCCTCCAGCGCTACCTTCGCCTTGAACTCTCCGCTGAACCGTCGTCGTGTGCTCATTGCGTATCCCCTCCCTAAGTCGGTGGAATACACCTTAGCAACCTGTCCGATTTTCCAGGACCACCTCAACCAGAGGCTCGCCGAAGCCCGCGACCTACTCCTGCCGCGCCTGATGAACGGGGAGATTCCGGTCTGATGAGAGCATCCGGCACCACCATCGGAGGGCGGACGCGATGGCGGTGACGCCCATAAACAGCGAGGATCGGCTGGTGCAGGCGACTTTCGCCGAGCATCTCGAGCGGGTGCTCGGCTGGGACAGCGTGTATGCGTGGAACGAGGAGACCTTCGGGCCGGAGGGCACCTTGGGCCGCGCCGACACCAGGGAAGCGGTGCTGGCCCGCGACCTGCGCGCGGCGCTGGAACGGCTCAACCCGGGTCTGCCGGCCTCCGCCATCGACGACGCAGTACGGGATCTGACCGTGTACGACGTCAGTCGATCGACGGTGCAGCACAACCGCGAGTTCCACCGGCTGATCCGCGGTGGTGTTCCCGTGGAGTACCGGGATGCCCAAGGGCGCCGCAAATCCGCCCGCGCGCGTGTGCTCGACTTCGACAACGCACCTGGTTCGAACTGCTTCCTCGCCGTACGCGAGCTGAAGCTGACCGGGGTCCGCACCCCCAACTACAACCGCCGCGCCGACCTGGTCTGCTTCGTCAACGGCCTCCCGCTGGTCTTCATCGAGATGAAGGCGGTGTACAGGAACATCCGCGAGGGCTTCGACGCCAACCTCTCCGACTACATGGACGAGAACGTCATCGCCCATGCCTTCCATCACAACGCCTTCCTGATCGTGTCGAACGGCGACCGCACCCGCTACGGATCGATCACCAGCGGGTGGGAGCACTTCGGCGAGTGGAAGCGGCTTGACGAGGGGGACAAGGGCAGCCTGGAAGCCGAGGTGCTGCTGAACGGCATGCTGGCCCACGACCGGCTGCTCGACATCGTCGAGAACTTCATCCTGTTCGACGAGAGCAAGCCGGGCGCCACGCGGAAAGTCATCGCGAGGAACCACCAGGTGCTCGGGGTCAACCGGGCGGTGGCGTCCGTCGCCCGACAGGAAGAGCTGAAGCGGGAGTTCCCGCCGGGGCGGCGCCTGACGCATCGCGTCGTGGAGCTGCCGCTTGAATCGCGGGCGCCCGCGGCGGCCCCGCCGACACTCCCGATGGTCGCCGAACCGCCGCCGCCCCCCTACGTTGCGAAGCGGCCGGTCGACATTGTCGAGCGGCCGCATCCCGATCTTGGTCGGCTCGGAGTGTTCTGGCACACCCAGGGGAGCGGCAAGTCCTACTCCATGGCCTTCTTCGCCGAGAAGGTGCGGCGGAAGCTGGAAGGCAACTTCACGTTCCTGCTGATGACCGATCGCAACGATCTCGACGGCCAGATCTACCGAACCTTCATCGGCTGCGGCATCGCCGACGACAATACGCCGCGGGCCGCATCGGGCGACGATCTGGAAAGGCTGCTCAAGGAGAACCACCCCTACTTCTTCAGCCTGATCCACAAGTTCAACAAGGATGTCGATCCGAAGCGGCCCTACAGCGAGCGCGACGACATCATCGTGATCTCGGACGAAGCGCATCGCACGCAGGCGGGGCGGCTGGCGCGCAACATGCGCCTCGCGCTGCCGAACGCGGCGTTCATCGGCTTCACAGGCACGCCGCTCTTCAAGCAGGACGAGAGCACGAAGCGCATCTTCGGGGATTACGTCTCGCGCTACGACTTCAAGCGATCCGAGGAGGACGGTGCCACGGTCAAGCTGGTCTACGAGAACCGGGGCGAGAAGCTGGGCGTGGCGCGGGCGGACCTGAACGACCGCATCGCCGCAAGGATTGAGGAGGCCGAGCTCGACCCCGACCAGGCGGCGCTTCTCGACAAGCTGCTGGGCCAGGACTACGAGGTCATCACCGCCGACGAGCGACTGGACAAGATCGCCGCCGACTTCGTCGAGCACTGCGCGACCCGATGGCGGTCGGGCAAGTCGATGCTGGTGTGCATCGACAAGGTGACCGGCGCCCGGATGCTCCAGCGGATCGTTCCTCGGTGGCAGGCGAAGGCGGCCGCCGTACGCGAGCTGGCAGACTCCAAGCGCGCGGAAGCGGAAGCGACGGGTGACGAGTCTCTCCGCGCCGCGCTTGCCGAGGAAGCCGAGGAACTGGCGGCCCAAGCCGCGTGGCTGGAAGAGACGATCGTCGCGATCGTCATCAGCGAGGCGCAGAACGAGGTCAGGGACTTCGCGAGATGGGGCTTCGACATCATCCCGCATCGCGTCCGGATGAAGCGGGGCTTCGAGACGGTGGACGGCGAACGGGTCGATGTCGAGACCGCGTTCAAGAGTCCCGAGCATCCCTTCCGCGTGGCCATCGTGTGCGCCATGTGGCTGACCGGCTTCGACGTGGAATGCTTGTCTACGCTGTACGTGGACAAGCCCATGAAGGCGCATTCGCTGATGCAGGCCATCGCCCGGGCGAACCGGGTGTATCCCGGCAAGGACTTCGGCCTGATCGTGGACTACAACGGCCTGCTCAAGAGCCTGCGGGAAGCGCTCGCGCAGTACGCCTTGGGCGACGGCCCCGACGGGGAAGGCAACGGCAACGAAGGCGCGGGCGCGGAGGACATCATCACACCCGTGGAGGAGCGTGTGCAGGCGCTGATCGAAGCCGTGGAGGCCACCGAGGCGCATTTGCGAAGCCTCGGGTTCGACCCCGCGACCCTCGTGGGCGCAACGGGTTTCCAGCGCATCGCGAAATTCAAGGACGCGGTCGAATCCGTCTATACCAGCGACGAAGCCAAGCGCCGTTTCGAGATCCTCGCGCGACAGGTGTTCACCCGTTTCAAGGCCCTGCTGATGGAGCCGTCGGCGTTTGCATACGCGGAGCGCCGCGACAACATCGAGACCATCTACAAGAAGCTCACGGAACGGCGCGATACCGCAGACGTGACAGCGCTTCTGAAAGAACTGCACCGGATCGTCAACGAGGCCATCCGCACGCAGGCGCCGGGGGACGACCAGGCCGAAGGGCTGACTTTCGATCTGAGCCGGATCGACCTGGAGAAGCTGCGTGACGAATTCGCGAAGAAGGTCCGGCACAAGGCGACGGCGCTGCAGGACATCCGCGAGATCATCGAGCGAAAGCTCGCGGAAATGCTCGCGCGCAACCCCTCACGCATGGACTACCAGCGCCGATACGAGGAGATCGTCGCCGGCTACAACCGGGAGAAGGATCGGGTAACCGTCGAGGAGACTTTCCGGCAGTTGACCGAACTGATGGAAGAACTGGACGCCGAGCAGAAACGCGCGGTGGAGGAAGGCCTCAACGAGCACGAGCTTGCCCTGTTCGACCTGATGAAGAAAGACGGTCTCGGCAGGTCCGAACGGGAGCGGGTCAAGCAGGCCAGCCGCGAACTGCTCGCGACCCTCAAGGAACGACTCGCCAAGCTCGATCGGTTCTGGGAGAAGGAACAGACCAAGGCGGATGTCAGGGTCCTGATCCACGACCAAGTCTACGACAGCCTGCCTGCTCCGCCCTTCACCGCTGAAGAGCAGGAGACGGTGGCCAGGGAAGTCTACGCCCACGTCTGGCAACAGGCGGTCAGCGGCGAATTCGCGAAGGCGGCGTGACACGCCGGGGCCGGATCAACTCGATGAAAACGCCGGCGCCACGTGGCGGCTGAAGCGCTCCATGGAGGCGAGCACCTTGTCCTGCTTGAGGCCGCCGAAGTGGAAGCAGAGTCCGATGTGGTTGGGACCCACCACGTCGGTGATGACCTTGAGGTGCTCGATGCAGGTCTCGGGGCCGCCGAACACGCCGCGGTTGTCCTGCACCATCATGTCGTAGGCCAGACGCTCGTAGATCTTGCCCACCATGGGCGCCCGGGCGGGGTCGAGGCGGACCTCGTCCAGGGCGAATTCGCGCCAGCGGTGCCAGGCGTCTTCCACCTCGGCCCGTGCCTGGCGGTCGTCCTCGCCGACGTAGATGGGGTACATGACGAAGACGTCGTGGTCGTCCTCGGAGAATCCCGCCTGCCGCAGGCTGTCGAGATAGACCTCGATGCGGGGGCGCTGCTCGGCGTTGCTGCCGATCCACGGCAGGGTCATCAGGTGGTAGCCGTGGCTCCCGATCATGCGGAAGTTGTCCAGGTCGCGGTTGGCGGGCACGTAGACGGGCGGATGGGGTTGCTGTTGCGGCCGGGGCCGCACGGTCATGCCGTGGTAGCTGAAGTACTCGCCTTCCCACTCCACGGTCTCTTCGGTCCAGGCCATGCGGATGACGTCCAGGGCCTCCACCAGCCGCGGCTGCGCGGTGGGCCAGTCATGCCCGTACACCTCGTACTCGTGGGGGCTCATGCCCCGGCCGGCGCCGAACAGCAGCCGCCCGTCGGAGAGCAGGTCCAGCATGGCGTAGTCCTCGGCGATCTGCAGCGGGTGGTGCATGGGCACCAACGACACGGCCGAGCCGAGCTGGATGCGCCGGGTGCGCTGGGAGGCGGCCGACAACAGCATCTGGGGGCTCGGCATCATGCCGCCGAAGAGGCGGAAGTGGTGCTCGGTGACCCAGAGGCTGTCAAACCCCATGTCCTCGGCGGCGTCGATCTGCTCCAGCCAGCGGGAATAGAGCTCCCGGGAATCTCCGTCCAGCTCGGGAACGTAGGTATTGAGCAGATAGTATCCGAACTTCATGGCTGTCCTTCGCTTTCGGGATTCGCCGACGCCGTGGTCCGGGCGGTGGTCTCCAGCCGTTTCCTCAAGGCCTCGAGGTCTGGCTCAACGATCTGCAGATGCTCCGGCGGCACGCCCACGCTGCCCGCCTGCTTGAGGCCGTGGCCGGTGACGTTGCACACCACCATATCGTCGGCGGCGATGACACCCTGCCCCCGCAGGCGTATGGCGGCAGCCAGGGAGGCGGCGCCGGAGGGCTCGGCAAAAACCCCGGCCATGCGACCCAGGAGGGACTGGGCCTCCAGGATCTCGTCGTCCGCCAGCGCCACGCCCGTCCCGTTGCTGGCCCGCACCGCGCGCAGGGCGCGCTGCCCCAGCGCGCTGGGGTTGCCCACCCGGATGCTCTCCGCCACGGTGGAGCCGGCGGCCACCGGCTCCACCGTGGCGTTGCCGTTCTCCAGCGCCGCGACGATGGGGGCCGCGGCCTCGCTCTGGGTCGCCACCAACCTGGGAAAGCGATGCGCCCAGCCGAGGCCGTGCAGCTCCTGGTAGCCCTTCCACATGGCCGCCAGGCCCGCGCCTCCGGCGGTGGGATGGACGATCCAGTCGGGCACGTGTTCGTCCAGTTGATCGAACAGCTCGAAGGCGTAGGACTTCTTGCCCTCGTTGCGGTACGGGTTGGTGGAGAGGCAGTCGTACCAGCCGAACTCCCTCACCGCTTCCCGGTAGAACGGACCGATGTCGTCGAGGCTCCCGTCCACCATCACCACCTCGGCGCCGCAGGCGCACGCCTGGATCACCTTGGCCATGTCGGTGGCGGCCGGCACCATCACCACGCTGCGCAGGCCCGCGGCCGCGGCATAGGCGGCCACCGACGCGGCGGCGTTGCCGGTGGAGGGCACGGCCACGGTGTCGAAGCCCAGCTCCACCGCCCGGGAGATGCCCACGGCGTTGCTGCGGTCCTTGAGGGAGCCCGAGGGCAGCAGCGTGTCGTTCTTGACGTAGAGCCGCTCCATCCCCAGATGCCGGCCCAGCCGGCGGCAGCGGGTGAGCGGCGTGTAGCCCTCGCCCAGGGACACCACCGAGCCGCGGCTCTTCACCGGGAAGAAATCGAACCAGCGCCAAAGCGTCTGGTCCGTGCTGGCGCGGATGACACGTACGTCGGAGCGGGTGAGGTGCGTGAGGTCCATCTGCACCTCCAGCACGCTGCCGCACGCGCCGCACGCAAAGGTGTCGTCGGTTACGGCCTCCCAACCGCACTGCGGACAGCGCAACGCCGCGATCCTGCCCATGACGTCCTCAGGCCCCGGCTTCCCGGACGCCTTCCCACAGCACCTCCACGGGGTGGAGCGCCCGGCGTCCGGTGAGATGCTCGATCTGCTGCCGGCAGGAGATCCCCGAGGCCACCACGCGGGTGTCCTCCGGCGCGGCCTGCACCGCCGGCACCAGCCGGCGTTTGGCGATGGCCACGGAGACGTCGTAGTGCTCCTTCTCGAAGCCGAAGGAGCCGGCCATGCCGCAGCAGCCGGAGTCCACCTCGCGGACCTCGTGGCCCGCCTCCCGCAGCGCCGACACCGTGGGCGCCATGCCCACCAGCGCCTTCTGGTGACAGTGGCCGTGCAGCAGCACCGGCGGCTTGGGAGCGCCGCCGTTCTTGAGCGAGCCCGCCGCCTCGTCACGCACCAGCAATTCCTCCACCAGCAGCGTCTGGCCCGCCACCAGGCGCGCCGGCTCGTTGCGCAGGAGGTCGGGGTACTCGTCCCGGAGCGTCAGGATGCAGGACGGCTCCAGCCCCACCACCCGCACCCCCTGCTCCACGTGGGGCAGCAGCCGCGCCACGTTCCAGGCGGCGTGGTCCTTGGCGTCCTGCAGCATGCCCTTGGAGATCATCGGCCGGCCGCAGCAGCGCCGGGGCACGGTCAGCACGCGGTAGCCCAGGTGCTCCAGCAGGCCCGTGGCCGCCACCGCCACGTCGGGCGTGTTGTAGGTGTTGAAAGTGTCGTGGAACAGGATCACCGAGCCTCGGGCGCCGGTGCCCGCGGCATCGCGCTTGTGCCACCATGCCTCGAAGTTGTTGCGGGCGAAGCTCGGCAGCGGGCGCCTGCGGTCGATGCCCAGGAAGCGGTCCAGGAACCAGCGGCTGACGAAGCTGGCGTTGACCCGGTTGGCCACGGGCGCCAGCAGCGAGCCCCAGCGGCTCAGGGAACCGATGCGCCCGAACAGGCGGCTCCGGAGCGAGACCCCGTGGACCTGCTGGTAGTGGTGCAGGAACTCGTACTTGAGCTTGGCCATGTCCACGTTGGAGGGGCACTCGGCCTTGCAGCCCTTGCACTCGAGGCAGAGGTCCAGCACCTCGTGGAGCCCCTCCCCGGTGAACTCGGAGCGGGGCACCTTGCCGGACAGCACCGCGCGCAAGGCCGTGGCCCGCCCCCGGGTGGAGTGCTGCTCCTCCAGGGTCGCCATGTAGGACGGGCACATGGTGCCGCCCAGGGTCTTGCGGCAGGCGCCGGTGCCGTTGCACATCTCCACCGCCGCCACGAAGCCCCCCTGGTCGCTGAAGTCCAGCACGGTGTCGGGCTGCCAGGTCTTGTAGGAGGTACCGTAGCGGAGCGAATCGGTCATGGGCGGCGCGTCCACGATCTTGCCGGGGTTGAGCAGGTTGTTGGGGTCGAACAGGCGCTTGACCTTGCGGAACTCCTGGTAAAGCTCCGGTCCGAAGAGTTTCTCGTTCAGGTGGCTGCGGGCCAGGCCGTCGCCGTGCTCGCCGGACATGGCGCCGCCGAACTCCATCACGAGATCGGAGATCTCCCGGGAGATCTCCGTCATCATCGCCACCTCGCCGGCCTCCTTGAGGTTGATGAACGGGCGGATGTGCATGCAGCCCACGGAGCAATGGCCGTAGTAGCCGGCGCGGACGCCGTGACTGCCCAGGATGCCGCGGAACCGCTTGATGAACTCCGGCAGCTTCACCGGGTCCACGGCCGTGTCCTCGACGAAGGCGATGGGCTTCTTCTCTCCCTTGACGCCCAGCAGGAGCCCCAGGCCAGCCTTGCGCACCCCCCAGATCCGCTGCACCTCCCCCGGCTCGTAGGCCAGGGAGGCGGCATAGCCCATGCGCTCGCGCTTCCGAATCACCTCCAGCTTGTCGACCTTGTCACGCACCTCCTCGGCGGTGTCGCCGTCGTACTCCACCATGAGGATGGCGTCCGGGTCGCCCTGCACGAAGCCCAGCCGCTTGGACTGCTCGATGTTGTTGCGCGCCAAGTCCAGGATGGGCTTGTCGGTGAGCTCCATGGCGTAGGGGTTGGTGGCGAGGATGGTTTCCGACACCCCCAGCGCGTCCTGGAGGTCTTGGAAGTGGATCACGTCCAGGGCGGTGTGCTTGGGCTTGGGCACCAGGCGCATCTTCGCTTCCACCACGCAGGCCAGGGTGCCCTCGGAGCCCACGATCAGGCGCGAGATGTTGAACGGCTGATCCTTGGTGAACTCGTCCAGGTTGTAGCCCGAGACCCGCCGCATGAGCTTGGGATAGCGCTCCGCGATGAGCCCGCCGGCGGCCTCCACCAGCGGCGGCAACTCCCGGTAGATGCGGCTCTCCAACCCCTTGCCTGCCTGCAGGCCGGCCAGCGTGTCGGCTGTGAGATCCCGGAGCACCACCTCGCTGCCGTCCGCCAGCAGCACCGTCAGCTCCAGCACATGGTCCAGGGTCTTGCCGTACACGATGGAGTGGGCGCCCGCCGAGTTGTTGCCGATCATGCCGCCGATGGTGGCCCGGTTCGAGGTGGAGGTATCCGGGCCGAAGAGCATTCCCATGGGCGCCGCGTGGGCGTTCAGGGCGTCCTGGACGAGTCCGGGCTGGACACGGCACCAGAGCTCCTCCCGGTTCGTTTCCAGCACCTGGTTCATGTACTTGGAGAAGTCCATGACGATGGCGTGGCCCACGGTCTGGCCCGCCAGCGAGGTGCCGCCGCCCCGGGCCAGCACCGGCACCCGGTGCCGGTTGGCCACCTCGATGACTGCCTGGACGTCGCCCTTGTGCCGGGGGATGACCACGCCCACGGGCTCCATCTGGTAGATGGACGCGTCCGTGGCGTAAAGCAGCCGCGAGTAGTGGTCGAACCGGACCTCGCCCTCCACGCGCTTGCGGAGCTCGGCCTCGGTCTCCCGGTAATCCTGCAAGCCTTCACGCGCCATGGGAAATACTCCTCGCGGTCACGATCTCACGAATCAAGTCGCGATCGCCGACGGACTCTGCCTCCGGCTGAACATCAGTCGATGGCTTCGTATCGCTTGACCACGGCACGGGCGCCCTGAAGCGCGCGCGCATGCGTCTGGATCGTCTGGTGGTCTTCACTCTCGCGATAGCTATCGATGTCGTCCTGGCTCTCCCACTCGGCGTAGGAGATGTACTCACCCGGGGAATCCATGCACTTCAGCAACTGCTCGGACTTGCAGCCCTTCTGGGCGAGCATGCGCGGGCCGCAGTCCTCTTTCCAGATGCGCTCCACTTCGGCTGCCTGATTGGGATCGACGTTGACGTGGATCAAACGGACGATGGCCATTTCGAGTCCTCCTGTTTCGGTTCGTCTGTTACCGTCTATTGCAAGTCTTCCGTATACCGCAAGCGTTGCGGATGCTGAAACGGATGCGAGTGCGGGCGATGGAGTGGGGGGCGAGGACGCCTCGAGCGGCGACCCGCCTCATCAGATTTTCGCCAAGACACCAAAACATGACCACGGCATGAAGACCGGGCTACAAACTCAAGCGCCGCAACCTCCGTCCAGGAGCTCCCGAGCGGTCCGAAATACACTATGGAACATGGGCACGGTGAGCTTGCCGGTGAAGGTGTTCTGCTGGCTGGGGTGGTAGGAGCCCAGCAGGGTCACGCCGTCGCCGAGTTCGTGGCGGCTGGCGTGGCCGAACCTGGGGCGGGGCCGGGGGAGCGGCTGTCCTGCTTCCGCCACCGCCTTGAGATAGGAGTCGAAGGCGATCTTGCCCAGGGCGATGACGACCCGGAGGCGCGGGAACAGTCCGAGCTCGCGGACCAGATAGCCGCGGCAATTGTCGAACTCGTCCCGGGCCGGTTTGTTGGCCGGGGGCGCGCAGTGGACGGCGGCGGAGATGTAGCAGTCGGTGAGTTCCAGGCCGTCGTCCCGGTCCACGGACTCTGCCTGATTGGCGAAACCGTGCTCGAACAGGGCTCGGTAAAGCCAGTCGCCGCTGCGGTCTCCGGTGAACATCCGGCCGGTGCGGTTGCCGCCGTGGGCCGCCGGTGCCAGACCCACGATGAGGAGCCGCGCGGCGTGGTCGCCGAAACCCGGCAGGGGGCGGCCCCAGTACTTGTACCCGTGATAGCGGCGCGGCGGATTGGCCGCGGTCTCGGCCCGCCACTCCACCAGCCGCGGGCATTTTCGGCACCGGATCACCGCCCGGTTGACACGCGCCAGGGAGTCCCTTTCCATAGGCTTCCCGGCATAGCGCATCGGCCGGCCGCGCGCCACCAAAAGCCACCTTGACGCGTCCGAGCGGGTTTTGCTATACCCCGTGAAAACGCAAGGAATTTGCGTGCCTCTCACCAACGAAAAGGGGATCCCCAGTGCCGCGATATGATGTTCTCGTTATTGGTGGCGGCGCGTCCGGTTTGCGCGCGGCCATTGCCGCCAAGCGCGCCGGGGCGTCGGTGGCGGTGCTGAGCAAGGTCCATCCGTTGCGAACCAACTCGGCGCTGTCGCCGGGCGGCCTGAATGCGCCGCTGGGAAGCGACGATTCCGCGGAAAAGTTTGCCCAGGACATCGGCAACGCGGGCGATGGCCTGTGCGACACCGAGGCCGTGAGCATCCTGGCAGCGGACGCCGCCCGGGAAGTCGTCTGGCTCGAGCGGGTCGGCGTGCCGTTCAACCGTAACGCCGAAGGGCGCATCGACTGCCGCGCGCTGGGCTCCAGCAGCGTCCAGCGCGCCGCCTACGCCGACGACCGCACCGGGCACATGGTCCTCCACGTGCTGCACGAACAATTCCAGAGAGAGGACATCGCCTGTTTCGCGGAGTGGTTCGTCACGTCGCTGATCCAGCACGGCGGGGTTTGCACCGGCGCGGTGGCCCTGGGGCACCGGAGCGGCCAGCTCGAGACCTTCGCGGCGGGCGCCGTCGTCCTCGCCACCGGCGGCGCCACCCAGTTGTACCGTCCCTGCACCTCGGCCGTGGGCACCACCGGCGACGGCCTGATGCTGGCCTACGGCCTGGGCGTCGGCCTGGTGGACCTGGAGATGGTGCAGTTCCATCCGACGGTGTACAGCGCCGCCAGGACCGCGCTCATCAGCGAGGCGGCCCTGGGTGCGGGGGGGAAGCTGGTGAACGCCGGAGGCGAAACGCTGGTGAACGCCGGAGGCCTATCCAGGGCGCAGCTTGCGGCCGAGGTCCACAGGGCCGGCCAGAACGGCGGCGGCCCGGTCTCTCTCGATCTTCGGCCGGTGGACAATCTGGCGTCGCGCTTCCCCGCAGCCGCCGAGGTGATCCGGCTCATGGCCGCTATCGACATCACCAAGGACCCGGTCCCGGTGCAGCCGGTGGCGCACCGGCCCATGGGCGGCATCGAGGCCAACGCCGCCGGCGAGACCTCGGTGGCCGGGCTCTACGCCGTCGGCGAGTGCGCCCACAACGGGCTCAACGGCGCCGGACGCCTTCCGGGCAACACCCTCACCGAAGCGGTGGTGTTCGGCCGGCGGGTGGGCGAAGCGGCGGCGGCCCACGCCAAGTCGGCGGGCGCCGCGGACGCGGGCGGCTCCCAAGCCGCGCAGGACAGTGAGCGGCTGGCAGAGATCACCTCGGGTGGCTCCTCCGGCGACACCATGGGCGGCATCCATCGGGAGCTGGGGGAGTTGATGAACGCCAACCTGGGGGTGAGCCGCACGGACGCGGGGCTCGCCGAGGCCCAGGAAAAGATCAGCGCGCTGCAACAGCGCCATGCCGCGCTTCGCGTCAACAACAAGTCCCGTATCTACAACTATGCGCTTGCGGGCTACATCGAGTTGGGCAACCTGCTGAAACTGGCGGAGGCCACGGCCCTGGCCTCCCGGGGCCGCGCCGAGAGCCGCGGCGCCCATCTCAGGAGCGATCATCCGGAAAGGGACGATTCGAACTGGAAGGCGCACACGGTGGTGCGCTCGCAGGACGGCTCGCCGAAGCTGGATACCCGGGCGGTATCGGCATAAGCGCGGGCGCCCTGGCCCGTACGTCCGCGCAGGACACGGGCACGAGGCGCCGGTCAAGGAGGACCCATGGAAGTCACCTACAAGGTTCATCGCAAGGACCCGGAAAACGGCGGCGAGTCGAGCTACTCCACCTACCAGGTGGAACTGCCCGAGGACGCCACGGTCCTGGACGGGCTCCAGAAGATCCGGGACGAGCAGGATGACACCCTGGCCTTCCGGGCCTCCTGCTGCCAGGGCAGTTGCGGAGAATGCGCGGTGCGGATCAACTACAAGGCCCAGTTCACCTGCACGACCCGGATTGGCGACGTCACCAAGAAGGCTCCGGAGGTCCTGCTGGATCCGGTGCGCAACATCCCGGTCATCAAGGACCTGGTGTTCGACATGGACCGGTTCTCCTGGAACAAGATGGCCGCCATGAAGCCGTGGATGGAGCCGGACGACGAGTTCGCACCCACGGAGAACCTGGTCCCCGAGTCGGAGATGGCGGACGTGCGCAAGACCATGAGTTGCCATGCATGCAGCCTGTGCGACGAGGGCTGCGCTGTGCTGCCGGTGAACTTCGACTTCCTCGGGCCAGCCGCCATGGTCAAGGGCTACCGCTTCGTGATGGACCCGCGGGAGACCGGGGCCAAGATGGAGGCCCGCATGAAGGTGGTGGAGCAGCCCCAGGGGCTGTGGGACTGCGTCCACTGCTACGAGGCCGACGGCAAATGCCCGCGCAAGCTGGCCCCGTCCAGCAAGATCATGGAGATACGGGACGTGGCCTTCAAGGAAGGCATCAAGCACGAGAAGGTGGGCCGGCATCACGCGAGCTTCATCAACTCGGTGAAGCAGACCGGCTGGCTCGACGAGCGCAAGCTGGCCATGGAGACCGAGGGCATGACCAACGTGACGGGGTTGATGAAGCTCCTGCCCACCGCGGTGCGCGCCTTGCGGCGAGGGAAGATGCCCGGCCGTCACGAGAAACGCCCGGGGGCCGACCAGATCAAGCGCATTCTCGAGAAAGCAGAGGACTCCAAGTGAAATACGCGTTCTATCCCGGATGTGTGGCCAAGGGCGGCTGTCCCGAGCTCTATTCCGCGGCCTGCAAGGTCGCCGAGAAGCTTGACATCGAGCTCGAAGAGATGTCCGACGTGGCCTGCACCGGCGCCGGCTGCATGCCGACGCAGCTCTCGGACCCCATTAACGCGCGGACCTTTGCCAAGGCGGAGCAGATGGGATTGCCGATCATGACCATCTGCAGCACCTGCCAGGGTGTCTTCAGTCAGGCCAACCACCGGCTCCAGGACGCCGAGTACCGGGAAGAGATCAACCGCGAGTATCTGGCCGAGGAAGGGCTCTCGTACCAGGGAACCACCGAGGTCAAGCACATGCTGTGGGTGCTGTTCGAGGACTACGGCATCGAGAAGCTCAAGGCGCTGATCGAGCGTCCCTTGAACGGCCTCAGGGTGTCGCCGTTCTACGGCTGCTTCCTGCGCCGGCCCGGAAACATCATGGTGCCCACCAAGGATGTGGGCGCCCGCCGGGGCTACCTGGAGGACCTTACCCAGATCCTGGGGGCGGAGAACGTCGACATCAGCGGCAAGACCAAGTGCTGCGGCTTCCCCATCCTCACCGCCAACGAGGAGGCCTCCCTGGGCATGGTGGCCAAGCACGCGGGCGAGTCGAGTCAGAAAGGCGCCGACTGCATGGTGACTCCCTGTCCGCTGTGCCATTTGAACCTCGACGGCAACCAGCCGAGAGCCGAGGGCCAGACGGGGGAGAAGATCGACCTGCCGATCATCCATCTGCCGCAGCTCGTGGGACTGGCCCTGGGGTTCAACACCGACGAGATGCAGCTCGGGCGGCACATCGTGTCCACCAAGGGCGTCAACGACAAGGTGGACATGCTCACTTAGAGTATGGGCAAGGACGAATACAAGCCCAATCCCGTCAACCTTGCCCGGGAACTCTTCAAGTTCCGCAAGGCGCAGCGTCCCTTCGGCTACTACTACGCCGTGAAGGTCCGGCTCGGCCACGCTTGGGTCGAAGACGAGACGGCCCTGGCGGAGATCCTGTCCGGCATCGACGAGCTGGGCTACGAGGTGGTGAAGAAGCGGCAGTGACGGACTGCCGGATCCCATAGCCGCCGGCCCGGGGCCGGGACCCGACAGGTTCCGGCTCGGGCGGAACAACACACACGAAAAGGAGCGAAGAACACCGCATCATGAGCAGCATAGCAATCGACAGCAAGAGAACCCTGCGGCAGGATACGTGGTGGCTTGAGCCGATGCTGGTGGTATTGGGTCTGGGCTGCTTTGCCCTCTACTCCACCTGGGCCGCGCTTCAGAACGGCGACTACTACGCGGCGCCCTACCTCTCGCCCTTCTACTCGCCGTGCCTCGCCATCAACTGCGCGCACGTGAGCGTGCCGCTCTTCGGCGAGTGGTACAACTGGTCGCCGGCGATCCTGATCCTGTGGATTCCGGGCGGCTTCCGCCTCACCTGCTACTACTACCGCAAGGCCTACTACCGGTCCTTCTTCTGGTCGCCGCCGGCCTGCGCGGTGAAGGACGCCGCCGGCAGCTACTCCGGCGAGACCCGTTTCCCGTTCATCCTGCAGAACATCCACCGGTACTTCTTCTGGGCGTCGCTGCCGATCCTGGCGTTCCTGTGGTGGGACGCCATCATCGCGTTCAACTTCGGCGGCAGCTTCGGCATCGGCCTGGGCACCCTGGTGCTGATCGCCAACGCCTCGCTGCTATCGCTCTACAGCTTTTCGTGCCACTCGTGCCGGCATCTGTGTGGCGGCGGCCTCAACAGCTTCAAGGCCGCGCCCGGACGCTTCAAGCTCTGGGGCATCGTCACCAAACTCAACGAGAAGCACATGCAGATCGCCTGGGTCAGCCTCGTGTGGGTGGGCCTGACCGACGCCTACGTGCGACTGGTGGCCACCGGCGTCATCCAGGACCTGAGGATCATCTGATGGCCGGCGAGAGCTCCGAGACGCACACGTACGACGTGGTGGTGGTGGGGGCCGGCGGCGCCGGGCTGCGGGCCGCCATCGAGGCCCACGACAAGGGCGCCAGCACCGCCATCATCTGCAAGTCGCTGCTGGGCAAAGCGCACACGGTCATGGCCGAGGGCGGCATCGCCGCGGCCATGGGCAACGTCTGGCCCGAGGACAACTGGAAAGTCCACTTCCGCGACACCATGCGGGGCGGCAAGCTGCTGAACAACTGGCGCATGGCGCAGATCCACGCCCAGCAGGCGCCCGACCGGGTGCTGGAGCTGGAAGAATGGGGCGCGCTGTTCGACCGTACCGACGAGGGACTGATCCTGCAGCGCGACTTCGGCGGCCACCGCTACGCCCGGCTGGCGCACGTGGGCGACCGCACCGGGCTGGAGATGATCCGGACCCTGCAGCAGCGGGCGGTGGCGCTGGGCATCGACGTCTACATGGAGTGCAACATCCAGCACCTGCTGATGAACGACGGCAGGGTCAGCGGGGTGGTGGGCTACTGGCGCGAGAGCGGCGACCTGATCGTGTTCAACTGCAAGGCGGTGGTGCTGGCCACCGGCGGCTCCGGCAAGTGCTGGCAGGTGACCTCCAACTCCTGGGAATACAGCGGCGACGGCATGGGCATGGCCATGGAGGTGGGGGCCGATCTCATCGACATGGAAAAGGTCCAGTTCCACCCCACCGGGATGGTCTGGCCCCCCAGCGTCCGCGGCATCCTGGTAACCGAAGGCGTGCGCGGCGACGGCGGCACCCTGCTGAACTCCGAGGGCGAACGCTTCATGTTCAACTACATCTCCGACTTCTTCAAGGCGGAGACCGCAGACAACGAGACCGAGGCCGACGCTTGGTACCAGGACAAAAAGAACAACCGCCGCACACCGGACCTGCTGCCGCGGGACGAGGTGGCCCGGGCCATCAACTCGGAGGTCAAGGCCGGCCGCGGCACCGAGCACGGCGGCGTGCTCCTGGACATCGCCAACCGCCGCGACGCGGAGTACATCCAGCGGCGGCTGCCGTCCATGTACCACCAGTTCAAGGAGCTGGCGGACGTGGACATCACCAAGGAAGCCATGGAGGTGGGGCCCACCTGCCACTACATCATGGGCGGCGTCCGGGTGGACGCCGACACCTCCGCCACCACGGTGCCGGGCCTCTACGCCGCGGGCGAGGTGGCGGGAGGGCTGCACGGCGCCAACCGGCTCGGCGGCAACTCGCTCTCCGACCTGCTGGTGTTCGGACGCATCGCCGGCGCCTCGGCCACGGATTACGCCCAGGGAGCGGCGGCGGCGACGGCGGCCGATCCGGCTGAAGTCGAGCGGCTCACGACGCTGATGCTGGAGCCCTTCACGGACCGCGGAAACGAGAACCCCTACGCGATTCACAGCGATCTTCAGCGCACCATGCACAACCTGGTGGGCATCATCCGCACCGAGAGCGAGATGCTGAAGGCGCTGGAGGAGATCGCGGTGTACAAGGACCGGGCCGCCCAAGTCAAGGTCGAGGGCGGCCGGCGTTTCAACCCCGGCTGGCACCTGGCGCTGGACCTGAAGGCGCTGCTGGCGGTGGCCGAGGCCGCCACCCTCTCGGCCCTCGAGTGCAAGGAGAGCCGGGGCGGGCACACCCGTGACGACTATCCGGACCCCGATCCCAAGTTCGGCGCCGTGAACGTCGTGACCCGCAAGCAGAACGGAACCATCTCGGTTTCCCTCGAGCCCCTGCCCGAGATGCCCGAGGAGCTCAAGAAAATCGTCGAGGAGCAAGTTTGATGCCTGAAGCAGCGGTTGCAGGAAACGGTGCGGAAGCGAAGATGCGCGTCTGGCGCGGCGACGGCGGCGGCGGAGAATTCCGGGACTACAGCGTGCCGCTCGAGGAGGGCATGGTGGTGCTGGACGTGATCCACAGCATCCAGGCCATGCACGCCGGCGACCTCGCCGTGCGCTGGAACTGCAAGGCCGGGAAGTGCGGCTCCTGCAGCGCCGAGGTCAACGGCAAGCCACGGCTCATGTGCATGACGCGCATGAACACGTTCGAGCCCGGCGAGACGGTCACCGTGGCCCCCATCAAGACCTTCCCGCTGATCCGCGATCTCGTCACCGACGTGTCCTACAACTACGAGAAAGCCAAGAGCATTCCGCCTTTCAAGCCCAAGCCCAAGGAGGCCGACGGCACCCGGCGCATGTACCAGGAGGACATCGACCGGGTGCAGGAATTCCACAAGTGCATCGAGTGCTACCTGTGCCAGAACGTCTGCCACGTCATCCGCGACCACGACGACAACAAGCCGAGCTTCGCCGGACCGCGTTTCTTCGTGCGGGTGGCGAGCCTGGAGATGCACCCGCTGGACACCGACGACCGGCTGGAGTTCCTGCGCAACGAGGCCGGCCTGGGCTTCTGCAACATCACCAAGTGTTGCACCGAAGTCTGCCCGGAGAACATCAAGATCACCGACAACTCCATCATCCCCTTGAAGGAACGCGTGGTGACGCGGTTCTACGACCCTATCGCGCGACTGCTCGGGGCGCTGAGCGGCAAGCGGTCCTGACGCCGCCGTTTCGTTGGACCGAGGAGCCGGCCCGTCCCACCGCATGGAACTGTCGGAACGAGTAGCGCTGGTCACGGGCGGCGGTACCGGCATCGGCAAGGCCGTGGCGCGGGCCATGGCGGAGGAAGGCGCCCGCGTCGTCATCGCCGCGCGCGACGGGGCGAGGCTTGAGGCCGTGGCGGAGGAGTTGCGGACGGAGGGCCATTCCGTACTCCCCGTCCCGGTCGACGTAACGGACAAGGCCGGCATCCGCGACTGCGTGAACAGGGTGCGGGAATGCTGGGGGCGGGTCCACATCCTGGTGAACAACGCGGGAGCCTCGGGGATGACGCCCATGGACGACGCGGACGACGGCCTGTGGCATGCCATCGTCGACACGAACCTGACCGGCGTCTACCTGCTGACCAAGGAAGTCCTGGGGATCATGAGCGATGACGGCGACGGCCGGATCATCAACATCTCCTCGGTGCTGGGCAAGTTCGGCGTTCCCGGCTATGCCGCCTACTGCGCCAGCAAGCACGGGCTCATCGGCTTCACACGGGCGCTGGCGCTGGAGCTGGTGTCCCGCGGCATCACCGTCAACGCCCTGTGCCCCGGCTGGGTGGACACGGAGATGTCCCGCGCCGGCATCGAGCAGATCGCCGAGCGGCAGGGAACGGACCCGGAGTCCTTCAAGCAGCAGGCGCTGGCGGCGGTGCCGATCCGGCGGTTCCTGGACCCGGAGGAGATCGCCCGGTTCGCGGTGTACTTGGCATCGGACAAGGCGTCCGGCATCACCGGACAGGCCCTCAACATCTGCGGCGGGCAGACCATGGTGTAAACATGACGATCCCGGAACTCGAGGCCATAGCCAAGGAAATCAGAGTCGACGTGATCCGCATGCTGGTGGAGGCGGGCTCCGGCCACCCCGGCGGCTCGCTGTCGTGCACCGACATGGTGACGGCGCTGTACTTCCACCAGATGCGCCACCGGCCGGAACAGCCCGACTGGCCGGACCGGGACCGCTTCGTGCTCTCCAAGGGCCACTGCGTGCCCGCGGTGTACGCCGCCCTGGCCAAGGCCGGCTACTTCGAGCGGGACGAGACGCTGAGCCTGCGCAAACTCAACAGCCGGATGCAGGGACACCCGGACCGGCATCGCTTCCCGTACGTCGAAGCCTCCACCGGCTCCCTCGGACAGGGCTTGTCGGTGGCTGTGGGGATGGCCCTGGCGGGAAAGACGGGCGGCAAGGACTACCGCACCTACTGCGTCATCAGCGACGGCGAGTGCCAAGCCGGACAGATCTGGGAGGCGGCCATGTCCGCGCCCCGGTTCAAGCTTGACAACCTCTGCGTGCTCATGGACTACAACCACATCCAGCTGAGCGGTGTGACGGACGACATCATGAGCCTGGAGCCGCTGCTCGACAAGTGGCGCGCCTTCAACTGGAACACCCTGGAGATCGACGGCCACGACTTTCCCGCCATCCTCGACGCGCTGAAGGCCGCCGAGCAGCATCGCGGCGGCCCCACCATGATCGTCTGCCAGACCGTCAAGGGCAAAGGGGTCAGCTTCATGGAGAACCGCTGGGAGTGGCACGGCAAGGCTCCCAGCCGCGAGGAAGGCGACCGCGCCATCGAAGAGATCGTCAACGGAGCGCCGCCGGCCTCCTGAGCGGCAGGGAAGAGAGCACATGAGCGCAATCGCAACACGCGTGACCTTCGGCGAGACCGTGACCCGGCTGGCCGACACCAATCCGGACATCGTCGTCCTCGACGCCGACCTCCGGAAGTCCACCATGACCGACGAGTTCTCGCGGAAGCATCCCGAGCGATTCTTCGACGTCGGCATCGCCGAGGGCAACATGGTGGGGGTCGGCGCCGGTATGGCCCTGGCGGGCAAGATCCCCTTCATCTGCAGCTTTGCCTGCTTCGTGGTGGGCCGCTTCGAGCAGATCCGCATGGCGGTGGCCTACAACCGTGCCAACGTGAAGATCGTCGGCACCCACGCCGGCATCGGCATCGGCGAGGACGGCTACAGCCAGATGGCCACCGAAGACGTGGGGCTCATGCGCACCCTGCCCAACATGGCCGTGGTGCAGCCCGCCGACGCCATCGAGACCCGCGGCGCGGTGGAATACATCGCGCAGCAGCACGACGGCCCCGTGTTCCTGCGCCTCACCCGCCAGAAGGTGGCCGACGTCAACGGCGAGGGCTACGAGTTCCGGTTCGGCAAGGCGGTAGTGCTGCGGGAGGGCGCGGACGTGTCGCTGGTGGGAACCGGCGCGGTGATGGAGAACGTGCTCAAGGCCGCCGACCTGCTGGCCGCCCAGGGCATCTCCGCCCAGGTGGCCAACGTCCACACCATCAAGCCCATCGACACGGAGTTCATCGAGTCCGTGGCGTCGAGCCACGGCAGGATCGTCACCGTGGAGGACCACGGCATCTCGGGCGGCCTCGGCAGCGCCGTGGCCGAAACCGTGGCCGAACTGGGCCGCGGCCGCGTCAAGCGCGTGGGCGTCACCGAGTTCGCCGAATCCGGGGATACTGAGGGACTCTACGGGAAGTACGGACTGTCCGCCGAGCACATCAGCGCGGCGGCGGCGGGATTGATGGATTAGCGCTGGCGGGAGGCGCTTGGCACCTAACCGCCAGGCAACACGACTCAGCGGGCGAGTTCTTCCTGAACGATAGACGGCCGCTTTCCGATCAGGGCAAGCATGGGTCGACTAGGACGCGGCCGGCGGCTCGTCTGCCGTCCCTGGCGCTTCGGCGGCGGCCATGTCGGCCGGTTGAGCCTCCGCTGCGGCGGTTCCATCGGTAGTGGCCGTTTCCGCTTCGCCATCCTCCGACACCACCTTCACCTTGATGCTGGGCATCACTTCCGGACGCAGGCGGATGGGGACCTCGTACTCTCCCACCTGCTTGATGGGATCGTGCAGGACGATTCTTCGGCGTTCGACATCGAGACCCTTCTCCTTGAGCGCCTTCTCGATGTCCATGTTGGTGACGGAGCCGAAGAGGCGGCCCTCCTCGCCGACCTTGACGGCGAACTCGAGGGAGACTCCGGCAAGCTGCGCGCTGATGCCCTGGGCCTCTTTGGTGAGGCGCTCCCGCCGTTGGCCGATCATGCGCTGCTCGTGCTCCAGGGCCTTCAGGTTCTTCTTGTTGGCCAGTACTACCAAGCCCCGGGGCAGCAGGTAGTTCCGTGCGTAACCGTCCTTGACCTTGACCACGTCGCCCATGTGGCCCAGATTTTCGATATCTTCCTTCAGAACGACTTCCATCGACTCTCCTTCAGGTCTGGCCCGCGGGGCGCCGCTTGAGGCGACGGAAGTCGCCCCAGAGATCGAAGAACCCCAGGCCGATGACCAGCACCGTGAGAATCTGCTCGAAGACGATGAGCAGATATCCCAGGACGCGAAAAAACATCGGGACCTTCTTGTGATGAAAATAGTACGCCACGATGGCAAGACCGTGAAAGAAATAGAACGCCGTGCATGCCAACACCACGTTTGCCGCCACCACGCGCAACGGCCATCCCAGCGGCAGAAAGAGCGCCAGGCTCGGCACTACCAGGAACCACACCATGTGGTCCGGCGACTTCCATTCCTTCAGGTCTCCCGCCTCGAAAAAAAACGATCGGTAATGCGGGAACTGCCACGACAGCAGGGACAGATTGACCAGCGCCATGACGCCCATTGCCAGGAAAATCATCCCGGGCAGCATCTGGACGAATAGCGTCGCCATCTGTCCCGCCTGCTCCCTCAGGAACTCGGTGGTCTCACCCGACAGGCCCATGCGCTCGTACAGTTCCAGGGTCGCCAGAACCTGGCCGTGCACACCGGTGTACAGCGTGTTCCACAGGGCGGAAAGGGAACCCGCGAACGCCCATGCGGCCATCAGCATGGCCGCCAGCGCGCCGAGGGCGCTAGCGCTCACGACGGTGGCGATGGACCATCCCCGTCCGAAGGAAAAGAACAGCAGGAACGTAACCAGCGCAAACACCAGGTACGCCACCGCGCCTTCCAGGCCCACCAGGACCAACACGCATGCGGCGGCCGCCACAGGCAGCAATTGTCCCGCCTGCTTCCCCACCCGGACGCCCACGTACAGGGCCGGAAAGATCACCAGGGGAAGCAAGACCATACCGAGGATCGGCACCCTCAGCCCTGCCACGAAGAGCAGCAGAGTCGCGGCCAACCCGAGGCCTACTCCCGTGAGAGTCTCAAGCCCTTTCATAAGCCGATCCGTGGGCGGCGAGGCGCCGGATCAGAGCTTGACGGTGGTATAGGGGAGCAACGCTACCAGACGGGCCCGCTTGATCGCCTTGGACAAGCGTCGTTGACACCAGCAACAGGTTCCGGTGATGCGACTCGGCGTGATCTTGCCCCGCTCCGTCATGAACCCGCTGAGCAGCTTGGTATCCTTGTAGTCGAAGCGAAGGTCTTTGTTGGCGCAGAAGCGACATACCTTCCGGCGCGACACACCGCCACGCCGGCGAGGTGGTGAATCGTGATCGTCCGAGCCTCTTCTCCCGCGATATTCTGCCATCTTCTCCTAGCCGTTCCGTTCTTCCAACTGTAAGGTTCTGCACGATGCGTACCGGCCAGCGCCGTTACGCCTCCGGGCCTTCCTGGGCTTCTTCGGCAGATTCCGGCGCCGCGGCGTCCGCCTCCGGTTCCACCGCTGGCCGCCGGTTCCGGCGCCGCGGGTTGCTCCGTCGGAGCCAGCGACCGTACGTCGTCATCGAGAACCACGGTCATGCATCGCATGACCTCGTCGCTCAAACGCATCACGCGCTCGAGCTCGTCGCTCGCGCCCGCCGAGGCCTGGTACTGGACCAGGTTGTAGAAACCCCTGCCCTGCTTCTCGATGGGGTACGCGAGATCGCGCATGCCCCACTCCTCGAAGTGGGTAACGGTGGCGCCCTGCCCTTCCAGGACCCCCCGGAACCTCTCACAGAGTTCGGGGTTTCTGCCGCTGTGGACCGGGTGGACGATGAAAAGCGTCTCGTAATGGGTTGTTTCTTCAGCCATGATCGTCGAATTTACTTAACATAGGGGTTGACCCTTTACAACCTGCCGAATCACACCAGCAGCGGCGCGATCACCAGCGAAACCACCGACATGAGCTTGATGAGGATGTTCATGGACGGGCCGGAAGTGTCCTTCAGCGGATCTCCCACGGTGTCGCCGACCACGGCGGCCTTGTGAGCCTCGCCGCCCTTCTCCTCGTTCGCCAGATCGCCCCGCTCGATGTACTTCTTGGCGTTGTCCCAGGCCCCGCCGGCGTTCGACATGAACAGCGCCAGCAGCACGCCCGATACCAATGCCCCGGCCAGCGTTCCGCCCAGCGCCACCGGCCCCAGCGAGAAGCCCACCAAAACCGGCACCACCACCGCCACCAGCCCCGGCACCACCATCTCCTTGATGGCCGCACGGGTGGAGATGTCCACGCAGCTCGCCGCATCCGGCTTGACTCCCTCGCGACCCTCCAACAGCCCGGGGATCTCGCGGAACTGCCGGCGGATCTCGTCGATCATCTTTCCGGCGGCCCTTCCCACGGCGGTCATGGTCATGGCTCCGATCAGGTACGGAATCAGGCCGCCGATGAACAGGCCCACCACCACCTCCGGCGACGTCACCAGGATCTGCAACGGTTGCGCCCCCATGGCCGCCAGCTCGGCATCCACCGTTCTCGTATAGGCCGAGAACAGCGCCAGCGCGGTCAGCGCCGCCGAGCCGATGGCGAAACCCTTGCCGATGGCCGCCGTGGTGTTGCCCAGCGAATCGAGCCCGTCGGTGATCTTGCGCACCTCGGGCCCCAGGCCGCACATCTCCGAGATGCCGCCGGCGTTGTCGGCAATGGGTCCGTAGGCGTCCACGCTCATGGTGATGCCCACCGTGGCCAGCATGGCTACCGCGGCCACGCCAATGCCGTAAAGCTGGGCCGCGCCGTAGGACACCCAGATGGCAATGGCGATGACCACGACGGGAAGCGCCACGCTCTCAAGTCCCACGGCCATTCCGTGGATGATGTTGGTGGCGTGGCCCGTACGGCTGGCCTCGGCAATGCGCTCCACCGGCTTGCCAGAGGTGTAGTACTCGGTGATGAGGCCGATGAGGATGCCGCCCAGCGAACCCGCGAGCACGGCCCAGAAGACGCCGATGGTGACGCCAAAGGTGAGAATCAGCACCAGCGCTCCCACCAGGAACAGCACCGTGGTGAGGACCGTGGCGCCTCGAAGCGCCGACTGCGGGTCGATCTTCTTGAACACCCGCATGGAAAAGATGCCGGCCACGGAGGCGATGAGGCCCAGTATGGCCAGAACCAGCGGCAGCGCCATCAACGTGGCCCGGGAGGCCTCGGCCTGGGCCGAGAACAGGCCGGCGAGCCCACTCGCCGAGACGGTGGCGGCAATGGCGACCGACGCGATCACCGAGCCGACGTAGGATTCGAACAGATCGGCGCCCATGCCGGCGACGTCGCCGACGTTGTCGCCGACGTTGTCCGCGATGACGCCGGGATTGCGCGGATCGTCTTCCGGAATGCCGGCCTCGACCTTGCCCACCAGATCGGAGCCCACATCCGCGGCCTTGGTATAGATGCCGCCCCCGACCCTGGAGAACAGGGCGATGGAGCTGGCGCCCATGGCGAACCCGCTGATGTACTTGGAGTTCTCCGGATCACCGTAGACCAGATAGAGAATGCCCACGCCCAAGAGCCCGAGGCTGGCTACGGAGAGTCCCATCACCGAACCGCCGTTGAAGGCCACGAGCAGCGCTTCCGACTGGCCGCCCTCCGCGGCCGCCTGGGCTGTGCGTACGTTGGCCCGGGTGGCCGCCTTCATGCCGAGAAACCCGGCTATCACCGAGCAGATCGCGCCCGCGAAGAAAGCCAACGCGGTTTCGACGCCAAGCTGCCATGCAAGCAGCAGCGCTACCACCACCACGAAGACCGAAAGAACGAAGTACTCGCGCTTCAGGAAGGCCATGGCCCCTTCGTAGATGGAGTCGCTGACGGACTGCATTCCCGCATCCTTGACCGCGACCTTGACGATGGAGCGATAAGCCCCGTACGCGATGAGAAGTCCGGCCACACCCAGTATCGGCGCCCAGACCACCAAACCTTCCATAACGCCCTCCTCTATCGAACTCGATTGAAATCTTCCATGGCCGGCACCGGGCCCTTCAGCACGATGGCTTCCAGCGCCTCGCCCGCCCTCGTCAACACGTCGTCCAGCGCGCCCTGTTCCCCGGGCAAGAACCCGCTCAACACGTAGTCCACGGGATCCACGCCCGCGGGCGGACGGCCGATGCCGATGCGGAGCCGGACGAAGTCACGGTCCGCGACGTGCTGCAGGACCGACGCCAGACCCCGGTGTCCTCCCGCCGACCCGCCGCAACGGATACGGAGCCGGCCGAACGGCAGGTCCAGGTCATCGTACGCCACCACGAGGTCCGTACCCCGCGTCTGAAAACGCTTCACCAAGGCAGCAGCCGCCACGCCGCTGTGGTTCATGTAGGTCTGTGGCTTGGCCAATACCAGCGGCGGCAACCATTCCGCGGCAACCGGATCCCACGTCCGCTCGGCCCGGCCGACCAGCGACTCGCAGCGTTCGTCGCCGATATGAACGCCCCGGGCCTCGGCCATGCGGTCCAGCAGGAGAAACCCGAGATTGTGCCGTGTGCGCGCGTAGCGCCGGCCCGGGTTGCCCAGGCCCACGACCAGTTTCACAGCGGTGTCCTGGAGGGGGAGATCACAGGCTCCCCGTTGTCCGCAGCACGCGTGGAGTTCACTCGCCGGTCTGTTCCGCCGCCTCGGCCTCCGCCGCCTCGGTCGCCTCGGCCTCCGCCGCCGCCGCCTCTTCCTCTTCGATGGTGGAAACCGTGGGCGCCAGCACCGATACCAGGCTCAGATCCGGAGTGGCGTTGGTCACGTTGGGCGGCAGCGTGATATCGCCGGCCTTGAGCCCGTGACCGATCTCCAGAGCCGAAACGTCCACCTCGATCTGTGCCGGGATATCCATGGGCAGGCACTCGACCTCGAGCTCCCGCGCGATGGGCTGCAACACCCCGCCGTGAACCACTCCCTCGGGCCGCCCCACGTAGTGCAGGCCCACCATGACGGTGATCTTTCGTGTCACGTCCACCTCGTAGAAGTCGATGTGGGCGATGGCGTGGGTCACCGGGTGATACTGCACGTTCTTGATGAGGACGAGCCTGCCGTCGAGACTGTCCGTCGAGGACTTGAACCGGACCAGATGAGAGCCTTCCAGGCTGCCGACGCGGTTCCGGATCTCCCGGTCGTCCACCTGCATGGCCAAGCCTTCGGTCCCCCGGCCGTAAACGACCCCCGGGAGCTTGCCGTTGCGGCGCAGGCGGCCGGCGTCACGCTTGTTGCCGACCTGCCTCGCCTCTGCGGATACTTCTACTGTTTCCAAAACCTGAACCTCCTGACAACGTGCTGCGAGTTTTTCGATCAGAAAAGGGAACTGATGGACCGCTCCAGGTGAGTCCTGCGGATGGCCTCCCCGATCAGCGGCGCCACCGACAAGGGCCTTATCTTCGGGCACTGGGCCATCTTCGCGCTCAGGGGAACGGTGTCGGTGACCACCATCTCTTCCATGGGCGACTCGTTGATCCGGTCCAGCGCCTTCCCGGAGAGGATGGCGTGGGTACAGCAGCCGATGACCTTGTTCGCGCCCGCCCGCATCAGCGCCTCCGCCGCCATGGAAATGGTCCCGGCGGTGTCCACCATGTCGTCAAGGAGGACGGCGCTCTTGCCCTCCACCTCGCCGATGATGTTCATCTCCTCCACCACGTTGGCGTCGGCCCTGCGCTTGTCGATAACCGCCATCGCCACGTTCAGCCGGGTGGCAAACGCGCGCGCCCGCTGGGCCCCGCCCGCGTCCGGCGACACGACGATCGACGTCTCCCCGCTGAAGCGGCGTTCCAGGTACTGGAGCAGCACCGGCAACGCGTAGAGGTTGTCCACCGGTATGTTGAAGAAGCCCTGGATCTGGCCCGAATGGAGGTCCATGGTGAGCATGCGCGCCGCGCCGGCGGTGGTGATGAGATCCGCCACCAGCTTGGCACTGATCGGGACCCGGGGAGCTACCTTGCGGTCCTGCCGCGCGTAACCGTAGTACGGGATCACCGCGGTGACCCGCTTGGCCGAGGCGCGTCTGAACGCGTCCAGCATGAGGAGCAGCTCCATCAGGTTGTCGTTGCCCGGGGCGCACGTGGACTGGATCACGAAGACATCGCAGCCGCGCACGTTCTCCTTGATCTCCACCCGTATCTCGCCGTCGCTGAACGTCTCCACCAACGCCTCCCCCAACGGGATCTCGAGACCGTGGCAAATGTCGCGCGCAAGCGGGGGATTGGAATTGCCCGCAAAGATTCTCATTTCATCGTGCAACGTTCCCATGTCCTGCCTTGGTGTGGAACACGCCCGTGTTGTCGTGCCATGACGACCTCGGGCGGGTTCGAAACCCGCCCCTGAAAGGCCCATCAAAGGAGAGAAAGCTTGGCTGGGCGGGAAGGATTCGAACCTTCGTATACCGGAACCAAAATCCGGGGCCTTACCACTTGGCGACCGCCCATTCCTTCCCGTCGGCGTTCGAGCGTCCGGCGCGGGGATGACTAGAGCGCATCTCGACCCTGGCCCGCATCGCCCGTCGCAACTTCCCTGTATGCCGCAATAATCCTTTCCTCGATCATCCTGCGGGTCTCGCTGTTGAGCGGGTGCGCCACATCCTTGTAGGTCCCATCCCGGCGTTTCTTGCTGGGCATGGAAACGAACAGACCCGAAGTGCCGCGAATGACTTTGAGATCCCGGACCACGAAGCAGTCGTCCAGGGTGATGGTCACATACGCCTTGAGCTTATCCTCTTCAACGGGAAAGACCTTGACTTCCGTGACCTCCACAGGGACCTCCTTTCCGTCCCACGACGGATGGCTTGCCCTTATGTCAGCGAAAAAGCCAGATAAGCCCGAAAGCCTTTTTCGCCCTCGAAGCCCGTGAATGCCTGTCTGGCACCTGCCTCGTCAGCGAATACCCCGAAAACCGCCGAGCCGCTGCCGGACATCAGGCTACCGACCGCCCCGCTCTCGTTCAGGCGATCCTTGAGCCGGGCAATGCGCGGATAGCGGCCCATGGTGACCGTTTCGAGGTCATTGACCAACACCTCAGCCACTTCGTGAGGCGTGTCCAATTTTCGAACCAAGTTATTATTATTGGACGGTTTTGTCAACTTGGACCGGAAGTTCCGGTAGACCCAGGCCGTGGACACCGCGAGGTTGGGGAACAGCACCACCAGCCACAGCTGGGGCAGCGGTCCCACGGGGCTCAACTCCTCCCCGACACCCCGGGCCCGGGCGGCCCCGCCGCGGATGAAAAAGGGCACGTCGGCCCCCACCGACAGGCCCAACGCCAGGAGGACCTCGACGGGCAGGCCCGTTCCGAGGAAATCGTTCATCCCGCGCAGAACGGCGGCCGCGTCGGTGCTGCCGCCTCCCAGCCCGGCGCCGATGGGGATGCGCTTGCGGATGTTGACGGCCACGGCGTCCCGGCGGCCGGTCCGTTCACGGAACGCGCGCACCGCCTGCCGGACCGTGTTGTCTTCCCCAAGCGGCACGTCGGGGTCGTCAGCCGCCAGCGCCAGCGAATCGGGCGCCCCGTCCGTCCGGGAGATCTCGACCTCGTCGCCCAGGCTGATGGGCACCATCAGTGAGTCCAGCAGATGGTAGCCGTCGTCACGCCGGCCGGTGATCCGGAGGCAGAGATTCACCTTGGCGGGCGCGAACAGTCTCATGGGGGAAGGCTCGGGCACGGGGGATGGCGGTTACCACGGGTTGATAAGCGCCTTGGTCGGGAACAACTCGGGCACCTCTCCTCCCACCGCGCGGACGCATTGTTCGGTCTCGTCCAGCGAGAAGACGTGGCTCACCATCTGTTCGACCGGGAAGCCGGTGGTCTCCATCAGCCGGAGGGTGGCGTCGATGGCGTCGTTGTCGCCGGTGTAGGCTCCCTGGACACAGATCTCGCCCCACACGAGCCTGTCCATGAGCATGGGGGTGACGGTCTTGTCGCCCGTCAGTCCGCCGAGCACCAGCTTCCCCTGCCGCCGCAGGCAATCCACCGACGTGACGATGGCGGCCGGGTTCCCGGAGACGTCCACCACGACGTCGGCCATGGCGCCGGCGGTCTCCTCCCGGATCACGTCCACGACGTTCTCTTCCTCGACGTTGATGGTGCGGTGCGCGCCGAATCGCCCGGCCACCTCGAGCCGGCTCTTGTCGCGGCCGATGCCGGCGACGAAGATGCGCGCGGCGCCGGCGTGGCTCGAGGCGAAGGTGCAGGCGAGCCCCTGCTGGCCCGGCCCCTGGATCAGCACGTAGTCCCCCATCTTGACGCCGCCGTGCCGCAAGGCCCACTGGAAACCGTTGGCCATCACCGCCCCCACCAGCGCCGCGGCCTCCGGCGGAAGGTCGTCGCTGATCCGCGTCAGCAAGGCGGTGGGGGTGATGTACAGGTACTGGGCAAAGCCGCCGAAGAGATGCGGCGGGTCGGCCGAGGACATCCGGGAGCCGTAGGCCGAGCGCTGCTTGCAGAACCGGTCGCCGCCCCGGCGGCAGTCGGCGCAACGGCCGCACCCGAGGGACCCCTTGATGATCACGCGGTCGCCTTCCTTGACGCCATGGATCTCGGCCGCCCTGGCGCCGAGCTTCTCGACCCGGCCCAGGATCTCGTGGCCGAGGATGATGGGTATCGGCAGGTTCAGCTTCCCGGTGTAATACTTGTAGTCTGTCCCGCACACCCCGCCCAGCTCCACCCGCAGCAGTCCTCCGTCCGGCGGAACCTCCGGCACCGGGTACTCCCGCACCTCGATCTTCCCCGGCGCCACCAGCGTCGCCGCCCTACAGGTTTCGCTCATGAAAACTCTCCGCGTCTCGTCTTCGACCCAAACGCCCTTCCCTTACCGAACACCCTCACCCAGTCCCCCGGAGCCGTCTCGCGTCTCAGACCGTTGGGCCCGCTTGGAGCGGGGAGGGCGGCGTCCCGGAAATCTGTCGACGGCCGGCGGACGTAATCCGTCACCCCGATCCACCACCCGTTTCGCGCGAAGCAGAACAGCCCGGCCCCGGCAAAACCGTCGCCTGATTTCCGGGACGCTGCCCTCCCCGCGCGGTACCGGCAGCAGCGCGGTACCGGCAGCAATACGCGCGGGCCCCAGACTGCTAGGGCTTGATCAGCGCCTTGGTCGGGAACAACTCGGGGATCTCGCCCCCCACCGCCTGGATGCACTTCTCGGTCTCGTCCAGCGAGAACACGTGGCTCACCATCTCCTCCACCGGGAACTTGGTGGCCTCCATGAGGCGCAGGGTCGCGTCCACGGCGTCGTTGTCGCCGGTGAAGCAGCCCTGGAGCTTGATCTCGCCCCACACCAGCTTGTCCATGTGGACCTCGGTGATGGTCTTGTCGCCGGTAAGGCCGGCCAACACCATGGTCCCCTGCCGCCGCAGGCAATCGATGGAGGCCAGGATCGCCTTGGGACTACCCGACACGTCCACCACCACGTCCACCATGGCGCCGCCGGTTTCCTCCCGGACCACGTCCACCACGTTCTCTTCCTCGACGTTGATGATGCGGTCGGCGCCCCACTTCCTGGCCAGCTCCATCCGCGGCGCGTCCCGGCCGATGCCGGACACGAAGATCTTCGCCGCGCCCGCGTGCTTTGAGGCCCAAGTGCACGCCAGCCCCTGCTGTCCGGGCCCCTGGATCAACACGAAGTCGCCCATCTTGACCCCGCCGCGGCGCAGCGCCCACTGGAACCCGTTGGCCATGACCGAGCCGATGAGGGACGCCGCCTCCGCCGACAGGTCTTCACTGATCTTGGTCATCAGCACGTCCGGCGCCAGGTAGAGGTAGTCCGCGAACCCACCGAACAAGTGCGGCGGGTTGGCGGAGGTGGTGCGGCCGCCGTAGTTGGTGCGGTTCCTGCAGAAGCGCTGGGCGTTGCGGCGGCAGTCGGAGCAGCGGCCGCAGCCGATGGCGCCCTTCATGATCACGCGGTCGCCTTCCTTGACGCCGTGGATCTTCTCGGCCTTGGAGCCGAGCTTCTCAACACGGCCCAGGATCTCGTGGCCCAGGATGATCGGCAGCGGCAGGTTGATGCGGCCGTGGTAGTACTTCACGTCGGAGCCGCAGACGCCGCCCATCTCGACCTTCAGCAATCCTCCGTCGTCCGGAATATCGGGTATGGGATATTCCCGGATCTCGAGCTTGTTCGGAGCGAGCAACGTTGCCGCCCTGCTGGTTTCTGCCATCGTGTACCTCCTTGACAACCCCCAGGCCGTCATCCCGGACTTGATCCGGGGTCCAGGGGCGTGGGCCGGTAAGGCGCCCCCGCCGTGTTATCCGACGTAATCCTCCAACCGGACCCGTTCGCGCACCGCGTCGGGCACGGCGAGCCGCTTGGGGAAGTCCTTCCGTTTCTTGGTGGCGTCGATGACCATCTTGGCCGTCAAGCCCCCTTGGCCGCTGGACGGATCGGTCTCCGAGCCCTGGCAACGGGGAATGACCAGCGTATCGGCATCGGCCTGCACACGATTGGCCACCGCCCACATCACGTCGCGCTCGTTGTAGACGTTCACGTCGCCGTCCACTACGATCACCAGCTTCAGATAGAGGTCGGTGGCCATGGCCGCCATCACCGCGTTGCGGACTTCGCCGTCGGAGCGCTTGTCCAGGGAAATGTAACAGTGGAACCGGCAGTTGCCGGAGGGCGGCATGTGCACCGCCCGGGTGCCGCCGGCCACCGCCTTCACCGCCCTGAAGATCGCCGCCTCCCGGGGGATGGAACCCATGAGCCGCTGCTCCGAGTGGCCGGTGAAAATATCCTGGTAGAGGGGTTTTCCCCGCGACGTGACGCCGGTGATCTCGGCCACGTGGTTCCTGCGCACCCCCACCGCGTGGCCGGTGAACTCGCCGAAGGGCCCCTCCTCCTCGCGCACGTTGGGCAGGATCCGCCCCTCGAACACCATCTCCGCGTGGGCCGGGACCTCGAGGGGAACGGTCTGGCACCGCACCAGCGGCACCGGCTGCTCCATCATGCCGCCGATGACCTCGTACTCGTCCACGTCGAAGGGTGCCAGCGACAGGGCGCCGATGGCAAAGGCCGGATGGACCCCCACGATGAAGGCGATGTCCAGCGGTTCGCCCCTCTCCTCGGCGTTGCGCGCGCAGCGCATCAGGTGCATCCCGGGCGCGAGGTGCATGCGCAGCCGGTTCCGCTCCACCATCATGGCCCGGTTGAAGCTGAGGTTCCGCACCCCGCTCACGGGATCCCTGGCGACGACGATGCCCGCGGTCACGTAGGGGGCGGTGCTGATGTCGAAGTGGGTCAACAGCGGGATCTCGCCCAGGTCCACGTCCGCCCCTGTCCGCACCACCTCCCTGACCGGCCCGTCCCCGACCAGGCCGGGCTCCACCGGGCTGGCTTCCCGCCGGCGGTACTCCTCCACCAGATCGTTGGCGTCCACGTCCAGCGCCATGGCCAAACGGCTGCGGGTGGCGTGGAGGTTGGTGATCACGGGCATCGAGAAGCCCTGCACCTCGTGCACGTAAAGAGTGGGGTAGCGGCCGGAGGACTCCAGCTCCATCAGCAGGCTGGTGACGTCGTGCTCGGGCCGCACCGGCTTGCGGATGTGCAGCAGTTCCTCGGGGCCCTCGTCTTCCAGACGCTCCATGAACGACCGCAGGTCCTTCATACGGTGTCTCCGTTGTCGCTACCGGCGGGCGGCGATCAGTCCGTGCCGAACAGCCGCTCCGCGTTGCCGCCCAGGATCTTGTCCTTGTCGGCCTGGTCCAGACGAATCCTGTCGATGATATCCAGCGGCCTGAGGTCGCCGATGCCGAACGGGCAGTCGCTGCCCAGCAGCACGTGCTCGGCGCCCACCTCGGCTATCAGGAACTCCAGCACGTCCGGCTCGAACACGATGGTGTCGTAGTAGAACCAGCGCAGCACGTCCCGGCCCATCATCGCCGTGTTTTTCTGGATCTCCGGCTGGATCTCCCGGCCGCGGGTCATGCGGCCGAACTGGTACGGCAGGAAACCCCCGCCGTGACAGAGGATGATCTTCAGGTCCGGGAAGCGGTCCAGCACGCCGCCGAAGTAGAGGCACGCCACGCCCACCGTGGTGTCGGCCAGCAGGCCCACGATGTGGGTCAGAAAATACTTGCCCAGCCGGTCGATGCCCAAGGGGTTCAAGGGGTGGATGATGAGCGGCACCTCAAGACGCTCGGCGGTTCTCCAGAAAGGTTCCAGCCCCGGATCGTCGAGGTTCGCGCCGTCAACGTTGGAGCCGATCATGGCGCCCATGAGCCCGCACTCCTTCACCGCATACTCCAGCTCTTCCGCGGCCCGCGCGCCGTCCTGGAGCGGCACGGTGGCCGTGCCCCGGAACAGCCCGTCCTTGTCGCCGTCCGCCAGCGCCTCGCGCATGGCGTCGTTCAGCATGCGGCTCCAGCCAACCGCCTGCTCCACCGGCAGCATGTAGCCCACGATGTCCATCCACGCGGACAGGATCTGCCGGTCCAGACGGGTCTCGTGCACGGTATGGACCCGCTTCGGCAGGTCCGTGGCCGGCGCCAGGATGGGCCGGGCCAGGGGCCTGCCCCCCAGCCGCAGGCGCGGCCCCGCGGGCGTCTCCTCCCCCACCTCCACCCCGAAGGACGAGCCGTCCTTGCGGAGCCGTTCCAACACGGCCGGCGGTACGTAATGCGCATGACAGTCGATGTTCATGTTGCAGCCTCGATGGTGCTTTACGGTGTCGGTCTGTGGTTCAATCCTTCAGAAAGCTGACCGGCATGGGCATGCTGAGAATGTTCATGCCCTCGGTCTGCTCCACATGACGGATGAACCGGTACTTGTTCTCCACCTCGTCCATGGGATACGGCGGCACCTCGCTGCGGGACGTCTCCACCTTGAGTCCGATGAAAGTGGCGTCCCGGCCTTCCAGCGCCTCGGCGAAGAGCGTCCGCAGCTCGTCCGGACTTTCCGCCCAGGAGGCTCTGCGGATTCCGGCCGCCTGCGCCATGCCGACGAGGTCGGCACCCGCCCCGGTGGCCGTATCGATCTCCCCGGAAGCCTCGTAGACCTGGTTGTCCAGCACCACGTGGGTCAGGTTGGGCGGGTTCTTGCGCGCGATGGTGGGCAGGCTGCACAGGTTCATGAGGAGCGAGCCGTCGCCGTCGATGGCGATGACCCGCCGGTGCGGCAGCCCCAGGGCCATGCCCAGGGCGATGGAGGAGACCAGCCCCATGGTCCGGACACGGAAGTTGCCGTCGCCCGGCCGGCACGCGTACCATTCGACGGTATTGCCGCCGGCGCCGGTCACCACCAGGGCGTCCCCCGCCAAATCCGCCATGACCTTGAAACATTCAATGCGTTTCATGGATTCATCCGTCCCCGCCGCGTCCGTTATTCTCCCGGGCGCCGCCGGCCCAGCACGTCCTTGGTAAGCAACACGGCCACGGGCCGCTTGTAGTCCTGGGTCAGCACCTGGGTCCGCTTGATCAGCGTCTTGGCCTCGGCCGGGTCCCGCAGAATGAAATGGCGGATGCCGAGCGCGTCCAGGACCGGCTGGGTCATGGCGCCGTTGGTGCTGAACGAACGGTCGCCCACGTCCCCGGCATAGTAAATCAACAGGAGCAGCGGCAGGTTGTATTGCAGCAGTGTGGAAACGATGCCGTTGACGCTGTTGAACAGCCCGCCGTTCTGCATGATCAGCGCGCACTTCTTGCCCACGAGATAGCCGCCGGTGCAGATGCCGACGCCTTCCTCCTCGCGGCAGAGAGGCACGTGGGTGATGTCCGGATCCGTCGCCACCCGCTCCAGCAGCGCGTGGAGGTTGATGTCGGGCAGGGTCGCGACAAGATCGACGCCCGCCTCCTTGAGGCCTTCGAGTATCAGTGCGGGTCCGGGATCATCGGCCACGCGGTGCTCCTCCCCAAGCTTTGAAGCGCCCTCGAAGTTCGAGGCTCATTCCGATTCGAAGCCTGAATATCACTTTTTGCACCAGCCGCGTCAACCGTTTGGGGGTCCCGGGCGACGGGTCCGAGTTGCGGGAGTCCTTGGTATTGGATACGTTTGATTCAGGGGCTTTTGGCCCCGTCGAACGCCCGAAGGGAGCCAGCAGACACCGTGAAGATAGGCATCGGACTGCCATTCAAAACCTCCAGGGATAGCTGGCCGGCCGTGGCGGCGCTGGCGCGCAAGGCGGACCAGGGTCCCTACTCGAGCTTCGCGGTCATCGACCGGCTGGCCTACGACAACTACGAGCCGCTCATCATGCTGGCCGCCCTCGCTTCCGCCACCCGGCGCATACGGCTCATGACCGCGGTGCTGGTGGGGCCGCTGCGACGGGCCGGCGTGCTGGCCAAGCAGACGGCCACCATCGACGCCATCTCCGGCGGACGGCTCAGCCTCGGCATCGCCGTGGGGAGCCGCGAGGATGACTCCATGGTGGCTCCTTCCGGTTTTCACGACCGCGGCCGCCGCTTCAATCGTCAACTCGAGCTCATGCGCCGGATCTGGCGCGGGGAAGTCGTCAATGGCGCGCAGCGGCCCGTGGGGCCCGAGGCGGCCCAGGCCGGCGGCCCGGAGCTTCTCATCGGCGGCACCGCGCCGCGGGCGCTGGACCGGGTGGGAAAATACGCCGACGGCTACGTCATGGGAGGCGGGGCGCTGGACCCGGAGTGGGCCAGGGGCGTCCTCCAACAGGTGAATGACTCGTGGCAGCGCCACGGCCGGGGCGGCCGCCCGCGCATCGTCGCGTCGGTGCTGGCGGCGCTGGGACCGGGGGCGGAGGAAGCCCTGCGGGGCGCGTTCGGGGACTACTACGGCGGCGATCCCGCGCGCCTCGAGGCCCGCCTGGCCCGGGCCAACCTCTCCACCCCCGAGGCCATCCGCAACGCCATTGCGTTGCATCGGGAACTGGGCACCGACGAGTTGATCTTCAAGCCCGCGACCCTGGCGCCGGACCAGTTCGACCGGTTGACAGAGGTTGTGGCCAAATCCTGAACCCATGGAGCGTTGATGGCGGCTAGCAGGCTCGTCCCGGAGGGACATGAGGTCTACCTCGACCACGTGGGGCTTTTCGTCCCGGACTTCGACGTCTCCCCCCGGAGGCTCCAGGAGATGGGGTTTTCCCTGACGCCGTTCGTGGCGCACATGGCCAGCACCGAGCCCGGCGTGGCGCCCACCCCCAGCGGCACCGGCAACCAGTGCGCCATCTTCCGCCAGGGCTACCTCGAGATGCTCGGACCCACCGTGGACACGCCGCTTTCGCGCCAGCTCCGGGCGCAGCTCGACCGCTATCCGGGATGGCACCTGATCGCGTTCGCGGCCAACCAGCCCGAGGAAAACCACGAACGCATCGACCGGGACGGTTTCAGGCCGCTGCCGCTGGTGCGACTGGCGCGACCGGTGCCCACGGACACGGGAGAGGAGACCTGCCGTTTCTCGGTCATCCGGGTGCCGCCGGAGGCGATGCCGGAGGGCCGCATCCAGATCGTCACCCACCACACGCCGGAACTGGTATGGCAGCCCCGCTACCAGCACCAGCCCAACGGCGTCGCCGCGCTCACCGGCGTGCTGGTGTGCGTGGACGATCCGCGGGAGGCGGCCGAGCGCTTCTGCCGCTTCGTCGGCGTGGAGCCGGTGGAGAAGGCCGGCACCTGGGAGATGGGGCTCCAGGAAGGAAGAGTCGTCTTCGTCCAGGCCGGGCGCTTTCGCACGCTCTACCCGGAACGGGAGTTGCCCTGCACCCCCTATATCGCCGAGGTGTCTATGCGCATCGACGATCTCGCGGCCACCCGCCGCCACCTTGACGAGGCCGGCATCCCCTACGAGACTCCGGACAACGACGCTCTGCGGGTGCCGGGAGCGGTAGCCCTGGGGGCGTCCTTTCTGTTCCATCAGTCGCCGGAGGGAGGCATCCTTTGAGCTCGGAAAAAAGCTACGACTTCGATCTGTTCACCATCGGCGCGGGCTCGGGGGGCGTGCGCGCCAGCCGCATGTCGGCGGCCTACGGCGCCCGGGTGGCGGTGGCGGAGGAACGCTATCTGGGCGGCACCTGCGTCAATGTCGGCTGCATCCCCAAGAAGCTGCTGGTCTACGGCTCCCACTTCGGCGACGACTTCGAGGACGCCGCCGGCTTCGGCTGGACCGTGGGCGAGCGCGTTTTCGACTGGCCGTCGCTGATCCGGAACAAGGACGAGGAGATAGCGCGCCTCAACTCGATCTACCGCGGCCTCCTTCAGAGCCACGGAGTCGAGCTGTTCGAGTCCCGGGCCCGGGTGCTGGACCCGCATACCGTGGAGGTGGCGGGCAAGAAGGTCACCGCCGCCAACATTCTCGTGGCCACCGGCGGCTGGCCAACGGTTCCGAACGTCCCTGGCAAGGAGCACGCCATCACCTCCAACGAGGCGTTCCAACTCAAGGAGATGCCCCGGCGTGTGGTCATCGTGGGCGGCGGCTACATCGCCGTGGAGTTCGCCGGCATTTTCAACGGCCTTGGCGCCGAGGTCACCCAGCTCTATCGTGGCCCGCTGTTCATGCGCGGGTTCGATATCGACGTCCGGAACACTCTTGCCGGCGAGATGCGCAAGAAGGGCGTCGACCTCCGGTTCAACGCGGATATCGCCGGCATCGAGCGGGACGGCAAGAACCTGACGGCCACCCTGAAGGACGGCCAGACGCTGGAGGCCGACGCGGTCATGTTCGCCACCGGCCGGCTGCCCAATACCCGCGGCCTGGGCATCGAGGAGTTCGGCGTCGAGCTCGCCCGCAACGGCGCGGTGGTGGTCGACGAGAATTTCCAGACCAACGTCCCGTCGGTCTACGCGCTCGGCGATGTCACGGACCGGGTCAAGCTTACCCCCGTAGCCATTGCCGAGGCCATGATCCTGGCCCGGGTGCTTTTCAAGGGCGACGTCGGGCCAATGGACTACCGGAACATCCCGTCCGCGGTCTTCAGCCAGCCGCCGGTGGGAACGGTGGGATACACCGAGGAAGCTGCCCGGGAGCACTGTGGCGAGGTGGACGTCTACCGGTCCGCTTTCAGGCCGCTCAAGCACACCCTGTCCGGACGGGACGAACAGACCATGATGAAGCTCATCGTGGAACGTGCCGGCGACAGGGTCGTGGGCTGCCACATGGTGGGGGCCGACGCCGGCGAGATCATTCAGGGACTGGCCGTGGCGCTCACCTGCAACGCCACCAAGGCCGACTTCGACCGGACCATCGGGATACATCCCACCGCCGCGGAAGAGTTCGTGACCATGCGCGAGCCGGTGGCCGCCGACTAGCCCCCTCCGCGGCAACCACAACCGGATCGTCATTTCCGCTCTCCCCTCCGTCATTCCCGTGAAGGCGGGAATCCAGGTGGGCGAGGCGGGGAAACGTCGCTGTAGCGCCCCTGGTTCCCGTTTCCGCGGGAATGGCGGAGGGGAGAGCGGGAAGGGCGGAGGGAAATGGCAAGGAATTCGACGAAGAAATGCGCAGACTCGGTTTGATACTGGCGGCTTTCCTTGTCCCGGCGCTGTTGAGCGCCTGCGGCGAGAAGCGTGAGGAAGTAACGGGACCGGATCCGGCCCGAGGGAGGCGGCTTTACCTCGCGACCTGCATCGTGTGTCACAATGCCGATCCGGGCAAGCCGGGCTCCCAGGGGCCGCCGATCAAGGGATCGTCAGTGGAGTTGCTGGAGGCCAAGGTCCTGCGCAAGACTTACCCGCCGGACTACAAGCCCCAACGGACGACCAAGGCCATGCCCACCTACCCCCAACTGAGAAAAAGGATTCCTGACATCGCTGCTTATCTGACGCAGCCGTAGGGGGCTTACGCAATCTCCAGAAGAATCCAGAAGATCGCGGTGAGGACCATGCCGCTCCAGATCACGCCCGGAATGGACGTCAGGAGTTTCTTGGTGCCTCCACCCGCGTTACCCACCAGCGCGTTCAGCTCGACGATGGCGATGATCGCAAGGCTGACGATCCAGAAAACCGCTGCGCCGCCGCCGGACTCGCCGTGCGGATAGTGGCTCGCCGCGCCCATGAGGAACAGCATGGGGATGGAGAGCATCGTGTTGGTACGGGAGGCGAACCCGGCCCACTGGCCCTTGCTGGCCGCGTCCGGAAGCGGCTCACCGCCCTCGGCCACCTTGTTGGCGGAGGCGATGACCACCTGCTGATTGGGCCAGATCACCAGCCACACGTTGAGGAACATGAGGGTTCCCATGGTGCCGCCGATGGTGATGGCCATGCCGTAGCCGATGATGAAGAAGTCCCCGCCGAACTGCCCCAGCTTGATGAGCCACATGAGAATGCCGGCCAGGAAGGTAAACATGGCGCCCCAGCGGAACCACCAAAGGGCCCGGGGCACGAGCTTCTGTATGGCGCCGCTGCGGGTCCCTGCTTCGGTCTCGGCGAAGAACGGCGTCTGAACGAAGTTGAAGTAGTACAGCAAGCCTATCCAGGTGACACCAGCCAGCAAATGCACCCAACGCAGTAAGAATTCAACGAGCTCCATCAAGCACCTCCTGTTTGCTGCCTCTCGTAACGTGAAACTTACGTATTATAGGCCGTAACGGGCCGCGTGGTCAATGAACAGTGCCGGAGCCGCGGTTCACTCGTTCTCGACGAACGGGCCGAACCGCTCGTACAGTTCGCGGAGCCGGGCCTTGTAGTAATCCACGTTCTCGTCGGGGCTGACAGGATCCCAATCAGAGACGTGCCGGCAGTTTTCGTTTACCATGACGTTGGCTCCTTCCCCGGCGACGTAACAGGAGACCTGATCTCCGGGCAGGTGCTCCCGGTCCGACCGGAGCGCTACCTCGTAGGCGCCGCGGGGATGCTGCTTCCCGCCCTTGACCTTCATCTGGTAGTCGTCGAGCGATTCCCGCAGGGTTTCGGTCCGCTTCAGCAGGGACAGGTCGAGGCGGTGATTCGTGATGTCCTCGCGATACCGCTCGTAGAGCGCCGTCACCTCGCCCTTGCGCCCCTCCAGCAGGAGCCTGAGCATCTCCTCCAGCCACTGGCGCCGGTAGCGCTCGAGCCCGCGGAAGCTCAGATCGGGGCCAGCGAGGAAAAGATCGTCGTGCTCGTCCAGCAAGGCGTGATTCTCCGGCCCGCGGCAGAAGACCGCCCGATAGCGCTCGAAGGGCAGCTCCACCTTCCAGGGCAACGACGATGAGGCCGCCGCCAACAGCGCTTCCGCAGCCCCGGCGCACCCGGCCGGGGGGACGAAGTAGATGCCGCCGGCGTCCACCGTGACCACCCGGGCGTGGCGTTCCTCCAGCCCCGCCGCCAGGCCGCGGACGATCTCTCTGCCGGCTCGGATCACACGGTCCGCGGCGTCAAAGTCGTTGAAGTGCCCCCCGGGCCACGCCAGGTAGTCCTGGAACGACTCCAGCACCGCCTTGAGGCCGGAACGCGCCGTGGCGACGAAACGGGAAGAATCCTCCGGGGGCGCGGCATCGGCCGCCGGCACGGCTCGTTCCAGCAACTCCCGGAACCCACGCAGCAGTTCGGGAAAGACTCCGAGATCATCGGTTCTCGGACGGCAATCGCCGGCCGCCATCACCGCCGGGTACACGGCCGTGACATCGCAACGAATCACCGGCCGCGAGACCCCCCTGACCTTCAGAGCCGTGTACTTCGCTTGCACCGGCTCCTGGGCCATCGGGGCGGGAACGGAGTGCCGCCGGGCAAGATACTCCCTGAGCAGGAGGCCTTCGATCTTGGCCGGGCCGTTCACCAGCGCCGTCTGCTGGTAACGGCACGGAAAGGCCCGCGCTTCAACGTAGCAACCCGGCGACAGCACCGCCGATATGGCCCGGGTCTCGCGCACGTCGTCGAGGGCGTAGCGGAACAGGGTGTCGGGATCATGATCGAAGTACCAACTCGCCTTTTCGCCCGGAATATAGGTCCGGTCCCGGGCGGCCACACCGAAATGGCGGGCCACGTCCTTGAGGCCGCTCCGCTTGAGCTCGGGATTCGCCTCGCTGTAGCGCTGGGCGAGAAACCAGGTATCGATGACATGTCGTCCGTGGATGGCGTAGTCGGGATACGGGATCACCCGGTCGCCGGCCTCGAACCGCGCCCGGCCGTGCCGGGGCACGCTGCCGTCCCGGCCGACCGTCAGGTCCACGCCGTACCGCCGCGCGCGCTCTTCAATGTAAGGCAGGTCGAAGCGGAAGATGTTGTGGCCCTCGATCACGTCCGGGTCGCGGGCACGGATCTCCCGGACCATTTCCGCCAGCATCCCGGCTTCGTCGTGTTCCCGGCCGGATATGAGACGCTCCCAACCGGTGCTGTCCGACATGGCCACGGCGGTGATGCGGTCACCTTCCCGGTGCGGATTGGGAAACTCGAACCCGTCCGTGCGATACACCTCCAGGTCGATCTGCATGCGGACGAGGCGGTCGAAGCCCATGCCGAGGAACTGGGTGGTCCCGGACCAAAGGAGATACTGTTGCACGAGGTCGCGAAGGTACAGACAGGGCGAGCCGGGAGCACCGAGGCTTCTGCCGCTCTTGCGCTGGAGCCAGGATTTCGCCGACTCCAGGCTCTCGACGTCGGGGAAACAGGCCAACCGGCGGAACACGCCCGTCCCCGACAGCGGCTCGATCCGGCACGGACCCTTCCATCCTGCGATCCTGTCCTCGGACGTCAACCAGAAGAACGGCTCGAACGGAACCGTCCTGGAAGCCACCCCGGACAAGGTCCTGGAGAAGATCCGGATGTGGCGATTGCCGTCGAGCTCCACACCCACCACCCCCTGCGTCGCATCGCGTCCGTACAGCAGGGTATCGTATGGGGGGGTCGAATCGCGCATGACCGGTCTACCGGCGAGGGATCGTCGCGAGGAAGCCCGGACCCCGTCGACTTTCTACCAGATCCGCCCGGCCACGGGAATGACGGAAACGGAGCGCCGGACTCTTGAATGGACCTGGATGAAGCCCGCCCCGGCTGGTGCAGCCACGAAGAGATGTGCTAGAGAACAACCATGGCTTCCGACGCCGTATCCTACATTCGCCGGCCCCGTTTGCGGCAACCTTTCCTGATCCTGTCGTTCTCGGGCTGGAGCGACGCGGGATCGTCGGCCACCTCCGCGGTCCGGTACCTGATCGAGCAGCTCCTGGCCTCGGAGCTAGCGAAGGTCGACCCCGAAGACTACTACGACTTCTCGGTCCAAAGGCCCCAGGTCCGTCTGGTGGACGGACAGCGCGAGATCGAGTGGCCGTCCTACGACTTTCACTATTACAAAACCGGCAACGAGCTCGACCGGGACTTCATTTTTGCATCCGGCGCGGAGCCGCACCTGCACTGGAAGTCGTTCTCCCGGACCATCCTGGACCTCGCCCGGGAGTGGAAGGTCGCCCGCATCATCACCCTGGGAGCCCTTCTGGACGAGGTGCTCTACACCAAGCCGGTGCCCCTGAACGGGTTCTCGTCGGACCCCGCTTTGATGAAGGAGCTGGACTTCACGCCTTCCCGGTACCAAGGGCCCACTGGCATCGTCGGGATCCTCGCAGACACCTTCCGAAAGGAAAAAGTGCCGCACGTGAGCCTGTGGGCGGCGCTGCCGCACTACCTGGCGCCGTCTCCCAACCCGCGGGGAGCTCTGGCCCTGGTCCTCCGGCTGACCCAATGGCTCGGAATACGCATCGACACGAGCCCGCTGGAGCGGGCCGCGGGCGAGTTCCAGAACAAGGTGAACGACGTGGTCAACAGCGACCCCAACCTCACGGCTCTCATCCGGGAGCTTCAGAAGCACGAGTTCGAGCAATAGCGGAGGAAAGGCCCATGCGGAAATCATCTTGGCTGTTGGTCCTGTCGGCAGGGATGTTCCTGATGACGGGTCCGGGCGCGGCTTCGGCCCAGAAGTTCGACAAGATCATCGCGGAACGCCAGGAACTGATGAAAGGCATCGGCGCGGCGAGCAAGGCCCTGCGTTCCGCCGCCGACGCGGCGGCGACGGCTGCCAGCGCCGACAAGCTGGCGGTGGCCTTCGGCAAGATCAACGCCGACACCTTTCCCAAGGGAAGCGCAGACGGCTCGCGCTCCAAGCCGGAGATCTGGGAGCAATGGGACGATTTCACCAAGGCGGCCAAGAACGCCGTAGCCTTGGCCCAAGCCATCGCCGCCAAGGCCCGGGCCGGCGAGGACACCGCCGAGCTGGTCAAGAATTTCGGCAGGAACGCCTGCGGAAGCTGTCACCGGCCGTTCCGGAAGCCCAAGAAGCGGAGCTAGCCCCGCCGCCCGCATGATTACGCAACACGTCGGGGAAGCGGCCCTCCCGGACCTCGAGGCATGGGCCAACGCCATCATCCGCTCGGAGGACGACACCGTAAAAGCGTTGGAGTCCTATCACGACGCGGACTCCAACACCTACGTCATCCGCCTGACCCGGGGCGCCCGGGTGCTGCTCTTCCGGCTCTCGGAAGCGCAGGTGCACACCCCGGAACGCGAACCCGAGTGCGAGAAGACCCTCCGGAACAGAGTAAAGGAAGTACGCCGGTTGCTGGGACGGATGGAATGAACCGCCCGGATTTCGCGCGCTACAGTCCCGCCGCCATGTCCTTGGCGAAATAGGTGAGGATCAGGTCGGCGCCGGCCCGCTTGATGGACAGCAGCACCTCCGGCACCACCGTGCTCTCGTCGATCCAGCCGTTCCGGGCCGCGGCCTTGATCATGGCGTACTCGCCGCTCACGTTGTAGGCGGCGGTGGGATGGTTGAAGCGCCGTTTCACACGCGAGATGACGTCCAGATACGAGAGCGCGGGCTTCACCATGACGATGTCGGCGCCCTCGGCGATATCCGCCTCCACCTCCCGCAGCGCCTCGTCGCTGTTGCCCGGGTCCATCTGGTAGGAACGCCGGTCGCCGAACCGCGGCGTCGATTCCGCGGCCTCGCGAAACGGGCCGTAGAAACCCGACGCGTACTTGGCGGCGTAGGCCATGATGACCACGTTCTCCAGACCTTCTCCGTCCAACACGGAGCGAATCGCCCCCACCCGGCCGTCCATCATGTCGGAAGGAGCGACGACATCCGCCCCGGCCCGGGCGTGGGACACGGCTTCCCGCGCCAGCAGCTCCAGGGAGGCGTCGTTGGCCACCTCTCCGTCCTCGATGATGCCGCAGTGGCCGTGGTCGGTGTACTCGCACAGGCAGACGTCTGTGATCACCAACAGGTCCGGGACCCTGTCCTTGATGGCCCGGACCGCTTCCTGCACCACGCCGTGCTCGGCGTAGGCTTCCGAGCCCACGGCGTCCTTGGTCTCGGGGATGCCGAACAGGATCACGCCGGGAATGCCCATGCGCCACACGGCCTCCGCCTCTTTGGCCGCGCGGTCCACGGAAAGCTGGGCGACGCCGGGCATGGAGGCGATCGGTTGCTCCCGGTCGCGCCCCGTACACACGAACAGGGGGTAGATGAAGTCCCGCGGACTCAGAGCGGTCTCGCGCACCAGATCGCGCAACAGGCCGGTTCGCCGGAGTCTTCGCGGTCGGGTGACGGGAAATGCCATGGATTGCCTCCTGGTATCGGGTGCGGTCCGCCGCGGCACGGACGGCCTTGAAACCCGCCCCTACACATTCCTTCCGTGTTCATCCACGCGCGCCGTGCATTCTACCAAAGCCTGGATCAGGCCCGCCACGGTGTATTCCCGGGCCTCGACGTCCACCGCCAGGCCACGCTCACGGACGGCATTGGCCGTGATGGGGCCGATGCAGGCCACCCGGGCCGCCGCCGGGAATCCCGTCCCGGCCTGCTCGAGCAGATCCATGAAAGCGGTCAGCGTGCTCGGACTGGTGAACGTGACCCAGTCCACCTGCGCCAGGAGCCGCGCCAGCCGCCCGGCGCCGTGCCGCACCGGTTCGTTCCGGTAGGCTTCCACCACCGTCACCGTCGCGCCCCACCGGCGCAGCGTCTCGGGGAGCACGTCCCGGGCGCCCGCCACCCGCGCGAGCAGGAAACGGCGGCCCCGGACGCGCTCCGGGCCGAGGGCCGCCAGTATACCCTCCGCGCGGAATTCCTCGGGCACCAGGGTCACCGGAAGGCCGTTGTCTTCCAGCAGGCGGGCGGTCTGCGGACCGATGGCCGCCACCTGAAGCCCCTTCAGGCTGTCGGCGCATCCCAACGCCTCGCAGCGCGCCAGGAAGTGCCGGACGCCGTTGGCGCTGGTGAACACCACCCAGTCCTGTTCCGGGAGCCTGCGGACGGCCTCGTCCAGGGCGCCGGCTTCCCGGAGCGGCAGGATCTCCACCGTGGGAAAGACCACCGCCCGGGCTCCGAGGGCTTCGACGCCGCGGACGAAAGCGCCGGCCTGCTCGCGCGGACGGGTGATCAGGATCCGCTGTCCAGAGAGCCGCGCGCCGCCGGACTTGACCCTCGCCGGATCGTTCATGCCCGTGGCTCTCAGCACGGCGCCGGCTCCCTCGTCCAACAGCCTCTCGGCCAGCCGGGTCCCCAGCGCCGCCGCATCAACTCCCGCGCCCGCAATCTCGCCGCGGAAGATTTGCCGGCCGGACGCCTCCGCCACCATCCCCGCAAGCGTCACCCCCTCCCGACCCGCCACCGCCCGGGCCCCCACCGGCACCTGACACCCTCCTTCCAGGCGCCGCAGGAAGGCCCGCTCGGCCTCCACCTCCAACGCCGACGGCCCGTGGTTCAGAAAGCGCAGCCGTTCCACCTCGTGGCGCCGGGTCTCCAAGCCCAGAGCCCCCTGGGCCACCGCGCTCAACCACGTGTCGGGAGGCAGCAACTCGGTGGCCTCGCCCTCCCGGCCCAGCCGCTTCAACCCCGCCAGCGCCAGCACCAGGGCCTCCACCTCGCCCCGTTCGAGCTTGGCCAGCCGCGTATCCACGTTCCCGCGCATGGGCACCACCTCGAGGTCCGGGCGGTGGTGCAGCACCTGGGCCTGCCGCCTGAGGCTGCCGGTGCCGACCCGGCCTCCGGCGGGAAGCTCGGCGAGGCTCCCTGCAACGCGACTGATCAGCGCGTCCCTGGGATCCTCGCGTTCCGGCACCGCGGCGATGGCCAATCCCTCCGGGATCTCGGTGGGCAAGTCCTTCATGGAATGCACCGCGACGTCGATGCTGCCGTCCAGGAGCGCCTCCTCGATCTCCTTGATGAACACTCCCTTGTCGCCGATCTGCTCGATGGGCACGTTCTGGAAGCGGTCGCCGCTGGTGGTGATGGTCACCACCTCCACCACGGCGCCCGGATGACGTTCCCGGATGCGGCCCCGGACCCATTCCGCCTGGACGAGGGCCAGCCGGCTGCGCCGGGTGCCGATGCGGATACTTTCCATGGTCACGGATCGTCCCGCCCCGGCTCCTTGTCCAGATCGAACAGCATCCGGACGGTATCGTCATAGGCGGCATCCTCGTCAGGACGCTCCTTCAGCCGCGTGAAGGGGGCGTGGAGGATCTTGTTGATGATGGCTCCGGTCAGGTCTTCGATCGCCTTGCGTTCCCGGTCGGAGACATCCTTGAGGTTCGACTCCAGGGATTTCCTGAGCTCACCCTGCCGGATCCCCTCGAGCTTTCGCCTCAGTGCGACGATGGTGGGGACCTGGTCCAGCGAGGCAAACCATTGGTAGAACGTTTCCACCTCCTGGTCCACGATCAGCTCTCCCTTGTCCGCCTCGCTCTCCCTCCCCTTGAGGTTCTCCCGGGCCACGTCGGTGAGATCGTCGACGTGGTAGAGGTACACGTTGTCCAGGCCGTTGATGAGGGGGTCGAAGTTCCTGGGCACGCCGAGATCGATGAGGAACATGTTGTCCTGCTTTCTCTCCCGAAGCACCTCGGCCGCGGTCTCGCGCGTGATGAGCGCCGTCTCCGATTCCACCGAGCCGATGACCACGTCGGCCAGCTTGAGGTAGCGGGCATAGTCCTCGAAACGGATGGGGCTCGCCGCGAAGCGATCCGCCAATTCCACCGCCTTCTCGAAAGTGCGGTTGGTGATCATCAGGCCGCGCACGCCGTTCTCCACCAGATGCCGGACCAGCGACTCGCCCATGCCCCCGGAACCGATGACCATTACCGTCTTTTCCTCCAGCCTGTCGAAGATCCGCTTGGCCAGGTCCACGGCCACGGACCCGACGGAAACGGGCCGGTTGGCGATGCCGGTGCCCTGCCGCACCCGTTTCGCCACCGAGAAGGAGCGATGGAAGAGACGGTGCAGGATGCTGCCGACGGTGCCGGCCTCCTGCGCGATGGAATAATACTCCTTGAGTTGCCCGAGTATCTGAGGCTCCCCCACCACCATGGAATCCAGGCTCGACGCCACCCGGAAAACATGCCGCACCGCGCTCTTGCGGGCGTGTTGGTAGAGTTGGTCGGCGGCGGGGCCGATGCGGACGCCCGGCTGGCTCCTGAGAAAGTCCCCGATCTCGGCGACGCCCGTTCCGCCGTCCCGGGCCACGGCCACCACCTCCACCCGGTTGCACGTGGACAGGATCGCGCCCTCGTCCACCGAGGGAAGCGCCACGAGATCGTGGAGCGACCCGTTGAGGCGCTTGGGGGAGAACGCGAACTGCTCGCGGACCTCCACGGGCGCCGTCCGGTGGTTCACCCCGACCACGAGGATCTGTCGTCCCGCCTCACTCAAAACGGCCTCCGTGACGGGTCAGGAACAGGACGTCTCCCCAGAGAAAGTAGCCGAGGACGATCATGAAGCCCGCAATGGTCCAGATCGCCGCCTTCCTGCCGCGCCAGCCCGCGGTCAGGCGGCCGTGGAGGAGGATCCCGTACAGCAGCCAAGTCAGGGCGGAGGTGATCTGGCGCGGGTCCCAGGACCAATAGGTGCCCCACTGAGCGTGCGCCCACACGCTGCCGGTGAGGATGCCCAGGGTCATGAACGGAAACCCCCAGACCAGTGAGATCTTGTTGAGGCGGTCCAGCGTCTCGAGGGCCGGCAAAGCCCGGCTCAAGCCGGTCATCCGCTTGTTCTTGAGCTGGCGCCGGAGCAGCAGGTAGACCACGCTCACGGCGAACGCCAGCGCGAACACCGCGTTCCCCAGCAGCGCCAGGGTCACGTGCAGAGGCAGCCAGTAGGTCAGCAGCGCCGGCGGCGTCTCCAGGCCGGGTTCCCCCAGCGCAATCGAGCTCAGGGACATGAGAAAGGCCAAGGGCGCCACAAGGCACCCCAGGATGGGAAGCCGGTAGCGGAGCTGCACCGTGAGGTACACCCCCGCCATCAGCCAGCCGTAGAAGGACTGGGTGGCGGCGGTCTGGGCCAGCGCGGGGAAGCCGGCCTCGTGGAAGAGGAACGCGAACTTGATCGCATGGCCGATGAAGCCTGCCAGCAAAAGGCCCTGACCCACCCGGGAAAGGGTCTCCCGCGGAGAAAACAGGTAGAGGATGAACGCGCCTGCCGCCAGAAGATAGAATCCGGCCGTGGCCTGGAGAAGGCTCTGGTACATAACCTCGGGCCATTATATCGCATCGGCCGTGGAAGCCCTAGCGACAACGATGCGCCGACGAGATGTTGGAGGCAGGCGGGCTTCAAATCCGCCCGCGTTCGGTCAGGATTGGGTTCCAGGGATTCTGAGGCGCTGTCCCGCCCGGATCCGGTGCCGGTTGCGGATGGAGTTGGCGCGTTGGAGAACCGCCAGCGACACTCGGTAACGGTCGGCGATGATGGAAAGGGTCTCGCCCCGCCGTACCCGGTGATAGACCCTCGGCCGGGACGCCGCCTTCTCCGACACCCGGCCCGTGTGTGACGGGATCTCCAGCCGCTGTCCCACGCGCAAACGATGGGCGCTTCTCAAGCCGTTCACGGACTGGATGGCATGGGTCGAGGTGCCGTAGACCTTGGCCAGCTCGGAGAGCGTGTCGCCTCGACTTACGACGTGGTACGGAAACGACGCCTCGGGGCCAATGCCCGACAACGCGCTGCGGAACCGGTGCCCCTCCCGTTTCGGCGCCTTGAGCCGGTAGCCCTTGGGTAGCCACGAAACGTGGCGGCTGAGAGCCGGATTCCACCTGAGCAACTCCGCCCGGGAGACCTGGCTGTCGCGAAGCAGCGAGGACACCGCCACCCGCCTGTGGAGGCTGATCTCGTCGAAATGCACCAGTTGATCGAACTCGACGTGCGGCAGATGCCGCTCGACGTCACGCATGATGTGCACGGCGGCGAGGAATTCCGCATAGAAATTACTGGACGCGAACTTGAAAGTGCGGCTCCGATAGCGGCGGATGATGGTGACGATGTCCCGGGTGCCCACCTGGCGCACCGCCCGCTGCATGCCGGCGCGGCCGTGATTGTAAGCGGTCACGGCCAGCGGCCAGGTCCGGAGCTTCCGGTAGTTATGCTGCAGCAGACGGGCCGCCGCACGGGTCGCTTCCATTGGATCCCTGCGTTCGTCCAGCGACCGCGACACGCGCATGTAAATGCGTCCGGTGCCGGGCATGAACTGCCACATGCCCACGGCGCCGCGGAACGAACGCGCGTCGTTCCGGAACGAGGATTCCACCAGCGGCAGATAGGCCAGCTCCACCGGGAGTCCGCGGCCGGCGAAGACCTTGCGCATGTGTTCCATGTAGCGGCCGGACCGCCGCACGCCCGCGGCGAAACGCTCGCTGATCCCCCGCTGCGCCTTGATCCGATGCCCCGGGATGCCGCGCCGGTTGAGCCGCGCCCGCACGGAACGCACCACCCGCCGTGTGCTGGCGCCCTTCCTGACCTTCACCACCTGGTGGATCTTCGACATGTTCTTGGGGTCGAAGAACACCAGCTCGTTCGAGTCGTAGTCGAGGAAGATGGCCTTCCAGAACTCGACGGCCGGCTCGAGCCCGGAAGGGATGAAGAACGGATCCGCTTTCGCTGGAACGGGACCCCGCGCCGACGCGGCCGGAGCGTATGACAAGCCGCTGAGAAGGAGAAAAAAAAGACTCGCGAGGACGACGAAGCAGCGTGTCATGCAGAACCCCTTTAAAAGCATGAGCTTAGGATACTCTGTGTAAACCTGCTTGTCAACTTTGCTCACAGCCGTCGCATTTGCGGGCATTTTCCTCGAGAATTCGGGCCTTCGCGGACTCCGAAACGTCGCCTCGCTACCGGAGCAACGCAACGGTCCCCTCGGTCAGCCAGTACGCGGGTGGGGGGAAACTTGGTGAACGGCGGGCGCCACCATGTACTTCTCGACACGTGTCGCGCAGGTGACCGTCGGCGTCAATCACGGCGCCCCGTCGCGGGCTATTCGAACTCGAACGGGATCTGCGTCGGCCCGTATCCCTGCCAATACTTGCAGGTCTCGGGGTCGTAGCGGCCCTGGAGGAAACCGCCGGGCTTCTCGGCTCGCACGATGATCGCCACGGTGCGCTCCTCCCCGCTCTGCTCGGCGTGAATCTGCCACGGGCGCACCAAGTCGATCTTGCCCGGCCCCACCTGAGCGTTCTCGGTCTTGCGGACCTCGGCGTAGTCCGGCTTGGAGCCATCGTCCAGCCGTTCGTAGCGCTCGATGGTCTCGCGCCCGTCCAGCACCCCGTACAGCGTCCAGTTGTGGGCGTGATCGTGAATGCTGGTGCGGGTTCCCGGCGCCTTCACCAACCCGTTGATGACGAATCCATGGTCCAGATCCTCATAGAGGAGAAGGTTCTGCGCCCGCTGGCCGCCCTCGGCCGCGGACAGTCCGCCCTGATCGCAGTCCGGCCATTGCTCGGACTGTGCCTTCACGCTGGGATCCGACAGCAGCCCGCCCAGAAGCGACCCCATCTCCTGCCAGCGTTTGTCCACGTCCGGCTCGTCTGCGTGCAGTTGTCGTATCGCCGCGATGAACCGCTTGGCGGCCGACGATTCGTTTTCCTGGGTCGGCATGGGACGTGCGCTCATGGTGTGTCTCCTCGTGGTTCCGTGGCGTCTGGGTCGAGTCGGTTGATCCGTGGAAGGTATCCGACCACCGGACGCCCTGTCAACCTGATTCGGCGCCCTTGACCAACTGCACCCGGCTCATGTCGCGCAACTCGTCGAACCGATTCCGGGCCACCTTGAAGTAGTGCGGATGCGCGGAACTCTTGAGGAGGTAGTCGTCACCCTCCTCCGGGGCTACCACCGTATGGGTGACCGGCGGTCCTTCCTTCCTCTCGATGGTGTACTTCAGCATCCGCTTGCCGGCGTCGAAGAGCTTCTTGCCGTCCTTGAAAACGACGTCGATGAAACCCACCTCCGACACGCCCTCCACGACCTTTCGGACCCCTTCGTCATCGGTCCGTTCGTTCTCCCCCAGCCCCTCCACCTCGAACCCGCCGTCGCCGGCCTTCAACGCGTAGGCCCCCAGATCGATGCGGACGATTTCCTCCGCCGCCGTCTTGAGGAGCTCGGTATCGTACCACTGTTCCGCCTCCGCCGGAGCCTCGAAGGCGTTGAAGTCGATGGCGTAGGTGTGGTTGTCGCCGTCGAGACGGGCGTGGACCCTGCGGAACCCCGGCGATGAGCCGAGGAAGACGTCCCCCAGCACCTCCGTCCCCTGGAGGAACCGCACCCGCCGTTCGAAACCAACCGGCGTCACCTTGAACTGCCTGGCCGCCACCAGCGTCTTGCCCACGGGCCAAGACCGTTTGGCGTTGAGGAGCTTGTCCGCGAATTCCTCGAACCTGGCGGGCAACACCGGAAAGTCGCCCTTGTCAGCCAACACCCAGCCGCCGTCCTTGCGGGCGAGGCGCAGCGTCGGCTTGTCCTGCCGCTCGATGGTCACCGCGTCCATGCTGCCGCGGTCCACGGTCAGCAGCGGCTTGTCCGCTTCGAAGGCGCCGGTGTCGTCGCCCGGGAGGTTGACCCACACCGTCAGACCGGCCTGGAGGATCAGCAACAGCAGCAAGAGCTTGATTGATCGGCCCACGCGGAAAACCCTTCCATCAAGGCTACGCCGTCAGCATTCTCTCGTATGAGTCGCGCAGGCGGCGCAGATGATACCGGTAGCCGCCGTAGATCAACGCCAAGCCCATCAGCACGATGCCGTAGTTCAGGTACTCCCAGAAGGCCTTCTGCTCGCGGGTCATCGGCACGAGGGTGCGGGCGAAGTGGGCGCGGCTCCGGATGGACAGCAGGGCGCGGTCCTCCAAGGCCCAGTCCGCCACGTTCTCCAGGAATTGCAGCGAGTTCACGAACCGGTCGTTGTTTGCCGCGCGTGACAACTGGAGGGTCTGGTCGGTGAAAGCATCATTGGAACCCACCAGGATGATTCGGGCCGACTCCGGCGACTTTTCGATCATGCCGGTCACCACCGGCTCCTCCTCGCCGTCCTTCTTCTCCGCGGCCTCGCCGCCCTCGGGCGGCGTCGGCTTCTCTTCACCGCCGTCTTCCCTGGCCAGCAACGGCGATTCCTTGCCCGCGTAGTAGGAACGGAAACTGCCTTCCACCACCGCTGCCAGCACCCATCCCTTGGGTTGTCCCTCCTTCTCGAACCCAAGCTTCGGGTGGACCTTGAAATCGGGATGCACCTTCAGGGAGCTCGAGACCCAGGACTCCCCGGAGCTGGAAAGCAGCGTCGTCGCGGTGACGCCGCCGGGCTGTTCTTCGGGAAGAGTCAGCGGCGAGGTCCAGCTCAGGGTCAACTGGGGCAGCCGGGAAGTGATGGGGTTGTCCTGGTTCAGGCCCTCGCCCCTGACGTCGACGAAGTAGGGATACGGCACGAGCTGCAGCTCACGGACGGTAAAGGCGCCCGCCTTGCGGTTCACGAACACCGGGAAGGGCTCGTTCCGTGGATCCAGCACCAGGGTCTTCTGCACCGTCACGCCGTAGTGCTCCAGCAGCGGTTCGAGGTTCGAGGTGTGGCGGCTGGCGGCGAGACCGGCCGGGGTGCGTGCCACGGTGTAGGGCGAGGTCAACACCGCCACGGAGCCGCCCTTCATGAGAAACTGGTCCACGGCGAACCGCTGCTTCGGCGTCAGCTCCTTGGGTGCCGCGAGCAGCAGCAGATCCACGTTCTCCGGCACCAGCCCGGACTTGAGGTCCACCTCGGCGAGGCGGTAGTTCTGCCTGAGCTTCTGCAGCACGAACCGGAACTGCCGGGGCGGCGGCTGGAAACGCGCTCCCGGCTGCCGGGGCTCCGGCGGCGGGGTGTGGAAGCCGACGGTCTTGATGAACCCAGGGGCAAACCTGCGGAGCGCGGACTCCACGCTCCGTTTGGCGGATTCCTGGTTCAGCTTCCCGGGCAGGGGCACCTGCACCGTGTTGCCGTTGTTCTTCATGACCATGTAGAAATAAAAGCGTTTCGGATCGAAGGGTCCCGCCGCCATGGGCCGGAAGCCGTACTGTTGGGCCAATTGCTCGGCGACACCCTTGGCCTCGGGATCGATGATCTCGTAATTGAACTTTCCCTCCGATTCCTTGCGGAGTTCCCTCAGCGACGTCAGCAAGTGGCGCTTGAAGGGCGCGATGGACTTCGGCAGCTTGTCCACCGACGAGACATATCCCCGGAATTCCACCGGCTGATCGATGCCGGCGAACAGCGCACCAATGTCCTGAAAGCCGTACAGCACCTTCTTGATGGCCCGGGCCAGATCGTACTCGAGGTTCCGAAGGCGCACGTCGGTTCCCGTCCGCCCGCCCTTGATCTCGATCAGATCCTGGAACCGCAGCACCTCGTGCTTGTCGCCGTACTGGATCAGCAGGTCGAAGTACGAGTTGACCAGCGAAGTCTGGTAGCGGTCCTCTGTCCGGAAGGGGACCGGCCGGATGCCGTAGCGCTGATTGGCCTCCTCCTCGAGACCGGGCTCCTCCCGTGGGTCCACGAACTCCGTGCGCACGCGGCCGCCGCCGATGGACTCGATCTCGCGAATGGTATCCCGGATCCGGGGCACCAGCGGCGCCAGCACCGGGTGGGTGCGGGCGCTGAAGTAACCCCGGATGAGCAGCGGCTCCTGCAACTGGGCGACGAGGTCCCGGGTCGCCTGGGAAATGGAGTAGTCCTTTCCCGCCGTGAGGTCCGCGCGCGCCGTCAGTCCGCGGTGGAGCCAGAAGTTGGCCAGGACGAAATTGAGCACCACCAGCGCAGTCACGGCCCGCCAGGCGCGGTGGCGCGTCTTCTGGCCCTCCCGCGACCACCGCAGCCGCTCCAGGGAAAAGACGTTCAAGGCGAGAAATACGCCGACGATGCTGACGTAGTAGTAGATGTCCCGAAGGTCCAGGACGCCCCGGGTGATGGACTCGAAGCGGACGCCCGTGGCGGCCAGACCGAGGTATTCGGCCCACTGGACGCCCGCCAGAAAACCGAACGTCAGGGACCCCAACAGGTAGAACACGAAGCCGATGACGGTGGTGAGGATGAGGCTGGCGATCTGACTCTCGTTACGCGCGCTGATGTAGAGGCCGATGGAGCAGTAGGCGGCCGCCAGCAGCAGCGACGCCGTGTAGGCGCCCAGCACCGGGCCCCAGTCGAGGGGGCCCATGAACGAAACGGTGACCGGCACGCCCAGGGTCAGCGCCAGGGCGATGGCCACCAGCCCCAGACAGGCCAGGAACTTGCCCAGCACCAGATGGAGCGTCTTGACCGGCATGGTGAAGAGGAACTCCAGGGTCTCCATGCGCCGTTCTTCGCTCCACATCTTCATGGTCAGGGCCGCGCTGAGAAAGATGAGCAGGATCGGCATCCACTCGAACAACGGCCTTGCATCGACGATGTTGCGCGCAAAGAACTGCTCGACCCAGAAGAAGATGAACAGGCACACGGCCGAGAACGTCCCCAGAAAGATGAACGCCACCGGCGAAGAGAAATAGGTGGAGAACTCCTTCCTGGCGATGCTCCAGATGCTACCGGACATGGCCGCCTCTCTCCCCTACCTCGCGGAACACGGTCTCCAGGGTACGGGCCTCCTCGCTCATGCGAAAGAGATCCCAGCCGCGTTCGACCGCTTCCCTGGCCACGCCGGGAGCCACCTCGTCCACGGGAACCTCGAGATCCAGGGCGTAGCTCTCTCCGCGCGGCCCCTCCGCCGGCGACACCAGCCCCACTCCCGGAAGCTCCCCGAGCCGTTCCGCCGCTTCGTCGGACGGATTGCCGAGCCCCACCACCAGCCGGTGGGACTGCTGCAGCTCACTCAGCCGGGCATCCACCGCGATGCGTCCCTGCACCATGATGATCACCCGTTCGCATATCGCCTCCACCTCCTGAAGGACGTGCGTGGAGACGATGATGGTGGCGTTCTCGCTCAAGTCCCGGACCAGCGACCGCATCTGGAAGATCTGCGTGGGGTCCAGACCGTTGGTGGGCTCGTCGAGGATCAGGATCTCCGGCTCATGCACGATGGCCTGGGCCACTCCCAGCCGCTGCTTGTAGCCCTTCGAGAGCGTGCCCACGGGATCCAGCGCCCGGTCCGTCAGCCATGTCCGCTCCAGCGCCCGCCTGAGCACGGACGGACGGCCGGCGCGCGGGACCCCGCGCAGGTCGGCCACGTACTCGAGATAGCGCACCACCGACATGTCCGGATAAAGCGGAGCGTTCTCGGACAGATAGCCAATCTTCCGCTGGATGCTCAGTCGCGCGTCGTAAAGCGGCATGCCGTCGATGACCACCGACCCGGCGGTGGGTTCGATGTAGCCGGTGAGCATGCGCATGATGGTGGTCTTGCCGGCGCCGTTATGCCCCAGCAGGCCGACGACCTCCCCCTTCCCGATGGAAAAGGAAGCATCGTCCACCGCCACCAGATCACCATACTTTCGGGTGAGACCCTCGACCTCGATCAAGCTGCATCCTCCCGGCCCCGGGATTGTTCGTGGGGTTCGGAGCGAGATTGGAAAATTTTTAGCAGATCAGGCCGTGGGGTGCGAATCGGGAGGATAGGGAGGCGGCAGACTGAGGTGGTCCTGGAAAATCGGACAGGTTGCTAAGGTGTATTCCACCGACTTAGGGAGGGATACGCAATGAGCACACGACGAAGGTTCAGCGGAGAGTTCAAGGCGAAGGTGGCGCTGGAGGCGCTGCGGGGGGACAAGACGATCCAGGAGATCGCTGTGCGGCACAAGGTTCATCCGAACCAGGTGAGCACGTGGAAGCAGCGTGCGGTGGAGGGGATGAAGGAGGTTTTCACGAAGGGTGCGGAGCGGACGAGGGGCGACCACGAGGGGGAGGTTCGGGACCTGCACGCGAAGATCGGGGAGTTGACGGTGGAGCGGGATTTTTTGGCCAAAGGGCTCAAGTGGTGAGCCGGGAGAAGCGCCGGGGGATGATCGAGCCCGGCCATCCCAAGCTCAGCTTGAGCCGTCAATGCCATCTGCTTCGAGTGAGTCGATCCTCCGTGTACCACAGGCCCAAGGGCGAGAGCGCGGAGAATCTGGCGCTGATGCGCCGGATCGACAAGCTGTTCCTGGAGTACCCCTTCTACGGCAGCCGCCAGATGGTCCGCCATCTGTGGCGGGAGGGCGACCGTGTGGGTCGTCACCGGGTGCGGCGTCTGATGCGCCTGATGGGTCTCCAGGCCATCTACCAGGCGCCGCGGACCACCCGACCGCATCCCGAGCACCGGGTCTACCCCTATCGGCTCAAGGGGGTCGCCATCGAACGGCCCAATCACGCGTGGACCGCAGATATAACCTATATCCCTGTCCAGAAGGGCTTCCTGTACCTGGTGGCGGTGATGGACTGGGCCACCCGCCGGGTGCTCTCCTGGAGGCTGTCGAACACCCTCGATGCCCGCTTCTGTGTCGAGGCCCTCTCAGAGGCTCTGGAACGCTACGGCCCTCCCGAGATCTTCAACACCGACCAGGGCAGCCAGTTCACCAGCCTGGAGTTCACCTCCGTGCTCAAGGACGCCGGCGTCGCCATCTCCATGGACGGCAGGGGCCGGTGCATGGACAACATCTTCATCGAGCGCGCGTCTTCACCTCGTCGTCGAGATTGCGGATCGTGATGCTCGCCATGTTCGTCCTCCCATGGTTGTCAATTTAAGCGGGGATTGCGATGCAATCAAGATGCTGTGCATGTGCTCGGCTTTCCTTGTGGTGTAAGGGCCTTGATTCGACACCCATGCGTTGATCTGGGTCGTCAACGACGACCCAGGGCTCCTGACCGCCGACGACGCGATCCTCGCCGACGCTGCTCACGGACACGTCCGCACGGTAGACGCCGCGAAGTGACGGCAGCGGCGAGTTTCACGCCAGTCTATTCTTCTTGTATACCAGACAAAAGTCTGGTATGTGCATCCTCATGACACCCTTCACTCCACCGGGAGAGACCCGTGACAAGGTTTACCGGTTCGTGCGCAGGCGGACCCTGGAGGAGCTTCCTCCCACGGTGCGGGAGGTCCAGGAGGCGTTCCGGTTCAGGGCGGTGCAGACCGCCCGGCAGCATCTGGAGCGGCTGGTGGCCGAGGGGCGGCTGGTCAAGGCGCACGGGAAATCCAGGGGCTATCGTCTGCCCCGGGAGCCCGGGACGCTGTTCGTGCCGCTGCTGGGACGGGTGCAGGCGGGCGGGCTGCGGGCAGCCATCGAGGAATGCGAAGGCTACATCCCGGTCCAGTCACGGGGCTCGGAAGACGTGTTCGGGCTCCGGGTCCAGGGGGAGAGCATGACCGGGGCGGGCATCCTTCCGGGCGACATCGTCGTCGTGAGGCAGCAGGCGGAAGCCGCCTCGGGCGACATCGTCGTGGCCCTGGTGGGCGACGAGGCCACCATCAAGAGGCTCCGGCTGCGCCGGAGCCGGATCGAGCTACACCCGGAGAACCCGGCTTTCGCAACCATCGTTCCCAGGGCCGATGAGTGCACCGTCCTGGGCAAGGTGGTGGAGGTGAGACGCTATCTGGAAGGATAGACCCGAAGGATCGCATGGGCGCGGCATCCGGGGCAACGTGTTCCCGGCGCCCGATCCTTTGCCTTTTGCGGGACACGGAGAGCTTTCATGGACGTTTTCGCCGAAAAGACTCACGACGCCATACCGGCTTCGGGCGCCGCCCCCGCGACGCCACGGCGCCGGCCTGTCCGCGAGACCCCGAGGGCATGGAACCTGTCCTCCCTGGCCGGACGGCTCACCGAAATGTCGGACTCGGGCGCGGCCCCTTCCCTCACCGCCGCGGCTGCGTTGATCCTCCAGGCCCAGCAGCGGGGAGAGCCCGCGGCGTGGATCGGCTTCGGCAACTCGATCTTCTTTCCGCCGGATTTCGCCGAGTGGGGCATCGATCTCGAGGCCCTGCCGGTGGTCCGGGTCCCCGATGCTCTCGCCGCGTCCCGCGCGGCCGACCAGCTACTGCGCTCCGGCGCGTTCGGCCTGGTGGTGCTGGACCTGAAGGCCGAGACACGGATGCACATGGCGGTCCAGAGCCGCCTGGCGGCCTTGGCCCGGAAGCACCACGCGGCGCTCCTCTGCCTCACCCGCAAGAAGAGGGGCGCGCCCTCGCTGGGACCGCTCGTGTCGCTTCACGGTGAAGGAAGGATTTCGAGAACCGCCTTCAGCCGCTTCGACTGGGAAATCCGCATGGTCAAGGACAAGCGCGGTGCACCGGGATGGAGCCACATGGAGTCTTGCCGTGGAACGGATGGCCTGTGTTGACCTTGCAGCCTTTCCCCTGCAACTGCTGCTCCGGGACCATCCGGACTGGAAAGACCATCCCGCCGCGGTGGTGGACCGGGACAAGGCCCAGGGGACCATCCTCTGGGTAAACCGGCGGGCGCGGGCCATGTGCATCCTCCCGGGCATGAGCTATGGCGCGGGGCTCGCGCTCTCGCGCCATCTCCGGGCGGACGTCATTGCCCCCTTGGCCATCGACAAGGCCGTGGCCGGCCTGGTTCCACGCCTGCGGCGCTTCGCCGCCGAGGTGGAGCCCTCCCGGGACGAGCCCGGTGTGTTCTGGCTCGGGGCCTCGGGGCTTTCCCTGCTCCATCCCCGCCTGGAGGAATGGGCCGGGCTCATCCACGGCGACCTCGACGGCGCCGGCCTTCGCAACACCGTGGCCGTAGGGTTCTCTCGTTTCGGCAGCTATGCCGCGGCCAGGGCCAGCGACCGGGTCGTGGTCTTCCGCACGCCCGAGGAAGAGCACAAACATGTCCGCGACGTCCGGATCGAACGTCTCGACCTCGTCCCCAAGGTCCGCGACCTCCTGGCCCGGCTCGGTATCCACACCCTGGGCGGCTTCCTGGACCTGCCCGCGTCCCAGGTGCGCTCGCGGCTGGGACGGGAAGCCCACCGGCTCCACCGGCTGGCCACGGGCGACCTGTGGAGCCCGCTCCATCCGGAGGCGCCGTCCGAGCCCACCGCCGCGGGGATCTTCCTGGACTACCCGGAGAGCGACCGCCAGCGGCTGACGGTGCTCATGGAGAAGCTGCTGGAGCCTTTGCTTGAAGCGCTGGAGCAGCGGCACGAGGTGATGACCGCCCTCCTCCTCCAGCTCCGGCTGGACGACAAGTCGGAGAAGGCCGAGACCCTGCGGCCGGCCCGACCCACCCTGGACCGGGCGCAGATCCTGGAGTTGCTGCGGCTCCGCATGGAAGCCACGGAGCTGCCGGCCGGGGTGACGGAAATCCTCATGGAACTCCAGGGGAGTTCGCCGGGTATCCGGCAGGGAGAGCTTTTCCGTGACGGCGCCGCGCGCGACCGCGACGCGGCGAATCGTGCACTGGCGCGGCTGCGCGCCCGGTTCGGCGACGGCGCGCTGCTGCGGGCGCGGCCCCGTGCCGGGCATCTTCCGGAGGCGCGCTTCACCTGGGAGCCCATGGAAGACGTGCCGGCGCCGAGGCCGCGACCGGTCCGGCTGCGCCCGCTGGTGCGGCGTTTCTTCCCCAAGCCCGTCCGGCTTCCGCACAAGACTGCGTCAAGACTCCACATGGATACGGGAACGGCAACACCCGCATCGTCATCCCCACACCTCTCTCCGTCATTCCCGCAAAGGCGGGAATCCAGGATTCCCGCCCCCGATCGGGGTCGAGGGCAAACTTTCGCGGGAATGACGTCTTCGACCGGCCCCTACATCATCTCCGGAGGATGGTGGGGGTCCGGCGCCGGCGTGCACCGCGAGTACCACTTCATCCGTGACGGCGAGGGCCCGTGGCTGTGGATCTACTATGACTCCAAGCGGCGCGGCTGGTTCCTGCACGGGAAGGTGGAGTAGAGAACCATGGCTACCGGCAAGGGGGGCGGCGCACGGTCCCGAGCGCTGTCCTACGCGCCCCTTTACTGCAAGAGCCACTACTCGTTCCTGGAGGGGGCGAGCCATCCCGAGGAGCTGCTGGAACGGGCGGCGGAGCTGGGAATCGGATCGCTTTGCCTCACCGACCGGGACGGCGTCTACGGCGTCGTGCGCGCCCACGTAAAAGCCCGGGAGCTGGGCCTTCATCTGGTCGTCGGCGCCCGCATGACCGTCGCCGACGGCTCCTCCATCCTGCTGCTCGCCGCCGACGGCACCGGCTACGCCCACCTCTGCCGGCTCATCTCCGCCGGCCGACTGCGCTCGCCCAAGGGACGGAGCGTGGTGGAATGGCGCGAGGTCTGCGCCCACGCCCGCGGGCTCCTGGCCCTGTGGGGCGGAGAGGGGAGCCTGCTGGTGCGGGAGCCGGACCCGGCGTTCGTCGCCCGGGACCTCCGGGATGCCTTCGGCGACCGGCTCTACGCGCTGGTGACCCGCCACCGCCGGGCGGAAGAGGCGCCGCAGGAGCGCCGGCTGCGGGAACGGGCGCGCCGCTACGGCATCCCCACGGCGGCCGCCACCGAGGTGCTCTATCATCACCCCTCGCGGCGCCGGCTCCAGGACGTCCTCACCTGCATCCGCCACGGGGTCCCGCTCGCCGCCGCCGGGCGGCTGATCAAGCCCAACGCCGAGCACGACCTCAAGTCCCCGGATGCGTTCGCGGCCCTTTTCAGGGACGATTCGGACTCGGTCGCCCGCACCCTGGAAGTGGCCGCCCGCTGCGGTTTCTCCCTGGACGAAATCTCCTACCGCTACCCCTCCGAGGAGCTTCCGGGCGGGAAGACCTCCGGGGAGTGGCTCCGGGAGCTCACCTTCCGGGGAGCCGGGGAGCGTTACGACGGCGCCGTCCCCGAAGACATCCGGGCACAGCTCGAGCGCGAGCTCCAGGTCATCGGAGAGCTGGCCTACGAAGGCTACTTCCTCACCATGTGGGACCTGGTCCGGTTCTGCCGGCAGAACGGGATCCTCTGCCAGGGGCGCGGCTCCGCGGCCAATTCCGCGGTGTGCTACTGCCTCGGCATCACCGCGGTCGACCCGGTGCGCATGGACCTGCTGTTCGAGCGCTTCATCTCACGGGAGCGGGCCGAGCCGCCCGACATCGATCTCGACATCGAGCACAACCGCCGGGAGGAGGTCATCCAGTACCTCTACCGCAAGCACGGCCGCACCCACGCGGCCATGGTGGCCAACTTCATCCGCTACCGCGGGCGTTCCGCGGTCCGGGACGTGGGCAAGGTCCTGGGGCTGACGGAAACCACCCTCCACCGCGTCACCCGGCTGCTGGGCCAATACGAACGCCCGGACCCGCAAGTGCTCCATAGCGCCGGCCTCGACCCGCGCGCGCATGGAGAGCTGCTGCGGCTGGTGGCGGAGATCCAGGACTTCCCCCGTCACCTGTCCATCCACCCTGGCGGATTCCTGCTGGGCCACAAGCCGGTGCGAGACCTGGTCCCCATCGAGAACGGCGCCATGCGCGACCGCACGGTCATCCAGTGGGACAAGGAGGACCTGGAAAGCCTCAAGCTCTTCAAGGTGGACCTGCTGGGGCTCGGCATGCTGACCGTGGTGGACCGCTCCTTCCGCCTCATCCGGGAGCACTGGGGCCGGAGCTTCGCCCTGGCCACCCTTCCCAAGGACGATCCCGCGACCTACGCCATGATTCGCGAGGCCGATACCGTGGGAGTCTTCCAGATCGAGAGCCGCGCGCAGATGTCCATGCTGCCCCGGCTCAAGCCCCGGGAGTACTACGATCTGGTCATCGAGGTCAGCATCGTCCGGCCGGGACCCATCGTGGGAGGCATGGTGCACCCCTACCTGCGCCGCCGGAACGGGGAGGAGGAGGTCGCCTACCCCCACCCTTCCCTGGAGCCCATCCTCAAGAAGACCCTCGGCGTCCCGTTGTTCCAGGAACAGGTCATGCGGCTGGCCGTAGTGGCCGCGGACTACACGCCCGGGGAGGCCGATCAGCTCCGGCGCGACATGGCCGCCTGGAGACGGTCGGGAAGGATCGAGCGGCACCGGGAGCGGTTCATCTCGCGCATGCAGGCCAAGGGCATCCGCACGGACTTCGCCACCCAGGTGTTCGAGCAGATCCGCGGCTTCGGCGACTACGGCTTTCCCGAAAGCCATGCGGCCAGCTTTGCCTACATCGCCTACGCCTCGGCCTGGCTCAAGCGCCACTACCCCACGGCCTTTGCCTGCGCGCTGCTCAACGCCCAGCCCATGGGGTTCTACGCCCCGGCCACCATCGTGGACGACGCCAAGCGCCACGGGGTCCGGGTGCTGCCGGTGGACGTCCGCCACAGCGACTGGGACTGCACCCTGGAAAGGCAGGCCGGGAGTCAGGCCCAGTCCGGCGCGCGGGCCGGCGCCGCCCCGGTCCACGCCCTGCGCATGGGCCTGCGCTACGTGAAAGGGCTCGGGGAAGCCGACTGGCAACGCATCGAGAGTGCCCGGCGCGCCGCCCCGTTCCGCTCCCTGGCCGATCTCGCTTCCCGCACCGGGCTGCGGCAGGACATCCTCGACCGCCTGGCCCAGTCCGGCGCGTTCACCCCGCGCACCTCCCGGCGGCGCCAGGCCCTCTGGCAGGTCCAGGGACTCCACGACGCCGCGGGAGACGCCCTGTCCCTCGAAACCCCCGCCGCGCCGGTGCCGTTCGAGCCCCTGAGCGGCCTCGAGTCCATCGTCTGGGACTACCGCACCGCCGATCACAGCCCCCGGGGCCATCCACTCGTCCACCTGCGCCGGCGGATCGCCGCCCGGGGCCTTCCCGACGCCGCCGCCGTGCAGCGCATGCCCCACGGCCGCCGCGTGGACTACGCCGGCATCGTCATCTGCCGCCAGCGCCCCAAGACCGCCCGGGGCGTCATCTTCATGACCCTCGAGGACGAAACCGGCTTCGTCAACGTCATCGTGTGGCGCGACGTCTATGAACGGTTCCACGTCCCCGTCAAGACCCTCTCCTTCATGGGCGTCAGCGGCCCCCTGCAGAACGAATCCAACGTGGTCCACATCGTCGTGGAGTCGGTATGGCAGCCGGAGATAGGCGCGGAGCCAGTGAGGAGGAAGAGCCGGGATTTTCAGTAGGGCGCGACACCTGGAACGGCTGGAAGGGCAACACGCGGGCGAATACAGACGTTGACAAAAGGCACACACCATGGGGAGCGTTCCCCACAAATTCGTGGCGGGGAAATTGAGAAGCGTGGAGTGACGCGTGGGCTAACTTTTGGGGAAGTCGAACAGCACCTCGCCGCCCAGGACATGTCCGACGACGAACCAAGTGTCGGGATGGAACCTGAGATGCAGCACGCCGCAGGTGGGCAGGTTCGCGATCGGCCGTAGCCCCAAGTGATTGGCCAGCTCGGTCAGCCCGGGGTTGTGGCCGAACAACATCAGTGTCGCCACAGACTCGTCCGTGTTGCGGATCACATCGAGCAGTTCGACGATGCCGGCGCCGTAAAGCCGGTCGTTTACCACGATGTCCTTGCGCGGGTAGCCGAGCGTCTTGGCGATGATCCGCGCCGTCGTCAGAGCCCGTACCGCCGGACTCGACACGATCAGATCCGGCCTGTACTTGCGCCGTGCCAGCCGTGCCCCCATCTCGGGCGCGTCGCGTTCACCCCTTTTGTTGAGAGGCCTTTCGCGATCGGCGAGGCCGGCGTCCTTCCAGCTCGACTTGGCGTGCCGTACGATGATCAGTTCTTTCACGAGCAACTCGCTTGCGACGGCCCGTCACGCCACCGAACGTCGATCCGGCAACGGATGGGCTGGCTGACTGAAGGGCCGGTCGTGCCGCAGGCTCGGCACGCGTTCGCGGACGCTGGCGACGCTCTCCATGTCGACGGCGGCGACGATGACCCCGACGCCGTCGCCGCCCTCGGCGAGGATCTCGCCCCAGGGGGAGACGATGAGCGAGTGGCCGTAGACCGCGCCACCCCCGGGCACGGGGCCGACGGAGCAGGGAGCCACCACGACGGTGCCGTTCTCGATGGCGCGGGCGCGGTTCAGCACGTGCCAGTGAGCCTCTCCAGTGACCTTGGTGAAAGCCGCGGGCACCGCCAGGATCTCGGCACCGGCCTGGGCGAGCGAGCGGTAGAGGTGGGGGAAGCGCAGGTCGTAGCATGTGGTCATGCCGAGGCGGCCCCAAGGGGTGTCCGCCACCACGGCATGCTGGCCGGGACTGACGACCGCGGACTCACGGTAGCGCTCGGTTTCGGAGAGGTCGACGTCGAAAAGATGGATCTTGTCGTAGCGGGCGCGGACGGCCCCTGTGTCGTCAACCAGCAAGCCGCGGTTGATGAGGCGGCCGCCGGGCCCGTCCACTGCCACGGAGCCGATGAGCATCCACACGCCGGCATCGCGGGTGAAGGCGCGCAACGCCTCCAGCACCGGGTGGCTCGATTCCGGCGCGGCCGGGGGCTTGAGCACGCCGTTCTCGGTCGCGAGGCCGCCGCAGAACTCGGGCAGGCACACCAACTCGGCGCCAGCCGCCACCGCGTCGCCGGCCAGACGGCGGGCCGCTTCGATGGCCTCGTCGAAGGTCGCCAGCGCCGGCGTCTGGACACAGCCGATGCGCACTTCGCGTTTGGTGGTCATGAGTCGCTCTCCCCCGTAACTTGATTCTCTCCAAGTCTAACGCTTCGGCAACAAATCACGAAGCGCGCGTGAGTCGGTGGATGAGCTCGCGGTGCTGCGGGTAGCGCCCGAGCAACTCTTCCCTCGGGGGCATCTCGAAATCGGCGAAGTCGAAGCCGGGGACGCAGGTGCAACCCACGAGGGTGTAGCCCTCGCCGCCGTCCAGGGAGGCGCCGAACAGCCAGCCGCCGGGCACCAGCGCTTGCAGGCACTGGCCCGCCTCCGGATCCGGGCCCATGCTGATAGGCGCGTAATCGCCGGCGGCGTCGATGATGTGCACGGTCAGACTCGAGCCAGCGTAAAAGTGCCACAGTTCGTCCTGCTTGATGCGGTGGAGGGCGGAGAACTCTTCGTCCCGTAACAGGAAATAGATGGAGGTGCCGAGGTCGCGGGGACCGTCGTAGCCCGGCAGCACCCCGTCCGGCACCGCGACCGGGGACCGATAGATCTCCTTGAAGTGGCCGCCTTCGGGATGGGGTTCGAGGCTGAGATGGTCAATCCAGTAGGCGGCGTCAATCACGGGGAGACTCCGCCACATCGCGCAACGTCCGCCGCCAGAGCGCAAGGTCTCCACCGCCCTCGAAGTGGTAGCGCTGGAGCGCTTCGGGGTCCAGGGTGACGCCGAGGCCGGGGGCGTCGGGCGGGCGCATGACGCCGTTCTTGGGCTCCAGGGGCTCCAGGAGCAGGCCGCTGCGGAGCGGGTTCTCGTTGTAGTCGAACTCCATGACGGCGCTGTTGTCCAGCGCGGCGGCCAGATGCAGGCTGGCGGCCAGGGCGATGCCGTCGCCGTAGGTGTGGAGCGAGACCGGGAGGCCCTGTTGGGCGGCCAGGGCGGCGATGGTGCGCACCTCGCTGATGCCGCCGGCCCGGGCGACGTCGGGCTGGAGCACGTCGACGGCGTCGCGGGCCATGAACGACTCGAAGGCGAAGCGGGTATGGAGGTTCTCGCCCAGGGCCACGGGGACGCCGGAACGGGCCTTGAGCTGCGCGTGGCCGGCCACGTCCTCCATGAACAGGGGCTCCTCCAGCCAGCCGATGCCGAGCTTCTCGAACGCCGCGGCGGCGGCCAAGGCCACGTCCAGCCCGTAGCCCTGGTTGGCGTCTGTCATGAGCGGGAAATCGGGTCCCAGGGCCGACCGCACGGCGCTGACGATCCCGACGTCCTGGGCCAAGTCGAAGCCCACCTTGATCTTGATGCCGTGGAAGCCGCGTTCCGCCAGCTTCTCGGCCTTCTCCACCGCGGCGCCGGTCTCCTCGGGATAGAGCGCGGTGGCATAGACCTCCACCGGGTCCCGGCGTTTGCCGCCCAGTAGCTCGTACACCGGCACGCCCTTCACCTTGCCGGCGATGTCCCACAAGGCGATGTCCACGCCGCTGAGAGCCACCACACCGACCCCCCTGGAGCCGAAGGCGCGAACGCCGGCGCGGAAATAGGCCGTGTCCCAGACCTCCTCGATGGCCAAGGGGTCCATGCCGACGAGTAGCGGTTTGAGCACGTGGGTGACGATGGTTTCCAGCACCAGGCCGTTGCCGGAGCACGACCCCACGCCGGTCACTCCCTCATCGGTATGGACCTCCACGAGGAATCCATACCGGTGGGTCCGCACCCCTGTGCGGCTCTCCACCCGGCCCATGGCGCCCATGGGCGCGCGTAGCCGCAGGATCGTGATGTCGGTGATCTTCATGCGAACTCCTGTGGGTTGGCGTGAAAGCGTTCTTCCCGGGGCGCGGCTCCCGGAACCGGACCAGTCTTGACACCCCCGTGCGGCGTCTCATAGATTCGTTCGTGAACCCGCGGGTCATTTCGCAATCCGGCCGGACACCGCCTGGAGGGAGCCCTCATTGAGAAGACCAACCGTAGTCGATGCCGGCGGGCACGCGCAAGAGAAACCTGTTCGGCATCTCTATCGCCTCTAGACCGGTCGGCTCAAGGAGCCGGCCTCAACGCTCGGAGTCACCATGCAAGGCAACAAGGTCTGTATCCCGGCGCCGCACAAGCTGTCGGCGGGGCGGGACGTGCTGGAGGAGGCGGGGTGCGAGCTCGTGCTGGGAAAGGACCAGGACGAGTTTCCCAAGCACCGCTACACGGAAGACGAGCTGGTGCAACTGATCGGCGACAGCGACGCCGTCTGGGCGGCCCAGCGGGATTTCATCAGCGGCGCGGTGCTGGCCCGCTGCCCGAAGCTGCGGGCGGTGATCAAGGCGGCCATCGGCTACGAGACCATCGACGTGGACGGCGCCACCGAGCTGGGCATCCTGGTGTGCAACAGCCCGGCGCGGGAGAACTTCACGGGGGTGGCCGAGGCCACCGTCGGGCTCATGTCCATGCTGTTCAAGCGGCTGGTGCACAATCAGCAGCTCCTGCGCGAGGGCGGCTGGAAGCGCAACGAGCACCGGGGCAACCTGATGGTGGGCCGAACCGTCGGCATGGTCGGCGTCGGACGGGTTGGCAAGGAGGTCGCCAAGCGCCTGGGGCCCTGGGAAATGCGGCTCATCGGCTGCGACCCCTACGTCAGCCAGGAGTCGGTGCAGCACCTGGGGGTGGAGCTGGTGTCGCTGGACACGGTGCTCCGGGAGTCCGACCTCGTGACCCTGCACACGCCGCTCACGGAAGAGACGCGCGGGCTCATCACCATGGCCGAGCTCAAGACGATGAAGCCCACCGCCTACCTGGTGAACACGTGCCGCGGCGGCGTGGTGAAACAGGAGGACCTGGCGCGGGCGTTGAACGAGGGCGTCATCGCCGGCGCGGCCGTGGACGTGTTCGAGGAGGAGCCGCTGCCCATGTCGGACCCCATCCGGCAGGTGGACCCCGAGCGGTTGATCATGACCCCGCACATCATCGGCACCAACCCGCAGTCCCAGGTCTCCGGCGAGCGCATGGCGGCGGACAGCATCCTCACTGTGCTGTCGGGCCAGGTGCCGGAGACGGTGGTGAACCCGACGTGTGTGGATTCCTGGCGCGAACGGTTCGGCGCCCGTTGACCAGATTGGAGGAAACCCGTGGCTGAAAGGGAAACCATCATCGAGGAGATAGACGAGGAAACCGGCGTCGCCTGGATCACCCTCAACCGGCCGGAGCGAAAGAACGCGCTGAGCCGCAAGCTGCTGGCCGAGTTGGCCGACAGCCTCAAGACCCTGTCGGTGAACGACCATATCCGCTGCATCGTCACCACCGGGTCCGGCAACGCCTACAGCTCGGGCCTGGACCTGTACGACCTGCGGGCCTCGTGGCAGGGCAAGCGCCGGCTCTACGAAGGCGGCTCGGCCCGGGAGATCGTCACGCTGCTGCGCCAGGCCCCCCAGGTCACCGTGGCCGCGGTCAACGGCTGGGCGCTGGGCGGCGGACTGGTGCTGGTGAACGGCCATGATCTGGCCATCTCCGCGGACACGGCACAGTTCGGCATGCCGGAGATCATCCGCGGAAGCTACGGCGCCACCGCCACCCCGACGCTCTTCCGCAGCGGCATCCCCTTCAAGAAGGCCTTCTACATCCAGCTCACCGGCGAGAACCTGGACGGCGCCGAGGCCGAGCGCCTGGGACTGGTGTCCAAGACGGTGCCGGAGAAGGAGCTGATCCCGTTCGTGCGGGAATTCGCCGCCACCATCGCCACGCGCCACCCGGCGACCCTGGAACACGCCAAGATCGCCGCCTACACGGCCATGGACCTGGACAACAGCCGCGGGCTCCTGGTGGACGAGATCATCTCCCACCGCATGCGCGTGTACACCAATCCGCTGAACGACGTGGAGGGCTATCTGCAGTCGCAGAAAGGCGGCGGCAGCGTGGCCTACGAGAAGCCCGACGCGAAGAAGTCGTAGCGGCGGAAGCGGACATGGCCAAGGACGAACCAGGAAACGGCGGCGCCCCCCGGCTGCTGGAGGGCTACCGGGCGCTGGACCTCACGGACCGCAAGGGCCAGATATGCGGGCGCTTCCTCGCCGACCTCGGGGTGGAGGTGCTCAAGATCGAGCCGCCCGGCGGCGACCCGGTGCGGCGGCTGCCCCCTTTCGTGGGCGAGACCAGCCTTGCGTTTGCCCACCTGAACGCCAACAAGCGCATCCTGGAGCTGGACCTGCAAACGCCCGAGGGGCGCGACCGGCTGCGGGCGCTGGCGGGCGAGGCCGACATCCTCATCGAAAGCGGCGCCCCGGGATGGCTGGCCGGGCTCGAGCTTGACTACGACCGGCTCAGGGAGATCAATCCCGCGCTGATCATGGCGTCCATCACCGGTTTCGGCCAGTGGGGGCCCCACAGCGGCTTCGCCTGCAACGACCTCGTGGTGTTCGCCATGTGCGGGCTCATGTCCATCTCCGGCGATCCGGACAAGCCCCCGTGCGTGCCCCCCGAGACCCAAGCCTACTACTTCGGCAGCCTCATGGCCGCCCTGGGCATCGTGTCGGCGCTCCATCGCCGGGAGCGCACAGGCGCCGGCGACTGGATCGACGTGTCCATGCAGGAGGCGCTGGCCACCCAGGAACATATGGTCCGGCTCTACGCCAACGAGCAGGAGGTCCACACCCGGGCCGGGAGCCAGCACCAGCACGTGGCGCCGGCCAGGATATTTCCGTGCCGGGACGGCTACGCCTACATGTATGTCAGCCGGCAGCACTGGCAGAGATTCCTCGACATCTGGCCCGGCCACCCCGAGGAATTCGACGCGCCCGAATACCTCAACAACCTTTTCCGGCGATCCCGCGCCGACGTCATCAACCCCGCGGTGAGCGAGTTCACCCGCCAGTACTCCATGGACGAGCTGACCCACCGTCTCCAGTCCAACCGCATCCCGTGCCTGCCGGTGAACCCGCCGCTGGGCTTTCTCCGGGACCCGCACGTGGAAGGACGGCGCTTCGTCCAGGAGGTGCCCTACCCGGACGGGACCTCGCTGACCCAGCCGGCCCTTCCCTGCCTGTTCAGTGGGTCGCGGCCCAAGGTGGAGCCTCCACGGCCTATCGCCCAGGATGCGCGGGACGTCTGGTCCGGGGCAAGGCGTGCCGGAGATGCCGATGCGTCCGCGGCCGGCGCCTCCGGGGAGGTGGACCCAAACAGTCAGGGCCTGCCGCTACAGGGCATGCGGGTGCTGAGCTTCGACCACGTGCTGGCAGGCCCCTTCGGCATGATGCTGCTGGCGGACCTGGGCGCGGAGGTGCTCAAGGTGGAATCCGCCAAGGGCGGGCTCGATCCCTTCCGCTTCTTCGGCACCGGGGACGACCCCAACGCGTCGGCGCGTTTTCTGGAGTTCAACCGGAACAAACGCTCCGTCACCGTGAACCTCAAGCATCCCGAAGGACCCGCCCTGATCCGGGAACTGGCCCAACACTGCGACCTGGTCCTGGACAACTTCGCGGCGCGGGTGATGCCGGGCCTGGGGCTCGACTACGAGCACCTGGTGGAGCAAAAGCCCGACATCGTGACCCTGCGAATGCCGGGGCTCGGCGCCACCGGCCCCAAGAAGGACTCCCTGACCCTGGGGACGATCATCACCGGCTTCACCGGCTTCACCTGGCTGTGGAACGAGTCCGCGGAGGTGAATCCTCCCGTGGGGTCCGGCACCGTGCTGCCGGACTACGTCTCCGGGGTGGTGGCGGCGATCCTGTCCGTTGCGGTGACGCTCTACCGCCGGCGCACCGGCCGGGGAATGGCCATGGATCTGGCCCAGGCGGAGGCGGCCGCGTTCCTCATCGGCACCGCCATGATCCAGGCCGCCAACACCGACACCGAACCCATAGCGGTGGGCAACGGGTCCCCCTACCACGCCCCCTACGGCATCTACGCCTGCAAGGGCGATGACCGCTGGTGCGTCATCGCTACCGAGGACGACGCGCAGTGGGACAGGCTGGCCGCGGCCATCGGACGGCCGGAACTGCCCGGCGAACCGCGGTTCGGAAGCGTGGAGAACCGGGTCCGGAACCGCGCCGAGTTGGACGCCGTCATCGAGGACTGGACCCGCACGCGCGACTGCCACGAGGTCATGCGGCTGTTGCAGGGGGAAGGGATCCCCTGCGGGGCGGTGCAGAACGGCGCCGACCTGGTGACGAACGACCCACACCTCCAGGCCCGCGACTTTCTCGGGACCCACGACAACCCGCGCTTCGGGCGTCTCACCCTGCCCTGCCTTCCCATCCGCTTCACCCGGAGCGACATGGCCCAGGACTGGATCTTCCCCGACCTCGGCCGGGACACCGACCGGACCCTGCGGGACGTGCTCGGCTACGACGACGCCCGCATCCGGCAGCTCAGGGAGGACGGGGCGCTGGAGTAGCCGGGCTTGACCCGGGGCCAGAGGCGGAGCACGGCCGGTCCGCACCCGCAGGCTGTAACGCCGGGTCAGGCGGTGGAACGGCACCGCCCGGACGACACGTTGCCCTACGGCTCGTAGGACAGGTTGGAACGCACCAGGTTGCTGATGCGCCGGTGCATGGGGTTGCGGAGCTCCTCGCCGATGTGGGCCATGGCTCCCAGGGTGCGGCCGATGAGGGCGAAGGCCTTGGCCATCTGCCACTGGAGCCCCATGTCCGAGGCGATGGCGGCGATGGCGCCGGTGACGTTGATGGGCAGGCCCCGGTTGTGGCGCGCCTCCGCTGCCTTCTTGATTTCTTCCAGGAACTCGCAGTAGCGCCCGCGCACGCCGGTCTCGGCGGCGATCTCGTACAGCCGGTCGGCGCGGGGGTCGCCCTCGGAGTGGGTGGCATGGCCGATGCCGGCGACCCGCTGCTTGCGGTTGGAGTGGTCTTCCACCACGCCCTCGGCCGCCGCCGCCAGATCGGCATCGCCGCTGTCCAGCGGCAGCGCATCCTGCAGCATCTTGGCGCAATACTCCGACGAGCCCAGATGCACGCTGCCGGCTCCCAGCAGCGCCGCGGCCACGGCTCCCTGGATCGCCTCCGGCGCGGTGGACACCGTCAAGCGGGCCGCGACGATGTTGCCCACCATGCCGTGCTCCACCAGGACGTTGAGCAAAGCGTCGGTCATCCGCCCTTCGTTCTCGGAGGGGACCCGCCCCACCAGCATCAGAAAGGTCATCTGGCCGAAGCTGAGCTTGCCCAGGATATCCTTGGTAAGGTCGATGTTGCGGACCAGGACGCGATGCAACTCGGCCTTGCCCAATCCGGTTACGATCTTGTTGTCGTCGCTCATCGAAGTCTCCCTGTGTTCCGGCGCCAGGCCGGGCACGGGCGGGTTTGAAACCCGCCCCTACGAATCCCCCCGAACTGTCGGGTGAAATGCCGAACGTCCGGCGTCATACGTCGATACGCGTATCCCACAGGATCGGATCGCCGCCCATGGCGGGGCAGAACAGATCCACCTGCAACTGCACCCGGCAGCCCGGACAACTGTACTCGTGGTACTCGCCGATGTAGGGCTCGCCGGAAGGCAGGGCGTCCTCCATGTAGTCGTTCAGGTCCAAGATGCGCCGCAGCGCGTAGTTCTTGTAGTTCTCCTCGGGGCCGCAGTAAAGATGCCCGCAGTGGACGCAGCGGATGGCGTGCTGCCCGTTCCGCCGGGCAATCTCCAGGCTGGCGTGGAAGCGCAGCACCGAGTCATACTCCGCCGCCTGACCGGAATCCAGCGCCGAGGTCTTCCCGGACGGCGGAGCCCCGAACTGCTGGCGCTCGGCCCGGATGCGCTCCCGCAGGCTCTGCGTGGCCGCCGCGTCCACGGACCCGCCGTCCTTGGCCAGCACCACGCCGTACACCTCTTCGCCGATCTTGGGAGTGAGCCAGCCGCGGCCGAAATCCCGCAGCACCAGAGTCGGATCACGTTCCAGCGGGTCGCCGAAGCCGCCGCCGCCGGCCACGTAGTCGATCAGGAGGCTGCCTTCCGGCAACATCACACGCTCCGGAACCCCGTCGGGATGGACCACCTTGCCCCAGGTGCCGTCCCGCATGCCGGCGCCGTCCGGGTACTCGCCGTCCTTGACCCGGTCGAGCAACTCCATGCCCGCGTCCACCATGTAGCGCAGCACGCTCTTGCCGGTGGGATAGCCGCCGAACAGGCCGTAACCGCCCTGGGCCACGCCGCCGTAGGGCTTGTAGTCCACGCTGCAGTCCTGGGAGCCGTAGATCCAGTAGACGCGGTAGCTGCCGAGACCGCCGCGGTACTTCCCGAAGCCGCTGCCGTCGGGATTGTGTCCCCGGGTGAAGTAGAGGAACGGGTACTGCATCTCGATGCGTTCGATGTCACTGATGCCGGCGGAGGGGATATTCATGTGGCCGCCGGTGTTGACGCCGTCCCGAAGCGGCGCGCTGCCCATGCCGGCGCCGTGGATGTCGTATAGTCCCTGGGCCACCCGGATGCCGTCCCGGGTATGGCCGCCGTAGAAGTAGCCGGGCCCGCCGGCGTAGGCGAGGTTGCCGGTGGTGGAGGCGTTGACGTCGTCCGCCCGGCCGGCGGCGTAGAGCATCTTGGAGACGCATTCGCAGATGGTGGAGACCAGCACGTTGCCCACCCGCGGCGCCGCGCCGCAGGCCGCCGGAAAGGTGCAGTTCAGGATGGAGCCCTCCGGCACCTTGAGGGTCACCGGCCGCATCTTGCCGTCGCTCCAGGGCACGTCCCAGAAGAGTGCGTTGGTGAGCGCCAGGGTGATGTGCGCCGCGGTGCTGGGAAAGGTGGAGTTGTGGTCGGTGTCCGTCTGCGGGCTGGTGCCTTCGAGATCGAACTCCAGCTCGTCGCCCTTCTTGGTCATGGTGCAGTAGAGCTGCTGGGCCACGGCCTTGCGCGACTTGCGATCCAGGGTGGTGACGTACTCGCGTGACACCCAGGTGCCGTCGGGAAGCGAGCGCAGCTTGGCCCGAGCCTTGGCCTCCGAGTCCTCGATCATGCGCCGGCCGGCGGCCTCGACGAATTCCGGGCCGAACTTGTCCACCAGCCCGAGGTAGCGGTCGGCGCAGACGTTGTTGCCGGCGATCATGGCCTTCATGTCCAGCCCCACGTACTGCGGGTCCCGGCACATGCCGGTGAGGGTGCGGAACACATCCTCGCGGAACTCGCCCTTCTCCACGATCTTCAGGCCGCTGATGCAGATGCCCTCGTGGAAGACCTCCAGCGCGCCGCCTCGCAGCACGCCGCCGGTGTCGGCGGTGTGGGTGCTGGTGGCGGTCCACGCGATCAGCTCGCCGTCGTGGAAGATGGGCTTGATGACCATCATGTCGTAGGTGTGGGAGCCGGCCACATAGGGGTCGTTGAAGAAGAACTGGTCGCCGTCGTAGAAGCCGGGCGACTCCTGGAAGTACTCCATCATGTTCTTGATGGCCTGGGAGGTGGCCGCCGCGAACCGCAGGTGGCCGGAGCACGCCAGCACCATGACGCCTTGGGCGTCGTAGAACGAGCTCATGCACTCGCCGCCCTGGGCGACGATGGGAGAGGCGGTGACGCGCTGCAGCGTCATGCGGCCTTCTTCCCCGATGGCCCAGAGCCGGTGGAAGTACATCTCGTAACGAATGGGATCAACCGCTGTCGGTTCCATCAGTCTCTCCTGATCTGTTACACGGAATCTCTGCTCGTCATTCCCGCGAAAGCGGGAATGACGAGTGCCACCCGTTTGTGCGGCGCAGGCTCCTAGATTTCCATCACCAGGTTCAGGTACGGGTCGACCGTCACCCGCGCGCCGGGCGGTACCGGGATGGTGGTGAAGGGCAGCTCCAGGATGGCCGGCCCGGCCACCTCGTTGCCCGCCTTGAGCAGCGCGTTGTCGTACACCGGGGTCTCGATGAAGCTGCGCTCCGGCCGGGTGAAGTAAACGTTCCGCTTGCCCTTGACGGCCTGAGAGCCGTCGCCCTTCTCGACCGGCTGCGGCTTCAGCTCCGGTTTGGTCACCAGGCCGACGGCGTCCACCCGGATGGCGCTGATCTCGATGCCGGCCTTGGTGTAGCCCGCGCCCACGCCGTAGAGCTCCTCGTACTTCGTCTCGAACATCTGCTGCAGCTCCTGCAGCCGCGCGTCGGTCATGCGATCCCACGGCAACAGGATCTCCACGCCGGCGGTCTGCCGCCGGTAGCGCATGGTGAAGAACCGGCGGTACTCCACCTGGTCGGCCTTGAAGCCCTCGCCGGTCATGGCCTCGCCGAGCTCCTTCTCGATGGTGTCGAGCCGCTCGTTGGGCCCCTCCGGCTGGGCCGGGAAAATGTACTGGCAGGTGATCACCCGCGTGTGGATGACGTCCGCCGAGGCCACGCCGAAAGCGGAGAACACCGGCGAGGTGGGGAAGATGTAGATCTGGTTGATGCCGAGCTCGGCGGAAAAGCCGCCGGCGTGAACCGGTCCGGCGCCGCCGAAGGCGTAGATCACGAACTCTTCGGGTAGGTGTCCGGTGCGCACCACCTGCTGGCGGATGAGGTCGGACATCTTGCTGTTGACGATGTCGTAGACCCCGGCGGCGGCCTCGACGTTGTTCAGCCCCAAGGGCTTGGCGATCTTCTCCTCCACCACCTTCTCGGCCTTTTCCTTGTTCAGGGACTTGCGGCCGCCCAGGAAGTACGCGGGGTCGATGATGCCCAGCACCAGGTCGCAGTCGGTGACTGTGACCTCCTCGCCGCCGGCATCGTAGCAGACCGGGCCCGGGCTCGCGCCCGCGCTCTGGGGGCCCACCAGCAGCCGGCCGGTCTCCTCGTCGACCCGGGCGATGGTGCCGCCGCCGGCGCCGATGGACTGGATGTCGATGATGGGCTGCAGCATGCGGAAGCGCTCGACGATGGGCTCCGCGGCGTAGCGCCAGTAACCTTCGGTGATGAGGCCCACGTCGAAGCTGGTGCCGCCCATGTCCGCGGTGATGACGTTGGGGTGGCCCAGCAGGCCGGCCACATAGGCCGAGGCGATGGCGCCGCCGGCGGGTCCGGACTGGAGGTTGGACACCGGCGTTGCGTGGGTGCGGTGGGCCACGCCGCCGTTCCCCTGCATGATCAGGAACGGCCCTTCCAGGCCGCCCTCTTCGAGCTTGGTCTGGAGGCCGCCGAGATAGCGGTCGACGGTTGGGCCGAGGAAGCTGTTGATGATGGCGGTGTTGGCGCGGGCATACTCGCCCGCCACCTGGGCCAGCTCGCTGCCGAAGGACCAGAACACCTTGCGTGACGGGTCGGCCTCCAGGGTCAGGGCGCGGACATCGTCCTCATGCCTGGAGTTGGCCCAAGCGTGGAGCAGGCTCACCGCGATGGCTTCGCACCCCTCCTCGTCCACCAGCTTGCGGATGGCCTCCATCACGTCCTCGCGGGACAGCGGCACCACCACCTCGCCGCGGTAGTCGATGCGCTCGCGCACCCCCAGAACCCGCTCGCGCGGCACCAGGGGGTCCGGCTTGGTGACCCAGGTGGCGTGGCGGATCTCCTCCTCGGAGAGGCCGTCCACCCGGCCGATGGCGCGCATGATCTCGGTGGTGTCCTCGAAACCGCGGGTGGTGATGAAGCCTACCTTCACGCCGGTGCGGGTGATCAGCGCGTTGGTGGCCACGGTGCTGCCGTGCTTGAACAGCACCGCCTGCTTCAGCAGGTCGGCGCGGTCCACGTCCAGCACCCGCGCGGCCTCGGTGAGGGCGTCCATGACGCCACGGGAGAACTCGTCCGGTGTCGTCGACGCCTTGGCGGTCCACACCTCCCCGCCGGGTGACATGACGACCACGTCCGTGAAGGTTCCGCCCGTGTCGATACCGATGATGTAGTCTTTCGCTTCGGCCATGCCTGTTCTTCCTCCTGATTCCGAACTCTGCCCGGTGGCGCCTTCCCGGCCGGCGCGGCAACAAGGTCCTTCCCTGTCGGCCGGGTTGGCCGAAGGCGTCACCCGACAAGACATCAAAGTCCTGCGCTCGGTTTCGCTCCGCTAATGCGACCTGCCTGGGACGGGAACCGTAAGGTGAAACGACCCCGGAACTTGCCGCAGCCGGGTTGAGGGCACCGAGGATATTAGCTAGCGCGTCTGGTGCCCGGATTCAAGGGATTCATCCGCGACGGCCGAGTCCACGGATATCCGTTCGTCGAATCCGTTCAGTTCATCACCACGCCGCCGTTGACGTTGAGCGTGTACCCGGTGATGTAGGTGTTCTCGGGGCTCACGAGGAAATAGAAGCCTTCGGCGATGTCCTCCGGCTGGCCGGTCCGGCCCAGGGGAATCAGCGGCTTCCAGGCCTCTCGGGACCCGGGGGCGGCGTTCGCCAGCACCCGCGGGGTATCCGTGGGGCCCGGGGCGACCGTATTGACCAGCACGCCGTACGCTCCCAGCTCCCGTGCCAAGGATTTGGTGAACCCGATGACGCCGGACTTGGCCGCCGAGTAGGGCGTGCGCAAGGCGCAGCCGGTAAGGCCGTAATTGGACGCGGTGTTGACGATGCGGCCGCGCCGTTGCTCCATCATCAGCGGAGCCACCTCGCGGCAGAAGAGGAAGGTCCCCTTCAGGTTGACGTCCAGCACCTCGCGCCACTCGGCCCAGGACAGGTCCTCCACCGCTTTGGTGTGGATGGTGCCGCCGGCCAGGTTGCAGAGGATGTCGACGCTGCCGAGACCCGCGCGGACTTGCGCCACCACGTCCTTGATCTCCGCCGCACGGGTCACGTCGACGGAGTAGGCCCGGGCCTGCGCCCCGGCGGCGGTCAGCTCGCCCACGACCCTGTCGGCTCCCTCCCGGTCCGCGTCGGCGATGGCGACGGCGATGCCCGCTCGGGCGAAACGCAACGCGACGCAACGGCCGATGCCGTTGCCGCCGCCGGAAATGATGGCCACGTCGCTCAATCTGGGCTCCTTCTTCCGGCCATGGTGGCGGGCGCGTGCACGGGCGATCGCGGGTCGCTCCTACGCCCGCCAGCCGGACAGGCTGCTAGAGAAAATCTTCCAATCGCACCTGGCCCGCGCCCATGGGCTGCAGGCGCTCGAACTCGAACCGCCGCGCCGGGTCGCACTCCGGCGGCTTGGTGGCGTCGATCATCACCTTGCCGCCGACCCGGTGCCAGCCGGGCGCGCCGGGCTTGCCCACTTCCTGGCACGAGGGGTCCATGGCGTGGACCTTCGCGCCGGGTATGGTGATGATGTCTTCCGCCGGGTTCACTCTCGTGGAGATCGCCCACAACACGTCGGCATAGTTGAAGATGTCCACGTCCTCGTCCACGGCGATGGCCACCTTGGGATGCTGGTACTCGCTGGAAAGCGCGGCCATGAGGACATTTCTGGCCTCGCCGTAGTAGCGGGCGTTCATCTGCACGACGATGCCGAAGATGCCCGGCAACGCCAGCACGTTCTTCACCTGGGCACCGCCGCCGACGCTCCTTATGCGCCGGAGGATCTGGGCGGACATGGGCACCTTGTGATAGACGCAGCCCTCCACCTCGGCGCCGTTCTGGATGTTCTTGAAGATGGCGTCGCCGCGCATGGTGATGGCGTTCACCTGGAACACGGGGTTCTGGCCCGCGCCCGCCAGGTAGTAGTCCTGAAACTCGCTGAAGGGGCCTTCCTCCTCGCGCACGTGGGGCAGGATCTCGCCTTCCAGCACCACCTCGGCCTGGGCCGGCACCTCCATGTCGATGGTCTCGCACTTCACCATCTCGACCTCTTCCTGCAAGAGCCCCGAGGCGATGGTCAACTCGTCCCGGCCGTAGTCCGTGGTGGTGGCGGCGGCGAAGTAATACATGGGGTGGTGGCCGATCATGAAGGCCACGGGCATGCCCTCGCCCTTGGATTCGTGCTTCTGGTAGTTGGCCCAGCCATGGCGCGGATAGAGCAGGATGCCGGTCTTCCGGGGTCCCTTCATCTGCAGGCGGTGGAAGCTCAGGTTGCGGTGGCCCGTGTCCGGATCCTTGGAGATCATCAGCCCCGCGGAGATGAAGGGGCCGCCGTCCCGGATGCCGCACTGGTGGATGGGCATCTTCGTGATGTCCACCTCGTCGCCCTTGAGCACGCGCTCCTTGACCGGACCCGAGGATACCAAGCGGGTAGTGCCGGCCGTCTGCGTACGCCGGACGAACTCCGGCACCATCTCGTTGCGGTCGCAGCCGAAGGCCAGCGGCGCCAGCCGCACGTCGCCCGGCGCCTGCCCGAGGCAGCGCCAGCCCGGATAGCCGTCGAGGTTCTCGAAGAGCAGCGCCCGCTCACGGGACTGCCACAGGAGCGCGCCCATCTGCGTCCGCGGATCCACCGGCTTCGAGATGGTGTCGAGCACACCGGCGCCCCGCAACTGGTCGATCCAGGTGCGTATGTCCTTTTTCATAAGATGTTTCGCCGTCGGGAATTCATTGCCGTCCGGCGCGCGAACCGCGCCGGACGGCAATGGGGTTGGTCTATTGTTGGTCTATTTCTTGCGCGCCAGCAGCGCGGGGATGTACTCCTTCTTGAGATAGTCCCACCCCGGCGAGGGCCGGAGCAGGGTCTTGGTGACCTTGTCCGCGTCGGGACCCTTGATGTAGTCGAGCTTGAGCCCGAAAATCTTCTCCCACTCCTTCACGTAGACGGGATCGGAGTACATCTTGTCGAAGGCGGCCCGGATGGCGGCCACGCGGTCCGCCGGCGTGCCCGGAGGCACCACCAGCGTACGGTTCAGGGTCCGCAGGGTCGGGCCGGTCAGCTTGTACGCCTCCCACGCCGGGCCCGAGGGGGCCTTGCCATGCACCTGCTTGTAGACCTCCTCGAAGGTCGGGATGTCGGTGCCGGGAGAACGGATGACCTTCCCGTCGGGAGTCAACACGCCGCCCTGCCAGATGGCGACGGCGACCCCCTCCTGGATGGAGGAATAGTACCGCCCCCCGCTGCCAAGCACGTGATGGAGCCCGGTGCCGCCGACGTAGGAGACCTCTCCCGACAGGAACGCAAGGGCCATCTGGGCGGTGCCGGGATAACCCACGGCGAACTTGTAGCCCTTGATGCCCAGCAGGTCCAGGCCGATGGCGTCGTTCAGGAAGGACGATCCGGTGATGGAGCGCCCTGAAACCGCGATTGTCTTGGGATCGATCTTGGTCAGCTCGAGACCGGTCTTGACCTTGAGGAAGTCCCGGACGATGGCGGCGGAGGCGCCGCTGGTGGAGTAGATCGACGGCATCTTCGTCAGGTCGAAGTTGGGCTTGGGCTCCTTCAGGACCGAACTGCTCAGGTGGGTGGTGCCCATGATGGACCAGGTGAGGCCGTCCTTTTTGGCCTTGTGGGCAGTGTAGGCGCCGTGAATCAGACCGGACGCCCCGGGCATGTTGATCTTGACCACCTTCTTGGGCATGCCCGGAAGGTACTTGCCGATGCGGCGGGCGATGAGCCGGCCTTCGGTATCGTGCCCGCCGCCGGGAGAATAGCCGGAAAGGATCTGTATTCTCTTGCCTTCGGTGAAGGCATGCGCCGGGCCGAAGGCGAGAATCCCCAGCATCGCACAGCACACGAACAACAACACTTTTCGTAAGGTCATGAGATTTCTCCTTTGCGAGAACCGATGGGACACCTCTCCGTTCACACGGACGCTACTTGACGCCGACGAACTTGCGGAGATGAGTCTGCCACTCGGCGGGCGCCATGGTCTCGTCGCGGATCTTGGACGCATCCTTCGGCGTCACCAGCACCGGAGCGAGCTTCTGGCCGAAGACCCTCTCCCAGTCCTTGACGAAACCCGGATCCTTGGACATCTTCCCCACCGCCTCGCGCAACTCCCCGACCTTGGCCGCGGCGATGCCCGGAGGCAGCACCAGGGTGCGGGTCAGATTCGAGATACCCAGCCCGATGGCGCGCCACGCCTCCCAATCGGGGCCCGAAGGCTCTTTCTTGTGGGCCGCCTTGAACACCTCGTAAAGCGTGGGGACGTCCCCCTTGACCGTGGCGGACCGCGCGATGCTCCCATCGGCCTTGAGGATACCGCTCTGGTACATCGGGAACACCAGGCCGCGCTTGTGCAGGTCCACGAAGGCGCCGCCGCCCACCAGGTGAGCGTCGCTGGCCACGAAGTAACTCACCTCGCTCCGTTCCATGGCGGCCCTGATGGGTGACGTTCCCCCATAGGCGCACACCGCCGTGTACTTTTCGACGCCCAGGAGCCGCAGGGCCAACTGGCCGCGCAGGCACGAGGAGCCCTGCTTGGAGCGGCCCGCCACGACGATCTTCGAACGGTCGACCTTGGTCAACAGATCGTTGGCGTTTTTCGCTCCGAGAAAGTCCCGTGTCAGATGAACCTGGATGCCGGCAACGGACCAGATGATCGGCATCTTGGAAAGATCGTACTTGACCATTTCCGGCGGCGCCAGCACCGCCTGCAGTCCGTGGCTGCTGCCGAAGAGGCCGATGGTGTTCCCGTCCGGCTTGGCCCGGTTGTAGACGTAGGACGACATGATCATGCCGCCGGCACCCGGCATGTTCTGGACGATGACCTTCGGGTTTCCGGGAAGGTATTTTCCGAGGTAGCGCCCCATGACGCGCGCCTCGATGTCGTGGCCTCCGCCGGGCGGATAGCCGATCAGGATGGTTATGGTCTTGGCCGCCGCCGTCGTGGTCAACACGGCGAAGAACATTAGAAAGAACACGGTGCACCAACTCGCCACTCTCGATCGCTTCATGATCCGTTTACCTCCTCCACAGCGGCCACCAGCCGCCGGGACCCCACCCGATCATCCGGGCAAAGCCGGGCCTTGAACGCAAACGGGCTGAGGACTCGAGTTCAAACCGAGATCCTCAGCCCGTCTGTAATTGACGGCCGCTCCTGCCGGAGCCGACCTGCATGAAGAGTGTCCCTGGCACGAGACCAGGGACGCTCCTTCCGCATGCAAACCTATTTCTTGGCCGGCTTGGGAATCGACAGCTTGGCCTTGGCCAAAGTGTTGCCGTCCGCATCCACCAGCATGACCTCGTGGTCGCCGGGCTTCAGCAGCCGCTTGATGGTCCGTCCCCGGATCCCCCACGTGGTGGCCACCATGCCCTTGTCGTCCGCCTTCTCGACCGCAGGCTTCGCCAGGAAGCTCACGTCCGACAGCACGCCGCCCATCATGGTGCGGATGCCCACCTCTTGGCCCGCCTTGAGGCCCTCCGCGGAGATCTTGACCTGCAGCCGGCCCTTCTTCACGTCGCCCACGTCAACCATGAGCTTGGGGCCCATTGCCATAGCGACCGTCGACAGCAGAAACAACGCTCCCAAGGCCGCCGCCAAACCGACTAGACTCTTCCTTGCCATACGCTACCTCCCTTTGGTTTTTTCTCCGCTGATCCAGACGGCTCTTTTTATACGTAAGCCTTGCGGCAAATGTCAAGTGCCATCTTGACCCAAATTCCGGCCCCGCAATCAAATGGGAACCAGACCCGACAAGTACCTTTCCACCAGCCCCAGAATGAACTCTTGCGGCCCGTTAATCAAGCCCGGCGGCCACGGGATGTGCAACACCATCTCGAAGACCCCGATCATGAACACCATCATCACCAGCATGTAGGTCACGGCGACCTTCCACGACTCGCCGGCCTGAATGCCCAAGTAGAGGAGCAGGAAGAGCGGGACGCTGAGGATGAACCCGATGATCCAGATGGACAGGTAGAGGCCGACGATCCATGCGAAAATGTTGATGGCGCGCCTGACCACCACCGCCACCGGAACGCTTCGGTCCACCGGCAGGTCCATCATGCCCGCCACGTCCTGGTCTCCGTCCTTGCCGCGAAACAGGTCCAGGCCGAGCTGCAGGAAACATAGCAGCATCGTGGGAATGCCGATGGTCCATGGAAACAGCCGCGCCTGGTATTGCCACTGCTTGGCGGTGATCACCAGGCCGACCATCAGCAGCAGGACGACGACGGTGAACAACGCCCCAGGGTTGGCCTTAAACTTCATCGGCTTCCCCGCTTTGTTCGCGCCCGATCTGCCCCTCGCGCGTCTGCTGCAACTCCTGCGCCTTGCGCGCGTTGCGAATGCCGTAGTACAGGCTGGCGGCGATGAGCACCATCACAATCAGCACGATGGGACGCAGCATCCATGTCGCGCCATAACGGCTGATGGAGATGAAGAGGTAGTTCTCGATGATGCCGCTCAGCACCAGCCCCAGGATCAGCGGCGGCCGCGGCCAACTGAACCGCTTCATGAACCAACCGAGCAGTGAGAAGAACAGCAGCGACCACAGGTCGCCCCAGTGCCGGGTGGCCTGGAACGACGCCAGGATAACGACGACCACCACCAGCGGGGTCAACAGATTGATCCGCACCATGGCGATCTTGGCCAGGGTATTGGTCAGCAGCATGCACAGGATGGTGCCGAAGATGTTGGCGATGGCCAGGCTCCAGATCATCGTGTAGGTGACTGCCAGATCCTTGGTGAGCATGGCGGAGCCAGGGGTCAGCCCCTGGATGGTCATGGCCCCGAGCAGCAACGCCATGGACGCGCTGCCCGGCACGCCGAAGGCGATGGTGGGGATGAGCGCTCCCCCTTCCTTGGCGTTGTTGGCGGCCTCCGGCGCCAGAACGCCGCGCACGTCGCCGGTGCCGAAGGTCTCGTTGGCGCCCTTCTCGGTCTGTATGGCGTGGCCGTAGGCGAACCAGTCCACCACCGACGCGCCCAAGCCGGGGATGGCGCCGACGAAGACTCCCACCACGCCGCAACGCAGCACCAGGAACCAGTTACGGAAAGCATCCCGAATCCCCGCCATGACGCCCTTGAGCCGCTCCTTGGGCACGTCGGCGATGCGCGTGCCCCGGATGGTCAGGTCGACGATCTCGGGGATGGCGAAGATGCCCAGGGCCACCGGCACCAGGGGCACGCCGTCCCAGAGGTACAGTTGTCCGAACACCCAGCGAAGCACGCCGGTCTGCGGGTCCATGCCTACCATGCCCACGCACAGGCCCAGGGCGCCGGCGACGAGCCCCTTCACCGGCGCGGTGCCACTCAGCACGGCCACCATGGAGATGCCCAGAAGACCCAGCATGAAGAACTCGGGAGAGCCGAACGCGAGCACGATGGGGCGGAGCACCGGAATGGAGAGCGCCAGCACCAGCGAGCCGAACACACCGCCCATGAGCGAGGCCATGTAGGCGCCGCCGAAGGCGCGCCCGGCCTCGCCCTTCTTGGCCATTGGATGGCCGTCGAGGATAGTGGCCTGGGACGCCGAAGTGCCGGGGACGCCGAAGAGCACCGAGGGGATGGTGTCCGAGGTGCTCGTCACCGAGATCAGGCCGATCATGATGGCGAAGGCCTCGAAGGAGTCCATGTCGAAGGTGAAGGGCAGAAGGATGGCGAGCCCAACAAGGCCCCCAAGGCCGGGGATCGCCCCCAGGGCCAGCCCCATCAGCACGCCGATCAACAGATACCCCAACCGGGTCGGAACCAGGAGGTTCTCAAACGCCACGGTGGCGGCTTCCAGCATAGGAACTCCCTTCTGCCCCTTGGAAAATCCACAGGGGTATATCTAGGTCTGGGGAGGCTGTCAAGCTGTCGCAGGTGACTTCCGTCCTCTCACGGCACCCGGTTCCGTTGCGGGAATCGGGGAAAACGACTACTACGACTGGTATCCTCGTTCACAAGTTCGGATACGGGCAAAACGTGGAGGGGTTGGCGGCGGCGAACCCCTCCACTCCAGGAAAGGATCGTTTCACCATGGGAAACCTAGGCATCTGCTTCGTCAATCCGGCCCCTCAGATAGAGCCGGGCTACGTCACGGCCATGGCGCGAAAATGCGACCAGGCGGGCCTGCATTCGTTCTGGACCATCGACCGCATCGCCTATGACAACCTTGAGGCGCTGACCGTGCTGGCGGCCGTGGCCGGCGCCACCGAGAACATCCGGCTGGGGACATCGGTGCTGCTTTCGGCGCTGCGTCATCCGGCACTGCTGGCCAAGACCGTGGCCACCCTGGATTTTCTGTCCAACGGCAGGATGACCCTGGGCATCGGCTTCGGCAGCCGGGAAAGCGATTTCAGCTCCGTGGAGGTCCCCTGGGACCACCGTGGCACCCGGGCCGAGGAGTCTCTCGCGCTCATGAAGCGGCTCTGGACCGAGGAAGAGGTGGAGCACCACGGCCGGTTCTTCGACCTTCACAGCACCCGCTTCGGCCCGGACACCGTCCAGTCGCCTCACCCTCCCATCTGGATGGGAGGCACCGCCGAGGCCGTTCTCAAGCGCGTCGGGCGGCTGGCCGACGGCTACATCTGCGGCAGCAACGCCGTGCACGACTTCGACACGGTGTGGGACAAGATCAGCGGCCACGCCCGCGCCGCCGGACGGGACCCCGACAGCATCGAGAAGGCCGGACTCACCTTCATCGCCATCGACGACGACAAGAGCAAGGCGGTGGAAGCGTGCGAGAACTACCTCATCCGCTACTACGGCAAGGTGCGGATGGACGTGGAGAAGTACATGCTGGTGGGGAGCGCCGGCGCGTGCGCCGACGGCATCAACCGGATCTTCGCCGGCGGCCTCCAGACCCTGATCATCGGCCTGGCCATCGCCGACCTGGCGCAACTAGACACGTTCGTGGAGAAGGTGTTGCCGCAGATCGAATCGTCACCCCGGGCTTGACCCGGGTCCAGGGGGTGGGGTGGGAGGCGCCGGGACCGGCACAGCACGCTACAGCGGCGCCGGCCCCTCGAAGTTCTTGGTGTAGGGCAGCTTCTCGGAGGTCCGGGCCACCTCATCCATGTTGCCGAGCAGGAGGGCCGTGGAGTCCCACGTGCCGGTGGTCAGGGCGTTGCGGTGCCCTTCGCTGATGTCGATGTCGATGTCGCTGCCGTCCGGCAGGCGGACCTTGCGGGCCTCAAGGTCCACCGTCAATTCCACCTGGGGATCGGACTCCACCAGTGTCATGAGCCGCCCGACATCCTCCGGCGAAGCCATCACCGTGGGCATGCCCAGCAGCACGCTGCTGCCGGCGAAAATGGGGCCGAAGGATTCGCCGACGACGGCGCGGATCCCCCAGCGGTACAGCGCCTGCGGCGCGTGCTCCCGTGACGACCCGCAGCCGAAGTTGCGGTTGACCACCAGTATCTCGGCGCCCTGGAAGCGGGCCTCGTTGAACGGGTGCTTCACCGTGTTACCGTCGGCGTCGTGCCGTTCGTCGATGAACGGGTATTCACCCATCCGGCTGAAGGTGATCTCCTTGAGGTAGCGGGCCGGCACGATCCGATCGGTATCGATATCGTGGCCACGGACCACCACCGCCCTGCCGCCTACCTGCTTGATCTCGCTCATGGGACTCCCGATCAGTTGTACTCGCGCACGTCCACGACCTTGCCGTTCAAGGCGGCCGCCGCCACCATGGCGGGACTCATCAACAGCGTCCGCCCGCCCGGGCTCCCCTGGCGGCCGATGAAGTTGCGGTTCGACGAGGAGGCGCACACCTCGCGGCCGTCGAGCTTGTCGGGATTCATGGCCAGACACATGGAGCAGCCGGCCTCCCGCCATTGAAAGCCCGCCTCGGTGAAGACGCGGTCGAGCCCGGCCGCCTCCGCCTGTTTCTTCACTTCTACCGAGCCCGGCACCACCAGCGCCCGCACGTCTGAGGATACCAGCCTCCCCTTGGCGACGCGCGCCGCGGCCACCAGGTCCGACAACCGGGAGTTGGTGCAGGAACCGATGAACGCCACATCGATGGGAGTTCCGAGAATCGGCGCGCCCGGTTCCCAACCCATGTGCTGGTAGGCCTTCTCGACCGTCTTGGGGTCCTGCAGTTCCTCGGGCCGAGGCAGGTTTTCGAGCACGCCCACCGCCTGCCCGGGATTGATGCCCCAAGTGACCGTCGGCTCGATGGCCGAGCCGTCGATCTCCACCACGTCGTCATAGCGGGCGTCGGGATCCGACGCCATGGCGCGCCAGTACGCCATGGCGCGGTCGAAGGCTTCGCCCTTGGGCGCGAAAGGCCGTCCCAGCAGGTAGTCGAAGGTGGTGCTGTCGGGGTTCACGTAACCCACCAGCGCCCCGCCCTCGATGCTCATATTGCACACGGTCATGCGCTCGTCCATGTTCATGGCATCCAGCACCGCGCCGCCGTACTCGTACGCGAAGCCCTTGCCGCCGCCGACCCCGAGCGTACGGATGATGGTCAGGATCACGTCCTTGGCGTGCACCCCGAGGGGGAGGCTGCCGTTGACGTTGATGCGCCGCACGTTGAGCCGGTCCATGGACAGGGTCTGGGTGGCCAGCACATCACGGACCTGGCTGGTGCCGATGCCGAAGGCCAGGGTCCCGAAGGCGCCGTGGGTGCTGGTGTGGCTGTCGCCGCAGGCCAAGGTCATTCCCGGCTGGGTCAGACCGAGTTGGGGGCCGATGACATGGACGATGCCCTGCCGGTCGCTTCCCAGGCCGTAGAACTCGATATCGAAGTCACGGACGTTCCGTTCCAGCGCCGCCATCATCGCCTCGGCCTGCTCGTCGGCAAAGGGCCGGACCTGGGTATCGGTGGGTATGATGTGATCGGCGGTGGCGAAAGTCCGTTGCGGATAGGCGATGGAAAGCCCCCGCTCCCGCATCATGTCGAACGCCTGCGGGGTGGTGACTTCGTGAACCAAGTGCAATCCGATGAAGAGCTGGGTTTGTCCGGTGGGCAGCGTCGTCACCGCATGGGCATCCCAGACCTTGTCATAAAGTGTACGTTCCGACATGGATCAGTTTTCTCCTTGGCGGAAAGTTATAGCCATCAGCCGGTGCTAATTCAAGCTCAAGCGAAGCAGGCGGCAGGCACGGTGAACGCGGAGTCTCGTGAAACGAATACCGAAGGGCCGCAGGTGTCCGGTCCGTCGTTCCGGGCATCCGCAAAGCCATCCCGGTCAAGCCCCCGGGACGCCGGAGGGCGGACCCAAGGTCGTCCCGGGGGCTTGACCGGGATGGCCGGCTGACGGGTGGTCGTGCGGCCTGGATTCGTCATTCCGGGCGCGGATCGCTTACGGGGTGGAATCCCGGCGGAGGGATGGGGACGGACCATAGGAGACCTCCACCAGGAAGAGGCCCCGTGCGGGCGCGGTGGGGCCGGCCAGCCTACGGTCACGGCTGTCCATCAATACCGGCAGATCGCCGGCATCCCTCTCGTTCAGCCCGATCTGCACCAGGGTGCCCACGATGTTCCGCACCATGTGGCGGAGGTAACCGGTGGCCTCGATACGATAGACCCAGTGATCCTCCCAACGGTACAGTCCGTTGCGGTAGATCCGCCGGGTCGCAGTGACGGCGCCGCAGCCGGCGGCGCGGAAGGACGAGAAGTCGTGCTCCCCTTCGAGAGCAGCCAAGGCCCCGGCCATGGCGTCGACGCGCAACGGCCTCCGGACATGCCAAGAGTAGCGATCGTTGAAGACCGACCGCCAAGGGTGGTTCCAGAGCCGGTACTCGTAGACCCGATTCGTCGCATCCCTTCTCGCGTCGAAGGATGGGGCCGCCTCCTCGACGGCCTTCACCGTGATGTCGTCGGGGGTGAGGGCATTGAGGCTCCGCTGGAGCCCGGTGAGGTCGCGGGCGTCGGGACACGTGAAATCCGCCACTTGGCCCAGCGCATGAACGCCCGCATCGGTCCGTCCGGAACCTCGTACGCGCACCTTGCGCTTCAGCAGCACGGCAAGAGCCTCCTCCAGGACGCCTTGAACGGTCGGCCCGCCGGACTGGACCTGCCAGCCCTGGTATTCGGTGCCGTCGTATTCGAGGGTCAGTCGCACGTTCATGCAGGTTTCCTGAGGAGCGGCCAGGGGGTCGGCGCGGGAGCGGACGGTCCACGGGTTTCGGGAACGGACGGGATGGTGGAGGCGAATGCTTTCCTCGGCGGAAGTGTCAGTGGTGGTCCCGGATCAGGATCTCGGCGATCTGCACGGCGTTCAGGGCCGCGCCCTTGCGCAGGTTGTCGGCCACGACCCACAGGTGGATGCCGTTCTCCACCGAATCGTCCTCGCGGACGCGCCCCACGCAGGTGGCGTCCGTGCCGGCCGCCTCGGTGGCGAGCGGATAGCCATTGCCCTCGGGGTCGTCCTGGAGCAGCACGCCGGGCGCCTCCTTGAGGATGGCGCGGACCTCGCCCGCCGAGAGCTTGCTGCGGGTCTCGACGTTGATGGATTCCGAATGACTGCAGAACACCGGCACGCGCACCGCGGTGGCGGTGATGCGGATCTCCGGGTCGTCCAGGATCTTGCGCGTCTCCTGGATCATCTTCCACTCTTCCTTGGTGTAACCGTCTGAGAGAAACGTGTCGATGTGGGGGATGCAGTTGAACGCGATCTGGTGCGGGAACTGCTCGCACTCGACGTCCTGGCCGTTGAACAGCGCCGCGGTCTGCTTGCCGAGCTCCTCCATGGCCCGCCGGCCGGCCCCGGAAACCGACTGATAGGTGGATACCACGATGCGGCTGATGCCCGCGGCGTCGTACAGCGGCTTCAACGCCACCACCATCTGGATGGTGGAGCAGTTGGGGTTGGCGATGATGCCCCGGTTGACGTGGTCGGCGATCTTGTCCGCGTTGACCTCCGGCACCACCAGCGGGACGTCTTCGTCCATCCGGAAAAAACTGGTGTTGTCGATGACCACGGCGCCGGCGTCCACCGCCGCCTGGGCGTACTTGGCGCTCACCGAACCCCCCGCCGAGAACAATGCGATGTCGATGTCCTCGAAGGAATCCTCGTCCAGCACATCCACCGGGATCTGCCGGCCGGAGAAACCGAGGCGCTGGCCGGCGGAGCGCTCGGAGGCCAGCAACCGCAGGGTGCCCACGGGGAACAGGCGCTCCTCGAGAATCTTCCGCAACTCCTCGCCCACCGCCCCGGTGGCTCCCACCACGGCGACGTTGTATTTCTCTTTGCCCGTCATCGTCGTGTCACGCCGCGCGGCCGGCCGCGATTTCCTGCCGCACCAGGGCGCCCATTTCCTTGCAGCCCACCAGCGAGCCCTTTCCGTCGGCGATGTCCGGGGTGCGGTAACCGGCCTCCAGCACCTGCTCCACCGCCTGTTCGATGCAGTCCGCGGCGGCCCCCTGGTCAAAGGAGTGGCGCAGCATGAGCGCCACCGTGAGGATGGTGGCGAGGGGGTTGGCCTTGTCCTGCCCGGTGATGTCCGGAGCGCTGCCGTGCACCGGTTCGTACATGCCCACCTTGCCGCCAAGGCTCGCGGACGGCAACATGCCGATGGAACCGGTGAGCATCGCCGCTTCGTCGCTCAGGATGTCTCCGAACATGTTGGTGGTGACGATCACGTCGAACTGCCTGGGGTCCCGGATGAGCTGCATGGCGCAGTTGTCCACCAGCACGTGGTCGAGCTCGATGTCGCCGTAGCCTTCGTCGTCGCGGATCCGGGTCACGACCTTGCGCCACAGTTCCGTCGACTCCAGCACGTTGGCCTTGTCCACCGAGGTCACCCGGCCGCGGCGTCTGCGGGCGGCCTCGAAGGCCACCCGGGCGATGCGCTCGATCTCCGGCGTGGTGTAGACCAGGGTGTTGACGCCCCGCTCGGTGCCGTCCGGTTCCGCCGTGACGCCCTTGGGCTGCCCGAAGTAGATGCCCCCGGTCAACTCCCGTACAACGATGAGGTCCGTGCCTTCCACCACCTCGGGCTTGAGGGTGGAGGCCTGCGCCAACGGCGCGAACAGCTTGACCGGACGCAGGTTGGCGAACAGCCCGAGCTCCTGGCGCAACGCCAGCAAGGCTCGCTCGGGACGGATGGAGTAGTCGAGGCCGTCCCACTTGGGTCCGCCCATGGCTCCCAGCACCACCGCGTCGCTGGACTTGGTCATGGCCAGGACCTCGTCGGTGAGGGGCTTGCCGTGGGCATCGATGGACGCGCCGCCCACCAGCCCCTCCTCCGCTTCGATGCTGAAGCCGAAGATGTCGCCGGCCTGCGCCAGCACGGCCATGGCTTCGGCCACCACTTCCGGGCCGATGCCGTCGCCCGGAAGCACCGTGATCTTGTGACTCATGGACCCCCCTGTACGGATGCCTGACGGTGCCGCTTGCGGTATTCCAGACGGTTCAGAGCGTTCACGTACGCCAGCGCACTCGCCATGATGATGTCGGTATGGGAACCTTTCCCGGAGATGTTGACGTCCTTGTCCCGCAGCATGCACGACACCTCGCCCTGGGCGTCGGTGCCGCCCGTCACGCTCGAAACCGAGTAGCGCTGCAGCTTCGCGCGGCTGCCCGAGATCCTGGCGATGGCTTTATAACACGCGTCCACCACCCCGTCACCCGTATCGTGGGCCACCTTCTCCTCGCCGTCCACCCGCAGCCGCACGGTGGCCGACGGCACCGCGGACGAACTCGACGCGATGTTCATGTACACCAGCTCATAGCGGTCCGGCTGGCTCGGGATCCTCAGCACCTCATCGGCCACCAGGGCTTCGATGTCCTCGTCGAACACCTCTTTCTTCTTGTCCGCGAGTTGCTTGAAGCGTTCGAAGGCGCGGTTGACCTCATCCTTGCTGAGCGAGAAGCCGAGATCCTTCAGTCTCTCGCCGAAGGCATGGCGCCCGGAGTGCTTGCCCATGACGAGCCGGTTGCCGGTGATGCCGACGGTCTCGGGCTTCATGATCTCGTAGGTCAGCTTCTGCTTCAGCACGCCGTCCTGATGGATCCCGGCCTCGTGGGCAAAGGCGTTGTCTCCCACGATGGGCTTGTTGAGCGGCACCGTGATGCCGGTGACCTGGGACAGCAGGCGCGACGTGGGATAGATCTGCTCGGTGTGGACGCGCGTGTCGAGACCGAACACCGGTTGCCGTGTCTTGAGGGCCATGACCACCTCTTCCAGGGAGGTATTGCCGGCCCGCTCGCCGATGCCGTTCACCGTACACTCCACCTGCCGGGCGCCGTTGGCCACCGCCGCCAGCGAATTGGCCACCGCCAGGCCCAGATCGTTGTGGCAGTGGGCGCTCCAGGTGACCTTTTCCGAGCCCTCGGTGTGTTCGATCAGGTACCGCACCAGTTCGCCGAACTCCGACGGGATGGCATAGCCCGTGGTGTCCGGGATGTTCAGGGTTTTCGCGCCGGCCCGGATGGCCTCGCTGAAGACATCCACCAGAAAGTCGCGGTCGCTGCGCGACGCGTCCTCCGCCGAGAACTCGACGTAGTCCAGATGCCTCCGCGCCTGCAACACGGACGCGCCCACGGATTCCAGCACCTCCTCCCGGGACATGCGGAGCTTGTGCTTCAAGTGGATGTCGGAGGTGGCGATGAAGGTATGGAGCCCGGGCTTCCGAGCCCCTTCCACCGCCTTGACGGCCTTGCGGATATCGCCCTGCTGCGCTCTCGCCAGACTCAGCACGATGGGACGCTTGACGGCCTTGCACACCTGCACCACGGACTCGAAGTCCCCGGGCGAAGAGGCGGCGAAGCCGGCCTCGATGACGTCCACCCCCAGCTTCTCGAGTTGGCGGGCGATGAGGACCTTCTCGTCGATGTTCATGCTTGCCCCAGGGGATTGCTCGCCGTCCCTCAGGGTCGTATCGAAAATGTTCACTATGTTGTTGGCGTCCATGTTCTCCCTCCTCAAAAAAAAACTCCCGCGGAATGCCCGGCGGGAGTTTGGATCATGCAAGCTGAGGTTCGTTTCGTTCAGGCTTGTAAGAGTGCCTGTGCGTCCCTCCGTCGCTTCCGCACGGCGAGCAGCCCCAACAGGGGGCCCGATAGGGTGTAGGCTAATAACGCCGAGAACAACACGATCTGCCACATAGCGATGGTCAGTATAATGACTGCCAGCGCGGAAAGCAACAGCCAAACGGTGCTGCGCTTCTTGAAGTGGTGCTGTTTCAGGCTGAAATAGCGGAAGTTGCTTACCATGAGGCCGGCCAGGACACAGGCGATGACGGTGAAGACCACCGGCTTGCTGCCCGTGTCCTCGAGCCCCAGCATCAGGTACATGAAGAGGGTGGCCGCGATCATGCCGGCGGCCGCGGGGATCGGCAATCCGGTGAAGTAGCTCTTTTCCGCGGTCAGGGTCTGGACGTTGAAGCGTGCCAGCCGCAGCGCGCCGCAAACCGCGAACAGCGCAGTGCCGAGGCCGCCCCAGGTCCCCCAGGGGGCCAGCGCGAACACGTAGACCAGCACCGCCGGGGCCACGCCGAAGGACACCACGTCGGCCAGAGAATCGAACTCGACGCCGAACTGGCTGGTGGTGTGGGTCAGCCGCGCCACGGCGCCGTCGATCCCATCCAGCAGGTGTGCGGCCACGATCAACATGGCCGCCAGGTGGTACTCGCCGTTCAAGGCCACGAAGATCGCGAACACGCCGCACAAGAGATTGCCCGCGGTGATAAGACTGGGCAGGAGGTACATGCCCCGGCGAATCCGGTTGGACGGATTCCGCCGCCTCATGCGCCGCCGCATCTTCCCCGGAGGAATCAGGCGGACCTTCTTGAACGGCGCGTCGCCCTTCTCGGAGCGTTCCATGAAACTCTCGGCGGTCAGAGTCTGGCCACGATGGTTTCGCCGCCGCGGACCCGCTGGCCCGCGTGGACCTCGACGGCGGCGTTCCCCGGGAGATGGAGGTCCACCCGGGAACCGAACATGATCAAGCCAAAACGCTCGCCCCGTTTCAACGAATCACCACGGCCCACGTAGCAGACGATCCGGCGCGCGAGGAAGCCGGCGATCTGGACGATACGGAGCGTCCTTCCGGAGTCATCCACCAGTTCGACGGCGTTGCGTTCGTTCTCGTCGGACGCCTTGCCTTTGTAGGCTGCCAGGAAGTGCCCCGTCCGATAGCGGACATCCGTCACTCGCCCGTTCATGGGCGCCCGGTTGATGTGCACGTCCAGAGGCGACAGGAAGATGCTGAGCCTGCGGTCCCCGGCCTCCGAGGACTCGCCGACGTCCACGACCTTGCCGTCCGCCGGCGACACGACGATCCCTTCGCCGTCGGGCGCCACCCGTTCCGGATCGCGGAAGAACGCCGCCACCGCCACGGCGACGGCCGCCAGCGCCGCACCCGCGGCCAGCCAGCCCACGGCCAGCGCCGCGGCCGCCAGCCCCAGCGCGGCAAACACGAACCGGTAGCCTTCTCTTGCGATGCCGATGGGAGTGTCTCCCTTGTCCTTGTATCCGGTGGCAGCCCGCGTCAGTTCTTGCTCTTGTCCACCAGCCGGTTCTCGGCCAGCCACGGCATCATGGACCGGAGCTGCTCGCCCACCTTCTCGATGGGGTGGCTCCGGGAGGACTGGCGCAACTCGTTGAAGCGCGGGGAGCCGGCACGGTGCTCGTTCATCCACTCGTCGGCGAACTTTCCGGACTGGATGTCCGCCAGGATCTCCTTCATGACCTTGCGCGTGCCGTCGTCCACGATGCGGCTGCCGCGGGTAAGGTCGCCGTATTCCGCGGTGTTGCTCACCGAGTACCGCATGTTGGCCAAGCCGCCCTCGTAGATCAGGTCGACGATCAGCTTGACCTCGTGACAGCACTCGAAATAGGCCATCTCCGGCGGATAGCCCGCCTCCACCAGGGTTTCGTAGCCCGCCTGGATGAGCGAGGTGAGGCCGCCGCACAGCACCGTCTGCTCGCCGAACAGATCCGTTTCCGTCTCGTCCTTGAAGCTGGTCTCGATGACCGCGGCGCGGGCGCCGCCGATGGCGGCGGCATAGGCCAGGCCCACCGACGTGGTGTCCCCGGTGGGATCCTGCTCGACCGCCAGCAGGCACGGCACTCCCCTGCCCCGCTCGAACTCGCTCCGCACCAGATGGCCCGGCCCCTTGGGCGCCACCATGAAGACGTTGACGTCCTCGGGAGGCACCACGCGCTTGAAATGGATGTTGAAACCGTGCCCGAAGGCCAGGTAGTTGCCCGGCTTGAGGCCGGGCCGGATGACGTCCCGGTAGACGTCGCCCTGAAGCTCGTCGGGCAGCAGGACCATGACCACGTCGCCCGCTTCGGCGGCCTCGGCCGTCTCCATCACCGTCAGGCCGGCATCCGCCGCCTTGGCCCAGGACGCGCTGTCGCGCCTCAGCCCCACCACCACGTCCACGCCCGAGTCGCGCAGATTGCTGGCATGCGCGTGCCCCTGGCTGCCATAACCGAGCACCGTGACCTTGCGGTCGCGTATCCGGCTCAGATCCGCGTCCTGGTCATAGTAGACCTGCATGATGAACCTCCCTGTCTTCGTGGTGTCGGTCCGGAAGTCCGGCGCAGCCCACCGGATCGGGTTACGCGGATTCGCGCGCAATGGCGATCCGGCCGGTGCGGACGATCTCCTTGATGCCCATGGGCTTCAACAGATTGATCACCGCCTGGATCTTGCCGGCATCTCCCGACACCTCGAGGGTATAGGTCTGTGGCGTCGAGTCGACGATGTTGGCGCGGAAGATTTGCGCGATTCGAATGGCCTCGTCCCGATGCGACTGCTTGGCCCCGATCTTGATGAGCGCCGTTTCACGGTCGACGTGGTCCTCTTCGGTCAGGTCGACCACCTTGAGGACCTCGATGACCTTGTTGAGCTGCTTCATGATCTGCTCGATGATGAGCTCCTCGCCGGAGGTCACGATCGTGATCATGGAGATGGTGGAATCCGGGCTGGGCGCCACCGAAAGACTCTCGATGTTGTAGTTCCGCGCGCTGAACAGGCCGGCCACCCGTGCGAGCACACCCGCCTTGTTCTCAACCAGAACCGAAATGATATGTTCCATCCGCCAAATCCCTACGCCGGCAGGACGGCGTCCGCATCCTCACCCTTTTTTCGCGAGCCCTTGCGCACGGTCTTCATGTGCGGCGGATCCTCCAGCACCATCTCGTGATGAGCCCCGCCTGCCGGGATCATCGGATAGCAGTTCTCGAACCGGTCGATGGCGAAGTTCATCAACACCGGACCCTTGTGCTTGAGCCCCTCCTTCAACACCGCCTCCACGTCCGAGGGGCCGTCCGACTGAAGCCCGAGGATGCCGTAGGCTTCCGCCAGCTTCACGAAGTCGGGGGTGGTGCCCAAGTCGCTGGAGGCGTAGCGCCCCTCGTAGAACAGGTCCTGCCACTGCCGCACCATGCCGTGGAACTGGTTGTTGAGCAGGATGATCTTCACCGGCAGCTTGTAGATGGCGGCCACGGCCAGTTCCTGGGGATTCATCTGGAAGCTGCCTTCGCTGGTGATGCACAGCACGGTCTTGTTGGGATAGGCCTTCTGCGCGCCGATGGCGGCCGGAAAACCGAACCCCATGGTGCCCAGCCCGCCCGAGGTGAGGAAGGTGCGCTGGGTGGCGCCCCTGAAGTACTGGGCCGCCCACATCTGGTGCTGACCCACGTCGGTGACGACGATGGCCTTGTGCTTCGTCATCTCGTACGCCTTCTCGATGACGTACTGGGGCTTGGTCTCCTTCTTGCCCTCCTGCTGGTAGGACAGCGGATGCGCGGCGGCCCATTCGTTCACCTGCTTCTGCCACGGCCGCCGCTGCGCCTTGACGCTGGCGGGGTTGCCGTCCATGGAGCTCAGCACGCCCACCAGCTCGCGCAACACCGTCTTCACGTCGCCCACGATGGGAATGTGGGCATGGACGTTCTTCTTGATGGAAGTGGGGTCGATGTCGATATGGATGACCCGGGCCCTGGGCGAGAACTCCGACAGCTTGCCGGTGACGCGGTCGTCAAAGCGCGCGCCCACGGCGATGAGAAGATCCGCCTCGTGCATGGCCATGTTGGCGCAGTAGGTGCCGTGCATGCCGAGCATCCCCATGCACAGCGGATGCGTTCCCGGGAAAGCGCCCAGCCCCATGACTGTCATGGTCACCGGGATCTGCGTCAACTCCGCGAACTCCTTGACCTCGTTGGCCGCGCCGGAGAAAATCGCCCCGCCGCCGACATAGATGACCGGCCGCTTGGCCTTCAGAAGCTCGCCCGCCGCCTGCTTGATCTGGTAGCGGTTGCCGGCCACCGTCGGGCGGTATCCCCGCAGGTCGACCTTGTCAGGATAGCGGAATTCAGCCGACTCGGTGCTCACGTCCTTGGGGATGTCCACCAGCACCGGGCCGGGGCGGCCGGTGTTGGCGATGTAGAAGGCTTCCTTGATGGTGGCCGCGAGGTCGGCCACATCCTTCACCAGGACGTTGTGCTTGGTGCAGGGACGGCTGATGCCGATGTTGTCGGCTTCCTGGAACGCGTCGTTGCCGATGAGGTTGGTGGGGACCTGCCCGGTGAATGCCACCAGCGGGACCGAGTCCATCATGGCGTCCTGGAGGCCGGTGACGATGTTGGTCATGCCCGGACCCGAGGTCACCAGCGCCACACCCGCCTTGCCCGTGGCCTTGCCGTAGCCCTCGGCCATGTGGATCGCACCCTGCTCGTGCCGGGTCAGGATAACCTCGACATCTTTCTGTTGGTGCAGGACATCGAACAGCTTGAGGACCACTCCGCCGGGAATGCCGAAGATCGTCTTCACTCCCTCGCGCTTGAGCGACTCCACAAATATTTCCGACCCGGTCAACTTCATCGTTCTCTCCCCCGATGGCCCGCGCCACTAGCTCGTGGACTTGTACTTGCCGAGAATCTGCATGATCCTGTCCTTGCCCACGAGCTTCAGCTTCTGGATGCGTTTCTTCTCCATCTCCTCTTCCGGTGACAGATAGCCCTTGTCGTGCAAGTCCACCAAGCGTTTCTCGTACTCCAGGTGTTCTTCATAATATTTGCGCAGTTCCGGGTCCTGATCCAAGACAGAGGCAATCATTCGTTCCTCTCTCTCCTCCATTGGACGACCTCCTGATCGATGATTGGGGCAAGCCGTCAAATGTATCCAACGGCCGCTTTGTTGTCAATGCGCCGGCGGGAATGACGAAGGGGAAACGGGGCGTTTGAATAGCCCTGCGTCTACCGGGAGGCGTCCCGGCCGGCTCCGACCACGGCGTCCGGGGGCCGGATGTAGTGCGGCGTCAACGGCGCGGCGGCGGCTTCCGGCGCGGCCCGGAACCTCGCTTCGGCGATCCTGGCGACGGCCGAGGCGGTGGTGGGGAACCCGGCGCCGCCGGTGATCCGGGCGCGGCCGCCGGTGCACCGGGCGATCAGCTCGGCGTATGCCCGGGCGCCGGACCCCACGAAGACGCACGAGCCCGAGGCCATGGCATCGGCCCGCCGGACCATGGACTCGGGCGCCGCCACCGAGTCTTCGATGAGGCACTCGAGGGTCGCCGTGGTACGGCGGTACAACGCCCCGTAGACCTCGCCCTTGCGCGCGTCCATCAAGGGGCAGACGAAGTTGGCGGCGTCGCCCGGAGGCACCCGGTACGCCATGGCCTCGAGGGTCCGCACCCCCATCATCGGGGTGTCCGAGCCGTATACGAGGCCCTTGGCCGTGCTGATGCCGATCCGCAGTCCGGTGAAGGAGCCGGGCCCCACGGCCACCCCCAGCAGCGAAAGACTCGACAGGTCCATCGCCGCCCGCGCGAGCACTTCCTCGATGAGCGGAATAAGCCCCTCGGCGTGGTTCGAACGGCCCGGCCGCCGGTCCCCGGTCTGCGCCGACTCCCGCTCGCACTCGGCGGCGATCCGGCCATTGTCCAGGACCGCGACGCTCAGCAGAACGGTCGATGTATCGATTCCAAGCACCCTCATGGTTCGTGTCCGCCGCGTTGCGTCAGCCGCTGAAGATCCGAGCCAGATCGTTGTAGAACGCGTAGCCCATCACGAAGAGCAGCAGCACCAGACCCATCTGCTGGGCTCGTTCCCGTTGGTGCGCTTCCAGGGGTTTCCCGCGCACCGCCTCGATGAGGAAGAACAGCAGGTGTCCGCCGTCCAGCATGGGGATGGGCAGCAGGTTGAGCACGCCGAGGTTGATGCTCAGCAGCGCCAACAGGAACAGGTAGCTGGCGACGCCCCTCTGGGCCTGCTCTCCGGCCATCTGGACGATCATCACCGGGCCGCCGAGATTCGACGAGTCGACGCGCCCCACCACCATTTTCACCAGCACTTCCAACGTCAACAGTGTGATCTCCACGGTGCGGGAGACCGCAAGCCGCGCCGCGGCCAGTGGATTTTTCCGCTCCACCTCCACCGTGCCGGCGCTCTGGACGCCGATCAGCCAGGTTTCCTCGATCTCGCCCAGAAGCGTTTGCCTCTCACCCCGCTCGGGGCTCAGCGTCACCGAGAACTCCCGTTCGCCTCGGGCGACGCCCAGATGCAAGGGACGGCCCTGGCTCGCCCTCACTGCGGCGGACAACTGGTCCCATGAACGAACGGGCCGGTCGCGCACCATGACCACGCGGTCCCCGGCCTCCAGCCCCGCCCCGGCCGCGGGGGAACCGGCCTTGACGCCGCCGACCTCGGCGGTGCGGTAGGGCACGCCGAATACCATGAAGACGAAAAGAAACACCGCCATGGCCAGCAGGAAGTTGGCCCCCGGCCCCGCCACCACGATGGCGGTGCGGCTGGCCAGACTCCGGTGCGCGAAGGAACGGTCAAGGTCCCCGGCGCCGACGTCCTCCTGCGGGTCCTCGCCCACCATCTTGACGTATCCTCCGAGGGGAAAGGCGCTCACGCAATATTCCGTTTCGCCGTAGCGGCGGATCAACACCTTCGGACCGAAACCGATGGAGAAGGTCAACACGCCCACGCCGGCTTTCTTGGCCACGAGGAAGTGACCCAACTCGTGGAGAAACACCAGCACGCCGAACGCCACGATGGCGGCGACGATCATGTAGGCGACGTCGATCACCGCGCCGAACCGTTGCCTTGCGCGAGGTCCCGGGCGAACCCTCGGGCCCACCGATCGGCGTCGAGGACCTGTTGCAGGTTCCTCGGCTTGACGGACTCGTGGGACTCGATGGTCTTCCGGCTGATCTCGTGGATCTGGCGGAAACCGATGCGTCCGTCCAGGAAAGCGGCCACCGCCACCTCGTTGGCGGCGTTGAGAACAGGCGGCGCCGTACCGCCCCGGGCCAGAGCTCCGTAGGCGATGTCCAGCGCCGGATAGCGCCGGCTCTCCACCTTCGCGAAGGTGAGCTCCGCCTCCTTCTGCAGGTTCAACGGCGCCAGCCCGACATCGAGCCGTTCAGGGTATGAGAGCGCGTAGGCGATGGGAATGCGCATGTCGGGAATCCCGAGCTGGGCCATGACCGCGCCGTCGCGGTAGCGCACCATGGAGTGGACGATGCTTTGGGGATGGATGGTCACCTCCACCCGCTCCGCGGGCACACCGAACAGCCAGCGGGCCTCGATCACCTCCAGCCCCTTGTTCATCATGGTGGCGGAATCGATGGTGATCTTGGGTCCCATCTTCCAGGTGGGGTGCCGCAGCGCCTGCTGGATGGTCACACGGCGCAACTCCCGCAGCGGCGTGCGCAGGAACGGTCCGCCCGATGCGGTCAGAACGATCTTGTCCACGTCCTCGCGGCGGTTGCCCTCGAGACACTGAAACACCGCGCTGTGCTCGCTGTCCACCGGCAGGAGCCGCACCCCCCGTTTCCGAGCCTCGCGGACGAAGAGCTCGCCCGACATGACCAAGGCTTCCTTGTTGGCCAGTCCCACGTCCTTGCCTGCCTGCACCGCGGCGAAGGTCGGCACCAGCCCAGCCCCGCCCACGATGGCGGCCAGCACGAAGTCCGCCGTGGGCTCGGTGGCCGCGGCCACCGCTCCCTCCTCGCCGAACACCAGATCGACCCGGCGCCGGCCGATGAGCTTCCGCAGGGCGTCGACATCGTCCCGGTCCCTCACGCTGACGATACGCGGGGTGAACTCGGCGATCTGGCGGGCCAGCAACTCCAGGTTGCGCCCGGCCACCAGACCGCTGACCTTGAAGCGGCGCTTGAAGGTCCGGATGACGTCCAGTGCGTTGACGCCGATGGTGCCGGTGGAGCCCAGTATGACGATGGATTTCATGACAAGAACCGCAGGCAGTAGGCGCTCAGGACTCCCGGAAAGATCAGGCTGTCGAGCCGATCCATGAGGCCGCCGTGGCCGGGCAGGATACCGCCCGAATCCTTGACCGCGAAGCCCCGCTTGATCACCGATTCGAACAGGTCGCCGACCTGGGCGACGAGGACGACAGCCAGGGAAAACCCCAGCAGCGGAGCGGACGGCAAGTCCAGAAGCCACCAGCCCGAAAGCCATCCGGCGGCGACTCCCGCCACGGTGGCGGCCACCGATCCTTCAACGGTTTTCCCCGGGCTGACCGAAGGATACAACTTTCTTCGGCCCAGGGCCACACCGGCAAAGTAGCCGGCGCTGTCGGCGACGAAAACCACGATCAGCACCCACAGCACCCATGGGTAGCCGCTACGGTAAAGGATCGCGAAATGGGGGAACAGATATCCCAGGTACAGGGCCCCGGCCAACGCAAGGCCCAGGTGCCGGTAACGCTCCTCCACCGCACCGCCGGTGAAGACGAAAACCGCGCACAAGCCGGCCACCACCACCGGCAGGAAGCCCGACAGCCCGGGAACCATCAACGTCAGCGACATCAGCAGGCCGGCCGCGATCCCGCTCAGGCGCACCCATCCATGGTCCGGAAAGGCCATGCGGAAGTACTCGCACAGGGCGATGAGGGTGAGGATCTCGATGAACGACGTGAACAGCCAGACGCTGTCGAGCACGATGATCCCCACGACGACGGGAATCCCGACCAGTGCGGTCAGCACCCGGTTGCGCATCTGCGTAACCCCATGTGCACTAGCCTTGAAGGAGCTGCTCGTCGGTTTTGCCGAAACGGCGCTTCCGCCGTTGGAATTCCTGCAGCGCCTGAACGTACTGTTGCTCCGAAAAGTCGGGCCAGAGGGTGGGCGTGATGTACAGTTCGGTGTAGGGTATCTGCCACAGGAAGAAGTTGCTGATGCGCATCTCTCCGCTGGTGCGGATCAACAGGTCCGGGTCCGGGATAGGCCCGGTCTCCGTGTTGGCGGCGATCATCGACTCGTCGATCTCAGCGAGCTTGCAGCGCCCGGCCTTCACTTTCCGGGCAATGTCCCGCACGGTCTTGACGATGTCGCGGCGGCCGCTGTAGCTGAGGGCCAGAATGACGGTAATGGCGGTGTTCTTGCGTGTAAGGCGAATGTTGTGGTCCAACACCCGGCGCACCGAGAGCGGCAGACGCGCCCGGTCGCCGATGGCCATGAGGCGGATCCCCTCACGCATCATGCGCTCCTGCTCGCACTCCAGGTAGTCCTCCAGGAGTCCCATCAGCCCCTCGACCTCGTCGTGGGGCCGATTCCAGTTTTCGTAGGAGAATGCGTACAGTGACAGGTAGCGAATACCGAGGTTGCGGCTCACCTCCACCGTGGCCCTGACCGACTCCGTCCCCTCACGGTGACCTTCGATGCGGCTCCTCCCCCGCAGCCTGGCCCAGCGGCCATTGCCGTCCATGATGATCGCGACATGGGTGGGCAGTCGGCTCTTTTCCAGCCCGTAGAGATCCATTCCTGAAAGATCGGAGGGCGGACGCTAATGTCCTGTCCGGTTCATTCGCATGATGGCTGGACCCGGGGTCTTCCTCGCGTGGTACACGCCACTGCTCGTCATCGCGCCTTGCCGACGACTGAAATTCCTGCGCATCTTCGTCAACGTATTCGCGGAACGCAACACTAGACCTCCATGATTTCCTCTTCCTTGGCCTTGAGGAAACCGTCCACCCTGGTGACGTAATCGGCGGTCATTTTCTGGATGCGGTCCTGGGCGTGCTTCACCTCGTCCTCGGTGATCTCCTTGTCCTTCTGCATCTGCTTCAGATCGTCGATGGCGGCGCGGCGGTGGTTCCGCACCGAGACGCGATACTCTTCGGCGGTCTTGCGGGTCTGCTTCACCAGCTCGTTGCGCCGCTCGCCGCTGAGCTCCGGTATCGGCACCCGGATCAACTTGCCGTCATTGGCGGGTGTCAGGCCGAGGCCGGCCTTGAGGATGGCCTTCTCGATGCCCCCGATGGCGCTCGAATCGTACGCCTGGATCGTGACGAGGCGCGGCTCGGGGACCGCGATGGTGGCGATCTGGTTCAGCGGGGTGGCGGTGCCGTAGTATTCCACCACCACCCCATCGAACAGCGACGCCGACGCCCGTCCCGTCCGCACCCGTGCAAGCTCCCGGCGCATGGCCGCCATGGTTTTCTCCACCTCTTCCTGGAAGATGCTGTAGAAGACCTCGTCCATGTCTCACCTATTGGCGCGCCGCGTCGCGGTCACCGACCCCTACCAGGGTCCCGATGGGTTGGCCGCCTACCACCTTGCGGATGTTGCCGCGCTCCATGACGTTGAAGACGATGATGGGAAGCTTGTTGTCCATGCAAAGAGAGATGGCGGTGGCGTCCATCACTTTGAGCTCCTTGCTGAGCACCTCCATGTGGGTGAGCTCACGGAAAAGCTTCGCGCCGTCGTTCTTCATGGGATCGGTGTCGTAGACGCCGCGGACCTTGGTGGCCTTCAGGATCACTTCCGCGCCCACTTCCATGGCCCGCAGGCTCGCGGTGGTGTCGGTGGTGAAGTAGGGGTTGCCGGTTCCGCCCGCGAAGATCACCACCCGGCCCTTCTCCAGGTGCCTCACCGCCCGCCGGCGAATGTACAACTCGGCCACCTGTCGCATCTCGATGGCCGACATGACACGCGTTGAAACACCGATCTTTTCCAACGCGTCCTGGAGCGCGATGCTGTTGATGACCGTCGCCAGCATGCCCATGTAGTCGGCGCTGGCCCGGTCGATGCCGTGGTCACTGGCCTCGGCGCCCCGCAGGATGTTGCCGCCGCCGATCACCAAGGCAATTTCACAGCCGAGCTCGTGAACCTCCCGGATCTCTTCCACGAACCGCGCGACGGTGGCCGGATCGATGCCGTACTGGCGCTCGCCCGCGAGCACCTCTCCTGTGATCTTCAGAATGACCCGTTTGTATCTCAACTCCACGCCGGTCATTCGGTGGGACCCCTGACGCTATTCGTTCATTCCCTCGCCCACGGAGTAGCGTACGAAACGCCTGACCCGGATGTTTTCGCCCAGACGCGCAATGGCGTCCTGGATCAGGTCGTTGACTCGGCGGGTCGGCTCCTTGATGAAGGCCTGCTCCATGAGACACGCTTCCTCGTAGAAACGCCCTATCTTTCCGTCCACGATCTTGGCCAGCACGGGCTCCGGCTTGTTCAACTCCTCGGCCTGTTGCCGGTAGATGGCCTTCTCCCGCTCCAGCTCATCCGCGCCGACCTCCTCGCGCCGCACGTAGCGCGGGCTGGCCGCCGCGATCTGCATGGAAAGATCCTTGACCAGGGCCTGGAACTCCTCGGTCCGGGCCACGAAGTCCGTCTCGCAATTCACTTCCAGGAGCACCCCGATCTTGTTTCCGCCGTGGATATACGCGCCCACAAGACCTTCGCTCGCCTCACGCTCCGACTTGCGCGCGGCCAGCGCCAATCCCTTCGCTCTCAGGTGGTCCACGGATTTCTCGAAGTCACCCTCGCACTCGATCAGGGCCTTCTTGCAATCCATGAATCCGGCGCCCGTTTTCTCCCGCAGTTGTTTGACCAGGCTTGCATCGATGGCCATGTACATCAACTCCCCGCCGCATTCGGCGCATCCGTGGACTTGTCGGGCTCCGCATTCTCCTTGGCGGGCTCCGCCGGCGCCCCCTCGGCAGTTGCTGCCGGCGTGGTTGCTGCCGCCGGTTCCGCGGAAGCCCCCTGCTCGGCCGCTGGTGCCGGCGGTTCCGCTGCTTCCGGCTGGGCCGTTTCGGGCGCTGCTACCGCCTCGGCTGCCGCCGGTTCCTCCACCGCCTGCTCCCCTTCCGAAGCGGCTTCGGCTTGCGCGGCTTCGGCTTGCGCGGCTTCAGCTTCCATCTTCGCCTGGTCGCAGAACGCCTTGCCTTCATTGACGGCCTCGGCCATCAAGCTGCAAAAGAGACGAATGGCGCGAATCGCATCGTCGTTGCCCGGGATCTTGTAGTCCACCAGATCCGGATCGCAGTCGCTGTCGACGATCGCGATGACCTTGATGCCCAGCTTGCGAGCCTCACGGACCGCGATGGCCTCCTGGCCGGGGTCGATGATGAAGACCGCGTCCGGCAGCTTCTTGATGTCCTTGATGCCGCCCAGGGCGCGTTCCAGCTTGGCCTGCTCGCGGCTGTGCGAAAGCATCTCCTTCTTGGTCAACGCCTCGATGATCTTGGGGTCGTTGGCCATTTCCTCCAGCTTCTTGAGGCGTTCGATGCTCTGCCGGACGGTCTGGAAGTTGGTCAACGTGCCGCCCAGCCACCGATGATGAACGTAGGACATGCCGCAGCGTTCCGCCTCTTCCCGAACCGAATCCTGCGCCTGCTTCTTGGTCCCCACGAACAGGACGTGGCCGCCTGACACGATCAGGTCGCGGACCTGGGCGCAGACATCCTTCACCATCCTTACGGTCTGCTGCAGGTCGATGATATGAATCCCGTTCCGAGCCCCGAAAATGTAGGGCTTCATCTTGGGATTCCAGCGACTGGTCTGATGGCCGAAGTGCACCCCGGCCTCCAGAAGCTGCTTCATTGTTACATCTGTCATAACGCCAGAACCTCGAATTTCACGTAGCTCAACATTCTGTTGTCCTGCCTTGCCAACCTGTGGAGTGAACTGCCGGTCCACAGTGGCCTGCACCATACAGGCCACTACCCGCTGTGCGCTACCGGGAATGGAAGAAAGCAACGAAGGCTATTAACAAAATCGGCAGCCCGGCGCAAGGGAACTCAGGAGCCCGCGGGGTCCGGTCAGGTGTTCATGGACTCGAGGAATTCCTTGTTGCTCTTCGTCCCGCGGAGCTTGTCGATGAGGAACTCCATCGCCTCCACCACGTTGAGCTGGGACAGCACCTTGCGCAGGATCCAGATGCGGTTGAGGTCTTCCTTGGGGATCAGCAACTCTTCCTTCCGGGTACCGGACTTGTTGATGTCCACGGCCGGGAAAACGCGCTTGTCCATCAGCCTGCGGTCCAGGTTGACTTCCATGTTGCCTGTGCCCTTGAACTCTTCGAAGATCACCTCGTCCATCCGGCTCCCGGTGTCGACGAGGGCGGTCGCGATGATCGTGAGGCTGCCGCCGTCCTCGATGTTGCGGGCGGCGCCGAAGAACTTCTTCGGCTTGTGCAAGGCGTTGGAATCGACGCCGCCGGAGAGGATCTTGCCGCTCGGCGGCACCACGGTGTTGTAGGCCCGGGCCAGCCGGGTGATGCTGTCGAGCAGGATGACGACGTCCTTGCCGTGCTCCACCAGCCGCTTGGCCTTCTCGATGACCATCTCGGCCACCTGCACGTGGCGCGTCGCGGGCTCGTCGAAGGTGGAACTCACCACCTCCCCGATCACCGACCGTTGCATGTCGGTTACTTCTTCCGGACGCTCGTCGATGAGCAGGACGATGAGAACCGCATCCGGGTGGTTGTGGGCGATGGCCTTGGCGATATTCTGCAACATCATGGTCTTGCCGGTCCGCGGCGCCGCCACCACCAGCCCCCGTTGTCCCATGCCGATGGGCGTCAGCAAGTCGATGAAACGCGTGGTGTATTCATCCGGCTCGTGCTCCAGGGAAATGCGCTCCTCGGGATAAAGCGGCGTCAGATTATCGAAGAGAATCTTGTCCCGCACCAAGTCGGGGTCGCCGTTGTTGATGCTCTCGACCTTGAGGAGCGCGAAGTAGCGCTCGCCGTCCTTGGGAGGCCGGATCTGGCCGGAGATGATGTCTCCCGTGCGCAAGCCGAAACGCCTGATCTGGCTGGGTGAGACGTAAATGTCGTCCGGGCCGGGAAGGTAGTTGTAGTCCGGCGCCCGCAGGAAACCGAACCCGTCGGGCAGGGTTTCGAGCACCCCTTCCCCATACACATAACCGTTCTTTTCGGTCTGTGCCTGCAGGATGGCGAATATCAGGTCCTGCCGCCGCATATTCGCGGCGCTCTCGATGCTGAAGCCCTTGCCGATGTTGGCCAGCTCGGCAATTTTCTTGGCTTTGAGCGAACTCAGGTTCAGGCCGTTCTGGTGCACCGGTTCAGCCGCGGCAGCCGCTCGACCCCTGCGGTGGTTCTGAGGCGCCTCCCCCTTGAGATCGCTTTCTACTGCGGTGCGCGTGCGTACGTTAGCCATAAGACTTCCTTTCAGTCACACTGCCGGCGGCCTGTGAGCCCGGACAAGAAACGGGTGCAAAGCCGGCGAAACGGATCGATTCAAACGGAACGGATGTAGCAATGATTGATTAATGCGGACCGGGTCGGAAACGATTGGGTCACATCATAGCGGGCGATGGTCTAGATACTAGGTGATACAGGCGGCTTTGTCAAGCACGGCCCGGTCAGGCTCTCGGCGCCGGCGCCGACCAGCACGAGGCGGGCATCGACGACATCCGCTTCGATCTGCCGGACAAGATCCCGCACGGACGGAAAGTTCCGTTCCTCCCGAAGTCGTTCCACAAAGAACACCTGCACCCGGCGTCCGTAAAGATCCTCCTCGAAGTCCAGGATGTGCGTCTCGATGGTTCTGGCGCCCGGCCCGAAGGTGGGATTGACGCCGATGCTGGTGACGCTGTCGAGAACCCGTCCTTCCACCCGTATCAACGTCGCATAGATTCCGTTGGCGGGGACCACCTCCGTCCGGGTGCGCACATTGGCGGTGGGGAAGCCAAGCTCCCGCCCCCTTTGATTTCCCTTGACCACGGCGCCGGTAATGAAGTGGCTGCGGCCCAGATGCCGCCGCGCCGCGTCGACCCGGCCTTCTTCCACCAGCCTACGGATACGGCTGCTGCTGATGGCCTGTTGCGAATCCGCCACGGGTGTAATGACCCTGATCTCCATCCCCGCCGCGGACCCCCATTCCATCAGCTCGTCCACCGTACCGGCCCGGTCCTTGCCGAACCGGAAGTCCTCTCCGACCCACAGGACTTCCACCCCGAGCCCGGCCAGGTAGTGCTTCACGAATTCTTGAGCGGACAATGCGCAGAAGGCCGGCGTGAACCGTTGGATCACCACGAAGTCGATGCCGACGCCGCGCAGGAGCGCCAGTTTGTCCTGGCGCGTGAGGATCAGCCGGGGCGCGAACCTGGGAGCGAGAATCTTGAGCGGATGGGGTTCGAAGGTCAACACCACCGAGGATCCGCCCCGTGACCGCGCGTCTTCCATAATCCGGCGCAGAAGGTCCTGGTGCCCCAGGTGCACACCGTCGAAGTTCCCGATGGTGACGACGGGACGAACGATCTTGCGCTTGACGTGCCGCAGAATCTGCATGGTGTTTCAACCCCGCATCCGGGGGCTGTGGCGTTCGGCGGACCGCTCGTGCAGGCACCTTCGGGGCCACGCCCGGATTCCGGTCCTCGAAGTCGCGGGAGAGCCGCGGCACCCGGGTCATGTGTCCAGGGCCTGGATCTTTTCTCGAGCCTTTTCGGCTGCGTCGGATTGCGGATACCGGTTGATGACTTCCTGGAGAATGAGCCTGGCGTCCACGCGATTCCCCAACTCGGCGAAGGCAAAGCCTATCTTGAGCCAGGCCGCGGGAGCCTTGTCGCCGTCGGCGTACTTCTTGCGAACTTCGTCGAATTCCAGAATGGCCTGGTCGAACTCCTTGAGCGCATAGTAGCTTTCGCCGATCCAATATTGGGCGTTGTCGGTCAGGCCGTTCTTCGGATGGTTCTCGACGAACTTCTTGAACTGCTGAATGGCGCCGCGGTAGTCCTTTTCCCTCAAGCGCTTCCAGGCATTCTCGTAGTCCTGTTCGGCCCCCGGGGTGGTGGCCGCCGCCTGAGCTGGATCGGCGGTCTTCGGCGGAGCATCCGGCTTGGCTGTCCCGGGATCCGTCTTCGGATCCGCGGACGCGGCAACACCCGGCGCCTTGCCGGACGGGAGCACCGCGTCCCGCAACAGCCGGAGCTCGTCCTCGCGTACCTTCAGGAGCTCTCGCTGCGTCTGGACTTCCGTCTCGAGAGCCGCCAGGCGCTCGCCGAGGTCCGCGACGCTCCCGGGACCGGTGCCGGGAGCGCTCCTGATCTCCTGGATCGCCCCCTCCACGGAGTTCACCCGCCCGCCCACGGCGGCCACCTCCGCGCGAGTGTCCGCCAACTGTTTCCGGGCCTGTTCGAGTTCCGCCTTCAACTGGTTCAACTCTTCCCGTTCCGCCGCCGTCAGGGGCGCTCGATCATAGGGCGCCGGAGCCGCGTGATAGTCGACCTGGCATCCCCACGTGGAGGCCAGAAACAGCACGGCCAACATGGCCGGTGCAGCGACCCGCATCGACATGGAGCCTTCTTCTCGCATATGAAAAACCAATGAACGGGCTTGACCAGGAAGCCGGAACAAGCAGGACTCCTTACGAGGACGGCTTCTGGGCCCGGACGACGAAGTGCGCACGACGGTTCTTGCCCCAGCACTCTTCGGAGTCCACGCCGCAGACCGGGAGCTCTTCCCCGTAGCTGATGGTGGTCAGACGATCCGGCGCGTTTCCCAATGTGACGAGATAGTCCTTGACGGCCTGCGCCCTTCTGGCGCCCAAGGCCAGATTGTACTCGTTGGTTCCCCGGTTGTCCGCGTGCCCTTCGATCTCGACGGTGACCGCGGAGTTCTGCTTGATCCACTCGGAATTGCTTTGCAGGGCGTCACGAGCGGCCGGGTCGAGCTCGGAACGGTCGAAGGCGAAGAAAACGTCCGCCAGGACGCCGGGTTCCGGCAACGTGCCTTCCTGGTGAGCCTTCAGGCTCGTCTGACCCGTCCCCTCCTGCGTCGTCTGCGCGAGATTGCCCTCGGCAATGGCGCCGGCGTCGCTTTGAACCGCCGTCTCACCCACGGGCGGGGTGGACGAAAGCTCCTCTTCCGGCTCCACGGGAGGCGGCGCGCAGGAGACAAGCATGGTGAGGGAGAGGGAACAAAACAGCAAGAAAAACGTGTTTCTTTTCATCCGTTTACTCTCTGCCTTTCCCTGGGCTGGATAATCAGGGCGTGACTCTGTACCGGGCTATGGAAGCCTCGGTGACCATGACGGATCTGTATCATCTCCCGTAGACCCTGTCAATCTGCGCTGGCTCTCGCCGTCCACGCGCATGGTGTAGATCCGGCGGGAACCGGATCTGTCGGACGCAAAGGCAAGGAACCTTCCGTCCGGAGCCCACGACGGATCTTCGTCGTTGTGGCGATTGGAGGTGATCATCCGGTGCTCGCGTCCATCGGGCCGGATGGTAAAGATGTTCAGGACGCCGTTGGACCTTCCCGTAAACGCGATCCGGTCACCCGACGGCGACCAATCCGGCGACTGATTGTAGGAGCCCTTGAAGGTCAGCCTCTTGATGGCTTTCGAGGCAAGCGTCAGGATGTAGAGTTGCGGGGTGCCGTACTGGTCGGACGCGAAGGCAATCCGGTCACCCGACGGCGACCAGGTCGGCGAGACATCGATGCCGGCGTTCCGGGTAAGGCGCCGGACGATACGACCCGCGGGGTTCAACAGGTAAAGGTCCACGTTTCGCCCTTGTTCCAGGGCGAGGACAAGGTGACGCCCGTCCGGCGACCAGCGCCCGCCCAGGTGCAGGCCGTCGCGCGCCGAGATCGGCTTCTCCCGGTTGGCCACCAGATCGAAGCTCAGGAAGTGGGGTTTGCCCTTCTTGTACGACGTGTAGACGAGGCCCTTGCCGTCGGGCGCCCACGACGGAAACAGATTGATGGTCCGGTTGTCGGTGACCTTCTTTCTCTCGGTCCCGTCGAGATGCGAAACGTAGATTTCCTTGAACCGGTCCCCTCCGGTCGACACGTACGCGATCCTGGTATCGAACACGCCGCGGATGCCGGTCAGCTCGAGGATGATCTCGTCGACGAACTTGTGCGCCATGCGCCGCGCGTCATCGATGTCACCCGAGTACGCCTTGCCGATGACCGATTCCCGGCGGAATACATCGTAGAGCCAGAACTCGAACTTGACCCGGTCGCCCTGGACGCTGAAGCCTCCCTTTACCAGGCCCTCCGCGCCGATGGTCGCCCAGTCCCTGAAGTCGAAGCGGCCCAGCCGGATACCGGTACGTTGCGGGTGCTCGAGGTAGGCGGAGCGGTCGATGATCTTGAACCAGCCGGAACGATCGAGATCGTCCGCGATGACGTCCGCGATGCGCTTGGAAAGGCGCCCGGCGTCGCCGGCGGCCCCCAGGTTCCTGAGCGGCGAAACCGCCAGCCGGTAACGTTGGGCGCCGGGGCCGACGATGAGGCCCTTGACCTGCGCCTGGGCCAACGCCGGAAACAGCCAGCAAAACGTCAACCCGGCGATGATCCACCATCGCATACGGCTCGGCTGGCGGCCGAATCCTCGCGCGAATCGGCTCACTCTCGTTCTTGCCCGTGGCGGTCTGCTGTTTCCCCGCATGATCAAACGGTCCTTCTCCAACGATACGCCTCTCTAGTTCGCGTGGTTCCCGCCACTGCTCGTCATCGCGCCTTGCCGACAACAACGAATCCTGCGCATCTTCGTCAACGTATTTACTGAACGTAACACTAGCCTTCGGGGTCCGGCCGGAAAGTGAACTCGACCTCGGCGAACTCGCGCGCGTACGGCCGTGGCGGCGGCGGCAGATCCGAACGCCGCACCGCTCGCACCACCGACTCGTCATACGTGGCGTCCCCCGAGGATTCCACCAACTTGAGCCCGAAGATCTCCCCGTCAACGCGCACACCGAAGGTCACGGTGGCTTCCAGGTCCCTGCGCTTGCCGATCCAGGTCCAGCGTTCCTTGAAGACATCGCGCATCCGGTTCAGGTAGGCCACGAACTCCCTCCCCTTCAAGAGCCCGCCGGCGCCGGTGCCGGTGCCGCCGGCACCCGTACCGGCGCCGAGGCCCTGTCCCAGACCGATCTTGCGCCTCAGCTTGGCCCGCTCTCTGGCAGTGGCCACGGCATCCTCGATGCGCGTCTCCCTGAGTCTCTTGACTACCTGCGCATCCCGGCCGCTTCGTTTCAGCTTCGTCGGGGGCTTCTTGACCACCTTCCTGGGACCCTTCGGAGCGCTCTTCTTCCGCGGCTTCACCTTTGCCACAGCCTTCTTCCTGGGCTTCACGGGCTTCTTGCGCTTGACGACCTTCTTCTTCGGCTTCTTCGGCGGCGCCTCCTTGAGCTTGGGCTCCGGCGGTTTCTTGACCTGTATCTTCTCCTTCGGCGGCGGCTTCTTCTCCGGAGCCTTGACGGTCTTGACCGGCTCCGGGACCACCGGCTCGGCGAACGCCTCTTCCGGCTGGTCTTCCTCCGGAGCCGGCAGGGTCTCCACCGGCGCCGGCTTCGGCTCGGGCGGCGCGGGCCGGGGCAGCGGCGCGGGGACGCCGCCGGCCACGAGATCCACGGTGTAGACGGGTATGGGGAGGTCTCGGCGCGCCGTGCTCGTGGGCACCACCAGCAGCGTTCCGATCAGCACCAGATGAAGCGCGCCCGAAAAACAGATCCACCACCTCAGACGGCTGAGACCCGATCCTCCACCGGCTCCATCAAAAAGGCCTCGCAACATCGCCGTCATGACTTCCGCGGGTGTCCGCCTCACTGATCGCTCAAGGGCATGGCCATCATGCCGAGCTTCTCGATGCCGGCGTCCTTGATCTCGCCGATGGCGGCGATCACCGACCCGTAGCGGACGTCACGGTCCGCCCTCAGATACACGGGCTTCCGGGCGTCCAGCCTGCGGTTGGCCCGGAGCTTCGCTCCCAACTCGGCCGGGGTCATCTCGTTGTCGTTCAAGTAGACCCGGCCGTCCTTCCGGACGGTGACGATCAAGGGGTCCGCCTCGCCCGCCACCGGACTCGCCTTGGCTTGCGGCAGATTGACCTCCACGCCCTGCTGGATGATCGGCGCCGTCACCATGAAGATGACCAGCAACACCAACATGACGTCCACGAAGGGCGTGACGTTGATGTTCGACAACGGCAACTTGTCCCGTCCCTGGCTCACGTCAGCCGCCATGTTTCAGCCTTTCTCCGAACAGGCCCCTACGACTTCTTGGTGAAGTGACGCTCGGCGATGTTGAGGAACTCCTGCGTGAAGTTCTCCATTTCCGTGGTCAACACCCGGATCTCCTGAAGGAAGTGGTTGTACGCTATCAACGCCGGAATCGCCGCCACCAGGCCCGCGGCCGTGGCGATCAACGCCTCGGCGATTCCCGGCGCCACCGCCTGGATCGTGGATGACCGGGTGACGCTGAGACCGCGGAACGCGTTCATGATGCCCCAGACCGTACCGAAGAGTCCGATGAACGGCGTCGAGCCGGAGGTCGTGGCCAGGAATGTCAACGTCTGTTCCAACTTCGTCAACTCGACGTTGGCGGCGCGTTTCATGGCCCGCGTCACGTTGTCCACCCCGCTCAGGTCGGTGGTCAGGCCCTCCGCTTCCGCCGCATTGCTACGGGATACCCGAAGCAACTCCTCGTATCCGGCGGTGAAGACCTGCGCCACCGGGCTCGCCGGCAACTCCTGACTGGCCTTGCGTATCTCGGCCAGGTTGCGGCTTTCCCAGAAGATCTCGATGAAACGGGCGGACTGGACCTTGGCCTCTCGTACGTGCCTGAACTTGTAGAGTATGATGCCCCAACTGGCCACCGAGAAGAGGATCAGCAGATAGAGCACCAACTGGACCACCGGACCCGATCCCATGACCAAGTCGAGGATGCCCTCTTGCTGCACTCCCAAAACGTCAGGTTGGATTGCTAGTTGGTAAACCGAGAAGTACAGCATCAAGACCCTGCCATCTTGAAAAGTTATTATAATCGCTGTACCTAGTCAATTCCTAGTCAATTGGTCCCGCCCAGACCCCGTGACCCGCAGCGGCCCCGGTCGCCGGTCGTGCGGATCGACAAGGACCCGCGAACTCATGCTCCGCAGCGTTTCGGAACTGGATCTGGAGGGGAAAACCGTATTTCTTCGGGTGGACTTCAACGTGCCGCTGACCGACGGCGGCATCACCGAGGCCCACCGCATCGACAGCGCGCTCCCCACCATCGAATTCCTGCTGGAAAAGGCCCGCCGCCTCGTCATCGCCTCCCACCTGGGCCGTCCCGGCGGGACGCGCGATCCCCGTTGGAGCCTGGCGCCGGTGCAACGCTATCTGGAGCGGACGCTGTCCTGCCCCGTGCGGCTCGCCCCGGACTGCGTGGGCCCCGGAGTCCGGCAACTGCTCGCGGACCCCCAGAGAGCCGGTATCCTGCTGCTGGAGAACCTGCGGTTTCACTCCGGCGAGGAAGCCAACGACCCGGAATTCGCGGCAGAGCTGGCGGGCCTGGCCGATGTCTACGTCAACGACGCCTTCGGCGCCGCGCATCGGGCGCACGCCTCCACCGCCGGCATGGCCCGGCACTTCCGGGAGAAAGGCGCGGGTTTCCTGTTCCACCAGGAGGTGGACTACCTGTCGCGCATCCTGAGCGCGCCGGAACGCCCGGTGGCCGCCATCCTCGGCGGCGCCAAGGTTTCGGACAAGATCGGCATCCTCAGGAACCTGATTCCCCGGGTGGACCTCATCATGGTCGGCGGCGCCATGGCGTACACGTTCCTGAGCGCCCGAGGCGTGGCCGTGGGCCGGTCCTTGCTGGAGAAGGACTGCATCGCCGTCGCCCGGGAGATCATGGCGGAGGCGGAGACGGCCGGGGTCCCGTTCGTGCTGCCCGTGGACCACGTCACCGCCGGCGACATCGACGCCGGCGACCCCTCCGTCACGGCCGGCATGGATATCCCCGAAAACGCCATCGGGCTGGACATCGGTCCCGAGACGGCGGCCCTCTTCGCCGACAGACTCGGAAACACGGCCATCGTCCTGTGGAACGGCCCGCTGGGGCTGTTCGAGCGGGAACCGTTCAGCCACGGGACCGTGGCCGTGGCCGTGGCCCTGGCGGCCTCGGAGGCGGCCGCCGTCATCGCGGGCGGCGACACGGTGGCGGCCGTGCGGCTTGCGGGAGTTGCGGACGACATGACCCACCTGTCCACCGGAGGGGGCGCCGCGCTGGAATTTCTCGAGGGCAAGACCCTTCCCGGCGTAAGGGCGCTGGAAGACGGCCGCGCCGTCTGAAGGACGTTTCGACCCATGGCAAGGCCCACGGTCATAGCCAACTGGAAGATGCACGGTACCCAGGCCGAGGCGCTGGCGCTGGCGCGCGGCGTGCGGCGCCTGGTGGGCAACCGCTCCCCCGCCGTCGAGGTGGTGCTGGCGCCGCCCTTCACCTCCCTCGAAACCGTGCGCCGGGCGCTCAAGGGAAGCCCCCTGCTCCTGTCCGCGCAGAACCTTTACTGGCAGCCCCAGGGGGCGTTCACCGGCGAAGTCGGGGCGGGCATGCTGAGGGACGCGGGCTGCAGCCACGTGATCGTGGGCCATTCCGAGCGACGGCGCCTCTTCGGCGAGACCGACCGGGACATCGGACGGAAGCTCGCCGCCGCCCTGGAAGCGTCCCTGAAACCCATCCTGTGCATCGGGGAGACCCTCCAGGAACGCCGCGCCGGGCGCATGCGCCGGGTCCTGTCCACGCAACTGTCGGGCGCGTTGAAGGGTGTTTCGAAAAGTGTTAATGAATTTCTCACGGTAGCGTATGAACCGGTGTGGGCCATCGGCACCGGAAAGAACGCCGCCCCGGCGCAGGTCGCCGAAGCCCACGGCTGGATACGGCAAGGACTGGCACGCAGGCTCGGGGGAGAGATCGCGCGGGAGATACCGATTCTGTACGGGGGCAGCGTAAACCCCCACAACTCGCCCGAGCTGGCCGCGGTGGCGGAAGTCGACGGGGTCCTCGTGGGGGGCGCCAGTCTCGACCCACGGAGCTTTGCCGCCATCGTGAACGCATTCGCGGCGAACGACACCCCACGGATAGAGGACGCATGATCATCCTGGTGACGACCGTTCACGTTCTGGTTTGCCTCGGACTCATCGTCGTGGTCCTGCTGCAAACCGGCAAGGGAACCGACATGGGCGCCGCTTTCGGCGGAGGCGCCAGCACCACCGTCTTCGGCGGCAGCGGCGCGGGCAATCTCCTGACCCGGGTGACCACCGGCATGGCCGTGGTGTTCATGCTGACCAGTCTGACCCTGGGGTACTTCGCCGAGCAGGATCCGGTATCGAGCATCTTTGAAACCGTGGCCCCTCAAACCCAGACGGCGCCGGCCCCGGCCGACCCACCCGCGGCGGAGAGTCCCGAGCAACCGCCGGCACAACCGGCTTCTCCATGAACGATGCCCACCGAGATGTGTGCGAGGATGGCGGAATAGGCAGACGCGCTAGCTTGAGGGGCTAGTGCCAGCAATGGCGTGGGGGTTCAAGTCCCCCTCCTCGCACCACAATCCTCAGGACGACGCCGTAGGAAGGGCGGGTTTCAAGCTTGCCTGGTCAATCTTTCTGCCTGCACGAAGTGACTGTTGTTGCCTCTCGCTCGTCCGCCGGCGACCTGCATAATCTCAGCCCACGTCATCGATTCGAAGTCCTGAAGCTTGGGCAGGATCTCTCCCCACCACGCCGGAGCGGCCGCGGTACGCCAACCCCAAGGTCCATCCTGATCCACGATGCTGAACGTCCACACGATTGTCCCGCGGTCATGCAGCGCCGGTTCGCCGCCACGAGCCGTGCGGGGCTGTTTGTGATCGGGAGGAAGTGCACGCGCATCCGGCCTTTTCCCGGGATTGCGGGCCATGGCCGCCGCTACAAAATGCCGTAGTACTGCACGAACTCTCAGACGGCTTCGCGGCCCAGCGGGTTATCACCCGGTGGGTGGCCTTCCTGTCCTACAAACCGGGACCACCTCAGAGGACCTGGGGAGCAGCGTCCTCGTCGGCGTCATAGACGAAAGCCATCGCTTCTGGGCGCTCATGATGCCAAATATTTCAAATCAATTTTCTTGACAAATTTCGTTCACATAGCCAAGGTATTCCATGGAACATGGTTTGCGGGTTGACCCGATAAGGGAATCGCTTTCGAAATACAAGACCTCATTCTCGAGTGAATACGCAGGAGCACACCCCAAAACTCATAGGTTAAGCGGCATTCGGCCCGATCCGGCCGGGCTGACACCAATACAATACGGTGTCCGGTACGGGAAGTGACCCGAAAAGCGTGTTGCGTATCTGGACAACACCAACTCGGTGGCCAAAGGCGAGGTGCTCGAGCTGGAAACTGATGTTCTCGTGGCCTCGGATCACGAATACAACTGTTACCTTGGTGAACACGGACCAGACCGCGTCGGAACAAGGGGACTACACGGGCGGCCCCTACACGGTGACTATCCCGGCGGGGTGGCCCCGGTACCGCTTCTCTATTCCCACCGAGTATGATGACGAGATCGAGGGTCCGGAAACGTTCCTGCTCTCGATCCAGGACGGCGACCTGCCCTCCACAACCGCCGCCGCGCTGCACTCAGCGCCTTTTGATGAGGGCTGACTCGGTGCTGAAGTATGATGCCGCCATTGTCGGCGCGGGACCGGTGGGAAGCGTGTGCGCAATTGTCCTTGCGCGCAAGGGCGTTAAGGTGGCCCTGCTCGAAGCGAATCCGAAAGCGTCTAAACGCCTTGCAGGCGAATGGTTGCATCCGCCGGCAGTGAAGTTGTTGCGTGACATCGGGATTGATGTCGACACGCTTTCCGGCAGCAAGTCGGGCGTCGGTTTCGTGGTGCTGCCCGACGACGACTCCGACCCGATCCTGCTTCCTTATCCAGACGGTTCACGGGGTCTGGTATGCGACCACGCGCTGCTCGTTTCAAGCCTCCGCGAGGTCATAGAGAACGAGGCCAATGTCGATTTCATTTCCCACGCGCGGGTCAAGGTCGTTGAAGACGAACGGATCACCTTCTCGAAAAACGCCTCGGAATGCGCCATAAATGTCGACCGAATTATCGGCGCCGACGGCCGCGCTTCGATCGTGCGCAGATCCTTGGGATATTCCATGGACCCGATGCTCTGTTCGCGGATGCTCGGGGTGACGTTACACGACGCCGACCTGCCGTTTGAAGGATACGGACATGTGGTTCTGGGCGGGCCGGGTCCAATTTTCATTTACGGACTTGCGAACGGCTCCGTCCGGGTCAACGTGGATGTCCCATTGGACTGCTGGAATTCCAAGGACTGGATAAGTTTCTTGTCTGAATCCTATGGCAAGCTGCTTCCGGGATATCTCGGGCCAGCCTTCGTCGAAGCGCTGCACGTCAGGCGATTCCATGCCGCCCCCAACCAATTGAGACCGCGTGTCACGTACGGGAGCCCGCGCCGGGTGCTTATCGGCGATGCCGCCGGACACTATCATCCCATGACGGCAGTCGGCATGACTCTCGGCTTCGGCGATGCGCTGGCGCTCTCCAAAAGCGAGGACTTCCAGCAATTCACCGCAGAGCGGTTCCAGGCGACCCGTGTTCCCGAGTTCCTTGCCATGGGGCTTTATGAGGTGTTGGGCGATTACCGCACCGAATCGGCTATGCTCAGAAAGGCCGTTTACCAGGGCTGGCGAGCGAATTCGGGGTATCGGGACCGGACCATGCGGATACTTGCCTGCGAAGACTTGTCCATGTCAATGACGGTTTTCTCCTTTTGCGAAACTGTCGCGCGGGCAATGAGCCGGGAGATAACCTTCTCCATCCGCAGGCTTTCATGGCGTCGGATGTTGGTGAACTTTCGCGCGTTGGCTGCTCGCCTTTGGTGGTTGCTGCTCGGCATCCGCCAGTTGAGGGAGGCGACCAGGGAAGGAAGGGAGGAAAGCGCGAATGCGCGAGAGCACCTACGACGGGCATTCCCCTATTCCATCCCTTCGAAAACCGAATCGGAGCGGCCTGCCCGCGCCGGAGAGGTCGATTCGCCCGATGCCGGCCCGGCGCTGGACAGCGCCGCCCAATGCCTCGTGCAACTGCAGAGAGAGGACGGCGACTGGGAAGGCGAGATGGTCTGGTGTCCCATGCTCACGGCGCAATACGTACTGCTCCACCACATCATCGGCCAGCCGCTCGATCCGGGAAAGCGGCGCCGGGTGCTGCGCTCGTTTGAGAGGACTCGTCTCCAGGACGGTTCATGGGGCCTGCACGAGCATTCGTCGCCCCATCTGTTCGTCACCGCCCTCGTTTATGTCGCGGCGCGGCTGCTCGGTGTATTGCCGGATGACCCCCTGATCGCGCCGGCCCGGCGGTTCATTCAGGCCGAGGGGATTCTCGGCATTCCGAGCTGGGGAAAATTATGGCTGGCGCTCCTTAATCTTTATGATTGGAACGGCGTGAACGCTGTTCTGCCGGAATTGTGGAGCCTGCCGCGGAAGATACCGCTGCATCCCTCCAACTGGTACTGCCATACACGGCTCCTCTATATGGCGATGGCGTCGATTTATGCCCGCCGGTTCCAGGTGCCCGTCACACCAGTTATCGCCGCGTTGCGGGAAGAGCTTTATCCGCAAGGTTTTGCCAGGGCCGATTTTCTCGCCGCCAGGAACCGGCTTCGGGACGCCGATCTTTTTGCAAGGCCGTCCGTCTGGCTCAGGCTCGGATATGGATTTGCACGGCTGGTCGAGCGGTTCCACAGCAAACACCTGCGCACACGGTGCATGGATACAATTCTCGGGCAGATCAGATGGGAACTGCAGACCACCGGCCATACGAGCATCTCTCCGGTCAGCGGCATTCTCAACATTCTGGCGCTGTGGCTGCACGATCCGGACGATACCGATTGCCGACGGGCGCTATCGAAAATGGGTTCCTGGATATGGGAAGACGAAGACGACGGCTTGCGGGTCACCGGAGCAAGAAGCGCTTCGTGGGATACCGGGTTCGTGCTGCAGGCTCTGGCTACCATGCCTGAGACGGACCGTGTTCGGGATGCGCTCCAGCGCGGCGCCGATTTTCTGCTCGGCGAACAGATCAAGACCAGCTTTGAGCGGTTTCGTGAAGCCTACCGCGCTGACCCCAAAGGCGGCTGGTGCTTCGCTGGCGGGTGGCATGGCTGGCCGGTGAGTGACTGCACGGCGGAGGCGGTGCTCGGACTCGTCGCCGCCCACGGAGACGACACGGACCCGTCCGTCCTCAGCGAAGCGATTGGCTTTATGTTGCGAAGCCAGAACCCCGACGGCGGCTTCGGCAGTTATGAGGCCAGGCGCTCGGCAATTGATCTGGAGCGCTTGAATCCTGCAGAGATGTTCGGCGAATCGATGACCGAGCGTTCTTTTGTCGAGTGTACCGCGTCTTGTATCGCGGCGCTGGCTGTCTGCCGGGATCGATTTCCCGAAATTGGCGACAGGTCGGTGGTTGCCGACTCCATCGCCCGGGGCGTCTTGTGGTTGCGACGGCACCAGATGGCTGACGGCAGTTGGCGCGGCGTATGGGGGGTACAGTACATCTACGGCACCCTTTTCGGCATCAGGGGCCTTGTTTCGGACCGGGCCGGTCCAAGCGATCCGGCGCTGCGCGCGTCTTGCCGCTGGCTGCTGGAGCGCCAGCAGCAAGACGGGGGATGGGGCGAACACCACAGCGGCTGCCTGAGCGGTCGCTACGTCCCGCATCAGGAAAGCCAGGTCATACAGACCGCGTGGGCGCTGATAGCGCTCCTCGAGGCGGGCACAACAGACTGGGCCGCGATTTCCCGGGGTGCCGGCTTCCTGCTTGATACGCAGGAAGCAGACGGGACTTGGCCCAAGCAGGACATGGCCGGCGTTTTTTTTCGAACGGCGCTCCTGGATTACGTGCTCTACCGCCAGTATTTCCCCCTGCACGCGCTTGCCCTCTACGAGCAGCGTCGCCGGAACCAACGAATGAACATGATATTACCGGCGAGAAGTCAACGCGTCATGGCTGGAAGAGTGGCGGCTGTGGACATGACGCCGGACGGCAGAACCGGAACGGCAAAGAAGTTCTCGTAGAGGGATGGAAAAAAGGGGACCGGAAGCCGCAGGCATCGGCATCACGAGAAAGAATCAAATCACGAGGAATGGCGTGTAACATGATAACGAAGCAATCGTTGAATATCCCGCAAGAATTCATCCTGACGATTCTCAACGAGCAGAACGGTTATTTCCACCAAGTGGAGGGCTGGACGCTGAACTGCGCCACCATCGGCGCAGTTCTGGCCGATCTCTCCCTGAAATCACGCATTGATACAGATGAAGAATCGCTCTTTCTCCTGGACTCGACCAAAACAGGCGACCCGGCACTGGATCTATGCCTGGACGAGTTTGCATCCCATCCCAATCTCGAAGAACCGCGATACTGGATTGAGCGGCTTGCAGTTCATTCGGAAGACATCATCGATGCTACACTGAAGCAGTTGATCAACTCCGAAATTCTGACGCGCCATGATGGTGAGTTTTATACAACGAACCACTGCGCCTGGCATGCGGAATTGGAACGATATCCCCAAAGCGAAACCGTTGGAAAGTACATCAAATCGCGAATCGCGAAGGTGATTTTCACGGATATCATTCCAGACCCGAGGGATTCCCTGATAATCGGTCTTTTGAACGCGTGCGATATCATCAAATTCATTTTCGAGCTGGGTGAGAACGAGAAACAGCGAATTGACCAGGTTTGTAAAACGGAACTGATCAACCGGGTCATCTCCACTGCTGTCAAGCAGCTCGCCATTACGCCTGTATTGCAACACTCACCCCTCACAAAACCAATTCCGAAGATTCCCCTAAGGAGCTTGTTTGCAAATCGGCATTTGTGGGACGGCAACCTCCCGGCGCTGTTCGGGAATCTGGCCGACCGATATGGTCCCGTCTTTCAAATCTGTCCGCCGTTTCAAAGGCCGCGAACATTTTTGGCAGGACCTGACATCAATCATTGGATGCGTCGAAATTCCCGAAGGTTTTTGACTTCCGGCAATTTTTTTCGCAAGATGGAGACGGTTTGCGGCGCAAACAATTTACTGCCGTCGACGGACGGAGCTGATCATTTTCGATTGCGCAAGCTGATGGGGAAAATTTACTCGAAGGCCAGTTTCCATGAGCGGCTGGATGACATGTTCCGACTGAGCCGCCAATTCATGATAACTCAAAAGTGGCAGGCAGGCTCGACACTGGAAGTACAGCGCGATACCCGGTCGATGACCAATTTTCAAATGTCTCAGGTTCTTATTAGTACGAATTCGCAAGATGTATTTGAAGACCTGGTCAAATGGAATGAAAAAGCAATCCTTTGCTACGTTGCGGATTTTCTGCCGAAATTCCTGACGCGCACTCCCGGCATGAAGTATCGCTTCCAGCTTTACGAGAAACTCCTTCGGCGCATCGAACAGAACCACATTCCCATTCACCGTGCAGGCGCCGCCCGGGAGCTGGCGGACGAGCTGATTTCTTTGCACAGCAGCGATCCGCAGTTTATCCCGGAGCAAAACCTGATGTTCATGATGGCGGTAACGCCCGTGTTTCAAAGTATTTATCTAGGGGACATGTTGGGTTTCGCGCTTTATGAGTTGGCCCGGCACCCGGATATTGCGGCGAGAATTCGTGAAGAGGCAAACGCGCTGTTCGATGGCGGCGATCCGGATAAAGAAGCGTTTACGCCGGACAAGTATGACGTTACCAGGCGCTTTCTCATGGAATGCTTGCGAATGTATCCGATTATCAGCACACATCTTCGCGATGTCGCAAATTCTTGCGTGGTGGAAAATTATTCACTGCCGCTCAGGGAACGGTTGTACATTGTGCAAACCGCGGCCCACTACATGAGTGATTGCTTCGCAGACCCCTACGACTTCGATATCGACCGTTACCTCCCGCCGCGCAATGAGCATCAAGGTCCTGGATACGCTCCGAACGGCTTGGATACCCACTCGTGCGCGGGATGGGCATGGATGCATTTGCAGGCGACGGTTACCGTGTTGGTTATAGCGCATCATTTTGACTTTGCGCCGCCGCCCAAAGACTATAAGCTGAAAATCAACCCATTCCCGGCATTGTCGGTTACGAAGAAACTTCGGCTGCGCATCGCAAGCCAGTTGCGCGAAATTTCGTCTTGAAGGTGCTCCTGCACTCGTGACCGGCAATACGGACGCTGTCGAGAATGACGGCATGCCGCGAACGTGGACGCGGACGGGCGGAAGTTTGCTCGCGAGACGCCGGCGGAACCGGGGTGATCGGCGCGTCCAGGGCCTCATGCCTTCGGCCATCACAAAACGTCCCGGAAGCTAGTCGCCGCGCGCTGGCCCGTGTTTCGTCCTGTCGAGCGCCAGCAGAAGCGGCGGTAGTAAAAAGAGGTCCGCAAGGAGCGCAACGATGACCGTCATTCCGACCAGCAACCCGAGCGTCTGATTGGTCACCAGCCCCGACGCGCCAAAGACGAAAAATGCCACCGCAAAAATCAAGGTTGTGCTTAACAGCGGTTTTCCAACGACCTCGAAAGTCGGCGCGATAGCTTCGGAAGGTGATTTGCCCTCTGCGCGTGATTTCAGGTATTTGGACAGCAGATGGATGGTGTCGTCCACAACGATGGCAAACGCTATCGCGGTAACGATTGATGCGGCGATATTCACGGTTCCCACCGCGTAACCCCAAGCCCCCAGGGCGATGATTGCTGGAACGAAATTCGGTATTAGGCTCAGAAGCCCCAAACGAAGGCTTTTGAATGCAAAAATCAACAGCAACGACACGATCGAGATTGCGATGAAGGTGCCGAGCAACATATTTACGATGTTTCTCATCACCGAGTAAGCGCCGACAATGGCGACGCCGGTCGCTCCGGTTCGCATTTGCGGCGCGTTTTCTCCCAGCCAGGCAGAAGCGCGATTGTCCAACTCGATTTGCTCTTTGACCGACATTCCCCCGATCACGACGGTCATCCGGGTCGCCGACCGCTCAAAGTTGATGAGATTGTTTATGTCGCGGCCCACCGGTAGGGAGAACTGGTATAAAAGCAGGTATTGGGCCGCAAGGTCGGAGTTTGCCGGCAGGGCATAGGAGCCTTTTGCGTCATTATGCAGATTCTGATTAATTCGCTTCATGATATCGGCCATCGAGGTGACGTGAGAAACTTCAGGCTGTTCGCGAAGCCAATTGGCGAACGAATCCACCCGATGCAGGTACTCGATGTCGGTGATCCCCCCTGCACGCCCGGAATCCAGTGAATACTCGAAGGAATCCAGCCCGGAAAAGTTCTCGTTTATGAAATCCCCCGATCGGCGCAACTCGTAGCTTTCGTTCAGCAGCTTGGCGTTGTTGTTGTCGTTCAGTTTAATTCTCGAGACGCCATATCCGCTCACCAGAACGAGTATGACGAAAGCCCAAAGCAACAAGGTGCTTTTGGACACGACGAAATCTCCCAAACGCTTGAAAGTTTTCGTTCCGTTTCTCTTTTCGGCGGGTGCCCGCATGGGCATCATCGCCAGCAATGCGGGCAAAAGCGTGACCGCGTAAACGAATGCGCACATGGCGCCGAACGCAACGATATTTCCCATCACTCGAAACGGCGGCATTTCCGAGAAATTCAGGCTCAGAAAACCGATCATGGTTGTGAGCGAAGTGAGAAATATCGGATGGGCATTGATTTGCAGGGAATGAACAACAGCGGCTTTACGTTCCATTCCACGACGCATTCCATCGGTCATTCCTTCGATCAGGTGGACGGAGTGTGCGATGGCGATCGCCATCAGAACGAATACCGCAGCGCCGCTTTCCGCATAGAATTTCAATCCGAACCAGCCGGTTAAACCGAAGCTCGATGCCATCACCGCAATTATCATCGCAAAAATTCCACAGACGCTCCAAACCGACCACAGCAATAGAATGGCCACCAGAACCATCATCGCAAACGCGATGGGCGCCAAAAAGGACATATCTTCATTCAGCGCCTCGCGAACCGCCCGATTCAACAACAGTTCACCATAGATGTGATATTCGATGTCGGGGTTGGCCGCGCGCTGTTTGTTGACAAGATCGTAGAGACCGTCGACCACGTCGATTTTGCGCTGTTTCCGTTTTTCATCGGGAATTGCCAGGCTCACGATCAGCCCGGCCACACGACCGTCGCGAGAGACGAAACGGCCGGCCGTGTCCTGTGTGGTGAGCGCAATCTGTCGAATGCGGGCGAGTTTGACCTCGTCCAGCAAAGCCGCATCGTCGACCAGCTGCTCGACAATCAGGGTGTCCTCGATTCCCTCGGTGTGCAGGTAATTGGTTATCGAATCGACACGGACAGAATAAGGCGTTTGCCACAACACCTCCGTCAGTTGCTCAATCGCAACGAGTACTTGGCGCGTGAAAACCGTGTCGTTCGGCGGCGCGACAATGACGAGCACGCTGTCCGACACTGCGTAGGTCTCTTCGAAATCGTCAAGTTTGATCAAATGCCGGTCATGTTCATCGAAGTGATTTCGGATGCCTACATTGACGGTAATCAGGTGCTGCACTCCCGCGGCGAGAACCGCGGTCACGAGGAATGTGACGGCTATCGTCCAGAAGTATCGACCCACTACCAGATCGAAGAAAACGGGCTTCGACATGGATGTCATGTTCTGCGCGCTTTCCCGCATGATTTGATTCCTTCTCGCGATGCCGAGTCCTGCAGCGCGTACGTCAATGTCCACCACCCAGGTGATTTCGCGACGTTTTATTCCGGTCGTGAGCGCGGTGAGCGCGTCGTGCGTCCCACGTCCGGGCCGGAACCTGTAACCGAACCCCAGGAACTCCGCCTCGTATATCGGTGTCAGGATTGTCTCCGTCACGGCCTTCTGGACTATCTTGTCCTCGATGGCCGCGACGCCGAGCGGTCGTGTCCCGCCGTCGGGCTTGGGGATGTTCACGCGCCGCGACGGCGTCGCCCGGTACGCTCCCGAGTGCGCCCGCTCGTGCAGGTCGGCCACCTACACGGCCAAGTTCCAAGCCCACGCTAGCGGTGCCCTGTTGCCGACGACAAGAAATCCTGCGCATCTTGGTGAAGAATTACGTGGGACAGAACACTAGTTCACTGCCCGGGCCAGGTCGTAGAGCGACGTCACCAGGAAGGCGCGCAGGAACCAGGCGATGAAGATGGCCGCGACGGGCGACATGTCGATGCCGCCGAAGCTCATGGGAAGCATCTGCCTCAACCGGTCCAGGACCGGATCGGTGAGGTTGCAGAGCATGCGCACGATGGGGTTGTAGGGGTCGGCATTGACCCAGGAGATCACGGCGCGCCCCACGATCAGCCACACGTAGAGAGTCAAGGCGAAATCGAGAAGTCCAGCGACCGCCTGCAGAAAGTTTCCCGCCACGAACATATCCCCACCTCTGGTTGGTTTGAGCCCGCTTACCGCGACGGGCCTCTGGGGCCGAACAAGGCAGTGCCGACCCGCACAAGCGTCGACCCCTCGGCCACCGCCACCTCATAGTCATGTGTCATCCCCATGGACAACTCGTCCAGGGCCACGTTGGCAAGGCCGAGGTCGTTCAGCGAATCACGCAACTCCCGGAGCCTCCGGAAATGCGGGCGGCCCGCTTCCGGGTCCTCGGCGAACGGCGGCACGATCATCAGGCCGCGGACCCGGAGCCGTTCCAGTCCGGACACCTCCCGCAACAGCGGCGCAAGCCCTTCTTCGGCCACGCCCGTCTTGGTCTGCTCTCCGGTGAGGTTGACCTCCACCAGCACAGGAACGTCCCGGTTTCGCTCGCGCCCCTCCCGGTCCAATAGCCGGGCCAGGCGCGGGTTGTCCAGGGTCTGGATGACCGAAAACAACTCCGCTGCGGACCGCACCTTGTTTCGCTGGAGGTGTCCGATCATGTGCCACTCGGCAATATCGCCGACGAGATCCTTCTTGGCCTGCGCTTCCTGCACGTAGTTCTCGCCCAGCAGACGCACCCCCGCTTCCACGGCGGCCCGCACCGCGGAGACGGGCTGGGTCTTCGTGGCGGCAAGCAGCCTGACCTGCCGCGGATCCCTGCCGCTCCGCTCCGCGGCGCGGCGGATTCCTTCCAGGACCCGTTTGCAGTTACCGGCGATGTCGACCATCGATGCCCCGCCCTCGGATTCGGAGCCGGCGGCTCCTCCACCTGCACGACAGGATTCGAGTATACCACAGCCCCCGGCACCTTACCCGCCGGCGCCGTGCCTGTTACAATTCCGAAACGATCCGGCACGCCGATGAAAAAGCGTCTCTACGTCCTCGTCTGGTTTCTGCTGCTCGCGCCGGCGGCGGCTTCCGTCCACGCTCTCACGGGGTCGGAATCGGAGTTCGCCCGCGCCTACCGCCACTATTCGGAGGGCGACCACTCCCGCTCGGAAACGCTCTTCCGAAGCGCACTGGGCGACCCCGACCTGGTCCTCGGCGACCATGCCCTCTACTATCTCGGGCGAATCGCCCTGCAGGCCGGGAAGCACGACGCCGCGGGCGACCACTTCCGGGAACTGCGGAAGTCCTACCCCTGGAGCATATGGGCCCGGGGAGCCTCCTTCGCGTTGGTGGAGCTGGATCTCGCCCGGAAACGGTACCAGGCGGCCATCCGCGCCGCCGCCGCGTTGAAAGAGAAGCCGTGGGGAAGGAACGCGCGGGCCCGGGCCGGCTACTACCTGGGGCAGGCCCACGAGGCCGTGGGCAAGGACCGGCAGGCCTACGCCTTCCACCAGGAGGCGCGCCGGCGGGCGCCCCGCTCCGAATGGAGCCGACGCGCCCGTGAACGGGTCCTGGAACTCCGCCGGAAGCACCCGAAACAGCTCGGACTCCGCAAAGGCGAGGAGATGCTGCGGGAAGCCCGGCAGCTCCGGCGGGAACGGGAATACGGCACGGCCGCGGACCTCTACCAGCGCATCCTGCGGGAAACCAACTTCCGCCGGCTGTCGCTGGAGGGGCTGGCCGATGTCTACCGAAAGCTGCGGCTCCGGGAAGAGGAAGAGCAGGTCCTCCGCCGGTATGTCCGACACTATCCAGGACGCGCCCGGGCCGGAGCCGCGCTCACGAGGATCGCCACCATCCAATGGAATCGCGACGACAACGCCGGGGCCTTGCGGACCCTGCGCGAGTTCAGGAGAAGGTATCCCGGACATCTCCGCCGGCGCTTCGCCGTCTACGTCATCGGCCGCATCCACGAGTCCACGGGGCAGTGGGAGAAGGCGATCCGCACCTATAAGCAGCTCTTCGCCAAGGAGCATCGCTTCAGCCGTTTCCGCAACGACGCGGCTTGGCGCCTGGCCTGGATCCACTACCTGAGGTCCGACTACCCGGCGGCCAAGGCCGTCTTTCGGGACCTCGCCGGCAGACGCGGCAACTTCAGGTTGGCCGCCGCCTTCTGGGAGGCCCGTGCCGCCGAAGAGCTGAAGGATCTCGCCGCCGCCGGACGGCTGTACCGGCGGGTGGTGCGCAGGGATCGGGATTCCTACTACGCGATCCTGGCAACCCGGCGGCTGGCGGGCCTTGGAGTCGCCCTCCCGGCCCCGCCGTCGCCGGCTCGTCCGGAGCAGAAGACCGGAGCCCCGCCTCTGGGCCCGCGGGCCAGGTTCCACCTTGCCCGGGCGCGCGCGCTGGCGCGGCTCGGGTTGAACCGGCTCGCCCATCCCGAGCTCGACCGGGTCCGCAGGCACGCCAAGCGCACCACCCGCGTCAAGCGGCTGCTCATGCGCGAGTACGCGCGGACCCACGCGCACCATCGCAGCTTCTCGCTGGCGACCCGCGCCCCGACCTCATCCGAGACGCTGAGATTCCGGTACCCGCTGGCCCACTGGAGCGCCGTGCGGCGGTATGCGGCCGACAACGGGCTGGACCCGTACCTGGTGCTCTCGCTCATGCGACAGGAAAGCGCGTTCCGGGCACGGGCCGTGTCCCCGGCCAACGCCCTCGGCCTCATGCAACTGCTCCATGAAACCGCGCGCGACGAAGCGTCGCGGATCGGACTGCCGGAGCCCGAGAGCCGGGACCTGTTCGATCCGGAACTGAACATCAGGCTCGGCGCGCATCACCTCAAGGGGCTTCTGGAACACTACGCCGGCAGTCGGGCCAAGGCGCTGGCGGCGTACAATGCCGGCAAGGAAGCGGTGGAGCGGTGGACCCGGAACCTCGGGTCAGCCGATGACGTCGAGTTCATCGAGCGGATCTCCTACCGGGAGACGCGGCTGTACGTCAAGGCGGTGTTGCGGAACTACCACGCCTACAAGGCGCTCTACGGCAGCGTCCCGCCCGGGGGGCCGATCCGGGCAAACGGATCATAGCGGATCCCCCTCGCGTCTTGGTCCAGGCAATCCCGTATCAAGGGCCGAGAAGGTCGCGGCTCCGGTGCCAGTCCTTGATCGACTGGTCCGGATAACCCGGGAAGTGGGGGTCCCGTTTGCCCGCCGGGATCCTCACCCAACCCGGCGCGAAGTCCACCATGATGTGGCACCGCTCGGGCGGCGCCGGCAGAGGTGTGTCGATGGCCGACGCGAACGGATGGAGCAGTTCCGGCCAGCGCGGGTCCCAGACCCAGAGCGCGCTGCCGCAACGGCCACAGAACCGCCGTTCGGCGGGACTTTCGCTGCCGTCCTCGAGCCGCGCCCGATAGATCTTCAGATGGCGTCTGCCCCGTACGGTGAGGGTCTCCGCCTCGCCGCCGAGATTGACGGCAAAGCCGCCGCCCCCGGCGGTCTTCCGGCAGATCGAGCAGTAGCAGCACATGTAGGGGCGTGGCGTTTTGGACTCGACCGAAAACGCAACCGCGCGACAGTGGCACGAGCCTTCAAGTATCATGGATCCCTCGCATTCCGGCACGCTGGTAGCCGCGGCGAGCGGGACATCCCGCAACGGATCGCCAAGCGTGGCGCTGTAATGGCCGTTTTGGATTTCAACAAAGGCGGTGTTCTCCGCCCCGGGAGGCACACCGGTGGACAAATCCCTGCCGTTCTCTATATTGACCGGATGACTCCCCGAGCCGCAGAGACCCGTGAACCCGCCGAGATCCTTTCGACCGACGACCGCGCCACCTGGAACGTCACCGCGCCGTCGATTCTGACTCCCCGGCGACGCCCCCCGGAAAGGGTCGCCGCCGGCATGGTCCGGACGCTGTTCGACCGTCCCCGGTGGCTCGAACCCTGTCACCTGTACGACGAGAGGGGCTCGCTTCTCTTCGAGGAAATCTGCGAACTGCCCGAGTACTACACCACCCGCACCGAGGCCGCCATCCTCGAGCGGGAGGCCGGCACCCTGATGAGCCTGGCGCCGGTAGACTGCATCGTGGAGCTCGGCGCCGGCTTCTCGAAGAAGACCGTCCATCTGCTCAAGGCGCTGAGCCGGGCCCGGGGCCGGGGCACCTTCGCCGCGGTGGACGTCAGCGCCACCGCCCTCATGGCGTCCAGGAGCATGGCCGAGGAGATGTTTCCCGAGCTCGCGTTCACCGGGCTCAAGGCCCGCTTCGAGGACGCCATCACCAGCATCACCCCGGACATTCCCAAGCTCGTGGTGTTCCTGGGCAGCACCATCGGGAATTTCACTCCCACCGACATGCTGCATTTCTTCACCCACCTGTGCGACCACATGGGGCCCCGGGACTACCTGCTGCTCGGGGTGGACCGCATCAAGGAGCCGGAGATCATCGAGCGCGCCTACAACGACTCCCGCGGCGTCACCGCCGCCTTCATTCTGAACGCCTTCGCCAACGTCACCCGCGCCACCGGGGCTGGCTTCCAACCGGAGAAAATCGCCTATCGCAGCAGCTACAGCCGGGCGCGGGAGCGGGTGGAGATGTACGGGATCGCCGCCGAGACCCACCGGGTGGAGTTCCCCCGGCACTCGGCGTCCTTCGTCTGGGAGAAGGGTGAAGGAATCCTGGTGGAGACCAGCCGCAAGTTCGACCCCGACGACCTGCAGGTGCTGCTCGGCTCCTTCGGGCTCGAGAGCCTGGGCCACTGGACCGACCCGAAACAGTGGTTCTCCTTGCTGCTTTTCCGCCGCAGCGCGCAGTCGGGCGGGATGGAGCCGAAATGAAGAAGGTCCCCGATGCAACGCCCGCGTACGATCTCACGGACTCCCGGTTCTGGGACGAGCAGGACCTGCGCTCCGAGGTCGAACGAGTCTTCCATCTGTGCGCCGAGTGCCGTCTGTGCGTGAAGTTCTGCGGCAGCTTTCCCAAGCTCTTCGACGCCATCGACTCGTACTGCACCGAGGAGGAGTTCGCGGAGGTGGATTCCTCGAAGCTCAAGCCCGACGACGTGGACGAGGTGGTGGACCTGTGCTTCCAGTGCAAGCTCTGCAACATCAACTGCCCCTACACGCCGGAGGACCACGACTGGGCCATCGACTTCCCCCGCCTCATGGCGCGCGCCAAGGCCCAGCACGTGAAGAAGCACGGGGTCTCCTTCACGGACCGGATGCTGGGGAGCCCCGACCTGGTGGGGAGGCTCGGCTCCGCCACCGCGCCCATGGCCAACTGGGGCAACGAGAACCGGGTGCACAGGCTGTTCATGCAGGGGGCCCTGGGCATCCACAAGGACAAGAAGCTCCCGCCCTTCGCGTGGAAGACCTTCGCTTCGCGGTTCCGCTCCGAGCGCCACCGGCCCGAGGCCGAGCCGGTGGCCAAGGTTGCCTACTTCGCCACCTGTTTCGTCAACTACAACGAGCCGGGCATCGGCATGGACACGCTGGAAGTCATGGCCCGGAACCGGGTGGATGTCGCCCTCGCCTACCGGGAGTGCTGCGGCATGCCGTCGTGGCACAACGGCGACATGGACAAGGCCAAGGCCCAGGCGCAACGCAACGTCGGGTTGCTGCTTCCGTTCGTCGAGGAGGGCCGGACCATCGTCGCCACCAACCCCACCTGTTCGCTGACTCTGCGCGACGAGTACCCGCGGATGCTGGGAACCCAGGCGGCCCGTGACGTGGCCGAGCACACCACCGATCCCACGGCGTTCCTGGCTTCGCTTCACGCCGAAGGCAAGCTCAACCGGGACTTCAAGACCGGCCCGGGCAGGATCGCCTACCACCAGCCGTGCCACCTGCGCGCCCAGCGGCTGGGCAACAAGACCAGCGCCCTGCTGTCGCTCCTGCCCGACACCGAAGTCACCCTGATACAGGCCTGCTCGGGACACGACGGCACCTGGGCCATGAAGCGGGAGAACTTCGAGGCCTCCATGCGCTGGGGGCGGCAGGCGTTCAGGGGCATCGAGGGCGCGGAGGCCGAGGTCGCCTGCTCCGACTGTCCCTTGGCCGCCATCCAGATCGAGCAGGCCACCGGCAAACATCCGCTGAACCCGTTGCAGATACTGGCGAAGAGCTATCGCGGCGAGGACAACTGGAAGGCCTGATCCGGGAGCGGTCACCGGAGACTCCGGGGTTTCCACGCTCGCGCCGCGCTGTCGGCCCATGCAGGCCGCGAGGGACGCCCATGAACATCACACTCTTCATCGAGGAACGCGCGCCGTTTGCCGAAGGAGCCGACTTCGGCCCCGTGGGCGCCTACGAACGGATCCACGGACGGGTGCGTTTCGCCATCGATCCGCGCGAACCCGCCAACCGGCACATCGTGGACCTGCCGCTGGCGCCCACGGACGGCCGCGGCCTGGTGGAGCACTCGACGGAGTTCTTCATCATCAAGCCCGTGGACATGAGCCGGGGCAACCGCCGCCTACTCTACGACGTCAACAACCGCGGCAACAAGCGGGCGCTGCAGTTCTTCAACGACGCACCGCCCAGCAACGACCCGCGAACCGCCGAGGACGCAGGCCACGGCTTCCTGATGAGGCGCGGATACACGGTGGTGTGGTGCGGATGGCAGGGCGACCTGCTCCCGGGAGAAGGGCGTCTGACCATGGAGTTGCCCGCGGCCGGCGGACCGGACGGTCCGGTCACGGGGCCCTACCGGGCGGAGTTCATCATCGAGGAGCCCGGGGGCACCACGGTTTCCCTGGGCGGACACGACTACATCCGCCCCTGTCCGGCCGTGGACCCGGACACGGCGGCGGCCACCCTCACCCGCCGGCGGCTGGACCCCGACCCGCGCGAGCCCGTCCCCGCAAGCGACTGGCGATTCGCCGCCGTGGACGCGGCCGGCAACGTCAGGCCGTCGGACACGCATTGCCACCTTCCGGAGGGCTTCCGGCCCGGCTGGATCCACGAGCTCATCTACACCGCGAAGGACCCGCTGGTGCTGGGGCTGGGCTTTGCCGGCGTGCGGGACCTCATCGACTTCCTGCGCCATGCCGACGAGGATGGCGCGGGACAGGCCAACCCTTTGCGGGAAGGGACGCCGGGCGTCGAGAAAGCCTATGCCTGGGGCCGTTCCCAGAGCGGCCGCTTTCTGCGCGGGTTCGTCTACGAAGGCTTCAACGCCTCGGAAAGCGGCCGGCGCATCTTCGACGGCGTGTTCTCCCACGTGGCCGGAGGCGGACGGCTGCGGCTCAACTACCGCTTTGCGCAGCCCGACCGCTACCCCCGCCAGCACGAGGACCACCTCTACCCGTCGGAGGAATTCCCCTTCGCCTACGCCGCCGCCGAGGACCCGTTCACCGGAGAGCGGGACGCGATCCTGAAACGGCCGGAGACCGACCCTCTCGTGGTCCACACCCAGACCGCCACCGAGTACTGGCAGCGGCGCGGCTCGCTGGTGCACACCGACCCCCGCGGCAACGACCTCCCGGAGCACGAGAACGTCCGCGTCTACCTGCTCTCGTCCCTGCAGCACAACGACGCGGCCGCGGCGTTGGAAGGCGGCGTGCCGCGATTTCCGCTGAACCCGCTGCCCGCCAATCCCGTTCTCCGCGCGCTACTGACCGCCCTGGACCAGTGGGTCGCCGACGGCGTGGCGCCGCCGGAAAGCCGTATCCCGACGCGGGCCGACGGTCAGCTCATCGACGGCGGCGCATTCCGCAAGGAATTTCCGGCCGTGCCGGGGGCCGCCTGCCCCCACCCTCATGCGCTGTACCATGTGGACCGTGGACCGGACTTCGTGGACGGCGTCATCTCCCGTGAACCGCCGGTGGAGGACCGGACCCGCGAGTATCCGGTGCTGGTGCCGGCGGTGGACGCCGACGGCAACGAGAGCACCGGCGTCCGGGTCCCGGAGGTCACCGCGCCCCTGGCCACCTACATGGGCTGGAATTTGCGCAAGGACTCGGAGGTCATGGCGGGGATCGTGGGCAGCGCCCTGCCCTTCGCCGCGACCGAAGAGGAGCGCGCCGCGCAAGGCGATCCGCGTTTATCCATCCAGGCGCGTTATCCGTCCAGAGAAGCATACCTCGACGCGGTTCGCACCGCCGCCGTCACTCTCCGGGACGAGCGACTGCTGCTGGCTGAAGACGTGGAACGCTGCGTGGCTTCGGCCGGAAAGCGCTGGGACAAACGACGGTAAGCCGCGCCGGAACGGCCCCAGCGTCCTGTTGCGAACGCTTGCGAAGGTCAATCCAGAATCCGGCGCGCCAGTTCCCGGGCTTCGTCGCGGGTGTCGACGATCCGCTCGGCGGGCACGTGCTGGAGCACGTCAAAGGCGTAGAAGACTTCGCGGATTTTCTGCTGGATTCCCACGAATATGATCTCGGTTCCGGACTGTCTCGCGCGGTCGATGAGGAGGGCCATCAGGTGCGCCGCGCTGTCGTCCATATGCCTGAGTCCCGACAGGTCGAAGATCGCCAACTCGTGTTCCCTGATGTCATCGCCGATCATGCGCACCAGCTTCCTGGATGATGCGACCGTGAAGGCGCCGCGGAACTCCAGCAGCCCGGCGCGCGCCCTGAAGGGGTCCTCTTCATTCTCCGTCCCGAAAAAGACGCTGTCGAGCAGAGGAACCGAGATCACGCTATCGAGCTCGAGTCCCTCCAAGCGGTCCGTGTTGATGGCATTGGCCGCGATCACGCCGAAGATGACGGCGATGAGCGGATCCACAAAGCACGCCAACCCCATGGTGATGAGCATGACGGCGACGAAGTCGGTCCGGATCTTGAAGATCCTGCGCAGGAACCGCCATTCGATCAGGCTCATTCCGACACGGAGAATAATGGCGGAGACCGCGGCAAGGGGAACCCATGAGACATACGGCCCGAAGAATGCCAGGAGGGCCGCCAAAAGAAGCGCCGTGATGACTCCGGCCATGACCGTGCGGCCGCCGAATCGGATGATCGTCAGCGTCGCGAGATTGCCGGACCCGGGCATCGTGCCGGCGAAACCCGCGGCGATGTTGGCGATCCCGAGGGAGACCAGTTGCCGGTTTGAGTTATGCTGGCCGCCGGTGAAGGTATCGGCCGTGATGGCAAGCAGGAGAGTGTAGGCGGTACTGATCAGGGCCAACAGGATGGCCGAGTGGAGCGCACTGCCCAGGGAGCCGATGGACGGTATCGAGATGACGGGCACGGGCAGTCCCGTCGGCAAGTCGCCGAGCAGCGCGGCGCCCGGGAGGAACATGGAGAGGAGGATACCGGACCCGACCCCGGCCAGCGGGCCGGGAAAGTACTTTTCGATCTTCCTCGGCCAGAGCAGCATCACCGCGAGGGAAACGCCGACGATTGCGATGTCGTCGATGCCGAGCGGGATTATCCTGGCGGCCTGCGTCCACAGGATACGCGCTCCTATGCCGGACAGGAATCCGGCCATCACGATATGCGGCAAATAGGAGGCGAAGCGTCCGATCCCGAAGAGCCCCAACAGTATCTGCATGACGCCGGCGAGGACCGCGATGAGGGCGAGCTGGCCCAGATCGCCGCCGTTGTCGCCCAGGATCGCGGCGACAATGACCGCGATGGCGACGCTCGGACCGCAGACCAGCATCCTCGCGCCACCGAACAGGGCGGCCACGAGACCGACGATGATGAAGCAATGAACGCCCGCGACCGGGCCCATGCCGGACACGACACCCAAGGCCATGGTGACCGGCACGGCAGATGCAAAGCCGATCATACCGGCCTTTGAATCGGCCCATAACTTCGCCCGGCTGTAGGGTTCGCGGTCTTCTGGCTGCAAGGTTTCCAGAACACCCCTCCGGTTCGGGACGGAAGACTACTCCATCAACCCATTGTCCCGCAGGAACTCCATGACCAGGGCGTCGAACCCGGCCGGGTCCTCGATGCAGCAGGCGTGGCCTGTTCCCGGCAGCACCTTGTGCACCGCCCCCGGGGTCAAGGCCGCGGTCTTCCTGCCGCCTTCGAGGGACATGTCGTGCTCGCCGTTGATGACCAAGGTCGGCACCTTCATCTCCGAGAGCCGCGGGGTCATGTCGGTGCCGCCGCGGGCACGGAAGATCTGCGCGATGGACTTCCCCGACAGCCACGGGTTGCGCTCCAGAAAGAGGTTCAACAGGTACTTGCCGAGCCGCGTGCTCTCGAAGCCCGGCGCCACCAACTCCTTGATGTGCTTCTCGTGATACGTCGTCACGTCATCGGTGTAGCCGCGGATGCGGTCGTCGACGCGCCCGCCGCCGCCGCTGCTTCCGCCCACCAGGACCACGCCCCGGAACATCTCCGGATGGTCCAGCCCCAGGAGCAACGCGATGCCGGAGCCGACGCTGACGCCGCCGATGACGGCCTCCCCCACCCCCTCGGCCCGGCACACCGCCAGCACGTCCCCCGCCATGTCCCCGAGCGAGAACGGCGTCTCCGGCTTGTCGGACCTGCCGTAGCCCCGGATGTCCAGCGAGATCACCCTGAACCAGGTGGAGAAGTGGGCCACCTGGTACATGAGTAGGTTGTGGTCGAACGGGTTGGCGTGCACCCATACGAAGGGCAGCCCCTCTCCAGAGACTTCGTAGTAGATGCGGACACCATCGGAATCGGCATACGGCATGGGAAACCTCGGCGGATGGATGAATGACAGAGTCGACAGATGATTGCTGCATCGTTCCAACCACGAAAAAGGGCGGACCGCAACTGGCGGAGCAAGCCGGTTCGAACCGTCAAAACCATGTTATAACGGGGCCATGACCGACCTCGAAAGCGTCCGCCTCGACAAATGGCTCTGGGCCGCGCGCTTCTTCAAGACGCGCTCGCTCGCGGCCGAAGCCGCCCAGGGCGGCAAGGTCCACGTACGTGGCGACCGCGCCAAGCCGGCCCGGCCGGTCCGCGTCGGCGATCGGTTGCAGATCCGCTGCGGACCCTATGAATGGGTGGTCACGGTCAAGGCCCTGTCGGCAAGACGCGGCCCCGCCAAGGAGGCCGTACTGCTTTACGAGGAAACCGAGGAAAGCGCGCGCAACCGGGACGCCGCGCGCGCCCGGCTCCAGGCCCAAACCGCCCCCTTCCGGGACCACGGCGGGCGGCCGACCAAGAAGGACCGCCGGGACTGGGCGCGCCTCGGGGCGGAGGACTAGTTTTGTCCTGATTCCTGCACCTGGGTAAAACAGCGGCTGTATGACCCAGGTGTCCGAAACGCCGCTTGTTGCCGGATTGGCGGAGCCGTCTCTACATCCCCTCCAGCAACACCGTACGGATCATCGAGATGGCGTTGAGGCTCATACGGGTGCGGTCGGGGCCACCACGGCCGCCGAGATTGTAGGTGCGGGTGTTGAACGTCGTGCCGTCGGTGAGCGAGATATAGGTCTGGCCCCGGGCCAGATTGACGGCGGTGTCGCCGGGCGCCTCCACCGCGTGCAGCGCCAGGCCGAAGTCGCTGCCGGCCTGCTCCCGGATGGTCCAGGCGAGCTCCTCGGTGAGTTGCCCGGGCTGGTCGAGCAGGGCGTCGGCCTGCTCGGGCCGCCGGGACTGCGCCAGCAGCCGCCGCGTCCCCCGCTCTCCCGGCGCCACCATGCCTTCCACGAAGTGCTCCTTGCTGGCCCGCTGCAGGCGGTCGGCCACCAGCCCCGCGGTCATGTCCTCGAACACCGCCACGCTCCGATCCTTCTCCCGCAGGAGCGCGCCCACCGCGTCCTCCATGGTCTCGTCATCCACCGCGAAGATGTGGCTGGTGAGGAGCTCCCGCACCTGCGCCTCCACCGGCGCGATGAGCTTCATGGCCTCCTCGCGGCTCGACGCCTTGGCGGTGATGCGCACGTCCACCTGGCCGGGGTGCGCAAGCACCCCCACCGTGGGGTTGCTGGAATTGGCGATGAGGTCCCCGATCTCGTGGTCCACCGAGCTCTCGCCCATATCGGTGACCTTGAGCACCCGGTAGGTGATGGTCTCGGAGAGATCGAACTTGCGCCGCGCGTACGGGGTGACCTCGTTCTCGAAGAGCCACTTCATCTCGTGAGGCACCCCCGGCAACGCATAGATGACGCCCTTCTCGTGCTCGACGATGAACGACGGCGCGGTGCCGTTGGGATTCTCCACCGGAATGGCGCCCTCGGGGATGTCGGCCTGGCGTTCGTTGTTGGGGGTCATGATCATGCCGCGGCGGCGGAAGCGCGTGTCGATCTGCTCCAGCAGGGCCGGATCCCGCACCAGCCTGCGGCCGCACACCTCGGCGATGATCTCCCGCGTGAGATCGTCCTGGGTCGGGCCGAGCCCGCCGCTGGTGATGACGAAGTCCGCCCGGTCCAGCGCCCGGCCGATGACTTCCTTCATGCGTCCCGGATTGTCGCCGACGATGGTCTTGAAGAAGAGGTTGACCCCGAGGTCCGACAGCCGCTGGGCCATCCACGCGGAATTGGTGTCCACGATCTGCCCCAGCAGCAACTCCGATCCGATGGCAACGATTTCAGCGTTGGGCACGATGCGCTCCTGTTCCGTGTTCGTTGGTGATCTTCGTGCCAGAAGCCGCTACAGCTTGGCAAGGGCTTCCTCGGGCGCCCGCCTGCGCCGGACCTTCGCCAGCACGTCCAGCCACAGGGAATAGAGCGTCGGCGTGAGCACCAGGGTGAACAGCGTCGATACGGCCAGTCCGCCCAGCACGGCGGAGCCCAGGCCGCGGTAGAGCTCGGAGCCGGCTCCGCGGGACAACACCAGGGGCAGCATGCCGAACACGGTGGTGGCCGTGGTCATGAAGATTGGGCGGATGCGGGTGCGCACGCTGGCCAGCAGGGCCGCCTGGGGCTCCTCCCCCGCGCGGATGAAATTGAGGGTCTGGTGCACGATGAGGATGGCGTTGTTGACCACGATGCCGGTGAGGATGATGAACCCCAGCATGGTGACGGTGTCCATCTTGATGGTGGGCTCGGTGGCGTGCCCCAGGCTCACGGCAAGGACGCCGCCGGTGGCCGCCAGGGGCACGCTGAACATGATGATCAGCGGGTAGCTCCAGGATTCGAACAGCGAGCACATGACCAGGTACACCACCACCACGGCCAGCAGGAACGTCCATTTGAAGGCGTCCCAGGTTTCCGCCAGTTTCTGCGCCTGGCCGCTGACCTCGATGGAATAGCCCAGCGGCAGGGTGCGCCGCACCTCGGCCACCGCGTTGTCCTCCACCATCCGCACGGCTTCCTCCAGCGGCAGCGCGTCCTGCATGTTCGCGTTCAGCTTGATGGCGCGGTCGAGGTCGACATGCTCCACCTTGGTGGGGCCGTCGCCGGGCCGGATCCGCGCGATGTCCGCGAGCTGCACCAGCCGGCCTGAGCCGCCGGAGAGCATGAGCGCGCCCAGGTCCTGGGTGTGTGCCATCTCGCGGCGCGGTCCCTTGAGGATGATGTCGAGCTCCTTGCCGCGCTCGCGGAAACGCCCGGCGCGGGTGCCCTCCACCGCGGTCTCGATGACGTCGCCGACGTCGGAAGCGCGCAGCCCCAGGGCCGAGACCCGATCCCGGTCCAGCACCACGCGGATCTCCGGGTTGCCCCACTCGAAGGACGAGTTGACGAAGTTCACCCCCTCCACGCCGCGGATACGCCCTTCGAGGCCGCGGGCGATGCGCCGGATGGCCTGCAGGTCGTCCCCCTTGACGTCGAGGGCGATGTTGTTGCCGCCGAAGAAGGCCCCGCGCTGGCGGAAGAGCGCCGCCTGGGTAATGAAGACCGCCTGGGTGCCGGGGATGCCGCCGACCGCGCGGCGCATGGTCGATACCACCCGGCGCATGCCGTCCAGGTCGGTGTGGGGCTCCTTCACGATGGCCCCCATGATGGGGTTGTCCACCCGGATGACGGCGAACATGCGCTCGATCTCGGGGATGGCCCGGATACGCGACTCGATCTCCTTGATGATCGCTTCCTTCTGGTCCGTGTTGAAACCCGGAGGCATCTTCACCAGGCCGAAGATAAAGTTGCGGTTTCCCCGCGGGAGATAGTCCAGCGGCGGCGCGAACCACCATGCCGACGCCACCGACCCGCCCACGATGAACAGCACCACCGCCACCCGCCGGAGGGCGCCGCGCTGGAGCCACCCCAGCAGCCCCAGGACCAGCCGCGAGAACCAGGAACCGCCCCGGTCCAGCACGGACATGACCGCGCGCAGCCGCCGGAACCGCGCGCGCGGCCGTTCCGGAAGGATGTGGGCGGAGAGCATGGGCACCACGGTGAGGGCCACCACCAGAGACAAGGCCACCGCCACGGACACGGCCAGGGCGATGTCCCGGAACAGTTGCCCGGCTTCCTGCCGGATGAACAGCACGGGGACGAACACGGCCACCGTGGTGAGTGACGAGGCCACGATGGCCCCGCCCACCTCCCGGGCGCCGTCCAGCGCGGCGCGCACGCGCCCCTTGCCCATGTCGCGGTGCCGGAAGACGTTCTCCAGCACCACCACGGCGTTGTCCACCACCATGCCGGTGGCAAAGGCCAGGCCCGCCAGCATGATGACGTTGAGCGTGGAGCCCACGACGTTGAGGACCACGAAGGTGGTGACGATGGACACGGGAATCGCCACCCCCACGACGACGATGCTGGCGGCGCTTCTCAGAAAAAGCAGCAGCACCAGCACCGCGAGGGCCACGGCGATGTAGATGTTGCGGGTCACCAGGCTGATGGAGTCCTTGATGTAGTCGGTCTCGTCGTAGACCATCTCCAGGCGGATGCCCTTGTCGCCGTAGCGCTTCTGCAACCGGCTCAGGGTCTGGCGGACGCCCTCCATGACCTCCATGGTGTTGGCCCCGGAACGGCGCAGCACGCCCATGCCGAGGGCGGGCTTGCCGCCGATGCGCACGGCGAAGTCCCGGTCCTCGTGGCCGAAGGCGACGGCGGCCACGTCGCGCACGTAGACCGGTCCCTGGCTGTCATGCCGCACGACCACGCCGGCGATGTGATGGAGCTCCTGGAACTGGCCGAGGGTGCGCACCACGTGCCGGCGCTTGCCCTCGCTCAGGTCGCCGCCCTTGACGTTGAGGTTCTCCCGGGTGATGGCCTGCCGGACCTCCGCCACCGTGATGCCGCGGGCCGCCATGGCGCTGGGATCCAGCGTCACGTGCACCTGGCGGTCGCGGCCGCCGAACCGCCACACCGCGCCGACCCCGGGGACCCGTTCCATCTGCGGCACGATGACGTCCTTCAGTTCCTCCCACACCTCGTTGAGATCGCGCTCCGTGTCCACCATGATCCACGAGATCGGACTCTCCTCGTCGGTGTTGACCGCGCGGATGCGGGACTCGCCCACGTCCGGCGGCAGATCCCGGACCGTGTCGAGCTTCTCGGAGACGCCCAGGCGGGCGATGTCCTTGTTGGTACCCCAGTCGAACTTGAGGACCACGCGGGACCGGCCCTCGATGGAACTGGATGAGACCTGCTTGAGCCGCTCCACCGCGTTGAGCCGCTCCTCCAGGCGGTCCGTCACCTCGCGCTCTACCTCCAGCGGCCCGGCGCCGCTGTACTCGGTCTCCACGGTGATCTCGGGCCGGTCCACGGTGGGAATCATCTGGACCGGCAGGCGGAACATCGCAATGGTCCCGAACAGCACCGCCAGGATGATGCCGACGGTCACCGAAACCGGATTGCGGACGCAGAAGTCAACGATTCCCATCCCGCCTCGAATCGGATTTGGCCCCAGGCGGGCCGGACCTCGCTCCCGGTCCTCCCCCGGGTCGTCCACCCGGCATCCCTCCGGGCCTGGCCCCGTTGCCGAACTGAACCTTGGCGCCGTCCCGCAGCACCTCGTTGCCCAGCGTCACCACCCGCTGGCCGGGCTTGAGGTCGCCGCCGGCGATTTCCAGCAGCGCGCGGTAGCCCCGCCCGGTGCTGACCTTCACCGCCCTGGCCTGGCCGTTCGACACGACGAAGACCAGCTCGTCCGGCCCGCGCCGCACCACCGCGTCCTTGGGCACGAGCACGCTCGGCTCGCCGCTGGCCACGATCACCACGACGCGCGCCAGCATTCCGGCCTTGAGCCGTCCGCGCGCGTTGGACAGCCGGACCTTCACCGGGAAGCTGCGGCTGCGCGTGTCCGCCTGGGGAACGATGCGGGCCACCTCCCCGGCGAAGACCTCGTCCGGGAAGGCGTCCAGCGTCACCGTGGCCGGAAGGCCCGCGCGCAGCAGCGCGATCTTGCGCTCTCCCACGGGCCCGGCGGCAAAAACCGGATCCAGGTCCACGAGATCCGCCACCGGCTCGCCCGCGTTCACCCAGTCGCCCACGTCCACGTGCTTCTTGACGATGAACCCGGAGATGGGCGCCAGCAGCGTGCTCTTGTCGATCTCGTAAGCCACCGCGTCCAGGCGCGCCCGGGCTTCCTCGTGCCCGGCCTCGGCCATGGCGATATCCTCGGCCCGGGCGCCGGAGCGGGTGAGCTTCAAGGCGGCCTCGGCGCTGCCGAACTTCTCCCGCGTGGCTACGTAATCGCTCTCGACCTTCTGAAACTCCGCGAGGCTGATGAGCTGGTTGTCGTGAAGCCGTCGGGCGCGTTCCAGGTCGCGCCGCGCGTGCCGCAGGTGCGCCTCCTGCTCCTTGGCCCCGGCAACCCGTTGCGCCACCTCCTCCGAGCGGGATCCCTCCCTTACCTTCTCCCATTGCTTCTTGGCGCGCGTCACCGCGGCCGTGCGTTCCCGTAACGCGATCTCCCGACGGCCCCGGTCGACCTCGAGCAGAATGGTCTTGCCCGCCGTGACGGCGTCGCCCTCCCGGAAACCGGCCGCCGCCACCCCCCCGGAAATCACCGCGGCTACCGTGGTGGCGACATTCGGCTCGATGGTGCCGATGAAGGAGACCTCCTCGGGGATCGCCTTCGATACCACCGGCGCCGTCTTGACCGCCGTCGGGCGCGCCCCCCAGCGCTGGGAGCGGGCCTCCTCGATCACCCACGGGGAGAGAGTCAGCAGGCAGCCGGCCGCTACGGCCATCCGCGTCATGAAATGAAGGCGTGGGGCGGGGGGTGCCATGTCGTTGTTGTACAGATGGTCGGATTTGGGGAAACAGGAGTCCGTGAACATTTGACGACAGGGGTTCCCTGCAGTCCAGCCGGTTCGAAGCACGCTGATTCGAGCCATTCCAGAATAGGGCTTTTGCCGGGGAGGGGCAACCGTCCTTCCACGACAGCCTGCGCGCTTCCCGGCGACTGGACTTCCGGCACCCCAGCCATTACCTTGTCACCCTCCACAAGCACGCGATTCGAGGCCCCATTGGAAAAAGCGAAAGAACGTTTCGATGTGATCGTCGCGGGAGGCGGCAGCGCGGGAGTCGGCGCCGCGGTGGGCAGCGCGAGAAGCGGCGCGCGGACGCTGTTGATTGAACGCTACTACTGCCTGGGCGGGGCCTCGACGATGCGCAACGTCCTGACGTACTGCGGCCTGTACACGCTGGACGAACACCCGAAGATGGTGGTGGGCGGCGTCGGCGGCGAGGTCGTAGGCCGCCTCAAACAGCGTAACGCCATCACCGGGCCGTTCCGCTTTCGCGGCGTCTTCGCGGTATTCGATCCCGAGGCGGTGAAGGTGGTCCTGGACGATATATGTCAGGAGGCCGGGGTGACCGTCATGCTTGGCACGATGGTGGCGGCCGCCGACCGCGAGGACGGCGTGATAACGACCGTGACCGTGGCGGACCATGCGGGACTCCATCAAGTCGGCGCCGCCGCGTTCGTCGACTGCACCGGCGAAGGGTGTCTGGCGGTCCACGCCGGCGCCGGCACCCGCTACGGCAATCACGACGGCGTCAATCTCGGAAGCCTCGGCACGCGTTTCGGCGGCATACCCGCCGAGGTGACGGTCACGGCTGACGACATCGCGGCCGCGGTGGCACGGCTGGGACCCGACCGCAAGCTCGTCACCAAGGAACGCGGCGTTATCGCCCGCCTGCCGCATTCCGGCGATCTGGCGTGTTACCTGGTCTCCGAAGACTATGACCCGCGGGATGTTCTGTCGCTTTCCAGGGCGGAACGTAACGGACGAAAGCAGGCATGGACCTATCTCAAGGCCATTCGCACCATCCCGGGTTGCGAGGGCGCCTACCTGGTGGCCACCGGACACGAGTTCGGAACCCGCGAATCGCGGCACATCGAGTCGGTCCGCCAGTTCAGGTGGCGGGACGTGGAGGAGAGCAAGCGCTTCGACGACTGTATCGCGCTGGGCGCCTGGGGCGCGGAGTGGCACGACCGCGAGACCTATGCCAGCACCTACGACTACCCCCCGGAAAGACTCTCCTACGACATTCCGCTGTCCTGTCTGACCAGCCGGGACACCCCGAACCTGTTCGCGGCGGGCCGGGTCGCGGACGGAGACCGGCTCGCGGGGGCCGCCATCCGGGTCATGGGCACGGCCTTCGCCACCGGCCATGCGGCCGGCGTGGCCGCGGCCCACGCAGCCAACGGAAGCCTCTGGCAAGCCGCCGACGTCCGCCGGGCGCTGGCCGATCAAGGCGCCATCCTGGACCGTGCGGAAGTTTTCCGATTCTCGTGATATGACGATGCTTTCTGGCGTCCCTGTTCCAGGGGAAGGCGGCAACAACAGCCTTTCATGTTCCAACAAAGGAGGATTCAGATGCTCAAGAGAACCGACAAAACGGGGTGGCGATGGTCCGCGGGCAGCCTCGCCGGGATCGCGTTGCTCGGCCTGGCCGCCCTGTGGGCGAACGAGGCCGCGGCGGAAAAGATCACCATCGGCGCGTTGCGCTTCACCTCGCATTCGCCCACGTTCATCGCCAAGGAAAGGGGCTACTTCAAGAAGGAAGGTCTCGACGTCGAGCTCAAGTTCTTCCAGGCGGCCCAGCCCATCGCCGTGGCCATCGCTTCGGGTGACATCGACTTCGGCGTCACCGCCCTCACCGGGGGTTTCTACAACCTCGCGGGCAAGGGCGCGCTCAAGGTCATCGGCGGCCTCTACACCGAGGACCCCAAGCACAACGGCATGGCCGTCATGGCCTCCAACAAGGCCTACAAGGAAGGGCTCACCTCACCCGAAGCCGTCAAGGGCCGCAGTTGGGCCATGACGCAGCAGGGCTCGTCCTTCCACTACATGATCGGCATGATCGGCGCCAAGCACGGGTTCGGCCTCGCCGACGTCAAGGTCAAGCCGCTTCAGAAAGTCCCGGCGATGATCGGAGCGGTCAAATCGGGCCAGGTGGACGCCATGGCCATGGTGCCCCACGTGGCGATTCCGCTCAGCAAGGCCGGCGCCGCCAAGATCATCGGCTGGATCCGTGACCTGGGCAGCTACCAGGTGACGACGATCTTCACCTCCACCGACAACGTCAAGAACCAACGCGGCAAGGTCGAGCGCTTCCTTGGCGCCTACCGCAAGGGCATCGCCGACTACCGGGCGGTCATGCTCGACCAGAAGAAGGACCCCGCCGCCACCGAGGCCCTGGTGGACGTCATTCACAAGTATGTCTACACGTCCCGGCCGCGGGCAAAGGCGGCGCCCTCCATCAAGGCGGGCGCTGTCTACATGACCGAGGACGCCGCCCTCGACATTGCCGATCTGAAGCGGCAACTGGCGTGGTTCCAGACCCACGGCTTCGCCCCGAAGTCGCTGACCACCGAGGACTACATCGACACCAGCTTCGTGAAGAAGTAGCGGTGGGACCCGTCGGGGAGGGAAGCGGCGCGGCTTTCCTCCCCGGCGGGGCGCGGTGAGTGGATGGACATCCACGTCGACAACATCAGCCACTGGTATGGCCGGACGGAGGTCCTGACAGACATCGACCTGCGTATCGGCTCGGGGCAGATCGTCTGCATCATCGGACCGTCCGGGTGCGGCAAGTCGACGCTGCTGCGGTTCCTGGGCGGGCTGGAGCGCCCGACCCGGGGCGCCGTCCGGCAGATGAGCCCGCCGCCGCCCGACAGCCTCAATCCGCTGACCTACATATTCCAGGACTTCGCCCTGCTGCCGTGGCGCTCGGCCGCCGGCAACATCTCCCTGGTGCTGGAAAGGCACGGCCTCTCGCGGGGCCAGGCCGATGCCATCATCGACGACGTCCTCGCCCGGACCAAGCTCTCGGATTTCCGCGACGCCTTTCCCAAGCAGCTCTCCGGAGGCATGAAGCAGCGGGTGGCCATCGCCCGGGCGCTGGCGGTGCGGCCGGCCTGTCTCCTGATGGACGAGCCCCTGTCCTCACTGGACGGCCAGACCCGGGAATTGCTCCTCGACGACCTCCTGGACCTCTGGCTGCGCGAGCGTTTCACCGCGTGCTACGTGACGCACAACCTCGAGGAGGCGGTCCGGCTCGGCCACAAGATCGTGGTGCTGTCGCGGCGGCCCGGGCGCATCCGCGAGGTCGTGGAGCTGGACGTGCCGCTGGAAGAGCGCAAGGGGCAGTCCGGCATGTTGTGGGACCGCCAGCGCTATCTCTGGGAGCTCATGCGGGAAGAGGCGCTGGCCGCGGACCAGGAGATCGTCCATGTCTGAGGCTGCCGGCGGCTCGCCGGTGCCCTATCGGGGCGGCGGTTTCCAGCCCAGGCCGGTGGGCGTGGTGGGCCCGCTGGTCTTCGCGGCGCTCATCGGCGTTTGGGAAATCGCCTCCCGGGCCGGTTGGATCAGCGATCTCATGGCGCCCGCGCCCAGCCAAGCCATCGCGGCTCTCTTCTACCTGTTGAAGACCGGCCAACTCTGGCTGCATCTGGCCGCGTCCCTCCAGCGCCTGCTTCTGGGCTGGACGCTGGGTACCGTCACCGGCCTCCTGGTGGGCTTCGCCGCCGGACTGTTTTCCCTTGCCCGGGCGGGCATCGTCCCGTTCGTGGCCGCCATCTTCCCGATTCCGAAGATCGCGCTGCTGCCCCTTTTCATCATCTGGTTCGGCATCGGCGAGGAATCCAAGGTGGCGACCATCTTCTTCGGCACGTTCTTTCCCACCGTCATCTCGGTGTACGGCGGCGTCGACAACGTGGACCGGACCCTGATCCGCATGGGCCAGTCGTTCGACCTCACGTGGTTCTCCATCGTGCGCAAGATCATCCTGCCCGGCGCCATGCCGGCGATCCTGTCGGGCTTCCGCATCTCCACCTCCATCGCCATCATCCTGCTGGTGGCCGCCGAGATGATCGGCGCCGAGTTCGGCGTCGGCGCCTACATCCTGCTGGCCGGCAACCTCATGGCCACCGACGAGCTCATAGCCGGCGCCGCGCTGCTGTCCATCATGGGCCTGACCGTGAGCTGGCTCATCGGCAAGGCGGAGAAGACCATGCTTCGGTGGCGCTAGCGCAAACCCGACCGCCCGGCTTCGACCCCGCTCTCGGCATGCCGGGAGAGCCGGGTGCCCGCTTGACAGCCCACCGGCAACAGCCTACGATTCGGGCATTCCGGCACCGCAAGCCGCCCCGCCCGGGGGGCCAATTTCGTTTGCGGAGGAGGCAGACATGGCGAAACAAGGCTTCAAGGCAATGGACTCCGATATGCACGTGTTCGAGCCCCATGACCTGTGGGACCGCTACATCGATCCGGAGTTCAAGGACCGCGCGCCCAAGGGCCTGCAACGCGACTTCCGGGACCTCGGCGTGGAGGTCGAAGGGAAGATCCTGCCGATCCCGAGGCGGCCGGAAAACCCGGGCCTCAGGGACTACCGCCTGAGCACCCTGAAGGAGAAATACGCCGACGTGGCCGCGCGCGACTTCGACGGCGTCAGCCAGGTCATGGCCATGGACAAGGAAGGGCTCGACGTGGCGTTCCTGTTCCCCACCCGCGGCCTCTTCGTGCTCGGCATCGACGGCCTCGACCCGGAGCTGGCCGCGGCCATTTCCCGGGCCTATAACGACTGGCTCTACGACTTCTCGCAAGCCGCGCCCGAGCGCATGGTGTGCGTCGCCATGGTGCCGCCCCAGAACGTCGAGGCGGCGGTGGCCGAGACCAGGCGCACGGTGAACGAAAAGGGCTTCCGGGGCGTCTTCATGCGCCCCAACCAGACCAACGGACTGTGCTGGAGCGACCCCTACTACGATCCGCTGTGGGAGGTGTGCCAGGACCTGAACGTGCCGGTGGGCTTCCACGAAGCCGGGCGCGTCTACCAGCCCCAGCCCGCCATCTCTCAGTTCATTCCGTCGTTCTCCATGTTCAACACCCTGAGCTTTCCGCTGGCCAACATGTTCGCGTGCGCGGACATGATCTATGGCGGCGTCATGGAGCGCTTCCCCAAGCTGCGCGTGGCCTTCCTGGAAGGCAACTGCTCCTGGCTCCCGTGGCTCCTGTATCGCATGGGGGACTACATGGAATCGGTGGGCAAGGCCGAGTACCCGGACCTCAAGCTCGAGCCGCTGGAGTATTTCCAGCGCCAGTGCTTTGGCGCCGTCGAATGCGACGAGATCACCGCCAAGTACATCCCGGACTTCGGCCTGGAGGACAACGTGGTGTTCTCCACCGACTATCCGCACCTGGACGTCAAGTATCCGCACTCGCTGGATACTTTCCTGGAGATGCCGTTCTCCGACGATTCCAAGCGGAAGTACCTCTGGGACAACTGCGCGCGGCTCTACAACACGGGCCAGTGAAATCCCCGGTCGGACAGGACACTGAATCCATAGCGACATTCGAGCGGCGGGGGATCGTTGAAGGCTTCTTCGGTCCCCCGTGGAGCATGGCGCACCGCGCGGCGATGTTCGCGTTCGGCGCCGCGCGCGGCATGAACACCTACCTCTACGCGCCCAAGGACGACCCCTACCACCGCGAGCGCTGGCAACTCCCCTACCCCGAGCCGCAGTGGCGGGAGCTGTGCGGGCTCATCGACACGGCCCGGGCCCACGGCATCGACTTCGTCTACGGCTTTCACCCTGGCAAGGACCTGTGCTTCACGGCCGCCGGACCGGTGGGGGTTCTGCTCGACAAGGCGGCGCGGCTCTACGACCGGGGCGTGCACACCTTCGCGGTGCTGTTCGACGACATCCCTTCTCACCTGACGGACGCCGGCGACGTGAGGAGGTTCGACGGCAGCCTGGCCAAGGCGGAGTCCCTCTGGCTGGAGGCGGTGCTGGAACGACAGCCCGCGGACTGGGACGCGGAGTGGTGGTTCTGCCCCTCGTACTACACCCCCGACCCCTTGCTGGCCCGGGTCTTCGGCGAGTTCGAGACCGGCTTCCCCGAGACCGTCGGGCGCTACCTGCCGGCGCAGGTGCCCTGCTTCTGGACCGGGCCCAAGGTGGTGCCGGCGAGCGTCACCCTGGACCACATGGCGGAGATGGGCGACAGGATGGGGCACCGGCTGCTGTTCTGGGACAACTACCCGGTCAACGATCTCACCATGGCCGACGAAATGCACATCGGACCCCTCACCGGCCGGGACCCGCGGCTGCCGGAACGGGTGCACGCGCACCTGGCCAACCCGCTCTTGCAGGAAGAACTGAGCTTCGTTCCCATGGCCACCTGCTTCGACTACGCGCGGGCCCCGGCGGATTACGACCCGGAGGCGAGCTGGGAGACGGCCGTGATGGAGCGGTTCGGTGAAGTCAACCTGGACCACTGGCGCGCCCTCAGGCGATTCTGTGAAAGGGACGCGGACGCCGACGCCGCGGCGACATTGCCCGAGCCGGAACGCGCCGCGCTGGAAGCCGCCCACGGCTACCTGCTGGCCCGTCGTAACGAAGGGTGGTGCCGGGAATTCGAGCCGTGGCGGGAGAGATTGGAGCGCGCGCTCCGGTAGCATCATGGAAGAAAAGACCGTAACCACCGGCGAGATGCTGGACACCCTGGAAGAGGTGCGCTCGCGGACCCTGGGGCTGGTGGAGGACCTCTCCGGCGAACAGCTCACGGTGCCCATGCTGAACATCGTGAATCCTCCGCTCTGGGAACTCGGTCACGTGTCCTGGTTCCATGAGCGCTGGGCGCTGCGGCATCTGCGCGGCCGCGACCCCATCATCGCCAACGGCGACGAGCTCTACGACTCCGCGGCCGTGCACCATGACACCCGCTGGGTGCTGGCGCTGCCGGGGCTGACGAAAACCCTCGCCTACAAGGAGCGCGTCCTCCGGCAGATCACCGAAGAGCTACCCGCCAAGCGACTGAGCCCGGAGGAGACCTACTTCCACAAGCTGGTCATCTTCCACGAGGACATGCACGCGGAGGCCATGACCTACACGCGCCAGACCCTGGGCTATCCCCCGCCGCCGTTCGCCGCCGGACGCGCGACGCCGGCGGGCAGCCCCTGCCCCGGCGACGTGGAGATGCCTGGCGGCGAGTTCATTCTCGGCAGCACGCCCGATCTTCCCTTCGTCTTCGACAACGAGAAGTGGGGCCACCCGGTGACCGTGGCCCCCTTCCGCATCGCCCGCGCCCCGGTGACCAACCAGGAGTTCGCCGCGTTCGTGGACGACAACGGCTACGAGGACCCGCGTTGGTGGGGCGACGAGGGCTGGAGCTGGCGGCAGGCCGAGGGCGGCACGCACCCCGTTTACTGGCAGCGGGAAGCGCCGGGACGTTGGCTGGAGCGGATCTTCGACCGGTGGGGGCCGCTTCAGGCGGAGTTGCCGGTGATCCACGTCAACTGGTACGAGGCCGAGGCGTATTGCCGCTGGGCCGGCCGCCGGCTGGCCACGGAGGCGGAGTGGGAGATGGCCGCGGCGGTGGACCCCGCCCGCGGCACAGATCCGGCTGCCGCCAAGCGCGGCTACCCCTGGGGCGAAGCGCCGCCCGACCCGTCCCACGGCAACCTCGACTGGGCCGGCGGCGGCCGGTTGCCGGTGGATGCGCTCTCGGCGGGCGACAGCGCCGCCGGCTGCCGGCAGATGATCGGCAACGTCTGGGAGTGGACGGCCGACGCCTTCCACCCCTACCCCGGCTTCGTCCGGGACCCTTACAAGGAATACTCGGAGCCCTGGTTCGGCGACCGCAAAGTGCTGCGCGGCGGCTGCTGGGCCACCCGCTCCCACCTGATCCGCAACACCTGGCGGAATTTCTACACGCCGGATCGGCGGGACGTGCTGGCGGGTTTCCGGACGTGCGCAACGAAGTAGCGCGGAAGGTGAACCGCGTCCTTCGACTTCGCTACGCTCAGGACGAACGGGTTGGCGTTACTGTCCGTTCGTCCTGAGCGTAGCGGAGCGCAAACGTAGCGGAGTCGAAGGACGCCATGCTGGACCCACGGAATATCCAAAAATGGACACCACAACGGCCAGAATCGCCCTGGTGACCCCCGCCGGACCCACCCGCCGCACGGGCAACCGCATCTCAGGCAACCGGTGGGCTCGAATCCTGCGCGCCTCGGGACATCGGGTAACGGCCCTGGACCGCTATGAACGCGAGCGCTGCGACCTGCTTATCGCCCTCCACGCGCGCCGCAGTCATCCGTCCATCCGGCAGTTCCATGAGCGGCACCCCGACAAGCCGATCGTGGTGGTGCTGACCGGAACCGACCTCTACCGCGACATCCATGAGGACGAGGACTCGCGGGAGTCCCTGCGGCTGGCCGCCCGCCTGGTGGTGCTGCAGCGCAAGGGTCTGGATGAACTCGATCCGGCGCTGCACGAGAAGACCCGGGTCATCTACCAGTCCGCGCCGGCCCGCCCCGGCCGCCCCGGCGACCGCCGCAGGCAGTTCACGGTCGCCGCGGTGGGCCACATGCGCCCCGAGAAGGACCCGTTCCGCACGGCCATGGCGGTGCGCTCCCTCCCACGCACATCCCGGATTCAGGTGGTGCACATCGGCGCGGCCTTCGGCGACAGCTTCCTGCGCCGCGCCGCGCGGGAGGCCGAGCGCAACCCACGCTACCGGTGGCTGGGCGAGTGGCCGCACTGGAAGACCCGCCGGTTCATGGCCCGCAGCCACATCGTGTCCATCACCTCGCAGATGGAAGGCAGCTCCAACGTGCTGTGCGAAGCGCTGGCCTCCGGCGTGCCCGTGGCCGCGTCCAGGATCTCCGGACTGATGGGCACCCTCGGCGACGACTATCCCGGCTACTACGAGCTGGGCGACACCGCCGGGCTCAAGCGGCTCCTGCTGCGGGCCGAGAACGACCCGGCGTTCTATGAGAGCCTGGCACGGCACTGCGCCGAGGTCGCCCCGCTGGTGAACCCGGACCGGGAGATCCTGACTTGGCAGGGGTTGGTCCGTGAAGTGACGCGTTGATCACGCCCCAAACCCCTCCGTCATTCCCGCTTTCGCGGGAAGGCCGGAGCGGGTATTCCGCAGAAATGGCGTTTCGGGCACCTCGCGGAATGTCAGAGCGGCACGGTACTGCGAACCTTACGACAGCACCTCGATGAGCTTCTCCGCCACCGAGTCCAGCTCGGCGTGGGTGATGACCAGCGGCGGCAGCAGCCGCACCACCGTGGCGCCGGCGGGCAGCGCCAGGACGCCCTTCTCCATGAGGCGCACGAGATGGGGCTGGGACTTCTCCTTGAGCTCGATGCCGATCATCAGACCGAGCTGGCGGATCTCGCGGACCTTGGGAAGGTCCGCGGCCTGGAGGCGCTCCAGCAGGTAGGCGCCCTTCTCGGCGGCGGCCTCGGCCAGCCCGTCCTCTTCCATGGCGTCGATGGCGGCCAGAGACGCGGCGCAGGCCAGCGGGTTGCCGCCGAAGGTGCTGCCGTGGCGGCCCACCGGAACCTCGAGCTTGTCGGAGCAGAGCACCGCGCCCATGGGGATGCCGCCGGCCATGGCCTTGGCGAGGCACAGGATGTCGGGCTCCACGCCGAAGTGCTCGCAGGCGAACATCTTGCCGGTACGGCAGAAACCGGTCTGGACCTCGTCGATGATGAGCAGGACGCCCCGCTCCCGGCACAGCTCGCCCACCTGCTCGAAGAACTCGGCCTTGCCGAGGTTCACGCCGCCTTCGCCCTGCACGATCTCCAGCATCACGGCGGCGGTGTTGTCGTTGACCTTCTCTTCGAGCTTGGCGAAGTTGTTGAAGGGCGTGAACTGGAAGCCATCCACCACCGGCACGAAGGGCTCGCGGTACTCTTTCGTGAAGGTGGCGCTCAGCGCCCCCATGGTGCGGCCGTGGAAGCCGCGCATGGCGCACACGAACTCCTGCTTGCCGGTGGCGAAGCGGGCAAACTTGATGGCGGCCTCGATGGTCTCGGCGCCCGAGTTGCACAGGAAGGCGCGGTTCAGGTTGCCGGGGGCGATGCCGGCCAGGCGCTCCAGGAGGCGGGCCTTGACGTCGTTGTAGAAGACCCCGGAACAACTCAGCAGCCGCTGCGCCTGCTCGGTCACCGCCTGCACGACCTTGGGGTGGCAGTGTCCCAGGCTGGCGACGCCGTGGCCGGCGACGCAGTCGATGTACTCCCGGCCCTCGTCGTCCCACACCCTGGCGCCGTCGCCGCGCACGAGCACGATGTCGCGCTTGGGGTAGACGTCGAACTCGTGCTGTTGCTGCAACTCCTTGAAGTCCGTCACTGAATCACCGTTCCTTTCCCCGCCAGGGCGTCACGGACCGGATGCTCGACACGGCCGTCGCTCATGATGACCTTTTCCGCGCCTTCCTCGAACAGCTTCCGAAGCGCCAGCATCTTGCGCTTCATGCGCCCCTCCACCTGGGCCTCCCGCTGCTCCAGCTCGCCGGCGCGGATCTCGGGCACCACCGTGCTGTCGTCGTCCTTGTCGGCGAGAAAGCCGGGGGCCTCGATGAGCTGCAGCACCACCTCGGCGTGGAAGGCGGCCTGGAGCACGTTGATGATGTCGTCGTTCTCCGAGTTGATGGCGGTGTGACGCTCGTCGATGATGGGGATGGAAAGCACCGGCGCGTAGCCGCCGTCGAGCAGGAGCTGGAACAATTCCTTGTTGGCGCTCCGGGGCTTGCCCGAGAAGTCCCTCACAATCAGGGTCTTGCCGTTCTTCCGCACCCGGATGCCCTTGTTGCGCTGACCCTGGATGGCGCGGCCGTCGATGCCGGAAAGGCCCACGGCGTTGACTCCGTTCTGCTGCAGCAGCTCGACGATGCGCTTGTTCTGCACCCCCGCGTAGCCCATCAGGATGGCGTCCAGCGCCGCCTTGTCGGAGAGCACGCTGGTGTATCCCGACACCGACGTCACCACCTGCGTGGGATTGCCGAGCTTCGCCGCGATGGCGTCCCGCACCGCATTGGCGCCGTGCACCACGATGAACGGGGCCGACACCTCGGCCAGGTCCCCGGCGATGCCGGGGAGGTTGATGCCGCTGCCGCCGCCGATCTTCACCAGGATCATCGGAGGTGCTCCACCGTGTCGTTGGGGATCGTGCGCCACGCCGGATCCTCGGCCACGGTCTCGGAGCTGACCGTGAAGCCGCCCTCGCCTTCACGGGCGCGCAGCCTGAAGTACTCCGGCTCCTCGTTGTGGAACGACCCCACGTAGACATTCTCCCTGTCGGCGATGATCATGTTCATGGCCCGGACGTAACGCGTCCTCCGGACGATGACGTCCATCCCCTTTCGCATGGCCGCGGCCATGTCCCCCTTGTCGAACCGCTTGATGTAGTTGAACACCTTCTCCGCCCCGATGCGGCCCTCCGCGGCGATGCGCACGCCCCGCAGCTCGCCGTTGAACGCGAACACGTAGCGGTCGTCGGAGAACGGCATGTTGTTCTCCACCACGATGTTCTCGTCCCGGAACGCGCTGCGGGCATGGCCCACCAGCAGCGTCGTCGCGCCGAACTGGTCCAGGTCGTCCTCCCAGACGGGCTTGATGTTGCGATATACCCGCCACCCACCGTCCACCAGGTAGGCGCAGCCCCAGCCGTGGCCCTGGTACTCCGGGCTGTTCCGGGCGATATCGGCGAGATGCGACAGCCGCTCGCCGATGTCGAACGGTTCCCGATTCTTGACGCACAGGAGGCGGCACATGGCACTCGGGGGCTACGGGTGGAGCCCCGGAAACTCGAGGCCCTCGGTCTCCTCGAAGCCGTTCATGAGGTTGAAGGCCTGCACCGCCTGGCCGGCAGCGCCTTTCATGAGGTTGTCGAGGGCGCTCAGCACTACCAAGCGGTCCGAGCCCTTCTCCTTCTGGAAGCCGATGTCGCAGTAGTTGGTGCCGCTCAGCAGCTTGGGCTCCGGATAGCGGTAGATGCCGTCGGCCTCCTTGACGATGCGGATGAAGGGCTCCTTGCCGTAGGCCTCGCGGTAGATCTTCCACACGTCCTTCTCTTCCAGCGGTTCTTTCAGGAAAAGGTGGCAGGTGGCCAGGACGCCGCGCACCATTTCGATGGAGGTGGCGGAGAAGTACACCCGGACCGGCTCGCCGAACGCCAGTTCCTGGTAGATCTCCGCGCTGTGCCGGTGCAGGGTGGGCATGAACGAACGCACCGCGCCGCTCCGCTCGGGATGGTGGGAGGCGTCGCTGGCGGCGTTGCCGCCCTCGCTGGACCCCACCTTGACCTCCACCACGGTGCGCTCGGTGTCCACCAGCCCCTTCCTGAAGAACGGATAGACGCCAAGGATCGTGGCGGTGGCGTTGCAGCCGGCGCCGGTGATGAAGCTCGCCCCCCGAATCTCCTCGCGGTGCAGCTCGGGAACCCCGTAGACGAACTCCTTCAAGAGCTCCGGGCGCTGGTGCGGCTTGCCGTACCAGCGTTGGTACGCGTTCGCGTCGTTCAGCCGGAAGTCCGCGCTTAGGTCGATGAGCTTCGGGGCCAGTTCGCGAAACGAATCGATGCGCTCCTGGGCCTGGCCGTGGGGCAGGCACAGGAACAGCAGGTCGCACGGCTTGAGCTCCTCCATCCTGCAGAAGCGGAGCTGCGTCCGCTTGCGCAGGTTGGGATGAGCCTTGAACACGAACTTGCCGGCGAAGCGCTCCGAGGTGACCTCGCAGACATCCACCCCCGAGTGCCCGAGGAGCAGGCGCAAGAGCTCGCCGCCGGTGTAGCCGGACGCCCCGACGATGGAGACCTTCAGCCTCTCGGCCACGGCCGCCCCATTGCTTTCCGCTCCGCGCCGCTCATGCGATCCCTGCCCGCCGCATCAGGCCGCGCCCCTGCGCTCCTGTTCCTCGCGGCCGGCCTTGAGCACGTGCTCGACCACAAGCCCGGGAATGTTCACCCCGGTGGTGTCGATGCTGTTCCGGAACTCCATGGTGTAGTTCACTTCGTTGACGAGGAGTCCGTCCGGGGTCTCGAAGACGTCCACGGCGACGATGCCGCCCCCCACCGCGCGGGCCGCGCGGACCGAACGATCCCGCAGCTCGTCCGTCACCGGGCAGTTCTCCGCGCGCCCGCCACGGGCCGTGTTGGTGATCCAGTGGTCGCTGTAGCGGTAGATGGCGGCCACGCACTCGTCGCCGATGACGAAGCTCCGGATGTCGCGCCCGGTCTTCTCGACATACTGCTGCACGTAGAAGATGGAGTGGTGGTAGCTCCCCAGGATCGCCTTGTGCTCGAGGATGGTCTCCGCGGCGTCCCGATCGTTGACCTTGGCCAGCAGCCGGCCCCAGGAGCCCACCGCGGGCTTCAGCACCACCGGGTAACCCATCTCCTCGATGGCCCCCAGGGTGGACTCCTCGGTGAAGGCGATGCGCACCTCGGGCTGCGGCACGCCGTGCTCCTGCAGGTGCACCGAAGTGAGGATCTTGTCGCCGCACACCGTCGCCACCGACGACGCGTTCACGCAGCGCACGCCGGCGCTCTCGAACAGCCGCAGGCCGTGCAGCGCCCGTGAGTGGTTGATGCAGCGCTCCAGCAGCACGTCCAGGTCGAACTCGTCCCTGCCCAGGTTGAACGAGAGCTTCCGGTCGTCGATCATCTGAAGCTCCACGTCGGGATGCTTCCGGAACTCCTTGATGAGGAGCTTCTCCTCGGGCCGGACCAATGAGTGCAGCAGACCGATCTTCAAGCTCATTCCCCCCAGTCTTCCTCTTCCGAGGGCGCCTCTTCCACCGCCGGAGGATCCAGGCTCGTGACCTCCAACTCGGTGCCGCAATCGGCGCAGGCGATCAGCTCGCCTTCCACCGCGTCATCCTCAAGTTCCAATTCCGCTCCGCATACCGGACATTCAACCATCGGCGGATACCTCCTAAAATCTTTTCGGGCTCAAACCTCGCCGGTTTCCTGGCATGGCGCCCGGGCCCGGGCGACCGCCGGTCGCCCCTACGCGTGCATCTTCGCCAAGTTCTTGAGACGGCACACCGGGCGGGATGCGGCTGTCGTGGTTACGACAGCACGGCCTTTGCGACCGTGGTGACGGCGTTCCGCAAGATTCCGACGATGTCGTCGATCTGCTCTTTCGTGACCACCAGCGGCGGACATACCGCCAGCGCGTGGGTTCCGCATACCCGCAGCAACAGGCCGTTGGCGAGGCACTCGTCGTAGACCTGCCGGGGCACCTGCCGTTCCATTGCAAAGGACTCCCGGGTCTCCTTGTCCTTCACCAGCTCCACCGCGGCGATGAGCCCCCGGCCGCGCACCTGCCCCACCATGGGCAGCTCCGACAGCGCCGCCAGCCGCTCCTGCATGTACGCGCCCGACTCCGCCGCCCGCTCCACCAGGCGCTCCCGCTCGATGATGTCGAGGTTGGCCAGCGCCGCGGCGCATACCACCGGATGTCCGGTGTAGGTGTAGCCGTGGTAGAACGCGTCGTCGGCCTTGGCCAGCAGCGTCTGGAAGATCTCTTCCCGGAACAGCATGGCGCCCAGCGGCAGATAGCCGCTGGTGATGCCCTTGGCGGTCACCAGCACGTCCGGCGTGACGCCCTCGCCGGCGCACGCGAACAGGCTGCCGGTGCGGCCGAAACCGGTGATCACCTCGTCGCAGACCATCAGAATACCATGCCGGTCGCAGATCTCCCGAATCCTCGCGAGCCACCCTTCGGGCGGCACGATGACGCCGCCCACGCCCTGCACGGGCTCGGCCACGAAGGCCGCGACGGCGTCCGGACCCTCCCGCTCCACCAGCCTCTCCAACTCATCGGCGCAGGCCAGTTGACAACCCGGCCAGGTCTTTCCCAGCTCGCAGCGGTAACAGTGGGGCCGCGCCATGTGGTGCACGTTCGGGAGACCCGGCGCCATCTGCTCGTTGAACAGCGGGATGCCGGTCAGCATGGCGGCGCCGCTGGAGGAGCCGTGATAGCCCTGGTTCAGGGTGACGAACCGCGTCCGTTGGGGCTGCCCCTTGGCCTTCCAGTAGGCCCGCACCAGCCGGATCATGCTCTCGTTGGTCTCCGAGCCCCCGGAGGTGAACACCACGCGGGTCAAACCTTCCGGCGCCATCCCGGCGAGCCTCGACGCCAACCGCACGGTGGGCTCCGAGGTGGGTCCGATGAGCGTGGGCGCGTAGGCCAGGCGGTCCATCTGGTCCGCCACCGCCCGGGCGATCTCCTTCCGGCCGTGCCCCACGTGGACGTTCCAGAGGGTCGAGAGGCCGTCGATGTAGCGTTTGCCCAGGGAGTCCCAGAAATAGACCCCTTCCGCCCGGACGAAGACCGGCAGCCCGTCCTTCTGGTGCTTCGACAGCGGCACGAAGCCGTGGACGAGATGGTCCCGGTCGGCGCGGCTCATGGCGGCCGCGCTTTCGAGATCAACGGTTTCCGAGGGTTTCGTCATGGGGTCCGATGGACGACGGGTGCCGCGGGGCCGTATCCCGGGCCGCGGGCATCCGTCGCCAATGCCTTACAGTCCATAGTAGCGCTTCGGGTTGTCGCACAGGATCTTCTTGCGCACATCGGCGCTCACGTCCTCGCGGGCGAAGAAGTCCGGCAGATCGTGGAAGAAGTCGGCGCGCGCCCGCTCGTGGGGATAGTCCGAGGCCCACAGCACCTGGTCCCCGCCGAGCTGTTCCAGCACGTACGGCAGGCTCCGTTCGTCCACCTCGCACGTGAAGAAGATGTTGCCGCCGCGGATGATGTCGCTGGGGCGCTGCTTCACCGCCAGCGCGTGGCCGCGACGCTCCCAATTCTCGTCCAGCGCGTCCATCATGAACGGCACCCAGCCCGTGCCGCACTCCAGATAGGCCACGCGCAGGTTGGGGAAGCGGTCGTACACGCCGGCGTTGATCATGCTCATCATCTGCACCATCTGCGGCATGGCGTGCTCCAGGGGCCGCGCCTCGGCCAGGCTCTCGAAGATGTCCAGGCCGAGGCCCGCCACCGGGCCGCCGTGCACCGCCAGAGCGCAGTCGAGCCGCTCGGCTTCCGCGTAGATCGGGTCGAACCGGCTGCCGCCCAGGCCCACCAGCGGCGCCATCACCGACGGGATCACGCCCGCCACCATGCCCAGTTCCTCCACGCACCGGCGCAATTCCGCGACCGCGGCGTCGATGTCCTGCACCGGCAGCAGCGCCACCCCCTTGAGCCGGTCCGACTGGCGCCCGAAACAGTCGTACAGCCAGTCATTGTAGGCTTGGGCCACCGCCACCGCCCAGCCCTTGTTCCGGATCTGGCCGTGGAACAGCGCGTTGCTGGGATAGAGGACGGTCTGCTCGATCTTCGACTCGTCCAGGAAGCTCAGCCAGTTGGCCGCGTCCGGCACCTCGGCCTTGTGGCGGGACGACATGCCGCGCATCCAGCCGTCGGTGAGGGGGAAGAGATAATACTCCCGGGTCCAGTCCTTCTCGTTCCAGGGAGCCGGCAGGTAGCGGCGCAGGTCCTTGTCCTGGTCCACCACGTGGCCGTCGGCATCGACGATAGCGTGTTCACATTCCATGATCGGTCTCCCTTGACGGATCCGAGGCGCGCCGCGCGCCTCAGCGGATCATCAGCCGGCCGGATTGGCCGGAGTAGTTGATGAAGACGGTCTTGAGCTCGGTGAAGAAATTGACCCCTTCTTCGGACATCTCCCGCTCTCCGACCCCGGTGGCCTTGATGCCGCCGAAGGGGAGCTGGGCCTCGCCGCCGACGGTGGGCTCGTTGACGTGCACCATGCCGGTCTCCACCTCCTCCACGAAACGCATGACCTTGTCCACGTCCTGGGTGAAGATGGAGGTGGTAAGGCCGAAGTCCACGGAGTTGGCGAACCGGATGGCCTCATCCAGGTCCGCGGCCGCCGCCACCGACAGCACCGGGCCGAAGATCTCCTCGCGGAAGATGCGCATGTCGGGGGTAACATCGTCGAACACCGTGGGCTCCACGTAGAAGCCGTGGTCCAGCCCCTTGGGCTTGTTGCCGCCCGTCACCAGCCGGGCTCCCTCCTGCTTGCCGATCTCGATGTACTCCAGGTCTGTCTTCCACTGACCCTCGTCCACCGCCGGCCCCATGTCCACGTCCGCGTCAAGGCCCGGGCCGACGCGGATCTTCCTGGCGTGTTCCTCCAGCCGGGCCACCAACTCGCCCCGGGTGTCACCGATGGCAATGACCCGGGAGGTGGCTGTGCAGCGCTGGCCGGTGGAGCCGAAGGCCCCGTCCCGTATCGCCACGGCGGCCTTGTCGAGGTCGCAGTCGGGCATGACGATGACCGCGTTCTTGCCGCCCATCTCGCAGGTCACCTTGGCGCCGCGGGAGGCCGCCTTGACGTACAGGTCGCTGCCGATCTCGTTGGAGCCGGTGAACGACACTACCGGGATACGCCGGGAGTTGACGATGGTCTCTCCCACGTCGCCCCCGGAGCCCACCACCACGTTGAAGACGCCCTTGGGAATGCCGGCTTCCTCGTAGACCTCCGCCAGGAGGCCCGCCGTGGACGGGGTCAGGGACGCCGGCTTGAGCAACACGGCGTTGCCTGCCACCAGCGCCGGCGCCGACTTCCACACCGGTATCGCCCAAGGGAAGTTCCACGGCGCGATCAACCCCACCACGCCCATGGGCTGGCGGATGGTGTAGGTGAAGGTGTCCCGGGCTTCGGACGGCAGGGTCTTGCCGCCCAGCCGGTAGCCCGCTCCGGCGTTGTACTCCATGAGCGAGATCCCCTTGAGCACCTCGCCCCGGGCCTCCTTGAAGATCTTCCCTTCTTCCCGCGTCATCATCTCGGCGATCTCGTCCACGCGCCGCCGAGCGATGTCCGCGGCGCGCCAGATCACCCGGCCGCGCTCCGGCCCCGGCGTCTTGCGCCAGCCCTGGAACGCCTCCGCGGCCGCGTCGATGGCCCGCTCCGTGTCCGCGGCGGTGGCCATGGGGAACTCGGCGATGACGTCGCGGGTGTCGGCCGGATTGACGTTGCGTACCTGTCTCCCGGAGTTCGGCTGGACCCACTCTCCGTTGATGTACGAACCGGTTTGCATACGCGTCTCCTTGTGCGTCACGAACAGGCTTCTGGCGAAAAACACGGGCGTTGAGCGTGTGTCGGATTAAAAAAGACATGGGGTTCCGTGTCAAGCGTTACCGGCGTGTTGCGGCATGAGCTTGGTGACTTCTATACTCTCCTGGCCGAGGAGCCATGAAACACATCACCATCTATACCGACGGAGCATGCCTCGGAAACCCCGGCCCCGGAGGCTACGGCGCCGTGCTCCTCTACAATGGGACCCGCAAGGAGTTGAGCGGCGGTTACCGCAGGACCACCAACAACCGCATGGAGATCATGGCGGTGCTGGCGGGGCTCCGTTCCCTGAGGGAGCCGTGCCGGGTGACGCTCTACAGCGACTCCCGGTACGTCGTCGATGCCATGTCCAAGGGATGGGCCGAGCGCTGGCGCGCCAAGGGGTGGAAGCGAAGCGACAAGGCGCCGGCCCTGAACCCCGATCTCTGGGCCGAGATGCTGGACCTGTCGGACCGGCACGAGGTCGAATACCGCTGGGTCAAGGGCCACGCGGGCGACCCGGAGAACGAGCGGTGCGACGAGCTCGCGGTGGCGGCCGCGAGCGGGGCGGAGCTGGCCCGTGACGAGGGCTACGAGAAGAAATCTCGCTGAATTCAACGTAGAAAATACTTGAAATATGAGCATCCATCGCTCGCCGACCGGCCCCGAACGCCGGCACGTTTCCTGGTGCTGGGGAGCGCTTCGCCCGAACTGCTCCGACAGTCCTCGGAGACCCTCGCCGGGCGCGTGGCGTTTCATGAGCTTGACGGCTTCGGACTGAACGAGGTGGACGATCTGGAGCGACTCTGGTTGCGCGGAGGCTTCCCGCGTTCCTGTCTCGCACCGTCGGCACCCGCGAGCCGCCGTTGGCGCGACGGCTTCATACGGACCTTCCTGACCCGGGACGTCCCGGAACTCGGCAGTCTAGTCTCCTCGACGACGCTGCACCGCTTCTGGACGATGTTGGCGCACTGGCACGGCCGGTTGTGGAGCGGCGCCGAGTTGGGCCGGGCCTTCGGCGTGGCCCACACCACGGTCCGGCGGTACCTGGACCTTATGACGTCCGTATTCATGGTACGGCAGTTACAGCCCTGGCACGAGAACATCGCCAAACGGCAGGTACGTTCTCCCAAGGTCTTTATCGCGGACTCGGGCCTGCTTCATGCGCTGCTGGGCCTCACCACCCGCGAGGAGGTGGTCTCGCATCCCATCGTCGGCGCGTCTTGGGAAGGGTTCGTGGTGCAACAGGTCACTCACCTGTTGGGCGCCCGCCCCGAGCAATGCTACCACTGGTCCACCCACTCCGGGGCGAAACTGGATCTGTTGATATCGGCCGGCAACCAGCGGTACGGCTTCGAGGTCAAACGCGCCGAGGCACCCCGGCTGACGGCGTCCATGCGCGTGGCTTTCGAGACGCTGGGCCTGGACCGCCTGGACGTCGTCCACGCCGGTAGCCAGACCTACCGGATGGCACCCGGCATAAGGGCACTGCCCTCGGCCGACCTGACCTCGGCGCTTTCTCCCCTACCCGAATGAGGCGCAGCCTGGCCGCCGCTATGAATAATTCCGACCGCTGCTAAATTGGAGTCCATGAAAGTCGGACTCACAGGATTCTCACGGGCGGGCAAGACCACCCTTTACAACGCCCTCACGGGCCTCAGCGCCGCGGTGGGCGGTTTCGAGACCCGCCACGAGGCGGCCATGGCCGTGGTCAAGGTTCCGGACCCTCGCGTGGACGCGCTGAGCGAGATCGTCCATCCCAAGGAAAAGAAGTACGCGGAGGTGACCTTCCTGGACTTCCCGCCCTCCCAGGAGCGGAAGGCGGCGCTGGAAAACCAGTCCGTGGTGCAACTGCGCGAGGTGGACGCCATGGTCCAGGTGGTCCGGGGCTTCGACGACCCGCTGGCCGACGAGCCTCCGGCGCCGGTGCGTGACCTCAACGCCTTTCAGGCCGAGTTGATACTGGCCGACCTCGCCGTCATCGAGAAGCGTCTGGAGCGAATCCGGAAGGAAGCCGTGAAGGCCCGGGAGCGGGAGATGGAAACGGCTCTTCTGACGCGCTGCCAAAGCACGTTGGAGGAGGAACGCCCGCTCCGCGGCCTGGAGTTCCTGCCCGAGGAACGGACCCTGCTGTCGGGGTTCGCCTTCCTCAGCGAGAAGCCCTTGCTGGTGGTCTACAATTCCGAAGAGGCGGCGCTGCAAGAGCCCCTGCCCGACGACGTCGCGGAATACGCGCGGGCCGAGAACCTGACCGTGGTGCCGGTCTGCGGCAAGCTCGAGATGGAAGTCGCCCAGCTCGACGCCGACGAGCGGGCCGAGTTCCTGTCGGAGCTGGGGCTCTCCGAGACCGCCCGGGACCGCTTCATCCGCCACGCCTACGACCACCTCCGCCTCATGAGCTTCTTCACCGCCGGCCCCATGGAGGTGCGCGCCTGGACCATCACCCGGGACACCGCCGCGGTCCACGCCGCCGGCCAGATCCACTCCGACATCGAACGCGGCTTCATCCGCGCCGAGGTCATCTCCTACGGCGACTACATCGAGCACAGCGGCGAGTCCGGCTGCCGCTCCGCCGGCAAGCTGCGCCTCGAAGGCAAGGAGTACCGGGTGCAGGACGGAGACGTCATGCACATCAGGTTCAACGTGTGACGGCAGCCGCGATGGCGTATCGCGAGCACCGGTTTACCGCCCCGGACGGCCTCGGCCTCTACTATCGCGACTACGGCGACCCCGCCTCGGCGGCAACGCCGGTGCTCTGCCTGGGCGGGCTTTTCCGCAACGCCCGGGATTTTGACGGCCTCGCGCGCAGGCTTGCGGGAGAGCGGCGGGTGCTGTGCCCCGACCTGCGCGGCCGGGGATGTTCGGACTACGACCCGGAATGGCGCAACTACCACCCTGGAACCTACCTCCACGACATCGCCCAGTTGCTGACCTTCACCCATGTCCATCGGGTCGTCGTGGTCGGAACTTCGTTCGGCGGCTTGCTGGCGATGGCGCTCGGGGCGTTCATGCCGTTGACCCTCGCCGGCATAGTGCTCAACGACGTGGGCCCGGAGATCGAACAGGCAACGTTGAACGGCGTCCTTGACTACATCGGCGTCGACCACCCGCAGCCGGACTGGGCGAGCGCGGCGGAGGCCATCAAGACGCAGATGCCCGCTACCGCATTTCAGACCGAGGCGATGTTCGAGGAGATGGTCCGCAATACCTATCGCGAGGGCGAGGACGGACGACTCCACTTCGATTGGGATGTGAATATCGTCAAGCCGATCCTCGGAACTCGGGGCGCCGCCGCCGACCTCTGGACCGTTTTCCGGGGACTGCGCCCGATCCCGCTGCTCGCCTTCCGGGGCAAGGCCTCGGACGTGCTTTCCGAGGAATGCTTCGCGCGCATGGGCCGAGAGTATCCCGAAGCCCACCTGGTCACCGTACCTGGGACGGGCCACGCTCCGACCCTCACCGAGCCCGAGTGCGTCGCGGCGCTGGACACCTTCCTGCGGGACCTTCGAACCGGCTCTGCACCGTAGCGGGGATGAACCGAAGATTTGCGGGTCATGGGCCGCGCCAGAGTTGAAGCGGCGTCCAATTTGCGATGTGGCTGAAATCATGGTCCGTCGAAAGCATCACAAGATCGTGCCGGATGCATAGCGTGGCGAGCAGCGCGTCGACGGTGCCCGCATGAACGCCGTGGCGGCGGCACTCATTGCGCAGTTCGGCTGCGGCGATGTGGTCGTCGCGCACGGGGAGGATCATGGGGAGCGCCGCGAAACGCTCCACGATCCTCGCCCGGGCTTTGGGTCCCCGGTAGCCCTGTAACAGTTCCTGCAGCACGATCCCTGTCGTATCGACCGCCTCGCCGCTGCCAAGTGCATCACGCAAGCGTTGCACTTCAGGTCCTTCGGGTGTCGAATCCCGGCGCAAGGCGAGCGACCAGACGCTGGTGTCTACGAACAGCGTCACCCGCGGGTCCGTTCACGCTTGTAGTCGTAATCGTTGTCCCAGTCGAATTTGCCGAACAGCTCCAAAAGCCGTTCCTGCTCTCGCCGTGCAATGAACTCGCGCAAGGCCCTGTTGACGGTGGCCTTCTTCGTTCCCTCGCCCCCGACTTCCAGTGCCTTGTTCAGCAGTTCCGGGTCTATTGCCAAGTTTGTCGCCATGTGTCATCCTCCACACATTGATCTACACACCATAACGAAAGCGGGTAACCGGGGCAAACTCGATTTAGGGCCCAATCCGGGGAACCGGAAGCCACCGACCGGTTGCGCGAGGCGCTTGTGGAAAGCAAGGCCTTCGTCCCCTCTCTCTGGCCGGTGGAAGTGGGCAACGTGCTGCTGGTTGCCACTCGCCGGGGGCGTGTTCGTGTTGACGAGTGGTCGGAAATCCGAGCTAACCTCGAAGCATTACCGATTGAAATCGACCCGGTCACCACGTCCCGGGTATGGGGTACGTCGCTGCAGCTCGCGGAGACACACCAGATCTCCGTATACGATGCGATGTACCTGGAGCTGGCCGTGCGGTTGCAACTGCCGCTTGCAACCCTGGACCGCGCGCTTCTTGCCGCGGCGCGAGACCTGGGCATCGAGGCGCTCACCGCAAACTGAACCTGGAGGTCCTTGAATGAAGCAGTTTTCCATCCTCCAACACCCGACCCTGGGCCATGAAGTCGTCAAGAACGGCTGGAGTTGGCCTGCCTTCTTCTTCACCTGGATCTGGGCGTTCGTAAAGAAGCTTTGGCTGATCGGCGTGATCGTATTCCTGTTCGGGATCCTGGCGAGCTCGATCCCCGAGGCCTGGCTTGTCGTCGAGCTGCTCATTTCCATTGTGATGGGCGTGAAAGGAAACGAGCTTCGGGTGAAACGACTGACCGATTCCGGATACGTACAGGTGACGAACGTGGAGGCCAGGACACCCGACGGCGCCCTGGCGGTGCATCTCGCTCCCCCTGGGAATGACGGCCCCATCCCGCCGGAAGGCATTGTGAGATAGTTCGCGCGGGTCAGACGCATCCGCCACACACCCCGCTTCCCGATCCGGGGTCGAGCCCGGGATGACGGGGCGGGAGACCCGGAGTCGGGCCCGGAATGACGACATGATCGAAGGAGCCCGCACCGGGAGCTAACACTGTCGTAACCCGGAAATCGTGGTCGCAAGCCTCTCCGCCAGCGCATCAACATGCTGCGCGGCGACCGCCGGGTCAATGGCCCATCCCGTTATCGCGTTTCGCGATGTGCCGCCTACCTTCTCGGTAAAGGTTTGTGACTCAAACCAACCGTGCATTTCACCAACAACAGATCGGGCTTCTGGGGGAAAGTTGACCCAGTTGGTGGTGCCGAAAGTGAAACCTTTAGTGCCCGCCCACGAAGTATGCGCTGAGGGGTAAAACCAGGCCACGCTGACCGGGGACGTTTGGAACGAACAGGCTATGCGAACGGAGACACCTTGTACCCCCAAGTAGATTTCGGCACCGGCATTCTCAGCGGCGGTTATGAGACGCCGGGCGACGGAGCTGTCTACAAAACGGTCATAGAATTCGTCGAGTGTACGTAGCCTGCTACCGCGCGGCCGAACGCCCAGCTTCGCAACGGTGCGTCCAATGACCTGCGGCACCAGTGTGGTATGCGACGTACCCCGGAACTGTTTGATCTCCACCGCCAGCACCTCAACGTCCGGCATCTGCTCGTTCAGAAACTCCACCACCCGAGCCAATTCGTCGGGAATCCAGTCGGCAACGAACAACAACCGGAGCCGCCGCGCGGCAAGGTTGGTCGCCACCCGTTCCCAGAACGCCTCGACATCAACCCAGTCACCCCCCGCGAATTGCAGCAACTCCGCCAACCGGCTTTCAGCATTGTCACCGGCTTCGAAGGCCCGCCGAAGTTCGTCCGCCTTCCACGTCTGTGAGGCGTGGGCCGCGTATTCCAGCAACTGGCCCACTATGGTACGGCGGATCTCCGAGCTTGTCCCCCGCTTCACTTCCACCAGGGTGGGTACGGCGTCTTGATCGACCAGGAGATGATCCACCGACCAGCGCGCCCCGGCATCGACTGTGTCAGCGATGCTCTTCTCGCGGGTGATGAGAATCCAGCGACGCGGGTCGTCGGGTCGCATTTGTTCGCCGTCCAGCAACTCAGGGTTCTTCGCCAGCAGTTGTTGAAGCAGGTCCTCGGTGCGGAACGGTTCCTCGGTCAGGGGCTGGAGTTCCCCGCTGTCGTTCATCACATAGATGCGTTCGGCCATATCATGCGGCCCTCACAAGCCTGTTGGACGGAAACTGCGGCATTGCCGTTCCGAGCAGAGAGACCGGCCGAAACAACCCTCCTCACCGAATCATCGTATTCGGCAGAAACAGCGCGATGTCCGGGAACGCCACCAGGATGGCCAGGCAGACGGCCATGGCGATCCAGAACGGGAAGATGCCGGCGAAGATCTTGCTCATGGGCACATCCTCGGCGATGCCCTTGACCACGAAGACGTTGACGCCCACCGGCGGGCTGATGAGGCCCATCTCCAGCACGATGACCATGACCACGCCGAACCAGATGGGGTCGTAGCCCAGGGTGAGGATGATGGGGTGCACGATGGGGAGGGTCAGCACCAGCATGGCGAAGCCCTCTAGGAACATCCCCAACACGATGTAGGCAGCCAGCAGGATGCCGAGCACCGCCAGCCGCGGCAGCTCCATGCCCACCAGCAGCTCGGCCAGGTCCGAGGGGATGTGGGTCAGCGCCAGGAACGGATTGAAGATGTGGGCGCCCACCAGGATGAGGAAGACCAGGGCGGTGGTGCGGACGCTCTCCAGCACCATGGACGACAGCGACGACGCGGTCAGGCGGCCCCGCACCAACGCCAGCAGGGCGGCCAGGAAAGCGCCCACGCCGGCGGCCTCGGTGGGGGTGAACAGGCCCGCGTAGATGCCGCCGATGGTCACCGTCACCACGCCGATCATGGCGCTGGCCTGGCGGAAGGCGCGGATGCGGTCCATGACGGTGGAAGCCGGTCCGGGCGGTCCCAGGTCCGGTTTGATGCGGGTCTGGATGAAGATCGACAGGATGAACAGCGCGGTCAGCAACAGCCCGGGAAAGACCCCGGCCAGGAACAGGCGGCCGATGGACTCCTCGGTGAGGATGGCATAGATCACGAAGCCCGTGCTGGGCGGGATCAGGATGCCCAGGGTGCCGCCGGCGGCGATGGCGCCGGTAGCCAGCCGCGGATCGTAGCGGTAGGTGCGCATCTCCGGCAGCGCCACCTTGCCCATGGTCACGGCCGCGGCCACCGAAGAGCCCGAGAGCGCCGCGAATCCCGCGCAGGCGGCGATGGTGGCGCTGGCCAGTCCGCCGCGCCAGTGGCCGAACCAGGCGTAGGCCGCCGCATACAGATCGCGGCTCATGCCGGAAACCGTGGCGAAGTTTCCCATCAGCACGAACAGAGGGATGACGATGAGCTCGTAGTTGCTGGCGATGACGAAGGGCTCGCTGCCCAGCACGGCCATGGCCGGGCCCCAGCCGTTGAGGACGCCGAAGCCCAGCACTCCGATGAGCATCATGGCGATGCCCACGGGCATCCTCAGCGCCAGGAGCACGAACAGTCCGGCCAACCCCAGAAGACCCGCGGCGGTGGGACTCATTCAGCCTTCTCTTGGGATGCTTGAGGAGCCTGGAGGATGCCGGCGGCCGCCTGGAGCAGCAGCACCAGGGCGAACAGCAACCAGCCGAAGCTCATCAGGAACATGAAGGGATGGTGGGCGATCTCCACGAGGTTGCTGGCTTCGCCGTACTCCAGCGCGTCCAGCCCCTGCCGCATGGCCTGCCACGCGACGACGGCGAACAACACCCCGCCCAACAGCCGCATGAGGGTGTCGGTGTAGCGCAGCCGGCTCTCCCCTACCACCGTGCTGATGAGGTCCACGGCCACGTGGCCGCCGGTCCAGCCGCAGTAGGGGATCCCCAGGAACACCACCACCGCCAGACTGAGTTCGGAGATGTCCTGCGCGCCCAGGATGGGGGCATTGAAGACGTAGCGCATCACCACCGCCACCACCGTCAGCAGCATCAGCCACAGCAGCGCGGCGCCGGCCGCGTAGGCCAGGAACCGGGTGGTCCAGGCGGCCACCGCGGTCCCCGGCAACGCGGCACGCGATTCGTCGCTCATGGATACGCGCAGTCGGGCAGCCGCCCTACCCGCCCATGGCGGCGAGGATCTTCTCGGCGTCGATGCCCTTGGCGGAGAGAGCCTTGACGGTCCCGGCCCGGACCCCGCTCAGGGCCTTGCGGAAACGCTTGTCCTCGGCGTCCGACAGCGTGATCACCTCGCCCCGGCCGCTCTTCTTCTCGCCCGCCAGGGAGCCGGCGCCGGCCTTCTTGTAGATGCCCGCGGCCTTGACGCTCAAGGCCTCGCCCGAGGTCTCGTCGATGATCTTCTTGTGCTCCGCCGAGAGGCCGTCATAGGCCTTCTTGTTCATGGCCAGGAAGAACGCCGTGTTGGCGAACGGCCCCACCGTGTAGTACTTGGCCACCTCGCCGATCTTGAAGCTCCGGATCACGCTCGGCGCGACCATGAGCCCATCGACGACGCCGGTCTTGAGGGCGTTGTACATGCGCGTCACCGGCATGGCCACGGGCGTGGCCCCCAATGCCTTGATGATGTCGCCCTGGAGCTTGGACGGGGTGCGGATCTTCATGCCCTTGACGTCGTCCAGGGTCCGCACCGCCTTGCTCCGGGTCATGATGACCGCCTTGTCATTGGTCCACAGCGCCAGGACCTTGGTCCGGTCGTACTCGCCCTGGATGGCGTCGATGGCCTTCCACATCATCTTGGTGGCCACCACCGCGTCCGGCGCGATGCCCGGCAACTCCACCAGCAGCGTCCTCGGGAACAGCGGCGAACTGTACCCTTGCAGGCCGAAGGTGATGTCGGCGATGCCGTCCGCCGCCCGCTTGTACTGGGCCACCGGCCCCTTGCCAAGCTCGCCGCCGGGGTAGATCCGCACCGTCAGCGAGCCGTTGCTGCGCTTGGCCACCTCCGCGCCCCAAGGACGCATCACCAGCCGGTCCATGGGATGCTTGGGAGAAGTGAAGTGGGCGAGCTTGAGCTCCACCGCTTGCACCGATACGGCCGCCGCCACGAGCAGGCCGCCAATTACCGACGCGACCGCCAGACTCCGGAAACAGGCTCTAAGCAATAGGGACATGGTCCGTTCTCCTTTCAAGATACGCATGTTCACGAGCGGGACGCAGACTAGCCGAAGAGGTGGAGGAGTGTCAACCGCGCGGCCGCGCGCGGCGGGGCGGGGCGACCGCAGGTGGCCCCTACAAGTCATACAAGAAACCCGTGGGACAGGACACCAGCCGCCGAACAGGGCCGGCCGCCCGGCCCGGATTCTGTTCCCGCCCGGCGTCCGGTATAAACAGCGTACGGCCCAGGCACTGTATCGGGACGGCGCGACCACTCTCCCTCAACCCCGAAGGAGCCTCATGCAGAAGATGATCGACTCACTGGCGGTGTACTGGGAACGGCGCATGGCGCGCATCATGCTGCTGGGGATCATCAGCGGGTTCCCCTGGGTGCTCATCGGCAGCAGCCTCACCCTGTGGCTCAAGGAGGACGGCCTGAGCCGCACCGCCATCGGCTTTGCCGGTCTCATCTTCAGCGTCTACGCCGTCAACTTCCTCTGGGCGCCCCTCATCGACCGCATCCGCATCCCCTGGCTGACGGAGCGGCTCGGCCACCGGCGCGCCTGGATCCTCACGCTGCAGGCCGTGATCGTGGCATCCCTCGTGCTCTGGAGCTTCGCCGACCCCACCGCCAACCTGGCCTGGGTGGTGGGCATCGGCCTCGCCATCGCAGTGGCCTCGGCCACCCAGGACATTGCCGTGGATGCGTTGCGGATCGAGCAGGTCGGCACTTCGGAAGGGGAAGCCATGGCCGCGGGCGCGGCCGTCGCGGTGGTGGGCTGGTGGACCGGCTACAAACTCGGGGGCATCGTCGCGCTGGAGGCGGCCACCGCCTTCCAGAACGCCGGCGTGGAGGACTACTGGCAGGCTACCTTCCTGGTGCTCGGCGGCTTGGTGATCCTGACCAACGTGGGCCTGCTGTTCGTGCACGAGCAGGGCACCGCGGAGCGCATCGCCTCGCAGGCCGCGGAGGAGGACCGGATCGCCTCGAGCATCGGCGCCTCCGGCCGGACGGGTCACGTCGCCGCATGGCTGGGCGGCACGGTCGTGAGTCCCCTGATGAGCTTCTTCCGGCGCAACGGCTTCGCCATCGCCCTCACCGTGCTCGGCTTCATCTTTCTGTTCAAGATCGGCGAGGCCTTCATGGGACGCATGTCGATCCTCTTCTACCGGGAGATCGGCTTCTCCAAGTCCGAGATCGCCCTCTACTCCAAGGGCCTCGGGTGGATCACCACGGTGGCGTTCACCGTGCTGGGCGGATTCTTCGCCATCCGCATGGGCCTCATACGCGCCATGTTCCTGTCCGGCATCGCCATGGCCTCCACCAACCTCCTCTTCGCCGTGCTGTTCTGGGTGGGGAAATCCGAAGCCCTGTTCGCCGCCGCCGTGGTGGTGGACGACCTCACCAGCGCGTTTGCCACCGTCACCTTCGTGGCCTTCATCTCCATGTTGGTGGACCGCACCTACACCGCCACCCAGTACGCCCTGCTGGCCTCCATCGGCACCGCCGGCCGCACCCTCCTGGCCGGCGCCTCCGGCGCCCTGGTGGACTGGCTGGAAGGCGACTGGGCCACCTTCTTCGTCATGACCACGCTGATGGTGATCCCGTCGCTGGTATGCCTGTGGGCGATCCGCGGAAAGCTCCGGGAGATGCTGGCCGGGGCGCAGGTGCGGCTATTGGGGCGGCACCTGGAAGAGGGGGCGGACTGAACCTGGGGGCCTGTATCGGCCCGGCGGGCTATCCGGCGGTCTGGAGAGAACCCTCCGCCTGGCGTGCGTGAAATTTCCGTTCGTTGGAGTCGAGGTGGCGTTTTCGAAGCCGGAGATTGCACGGCGTGACCTCGATCAGCTCGTCGTGGCGGATGAACTCGATGGCCTGCTCCAGGGACATGCGCACCGGAGGCACGATCTTCTCGATACCCTTGAGGCCGGAGGACCGCATGTTCGTCAGCTTCCTCTCCTTGGTGATGTTCACGTCCAGGTCCTTGTCGCGGCTGCTCTGTCCCACCAGCATGCCGCCGTACACCGGCTCGGTAGGCCCCACGAACAGTTCGCCCCGCTCCTGCAGGTTGAACATCGCATAGCCGGTGACGCGGCCCCTGCGGTCCGCCACCAGCGCGCCGGTGGAGCGGTGGACGATGTCGCCGGCCCAAGGCCGGTATCCGATGAACATGTGGGTGAGGGTTCCGGTGCCCTTGGTGTCGGTGAGGAACTCGGTCCGGTATCCGATCAAACCGCGGCTGGGCACCTCGACCTCCAGGCGGACCCTTCCCGAGCCGCGGTCCGCCATCCTGACCAGCACGCCCCGGCGCGCGCCGAGCTTCTGGACCACGATTCCCTGGTACTCTTCATCCGTTTCGATGATGGCCAGTTCGCACGGTTCGTGGGTCGCGCCGCCGACGGTGCGGGTCAACACCCGCGGCATGCCAACCGAAAACTCGTACCCTTCCCGCCGCATCTGTTCGATCAGGACGGCAAGCTGCAGCTCTCCCCGGCCGTACACCAGGAAGCGCTCGGAAGATTCGATGGACTCCACCCGGATGGCGAGGTTGTGCTCGGCCTCCTTGAGCAGGCGCGCCCGGAGGTGGCGTGAGGTCAGGTAGCGGCCGTCCTTGCCGCTGAAGGGGGAATCGTTGATGGAGAACTCCATCGACAGCGTCGGTTCCTCCACGTCGAGCACCGGCAGCGGCTTGGGATCCTCGCCGTCGGCAATGCTCTCGCCCAGCCCGATGCCGGTCATGCCCGCCAGCGCGACGATCTCTCCGGGGCCGGTCGACGGCACCGGGACCCGCCCGACCCCTTCGTAGATGAACAGCTCCGCCACCGCGGCCGGGGTCTGCGACCCGTCGCGCCGGCACAGGGTCACCGGCTGACGGCTCCGCACCGTGCCGTCCACCACGCGGCCGATGGCCAGCGGTCCGAGGTAGTCGTCGGGCGCCACGTTGGTCACCAGTATCTGCAACGGGTGGTCCGGGTTTCCGGCGGGCGAGGGAACGTGCGCGAGGATGGTTTCGAACAGCGGCCGAAGATCGGTGAGCTCGCCGCCCGGCGACGGCGTGCATCTTCCGCTCCGGGCGACGGAGTAGATGACCGGAAACTCGATCTGTTCCTCGTTGGCGCCCAGGTCGATGAACAGGTCGTAGATCTCGTTCAGGACTTCGGCCGGGCGCGCGTCCTGGCGGTCGATCTTGTTGATGACCACGATGGGCGGCAGTCCCAGCTCCAGCGCCCTGGCCAGCACCGCGCGGGTCTGGGGCATCGGCCCCTCGGCGGCATCGACGAGCAGCATCACGCCGTCGACCATCCTCAGGGTGCGTTCCACCTCGCCGCCGAAATCCACGTGACCGGGCGTGTCGGCGATGTTGATCTTGACGCCGCCGTAGGTCACGGAGGCGTTCTTCGCCATGATCGTGATGCCCTTCTCCCGTTCGAGGTCCATGGAGTCCAGCACCCGCTCGCGGACGTCCTGGTTTGCCCGGAACGTTCCGCTCTGCCACAGCATCGCGTCCACCAGCGTGGTCTTGCCGTGGTCGACGTGTGCGATGATCGCGATGTTGCGAAGTTTCGCCGTCTCGCGGCAAGCGGCGACATCCATCGGTTACCCTCCCCTTTTCGCCTGCACCCTCAAGCAGACCGGGTGTGCGCGGAGTTGCGAATCCAGATGCGTTTGTTTGTGAGCGCCCTGGAAATGGCCGGAATTTCCGGACGGTTTCCGGCTCGGGAAACGGAGCTTCAACGGCGTGCGATCCGAAAGGAGGACTATAACAAGTTTGGGCAGTTGGGCCTAGCGTCCTGCGTCACAAATAACGTTGACAATTCGTGGGTCCGTGGGGCGACGCCGGCGAAGAGGTGGAAGGTGCGGTCATCCATGGGAAGTTCTCCGGTTGCTACCCGCCCAGGTACGCCTCTCTGACGTGGGGGATGTCTTTCAACTCGGCGCCGGTCCCCTGCAGCGCCACGGCGCCGGACTCGAGGAGGTAGGCGCGGTCGCAGATTTCCAGCGCGGCGTAGGCATTCTGCTCGACCATCAGGACCGTGACGCCCTCGGCGCGGATCTCGGCGATGATCTCGAAGGTGGTCTCGACCAGGTTGGGCGCCAGACCCAGGGACGGCTCGTCGAAGAGCACAAGCTTCGGCCGCGACATCAGCGCCCGGCCAATGGCCAACATCTGCTGCTCGCCGCCGGAAAGCGTCCCCGCGGTCTGGCGCCGCCGTCCCTCGAGGATCGGGAAACGTTCGAACACGCGCTGCCGGTCGGCCTCGATGCCGCCGGCGTCGCGGCGGAGGTAACAGCCCATGTCGAGGTTTTCCTGAACGCTCATGTACGGGAAGATGCGCCGCCCTTCGGGGCAATGGGCGATGCCGAGGGAGAGAATCCGTTGCGCCGAGGCGTTGGAGATGTCCTGGCCGTCGAAAACGATGCGCCCGGCCGCGGGCGGGAGCAGTCCCGATATCGCCTTCAGAGTGGTCGACTTCCCGGCCCCGTTGGCGCCGATCAGGGTCACCAGCTCGCCCTGGTTGACGACCATGGAGAGGCCGCGGACGGCGCTGACCTTGCCGTAGCGGCATTCGAGGCCGGTAATCTCAAGCATCGGCGGCTGCCCCTCCCAGGTAGGCCCGAATGACCTCCGGGTGGCGGCGGATCTCTTCCGGCGTGCCCTCGGCCAGGATGATGCCCTGATTGAGCACGATGACCCGGTCGGAGATGCCCATGACCACCCGCATGTCGTGCTCCACCAGGAAGATGGTGGTCCCCTGGTCGCGGATGGCCGAGACTCGGTTCATGAAGTCCTGGGTCTCCGACGGGTTCATTCCGGAGGCCGGCTCGTCCAGCAACAGCAGCGACGGCCGCGCCGCCAGGGCGATGGCCACCTCCAGCAGGCGCTGCTCGCCGTAGGGCAGGTCGGACGCCAGCTCGCCGCCCCGGTGGGACAGACCCACCTGTTCCAGGATGCCGGCCGCCTGCGCCCGCAGGTCGCGTTCCTCTGCCTTGATGCGCGGCAGCGCCAGCAGGATTTCCCAGACCCGGCCACGGCCCCGGCGGTGCAAGCCGATCAGCATGTTGTCGATGACGCTCAATCCGCTGAAGAGGCTCGTCTTCTGGAAAGTCCGGACAACGCCCAGGTCGGCGACGTCGTTGGGCCGCAGGCCGTCCAGGGAAGCGCCGCGGTAGCGGACGCTGCCGGCGCTGGCCCGCAGGAACCCCGTGATGACGTTGAAGGCGGTGGTCTTGCCGGCCCCGTTGGGGCCGATGAGGCTGGCGATCTCGCCTTCGCGGACGACGAAATCCACGTTGGACACGGCCACCAGACCGCCGAAGTGGACGGTGAGGCCCTCGACGCTGAGTGCGGTATCCGTCACCGCGCTCCCTCCGGGGTGCCGAGGCCGCCCTCGGGGGCGGCGAAACGCGCTTTCCACCACGACGTGACCGCGGGCACGATGCCTTGCGGCAGGAAAAACACCACGGCGATCATGAACACGCCGTAGATCACCCACTGCACCTCGGGGCTGGCAAACTCCCGCAGCACCTCCGGCAGGATGCCGAAGATGAGGCCCCCCACCACCGGGCCGGCGGTGGTCCCCTTGCCGCCGGTGACCACCATGATCACCATGGTCACGGTGTAGATGAACAGGAAGATGTCGGGATCGACGATGCGGATATAGTGGGTGTAGAGCCCGCCGGCGGCCCCGGCCATGGCCGCCGAAATGATCGTCGCCAGGACCAGGTAGCGGGTGACGTCGACGCCGACGGAAGAGGCCAGGGCCTCGTTCTCGCGCAACCCGATCATGGCCCGCCCGGCCCGGGACCGCACCAGGCGCCGGACCACGACGTAGGAAACGATGGTCACGACCAGGACCAGGTAGTAGTTGGGCAGCTTCTGGTAGAAGGTCTGTTCCCAGAGACCCGGAATGGCGACGCCGAACGGCGGGATGTTGTTGAGCGCCATGGGGCCTTCGGTGAGGTCGACCCAGTTGAGGGAGATGAGCCGCACGACCTCGGCGAAGCTGATGGTGACGATGACGAAATAGGCGCCGCGGACCTTGAAGGCGATCTTGCCGATGAGCCACCCGAACAGGCCGGCGGCGGCGATGCCGGCGATGAAGGCGACCCACACCGACCGGGGCGCGAACACGAACGTGTAGGAGCCGGTCAACTCGAGGTCGAAGCCCAGGGACACCAGCGCGCTGGTATAGGCGCCGATGCCAAAGAACGCCACGTGGCCGAGGCTCAGTTGCCCGGTGTAGCCGAGCAGCAGGTTGAGGCTTATGGCGGCGATGGTGAAGATGCCGGCGCTGATGAGGATATGGAGGATGTAGAGGTCCGTCATCCACAGCGGGATGGAGAACAGGAACACCACCCAGGCGGCTGTGACCGCGTGCCTCACCCGATGCGCTCCTTGGCCGCGAACAGCCCCGTCGGCTTGAACACCAGTACCAGGATGATCAGCAGGAAGCCCATGGCGTCGCGATAGCCGGACGAGATGTAGCCCGCGCCGAGTTCCTCCGCCAGGCCCAGGACGAAGCCGCCGAGGGTGGCGCCGGGGATGCTGCCGAGACCGCCCAGGATGACGATGGCGAAGGCCTTGAGCGCCGCCAGGTCGCCGATGGTCGGCGCCACCACGAAGACCGGGCCCAGCAGGGCGCCGGCCGCGGCCGCGAGGCAGGAGCCGAAGGCGAAGGTCAGCGTATGGATGCCCTTGACGTTGACGCCCATGAGCGCCGCGGTCTCACGGTCCTGAAAGGTCGCGCGCATGGCCTTGCCCAGACGTGTCCAATGGATCAGCAGGTAGGTGACGGCGATCAGCAGCACCGCGAAGGCGAAGACGAAAACCCGGACCCAGGAAACCGACACCTCCCCGATGACCAGGGGGTCCAGGGGAAAGGGATGGTCGATGGACTTGGCGATGCCGGTCCAGGCGAACTGCTCCAGGTTCTGCATCGCGATCCAGGCGCCGATCATGACCAGCATGGTGGTATCGATGTCGGCGCCCCGGAGCGGGCGCAGCAGCACGAACTCGATCAGCGCGCCGAGGACCACGCCGAGGGCCATGGCCAGCAGGATGCTGGCGAAGAAGTTCACGCCCAGCACCATGACGAAGAAAAACACCATGTAGGCGCCGAAGGTATAGAGCTCGCCGTGGGTGAAGTTGACCACCCGCATGATGCCGAAGATCAGCGTCAGTCCGATGCCCAGGAGGGCATAGGTGCCGCCGAGGATCAGCGCGTTGAGGAGGTGCTGGAGAAATTCGGGCACGGCGAGACATTCGGGAACGGCGAGAGCCGGCCCCGGCGCACGCCCCTCCCGGGAGTTCCGGAAAAGGCGTGCGTCAAGTCAGGGCCGGACGGCTTTCGTCAGCCGCCACGCCTGTGACAGCGTCAGGGCAGCGCGACCTTGCCGTTCTTGATGGTGACCACGTAGACGTTGGGAATGTTCTGGGCGCTCTCCTTGCCCTTGGGGCCTTGCTTGATGAACGCGATGTCGCCGTTGACGCCGTCCACCTTGACCCCCCAGAGGGCCTTCTGGATGGCCTTGGGCTCGGCCTTGCCGGCGGCCTTGATGGCGGCGGCGATGGTCATGATGCCGTCATGGCCGCGGAAACCCTCGGTCAGGCCGGCGAAGTTGTGGCCGCGCTTGTTCCATTCATTGACGAACGCGGTGGCGACTTCCGGGTTGGGCGCCGAGCCCGGGAACCACGGAGCGAAGAACAGCAGGTGGAAGCTGCCTTCCGCGGCCGCGCCGGCCTGCGCGATCAACTGGTCCGGCGATGACGAACCGCCGGTGGTGATCACCCGTTGCGTGACCCGCTGCTCCTTCATCTGCTTCAGCACCAGGGTGATCTGCTCGACGCCGGTGGTGACGAACACGGTATCCCCGCCCGCCGCCTTGATCTTCGCCAACTGGGCGCTCATGTCCGTGGCCTTGGCATCCATGGTTTCCACCACGCCCACGGCGATGCCCTTGCTCTTGAGCATCTTCTGGAATTGGTTGGACGCCCCCAGGCCCCAATCGTTGTTGACCACCAGGAAGTTGGCCTTCTTGATGTTGAACTGACCGACCTTGGTGCCGAAAGACTGGGCTTCCATGGCCGAGGTCGGGCTGATGCGGAAGATCCAGGGATTGCCCGAGGTCGTGATCTTGCCCGAGGACGAGGTTTCGACCACCATGGGCACGCCGTACTCCATCAGTTTCGGCATCACCGCCAGGGTGTAGGTGGAGCTCCACGCCCCCATGAGCGCCGGCACCTTGTCGCGCACGATGAGCTTTTCGGCCGTGGCCACCGCTTCCTTCGGATTGCTCTTGTTGTCCTCGATGATCAACTGGACCTTCTTGCCCAACAGACCGCCGGACGCGTTGAGAAACGACTCCGCGATCTTGGCGCCCTGGGCGACATAGTTGCCGGACGCCGCCACCGCGCCGGTGAGAGGCTGGGTGACGCCGATCTTGATGGTCTCGGCCGACCCGGCGATGGGCGCGGCCGCCGCCAGCGCCAATCCGGCCGCCAGCAGCGCGACCCGTTTGAAGCTCGACATGGTTTCCTCCTGTCGTTCGGAACAGAAATGAGCACCGTATTTCTTCAGGGAGACGGCATGCTAGCACAAGTGGGGGTGAACGTCTCGCCCTGCGACCGCCACAATCGGCGTCCTCAGATTGCAAGGACCCCGTGGTCGCGCAGCGACCGGATGGCGCGCGCCGCCTCTGCCGCGGCGTCGATCATCTCCTTGTTCGGCGCCTCAAACCACTCTTCCGGAGGCAATCCGCGCTTGACCCTCACCACGGCAACCGCGGCCTCGAGCTCGGGGAAACGGGTCGGGTCCTGCAGGTGGAGATAGAGCGCCGCCAGGGCCACGGAGCGGCTGCGGCCCTCGCGGCAGTGGACGAGCACGTTGCCCCGCGCCTGTGGGGGGTAGCTCTCCTTGTGCGGCATGGTCTGATGCAGCGCGCCGTGGAGAATGCAGTACCCGCCGAGCATCATGCCGGGGGGATTCTCGCCGTCCACCAGCCCCAGCTTGAAGACCCGGAACGGCGCGAATCCGGCACGGCACACGGCGTTCGATTCCCCGGCCTCGCCGTCGCCCGGCGCGGCGACGTAATTCACGTCCACGTTGACCGCGGTGTTGACGACGATCGATATGTCATGCCGCCGCAACAGGTCGACGTCACGCGCCGCCGCGGTCCCGCCGATGTAAAGATCGGCGCCGTGGGGGTCGAGACCCCGGGCGATCAAGCTGAGCGAAGGAAGAGGGATGGCCATGCGTGGTCCTTCCACGATCTCGTCCGGTCCCCGCGGCGACAGGCCGGGGCGGTGAAGGGCCTTGCGCCTGCGGCATGAATCGGCGTAGCGTGGCAGTGTTCCTTGATGACAGCGAACGGAGTCTCGCCGCCCTTGTTGATGAACCGGGTGCATTCACCCGGGGGGAGAATAACATGAAACAGCTCATTACGCGTTTGGCCGGGGTGCTCATGGCCGCCCTGTTCGCCCTTTCCTTCGTCACTGCCGCCAGCGCCGCCTCCAAGCCGCCGCCCGAGATGGAGGCTTGGCTGAAGGCGGCCAAGCTCGGCCCCTATGACAAGGACGAAAACTGGGACGACATCGTCGCCAAGGCGAAAGCCGAAGGCGAGGTGGTGGTCTACACCTCCTCCGGCCGCATCGCCAAGCTGGTGAAGCCGTTCGCCAAGATTCACCCGGAGATCAAGGTGACCGTGCACGACCTGGGGTCGGTCAAATCGGTGGAGAAGACCATTCGCGAGCAGAACGCGAACATCTTCAACGCCGACATCGTCACCACCGGCAATTCGGGTCAGGTGATCTACGAGATGCTTAACAAGAACCGTCTCGTCAACTACGTGCCGCACCATTACAAGGATCGTATCCCGAAGGAGAATCGCGACCCGCTGCTGATCCGCGTCAACGAGGCCATGGTCTTTCTCTACAACCGGGAGGCCTACCCGGACGCGCCGCCCGTCAAGAACGTGTGGGAGTTGACCGAGCCCAAGTTCAAGGGCCGGGTGGGCATGAAGAACCCGCTGTCGTCGGGCTCCACCCTGATGGGCGTCATGACCCTTATGCAGCGTCCCGATGAAATGGCGGCCGCCTATCAGCGCCATGCCGGCAAGCCCATCGAATTGAGCAAAGGGGTCGCCGACGCCGGGCAGGAGTTCTGGGCGCGGATGCTCGCCAATGACCTGGTCATCTTCAAGTCGGGCTCGAAACTCGCCCGCGCCTCGGGCAATAAGGGTCAGAAGAGGCCCCTGATCGCGTTCGCCAACATGACCTATATCGCGCGCAACGATTCCAAGGGCTATGTCAACAAGATCCTGGCCAAGGTGGATCCGGTGGGCAAGCTGGTCTACCCGACCTTTACCGCCATCGCGCGCCAGGCGCCGCACCCCAACGCGGCCAAGCTGTTTACCGCCTACCTCTTGGGCAGCCTCGAGCTGAGCAAGGATTCGAAGCTCTCGAAGCCCTACGACAAGGGCGCCAGCATGGCCCTGTTGCAGGGTCTGGCTCCCTATTTCGACCCAGGTACGGTGAGCCCGCGGAGTGACGTGCCGCTGCCGGCAGGCGGCGAGATCTGGGACGACATGGAGGGCTGGAACGTGGACGCCGCGTACATGTGGAAGCGGGGACCCAAGGTCCGGGACTTCTGGACGGTGCACTCGAGCAAATAGCCACGCATGGAGGAGATCCATCTCACAGGGATCCGGAAGTCGTACGGCAAGGAAGTCGCCGTGCGGCATCTGGACCTGACCGTCGAGCCGGGTGTTTTCCTGACCATTCTGGGACCATCGGGTTGCGGCAAGACGACGACGTTGCGCGTGATCGCCGGACTGGAGGAACCCGAAGCGGGTGAGATCCGGTTCGGCGACAGGCTCATCTTTTCTCGCCAGAAGGGCGTGATCATTCCCCCCGAGAGCCGCAACCTCGGGCTCATCTTCCAGAGCTACGCGCTCTGGCCCCACATGACGGTGGAGCGGAACATCACCCTCGGCCTGAAGCAACTGGGCCTGAGCGTGGGCGAGACCGCCGAGCGCCTCGAGGCCGCCCTCGACAAGGTACAGATGAAGCCATACCAGCTCCGCTACCCGTCGGAGCTGTCCGGCGGGCAGCAACAGCGCGTGGCTCTGGCGCGCATGATCGCGTCACGCTCGTCCATCCTGCTCATGGACGAACCCCTGTCCAACCTCGACGCCAAGCTGCGTACGGAAATGCGCGGCGAACTCAAGCGGCTGCACCGTGACCTCAACGCCACCACCGTTTACGTGACCCACGATCAGATCGAGGCCCTGACGCTATCCGACATCATCGTTGTCATGGACAAGGGCGTGGTCAAGCAACAGGGCACGCCCTACGAGATCTATCACCATCCCGCGAACCTGTTCGTCGCCGACTTCATCGGCGATCCCGGGATCAACCGGCTGGCCGGCAAAATCAACTGGAGGGACGGCGCGGCGGGCCTCGATTGCGGCGATCTATGGCTGCCGATCCCCGGCGACCCGCCTGCGAACGCGCAGGACCTCGTCGCCACCATTCGCCCCGAAAGCATCCATGTATCGACCGAAGCCAGGGAGGACTGGCTGAGGGTAACGCTGGAATCGGTTCAGCCGAAGGGAGCCGACACGATCCTGCAAGCCCGGACCGACAACCGTTCCATCACCCTCCTGCAACCGGGCTTCATACGGATGGACCTCGGCGACCCCCTGTGGATCGACTTCGACGCGCAATCGATGAATTTCTTCGACGTCGCATCGGAGAACAATCTGTTCAATCAAAGCCAGCCCGCGTGAGCGGAAGAAAACGGAAGTCCTGACCCATGTCATTGGATACGGCCTCTTCCGGTAGCCAGCCTCCGCTCCTTTCACGGAGCAATCTCACCTATCACCTCTATCGGCTGCTGAACCAGCCCGAGAAGATCCTGGGCCTCCTGTGCCTCGCCGTCCTGTCCGTGCTGGTGTTGGGGCCGCTTTTCGAAATCATCCACGACGCGCTGGTCTACCAGAGCTACGACCTCGCCTACAGGCCGGAGGCCAAGGTCGGCTCCTTCACCCTGTTCCACCTCGAACGGGTCTTCACCGGGCCGCTCTCCAAGGCGCTATTCCTGAAGCCGCTGTTCAACAGCGTCGCCGTCGGCGTCTGTGTGACCATTCTGGGCGTCAGCATCGGAAGCGGCCTGGCGTGGCTGATGGTGCGCACCAACATCCGCTTCAAAGGTGTGTTCGGAGCGCTCGTGGTGGTGCCGTACATGATGCCGTCATGGGTGCTGGCGCTGGCGTGGCTGAGTCTTTTCAAGAACGACCGGATCGGCGGCGCCGAGGGCATGTTCACCAGTTTTTTCGGCGTGCAGCCGCCCGACTGGGTGAGCTACGGCTTCTTTCCCATCGTCATCTGCCTGGCGCTGCACTACTACGCCTACGGCTTTCTGCTGATGTCGGGCGCTCTGGCGACGGTGGACTCGGAGCTGGAAGAGGCGGGCGCCATCGCCGGCATGAACCGGCGCCAACGGCTGTGGCGGATCACGTTTCCCCTGCTGCTGCCCGCGCTCGGTTCCGCCGTGGTGCTCACCTTCATCCGCATTCTCGGCACCTTCGGGACGCCCGCGCTGCTGGGGCTGCCGGTCCGCTTCTTTACTTTTTCGACCCAGATCTATGCTTCACTGAACGCCCGCAACAGCGGCGACGCTTTCGTCCTCGCCCTGGTGCTGATCGTCATGGCGATTACGTTCATCTGGATCAACAGCCGGGTGATCGGCATCCGGAGGAGCTTCGTGACCCTCACCGGCAAGGGCTTCCGGCAACGCGAGATCAAACTCGGGCTTTGGCAATGGCCGGCCACCATCGGGGTCGCCGCGTTTCTTGCCGTGACGGTCGTGCTACCCTTGCTGATCCTGCTTTGGGAATCTCTGGTCATCACGCCGGGCGACTATTCCCTGAGTGGCCTGACGACGCACTTCTGGGTCGGCGAGAGCCACACCGACTTCGCCTATGGCGAACCCGGCATCATCCACTCCCCCGGCATCCTGACGGCGTTGGGGAACAGCATCAAGCTGGGCGTGCTCGCGGCGGTGTGCAACGGCCTGCTCGGGTTGCTGGTGGGCTACGCGGCGGTACGCGGCCGCGGCACCCTGTTGGCGCGGTGGCTCGAGGGCGTTGCCTTTGCGCCCTACATCTTCCCCTCCATCGCCCTCGGCGCCATCTACATCGGCATGTTCTCGACTCCATGGGGACCGTTGCCGGCGCTGTACGGCACATTCACGATCCTAGTCCTGATCACGGTGGTCAAGAACCTGCCTTTCACTTCGCGCACCGGCATCGCCGCCATACTGCAAATCGACAAATCCCTGGAGGAAACCGCGCGGGTCCAGGGGATCGGCTGGTTCCGGCGCATGGCCAGGATCATCATACCCATGTCGTCGAGCGGCGTCATCGCGGGCATGCTGCTGACCTTCATCACCGCCACCCGCGAACTGTCCCTGATCATCCTGCTGCTGTCGCCGGCCAACATGGTGCTCACCGGAGTGATCTTCAACTACAACGAACAGGACATGACCCAGCACTCCGGCGCCGTGACCCTTTTCCTGGTGATGATCATCGTCGGCGCCAACGTACTGGTGCGCCTGCTCACCGGAGGCGGCGGGTTGGCGGGGCTGCGGCACACCTGACGGAACCTCGATGGCAACGACCATCAGGATCACCGTAACCATGACCCTACGCGCCGGCGAGGCCTTCGGAATCGCCTTGGGGCTCGCGGAGCGGAACCTGCCCGACGGCTCGGAGATCCTCGTCTCGTACGGCGTCGGCAACAGCCGCCTCGGCGGGTTCGAGGCGCCGCGGCTGCTGGCCGAGGGAAAGGCGGACCTGGCATTCCTCAACCCTTCGCCGGTGACCCGCATGGCGTTGAACGGGCTGGCTCCCTATTCGGAGAAGATCGACATCCGGAATCTCGCCGTCTTCCCCTCCTGGGACAAGATCGCCTTCGCGGTCAGGAAGGACCTGGGCGTGCGCACCCTCGAGGAGGTCGGCGAGAAGAAACTGCCGCTCAGGCTGTCGACCCGGGGCCAGGGCCCCGAGGGAACCACGGAGTTCACCATCCGGCGGATCCTGAGTCTTTGCGGCTGGAGCCTCGAGGACGTGGATCAATGGGGCGGCACAGTGGACCAGGTGCCCGTCCCCGCCAACCCGCGGCGCATGGAGGGCATCAGGCAAGGCGCCTACGACGCCGTGTTCGACGAGGGCATCACCGGCTGGACCGCCGAGGCCCTGGCCCGGGACATGGTCCTCCTGCCGTTGCAGCCGGCGGTCTTCGCCGAAATGGAGCAATTGGGTTTTCGTAGATCGGCGATTCCCAAGTCCGCGTTCCCGGCGCTGGACGCGGACGTTCCTGCCCTGGAGTTCGGCGGCTGGCCGCTCTTCTGCCGCGCCGACTTTCCCGACGACCTCGCCTACGCGGTGGTCAAGGCCATCGCCGCCAGAAAAGACACCATGCCGGTGGACGGCGACCGGTTCGACATGAGCCGGATTTGCCGGGACACGGAAGAGGGGCCGATGTGCATACCGCTGCATCCGGGGGCGGAGCGGTACTATCGGGAAGCGGGGTATTTGTAGGGTGCGGCGGACGGTCCCTCAGACATCCGCCTTGACATGGCGCCGGAGCCAGGCCGCCAACTCGTCAAAACGGAATGTCCCGGACTCGTACAGTCCCGAGATGAAGGCGTAGGCGTCTGCCGGGTCCGCCGTCAATCGCGCTCCGTTGATCGCCAGAAACGTGTAAGTGGCGGCAAAGGCCACCCGCTTGTTGCCGTCGACGAATGGATGATTCTGGGGGAGGCTTTCCCACAGCGCGGCGGCTTCCTCGATGAGATCCGCGTAGTAGCCGGTCTGCGGCCTATAGAGTGCCGCCTCCAGAAGACCGGTATCCCGAATCCCTTCCGTTCCTCCGTACCGTTGGATCTGGTCCGCGTGAATGGCGAGGACTTCAACCAGCGTGAGATAGTCACTCATTGGGCGAGCTTCTTGTAGAGCTCACCGTACTTGTCATGACTCGCGAGATAGGCAGCCATAACCTGCGGTCGGGGTCGGGCCTGTTTTCGTTTTTCGATCAGATCGGCAAGTGCCTCATCGACGAGGACCTGAAGCTGGCGGCCTTCCTGCTCGGCGATCGCGCGGATAACGGCCAAGATTTCGGAATTGACCTGGGTGGCGAATTTTTCACGAGTCTTGGACATGGCTCGAATCTTTCATGCCGTATCATGAAATGTCAAGGCGCAAGCGTAGGCCGGAATAACTCGGCCAATTGAAAGTTTAGTAAGCGGCTATGTGAAAGGTTACGGGCCGAGCAGATGGAAGATCAACATCAGTGAGACACCCGTTGAAGGACGAGGGCGTCAATTACGTCAGGGGTGTCAGGGCTCCTTCCCGTCACATCACGCGGATCTCGATGCCTTCCCTCCCAAGGATGTTTTCCCGTGTTCAGGCTGATCTTCGCGATCGAGATCTGTTCCGGTGAGAGGTCATCGTAGCCCTCTTCGTAGCCGTTCACGACAACTCGCAGATCGGCGGGACACTGTTTCAGCAGTTCGATCAAGTCACTAACATTCACGCCTCTCGCCTTGGTATGAGGGCGGCACGAAGCCGTCATCGGCAACCCATTCCTCAGCTTGACACGAAACGAAGCGGGTTGATGATCTCGACATCCGCGAAGTCCTTCTCGTTGTCGGTGACCACGACACAGTCGTTTGCCTCCGCCGTGGCGGCAACAATGGTGTCGAGCGCGCTACGGGGACGGCCCTTCGCTCGACCCTCTGCCATGAGTCTTGCCCAGACAACGCCTGCCTTCTGGTCGAACGGGAGCACGCGGCCGGCGAACAGAGCGGGCGGTCCGTCCGGCCCTGCGAACCATGCTTCGAGTTCGTCGCGCTTGCGACCGGCAGGCGTCTGCAGCACCCCACGCCAGATCTCGCCGACAGTGAGCGACGAAATGAAGAGTTTTTCGTCGTCCTGCTCTGCCATCCACGCCAGCAACGAGTCGGATGGCTCCGGTTTGGTGATGTTGCTGATGATGTTGGTGTCGAGAAGATATCCAGTCACAGGTCGACCTTACGACCGGTCTCGAACGGACGGGGAGGAATGACGTTGGCCCCGACCAGCGGGGAGCGTCGCAAGGCCTGAAGGATTCCACCCTTCCGTGGCGATTTGCCCTCGATGCAACCGTTGACCACAGCCCGAAGTCGATCCGCATCCGGCCCCTCTTCCGCCAGGCACTTGGCAACCGAACGGATCAGTTCACGGTCGGTCCCAAGCCCGAGCACCTCAAAACGGGCCATGCCGCGTTCGGCGAGACGCTCACGGTAGCGATCAATGGCGCGTCTTTGGGACGTGTTGCTCATAGCATACCTCTCCACAGTATCACCGGTAATCTACCCGGTAACACTTCGAATAGCAATGTTGAAGTAGCTTCAAGAAGCGCCTTGAGGCCTCGGACCGCCAAGCGCCACGGCTCTATCCGAGCGGTCTATGCGCAGAAATCCTGCGCGTAGCGATCATTTCTGCGCATAGAGCACCCGGTCTCAGCGCTTTCGCGCAGAGAGCTGAGGAATCGCACGGCCGCGGTGAACTCCGTGGTCCGTCCGATCAATGGAAGCTAACCCTTGCCCCTCGGGTCTCGATAGCCCCTGTAACTGGCCGAGGTCCTGTCCCGCCTCGAAGTTAGTCGCATCAAGGTGTCCCAGTCGTTATCGCTCATCGAGATCACCTATCATCCCCTGAAACAGTGCTCATTGTGCCAGGTAAGGGCCACCGGATCGGGGCGCTGGGTGGCTTCATGTGGCGCGCTGATCCGCTGACCGTGTAGGGCATAGTAATCCCGGCCGTTGTCAAACTCTTCCTTGATGCGGCGGCTGACCTCGAAGTCGAGAGCGGGCGTGACCGTCACATAACCGGCGTCGAACAGGCTGTGGATGTCGCGCCGCAGCAGAAGGCCGTTCCGGGCCTCGTGTTCGCCGCCGTCACCATAGGGACGGATATGCGCCGCCTCAAGCGCCGGCAGGGTCCGCTCCTGCGTGACAGCGCAGCGCCGCCCATAAATGTCGGTCACCAGCACACGGAATGCGCCCTGCCCGAGGCGGGGCCGGATGAGATGAGGCTCCCCGAACCGCGCCTGCTCTTCGGCTATGCCGGGGAACGGCTGCCGTGTCATACGGTCGTTGACCGCCTCCCACAGGGCCAGTCCCTCGGCTTCGCCCGTGTTGTAGGTCTTGAACGAGACGATGTTTGGCGACCAGCTTTCCGGTACCGGAATCCAGTCGGCCTCGTCGAAGAAGAACGGCTGGGTCAGAATGCGGCAACCGATGGCGAAGTCGCTACGGTCGTCCGGTTCCGCCCTTCGGTACTTTGAGATGCGTGTGCGCATCTCCTGCGCCGACCGCGCGCCGTTCGCCTCGCCGAACGCTTCCCAGGCAAGCGAACACGGCAGCGCGTTGGCATAGGCGAAGATGCCGCCGCCGACAATCACGTTCCGCGGTGCGTGCAACTTGAACAGGAACAACTCACCCGGCTGGAGCGCCCGAAAATTCGCTGCCGAGGGTGCCCAGAAGTTGACCTCGCTGCGGTCCGGCTGCTGCCGCAGCATCTCGAACCAGTCGTCATCGGTGACGGCGATGATCAGATTAATGCCCATACCCAGCCGCCATCATTCGATGCCAGAGCCGCCAGCAGGTCTGACCAGTCCGATCTGTCCAGCGTGTCCTCGTAATGAACTTGCTGCAAATGTCGCGTTCACTGAGACTCTTCTTCTTGTCCATGGCGATCAGCGCTCATTGAGGGTCTGTGTCAAGGCCCAACGACCCGCCCACTCAACGTCGACGTTAGGCGTCGGATTCTTGACAACGTACCGTGGTTTTGTGTCTTGGAAAAGTCTGATCGGCAATGGCTCGAGGCTTGCGCGTGTTCCCGCCAGTCGTCTACACGGATCCGGTCCCGCCGCGTGGCGACCAAGAGCACATTGCCGACCTCCACGGGCTAGAGAGAGGGGACGAATGCGCGGCTTTCCACTTCCGTGTCCCCCGCAATCGAGCATGTCACCAAGCCTCCCAAGGATTGACCAGCTCAACGCCGGCGCGTTGGAAATCAGCGATGTTGCGAGTGGCCACGATAAGGTGCTGTAAAACAGCTTTTTTCTCTCATCGTTCCGTCCCTCCAGCCCTTGCATCGCCGTCTGCGATACGCTTGAATTCGCCCCGGTTTCGGGTCACAAGCTTCCGGTACGCTTACGCTCCGGTGATGGGACCGACTGGCTCACCAGATGAGCTTCGTACGTAATCAGGACGGCCCTTGCGTGCCTCGTGCGCGGGTGGCGGTACTCTTGCTGCACCGCCCACCTTTGATCTCGGGGAGAGGGCGAGGACGGAACCGAGCGATACACCACCCGGTGACGCGCCGGCGCGGGAGACGGGGCTCATCTGCGGGGTAATGGAACGCGCCATCGTGGTCGTGCCCTACCGCCCGGATTGGCCGGAGACGTTTCGCCAGCACCGGGAGCGCATCGCGGCGGCGATCGGCGCGGGGGCGCCAAAGGGCGCGCGATGAAGGGGGCGACCCGGTCAGGGGATGAACATTCGAGAATCCGTCATTGTCGCCCTGCGCGATGCCGCCGACCCGGTCAGGGCACCGCAGCAGCAGGCATACATGAAGTCGGACATGCCCTACCTGGGGGTGGGCGTGCCGCAATGCCGCCGCATCGCAGGCGCCCTGTTCGCGCAGCACCCGCTGCCGGACGCCGACGCCTGGGAGGCGGCCATTCTCGACCTCTGGCGCCGCGCCGCCCACCGCGAAGAACGCTACGCGGCGGTCGAGCTGCTGCTCTTCCGGCGCTATTCGAGCTGGCTCGAGCCGGCGCGCCTTCCAATGATCGAGGAGATGGTGGTCACCGGGGCCTGGTGGGATTACGTGGACGCGATTGCCGGCCGCGGGGTGGGGGCCATGCTCGCCGCACATCCCCGCCCGATGAAGGCCATCCTCCGGGAGTGGGCGAGGGACGGCGACATCTGGAAGCGGCGAACCGCCATTCTCGCCCAACTCCACGCGAAGCAAGGGACGGACCCGAACCTGCTCGCCGACGCGATCCGGCCGTCCATCGGCCACCCGGAGTTCTTTCTTCGCAAGGGTATCGGCTGGGCGCTACGCGAGTACTCCAAGACCGATCCGGGATGGGTGACGGCGTTCGTGGACGCGCATCCCGGGCTTTCCACGCTGAGCCGGCGCGAAGCGCTCAAGCACCTGGAGCGTCAACGCCAACGGAGGTCCGCGGCAGGGCCTCCGGACTGAAGCCGTCCCCCACGCGGTGTTCCACGGCGTTCCGCATCGTTCCCGGCGGAGGGAGCGATGTCGCGCCATACTTGGTCATCCGCCACCCGGCTGCCGGTACGCGATCTCGAACGAGGCATCGCTCATCCACCGCTTGAAGCTCTCGTTGTCCGTGAATTGTTTGAAGAGCTGGGTGTCGTCTTTCACCAGGGGGGTCATGACCCGCTCCAGAGCCTTGTCGTGCTCGATGCGGGCGTTTTGCTTGTCCGAGTTCTGCTGGGCGTTCCTGAAGGCGGTGTCCGCGGCCACCCGGGCGGGGATCGTCTCCGTGATGAGTTGGCGCACGCGGTCGGCGTCTTCCCAGACAATGTTGCCGAACTGATCGTTGAACATCCGGACAATGTTGGAGAGCCGGTCCATCTCGGGCTCGGGAACGTGGCCGCCACCGGTGGTGGGCACCGGGTCGATCTCGGCGTCCTCGTCGGGCAGCAGTATCTTCTGCATCGCCTGTTTCTCGGCCCGGTAGCTGTCCAGGTCGATGGCCTCGAGGATGCCCTTCGAGAGGTCGTCCTCCTCGGGGGCCGGCAACTTGGGAATCAGAAAATTCAGAAAGATCGAACGCTTCTCCCAGTCGGCGTTCGTGTAGGGAAGGACGCAGGAGAGAAAGCTGTAAGTGCGGACGAAGCCCTTGGCCTTGCCCTTGAAATCCACCTGACCATCTTCCTCGAGTTCGCGCTTGTACACCGCCACGCACGCGTCGAGAATCGGATCCAACTGGTCGCGTTCGGCCCCGCCCAGGTAACGCTTCACGAAGTCATCGACCTGCTCCTCGGAGTACACCTGGGCAGCATCCAGATCCGCCTGCAGGTCATGCAACTTGTTGGGGTCGGTCTCGTCAGCCAGGATCGTCGCCCGATAGAAATCCGCGAACCCCTCGCGGATGGTGTCGACGTCGTTCAGGAAATCCAGGACAAAGACGTCGTGCTTCTTGAGGTGCGTCCGGTTGAGCCGCGACAGGGTCTGCACCGCCTTGATGCCGGAGAGCGTCTTGTCCACGTACATGGTGTGCAGCAGCGGTTCGTCATATCCGGTCTGAAACTTGTCGGCGCAGACCAGGAAGCGGTAGGGGTCCTCCCGGAACCGCTCGGCGATCCGGCCGGAGGGGGAGCCGTTCAACGACGCTTCACTCACCTTCGTATCGTCCAACTCGTAATCGCCGGAGAAGGCGACCAAGGCTTGGTACCGGCTCTTGCGCTCGTGCAAGTAGTCGCGGATGGCGTGGAAGTACTGGATCGCACGCGCGACGCCGTTGGTGACCACCATGGCCCGGGCTTGTCCGCCGACCTTGCTCTGGGCCAGGACCTGTTCGTGGAAGTGGTCGACCATGATCTCGGCCTTGAGACGGATCGCGTGGTCGCTGCCCTCCACAAAGCGTCGGAGCTTCTTCTGCGCCTTCCGTGTATCGAACTGCGGGTCGTCCTCTACGGTCTTGGCCAGCTTGTAATAGCTGTTCACCGGCGTGTAGTGCGCCAGCACGTCCAGAATGAAGCCCTCCTGGATGGCCTGCTTCATGGTGTAGCTGTGAAAGGCATGGTGCTGGACCGTGCCGTCCGCCCGGGGATCGGGGTTGCCGAAGATTTCCAGGGTCTTGTTCTTGGGCGTCGCCGTAAAGGCGAAGTAGCTGGCGTTGGGGAGCAGCTTGTGCGACTCCATGAGGCGGTTGATCTGATCCTCACAAGTCTATTCCGTCTTCCAGCAGCCGGCGTACGACGTCGAGCTGGTGGTAGCGCGGCCAGACCTGGGTTTTCTTCTTCTTGCCGCTCTTCTCGTCCCTTGACTCCACCACCTGGGCATAATTCTCCAGGATGTTCGTCAGGCTCTCGCGGGCCAGTACGCCGCGCCACAGATAGTCGGTCTTGAGCCCGTTCGGGTTGGGCGGGTTGCCCGCGCCGTCGTTCCAACCCCGGTCCAAGGGCCGGAACCACGAGGACTTGCCCTGAAGGTGGGTGCAGAAGCGTACCTCGTTCTCGTCCACGGCAAAGTGGGCCACGCAGCGGCCGAACTCGAACAGCTTCTCGCGTGGGTCGCGGTCCTTCTAGTATTGCCAGACCGCGTCGCCCACGGTCTGCTTGGTCAGGTTGTTCTTGAGCTCGAAGGTGAAGACCAGTTCGTGGAAAGCAGGACGACCACGCCGATTCGCCTCCCCGCCAGATTCTGTTGATGTCGAAGGTTCTGGTCGGTCGTCACAAGAATCTCGTACCCCTCTCGCTCCGCGAGGTCTAGCAACTCGCCGTTGTCCTTGTCCGACCAACTGTTCTCTGCCAGCGTGTCCACGGAGTGCTCCGGAAGGTGGTCCCGCAACGGTGCGGGCGTTCCCTGATCGAACAGCAGCTTCAAGGCGCTGCCGCCGTTCTCAGCGCTTTCGCCTCGTGTTCGAGAACCGCCCGGACCTGTTGCTTATCGACGCCCGGGAACCACTCGACGAACTCGTCGATCGTGGCGCCACCGGCGAGGTTCTCGTACAGTGCGGACAGTGGGATCCGTGTGCCCGCAAACACCCACGCGCCGCTGACTTTTCCCGGCTTCCGTTCCACGGCCGGGCACGTGTGCCAATCCGTCATTTCGAATGCCTCCGTTCGGATTTCAACCTCATCCTCGACTTCAGCCCGGTCGTTGCCGGACAGGCTGGCGTCATCCGGGAGCCCATGCCGTGGTTGTCGAGGCCGGGGTGTTTGACCGAGCCGTCGGTGTTGAGAACCGGAGTCGGGCTCAGGTTGATGTCGGGTGAGGTGAGCTTCTCGATCAGCGTGCCCAGGGCGTCGGCTTTGGACAGGCGCGGAATCTGGTTGCGGAACTCGAAGTTGTCGAGGATGTCCTGCACGTTGGGCGAGAACCCGTCCAGGTAGGCCTCAAAGTCGGCCGTCAATTGCTGGCGATTGGCGCGGGCTCTCAGGTCCCGCAGGGTGAACTGCGAGGTGTTGTAGAACGCTTGTCCTGCGGCCTGTCGCAGGGCCTTGGTCCTGTTCGACAATCTCGGCAGCGTCGAGGGTCGCCTTCATGTCGAGGACGGCCTGCTTGCTGTCTTCCAGGACTGCATCGAGCCGGCGCAGCACGGTCATGGGCAGAATCACGTCGCGGTACTTGCCGCGCACGTACAGGTCGCGCAACACGTCGTCGGCAATACCCCATATGTAGTTGGCGATCCAGTTGAGGTCGTTGTTGCTCATTCTGCTTCCCAAGGATTGACGAGTTCAACGCCGACGTCTTGGAAATCAGCGATGTTGCGAGTGGCCACGGTGAGGTCGTGGGCCTTCGCCGTTCCCGCGATGAGAGCGTCGCCCAGGTCCAGCGTATGTCCTGAGCGCTGGGCCAGGACCCGGCACCGGGCCGCCCACTCCGCCCCCACCCGGTCCAAGGGCAGTATGCGGTCCTCGTATTCTGTAGTGAGGCGCCGCAAGTCAGCCTCCAGGCTGGACCGCCGTCGCCCTTGTGCCAGCCGCCGCACGCCGTATTCCAACTCGTGCACAACGATCGAAGACAGCCATAGGTCGTCATGTTCCGCCAGAAAAGTCACCACACGCGCATCCGGAACACTACGCATGGTCTCCGAGACCACGTTCGTGTCCAGAAGATACCCGCTCATTCGTCATCCTCGTCGCTGAACGGAACCTCCCGGGCGGAACGGCGGTCGGGAACTTCGAGATCTACCCCGCGTGGCATGTTCTCGATCAGCCACCGGCCAAGGGGCTTGCGAGGATTGGCTTTGTTGTCCCATGCGTCCGCGGGCACGACGACGAACGACCGCCGGGTACCGATACGTTGCGGCCCTTCCGACTGGGCTAGGCGCAGAATCTCGGAGAGGTGCGCCTTCGCCTCAGCCACGGTCCAAACACGTTGCGGTCCGGTCCTTGCCACGAACAAGCCTCCTCCGATCAAGAGAGCACAAACTAGTCCAACATAGACCAGGCACCCCGGCTCGGCAAACGGAGCGCTCAGGTACTGTATGGGAGTATGGTTGGCGGAGGGGGCGAGATTCGAACTCGCGGTCCACATGTTAGGCGGACGCCGATTTTCAAGACCGGTGCCTCAGAAGCCACTTAGTGCCTTCGGCTTTGTCTCCCGGGTGAAGAGTTTGACAAGGTAGAGAACCCGGAGTTCCTTCCCGGGTGACGACACAGTAGTTCTCCCTTCACCCTCCTGAAGCCCGCTCCCGGTACTTCACCGACCCCTTGCCCGTGAGGCACACCCTCACGCTCGGTTCCGGGTTCTCTGAACCACGCCGGGTTTACCGGAGACGGGTCAATGTGAGTGAGTCAGCCCACCGGGTTCGCCCCTGGGAGACTGTTCACCGAGCGGCCATCTCTCGCTTCACGTCGGCAAACACGGCCTCTTCGAGATCGAGGCGGTCTCGAATAATCCGTTCGATCCAGACGTCCACGCTCTTCTCCCGGTGGAGGCGGGCGAAAAACGCGGCTCGCGTGGCTACCGGCGCAGACAATGGGACGCTAGTGGGCTTGGCTTTCCGGGCTCGGACAGGTTTTCCCCAAGCCGCGTCGTCGTCAGCTTCGGCAACGACGGCGTCATCAACTTCTCTTTCGGTTAAGGGTCTTGTCTTTTTCTTCATAGGGGCCATCCTGTAATGATCCGGACGACATCACCCGATTTCAGTTGAAAAATGACCTTCAAACGCCGGCCGCCAACCGTTCGTCCGAGGACTTGGTAACGATCTCTGTACGACTTGTTTGCGACGGATTTCAAAGTCCGAGAAGAAGCACTCGACCGCTTCCTCGAAAGTGATTCGGTGGGAAGCGAGTTCATCCCGCTCGAAGTCATACTCAAAGTCAACTGGTGTAAATCGCGCCCAATTCACCATTTTTCGTTTTTCGAATACGTCCGAGCAAGCGGTGGCGGAGGGGGCGAGATTCGAACTCGCGGTCCGCTGTTTAGGCGGACGCCGATTTTCAAGACCGGTGCCTTAAACCACTCGGCCACCCCTCCGTGTTCGGGAAGACCCGGGGCGCCCCGGTGTCAGAGGCGCTCCTTTGAATTTTGCCACTTGGTGAAGGGATTTGCCACAAGGTTGGCGTTGTAGAAGCGGGGATCGTGGGTGACTTCTTCGCCGACCCACGCGGGCTTGGTGAACGGGCGGTCTTCGCGGTCCAGCTCGACTTCGGCGACGACGAGGCCCTGGTTGTCCCCGAGGAACTCGTCCACCTCCCAGATGAGGCCGTCGTGCTCCAGGCGGCGGCGTACCTTTTCTATTAGCGGCGGCTCGCACAGGCGGAGCAGTTCGGCGGCGTCTTGGGGCGGGATTTCGTACTCGTACTCGGAACGGGTGGCGCCGCGGGTGATTCCCTTGATGGTGAGGGCGGCCTTGTCGCCCTCGATGCGGACGCGCACGGTGCGTTCGGGGTGGGTGTTCAGATAGCCTTGGCGGAGGACCGTTCCCTCGGCCTTGCGCCAGCCGTCTCCGGTGACCAGGAACTTGCGCTCGATCTCAAGCGCCATGGGGGTCCTCGCCGCGCGCCGGTTCTCGTGCCGCGCGGCCTACTTCATCCGGTGCAGCACGTTCTCGGCCAGCCCCTGCAGATATTCTTTCCGGCCCGACAGGTCCTTGGGCATGTTGAGCAAGGTCATGCCCACGTACTCGACGCCATCCTCGGCAAGGCGGCTGAGATCCGCCAAGCAGTCGTCGCCGTTGCCGGTGACGGCCCAGGCGCTGACTTCGGAGTCGGAGGCGATGTTGATCTTGACCATGGTGTCTTCCTGCATGTTCCAACTGCTGTACATCTTGTAGGAAGACGCCGCGGACTCGCGCGCCTGGGCGATGGCGGTCTCGCGGTTGGGGGCATAGGCCACGCCACGGGAGATGGTGATGCGGCCGGGGTCCTGGCCGGTTTTGCTGCGTTCGTCGCGGTAGATGGAGATGAGATGGGCGACGTCGTCGAAGCCCACCTGGGGCGCCAGATAGGCGGCGTCGGCGATGCGGGCGGAGCGCCGCACCGCGCCTTCGCTCTGGCAGGCGATCCAGATGGGCGGATGGGGCTTCTGGATGGGCGTGAATCCCATCTTGGCGCCGTGCACCGTCCAGTACTTGCCCTCGTGGTCGATCTCCTCGCCGGTCCAGAGCTTCTTCATCACTTCGATGGACTCGGTGAGGCGGGACACCCGCTGCTTGCGGTTGGAGGCCACGGCCTCGAGCTCGGTGTCGCGGTAGCCCAAACCCACGCCGAGGACGAAGCGGCCCTTGGCGATGTGGTCCAGGGTGGCCACGTCTTCCGCCACCTGGAGCGGGTTGTGGAGCGGCAGCAGCACGATGCCGGTCTGGAGCCGCATCTCGCCTACCTCCGGGGCCAGCCGCGCCAGCATGGGGAAGGGCTGGGGCCAGATGGTGGGATGCGACACCCAGTGCTGGGGCATGGTGATGGCGGCGAAGCCGCAGTCACGGGCGACGTGGCAGATCTCAACGGCGTCGTCGATCTGCTCGTGCAGGGGCCGTGTCGGGTTGGTGAAGAAAGAACGGAAATAGATGCCAAGTTCCACGGGAATCCTCCTGAATGGTGAAGTTACTTCATGGCAAGGGAGGTGTGGGGTTGTCAAATTGGGCGCCGCCCCACCCCGCCTGGTTTCCCGCTTTCGCGGGAGACGAAGGCGGGAATGTCGAGGTTGCGGAGGGGGTGCCGAGGTTGCGGAGGAGGTGTAGGGAATGACGGTTCTTTGAGACTCTGTGTCTGTGCCGATGTCGACCCCAGAAGATTCGTAAGTTGACAGAAACGGGTGTGTCCACTAACACGTAGCGTCATGGCTTCTTCATCCACCGGAGGGGGTTCGGGAGGGGTTCCCGAGGTCGATGTGCTCATCGCGGGCGGTGGGAACGCGGCGATGTGCGCAGCCATCATGGCCCGTCACGGGGGCGCCAGCGTGTTGGTGCTGGAGGCGGCGCCCAAGGCGTTCCGGGGCGGCAACAGCCGCCACACGCGGAACCTTCGCTACATGCACGAGGGCGAGGACGGCTTTCTCACGGGCACATATCCGGAGGACGAGTTCTACGAGGACCTGCTGCGGGTGACGGGCGGCGACACCAACGAGGAGCTGGCGCGCTACTGCATCCGCCAGTCCCAGGACGCGGGCGAATGGATGTCGGCCCACGGGATCAAATGGCAGCCGTCCTTGCGCGGCACCCTGCAGCTTTCGCGCACCAACGCATTCTTCCTGGGCGGCGGCAAGGCGTTGATGAACGCCTACTACGACACCGCCGAGAAGATGGGCATCCGGGCGGAGTACGACACCGAGGTGCGGGACCTGAACGTCGAGGACGGCGTGTTCCGCTCCGCGGTGGTGGAGCACAACGGCCAAAAGCGCGAGGTGGCGGCCAAGGCCTTCATCGGCGCCTCCGGCGGCTTCGAGGCCAACGTGCCTTGGCTCAAGGAATACTGGGGCGAGGCGGCGGACAACTTCATCATCCGCGGCACGCCCTACAACAAGGGCCGGGTGCTGCGTCAGTTGTTCGACGCGGGCGCCAAGCCGGCGGGGCGGGCCAAGGGTTTCCACGCCATCGCGCTGGACGGGCGCGCGCCCAAGTTCGACGGCGGCATCGTGACCCGGCTCGACTGCGTCCCCTTCGGCGTCGTGCTCAACAAGAACGCCGAACGCTTCTACGACGAGGGCGAGGACTTCTGGCCCAAGCGCTATGCCATCTGGGGAACCCTCATCGCCGGCCAGCCGGAGCAGGAGGCCTATTGCATCGTGGACGCCAAGTCCATCGACATGTTCCTGCCCTCGGTGTTCCCGCCCTTCGAGGCCAACTCGGTCCGGCAGCTCGCCGCGTCCCTGGACCTGAACCCTGCCAAGGCGGAGGAGACGGTGAACGCGTTCAACAGCGCCGTCAAAGCGGGGACCTTCGACCCCACGATCCTGGACGACTGCTCCACCGAGGGCATGGACCCGCCCAAGAGCCACTGGGCGCGGGTCATCGACACCCCGCCGTTCTACGGCTATCCGTTGCGGCCGGGGATCACCTTCACCTACATGGGCGTGGCCGTGAACAAGCAGTGCCAGGTTCTTTTCGGCGAAGACCAGCCGTCTCCGAACATCTTCGCAGCCGGGGAGATGATGTCGGGAAACATCCTCGGCAAGGGGTATCTGGCGGGATTCGGCATGACCATCGGAACGGTGTTCGGCCGCATCGCAGGAAGGGAGGCCGCGCGTGCCGTCGTCTGAGCATCTCAAGGAAGCCGACCGGGTCATGACCATCTGCAACGCCTGCCGCTATTGCGCGGGCTTCTGCGCGGTGTTCCCGGCCATGGAGCGGCGGCGCACCTTCGACACCAAGGACTTGGTCTACATGTCCAACCTGTGCTTCGAGTGCCGCGCCTGCTACTACGCCTGCCAGTACGCGCCGCCCCACGAGTTCGGGGTGAACGTGCCCCAGGCGCTGTCACGGCTTCGGGCCGACACCTACGAGGACTACGCCTGGCCCCGGGTGCTCAAAGGCTTCTACAAGAACAACGCCTTCCTGGTGGGGCTCGTCACCACGGTGTGCATCGTGCTGGCCTTCGTGCTGACCCTGGCGTTTCAGGGCAGCACGACGCTGTTCTCCGCCCACCAGGGCTCGGGGGCGTTCTACGCGGTGGTGCCCTACGGCGCCATGGTGTTCCCGGCCAGCGTGATGTTCTTCTACGCCATCTTCGCGTTGCTGGCGGGGTTCGTGAGCTTCTGGCGCCGCACCCGCGGCAGCATCTCCGACCTCATCAACCTGCCCGCCTTCGCCCGCGCCATGAAGGACGCCTTCGGCCTGCAGTACATGAAGGGCGGCGGCGACGGCTGCAACTACCCCGACGAGAAGTTCTCCAAGAGCCGCATGTGGCACCACCACCTGGTGTTCTACGGCTTCGCGCTGGACTTCGCCGCCACCACCGTTGCGGCCTTCTACCACCACTTCCTCCACTGGGATGCGCCCTACCCCTACCTGAGCCTTCCGGTGGTGTTCGGGACGGTGGGCGGCGTCATGATGTGCATCGGCACGGTGGGGCTGCTCTACCTCAAGTCCAAAAGCGACCTGGACCCGGCCGAGGAGAAGATGCTCAGCTTGGACAGGACTTTCCTCTGGATGCTGTTCCTGACGAGCTTCACCGGACTGCTGCTGCTCGTCTTCCGGGAAACCGCCGCCATGGGAACGCTGCTGGTGATCCACCTGGGCGTGGTGGCCGGGCTCTTCCTGACCATCCCCTACAGCAAGTTCGCCCACGCGGTGTACCGCTACGCCGCGCTGATCCAGAACGCCATCGAGGTGCGGGAAGACGAGAGCAAGATCGTGCTGGGGTGAGGAGGGACGCCGGGGACGGCGTGGGGACCTCAGTACGTATCGAACATCCGCTGAATGGCGTCCGGGTCGTCGGTGACGCTGAGAGCCAGCGCCAGCAGCACCCGGGCCTTCCAGGGCTGGAGGTTGTCGGCGGTGACGACGCCGCGCTCGGCCAACTTCGGGCTGCGGGCCACCCTCCCCGAACCCACCCGGCTGCCGATGCACAGGACCACACCCTTTTCCCGGGCGCGCTCGAAAGCCTCGTCCTGAGCCGGCGTGGGGCGGCCTGCCCCGGTGGCGGCGCACACGATACCCCTGGCCCCCGCGGCCACGCAGGCATCGATCATCGCGCCGTCCGCGCCCGCGTGCGAAACCACCACGTCCACCCGCGGCAGCGACTCGAGGCCGGTCACGTCAAACTCGGTCGCGGTGGTGTGCGGCTTGACCGTCCGGTGATGGTAGCGCACCCGGCCGTCGGCGTCGGCAAAACCCAGCGGTCCCAGGTCCCGTCCCTGGAACGCCTCCACGCGGTAGGTGGCGGTCTTGGTCAGGTCCCGGGCGCCGTAGATCCGGTCGTTCATTACGGCCAACACGCCGTGTCCGCTTGAATCCGGTTCCGCGGCTACCCGCACGGCGTTGAGCAGGTTCAGGTAGCCGTCCGCGCCCAGCGCCGTCGCCGGCCGCATGGACCCCACCAGCACCACCGGCCGGTCGATCTTGAGCACCAGGTTCAGGAAGTAGGCGGTCTCCTCCAGGGTGTTGGTGCCGTGGGTGATGACCGCCCCGTCCGCCTCGTCCCGTTCGAAGATCCCGTGCAGCACCCCCGCCAGGTCGAGCCAGTCGCGGTCCACCAGCGCATGGCTCGGCAGCCGCCGGAACGGCACCTGCTCCACCTGGGCGATGGAGGCCAACTCCGGCACCGAGCCCACCAGTTCGCCGTCGCCGAGCCGCTTGTTGTTCTCGATGTACCAGGCCAGGTCGAGGCGATCGGCGCCGACGGAATCGATGGTGCCTCCGGTGAGGATCAGGGCAATTCTGGGCGTGGCCATCTCAATCCTTGAAAAACAGAAGCGATAAGGCTATTTTTCCCATGTGGAGTACCGGCAACGTCACCTCGAAGCCAGAATAGCGCGCCTGCGTCAAGCCGTGCCGGTGATCCTGATGCTGGGGGCGCGACAGGCTGGCAAGAGCACGCTCCTGTCTCACTTGGCCCCGGACGCCCACCGTGTTGTATTCGACCCGGTCATCGACGTCAACAACGCGCGAGAAGACCCTGAACTGTTCCTCGACCAGTACCAGCCGCCGCTCATCCTCGACGAGGTTCAATACGTGCCGGACCTGCTTGGGGTCATCAAACGGCGTGTGGACGAAGATCCCCGCCCCGGTCAGTACCTGCTCACCGGTTCCCAGAACCTCATGCTGCTCAGTTCCGTCAGCGAGAGCATGGCAGGGCGCGTGGCGGTACTGGATCTTCCCTTCTTGTCGTTGGCCGAACGCTGCCATGGAGCGACCACCGGGGGGACATGGGTCGAAGATCTGTTCGCAGCCGACCCGGCAGACCGGTTGCGTAACCGTGGACGGCTCGCGCCTCGAACCATCGAGCCGTCCCTGGCAAGCCGTCTGTGGCGGGGCGGCTTCCCCGGACACCTCGACCATGAGGACGCGACACTGCCCGACTTGTTCGCATCCTATATGCGCACCTACATCGAACGCGACGTCCGGCGCGTTGCCACCGTCGAGGACGCAAACCTCTTCGCCCGCTTTGTAGGCCTTTGTGCCGCCCACTCCGGCCAGGAGATCAATCACACCCAACTCGGGCGTGAGCTCGGCATCACATACCACACGGCGCAGCGCTGGCTGGCCGTCCTGCGAGCGACCTTTCAGTGGCTTGAGGTCCCGGCGTATTCCGGCAATCCCACCAAACGAATCTCCAAGCGCCCCAAGGGCTACTTTGCCGACACCGGACTGGCGGCATGGACTCAGCGCATTTCCAGCCCAACGGCGCTGATGTCCAATCCGATCCAGGGCGCGCTGTTCGAGACCCATGTCGTCCTGGACCTGCTCAAGCAGACGCAGACCATGAGCCATCCGCCGGCCGCCCATCACTGGCGCGCACACTCCGGCAGCGAGGTGGACCTGCTAATCGAGAGGGACGGAATGTTCGTCGCCGTGGAAGCAAAGAGCAGCGCACGCGTCACGCGCGCGGACACCAGCGGCATACGAGCGTTCCGGGAGACGTATCCTCGTCTCAAGCACGGCATCGGCGTGGTGGTGGCCGGGGTGCGTGAGACCGCCCTGGTGGCCGACGACATCATCGCCGTCCCCTACGACATGGCCTGAAACCTGCGAGACGAGACAGGAGCCTCGGTCAGCGTCATCCATTTCACGGGGACCGCCGGGGCAGCCGAACCCGCACCACCAGCGGATCGTGATCGCTGGCCCGCGCCGCGGTCTCGGCGAACTCGGCGTTGACGTGAACGATGTCCACCTCGGCCGCCGCCTTCAATGACGGACTCACCAGGATGTGGTCCAGGGACTGGGCGTTGCCCTCGAAGATGTAGCTGTAGCGCTCGTTGGCCGGGAGATCGTTGGTGAGGTTGTGGAGGCGTTCTTCGAGGATCTTCAGCGGGGACACGAACTGGAACTCGTTGAAGTCGCCGACGACGACGATATGTGCGTCCCCGCGCGCGGCCAACTTGCGCGCCACGAAATCGCGGACGGCGCGCGCTTGCCTCCGGCGGCGCTCCACCCCGCCGTTGACCGCAGGATCCTCCTGCCGTTCCGTGAAGGGCTGCACCTGCCCGAACAGCGGAGCGCTGCCGCGCTTGGAGTTGAAATGATTGTTGACCACGGTCACGGCCGCGCCAGCCGGCGCCCGGGACCGGAACGAGGCCGCCAGCGGCAGCCGGCCGTTGAAGAACGGGTTTCTCGGGTTGGTGCGCTGATCCGCGGGGTCGGTGACAGTTGCCACGGAGCCCGGGACGAGTTCCACGCGCGCCGGGTTGTAGAGGAAGGCCACGCGGATGTTGCCGCCGGGCTGTCCGCCGTTGGTGCCGCCGCCGATGAAGGGATGGTCGATGAAACGGTAGCGGACCGAGCCCAGGGCGGCGATGCGATCCACCAGCAGCCGCAGAGTGGCGTCGGCAGCCTTGAGCCGCGTCTTTGCGGAGCCGTCGTTGTCCTGCACTTCCTGGAGCGCGACGATGTCGGGGGAGCGCAGGTTCCTGGCGACGATGGCGGCGACCGCGTCGAATCGCCCGCCGGCCACGTCCGTGTCCCCGTCCCCGTCGTTGGGGTCGAGGTTGAGCACGTTGAAGGACGCGATGGTGAGGGAACCGCCGGCGGGTTTCAGGCGGGTGGTCTCCGGTTTCAACGGCCCCCGCCCAGGTGAGAACGCCTCGGTGAAACGCACCTCGTAGTTGCCGAAGCCGTAACCCACCACACCGGTAACATCGCCCAATGAATCCCCTGACCTGACGTGCGGCGTCGCCATCGGACTGAGTCCGAAGTCGTCATCGATCTGGATGCGTTCGGGGTTGAAGTCGTCCGGACGGATCGTCAGCGTGCCGCGTTTGCCCAGACTGGAAGGAGAGGCGCCTCGGGCCCGGACGAAGATCTCGCCGAAGCGGCTGGTGGGGCTCACGGCGACGGCGCTCCTTACGGTGACCCGCATGCCTTCCAGTGCCTCGTAGAAGTCGATGCCGTCCTCGTGCGGATCGAAGACGGCGAAACCGTCGTTGTCGATGATCCCGTGGGGCGGGACGCGTCCGCCCGCCCCCAGCACCACCGGCGCGGGTACCCGGTTGCGGCGGGACACACGCGTTATCCTCGGGCGGGTGATCTGCGTGATCGTCAGATTGTGGGTCTTCGCGCCGCCGGGCTGGTACTCCGCCACCACCCCGCGCACGCGCAACTCGTCGCCCACGGCCACGTCCGGCGTCCGCCGGGTGAAGACGAAGACGCCGTCCGAGGTATCGGGGTCGCCGTCGCCGGCCGCGTCTTGCAGGTAGAACCCGTCGGTATCGACGGCCGTGACGATCCCGACTGTGGTGACCCGCTGTCCGCGGAACGGCGAGATGTGGCTTCGTCCTTGGATGCGCCCGATGGGAACGGCGCCGGCAGCCTGGGCCGTGCGCGTTTCCCGGACGGAACCCTCGCCGCCAGGAGGGGTAGACCCTTCCGTCGAAACCGTGAGCAGCAGAGCGCAAATCGCCGCGAGGCAAATCCACGACGTAACCGTTCGGTTCAAGTGCCACGACATCGCCCATTCCACATAACATGAGCGGCCGGCCGCCGCCTCCCTTCCCCGTCTGGATCCCGGGTCAAGCCCGGGATGACGGGGAGGTGGGGCGGGGCTGACAAAGATGGGGCCGGGGTGACGGGGGCGTTGCCTATTCCTTGTCCTGTCAGTATGCTCGAGTTGGATGCGAGTCGTGCTCGGCGTACCGTTGGTTGATTGCGGAAAGGAGGCCCGTCATGTCCGTTATCGTGATCTACGAAGGCATCTCCGGAGCTGAGGAAGTCGCCAACCGGGTTGCGCAGTCCCTGGACTACAAGTGCGTCGGCCGCCAGGACTTGGCGGCCACTCTTGCACACTACGGCGTGCCCCGCGCCAAGCTCGACGAGATTACGGAGAAGGAGCCCCACTGGTGGGACCAGTGGCTGCATGACCTGCGGCCCTACCGCATTGCGCTCCAGGCCGCCATGTGCGAGATGGCGCAAGCCGGCCCGATGGTCTACCACGGACACGTGGGACACGAGCTCCTCCCGGGCATTGCCCATGTGCTGAAGGTCTGTGTGACCGGCCCCATGGAGCTACGCGTGGACCGGCTCCGGGCACGCCTCGCGGTGGACGAGGGCGTCATCCGCAGGCAACTCGAGCACACCGACAGGGCCCGCAGCCGGCGGCTCATGGCCCTGTTTGGCAACGACTGGCAGGACCCCAGCCGGTACCACCTGATGCTAAACCTGGCCATGGGCACGGAAGCGGCGAGCGAGGTGGTCACCACCGCCGCCCGGCAGGGAGCGTTCGCGGAGACCCCGGACTCCATGCAATCCTTCGAAGACTTGGCGCTGGCCAGGAAGACCCAGGCGACGCTGCTCCGTTCCGAGCTGTACCGCGATCTGCCCATCGACGTGAAGGCTCACAGGGGGACGGTGACGGTGTCCGGCATGGTCTCCAGTCCGGTAACGGTGGAAGGGGTGGTGGCGACCCTCAAGTCCATCCCGGATGTCTCGGAGGTCACGGCGAATCTCGTGGTGATTCCGCGACGCCATTCGGACATCGAATAGCTTCCGGAACTTCCCCCGCAAGGCGAGAACGCCCACGCGGCCTGACCCGAACGCGGCCGGCCCCCGGACGAAGGAGTACCTGCATGCCCAAGAGCCTGAGCAGCTTCCTGGAGGACTGCCGCCGCGAGATCCCCAACGAGGTGGTGCACGTGGAGCGGGAGGTGGATCCTGCCCACTACGATGTAAGCGCCATCATCAAGCACCTGGGGGCCGACCGTAAGTTCCCGCTGCTCGTGTTCGACCGGCCGCGCAACCTGCACGGCCGGGTCAGCGATTTCAAGCTGGTGATGAACTTCACCATCTCCCAGCGCAAGACCCAGATCGCGCTCGGCCTGCCCAAGGAGATGACCCGGGCGCAGATGGCCGAGGCCTGCGTGGACATCGAAAGGAACCGCGTCGCGCCGGTGGTGGTGGAGAACCGCGAGGCGCCGGTGATGGAGAACGTCCGAAGCGGCGACGCCGTGGACCTCTACGAGCTGCCCATCATGCGGCATCACTACATGGACGGCGGCCCCTACATCACCCTGTGCACCATCGCCAAGGACCGCAGCCAAGGAATCTACAACGCCTCCTACCACCGCATGGAGATCAAGTCGAAGAACGTCACCACCCACTACCACTCGCAGCACCACCAGTGGATCATCTTCCGGGACCACGAGGATCAGGGACTGGAGTGTCCGGTGGCCACGGTGCTGGGGCACCACCCGGCGTTCTACATGGGCGCCTGCTACACCGGGCCGTTCGAGGTGAGCGAGTACGACGTCATGGGCGCCTACCTGCGGGAGCCGCTGCGGGTGACGCCGTCCACGACGTGGGGCGACGACCTGCTGATCCCGGCGGACGCCGAGATCGTCATCGAAGGGGCGCTGATCCCGGGCGAGCGCATGGTGGACGGCCCCTTCGGCGAGGCGCCCGGCTACCTCGGACCGCAGCGCTTCTTCTCGGCCTGCCGCTACGAGGTGCGCGCTATCAACTTCCGAAGCAACGGCATGTACCAGTCGGTCATCACCCCCGAGGGCGACAAGCCCTGGCTCGACCTGCCGCGCGAGGGCGCCTACCTGAGGCGGATCCGCGAAGCCGTGCCCGGAGTCACGGCCGTGTGCAAGGCCGGCCGCCACGCCCACTACAACATCTTCATCGCCATGAAGAAGCTGTCCGAGGGCGACCCCGGCCGCGCCGCGGCCGCCGCCCTCACCGAGCTCCACGCCAAGAACATCTTCGTGTTCGACGACGACATCGACGTCTACAACCCCACCGAGATCCTGTGGGCGGTGGCCACACGGGTGCAGCCCCACCGGCAGGTGTCGATCATGCAGCCCACCTTCACCGGCAACTATCTCGACCCGACGGTGGTGGACGAGACCAAGACCTCGGTGATGATCATCGACGCCACCCGGCCCCTGGACCGCCCCTTCTCGCCCGTATCCAAGGTCCCCGACGAGGCCATGGCCCGCATCAAGGTGGAGGACTATATCCCCGGCGAAGTGCTGGCGCACATCCCGGTGGACCGCACCACGTACTGGTCCTGAGCCGTATTACTGGTCCTGAGCCCGTATTCGAAGAGGCCGCCCACGCGGCATCCGCACCGAGGAACCCATGAACCAGATCCAGATTCAATTCGAGTTGAACGGACAGGCGCGCCGCGCCAGCGTGGCGCCGGAGCTGCTGCTGGCGGACTTCCTGCGCCACACCCTGGGACTCAGGGGCACCAAGACGAGTTGCGAGGTGGAGGTTTGCGGCTCCTGCACGGTACTGCTGGACGGCCGTCCGGTGAGCGCCTGCACGACCCTCACCCACGAGATCGACGGACGCTCACTGACCACCATCGAGGGCCTCGGCAGCGACGACGCGCTGGACCCGGTGCAGGAGGCGTTCTGGGAGGAAAGCGGCTTCGAGTGCGGCTTCTGCACCCCGGGTATGATCCTCGCCGCCCGCGCGCTGCTCGACGAGAATCCGGACCCCTCGGAGGAGGAGATCAAGGCCGCCCTGGACGGCAACATCTGCCGCTGCACCGGCTACATTTCCATCATCCGGTCGGTCGATCGTGCCGCCGCGCTGCTGCGCGGGCTGGATGCGCCGGCCCCGCGGCCCCTCGACGAGCGCCGCCTCGACGGCGCCGCCAAGGTCCGGGGCGAGCCGGTCTACACCGCCGACCTGATGCACCCGGGCATGCTCTACGCGCGGGTCCTGCGCAGCCCCCACGCCCATGCCCGCATCCTCGGCATCGACACCTCCGCGGCCGAGGCCCATCCTGGGGTCGTGGCGGTGCTCACGGCCGCGGACCTCAAGGACATCGAGCCGTTCCACGGCCCGCTGGTGAAGGACACTCCGGTTCTGGCCATTGACAAGGTCCGCTACGACGGCGACGTCGTAGCCGCGGTGGCCGCCGAGACGCTGGAAGCGGCTACCGCCGCCCTCGGGCTCATCGATGTGGAGTACGAGCCGCTGCCGGCGCTGATGACCATGGACGAGGCGCTTGATCCCGGTGCACCGCCCCTCCACGAGTCCGTCAGCGACGACGCGCCGAGCTTTCCGGGATATCCTGGCGTCGACGACGAAGCAAAGAAGTACGCCAACGTAAGCTTTCACTACGAGCGCGCCCAAGGCGACGTCGACGCGGGGTTCGCCGCCTCGGAACGGATCTTCGAACACACCTTCGACTTCCCCAAGATCGCCCACTACTCCATGGAGCCGCAGCTCGCCGTGGCCGAGTGGCATGACGACGGGTTCACGTTGTGGTGCTCCACCCAGCACCAGTTCATCGTCCGCAACGAGCTGGCCGAGATGTTCGGCGTGCCGCGGGAGAAGGCGCGGGTGGTGGTGCCGCTGGTGGGAGGCACCTACGGCAACAAGAACCACACCAAGCTCGAGCCCTTGGCGCTGGCCCTGTCCCGCAAGGCCGGGCGGCGGGTGTTCCTGCACCTGTCGCTGGAAGACGAGTCGCGCACGGTGAGCAAGCCGGCCGCCCGCGTGAGGCTCCGCACCGGCGTGGACCGGGACGGCAAGCTCGTGGCGCGGGACTGCCTGGTGCACGTGGACGGTGGCGCCTACTCGGATTCGGGTCCCCGGGTCGCCCAGAAGACGGGCTTCCGTGCGCCCGGCCCGTACCGCATCCCCCACATCCGCTCCCACGCCTACTCGGTGTACACCAACACGGTGCCGGCCGGCGCGTTCCGGGGCATGGGCACGCCCCAGGTGGCGTGGGCCTACGAATCGCAGATGGACATGATCGCCCGGGAGATGGGCTGGGATCCGGTGGAGTTCCGGCTCAAGAACCTCCTGGAAAAAGGCGAGGAGTTCGCCCCCGGGGAAACCCCTCTGGACACCGACCTGCGGGAGGGACTCCTGCGCGCCGCCAAGGAAATCGGTTGGGGGGAGGAACTGGAGCCGGACTGCGGCGTCGGCGTCAGTTGCGCCTGCAAGGACGGCGGGGGCAACTTCAAGATCTCGTCCGCGCGGGTGGAGGTGGACGACGGCGGCCGGATCACCCTGCACGAGGGCACTATCGAGATCGGTCAGGGCTCCCACACCGCCCTGGCGCGCATCGCCGCGCAGGAGCTCGGCGTGCGGCCCACGGCCGTTGAGGTAGCGCCCCTGGACACCGAATCGACCCCCTTCGACATGGGCACCTACGCCAGCAGCGGCACCACCGTCATGGGCCTCGCGGTGCAGAAGGCCGCCCAGGCCGTCCGCGACCGGCTCGTCGCGGCCGCCCGCTCACTGGGAAAGAGCCCCGGCGCCGCCGCGACCCTCGCCAACGGCGAGGTGCGCCTGGGGGAGATCGCCTTCCCCTTCTCGGCGCTGGTCCGCCACGTCGAGGGCACGGGCGGCATCATCAAGGGAGAAGGCCGCCAGGTGAGCGAACGCGACCCCGACGCCCCCCTCGGCGCCCGCGCGCCGTTCTGGGAGGTAGGATGGGGCGCGGCCAAGGTCCACGTGGACCGGGACACGGGGGAGGTGCGGGTGCTCAAGTACGTCGGCATCGCCGACGCCGGCAAGGCCATCAACCCCCAGGTTTGCCACACCCAGGAACAGGGCGCCTTCCTGCAGGGACTCGGGCAGGCGATGTTCGAGGAGACCGTGTACGAGAACGGCCTGATGCTCACGCCGGACGCCCTCACCTACCGGCTGCCGAAGATCTCCGACCTGCCGGACGAGCAGATCAACATCCTCTTCGAAAACGGCAACGGCGCCGGCCCCTACGGCGCCAAGGGCCTGGGGGAGAGCGGCATCCTCCCCGTGCCGTCGGCCATCGCCAACGCCGTGGACCAGGCCGTGGGCGCGCGCATCACCGACCTGCCGGTGACCGGCGAGAAGATCTGGCGGGCGCTGAAGAAGTAAACCGTCATTCCCGCGAAAGCGGGAATCCAGGAAGGGCCGGGGCGGGGCAGGCACGGCCAGCGTAAAGTGAACGAACAGACGCGCCACGACAGCTTCTACTTCAAGCTCTTCGACCGGCTCGACGCGCCGGGCTGTCCCATCTGCGGCATCGTCATCGACGACAGCCGCGCCTACCTCGACAGTGTCTTCTACGAACGGGTCACCGACGTGCCCACGCGGGAGATGCTGCGCGAGTCCTTCGGCCTCTGCAACCCGCACACGTGGCTCCTGCGCGACCTTCCGGCATCCAGCGCCCCGGACCTGGGCTTCGCCATCATCGCGAAGGATCTGCTGAACCGTTTCCATGGAATGGCCGGTCCGCGGCCCGCATCCGGATGGCGGGCCCTGAGGAGTTGGCTGACACGCGCCGCCACGACCCTGCGCACCCGAGTCAAGAAGACGACCTGCCCCGCCTGTGTGCACGCCGCCCGTTCCGAGTCCGTCCATTTGCGGCAACTGCTGGACCTGCTGAGAGACGAGACGTTCTCCGAGAAGTGCCGTGGCTCTTCAGGCATCTGCGTGCCGCATTTCCTCATCGCCGAGGAGAGTCACCCCGCCCATCCGCGCCTCGCCGATCTACGGGACATCCAACGCCGGACCGCCGAAGCCCTGCGCGACACCCTCGACCGGTTCATCGAGAAACACGACCACCGCGCGCACGACGAAATCACCCCGGCGGAAGCCAGGGCCTGGACTGACGCAATGGATTTCCTCGGCGGGAAACGGGGCGTCTTCGACAGCGAACTTCATCCTCCACGTTTGCGGGGCGTGAGCACGCACGTCAAGCGGTAAAGAGCCCTCGCCGCCGTTCGCGGCGACCCCAGTAATGTGCTTGGCCGCTCACCAATTTGCTGCCGGCGCGGCAACGTGGCATCTTGGTGTTCGGAAAATGATTCGATGCGTCGAGTTGACCTCGGTCGCCCACGTAAAGAGAATCATGGCAGCAATCCGCACAATCACGATTCAAGGCTTCAGGAGCATAGCCGAACTGCGAGAATTGGAGTTACGGCCGCTGAATGTCCTGATTGGCGCCAATGGATCAGGCAAGTCCAACTTTCTCGACGCCCTCAAGCTCTTGCGAACGGCCATTCTGAGTGCATCTCAGACGGCGGACCATATCCGCCGCTCCGGTGGGGCTGACCGTCTCCTACACTTCGGGTCGAAGACGACACGAACCATAAGGTACGATGTCCGGTTCGCTGACGAGTTGGCGGATTTCAGTGTCGAGATGCCTCACGGCGCTGACGATCAGTTATTTCCGCGAATATCGATGGCCGCAACCGAACTCCCACCGGATTTCGTCAGAGACCTCGAACCACAGCCTGGCGTTGTGCCGGCTCTTGAATTCACCAGGGACAGGGTGGAGAGCTGGCGGCTGTACCACTTCCACGATACAGGTTCTGCATCTCCAATGAAGAGGACGGCCGACATACACGACAATCGTCATCTGCGCCCGGATGGCTCAAATCTTGCTGCATTCCTGTATTTCCTGAAGAAGAGACACGAAAGCTCCTACATTCAAATCCGTCGCACCATCCGACTGACGGCTCCATTTTTCGATGATTTCGCACTCGAGCCTCTGGCCTTGAACGAAGACAATATACGTCTTGAATGGCGGCACGTAGGCTCGGATGCATACTTCGACGCCTCATCGCTGTCCGACGGGTCGCTCCGGTTCATTGCCTTAGCCACGCTTCTGCTCCAGCCATCATCACTACGACCCTCTGTCGTACTCTTGGACGAACCGGAGCTTGGACTGCATCCATATGCGATCACCCTGGTGGCGTCATTCTTGAAACAAGCGTCCATCGAGTCACAGATCATTGTCGCGACGCAGTCCCCCATACTGCTGGATCACTTCGAGCCCGAAGACGTACTGGTAGCCGAACGCGTTGAAGGCGCCACGAAACTCCGAAGACTGGACGACGAAACGCTTGAGGTCTGGTTGGAAGATTACAGTCTGGGACAGCTCTGGGAAAAGAACGAACTAGGCGGCCGTCCTTCGCCGGCATGGCAGCTTCCGCGATTGCACTCTTGATGGCGACAGCCTTGAACTGTCCGCGAAAGCGAAGTAACTCCATTCCATGGCGATCATCATCCCAAATTTAAGACTGGGCAACGCGAAAGCTACCCCCGGCGAACAGCGCTTGGCGCATCGCTTGGAAACTCTGCTCGACGACGACTGGTTGTGCTTCTACAACGTACCAGTGGGAAAGCGGCGGCGTTATCCGGATTTCATCCTCGTGCATCCCCGGTGCGGTTTGCTGTTCCTGGAAGTCAAGGACTGGAAGCTGAGCTCGATCAGCAGCATCGACCACGACACAGTTCAATTGAACACCGACAGCGGCTTGAAAGCCACGGCCAATCCCGTCAAACAGGCGCGCGAAGGTGCCTTGCATACTATCGACATGCTCCAATGCGACCCGCATTTGAAGGAGAAACAAGGCCAGTACAAGGGGAAGTTGATTTGCCCCTATGGGTACGGCGTGGTATTGACGAACATTACCCGCAAGCAGATCCAGTCTGTGGCGCCGGATGACGTAATCGAACGGCTGCTGCCAAGCCGCCTGCTGATCTGCAGGGACGAGATGCTGGAGGACACCGACCCGGAAGAATTCCGGGAACGCCTCCAGGGCATGTTCGAGTACCGATTCAAACAGCCGCTGACCCTGCGCGATCTGAACCGCATCCGCTGGCACCTGTACCCGGAAATCCGCATCGACAACCTGGAGCTTTTCCCGCAACAGAAGGCACCCGGACGGGTGTCCGTCCCGGATGTCGTCAAGGTGATGGACATCCATCAGGAACAACTGGCCCGCGGCCTCGGCGACGGGCATCGCGTCATTCACGGTGTGGCGGGTTCCGGGAAAACCCTGATTCTGGAATTCCGGGCCGAGGTTCTGGCGGAATTGCTCAACAAGCCGATTCTCGTCTTGTGTTTCAACATCACCCTGGCGGCGAAGCTCAGGAGTCACATGCGCAGCAAGGGCATCGCCGACAAGGTGCATGTCTACCATTTTCACGACTGGTGCGGAGAGCAACTGAGAACCCATCACGTGGACGTCGCTGAAGGCGATAAGCCGGTTTGGGAACGGCAAGTGGACAGCGTGATCGCCGGCGTCGAGAAGGGACAGATCCCGCGGGGGCAATACGGCGCGTTATTGATCGACGAAAGCCACGATTTCGAGGAAGACTGGCTACGACTCGTCGTCTGGATGGTCGACCGGAACACGAACTCGCTGTTGCTATTGTACGATGACGCCCAGTCCATCTACCGTCGAAGCGGCCTGGGGTTCTCCTTGTCAAGCGTGGGCGTGCAGGCGCGCGGCCGCACGAAGATTCTCAATCTCAACTACCGCAACACACGCCAAATCCTCAACGTCGCCTACGAGTTCGCCAAGGAATTGCTTCAGGAGAAGAACCCGGGTGACGACCAAGTGCCGTTAGTCAAGCCGCAGGCTGCGGGAGCGGACGGCCCCATGCCGATATTCAGGCAGTGGGGTTCGTTCGAAGAAGAAGCCCGTTTCGCTGCCGACTGCGTTGCAAAGTGGCACGACGACGGAGTGCCGTGGCGGGAAGTGGCGATCATTTACGACGCGCACTGGATGGGCGAAGCCGTGGCGCAGGAGTTCGAGCAGCGAGAAATCCCCTGCCAGTTGCTCGACAAGGCTGCAAGGAAGAAGCGCTACAATCCACAGGCCGATCACGTGGTGCTTATGACACAACAGAGCAGCAAGGGGTTGGAGTTTTCGCGCGTGATTCTCGTTGGCTTGGGGAAACTACGGACCGAGCGGGAAAACGTCGCCGAGGAAACCCGCGAGCTGTATGTCGCGATGACACGCGCGCGCGAATGCCTGCTGATGACGGCAAGTGGGGCCAACGTGTACACGCAGAAGATTGAATCCATCGCGGCTGCGAATACCTGCGTCGCCCTTTCGGCCTCTCCTGACACGCCTTCATGACGCCTTGCTGGCCGCAAGACGTTCTTCGTCCGCACCGAAAAAGGGGCCGCGGCACCGAGTGCGTCGCCCGGGTCGCGGTGGCCTGCCCCAAACCCCATTCCCGGTACGACTTCTCCACCGCGTCGATGGTGTTTTCCATGGTGAGGACCCGGGCCGCGGTCTCGTTGTCGATGAAGAGCACGCTGCGCTGCGCGATCTCCCTGTCGGCCTCGGTATTGCCGTGGTAGGTGACGTAGGCGTCGTTATCCATGTCGCGTCTCCGCTCTTTCCTGTGTCTTCAATGGTATTGACCCTTCGATTCGGCTATAGATCGTCGGTGTAAGGGACACGAGCGTGATACGAGTCGACCCCCACAAATGCGACGGCTGCGGCATCTGCGTCTACGACTGCGGCGCCGACGTCTTCCGCTTCACCAACAAGAAGGACAAGGTCTTTCCCTTCGGCAACAAGTACTGCGTCAACTGCTTCCTGTGCGAGTTGGTCTGTCCCGAAGACGCCATCGAGGTGGTGCTGCGGCCCAAGAAGAAAAAGGAACCCGCGGCCGCGGGTTCCTGAGCCGGCGCATGAGCGATTCCGTCCAGACCACGGACTGCGACGTCCTCATCATCGGCGGCGGGCTGGCGGCGTGCATGGCGGCGCTGGAGGCGTCCAAGCGCAACATGGACGTGGTGCTGGTGGACAAGGGACGGCTCGGGCGCAGCGGCTCCAGCCCCACCTCCGGCGGCGTCCCCCAGGCGGCCTTCGCCCACGCCGACCCCCGCGACAGCAAGGACATGCACTTCAAGGACACGATCCTTGGAGGCGACTTCATCCCCAACCAGAAGATCGTCCGGGCCATCGTCGACGAGGTCACCGACCGGGTCATCGAGCTGGAGGAAATGGGGCTGCACTTCAAGAAGACCCCCGACGGCAAGCAGTTCTACCAGGAGAAGCGCCTGGGCAGCTCCTACGCCCGCAGTTGCCCGCCGGTGGGCGGCAGCGTGGGCATGTTGGGGTCGCTCCGCAAGGAGGTCTTCAACCGCGAAGTCCAGGTGCGCCAGTGGACCATGGTCACGAAGCTCCTGCGCCGGAACGGCCGAGTCGCCGGCGCCTTCGGCATCAACGTGCAGAAGGGCACCTACGAGGCGTACCGCGCCCGGGCCGTGGTGCTGGCCGCGGGCAGCGCCATCGGCATCCAGAAATACACCAGCGCCAACTTCCTCACCACGGGCGACGCCTACGTGGCAGCGTTCGACATCGGCGCGCCGCTGGCCAACCTGGAGTTCCTGGAGTTCACGCTGATCCCGGCGCCCGGCGGCGAGGCCATCTCCATGGCCGGCCTGTCGCCCTTCACCAGCAAGGGCGGCCGCTTCTTCAACGCCCTGGGCGAGCGGTTCCTGGAAAGATACGATCCGGAGCGGCTGGAGGGCACCACCCGGGCCATCCTGGTGGGCGCCACCTACAAGGAAATGCTCGAAGGGCGCGGCCCCGTCTACCTGGACCCGTCCTACATCCCGGACGAAAAATGGGATGACGAGATCCAGTTCGAGTACACCCCCAAGCTCGGCAAGGCCGGCGTCAACGCCCGCTCCGACCGCTTCGAATGGGTGCCGGCGCTACACACCTTCCTGGGGGGCCTCGACATCAACGAGCGCTGTGAGGTCCCCGGCGTCGAGGGGCTCTACGCGTCAGGCGAGTCCGCCACCGGCACCCACGGCTCCAACCGGCTCTCCGGCAACGCCATCGCCAGCGCCTTCGCGCTGGGAGCCCGGTCGGGGAAATACGCGGCGATTTACGCGGCGGACGCGGAGCTGGATGATGTGGACCCGGGCGAGTTGTCCGCCGAGATCGAAAGGATCGAAGCCTTCAAACGCGACGAGGGACTGGATCCCACCGAACTGCACGAGGAGATAAAGAACACCGCCTGGGAAAGCACCGGCGTCGTGCGGAACGAGCGCGGGCTCACCGCCGGAGTGGAGCGCTTCCAGGAGATCCGCCGGGAAAAGGTCCCCCGGCTCAAGGCCGACAACCTCCGCGACCTCGTCAAGTCCCTCGAATGCTCGAACCTGTCCTGGGTCGGCGAGATGGTGGCGCGCTGCGCCCTGGAGCGCAAGGAATCCCGCGGCCAGCACACCCGCGACGACTACCCCGAACGGGACGACCAGAACTGCCTCAACTGGATTTCCGTGGAGAAGGAAGGGGACCGGGTAAAGCCGGTTGTGAAGCCGATTCCGTTCGAGGAGAAGGATCTGAGACCCTGACCCCTCACACGACCGTCCGCACCTGGATTCCCGCTTTCGCGGGAATCACGGAGACGCCGCCAATCACACCCGCGGAAGCACCGCCGACCCAAACAATTCCATGGCCGCCAAGATTTCCTTCTGCTCCAGCCCCGGCGTCCAGTCGAAGCGCAACAGCAACAGGTCCGGCTCGAGGGATTCCTCGTAGGAGCGTATCTCTTCGATGCAGTCCTCGGGGGAGCCGAGGATGAAGCGGTGGCGCGCCAGGCGGTCGAAGTCCCAGGTGAGCTCGTCGGGGTTGGTCATGGCTTCGTCCTGGCCCCACTTGACGTAGACGTCGCGGTAGAGCTTGTCGAGGCAGGGACGGGCCTTGGCCACGGCGTCTTCACGGGTAGGGGCGACGAAGCACTCGCGGACCATGACCAAGGCGCCGGCGCCGGGTTTGCCGGTGTCGGCCCAGGCTTGGCGGAACAGCGCGGTCTGGTCCTTCAGCTCCTCAATGGCCGAGTGGGGTCCCACCAGCCAGCCGTCGCCGATGCGGGCGGCACGCTTTACGCCCTTGTCGCCGTTGGCGGCGATCCAGACCGGCGGGCGCGGCTTCTGCAGCGGGCGCGGCCCGATAGTCACGTCCTTCAACTCGAACGCTTTGCCGGAGAACGAGACGTGCTCCTCGGTCCACAGCCGCTGGACGATCTCGACCCCTTCCACGAAACGGTCGAAGCGTTGCTTCTTCGTGAGGTTGAAAGCGTCCAGTTCCTGCTGCCGGTAGCCCAAGCCGAAGGAGAAAACCGAGCGGCCTTCGTTCATGACGTCGATGGTGGCCAGCTCCTTGGCGATGACCACGGGGTCGTGGAGACCCAGCAGCGTGGTGGCGGTGCCGACGCTGGCCCTTTTCGCCTCGGCGCAGAGCCGCCCAAGGAGCGGCACCTGGTGAAGCCGCTGTAAACCCGGGATGTTGTAGTGCTGGCCCATGGTGATGGCCTCGAAGCCGGCTTCGTCGGCCACCCGGGTCTGCTCCGCCAGCGTGGGCAGAAGGGTCTCGGGGGGCTTGTCGATGGAGACCTGGGGGTTGAGCTGGATGCCGAATTTCATTTCTCGCTCCTGTGGTTTCGTGCCAGCCCGTGACACGGCGGGCACGGCCCGCCCCTGGCAATTACGCGCCGAAGGCAACAAGATGCCGCACGTCGTCGTGTGGCGCGGGGCAATCGTTCATCAAGCCTTGGCCTTTAGCGCCCTCCAGACGCGCTCGGGCGTAAGCGGCAGTTCGCGGATGCGGACTCCGGTGAGCCGGGCGATGGCGTTGACCACCGCGGGCGCCACCGCGACGATGCCGGACTCGCCCATGCCCTTGGCGCCCCAGGGGCCGGGGCCGTCCTGGTTCTCCATCAGCGCCACCTCGAACCGGCGCGGCATGTCGGAGAATCCCGGCACCTTGTAGTCGATGAGATTGGGGTTGAGGGGCTGGCCGCCTTCGTACAGCAGGCTCTCGCACAGGGTGTGGCCCATGCCCATCATGGCCGCGCCCTCGTCCTGGGCCTCGGCCTGAAGCCGGTTGATGGCCTTGCCCACGTCGGCGACGCTGGCGTAGTGGGGCACGCGCACCTCGCCCGTTTCCTCGTCCACGTCTACTACCGCCGCGCCCATGCCGGTCTCCCAGAACACCGGGAACTGCGCGGGGATGCCGCCGCCGGCGCGCACGTAGCCCCGGCCGATGAACTCGCCTCCGGGCATGGCGAAGAACGCCCGCACTACCGCGCCGAAGTCCATCCGTTGTCCGCCGGCCTCGGCCCAGCCATCCTCCAGGGTCACGTCGGCGGCAGCGCAATCCATGGCCTCGGCCGCCGCATTCCGGATCTGCTCGGCGAGGTCCTCGGCGGCGAACTTGACCGCGGTGCCCATCACGGTGGTGGAGCGGCTGGCGCCGGTGGAGCGGTCGAATGGGGTCACGTCGGTGTCGGTGGCGCGCATCACGATCCGTTCCGGCGAGAGGCGAAGCCCCTCGGCCGCCACCTGGCCCAGCACTGTGCGAGCCCCCTGCCCCACCTCGGTGCTGCCGGCCATGAGCACCACGCTGCCGTCGCTCAGGAGGCGCAGGATGGCGGTGGATACCGGCATGGCCTCGGAGTCGGTGACGCCCACGGCGATGCCCAAGTTGTCGGCCGGCGGACCCTGGCTCTCGTCCCAGTCCACCATGGAGGCCAGCTTGCGCAGGTCCATGTGCAGGTCCGCGTCCATGGGCTTGGCGCCGGGCTTCAACTCCTCGTCCCGGCGCAGCAGGTTCTTGAGGCGGAACGCCAGCGGGTCGAGGTCCAGGCCCCGTGCGACGCCGTCCATGTGGGACTCCAGCGGGAAGATGGACTGGGGTCCGCCGATGGAGCGCATGGAGCCCGCGGGGGCGGTGTTGGTGTACACGGCGTAGACGTCGATGCGGTAGTGGGGAATGCGGTAGGGGCCGTGGATGCGGGTGGCCACGCGTTTGGCCACCCGGGGGCCGTTGTCGGCGTAGGCGCCCGTGTCCAGGTGCAGCTCCGCTTCCCGCGCCAGAACCGTGCCGTCCCGCAGAACGCCGGTCTTCACGCGGCAGCGGGCCGAGTGGCGCCGGATGGTGAGCATGGACTCGGAGGCGCTCTGGGCGAGCCGGACGGGACGCCCGCCGGCGGTGCGCGCCAGCGCCACCGCCAAGGGCTCGATCTTGAAGTAGGACTTGCCGCCGAAGGCGCCGCCCACGTAGGGCACGGTCACCCGCACGTTGGGCATGGGCACCCGGAACATCTGCGCGATCTCGGCGCGGATGAGGAACGGGTGGGCGGAGGAGGTCCACAGCGCGATCTCGTCTCCCTCGAACCGAGCCACCGCGGTGTGAGGCTCCAGGGAGTAGTGGCAGATCATCGGGAACTCGAAGGTGTCCTCGAAGACCGCATCGGCCTGCTCGAAGCCCGCGGCGATGTCGCCGTCCTCCAGCCTTTCGTGGTGGCAGACGTTGCGCGGCGCCTCCTCCTCCACGGCCGCCATCTCGTGGTATTCCCCCGCCAGGGCGTTGGCGTCGTGCAGCACCGGAGCGTCCGGCGACAGGGCTTCGTCCATAGTGGCCGCCATCGGGAGCTCCCGGTAGCGTACACGCACCAGCGACAGGGCCTCGTCGGCGACACCGCCGGATTCCGCCGCCACCGCCGCCACCGGCTCGCCCACGTAGCGCACGCGGTCGGTGGCGATGAGCGGGCGGTCCCGCAGGCAGTGGCCGTAGTAGGGATCGATGTCCTTGACGGATTCCCGGCTCAACACGCCGCGGACGCCCGGAAGCGCCTCGGCGCCGCTCACGTCGATGCTTTCGATCAGGGCGTGCGGAAACGGGCTGCGGAGGACCCTGCCCTCCAGCAGCCCGGGGAAATCCAGGTCGGCCGTGAACCGGGCCTTGCCGGTGACCTTCTCCGCCCCTTCAGCGCGGCGGATGGAACGGCCGACGGTGGTGAACTGCGGCATCTAGTGTCCTATCCGGTTCATTCGCGGAATCATCTGCGGGTCTTTTTTGCCGTCGGCTGCGTTGCTCTTCCTCGCGTGGTAACCGCCACTGCTCGTCATCGCGCCTTGCCGACAACAAAAAATCCTGCGCATCTGATTGCGCGAATGAACCGGATAGGACACTAAGCCGTATTCGCGCCGCCTACTTCTTGAAATAGCGCAGTTCGAAGGTGATGCAGCCGTTGGGGCTCTTGTAGGGCCCGTGCGGCATGCCCGGCGGACGGCAACCGTACATGCCCTTGGTGAACTCCTGGTTGAGGCGGGTATCGATGAGGCTGCCCTCGATGATGATGACCTCTTCCCAGAAATCGTGGTCGATGGTTTCGTCGGTTTCCACGCCGGCCGAGAAGTTGACCATGCGGGCGTAGTCGCCCGTTTCCGGGTCGTGGCTCAGGATCTTCTCCGTGATCCCCTCGGCGGTCGCACCCGAGCCCGCGCCAACGGGCTTCCAGTCGATGGTGCTGGTGTCGAAGAACTCTCTTTCTTCCTTTGGCATCTCTTTCCTCCCTTGGGATACAAGTGTGTTTGCTAGTCAATCAGGACGCGGTCGTGGAACGCCGAGAACGTCGTCCGGATCTCTGGAATCCGGCCCAGGTCCAGTTCCGCCCTCACCACGCACTCGCCGTCGCCGGCGGACGCCAGCGCCGTCCCCCAGGGGTCGGCCACCGTACTATGTCCGACGAAACCCTTTCCCCGGTTGCTGCCGGTGCAATTGCTGGAAACCAGGTAGCACTGGTTCTCCAGCGCGCGCACGCGGTTCAGCAGGAGCCAAGCCTCCAGACGAGGATACGGCCAGGCCGATGCCACCAGGAACACCTCGGCTCCGGCGACCGCCATCCGGCGGTAAAGCTCCGGGAACCGCAGGTCGTAGCAGGTGGACAACCCGAACTTCCCCAGATCCGTGTCCACCACCGTCGGCGCTTCGCCCCGCTTGAGCAGACGCGCCTCCTCGGACTGGTAGCCGAAGAGGTGGATCTTGCGGTAGGTGCCGATGACGTCGCCCTGCCGGTCGATGAGGACGCTGGTGTTGTAGTACGCGCCGCCGTCATCCTCCACGATGCTGCCGCCGAAAAGGAACACGCCCTTGGCGGCGGCCTTCTCCCGCAGCATGGACACGGTGGGGCCGGAAAGGCTCTCGCTCTGGGCGCCGTAGTCGTCGAAGGCGAAGTAGCCGACGTTCCAGATCTCCGGGAGCAGGATCAGGTCGGCCCCTTCCACGCCGTCGATGAGGGCGGCGGCGCGGTTGACGTTGGAGGCCTTGCCCCCGTCGTCCATGCCCATCTGGATGGATGCGACGCGAATCCGTCGTTCTCGATGGTCACTCATCACACAGGCCTCGATGTTTGCAGCCGGCGGCGGCTACGCGAGCCAGTCCATGGGGCGTATGCGGTAGCGGAACGACAGCTCGCGCCCGCGGACCTCGTCGGAAAGGCGGCCCTCGAAGACGGGCGAGAACAGGAGCTGTCCGCCCAGGCTGGGCATGGTCCCCATGTACAGCACCATGCCGTCCAGCGATCCGGCCGTCACCACGGACCTCACGCCGTCGAGAAAGTCGTCGACGGTGAGGAAGTCAGCCAGGGATCCCTCCTGATAGAGCGTGCGCCGGCCGTCCACCTCGATCCAGCTCTGGAGCCTCAGCCGTTCCCAGTGGGGCTCCACGTCCGCGAGCTTCCACACCTCGCGGGACACCACCTTGGGGCAGATGACCTTGGACTTGGGGATGCTGTCCTTCTCGAGTTCCCGGTCCGTGTGATCGCTGCCCACGGCGATGTAGGTCTCTTCTTCCTTGAACAGGAACACCACCTCCACTTCCCCTGAAGTGTCGTCGCCCAACACCTCGATCTCGTCGTCGGTGGTGACCAACTCCCGGGTCACCGCGAAATAGGCGGGGATGCGGTCCGGCGCGGCCACGCCGTGGGCCTTGAGCTCCTCCACGTGCTTCATGGCCCCTTCCCGGTTCTTGCCCGTGAACCCCGCGTCCAGGATCCGAGCCACCGGAAACTCCAGGTCCGAGCGGCCGCCGTCGGCCTCGACCACCGTCAGATTCAGCGTACGCACGTTGGGTTCTCCTGTAACGTCAGCGTCGTTCCCACGCCTACCCGAAGTGCGGCGCGATCTTCTCCGCGATAAGGTCCACCTGCTCGATGTCCGGGCCCGCGGGCTGCAAGGTGACGTGCTCCATGCCCGCGGCCTCCAGGATCTTCAGCTTCGCCACGATCTGGTCGACGCTGCCGACCATGTAGCATTCCTGGAGGTGGTCCCAACTCCGGTTGCTGCCCATCATGCGCTCGATGTGGGGGCGCTGGATCTGCAGCGCCTCCTCGGGGTCCTGGGTGTCTACGACGTAGATGGCCTGCACATGCGCGAAGCCCAGGGTGGCGGGGTCCCGGCCCTCCGACTTGAGGAACTCGCTGACGGTCTCGAGGTCACGCTTGACCCACTCCAGCTTGCCCGAGGCGCGGCAGGTGAAGACGTCGGCGTGTTTGGCGATGCGCCGCATCACGGTCTTCACCATGTAGGGCTTGTCCGGCGACAGTTCGTCGGGGATGCGCGAGCCGCCGGCCACCCAGACTTCCGGATACCTGGGCGGCATGGGATCGATGGTGACGTCGTCGAACTGGAAGAACTCGCCCTTGAACGACACGTTCTTTTCTGTCAGCAGCAGCTTCACTGCGTCCAGGATCTCGTCGGTGCGGCGCCCCCGCTGCCGCAGGTCGATGCCCATGGCGTCGAACTCGGGCTTGCTCCAGCCCGGCCCCACGCCGAAGAAGAACCGCCCGCCGGAGATGTAGTCCAGGGTGGCGATCTCCTTGGCCAGCAGCACGGGATGGCGCAACGGCAACACCAGGATGTGGGTGCCCAGCTTGATGCGCTCGGTGCATGCCGTCGCCGCCGAAAGGCAGATAAGGGGATCCATCCAGGAGCCGCCGTAAAGCCCCGGCGCGTCGGTGAGATGGTCCCACACGGTCAGTGACTCGAACCCCAGTTCCTCGGTCTTTCTGGCGTAGTCCTGCACCACGGTGTGCGCCATCCGGTAGTCCATGTCCGGCCAGGTGTAGGTGGGGATGGTTATGCCAAGCTTGAGACTCACGTTCACTCCTGTTCCTGCTGCGGATTTCGCGGGTCGGACCCGGAACGGCGGATGCGGGCGGTCCAGTGCGAACAGTTAGAAAGACTCACCCGCAATGTCAAGGACGCGCTTTGACACGCTGCCGCGACTGGAGTAGGCATTCGGAGCAGGAGAGGAGGAGCGATCCATGGCAAGCGTTCCCATCATCGACGCCGACGGACACATTCTCGAAGACAACGACGAGCTCGAGGAATACTTCGAAGGCCCCTACGAGGGCCACCGAAGGCACAAGGTGTTCGGACTGTTCCCTTCGCTCGACGGCTGGCCCCGAGGCGCGGTCAAGGGGGTCAAGAAGGCCAGCCAGACCTCGCCCGAGAGCTGGCTGGAGTTCATCGACGGGGCGGGCATCGAGGCGGCCGTGCTCTATCCCACCGCAGGGCTGGCCTTCGGTCTCATCCAGGACTCCGACTGGGCCGGCGGGCTGGCCCGGGCCTACAACAACTGGTTCCACGACAAGTACACGCGGACGAGCCCGCGCCTCAAGGGAGTGGCGATCCTGCCGGTGCACGATGTGCCCCAGGCGGTGGAAGAACTGCGCCACGCGGTCACCGAGCAGGGCATGGTCGCCGGCCTCCTGCCCGCGGTCAACGTGCTGCACAAGGGCTTCGGCCATTCCGACTTCCACCCGCTCTACCAGGAGGCGCAGAACCTGGACTGTCCGCTGGCCATCCACGGCGCGCCGAGCCAGGGGCTCGGGTTCGACTACCTCCAGACCATGTCCATGATCCACACCCTGGAGCACCCCATCGCCCAGATGATCCAGATGGCGAGCATGGTGCTCGACGGCGTGTTCGAGCTCTTTCCGAGGCTCCGGGTGGGCTACCTGGAAGCCGGGGCCGGCTGGGTCCCGTACATGATGGAGCGCATGGACGACAAGTTCCACGTGGACCGCAAGCGCAAGCACTTCCCGCTAAAGAAGCTGCCCAGCGAGTACATCCAGGAAGGCAACGTCTTCGTCACTTGCGAACTGGACGAGAAGATCCTCGACGTGGTGGCCCGGGAGCTGGGCGAGGACACCCTGATGTACCCGTCGGACTACCCCCACGAGAAGGCGGTGACGGAGTTCGGCACCGACATCCCCGAGTTCCTGGAACGCCCCGACCTGTCCCAGGGACTCAAGCACAAGATCCTGTACGACAACGCCAAGCGGTTCTACGGGATCTAGGAAGGGCGAGGCTCGGGGAGTCCCCCCAAAGGGGTGGTCAGCCCAGGCGCACCGAGAGGTCCGGCCTGCGGATGAAGATCTGCTTCGCCTCGGAGCGCTCGGTCAGGGCCTTGATCAACCCTACCAAATGGCTGCCGCCGTTCCGGGACCGCGCCGGCGCCTGTTGCATGGCGCGCACGTCCTCCTCGGAGGTGAAGTAGCGCAGCAGCAGCTCGTCGTCGGACACGCCCGGGCCGCCGACCTTCTCCCGCAGCTCCTTGAGCGAGGTGTCCGGAGGCCTCCAGCTCCGGAGCTCCCTGGCCCGCGGCCGGTCCAGGATCCGGTCGCGCACGTCCGGGTCCATGGACGATGCCTCCTCCTCGCCCCACAGTCCCATGGCGTACTGGATCACCTCGTCGGTGACCTGCTCGTAGCGCCGGCCCAGGATCACGTTGATGGCGCACTGGCTGCCGACGAACTGGGAGTACGGCGTCACCATGATGGGATAGCCGAACTCCTCCCGCACCCGGCACGCTTCTTCGAGCACCTCGCCGAGGCGGGCGCCCATGCCGATGTTGGCGAGCTGGTGCCGCAGGTTAGAGATCATCCCGCCGGGCACTTGGTGCTGGAAGTGGTAGGCATCGTAGTGGAGCGGCTCGCCCATGGGGAAGCCCTCCTCCTTCGCCACCCGGGTGAAGTGCTCCGACACCGGCCGGAGGCCCTCCTCGTCGACGACCGGCGTGTAGCCCAGGGCGCGGGCATTGCGGATGATGTTGAACAGCGACGGGTTGGACGATCCGTCCGACAAGGGCGGCAGCGCTGCGTTGATGATGGGAATGCCCGCCTCGATGGCGTCCAGGGTGCACAGGGGTCCGAGGCCGCTGTTGCAGTGGGTGTGGAACTCCACCGGGATGCCGCCGGCGTTCGCCAGCACCACCGGGGCCAGGGCGCGGGTGCGCTCCGGCGTGAACAGGCCCCCCGGGTCCTTGAGGCAGATGCGCTTCACCGGCAGCTTCGCGGCCTCCCGGGTGCGCTCCGCGTAATATTCGTCGGTGTGCTTGGGCGAGATGGAGAAGATCAGGTTGACGATGGTATCAAGGCCGGCGGCGGTGGCGGTGCGGACCTGCTCGGCCCATACCGCGGGCGTGTTGGAAGGGTCGGAGGTGCGCGCTTCGCTGATGCCGTTGGCCGCCAGCCGCTCCAGCCAGAGCTGCTGAACCGCCTCCGGGGTGTGCTGGAAAGCCGCCATGTAGCGGTTCCGGATCAGCCGCAGAGGGGTCTTGGGCACCCGTTCCTTGACCCGCCGCACACGCGCCCAGGGGTCGTCCTTGAGCTCGCGCACGCATTTCTTGAAGAAGGCCGAGGCGATGATCTCCATCCCCAGGAAGCCGGCCTCATCCATCTGGGCGGCCACGGGCAGGATCATGTCCGTGCGTATTCCCATGGCCCAGAGGCTCGAAGGGCCGTCGCGAAGGGTGGTGTCGACGAAGTGGATCTCTTTCATGGCGGGCAGCATATAAAATTCGCAAGACTATGGACAGTGACTCGGCAGGAGGCGGAAAAAGCCCGCGTGGTACCGGTGCCCTGCCCGGCTCCGGCTACATTGTGGATCGGCAGGGGACGTGTTAGTGGTTCACGAAGTCAGGGTCGAAGCCGCCACGCCGGACCGTCCAGTTCCCATCGACCCCAATCCTCGCCTTCAACGCCTCCCACGAGGCGCCGACGAGCATGGCTGCAATGGAATCGAGCAAGAAGCGATGGCTCGCGGGGACCGCGGCCGTCATGGTGCTGGTCATCGCGGCCTTCGGCGTCTGGGTGTGGTCGTCGCTGGGCTACATCACCACCGACGACGCGCGGGTCAAGGCCGACATCGTCACCATCAGCACCGAGGTGCCCGGCAGGATCAGCGCCCTCGGGAAGGACGAGGGCGACGCGGTGGAGCCCGGCGACGTCATGGTGGAGCTCGACACGCGGGAGATCCGGATCCGCATCGAGCAGCACAAGGCCGCCGTGGACTACGCCCGCAGCCAGTTGCTGCAGGTGGAGCGTGAGCTCGGCCATGCCGGCGACGGGCGGCAGCACGCGCTCGGGGAAGCCGAGCTGCTGGCGAAGAAGGCCCGGGTGCGCGAGGCCGAGGCGGAGTTGCAGGAGTTGGAGTTCCGGCGGGGGCTCATGACGCTGCGCAGTCCGGTGAAGGGCATGGTGGTGAAGAAGAACGCCCACCGGGGCGAGTTCGTGCAGCCCGGCGAGCCCGTGTTCATGGTGGTGGACTCCAGCCGCTACTGGGTGGAAGCCAACGTGGACGAGACCGAGATCCGCTTCGTGAGGCCCGGCAACAAGGCCACGGTCCGGCTGGACTCGTACCCCGGCGTGGAGTTCGAGGGCGAGGTCACGGACGTGGGCGGCGCCACCACCTCCGAGTTCTCCCTGTTCTCGCCGCAGAAGCTCACCGGCGTGTTCATCAAGTCCACGCAGAAGCTGCCCGTGAAGATCGCGGTGAAGAACACAGACGGCATCCTCCGCGTCGGCATGCTCGCCGTGGTGCGGATCGAGAAGCCCGAGGGCCGGCAGGACGGCCTGCAGGCCAGTGGTACGGGCCGGTAACGGTCGGCCCGCCGCGCCATGACGCCCACGCCCCCCGTCCAGACCTACGATCCCGCCCGGAAGTGGCCTATTACCATCACCCTCTCCCTGGGGATGATCAGCGTCGGGCTGGGCATCACCGGCGTCGACACCGCCATCCCGGCGATGATGTCGTCCCTGGGCACCTCGCTGCACCGGATCCAATGGGTGCTGATCGCGTTCATGATCACCCGCACGGTGCTGATTCCCTGCGTGGGCTGGCTGGGACAGCGCATCGGCGACCGCAACCTGTTCATCCTGAGCGCCGCGACCTTCGGCGCCGGCTCGTTCCTGTGTTCCATCGCCTGGGACGTCAACTCGCTGATCTTCTTCCGCATCATCCAGGGCATGGGGGTGGGGCCCCTCATCGGCGTGTCCATGTCCATCATGTACGAGGCCTTTCCCCGCAACGAGCGCGGGCTGGCCATGGGGCTCTTCATGACCGGCTGGTCGCTGGGGCCGTTCTTCGGACCTCCGGCCGGCGGCTACCTGGCCCAGTACATAAGCTGGCGGACGATCTTCTACCTGCCCCTGCCGACGTTGGCGCTGGCGGTCATGGCGGCCATGTTCATCCTTCCCCGGCGGTCCGCCTCCCACAAGCCGTCCTCCTTCGACCTGCTGGGATTCCTCACCCTCACCGGCGGCCTCGTGGTCATGCTCCTGGGGCTCACCCAGGGCCAGGCGGAGGGCTGGACCAGCCAGCGGATCCTGTCGCTGTTCGGAACCGCCGCGCTGCTCATCGCGGCCTTCATCATGGTCGAGCTAAGGGCCGAGCACCCCTACGTCCAGATCCGCTACTTCAAAGACCTCAACTTCAGCATCTCCAGCATGATCGTGCTGGTCCGGGTCATGGGCTTCCGCGGCACCAGCTTCATCCTGAACCTGTTCCTCCAGAAGGCGCTCTTCTATCCGCCCCTGCAGGCCGGCATCTTCATGCTTCCCGCCGCCGTCGCCGTGGGCATCGTGTCGCCCTTCGCCGGCATGCTGTCGGACCGGTTCGGGCCCAAGATCCTGCTGGTGACGGGGCTCGTGCTCCTCACGGTCACGCTGTTCGGCCTCGCCAACATCACCATCTGGACCGGCATGGGCGTCATCTACTTCCTGGTGATACTCAAGAGCATCGGCCAGTCCACCATCAACGCGCCGCTCAACTCCATCGCCCTGGGCGCGCTCCCCGAGGGCGAGTCGCGCATGGGCAGCGGCATCCTGGGCCTGGCCCGCGGCCTCGGCGAGGCCTTCGGCATCGCCACCCTGAGCTTCCTCCTGGAACGCCACATCTTCTACAAGGTCGAGGCCATGACCCCCACGCTGGGCGCCCGCCTGACCGAACCCCTGCGCGACGACGTGCTGGCCCAGCTCAGCGCCATGCTGCAGCACGCCGGACAGTTCGGCATCGCCCTCGACGAAAGGGCCCTGTCGCTGTTCGGATTCAGCCTCCTGAACGAAGGCGTCACCCTCGCCTACCACCAACTCTTCATCATGATCGGCCTCATGTACCTGGGGCTGGTGGTGTTGGTGTGGTTTCTGAAAACGCGGCGGGCGCCGCGGCCCGTGGCGGTGGCGGGGACGGCGGAGGCCGGGGCGCGCCGAGGATAGGACAGCCACAGAAGTCGCTTAGGCCATGACATGCCGGCGAAACCAGCCGGCGAGATCGGTTTCGCCAATACGGCCGCCAGCCACGTCCTCCATGGTCCGGATTGCGTCCAGGGGGTCGAACTCAAGGCGCTGGCCGTTGTCGGCCAGGAACAGCCGCGCGGTGACCCAGGCCGTCCGCCTATTGCCGTCGACGAAGCCGTGGTTGTTGGCGAGGCCATGGGCATAGACGGCAGCCAGGTCAGCCGCATCCGGGCTACCATACGCCGCGACGTTCAAAGGGCGCGCGAGGGCGGATTCGATTACCTTGAGATCACGGATGCCGTCCGCCCCGCCGGTTTCCACGGCCGCCGACAGGCGCGCCGGATCGAACTCCGCGGAGTCGTCGATACGCGCGCGCTGGCGCAGGGAGGAAAGGGTCAGGTTCTTGGCTACGGGGTAGAGCAACGACCGGAGCTGCGCGGTCAGCACCAGCCCTTCGCCGGCAGGGGGGAACTTCTTCACTCATGGAAGCCGGACTTGCCGGCCATCCACAGACCCATCCGACGCAAGCGCCGGAACCACGGGTACAAGAAGCGCGCCCGTTCGGATTTGGAACCCACCCACCGCGTCAGCCCGTTGACCCATCCGGGTTCTGTGGCCAAGGAGCCCAGCACCTCCATGGCCTCGGCCCCCTGGTAGCGACGGCCCTCCAGGATGAGGATCATGCCGTCCTCGATGTCGCATCCGTCCCGCCGAAGCTCCTCGACGAGTTGGGGCGCCTTCCTGCCGTCGATGAACGGCAGCCGCTTTCCCGCGGGGGTCCTGATCCTGGCCTTCCGAGCGTACGTCCGGCAGTAGATGCACTCGCCGTCGTAGAGCAGGAGGTCGTCTCGCATGATCTCTTCAACCGATGCCGTCCGTCAACAAACGGAACAGGGGCTCCATGGAATACTCACGGGAATCTCCTCGCAGAAGCCGTGACACGTCCGGCTGAGACAGTCCAGGCAACTTCGCCGCCTCGACCTGCTTGCCTGCAAGCCAGACGGCTCCGAAGTCGGGGCGCCGGTTGACCGGCCTTGCCGGTCAGCTTATGATTCTCCCATGCTGCCGCGTACGTTCTCCCGTCGCGCCGCCCTGATTGCAGCGGCGGCGGCAGGCGTCACCACCCTGTCCTGTCTGGCCCGGACCCGGGCGACGCTCCTGGGCTATCCTTTTTCCGGTCCCGCCGCCGACCGCTCCCTTGGACTCGCTCCGCCGCTTGCCTGCACGCGCGCCATACCCGAGTCGACCGAGGGACCGTTCTACACTCCGGAAACTCCGCTTCGGACGAATTTGCGGGAACCGGACACAAGCGGCCGGCCGCTTGTAGTGCAGGGCCTGGTGCTTTCGCCGGACTGCCGTCCCGTCGGCGGCGCCGTGGTCGACATCTGGCATACCGACGAGCAGGGCCGCTACGACAATTCCGGTTTCCGGTATCGCGGCCATCAATACACCGACGCCGCCGGGGCGTTTCGCTTCGAGACCATCCGGCCCGTGCGCTATACCGGGCGCACGCCGCACATCCACGTCAAGGTCCAGGGCCCGTCCACGCGCCTGCTCACCACTCAGCTCTACTTTCCCGACCTGCCCGGCGAGAACGCCCGGGACTCGATCTTTCACGACGACCTGCTGCTGGACCTGGGCCGCACCCCGCAAGGCTGGCTCGGACGCTTCGACTTCGTGCTTGCTCCGGCCTGATTTCAACCGCTCACGCAGCGCAGCCTACCGGACGTAGCGAAACTCCAGCGTCATGCAGCCTTCCTCCGTCCGGTAGGGACCGTGCTTCATTCCCGGGGGACGGCAGGCATACATCCCCTTCTTCAAGAGTCGGTTTCCATCCCACTGGCTCCCCTCCACGATGTACACCTCCTCCCAGAAGTCGTGGACGAAGGTATCCGTGCTCGCGCCGCCGGGATCCACCTTGAGAAGCCGGGTGACGAACCCGGTCTCCGGGTCCTCGGTCAATATCTTTTGATAATGACCCGGCGGCGCGCCCTCCACCGGCACCCAAGGTAGATCATCTACCGGAAAGAACTCGAGCTCTGGCTTGGGCATGGCGAACCTCCCGTTGTTGCCCGGGGATGTCCGGGGAGAAACCTCGGAACTTCACGAACACCCATTCTACCATACGATATGTGGCGCGCGGGCTGGCGTGGTAGCATCCTTGCCGTGACCCAAAGCGGATTTGTCATCGCCGTCTTCTGCCTGGCGCAGTCCCTGGCCCAGATCGGCGCCATGGCGTTCGCGGCGCTGCTGCCGGCGTTTTTCGCGGAATGGTCCCTCAGCCACGCGGAGGCGGGCTGGCTCTCCGGCATCATCTTCGGGGCCTACGCCGTTGCGGTGCCGGTCCTGTTGCCGATGACGGACCGCACCGATGCGCGCAAGGTCTACATGTGCGCGGTTTCCACGACCATGCTGTCCCATCTCGGCATGGCCTTCCTCGCGGACGGTTTCTGGACCGGCCTCATCTTCCGCGCGCTGAACGGGATCGGTTGGGCCGGGACCTACATGGTGGGGCTCAAGGCGCTGGCCGACCAGGTGGAGGGGCCGGCGCAATCGCGGGCGGTGGCCGCTCATGCCGCCAGCATCGGCATCAGCAGCTCGTTTTCCTTCGTCATCGCCGGCGCGGTGACGGCGAAATTCGGCTGGCAGGCCGCGTTCATGCTCGGAGCGGGCGGGGCCTTCGGCGCGCTGCTCCTGGCCTTGACGTGTTTTCCGCCAGGTCCGCGCAGGGAGAGAGCGGCACCCGCGGTGCGCCTCCTGGATTTCAAGCCGGTGTTCCGCAACGCCTCGGTCATGGCCTATGCGCTGGGTTACTGCGCCCACACCTGGGAGATGTTCGTCGTGCGCTCCTGGCTCGTGACCTTCCTGACCTTCACGGCGGCGCAAGGCGGCGGTACGCCGAATTTCCTGGTTCCCACCGTGGTGGCGACCCTGGCGGGACTGCTCGGGACGGCCTCCAACGTTCTCGGCAACGAGATGGCGCGCCGGCTGGGGCGTCCGCGCTGGATCCGACTGGTCTTCACGGCATCCATGGCGCTGGCGCTGATGGTCGGCTTCACGGCGGGGATGGGATACGGCGCGGCCGCTACCGTCTGTCTCCTCTACAACGCGGTGATCTACGCGGATTCGTCGTCACTCACCGCCGGCGCCGTCGGCAATGCCGACCCGGAGCGGCGTGGCGCCGCGCTGGCGGTGCACGCGATGCTGGGCTATGGCGGCGGCTTTGTCGGACCGTTGGCGATGGGCCTGATCCTGCACGCGCTCGGCGGCGAGAGCGTGACCAACTGGGGCATCGCCTTTGGCCACATCACCATCGTGCTGCTCGTGGGCCCGCTGGTCATCCGCGCCCTCAAACCCCGCGGCCTGCCCGGCGACCGGCCCAGAACGGCCTAGGAGCTTGTCCGAGACGATCAGGAAAATCGGCGCAAGGAACTGGTGAGCCCCACGAGGGAAAGACTGTAGATGAACCATTTCGACGGATCGAAATTGTACCACTTCCGGCCGTTCCGATAGTCGCCCTGAAACCGGTGGTGATAGTTGTGGTATCCCTCTCCGAAGGTGATTAGCGAGACCCACCAACTGTCACGACTGGAATCGGTTGCTCCATGCGGTTGGGTACCCCACAGGTGGCAAATGGAATTGATGCAAAACGTGGAGTTCAAGACGAAGAAGGTCCGCCCGACTCCGGCGAGCAGGAAACATCCCAGTCCCCCAAGCCAGCCGTCGTACAAAAAGCCCACCACGAAGGGAAGCGCCAGGCCGGAAAGGACGATGGGGATGTAGTAGCGATGTTGCCACATCACTACGGCGTCCTGCTGCAGCTTGCGGGCGAATTTGTCGTCTCTGTGGGGGTCCGCCCAGAACAGCCAGCCACAGTGACTGTACCAGAATCCCCGCATGGCACTGTAGGGATCTTCTTCCTGGTCGCACCGGGCATGATGGCGGATATGATCTGCGCTCCATTTGAGGCCTGAGTTCTGTAGCGCCCATCCGCCCGCGATCAAAAGACCGCCTTTCACCCAATTGGTGCAAGCAAAACTTCGATGAGACAGCAAGCGATGGTAACCCACGGTGATGCCTAGTCCCGTGATGATGTAGAGCATCACGAACATGCTCCAATCGACCCAGGAATAACCATAAAAGTACCCGTAGGCCGGCAACCCGATTACTGCACCGGCCGTGACACCGGAGAACAAGGTCACATTCAAACAATCAAGGTTTCGTCTTTGCATTCAATACGTCCCTCTTCCCTTTCTCCTGCTACAGACAATAACTAACACAAGTTCCCGCATGAAGCACGTCAACCCACGGTTTATGCCGTTGCATTCAAAAAATTCGGTTTCCCCTTCGTCATTCCCCATCCTCTACCTGCCGTCCACGATGCTGCCGCGCTCGATGACGAAGGTCCGGTCGAGGAGCCTGGCGACGTGGACATCGTTGGACTCGGCCACCAACACCGAGGCTCCCTCCTTCTTGAGGTCGTCCAGAATTTCAACCATGCGCTGGGCGAAGATCGGGGCGATGCCTTCGCCGGGCTCGTCGAGCAGCAACAGCCTGGTGCCGCACATCAGGGCGCGGGCGAAGGCGACGAACTTCTGCTGGCCTCCGGACAGGGCGGTGGCGCCGCGGCGGCGGAACTCCTCGACCTCGGGCATGAGGCCGTAGATCCACCGGAGGCGGTCCCGGGCGTTGTCCGCGCCGGTGGCCCAGACGGGCAACAGGATGTTCTCCTCGGCGGTCAGCTCGGGCACCAGCCGGCGGTCCTCGGGCATGAAGCCGATGCCGAGGTGCGCGCGGCGATGGGCCGGGGTCGCGCCCAGGTCGACATCGCCGAGACGGACGCTGCCCCGCTGGATCGACAGCGCGCCCATGACCGCGCGCATGAAGGTGGTCTTGCCTGCGCCGTTGCGGCCGATGAGGCCGCACATGGATCCCGACGGGACGTTCAAATGGACCCCGCGCAGGATCCGGGTGGCATCGATGCTCACGTCGAGGCCGCTGACGGCGAGGGCCTCCTCCCCGGACGAGGAACGCCCCGCTACCGCCGGCGGCGCTTCCGTGCCCGCGTCATGACCGTGGCCCAGCACATACTCCCGCACGCCTTCGTCCCGCATCGCCTCCGCGGTGGGGGCGTCGCAGATGATCTCCCCCTGGTAGAAGGCGAGCACGCGGTCCACGTAGCGTTCGACGATCTCCATGTCGTGCTCGATGAACAGCACGGTGGTATGCTCCTCCTTCAGCGCCTGCATGAGGATATCCATGATCGCGAACTTCTCTTCCGCGCTGATGCCGCTGGTGGGCTCGTCGAGCATGAGCAGCCTGGGCTTGCGCACCGTGGCCATGGCGATGTCCAGGAGCTTGCGTATGCCCTGGGGCAACGCGGAGCCGACGACGTCCCGGTACTCCGCGATCTGGTAGCGGGCCAGATGGGCTTCCACCCGTGCCGCCCGCTCCTCCTCCATGAGCGGCGTCAGCAGGCCCGCCCCACCCTCCTCGGCGACGCCGAAGGCCATCATCAGGTTGTCGAAGACGGTCTCCGAGAGGAAGACCTGGGGCACCTGAAAGGAGCGGCAAAGGCCCAGGCGCGTGATGGCCCGCACCGAGAGCCCGACAATGCTGCGGCCCATGAACTCCACGGTGCCGCCGCCGGGCGGCAGATGGCCGGTGACCAGGTTGACGAAGGTGGTCTTGCCGGCACCGTTGGCGCCGATGACCCCGATGGTCTCGCCCTCCTCCACCACGACGTTGATGTCGTGTGCGGCCACCACCGCGCCGAAGGACTTCTCGAGATCGTGGACTTCCAGGACGGCGGACATGACCGCTATGCCTCTTTTTTCCCGGCCGGAAGCGCCGTGCCCGATCCCGCCCCGCTCCGCCGCCGCTCCACCAGCGACCACAACCCGTTGGGCAGGAACATGATGATGGCGAGGAGCGTTCCGCCCATGATGAGTTGCCAGATGCCCGGGAACTGGTCGAAGGCGTAGGTACGGATCAGCTCGTACATCAACGCGCCGATGAAGGGTGCGACCACGTTGCCGGCGCCGCTCAGGATGGCGATGAAGACGAAGTCCCCGGACACCGGCCAGTACACCATGGAGTCCGGGTCCACGTGGCCGATGGTGAGCACCGCGATGGTACCGCCAAAACCGCCCAGGAGCCCGGAGACGACGTATTTGGCGTGGACGGCCCGCTCGGCCGAATACCCCAGATAGCTCAGCCGGATCTCGTTTTCGCGCACGGCCGTGGTCATGTTGCCCAGGGTGGAGCGCAGGTAGAGGTGCACCAGCACCGCCACGCCCCAAGTCAGGACCGCCGCAAAGATGAACAGCGCCGTCTTGTTCTCGGCGCCCAGGGGCGCGTACCAGAGATAGGTCGTCGTCTCCAGGCTGATGCCGTCGGTGGACCCCAGCTCCTCGAGCTTGGCCAGGACGCCGTAGAGTATCATGGAGAACGCCATGTTCAGCAGGGCGAAGAAGATGCCCCGGTACTGCCGCAGCAGGAAACCCAGCAGAAAAGCCAGCAGCCCGGCCGTCGCCACACCGCAGGCGATGGTCAGGAAGGCGTCGGTGATGCCCAGGTACCGGCCCATGAGCCCCACGGTGTAAGCCCCGAAGCCGAAGTAAAGCGCGTGGCCGAAGGAGATCAGCCCGCAGCGCCAGAGCACCAGGAGGCCCAGCGCCACCGAGCCCCGGGCCAAGGAAAGCGTGAGGATGCTGCGGAACCACTCCGGCACCGCGAAGTTGAGCAGCAGCAGCGCGGCGAGGCCGAGGGTGAGGCCCCAGAGCGTCTTGTCCTGGCGCCAGCTCATATGGTCCTCGGCTTGGCCGGCGCGAACAGCCCCTGCGGCCGGACGATGAGCACCGCGGCCATGATCATGTAGATGACGAACAGCTCCAGGGCCGGCTCCTGGTGCACCGCGAAGGCCCGGGCCACGCCCACGATCACCGAGCCGATGAGGGCGCCGGGAATGCTGCCCATGCCGCCGATGACCACCACCGCGAAGGCCAGCACGATCACCTCCACGCCGATCCCCGGCTGGACCGAGATCGCCGGCGCCTGATAGGCGCCGCCCAGGGCGCCCAGGAACGAACCCAGCATGAAGGTCAGGAGAAAGACCCGGTTGACGTTGATGCCCATGGCCTGGGCCAGCTCCCGGTCATGAATCACCGCCAGCAGCAGCTTGCCGAACTGCGTGCGCTTGAGTCCGTACCAGAGCGCCGCGGCGATCACGGCCGACAAGAGCACCGTGGACAGGCTGTAGTTGTCGAAGGGCAGCCCGGCGATCTCCGTCTGGCCCAGCAAACCCAGAGGTTCCGGGGCGAGATAGGGGTCGGTGCCCCAGATCAGCAACAGCACGTCCTCAAGCACCAGGAAGGCCGCGAAGGTGGCGAGCACGATGATGTGCTCATCCTCGTGATAGAGGTGCCGGAGCAGGCCGCGCTCGATGATGACGCCGAACACCACGCCCAGGAAAAGCGCGGCGAACAGCATCACCGCGAACGCGCCGAACTGCGGCCAATCCACCCGGAAATAGAGGATCAGCAGCGTCGCCGTGAGATAGGCGCCGAAGGCATACAGGGAGCCGTGGGTGACGTTGAGGAGCTTCTGGACGCCGCAGATGACGGTCAAGCCCACCGCTACCATGAACAGGTAGGAACCGTAGACGAGTCCGTCAACGAGGATGATGAGTAGGAGCTCGGGATCCAAAGGTTCCCCCGTGCGCGGGAATGAAAGAAACAGACTCGGGCGCCGCACTGTGGCGCCCGAGTCACGAAGACACTAGACCGGGGCGCCGCTCAGTCGCACTTGGCGCCCTTCATGCCGCCCTTGACCCAGTCCGCCGCGTTGACCCCTTCCGGCGGGTTCACGCACTCGGCCTTGAACTCCACCACGTCCCGGACCACGATCTCGCCCTTGGCATCGTCCCACTCGGCATAGCCCCAGCGGTCCGAGGTGACCGCCTGATGACCCTTGCCGAGGGCCATCCTGACCTTGGCGGCGAGGATGTCGAAGGTGGCGTGCTCCAGCGCCCTGATCACCTGATCCGTGGACGGGAACTTGCCGCCGTTGGCCTTCATGGCCGTGTCGTAGGCGTACTTGGCTGCCACGATGCTGTCGGCGTAGTGATAGGCCGGCGACGAAGGCGACTGCTTGTATATCCTGCGGAATTCGCTCCGGAACCACTTGTTGAGCGGGGTGTCGATACCCTCCGCGTACAATCCGTAGGGACCGCGCGCGAGCTGACCCTTCGGGAACTTCTTGCCGAGCCGGTGGGCCGTGATCTCGCCCACCGGGAGGACGAACTTCTTGCGCTTGAACAGTCCCCTGGCCGAACCCTGGGCGATGAAGGCCTCGAGGTCGCCTCCCCAGAAGCTCGAGTGCACCAGCTTCTCCTTGGCCCTGAGCAGCACCGAGATCTCGGTGCCGTACTGGCCGGAAAACAGCTTGGGGAACTGTTGCTTCTTGGCGGGCTTGAACTCCGGCGACAGGGTCTGCATGGCCAGGTTGAAATCGCGCCAGGCATCCTGGCCCCAGGCGTAGTTCTGGTTGATGCCCATGTAGCCGTCCTTGAGCTCGCCCCGGAGCTTCCTGACGACGTAGTGGGCGGCGCCCACGTTGCCGCCGGTGCTGTGGTTGATGATCCGGAAGAGGTACTTCGGCTCCTTCACCAGCTCCTCGAAGATGCGCGGCGTGCCGCATATCGACAGAAGGGTCAGGACCTTAAGCTCCTCGGCCACCCGGGCGATGGCGGCGCAGCTCCCGGAGGAGATGTAGCCGGCCACGACGTCCACGCCCTCCTTCTGCACCTTGTTGCGCAGCTCCGTGACCTGCTTGGTGCCGCCGCCGCTTTCGTCGTACACCACCAGATCCACCTTGCGGCCCGCCATCCCCACACTGTTGTAGGGCGCCGGCAGGGTGCCTTCGTTGATGGCGCGGACCACCAGCTCCACGCCGTTCTTGGCCGGGACGCCGTAGGTCGGCGCGCCCCCGCCGGTAAGGAACGTTGGAACCGCCACCTTGACGGTCTGCGCCACGGCGGCGCCGGCGCCGAACAGCACGACGCCGGCGACAGCCAAGGCCATGAACCTGGTATGAGGTACGAAACTCATGATAGCCTCCCACGGTTGATCGTGACGGCGCCCGCGGCCGCCGCAAAGGGCACCCGACAATAACAGTTGAACCGTCGATAGTATAGCCGCATCACGTTACAATCGCACCCTGATGGAGGAAAATCCGCCATGGCCAAGAACATGACCCAACGAGGCAAGCTCGATCTGGACGGGCTGCACAGTCCCGCGGTCGAGGCGATGAAAGGCGTGCAGCCGCCGTCGGACATGCCCTTCCCCATCGGCAACATGGGACACGCCGTGCTGGTGGTCCGGGACATCGACGCGTCAGTCCGATTCTATACTCAGGTGCTCGGCTTCAAGGTTTCCGACGTCTATCCCGAAAGCATGGTCCCCGGCCGGATGGTCTTCATGCGTTTCAACCGGGACCACCACGGCCTCGGCCTGGTCGGCCGGGACGGCGAGGTTTCCGGGGGCCGGGAACTGCATCACCTGGCCTTCGAGGTCCCCACCCTTGACGACGTCTTCCGCGCCCGGGAGCACCTCGAGAAGCACGACGTGCCCATCGATTTCCACGGCCGCCGGCGGGCCGGCTGCCAGGTATCGGTGGAGTTTTGCGACCCGGACGGCCACAGCCTGGAAATCTTCTGGGGTCTCGATCAGGTGGACTGGGACGGCGAGGCGCGGCCGCCCGAGGAGTGGGCGCCGAGACCCTCGCTCGAAGAGGCGCTCGACGAAACGCCGCCGGGACAGGACACCACCCTCACGGATCCGGGCTTGCGGCGGAAGTAGCCCGGCGGTCGCCGGTTACGGGGACGGCTGGCGGGGCGCCGCCATCACACCGGCCTGTTCGTCACCCGGATTGACGATGAAGGCCTCGCCGCGCGAGAAGAAATCACGCACCAGGGCGACGAACGGCCCGGGCTGGGTGATGTACGAGGAGTTCCACTCCGCCGGGTCTTTGTCCGGTTACCGATTACGATCTCGTTCCGAGCCTGTCGAGACAAATTGCCGATGGTTTGAATCCGGATTGGACGGTGCTATATTCTGATTTGGACGTTATTATACTCCGAGTTGGACGAAACAGGACTCCATTCAGGACGCCATCATGCCGAACCGGACGACAGGCGAAAAGTACGTGCCCCGGCATGCGGAGGCGCGGGTCCGCGAGGCGCTCGCGGACACCCGCATCGTCGCCGTTGTCGGTCCGCGACAGTCCGGCAAGACGACCCTGGCACGCCGCATCGCGGGTGACGACGGCCGCCCGTTCATCACCCTGGACGACGAGCAGTACAGGAGATTCGCCGAAGACGATCCCATCGGCTTCGTACGCCGCAACCCGGCGGTGGTCATCGACGAGATTCAGCGGGCGCCCGCACTGATCCTCGCCATCAAGCAGGCGGTTGACGAAGACCCTCGGCCGGGACGCTATCTGATCACCGGATCGGTGGACCTCTTCAGAGCCGCGATTTCTCCCGATTCGCTGGCAGGCCGCGTCGAGACCATTGAGTTGCTGCCCTTTTCTCAAGCCGAGATCGCCCGGAGCGAAGCGCCCGGTTTTCTGGAGCGGGCGTTCGCCGGAGATTTTTCGAAACTCGCGACAGCGGGCGCCACAACCAACCTGACCCAGCGCATTCTCGCCGGCGGTTTTCCCGAAGCCCTCTCTCGATTGGTCCCGGCGCGGCGCAGGAGTTGGCTGCGGTCCTATGCCCTCTCGCTCGCCGAGCGCGACGTGTCCGATATCGCGAGCATCACAAAGCAGGACGCGATGGCCCGGCTACTCGACCACGCCGCCGTCTCTTCGGGTCAATTGCTCAACATGAGCCGGACAGGGTCCCATCTGGGGATCGATGGCAAGACCGTCGATCGTTGGTTGAGCCTGTTCGAGCACATGTTTCTCGTCCGGCGGGTCTACGCGTGGCACCGCAACGAGCTGAAGCGTTTGGTCAAACGGCCTAAACTTCAGTTTCTGGACCCGGGCCTGCTGGCCGCGCTTCGGCGGGTCGATGCCGCCACTATCGCCCGCGACCGGCAGCAACTGGGACCGCTGCTGGAATGCCTTGTCTATTCCGAAATCGCGAAGGCAGCCGCCCTGTCCGATCAGCGGATGTTCGTCTCCCACTACCGCGACAAGGATCAGTTGGGGGTCGATCTGGTCCTGGAGCGGTTGCCGGACAAGATCGTCGGCATCGAGGTCAAGGCAGGCGCCACCGTCCATCCGCGTGACTTCAAGGGCTTGGCTCGCCTGGAGGAGGCCACGGGCCGGCGGTTTGCCTGTGGCATCGTCCTTCACGACGGCGACCGAATCCAGCAGGTGGGGCCCAAGTTGTTCACCATGCCGGTCAGTGCGATCTGGGAGTCCTGAAGAAACCGTGGCGACTCCTGAACGATCCTGGTGGTCCAGGGCCTGGATGCCGGGTCAAGCCCGGCATGACGGGTGAGGGAACCCGAGACAGTCAGGAATCACGAAGTGCGGAGGGGCCGCCGTCATTTCAACTGGGGAATGCGCTCCAACCCCCCCATGTACGGACGTAGCACCTCCGGGACGGTGATACTGCCGTCTTCCTGCTGGCAGTTCTCCATGATGGCCACCAGGGTGCGGCCGACGGCCAGGCCGGAACCGTTGAGGGTGTGGACGAACTGGGGACGCTGCTTGGGGGCCGGGCGGTAGCGGATGGCCGCGCGGCGGGCCTGGAAGTCGGTGCAGTTGGAGCAGGAGCTGATCTCCCGGTAGGTGCCCTGACCGGGCAGCCAGACCTCGATGTCGTAGGTCTTGGCCGCGGAGAAGCCCAGGTCGGCGGTGCAGAGCTCCACCACGCGGTAGTGCAGCCCCAGGCGCTGGAGCACGACCTCGGCGTCGCGGGTAAGCTTCTCCAGTTCCTCGAAGGAGCTTTCGGGCTCGACGATCTTCACCAGCTCCACCTTGTTGAACTGGTGCTGCCGGATCAGGCCGCGCATGTCCTTGCCGTAGGAGCCCGCCTCCCTGCGGAAACAGGGGGTGTAGGCGCAGTAGTACCGGGGCAGGTCGGACGCGTCGAGGACCTCTTCCCGGTGGATGTTGGTGAGCGGCACCTCGGCGGTTGGGATGAGGAAGTAGTCGGGGTCCACGGTGTGGAACATGTCCGCTTCGAACTTGGGGAGCTGGCCGGTGCCGGTCATGGTGTCCCGGTTGACCAGGAACGGCGGCAGGATCTCCTCGTAACCGTGCTCCCGGGTCTGGAGGTCCAGCATGAAGGCGATCAGCGCCCGCTCCAGCAGCGCCCCCTGGCCCCGGTAGAGGGTGAAGCGCGCACCCGTGAGCTTGGCGCCCCGGACGAAGTCGAGGATCCCCAGCGCCTCTCCGATCTCCCAGTGATTCTTCGGCGTGAAGCTGAAGGCAGGCGCCTCCCCCCAGTGCCGAAGCACGGGGTTGTCGGCCTCGGACGCGCCCACGGGCACGCCCGCATCCGGAAGGTTCGGAATGTCGAGCATGGACTCGTTGAACCGGCGCTCAATCTCGCTCAGCGGTTGATCCAGCGCGTCGAGCTCGGCGCTGACCGTGCCGATCTCCTCCATCAACGCCGCAGCGTCGCCGCCCGCCTTCTTGAGCCGGCCGATCTCGCCCGAGAGCTTGTTCTTTTGCTCCTTGAGCCGCTCCCAGCGCGCGAGGGCCTCCCGGCGTTCCCGGTCCGCGGCCAGCACCGCCTCCCATTCGATGTCCGTACCCCTCGCCGCCATGCGCTCCCGCAACTGCTCGGGTTCCTGCCGCAGCAACCTGACGTCAATCATCCCTCATCCCTTCTCGTGAACAGAACCCGCGCCCCCTGCTACTCCTCCGAAAAGTCGAACGCATGACGGACATGCCGAACCGCCGGCGGATTCGACCCGAGCGATATGCCAACGACATCGAACTGGACGTCCCGGTCATGCAGACGGTGCTTGTTGAGATAGTGAAGGGCGGCGCGCTTCAACCGGCGCTGCTTGACGGCGTTGACCGATTCCAACGGGGCGCCGGACGTGTCCACCCTGCGGGTCTTCACCTCCACGAACACGACGGCTTGCTTGTTGACGGCGATCAAATCGATTTCGCCCAAGGGGCACCGGAAATTGCGTTCGACCACGGCGTAACCCTGCCGTTTGAGGTAGCGCTCGGCGATATCTTCTCCGGTCTTGCCCAGGGACTTCCGTCCATCACCCATCCCTATTTCTGGCACCAAAGAGCGGCACCGGCAAGCCTTCCGGCGCGGGCTGGACGGCGCCCGGCGCACGCTGCTCCAGTGATTCCCGCACCGGCTTGAAGCTGCGGCGATGGACCGGACAGGGGCCGTAGCGGTCCAAGGCGTCCGCGTGGCGGCGGCTGCGGTAACCCTTGTGGCTGGCGAAACCATACTCCGGGTATTGGGAGTCCAACTCCACCATCATGCGGTCCCGGGCCACCTTGGCGATGATGGACGCCGCCGCAATGGAGAAGCACAGCCGGTCGCCGCCCTTGACGGTCCGCTGCGCCGGCGGCGCCGTCCACGGACCGCCGTCCTCCACCAGGCTGGCGGCGGGAATGCCGTAGGGGCCGTCGATCATGAGGTAGTCCGGCGTAACGACCAAGCCCCGGACCGCCCGGGCCATGGCGACGAGGCTCGCGCGCAGGATGTTGAGGCGGTCGATCTCCCCCGGATCGGCCACCCCAACGGCCCAGGACGTGGCCCGCTCCTTGATCCAGTCCGCCAGGCGCTCGCGCTTCCGGGCGCTCAGGAGCTTCGAATCCCTGATGTCGGGATTGAAGGCGCCGGGCTCGAACACCACCGCCGCGGCCACCACCGGGCCCGCCAGAGGCCCCCGCCCGGCCTCGTCCACGCCCGCGATGCGCCGGAAACCCCGGGAGAGGGCATCCGTTTCGTACACGATGCCGTCGGGTCCACGGCGCTCCGGGGCGAGCAGCCGGCCGGGACGGGACGGTGCGGGAGAGGTTCGTTTGCCGGACATTCGGGCCGTATGATAAGAAATCGGCGTGAAAATCACCAGCGAAGAGGTCCGGCACGTGGCCATCCTCGCCCGTCTGGACCTCACTCCCGACGAGCAGAAAAGGCTTGCCGGCCAGCTCGACCGCATCCTCGAATACGTGGACAAGCTCAACGAGCTCGACACCGACGGCGTCGAGCCCATGTCCCACGCGGTGGACGTGGTCAACGTCCTGCGCCCGGACCGGGCCGTCAACCAGCCGCGGACCGAGGACTTGCTGCGCAACGCTCCCGCCCGGGACGACGACTTCCTGAGCGTCCCGAAGATCATTGAATGACGGTACACGAACTTACCCTTCACGAGCTGCATGACCGGCTACGCAGCCGCGAGCTGAGCGCGGTCGAGCTGGCGGAAGCGCTGTTCGACCGCATTGAGGCCACCGACGGAACCATCGGCGCCTACCTCGCCGTGTGCCGCGAGCAGGGCATGGAAGACGCGCGGCGGGCGGACGGGCAGCTCGCCGCGGGCGACGCGGACTCGAAGCTCCTGGGCATCCCGGTGGCGCTGAAGGACGTGTTCCTCACCGAGGGCGTGCCCACCACCTGCGCCTCGAAGATCCTGCAGGGCTTCACCCCGCCCTATGACGGCACCGCGGTGCGGCGCCTCCGGGAAGCCGGCGCCGTGCTGCTGGGCAAGACCAACATGGACGAGTTCGCCATGGGCTCCTCCACCGAGAACTCCGGCTACGCCATCACCCGCAACCCCTGGAACCCGGCCCACGTCCCGGGCGGCTCCTCGGGCGGCTCCGCCGCCGCGGTGGCCGCCGGCCAGTGCGTCGCCGCCCTGGGCACCGACACCGGCGGCTCCATCCGCCAGCCGGCGTCCTTCTGCGGCATCGTGGGCCTCAGGCCCACCTACGGACGGGTCAGCCGGTACGGCGTGGTGGCCTATGCGTCGTCGCTGGACCAGGTGGGCCCCATGACCCGGGACGTCACCGACTGCGCGCTGTTGCTCCAGGCCATCGCCGGCCACGACCCGGCGGACTCCACCTCGGTGGACGTGCCCGTGCCCGACTACGCCGCGGCACTGACCGGCGACGTCAAGGGGCTTCGCATCGGCGTGCCGAAGGAATACTTCGCGGCGGGGCTCCAGCCCGAGGTGGAGCGGGCGGTGCGGCGGGCCGTCGCCGAGTTGGAGAAGGCCGGCGCCGTGGTGACGGAGGTGTCGCTGCCCCGGAACGACTACGCCGTGGCCGCCTACTACGTCATCGCCGCGGCCGAGGCCAGCTCCAACCTGGCCCGCTACGACGGCATGCGCTACGGGCCCCGGGCCCAGGCCGAGGACCTGACCTCCACCTACATGAAGAGCCGCGCCCAGGGATTCGGGCACGAGGTGAAACGGCGGATCATGCTGGGGACGTACGTGCTGTCCGCCGGCTACTACGACGCCTACTATCTCAAGGCCCAGAAGGTGCGGACCCTGCTCAAGCAGGACATGGAGTCAGCTCTGGAAGAATGCGACGCCATCGTCGCCCCCACCTGTCCCACCACCGCCTTCAAGGTCGGCGAGATGACCCACGACCCGCTGCAGATGTACCTCTCGGACATCCTCACCATCTCGGTGAACCTCGCCGGCCTGCCGGCGCTGTCAGTGCCCTGCGGCTTCGACGACGCCGGGCTGCCCATCGGCCTGCAGATCATCGGCAAGCACTTCGACGAGGCCACGGTGTTGCGGCTGGGGTACGCCTACGAGCAGGCGACGGCGTGGCACACGCGGAGGCCGGCGATCTACCCAATCACCGCCTCCGCTGTCACCCCGGGGTGACAGCGGGCCGGATTCCGCGTGACGCCGGTTCACGCGGTACCCAGAATCAGAGAAGCATGCATGGCAAGGCTGCCGCCGTGGCCGCTGATGATGCCGGCCCTGGCGTCGGGGACCTGGCGCTCGGGCTCGACTTCGTTGCCGCGGAGTTGCCGGGCGCCTTCGGTGAGGTGCAGCATTCCTTCCAGGTGGGCCTGGGAGAGGAGGCCGCCGTGGGTGTTGAGGGGGATCTCGCCGTTGATGCCGATGCGGCCGTCCTTGACGAAGTCCTTGCCCTCGCCCTTCTCGCAGAAGCCGTAGTCCTCCAGGGTGATCATGGCGGTGATGGTGAAGCAGTCGTAGAGCTCGGCGAAGTCCATGTCCCTGGGCTCCAGCCCGGCCATGTCGTAGGCCATGCGCGAGGACCTGCGCCCGCCCAGGGTGGTGAGGGTGGGGGCGTCCAGCAGGCTGAAGTGGGGGTGGTGTTGCCCCATGCCGAGGATCACCACCGGAGGCTTGGGGAAGTCCTTGGCGCGCTCCAGGCTGGTCACCAGCACGGCGCCGCCGCCGTCGGACTCCAGCGAGCAGTCCAACAGATGAAGCGGTTCGACGATCATGCGGGACGCCTGGTGGTCCTCGATGGTGATGGGCTTCTTCATGGTGGCGTTGGCGTTGAGCGACGCGTGCCGGCGGGTGGTGACGGCGATCTCCGCCAGGTCCTCGCTGCGGGTGCCGAACTCGTACATGTGGCGCTGGGCCGCTAGCGCGTGGCCGGCCGCGGCCGCGAAGTGCCCCCAGGGCCGCTCCCAGTGCTCGTCGCCCCGGCGGATGGGGTAACCGGGGGTGGCGTCACCGGTGGAGCGCTTGCGCGCGTGCACGCACAGCACCGTGCTGCACATGCCGGCGTCGATAGCCATGACCGCGTGCTGCACCATGGCGATGGGCGTGGCGCCCCCCAGGGCGAGGTCGGTGGCGTAGACCGGCGTGATGCCGGCCATGTGCGCCAGCCGCACCGCGTAGCTTCTGTGAGCGTCGTTCAACGGCTGGTTGGTGAGGAACCCGTCCACCGCGTCGCCGCGGATGCCGGCGTCATCGAGACACTCCCGGATCGATTCCAGATGCAGCGAGTGCGTGGTGCCGTCCGGACGCTTGCCCACCAGAGTCTCGCCCACGCCCACGATGGCGTATTTTCCTCCGAGATTGGCCATGGTTCCTCCTTGCCCCAAACGCCAGAGATGATTCTGAATCCGTAACAGTAAACTGCGAACATCGTCAATAATGACCGCTCACCCGTCCTCTCCGCCCCTGGATTCCCGCTTTCGCGGGAATGACGGCGGGAAGGCGGGAACGACAAGTCAGGGTCATCGGCGCGGGCGTGATTGCGGAGCCCCGGCCTTTCTGTTACCTGCGAAACCATGAGCTACGAAACGGTCATCGGGCTGGAGGTGCACGCGCAAATCCTCACCGAATCCAAGATCTTCTGCGGTTGTTCCACGCGGTTCGGCGAGGCGCCGAACCACAACACCTGCCCGGTTTGCATGGGCTTTCCGGGGGTGCTTCCGGTGCTGAATCGCAAGGTGGTGGAGCATACCATCCGCACCGGGCTGGCCACCCATTGCACCATCGCCAAGAGCAGCCGCTGGGCGCGCAAGAACTACTTCTATCCCGACCTGCCGAAAGGCTATCAGATCAGCCAGTACGAGCTGCCGCTATGCACCGGCGGCCACGTGGACGTCAGCGGCGACGGCGCCCCGAAACGGGTGCGGCTCACCCGCATCCACATGGAAGAGGACGCCGGCAAGAACATCCACGACGCCCGCGGCGACCACAGCCTGGTGGACCTGAACCGGGCTGGAGTGCCGCTCATGGAGATCGTGAGCGAGCCGGACATGCGCGGCCCGGACGAGGCCGGCGACTACCTGAGGACCCTGCGCTCGATCCTGGAGTACCTCGAAGTGTGCGACGGCAACATGGAGGAAGGCAGCTTCCGCTGCGACGCCAACGTGTCGCTCCGGCCCGAGGGAGACGACGAGTTGGGCGTCAAGGTGGAGATCAAGAACCTGAACTCCTTCAAGGCGGTCGAAAAGGCGCTGGAGTACGAGATCCGGCGCCAGGGACAGGCACTGTCGGAGGGAGAAGCGGTGGCGCAGGAGACGCGCCTTTGGGATCCCGACGCCGAGGTCACCCGGTCCATGCGCTCCAAGGAGCATGCCCACGACTACCGCTACTTTCCCGACCCGGACCTGCTGCCGCTGGAGATCGGCGAGGAGTGGGTCTCGGAGATCCGCGCCACCCTGCCCGAACTGGCGCAAGAGCGCCGGAACCGGTTCGTGGAAGAGTACGCGCTGCCCGCCTACGACGCCGGCATCCTCACCCAGCGGCGCGACGTCGCCGACTATTTCGAGGCCGCGGTCCGTACTCACGCCAATCCCAAGGCCATCGCCAACTGGCTCATGGGCGACCTCTTCCGGGTGCTCAAGGAACGCAAGCTGGACGCCGCGCTACGCATCGAGCATTGGCCCGTGGCCGCCGCCGACCTGGCGCGCATGGTGCAACTGGTGGACGAGGGAACCATCAGCGGCAAGCTCGCCAAGACCGTCTTCACCGAGATGCTGGAGAACGGCAAAGGTCCCGACGCCGTCGTCAAGGAGAAGGGCCTGGAGCAGGTATCCGACACCGGCGCGCTGGACGCCGCGGTGGACGAAGTGGTGGCGGCATGCGCCGCCCAGGTGGAAGAGTACCGGGCCGGCAAGGAGAAGGTCTTCGGGTTCCTGGTGGGTCAGGTGATGAAAGCCACCCGCGGCAAGGCCAATCCGCAGATGGTCAACGAGATTCTCCGGAGCAAGCTTCAGGACTGATCGATCCCGGGCTTCAATGAATGTCGCGTGCGGTAGTCCGTGTCAGGTGCGGTAGTCCGAATTGATGCGGACGTACTCGTGGCCGAGGTCGGAGGTCCACACCGAGGTGCGGGCGTCGCCCATACCGAGGTTGATGCGGACGGTGAAGGACGGGCGCTGCATGACCTTGGCGGCGGCGGTCTCGCGGGTGCCCACGGCCAGGCCCCGGCGCACCACCTTGACGCCGCCAAGGACGATGTCGATGGTTGCCTCCACCACGGGCACACCGGCGTTGCCGATGGCCATCATGAACCGGCCGATGTTGGGGTCCTGGCCGAAGAAGGCGGTCTTGACGAGCTTGGAGTTGGCCACGGTGAAGGCCACCTTGCGGGCCTCGCCGTCGGTCCGGGCGCCGTCCACCCGGATCTCCACCAGCTTCGTGGTGCCCTCCCCGTCGGCCACGACCTTGAGCGCCAGTTCCTTCATGACCCGCGTCAGCGCCCGCTCCAGCGCCTCCTCGCCCTCGCCGCCGCGGCTGATGCGTGGGTTGCCTGCGACGCCGTTGGCCATGCACAGCAAGGTGTCGTTGGTGCTGGTGTCGCCGTCCACGGTGATGGCGTGGAACGTGCCGTCCGCGGCCCGGCGCAGCATGGGCCGTAGCGCGGCCGGGGCGACGGCCGCGTCGGTCAGGACGTAGCACAGCATGGTCGCCATGTTGGGGGCGATCATGCCGGCGCCCTTGGCGATGCCGGCGACGTGCACGGTACGGCCGCCGATGCGGCACGACGCCGCCGCGGTCTTGGGGCCGTTGTCGGTGGTCATGATCGCTTCCACCGCTTCCTGAAGACCGTCCGGCGACAGCGCCGCCGCCGCGTCCGCGATGCCTTGCGCGATCTTGTCCATGGGGAGCGGCACGCCGATGATGCCGGTGGAGGAAGGCAGCACCCGTTGCGCGTCGATGCCCAGGTGCCGGGCGGTCTCGGCGCACATGGCCCTGGAATCCCGCAGCCCGCCGGGGCCGGTGCAGGCGTTGGCGTTGCCGCTGTTGACCACCACCGCATGGAGGAACCCACCGCGCACGTGCTGCATGCCCGCCGTCACGCTGGGGCTCTTGATGCGGTTCCTGGTGAAGATCGCGGCGGCGGCGGCGGGGCCGTCGGAGACGATCAGCGCCAGGTCCTTGCGGCCGCTCTCCTTGATGCCGCACGCCACCCCGGCGAAGCGGAACCCCGGTACGCCCCGCGGGGGCTTCACTTGCCGTGGCATCGCTTGTACTTCTTGCCGCTGCCGCACGGACAGGGGGCGTTGCGCCCCACCTTGTCGCCGTCACGCCGCACCGTGACCACGGGTTCCGGCCCCTCGCCGTCGCCGCGGCTCAACATCATCTGCCGGGGCGCCTGCCGCGCTTCCATCTCCTCCAGCTCGGCGGCGCTCTGCTCCTGGTCCACCTCCACCGTGAAGAGCTTCCCGACCACGTCCTCCGAGATCCGGTCGGACATCTCCTGGAACATCTCGTAGCCTTCCCGCTGGTACTCGTGGAGCGGGTTCTTCTGGCCGTAGCCGCGCAGGCCGATGCCCTCCTTGAGGTGGTCCATGTTCAGGAGATGGTCCTTCCACAGCACGTCGATGGTCTGGAGCATGATGATCTTCTCGAGCTGCCGCAGCAGCTCCTCGCCCAGCCGCTCCTGCTTGTCCGCGTAGCTGTCGTTCACCAGCTTGACGACCTTCTCCTCGATGTCCTCGGCGGTGATGGCCTCCAACTCCTCGGGCGTGAACTCCAGGCGCAGGTTGAAGCGGCCGCGCAGGCTCTCGGCGAGGCCCGCGAGGTCCCACTCCGAGGCCATGGCCTGCTTGTCCGCGAACCGCTCCACCGTCTCCTCGGCGAGCTGGGCGGCCATCTCCAACACGTCGTCCTTGAGCTTGTCGCCGGCCAGCGCGTCCCGGCGCTGGGCGTAGACCACCTCCCGCTGCTTGTTCATGACGTCGTCATATTCCAGCAGGTGTTTGCGGATGTCGAAGTTGTGGGCCTCCACCTTCTTCTGGGCGTTCTCGATGGCCCGGCTCACCATGCCGTGCTCGATGGGAACGCCCTCCTCCATGCCCAGCCGGTTCATGATCCCCCGCATGCGATCGGCGCCGAAGATCCGCATCAGGTCGTCTTCCAGCGACAGGAAGAACCGGGACGCGCCCGGGTCGCCCTGGCGCCCGGCGCGGCCCCGCAACTGGTTGTCGATGCGGCGGCTCTCGTGGCGTTCGGTGCCGATGATGAGGAGCCCGCCGGCCGCCACCACCTTCTCCCGCTCCCCGGCCGACGTGGTCTGGTAACCGGCGAGGATCTCGTCGTAACGGTGGCTGTAGGCCTCTGGCGCCTTCTCCAGCTCCTCGCGCACGTCTTCCACCGCCTGGATGTATTCCTGACGCTTGGATTCGTAGGCCTCGTACGCGGCCTGCGTCTCCTTCTCATGGGGGATCCGCAAGGCCTCGCAATGGGCTTCCGCCTCCTCGTAGGCGGCGCGGTTGGCTTCGAACTCCTCTACCAGCGTGGCGTCCTCACTCCCGGCTACAACCGAGCGGGTGACCACGAACTCGTATTCCTCCAGCCGCTGCTCGTACAGGCGCCGGCTGTCGTCCACGGCTTCAAGCAGTTGCTGCCGCTGGCCGTCGGCACCCTGCCAGCGTTGGACCAGCGAGCCGAAGGCCTCGCACGCCTCGCGAAACTCGCGCCGGGTCGGGGACTCCTCCAGGTCCTGGTGGGCCAGCACGGCCCCGTCGAGATTCTCCTTGATCTCGATGTACGACTCGGGGATGGCGCGAAAGCCGTGCATGGCGTCGATGAGCTCGTTCGAGGACACGCGCTCATATTCCTGCCGTAGGTCCCGGAAGGGCGACAGTCCCATGAGACGGCCCTGGATTTCCGTAAAACGCCGCAAAGCGTCGCTACGCTGCTGCTCATACGCTTCCGCCGCCGCCTTGTAGCCCTCGTCGGCCTGCCGCATCCGCTCGTCGTACTTCTCCTTCAACTCCCGCAGCGCATCCTCGTAGCGTTGCGCTCCCTGAAGCGGCAGCTTGGCGGCGCGGGTGATCCACTCGTTCTCCATATCGGAGCGGGCCAGGAACTCCGGGTTGCCCCCGAGCAGGATGTCGGTGCCGCGGCCGGCCATGTTGGTGGCGATGGTCACCGTGCCGAGCCGGCCCGCCTGGGCGATGATGGTCGCCTCCGCCTCGTGGTTCACCGCGTTGAGCACGTTGTGCCGGACCTTTTTCTTCTTGAGCATCGAGGAGAGCAGCTCCGACTTCTCCACCGACACCGTGCCCACCAGCACCGGCTGTCCCTTGGCGTGGGACTCGGCGATCTCCTCCACCACCGCCTCGTACTTCTCCCGCTCCGTGCGGTACACCACGTCGGCGTGGTCCAGCCGGACCATGGGCCGATGGGTCGGCACCACCACCACGTCGAGGTTGTAGATCTTCTTGAACTCGGGGGCTTCGGTGTCGGCGGTGCCGGTCATGCCCGCGAGCTTGCCGTACATGCGGAAGTAGTTCTGGATGGTGATGGTGGCGAGGGTCTGGTTCTCCTCGCGGATGTGCACCCCTTCCTTGGCCTCCACCGCCTGGTGCAGCCCGTCGGACCAGCGCCGCCCCGGCATGAGGCGGCCGGTGAACTCGTCGACGATGATGACCTCGCCCTCCTTGATGACGTAGTCCACGTCGCGCTTGAAGATGTTGTGGGCCTTCAGCGCCTGGTTCACATGGTGAAGCGTGTCGATGTGCCGGGGGTCGTAGAGGTTGTGGACGCTCAGCAGCCGCTCCACCTTGTTCACGCCGCTCTCGGTGAGGGACACGGTCTTGGCCTTTTCGTCGATGGTATAGTCGCCCTGGGCCATGATGGCCTCCCGGTCTTCCTGGGAGGGATCGCCCTGGGTCACCGCGCCCCGCTGGAGCTTGGGGATGAGGCGATTGAGCGTGTAGTACTTGTCGGTGGACTCCTCCGCCGGCCCGGAGATGATGAGCGGGGTGCGGGCCTCGTCGATGAGAATGTTGTCCACCTCGTCCACCACCGCGAAGTTGAGCTCCCGCTGGACGTATTCTTCCAGCGCGAACTTCATGTTGTCCCGCAGGTAGTCGAAGCCGAACTCGTTGTTGGTACCGTAGGTGATGTCGGCCCGGTAGGCCTCCTGGCGCGAGATCGGCCGCAGGTTGAGGTAGCGGTAGTCCTTGGTGATGTAGGCGGGGTCGAACTGGTAGCTGACGTCGTGCACGATGGAGGCCACGGATAGCCCCAGGGCGTGATAGATGGGGCCCATCCACTGGACGTCGCGCCGGGCCAGGTAGTCGTTGACCGTGATCAGGTGGACGCCCTTGCCGGTCAGCGCGTTCAGGTAGAACGGCAGCGTGGCCACCAGGGTCTTGCCCTCGCCGGTCTTCATCTCGGCGATCTTGCCCTCGTGGAGCACCATGCCGCCGATGAGCTGGGCATCGAAATGGCGCAGCCCGATGGTGCGCCGGGAGGCCTCCCGGGTGGCCGCGAACGCCTCCGGGAGGAGGTCGTCCAGGGTATCGCCGTCATCCAGCCGCCGCCGGAACTCGTCGGTCTTCTCCCGAAGCTCCGCGTCCGTCAGCTTCTCGAACTCCGGCTCCAGCCCGTTGATGTGCTCCACCACCGGCGAGAGCCGCTTGACCTCCCGGTCGTTCTTGGTGCCGAAGACCTTCCTGACGATGTTGCTGCCGAACATTGCCTCAGGATAGCGATTCAGGGGGCAGGATGCAATTTTCGGGGACGAAGGAAACCTCCGCCGGGACCTCTCCGGCAAATATGACCGAATGTTCCTCGCTTGGAGTCAGGAGACCGCTCCCACCAACTCGTTCCCCAGTTCCTTGCCGCAGCTCGGGAAGTAGCCGAAGACCTGGTCCCAGACCTCGCGGGTTTCCATGCAGAGGTAGATGGGGACCAGCGGGGCGGCGTCGCGGATCCATTGGCGCATGTTTCGGTACATGGCCACGCGCAGGGGCTGGAAGTAGCGCATCTTGCCGTCGGGGCATGGTACCTGCTCGCCGGAGAGGATGCGGGTGGCGGGGAAGCGCTGGCGCATGACGCGCTTGAGGGACGGGGTGGTGCGCAGGACGCCCATGCTGGTCCAGGCCATGCGGCGGTGGTCCAGGCGCGTGAATATCCGGTGCAGCAGGTCGCGGTAGTCTTCTTCCCAGCCGGGGTACTCCACCATGGGGTCGAAGTGGAAGCCCAGCTTGTAACCGGCCTGCTGGCAGCGCCAGGCGGCGTCGAGCCGCTCTTCCAGCGAGGCGGTGAGCCCCTCGTCGGCGTCGATGACGGACTGGGGGTTCATGGACCAGGAGACCACAACACGATCCTTGGGGTCGAGGCCGAGGAGTCCCTCCACATGGTCGCTCTTGGTCTTGAACTCCAGCAGCGCGTTGGGCTGCTCGGCGAAGAACGGCACGGTGGCCTCGGCGAAGCCGATGAGGGGCTCCAGCGCCAGGCTGTCGGTGATCTCGCCGGTGCCGATGCGGAAGAAGTAGTCCCGGTGCTTCGCCAGCAGGTCCCGTGTTTCCGCCACGAGGTCGTCGACGTTGCTGAACACCTTGAGAGCCGGGTTCTCGGCGAGGTAGTCCTGCAGGTAGCAGTAGCTGCAGTCCATGGGGCAGTTGCTGGCGAAGTTGATGATGAAGTAGTTGCAGCAGACCTGACCGTCACTGCCCGGGCATACCTTGAGGAACTTCCCCTTGTGGCGCGTCAGCAGCAGGTCGCGCTTGCCCCGGGAGATGGGATCGTCGCCGCCGTCGAGACCCGCCCAATGACGTTGCGGATCCGGGACGGTGATGAACGGCACGTCCGGCAGCGCCCTCCGGAGGTTGTCGAAGATCACCGACCCCTCGGAGCCGCTTTCCACGATGACCCTTTCAGGCCGATATGCCTGCACCCTCTTTCCCCTCCATGAGCGCAAATACCTCCCTTGCGGTGTCGTTGTCCGCCAGGGCCTCGACCTCGCGGGCCAGCCGGGCCAATGCTTCCACCCCGCCGGCCTGCAACTCCACCTTGAGGCCGCCTTCGAGTCCCGGCGCCACCGTGATGCGGATGCGTGGATCGAGCTTCAGGCTGCGGAGCCGGGCGCGGACCTCGTCCTCGATCCGGGTCAGACGGGGGTAACGCCGCCGCCGCAGGGCCTCCTTGGCGTGCTTGAGCTTGTCGTTCCGCCCCATGCGGCTGTCCGACAGCGTCGGCGCCAGCTCCTTGCCGTCGATGACGGACGCGACGGAACAGCCGTCCCGCAGGGATATCTCCACGCACCAGTCCAGGAAATCGTTGAAGTGGTTGCCGCCGAGCCTGAGGCTCCGGGCGAGCCCGAGCAGGGCCTGCTGGTCCGCCTCGGCCAGCGCCAGCCATCGCTCCACGGCTTGGGCGTGAATGCCGCGGTCGCGGCCGTAGTCCGTGACTTCTTCGTGCAGTGCCATCTCGTTCACGGGCGGTTCCATAACGGGAGGGAGCGCGCGAATGACGATTCGGGTGTCAGTGCCCTTCCCTACCCTGAAGCGCCCGATACAACCCTTGCGTTCGGGACTCCAAGACGGGCGGTCCGGCGCAGCCGCTCTTCGTACGCCCGAGCCATGGCTTCGTTGCCGCGCTTGCGGGCGCCTTTGGCCAAAATCCTAACCTTTTTCGTCATGGCCTCCAAGGCCCAGCCGGCCTTCTCGCCCTCCAGCCCGGCCTCGATGAGGTTGGCGATGGCCGCCACGCGGAAGCGGTCGAACCCCCAGGTGGAGCGGGAAAGCTGATCCGCGTGCCCGCCGCGCCTGGTGACCAGCGCCTCGGGAACCAGCGGGATCTCGGTGTCTTTGGAAATCCGCAGCCACAGGTCGTAGTCCTCGCACACGGGCAGCGACTCGTCGAAGCCTCCTGCCCTTTCGAAAAGCTCCCGCCGCATCATCACCGCTGAAGGGCTGACCAGGCAGAGTTCGAGGCTGGCGCGGAAGATGTCGCCCGAGGGCTTGCGGTGTTTGTTCCTCGGGTTGACGCGCACGCCGTTGCGGATCCAGATCTCGTCGGTCTGACAGATCTTCACGTCAGGGCTTCTTTCCATGAAGTCGACTTGCCGCTGCAGCTTGCGCGGATCCCAGAGATCGTCGGAGTCCAGGAAGGCCAGATGGCTGCCCGAGGCCCGGGAAACCCCAAGGTTTCGGGCGGCCGCCACCCCTCGGCGGTCCTGGGTCAGCACCTCGAGCCGGACGCCGTAGTCCCGCAAGCGCCGCGGGGTCTCATCGGTGGAGCCGTCGTCGACCACGATCAGCTCGTAGTCGCTTGCGGTCTGCGCCAGGACCGAGTCCACGGCCTCTCCGACCATCGGCCACCGGTTGTAGGTGGGGATGACAACGCTGACGAGCGCTCGCGGATCCTTCGCCATGGAGTATCCGGGAGATTCAGCCCAGGTAGCGGGTCAGGAACAGCGAGAGCTCCGGAACGTAGGTGACGATCAGGAGCGCGACGATGTTGATGGCGATGAACGGCGCCAGCCCCGGGTAGATACTCGTGAGCGGCGTCTTGAAGAGCGCCTGGGTCACGAAGATGTTCAGCCCGAAGGGCGGGGTGAACATGCCGACGGCGAGGTTCACGGTCATGATGATGCCGAAATGGACCAGGTCCACGCCGATGGCCGCCGCGATGGGCGCCAGCAGCGGCGTGAGCACCAGGATCGCCGAGGCGGGATCGAGCAGGCAGCCCACGAACAGCAGGAAGACGTTGATGGCCAGCAGCGCCATCCACGGCGGCAGGTCCATGTCCCGGACCATCCCCACCACGCTCTGCGGCGCCCCGCTGATGGTCAGAAGCTGGGAGAAGACCCCGGCAGCGGCGACGATGATCAGCACCTGGGCCGTCAGGTACATGGAGTTGACCGATACCTCCCAGATCCCTTTCCAGCCGATGTCGCCGTAGATGAAACGCGTCACCACGATGGCATAGACGCAGGCGATGCCGGCCGCCTCGGTGGGCGAGAAGACGCCCGCGTAGATGCCCCCGAGGATGATGACGGGCATGCCCAGGGCCCACACGCCGTCCCTGCTGGCCGCCAGGAACTCCTGGAACGAGAATCCCGAAGCCTCGCGGATGCCCCGCCTCACGGCGAACACGTAGATGTAGGCGGCCATCAGCAGCGCCATGATCAGGCCGGGGACGATGCCGGCCACGAACAGCAGCACCACCGACTCCTGCGCCGACACGCCGTAGAGGATCATGCCGATGGACGGCGGTATCACGATGGCGATGGCGCCCGATGACGTCAGCAGGCCGGTGGAGAACTTCTCGTCGTAGCCGGCTTCCCGGAGCGGCCGGTAGAGCAGCCGCCCGACCGCGGCCACCGTGGCCGGGCTGGAACCGGAAATCGCTCCGAAGACGGTACAGGTCCCAACCGCGGTCAGTGCCAGGCTGCCGCGCACGCCGCCGATGACCGAGAGGACCCAAGCGACGATGCGCCTGGAGATGCCGCCCCGGCCCATCAGGTCTCCGGCGAAGATGAAGAACGGCACCGCCATCAGGGCGAACTTGTCGACACTGCCGAACATGTTGATGTGCACCGCCATGGGCGGCACCGGCGCGAACAGCAGCAGCACGATGGCGGATGTGGCCAGCAGGATGACGAAGATCGGGAATCCCAGCAGCAGCAGGATCACCGGCACAAGGGCCATCACCCATTCCACGAAATCGTCCCCTTTCAGTCCGTGCCCGTACCGGAAAACCTCCGGGATGTTTGAAATCCTGGATCCCGGATCAAGTCCGGGATGACGGAGGGGCCAGGCGGTCCGACTCGTCGCCACCGTATCCCTGCACGATCTCGCCGGCGAACTCGCCCTTCACGTACGAACGGAAGCGGAGCGCCACCGCCAGGAACATGAGCACGAAGCCCAGCAGCAGCGCGGAGTGCGGTATCACCATGGGGACCTCGGCGACGACGCTGCGCTGGCCGAAGTTCCACACGAGCTTCACCACGGTCCAGGTCTGGGGAACGACGAAGACGCACACCGCGAGGAACGAAACCGTGGCGATGCCGTTGACGATCTCCTTCCAGGGCGAGGGCAGCAGGATGGAGAAAAAGTCCATCTTGAGGTGCTGCCCCTGGAAGGAAACCAGGACCGCGCCCATGAAGACCATCCAGACCATGATGTAGACCATGGCCTCGTCGGCCCAGATGAGGGGCTGAAGGAAGACGTACCGCCCGATGACGTTGGCGAAGTTGACGGCGATGCCGGCAAGGATCAACACGCCGACCACGACCCTGGGTACCGTCACGATGACGAAGTGAAGGGGCGCCGGGATATCATTCATGGGACTGGACCCCTCCGCGCACGGACGCGGCGGCGCCGCGCCTCGTCAGCAAGGCGCGGTGGTTGGGGGAAAGGCTCACTACCTGGGGATGCCTCAGCCGCCGCGGGTGCGCCCGGCCGCCTCCTTCATGACGCGGTAGGTCTCCAGCACCTCCGGACGGTCCTTCAGCACGTCGTCGCCCACGGTGGACAGACGCCGCCGCAATTCCTTCTGATCCTCGGGCGACAGCTCCGCCAGCTCGCCGCCGGCCTTGAGCCAGATGTTGTACATGCGCTCGACGAACTTGAGGGTCCACGCCTGGTTGAGCGGGTCGGTGGCCAGCGCCTGGTCCAGGATCGCCTTCTGGAGATCGGGGGCCAGCTTGTCGAACCACACCTTGCTCACGAAGCGGCCGCTGCAGATCAGCCCCTCGCCGGGCTTCAGCACGTACTTGGCGATGCGCTGGTACTTGAAGGGGACGAAGATGGTGATGCCGGCCTTGTTGCCGTCGATGGTCTTCTGCTGGATCGCCGGCACCACCTCGGATAGCGGCATGGGCACGCCCGCGGCGCCGAGCCGGCGCAGGGTCTCGACCTCCAGCTTGCTGCCGAAAACCCGGAGCTTGCGGCCCTTGAAGTCCGCGAGCGTGCGGATCGGCGTCGAGGTGGCATAGTCGGTGGGCGCGTCACAGGTCAGGCTGACGAGCTTGAGGCCCTTGGCATCGCCGATGGACCAGAACGCCTTCCTGAACGCGGGATCGTGCACGGTGCGGAAGCCGTGCATGAGGTCGTCGAATATGCCGGGGGCCGACAGCACCGCAAAGCGCGGGTCCACCCCGGACAGGAACGCCGGGGGGGTCATGGTCATCTCGATGGTGCCGAGTTGCACCCCCTGGACCATGGCGGGTATCGCGCCTAGCTGGCTCAGCGGATAGACCTCCACCTTGATGCGGTCCCCGACCCTGTTGGCAAGACCGGCCTTGAAGGTGTCGGCCCAGTTGTCGTACGCCCCCTTGGTGGTGGCGTGCCCGATCTTCATGGTGACGGGCTGCGCGGACGCCGAGGCGGCGAACAGCAGACACGCCGTGAGCACCATGGCCGCGGAAGAGAGACCCAGACGCAGTTTGAACATCATCGACCTCCCTGTGAAGCGCCTTCCGGAATGGGGGCGCGATTACACCACAAATCCCGGCATGCGACAACCTACACGAAGCCCTCCATCTTCTTGAAGAACTGGTCCACCATCATCTTGCCGACGCCTCCCAGCATGCGCTGGCCCACGCCCGCGATCAGGCCGCCGATCTTGGCGTCGGTGCTGTACCGCAGCGTGGTGGCGGATTCCCCGTTCTCCTCCAGGTCGATGACCAGGTCGCCCTGCATGAAGCCCGGGCCGCCGGAGCCCGAGCCGCTCAGCACGTAGTGGCTGGGGGCCTGCTTCTCCTTGACGGCGACCTTGGCCTTGTAGCTGCCCTTGACCGCGGCGATGCCGACCTTGACCGTGGCCTCGTACTGGTCCGGGCTGACTTCCTCCATGCTCTCGCAGCCGGGCATGCACCGGGCCATGATCTGGGGGTCCTGCAGGACCTCCCAGACCCGCTCCCGCGGGGCGTTGAACTGATAGCTCCCTTCGATCTTCATGAACTCCTCCTGTGCAACGTGTGAGTGAGCGACATGTTAGCAGCATTCTCGCCGCAACAGAAAAGGGGACAAGTCCAAGCCGGACTTGCCCCCTCTTTTACGTAGCGAGACGGGCGCCTCGTTGCCGGGGCGCTATTTGAGGGCCTTCTTGAAGACGTCCGCGTTGTCCTGAATCAGCTTGAACATGGTCTCCATCACGGGCAGCCAGTCGTCGCCGTAGACGGGCGCGGTCTTGGCTCTCATGCTCTGGAACGCCGCCTGGGTCTCGGGGTCCTCGATGGACTCCCGGAAGGCCTTGATGAGCACCGCCATGCGATCCTTGGGTGTTTTCGGAGGCGCCGCCACCACGCGGTTGGCCGCCAGGACGCTCAACTGCGGAAACCCGAGCTCGCCCACGGTGGGCACGTCCGGATACCTGGGATCGCGCTTCTCGAGGTAAACCCAGGTCGGGACCATGGAGCCATCCTTGATGAACGCCATCTGGCCCGGAGAATCCAGCCCCAGGGCGCGGGCGTGCCCCTCGCCGCGCACGATGGCCATGTTCGACGCCGGCGCGCCGGCGTAGCCCATGATGAACTTGGGCTTGAACTTCATGGTCGCGGCCGTGAGCGCGGAATTGACCCATCCGGTGGTGCCGTAACCCGATTCGGTAATGAGCACTTCCTTGGCCTTCTGGAAGTCCTCGAGCGTGCGGAGTCCATGCTGCTTTCCGGCGGCATAGATGTACGGCGCCGCGGAGATGCGGCCGACCCAGGTGAACTCCCTGAGCTTGTACTGCGTCTCCTTGAACAACTGACTGACGATGGCGCCGGGCAGGTTGACGATACCGATGGTGTAGCCGTCGGGCTTGGCGGCCGACAGCAGGTTCCACGAGATGATCCCGCCCGCCCCGGGCACGTTCCGGATGATGATGTTGACGCCGAGCTTCTTCCTCATGACCCGGGCCACCGCGCGGCTGTGGAGGTCGAACCCGCCTCCCGGGGCGGCATTGATCAACCACGTGATGGTCTTGCTGGGAAACTTGTCTTCTTTGGCGGCCATCGAACTGTGCGCCACCGCCAGAACGAGGAACGCAGCGGCAAGCACGGCCAGAGAATACCTGCGTATCATGAGAACCTCCTGAAGTACGTTTGAAATGAGTTGACTTTCCTGACGCTTGCGGGCGTCAAGCTATCACAGGGTCTTGCGAGGTGTCAACGAAGGTCGGCATCTACAGCTTGTAGAACCGGGCCGCATTGTTCCCCAGGATGTCGTCCTTCTCTTCCCGTGCGAGATTCTCCAGCGCCTGGGTCTCCTGCACCCGTTCCCATTCGGTATCGCCGTGGGGGTAGTCGCTGGCGTACATGAACGTCCGCGGGGCGTCCTCCACGTGCCGGTTGACCCAGTTGGCCCAGTAGTGGAGCCACTGTCCGTCGATCTCCAGGAACGCAAAGCGGAGGTTCGGCAACTCCGATTCCTTCTCGATGAATTCGTCGAAGAGATAGTGGGGCTCGTGGTAGTGTCCGTCGGAATCGATGACTGGAGGCATTGCCATCTCCCTTCTCCTGTGTCACCTTGCGACGGTCAGCTTATGGCGGCGCCTGGTGTCTGTCAAGTCGCCATAAAGACAGGGTTTTTCGCCATGCCACCACCGAAAGACCGGCCTCGACGCGCTACCCAATGGCTGTTTTTCCGCGCCTGCGGCGGCCTCGGCCGTATCCTGCTCCGGCTCATGCGAATGACCTCGCCGGAGCGGTTCCGGCGTCTCGCACGGCCCGTGGTCCGGCTGTTCCTCTCCGTGACGGTCTCCCGCCGGCGCCTGGTGGCGGTCATGGACGCGGCCTTCGGGGAGTCCTGGGACAAGGCCGCCAAGCTGGGGCTGGCCAGGGACGTGCAGCGGCAGTGTGCCGACGCCGCCGTCGACAGCCTCCTTCACATCGGCCACCCGGAACGGCTGAGGGACACCCTGCGCGTACGCGGGCTCGAACACCTGGACGCGGCCCTGGGCAGGGGCCACGGGGTGATCGCCCTGGGCTTCCACCTGGGCAACTTCCTGCTCGTCGGCGGCGGCCTGGGGCTCCGCGGCTATTCCATTCAATGCCTGTTCCGGTTCCTCGACGACGAAAAGTTCATGGAACTGGTGCTGCGTCACAGCCGCTCGTTCTATGCCGGCCTGATCCCCTCCATTCCCCGGCGGGACGCGGTCCGGAAGATCCTCGCCGTGCTCAGGGACAACCAGACCGTGCTGATCCTGGGCGACAATCTCAAGCGCGGCGAGGTGGAAACCCGGCTCTTCGGCCGGCCGGTGCGGTCCGCCCGGGGCCCGGTGAGCCTGGCACTGCGCTCCGGCGCGGCGGTGCTGCCGGTGTACCTGATCCGGAACGATGCCGGCGGACTGGAACTCGTCGTCGAGGAAGAACTGAAGTTGACCCGGACCGGCGACCTGCACGCGGACGTGCAGGTCAACACCGACCGCATCATGGAACGTCTGGAAGCCCTCATCCGCCGCTATCCGGACCAGTGGTACTGGCTTACCGCCAGGATCCCTCCCCGCGGCGAGGCGTTCCCTTCGCAAGAGGTTGCTTGACACCCATGCGGGCAATGGTAGAGTCCATGACAGGAGTGTCTGCCCGACGCTCTTCCCGACGAAGATACCCTCTCACGCGACTACGGCCGGAAGACAAAGGAGCTTTTCATGCAAAGCGGATCCGAGGGCCCTTGGGGACGCCGGCAGCAGAGCGGACCGGATTGGGAGGACCTCCTCTCCCGGTTGCCGCAGCTACCCGGTTTCCTGAAGTCCGGCGTGCCTTTTCTCATCGCCGGCGCCATCGCCGTCATCTGGCTGGCCAGCGGCTTCTACACCATCCAGCCCGGTGAGGAAGGCGTGGTCACGCGGTTCGGCAAGGTGGCGCGCATCGCCACGGCCGGCCTCAACTACCATGTTCCCTGGCCCATCGAGGAGTTGCGGAAGGTCAACGTGGCGGAGATCCGCCGATTGGAAGTGGGCTTTCGCAGCAACCCGCTACGGCCGAACCTCGTGCGCCTGATTCCCCAGGAATCCCTGATGCTCACCGGCGACGAAAACATCGTCAGCGCCCAGCTCACCGTGCAGTATCGGGTGAGGAACCCGGAAATGTTCCTGTTCAAGCTGCGGGACCCGGTGACCACCCTACAGGCGGCCACGGAAGTCGCGTTGCGCAGCCGGGTCGGCAACACCACCATCGAGGAAGTCCTGACCGTGGGCCGGGACCGGGTCCAGACCGAGACCCAGGAGTTCCTGCAGCAACTGATGGATACCTACGAATCCGGCATACAGATCACCGAGGTCAAGCTACAGACCGTGGAAGCTCCCAGCCAGGTCAAGGACGCTTTCGATGAAGTGGTCCGGGCGCGCGAAGACCGCGAGAAGCTCATCGACCAGGCCCGCGGCTACCGGGAAGACCTCATCCCCAAAGCCCGAGGCGAAGCTCAGGAGATGATTCAGGCGGCCGAGGCCTACAAGGAGGAACGGACCCTGAAGGCCAAGGGTGACGGGTCGCGGTTCAACTCGGTACTGACCGAATACCGGAAAGCCCCCGAGGTGACACGCGAGAGACTGCACCTCGAAGCCATCGAACGCGTGCTCCCGAACGTCGACAAGATCATCGTCGATTCACAAGGCGCGCAAAACGTCGTGCCGCTGCTGCCCTTGAAAGGGATGGCGGGATTTCCGGGAGCAGGAGGCAAATAATGAAACGATACATCACCGGAACCGTCGTCGGCCTGATACTGGTCGTCCTCCTGTTTCCGCCGGTACGGCCTTTCTTCGTCGTGGGCGAGTGGCAGCAGGCGGTGGTGACGCAGTTCGGCAAGTTCAAGCGCGCGGTGGATTCGCCGGGCCTCCACTGGAAAACGCCTTTGGTGGAGGACATCACGATGTATGAACGGCGTATCCTCGCCAGTGACGCCCAGCCCAGGGATTATCTGACCCTGGACAAGAAGCGCGTGGTGGTGGACCACGTGACCCGTTGGAAGATCAGCGACCCGCTCACGTTCTTCAAGACCGCGCTGACCCAGCAACGCGGGCAGTTGTTGATGGACGACATCGTGTTTTCCGAGTTGCGGCAGGAGCTCGCGTCACGAAACTTTGCCGACATCATCGCCCAGCATCGCGAGTCGGCCATGGAGGCCGTGGCCAAACGCTCCGCGGACAAGGCCAAGGGCGAGTACGGCGTCGTGGTCGTGGACGTCCGCGTCAAGCGGGCGGACCTTCCTTCCGAGGTGCAGACGAGCGTTTTCGAGCGCATGCGGGCGGAACGTGAACGGATCGCCAAACGCTACCGTTCCGAAGGCGAGGAGGAGTCGAAGAAGATCCGCGCCAGGACCAACAAGGAAAAAACCATTCTGCTGGCGGAAGCATACCGGCAAAGCCAGAAGCTGCGGGGCGAAGGCGACGGCGAAGCCACGGCCATCTATGCCTCCTCCTATGGACAGGATCCGGAGTTCTACGGTTTCGTCCGGAGCCTGGAAGCCTATGAGAAGTTTCTGCCCGAGAACAGCACCGCCCTCCTGTCGGAGGACTCGCCGTTGTTCCGGCATTTGGGCACCTCCCGGAAGGTCAAGCCGGAGGAAAAGGATGAAAATAGAGAGTCTCGGTAACTTCGAACGCGTCGACCGAAACGCCGAGGTCATGGACACGCCCTACGACCGATGGGTGGTGTCTCAGGGCGTGGACGTGATCCGGGGCTACTTCGTCGAGGACCTCAAGGAAGTGCCGATGAAGTGGTGGGACCGCAAGGGCGGCCACGGCGTCTACATCAACCTGGAGGGCGCCGGTTATCTGGACGATGCCTTCGTGGTCACGATCCCGCCGGGCAAGAGCCTCAACCCCGAGAAGCACATCTACGACGAGTTGGTGTACGTGCTGTCGGGCCGGGGCGCCACCACCCTGTGGCAGAGCGACGGCAAGGGGCAGAGCTTCGAGTGGCAGGAAGGCAGCCTGTTCGCCATCCCGGTGAACGCCACCTACCAGCATTTCAACGGCTCCGGCGACCGGGAGGTCAAACTGCTGGGCGTCACCAACGCGCCGCTGGTCTACAACATCTTCCACAACGAAGAATTCGTCATGAACAATCCCTTCGCCTTCAGGGACCGCTTCGACGACGACCAGGACTTCCGCGGCCACGCGCGCCTGTACAACGACCGGGTGCTGGAGACCAACTTCATCCCCGACGTGGCCAACATCGAGCCCATCGCCTGGGAGGAGCGCGGCAAGGGCAGCAAGACGGTGTTCTTCGAGCTGGTGGCGAGCCACATGGGCGCCCACGTCTCCGAGTTCCCGGTGGGACGCTACAAGAAGGCCCACCGCCACGGGCCCGGCGCCCACGTGATGATCCTTTCCGGCGAAGGTTATTCCTTGATGTGGCCGGAGGGCGAGGAGAAACAGCAGTTCATCTGGAAGCCCGGCTCCCTGGTGGTGCCGCCCGAGGGCTGGTTCCACCAGCACTTCAACTCCGGCCCCCAGCCCGCCCGCTACCTGGCCCTCAAGATGCTGAGCCGCATGTTCAAGCTGGTACCCGGCCCGATCCAGTCCGACGTCCCCTTGAACCAGGGTGGCTGGCAGATCGAGCACGAGGACGAAGACGAGGACGTCATCCAGCTCTTCGTCGACGCCTGCGGCCGCTCCGGCGCCACGGTGGACATGGCCCACATCCTGGAACGGCAGGGGGCGGCGTAGGGTACAGTTCACTCGTTCTCAGCCAAGCCAAGTACGGCGGTCGCCGTACTTTGTACGGAGGCAGATGGGGTCCCTTGCCCCCTGAGCCCGTGCATCCCTGTGAGTACTCCAAACCGTGCTGATGGGGAGACAGCTTGGCTCTTCAAACACCCGCAAGGCAACACCGGACAGCACTGGGCCGAGAAGATTTCCGCCGAGGTAGCGTCTCGGCTGGGGATTGAGCATGCAAAAGTAGAACTGGCTGAGTGTCAGAGCGAGCGAGGATCGGTTACGGAGTCCTTCTCACGAGGTGGCCGCGAACTGGTCCACGGCAACCAATTGTTGGAGCGAGTAGTTCGCGGGTACGATCCCACGAAGACATTCAAGCAGTCGAGCCACACCCTTACCAACATCTGGCACGTGATGGACCGATTTTTCTCAAAGGCAGATGGCGCAAGACGGGCGAAACTTCGCCTTGCGGAATACTTGGTATTGGATGCACTGATTGGGAACACCGATCGTCATCACGAGAACTGGGGTATATTGCGCTGGCGTGCGGGGGATCGTTGGAGAGGTCGCGTGGCACCTTCGTTCGATCATGCCTCCTCCCTTGGTCGAGAAATTAGAGATCCGCGCCGCGATAGACTCCTAGCAGAGAATCGCGTGGGCTACTATCTGGAAAAGGGGCGTGGGGCGATTTACTGGTCGGAGGACGAGCGCCATGGTTCCAGTCCACTAGAATTGATCCGGCGAGCGAATCGGAAGTACCCAGACCTTTTCCGGCCAGCGCTCGATAAACTTGGAAGGCTTGACGAGAGTTCCCTGAGTGAACTCGTGGGCCGGGTGCCTGATGATTGGATGACACCGTCGGCCCGTGCCTTCGCCATCGCAGTAATGTGCTATAATTTGGGAAATTTGGGAGAGCTTATCTGATGAACATGAACACCCTCTTCCTGGCGTGGCAGGACCAGAGAAAGGAAAGCCGATTATGGTTTCCGGTAGGTCGCCTGGACGTGGGGACCGAATCTCCCCTCTATCGTTTCCGCTACATTCGCGGCGCGGAACGAGCAGAGTGCGAGGCCGGTTTCCCATTATTGGCCGAGTTCCCTCGCCTAGATGACGACTACCAGTCTTCGGAGTTGTTTCCACTGTTTCAGAACCGAATTATGAATCGGGCAAGACCGGATTTTACAGACTACTTGTCTGGTCTTGACTTACCCGAAGGTGCGGACCCCGTGGAGATTCTCGCTGTCAGCGGGGGCACTCGCGTCACGGATGCCTATGAGGTTTTTCCGAAACTCGTGAAGCGCGAAGATGGAAGCTTCACCTGCCGCTTCTTTCTTCACGGTTGGCGACACGTGAGTTCATCGGCACAAGAGCGGATCGACCGCCTGACTAAGTGGGACGAACTGTACGTGACGCTTGAACTGACTAATCCGGCGACGGGTTTGGCGGTCCAAATTCAGACGTCCGACTACCACATGATCGGTTGGACCCCACGCTATCTCGTGCCCGACTTGGTTGCGGCAATGGTCGAAACCCCCAAGTACTCAGCGCGCGTCGTGCGGCTAAATCCGCTACCCGCTCCGTCCAAGCAACGCGTCTTGATTGAAATGAGCGGCCATTGGGACGAGCACGAACCAATGGCAAGCGACGACTATAATCCGCTTGTGTAAGGCCCTACTGCGGCCTCAGCCGCTCGATGGTGGCGATGTAGTCCCTGATGCCGGCTTCGAGGTCATACGCCGGGGTGAAGCCCAGGTGCTCCTTGGCCTTGCTGATGTCGAAGATACAGTAGCTCTTCTTCTCGGTCATGCGGAACTCCAGCCCGGAACCGACCTCGATCTCGCTGTCCGGATAGAGCCCTCCGAGGATGCGCTTGAAGTCGTGGAGCGTGACGCCCATGCCGGTGCCGATATTGAACGTCCGCTCGGCGGGGTCCTTGGCCTGCAGCCCCAGGATGATGGAGCGGGCCACGTCGCCCACGTAGAGGGCCTCGTTGGACTGGTCTCCGCCGGTGGCCGTGAAGCCCTTCCCCGACATGACGTTCTCGATCATCTGGCCGTAGAGCGACAGCGCGCCGTGGCGCACCTCCTTGCCGGGGCCGTAGATGGAGCCGAAGCGCAGCACCACGGAGCTTACCCCGTACTTCTTCTGGTAGTAGGTGCACAGGGTCTCGCAGCACACCTTGATGGTGCCGTAGAGGTCCGCAGGGTTCTGGGGGTGCTCTTCGTTCACCGGCACGTACTCGGGATAGGCGTGACGGCCGAAGATCTCGCCGTACACCGCCTTGGAGCTGGTGAACACCACCCGCTCGAGCCCCCGGTGCCGCGCGATCTCGAGCACGTTCAGGGTCCCGTCGACGCCGACCTTGATGCCCAGGGCCGGATCGGTTTCCGCCGGAATGGGCATCAGCGCCGCCAGGTGCGCCACGTGGGTGATCCCGTGGTCCGCGACGATCTTGTCCAGGCCCTCGGGGTCCAGGATGTCCCCGATCACCAAATCGACGTCCTTCTCGATGTCCGAGATCAGGGAGGTGTCCATCCGGTTGTCCATGAGCACCGGCCGCACGCCGTCCCGGACCAAGTGCCTCGCCGTCACCGCGCCGTTGACTCCCATGCCGCCCGTAATCAGAATCTTCATGTGATGCCTCCATCCCGGGCCACGCGGCGGCCCGAACACGGGCGGGTTCGAACCCGCCCCCTACACGCTTTGGTCACGTCGCGCGCGTGATATCCAGATTCCCTTCCGGGTCGACGCGTAGCGCCCAACCCGGCTCCACCACCGTGGTGGAAGTCTTCTCCTCGACGATCACGGGCCCGCTCAAGGCCTGTCCCGGGGCCAGCTCGTCACGGCGAAGCACCGGCACGTCGTGGACGCCGTCGAGCATCACCGCCCCGCGGTGCGCGGCAGCGGCCTGCCGCTCCCCGCCGCCTTCGCGCCGTGACAACTCCGGCTTGCCCAGCGAGGCGTACGCCGACGCCCGCAGGTTGACCACCTCCACGACCTCGTCATCGGCCCGGTGGCCGTAGCGCTGCTCGTGGGCCTGGCCGAAACGGTCGCAGATCTCGTCGACGTTGAGTTTCGCGGCATCCTTGGCGATGGGGACCGTCAACTCGTAGGCCTGCTCACGGTAGCGCATGTCCAGCAGCCAATCAACACGGATCTGGTCCGGCGACGGTCCTTGGGCGGCGAGGTCGCGCCGCACGGTTTCTTCGAGTTCGCGCAGGGCCGCCACCGCTTCCGCCAGCGAATCCGGCGTGAGCGTCACCACCCGGGTGGTGACCGCGTCCGAGCGCAGGTCGGACAGCAGCATGCCGAAGGCGCTGAAGTTGCCCGGGTCCGCGGGCACCAGGATCCGCCCGATGCCCAGGGAAGCGGCCACCGCCGTCGCCAGCGTCGGCCCCATGCCGCCGAAGGGAGCGAGCACGAAGTCCGCGGGATTGAAGCCCCGTTCGATGGTCATGGTGCGCATGGAGGAGACGATATTGGCCACCAGCACGCGCAGGATCCCCAGAGCCGCGTCGTCCTCCGACATGCCCAGCGGCTCGGCCACCTGCCGGCGGATGGCCTCCTTCGACAACGCCGAATCGATGGGCATCTCGCCCTGGAGCAAGGCCTCGGGATTCAGGTGGCGGAGTTGCACCAGGGCGTCGGTCAACGTGGGCTGATCGCCGCCGCGCATGTAGCACGCCGGTCCGGGCACCGCCCCCGCGCTCTGCGGCCCCACCTGGAGCACCTTGCCGTAGCGCACCTGGGCCAAGCTGCCGCCCCCGGCCCCCAGGCTCTCCACCTCCACTGAATCGACCCGCACGGGATGCCGGCCGATGTGCCACTCGGTGCGGAAGAGCGGCCTTCCCGGGATCAGCGACATGTCGCTGCTGGTGCCGCCGATGTCCAGCGAGATGAGGTTGGAGACCCCGGCGCGCGCGCCCAACTCGTGCGCCGCCACCACCCCTGCCACCGGACCGGACATGAGCGTCTGGACCGGAAACCGGGCCATGGCCATGGGGGCGCCAATGCCGCCGTTGGACTTCATCAGGAACGGGTGCGCCCGCGGGAAATGACGCGCCACGGTCTCCTCCATGCCGGAGAAATACTGTTCCATGCGCGGGCCAAGGTAGGCGTTCAGCACGGTGGTGGCGGTGCGCTCGTACTCGCGCCAGACCGGATTCACCTCGGACGATAGCGAGATGAACAGGTCCGGATAGCGTGACCGGATGTGCTCCGCGGCCAACCGTTCGTGAACCGGGTTTACGTAAGAGAACAAAAACGCGATGGCCAGGGCGTCGATGCCCTGCTCCATGAGCCCGGCCACCGCCGCGTCGATGGCGTCCAGGTCCAGCGGCGCGAGCACGGCTCCGGACTTGTCGAGCCGCTCCGGAACCTCCGCCACGCGCCGCCGCGGCACGAAGCGCTTGCCCCCGGGATAGAAGATGTTGAACACCTCCTCGCCCTTCCACTGACGCGCGATCTCGTAGACGTCGCGGAACCCCTGGGTAGTAAGCAGGCCGGTGCGGCTGCCCTTCTCCTCCAGAACCGTATTGAGGGCGTGGGTGGAGCCGTGCAACAGGTAGGAGAGGGAATCGGCGCCCCACTTGAGGCGCAGGTCCGCGAGCACGTTGCCCAGCACCTCCAGCGGCGCCGCGGGGTTGGACGGGACTTTGCGCACCTCCCGAATCTGCCCGGTGCCCGCGTCCAGCACCGTGACGTCGGTGAAGGTGCCGCCGACGTCCACGCCGACGCGGCAGGAGACGGCCGGATCACTCATGACCCTCTTGCCCGCAGTCTCACCAGCATTCCTTCAGACCTTGTCGCGCGGAAACGGACGGGATTCCCGAGACCGGCCGCTCGGTGACCAGGGTGACGCCGGTGTCGTGGAAGTCCAGCGCGCGCGGTTTCTCCGGCCTCCTGCCCGTCCGGGCAAATGCCGCCGCCGCCTCCACCGCGAGGGAGGCCATCCTGACGGGATACTGCATGGCGGTGGCGCCGATGACACCCGCGGCCACGTTTCGGACCCCCGGACAGCCGCCGTCCACCGAAACGATCACAACCTCCCGCTCCCTGCCCGATGCCTTGAGCGCCGCATGAGCGCCGGCCGCCACCGGTTCGTTGACCGTATACACGACGTCGATCCCCGGAATCTTCCGCAGCAGCCTCTCCATGGCGGCGCGCCCGCCTGCTTCGGTGCCAAGGGCCGCGCCGGCGCCGACGATGCGGGCGTCATCCTCATCGTAGAGCTTCCCGGGGTCCTTGATGTCGATGCCGAAGCCCTTGAGGAACCCCTGGTTGCGCAGCACGTTCACCGTGACCTGCGCCGCGGACAGGTCCAGGGTTGCGATCCTCGCCGCTTCCGCGGAGGCGCCCATGCTCGCCCTGGCCCATGCGCCGATCAACTCGCCAGCCCGGAAGTTGTCGGTGGCGAACGTGGCGTCGACGGCGTCAACGGAGTCGAAAGGGGTATCGAGCGCGATGACCAGCGCACCGGCGGCTCGCGCCTTCCGGACCGGGCCGGCGAGGGCGGCGGGATCCGACGGGGTGATGAGAATGCCCTTGGCGCCCGCGGCCACAAGCCTCTCTAGCGCATGGATCTGAGGCTCCGTATCGCCGTCGTATCGGCCGGCAAATGTCCGCAACTCGACGCCGAGATCACTGGCCTTCCGCCGCGCGGCTTCCTTCATCTTCACGAAAAACGGATTGGCGTCGGTCTTGGTGATCAAGCCGACGATGGGGTCGGCGGCGGTGCCCGGGGAAGCGAACAGGCCGACGGTCAGTCCTACGGCGAGCAGGCAGGCTACGGGCTTCATCTCGATAACCTCCCGTCGGCGCGACCGCCGCGCCCCCCGATGGGTTGAGATCCCGGCATGCCGATCTAATAGATGCTGAAGGGGAAATACCGGGCGTTGAGTTCCTCGTAGGCGCCGTCGGCGCGGACGGCTTCAATCGCCCGGTTCAGCTTTTCGCGCAACGTGTCGTCCTCCTTGCGCACGGCAATGCCGATGCCTTCATCCAGGCGGTAGCCATCGCCCACAAACGTGAAGCCGGCGCCTGCCGGGCTCTCGAGCCATCTCCAGAAACCCAGGGCGTCGCCGAACAACGCGTCCACGTCGCCCGCGGCCAACGCCTCGAACATCGTGTCCTGGTCCGTGAACTGCCTGATGGCGGCCACCCCGGAGAGGTTCTGTTCCAACCAATCCGACGCGATCGTCGCGCGCGCCGCGCCAAGGGTCCGCCCCGTCGGCGCCGCCGGGTCGAATCCCGAGCCTTTCCGGGCCACGAAGCGGACGACGCTGCTGTAATACTTGTCCGTGAAAGCGACCCACCGCCGGCGCTTCTCGGTGATCGACATGCTGGAGACGATGGCGTCGAATTTCCCCGCCAGCAGTGCCGGGATAAGCCCTTCCCAATTCTGCCGGACGAGCGTACACGCGACCTTCATCCGCGCGCACAAGGCAAGGGCGATGTCGATGTCGAAGCCCTTGAGCCGGCCCGCCTCGTCGATTTCACTGAATGGCGGGTAGCCGGGATCAACGCCGATACGGACCCTCTCCGGTGCGGGATCGGCACCGAACGCGGGAGCCGTGGAAAGCAACAGGACAAGGAACGCCGCCGCCAATGTATTCATGGGACCTCCTGGTGTTCGTTTCACAAATACGTTGACAAGGATGCTCGGGGAACTCCATGCCGCTCCGAGGCGTCATCGCGGACTCCCCGGCAAGACGGCGCCTGCCGCCCGATACTTCATCAGGAACAACACGAATCCGCCCAGTCCCACCACCGTGGTGGCAAAGAACATAGCGGGATAGTTGTTTCCGGTAAAGTGGAGCATGATGCCGGCCAGCACCCCGCCGCCGCCGATGGCGAGGTCGTAGAACAGGTGGTACTGGGCCATGCTCAGGCCCCACCGGTCGCGCGGCGCCAGGTCGATGGCCATGGTCATGAGCGCGGCGTGCGCGGAGCCGTAGCCCAATCCCAGGATGGCCGCGGAGACCAGCAGCATCATGGGCGAGCGCGACAGCACCAGCACCAGCATGCCCACCAGAGCAAGCAGGTACGTGGGGATGACCACGAAGGGCCGGCCCTTGCGATCGGAGAGCGGGCCGAAGATGGGCCTGCCGACCACCACCGCCACCGCGAAGACGCCGAACCAGATGCCTGGATCTCCCCCCATTTCCAGGGCGTAGATCGACAGGAAGGCGATGATGCTGCCGCGGGAGATTCCCAGAAGACCCATGCTCACGGCGGGCAGGAGGGAGGCGGGCAGGATGAAGGTGTCGAACCAGCGCCGGCGCGTGGGCGCGGGCTTGTACTTCACCGGCGAAGGGATCAAGACCGCCGCCAGCAGGCCGAACCCCGCCGCCGCCGCCCCGCTGGCGAACACCGTCGGGAATCCCAGATGGCGGACGATCGAGAAGGCGACGGCCGGAGCGATGGAGTAAGCCACGGTGCTCACCGCCCCGGAGTAGCTGATGAGGGTGCCGCGCAGGTGATCCGGAGAGAGGTCCGCCACCAGCGTACCTATCGACGTGGTGCATCCCGACCACCCGAAGCCGTGGTAGGTACGCAGCAGCAGCGCCACCAGCACCGAGCCGGTCCAGATATAGCCCGTGGCGGCGGTGATGAAGATGGTCAGCCCGCCCACGAGGAAGACCTTGCTGCCCAGGCGGTCGATGTAGGCTCCCACCAGCGGTCTCACCCAGGTGGCGCCGAGCGGGAAGGCGGCCATGACCACGCCGATCATGAACGAACTGGTCCCCATGTTCCTGAGGTACACGGGGAACACCGGCTCGATCAGGAACATGGCGAAGAAGAGCCCGAAGCGGGCACCGCAGGTCAGGAGGAAGTCCCGAAGCCAGCCTCGCGGGGCCGGAGCTTGCTGTTCCACGGGGTGGTTACGCCCGTCCCGATCCGGCGTCCCCGTTCCGGGGCGCGCTTCGGAGGCGTCGGGTCTCGGCCTCGTCGACCTCGGGCGGACGGCCGCCCATCGCGACGCCGTAGACCTCCCGCGCGGTTTCCGCGCTGATGTAGCCGTCCCGGACGTCGTCCAGCACCTTGGACGGCTCCCGCTCGAAGGGGTCGCCCCGCCCGGCGCCGCCGGCGTATTGTATGCGGAAGACGTCGCCCTTCCCCATCTGCAGCCGGCTGACCTTGGACGGGAGAGCCTGCTCACCTTCCGTGCCCGGGTTGAGACAGGCCGACGACGGCAGCGCCCGGCCCGCGCCGTGGAGCCCCGGGGCGGAATGCTTGAAGCGGTCGCTGCGCAGATTGACGTAGGCCTCGTCCGCCAGCATCTTCCAGTCCCGCACCATGCCCAGGCCGCCGCGGAGGCGGCCGGCGCCGCCCGACTCCTCGAACAACCCGTAGCGCTCGATGCGGATGGGAAACTCCGTCTCCAACGGCTCCACCGGCGTGTTCATCACGTTGATCACCAGCGAGTTCAACACCGCCGGACCGTCGGAGTCGGCGCGGGCGCCGCCCCCGCCGCAGTTGAGGTCGTAGAGCGAGAACCACCGGCCCCGGCCGGCGTCCTGTCCCGAGATGGACACCGAACCGCCGGCGCCGCTGTCCGGCGCCGGCACCACCTCGGGCAGAGCCTCGGCCAGCGTCATCTGCACCACCGATGTGACCATCTGGGCGGGACGCACGTACATGTTCACCGGCGCGGGATAGCGCGGGTTCAGAATCGAACCCTCGGGCGGAAAGGCCACGTGGATGGGCCGGGAGATGCCCTGGTTGACGGGCAGGTCCGGACACAGCACCGCCACGGCGAGGCAGTCGATGAAGCTCCGGATGACGCAGGGCCGGAGGTTAATGGGACCCCGGGCCTGCTCCGAGGACTCAAGGGAAAAGTGCAGTTCGTCGCCGGCCACCCGCAGGGAAGCGGCGATGCGGTAGGAGCGCTCCCGGTCCAGGCCGTCGTCGTCGAGGAAGTCGACGCAAGGACCGTAATCTCCGTCCGGAATCTTCGCGATGGCCTTCCGCACTTCCGCCTCGCAGATGTCCATCCACTCGCGCCAGCACGCGGTCACTTCGTCCGAGCCGTACTGCTCCATCAGCTCCGCGAGCTTCCTGAGGCCGTAGAAGTTGGTCAGGGCCTGGGCCTGGACGTCGCCCCAAGTAATCTCCGGGGTGCGGGTGTTGGCCATGATGATGGTCTTGAGGTCCTCGTTGAGCTCGCCGCCGCGGTAAAGCCTGAGCGCCGGCAGCAGTAGCCCCTCCTGGATCACGTCGGTGGCGTCCGGGGAATTGGTGCCCGGCACCTTGCCTCCCAGGTCGGGCTTGTGGGCGGTATTGGCGATGAAGGCCACGCGCCGGCCCCGGTGGAAGACCGGAGAGACCACGGTGACGTCCGTGGCGTGATTCTGGCAGGCGAAGTACGGGTGGTTGAGGATGTAGACGTCGCCTTCCGCGTTGTCCTCGCCGAACACCCGGATCACCTCGCCCACCTGCGCCGAGATGCCGCCGATGTGGAGCGGCTGCGGCAGTCCCTGGGTCACCATGCGTCCGTCGCCGTCGAAGATCGTGAAGGTGAAGTCCTGGCTCTCCTTGATGACGCTCGAATAGCCGGTGCGGAGCATGTTGAGCGCCAGCTCCTTGGCGATCTGCGCGGTGGCCCGGTAGACCACTTCCATCTGTACGGCATCCATGACTGACGGTCCTCCCGATGGTACAGAAGTTCTCGTAGCACGATCACCGGACACGGGCCACAGGGATGCCGTTCGTTGGCGCCGGCGCAGGGAGGGTGGAAAAACTGGACCGGCTTCGCCCTTTGTATTAAAGTCTCCCCGGCCCGGACAGTATCCGGCAATCCATCGAGAAGCGTTGCCGCGTCCGCAGGGCGACGCTGGAGGTCACGGTTATGGCACCCAGCCTTTTCTCCATTACGGGGCCGCTTGTGCTGGCCGGGACCCTGGCCCTTTCCGCAAACACCGCCGGCGCCGCCGAAGGCAAACACGACGGCATGGTCCTCATCCCCGCCGGGGAGTTCACCATGGGACGCGACGGCGGTCCGCCCGAAGAGGGACCGGCCCACAAGCTCTTCCTGCCGGCGTTCTTCATTGACCGGAACCTGGTCACCATGAAGGAATACGCGCGGTTCATCCGGGCCAAGGGCCCGGTGGGGCCCAAGGGTGAGCAGTATCTGGACGTGGGCGACGAGGACAATCGCATCCACCACGTGGGCGACACCTGGAAGGTGGAGGCCGGCTGGGAGGACTATCCCGCCTCGGAAATGGCCTGGCACGGCGCGGTCGCGTACTGCAAGTGGCTCGAAAAGCAGCTTCCCAGCGAGGCGGAGTGGGAGAAGGCCGCGCGCGGGGCCGACCGGCGGCTGTATCCATGGGGCAACGACCCGCCGACGCCGGAGTTGGCCTTCTTCGGCGGCTTTCGGGGCGAGTCGGTGCCCGTGGGCCGGTACCCCAAGGGGCGGAGTCCCTACGGCGTGCTGGACATGGCCGGCCAGATTTGGGAATGGACCCGCTCCACCGCCACGTCGTATCCCTACCACCCCAAGGACGGCCGGGAGAGCCTGTCGGCACCGTATCCGAGGGTGACCCGGGGCGGCAACGCCGCCAGCGACCACGAGGGGCTCACCGCCACCTCCCGGCACACCGTGGACCCGGGCAGGCAGGCGAGGGGACATGGGTACTACGGCTTTCGCTGCGTTTCCAGAGTCGAAATGGTGTTTTGACCCTTACACGTTTGTCACCGCCGCCGGCTTCCCGCCACCTTGCGTTTCGCCGGCCGCCGGGCTATCTGATAGCTTCGGATCGACAATCGGCCCGGCGGACATCCTCCGGCGAGTCCGGTCCACGATGTCATCCCCCCAACGGTCAACCACACCTGGAGGTATCATGGCGCTCTTTTTCCATTCACAAGACGTGGATGAGTTGGTTGCCTTTCCGGAAGCGGTCTCCATCACCGAGGCCGCGCTCAGGAACATCGGCACGCCGGAGGGCGTCAACGCCCCTCGCAAGCGGCTGAATTTGCACAGAAATGTAGGCGAGGCTCCGTTCGACACCGTGCTCAACATCTACGCCGGCGGAGCGGCGAGCTATGGCGCCGTGGGCGCACAGGTGGCGCTGCACCGCAAGGCCATCGTCGGCGATCAGCAACGCCGTCCGCCCTACAACCCCGACCAGACCGAGCTGGCGCTGATCTATGACGCGGACAGCGGGACGCTGCTGGGAATCATGGCGCACCGGCCCAAGCACGCCGCCGGGGTCGCCGACCTGCGGACGCCGGCCACCAGTCTGGTGGGCATCGACCGGCTGGCCAAGGCGGACGCGCGCCGCGTCGGCATCTACGGCTCGGGCAACCAGGCCTATTCCACCTTCGTCGGGTTGACCGAGCTCAGGGAGATCGAAAGCGCCAAGGTGTACAGCCCCACGCAGTCCCACCGGGAGGCCTTCGCCCGCAAGATGACCGAGATCACCAAGGTGCCGGTGGAGCCGGTGGCGGAAGGCCCCCGGGCGGCGCAGGACGTGGACATCATCCTGTGCATGACCAACACCAATGTCCCGGTCATCGACGGCTCGTGGCTGGAACCGGGCCAGTACATCATCTCGGTCATCGGCAGCAATATCGAGCTCGTCAAGAGCGGCAACCTCGACAAGCCGCGGCGGGAGATCGACGACGGCACCCTCAGGCGTTGCGACTTCATCGTCGCGCTGTCCAGGGAACAGGCGGTGGACTCCCAGCAGGGCGACATCTACTGGCCGGTCCAGGACGGCATCATTACCTGGGACAAAGTCGTGGACATTTCGGATATTCTGACCGGAAAGGCCGAGGGGCGCACCAGCGACGACCAGATCATCCTGTACAAGAACCAGGGGGGGCAGGGCATCGTCGACGTGGCCCTGGCCAAAAAGCTCTACGAATTGGCGCGGGAGCACCGGAAAGGGGTCGATCTCGACATCCGGCCGCGGGAAAACTGGTGGGTCCAGGGCGGCCGGGAGGACTACTGGACGTAAGCCGTTTACCCCGTTATAAGGTTATCCCAAGTCAGACTTGAGGTGTCATTGAGTTCGCTGGCTTTCTGGGAGGTCGGATGGCCAAAACGGAAGTACCCGAGACGGTAGTTTGCCCAAACTGCAACCACAACGTCGTCATCAAGCTCTATCAGGTCGACATCAGCATCAACAGTTCCCAGGGCCATTTCCACACCGTCCATCATCGGCGGGAGCCGGCATACACCGTCTACTGCATCAACTGCGGGCATTTCATCACAAACGATCCCACGGGCAAGCCGCCGAAGGCAGCCGAGGCGCCGGCGCAGGACGCCGGGAAGCCCAGAGCGGCAAAGACGAAACGGGAGGCCGCGCGTCCGGCCGGCCAGGCATCCGCCCGGACATCGGCGAAGAAGGAACGGGGGAAGTAAAGGGGACCGTATGGTCGTGAATGAGTCGGTTCGGAAGTTCGTGAAGGAAGCGGCAGCCATGTGTCGCCCGGATGATGTGGTGTGGTGCGACGGCTCCGAGGAGGAGCGCGATCACCTTACCCAGGTGGCGATACGGGTTGGCGACCTCATCCCGCTGGACCAGAAGAGCCTGCCCGGCTGCTATCTTCACCGCAGCGCCGCCAACGACGTGGCGCGAACGGAGCATCTGACCTTCGTGTGCTCCCGCGAGCAGGACGACGCCGGTCCGTCCAACAACTGGATGGCGCCGGACGAGGCCTACGACCGGCTCGGGAAGCTCTATGACGGCTCCATGGCCGGCCGGACCATGTACGTCATCCCGTTCCTCATGGGACCCGCCGGCTCTCCCTTCAGCAAGGTGGGCATCGAGCTCACCGACAGCGTCTACGTGGCGCTGAGCATGCGCGCCATGACCCGCATGGGCAACGTGGCCCTCGAGCACCTCGGCGACTCCGGCGACTTCACCCGGGGGCTCCACTCCAAGGCCGATCTGCACATCGACCGCCGGTTCATCTGCCACTTTCCGGAAGCCAACACCATCTGGAGCGTGGGGTCGGGCTACGGCGGCAATGCGCTCCTGGCGAAGAAATGCATGGCGCTGCGGCTGGCCAGCGCACTGGGGGCCCGGGAGGGCTGGCTCGCCGAGCACATGATGATCGTCGGCATCGAGAGCCCGGAGGGGGAGACCACCTACGTGTGCGGCGCCCTTCCCAGCGCCTGCGGCAAGACCAACCTCGCCATGCTGGTGCCGCCCAAATCCATGAAGGGCTGGAAGGTCTTCACGGTGGGCGACGACATCGCCTGGCTCCGGGTGGGTGACGACGGCCGGCTGTGGGCGGTGAACCCCGAAGCCGGCTTCTTCGGCGTGGTGCCGGGCACCAACTCCAGGACCAACCCCAACGCCATGCGCACGGTGGAGAAAAACACCATCTTCACCAACGTGGGGCTCAAGCCCGACGGCAGCGTGTGGTGGGAGGGGCACGACGACCCCGTGCCCAGGAGCGTCACCGACTGGCGCGGCCGGCCGTGGAACAAGGAGGGGCCCGTGGCCCATCCCAACAGCCGCTTCACCGTACCCGCGTCGGAGTGCCCGTCCATATCCGCCGAGCGGGACAACCCCAACGGCGTCCCCATCAGCGCCATCCTGTTCGGTGCGCGGCGACAGAAGCTCGTGCCGCTGGTCTACCAGGCCTTCGACTGGGCCCACGGCACCTTCCTGGGGGCCACCCTGGCGTCCGAGACCACCGCCGCCGCCACCGGAGCGGTGGGAGTGGTCCGGCGCGACCCCATGGCGATGCTGCCGTTCTGCGGCTACAACATGGGGGACTACTGGAACCACTGGCTCTCCATGGGCAAGCGCCTGACCCGTCCGCCCAAGATCTTCCGCGTCAACTGGTTCCAGAGAGACGACCAGGGTGGGTTCCTGTGGCCGGGCTTCGGCGAGAACCTGCGCGTGCTCCAGTGGGTCATCGAGCGCTCCCGGGACGACGGCAAAGCCGACGAGACCCCCATCGGCTACCTGCCCAAGCCCTCCGGCATCAGCCGCAAGGGTGCCGACGTGTCGAGCGCCGCCATGCGCCGCCTGCTTCACGTGGACCGTGACGGCTGGCGCACCAACCTGCGGAGCCAGTCGGAGTTCTTCGAGAAGTTCGGAGACCGGTTGCCCTCCGGGATTCGGGAACAGCACACCGGCCTGAGGCAAAGGCTCAGGACCGGATAAGCCGGTTCACGGGCCCTTCTCCGCAACCCTGCACTCCCTCAACGCGGCATCGGGCGGCCTGGCCCCGGTTGCCTACTCGTTACGCAGTTGCCTGCTTGTTGGGCAGTCGCCACCGTTCCGGGCGCACTTGTCCACGCGCGAAGAACCGCGCCCGCGGCCTCCACGACAAGGCCCCGGCGGCGGCGCGCCCCGGACACCCGGAGTTGGCACCTGATTTGCTTCACACCTTCCATGCGTCCCGCGGACAGAACCGCGGGAAATAACACCGGCAAACGGGGGATAAAGTGGCGCAAATCAACAGCGGCGACACCGCGTGGATACTGATCTGTTCGGCTCTGGTCCTGATGATGACCATTCCGGGACTGTTTCTCTTTTACGGCGGCCTGGTCCGCTCGAAGAACGTGTTGGGCACCATCATGCAGAGTTTCGTGGTGGTGGCGCTCATCAGCATCATGTGGGTGCTTTGGGGCTATACGCTGGCGTTCGGACCGGATGTGGGGGGCCTCATCGGCAACCTTGACTGGTTCGCGCTCAACGGAGTGGGCGCGGAGCCGAACCCGGATCTGGTGGCGGGCGTTCCCCATCTGGCCTTCATGGTCTTCCAGATGATGTTCGCCATCATCACGCCGGCCCTTATCACCGGCGCGTTCGCCGAGCGGGCCAAGTTCAGCACCTTCATCGTGTTCGTGCTCTTGTGGAGCACCTTTATCTACGCGCCGTTGTGCCACTGGGTATGGGGCGGCGGCTGGATGGGAGCCATGGGCGCGCTGGACTTCGCCGGCGGCACGGTGGTTCACATCAGCTCCGGCATCTCCGCGCTGGCCGCGGCCGTGGCCTACGGCGCACGGCGGGGCTACGGACGGGACGCCATGATGCCTCACAACCTTCCCTTCAGCGTCATCGGCGCATCGCTCCTGTGGGTGGGCTGGTTCGGCTTCAACGCCGGCAGCGCCCTCGCCGCCGACGGCCTCGCGGCCGTGGCCTTCGTTACCACCAACACCGCGGCGGCGGCCGCGGCGCTGGCCTGGATGTTCACGGAGTGGGCCACCGGGGGCAAGCCGACCCTGCTGGGAGCGGCTACCGGCGCGGTGGCCGGCCTGGTCTCCATAACCCCGGCCGCGGGCTTCGTCAGCCCGGTTTCCGCCATTTTCATCGGCGTGGGCGGCGGCGTCCTGTGCTACGCGGCCTGCAACCTCAAGACCCGCCTGGGCTACGACGACTCGCTGGACGTGGTGGGCGTGCACGGCGTGGGCGGTATCTGGGGCGCCTTGGCCACCGGCCTGTTCGCCTCCACGCTGGTGAACTCCGGCGGCGCCGACGGTCTCTTCTTCGGCAACCCCGGGCAACTGTGGATCCAGTTCGTCGGCGTGGCGGCCACCATGGTCTTCGCCTTCGTGGGAACCCTGGTCATTCTCGGCATTCTCAACGCAACCATGGGTCTTCGCATCACCGACGACGAGGAACAGATGGGCCTGGATTTGAGCCAACACGAGGAACGGGGCTATACTTGGTAAGACCGGCGTTTCGCCCCCGTGTCCTGCGTCGACAACGTGGCTCGGGGCACTGCACGGGAATCAAGGAGGAACTTCATGAAAAAGATAGAAGCCATCATCAAGCCGTTCCGGCTCGACGAGGTCAAGCAGGCGTTGACCACGGTAGGGGTCTCGGGCATGACGGTCAGCGAGGTCAAGGGTTTCGGACGGCAGAAGGGGCACACCGAGCTCTACCGCGGCGCCGAGTACACCGTGGACTTCCTGCCCAAGGTCAAGATCGAGGTGCTGCTGCCCGATGAGCTGCTCTCCAGCGCGATGGCCGCGATCCTGGAGTCGGCCCAGACCGGCAAGATCGGCGACGGCAAGATCTTCGTGACCACCGTGGACGAGGTGATCCGCATCCGCACCAACGAACGGGGCGACGAAGCCATCCGGTGATTCCGTACCTTTCCGGTGCGGGCGGGTCCTGGACCCCCGCCCGCACCGGCCTTCCGGCACCCCTTCCCCACCCCTCGATGCGAGCACTGGCGGTTGCCCGCGCGTTCGTGTAGGAACACGCCAAAAGCTGACCGGCACCCGGAGGCCCGCATGCTCTTTCGTTTCATCACTTTCGGAGAAAACGCCGCGGTCGTCATCGGACGGGAGCGCGGACTCTTTGCCGCTCACGATCTGGCGGTGGAGACCACCCTCACCCGCAGCTCCACCCAGCAGATGCGCGGCCTGAGTGACGGCACCTACGATATCGCCTCCACCGCCTTCGACAACGTGCTCGCCTGGTCCGGGCGCGAGGGCGCCGACATTCACGCGGTGGCGCAGGCGTCCCAGCGCATGGCCCTGCCGGTATACGTGCGGCCGGAGATCCACGACTGGGAGGATCTCCGCGGCCGCCTCCTGGCCGTGGACGCGGTGGATACGGCCTACGCCCTGGTGCTCCGAAGAATCCTGCTGGCCCATGGACTCGACATGACCCGCGGCGACTACGAGTTCGACGGGGTCGGCGCCACCGGGCCGCGCTTCGAATCCATGGAAAGCGGCAAGACCTTTGCCGGCATCCTGAACCCGCCCTGGGACAAGAAGGCAGAAGCGGCAGGCATGCGCCGCATCGCCGACTATCGGGAGGTGCTCCCGGACTATCCGGGCGGGGTCTTCGCGGTCGCCGCCGGATGGGCGGCGGCGCACCGGGGGAAGGTGGTGGCCTTTCTCAAATGCCTCGCCGAGGCCACCACCTGGGGCAACGATCCGGCCAACCGCGCGGCCGCTCTACGGATGCTGCGCGACGCCCTGGATCTCGACGAGGACGGGGCGGCCAAGGAACTGTCCGCGCTGCCGGCAACCACCGAGCTCCATCTTCCCGGGCTGCACGTGCCGTTGGACCTCCGGGTGTCGTTCGGCATGGCGCCGGGAAAAGGCACCGACCTGACCGCCTATTACGACCTCCGGTACCACTCCGAAGCCGCGGGCTGACGATCGCCGTCGACCGTTCGGCGCTACGACGAACAGCGGCACGTCCGGCCGGCGCACCCGGTTCTGTATTGAAGCGGTGCCGCAATTGTAGTAGTTTCTTGTGCCTCTTTGCCATGGCAAGCCGCAAATACAAGACTCATCCGCCGTTGCGGAACAAGGAGCTCAGTTGGCTGGCGTTCAACGGCCGCGTGCTCCAGGAGGCCTCGGACGCGTCGGTGCCGCTGCTGGAACGGGTCAGCTTCCTCGGCATCTTCTCGTCCAATCTCGACGAGTTCTTTCGCGTCCGCGTGGCCCATCTCCGGCGTCTCGAGCAACTCGGCGCCGGCGCGCGAAGCCTTTTGGGCGAAGACCCTTCCAGGGTCCTGAAAGAGATCCACGCCGTCGTGCTGAAACAGCAGGCACTGTTCGAAAGCACGTATCGAAGCATCCTCCAGGAGCTTGAGCAGCACGGCATCTCCATCGTCAGGGAGAACGAGCTCAACCCGGCCCAGGAAGCCTACATCAGGGAATTCTACCGGCAGAAGCTGCGACCCACCCTGATTCCGCTGATGATCAATCACCTGAGCGAGTTTCCGCAACTGAAGGATCAGGCGATCTATCTGGCCATCTCCCTCTACAGCAGCAAGTCCCGCCGGTCCGAGTACGCGTTGATCGAGATACCCACCGACGTGCTGTCGCGTTTCGTCATCCTGCCCAAGGCGGGAGACCGGGAGTACGTGATACTGCTGGACGACGTCATCCGCTACTGCCTGAAGGACATCTTCTCCATCTTCCCCTTCGACCAGTTCGAGGCGTACACGATCAAGCTGACGCGGGACGCGCAGCTCGACCTCGACGACGACCTATACGAGAGCTACATCGAGAAGATTTCCAAGGGCCTCAAGCAGCGGAGGTCCGGGGCGCCGGTCCGCTTCATCTACGACAACAAGATCCCCCGGCGGCTGCTCAAGCTGCTGCAGGACAAGATGGGCCTCGGTACCGAGTCGGGGCCGTTCATCCCCGGCGGACGCTACCACAACTTCAAGGACTTCATGGGCTTCCCGCGCATCGGCCCGAAGAAACTGTCGGCAGCGGCGCTCCCGCCGCTGGCTCACCGGGACTTCGATGCCGCGGCCACCTTCTTCAAGGCCATCCGGCGCCGGGACATCCTGCTCCACTACCCGTACCAGACCTTCGACTACCTCATCGAGTTCCTGCGCCAGGCCGCCATCGACCCCAAGGTGCGTTCCATCAAGATGACGCTATACCGGGTGGCGCGCAACTCGAAGATCGTCAATGCCCTGATCAACGCCAGCCGCAACGGCAAGCGCGTGACCGTGGTCATGGAGCTGCAGGCGCGGTTCGACGAGGCCGACAACGTGTACTGGTCGGAACGCCTCCAGGAAGAAGGGGTCCGGGTCATCAACGGCGTGCCGGGACTCAAGGTGCACGCCAAGCTGATCCTCATCACACGGGTGTCGCACCGGAGGACCGTGCTGTACGCCAACATCGGCACCGGCAACTTCAACGAGACCACCGCCCGGATATACACGGACGACAGCCTGTTCACCGCCGACGAGCGCATCACCGGCGAAGTAAGCCGGGTGTTCGGCTTTCTCGAGAGCAACTACCGGCGGACCAACTTCAAGCACCTGATGGTCTCGCCCTACGACACCCGGCGCAAGCTTACCAAGCTCATCGACACCGAGATCAAGAACGCCGGCAAGGGCCGGCCGGCCCATGTCATCCTCAAGGTCAACAACCTCGAAGACGGCGGCCTGATCCGGAAGCTCTACGACGCGGCGAAGGCCGGCGTCGAGGTGAGGCTCATGGTGCGCGGCATGTTCTCGCTGGTTCCCGGAATCGAGCATTTCAGCGAGAACATCGAGGCCGCCGCCATTCTCGACCGCTTCCTCGAGCACTCCCGGGTGATGGCGTTCGCCAACGGCGGCGACGAGAAGCTGTACATCGCCTCGGGCGACTGGATGGAACGCAACGTGGACCACCGCGTGGAAGTGGCCTGTCCGATTCATGACCCGGCTCTCAAGAAACAACTCCGGGACGTGCTGGACATCGTGTGGCGGGACAACGTCAAGGCGAGGGTGCTGGACAAGGACCTCCGGAACCGCTACAGGACCGTTGGCGGGGGCCCGAGGACACGAGCCCAGGAAGCCATCTACACCTACCTGAACGGACTTCACACAACTCGGCCGGACACCCAGACGCCATTGCGCCTGGCCCGATGAAGGCGACCATCTTCCGGGTCCGCAAGTCGTCTCGAACTATGCTAGGATACTGGAGGGCCGCATCCCGGATGGAGGGGAGCGGCTTGTTTGCGTAGGATGAAGCGCGGGGCGGGCGAGGACAAGGAGGGAAGGCCGGGAAGATGAAAAAGCTGGCATTGGGAGCCGGGGAGCCGTTTGCATGGCGGTCCTGGGGTGAGGGGTTCGTCAACGTCAACGACGCGGGGCATCTCGAGATCATAACGGATGCCCCGACGCGCCACACCGTCGACCTGCACGAGCTCGTGATCCTGCTGCAGCAAAGAGGCGTACGGCCGCCGGTGCTGGTCCGCTTTCCGCAGCTCATCGACCGCCAGCTCGAGGCCCTTCACCGCGCATTCAGGACAGCCACCGAGACCTTCAACTATCGCGGCGCCTACACCTGCGCGTATCCGCTCAAGGTCAACAGCCGCCGGGCGACGGTGGCGCGGATCTGCGAAACCGGCCGCCGGTACGGGGTCGGCCTCGAGGTCGGCACCAAGGCGGAATTGTGCATCGCCTTGTCCATGCTCGGCAACAGCCGCGGCCCGATCATCTGCAACGGCTACAAGGACACCGCCTACATCGAACTGGCGGCGGCCGCCAGCGAGGCCGGCTACAACGTCGTGGTGGTGTTCGAGCGCCCGCGCGAGTACGAGCTCATCGGCGAGCTTCGGGCCAAGGGTCTGCCGTGCCCGAGGCTCGGCGCGCGGGTGAAGCTCAACGCCAGCGGCATGGGCCGCTGGGAGGAGTCGTCCGGGGACCTGTCCAAGTTCGGCCTCACCGCCTCCGACCTGCTGGATGCCACCCGGCTGCTGAAGGAATGCAAGCTGCTGGACCGCCTGCGACTGCTCCACTTCCATCTCGGCTCCCAGATCACCAACATCCGGAACTTCAAGCAGGCGCTGCAGGAGGCGCTCCGATTCTACGTCGAGCTCAAGGAGTTGGGGGTGCCATTGGACACCCTGGACGTGGGCGGCGGACTCGGGGTGGACTACGACGGCAGCAACAGCTCGGCGGACTCCAGCGTGAACTACAATGTCCAGGAGTACGCCAACGACATCATCTACACCACCAAGGAAGTGCTGGACCGGGCGCGCATCGCGGAGCCGGAGATCATCACCGAAGCCGGCCGGTTCCTGGTGACCCACCACGCGGCCCTGCTGGTGGATCCGCTGGAGCAGCCGCGGACCACTCCCAAGCCCGGCCGGCCGCGAGCCCGGGCCTCCAACGTGGACGCGGTCAACGAACTCGACGACATGGTGGTGGAGATCAACAGCAAGAACTGGCGCGAGTATCTCCACGACGCCTACCAGAAGAAGGACGAAATGCTCTCGGCCTTCTCCCTGGGGTTCCTTTCCCTGAAGCAGCGGGCGCAGGCGGAATCCGCGTTTTCCCGGATCGTCGAGTTGGCGAGCCGTTTCTCGCGCCACGGACGGTTCGACGGCGAGGACAAGGCCGCCCTGGAACGCATCGCCGCCCGGCTGCATGCCTTCAACTTCTCCATCTTCAGGTCGCTGCCGGACAGTTGGGTCCTCGACATGCTGTTCCCCATCATGCCCACCTGCCGGCTCAAGGAGAAACCCGCCGTCAAGGCGGTCCTGGCGGACCTGACCTGCGACTCGGACGGGGTGATCAACAAGTTCTCCCACCCCGCCGAGCCTCGCTCCACCTTCGAGCTCCACGGGCTGCCCTGGGACGACGCCTACACGCTGGCGATCCTGTTCCTGGGCGCCTACCAGGAGGCCCTCAGCAGCGACCACAACCTGTTCGGCCGGCCGGCGGAGGTCGCGGTGGAAACCGGCGGCGACGGGGTGGTGCAGGTTCTCGACGTGCGGGAGCCCGACACCTGTGCCGACATGCTGAACCGTTGGGGTTTCAACGACTTGGTGCAGAGCCATGTTCCCGGGGAGCTCCGCGCCGTACCCGATCCGGCCCGGGCCGAGTCTCCTTCCGCCCGCCTGGAGAGAATCATGACCCGGGTCCTCACCGGCGGCACCTACCTGGACCGGCACACCGCCGAAGCGGCGAAGGCCGTCCCTGGAGAAACCGATACGCCCATGGCGGAACCCCACGGCATCCGCGACAGGACCGCGAGCGGGACAAAGCAGGCGCGTTCGGCTAGTGGTTCCTGAGAAGTTTCTGCCGTCAAACATTTCTGGTTTGAGTAACATGACTTCCCGTGCTACGGTCGTGCGTCATGCCGACCGGTCCCGCAAGCGCGGCGCCCGCGGCGGCGCGGACCGCCGCCATCCCCTTCCTGTCACGACTTCCCCGGGTTGACGGTTGGACCGTCGGAATCCTTGCGCTGGCGGCTCTTTTCACCAGCCCTATCGTCGCCGTGCTGGGAATCGCCCTGGAAAACAGCGGTGACGCGTGGGCGCATCTGAGCTCCACCGTCCTCGGCACCTATATCGGCCAGACTCTGCTGCTCATCACCGGCGTCGGCGCCGGCGTGCTGATCATCGGCGTCAGCACGGCCTGGCTGATCACCATGTTCCGGTTTCCCGGACGAGGCCTGCTTCAGTGGGCGCTGTTGCTGCCCTTGGCCGTGCCCGCCTACATCGCCGCATACACGTACACGGATGTGCTGGAGTTCGCCGGTCCGGTGCAGACGGCATTGCGTCAGGTCTTCGGGTGGCAGAGTCCACGGGACTACTGGTTTCCCGAGGTCCGCTCCCTGGGCGGCGCCGTGGTCTTCATGTCACTGGTGCTCTACCCATACGTCTACCTGCTTGCCCGATCCGCTTTCATCGAGCAGTCCCAGAACCTGTGGGACGCCGCCCGCGGGCTCGGCCTGGGGACCTGGGGCTGCTTCGCGAGGGTAGCCCTGCCGCTGGCCCGGCCGGCCATTGCGGTGGGTGTGCTGCTGGCGTTGATGGAGACGCTCAACGACTTCGGCACCGTAGACTATTTCGCGGTACAAACCCTGACCGTGGGCGTCTACCGCGTCTGGTTCGGCATGAACAACCCGCCGGCGGCGGCTCAACTGGCATCCATGGTGCTGGCGCTGGTGCTGGTCATGGCCGCGCTGGAACGCATTGCGCGCGGCCGGCGGCGGTACCAGTTCAGCCACGGTGCGCCGAGGCGCCAGCCCCTGGCGAGCCTCGACGGCGTCCGCGGCGCGCTGGCGCTGTTGGCCTGCGGCACCCCCGTGGCGCTGGGTTTCGCCGTCCCCGCAATGCTCATGGCCGCCTCGGCCGTGGGAAGCACGGAGACCGTGGTGGGTGTCAGCACCCTGGGCCTGGCCGTGAACAGTATCGCCGTGGCCGGCATGGCCGCCCTGGTTTGCCTGTGCGGCGGTCTGTTTCTGGCGTACGGCGCGCGCCTGTCGGGGACGCCGCTGGTCAACGCCGCCACCCGCGTGGCGAGCATCGGCTACTGCATTCCCGGAGTGGTGCTGGCGGTGGGGGTGCTGACACCCGCGGCGGCGCTGGACAATTCCATCGACGACTTCATGCGGACCCGTTTCAACGCTCCTACGGGATTGCTCTTCACCGGGACGCTTTACGCGCTGATCTTCGCCTGTACGGTTCGCTTTCTGGCCCTCTCGTTCGGCTCCCTGGAGGCCGGCCTGACCAAGATCACCCCCAACATGGACGCAGCGGCCCGCTCCCTGGGACGCCGCCCGGGAGGGGTGCTGGCCCGTATCCACTTCCCCCTGCTGCGCGGCAGCCTGATCACCGGGGCGACGCTGGTTTTCGTGGACGCGATGAAAGAGCTCCCCATGACCTTGATCCTGCGTCCCTTCAACTTCGACACGCTGGCGACGCACGTCTACGAATACGCCTCCTACGAGGCGTTCGAGCAGGCCGCGCTGGCCGCGCTGGCCATCGTGGCCGCGGGTCTGGCCCCCGTGATCTGCCTCAGCTTGGGCTTCAAGGGTTCCAGGAAGTCATCCCGGCCGCCCGGACCCTGAAAGCCTGTCCGAGTGCCTAATCCTTAAGCGGCGCTGAACAAGATTTGTGCAACGAGACTGCCGGCGGAAGCACCGGACGGTTCTCCATCGGTCCGCAATCCGGTTGAAAGACAGGACTTCGAACCTCCCGGCTCGTCTTGGCACGAAGGTTGCTTATCCTTGCCCTGTCGATAGCTATCCGGCCCGAGCACCGTGCCGGACATCATCCCACTATCCCAGCTTGAAAGGAAAGACGCCATGACACCCAGACAAGTCATCGATTTTGCCAAGAAGAACGGCGCGGAGATCGTGGACCTGCGGTTTACCGACCTGCCCGGCCTGTGGCAGCATTTCTCCATCTCCACCAACGAGTTCGACACCGGCCTGTTCCAGAACGGCATCGGGTTCGACGGTTCCAGCATCCGCGGCTTCCAGACCATCGACGAGTCGGACATGCTGCTGTTCCCGGATCCCGACACCGCCTTCATGGATCCCTTCACGTCGCTGCCCACGCTGAACCTGGTGTGCAACATCAAGGATCCGCTGACCGGCCAGCCCTACACACGGGACCCGCGTTACGTGGCGCAGAAGGCGGAGTTGTACCTCAAGTCCACCGGCATCGCGGACACCAGCTACTGGGGCCCGGAGATCGAGTTCTACATCCTCGACAACGTCCGCTTCGACCAGAGCTACAACTACGGCTTCTACTACATCGACTCCGACGAGGGCGCCTGGAACTCGGGCAACGGCGACAAGAAGAACCTCGGCTACAAGCCGCGCTACAAGGAAGGCTACTTCCCGGTGCCGCCCATGGACAGTCTGCAGGACCTCCGGTCCGAGATGGTCAAGACGCTGGAGTCCTGCGGCATCATCTGCGAGGTCCATCACCACGAGGTGGGAACCGCGGGCCAGTCGGAGATCGACATGCGCTTCGGCACCCTGACGGCCATGGCCGACCAAGTGCTCAAGTACAAGTACATCGTCAAGAACGTGGGGATGCGCAACGGCAAGAGCGTCACGATGATGCCGAAGCCGATCTTCCAGGACAACGGCTCGGGCATGCACACTCACCAGAGCCTCTGGAAGAACAAGAAGAACGTGTTCTACAACGCCAAGAACTACGCGTTGCTGAGCGACACCGCGCGTTACTACATCGGCGGGCTGCTGAAGCACGCGGCGGCCCTGTGCGCGTTCATCGCGCCCACCACCAACTCCTACCGCCGGCTGGTGCCGGGCTACGAGGCGCCCATCAACCTGATGTATTCCCAGCGCAACCGGAGCGCGGCGGTGCGGATCCCGACCTACTCCACGAGCGAGAAGGCCAGACGCCTGGAGTTCCGCAGCCCGGACCCGAGCTGCAACCCCTACTATGCCTTCTCGGCCATGCTGATGGCGGGGCTCGACGGCGTCGCCAACAAGGTCGAGCCGCCCAAGCCGCTGGACAAGAACCTCTACGACCTCGCGCCTGAGGAAGCCGCCCAGGTGGAGTCGCTGCCCGGCAGCCTCGAGGAGTCGCTGGACGCCCTGGAACGGGACAATGCCTTCCTCACCAAGGGCGACGTCTTCACCAAGGACGTCATCACGGCGTGGCTGGACTACAAGCGCGGGGCGGAGGTGGAGCCCATGAAGCTGAGGCCCCATCCCTACGAGTTCGCCCTCTACTACGACATCTAGACATCTAGAAATCGTGACGGGGGAGCCCTGCCGCCGCTCCCCCGTCACGGCGTTCCGTCCGCTCCGTCAGGGCTCGGGCAACTCGGTGTCCGGCTCCTCCGGCGCGGTGAGGAGTTGGACGGCCCGGTCGAGGTCGGCGTGGCTGCCGAGCAGCACGAGGATGTCGTCCGGCCTCAGTTGGTAGTCCATGGGCGGGCTCTCCACCGAGACTCCCTCCCGGACCAGCGCCAGGACGCTCGTGCGGCCCTGGAAGTGTTCCTTCAACTCGCCGATGGTGTAGTCCGCTCCCGGCGCATCCGGTTGCACCAGCAAGGTGTCGGCGGTGGCCCCGGTGAGAAACTGGCTGAACCGCGCCAGGCTCTTGCCTTCCAGCCTCAGGCCGCGCAGCATGCTGTAGCCTTCCCGGCGCACCAACTCCACCTGCAGGGTGATGACGTTGCGTGGCACGTGGTACTCCTGCAGCACCCGCGCGAAGATCTCCACCGATGTCTCGAATTCCTCCGGTATGACCTCGTTGGCGCCGAGGCGCGTCAGGCGCGGGATCTCCGCCACGTATCGCGTCCGCACGAGGATGTAGATGTCGGGGTTCAACCGGCGCGCGTGCCAGACGATCCGCGAGGTCGCCGTGGGGTCGCTGATGGCCACCACCAGCACGCGCGCCCGCGCCACCCCCATTCCCGCCAGCACCGACGGGCGGGTGGCATCGCCGAAGTGGATCGCTTCACCCGCGTCCCGCACCCGCTGCGCCACCTGAGGGTTGAGGTCCAGGATCCGGTGCGGGACGTCCACCTCGCGCAGCACCCGGGCGAGATTCTGTCCGTTGAGCCCGTAGCCCACGATGAGGACATGCCCGGTGATGTCGCCGGCGGACGGCCCTTCGGCCCCGTCGCCGCGGTGCAGCGCGAAGCCCAGCCGCCCCCCGGCCAGGATCAGCAGAGGGGTCGCCAGCATGCTGAGGATCGAGGTGGCGAGAAAGAGCTGCTCCTGGTCGGGTGAGAGGAGATCGAACGCCCCGCCCATACGGGCCAGGATCAGCGAGAACTCGCCCACCTGGGCCAGCGCCAGGCCCAACAGCAGCCCGAGCCGGAACGAACGCTGCAGGAACGAGAAGATGGCCGTGATCAGACCGCCCTTGATGAGCACAAGCAGCAGCCATGCGCCGACGACCAGGGTCAGGTCCTCGCCAACGAAGCCGATTTCCACCTGCATGCCGATGGAGATGAAAAAGATGCCGGCGAAACTGTCCCTCAGCGGATGGATGTCGGCAATCACCTGGTGGCTGTACTCCGAATCGGATATCAGGAGACCGGCCACGAACGCGCCCAAAGCCAGGGAGATCCCGGACTGGAACGCCAGCCAGGCGGTGCCGAGACAGATGAGCAGCACGAACAGGACGAAGATCTCCTGGTTTCGCAGCCGCGCCACCTGATGAAGCAACCACGGCACGACGAAGCGCGCCGCGATGAAGATCAGCGCCACGGCCAGCACCGCTTTTCCCAGCGTGAGAGCGACCACCTGGAAGGAAAACGCGTCGGTCTCCCCCAGCACCGGCACCGACAGCATCATGGGCACCGCGATGATGTCCTGGAGCAGCAGCGTGCCCACCGCGAGCCGCCCGTGAAGAGCCGACAGCTCGTCGCGGTCGCTCAGGATCTTGAGCACGATGGCGGTGCTGCTGAGAGACGCGAGCATGCCGAAGAAGAAGCTGATGCGCAGCGGAAATCCCAGATGGACGCCGGCCGCGGTCACGACCAGGGCGGTGAGGAACACCTGCAGCAGCCCGCCGGTGATGACGAGCCTCTTGACCTCCAGGAACCGCTCGAAGGAGAATTCGAGGCCGATGGAGAACAGCAGCAGCACGATGCCGATCTCCGCCAGGATCTCCAGCTCGGCGCCGTGACCGATGACGCTGAGGCCGTGGGGACCCATGGCCACACCCACCGCCAGGAAGCCGATGACCGTGGGGAGCCTCAGCTTGTGGAAGGCAAAGACCGTGGCCACCGTAACGGCCAGGACGGCCACGAGACTCGTGAGGACGTTGAGCATGCCGCTTCCAGACGGGAACCCGTGCCCGGCCGGGTGTTGAATTCCACGTGAGCTTCAATGATGATAGACGATTACCGGCTCCGTGAATAGCCGCGGCAGCCCGTACGGGCGGCTACCAGGTACGGCAACGAGGAGAGCATGAGCGAGGAAAACCGGGTCATGGGCATCGACATCGGCGGCACCGGGGTCAAGGCGGCGCTGGTGGACACGCGGAGCGGAGAGATGACGACCGAACGGGTACGGCTGCCGACCCCCCAGCCGGCGACGCCGGCGGCCGTCATGGCGGCCATCAAGGAGCTCCAGCGGCAACTCGGGTGGCAGGGGCCGGCAGGATGCGGCTTCCCGGGACTGGTCAAGAGCGGCTCGGTCCAGCGGGCGCCGAACCTCGACCCGTCCTGGATCGGCTATGACTTGGCCGGCCGCCTCCAGGCCGAGTTGGAAGCGCCCCGGGTGGCCATCGGCAACGATGCCGACGCCGCGGGACTGGCCGAGTTCAAGTTCGGCGCCGGCCGGGGCGTCGCCGGGACGGTAATGGTGATCACGCTGGGAACGGGTATCGGCTCGGCCGTCTTCCGGGACGGCGTCCTGTTGCCCGACACCGAGTTGGGGCACCTCGAAATGGGCGGCAAGGCAGCGGAGAAGCGCGCCGCCGCCAGCGTCCGGGCAAGCAAAGGCCTGAGCTGGAAGAAGTGGGGCGCCCGGCTGAACGAATACCTGGTGCACGTGGAGTACCTGCTGGGCGTCGACCTGTTCATCGTCGGCGGAGGCGTCAGCAAGAAGCCCGAAAAGTTCTTCCCCTATCTCAAGGACGTGGGCTGCCGGCTGGAAGCCGCGCGCCTCGGCAACGCGGCCGGGATCATCGGCGCCGCCATGTTCCCGGAACGTTAGCCGGACTGGATTCGCGGAAGCCAGGGCAGCAGCAACGCGTACGGCGGCTCCGTCTCACGCAGGCTCCGGCTGAACTGTTCAAACAACCCGGGGACCTTGGCGCAGGCCAGCTCTCTTTCCACGCGCATCCGCGACACCAACACCTCGACGGCCGCCATTACCTGCCGGTTCCCGGCACGGGACATGGCGCGGGCGAAGTCCTGCGTCCGGGCCTCGTGCACGGAGAGGTCCTGGATCCGCCCCAGCGCGTCCTGGAGCTTCTTCAGCCGCTGCACGACGACGCCGGTGTCGGGCATGGGCTCCGCCACCGCCTCCATGAGGTAACGAAGCTGCTTGCACTCGATGCGCAGGGAATGGAGGTCATCGGGGCCGGCATGTTCCCGGAGCCCGTAGCCCTGCTCCAGGACCGCCCGGCACTGCCTCGCCACCCGGGACCCGGCCAGACGCAGCACCGGCTCGGAACCACGGCTGCCCACGCCCAACGCCCCTTCGTCGCCGGCGCATGCCCGCCACCGGCGCAGGGTGTCGCCGTAGGCATCCGAACCCATCACCGCCACGAACTCCCGGAACGCGGCCTGCCGCCGCCGCCCGGCGAATTCGAACAGCGGCGCGAGGTCTCCGGCCAGAGGTTCCATGAGCATGTCCCGGTAGGCCGGTTGCTGTTCGAGGTACACGTCCAGATCCCTCAAGGCGTTGGTGGACCTGCCCAGCCATGACAGGCTCTTCCGCAGCGCCGTGGCGGGCTTCGGCGCGAAGGCGTTCCGGAGCTGCCCCAGAAACGACCGGGCGCGCCGCACCGCCACCCGGAAGTCGTGCAGGAACTCCGTGTCCGCGTCACCGCGGATGCCTTCCTCGTTGCCCCGCGCCACCCGGTATTGCGCCCCCAGCATGGCCCGGACCCCTTCCGCGGCCGTCATGGCGGCGCTGATCTCCAGCCTGCCCAGGGACGCCCCGCGCCCGGGGTCGATCCCGAGGGCCTCGAGCGCCTGCCGATAGCGGGAGCCCGGGTCCACCAGCACGGCCCGTTTGGCGCACCAGTCGCAGACTTCCCGAAAGGCCTTCCCGTAGCCCCGGACCCGCCGCACCACGACAACGGGGTTCAGCCGCGCTCTCCGTTCCCCGTCCGAGACCTCGTCGTTGCTCGACGAGACGCGCACGACGGTCTTCCGGTCGTCATTCCACTTGCGCCAGCTCCGAACCTCCGAACGAACCGAGAAGAGCTTCAGCAGCGCCCGGTTCCTGGTCAGCGGCGCAAGCCCATCCCTCAGCTCGCCGGGCGGCAGGCTGTCCGCGGATACGGGAGACCCATCGAGCGCCATCCGGATCGGCTCACCCGGACGGTCCGGGCGTTCCAGACACAGGGTCCCCTCGGAGACCCACAAGGCCCGCGACCCCGCGGCGAGCCTGCCGTCGAAGGTGTCGAAATACACGGACTCGCCCCTGCGGCGCGGCTCTTCGTGAAGACGATGCCGCGCGCTCAACTCACGCAGCCATTGCCGGCCGGCCTGGCCTCCGGGAATCTGGAACTTGGACTCGGACACGACCAACTACACGGACAGGTCCCGGGCGCGGGCCGCGGCGGCGGCATCCAGCACGGCCGCCAGTTCGTCCCACAGGTCCCGATAACGCCGGGTCGCGGCGGCGGCGGGCAGGAAGGCCGGCAACGGCGCCCGGGCGAAACCCATGCTCTCGACGTCCGCTGCGTAAGGGATGGCAGCCTGAAGCCACCCGGGAAACTGCTCCTTCATGGCGGCCATGGTGGCCCGGTGCATCTTCTTGCGCGCCTCCACCATGGAGAAGAACGCCCGGATCTTGCCTTCATCGTAGCCCTTGCGCCTGATGAACGCCCGCAGGTTGGCGTACGCCCGAGCGGCGAGTGTGGAGGGGACAACCGGCACCAGCACAAGGTCCGACGCCACGAAGATGCTCTCCGCCAGCAGAGTTGCGGTGGCGGGGCTGTCGAGCACGATCAGGTCGTACTCGCCACGGAAGGGGCCGAGTATGCTGCGCAACCGTTTCCTGGACTTGCCGGCGTGATCCAGTGAAGCGGGCAGATGGCGGTGGGACCAGTCGGCGGGCAAGAGATCCAGACCGTCGTAGTCGGTGCCCTTGATGTTGCGGGAAACCTTCGCTCCTCCCTTGAGGAGGACCCTTCTGGCATGCTTGAGCCTGGGCTTTACCCGAAGATAGTAGGTCGCCGAACTCTGCGGGTCGAGATCGCAAAGCAACGTCCTGAACCCGGACGAGGCGCTGAGATAGGCGAGGTTTACGGCAGCGGCGGTCTTACCGACACCACCCTTGACGTGATAGACCGCCATCACCCTGCCCCCTTCGGACTTGTCCACCATGTTCGAACGTCCGCCAAGTCCGACAGGCTGATGAGCCGGCCGGAGGCCACGCGTCCCCGGCCTCCGGTCGCATATCTATTAGCTGCGGGGCTTCTTCGGGGGGACGATGGCGTCCTTGCAGGCTTTGGCAATACGAAACTTGACGACTCGCTTGGCAGGAATCTTGATTGCCTGCCCCGTAGCCGGATTGCGCCCCATGCGGGCCTTTCTGTTGGTCTTAACGAGCCGGCCGATGCCCGGTACGATGAAGACTCCGCTCTTCTTCACCTCCTTGACGGCCAGCGCGGCCAGATTGTCGAGAAAGTCTTTTGCGGCTCGTTTGTTGAGGTCGCACTTGGCCGCAAGGTCCGTCACGATTTGCGCCTGAGTCATCTTCGTTGCTGCCATACCTTTCCCTTCCGCACCCCTTCTGGCAAGGGACGCCGGTTCAAGTGATAATCCTTAAGATATGAGAACATTTCGATATTGTAAAGAGAAAACGGCCACCAAGGGCGCCGGGGCACACTTCAAGCCCGCTTTTCGCGCCGGGAGGCGTTGCCGCCGTGGAACTCGTCGCCGTACCCGAGCGGCGGCGGCGCCGGACTGACGCCGCAGTAGTAGCTCATGAGCATCAGGTAACGCTTGAGCAGTTCCGGCAGCAGGAAATTTCGGCGGACGTGATCCCTCCCTTGGCGGCCCAGGGCCGCGGCCGCGTCGACGTCGTCCAGCACGGCGGCCATTCGCGAAGCGATGGCATCGACGTCCAGCGGATCCACCAGATGGCCGGTCACGCCGTCGATGACCTGCCTCTTGATGCCGCCCGCCCGGGAGCCAATGACGGGCGCCCCCTGCCACAGGGCCTCGGCCACCACCAGCCCGAATCCTTCCTTTGTCGACACGTGCACGAATCCCCGCGCGACGCTCATCAGTGCGCCCACCACGCGGTCGTTGTCCTCCACGTTGACGCAGAACCGAACATCCGGATGGCCCCCGGCCTGCTGCCTCAATTCGTGCAGCACGTCAGCGCCTTCCGGGTCGTCGGAGGCGGTATTCCCGATGAAGACGAGGTACGGCCGGGGGTCGCGTCCCCGCTCCTCGCTCAGGCGCTGGAAGGCTTTGAGTATCGTGGCCTGATTCTTGTGGCGGTCATAGCGGGAGATGGCGGCGAAGATGGGCCTCTCCGGGTCCACGTCCTGGGCCTTGAACAAGGGTTGCAGGACATCCAGCGCCTCGTTCCGCGTGTAGTGCCGGTTCTTCGGGGCGAGGGGGTCGATGCACGGCATGATCTCGTATACCGGGACCTTGAGCCCCGGCCCGACGAACTCGGGCATGGTGAACACGGCTCCGTCATAGTGGTTGATATACGGCAACAGGAACCGCCAGACGGTCCTGTCGGGCGCCGAGGTATCGATGTGGCAGCGCCAGATCACGTTGCCGCGGATCGGCGCGTTCATGATCATCGCCGCCGGCTGCGGATCATGAATGACGGTGAGGTCCGAAGCAATGAAGGCATCGCAGGCATTCTCCTCGATGGTATCGAGGTACGCGCCGAAGATCTCGTCGAGGGAAACGGGCGCCCCGGCGCCCTGCAGCAGGTTGTGAAACTTCTTGGTTACCTGGAAGAACTCCGGGTTGCCGCGAATCGTGCACCACCGGGCGTCCACGCCCAGCAACCGGGCCAGGGGAACGACGCTGCGAAGCATCTCGGCCACTCCGCCGCCCACCGCCGTGGAATTCACGTTCACCCATCCCCGGCCGGTCAAGGGCTCCGCCAGCCCCCTGAGCTCGTCCACCAGATCCCGGCCGATGACCGCCTCGTAGTCGGACAGACTGAACGGGCCGTCCGGCCGATGTTCCTCCAGGCCCGTGACGCCCCCATGCCGGCCGTCCCCGTTCAGGGTCTCGGACGGGGGCGGCGGAAACTCCAACGTTTCGGTGGTGTCATTCAGGAACGTCAATGCTTCACCCTCCTGTGCCGCGAAAACAGGCAACGATTTTATCGATCATTAAATGAGTTAGGCGTGTATGTCAATAGAGGGGCCGGGGCGTCGAAGGCCACCCTTGCCAGCGGTGCAGCCTTCACGTATTCTCTGCTTGCATCTTTCACGCCGGCACCCGTCCCATGCAAGCCAGGAAACCCCATGTTCTGCGGAACACGATGATCACGGGATTGCTGATCCTGATCCCGCTGTTCGTCACCTACATCCTCATCGCGTTCCTGTTCAACCTGCTCAGCAACGCGGGCACTCCGATCCTCCTGGGCATTCTGTCGTTCTTCTTCGATATGGACGAGCTTCAGTGGCTTACGCCGCTGGTCCCGTTCATCAACCTGCTGCTGGCCCTGCTGCTGGTCTTCTTTATCGGGATGTTCGGCACCAACATCGTCGGCCGCCGCGTGCTCGCCACCGTGAACCAACTGTTCATGAAGTTGCCGTTGGTGAGCACCGTGTACGGCGCCGTCAAGCAGGTGGTGGAGACGCTTCAAGGACCTCACCGCAGCTTCCAGCGGGTGGTGCTGCTGGAGTATCCCAGAAACGGCGTCTGGATGATGGGACTGGTGGCAACCCGCAGGACCGACCCCTTCGACCTCTCCCCTTCCGGAGACCTGCTGTCCGTCTTCGTACCCACCACACCGAACCCGACCTCCGGCTTTCTCGTCCTGATACCGGAAGACGAAGTGATCGAAACCGACTACACCGTCGAAGAAGCCTTCAAGTTCATCGTCTCGTCCGGCATCGTCGGCCGGGAATTCAACAGCGCGGACCCTCCGGCCCTCCCCCGTCCGCCGTCACCGGAAGAGCCCTGACCCGCGCCATGCCGCGGGGGGTTTCGTGTCCCGGCTATCCGGACAGGCTCTTGGCGTGCAACCACATGAACAGCCGTTCACGGTAGAGGTAGGCGGCAAGCACCACCGCGCAGAAGGCCGCCACCACCAGCCCGGCCTCAAGATACGTCTGGCCGTGAAACTTCGCTCCCTGCAACGCCAGTATGCAGGTCGCGGGCATCCGGCCCAGCGTGGACAGGATCATGAACGTGGGAAAGCTCATCCGGCTGACGCCCAGCAGACCGCACAGGTAGTCCTTGGGAAAGCCGGGCACCGCGAAGAGCAGAAAGCAGATCAAGGCGCCGCGGTCGGTGGACAGGAATCCCATCCTGGCAAGCATTTTCCGGCTCAGGGTCCGCTCCACGAAAGGCCGGCCGAGAACACGGGCGAGCTCGAACACCACCCATGAGCCCAGCGTCAGGCCGAGAGTGGAGAGGACGAAACCGGCCCACGTGCCGTAGAGGTAACCGGCCAGGATCCCGATCAACTCACCCGGGACGGGAGGAAACACAACCTGGCTGGCCTGGAACAACACCAGCGTGACGGCGGAATACGAGCCCAGGGACAACAGGAACTGCCGGGTCTGCCCTTCGGTCCAGTAAGAGGCGGTCAATGACAAACCGCCGCCCTCTCCGGCGCCGACCAGCGGCGCCGGCGCGTAAGGGCTTGCCAGGAACAGGGCCAGCACCACGGCGGCGAGAATGGTCCCGCGTTTCAACAGCTTGCGTGTTCGCATGGGATCGGGGGAACGGGTATCCGGCGGGTTGCGGCCCGGACGGACGGCAACCGGGGCGAAACCGCGCGCCGCAGTCGGTTCATGTCGGGGACTCGGCTGGCGTGTCCGGGGGCGGCGGGGCCGCCGCCGCGCCGCCCGGGTCGGCGAACCGGTCGTTGAGAGCCTGCACGCAGCCGTTGGCCTCCGCGATCACCTCGGAGAGTTGCTGCCGGGTACCCTGGTTCCAGCCCGAAGGGCGCGCTCCGAACACCGGACGCCACGGAAGCGTGTTCCGGCGGAAGGCGGCGCTGAGCGCATCGAGCACATCCGTGTCGCGGACCTCCCCCAACCGGCGCCGAAGCGTCTTGAGCACGCGGTTGGCCGCTATCCGGCGAGCCGAGACATGGATGTATCCCGCCACCAGCCCCGCCGCCGCCAACGCGGCATAGGTCCACGCGGCCTCGCCGAACACCGCTGACCAGAAGGGGTGGGCAAGCGTGAGGCCATTCCATTCACCGCTCCACGCGGTCCACCCCAGCACGACCGCGAGGAGGACGCCGAAAGCGGTTCCGTCAAACCGCCGGACCCGGGCGCGCCACTCCGCGATCATGGCCTGCAGGCGCGGCACCAGCCGCAACTCGATGTCGCGGGCGGTGTGCTCGAGGTTTCCCATGATGCGGTAGGTCCGGTCCACTCCGACCTGCCGGATGCGTCCGTGAACCTCGGCCAGATCGAAGTCGCGCTTCTCTTCGTAGCGGGCGCGCACGCCCTCGTCCTCTATGGGGACGGCCGCCCGCGGACTGTAGATGCAGTAGAACCGCCCGGCGGTCAGCCCTTTCTGCGCCAGCGCCCGTTGCCACGACCCTACGATGTCCTCCGGGTTGTTCTCCCGCGCCGTGTGGTCCATCTGGTTCAGCACGTAGAGGAACTTGTTCGAATCCGTCCGGTGGATGGTCTCCGCCACCATGTGCTGCAGGGTATCCTGCATGGTGCCGGGCTCGGGGTGCCTGGCATCGAAGAAGACCAGCACCAGATCCGCAAGGTCGATGATGCGGTCCGACACGCGCAGCGTCGCCGTGCGCTGCTGGTCCGCGTCGAAGCCCGGCGAGTCGATGACGATCATGCCGCGAAGCGTTTCGCTGGAGCAGGTCTTGAGCTGGAGGTAGGCGTCGATGCGGCTTCCCTCGCCCGCGCTGATCTCCTCGATGGCCCGGCTCATCTTGTAGAACGGAAAGCGGGGGTCGGCATCCAGCGCCACCCCCGGCAGCACGCGGACATCCTGTTCCTTGCCGAAGCACAACACGGAAAACCGGTCATCCACCGCCTGGTTGCCAGTGGATTGTACCGCCTGCCCCAGGTAGTCGTTGATGAACGTGGACTTGCCCGACGAATAGGTGCCCAGCACGGCCACCAGAGGCCACCACGGAATGCGCGTGGCATGGGACTCGCCGGCTCCCAGGAACCCCAGCCGCCGCGAGATCCCGTCCAGTTTCCGGAAACTCCGAACCGCGCTCAGAAGAACGGGGTTCTCCGTGCGCAGGTGATTCTCGAGGCCCTGCAGCCTTGCTTCCAGCTCAGCGGATGCCGCCATGGCTTCCTTTCCGGCCCGCTTGGGCGGGGGCCGCCTCCGGGCCGTCAGCCGCCTCGCCGGAGGCGGTCAGTTGCCGCAGCGCCCGCGTCACGTACACCCGGGTCATGCGCTTGCGATACCAGTAATCCATGTCCGCGTTGTCCAGCGGATGGGACACGCGCATGGCCAGCTCCGCGGCCTCGGCGATGGAGGCCCTGTCCACGGGCTTCCCGCACAGAACCCCGGGCGCATCTTCCACCACCTTGGGCGCCGACGCCACCGCCGTCAGAACCACCTTCGCCCCCTCGCACGTCCCCGAGGCGGCCATCCTGAGGGCCGCGGCCACCCCCAGCACCGGGAAGTCGAAGGAGCCCCGGCGGCGCAGCTTGAGGTAGACGTTGCGCCAGCCGAAAGACGCCTCCGGGATCCACACGCCCTGCAACAACTCCTCCGGCCGTTTGGCGAGGTAGTCAATGCCGTCGTCGCGGTAGAGGGTGTCCAGCGGCACCTGCCGGCTCCCCTGGCCGCTGACCAGGACGGCCTCGGCGCCCAGGCTGCTCAGCACCGGCGCGGTGTCCGAAGAGCAGATGGCGAGGCAGACGCGGCTCTTGGGCGCCACCAGGCAGATGTCCCCGTCCTTCTTGAGACAGAAACCCACGGCTTGGCGCCAGAAGAACGACTGGTCGTAGTAGTTGCAGCGGGTGTCCACGAACAGGTTGCCGCCGATGGTGCCGGCGTTCCGGAGCTGCAGCGTCGAGACCAGGCCGGCGGCGGCGGCCAGCGCGGGAAATTCGCGGCGCACGACCTCGTGGCCGGCCACGACGCTCAGGGTCTCGCCGGCGCCGACCCACAGACCGCGCCCTTCCTCCCGGCGTATGCCCCGGTGCTCTTCCACATGGCCCAGCGACACCAAGTATCGCGGCGTGAACTGCCCCCGCTTCATCTTGGGATAGACGTCGGTGCCGCCGGCCACCGCCATGGCCTCGGCGCCCAGCTCTTCAAGCGCGCTCGACGCCTCCGCCAGGGTGCGCGGGCGGATATAGGTGAAATCGGGAAGTCGCAGCATCGGTCAACTCTTCTGCGGCACCTCGACCCCCTGGCCCGGGGCCCAGCGAATGGGCGTGGGAAACTCGAACTCCGGCACCGAGGGCTCCTTGAGCCGCTGGTCCAGCGCCCGCAGGATCTTGTCCGGGGTCACAGGTATCTCGTGGATGCGCACGCCCAGCGCGTCGTAGACCGCGTTGGACACGGCCGGTATCACCGGCAGCAACGGACCCTGGCCGGCCTCCTTGGCGCCGAAGGGACCCTCCGGGTCGTCGGTCTCCACCAGGATGGTCTCGATGGGCGGCGTCTCCAACGTCGTGGGGCTCTTGTATTCGAGGATGGACGGGATCTTGTGCACGCCCGACTTGCGGAAGATCTGCTCCTCCATCAGCACCTCGCCCAGGGCCATGTAGACGCTTCCCTCCACCTGCCCCTGCACCCACAACGGGTTGAAGGCGCGGCCGCAGTCGTGGGCGATCCATACCTTGTCGATGTGGATCTCGCCGGTGTCGCCGTCGCAGTGGAGCTCCACCACGGCGGCGGAGTAGCTGTAGGACGGGGTAGGCCCGACCCCGGCGCCCTTGTAGTCTCCCGGATGCCTGGGCGGCCGGTAGCTGCCGGTGGCCCCGAGGGTGCCGAACCGGGACTCCGCCCGCTCGACGCACTCGGCGAAGCCCAGGCCCCGGTCCGGCAGACTGCGGCTCCGCACCCGGCCCTCCTCCATTTCCAGGTCGTCGGCGGGCACCTCCAGGACCTCCGCCGCCACCTCGAACAGACGCTCCTTGAGACTGCCGCAGGCCTGGATGGCGGCGTTGCCGGTCATCACCGTGACCCGGCTGGAATAGCTTCCCAGGTCCACCGGCGTGAGGTCGGTGTCCGCCGTGAACACCCGCACGTCCCCCGGCTGAAGCCCCAGCTCCTCGGCCACCGCGAAGGCCAGGATGGAATCGGAGCCCTGGCCGATGTCCGTGGAGCCGCAGAACACGGTCACGCCGCCGCCCCGGTCCGCGCGGATCTGCACCCCCGAGTGGGGCATGTCGTTCCAGTAGATGGGCAGGCCCGCGCCGCTGATGTAGGAACTGGCGGCAAAGCCGATGCCGTGTCCCCGGGGCAGCGCGCGATGCTTCTCCTTCCAGCCCGAGCGCTCGGCGACCTTCTCGATGCACTCCCGCAGCCCGATGGTGCTGACCCGAAGGCCGTTCACCGTCACGCTGTCGGGCTCGACGATCTGCTTGAGCCGCAGTTCCACCGGGTCCAGCCCCAGCTTCTCCGCGATCTCGTCGAGCTGCACCTCCATGGCGAACCGCGGCTGCGGTGTGCCATGGCCGCGCTTGGGGCCGCAGGGCGGCTTGTTGGTGAACACCCGCACGCCTTCGAACTTGTAGGCCGGCAGTTGGTAGGTCACCGTCTGCAGCGCCCCGGTGTAGTAGACCGTGGCCAGGCCGTAGCTGCTGTAGCCGCCGCCGTCCAGGAAGGAACGGAACCACATGGCCTTGAGGGTGCCGTCGCGCTTGACCCCCGTGCGCATCCACATCTTCACCGGGTGGCGTCCCCGGTGGACATAGAACGACTCTTCCCGGTTGAGCGTGATCTTCACCGGGCGGCCGGTGATCATCGCTAGCCTGGCCACCGCGATCTCGTGGGAGAACGGGTCGCTCTTGCCGCCGAAGCCGCCGCCCACCGGCGTGGCGATGACCCGGATGCGCCCCATGGGCAGATCCAGCACCCGGGACAGGGCGCGGTGCACGTAGTGCGGCGTCTGGGTCGAGGACCACAGCGTGAGCTTGCCGTCGGCCGTGTAGTTGGCCAGCGCGCAGTACTGCTCCATGGGCAGGTGGGTGTTGCCCTGGAAGAAATAGGTCCCCTCGAATATCTCGTCCGCCTCCTCGAAGCCCGCGTCCACCTCGCCGAACTCGAAGGAGACGGCCTTCTGGATGTTGGCGCGCCGGTTCCACGTGTGGATTCGGTGGTCTTCGGCCTCGAGGGCGCCCTCGATGGACAGGATGGGGTCGAGCACCTCGTAGTCGACGTCGATGAGCCGCAGCGCCTCCTCCGCCGCGTCCTCGCTGACGGCCGCCACCGCCGCCACCGGGTCGCCGACATAGCGGACCTTGTCCACCGCCAGCGCCTCCTCGTCCTGGGTCGACGGCATGATGCCGAACTTCGTCGGCACGTCCTCGCCGGTGATGACCGCGTGGACCCCGGGCAGCTCCAGCGCCCGCCGCGCGGACACGTCGTGGATCAGCGCGTGCGGATGCGGGCTCCGCAGCAGCCGGCAGAACAGCATGCGCGGCATGACGAGGTCGTCGGCGTAACGCGTGTCGCCCGCGCACTTGGCCGGACCGTCGATGCGCGGCAAGGGCTTGCCGATGACCGAGAAACGGCTTTTCTTCATACCTGCGTGCCTTCGCCCCGGCTCCCCGCGGTTCGTTCTATGAGCGCTTCCAGCGCGCGCATCGCTTCGCAATGTCGGGCATCCTCGCGCTTCTCGCGCTGGTCGCCGGCCCTGCGCATCTGCCGGATACCCTGCCACACCAGGATGACCCCGACCGCGCCGACGGCCAGTTGCCCGGCGCCGATGGCCAGTTGCCCGGCCGCAATCCACTCTATCGGCGTCATGTCGATCCCGTTTCCAAGCCCTTGTCCGTCAACCCCGCATCTCGCCCATGGCCTGCTCCACCGCCTCGATGATCTTGGTGTAGCCCGTGCAACGGCACAGGTTGCCCGACAGTGCCTCCTCGATATCGACGCGTGACGGCTCTGGCCGCTTGTCGAGGAGCGCCTTGGCCGCCAGCAGGATTCCGGGGATGCAGTAGCCGCACTGGGCCGCACCCAGGTCCGAGAACGCCCGCTGCAATGGATGCGGCCGCCCTTGGAGGGCCAGTCCCTCGACGGTGGTGATCTCCGCGCCCTCGGCCTCCACCGCCAGCATCAGGCACGAGTAAATGGGCTCGCCGTCCACCAGCACCGTGCAGGTGCCGCACTCCCCCAGCTCGCAGCCATGCTTGGTGCCGGTGAGGCCCATCTCCTCCCGGAGCACCTCCAGCAGGCTGTGGGTGACGTGGCCGGCCACCTCGTGCACCTCGCCGTTGACCCGCAACCGCATCAGGCGCTTTCCGGTGATGGTCTCGCTGTCGGACATGGCGCTGCTCAATTCCGAAAGAACCTCCTCGCCTTCAACTCGAAACGGGGCAGGGTCCCCGGCGGCGCAACCTCCACCACCGGGCGGATGTGGAGGTTGTCCCGGATGGACTCGGTCACACCCTCCCTGAGACCGGCCGGCGTTTCCCCCGCGCCCGGCTCCACCGTGACCTTGAGCTCCGCCAGCCCGCCGGTCTCCAGCACGTCGACGCGGAACTCCTCGACTTCGGGAAACTGCCGCACGATGCGCTCCACCGCGCTCGGGAAGATGTTGACTCCCCGCACCACCACCATATCATCCACGCGTCCGACCACGCCCCCGTCCAACACCAGGGAGTCGCGCCCGCAAGCGCAGGGACCGCGGCGGGGCTCCACTACATCTCCGGTGCGGTACCGGATGACGGGGCTTCCCACCCGGCCCAGGTTCGTCAGCACCAGCTCTCCCCGGCCCCCGTCGGGCAGCGGCTCGCCGCTCTCCGTGTCCACCACCTCCGCGATGAACTCGTCCTCGTTGACGTGGACCCCTTCCGGCAGGGCGTCGCAGCCGAAGCCGAAGGCGCCCACCTCGGTGGCCCCGGTATGGTCGAAACAGCGGGCGCCCCACGCGTCCTCGATGCGGCGCTTCGTCGAGGCGATGCTCGCCCCGGGCTCGCCCGCGTGGACGGTCACCCGCACGGCCGAGTCCCGCGCCAGGTCCATGCCCGCCCGCCGCGCCTCCGCCGCCATGTGGAGGGCATAAGTCGGGGTGCACACCAGCGCGGTGGCCTCGTATTCCATAAGGCTCTTGAGCCGTTGCTGCGTCGTCTGTCCGCCCCCGGAAACGGCCAGGGCGCCGACCTTGCGGGCCCCTTCCCAGCCGCTCCAGAACCCCACGAACGGCCCGAAGGAGAACGCGAAGAAGACGCGGTCTCCGGGCCCCACCCCGGCTGCCTCCAGCACGGCCTTCCAGCATTCGCCCCACCAGTCCCACGACGCCTCGGTATCCAGCCAGTACATGGGCCGGCCCGTGGTGCCCGAGGTCTGGTGCACGTGCACGTACCGTTCCAGGGTATAGGTCAGGTCACTGCCGAACGGCGCGTGCCGGAGTTGGTCGTCCACCAGCTCCTGCTTGGTGGTGAACGGCAGCTCCGAGAACTGTTCCGGTCCCTCCACGGGCCGCACAACGCACCCATCGAGCTTGCGGCGATAGAACTCGTTGGTCCGGAGCACCTCGTCCAGCATACCGTTGAGCCTGTCCAGCCGGGCGCGTTCCATCTTCCCGTCAACTTTGACACGGAACGCCGACGGGGCTCAACCTTTCAACAAGGGGAAGGAACCGGACGGATCAGCCCCACATCTGAAAGGAACCCGTGTCGTGTCCGAATCGGGACCAGGGTGCGCGGGATTTCCGCCCAGGGCTTCCAGAATCGTCCGAAGCCCCGGCTCCGGGATTTCGGAAGCGCTCAACACCCCGATCAACCTCCCCCTCACCTCGATGTGACGCGCGCATGCATCCATGAGGCTTTCGGCCCGGCCGCCGTCCACCAGGACTCGCAGGCCGTCTTCTTTCGACGCCACGGGACAACGCGGCATCGGGTCCGCCGTCGCACCGTGGCATCGCCCGTGAGGTTCTCCCCCCTTCTCCGCATGAACAACCCGGAACCTGCTACCGTCTAACTGAATGCGGCATTCTGTTTGAGGCGAGGGCGCCGGGGCCGTACGGTTCCAGCGACGTTTGCCGGGGCACCGGGGGTACCACCATGTCATTGCGATATTTTCTCACCACGTTGACGGTTCTCACGTGGGCCCTTGTTTCGATGCCCGAAGCCAGGGCGCAATCGGCCGACATCATCCTTTCGAACGGGAAGATACTGACCGTCGATCCGGAATTCTCCGTCGCCCACAGCCTGGCCATCGCCGACGGCCGGATTGTCGCCATCGGTTCAGCCCAAGCCGTGGCCAGCCACAAGGGTCCGAATACCCGAACCATCGAGCTGGGGGGCAAGACGGTGATCCCCGGCCTGATCGACAATCATTTCCATTTCATCCGCAGCGTCTGGAACTATCAGCGCGAAGTTCGCCTCGATGGCGTCACGAGCCGGGCCAAGGCTTTGGCGATGATTGCCGCGAAGGCGGCCTCGGCGGCCAAGGGACAGTGGATTACCGTAGTCGGCGGCTGGTCGGCGGCTCAATTTCGGAACGAGCCGGGCGGTTTCACACTCGCGGAGTTGGATGCGGCGGCGCCCGACCATCCTGTCTACATTCAGCAGAGCTACCGCACGGCTTATGCCAACACCGTGGCCTTGAAGGCAGTGGGCCGGGATCCCGCCGAAGGTGCCCGGATGCGCGGGCGGCAAAGCTTCCGGCCTTTCGGGCGATATATAGGCTGGCGCAACAAGAGTTCCAGTAAAGGAGCGATACTCGCCTATATGGCCGAACTGAACCGGGTAGGCCTGACGACGGTCTACGATATCGGACGGCCGAGCGAGGGCAAGCTGGCGCCGCTTGCAAGCCTGGCCGCCGCCGGGCCAATGCCGCTACGGGTCTTCCACACGCTGCGCTACCGCGCCAGCGATCCCGAAAGCACGGACGATGCCCTGAGACTCATAACGGATGGAGCCGCGAAGCCGTTCGATGCGACCGATCAATTCGGCGTGATCGGACTGGGCGAGCACATATACGGGCCGATGCACGACCGGGCCAATCGCCGGGACCCCTGGGAAGAAGCGGTCTGGGGTCCCGTACGCACCGTTGCGCGCACCGCCGCCGAGCACGGTTGGCCGATCCACGAACACACCATGAGCGCGGTGACCATCTCCCAGTTCATCGACCTGGCGGAAGAGATCGCGTTCCACACCCCGAGAGTCAAGGAGTTGCGCTGGACGCTGGCGCATTCGCTGGGCATCACCGAACCGGACCTGAATCGAGCCCGTGAGTTGGGGATGGCCGTAGCCGTGCACTCCCAGGCGATGATGAACTCGCGGTCGCGCAACCGTCCGCCTCTCGGCAGCATCGAGCGTTCCGGAGTCCTGTGGGGGTTGGGCTCGGACGGCGCCATCGTCGCACCCATCAATCCCTTCCTGACCCTCGGCTGGGCCGTGACGGGCCGCAATATCGCGGGGCAGAGGGCCTGGAGCGAGGATCAGCGCGTCTCCCGCAAGGCCGCTCTGATCGCCCATACGATCAACAACGCAAAATTGCTGTTCAAGGAGAACAGCCTCGGGTCATTGGAGCCCGGCAAGCTGGCTGATCTGGTCGCACTCGACCGCGACTATTTGATGGTCCCGCCGGAACAGATCGCCGCTATCCGGCCCGTCCTCACCATGACGGGCGGCCGGATCACGTTTGAAGAGAAATAGGCCTGACGCGCGCATGCAGCCTGCTGGAGAGGCTCCCTCTGGGGCCTCTCCAGTACCTCAAGAATCCCCAGAAGTATCTCCGGAAGTTCCTGAAGGATCCCAAGGTCAAGTCGAAGATGACCATGAAATACTTCAGGGAGAAGGATCGCCGGAACGTCATCGCGTACATGAGGTCCCTTGGCGATTGAGCAGGGGTTTCGTTGACACGACCAACCCGGTTTGGTATCGGCGTGTCATGGGCCGCCAGGGGGTCCAGTCCGCAGTATTCCGGGTCCGACGGCCCGGGGGAGGTATCCGATGGGTAAACATGAACCGCGCGGCGTCGTGCATTGGATCGACCATTTCATCGTGGGCACCAACGACATGGTGACCTGGGTCGACTGGGCCGTGAACGCCACCGGCATCACCCGGCGGCCGATCCGTGGCATCACCACCAACGCGCGCAAGAAGGACGTCCCGATCATGTGCTTCCTGTGGTGGGACGGCGAGTCCTGCCGCATCGGCGCGTTCCTCCAGCCCGAGGTCTATCCGGCCGCCAAGCCGCTGGGGGAGGAATTGCCGCGATGCGGGTTCTACATCCGGCCCGAGGAGGTGGAGCGGCACGTCAAGCGGCTCCAGCGCCACGGAATCCCCCACACCGAACCGGTGCGGACGGCGGACGGCGGCGACGAGGGCACGGTGATCTACTTCGCCGACCCCGACGGCAACCAGTTCGAGTTCTGGGCGCCCGATCATATGCCTGAGGGCGCCATGGAGGTCTGCACCAGCGAGGGCGTCGGCCGCATCAGCCACGCGGTGTACGGCTCCCGGGACCTGGGCAAGACCGCGGACTTCTTCAAGACCTACTGCGCCCTCACGCCGGAAGTGAACCCCAACGTCGCGGAGGGCAACCTGGTGCTGCGCCTTCAAGCCGGCGGACGGCTCGTCTACAAGCTCACGGACAAGGTGGACGAGCGCGTGGCCGGCCACGGCCCCTGGTGGGACATGCACACGGCGCTGACGGTGCGGGCGGAGGAGTTCATGCCCAACTACCGCCGCATGTGGGAGACCCTGCCCGAGGAAGCCATGGCCAAGGAAGAGGACAGCCTCACCCTGGACGAGGAGGACGCCCTGCCGGCGCGCACCGGCCTGCACCGCAGTCCGGTGGGATACCGCTGGAAGGCCATGTTCGAGCGCGGCGACGAGTTCTACGACTGGGACGGCCACGCCTTCCACTTCTTCGGCGGCAAGCCTGTCAAGGACGACGGCTCCCTGGCCCTCTACACCATCGTGGAGCAGGAAGAATACCTCACCGACGTCGCTGTGGAAGCCGAGAAGGCCCAGGCGGCGCAAGGTTAACCGCGCGGCTGTTTTCACCCTTGGTCAAAATTAGCCGCGGCCAATTTTGACCAGAGTCAAAAATGGGCGCATACTCGACCCATGGCCGAGACGCCCAGATACCTTGCCGCGCAGGTCCTGTCGGACCTTCAGCGCAAGATGGCGTTCGTGGCAGGCCCGCGCCAAGTCGGCAAGACCACCCTGGCGCGCAGCCTGCCCGGCGCCGCCGATGCGTACCTCAACTGGGACATCGCCGATCACCGGCAGCGCATCCTGCGGCGGGAGTTGCCGGCGTCGGACTTATGGATCTTCGACGAAGTCCACAAGTACCGGAACTGGCGCAACTACCTGAAAGGCCTGTATGACGGCCGCCGGGCCGGACAGAAGATTCTCGTGACCGGGAGCGGGCAACTGGACTTCTACCGCTACGGGGGCGATTCCTTGCAGGGACGCTATCACCTGTTGCGGCTACACCCCTTCTCCGTGGCCGAGTTGGGCATCGATACGCCCGAGGGCCTGCGCGACTTGCTGGAACTTGGCGGCTTCCCCGAACCCTGGCTGTCCGGCAGCCGCCGTGAAGCCGCACGATGGTCCAGGGAATACGGCGCTCTGCTGGTGCGGGAAGAGGTGGCCACTCTCGAACGGATCCAGGACCTCGGGCAGTTGGAGTTGATGATGCTGTCCCTGCCGGAGCGAGTCGGCTCGCCCCTTTCCGTCAACGCTCTGCGCCAGGACTTGCAGATCAGCCACAAGACCGCCAACGCTTGGCTCGACGCTCTGGAACGGCTGTACGCCCTCTTCCGCCTGCTTCCGTTCGGTTCGCCGCGCCTGCGCACCGTCAAGAAACAGTCCAAGCACTACCACTTCGACTGGACCCTGCCGCCCGAAGACGGCGCGCGTTTCGAGAACCTCGCCGCCTGCCACCTGCTCAAGTGGGTCCACCACCAGCAGGACACCGAAGGACTGGATCTCGAGTTGCGCTACTTTCGCGACAAGGACGGCCGGGAGGTGGACTTCGTCGTTGAGCGGCGAGGCGCCCCGTCACTGCTCGTGGAGTGCAAGTGGTCCGACGCCAACCCGGACCGGAGCCTCAAGTACCTGAAGACGAAATTCCCCGACGCCGAGGCATGGCAGATTTCCGCCACCGGCGTGAAGGACTACGTGACGCCCGACGGCATCCGCGTGGCGCCGGCGCCGGCGCTGCTCTCGCAGCTCGTGTAGAGGCGCCCGCGGCGCAGGATGACGAATGCACGAGCGGGGTTCAATCTGGACGGGCGGCCCGTGACCCGTTGAAAAACCCCCTCCGATTTGCAAACATTCCGCAACAACCCGGTTTAGCGAGGAGGCTCTCATGGAAGTGGTCAAGGTCGACTTCAACAACACCAAGGGGATCCCGCCCAGCGGTCTCTGCGTGGGCGTGCACCGCGCCGGGGCGATGCACCAGAAGATGGTGGAGAAACACGGCGACGGCATCGCCGTGTGGTCCCTGAGGCCCGAGAACGACTTCATCGCCTTCAGGAGCCTGGAGGACGAAGAGGGCATCCGCTCCACCAACGACATGGACTCCATCCAGGACGAGAAACTCATCTACGGCGTCCGCGGCGCGCCGCCGGAGGTTCGCCGGCAGGCGAAGGAGCAGGGGCTGGAGCTTCTGGCCGACGCCACCTGTCCGTTCGTGGTCCAGCAGGAGGAAGCCGAGCTGGAGCTGCTGGACCAGGGCTGCCACCTGGTGATCCTCAGCAGCCGCTCCCATCACGGCATCCCGCGCCTCATGGGCATCGCCAAGGAGAAGGAGCGGGAGGTGTTCATCGTCGAGAAAGAAGAGGACGTGGCCGACATCCGCCTGACCCGTTTCGAGCCCGTGGGCGTCATCGTCCAGACCACCTTCTGGATGGAGAGCTATACGAAGATCATGACCCGCATCCTGGAGCGCTTCGCCAACGTCCGCATCCGCAACACCGCCTGCATCGACTCGCTCCAGCGGCTGCCCAAGGTGGAAGAGCTGGCGCGCGACGTGGAAGCGGTGGTCATCTTCGGCTGGACCGAGGGCATGACCAACCGCATGGAGGAGGTGGCGAAGGCCTTCAACGGCAACGTGTACCGCATCGAGAAGATCGACGACCTGGAACGCTCCTGGTTCACGGGCATGTCCCGGGTCGGCATCGTCGGCGCCAACGAGACCACCGACGAGCTGGTGGACGAGGCGGTGGAACGCATCAAGTCCATGGCCGCCTGATCGGAACCAAACCCATGACCACAACTGCTGACATCGAAGCCAGGCTCCCCTATCACGACCTCCGCGAATGGATGGCCCGGGCCGACGCCCTTGGCGAGCTCCGCACCGTCACCGGCGCGAGCTGGGAAGAGGACATCGGCCTGGCCGCCGACGCGGTCATCCGCGTGGACGACGGGCCGGCGGTGCTGTTCGACGAGGTCCCCGGCTGCCCCAAGGGTTTCCGGGTCCTCATCAACGCCTTCGCCGGCAAGCGCCGGAACATGACGCTGGGGTTTCCCGAACACCTCACCAAGCAGGAACTCAGCCAAGCCTTCTTCGACCACTACATCAAGGTGCAGCGGCGGCTACCCCACGTAGTGGTGGACGACGGACCGGTGTTCGAGAACGTCCTCACCGGCGACGACATCGACGTGACCCGCTTCCCCACCCCCAAGTGGCACGCGGACGACGGCGGCCGCTACATCGGCACCGGCTGCTTCTGCGTGACCATCGATCCCGAGGAGCGCTGGATCAACGTCGGCACCTACCGCGCCATGGTGCAGGACGAAAAATCGGTGAGCCTGCTGTTCGTCCCCGGCAAGCACGCCTACATGCATCGCAAGAAGTACTTCGACAAGGGACAGCCCATGCCCGTGGCCTTGGTGGTGGGCAGCGACCCCATGTCGTTCTTCGTGGGGGGCACGGAGTTTCCCTACGGCGTGTGCGAGTTCGACGTGGTGGGCGGCCTGCGCGGCACCCCGGTGGAGGTGGTGCGGGGCAAGGTTACGGGCCTGCCCTTCCCGGCCAACGCCGAGATCGTCATGGAAGGTTTCCTGACCACGGACAAGCGCGCGGTGGAGGGGCCGTTCGGCGAGTGGACCGGCTACTATGCCGGCGGCGCCAGCGAGCAGCCGACCCTGGACATCCGCGCCATCTACCATCGCAACGATCCCATCATCCTCGGCGTGCCGCCGCTGGGGGCCGGTTCCGACGAGATGGCGCGCTACCGCGCCATCATGCGCTCGGCCATGCTCAAGCACGAGCTGGCCAGCGCCGGCGTTCCCGACGTCACCCAGGTGTGGTGCCACGAGGTCGGCGCCTCGCGCCTGCTGCACGGTATCGGCATCAAGCAGCGCTACCCCGGCCACGCGAGGCAGGCGGGCGTTCTGGCATCATCCTGCGGCTCGGTGGTGTACGGCTGCAAGTTCGTCATCGTGGTGGACGACGACGTCGACGTGTCCAACCTGGAGGAGCTGATCTGGGCCATGCTCACTCGGACCGATCCCGAGACCTCCATCGAAATACTGCGCAAGATGCGCACCTCCCCCGCCGACCCGCGCGTGACGCCGGATCAGCGCAAGGTCCAGGACCTCACCAACTCCCGCGTGGTAGTGGACGCCTGCCGTCCCTTCGAGTGGTTCGACAAGTATCCCAAGGTCAACGCGCCGAGCCCGGAGGTGGTCCGGAAGGCCCATGAAAAATTCGGCTACCTGCTGGACTGAGGGAGGCCCGACGAACACGTGAATGCCGGCGCCGTACGCTTCGCCCAGGCCGCGCTGGTGGGGGACTCGGACGCCTCCCATGACAACCTGGCGCTCGCCGAGGATGCCGGCGGGATGCTCGGGCGGCGCGGCATTACCCTGATCACCGGCGGCCGGGGCGGGGTGATGGAAGCGGCCTCCAGGGGAGCCGCCCGGGCCGGCGGCCTCACCGTGGGAATCACCCCCGGGAGCCAGGCGGCCGCGGCCAACCAATGGTGCGATGTGGTCATCCCTACCGGCTTGGGCCACGCCCGGAACGTCCTGACGGCGCTGGCGGGCGACTTCATCGTGGCCGTGGGCGGCGGCGCCGGCACCCTCTCCGAACTGTGCTTTGCGTGGATTCACGGGCGCCCCATCTACGTCCTGCAGGGGTCCGGCGGCTGGTCGGACCGGCTCGCCGGCGGGGCGCTCGATCACCGTGATTCGTCCGTGATCGTCAACTGCGACAACGTCGAGGCGCTGGAACGCGAGGTGGTGCGGTTCTGCGGCGCCAAGGGGCTCGGGATCCGGTAAACTCTCACGGAGTCTGCCGGACACGACGCTGGTTCATGAACGCGCGCACACAGGCATGGTTCTGGCTCCTGGTGCTGGCGGCGGCGCTGCTGCTGGTGTGGCTCCTGAGCGCCGTTCTGCTCCCCTTCGTCCTGGGCATCGCCCTCGCCTACTCCCTGGACCCGGCTGCCACCCGGCTGGAACAACGCGGTTGCTCGCGGACCACGGCCACCGTGCTCATCGGCGCCGGCTTCTTCGGCGCCGGGCTGCTGGTGCTGTTGCTGCTCATCCCGCCGGTGGCCGAGCAGGCCGCGGACCTGATCCAGCGGCTGCCGGCACTGGTCTCCCGCCTTGTCCAGGCGGTCGGACCGCTGCTCGACCGGGCGCTGAACGCCATCGGCGCCGGCCAACCCGAGGGCCTGCACCAGACCATGGGGGGGAACCTGCAGCGGTTGACCAAGCTGGGACTGGGGTTGTTCCAGGGCCTGGCCAGCGGCGGCGCCGCGGTCGTCAACATCGCCACCCTCCTCACCATCACCCCCCTCACTACCTTCTACCTGCTGCGGCAGTGGCCCGGCATCGTCGCCGCCGTGGACGACTGGCTGCCCCGGGACCACGCCGGCACCGTGCGCGGAATCATGCGCGACATCGACGTGGTGCTCAAGGGGTTCCTCCACGGCTCCGTCATCATCTGCGCCGCGCTGGCGGCCTTCTACGGCGTCGCCCTCTCGCTGGCGGGCCTCGACTACGGCCTGACCATCGGACTCGCCACCGGCGCCCTGTCCTTCATCCCTTACGTCGGCACGATCTTCGGGCTGGTGGCGTCCGTCGGGGTCGCCTGTCTCCAGTTCTGGCCTGAATGGATCCGGATCGCCCTGGTCCTGGCGATTTTTCTCGTGGGGCAGTTGCTGGCCGACTACGTGCTGACGCCCCGGGTCATGGGCAGCCGCATCGCCGTCCATCCCCTGTGGCTGATCTTCGGCCTGTTCGCCGGCGGCGCCCTGTTCGGCTTCGTCGGACTGCTGCTGTCCGTGCCCGCCACCGCCGCCATCGGCGTCCTCACGCGTTTCTTCATCGGGCGCTACAAGGAATCTCCCCTGTATCGAGGCACGGGCGGCGCCTGAGAGAACCTTCCGCTCCTTCCCTTTTCCCGTCACGAGTCCCCGCCCCGTCATCCCGGACTTGACCCGGGCATTGAACCGCCGGCGGGCCGGTTCCGGATTCGACCGCCGTTACTTCCCTCGTCTCGGGGCGGGGGGTCACAGGGTCAGCTTGCGCCGCATGAGGCCCGCGGCATACGCCACGAGGATGGTGGAGAGGCCCAGGATATAGGCCACGTCCCATAGCAGCGCGGGCGAGGCCGGGCCGAAGAACGCGGCGCGGGCGAGCCGCACGGGGTGGAGCAGCGGCAGGCACTCGGCGATCCAGAGCCAGGACGGCGACAGGCGTTCCTCCAGGGGGAAGAATACCGACGAGAAGAGGAACAGGGGCGTGAGGAACAGGGTGAAGTAGAAGCTGTAGAGTTCGATGGCGGCGATGCGCAGGGTGAAGGCCAGCCCGATGGCGGAGAAGAGAAGGCCCGTCAGGGGTATCACCGGCAGCACCCAGAGGGCCTGGGGCAACGGCGCCAGCCCGGCCGCCGCCACCACGAGGGCGAAGCACAGGCCGTAGACGCACGAACGCGTCATGGACCACAGCAGCTCGCCGGCCACCACGTCCACGGGCTGGATCGGCGTGGTCAGCATGGCGTCGTAAGCCTTCTCGATGTTCATGCGCACGAAGATGTTGTAGGTGACCTCGAAGCTCGCGCCGTTCATGGCCGCGACGCACACGAGCCCGGGCGCCAGGAACTGGATGTAGGAGGTGCCGCCCATGGTGGTGATGTAGGCGCCGAGGCCCACGCCGAGGGACACGAGGTAGAGCACCGGCTCGAAGAAGTTCGGCAGGATGTTCCAACTCCAGGTGCGGCGGTACATCGCGGCATTGCGGCGCCACACCGCCAGCGCGTACCGCCAGGACAGGGTCACGGGTTATCCTCGAGGCTGGTGCCGGTGAGGGTCAGGAACACGTCCTCCAGGTCGGTGGGCCGCACCGCCATGACCTTCGCGCCGATCCCGGGGAGGCGCCGGATCCGGTCCAGCAGCGGGGCGGGGTCGTCCAGGTAGACCATGCTGCGGTTCCCCAGCCGGCACCGCGGCGGGCTCACGCTCAGCCCATGCAGCAGGCCTTGCTCCTGCGCCGGGGTCGCTTCGATCTCCACCGCCTGCCGCGCCAGGAAGCGATCGATGAGCTCTTCCGGCGCGCCCTGGGCCATGATGTCGCCGCCGGACATGATGGCGACGGTGTCGCACAGCCGCTGGGCCTCGTCCATGTAGTGGGTGGTCAGGAGGACAGTGGCGCCGTCGCGGCGCAACTCCCGCACCCGGGACCAGAGGGCCAGCCGCACCGCCGGGTCGAGTCCGGTGGTGGGCTCGTCCAGGATCAGCAGCTCCGGGCGGTTCATCAACGAGAGGGCGATGGCCAGCCGGCGCTGGTAGCCGCCGGAAAGCTTGTTCACCGGCACGTCCGCGTGGGAGCGCAGCTCCATGAAATCGATGAGCTCTTCGATTCGTTGCGCCAGCCCGGCGCCGTCCATGAGGTGGTAGCGCCCGAAGATGGCAAGGTTGGCCCGGGGCGACAGGGTCTCGATGAGAACGTTCTGCTGAAGGGTGACGCCCAGACGCCGGCGCACCGCGCGCACGTTGCGCGACACCTCCATGCCGAACACGCGGACCTGGCCGCTGGTGGGCAGGGTGACGCCATAGATCATGCGGAGCGTCGTGGTCTTGCCGGCGCCGTTGGGGCCCAGCAGACCGAAGCAGACGCCCGGCGGGACGTTCAGGGTGAGTTCGTCCACCGCCACCCGATCGCCGAAGCGCTTGGTGACGCCGGAGACTTCGACGATCACGCGGTGGCCGTGGACGAAGACGGGAGCATCAGTTGAGTCCGTAGAAGCGGCGCGCGTTGGTTCCCAGCACCGCCGCCTTGTGCTCCTCCGACAGCTCCGTGTGGTTGCGCGTCTCCTCGATCATCTTCCGGGCCGCCGGCAGGTCCACCTCGTGGGGATAGTCCGAGGAGTAGGCGAAGGGTTCGATGCCCACCCGCCCGGCCAGGTACGGCAGGCTGGCGTCGTTGCCCTCGCAGCCGATGAGAATCTGGCCGCTGGCGATGTACTCCGGCAGTGGCTTGCACGAAAGCCCTTCCAATTCGGCATCCCGTTCCATGCGGTCGGCGATGCAGGTAAGCCACGCGCAGCCGCCCTCCAGAAACGCCACCTTGAGGGTCGGGTAGCGATCGAACCAGCCGTGGTAGATGAACGAGACCAGGGCGATCATCAGCGGGACCGGGTGATGGAGCAGCCGGGAACCCAACCGGCTGCTGAACGAGTCCAGGCCCACGCCGCGGTTGGAGCCGCCGTGAATGCCCAGCACGCAGCCCAGCTCCGCGGCTTCCTCGTAAACGGGTGCGTAGAACTCGTGGCCCAGGTGCAGATCCAGGCCGGTGGAGGGGAGCATGCCGCCCAGCAGCCCCAGCTCCTTCACGCACCGGCGCAACTCCGCGGCCGCGGCCTTGGGGTCCTGCATGGGCAGCAATGCGATGGGATGCAGCCGCTTGCTGATGCCGCGGTACCGCTCGGTGACGTAGTCGTTGTAGCCGCGGCACACCTTGACCGCGTAACTGGGCTGCTGAATGAAGCCGAGGGACAAACCTTCGGTGGCGTACAGCACCGAGTCCGTAATCTCCGCTTTCTTGACGAACTCGAAGATGTCCTCGCCGGAACCCGGCCGGCCGTCACTGGCTCTGACCGGGTTGATGCGGTTCTCCGCGGTCATTTCCTCCGTCTCCGGGTAGTGCATGCCGTCGATGGAGGGGAACACGCCCGCCCGGTTCCGGGGCGGATTCAACGCGTAGTCCTTCGCTTCCGGGACCATGTAATTCGCCATCTCCGGTATGGATTCGATCAGATGGCCGTCAGCGTCGACGACGGAAATCTCGCTCATGACAAACCTCCCGCGTGGTCAGGATTCGAACAGCCACTACCACCCGACGCCATCGAGGTCAACCGGACCGCTGCCCCTCCACCGGCCCTGGATTCCCGCCCCCGATCGGGGTCGGGAGTAAACTTTCGCGGGACTGACGGAGGGAAATCGGGAATGACGCGTATGACCTCTTCGCCACGCGACTCAGTCCCTCTGGAACCGCAGGGGGAACACGAAGCACGCGCCCGCCAACAGGCAGACCCCGGGGAAGAAGAAGGCCGCCATGATGCCGAAACGTCCGATGAGATATCCCGCCAGCGTGGGCGCGGGCACCACCAGGATGTGGGTGCCCAGGGAGACCAGCCCGAAGGAGGATGCCTGGCTGCCCTTTCCCGCCACGTCGAGCGCCGCCGCCGTCGTCACGTTGGCCACCGTATAGAAGAGAAACCCGATGGCGACGACTACCACCGCCAGCGCCACTCCCGCCGCCGCCCATTGCAGAAGGAAGTACACCAGCCCAAGGAGCAGCAGCGAAGGTGCCAGCACCGCCTTGCGCCCCAGCCGGTCCGACAGGACTCCCATCACCGGCTGGGCCACCAGACCCGACACGCTCATGATCATGAGATAGACGCCCATTCCGAAGTCGGCGTAACCCAGGTACTCGACGAGGTAGATGGGCAGGAACGTCATGGTCACCTGCCGCGCGATCTGGTTGAAGCTCCGGACCAGCATCAGCACCAGGACCACGGGATTCCGCGCCAGCTCCGTGATCTCCTGAAACGGCTTCGGCTTCTTCGTCGGGATCTCGTCCCCCTCGAACATGCGCGCGGCGTAGAGCCACACGAGCCCCGCCGCCGCGAGCCCCACCAGGAACTGGCTCTCCATCACCCGTTGCCATGCGAAGTTCTCCAGCAGAAGACCCATGGCCGGCGGGGTCAGCGTGTTGCCCAGGGTGGCGCCCATGCCGTAGACGCCAATGACCGTGGCCCGGTTCTCCGGGAACCGGTTCGACAGCGAGGCCACCGACGCCGGATGAAACAGCGTGGTTCCCGCGGCCAGGAACGCGACGGCAAGCAGCCACCACCCGTAGCCGGACAGTGTCCCGAACACCCAGTAGCAGAGCCCCATGCACACCAGTGAGGCGGTCACGATGAGGGCGCGCTGGCGTACCCAGGTATCCGCAAGCATTCCCGACGGCACGTCCAGCGCGGCCTGGGCGAACATCCGCATGGAGGCGAGACCGCCCAGTTGCACGTCGGTGAGACCGACGTTCGACTTGAGGGTCGGCCCGAGCACGGGCAGGATCTGCATGAACCAGTGTATGGCGACGTGCGCCAGGGTGATGAAACCCAGGAGCCTGAGGCGCTGCCGGCCTCCCTGGACAGCCATTGCGCGAAGCGATGCAAGCGTGTTCATAGAGCGCCCTGATCCAGGGAGACGGGAGAGAGGCAGCGCTCGCCGCTAACCCGCGCCGTTGACCCCGCGGGCCTGGAGCACCAGCCTCGTCTTCATCTCGTGGAGCCGCGCCTCGAGGCCCACCGGGTATTCATGCGGGTTCACCCTGCGCTTGATGCTGTTGTGGAAACCCGCCAGTTCGGCCTGGGCGCGTTCCCGGGCCGCGTGCACCGAGGGCACCTCGTAGACCAGCTCTCCCCCGCGGAACACCGGGACCAGCAGGTCCTCGGATCCGGTGCCGCCGGAAACGTGCTTCCTGCGGGTCATGTTCATGGGGTCGACGATGGTGCAGCCGTCGGCAATGCCCAGGGTCTCATCGTAGATGGCGTCCGCCACGAACCGGTCCCCCTGGCGAAAACGCCGTGCCTGCAGGATTCCCGGCGTCGACACCTTGATGGCCTGCTCCGAGAGCTTCACCTTGTTGATCCACTCGCTGCCTTCGGTCCGTACGCACGACAGCTTGTAGACGCCGCCGAGGGCCGGCTGATCGTAGGCGGTGGCGAGCTTGGTGCCCACGCCCCAGACGTTGATGCGGGCGCCCTCCTCCTTGAGCGAAGCGATCACGTGCTCGTCGAGGTCGTTGCTGCCGACGATGACAGCGTCCGGGAAACCCCCCTGGTCCAGAATCTGGCGCGCCTCGATACTGAGAAAGGCCAGGTCTCCGGAGTCCAGCCGGATGCCCACCATCTCGTGCCCCCGCTCCCGCAGTCTGCGGCCGATCTCCACCGCCCTGCGGACGCCGTTCAGGCTGTCGAACGTGTCCACCAGCAGGAGGCAGTTGTTGGGCATGGCCTCGGCATAGGTCTCGAAGGCCTCCATCTCGTCGTCGAAGGACAGCACCCAACTGTGGGCGTGGGTGCCCTTCACCGGGATGTCGAAGAGCTTGCCGGCAAGCGCGTTGGATGTCCCCGCGCAGCCGCCCACGTAGGCCGCCCGGCTCGCCGCGAGCGCGCCGTCGAATCCCTGCGCCCTCCTCAGCCCGAACTCCAGCACCGGCTCGCCGCGGGCGGACTGGCACACCCGCGCCGCCTTGGTGGCGATGAGGGTCTGAAAGCAGATGATGTTGAGCAGCACGGTCTCCAGGATCTGGCCCTGCAGGATGGGACCGCGGATGCGCACCAGGGGTTCGTGGGGAAACACCACCGTCCCCTCGGGAATCGCGTCCACGTCACAGGCGAAACGGCAGTCCCGAAGATAGTCCAGGAAGGCGTCCTCGAACAGCGGCTGTCCGTCGTTGCCCCGCAGTTGCGCCAGGTATTCGAGATCGCTCGCCTCGAACCCGAAACGCGACAGCACCCCGACCACGTGCCCGAGCCCGCAACCCACGGCAAACCCGCCGTCATAGGGGTTTTCACGGAAGGAGAGGTGGAACACCGCTTCCTTCTGCGCGGTGCCCGACTTCCAGTAGGCATAGGCCATGGTGAGCTGGTAGAGGTCCGTCAGCAGCGCCAGGGAGTTGTTGTAGAGCTGTTCGAGGGTATGCATTCCAGGGCGCTTGAGGCGTCAGGAGGAACTTCAGAGCCAGTGTAGGGGCTGGCACGCTGGTAATCAAGCGGCAGTCTTTTCCAAGGACAAATGAGCCTGAAGGAGGGGGAGGAATCCAAGGAGAGGTGAGCCTGAAGTCCGGGGATGGGGCAAGAGGGGAGGATGATCGTGCTTGCGCCTGCGGCCCAATTGTTACACAATCGCCTGCACGGTTTTCGGGCACATTGCGGCGACGCGGCACGGCCCCCGCAAGTGCCCATCAGGTCGGGACGACGGGGGTGGCCATCGTGGCAAAGAGAAGCGAAGACTTGTCGTACGAGAGGGAAGCGGCGAGGCCGGCGCGCCTGGACCTCGCGGCCGCCTACCGTCTGGCGGTCCGTTTCGGTTTTCATGAGGCCATCGACAACCACTTCAGCCTGCTCCTCCCCGGCAGAGACGACCTGATGTTGCTGAACCCTTATCCGCTCCACTGGACGGAAATAACCGCCGGCAACCTCCTCCTCGTGGACTTCCAGGGAAACCGCCTGGAGGGGGCGCACGAGGTGGAGCCCACCGCGCTCCACATCCACGGCCCGCTGCACCGGGCCGACCCGGAAAGCTTCCGCTGCCTGCTGCACACCCACATGCCCTACGCAACGGCCATCTCCTGCCGCCAGGGAGGCCGCCTTGAGATGGTGCACCAGACCAGCACCCGTTTCGATGACGACGTAGCCTACCTCGAAGACTACAACGGCCTGGTGCTGGACCGGACCGAGGGTGGACGCATCGCGCGGGTGATGGCGGGCAAGAACGTCCTGTTCATGGCCAATCACGGAGTCATCACCGCCGGCAGGACGGTGGCCGAGGCCTTTGACCGGCTGTACTTCCTGGAACGCGCCTGCCAGGTGCAGGTGCTGGCGGAGACGGGCGGGCATCCGCTCCGGCGCATGTCCCGGGAGACCACCGACCACCTGCGCAGGCAACGGTCCGGAGGCGAGAACCTGGCGGCCGAGCGGCACTTCGCCGCCTTGAAACGGATTCTGGACCGCGAAGAGCCCGACTACGCCGACTGACGCGGGTTGCGGCCCTTGGCCCGCAACGCACGAGCCCGCACCGCCATGCCTTCGCCCGCGGCGGCTGACCGCACCGAAGACCGGCAGCGAGTCGTTCATTCCGGCGGCTTGCGGCCGAACACGTAGGCGATGCCGATGCTGAGAACGTAGAGCCCGATCAACGGTCCGGCCAGCAGGAGTTGCGAGACCACGTCCGGCGGGGTCAGCACGGCAGCCAGCACGAACATCATCAACAGCGCGTAGCGGAAATGGTGCCACAGGAACTGGTGGCTCCAGACCCCGGTGCGGGCCAGGAAGAATGTGAAGACCGGCAGTTGAAACGTGATCCCGAAAGCCATCACGATGCGGGAGAAGAAGGAAAAATACTCCGCCACGCGGATCTCCGGCTCAACCCCGATGGCGCCGTACTGGTCCAGGAAATACAGGAACGCCAGCGGCAGAACGGTCCGGTAGCAGAAGAACGCGCCCGACAGGAAGAACAGCGAAGCAGCCCCGACAAAGCCCACCAGCCAGACCGTCCTGCCGTCGGCGCCCAGCAACGGCGCCACCAGACGCCATACCTGGTAGAAGACAAAGGGGCTTCCCGCCAGCAGCGCCACCAGGAACGCCACCTTGATCTCCACGAAGAACACTTCCGCCACCCCCGTGCCGATGAGGCTCTGTCCCGGTTGGAGCCGGCTTCGGAGGGGCTCCACCAGGACCTCGAAGAGTTGCGGAGCGAGCAGAAAGGCGACGGCGAACAGCACCATCACCGCGGCCAGAGCCCGAATCAGGCACGAACGTACCCTTTCCATCTCGAAAATGAGCTTCGACGTTAGCGGAGTGTGGTTCATATCGGTTGATTCGGGCAAAAAATAAGGGTAATAACCTGTCTTTACCAAGAATCGACAGCTTTGCGCGAAACAACAACCTTAACGCATGGAAGGAGGCGCCGTGAACGTTTCAACCAACTACAAGAAAGTCCTCGTACGATCGGCCGTATGCATGGGGATCGTCGCCCTGTTAGGCGGGTGCGCGGGTCAGCCGCACGGGCACGACGACCTCAAGGTCGATGTCCAGGCTGTGAACAGCGCCACCGGCACGGCGGAAGCCGCCGCCAAGAGCGCGGGCGACTCGACCAAGAGCGCGGGCGACGCCGCCGCACGGGCCGAAGCCGCCGCGGGCAAGGCGGGCGACGCCGCCGCACGGGCCGAAGCCGCCGCGGAGAAGGCCGAGAAGGCCGCCGCCAAGGCCGAGGCCATGTTCGAAAAATCCATGACCAAGTAGCATTCCGTCGAACGACGTAACGTGGCGCCGCGGGGCGTTACGTTACGTCGTTCGCCCGGGCGGGAAGACGCCGCAAGAGAGCGGTTGCCATGTTACGGGCCAAGGGCCAATCCGGGCTCCCCGCCAACCTCGCGGCCAACCCATAGAGCACCATTCCGGCTGCCACCAACGCGACGAAGCCGATCGCCTGAGCAGCCAGTGTACCCGTATCCCAGTTCAACCGTCTCGCCAGTAACAACAGCGGGCCAGCCATCACCGCCGCGGCGGTGAGGTTTCGCCACAGCGACGAGAGATACTCGCGCCACTGAAAGCCTCCGAGCCGGCGCGTGACGAGCCACATGAGCGCGGCGAACTGAAACGTGGCGGACAGGGAGTTGGCCAGCGCCAACCCCGCATAGGACAGGCTCAGCACCCCGATACCCTGCCCCAGTGCCGCGACCGTCAGAACGAACGTATTGGACCCCGCCGAAACGTTCACGGGCCCCATCAACGCCAGGCTCAGCAGCAGATTCAAAAGGAACGTCCAGAATGCCACCCGCACCGGCGTGCGGGTATCCTGCATGGCATGGAACATGGGAACGAGCACGCGCGATGCCGAGACCGCCCACAGGCCCAGCGCGAGAAAGACCAACGCGCGGGCGCTGGCGAGCACGTCGGCGGCCTCGAAGGCACCCCGCTGGAACAGCAGGGAGAATGCCGGCACCGCGATGACCATCAGTCCGAGGGCGGCCGGAAGGGAGATGAAGTTCACCATCCGGAGCGAGTAGCACAACGTCGTCCTCAGCCCGGAGATGTCCCCACGCGCCGCCAGCGCGGAGAAGCTCGGCAACGCGGCGGTGCCCAGGGCGACGGCAAAGACCCCCAGCGGAAACTGCAGCAGGCGGTCGGCGTAGTAGAGGTACGAAACGCTGCCCGGCTCCAGCAGCGAGGCAAGGATGGTGCTGACGAGCACGTTCAGCTGGTAGACGGCGGCGCCGATGACCGCGGGCCCCATGAGCCGAAGAAACCGGATCAGCGCCGCGTCGCGGAAGTCCAGGCGCGGGCGCCAGGAGAACCCGTGACGCCGGAGGAAGGGTAGCTGCAGCAAGAGTTGCGCCATGCTCCCGAGCAGGACGCCGCAGGCCAGGGCCATGACGGGCTGGGACAGCAACGGCATGAGCAGGAAAGCCGCCGCGATGATCGAAAGATTGAGCAGCACCGGCGCCACGGCCGGGGCCACGAAGTGACGAAAGGTGTTCAGGTATCCCATGGCAAGCGCCACGAGGCTGACGAAGAAAATACTCGGGAACATGACTTGCACCAGCCGCACGGTGAGGGAGAACTTCTCCGGCGTTGCCGCGAATCCGGGCGCGAACAGGCGGGTCAGGGGGCCGGGGAAGAGCAAGCCCGCCACGGTCAGGAGGACCAGGAACAGGACCGCGAAGGTCACGATCACACCGCTTGCCTCGATGGCCTCCCGGCGGCCACGGTTGGTCAGGTAGTCGGAAAGGACCGGCACGAAACCCGCGGAAAGCGCCCCTTCCGCCGTGAGGCGCCGCAACAGGTTCGGTATCCGAAAGGCGACGAAGAACGCATCGGCGGCGCTTCGCGCCCCCAGCAGATACCCGATGACGATATCCCGGGCCAGACCTGACAGGCGGCTCAGGAAAGTCAGGGAACCGACGACCCCCGTCGCCCGGGCTACCCTGCCGAGCTCGCCGACCGTTGACTCATCACGCATGCGGTGTTACAAATCAGCACTTCAGGAGGTACAATTTGGCGAACCATAAATCGGCCATCAAGCGGCACCAGCAAAGCATCCGGCGCCACCAGCGCAATCAATCCCTCCAGACCAGGGTCAGGACCCTGGTCAAGAAGGTACGGGCCGCCATCGAAACCAAAGACCAGGAAACCATCGCGGAGAAGATCCGGGAAGTCAACGGGCTGCTGGACAAGGCCGTCGCCAAGGGCGTCCTCAAGCGCAACACCGCATCAAGAAAGCTGTCCCGTCTGGCCCGGGCCGCGCATGGCGCCACGACGCCTGCCCAAGCCGAGCCTGCCGGCACCGAGGCATAGGCGCCGCGGGCCGTCAGAATCCTTCCGCCATCCGCTCCCGCACCAACCGGGCGAACTGCTCGAGCAGCCTGTTCCTCGCTCCCGCGCGGGAGTCTTCCGCCAGTCGGGCATCCGTCAGCCGGCGCACATCCTCGACGTTCAGCGTATCACGGCGAAAGCCGGAAGAACTGGGGACCACCGCCCCCCTTGCCGCGGGGTACACCTCCCGGAGCTTCATGACCTGCCGCGGCCACAGCGCTTCCCGCGATTGGCGGCGCCGGAGGGTGGCCTCCACGTCGAGCCGGACCTCCAGTTGCAGCACCTCGTCCGAAGGGTTGACCGCGATGTTGGTGATGCCGTAGTGCCGGATGACCCCCGAGAGAACCACATCGGCTTCCTCGAACCGCTCCACCACCCGCGGCGACTCCTGCCGCCTCAACTCGCGGCGCAGCGCCAGCGCGAGGCCGTCCTCCAGTCCCACCGCGCGGGTCCGGTTGATGAACGGCTCGACATGGACCGTGCGGACGTCGTCCGGGAGGCCGGCGCCGGAGTCCACGAACCCATAGCCACACGCGCCCGCCAGCAGCGCGAGGACCAGCGAGAGTACCACCGGCAGTGGGCTTGGCCAGTTCATCGTCACCCCTCCAGCACAATGTTGACGAGCCGGCCGGGCACCTGCACCACTCGCCGGACCGGACGGCCGTCGATGAAACCTGCGACCCGCGGATCGGCCAACGCGGTAGACTCGACGTGCTCTTCGCCGGCGTCCGCCGGAACCGAAACCTTTCCGCGCAGCTTCCCGTTGACCTGCACGACGATGAGACGGCTCTCCTGGACCAGCGCCGCTTCCGAATGCTCGGGCCAACTCACGGCGGCCAGGTCTTCGTCGTGCCCGAGGCGCCGCCACAGCTCGCTGGCGATGTGCGGCACGAACGGCGCCAGCAGCACGATCTCGGTTTCCAGGGCGGCCTTGGCCAGCGCGGCCCCGCCCTCGCCGTCGAGATCCTCGGCGCTCACCGCGCCCAGGGTGTTGTGCAACTCCATGATGGCGGCGATGGCGGTGTTGAAGTGGAACCGCTGCTCGATGTCGTCCGTGACCTTCTTGATGGTCCAGTGGATGCGTCGGCGCAGCTCCTTGAGCGCCTCCGAGGCCGGCTCGCGGCTCGAGTCCGCGGCGACTCCGGCCAGACGCTCGCGGTGGCCCATGGCGAAACGCCACACCCGGTTCAGGAACCGGTGGGCGCCCTCGACTCCCTGATCGCTCCAGTCCAGGTCCTTCTCCGGCGGCGCCGCGAACAGCGTGAACAGCCGCGCCGTGTCCGCGCCGTAGCGATGGATCAACTCGTCCGGATCCACCACGTTCATCTTCGACTTGGACATCTTGGCCCCGTCCTTGATCACCATGCCCTGGGTCAGGAGATTGGTGAACGGCTCGGTGACGGACAACCAGCCCATGTCTCGAAGGACGCGCGTAAAGAAGCGGGCGTAGAGCAGGTGCAGCACCGCGTGCTCGACGCCGCCCACGTACTGGTCCACGGCCATCCAGTAGGCGGCGCGGTCCCGGTCCAGCGGCTCGTCGCCCTCGTCGGGACAGGCGTAGCGCGCGAAATACCACGAGGACTCCACGAACGTGTCCATGGTGTCGGTCTCGCGGCGGGCCGGCTTCCCGCACCTGGGACAGGCGGTCTCGTGAAACTCCGGGAGGTTGGCCAGCGGCGAGCCGCCCGCTCCGGTCAACGCCACGTTGGTGGGCAGCCGCACCGGCAACTCGTCCCGCGGCACCGGCACCATGTCGCAGTCGTCACAATAGACCACCGGGATGGGCGCGCCCCAGTAACGCTGGCGGGAGATGCCCCAGTCCCGCAGCCGGTAGCGGACCGTGCCCTTGCCCCAGTCCCGCTCCTCCAGGAAGGCCGCGATACGGCTCCGGCCTTCTTCGCTGCTCAGGCCGCTGAAGCGGCCGCTGTCGGCCATCACCCCGTCCGCGACGTACGCCTCGGTCATCTCCTCGGCCACCAGCGTGACGCCGCGCGGGTGGATCACCGGACGCACCGGAAGGTCGTACTTCCTGGCGAACTCGAAGTCCCTCTGGTCATGGGCGGGAACCGCCATGACCGCGCCGGTGCCGTACTCCATGAGCACGAAGTTGGCCACGTAGATGGGGACCCTTTCATCGGTGAACGGATTGACGCAGTACGACCCGGTGAAGATCCCTTCCTTCTCCGTGTCCACGTCGCCGCGCCGGGAATGGCTGATGCGCTTCACCCTCCGGGCGAAGTCTTCCACCGCCTGTTGCTGCGGCGTGCCTTGGGAGAGCTCCAACGCCATGGGATGCTCGGCGGCCAAGGAGACGAAGGTGGCGCCGTAGATCGTGTCCTGGCGGGTGGTAAAGACCGTGAGGTCGCCCTCCCGGTCCACCAGAGGAAAGCGGATCTCGGCGCCGATGGACTTGCCGATCCAGTTGCGCTGCATGGTGAGCACCTTGTCGGGCCACCCCTCGAGCTCGTCACACCCCGCCAGCAGATCCTCCGCGTAGGCCGTGATCCGGAAGAACCATTGCGGCAGCTCGCGCATGAGGACTTCCTGCTCGCAGCGCCAGCAGGAACCGTCCACCACCTGCTCGTTGGCCAGCACGGTCTGACAGCCGCCGCACCAGTTGACCGCCGAGCTCTTCTTGTACGCCAGGCCGCGTTCGAGCATCTCCAGGAAGAACAACTGCTCCCAGCGATAGTAGCTCGCGTCGGAGGTGGCCAGCTCACGCGCCCAGTCGTAACTGAAGCCCATCTTCTTGAGCTGGGCCCGCATGTAGTCGATGTTCTCCACGGTCCAGCGCGCCGGATGGACCTTGTTGGCGATGGCGGCGTTCTCCGCCGGCAGCCCGAAGGCGTCCCAGCCCATGGGATGGAGCACGTTGAACCCGCGCATGCGCTTGTAGCGCGCGATCACGTCGCCGATGGAATAGTTCCGGACGTGCCCCATGTGGATGCGGCCCGACGGATACGGGAACATCTCCAGCAGATAGTACTTGGGAAGCTCGGAGTCCTCGCCGGCCCGGAAGCTCTCGAGCCGTTCCCACTCGCTCTGCCATCTCTCTTCGATATTCCAGAACTCGTATTTCTCGATCATGGCTCCGACCGCTCACTCTCCTTGAGTCCGTTGGCGCGCGCTACCTGGTCGAGCACTCCGTTGATGAAGGTCGGGGAATCGTCGGACCCGTAGCGGTTGCCGATCTCGATGGCTTCGTCGATGCTCACGCTCAACGGGATGTCCGGGCAAAAGACCAATTCGTAGGTGGCGAGCCGAAGGATGACCAGATCCACCTTTGGCATGCGGCCGAGCTTCCAGTTCTCGGCCGCGTTCTCAAGGAGCCCGTCGATCTCCGACCGATGCTCCACCGTGCCGGCCACCAGACGCTGGGCGAAATCCCTCGTTGCCGGGCGGGACGGGAAGTGGCCCCAAAAGCTGTCCGGACCGGTGGGCGAGGGATCGCCGGTGATCTCCATCTGATAGAGCACCTGCAACGCCAGCTCCCTAGCCCTGCGACGGACACCCTCCATGGACTTGAAACCGTTGAACGGTAGCGGAGAAGCTCAGGAGAGCTGTCTGTTCAAGCTCGCCATTTCAATGGCCGTCACGGCAGCCTCGAAACCCTTGTTGCCCATCTTCGCCCCGGCCCGGTCCACGGCCTGCTCCACCGTATTGGTGGTCAGCAAGCCGAAGGCGATGGGAACACCGTGCTGATTCATGGCATTGCCCACGCCCCGGGACGCCTCGCCGCAGATGTAGTCGAAATGGGCCGTTTCGCCGCGAATGACCGCCCCCACGCAAATCAACGCGTCGTACTTGCCGCTGGCCGCCATCTTGTGGGCGCAGAAGGATATCTCGAAGGCGCCCGGGACCCATACCACATCCACATCCTCTCCCGTGTCGGCGCCGTGCCGCCTCAAGGCGCTCAGGGCGCCGTCCAGCAGCCGTTCCGTAATGAAGCCGTTGAACCGGCTGGCGATGATCCCGAACTTCATCGCGGCGGCATCCAGTTTCCCTTCGATCACTCCCATGGCCGGCACCTTCAGTGGGTTAGCGTGGCTCGTCCTCGACGTGGGTCAGGAGATGCCCGAGCTTGTCGCGCTTCGTCTGCAGGTAGCCGGCATTGCCGTCGTGAGGCTTGATCTCCAGAGGGATCCTGTGGCTCACCGACAGGCCGTAGCCTTCCAGGCTGACGATCTTGCGCGGATTGTTGGTCAACAGGCGAAGCCGCTGAATGCCGAGATGGCGCAGTATCTCCGCCGCGACCCCATAGTCCCTCAGGTCCACGTCGAACCCCAACTCCAGGTTCGCCTCCGCCGTGTCGCGTCCCTGGTCCTGCAGCGCGTACGCCTTGATCTTGTTGGTGAGGCCGATGCCGCGGCCCTCCTGGTGCATGTACACGATGACGCCGCACTCTTCCTGGTCGATGATGCGGATGGCAGCGCGCAACTGGTCGCCGCAGTCACAGCGTTCCGACGAGAACACGTCTCCGGTGAGACATTCCGAATGCACCCGCACCACCACGTCGTCGCGGCCGTTCACCTCGCCCTTCACCAAGGCCATATGCTCGAACGGGTCGAGGTTCGTCCGGTAGAGAATCGCCTTGAAAGACTTGCCGTGAATGCTCGGAAAGTCCTCCTCCCAGACCTTTCGGATCGTGGCTTCGTTGCGGAGACGGTGGGCGATGAGGTCCACGATGGACACCATCCGGAGATCGTGCCGGCCGGCAAAGGCATTGAGCACCTCCCCCGTCGCGATGGAGCCGTCATCGTTCAGGACCTGGCAGATCACCGCGACGGCCGGCAATCCGCAGAGCGCCGCCAGATCCACCGCCGCCTCGGCCGCGCCTGCCTTGACCAGCACGCCCCCGGTGCCGGCCTGGAGCGGCAACACGTTGCCGGGGGTCACGAAGTCCCCGGGCTCGGCGTCGTCCCGGGCAGCGGCCCGGATGGTGTGGGCGCGGCCGGCGGCCGAGACCTCCAGCCCCAGGGAGGAGTTGGCGCCCACCGGAGCACCGACCGGATCCTGTCCCGGAAGGAAATTCGACCCTGCGTCCACGTGGAAACCGAGCTGCTGCATGCGCGCCGCTTCCAGCACCAGATACGGCACGCCTCGGGCATGACGCAGCATCAGGTTGACGTGCTCCGGAGTCGCTTTCTCCGCCGGCATGCAGACGTGGCCCACGCCGTGGCCGCCCTCTTCGTCCAGCAGCAGGATCGGGCGGCCCTTGAGGAGTTCTTCCCGGATGGTTTCGATGGACGTGAGTGACATGGCTTGGGGATTGCTCGACCGGGCAACTCGTTCTCGCCACGCGGGCGGGCTTGGAACCCCCGCCCCTACGCGTCCGGCGTGCCCGTGCGATAGGCCGTTGCGGACTGGAGGACGTACTTTCCGATGATGTCGGCTTCGAGGTTGACTCTATCACCAACACCACGGGTCTGCAAATTCGTGTGCGCCAGCGTGAACGGTATGATCGCAACCGAGAAGGAGCGTGACGTGCACTCGTTCACGGTCAGGCTGATGCCGTCCACCGCGATGGAGCCCTTGGGCACCAGCAGGCGGCCCACCGAGACGGGGGTACGGAAACGGAAGAAGGTGAAGTCGCCGCTCGGATCGACGCGGGTGATCTGCCCGACCGCGTCGACGTGCCCGGTGACCCAATGACCCCCCAGCCGGTCACCGACCCTCAGGGGCCGCTCCAGATTGACGCCGTGACCGTCACGCAGGTCCCCGAGGTTCGTCCGCCGCAGGGTCTCCGGCGAGACGTCCACGGCCAGCCGCCGTCCGGCCTTCCTGACCACGGTCAGGCAGCACCCGTTCACCGCGATGCTGTCGCCCAACGAGGCTTCCCGCGCCGGAAGCGCGGTCTCGAAGACGAGCTCTCCCCCCTCCGCGCCGCCGCTCCAGCGGGAGACCTTACCGACGTCTTCGATGAGTCCCGTGAACATGGTTGATGAGTCTTGCGAGGGACAGCGGCGGATTCGCCATACCGTCAGGACACGCTTACCAGATTCCGGACTGGCGGTCGAACTGCGACACGCCATCCTTGATCGAGTCAACCAGAGTGTCCTGAATATTGTGTCCTTTGTCAAAGGCATGGGTTTACGAGGGTGTGTATTGATATCTATCTAATATTTAGATATTATCAGTTTGATATTTAAATAATAGAGGATTGCCATATGAAGATCAGTCATATCCAGAGAGAAATAGAGGAAGGCTTGGCGAACTTGACAGCTGCAAGCCTGCCTCCCGCACTGGAGGGCCTGAGGCATCTCCCGGTCGGTGACCACAACCCTCAAGTAATCATTCGTAACGTTGATGGCGGCAGGAAAGTACGGGAAGACGCGGCGGGCAGTTACTTCGATCCGGACCGTTGCGAGGTGGTAATACGGTTCATCCCGGTCGAGGCTCCCGGTCACGGGGACCACCGAGCAGACATGGCCGCCCCGGATTCCGTCAAGACGACCTTACCCCTCGATTTCGAAGAGCCCTTGGGCCAGCTTCTCGATGAGCTCAAAAAAATCGAATGCACGCGCCCCTTCGTAGGCCTGAAATGGTTTCGCGATCAGGTCCTTCCCGGGTGCGGACACAAATGGGCGCGCAGTCCGGACATGCTTTACTCTCTATTGCGTCACGCAACAGATCAGCGTCTGATCCTGACCAGCCAGGTGCCGAATCCGAATCAGCCCCACCACCCGGTGACCGCAATACGGGTCAACCGGAGGCATCCGTTGTTTCAATCGGCGGCCTCGAGCCCGGGAAACCACTTCACACCGATCCGAATCGGAGGCGGTTCGATTGCCGATACCGTGCTCGGTGACAGACGCTGACCGGTCCAATGGCAAGCATTTATCTGGACACGAGCGCACTGGTCAAACTGTATATCGAGGAAGAAGGGACAGCACGAATCACAACCTTGACGGCGAATCGCGACGACGTTCAGATCGTCGTTCTCGACATCACCCTGATCGAGTCACGGTCCGCGGTCCGTCGGCGACAGCGTGAGGGCGACATTGAAGGCGCCGACGCGGATCTCATTCTCAAACAGATTGAAGAAGATGCGACCACGTCCTTTCTCCTTCAGCCCTCAACCTCGGCGGTGATGGAAGAGGCCGCGCGGTTGATCGACCGTCACCCGCTCAGGGCCTATGACGCACTTCAACTTGCCGGCTGTCTGGTGGTCCGTCACGACGTGCCCGGCCCCCTGACGTTCGTGTGCGCGGATACACGCCTGTGCGAGGCGGCGAGCCTTGAAGGAGTTCCGACGTTGAACCCGCTCGCACCGTGAGAACGCGCGAACTACACTGCTACGGGCACAGCGCCTCGGCCCGGACTATCCGCAAATGTTCGTTTCGGCTGTTACTTCGTACGCGCGAAGTGTGCTCACAGATACGCCGAAACCAGGATGTCCTCACCCAACCGCCGGACCTCGGCGCGGTCCAGCCGTGGGCTTTGACGCATCCGGGTGATGCCGAGGTCCCCTACCATGGGCATGCCCTCGGCGCCGATGAGCTTCGGGGCGTAGAAGCACAGCACCTTGTCCACGGCCTTCTCCGCGATGGCACGGCTTGCGGTCACGGCGCCTCCCTCCATCATGACGCTCATTACCCCGGCGCGCGCCAGCTTTCGAAGCACGCGCCTGAAGGAGACACGGCCCTGCCGCAGCGGGAAGCTCCACACCTGGACGCCCAGGTCCTCGAGCCGCTTCCGGCGCGCCGCCGGAACATCGTTGCCGGTCACCAGCACCGTGTTCTCCGCCCGCGGATGCCGCACGAGCTTCGCGGCGGCCGGCGTCCGCAGCCTTCGGTCCAGCACCACCCGCCAGGGGTCCCTTCCTCCGGGGATCCGGCAGGTGAGCTGCGGATCGTCCGCCAGCACCGTCCCTGAGCCCACCAGCACGGCATCGACCTCGTTGCGCAAACGATGGACGTACTTCCGCGCGGCCGGACCCGTCACCCACCTGGAATCTCCGGTGGCGGTGGCGATCCGGCCGTCCATCGACGCGGCCAGCTTGAGCGTGACGAAAGGGAGTCCCCGGGTGACGTGCTTGACGAAGGCCTCGTTCAAACGCCGGCAGTCGTCCTCCCGGACCGGCAGGTCCACCGCGATGCCGGCGTCCCGGAGGGCGCTCACGCCCCGGCCGGCCACCGCCGGATTGGGGTCCACCATGCCCGCCACCACCCGCCGTACGCCGGCCTCGATGACGGCGCCGGCGCACGGAGGCGTGCGCCCGAAGTGACTGCAGGGCTCCAGGTTGACATAGAGCGTGGCGCCACGGGCTGCCGCGCCCGCCTGGCGGAGCGCCGCCACCTCCGCGTGATCGGCGCCGGCCCGGACATGATGGCCGCGTCCCACGATGCGGCCGCCGCGTACCACCAGCGCTCCCACCATCGGGTTCGGGCTGGTCCTGCCGGCGGCCCGGCGCGCGAGCCTGAGGGCCACCTGCATGTAACGCTCATCCGTTTCCTGGGGCATGGCGCGTCTTGGGCCGGCGGTCTGCCGGATCAGGTGCCGCTGGCGGGCAAGGGTTTCCGTCGCTTCTTGCGGGCGCTGCCCGCCTTCCGGGAAGGCTCGGCGGGGGTCCGGTGCTTGCGCTCGTTGAGCAAGTCCTCGAGCTCCACCATGAACTCATCGAGGTCCTTGAAGGAACGGTAGACCGAGGCGAATCGGACGTAGGCCACCGGGTCGGTGTCGTGGAGCTCGCGCATCGCCGCCTCGCCGACGATCGAGCCCGGTATTTCCTTCTCTCCGCGCTCCTGGATCCCGCGCTCGATGCGGTCGGCGATGGCCTCGATGGCGTCCATGCTGACGGGGCGTTTCTGGCAGGCGCGCTTCAGGCCGTTGATGATCTTGAGCCGGTCGAACGCCTCCCGGCGTCCATCCTTCTTCACCACCATGGGCATGGCTTCCTCCACGCGTTCGTAGGTGGTGAAGCGGCGCGCGCACGCGATGCACTCCCGCCGCCGCCGGATCATCTCTCCGTCTTTCCCGAGCCGGGAATCGATGACGTGGTTATTGGACTGGCGGCAGAAAGGGCATTTCATGGCATGCCTGACGTTCCGGGACGCGAAGACCCGCCGCGTTCAGGGCTGTCTGGCCGGCGAGTCCTTGCGGTAGACGGGAAAGCGTTCACACAGGGTCCGGACCTCGGCGGCGATGGCGGCCAGACCGTCCTCGTCGCCGACGTGGGCGAGCCCCCGCTGGATCAGCTCGGCGATGACCCGCATCTCCGGCTCCTTCATGCCGCGGGTGGTGACGGCCGGGGTGCCGATGCGGACGCCGCTGGTCACGAACGGCGAGCGGGTTTCGAAGGGTACCGTGTTCCGGTTCGCGGTGATCCCGGCCCGCTCCAGCGTTTCCTGGGCGAGCTTGCCGGTGAGCTCCGACTCACGCAGGTCCATGAGCATCAGATGGTTGTCGGTACCGCCCGAGACGAGTCGGAAGCTCCGCTCCGTCAGGGCCTTGGCCAGCTCCTTTGCGTTGGCGACGATCTGTCGTTGATAGCTCGCGAACTCCGGCGTGGCCGCTTCCTTCAAGGCCACCGCCTTGGCGGCGATGATATGCATCAAAGGACCGCCCTGCATGCCCGGGAAGACGCGGCTGTTGAGGGTCTTGGCGTGCTCCTCGCGGCAGAGGATCATCCCGCCGCGGGGTCCGCGCAGGGTCTTGTGGGTCGTCGTGGTCACGAAGTCCGCATGGGGGATCGGGCTCGGGTGGCAGCCGGCCGCAACCAGTCCGGCGATGTGCGCCATGTCCACCATCAGCAAGGCGCCGACCTCGTCGGCGATGGCGCGGAACCGTTCGTAGTCCACGGTCCGCGGATAGGCGCTCGCTCCGGCCACGATGAGCCGCGGCCGATGCTCGCGCGCCAACTCGGCCAGAGCGTCGTAGTCGAGAAATTCCGTCTCCTCGGACACGCCGTACGCCACGACGTTGTAGAGGCGGCCGGAGAAGTTCACCGGACTCCCCATGGACAGGTGGCCGCCGTGGGAGAGGTCCATGCCGAGGTAGGTGTCGCCGGGATTCAGCACCGCGAAGTAGACCGCCATGTTGGCCTGGGTGCCCGAGTGCGCCTGGACGTTGACGTGCTCCGCCCCGAAGAGATCCCGGGCCCGCTCCACCGCCAGCCGCTCCACCACGTCCACGTACTCGCACCCGCCGTAGTAGCGCCTGCCGGGATAGCCCTCGGCATACTTGTTGGTCATGAGGCAGCCCTGCGCCTCGAGGACGGCCTCGCTGACCACGTTTTCCGACGCGATCAACTCGAGGTTGGACTCCAGGCGCTCGCTCTCGTTGCCGATCGCCTCGAAAACCTCTGGATCGACTTGCTCCAGGCTGGCGTTGATCAATCTCGTACCCTCGTCTCAAAGCTTGTTCGGGCCGCAGCGAGTCCGCGGACACGCGCGTCCGGCGACGTGCCCGGAAGGCCGTTGGCCCTTCGTGAACCACGGACGGCGCCCGTGACCCTGCCGATGCCCGGCGCTAACGGTGACTTACGATGTATTCGATGACGTCCTGGACCGTCTTGATCTTCTCGGCGTCCTCGTCGGAGATCTCCATCTCGTACTCTTCCTCCAACGCCATGACCAGCTCGACGATGTCCAGGGAATCGGCTCCCAGATCCTCGATGAACGAGGCTTCCGGGCTGACCTCTCCGTCGCTCACTCCCAGTTGTTCGCAAATGATCTCCTTGACCCTCGCCTCGACGTCTGTCGCCATCTCGTTACCTCCTGTTCGTATCGCGCCGCGCGAAATGCTCTTCGTTGCCGATCCACCTGGCGGAGTCACATGTACAGCCCGCCGTTGACCGCGATGGTTTGCCCGGTAATGTATCCCCCGCCGGGGCCCGCTAGAAACGCCACCGTCAGGGCTACGTCGTCCCCGCCGCCGAACCGGGCCAAGGGAATCGCGCCAAGGTACCTGCCCCGGATTTCCTCGCCCAGGCTCGCCGTCATTTCCGTTTCGATGAATCCCGGAGCCACGGCATTGACGGTGATTCCTCGCGGCGCCAACTCTCTGGCCATGGATTTGGTAAATCCCTCGATACCCGCCTTGGAGGCGGCGTATACGGACTGGCCAACATTCCCCATTTGACCCGCCACCGAGGTGATATTGACGATACGGCCGTACCGCTGCCGGATCATCCTCCTGCTGGCGGCCCTGGTGCAATGGAAGACGCCCCTGAGATTGACGTCGATGATCCGGTCCCAGTCGGGAGCCGACTGGCGCACCAACAGACCGTCGACGGTCAGCCCCGCATTGTTGACTAAAATATCAACTTTTTCATGCCGGTCAATGACCTCCTTGACGGCCTCGTCGACCTCGTCCTGCCGGGCGACGTCGAAGGGCGCCAGCTCGGCGAGGCCATCCTCGCCCAGGACCTTCTCCAGCACCCCCTCGGCCGCTTTGCGATTCTCCCGGTAGTTGATGACCACCCGCGCGCCCTGCCGGGCCAGACACAGGACGATCTCCCGCCCGATGCCCCTGCTGCCGCCCGTCACGAGGGCGACCTTGTCCGTCAGCGGTCCCGCGGCCATGGTCAGCTTCCCAGTTCCTCCAGCACCTTGTCCAGGTCCCCGGGCTGGTCCAGGTTCAGGGTCTTGATGTCCCGATCGATGCGCCGGACGAGTCCGGACAGGATCTTCCCCGGCCCCAACTCGACGGCGCGCCGGCAGCCGAGCGCCCGGAGGGCGTGCACCGACTCTTCCCATCGGACCGGCGCCACCACCTGTTCCACCAGAAGCGGCTTGACGCGCTCGGGGTCGGAGTTCAGCGACGCCTCCACGTTGGTGACGACCCCTGCCGCAAGCGGTGCTACCGCCACGCCCTCCAGCACCTCGCGCAGCCCTTCCGCGGCCGGCCGCATCAGCGCGCAGTGGAAGGGAGCGCTCACCGCCAGCTCCACCACCCTCCTCGCGCCCCGGTCCCGCGCCAGTTGCGAAGCCCGCTCCACGGCTCCGCGGGCTCCCGAGACCACCACCTGTCCGCCGCCGTTCAGATTGGCCGGCGCCACCACCTCGCCGTCCGCCGCCTCCGCGCAGAGCTTGCGCACCGCGGCCGTGTCCAGCCCGAGAATCGCGGCCATGCCCCCCTCGCCCTGGGGCACGGCTTCCTGCATCAGGCGGCCCCGCTCGCGGACCACGACCGCCGCGTCCGCGAGCCGAAACGCGCCCGCGCAAACGAGCGCGCTGTACTCGCCGAGGCTGTGTCCGGCCACCCACGAGGGCCGCACCCCGCCTTGCCGTTCGAGCACCCGCAACGCGGCCACGGACGCCGTCAGGATCGCGGGCTGGGTGTATTCCGTGCGGTTGAGATCGGCTTCCGGGCCGCGGAAGCACAACTCCCGCATATCCAGCCCCAGAGCATCCTCGGCTTCCTCGAAAGCGGCCCTCGCCTCGGCGAACTGGTCGCACAGGGCCTTGCCCATGCCTACGGCCTGCGAGCCCTGCCCCGGGAAGACGAAGGCGATGTCGTTTCCGTCCGGCATCAGGACTCCCGATTCAACACGTTCACGATATAGCCGTTGATGTCCTGCGACACGGCTTCCGCCGCCACCCGCACGGCGTTCTTGATAGCCCTGGCCGACGAGCCCCCGTGGGCCACGATGGCCACGCCGTTCAACCCCACCAGAGGGGCGCCGCCGTAGTGAGCGTAGTCCAGGCGGTCATACGCCCGTGCAATGGCCCGGCGGCTCAGCAGGTAGCCGACGCGGCTGAGCAGGCTGCTCCGGAACGCCCCCTTCAGGACCGTGGATACGAACTGTCCGAGCCCCTCCATGGTCTTCAACGCCACGTTGCCGGTAAAACCGTCGCAGACCACCACGTTCACCCGGCCGTTGGTGATGTCGCGGCCTTCCACGTGGCCCACAAAGTCGAGGCCGGCGGAACGCAGCTCGCGGACCGCTTCGCGCGTGAGCTCGTTTCCCTTCTCGTCCTCTTCCCCGTTGCTCAGGACGCCCACCCGCGGTCCGGTGATGCCCAGGATCTTCTCCGCGTAAATGGCGCCCATGTGCGCGAACTGCTCCAATTGCCGAGGCTTGCAGTCCGTGTTGGCGCCTCCGTCAAGCAGCACCGTTCCGCCGGACACCGACGGGGCGACGGTCAGGATCGCCGGCCGGTCGACACCGGGAAGCCGGCCCAGCACGAACATCCCGATGGCCATCATGGCGCCCGAATTTCCCGCGCTCACCACCGCGTCTCCCTCGCCCGCCTTCAACCGGTCGAAGGCGACCCTCATGGAAGAATCCTTCTGCTTCAACGCACGGGTGGGAGATTCGTGCATGTCGATGGAGGTCGCGGCGGGCAGGACGTGCACCGCGGACGGGTTGAGCTTGCGGCGCGACAACTCGGACTCCACGGCGCCGGACTCGCTGACCAGGACGATCTCCACTCCGTACTCGTCCGCGGCCTGAAGGGCGCCCGTGACGACAACGCCAGGGCCGTGGTCACCGCCCATCGCATCAACGATAATCCGCCGCATCACGGATAGGCTACGGGCAGGTCCTAGCGGCCTGTCCTGCGCATCTTGGGCTCCATTTGGACGCTGCGGGGCACTAGGTCTCTTCGCCGGGGAGCACGGACCGGGTCTTGTAGTAGCCGCAACCGGCGCAGGCTCTGTGCCTCAGGGTCGCTTCCCCACAGCGAGAGCACGTCGTCCACTGTGGAGCGGCAATGGCGTCATGGGATCGGCGCTTGTTTCTCTTGCTGTTGGAGGTTCGTCTCTTGGGTACGGGCATGTTTGTCTTCCGTCCTAGTGTCCTGCCTCATGAGATGCGTGTGCCGATCTGCTGGTCCGGTCGTCCCATCGGCCGCGTTTCCAGGACACTTTTGTAGTTTCTTTGCCGGCGCTAACGGTCCAGCCGGAGATTACGAAATACCGCCATGCGGGGATCACCCGGCGACGTGCACTCACAACCAGTCCGGTTCAACTCGGCACCGCAACCGGGACACAGGCCACGACAGCTTTCGCTGCAAAGCGGCCGGAGAGGCAGGGCGAGCAACATCTGCTCACGGACGTAGGGCGACAACTCGACATCGTCCCCGGAGTAGAAACTCAGGCCCATCTCGTCGTCCGTGAGCTCCCTGTTTTTATTAGTCGGAAGGGGGTCCGGGGTCAACACGAAGTCGAAGTTTTTTTCGATGACGAAGGCGACGCCTTCCAGACAACGGCTGCAGTCCGCCTCCACCTGACCCTTGAGTCCGCCGTGAAAGAACAGCTCCCGACCCGACCGGTAGTAGGTGACGTTCACCTGGATCGGCGAGGGAAAGCGCACCGCCGCCGGGCGTTCCTCGTGGCCCATGTCGGGGACCTCGGAGAAACGGCTTTCCTTGGGAACGGTCTCGATCCGGTTGATGGGGATTTTCACAAGGCCACTCCAGTCCAGACTTGATACCCGGCCCGAGACGCCGTTGTCAACGTGGCGCGCGCCCCCGATACCTTGTGAACTCAGAACGTTTCTGCTAACGCAAAGAGCCTCGATTCCGGTTCCCCGAGCTTGGGAACCTTTGGGAGGTGGGGCGTGAACGCGCGGCTGGGTCTGGTGCATGCTGTGCTGCTGGCCACGGTGGACCTCAACACGAGGGTGCCGTCACACCACCCGTCCGCCCGGAACCTGGGCACCGAGCGCATGGGCTCCGGCACCATCGTCGATCCCGCGGGCACCATCCTGACCGTCAACTACGTCGTCAACGGCGCCGAAGCGATTACCGTTACCTTGTCGGACGGGAAGCAATACCCGGGCCGCCTGACCGCGCAGGACTTCGACACCGGACTCGCGCTGGTCGACATCGACGCCGCCGACCTCCCGTTCCTTCGCCCGGCGGAGTCCGTCGCCGTGGGTCAACCCGCGTTCATGATCGCCAGCAGCGGACAGAACAACCGGCGGGTCAGCGACGGCAACGTGACCTCTCTCGAAGGCTACGACGGACAGTGGGAATACCTGCTCGAACGATCCATCCGGGTGAGCACGTTCAATCCCGGGTTCGGCGGGGGCACGCTGGCGGACTCCCGCGGCCGCCTCCTCGGGGTCGTGTCCCTGAACCTGAACGACGTCGGCAAGTTCACGCTCGCCATCCCGGTGGAGTGCTACCTTCGGGACGCCGACGAGCTCAGGCGTTTCGGGCGTGTCCAGAGCCGCCCGCCCCGCCCCTGGCTCGGCCTGTACCCGCAGGGTCTCGGCGGCCACGTGGTGGTCACCGGGGTCACCCCGTCGGGGCCCGCGGAAGCGGCGGGCCTCAAGCAGGGCGACATCATCCTTTCCGTGGAGGAACAGGAAGTGCAGACGCGGCCCCAGCTCTACCGGGAAGTCTGGAAGAAGCGGGCGGGGGATCTCATCACCTTCCACGTGATCCGCGGGGACGGTTCCCTGGACATCCGGGTGGCCAGCCGTGACCGCTGGGACTTCAATCAACCCGCCCCGCCGAGCGATAAAGCCGACGACTGACCGGGGTTCCCCGGGTGCTCGCGGCGCGTTCGTCCTACGGGCCTTGAGTTGGCGCCGACCGTGAAGAACATCACCACCTATCGTGTCATATACGGCGATACCGACCAGATGGGCGTCGCCTACTACGCGAACTACCTCCGCTGGTTCGAGATCGGCAGGACCGAGCTCATGCGGGAGGCCGGCTTCCCCTATGACCAGGCGGAACGGGACGGCGTCTTCTTCCCGGTCACCGAGGTCCAGTGCCGTTACCGCAGGCCGGCCGTCTACGACAATCTGCTGCGGATCGAGACCACCGTGGAGTCCCTCAGCCGGGTGGCCCTGCGATTCAACTATCGGATCTGTCTGGAGGGGGAACGCGCCGCCCTGGCTTCGGGCTGGACCAAGCACGCCTGCCTCGGCCGCGACCGCAAGCTCCTCCGGCTCCCCGAGCCCTTCGCCGGGCGGCTGGGACTCGACGGGAACTGACGATCACGGCCGGCATCAAGGGGACAGCGGATCCGGATGGGGGCGGGCCCCGCCGGCGGTCCGGTCATCCGAGGGGCAATAGATTTCCGCGACCTGCCGCAACAACGCGATGTTGTCGGCATGACCCGTCATGTTCGCGGTCACCCGGCCGCGCACGGAACCGCCGATGAGCGAGAAGTCTCCCACGATATCCAGGATCTTGTGGCGAGCGAGCTCGTCGTCGAACCGCAACTCCGTGTTGATGACCTTCTCTTCGTCGAAGAGGATGCAGTTGCCGAGCCGGCCGCCCTTGATCAGGCCCATCCGCTCGAGTTTCTCGAAGTCGCGCAGGAAACCGAAAGTCCGGGCAGGGGCGACCTGGTCGCGGAACGAATCCGCGCCCTCGTGCACGTAGGTGTACTCCTGCATCCCCACCGGACGCGGATATTGAAGCCGGTAGTGGACGATGAACCGGTCGGCCGGCTCGATGAAAATCTCTTCCTGCCCGTCCCCGGTTACGCGAAGGGTCCGGTCGATGACGATCTCGGGGCATCGCCCCGGCTGCTCCACCACCCCAGCTTCCTCGATCAACCGGCAGAACTCCATGGCGGAGCCGTCCATGATGGGAATCTCGCCGTACATCTTGATCAGCAGGTTGGTGATGCCGTACGAGTGGAGCGTCGCCAGCAGGTGCTCCACCGTGCCCACCACCACGCCGCCGCGCTGGAGCGAGGTGGCGAAGTCCGTGGATCGCACGTAGTCCAGATGCGCCGGCACGGTGGCGTCGGCGGAGATTCCGCCGAAGTGGATGCCGCTGTCCTCCGGCAAGGGATGCAGGATGACGCCCGTGCTGACGCCTGAATGCAGGCCCAGACCGCACGCCACCACGCTTTTCCTGAGGGTCTTCTGGGGCACGCCGCCGTTGCCTTGGAAACCTCCTTGGGCCGACAGCCCCGGGAGGCCGGTTCGGAGCGCCCGCGGCCCCTCGTCGGCGGCGGGACCCTCGCGCCCCGCGTCACCGCAGGCCCGCTCGACGGTGGCCAGCAACCCGTCCAGGGAAAGCGGCTTCTCGATGAAATCGAACGCCCCCAACTGCGTGGCCGTTACCGCCGTGTGAATGCTCCCGTGGCCGGAGATCATGACGATCCGGGCGTCCGGATGCTCCCGCTTGATCTGCTTGAGGAGGACGATCCCGTCCATCTCGGGCATCCAGATGTCCAGGAGGATGACGTCGGGCCTCTCATTCTCCACCAGGCCCAGGACCTCCGAACCGTTGGCGGCGGCCACCACGCGGTAGCCCTCGTCGGTGAGAATCTCGCGTACGGTTTCGCGGATGACGTCCTCGTCGTCCACCACCAGCACGGTTCTTTGGGCTGACTCCATGTTTTCTGGATCCTCCATGACGTCTCGGTTCGGCCCGCTCCGGCTCAGGATGCCTCGCTGGCACGGAAATCCTGGGCGTCCGCCTGCAAGGCCGAGGGGAGCTCGACGATGAAGCGTGTTCCGTGGGGCTGGTTCTGGCGCACGCGGATGTATCCCCGGTGGTCGGCGACGATGGTTCCCACGATGGACAGACCCAGCCCCGTGCCGTCCTTCTTGGTGGAGTAGTAGGGCTCGAAGATCCGGCCCCGGTCCTCCCGGGCGATGCCTTCCCCTTCGTCCGCCACCTCCAGCCGCACCATGCCGAAAGCCTCGTCGAACCGGATGGCGATCTCGACGCGCCCCGTGCCGTCGAGCGAAGCCACGGCGTTGTCCAACAAGTTGAAGATGGCGCGCTTGATCTGCTCGCGATCCAGCTCGACAGGCGGAACCGAGGCATCCTCCGAGAAGTCGAACTCGACGTCCCGGTGCCCTTCCTTGAACAGGAAAAGCGCTTCGCGGACCACCTCGTTGAGATCGTCCGCAACGAGTTGGGCGGTGGGCAGCCGGGCGAAGTTGGAGAACTCGTTCACCAGGGTCTTGAGCTCGTCCACTTGCCGGATGATGGTGGACGTGCACTTGTCGAGCACGGCCCCGTCTCCGTCCAGAACGTTCTCGTAACGCTTCCGCAGACGTTGCGCCGAAAGCTGGATCGGCGTCAGCGGATTCTTGATCTCGTGAGCGATGCGGCGCGCCACCTCGCGCCAAGCCTCCACCCGCTGGATCTTCTGGATCTCGGTAATGTCCTCCATGAAGACCATGATGCCGAGCGTGTTGCCGTCGTCGTCCCGTAGGCTGGCGGCCACGGTCATGAGCGTCAGGGGCCGGTCGCGGCCCACGATCCGTACGTCGCGTTCCACGCCGGAACTGTCCCTGACCTGCTTGATCACGTCGAGCAAGGGCGCCAGATCGGGGGCTTGCAGCGCTTCCTCGTAGTCCCGGCGGAGCACGTCCCCGGCGTGGATGCCCAGCATCAGCTCGGCCGCCTTGTTGATGATGGTGACCTTGCCCGACCAGTCCACCGAAATCACTCCGGCCGTGATGTTGGCCAGCAGCGTCTCCATGTATTGCCGCCGCTGCTCCAGCTCGGAGTTGGTGTGCTTGAGATCCGCGGTCATTTGATTGAAGGACGCCACCAGCGCTCCGATCTCGTCGTCGCCGCCGGATTCGATGCGATAGTCCAGGTTGCCGTGGGCGACCTCGTGGGTCCCTTCCGCGAACTGCTGGATCGGCACGGTGATGCCCTTGGCCAGCGCGAGCCCGAACCAGGTGGCCGCGAAGATCATCACCAGGGTGATGAGCAGCAGGGTCAGGATATAGGTGTTCTTGACGGGCTCCTTGAGGACCGCCAAGTGCTTGTGTTCCTCGTACGAGCGCGATATCTGCTGCGCCTTCTTGCTGACGCTCGTGGGCACGAAGTAGTCCACCACCACCGCCCCGATAATCCTCCTCCCCTCCCCGTACACCGGCACCGCGCCCCGCAGCACGTCGCCCTCGCCCAGGGATTGGGTGCGGGTCGCCTCCAGGCCCCGCAGCGCGCTGTTGAGGAAATCCGCCTGCGAACTCACCGTGACCCCGGTGGGCACCTGGTCGTTGAAGGCCTTCACCAGCGCGGTCCCGTCCGGCTTGTAGACCTCCACCGTGCCGAGATTGTACTCGCGCTGCTTTTCCTCCACGAGACGCTTCAGCCCGTCGATCTTCTTCGCTTCCAGAAGCCGCCCGTCGCCCACGCGCTGGCTGAGCTGCCGGGCGAAGTAAAGCGCGTTGTCCGCGGAGTTCTGATAGTAGGTGGCGCTGATGTCGAGGGAGCCCCTCAGGGCGTTCACGATCTGCGAGTCAAACCACTTGTCGACGGAACGCGTCACCAGGCTCTCGGCGATCAGGAACAGCATCACGGTGGGCACCAGGGAGATGCCCACGAAGGCCAACACCAGCCTCCCCTGCAGCCGGGAACCGAGGATGCGCTTGCGCCGGTCCAGCACCAGCTTCAGGAGGTTCCGCGAAACCAGGAAGACCAGCAGCACCAGCAGGATGATGTTGATGTTGACCAGCAGGAAGAACGCGACGTTGCCGGTGAAGGCGTAGTCCGCCGCGACATCCGGCAGGAGATCCTCGAAGAACGCGAACAGCAGGATCATCAGGGCGGCGATGAGTATCAGCCAGCCTTCACGCCTGCGCCGCGTCCGATCCTCGGCCCGGAGCGTCTCTTCGTCCTTTTTGACCGTGCTCATCGGAGTGGCTCGATCCGCCTCCCGTGTCACACCGTTCTATCGCTTCCACCCGCAAAGCACAAAGGAAATGACGTCGCCCGCCGGCCGGCAAGCCGTCCCCCGCGCCGGTGTCGACGCCACCGTCGATACGGGCTCCCGTGAGCGCTACAAGAGCCGTTTCTGCCGCTTCTCCCTGTCCACGCGCGCCGCCGACTGCGACCGCCCGAGGTGCCGGTACGCCACCGGCGTGGCCACACGGCCCTGGGGCCGGCGCTCCAGGAAGCCCGCCTGGATGAGGTACGGCTCGTAGGCGTCCTCCACCGTGCCCCGCTCCTCGCCGATGGCCGCCGCCAGAGTGTCCAGTCCCACGGGGCCGCCGTCGAACTTGTCGATGATGGTGGTTAGGAGGAGCGTGTCCATCTTGTCGCAACCCTGCTCATCGACCTCCAGCATCTCCAGGGCCTGACAGGCCACCGGCCGGGTGACCCTGCCCTCGCCGTGGACCTCGGCGTAGTCCCGGACGCGGCGCAGCAGCCGGTTGGCGATACGCGGCGTGCCGCGGGAGCGGCGGGCGATCTCCATGAAGCCGGCGTCGTCGCCGCCCACGCCCAGCAGCGCCGCGGACCGGGCAAGCAGCTTCGCCAACACCTCCGGCTCGTAGAAGTCGAGGCGGAACACGGCGCCGAACCGGTTGCGCAACGCCGGGGTCAGGAGGCCGGAACGGGTGGTGGCGCCGATGAGCGTGAACCGCTTGAGTTCCAGCTTGATGGACTTGGCGCCGGGCCCCTGCCCGATCATCACGTCCACCTGGAAGTCCTCCATGGCCGGGTACAGCACCTCCTCCACAATGTGGTTGAGGCGGTGAATCTCGTCGATGAACAAGATGTCGCCGACGTCGAGGTTGGTAAGCAGCGCGGCCAGATCTCCGGGCCGCTCCACCACCGGACCGGAGGTGGGCCGTATCTCCACCTCCATCTCCCTCGAGATCAGATGGGCCAGAGAGGTCTTGCCCAGGCCGGGAGGGCCGTGGAAAAGGAGATGGTCCAGCACGTCGCCGCGCCGTTTGGCGGCCGTGATGGCCACCCCGAGGTTGGCCTTGACCTTCTCCTGTCCGAAGTATTCGCTGAAACGCCGGGGGCGGAGGCTCGAGTCGTAGAGGACGTCCTCCTCGGTGCCCGCGGGCAAGATGGCTCTGTTTTCCATGAACGCGGTTCCGCTGAATCCGGTGACGCTAGAGGCTGAGCAGGCGCAGGGCTTCCTTGAGCACCGTTTCCAACTCGGAGGCGCCGTTGCCCAGCACCTGACGCACGGCCCGCTCCGCATCCGGGCGCCGGTAGCCGAGGTTCACCAGCGCCGACAGCGCGTCGCCCCGGATCCCGGGAGCGGCCGCCGCCTCCGGGGCGGCATCCGGCAGAGCTTCTATCCTATCACGCAGCTCCACGATCATGCGATCCGCCAGCCGCTTGCCCACCCCCGGTATCGACACCAGCCGGGCGACGTCGCCCTCCCGGAGGGCGTCCAACAGCTCCCCGGCCGCCATCCCCGACAGGATGTTGAGGGCCAGCCGGGGGCCGATGCCCGACACCCCGGTCAGCAGCATGAATGCCTGTTTCTCCGCGGGGTCGTAGAAGCCGAACAACTGGAGGGCGTCCTCCCGGACATGGGTGTACACGAGCAGGGTCACCGGCTGCCCCACCTCGGGCAAGCGGTAGAACACGCTGAGCGCCGTGAACAGTTGATAACCGACGCCGCCGACGTCCACGATGACCTCGCCCGGCGCCTTGTGGTCCAGTATTCCGCGAACCTTGGCGATCACGATGGAACTCCGTCCGGACCGGCCGGCGCTGCGGGCAATGGAAGACCGCGCATCCTTCAGCCCTTGCCGCCAGACAGCGTGTCCGCCGGCCAGCGCAACCCGCGGGAGCTTCTCCCCCGCCGGGCCGTGCCGGCCAGGACGCCGGCTCCGAACGCGTGCAGATGACCGTGGCAGATGGCGGCCGCCAGAGCGTCGGCGGCATCCTCCTCGGGTTCGCCGGGCAGCCCCAGGATGGCCGTCACCATTTGCTGTATCTGGCCCTTGCCCGCGTGGCCGTACCCGGTCAACGCCTTCTTGACCTGGACCGCGTTGTATTCGGAGACGGCGACACCGCGTTCCGCCGCCGCCAGCAGGGCTACCCCGCGCACCTGGCCGAGCTTGAATGCGCTCTGCACATTGCGCGCCAGAAAGACCTTCTCCAGGCTGACGTGCCCGGGCTCGTGCTCCCGGATGACCTTGGCCAGCTCGGTGAATATCCGGTGGAGGCGCCGGTCCTGGGATTGGCTGGGGGACGTACGGACCGTGCCGTGGGCCACGTGTTCCAGGCGGTTGCCGTCCGCGCGGATCAAGCCCCACCCGGTCTTGAGGGTTCCGGGGTCTATGCCCAGGATGGTTTCGATATCTCGTTCTCCGACGGCGTCAACCGGCCTTCTCCATGATCTCGTCCGGAATGTCGAAGTTGGCCGCGACGCTTTGAACGTCGTCGTGGTCCTCGAGGTCCTCGGTGAGGTTGAGGGTCTGCTCGGCTTCCTTGCCGCCGAGCGTGGTGGTGGTCTTGGGGATCATGGTCACCTCGGCCGACACCACCGGGACGTTGCCGCTGTCGAGGCTCTCACGCACCGTGGCGAAGTCCTCGGGCTGGGTGACGATCTCGAACACGTCGTCGCTCTCGTTGACGTCCTCGGCGCCGGCTTCCAGGGCGAGCCCCAGCAATGCCTCCTCATCCACCGCCTCCTTGGACACGACGATGAGTCCCTTGTTGTCGAACATCCACGCCACGCAGCCCGTCTCGCCGAGACTCCCGCCGTGCTTGTTGAACATGCGCCGGATGTCCGACACCGTCCGGTTGCGGTTGTCGGTCAGGACCTGCACCAGAAAGGCGGCTCCGCCGGGGCCGTACCCCTCGTAGCTCCCCTCTTCGTAGGACACCCCTTCGAGCTCGCCGGTCCCCTTCTTGATGGCGCGCTCGATGTTCTCGTTGGGCATGCTGTTGTCACGGGCGGTCTGGACGGCGGTGCGCAGACGCGGGTTGCTCGTGATATCGCCCCCGCCCATGCGGGCCGCCACCGTAATCTCCTTGATGAACTTGGTGAACAGCTTGCCCCGCTTGGCGTCCTTCGCCGCCTTCTTGTGCTTGATGGTGCTCCACTTGGAATGTCCGGACATGACGCGACACTCTCCTCCAACGGGACTGGTCCCGTTGCCGGGACCGCTTGCGGACCCGCCCTCCGGACCAAGCCCGCAAGTAAAAAAGTACCACAATACACCACGCCCCGTAAACGGAGCCGCCGGCCGGGTTACCGCTTACATGCAGCCGATATTGCGGTATAATCCAACCTCGATGGTTCCTGCACGCCTCCGTGGCCTCGCCCCGTGGGCCGCCGCCGCCCTGGTTCTGGTTTACGCCTGCGCCCCCTACGGGCCGGAGCCTCCGGCACCGCCGCCGCCGCCCATCGCTTCCACGCCGCCCGCCGCGCCGCTCACGCAAGAAGGCGTCGCGTCCTGGTACGGACCCGGCTTTCACGGCAAGAAGACCACCAGCGGGACCGTCTACGACCAGCACGGCATGACCGCCGCGCACCCGACCCTGCCGCTGGGCTCCAACGTGCGGGTCACCAACCTTGCCAACGGCAAGTCGGTGACCGTGCTGATCAACGACCGGGGACCCTTCGCCAAAGGACGGATCATCGACCTCTCCTACGCCGCGGCCCGACAGGTGGACATGATCGGCCCGGGAACCGCGCCGGTGCGGGTGGATGTCCTGGACACCGGCGGCCAGCCGCTCACCGCCATTCCCGACCATCTGGACTACACCCTGCAGGTGGGGGCGTTCTCGGACCTCGACAAGGCCCGTGAGTTGAAAGCCCGGCTGGAGAGCCGGCACGACAGGCCCGTGGTGATCGAGCCCCACGAGAGTCTCTTCCGGGTCCGCCTCGGCACCTTCACCGGGGCCGAGGCGGCCAGGGAATACGCCGCCCGCCTGTCCCGCGAGGGAATTCCCGCAGTGCTCGTGGAGAAGTGGCCGCCGGTGGCGAAGCAGTGAGGACCCACAGGGTCAAGCTCTACAATGGTCGGCTTCACGCCGCCTCCACGTCGAACGCGGTGACGTTGCGGGATGTCCGGCTGAATTCCACACCCACCAAGTGGATCCGCTCGCCCGTGGCCCGGTACTTGTCGGCGTAGCCCCGCGCCTTCAGTTGCGCCAGCGCCGCTCCCGCCTGTTCCACCACCTTGAACTCGAACAGATAGACGTGCCCAGCGAACCGCACCGCCATGTCGAGCCGCCCGTGGCTGCTGCTGTCCTCCACCACCGAACGACACCTCAGTGATCGCGATATTCACTCGTTGCACGGGAAGTACCGGTCGCCTTCCCGGCGAACCCGTTCCTCCGCCACGAGCTTCAACAGGTGGGCTTCCACGGACGAGTGGGCCACCCGCATCAACGCCTGCGGGTAGTCCACGTATATGACCGCCACCAGGTCGCCGATGGAATGGCGTCCGTCCCGGAGACCCTGCAGGATCTGGTCCTCCCGCATGAGCCGGTGGTCGATGTATTCCCGGATCTTGGCCATGGGCTCGGTCACGAACGGGCCGTGACCGGGAAGCAGCAACTCGATGTCGAGCGAAAGGAGCTTCTCCAGGGACTCCATGTAGTGGAGCATGTTCCCTTCGCCCGCCGGCACCACCGTGGTGCCCTTGCCTAGGATGTGGTCTCCGGAGAAGAGGATCTTCTTTTCCCGCTCGTAGAAGCAGCAATGCCCGGCCTCGTGGCCCGGAGTGAACACCACCTCCAGCTCGCCGCCGTCATACGGGATGCGGTCTCCCTCGTCGTAGGTGAAGTCCTCGCCGCCGAGATGGCCGGCGCGCACCCGTGAGATGCCCACCTCGGCGCCCGTCCGCTCTTTCAGCGCCAGCGCGCCGCCGCAGTGGTCCATGTGGATGTGGGTCAGCAGTATCCGGGTGATGCGGGTGCCGCCCAGCGCCTCCATCTCGGCCAGCAGCCCGTCGAGGTTCTCGTCCGAACCGAGGGCGACGTCGATGACGGTGATCTCCCGGTCACCCAGCAGATACTGGTTGGTTCCCCGGAGGGTCATATAACCCGGGTTGGTGGCAGTAAGGCAGCGGAGGTTCTCGGCGTTCTCTACCTGGGGCATGGCCTTGTACTCCTCATGTTGCGCGCGGGCGCATCCGGTGGACCGGGGGCGGGCGGGCTTGCAACCCGCCCCTACGCCGTCATGGGTCCGCAACGCCCAGGGTCTCGGCAAGATCCAGGGTCCGGCGCGCCCGTTCGATGATGGGCCGGTCGATGAGCTGGCCGCCGAAGGCCACCGAGCCGTCGCCCCGGGCGGCGGCCTCCTCGTACGCCGCGATGACCTTTCGGGCGTAGTCGACCTCCTCGGGGCCGGGGCTGAAGGCGCCGTTGATGGGCGCGATCTGGGACGGATGGATGGACGACATGCCGCTGAAGCCCAGGCGCCGGGATTGCAGGGCGAACCGGGCCAACCCGTCCGGATCCTGAAGATCCACCCAGACCCCGTCCACCGCCTGGACATGGGCCGAAGCCGCCGCCACCACCAGCGCCGAGCGGGCGTAGAGCAGCTCCTGGGCCTCCCCCTCGCGGGACGCGGGCAGGCCCAGTTCCCGGCCGAAGTCCTCCGCGCCGAACATGAGCCCCACGACGCGAGGCGAGCACCCGGCGATGGCCGGAGCCGCCAGGAGTCCCCGGGGGCTCTCGATGGCCACCAGCAGCTTCACCGTCCCGCCGGTGGCCCTTTCGTGGTCCGCCACCAGGGACTCCACCGTGGCGATCTCTTCCGGCGATTCCACCTTGGGCAGCACCAGCCCGTCGAGCCCCGGCCGCAGCACCGCCGCCAGATCGTCTGCCATGCGCTGGTGCCCGATGGCGTTGATGCGCACGTACCGGAGCGGCTCCCGGGGCGCCCGCTCCCGGCCCAGGGCCTCGCCGATGAGCCGCCGCGCCTGATCCTTTTCCGCCGGGGCCACGCCGTCCTCGATGTCCAGCATGAGGGCGTCGGCGTCCAGCCCCAGGGCCTTGTCGATCATCCGCTGCCGGTGGCCCGGCACGAACATCCAGGAACGTTGCAGGTCCATGGTCGTGTCTCTCGCTCAGTAGGAACGCGGCATGCCCAGCACGTGCTGGCCCAGGTAGGCCAGCACCAGGTTGTTGCTCACCGGCGCGATGGTCAGGAGCCGGGTTTCGCGAAACTTCCGCTCGACGTCGTAGTCCACCGACAGTCCGTAGCCGCCGTGGGTGGTCATGCAGGCGTTGGCCGCCTCCCACGACGCTTCCGAGGCCAGCAGCTTGGCCATGTTGGCCTCGGCGCCGCAGCGCTCGTCGCGGTCGAATTTCGAGGCCGCGTGATAGCGCACCAGGTCCGCCGCCTCGATGTGGGCGTAGGCCTGGGCGATGGGAAACTGGATTCCCTGGTTGGCGCCGATGGGCCGGCCGAACACCTGCCGCTCGTCGGCGTAGCGCGCCGCCCGGTCCACGAACCAGTGCCCGTCCCCCACCGCCTCGGCGGCGATCAGGATGCGCTCCGCGTTCCAGCCGTCGATGATGTAGCGGAAGCCCATGCCCTCCTCGCCGATGAGGTTCTCCACCGGGACCTCGAGATCGGAGAAGAAAAGCGCGTTGGTATGATGATTGATCATCATGTCCAGAGGCTTCACCTCCAGCGCTTGGCCCGCCTCCCGCAGGTCCACGAGGAATGCCGACAGCCCGCGGGTCTTGTCCGTGATCTCGTCGTAGGGAGTGGTGCGCGCCAGCAGCAGCATCAGGTCCGACTGCAACACCCGCGAGATGAAGATCTTCTGCCCGTTCACCACGTAGCGGTCGCCCTTGCGCACGGCGGTGGTGCGGATGCGCGTGGTTTCGGAGCCGGAGTCGGGCTCGGTGACGCCGAAGGCCTGGAGGCGCAGCGCGCCGCTGGCCACCCCGGGCAGGTAGCGCCGCTTCTGCTCCTCGCTGCCGTGCCGCAGCACCGTCCCCATGGTGTACATCTGCGCGTGGCACGCGGTGGCGTTGCCGCCCCAGCGGTTGATCTCCTCCAGGATGATGCTGGCCTCGGTGATCCCCAAGCCGATGCCGCCGTACTCCTCGGGGATCAGCGCCGCCAGCCAGCCCAACTCCGTGAGCTTGCGCACGAACGCCTCGGGGTACTCGCCCCTGGCGTCCACCTCCCGCCAGTAAGGGTCGGAATAGTCCTGGCAGACCTTGCGGATCTCCTCCCGGAGTTGCACCTGGTCCTCGGTCAGGGTGAAATCCATCATGGGTGCGGGTACTATACAAATTGGAGGCCTTGAATGCCAATTTGGTACATGCTGACAGCCCTTACCGTGGTCCTGGCGGCGGCGACCCTCGGAGCGCAATCGCCGGCGTTGCTGGATATCGGGAAGTTCTCGGCCGCCAAGGCCGGCGGTCCCTTCCCGGAATCCTGGGAGCCGCTGACCTTCGACAAGATCGAGAAGCACACGGAATACTCGCTGGTTGACGACGGCGGCACCGTGGCGGTCAAGGCGGTGAGCCGGGGCTCGGCCTCGGGGCTGGTGCGCAAGGTGGACTTCGACCCCATGCGTTATCCCGTGGTCGAGTGGCGCTGGAAGGTCGAAAACATCCTCGATAAGGGCGACGTCACCCGGAAGGACGGCGACGACTACCCGGCCCGGGTGTACATCACGTTCAGGTATGACAGCAGCAAGGTGGGCATGTTCGAACGGGCGAAGTACGAGGCCATCCGGTTGGCCCAGGGCGAATACCCGCCCATGGGCGCCATCACCTACATCTGGGAGAGCAGGAGCCCGGTGGGGACCATCGTCCCCAACCCCTACACCGACCGGGTCCGGATGATCGTGGTGGAGAGCGGCAAGGCCAAGGCCGGCCGGTGGGTCAGCGAATCGCGGAATCTCGTCGAGGACTACCGCAAGGCGTTCGGCGGGGACCCGCCGCGGGTCTCCGGCGTGGCGGTGATGACCGATACCGACAACACCGGCGAGTCGGCGGTCGCATACTTCGGCGACATCGTGTTCAAGGCCCGGTGAGCGTCGGCCGGAGTTGCGTCCTTCGGGGCCCACCATGCCAGTGTCGTGTCCCGTAAATTCCCGGCATATTCCGCAATGGAGGCGTCCATACCTTGACCGTTTCTCGTCATCATGACATGAGAAAGCAGTTTGTTCAGAGGGAGAGGAATTCCATCAAGCCGGACGACCCGGTATGGGGTCGATCAGCGACCACAGGGAGCCAGTTGGGATGATTTCGCTGAAGATCAACGGGGTCAGCCGCCAGTTTCACGGCGATCCCAACATGCCGCTTCTTTGGTATGTTCGGGACGAGCTTGAGTTGACGGGCACGAAGTTCGGCTGCGGTGTCGCGCTCTGCGGCGCATGCACGATGCACGTGAACGGCGAGGCCGTCCGCTCCTGCGTCACCCCGGTATCGGAGGCCGACGGCGCCGAAGTGACCACCATCGAGGGGCTCGACGCGGACGGCAACCACCCCGTGCAGCGGGCGTGGCGCGCCCACAACGTGCCCCAGTGCGGCTACTGCCAGTCCGGGCAGATCATGTCGGCGGCGGCGCTGCTCAACAAGACCCCCAACCCCAGCGACGAAGAGATCGTGAACGGCATGTTCGGCAACATTTGTCGTTGCGGCACCTACCAGCGGATCTTCGCGGCGGTCCGCACGGCCGCGAAGGGGGTCTGATGATGTTCGGCATACGGAACGTCAGCCGGCGCACTTTCCTGAAGTCTGTCGGCGTCACCGGCGCCTTCGTGCTCGGCGCCAATGTCGCCTCCCTGATCCCGAAGGCGCGCGGCCAGAGCGGCATCAACTCGGTCAAGCCCAACCTCTTCGTCGAGATTGCGGACGACGGCACGGTCACGCTGACGTGCAGCCGTTCCGAGATGGGTCAGGGCGTGCGCACCGGCATCCCGATGATCCTCGCCGACGAGCTCGAAGCCGATTGGCAGCGGGTCAGGATCCGGCAGGCGCCGGGCGACGAGACCCGGTTCGACCCCGCCGGCAAGGACCAGCAGAACACCGACGGTTCGCGCAGCACCCGCCACCACTTCGAGGTCATGCGCGAACTGGGCGCAGCCGGCCGCTACGTGCTGGAGCAGGCAGCGGCCAGAAAGTGGGGCGTTGATCCCCGCGAGGTCCACGCCAGGAACCACCGCCTCTATCACAGCGGCACGGACCGGTCGTTTGACTTCGGTGAGGTTGTGGACGCCGCGGCCGACATCGCGGTGCCGGTAGGAGATGCAGCGCCGAAGCTCAAGGACAAGTCGCAGTGGAAGTACATCGGCCGCGACATGCCGGTGGTCGACAACTACGACATGAGCACCGGACGCGCCACTTACGGCGCCGACGTCAGCGTCCCCGGCATGAAGATCGCCGTCGTGGCGCGCCCGCCGGTCTATCGCGGCAAGGTGAAGTCGTTCGACGCCGGCGAGGCGCTCAAGGTACAAGGCGTCGAGCAGGTGATCGAGATCCCGGGGCTCGCCGACGCCATGCCGGCGCATTTCCGTGCGCTCGGCGGCATCGCCGTGGTCGGCACCAATACCTGGTCGGTGATGGAGGGGCGCGACCGACTGGTCATCGAGTGGGAGGACGGCCCGAACGTCAGGCACGATTCGGGCGCCTACAACGACGAGCTGAGGTCCGCGGCGCGCGCCGGCGGCCACGTAATCCGCGACCGGGGCAACGTTGACGAGGCGCTGGGCTCGGCCGCCCGGGTGGTTGAGGCAGAGTATTTCGTGCCCTACCTCGTCCACACGCCGATGGAGCCGCCGGTCGCCCTGGCCGACGCTACCCGTAGGCCCGTCAGGATCGTGACCTCCACCCAGGCACCCAACGAGACCCGGCAGTATGTGGCGGAGGCGCTCGGCATCGAGAAGACCGAGGTCGAATGCGAGGTCACGCTTTTGGGCGGCGGCTTCGGCCGCAAATCCAAGCCCGACTTCGCATGCGAGGCGGCGATACTGTCCGCCAGAATCGGCGCGCCGGTGCGTGTGCAGTGGACCCGCGTGGACGAAATCCGGCACGGCTACTACCATGCCGCGAGCGCTCACAGGCTCAGGGCAGGTCTCGACGGCTCGGGCACGGTCACGGCGTGGCATCATTCGGGTGCGTGGCCCTCGCTCATGTCGCTCTGGAATCCGGTGCAGCGGACCGGCCATCCTGTTGAATTCGGGTTGGGCCTTGTCGACACGCCCTACGACCGGGTGCCGAACCTGCGCATCGAGAACGGCGAGGCCGACGCCATGATCAGGATCGGTTGGTTCCGCTCGGTCAACAACATCCAGCACGCGTTCACCATGAACTGTTTCGCGAACGAGTTGGCCGAGGCCGCTGGCCGCGACCCGGTGGAGTTCCTGCTGGAGCTCATCGGAGATGCGGACGTCATGGACCTCGCCAGGGACGGCGTGAAGCGCCATTGGAACTACGGCGACTCGATCGAGGACTGGCCGATCATGCCGAAGCGGCTCTCGAACGTGCTCCGCGTGGTGGCCGAGAAGTCGGGCTACGGCAAGTCGATGCCGCCCGGTCATGGCCTGGGGATCGCCTGCCACCGCAGCTTCCACAGCTATGTGGGAACGGCCGTACACGTGGTGGTGCGTGACGACGGCTCGCTCCATGTCCCGCGAGTGGACATGGCGATCGACTGCGGCCTCTACGTCAATCCCGAGGGGGTGAAGAAGCAGATGGAAGGTGCTGCCGTCGACGGCCATTCGCTCGCGATGCATGGGCAGATCACCACCACGCGAGGGGCGGTCGACCAGAGCAACTTCCACGACTACACGATCGCCCGCATGGGCGATGCGCCTCTCGATGTGCGCACGCACATCGTCGAGGACTTCACGCATCTGCGTCCCTGCGGTGTTGGCGAGCCCGGCCTGCCGCCCTACGCGCCGGCGCTGGTCAACGCGATCTACCAGGCAACCGGCAAGCGTATCCGTACCCTCCCGATCGGCGATCAGCTGGAGTCCGCTTAGCACGGCTGACGACGGGGCGGCGGGAAGACGATGAGCATGCGACAATGATTCCCACTTCGTGCACGCCAACGGTGTACCCTTAAGTGTCACCATCTTGCCTGGAAGGAGATTCCCCATGGCGGTCGTACAGGGCTGGGAAGGGCGTTACTTCGAGGACTTCAACGTCGGCGACGTGTACCGGTGCCGGGTCGGACGCACGGTGACGGAGAACGACAACATCTGGTTCACGCTGCTCACCAACAACACGAACCAGATCCACTTCAACAACGAGTACGGCAAGCGCACCGAGTTCGGGAAATGCCTGATCAACAGCGCCCTGACCCTGGCCATCGTGGCCGGCATGGGGGTGGCGGACGTGAGCGAGAACGGCTTCGCCCTGGGCTGGGACCAGATCACGCTGCCCAACCCGCTGTTCGCCGGCGACACCCTCTACTCCGAGTCCGAGGTGCTGGAAAAGCGCGACTCCAGGTCGAAACCGCAGTGGGGCATCGTCAAGGTGCGCACCCGGGGCGTGCAGCAGGAAGGCAAGGTGGTCATCGACTACGCCCGCAGCGTCATGGTGTGGCGCAAGGAGTTCGCCCCCCGCCGCGACATCTTCCCGGAGATCGCCGACGGTGAGTGATGGCGATCTGGCCCTGAGCGGCGTGCGGGTCATGGCCTTCGAGCAGGTGCTCGCGGGCCCCTTCGGCACCGGTCTGCTGGGGGAGATGGGGGCCGAGGTCATCAAGATCGAGCGCCCCGGCGTGGGCGACCTGATCCGCCACTGGGATACGGCGGTGAAGGGGCTGTCGTCGGGCTACGTGTGGCTCAACCGCAACAAGCGGAGCCTCACGGTGGACGTCAAGAAGCCCGAGGGGCTGGAGATCCTCCACAAGCTCGCGCAGACCACCGACGTCTTCTTCGAGAACTACGCCCCGGGAGTGGCCGAGCGCGTGGGGCTGGGTTGGGAGACCCTCCACGAGATCAACCCGCGGCTCGTCTACTGCTCGCTCTCGGGCTATGGGCAAGACGGCCCCTACCGGGACGTCAAGGCCTACGACCTGCTGATCCAGGGTGAGGCCGGCATCATCGCCACCACCGGCTACCCCGACAAGCCCGCCCGGGCCGGCGTGTCCGTGTCCGACATCGCCTCCGGCATGTACGCGGCCCTGGGCATCGTGCTGGCGCTGTTCCAGCGGGAGAAGACAGGTGAGGGGCAGGTCATCGACATCTCCATGTTCGAGAGCATCCTCTCCTGGCTTGGGTACTTCCCGCACCACTACTGGCACCGGGGCGAGGAGCCCAGCCGGGTAGGCATGCGGCACCACTACGTCACCCCTTACGGCCCCTATATGGCCGGGGACGGCGAGTACGTGAACCTCGCCGTGGCCACGCCCAAGGACTGGGAAGTCTTCTGCCTCAAGGTGATGGAACGCAAATCGCTGATGGAAGACCCCCGCTTCGCCACCGTGGAGGCGCGCAGGGAGAACCGCGGTATTCTGGAAGAGACCATCGAGGAACTCTTCCTGGAGCACGGCCACGAGACCTGGCTCGAACGCCTCCAGGCCGCGGAACTGCCCAACGGCAAGGTCCGGGGCATCGCCCAGGTGCTGGCCCATCCCCAGGCGGCCGCCCGGCGCATGATCCGGGAGGTGGACTCGCCCGTGGGCAAGGTGCCGGTCATCGGCAGCCCGCTCAACCTCTCTGGCAGCCCGGCCCGCTACGACCCCATCCCCGAGCTCGGCGACGCCACCGACTCGATCCTCCAGGAACTCGGCTACGACGATGAGGGCATCGCTCGATTGCACCGGGACAAGGCAGTCTAAGTACCCGCATCCTACGCGACTACCTCCAGCACCCGCAGACGTCATTCCTGCCACCCTGCGTCATTGCCGTGTCCAGATCGAGTCCGGGAATGCTTCCCCGCCGATTTGGCAAGCCGCACCGGTTACGCTAGAAAGAAGCGTTCCCAGGCCCCGCGGCATCCATCCGCCCGCGTCCTTCCGGACCGCCTGAAACCGAAAATCCATTTCAAGGAGCCTGACATGGCATCACAGAGCATCGACACGTTTCACACCGCCTCGTCCCTCGACGTCGGGGGCAACCGCTACCGGATCTATCGCCTCGACGCCCTGGCGAAGGAGACCTCGCTGCCGGTGGAACGGCTGCCGTTCTCCCTCAAGATCCTGCTGGAGAACCTGCTCCGGTGCGAGGACGACCGGCACGTGTCGGCGGACGACATCCGCGCGCTGGCGGGCTGGGACCCCGGGGCGAAACCGGACAAGGAAATCGCCTTCATGCCGGCGCGCATCCTGCTGCAGGATCTCACCGGAGTGCCCGCCATCGTGGACCTGGCGGCCATGCGGGAAGGCATCCGGCGGCTGGGAGGCGACCCGAAACGGATCAACCCGCTCCAGCCCGTGGACCTGGTCATCGACCACTCGGTGCAGGTGGACCACTTCGGCTCCCTCGAATCGTTCGCCTCCAACTCGAAGCTGGAGTACGAGCGCAACCAGGAACGGTATGCGTTCCTGCGCTGGGGGCAGAAGGCCTTCGACAACTTCAGCGTGGTGCCCCCCGACACCGGCATCGTCCACCAAGTCAACCTGGAGTTCCTGGGCAAGGTGGTCTTCACCGCCCAGTCCAACGGCGACACCCTGGCCTATCCCGACACGCTGGTAGGGGCCGACTCCCACACGCCCATGATCAACGGGCTGGGGGTGGTGGGCTGGGGCGTGGGCGGCATCGAGGCCGAGGCGGCCATGCTGGGCCAGCCGCTGATCATGCTGATCCCCGAGGTCATCGGCTTCAAGCTCCATGGCCGGCTTCCCGAGGGCGCCACCGCCACCGACCTGGTGCTGACCATCGTGCAGATGCTGAGGGCGAAGGGCGTGGTGGAGAAGTTCGTGGAGTTCTACGGTCCGGGGCTCTCCAGCCTGGCGCTGGCGGACCGGGCCACCATCGGCAACATGGCGCCGGAGTACGGCGCCACCGTGGGCTTCTTCCCGGTGGACGACGAGACCCTGGCCTACCTGAAGCTGTCGAACCGGGACCCCCAGCTCATCAGCCTGGTGGAGGCCTACAGCAAGGAGCAGGGACTGTTCCGCACCGACGACACGCCGGACCCGGTCTTCTCCGACACCCTGGAGCTCGACCTGGGCGAGGTGGAGCCCAGCCTGGCGGGACCCCGCCGGCCCCAGGACCGGGTGCCGCTGAGCGGCGTCAAGCAGTCCTTTGCCGAGGCCCTGCCCACCATGAAAGGCGGCGACACCCCGAGCACCGTGGCCGTGCGGCAGAACGGCGATTCCTTCGAGCTCACCCACGGCTCGGTGGTGATCTCCGCCATCACCAGTTGCACCAACACCTCCAATCCATCGGTGATGATAGGCGCGGGGCTGCTGGCCAAGAAGGCCGTGGCCCGTGGCCTCAAGGCCAAGCCCTGGGTCAAGACCAGCTTGGCGCCGGGTTCCAAGGTGGTCACCGAGTATCTGACCCAGACCGGCCTGCTGGAGCCCCTGGGAGAGATGGGATTCCATCTGGTGGGCTACGGCTGCACCACCTGCGTGGGCAACGGCGGACCGCTGCCGGAGAACATCGGCAACGCCATCCAGGAAGGCAACTTGGTGACCAGTGCCGTGCTTTCGGGAAACCGGAACTTCGAGGGCCGCATCCATCCCCACATCCGGGCCAACTACCTGGCCTCGCCGCCGCTGGTGGTGGCCTACGCCATCGCCGGCAACATGGACGTGGACCTCTACAACGACCCCATCGGGCAGGACTCCGACGGGCAGCCGGTGATGCTGCGGGACATCTGGCCCAGCCCGGAGGAGGTGCGCGCGGAAGTGGCCAAGGGCGTCACGGCCGACGCCTTCCGCAAGGAGTACAGCAACGTCTTCGAGGGAGACGACATGTGGCGGAGCATGCCGGTGCCGGAGGGCGAGTTGTTCGCCTGGGACCCGGACTCCACCTATGTCCGGGAGCTCCCGTTCTTCGCCGACATGCCCGCGGAGCCGGCCGCGCCGGGTGACGTCAAGGGAGCGCGGGTGCTGGCGCTGCTGGGCGATTCGGTGACCACCGATCACATCTCGCCAGCCGGGTCCATCGAGCGCAACGGGCCGGCGGCGCGCTATCTCACCGAGCACGGCGTGGAGCCCAAGGACTTCAACCAGTACGGCGCCCGCCGGGGCAACCACGAGGTAATGATGCGCGGCACCTTCGCCAACGTGCGGCTGAAGAACCAGATCGCGCCGGGTACCGAGGGCGGCTATACCGTACACCAGCCCGACAACGAACAGATGTCCATCTTCGACGCCGCCATGAAGTACCAGGAAGAAGGGACTCCGCTCATCGTCATCGCCGGCAAGGAGTACGGCACCGGATCGTCCCGGGACTGGGCCGCCAAGGGGCCACGGCTCCTGGGCATCAAGGCCGCCATCGTCGAGAGCTTCGAGCGCATCCACCGGAGCAACCTCATCGGCATGGGCATCCTGCCGCTGGAGTTCATGAAGGGCGAAAACGCCGAGTCGCTGGGTCTCACCGGCTTCGAGACCTACGACATCGCCGGCGTGGCCGGCGGCCTGAGCGTGCGCAAGCAACTGCAGGTGACCGCGACAAGCGCCGAGGGAAAGGTGACCACCTTCCAGGTGACCTGCCGCATCGACACCCCCGCGGAGCTGTCATACCACCACCACGGCGGCATCCTCGAATACGTGCTCCGGCAACTCGCCGGGAAGGCATAAACCGCCCCCACCTGCGATCCGAGCCCTCCCTGCCCCTCAGGGACCGGAACCCGATACCGTCTAATCCCCATGAACATGGTGGATCGGAGCGAGTCGATGTTTCGGCGGCTGCTTCTCGTCATTCTCGCCATTGGCGTGCTGGGGACCGGCAGCGAGCTGTTGCTCCTGGGACACATCGAAGACTTCGAGCAGTGGATACCGCTGATCCTTCTCGCCGCCAGCCTCATCACCATGGGCATTTGGGTGACCCGACGCAGGCGCTGGAGCCTTCGCGCCTTCCAGGTGACCATGGTGCTGTTCGTGCTCGCCGGGCCCGTGGGGATTTGGCACCACTACGAGAGCAACGTGGAATTCGAGCTGGAGATGACGCCGACGATGTCTGGTTTCAAGCTCTTTACCGAGGCGATGACCGGAGCGATGCCCGCGCTCGCGCCGGGCGCCATGACCCAACTCGGGCTGCTGGGGCTGCTCTACGCGTTTCGGCACCCGGCTCTCAGACCCACGGCCGCAACCGGAGAAGGAGAACAACCGTGAACAACCGACCGATCATCGTCCCCGTCTTGCTGCTGGCCGGCTTGGTCCTGTCCCTTGCCGCAGCCCCGCATGCGCGGGCTCAGGTGGGAAAGAACATGGGCGTGCTCAACCCCAACACCGCCGGTGCGGAAGAGCTCGCCGGTCTGCCCGGACTGAATCCTGATCTGGCCGGCCGCGTTGTCGCCGGCAGGCCGTACCTGAACATGGAGGCGCTGGACAAGGCGCTGGCGCCGGCCTTGAGCGCGGAGCAGCGCAAGGAGCTCTACGTCCGCCTGTTCCTCCCCATCAACCTGAACAACGCCAACGTCGAGGCCATCCGCATGGTTCCGGGGGTCGGCCGCCGCATGAGCTGGGAGTTCCGCGAATACCGGCCGTACCGAGCGCTGGCGGAGTTCCAGCGCGAGATCGGCAAGTACGTCGATGACGCGGAGGTCGCCCGCCTTGAACAGTACGTCTTCGTGCCCATCAAGTTGAACGGCGCCAGCGACGCACACCTGCGCACGATCCCCGGGCTCAACGACGGAATCCTCAAGCTGATCCAGGAGTCCCGCCCCTTCGCCAGCATGGAGGACTTCCGCAGCCGCGTGGGCGCTCACGCCGACAAGGGCGAGGCAACCCGCCTGGAACGCTACCTGACCATCGAATAGCGGAATCCCGATGAAAGCGATCTTCTGTATCGTAGCAGGTGCCACCGCCGGCGTGGTGCTGTTCACGGCAACGGCCATGGCGCAACGGACAGGTCGCCCGCCGGCCCGGTATCATACCGCAACCGAGACGGCCGAAGTGACGCTCAGGCCCGCAAGCGAGACGGCGGGCTCCCCGCGAGCTTCCATCGACGTGTCCGGCACGACCCGGACGATCCGTTCCAACGGCATCCCGGCGCACCCGGTGGGAGCCTTTCCCAACCGCGGCAACCCCCACACCATCGGCCCGCAAGACTACCTCCTCACCGTCACCACCGAACCGAAACGGACAGACAGGGCCACCGACGCGCGTCGCTGGCTTTGGGGCGTGGCCGTCAACGGCGTTCCGTTCGAGGCCGGCACCGCGGAATACTGGCATGGCGAGCGCCGGGGCGGCTGGAACTACGACGCCCTCGGGGGCGCGGTCCGGCTGGGGCTGGATGCCAACCATGCCCACGTCCAACGGACCGGCGCCTACCATTATCACGCGCTGCCCACGGGCCTGCTGCGGCAACTGGGCTGGAGCGCGGATGCTCACTCGCCCCTGATCGGCTGGGCAGCGGACGGCTTTCCTATCTATGCAATCACCGGCGACCTGGGCAACGGCATACAGAGGGTCCGCGCTTCCTACCGGCTGAAATCCGCCGCGCGCCCCGGCGGGGACGAACCGGACGGCGCCCATGACGGGGCCTTCGTGCAGGACTGGCAATACGTCGCCGGCAGCGGCGACCTGGATGAATGCAACGGCGCCGTGACCCGGTCCGCCGAATTCCCCAGCGGTTCCTACGCCTACTTCATCACCGAGGGCTATCCCTTCGTCGCCCGCTGCTGGAAGGGGACGCCCGACCCCAGCTTCCAGAAGCGCCGGCGCCGGTGAAGCCCGCGGATCAGGGCGCCGTTCCACTCGTCACGATGAGCAGCAGACCCAGCGTCATGCTTGCCGCGCCCAGCAGCCGTACCTTCGGATCCCCTTCTCCGAGCAGGCGTATTCCCATCAACGAGCCGATCAGGATACTGATCTCCCGGGCGGGCGCGATGTGACTCACGGGCGTGACCCGCAACGCCGTCAGCACGAGGATGTAGGCCAGCGGGTTGAGCAGCGCGACCCCCAGCGCCTCCCGTCGATGGTTTCGCCAGGCCGCGCGCAATTCGCCCCGGCGGTGCATGGCGATGGGCGCCAACAGGATGGAGCGACCGCAGTTGGTGCCCCAATCGAGCAGTAGCGGCGCAATGGACCATCCGGTTACGGCATTCTTGTCCCAAAGCGTATAACTGGCGATCACCACGCCGGTGGCCAGGCCATACCACACCGCGGACCGGGCCGGATCATCTCGGCGGGACCAAGCGCCTCCGCCGCTCAACACGAAGACGCCCAGGATGATGAGCAGGCCGCCGGCGAGGACCCCCGCGCCGGGACGCTCGCCAAATATCAGCACCGCGCCGATGACGGCCAGGAAAGGTCCGGTGCCACGGGCCAGGGGGTAGACCACGGACAGGTCGCCCGCCCGGTAGCCCCGCTGGAGCACGCCGTAGTAGAGCGTGTGCAACAGGCTGCTCCCGGCGATCACGGCAACAACGTTCGCGTCCAGGTGGATCGGCCGAACCCCATTCAGCACCAGTACGGCAGGCAGGTACAGGCCCACGGACAGCACGGCGAAAAGCCATTGAAACACCGGCCCGCCCTCGGCTCGCTTGAGCAGGAGGTTCCAGGTGGCGTGGATGAAGGCGGCCGCCAGGAGGAGGGTCAGAGCGAAGAGAGTCACGGTCTCTACTGACTAGACCTGCTCCGGCCCTTCTGGCAAGAAGGTGGGGCCATGGGGGAGGAACAGCTTTCGGTCCGCATCGTCCGCCGCATCAACGAGGTGCCGCGAGAGACGTGGGATTCGCTTCTGCGGGACGGCTCGCCGTTCATGCGCTGGGACTGGCTGGACTGCCTGGAGGAAACGAGCTGCGTCTGTGACAAAACCGGCTGGGCGCCGCACCACCTTGTGGTCGAACGGGGCAAGGAGATCCTCGGCGCCTGCCCCATGTACCTCAAGTCCCACAGCATGGGGGAGTTCGTCTTCGACCACCAGTGGGCCGGCTACGCCATGCAGGCGGGCATCGAGTACTATCCCAAGATGCTCGTGGGCGTGCCCTTCACGCCGGTGGTAGGGTCGCGCTTCCTCACCGCTCCCGGGATCGACCGCCGAAGCGTCATCGCCATCCTTGGCCGGGCGCTGGTAGAAATCTGCAGCGGCAACGAGTTGTCGTCCATCCACATCAACTTCTGCGACCAGGAAGAGATGGAGGCGCTGGAGGACCTGGACTACATCCCCAAGATCGGGCTCCAGTTTCACTGGCAGAACCGGAACTACGGCACCTTCGACGACTACCTGGGAGCGTTCCGCAGCGGTCGGCGCAACAAGATCAAGCACGAGCGGCGGGAACTGGAAAACCAGGGCATCCAGATCTGGGCGCTGCCCTACGACGACGTCACCCCGGACATCCAGCGCACCATGTTCGAATTGTACAAGCACCACATCGACCGCCTCTACTACGGCCACCAATACCTGAACGGCCGCTTCTTCGACGAGCTGCTGAAGCGGCCCTACCCGTTCCTCTGCCCCATCGTCGCCCAACGCGACGGTCACATCATCGCCGGCACCTTCAACATCCGCGGCCCCGACACCCTCTACGGCCGCTACTGGGGCGCCTTCGAGGACCACCGCTACCTGCACTTCAACGTGTGCTACTACGCCGCCATCGAGCACTGCATCGACGAATCGCTGGTCCGCTTCGAGGCCGGCGCCGGCGGCAGCTTCAAGAACCTCCGCGGCCTCGAGCCCGCCAAGACCTACAGCGCCCACTACATCCGCGACAAACGCTTCCGGCAGGCACTTGAGCGCTACCTGCAGGAAGAACGCTCCGAGACCTTGGCGCGGCAGGAGTATCTGCTGGATGGAAGCCCGTTGAAGAAGGGGGAGGGGTCAGGGGCATAGTCCCAGTCTCTCACCACGTCACGTAGTGTGGCGATTCACCCAACCGCTGCAGGTGCAAGGGCAGCAACTCGTTTGGCAACCCGTGGACACGGGTCCATGGCGCGGAACAACTCCGGATCTTCAAGATGGAGGTTGTGCGAGGCAAAGCGGGGATCGACAGCGGCCACAACTGAAGGATGATGACCGCTGCCCAAATTTAGTCAATCATTACTGACTAAATTTAGTCAATGATTACTGACTAAATTCCAATCCCAGATGGCCCGGGGTCACTCCCCGTACTCGAACACCAGCTCGCCGTCCTTGGCGTCGACGCGGACGCGGCCGCCGTTCTGGAGCTGGCCGAACAGGATCTCGTCGGCCAGGGGTTTCTTGATCTCGTTGTCGATCAGGCGGGCCATGGGGCGGGCGCCGAACTGGGGGTCGTAGCCGCGCTCGGCGAGCCAGATGCGGGCGGCGGGCTCTAGCTGGATGGTGACCTTGCGCTCGTTCAACTGGGCGTCGAGCTGGGTGATGAATTTGTCGACCACCTTCTCGATGACCGCCGGGCTCAGGGAGTTGAAGAAGATGGTGGCGTCCAGGCGGTTGCGGAACTCCGGGCTGAACATCTTCTCGACCGCTTCCTTGCCCTTGCCGACGTTGGAGTTGTGGGCGAATCCCAGGGCGGAGGCGTTCATCTCCCGGCCGCCGGCGTTGGTGGTCATGATCAGAATGATGTTGCGGAAGTCGGCCTTCTTGCCGTTGTTGTCGGTGAGGGTGGCGTGGTCCATGACCTGAAGGAGGACGTTGAAGAGGTCCGGATGTGCCTTCTCGATCTCGTCCAGCAACAGCACCGCGTAGGGCGTCTTGCGGATGGCGTCGGTCAAGAGTCCGCCCTGGTCGAACCCCACGTATCCCGGCGGCGCTCCCAAGAGGCGCGACACCGTGTGCTTCTCCATGTACTCGCTCATGTCGAAGCGCAGGAACTCGATGCCCATGATCTGGGCCAACTGCTTGGCCGCCTCGGTCTTGCCGACGCCGGTGGGTCCGGAGAACAGGAAGCAGCCGGTAGGCTTCTCGGGCTGGCCGAGGCCGGAACGCGAGAGCTTGATGGTGCTGGCCAGGGCGTCGATGGCCTCGTCCTGGCCGAAGACCACGAGCTTCAGGTCCCGGTCCAGGTTGCCCAGTTGCTCCTTGTCGGAGGTGGAGACGCTGCGCGGCGGGATCTTCGCCATGGTGGCGACGATCTGCTCCACGTCCTTGGGGCCGATGGTCTTCTTGCGCTTCTCGGGCGGCAGTATCCGCACCGACGCGCCCACCTCGTCGATGACGTCGATGGCCTTGTCCGGCAGGAAGCGGTCGTTGATGTGCTTGGCCGAGAGCTTGGCCGCGGTGCGCAGCGCCGCCTGGCTGTAGGCCACGCCGTGGTGCTTCTCGTAGTGAGGCTTGAGGCCCTGCAGGATCTTGACGGTCTCGTCGATGCTGGGCTCCGGCACCTCGATGCGCTGGAACCGGCGCGACAGCGCCCGGTCCCGCTCGAAGTAGCTCCGGTAGTCGTGGTAGGTGGTGGAGCCGATGCACTTGAGCTCGCCGGAGGCCAGCACCGGCTTCAGGATGTTGGAGGCGTCCAGCGAGCCGCCGCTGGTGGCGCCGGCCCCCACCACCGTGTGGATCTCGTCGATGAACAGGATCGCGTCGGGGTTGCCCTTGAGGGCGGTGATGATGCCCTTCAGCCGAGCCTCGAACTCGCCCCGGAACTTGGTGCCGGCCAGCACCGCGCCCATGTCCAGGGCGTAGATGCGGGTCTCGTGCAACGCCTCCGGCACGGTCTTCTCGTAGATCCGCAGCGCCAGCCCCTCGGCGATGGCGGTCTTGCCCACCCCCGGATCGCCCACGTAGATGGGGTTGTTCTTGCGCCGCCGGCACAGCACGTGGATGGTGCGGGCGATCTCGTTGTTGCGGCCGATGAGCGGATCCAGCAGCCCCTTCTCCGCCTTCTCCACCAACTCGGTGGTGAAGGCCTCCAGCGGGTTGCGCTGGGGCCCCTGCCCGCCTTCCTCGTCCTCTTCCGCCCCGGGCGTCTGCTGCGGCTCCTCCTCCGGCAGCTTGGAGACGCCGTGGGAGATGTAGTTGATGAGATCGAAGCGGCTGATGTCCTGGGCTTCCAGCAGGTAGCGCGCGTAGCACTGCTGCTCGCGGTACATGGCCACCAGGAGGTCGCTACCCTGGATCTCGGCCTTTTCCGAGGACTGGGCGTGAATGAAAGCGCGCTGGACGATGCGATGGAACCCCGTTGTCTGCTCGGGCTCCTTTTCGACGGCTTCCGGAAGCGTCTCCATGCGGGTCTCGAAGAACTCCTCCAGCTCGTGCCGCAACCGGTCGAGGTCGCCGCCGCAGTTGACGATGACGTCGCTGGCGTTCTTGTCCTCCAGCAGGACCCACAGCAAGTGCTCCACGCAAACGAACTCGTGCCGCCTTTCCTTGGCCTCGTCGTACGCCGCCTTGAGCACGGCTTCCAGGTTCTTGGTAATCACGTTCCCGCCCCTTCGAGGCTTATTCGCTCTCGGAAGTTCATTCCTCTTCGATGCTGCACTTGAGCGGATACTCGTACTGGCGCGCCAGTCCCTCCACGGTCTTCACCTTGGTCTCCGCCACCTCGTAGGGGTAGACCCCGGCCACCCCCATGCCGTTCCGATGCACGTGCATCATGATCTGCACCGCCTCGGTGTTGTCCTTGTTGAACACGTACTCCAGGATCTGGACCACGAACTCCTTGGTGGTGTAGTCGTCGTTGTGCAGCAGCACCTTGAAAAGAGAGGGCCGCTTGAGCTTCTTCTCGGTCTCGACGACGACTTCGCGGTCGAGGTCGTGCTCGCGCTTGCTCATCGAGGGCCTCCGAACCCTTGGTAGCGTCCATGTTAATACGGCGGACGCGACGGTTCAACGGAGAGCTACGCCTTCTTCCAGCGCGGCACCTTGTCCCGGTGCGGGATGCCGTCGCCCAACAGCGTGCGGCCGCCCAAGGGAAAGTCCTTCGGCGGGACCGCGCCCATGCACAGGAACACCACGTCGCGCTTGGAGTCGTTGCCGATGGCGCGGTTGACCTCCGGGCTCACCCGGATGACGGTGCCCTCGGGCATGGGGATCCGGCGGCCGTCCAGGATGATGGTGCCGTCGCCCTTGAGGGTCATGAACACCTCCTCCTGCACCTTGTGCTGGTGCACGTACTCCGCGCCCTTGCCCGGCTTGATCCGCACGATGCCGAAGCCGACTCCCTCGCAGTTCAACCGGCGCGCCAGAAACTCCTTGTCCTTCACGTCCTTCAGGGGCATGGACATCTTGTTGTACTTGGCCATTGTGCACCTCCTTTCCCGCTTACCTCGTTACCGCGCCCTCTGAAGCCGACGACACCAGCTTGGCGTACTTGGCCATGACGCCGCTGGCGTAGCGCGGCTCCGGCGCCTCCCACTCCCGCAGGCGCTTGTCCATCTCTTCCTCGGAGATCTCCACGTCGAGACGGCGGGCGTCGACGTCGAACGTGATGGTGTCGCCGTCCCGCACCGCGGCGATGGGGCCGCCCCTGGCGGCCTCCGGCGCCACGTGGCCGGCCATGAGCCCGTGGGTGGCGCCGGAGAAACGGCCGTCGGTGAGAAGCGCCACGGACTCGCCGAGGCCGGCCCCCACCAGGGCGGCGGTGACGCCCAGCATCTCGCGCATGCCCGGACCGCCCATGGGGCCCTCGTAGCGGATCACCACCACGTCGCCTTCCTCGATCTCTCCATTCTGCACCGCCTTGAAGGAGTCTTCCTCGCGGTCGAACACCCGCGCCGGACCGCTGTGGCGCGTGCGCTCGTGCCCTGCCACCTTGACCACGCAGCCCTCGGGCGCCAGGTTGCCCCTGAGGATCACGAGCCCGCCGGTGGGCTTGAGCGGCTCGGACACCGGCCGTACCACCTCCTGGCCGGGAGTCTCCTCGGCTTCCCCGACCTCCTGGCCCAGGGTCTTCCCGGTGACGGTCATGCAATCACCGTTCAGCCGGCCGGCGTCCAGCAGGCGGCGCGCCACCAGCGGAATCCCGCCGGCCCGGTAGAGGTCGTTGGCCACGAAGCGGCCGCCGGGCTTCAGGTCCGCGATCAGCGGCGTCCGGGAGCTGATGCGGTCGAAATCGTCGATGCGCAGGTCGACTTCCGCCTCGCGGGCCACGCCGAGGAGGTGCAGCACGCCGTTGGTGGAACCGCCGGTGGCCGCGATGGAGGCCACGGCGTTCTCCAGTGCCTCGCGGGTGATGACCTGCCGCGCGGTCAGGTTCTTGCGCACCAGATCCATGACCATCTCGCCGGCGCGGTAGGCGACGTCGTCCTTGCTGTCGTCCATGGCCGGCACGCTGGCGCTGCCGATGGGAGAGATCCCCAGGATCTCGAAGGCGGTGGCCATGGTGTTGGCAGTGAACTGTCCACCGCACGCGCCCGGGCCGGGACAGGCACGGCTCTCCAGGTCCAGCAGCTCGGCATCGGTCATCTTCTTGGCGGCGTGGGCGCCCACCCCCTCAAACACATCCTGGATGGTCACGTCGCGCCCCTGGAACCGTCCCGGCATGATGGAGCCGCCGTAGAGCATCAGCGACGGCAGGTCCAGCCGCGCCAGGGCCATGACCGTGCCCGGGATGGTCTTGTCGCAGCCCGACAGCGCCACCACCGCGTCGAACAGGTGCCCGCGGGTCACCAGCTCGATGGAATCGGCGATGACCTCGCGGCTGATGAGCGAGGCCTTCATCCCCTCGGTGCCCATGGAGATGCCGTCGGAGACCGCCACGGTGTTGAACTCGATGGGCGTTCCGCCGGCGGCGCGGATGCCCTCCTTCACCTTGGCCGAGAGCCGGCGCAGGTGGAAGTTGCACGGCATCACCTCGATCCAGGTGTTGGCGACGCCCACCAGCGGCTTGTCGAGATCCTCGTCCGTCAACCCTACCGCCTTGAACATGGCCCGGGACGGCGCCCGGTCCGGCCCTTGGGTGATGGCCCGGCTGTGCCGGTTCAGTGGTTCGGCCATTTCCGTCGACTCCTTCTCTGTTCGCTCTCTCAGTCGTCCAGCCACATGAGCTTGGCCGGATTGTCCTTGAGCATGATGGAAATCTGATCCTTGGTGATGCCGAACCCCAGCAGCGCGCGGATGAACACGCGCATGCCGTCGACGGCGTTCAGGTGCAGCACCTGGCCGAAGTCGCTGCCGATGATGCAGCGCTCGGGGCCGATCTCGGCGATGGTCTTGACGGTCTCCATGGGATCGGCGATGGGCTGGTAGAGGCTCGGGATCATGGGCTGGCAGTAGGTGCCCACGTACACGCCCAAGTCCGCCAGCTCCTTCATCTCGTCCAGCAGCAGCTTGTTGAGCTCCAGCAGCGGATGGTCCAGGGTGGCCCGAACGCCCAGCTCCTTGGCCTTCTTGCACAGCGGCAGGAGTTCCTCGAAGTCGGTGTGGCCGAAGCCGATGCCGACCTTGTTCTCCACCGCCATCTTCATGATCTCCACCACCTCCGGCAGCACCTCGCCCTCCTCGCTCACCAGGCGCACGCCGCCCTTCTCCGGATGGCCGGCGCTGCGCCAGAACCCGAACGAGGTGAAGGTCGGGAACCAGATCATCTTGGCATTGGGGTACTGGAGCGCTATCCGGACGTACTCGGGGTTCATGCCGTAGCACATGCCGCAGCCGCCGTAGACCTCCACCCGATTTTCCAACTCCCCCGTCTCGACGAGGTGGTCGATGTGGCGCTGCACGACGTAACAGGCGTTGGCGCTGACGTTCCAATGGTCCTTGAAGGCCAGTGCCCGCATGCCGGCCTTGGACGCATCCACCGCGATCTGGATCATGTCCTGGGATCGGTGCACGAAGTCGGGATAGGCGTGGATGTGGCAGTCGATGGCGTCCTCAAGCAACTCGTCCTCGATGCCCGGGTAGATCTTGAGCATCTCGGGGTTGTCCTTGAGCATCTGGTAGAAGTAGTCCTTGGCGTTGAGTTGGCGGACGCGTTCCAGGGTAAGGGTCCGGCCCACCAGGATGCCGGCGGCTTCCGCGTCTGCTGCGAAATCACACATTGTTTCCTCGCTTTCGTATTCCGTAGTCTCGTCGCCGCATCAGCCGGCGGCGTCCTCGCCCCAGGCGGTGATGAACCGCTCGGCGTCCTCGGCGGCGGGCTCGCTGACGGGAACGTACGGCACCACCATCCGCGTCACCCCTGCCTCCATGTACGGCGCCAACCGGTCCTTGATCTCCGCCACCGACGTCGCCGGGATCACCGGCAGCCGGTCCATGTAGTCGTCGGTGAGGGCGCCCATGGCCGCCTTGAAGCCGCCGCTCCGGAACGCCTCCTGAATTGCATCCACCTCGGCGACGAAGCCCTGTTCCCGCAGCATGTCGCTGTAGTGGTCCGCGATGTTGTAGAACGTCAGCGCCTGCCGGAGCTTGGAGCGCGCCACCTCGCGGTCCGCATTGAGGGACACGCGCACCTTTCCGATGACGTCGACCGGGCCTCGTCCAACGGCCTGGGCCGCCGCCTGGGTCCGATCCGCGATCTCGCGGATCTTCTCGGGCGTGGCCATGTTGATGAAGACTCCGTCCGATATCCTTCCCGCCAGTCGTGTCATCTGCGGCCCCAGGCCGGCAAGATAGACGGGCATAAGCGGGTGCCGCGGCTTCCACGAGAGCTGGAAGCGCTTGCCGGTGCTGTAGATCTCCCCTTCGTACTCGACCCGCTCCCCAGCCACCACCTTGCGCACGACCTCCATGTACTCCCGCGCGCGCCGCAGCGGACGGTCGAAGACCCCTCCGTGCCAGGCCGCGATGGCCTTGTTGGCCACCCCCAGCCCCAGCAGCACGCGTCCGCCGGAGAGGTCCTGGAGCGTGGCCGCCTGCAACCCCAGCGTCACCGGGCTGCGGCCGTAGATGTGGTAGATGGCGGTCCCCAGCTTGATGGTGCTGGTGCGGCTGGCCGCCGCGGAGATCAGCACCATGGGGTCGGTGCTGTTGGACTCGCCCTTCCAGAACGCGCCGAACCCGGCCTGCTCCGCCCGCTCCACCAGACCCACCACGTCCGCCGCCGGGTAATGCGCCGCGGAGTTGATTTCGATGTCGTAGATCACGCGCCTCCCTCGTTCCATGTGCGCCAACGAACCTGCCGCGCGTTGCTCGCCCGGGATGCTATGCGGGCGCCTGCCGGGCGGTCATGAAGTTGATCATCTTCATGCTCATGACCACGTCGCCGTCCTGATTCAGGGTCTCCAGGAACGAGTTGACGATGCCGCGTTCCGGCTTCGAACTCGACCTGCGGGTCTCCAGCACCGTGACGCGCACCGTCAACCGGTCACCCGGCCGCACGGGCTTGTTCCAGCGGAGCTCGTCCACCCCCGGGGACCCGAGGTTGGCAACCGCCGAGAGATAGTTGTCGGAATAGACCCGCATCATGGCCGCGGCGGTGTGCCAGCCGCTGGCGATGAGCCCCTTGTAAATGGTCTTTTTCGCAAGCTCCGGATCGACGTGATACGGCTGCGGCACGAAACGCTTGCCGAAGTCGACGATCTCTGTCTCGTTCAGGCTCACCGGGCCGAATTCATGCACCGAGCCCGCCACGTAATCCTCGAAGTACCTCTCCTCCCTGGGAACGCTGAATCCGGATTCGCTCATGCCCTTCACGAGTACAATGAACGAATGTCCGCTGCAACTTCACGCCGGACCACCCCTCCGTCATCCCGGGCCTGACCCGGGATCCTGGAGGAGTGGTCCGGGGTGAGGGAGACAGCGTTCGGGGCCGCAGGGCGGCGGTTCGGGTCTACGGAGGCGTGGAGTTCGAGCGGGGCTTGGCCGGCGGCAGTGTCCAGAACATCAGCACGGTGGAAGTGAAGGCGGAGCCGGCGAAGATCGTGAGGGGCACGGTATAACTCTGGGTCAGATCGTAGAAGAAGCCTGCGCTGACGGGGCCCATGACGCTGCCGGCGGTGACGAACAGGCGGCTGAAGCCCTGGATGCTGGCGAAGTGGCGGATGCCGAAGTAGTCGGCGCGGATGGGTTCCTGGAGCGAGGCGAGGCCGCCGTAGCAAAGGGAGTACACCACCAGCCCGGCCATGAACCACGCGGAGGAGGTGGTCATTCCCATGGTCAGGACCGAAACGCTCAGCGCGGCGAGCAGGCCGATCATGAGCTTGCGCTTGTCGATGAAGTCTCCCATCCAGCCGAAAGCCAGGCGCGACGGGACGCCGATGAGGGCGGAAGTCCCGAGCAGTCCGGCTGCCACCTCCTGCTTCCAGCCCCGGTCCACCAGGAGAATCACGAGGTGGACCGAGATCCCCTCCGTGACCATCTGACGCAGGCCCATGACCGCGGCGAGAAGCCAGAACGACCGCGTGCGCAGCGTCTCCTTGAGCGTCAGCGAGACCTCGGGCGGCGGGGTTTTCGCGGCAGCGCCAGGGGCTGGCGGATTCGCTGGCGGCTCCACGCCGGCGCGCCGTTCATAGGCGTTTCCGATGGCACGGGCCAGCGGCCAGCCCATGACCACGATGATCACCGCCGAGGCCACCGACGCCGTGCGCCAACCCCACCACACGATCATGAGACCCACCAACGGCACCATCAGACCGGAGAGTCCCGGGCCCATGCGGAAGATGCCGAAGGCGAGGCTGCGGCGGGCGCGAAACAGCGTGGCCACGACCACGCTGACGGGAATGTAGAATCCAACGCTGGAACCCAGCACGATGCCCACGACGATGGTGACGTAGAGCATCGGCAGGGAGTTCACCAGGCTCATGCCGAGGAAACCCAGGGCGCAGATCACGATGCCCAGGTACATGACCCGCTTCGGACCGAGGCGGTCGGTCATATACCCTTCGGCAGGCCCCAGCAGGCCGGACTCCACCCGGGCCATGGAGAAGGCGCCGGAGATGGCGGTGCGGCTCCAGCCGAATTCGCGCTCGAAGGACGGGAAGTAGGCGCTCAGGCCGAAATAGGCCAGACCCGTGCTGACGGCGTGGGCGAAGGCGCCGGCAAACACGACCCACCAGGTGGACATGAAGCTGGTGCCCTGCCTGAAATATGGCTTCACGAAACTACGGGTCCGTGGGCGCGTTGCCGGCCGTTAGCCACGAGGCAGGACGCTGTCCAGCCCCTGGCGGGCGGATCGAGAGGCCGGCGCGCCAGACTCGGACATCCTCGACAGCACCTTCTCGGCCGTGATGGGAAGCGACCGGATGCGCGCGCCGGTGGCGTCGGCCACCGCGTTGGCCACCGCGGCGGCGAACGGGATGATGGGCGTCTCGCCGATGCTCATGCTGTTGTAGGGGCCGCTGCCGGTGTCGGACTGGATCAGGGCAGTGCGCAGCTCCGGCAGGTCCCGGATGGTCGGTATCTTGTAGTCGCCGAGGTTGGCCGTGGTAACCTTGCCGTCGTCGAACTGCACGTCCTCCATGAGCGCGTAGCCCACTCCCATGACGATGGCGCCGTCGATCTGACCCTGGTGCATGAGCGGGTTGATGATGGTGCCGGTGTTGAGCGCCGCGGTGACCCTGCGTAGCTCCACCTGGCCGGTCTCGGGATCCACCTCCACCTCAGCCACCTCGGCGCACATGGAAGCTTCCGGGCCCATGGTGGTGTCGTTGTAGTGGCCCGCGCCCTCGATGGCCGAGCCCTTGGCGCGGACCAGCTCGGCGAAGGTCATGCGCCGCTCCGCGTCGAGCTGTGTCACGCCCCCCTCGGCCACCGCCACCTTGTCGACGTCCGTGCCCATGGCCTCGGCCGCGATTTGCAACAGTTCTTCCTTCGCCGCCGTCACCGCCCGGTAGGCGGCGTTGCCGTAGATCCGGGTGCCGCGGCTGCCGCCCAGGCCTTGGTCCTTCTCCACCTGGGTGGAGTCCAGGGTCTCCAGGTTCACGGATTCCAGCGGCACCTGGAGCTCCTGGGCCGCCAGTTGCCGGAGCACCGTGTAGGTGCCGCTGCCTTGGTCCATGGCCGCGCACGAGACCGTGACGGACCCGTCCGTGTCGATGGTGACGAAGGCGTAGCACTCGCCTCCCAGCGGCAGCCACTGGGCCACGGCCACCCCGCGCCCGGTGTTGGCGCCCTTGGGGGTCCGGTAGCCGGACTCGGCGACGGCCTTGTCCAGGGTCTCCTCGGCCTTGATGTGGTGCAGCACGTGGCCGGTGGGCGACTCGTCGCCGTCATGCATCAGGTTGATCTTCCTGAACTCCACCGGGTCCATGCCCAGTTCCCTGGCCACCGCGTCCATCTGGCTCTCGGTGGCGAAAAAGCCCTGGGGGTCGCCCGGGGCCCGCATGTGCCCGCACGGGATCTTGTTGGTGTAGACCACCCGCTCCTCGCTCAGGTGGTGCGGCATGTTGTAGGCGCCCCCGGCCTCCTGGGCGCCGAAGAGAAAGCCGATGGGCTTGAAGGCGCCGTAGGCGCCACTGTCGAAGATGAAGTCGAGATGATGCGCCATGATCCGGCCGTCCCGCTTGACTCCGGTGCGGACCTTGATGGTGCAGGCGTGGCGCGGGTTGCCGGCCATGAGCTCCTCGTCGTAGTCCATGACCATCTTCACCGGACGCCCGCTCTTCCGCGACAGCACGTAGGCCACGGCAACGTCCATGAAGTCGCCCTTGCCGCCGAAATCGCCGCCGATGTAGCACGGATGCACCATCAGGCTCTCGAACGGCATCTGCAAGGCCTTGGCAAGCTGCTGGCGCAGGGCGAACGGGGTCTTGCTGCAGGACCAGATCTCCGCGGTCCCGGATTCCGTCACACTGACCACGCAGGAGTGGGGCTCGATGTAGCCTTGGTGCACCGGCTGCGTGTAGAACGTGTTCTCCACGATGACGTCGGATTCGGCGAACCCCTTCTCGACGTCCCCCTTGCCCCATGACAGGTACACGAAGGTGTTGGTGGGCGAGTCCAGCGGCGCCATGAGTCCGTCGTAGCTCATGACGTCCGGATGGATCAGAGGGGCCGAGGGCTTCACCGCCTCCAGCGGATCGAGCACCGGCTCCAGGTCCTCGTACTCCACCGCGATCAACTCCGCCGCCCGCTCCGCCGCCTCCTCGCTGTCGGCCGCCACCGCCGCCACCTTCTCGCCCACGAAGCGGACCACGTCCTCGGCCAGGATGGACATGTCGCACAGCCGCCGGCCGATCTTGAGCCCGGCCACGTCGGCGCCGGTGACCACGGCCCGGACCCCCGGGACCTGCTCCGCCCGGCTCGTGTCGATGCGCTTGATCTTCCCGTAGGGGATCGGGCTCCGCAGCACCTTGCCCCACAGCATGTCCGGAAGGGTCACGTCCACCGCGTAGACCGCCTCGCCCGTCACCTTGCCCACGCCCTCCACACGGGGGGTGGGAACGCCCACGATCTTGTCTGCTGCCATTGGTTACCTCGGTCGTCTGGTGTAGGGGCGGGGTCAACCCCGCCCGCGTCGGGTGCACGGCACGGGAACCGGCGAACGTCGCACCATGGATGGCATATCGCCCCGGATGGAGCGAGTCAACGGAGAGCCGCCGCGAGCCCGTCGCGATTTGACTTCGCGAGCCACATTCGGGAGACTTGGCGCTCGGCCGCGGACGCAACCTTTCCGGAAGGATGACCATGACCCTCGACGACTTCGCCGCGACGCTCCGGCGCGCCACCGACATCGTCTTCTTCACCGGCGCCGGCATCAGCACCGAATCGGGCATCCCCGACTTCCGAAGCCCCGGCGGCAAGTGGACCCGCATGAGGCCGGTCTACTTCGACGAGTTCATGAACAGCGAGGAAGCGCGCGTCCAGGCCTGGCAGCGCAAGAAGGAAAGCTACCAGCTCTACAAGGAGGTCAAGCCCAACATCGGTCACACCTCCATCAGTGATTTCGAAAAGCGCGGCAAGCTCCTGGGACTCATCACCCAGAACATCGACGGCCTGCACAGCCGGGGCGGCGTCTCGGACGACAAGATAGTGGAACTGCACGGCTCGGACCGCACGGTGGTGTGCCTCGGCTGCGGCAAGAGCTTCGATCCGGACGCGGTGCTGGAAGGCCTGGGCGAGGAGTTCACCTCGCCACGCTGCGACGCCTGCAACGGGCTGCTCAAGACCGGCACCATCTCCTTCGGGCAACCCATGCCGCAAGCCGCCATGCAGCAGGCCCAGGTCTGGAGCGAAGCAGCGGACGTCTTCATCGTGGTGGGCTCGTCCCTGGTGGTGCAACCCGCCGCGTCGTTCCCCGTCATCGCCAAGCAGGCCGGCGCGATCCTCGCCATCGTCAACCGGGAATCCACGCACATCGAATCCCTGGCCGACTATAGCTACGAGGGCGAGATCGGCGAATTCTTCCGCAAGCTGAACCCGCTGCTGGCCGACGCGTAACGGCCCGAGGCCTGCTTGACACTCCGACCGCAAGATTGATAGAGGTCGGCAAGCTGTTCGCGTTCCCACGCAACTGCCCACGTCTTTCAGCCAACCCCGCGGGAGGAGACCCCCATGAGCGATACGAACGGTCACACGAAGGCGCTTCACGTCATGACCCATTCCGGGTGGTACCGCTTCGAGAAGAACGGCGATTCGTGGAGCCAGGTGGAACGGGACCTGACGTTCTGGAACCTGAGTTGCATCGCGGTCGATCCGGAGGACCCGCGGACCGTGTACGGGGGTACCGAGCACTCGGGGCTTTTCTACACCCATGATGGCGGCGAGAGCTGGACCCGGTCCACCCCCAACGTGCCGCACCTCGACATCTTCTCGCTGTGGGCGCTGCCAGGATCGCTGTTCGTCGGCACCCGCCCGGCGGCGCTCTTCCACGGCGCACCCGGAAAGGGCTGGCAGGAGTTGCCGGGCGTGCGCGAGGGCGGCGTTTGCGGGGTCTTTCCACCCAACCCGGCCCAGGCGCCCCGCACCCGCTATCTCACCAACGACCCTTCCTCGCCGTCGCGGCTCTACGCCGGCATCGAGGTAGGCGGACTGCTCGTGAGCGACGACAAGGGCCAGGACTGGAACACCGCCAACGAAGGCCTGTGGGACCGCGACATCCATCAACTGCACCACTGCAAGCATGAACCCGAGATGGTGGTGGCCGCCTGCGGCGAAGGGGTCTTCCGGAGCCGCGACCGGGCCGCCCACTGGGAGGAGATCACGCCGTCCGACACCCGCACCTACGGCACCACCATCAACGAGACCGATGACGGCAGCTTGTACCTCGGAGTCACGCTGGGACGGCCCAACACCTGGGTGCGCAAGGTGCGGGCCAGCGCGGCCGTTCTGCGGAGCGAGCGCGGCGGCGCCAACTGGAAGACGCTGGCCGAGGACCTCAACGGCGGGATCATGGACACCGTGCCCGACCCCGACGGCCCCGGCATCATCGCCGCCACCTCCGAAGGCGAGATCATGATCGTCGAGGAATCGGGCTGCCGCACGATAGCCAGCGGGCTGCCGTGCATCAACGAGATCGCCATCGGCGCGTAGCTTGACCGTCCACACCCACCGTACGGCCCCGCCCGCGGGGCCGTACCCCATTCCATCCCGGGACCGCTGACCTGTGCCGGCTGCCGCGACTCCCGAGTCCACCCGGACCGACTGGGGGTCCGTACTGGTCGCGGCCCTCTCCGCGGTGGGGCCGGCCATGGTGGTGGCGGTGATGGGAATCGGGCTGCCGGAGATCCGGGCCAGCCTCGAACTCTCCGAGGTCTGGGCAGGCACCCTCTTTACCGCCATCTTCGTGGTCGCGGCGTGCGCGAGCTGGTCGGCCGGACGCCTTTCCGACAATCTGGGCCGTCGCAGGGTGCTGGTCCTGGGCGGACTCGCCCTGGGCGCCGGTTTCGGCCTGGTATCCACCGTCCGGAGCTACGGAGCCGCGGTCGCCTTGCTGGCCCTGGCCGGTCTGGGATACGGCGCCATCACCGCCTCGGTCCTGTCCCTGGTGTCGGACCTCCTGCCGTCGCGGCGGGGACTGGGAATGGGCCTGCTCTCCGCCACCTACGGGCTCGGCAGCGTCAGCGGACCCATCGTGGCTGCCGCCATCATCCAGCGTGTCGGCTGGCGCGGGGCCACCGCCACCGTGGGGTGCATCGCCGCCGGCATCGCGTTGATCCAGTGGCTGCGCATCAGGGAACCGGCCCGGGCGCAGGCCGCGCCTCGCGCGGCGAGCGCCCGAAAGCCGCGGATGATGAACCGGAACATGATCATCCTGGCCGCCGCGCAGTTCTTCGGCGGCTCGGTGTTCTGGATCACCTCGTCCTGGACTCCGACGTTTCTCCGCGAGGCCGTGAAGCTGACCCTCGACCAGGCGGGTCTGGTCATGGCGGCCTGGGGGGCCACCCCGATTCTCGGAGCCCTGGTGCTGGGGATGCTGTCCGACCGCGTGGGACGGAAGCGCATCATTCTCATGGGCGCCTTTCCCGGCGTTCTGGTGGTGCTGGCCGTGTACGGCTGGCTTACCCACCCGTTGGCCCTGGCCGCGGGCATCTGTCTCCTGGGCCTGTCCAAGTCGCCGGTGCCCTCGCTGGTGGTGGCGCTGGCGCAGGACTCCGCGGCCAAGGGCCGGGTGGGCGAGGCGAGCGGCCTCATCATGTCCATGCACTACGTGGCAGCCCAAACCACCCCGGTAGCCATGGGCCTGCTCATCACGCGGCTCGACAACATGACGCTGGCCATGCTGCTGGGCTCGGGGGTGGCGTTCGCCGTGTTCGGCATGCTGGTGACGAGCGTTCGCGAACGCAACTGACGAAGCAGGGGCGCTTCTCCGCCTCTTTCGGCAAGGCCCGCGCCGCCTTGACGGAGAGGCTACACTGCCTCGTTATTGCTGACCTTTACACAAGATTTTCGTTGCGCGGGCATCCGGCTTGTCGTAGTATCGGTTAACCGGGCCGCGACGTGCGGCGATGTACGGTTTGTCGCGGAGCTCGCCAAGACGGACGCTGCCGGTTTCGGGGGGCGGCACAGCCGCTGATCAAGCGGATAACAAACGACTCATCAACAAGGGGGATCTCATGAATCGTCGTGACTTTCTTGCCGGAGCAGCCGTCGGTGTCGTCGTGGGCGCCGGCGCAACCGCGGCCATCATATCGGGCCAGCAAGAGGCGCCGGCACCGGCCCCCGTGGTCAAGGCGCCTGAAGCCCCTGCCATCGTGAAGGACCGCCTCGAAGTCGCCATCGTCACCACTTGGCCGCGCGACTTCCCCGGTCTCGGCACCGGGGCACAGCGCTTTGCCAAGCGCGTGCAGGACATGAGCGACGGCCGCATCCAGGTGAGCTACTTCGCCGCCGGCGAGCGCGTCGGCGCTTTCGATTCGTTCGACGAGGTGGCTTCGGGCAATGCGCAGGCCTATCACGCCGCCGACTACTACTGGAAGGGCAAGCACCCGGGCTGGGCCTATTTCACGGCGGTGCCTTTCGGCCTCACCTACACCGAAATGAACGCCTGGATCCGTTTCGGCGGAGGGCAGGAACTCTGGGACGAACTGGCCGGCGAATTCGGGCTCAAGGGCCTCATGTGCGGCAACACGGGCGTCCAGATGGGCGGCTGGTTCCGCAAGGAGATCAACAGCGCCGACGACCTCAAGGGCCTCAAGATGCGTATTCCGGGCCTGGGCGGCGACGTCATGGCAAAGCTCGGCGCCTCGCCGGTCTCCCTTCCGGGCGGCCAGATCTACGAGAACCTGGTTTCGGGCGCCATCGACGCCACCGAATGGGTGGGGCCGTGGAACGACGAGGTCATGAAGTTCTACGAAGCGGCCAAGTACTACTACTACCCCGGCATGCACGAGCCCGGCTCGATGTTGTCGGCGGGCTTCAACAAGAAGTTCTGGGAGGGGTTGTCGAAGTCGGATCAGGCCCTGATCGAGGCCGCGGCCTCGATGGAGAACGACGTGATGATGGCCGAGTACAACGCCAAGAACGGCGCGGCGCTGGCTCGGCTGACCCGCGATCAGGGCGTCGAGGTGCGCAAGTTCAACGACGAGATCTACGACGCGTTCGGAAAGGCGGCCAAGGAAGTTTTCGACGGCGTGGTGACCCACAGCGATCTCGCCAAGCGCATCCACGACAGCTTCGACAAGGCGCGCCGGGAGGTCGGCGGCTGGTCGAACGTCTCGGACCAAGCCTACGTGGAGCAGCGCAACCGCGTGCTGGGCGTCTCCGGCTAGACATCCGGGACTACGGGCCGGCTCCCCGGCCCGTAGTGCGACAGGTCACCAGGTTTTACAACAGTGGCACAGGCTTGGTGGGACGCGGGCGGCGGATGGCCCGAAACGAAAAATGCGCTCTACCGAGCGTTCGCGTTGTCGCTGGCCGCGATCACGTTCGTTTTCCTTCTCAACAACTACCTGATCTTCTGGCAGGGCTGGCCCGGCATCGGGGGCATCCTGGCGCAGGCCGCACTCGACCGGACAACGGTCCTCCAGGCGTGGCTGCAACTCGCCAGCTACGTCCTGACGGTGGCCGTCATCACCGTCATTGCGTTCATGACCCGGCAGCGGCCGTTCGCGTCGGACGCGGCGCTGCTCAGTTCCGTCACCGCCTACGTCATCGCCGCGGCCTTCTGGTCGACGTTCTTCATCGGCGTCGTCGACGGCGCCATCTCGTTCCTGCGCGTGGAAGGGCTGCTGGCTTCGGTGTTTGGCGAGGCGCTGGCTCAGCGGCTGGGCATCTCGAGCTTCCGCGGCACCTACGTGCATGTGCCGCTGATCCTGGCCGCGGCGGTGGTGGCGTGCTTCAAGCGCGGGCTCGACTTCATCTGGCTCTCGCTGCTGGTGGTGGTCGCCGAGTTCCAGATCGTCATCGCGCGCTTCATCTTCTCCTATGAACAGGCCTTCATGGGCGACCTGGTCCGTTTCTGGTATGCCGCCCTGTTCCTGTTCGCCAGCGCACACACCCTGGTGGCGGAGGGCCACGTGCGCGTGGACGTGCTGTTCACCCATTTCAACGAGAGGCGCAAGGCGCTGGTCAACGCGTGGGGTTCGCTGCTGCTGGGCGTGCCCCTGTGCTGGACCATTCTCGGCGTTGGCATGTCGAGCAAGGCCTCGGTCATCAACACCCCCTTGCTTTACTTCGAGACCTCGCAGAGCGGCTTCGGCCTCTACGTCAAGTACCTGATGGCGGGATTCCTCGCCGTGTACGCCGTCTCCATGATGACGCAGTTCCTGGCATACTTCCTGAACGCCATGGCGGTCCTCCGGGGCGAAGACCCGCACCATCCCACACCCGAGCCGTCCTGACCGTGGAGCATTTCTTCCTCGCGCTGTTGGTCCTGGTCATGGCCGGAGCCCTGGCGTCAGGGTTCCCGGTGGCCTTCGCGCTGCCCGGCTCGGCCATCCTGACCATCGGGCTCGCGGCTCTCACGGGCTACGTCTTTACCGGCGACGCCAGCTCGTTCTTCGCCCAGGACGGGCCGATCCAGTGGCTGACGGCGGGGGTCACCAACTTTCGCGGCGTCTACTGGGAGGTGGAGCGCGACACCATCATCGCCGTGCCGCTGTTCGTGTTCATGGGCATCATGCTGCAGCGGTCCAAGATCGCCGAAGACCTGCTGGTGACCATGGCGCGGCTGTTCGGGCCGATCCCGGGCGGGCTCGGCATCTCGGTGGTGCTGGTGGGGGCGCTGCTCGCCGCCACCACCGGCATCCTCGGCGCCACCGTGGTGGCCATGGGACTCATCTCGTTGCCGGCCATGCTGCGCAACGGCTACTCGCGCCCGCTCGCCACCGGAACCATCTCCGCGGCCGGCACCCTGGGGCAGATCATCCCGCCCTCGGTCGTGCTCATCATCCTGGCCGACCAGCTCTCCAATGCAACCGACCAGGCGAGCACGTTGCGCCAGGTGGACTATAAGGCCGCCACGGGCAACTTCGTCATGCCCACGGAGTTCGACATCACATCGGCCAGCGCGGGCGACATGTTCCTGGGGGCCATCGTGCCCGGCTTGGTGCTCGTGGGCCTGTACGTCATCTACGTTCTCGCGGTGGCACTCATACGGCCCGGCAGCGCGCCGGCCATCCCCCTGGAAGGGCGCTTCGACCGCCAGTTCGCCGTCCGAGTGGTGCTGGCCCTGGTGCCGCCGCTGGCGCTGATCCTGGCCGTGCTCGGGTCCATCATCGCGGGCATCGCCACGGTCAACCAGGCCGGCGCCATCGGCGCCGTCGGCGCCACCATCATGGCGGGGTACCGGCTGACCCAGGGGCAGCGCGGATGCTACACGCCGGCGATCATCGCGGGGGTTTGCCTGATCGCGCTCTTCATCCTGCTCGCCACCGTGGACCTGAACGTACGCACCATCCACAGCGTGTCCGAGGCCGTGGGCGTGGCGGCCGCGGCCATCGCGGTGGCCGGACTGTTGGTGTCCGTGGCCTGGAGCGGCTGGCGCGCCTACCGCACGGAGAACATGCTCGCCGGCGTCATGGTGGAGACCGCCAAGACCACGGCCATGGTCTTCATCATCCTGCTGGGCGCGGCGATGCTCACGGCGGCCTTCCGGGGCTTCGGCGGCGAGGAGCTGGTGAAGGAGTTCCTGACCACCCTGCCCGGGGGTTTCTGGACCCAGTTCATCGTGGTCATGGCGGTGATCTTCATCCTCGGCTTCTTCCTGGATTTCATCGAGATCGCGGTGGTGGTGGTGCCCATCGTGGCGCCCATCCTGCTGTCGGATCCTTCGGCCAACATCACCGCGGTGTGGCTCGGGGTCATGATCGGCGTCAACATGCAGACGTCCTTCCTGACGCCGCCGTTCGGCTTCGCGCTGTTCTACCTGCGCGGCGTCGCCCCACCCTCGGTGTTGACCACGGACATCTACAAGGGAGTGGTCCCGTTCATCGCCCTGCAGCTCGCGGCGCTCGCCATCGTCGGTTTCTATCCTCCGCTGGTGAACTACCTGCCGGCGCGCACGTCCCTCACCGGAGAAACCGCGCCGCCGCCCCGGAACCCGCGCCTTCAGCGTTGCCTGGAACAGCACCTGTTCCAACAATACGACCGCCACGGCGATGCCATCCGCGCGAGCATTCGGAGGGCGCAGGCTCTCGACACGAGCTATCTGCCGGAAATGGTGCGACGAAGCCTGACGGACGGCATGGGGAAGGCCGCACGGACCTTCGGCCTGGTCTCGGAGGTGCGCCGCGCCAGCGCGGAGCGGAACGCGTTCGGAGAGACCTACAAGTCCGTCCATGCCGTCATTCGACGGGGCAACGCGGACCAACGGCGAATCGACCGCAAACTCGGCGAACTCCGCGACACCCTCCGGCGCATGGGACGGGATGCGAACGCCGGCGAAGCGGCCGCCTTGCGCCAGGAGATCGATGAGTTGACGAAACAGAGTATCCGAGTGGAGGGAAGACGCCCCGAAGGCGGGAAGGAGTTGCGCCGGCGTTACTTGTCCCTGGAAAAAAGGGAAGCCGGCGCCCGACGCGCCTACCGGCGCAATGTTGACGATGCCTACGCCTCCGCGCGTTCCGTACGCGAGATGCTGGCGAAGGCAGCGGCATTGGAGGACAGCGGCGCGCCAGTCAGGGCATTGCCCGAAATCCTGCATACCCACACGGCCGATTTGGCGGGTGCCGCGATCCGTGACGTCGAGCGGGCGCTCCAGACCATTCCCGGAACCCACGATTTGCGATCCATCCTCTCCAAGGCGCGCTCCGAGGCGAGGCGAGGAGCATCCGGCCGGGAGCGCGCCGCGAAACACCTGAGCGAGGCGATCGCTCTCTTCGATCGCGAGGTGGAGTGGCGGTCCCGGGCCGCCCGGGAACTGGAGCCCGGTCTCGCCGCCTACGAGGACGCCCTGCGCGGAACCATCGGTATCCGGCAACTCGAACGGCTGCCTGCCGACATCGCGAAACCGGTGGCCGCCTGCCTCTCGAACCACCGGGACATTTCGTTGAGCTTCTGAGGGACCCGCCTTTCCTCCGTTCGCGCCATTGCACGGCCCGGCCGCCATTGAGACGACCCCGGTGGAGCTTCGTCTCCGCCACCCAGCGGCGCATCACCGTCTTCTCCGATGGGTGGAACAAGTGCCGAACATACATGCGTCCGCTGCTGTCCGCCCGTGGCCGCAAATGGCGCCCGATGTCCTTCTCGCAGGGGCTTGCATGAACCGCGATGGCGCGCTACCAATTTGATAGCAATCTTGGAGACGAGCCGATGGCGACGATCAACGTGAGACAACTCGACGATGACGTGGTGGACCGCCTCAAGCGGCGTGCCTCGTCGAACAACCGCTCCCTGGAGGGCGAGGTGCGCCACGTCCTGGAGTGCGCCGCCGACGACGACATGGCGGCCAAACGCGCGGCCTTCCTGGAGGCGTCGGACCGGCTGCGGGAGAAGACCAGGGGTCGCAAGCAAACCCCGGCGGAAGTGCTGATCCGCGAGGACCGCGACCACGGTCACCGCGACGACTTCTGATGCGCTTCGTGGTCGATGCGAGCGTGGCGGTCAAGTTGCTGGTCGACGAGCCCGATTCCGACGCCGCGCGGGAACTGGCGGCGAGCGGCCATGAGTTGCACGCGCCGCGCCTGATGGCTTCCGAGGTTGCCAATACGCTGTGGCGCAAGGCACGAATAGGCGAGATAGAGCACGCCGATGCGGGCGCCGCCATGGCTTTGCTTCGCGACATGCCGCTGCGCTGGAACGACGATGAGACCGTCACCGCGGACGCGGTGCGTCTGGCGCTGGCCCTCGACCACCCGGTGTACGACTGCGTGTATCTCGCGCTCGCGCACCGCATCGGCGCGACGGTGGTCACGGCGGACCGTCGATTCGTGACGGCCGTGGCGCCGACCGAGCACGGCGAGACCGTAGTGACGCTGGCCGATTACGCGGGAACGCGATGATCTCGAAATTTTTTCATCGCAGCCAAGCGCGGCCAGGGCGTGCCTGCTGCGGACAAGTAGTTGATTCCATACAGGGAATCCCCCAATGCACCGTTTGACAAGCCTTGCCCGCAGGTTCAAATCTCCCTTCCAGGGTCACGGGATCCGGGAAGGCGGAGGCCTGTTTCCAACTCTTTGTTCTTGAAGGGCGATCTCTTATTTTGGGGCCATGGTGGAGTCGGGTGACCCTGGCCGGCGAAGCGGCGAACGCGAGGCCTTTCTCTCCCGCGGCCTTGCACTGGACCTGGAGGTCGACAAAGAGAGCGGGACCATCCACGCCCTTGGCGCCGTCCGGATGGACACCGGCCAATCCCTGACCCACTCCGGCGATCGTCTCAACCCGGCGCTCGACAAGCTTGACGATTTCGCCAACGACGCCTCCTTCCTTCTCGGACACAACCTGATCGCCTTCGACCTTCCCCACCTGAAGGCGGCGAAGCCGGATCTGAAGCTGCTTCGACTGCCCCCGGTCGACACCCTGCGCCTCAACCCCCTCGCCTTCCCGCGCAACCCCTATCACCATCTCGTGAAGCACTACCAGGACGGCGGGCTGCGGCGCCGGCAGTTGAACAATCCGGAACTCGACGCCCGTCTGGCCATGGAGGTGCTCGGCGACCAGCGCCGGGCGCTCCGGGAGGCGGCCGCCGATCTCCTGACGGCGTGGCACTGGCTCGTCACTCCGGACGCGGAGGGCCAGGATCGGGCGCTGGACGTTCTGTTCGAGGACATCCGAGGCGGCGCGCCCCGTCCGTCGGACGCGGAAGCACGCGAGGCCATCCGGGGGCAGCTGGAAGGCGCGGGCTGCGCGGTCCAGGCGACCGAAGTCGTGGCGGCCCATACCATGACAGCAGTTCACGCCGCGGCGGCGGCCCAGTCCATGGTAGCGGACCATGCCGGCGCACCCGTTCAAGCCCGCAAGCCGGCGGCAACGGCCGACTCCCGCTGGTCTCTGGCCTACGCCTTGGCGTGGCTGTCCGTGGCGGGCGGGAACTCGGTCATGCCTCCCTGGGTGCGCCACCAGTTCCCGGAGGCGGGGCGGCTGGTACGGCTTCTGCGGGACACGGCCTGCGCGGACTCCGCCTGCGGCTGGTGCCGGGTGCGCCACGACCCGCGCAAGGAGCTCAAACGCTGGTTCGGCTTCGACGACTTCCGCCCCGAGCCCGTGGACGACGAGGGGCAGCCCATGCAACGCACCATCGTCAAGGCCGCCATGGAGGGCCGGCACGTGCTCGGCATCCTGCCCACGGGCACGGGCAAGTCGCTGTGCTACCAGATCCCGGCGCTGTCGCGTTACGACAAGACCGGTGCGCTCACGGTGGTGATCTCGCCGCTGGTGGCGCTCATGGCCGACCAGGTGGCGGGCCTGGAGGCCCGCGGCATCGGTTGCTGCGTGGCGGTCAACGGGCTCTTGTCCATGCCCGAGCGCGCCGACGCGCTGGACCGGGTGCGGCTCGGAGACGCCGGCATCCTGCTGATCTCTCCGGAGCAACTCCGGGCCCCGGCTCTGCGGCGCGCCCTGGGGCAACGGGAGGTCGGCGCCTGGGTGCTGGACGAAGCCCACTGTCTGTCGCGCTGGGGCCACGACTTCCGGCCCGACTACCTCTACGTGGGCCGTTTCATCCGGGAACGCTCCAACGAAGAGATAGCGCCCGTGCTGTGCCTGACCGCCACCGCCAAGCCGGACGTGGTGGCCGACGTCACGCGCCACTTCCGGGATCGGCTCGGCATCGAGCTGGCGGTGGTCAACGGCGGCGTGGAACGTTCCAATCTCACCTTCGAGGTCATCCCGACCACCGAGAGCGGGAAGTACAACGATATTCACTACGTATTGACACACCACCTGCCGCCGGACGCGCCGGGCGGCGTCATCATCTACTGCGCGACGCGCCGGCAGAGCGAGGAGGTGGCGGAGTTCCTCAAGCTGAAGGGCGTGGCGGCGGAACATTTTCACGCCGGTCTGCGGCCGGAAACCAAGAAGGAGGTGCAACGGCGCTTCATCGACGGCGAGTTGCGCGCCATCGCCGCCACCAACGCCTTCGGCATGGGCATCGACAAGCCCGACGTACGGTTGGTGATTCACGCCGACATCCCGGGCTCGCTGGAGAACTACCTTCAGGAAGCGGGGCGCGCCGGCCGGGACCGGGCCGACGCCCGTTGTGTGCTGCTGTACTCGCCCGAGGACGTGGAGCGGCAATTCGGCATGTCCGCGCGCTCGCGACTGACCCGTGAGGAGATTCACGGCATCCTGCGGGCATTGCGCAGGCTGGACCGCAAGAAACGCCTCGGCGGCGTGGTGGTGGCCACCACCGGAGAGATCCTGGGCGAGGAGGAAGACCTGATCTTCGAACGCGACTCCGCCACCGACGACACCCGTGTGCGCACCGCGGTGGCATGGCTGGAGGAAACGCGGCTGCTCACCCGGGAAGAGAACCGGGTGGAGGTGTTCCCGTCGTCGTTGCGGGTGCGCACCGAACCGGAGGTCCGTCAACTACTGCAACGAGCTCCCATCACGGACACCTACCGCGGTCAGTTGGAGGGCGTCGCCAGGGCGCTGATGAATGCCGAACCCACCGAGGGACTCTCCACCGACGACCTGATGGGCGTGTCCGGACTCAGCCCCGAGGGGGTGCGACACGCGCTCTACGACCTGGAGCGGCTGGGCATCGCCAGCAACGACACCGCGGTGACCGCCTTCGTCCACGCGGGGGTGGAGCGCTCATCCCTCAGGCGGCTGGATGAGGCCGCCCAACTGGAGACGGCGCTGATCCGGCACATGCAGGAGGCCGCGCCCGACCTGGACAAGGGGGAGACATCGTCGTTGCACCTGCGCGTGGCCGCTCAGGTATTGCGGGACGAAGGGCTGGCGGGTGCCCTGCCCGAACGGCTGTGGCGCATCGTTCGCGGCATCGCCTATGACGGCCGGGGAGAAGACGGCGCCCCCGGCAGCCTCACCGCGCGCAAGCTCGACCCGGAGACCGCGCGGGTGACGCTGCACCGGGAGTGGAAGCCGCTGGAAGAGACCGCGCGGCTCCGGCGCGAGGGTGCCAAGCGCCTGCTGGAGCACCTTCTCACCTGCCTGCCGCCGGGTGCCCGCGGCACCGATCTCCTGGCGGAAACCACTCTGGGCAAGCTCACCCGAGCCATGGAATCCGACCTGGAGATCAAGAGCCGGGTCCGGTGGCCCGCCAAGCTGCTGGACCGCGCCCTGCTCTGGCTTCACGAGATGGAGGTCATCCAGCTCAACAAGGGGCTGGCGGTGTTCCGGCCAGCCATGACCATCCGCCTGCAACAGGAGCGGCGGGGTTTTGCCAAGAGCGACTTCGAACCCCTGGCCCTGCACTACAAGGGCCAGGTGCTTCAGATCCACGTGATGGTGGAGTTCGCCGAGCGCGGCCTCAAGGCCGTAGCCGACGCAACCCGCATGGCCATGGACTACTTCGCCCTCCAGCAGGAGGCGTTCCTGCGCCGTTGGCTGCCCGCACGGGACCGGGAGATCGAGCGGCAGACCACGCCATCCTCGTGGATGGCCATCGTCGACAGCCTGCGGAATCCGATCCAGCAACGCATCGTCGCCGACGACCGCGAGCAGACCAACGTGCTGGTGCTCGCGGGGCCGGGTTCGGGCAAGACCCGCGTGCTGGTGCACCGCATCGCCTACCTCATACGCGCGCGGCGGGAGAACCCCCGCAGCATCCTGGCGCTGGCCTACAACCGGCATGCCGCGGTGGACATTCGCCGCCGGCTCGGGGAACTGATCGGCGATGACGCGCGGGGCGTCACCGTACTCACCTGCCACGCGCTGGCCATGCGTCTGGCGGGCGCCAGCTTCACGGGCAGCGCCGAGCGCCCAGACACCGACATGTTCCGGGAGGTGCTCCGACGCGCCACCGGACTGTTGCGCGGCGAAGGGCTTCCACCGGAAGACGCCGACGAGCAGCGCGCGCGCCTGCTGTCCGGGTTCCGGTGGATCCTCGTGGACGAGTACCAGGACATCGCCGCCGACCAGTACGAACTGATCTCGGCGCTGGCCGGACGCACCCTTGAGGACGACGCCGGCAAGCTCACCCTGTTCGCGGTGGGTGACGACGACCAGAACATCTACGCGTTCAACGGCGCCTCGGTGGAGTTCATCCGCCGCTTCGAACAGCACTACGGACCGCGGCCCATCCACCTGGTCGAGAACTACCGCTCCACCGCCCACATCATCGATGCGGCCAACGCCGTGATCGGAACGGCGGCCAAGCGGATGAAAGAGGAGCATCCGATCCGCGTCAACGCGGCGCGGGCCAAGGACACGCCCGGCGGCGCGTGGCAGGAACTGGACCCCCTGGGGCGGGGGCGCGTGCAGATCCTGCCTGTTCCACGCGGCGCCGAGTCATGGGAACCCGTGGTCCAGGCACGGGTCGTGATGGCGGAGTTGCAGCGCCTCTCTACCCTGTCGCCGAGTTGGGACTGGGGACGCTGCGCCGTGATTGCGCGCGAGTGGCGCTATCTGGATCCGGTTCGCATGTTCTGCGAGGCCAACGAAATTCCGGCGCAAATGGGCAACGAGGAGATCCCGACTTTCTGGCAACTGCGCGAGACCCGCCGCTTCATCACCTGGCTCCGGAGCCGGGACACCGGACTCGTGGACGGAGACACCGTGCGAGGTTGGGTGGAAACGCAACCCTCCAATCCTTGGTACGAGCTGTTGCGCAATGCCGTCGAAGAGCACGCGTTGGAGACCGGCGGCGACGAAACCCCCGTGGGTCACTTCATCGAGTGGCTGGCCGAATGGGGCCGGGAGATTCGCCGGCGGCAACGCGGCCTGCTCCTCGTCACGGCCCATCGGGCCAAGGGACTGGAATTCGATCACGTGGCCGTGCTCGACGGCGGCTGGGAGCGGGTTGGCCGCGACGAGGATCCCGACGCACCGAGGCGGCTGTACTACGTGGCCATGACGCGGGCCCGGGAAACCCTGACGCTGGCGCGGTTCGAGGGGGATCATCCGCTCCAGGGGACCTTGGCCGAGCGCCGGTCCTCCCTGGTCCGGCAACCCGCCACGCTTCCGCCCGGCTCCGCGGACCTTCGCCGCCGATGTGTCCAGCCAAATCTCCGCGAGGTGGACCTGGGTTTTGCCGGCCGCCGTCCCGCGCACGATCGGGCGCACCGTTCCATCGCCGCCCTGACGCCCGGGGACGCCCTCCGAACACGTGTGGCGGACAGCGGCCGCTGGGAGTTGCTGGACGGCAATGGCGCGGTGGTGGGGCGCCTCGCCGCAGGCTTCGAGCCGCCCCCCGGCATGCGCTGCCGGTCCGCCGCGGTACTCGCCGTCATCGGGTGGGACCGCGAGATTACGGACCCGAAGTATCGCGATACGGTCCGGTGCGATTCCTGGGAAGTGGTGGTGCCGGAGTTGTTGTTCGAGCCGGGTGGAGACTGAACGCCGCCCGAGGGAACGACGCGGTTGCCGGCCATCGTAACCGTTGATATGGATACCCGTATAAAATAATATGGGTCGCCATATCCGTCCACGACGCAAGGATGGCCGCCCTGTGTATCGACCACGGCGTCACGAAACTGTGGACGGCCGACCGCGACTTCAGCCGCTTCCCCGAACTTCCGACCCGAAATCCGCTGACCACCTGATCGAGCGCGCCATGGGCACACGTCTCCGTTCATTTGTCGAGCACCCCGCCACGCAACGCTGGATCACGGTCCTGATCGTGCTGAACGCCGTCGTGCTGGCGCTGGAGACCAGTCCGGCGGCCATGGACGCGGCGGGGGGCTTCCTGAAGATGGCCGACCGGGTGATCCTCGGGGTGTTCGTGGTGGAGATCCTGCTCAAGATGGCAGGGCAACGCCGCGACTTCGTCCGGGACGGCTGGAACCACTTCGACACCCTGATTGTCGCCATCGCGCTTATTCCCGCCACCGAGTTCCTCTCGGTGATGCGCGCGTTGCGGATCCTTCGGGTGTTTCGATTGATCTCCGCCGTGCCCTCCATGCGTCGCGTGGTCGGCGCGCTGCTCCACGCGGTGCCGGGCATGAGCTCGGTGGTGATGCTTCTGTCGGTGATCTACTTCGTGTTCTCGGTGATGGCCACCAACCTGTTCGCCGACCGCTTTCCTGAGTGGTTCGGCAACATCGGCAGCTCGGCCTATACCCTGTTCCAGATCATGACCCTGGAAAGCTGGTCCATGGGCATCGTACGGCCGGTGATGGAAGTCTTTCCCCATGCCTGGGTCTTCTTCGTGCCGTTCATCCTGGTCACGTCGTTCGCCGTGCTGAACCTGTTCATCGGCATCATCGTCGACGCCATGCAGACGCATGGGCATGAAGAGGCCGAGTTGGCGAGGTCCAAGACCTCCGCCCCGGAACCGACGCTCGCCGAGTTGCAATCAGAGATTCGTCGGTTGCAGGATGCAGTAGCCGATCTGAAAAGGGACTAGCGGCCGCGGTCGAACCTCCCGCCAGGCCGGTCTTTACAACGCGACGTTGGCCCTATAAATTGAGCACTAAAGTGGATAATGCCCTAATTTTGAGACATGAAATACTCCCGTTCCCAACAAGCCCTGCCAACGAGCGTGCGGCGAGCACTGAAAAAGCTCGGCCAGGACATCTCTGCCGCCCGCCGGCGGCGACGCGTGTCCGTTGCGCTTATGGCCGAACGCGCCTTCATAAGCCGCAATACGCTAGGCCGGGTCGAAAAGGGTGACGCCGGCGTATCCATGGGCATCTACGCCTCGGTCCTTTTCGTCCTCGGAATGGCGGACCGACTGGGAGGCTTGGCGGACGCCGCGAGCGATCCGATCGGGCTAGGCCTCGAAGAAGAGCGCCTGCCCCGCCGCATCCGCACGCCGCAGGCCAAGTCGGCGGGTCCCGGTCATGGAACGTGAGATCTTCGTCCTCATGGAACTGGCTGGAGAGAGCCTTCCCGTGGGGCGGCTCTGGGCACGCACGCGTGGGGCTACGGAAACGGCGTCCTTCGAGTATGATCCATCCTGGCTGGCGCGTCGCGATGCCTTCGGCCTCGATCCCCTCCTCCCTCTCGCACGAGGGCAATTCCACACCGATCGCCCGTTGTTCAATGCCTTCACCGATCCGGCACCGGATCGATGGGGACAAACCCTCATGCGCCGCAACGAACGCCGACGCGCCCGCGCGGAACGCCGTCAACCGAGAACGCTGCTCGCCGTAGACTTCCTGATACTCGTCGACGACGAAACACGACTCGGCGCGCTTCGCTTCAAGGACGCGGGCGGTTGCACCTTCCTCACTTCGACCGGCAAGCGCGTTCCACCCGTCGTCGACCTCCCCCGTCTGCTGTCGGCAACCAACCGCGTCATCGACGACAAGGAGACCGATGAAGACCTGCAACTGATCCTGGCCCCTGGCACGTCGCTCGGCGGCGCCCGCCCGAAGGCGTCGGTGCGCGACCAGGACGGTCACCTGCTGATCGCCAAGTTCCCGCGCAAGGACGATGAGTGGCCGATAACACGATGGGAGGCGGCGACCACGGCGCTCGCCGAGGCCGCCGGGGTGGAGGTTTCGCCATGGCGGCTAGAGCTCGTATTGAAGAGACCTGTCCTCATGGCTCGGCGTTTCGACCGACGGGAGGGTCATCGCATCCCGTACATGTCGGCGCTCACCGCTCTCGAAGCTGCCGACAACGAACCACGCAGCTATCTCGAGATTGCCGAATTCCTTCGACGCGAGGGATCGCGGGTGAACGAAGACCTGCGCCAACTTTGGCGGCGGATCGTGTTCAATATGCTGGTGTCCAACACCGACGACCATCTCCGCAATCACGGCTTCCTTCGTGATTCAAATGGCTGGCGGCTCGCGCCAGCCTACGATCTCAACCCCATGCCCACCGACGTGAAGCCCCGGATCCATGCCCTTGCCATCGACGAAATTGATGGAACAGCGTCGCTCGACACGGCCTTCCAGATTACGCCGATGTTCGGCATGACCGAAGTGGATGCCCGCACCATAGCGACGGAGGTCGGAACGGCAGTCGCGGGCTGGCGCGATGCCGCGGCCCGCTTCGGGATTACCTCGGACAAGATCGCTCGCATGGCCAGCGCCTTCGATCACGAGGACCTAAGAGCAGTGACGTGAAACCCATCCTTTCAGGGCTGGCTTTCAAGGTCAAAATCGATGAGATCACGTCAACTGGCGTCCATGACAGACAAGACTCCCGGTCAGACCCTCGACACCCCGCCCCCGCCCGGCGGCTGCGACTTGCCCGGCATCCACTCGGTGTCCTTGCGCGGGCCTTCGGCCCTGACCGTGAAGCGGGCCTTGCCGAGCTTCTCGATGTCGATCTCCAGGGTGTCGCCATTGTTCATGGGGCCGAGGCCCACGTGGTAGGTGCCGGTAGCGATGACGTCGCCGGGCTGGAGTTGCACGAAGCGTGAGAGCCAAGCCACCAGTTCGGGGACCTTGTGGGCCATGTGGCGGGTGTTGTAGTCCTGCCGGGCCTCGCCGCCGACCCATGACTTGACCGTGAGGTCGTGGGGGTCCGGCACCTCGTCGGCGGTGGTGATCCAGGGGCCGCAAGGGCTGTGGCTGCTCTGCCCCTTGGGGAGGAACTGGGTCCGGCGCACCATGCCCCGGTTCGAGATATCGAAGAACGGCACATAGCCGAACACGGCGGCCATGGCATCGGACTCGGAGAGGTTCCGGCCGCACGGGCCCATGACGAAGGCCAGCTCGGCCTCGGGTTGCGTCACCACCACCGCAGGGATGTCGGGCAGCTCCACCACGCCCTCCGGCCCCAGGAGCTCGGGCGCCTTGTAGAAGAACTCGATGGGCAGGGAATCGGGTGTGCGCTCCGGGGAATCGAGGTAGTTGACAAAAGCGGCCAGACACTTGCTCGGCCGCGGGATGGGCGCCAGCAGCTCGACCCCGCTCAGCGGGAGGCCCGACCCTTCCCGGCACAGCCGGTCGAACTCCTTCCGGTAGTCGTCGAAGTTGGCGATCACCTCCTCCATCACCCGCTGGGGTCCCTTCTCGACCCGGTACTGGATGATACCGCTCACGTCCACCACGTTGGCGCCGTTCTTGAGGACGCCGATGCGATCATCGTTAAAACGAAGAATCTTCACGCGAAATGCTCCTTGTGGTCCTGCTTCCCAAGCGCCGCCTAATCGTTCACCGGCTCCAGCCACAGGTCCACCAGCGCCAGCCGCCCTTCCTTGGCGGCCTGGAGGCCTCGTTCGAGGGCCGGTTTGACCATGTCCGGACTCTGCACCCGCTCGCCGAAGCCGTCGAAGGCCCGGACGATGGCGGCGTAGTCCGGCGCGGGCGCGATGGACGTGCCCACGAACTGGTTGGTGCCCACCGCCCAGCCATCGGGATAGTACTCCGGGATGCCGCGCTTCATGGACTTGTAGCCGTGGTTGTTCATGAGCACGATGAGGATCGGCATGCGGTACTCCTGGGCGAACCCGAAACCCGCGATGCCGGGGTTGTAGTTGAACGTGCCGTCGCCCATGACCAGCACCACCGGTTTGTCCGGATGGGCGGCCTTGACGCCGAGGGCGGTGCCCAGGCCGGTGCCCAGGCCGCCGATGCAGCCGCTGAAGAAGTTGCCGGGTTTGATCCGATCCAGGTACTGATGCACCGCCAGACGGTGGGTGATGGTCTCCTCCACCAGGAAGGCATCGTCGGGAATTACCTGGTTCAGTTGGTAGATGACCCAGTTGGTATCCATGGGCTCCCTGGAACCCAGCCTCCGGGCCTGTTCGGCCCACCCGGCCCGGCGCGCCGCGCCCGCCTCCCGCAGCTTCGCCCGCCGTTCCGCGCCCGCGCCGCCGTCCGCCACGCCGTCCTGGCGGAGTCGCTCCACCAAGGCGCCCAAGGATGCTTCCAGCTCCCCGGCGATGCTCAGGTCCACCTGAACACCCCAATAAGGCAGGCGCATGTGAAGCGGATCCTCATCCAGCGCCACCACCTTGGCGCCCTGCGCCACGTTCGCCGAGGCCGGATGCCACGGCTGGGTCGCGCCGATGAGGCAGACTACGTCGGCATCGGCCATGTATTCCCCGGGCTCGAAGCCGCCGTGCAACTCATGGTCCCGCGGGAAGTTGAAGTAGCCGCTGCTCCGGGTTTCCACCACCGGCGCGTTGAGCAACTCCGCCAGCTCCACCATGCGGTCCACGATGTCGGTGTTCCTGCCGGCGTTCTCACTCAACAGGACCGGGTTTCTCGCTGTCCGGAGCAGGCCCGCCAACTCGTCGATTCTCTCGGGATCCGGGCTCGGCCGGGAAGGCATGGACACCTTCAGAGGCGCCTCCCGCGTGACCTTGTCGAACAGATACTCCATGGGCAGCGACACGAACACCGGCCCTTGGGGCGAGCTCATGGCCATCTGGCAGGCGCGCTGGATGGTGGAGACCAGGATATTCTTGTCGTTGACCCCGAAACTCCATTTGACGCAGTGGTCCACGAGCCGGGCCGGGCCGCCCACGTCCGAGAGGAAGCGCATCCACTGGCCGCCGGGATCGGGCCCGTCATCCTCGCCAAAGGCGATGGATTCGCCGGTGAAGACCACCATGGGCACCTGCTCGTGGAGCGCCCCGCGCAGGGCCATGGAGCCGTGAAGCGCACCCACGGTGGTGTGGATCATGACCGCCGGCAGCTTGCCGGTGGACTTGGCATAGCCGCTGGCCATGGCCAGGGCCACCTCTTCGTGCCGCGAGCTCAGGTAGACCGGCATGCTCTCGTCCGGCTTGGCCAAAGCCTCCCACACCGGCGACCACTCCGACCCCGGCGACGCGAAAATGCGCTCCACGCCCATACCCGACAAGACGCGCAAGAAGGCCTCGCCGCCCGTGAGTCCATTGACTTCGATCATTTTCTTTTCCTCCGTTAGAGAATAAACGACCCTAGAATACGGCGCGGGGGCGGTCAACTCCTGGCCGCGAAGGTGGGAAGCCACCCGGCCGGCGGCCTCAGGTCCAGGGAATTTTCGTCGATGGAGGTGCGGCCGGACAGAAGCACCCGCTCGCCCCGGTACGCCCACACCCGCAGGTCCGCCCACACGGACGAGTCGTCGTCGAGCCGGATCCGCGGCCGCCCCACCTTCCTCTGGGCGACGTAGCCTTCGCCCTTGCGCACCAGCCGCTGCAGGCGCGAGCGCCCGACTCGGGCGCTCGGCAGAAAGCCCCTGCTGGCGTGGCTGCGGATCGGCTTGAACACGAACCGGTCGCGGTTCTCGACGATGGAATCGAGGTTGTCGGGCCGCAGCAGGCGGGTCTCGGGAATGTGCCGGCTCAGGACCTCCCGCTCGCGGGCTTCGATGCCGAGCTCCCGGTCCCATGAAGAAAGCGAAAGAAATTCCAGCAGCCGCTTGTCGCTGCGGGTCGCGTAGGTGAACGGGTTGGGCGCCACGTAGACGCTGCCGTGCAGGAAGGCGTCCCGCAACGGGCGCGTGGTCTCCTTTTCCAGGAAAAAGTCGGTGGAGCGGTTCACGATGAACGAAACCGGCTCTCCATGGTGCCGGAGCCGCCCCCCGTCCCAGCGGAGGTCCGCCGTCGATCCCACTTCCGACCTCCACCCCTCGCCACGGAACAACTCCCGCAACAGCTCCATCTCTCCGCCGAACTTGCCCCGCTCCAGCGCTTCGGGTTCGTCGAGGATGAGGAAAAGGCCCTCGGGGACAGCGTCGAAGAACGCTTCGGCCTCCCGGCGGACCATCTGCCCGATGCGTCCCGCGAGGTCGGCGGCCGTCGGCGGGGCTTCAAGGGCGGCCCGCCGGTCCGGGTCCAGGAGCGCGTGGAAGGACTCGTTGATGAAGCCGGCGTACAGAAGTCCGGAGCCGTTGTCGTTGAACTCGATGACCTGCCACGGACCTTCGGGGGGCAGATGGAAGTCCCATGCGCTGAAGAAGCACACCTCCGACCGGCTCGACGGCACGCTCTGGCCGGACGAACCGACCACGGCCTCCTGCCACACCGGCCGGGTGGTGACATCCTCGAAGACGCCGATGAAAGCGTCGATCTCGTCCAGCACCGCGGGCGGAATTGCCTGGTGGGCGAAAGTCACCGAGAACTCGTCCGGAACGCCGGGGATTCCCGCGGCCCGGAGCCGGCTCCACAACTGTTCGCGCGGGTCCTGCATCAGTCCTGGAAACGCGCGCAACCGCGGGGACGCGGGGTGTCGCGCGTCCGTATCGGCGGGTTGACCGGATTCATGTCAGGCGCGCTCTCGGATGGTCCCTGCAAGCCGTTGAAGGAACCGTCCTACCTCGGCCTCGTCGTTCAACCGGTAGCTCGCCGCCGTGGTCCTCGGCTGGTCCGCCACGAGGATCCCTACACCCGCGCCGGCCACGGCCTCGAAGCCGTCCTCGTCGGTGGTGTCATCGCCCAGGTAAAGCGGCACAGAGTCGCCGCCCTGGGCCTGGAGGATCCATTCCACTGCCTTGCCCTTGTGCCAGTCGAAACGGGGCCTGATCTCGAACACCTTCTTCCCATGGGTCTTGCGCAGCCTGACGTCGTCTTGCAGCAGGCCGTCGACCACGGCCTCGACAGCCGGCACCGCCGCCTCGTCCACGAGCCGGTAGTGAACGGCTATGGAGTGGCCCTTGGTCTCCACCAGCAGGCCGGGGACGTGCATGAGGGCGCCGTTGAGGCGTTTGTCCAACTCCTCCATGACCGGCAGGAACTCCCGCCCCACCTGGTGCCGGATGCCGGAACCCGCGGGCCCGACGATGTCGAAACCGTGGGTCCCCGCGTAGAAGAGATTGTCGAGCCGCACCCGCTCCTGCACGTCCGCCCGGCCGCGTCCGCTGATCACCGCGGTGACGCAGCGGTCGCCCAGACGCCGCACCGTGGCGCGCATCTCCTCGGAAAGCACGGCCTGCGCGGGGGTGTCCACGATGGGCGTCAGCGTCCCGTCGTAGTCGAGGAACACGGCGGCCTGGCGGCCTTCGAGGGCCTTCTGGATGTCAGCGAAATCGGTCAAGGCGGACGGAATGGTCCAGTCGGCGGCCCTCATCCGCGAATCCGTCCCCAGCAGTCCACCTCGGTCCACTCCTCCTCGGGAATGGCGTAGGAGTGGGTCCCTGCGATCAGTCCCGCCCGATTCAGGTTGCTGGGGCATATCATGCGCTCGTCTATTCCCTTCTCCGCCAACCCGGCGTCCATGAGGTCATGGCTCCGGTCCGAATGGCCCAACCCCATGGCATGTCCGATCTCGTGGGCCGCCATGTTCTGGGCCTCCACGGCGCCCACACCTCTCAGCCCCAGGTAGACGTACGCCTTGCGGATGCCTTCCCGCCCGTTGCGGCATTTCAACTTGGTGGCGCCGACGATCCCGGGCAACACGTCATCGAACAGCTCGATGGTGATATCGGCGTCCTCGTCGCCGGTCTCGTGCATGGCAAAGAACGGCAGCACCCGCTCCCACTGCGACACCCCCCGGCGCACCGCCAGCGCCGTCTCGATATCCACGCCGGCCCAGTCATTGATCTTGTAGGTCACCACCCCGCGATCCGGGGAGTTCCACCGGGCCACGGCTCCGTCTTCACACGTCATCCGCTGGATTTGCACCATGTGCGCGCCGTCGCCATGGCCCGGCGCTTCATGGTCGCGAAGGAATCGGGCGCCGTCTTCCTCGCCGCAGGCGGCTCCGGTCTCCGCGCCTTCGGCGTTCGTGCACGCCTCGCCGTTGGAATGGCACAGCGTCAACGTGAATGCCAGGACAAGAAGATGCGAGATTGCTTGATTGGGCGTGAACATGCTGACGTCGGCATTCTCGTCGTATGGCGGAAGGCCTTGGGCGCAGTCACCGCAAACCGCGCCCTTATACACCGTCAGGTGTCCGGTCTGCAACCCGCGGGGAACCACGAAGAAGAACGGGAGGGCGCCGAAGCGCCCTCCCGGGGGAAGAGGGGAAGGAGGCAACGGCTCAGCCGATGAGGCCGCCATCGTCGCGGGTGACCCCGATCACCGCGGAGCGGGGGACGGTGTCGCCGCCGTCGGGGAAGTGGCTGTCGCCCTTCTCGCCCGGGTGCTGAATGCCCACGAACAGGGTCCTGCCGTCGGCGCTCCAGGCGATGCCGGTGACCTCGCACTGCTTGGGACCCACCAGGAAGCGGCGGATCTCGCCCGTCGCGGGGTCGCCCACCAGCATCTGGTTGTTGCCCTGACCGGCGAAGCCTTTGGCGTTGGAGTAGTTGCCGTCCGTCTGGATCCACAGCATGCCGTTACGGTCGAAGGCGATGCCGTCGGGGGAGTTGAACATGTTGTCCGGATTGACGTTCCTGGAGCCTGCGTTGGCGTCCTTGTGGACCGAGGGGTTTCCCGCCACCACGTAGAGATCCCAGGCAAAACCGTTGGCCAGGTGGTTGCCGCCGTCCGGCCGCCAGCGGACGATCTGGCCGTAGAGATTGCCGGCGCGGGGATTGGGTCCTCCCACGGGGGTTGGGTCGCCGCCGGCGTTGGCCCTCTTGCCGCGGTTCTTGTTGTTGGTGAGGGCGCAGTAGACTTCGGCCTTCCTGGGGTTGGCGGCCACCCATTCCGGGCGATCCATGGTGGTAGCCTTCACCGCCGAGGCGGCAATGCGCGTATGGATGCAGACCTCGGCCATCGAGGCCATCCCGGTGGACTCGGGGGTCAACTCCAGCCACTCGCCCCGGCCGCCGTCGGCGAACTTCGCCACGTAGAGCCGGCCTTTCTCCAGCAGATCGGCATTATCGCCGCCTTCCACGTAGCGTCCCACACTCACGAATTTGTAAAGGAACTCGCCACGCTCGTCGTCGCCCAGGTAGACCACCACCTGGCCGTTGGCGGCCAGCACCACCTCGGCGTTCTCGTGCTTGAAGCGCCCGAGGGCGGTGCGTTTCTTCGGGGTGGACTCGGGGTCCAGCGGGTCGATCTCGACGATGTAGCCGGCGCGGTTGGGTTCGTTGGGGTGCTTCGCGATGTCGAACCGCTCGTCCGTCATGGCCCATCCGTACTTGTCCTTGGCGTCGACTCCATAGCGCTTGAACTCGGGGCTGACCTTCACGTTGGCGTCGACCGAGGAGAAATAGTCGTCGAAGTTCTCCTCGCAGGTGAGGTAAGTGCCCCAAGGGGTGCGGCCGTTGCCGCAGTTGTTCCAGGTGCCGAGGCTGCGCGTGCCCGCCGGATCGGCCGCCGTCTTCAACAGATCGTGGCCGCGCGCCGGCCCGGTGATCTCCATGGGCGTGTCCGCGGTGATCTTGCGGTTGTAGGACGAGTCCTTGACAATGGACCACTTGCCGTCCTTGCGCCGCAGCTCCATCACCGACACGCCGTGAGCGGCCTTGCTCTTGCGCACGTCATCCGCGTTCCGGGGCTTGTTGCCTTCGCTGCCGAAGATGATGCCGCGGTTCACGTACTCGTTGTTGACCGCCAGGACGATTCGGCCGAGGTGGTTGAACAGCGCCATGCCGTCGTTATTGTCGCCGAAGGCCAGCTCCTGGCTGGCGCCGGTGCCGCGGGTCTTCTGATCGAACTCCGTGCCGCGGGACCACATGGGATCGCCCCATCTGGCTACCACATGCCACCCGTATCCCTTGGGAACCGTGACGGTGTCGAGGCCGTTGGCCGCCACCGACTCGAAGCCGAAGCGGCTGGCGCCGGCCAGCGCTGCGAGGGGCCTCAGCACGCCGGTGCTCATGACGAACGCGGATGCGGCGAACGCCGCGCCGCCGCTCAGGAATCCCCTCCGGGAGATGGCCATGGCGGCCAGCTTGCCGAAGTCGGTCTCCATGAGGGGTGCATCGTGGGCTTCATCGAGCTCCTGCTCTCCAATCTCCTGCCTTGCGGCCATGTCGCGCATTTTTTCCCTCCGTGGTCTTTGCGATTCCAGCCGAGCCCATCTTATCCGAACCGCCGTGTCTGGGTCCGGGGCATCGGAACTTGATGACTGGAAGCTTAACCGGGGCATGTTACGTTCCCGTGACCATACGACAAAGAAACGCGAAAATCGGACCAGCGCAGGCGTCTCGTTCGTTGGCCGATCCCGTTCGGGCGCCGCCTCATGCGTGTTGTCGCCGCGGTCCCGCGTGGGTCCGCCCTTGCCTCCCCGCACCGTGCGTGCGATATCTCTCCGCGTGCGGGTTTCCAGGTGGATGATGATTCCAGTGATCCGGCCGTTGCAGGCCGCCAACACAAGCGAGGCGGGACATGGCGTTCGAGCGACTGCGCAGACTCGTGGGTGAAGCCGAGGACGAAGAGGCCGAGGCACGGAAGGACGTGGAAATCACCTTCGGCATCGAGGAGGAGTTCTGGCTGGTGGATCCGGACAGCCGCGACATCATCGCCGATCCGGACACGGGGATCTTCGACTGGTGCGAAAAGAACCGCGGGCCTCACGGGTTCGTGCACGAGTTCCTTCGCTCCCAGATCGAGACCAACACCCGCGTGTGCGAGTCCGTGGCGGACCTGCGGAGCGCGCTCAAGGAGACCCGCCGGGTGGTGGCGGAGGCGGCCGACCGGCACGGCGCCGCGGTGATGGCCGCGTCGACCCATCCCTTCGCGGCGTGGGAATCGCAGATGAGCACGCCCAAGGAACGGTACGACAGACTCGCCACCACGTTCCAGGAGACCGCACGGCGCCTGCTCGTGAGCGGCATGCACATCCACGCCGGGTTCGGCGACCCCGACTCGCGCATCCGGGTCATGACCGCGATGCGGCGCCACATGCCCCTGCTGCACGCCCTTTCCACGTCGTCGCCCTTCCACGGCGGCCGCGAGACCGGGTTCAAGTCCTACCGGCTCACCATCATGGGCGCGCTGCCGCGCACCGGCCTCCCCGGCCCCATGTGGTCCCGGGCGGAGTTCGACCAACTGGTGGGGGACTACCAGCGAATGAACCTCATCGGCGACGGCAGCGAGCTGTGGTGGGACATCCGGCCGTCCGTGCGCTTCCCCACCATTGAGCTGCGCATCTGCGACCTGTGCCCGCGTGTCGACGACGCCATGTGCATCGCCGCCCTCTACGCCTGCCTCATCCGGCGGCTGTCGCGCCTCGACCGTGAAGGCGGACTGCCGGCCGAGCCGCCCACCGAGATCATCGCCGAGAACCGCTGGCTGGCCCAGCGCTACGGCGTGCTCGGCTTCCACGGCGACACCCGGGAGGGCGGCCGCAAGGACGTCGAGGACTACGCCAAGGAGCTGGTGGAAGAACTGGCCGACGACGCCCGCGCCCTGGACTGCGAGAAGGAGCTGCAACACGCCCTCGCCATCACCCGCGAAGGCACCGGCGCCGACCGCCAGATCGACCTGTTCCGCCTCCGCCGGGTGGAGGGGGATACCAACGATCAGGCGCTGCGCGCGGTGGTGGACCTGGTGATCGCGGAGACGCGGGAGGGGATCGGGTAGGGGCCGCAGGTTTCGGGTATTCCTTTTTCGCCGCGACGCTTACTGCACTGGCAGTTCGTCCTGCCGTATTACATAGCTTCGTGCCGGTCTGCTGCGTTTCTCCAGGACACCTTCCGCGACGAGCCGCTTCAGCCATTCCTCAGCTTGACGCTTGGTGACATCCAGTTCTCCAGCAACTTCCGCGGCCCTCTTGGGTTCTACAAGCAGTTGAGTAACCACTGATCGTATCGTCTGATACAGTTCTTCGGCGGGATCAAGACTCGGATTGTCTGCCGTTCGTGATACCGGCGTTGCCCATGGTTGTCGTTTCGGTTCCACAGATTCCCGCCAAGCATCGAACGGCAGAGCCCTTTGGGTCAGACGGTCTGGCGTTTTGCGGATATCGGACTGAAAAACGGCATCGAGTTCGTCCGGATCTACGGGATTCGGCCACGGTAGTGCTCCCATGTTTCTCAAGGCATCGAGGCCCTCTGATCCTTCACCCGTCGAACGCACATACACAGGTACCAGATGCAGCTTGTCCAGTTGTTCTTTCGCACCGGCCCAAGTCCCGCCCTTGTTCATATCCGCGTTAACCACCAGAGCCGCGTCCGCCAAGGCGTAGATTACTCTATTGCGCCGCATGGCGTTACCCGTGTTGAAACCCGCATTCGGATCGTAAGGTGATATCAGGGCAAGCCGCCCAGCCAACAACAGATTTCTGTGCTCGCGATTCGTGACGGTTTTTTCGAGGCTGTCGGCCAGCACACCGGTGACTTTGCCACCCGACTCCAGTGCGGCTCGCATGGCCGCCTGGTCAACGCCTCTGGCTGCCCCGGATACCACGGTCCGTCGCGCGCTCGCCGCAAGACACCCAATTCCGGAAGTGTACTCGACCAACGAGTCGTTCACGTTACGCGATCCTACGACCGCCAATCCCCCGCTGTTGAGAATTTCCCGGTCCCCGCAGCCATAAAGCAAGCTGGGCGAGTCGTTCTTCAACCGCGCCTTGAGCTTCTGCGGATAAGCATCATCAGCGCGGCTCAGCACCCAAATCGCCCTTGTCTGCCAGCGCTCGAACGCTTGACTCAACAGAAAACCTCGGCCCAAGAGACGCTTGAGCCGATCCTGATCGACTATGGGATGGCAATCACCAAGAAGTTGAGTGGTGTCCGAGCCCACCAGATCGGCGGGCTGCCTTCCCGCCTCTCGGAGATACACTGCGAGTCTCGTGTATTCCTTCGGCGTAAGGAGGTTGGCTGGTTCATCCCCCTTGCCGCGTCCAACAATCAAAGGCGCGGTCAACAAGAGAATCGCTTTGGTGTTCGGGGAGAGCGTCTCACTCATTATCAGCCCCCCACTTGAGCAAGTGCCAACGGCCACACCTCACCGCTCCCACTTGAACGAAGCAGCCAAGCTGCGACAGTGAAGGTCCAACGCGAGTCTACCATGTCATCCACAAGCAGCAATGGCCCGTCAGGCAATGGCTCCACAGTCAAGGTCAACGAGCCGTCAACATTGCGTGCCTGCTGAGGGCCGTTCTCCATCGTCTTCTGTTCTGGGCGGTCTTCCGTCTTGACTACTACTTGCCGGAAAGGAAGCCCAAGAGAGTCGGCCAGGCGTCTGGCGAAATCAGGGACAAGTTCCGGATGCCGCCGTGACGGGATACAAGTCACCCATTCGGGCGCCGGTTCCGGGCTCCAATCTTCGATCAACTTCCGGCACGCCCCAACCAACTCGTCCGAGAAGTGACCGTCACCGTACTTCCCCTGGCGCACCAAACCGCCCCAACCAGCGTCGCCCCAAACGCATAGTGCCTTGCCGGGTTGAGCCTGCAGCCCGGGATCTATTCGCCCAGACAGCGTATAATGTTGTAGGCCTCCAGAAGGCCATTGCATTCGCGGTTCGAACGGCAGGCTCTTGCGTCGAAGAAAAGTGACCGCCGTCCGAACCAGAGCCGGGTCCGGCTCCGTCGCCAAAGGCGGCAAGCTTGGCGGAGACATGCCCTCCGGGTCTCCATCCAACGCTCGCACAAGAAACTCCATGTGACCGGAGTCGAGACCCACGTATTCCTGCATCTGTTCCTGTTCCCTCTTCCGTAGTTCGGTGAGTCGCTCCGCCCGTTCCCAGAAGCCAGGGTTTAGGACCGCAGCAGTCAATTGCCATTTGGCTCCGTCCTTGGCAACCGGCGACGGAGCTTCCAAAGAAAGGAGCTGCATCGTCTTCTGGATGCGACCAGTGCTGATGTTGACTGCTCCCTCAATCTCCGGAACCGACAAACCATCAGGTTCCCGCTCCAGGGCATCCAGGATCTCTCGGACTTCAGCACGCGTGGGAAACGCACTGTTGACGAAGTAATCAGTGATCTCGGTTTCTTCCTCGCCGCTCAACAGCACGCCATACGCCGCATCGAGTGCCCTCCCGGCACGACCGACCTGCTGATAGTACGCCACCGCGGACCCCGGCGCCTGGTAGTGGATAACAAAAGCCAGATCCGGTTTGTCAAAGCCCATGCCCAAGGCTGTGGTCGCCACAAGTGCCTTTATTCTGTTTTGAAGAAGAGCTTCTTCCAGTTCCGGGCGCCGATCCGTTTCACTCGTGTAGGCGGCAACGTCCAGGCCACGGGAACGGAGCCACTCACTGACCTGTTCCGCATCACGGACCGTGAGCGTGTAGATGATCCCGTGACCCGAAAGAACGCGCAATTGTTGCTCCAACCACGCAAGTCGCTCAGCCTGACTCGGCAACCGAATCGTCTGAAGAACAAGGGAAGGTCGGTTGAGATCGCCACGGGATATTTTCAAGTTTGGCCCGAGCACTTCGGTCAAATCGACAATTACCCGGTTGTTTGCCGTGGCAGTAGTCGCCAGCAAGCGAAGATTCGACGGCAAGGTGCGCACGATGCGTTCGATCAGCCGGTAATGAGGGCGGAAGTCGTGACCCCAGTCCGAGATGCAATGCGCCTCATCGATCACCAGAAATGCAATACGATCTGCAATCTTCCCGAGCACCTCGGCACGGAAACGTTCATTGGCCAACCTTTCGGGTGAGATGAGCAGGATATCCACCTCGTCACGATGGACAGCGTTTTCGACCTGCTCCCAACGGTACTGATTGTCGGAATGAATTGTCTCAGCGCGAACCCCCATCCGCTCAGCCGCGGCGATCTGGTTACGCATAAGCGCAAGTAGTGGACTAATGAGAAGTACAGGACCCATACCTCCTTCACGAAGCAGCTTCGTCGCGATGAAGTAGACAAAGCTCTTGCCCCAACCGGTCTTCTGCACAACCAACAACCGGCCACTCCCGCTCACGACATGCTGGATAGCCTCTTCTTGGCCCTCGCGAAACTCTGCGTCAAATCTACCGGAACCCAATCGCAGCAGTTTCAGAGCAGCATCTGGCTGATAGATCATGCCTCAAGCTCTCCCCTGTCGTTGGCCAGATCACCAATCGAAGCGACGCCGTTGCTCGTCGTAGATTTCCAACTCAGCCTAGTTTCCTTGGAGGTCACGGGCTTCTTCGAATATGACCGATCATCGACGACCCGTTGGCACGACGATCTCACACACCGGACCCGGGGCGCGACCGAGCTTCCGGTCGAGGGTCGCCAACGGGCAACCCAGCGCTTCGGCCAGTGCGACGTACCAAGCGTCGTAAGCCGTCAGATTGCTCCGCAAGGCCCATACGCGATCGGCAAGAGGCGCGAACGGGAACAAATCCACGTCCAACCGCAACAGGTCCCGGTGTGCGCTGTTGGCCTCCAGCCGCGAGATCTCGCCGGACCGTTCCAGCCGACGCAGGATGTTGGTCGCCTCGACCAGCGCCAACTCGGGGACTGCCAAGTCCCCTTCGGCGACCAGGGTTTCCGCCCACCGCCCCTCGTGACCCGAGTCTACCAACGCCGCGACCAGCACGGATGCGTCAAGGACGATCACGTCCGGTCCGCGTCACGGGCGCGCAGGATGCCCGCAGGTCCGACGCGCGAGCCCGCCGCTTCCTTGCGCTCACGGACGCCCTGCAGCCACGCGTCGAGGGAGGGCCGGGACGCGATGCGCTCCAGCTCGCAACGGAGATATTCCTGCATGGATTGCCGCTGCGACGCCGCCCGCACCGCGAGTTCGTCGCGCACATGCTCCGGAACGCCTCGAATGGTAATCTGTACCGGCATGACCGCATTCTGACATCGGTGACAGCAGACAGCAAGCAATATGCGGCATAAGTATCCCGGGGCGGAGCGGCGCGGCCGAAGATGGCCGGAAGGCCATACGCTGAAATTGCCGAGACCCGCGATAGTTGCTAGGGTACAGGAAAAATTGTGATGCCAGCCTGTTAGATGCCGGCTGTACCCAGTCCGGCCGTGTCAGGCGCAGGAGGTTTTGCCATGTCCGTGATCGATGCCGATACCCATGTCGACGAGTCCGATGCCACCTGGGCCGCGTTGGAAGGGACGCCTTACGCGAAGTACATGCCCGTGACGGTCCACATGTCCGATGACGAGGCGAACCGGGCCGGTTTCAACACCACCACGCGGCGCAGTTGGGTGGTGGAGGGCAGGCTGCAGAACCGCGCGGTGCGGGACGAGATCAACCATCCGCCGCGGGTGCGGCGGGAGCTGGACGACGTGGAGGGGCGGGTGGCCCACATGGACGAGATGGGCGTGGACATCCAGGTGATCTTCCCGACCTTTTTCATCCGCCACAACACACAGAACGCCGAAGCCGAATGGGCGCTCGCCACAACCTACAACCGCTGGCTGGCCGAGAAGTGCGCGCCCACCAACGGGCGGCTTCAGTGGGCCGCGGTGCTGCCGTGGCTGAATCCGGAAATGGGCATCGAGGAGCTGCGCTGGGCCAAGGAGCACGGCGCCTGCGGCGTCTTCAAGCGCGGCTTCGACATCGGCCGCAAGGTCACCGACCCGCACTTCTTCCCGGTGTACGAGGAGGCCAACCGCCTGGACATGCCCCTGTGCTTCCACACGGGCCACCCGCTGCCCTCGCGCGAGTGGGACCGGGGCTTCCCCATCATGTACGCCTTCGCCGAACTGGTGACCTCCAAGGTGCCGGAGATGTTCCCCAACCTGCGCTTCGGCTTCATCGAGTCCGGGGCGTCGTGGATTCCCTACGTGCTGTCACAACTGGGCGCGACCAAGCGCGCAGCGCTCCGCGGCACGGGCACCGCCCTGCCGCAACTGTGCGACCTCGACCCCGACATCTTCCGCAAGAATCGCACCTACATCACCATCGATCCCATCGACGATATCGAGTCGCTCCTGAAGTTCCACACCGAGGACCACCTGATCGTCGGCACGGACTACAGCCACACCGACATCTCCGCCAACCTGAGCGGCCTCAACGAGGTGCGCAACTGGGTGGACGAGGGGCGGATCGACAACAATCAGGCCGAGAAGATCCTCAACACCAACTCGCGGGTCTTCTACGGACTGTAGGAACGCGTTTACACGCCTGTTTGAGTAAGGGCGGGTCCCGGACCCGCCCTTATCCGTTTCGGCGCATGGCGCGCCACACCTTCTCCGGGGTCAGCGGCAGGTCCTTGACGCGGGCGCCGGTGCAGCGGAACACCGCGTTGGCCACGGCGGGCGCCACCGGGATGATGCCGCCCTCTCCCATGCCCTTGGCGCCGTAGGGGCCGGGGCCGTCACCGTTCTCCACCAATATCGATTCGAAGGTCGCCGGCAGGTTCTCGAAGCTCGGCACGCGGTAGTCCACCAGGTTCGGGTTCAGGATCTGGCCGTCGCCGTACTCGATGGACTCCATCAGCGCGTGGCCGATGCCCATCATGGCGGCGCCCTCGTCCTGGCCTTCGCATTGGAGCGGGTTCAGGGCCTTGCCCACGTCGGCGGCCATGACGTAACGGCCGAGCCGGACCTCGCCCGTGTCCCGGTCCACGTCGACCTCGGCGGCGCCGATGCCGATCTCCCAGAAGAGCGGGTTGGCGGGGGTCGGGGCCATGCCGCTGTGGGCGTAGCCGCGGCCCACGATCTCACCTCCCTGCATAGCGAAATGGTTGCGGATCAGCTCGCCGTAGGAAACACCTTGGCCGCCCGCCCGGGCCTCGCCATCGGCGAGCTCGACGGCCTCCCGGGGCGCCTCGAAGCGCTCCATGGCCAGCTCCAGGATCTGTTCGCGGGCATCGGCCGCGGCCAACTGCGTGGCCTTGCCCATCACCGTGGTGGAACGGCTGGACCCGGTGGAGCGGTCGTAGGGCGTGTAGGCGGTGTCCGGCGGACGCACCCGCACCTTGTCGAACGGGACGCGAAGCTCCTCGGCCACGATCTGGCTCATGACGGTGCGCGATCCCTGGCCAATCTCCGAGGTGCCGACGAGCAGCACCACGCTGCCGTCCGAGAGGGCGTGCACGGTGGAGGTGGACGCCAGCGGCGCCCCCGGGTCGGTGACCCCGAACGCCAGCCCCCGGCCCTTCCCGGAGGCGGCCACGGGTCCGTCCCATCCCATCCGCTCGGTGACCCGGCCGAGCCCCTCCCGGAGGTCGGCGTCCAGCGGCTTGCCGCCGGGCTTCAACTCCTCGCCCCGGTAGAGCAGGTTCTTCAGACGGAAGGTCAGGGGGTCGAGGCCCAACTCGTCGGCGAGGATGTCCATCTGCGACTCGTTGGCCCAAGCGGTCTGCGGGCCGCCGATGGAGCGGAACGATGCCGCCGACACGGTGTTGGTGTACACGCAGTGGGACTCCACCCGGAGATTGGGGATGCGGTACGGCCCCAGGATGCGGGTGAGGGTGCGGCTGGTCACCACCGGCCCAAGCTCCGCGAAGGCGCCGGTGTTGAGGAAGATCTCCGCCTGCCTGGCCACCAGGGTGCCGTCCCGCCTGGCGCCGGTGCGCACCCGGCACAGGGCCGAGTGGCGCCGCACGGTCATCATGGCCTCGGAGACGTTCTGGGCCACCCGGACCGGCCGGCCGCATTTCTGCGCCAGCGCCACCGCCAGGGGCTCGATCTTGGCCCCGGACTTGCTGCCGTAGGCGCCGCCCACGTAGGGGATGATGACTCGGACGCTCGCAAGCGGAAGGCCGAAGATGTGGGCCAGCTCGAGCTGCACGCCGAAGGGGTGGGCGCAGGAGCTCCACACCGTCACCCCCTCGGCATCCACCTTGGCGATGGCCGCGTGGGGCTCCATGGCGTAGTGGTACACCATGGGGAAGGTGAAGGTGTCCTCCACCACGGTGTCGGCCTCGGCGAACCCGGCCGCCACGTCGCCCTTCTCGAGCCGGTCGCTGAAGCAGATGTTGCCGGGCGCGGCCTCGTGGACTTGCGGCGCGCCGTCGGCGACGGCCTCCTCGATGGTGACCACCGCGGACAGCGGTTCGTACTCCACCGCCACCGCGCGGAGCGCGTCTTCCGCGGCGGCCTCGTCGTCCGCCGCCACCGCGGCCACCGGCTGGCCCGCGAAGAGCGCGCGCTCCAGCGCCACGATGGGATGGTCCTGGATCCGGCCGCTGAACCAGGGGTTCCGGTTGCGGAAGTCCTCGCGCGTGAGCACGGCGCGGACGCCGGGGAGCCGCTCCGCCGCGCGCGTGTCGATGGAGACGATGCGGGCGTGGGGGTGGGGGCTCCGCAGGATCTTGCCGCAGAGCATGCCCGACAACGTGAGGTCCGAGGCGTATTCGGCCTGTCCCGTGACCTTGGCGACGCCGTCCACCCGCGCCGCCGCGGTGCCGATGATCTTCATGGCCGGACCCTTCGCGGGAGTTGCGACTAGAACTCCATCAGGTCCTCGGCGACCACCACCTCGCCGGAGTAGTGCTTCCTCACCTCTTCGGCCCAAGGCTCGTAGTCGTTGGTGCCGACGCGGCGGGTGAAGTGGGAAAGCACCACCTTCCTGACGGCCGCCTGCGTCGCCAGCTTGCCGATGTTCTCCAGGCCCATGTGCCCCTGGGTCGCCTGGCGCATGATGCCTTCCTGCTCGGCCGCGCTCATGGCCTGCCAGCGGCCGTCCTGGATCATCGCGTTCTTGCGTTCGTCGCACGAGGAGGTCTCGGTCACCAGCACGTCCGCATCCTTTGCCAGCGCGGTGACGGCGGCGCTGGCGCCGGTGTCGCCGGTGAACATGATGACCCGGTCCGGAGTCTCGAAGCGATAGGAGTAGGACTTGTAGCGGCCCTCCTTGTCGCCCCGGTGGAAGCTGAAGTGGGTGTTCTCCACGGCCGTCACGCGCACGTTGTCGTCCTGGTAGACCTCCCCGATGCCCACGTCGTGCCCGAAGAACACCTTGTCCAGCGGAACGCTCCGGCCGCCGTCGGCGATACGAATGTCGGCGCTGATACTGCAATACCGAATTGTGGCGTCCACCAGCTCCTGGGTCCGGGGCGGTCCGTAGACGTTGATGGGTTCGGTACGCTGGCCGTCCCAAGCCAGGGACATGAGGGTGCCGAGGCCCGCCGTGTGGTCGTCGTGGTGGTGGGTCAGAAAGATGATCCCCACCTTGCGCACGTCCGCGCCGGCCCGGGCCATGCGCCGCGCCACCCCGTCGCCGGCATCCACCACGTAGTAGGTGCCGTTGACGGTGAGCAGGTGCGAGGTCTGCGCCCGGCGGGGGGTCAACGACGGTCCGCCGGAGGTTCCCAGGGTGATCAGTGATGATGGCGTTTTCATGAGGTGCTCCTTCAGTCGGTGCCGAGCCGTTTCTCGCCAGCGACGAGGCCGAAGTGGAAGCCGCCGCTGAGGTGAACCCCATCGCCGGTCTTGTCGTAACGAAAGTATCTCTCCTGGAAGCGCGCCTTCAACTCCGGCGGCCTCCGTTCCAGCTCGTCCATTACCTCGATCCAGTGCCGGCCGGTGGGAATGCCGTCGGTGCCGTCCTGATCCACCGGGTAGGTGTGGAGATCGTCGCGCACCACCTCCATGCCGCCGTCGGTCATGAGGCGCCGGATCTCTTCCTGCGCGAAAAAGCGGAATCCGGCGCCGTGGGAGCGCTGGAAGACCTCGTTGATGAGGCTGTTGACGGCCGCGTCGAGCGCGTCGTCCGCCGCCGCGATGATCGGATCGAGGATGAAGAGGCGGCCGCCCGGCTTGAGCACCCGCCCCGCCTCCCGCAGCATGTCCGTGGCGCTGACGAAGTGATGCAGGCTGAAGGCCACCCACGCGCAGTCGAAGATGCTACCCTTCAGCGGCATGCGCTCGGCCGTGGCGGCGACCCGGCCGTAGCGGGGAATGGGGTCCGCGTCCGGGTCGCGCGACACCCGCAGCATGGCCAGCGCCGGGTCGATGCCCACCACGCTCCCATCAGCCAGGTTTCCGGAAACCGGCCGGGCGAAGCGGCCCGTGCCGGTGGCCACGTCGAGCACGGTCTCGTCGCCGCGCAGCGCCATGGCCTCGATCAGGCGCTCCGCCAACTGTCCGCGGATATCGGACACGGCCGCCTTCCTGTCGAACTCCGCCGCGTGCGCAGGATCGTGAAACTGCGCGTTTGCCGAGTGTGGATGTGAGTGCTGGCTCATGGTGCCTGGTGTCCCGTGACAGGTCCGCCATGCCGGCGTGGTGTCCGGCTAGTCGTCCGGCCCCCTGTGCGCGGTGGCCGACTCGTCGACCCAGTCGCCCTCGGTGTACGACAACCCGTCTTTCGCCGGAACCGTGCGCTCGCGACCGGCCCGATAGAAACGGCAACTCTTCGGACCATAGCAGAAAGTCTCGACCCTGTACCGTTGCCGCGAAGGGTTCCATTGATCCAGTATGATGCCGACGGGCATCCGGCAACCCCACATGCACGTCGCGCACCGGCTTGCGTAGGTGCGCGGGCTTAACCGCCGATGTCCGCGCTCGCGGTAGGTTTCCAGATCCGGCGGCACGCCATGGAACGGCGGCCCGGCCGGCGCCTCCACCTCTGCCTCCCGGAGGATCTTGAGGCGGCTCGCCTTGTACCACCCCGCCGTTTCGGTGTTCGGGTTGGCCACGGGCACCGCTACGCCGCTCACCTCCATGCCGGCGCGAAACCGGTGCTTCGCGTGCGCCCCCCGGCCCACGGCGATGGCGGCCTCCCCGCGCTCGCCGGCGCAGGTCCCGTCGATCCGCAGCACGTAGCCATGATAGCTGTGGGAGCGCTCGTCGAGAGAACGCAGCAGCCGTATCCGGGGCTGCACGGAGACGATGGTGCCGGACCAGGGTGCGTTGATCTCTCCGGGAACGGCGCGTCCGAATGTGGACCATTTCGTCATGCGCTGTTGCACTCCTCGACAATTGCGACGTGCACTATTGTAATTTGACCCCCAAAGTTGCAATAGCGGCCCCTTCTCAAGCGAGTGAGCCGCCCGCGGACGCACCTACGGCAGCGGGGACTCCGGCGTCAGCCGCTTCAACTCGGGGATGACCTCCTCGCCGAAGCGTTGGATGGTTTCGAGGGTGATGCTGGCGTCCATGCCGGGCCAGTCCACCATGAACCACATGATCTCGGCGCCGAATTCCTGGTGGTAGGAGAGCACCTGCTCGGCCACCTCGGCCGGGCTGCCGAGGACCAGGCGGTCCTGCTGCAACTGCTCGAACGGGAGATCGTAGCGCTCCCCCGGCTGGCCCCAGCGCTGGTAGCGTTCGTAGCGCCGCTCATAGCCCTCGCGGATGCGGTCTTCGGCCTCCTTGCGGCTGTCGGCGACGCAGAGGTCGCGGAAGATGTAGAGGCCCTCGAAGGGGCGGCCCTGGGCCTCCAGCGCGCGCTTGTACGCGGGCACGGCCTCGCGCAGGAAGGTCTTGGTGTGACGGCGGCTGGCGATCCAGTGGTCGGCGACCTCCGGCACGCGACCGACGGTGGGCACGGTGTCGGCCCCCAGCAGGATGGGCGGCCGAGGTTTCCGGATCGGCTTGGGCTGGATGGTGACGCCGTCGATGCGGTAGAACCGGCCCTGGTGATGCACCTCGTCTTCGGTCCACAGCCGCTTCACCACCTCGATCCCCTCCTCCAGCCGGCGGCGCTTCTCGCGCAGGGGCACGCCCATGGAGGTGAACTCGACGTCGCGATAGCCCTGGCCGATGCCGAAGAGGAACTTGCCGTCGCACAGGTTGTCGAGGGTGGCGGTGTACTCCGCCACCATCAGAGGCTGGTGCATGGGCAGCAGGAATATCGCCGTGCCCAGGTACATGCCGGGGGTCAGACCCGCGAAGTACGACAGCAACGGCAGGGATTGGAGCATGGCCGCGTCCGGTCCCGTGGAGTAGTGCTGCGCCACGAAGAGCGCCTCGTAGTTGCTGGCGTGGGCCACCCGAGCCCGTTCCCTGAAGTCGCGGCAGACGCCGGCCCGGTCCAGGTCCGAGGGGTAGCTGCCGAACGCGATGCCAAAACGCATGATGAAACCTCCTGACTTCCTGTTGTGGTGGAGATACCCGACTTGACCCGTTAGCGCCATAGAGCGAATGACTGATCAATCCTGCTCGGGTAGCGCGACGCTACAGGTCGGCGAAGGGAAGCGCGGTCACGCCGGAACCGAGGGGCAAGCGTATGTCACCGGGGTGCACCACGTAGCCGGGCATCGCGGTGCTTCCAATGTCTCCCTGCAGCGTCCTGATGGCACTGGCCATTGCCGGCCGCGGGGTCGCGGACAGCTTTACCTCGATGGGGACGAGTCCACCGCTGGTCTCGACCACGAAGTCCACTTCCGTGCCCGCCACGGTCCGCCAGAAGTAGACTCGCGGCTCCATCCCCCGATGCGTCAGAGTCCGCACGATCTCGGACAGCACGGCCGTCTCCATGATTGCGCCGCCCATGGGGCCGGAGGCAGCATGTTCGGGGTCCTTGAGACCTGCGAGATGGCACAGCGTGCCGACGTCGGCAAAGTACACCTTCGGGGTCTTGACGAACCGCTTTCCGACGTTGGCGAAATAGGGGCGCAGCACGATCACCTGGTAGGTGGCCTCGAGCACGGACAGCCAAGCCTTGATCGAATTGACCGCCACCCCGAGGTCTCGAGCGACGTCGGCAAGATTCAGGAGTTGGGCGCTTCGGGCCGCCAGCAGGCGGAGAAAATTCTGATACTGGGTCAGGTCTCCCACCTGCCGGACGGTACGCACGTCCCGTTCAAGATAGGTCTGGATGTAGCTGGCATGCCAGAGGGAGGCGTCCCGACCGGAGTCTACGGCGAGTTCCGGGTATCCGCCCCGAAGGAAGCGCTTCCACAGTTCGCCAAATCCATGTGGCGTTCTCGAAGACGGCGGACGCTTGCGTTCCCAAGCAAAGACGGTCCCAGGCCGTCCCTCGGCTTCCCGCCTCGACAACGGCAACAGGCGGAGCATAGCCGCGCGGCCCGCCAGCGATTCGGTCACCTTCTCGGCAAGCAATAGATTCTGTGAGCCGGTCAGAAGATATTGACCGTTCGTGTCGCGGTTCGCATCGATCTTCTCCTTGATGTAGGGAAGCAGGTCGGGCGCGTACTGCACCTCGTCAAGGACCACCGGTGCCGGATACAGTTCCAGAAACCCGCGCGGGTCATTCACGGCGGCCGCACGAACGTCCGGAGGCTCCAGGGACACGTACCCGTAACGCCTACCAAAGAGATGTTGCAGCAGGGTTGTCTTGCCGGACTGGCGCGGCCCCGTCAGGACGACGGCGGGAAACTCCGCGGCCGCCTTCCTGAGAACGGGTTCGAGCGAGCGTTTGAGGTACGGCGAGCCCATGGTGAATATTATGCATTCTTAGTGCATAATTTCAATCCATCCGATCTACCTCCGTCCCACGGACGCCTCACGAGACTCAACCGATGACCCGCTCCACCGGCACGCTCCGGACGTCCATTTCAAACTCCAGTCCCTGGACCGGCGGACGGGCGTAGGTCCATGTGACGCCGTCCGGCGCCGCGCCCCGGCGGACGATCTCGTCGGCGAGAAACCCTTGGATTTCGTGGACCGTGTAGAGCTGGCTCGTGGTGGCGTCCGCCCACGTCAGGCCCAACGCCGCCATCCGAAGCTCCAGCGCTCCGAGGACGAATTGCGCCTTTTCCCGCATGGCGTCGGGCGACGTGTCCCCGAGACGGATGATCCGGGCGCCATACCCGCCCGGTCCTTCGGGCGCTTCACCGGAGCCCGCGATCACGAAGCTCTTGAGCCCCGCCGCGTCACCCGACCCGGCCGGCACCGTGTATGAAAATGCATGGAAACAGGGTTCACTCGGAGGACGCACCTCGGGACACACGTTCGACCGCGCGACGGGGTTGTCCTCGTCCTTGAAGAGGCCCCACCGTTCGAGCGTGCTCACATAGACCCGATTGAACGCAATGAAGCCTTCTTCCGTGAACTGCCCCGGCGAGCGCAGCTCGCAAGCGCAGAACGCGGTGGGCGGCCGTCCGAGGCCGTCGAGATACGTCTCGATCCGGCGGAACCCTTCGTCGAGCGGCACCGGGCGCGCGAACCGGGCGCGTTCGATGACGAATCCCGGCTCCGCCGAGACGCCTCCCGAATACTGGAACCGCCCCCGCACGTACCGGTACCCGCCGGGTTCGAAGACTGTTGTTCCCGCCATGTCGCACCTCCCGTATCCGGAGTTCAGTCAAGCCTCGGCGCGCCTTGCGATCTCTCGCGCCAGCACACGCACACGATGGCCGTCGTCGAGGAGTCGGGGACCCAACCTGTCGCCGATGTAACCGGGTAACGCCGGTGATGAGGACTGTTGCCGGCGGGTTCATGCCGAAAGAAAGGCTGGCCGCAGGCGTTACCGACTTTCTGCTGCCAATCCCGCGCGATGACGCTTGCTACCGGTTCTCGGTCAGCCGTCCGGAAAGGTACTTGTGAATCACGCTCGACAACAGCGTCTGGTACGGGATACCATCCTCGCGCGCACGCGCGTGGGCGAGGTTGAAGTCACGCTCGGTGACCCGCAGGTTGACCCTCCGAGTCTTGTTGAACGTATTGCGGGCCGCAAGCCGTGCCGTCTCCATCTCGCGCCGAGCTTCGGACGCACTGGTCAACTCACCCCGCTCGAAATGCTCCAGAATCTCCCGCTCCTCGGCGTTCAGTTCTTTCTTCACGATGATCGCCTCCTCCAGTGATCCCGCGTCGCCTTCCGGCTCGGGATAATCGTCTTCAGAAATCTTGAACCGTCTGCGGCAATTACGAAAGGCACGAGATGCAGGTAACCATCGATGTCCACGACGTAGATCATCTGCCCCCGGTAGCGCTGTTGGTTGGGATGATCCAGCACATCCACCACACCGCCCTGCTCAATCGCGGACACGACGCGCTCGAATGAGACACCCCTTTGTTCAACGAGTTGCTGGTTCTTTTCCAGGTTCCAGTCAAAACGAACTTCCACCACACAATCATCATCGAATGTGTGCAATTTGTCAACAGCCTCGACGGAAGGCCGGACAAGCGGTCTCGCGCCCTCAACAGACGGCGGCGCATCAACGGCCTGACTGCCGTAAACCGGCCAGCACTTCGCGGAAACTGTTGAGGCCGGCCTCCAGGTTCTCGATGATCTCTTCGGCGAGATCGTCGGGTTCGGGCAGGTTGTCCAGGTCGGTGAGGTTCTTGTCCTTGAGCCAGAAGATGTCGAGGCTGGTCTTGTCGCGGGCGGCGAGTTCGTCGTAGCTGTAGCTGCGCCAACGGCCTTCCGGCGCGTCGGTCTCGTCCCAAGTGGGCTTGCGTTGATGACGGTTCCGCGGGTTGTAGCACTTCACGAAGTCCAGCAGGTCCTCATAGCGCATGGGCTTCTTCTTGAGCGTATGGTGAATGTTGGTGCGGTAGTCGTAGTACCAGACCTGCTTCGTCCACGGGTCGGGGCTGGCTTCGCGGTTGTCGAAGAAGATCACGTTGGCCTTGACCCCCTGGGCGTAGAACACGCCGGTGGGAAGCCGGAGGATGGTGTGCAGGTCGGTGTTGTCCAACAGCTTTTTCCGGATGGTTTCGCCGGCGCCGCCCTCGAACAACACGTTGTCCGGCACCACGACCGCGGCGCGGCCGTCGGTCTTGAGCATGGTCCGGATGTGCTGCACGAAATTGAGCTGCTTGTTGGACGTGGCTGCCCAGAAATCCTGCCGGTTGTAGGTCAGGTCGTCCGTCTCCTGCTCGCCTTCCTCGTTGGTGAAGCTCATGGAGCTCTTCTTGCCGAAAGGCGGGTTGGCGAACACGTAGTCGAACCGCTGCCCGGCGTCGGCCACGAGCGCGTCGTTGGACGATATGGGCGCGCGGCCGTCGATCTCGCCGATGTTGTGGAGGAGCATGTTCATGAGGCACAGGCGCCGGGTATTGGCGACGATCTCGTTGCCGTGAAACGTGTCGTGCTTGAGGAACGCGTTTTGTTGCTGGTCCAGCTTGAAGTTGTCCTGGTTGGTGAGGAAATCGTAGGCCACCAGGAAGAACCCGCCGGTGCCGCAGGCGGGGTCGGCGATGAGCTTGCGGGGTTCGGGCCGCACGCATTCCACCATGGCGCGGATGAGGGCGCGCGGCGTGAAATACTGCCCCGCGCCTGACTTGGTGTCCTCGGCGTTCTTCTCCAACAGACCCTCGTAGATGTCACCCTTGATATCGGCGACCATGGTGACCCACTCGGTGGCGTCCACCATGTCGATGAGGCGGTAAAGCTTCGCCGGGTCCTGGATCTTGTTCTGGGCCTTGGTGAAGATCTGCCCCAGCATGCCGGTCCTGGCGCCAAGCTCACGAAGCAGCGTGACGTAGTGGCTCTCCAGCTCCGCGCCCCGCTTCGACCTCAGACTCGTCCAGTTGTACTCGGCCGGGATGCCGACATCACGATTGCGAGGCGGCTTCCCGTACTCGTCCGCCATCTTGAGGAAGATCAGGTAGGTGAGCTGCTCCAGGTAGTCGCCATAGCCGACGCCGTCGTCGCGCAGGGTGGTACAGAAGCTCCAGACTTTGGAGACGATGGGAGCGGTGTTCATGCGCGGGAGTCCTTCGATGTGGTCTTGGCCTGTCGCGCCAGGGCTTCGCCGGCCGCGGTGCGCCGATAACGCTGGATTCGGCTGGTTGGCTTGTCCGGGAGCGTCATTTCGATCAGGCCGGCTTCGAGGGCGGGGCGGAGATACGCCGCGGTGAAGTAGTCCCGGTGAGTCAAGCTCAACGCCGCCTGCAATTCGGCGCGGCTCATCTCTTCCGTGAGGGCCACCACGAGTTGCTTGACTTGCCCGGTGACTTGCCCGGTGACTTGCCCGGTGACTTGTTCGGTGAGTTGAGGGGCATCTTGTTCGGTGGGCTCCGGGCGCACCCGTTCGTGCACCGGAAGACGGACCAGAAACCACGTGCGGTCGTCGTCGCTCTCGAAGACTGGGGCCGGAGAGCCGTTTCCCCGCATGGCCCGCAGGATCTTGGGCACTCCGGTGGACCTGCCTTCGGCCAGATCGAGTTCCTTGAGAAACTCGCCGATTCGGCGGTTGCGGTAGCGGCGGCTCACGGCTTGCCCCTTCTCGAAGTCCTCCATGCGGATGGATCGGTCGGCGCCGGGAAAGCTCAAGACCACCAACTCGTCCGGGGTGATGCGCACCTCCACCGGCTCCCGCTCTTCGTAAGAGCGATGGTAGACGGCGTTGACCAGCGCTTCCTCGATTGCGCCGATGGGAAAGTTCCAGAATCGCTCGGCTTCCGGCTTGTGCGGATGCTTGACGACCGTTTCCTTCAGGTAGTTCCGCTCGATGTAACCGATCGCCTCGCCGAGGATGATCGACAGAGGGCCGCGGAACTCCTTTTCCTCGAATCGGTCCCCACCCGGGCCGTCCGGGAACCACACGACGTCGATCTGGGTTGCGGGGAAGAAGTCGTGGGGGCGGTCGTTGAAAAACAGCAAGCCGACGTTCTTGGGGAACATCGCTTCGGGCGGTCCGCCGACAAGGTTCATGCGCTGACCCAGGGCCGCCACCGACAGACCGGCGGCTTCAGAAGCGAGGTCGCTGCCTATGTCCCGCAAAAACTCCCGGATCAGCCGATGGGACAGGTCATCCAGCGAAGCCGTTTGGCGATATCGATCATCGAAGGGCACGGTGGCGGTCAGGCTCAGCAACTCGCGCTCGTCCTGGCCCTTGGCCCGGACCGTGCTGCTGTGCCTGCGGATGAAATAGCCCCACTCCTGCCGTTTCGGCGTCAGGCCGAGCCGGGCCTTGTAGGGCCGACTCTCGCCGCCGGGCGCCCACAGTACGAGGATGGTCCGGCCATCGACTTCATAAGTGGCCGTAAGCGGGTGGTACTGAGGCTGTATGGCCGAGTGTCCGAGATTCAGCAATTCCCTCTGTATCGCGTCAACCGAATCGGGATTAATGCCCGTGGGCGGCAGGACCGGACGGCCGTTCCGTTCCTCGACTCCCACTACCACGTAACCGCCGCCCAGATTGTGAAAGTCGTTGGCGAAGGCGCAGATGGTGTGCAGCACGGCCCTCGGATTCCAACCGGCCTTGTACTCAACGCGCTCGCCCTCGATGGTGCGCTGGCGCAGCAGATCGTGGAGGTTGATGGGAAGCTTACCGGTCATGACATTGTCTTGGCCCGTCTACGTTTTTCTGAAGTAATGGTGTGGCTGGAGCATGCCGCTTTGTCAGCCTTGATTCGTTCGAGCAACACAGAAGCAGGCTCATCGTTGGGATCCTGCGGGACGAGTCGACCTGCAAAGGCTTCATTCAAGATGGACTGACGTAGCGACACCGCTCGCTCCAAGGCAGCGATGATCTCTCGCTCGCTCTCCTGAAGGAACTTGAACTTGTCCTCCAACAACAGAACGACTTCATGCTGTTCAAGGGGGGAACAAATAGGTAGGGCAAGCTGGGCAAACTTGTTTGCACTCAGGTGATTGATCCCAACACCGCCCGCGACTCGCGCAAATTTCCCACTCAAGTAATAAAAGCGGTAGAGCCACAGGAGATAGGCCGCATGCTCTCCGCAATAGGGTCGGTGTCGGATCACTGTATTTTGGAAACAGCAATTCGGAATCTGACCGTCCCAAATCGCCGGTTTACCGACCTGCGCTGCGCTTCCTGATGCTTCGGACAGCACCAAATCCCTCTTTTCCAGTCGATAAGTGTTCAATTCGTGGGGAGCAAATTCCATATCGAGGACGTCGTCCAACTCCAACCCCTGCTCCGTGATATTTGCTGCTCGAATATATTTTGTTGGGTAACTCTTTGACCTGTTCCTTGGAGATCGCTGACGACCGAGTTGAATGGCGCCTACAACCTCGGCGGATAGCCATTGCCAACTACTGGGTAGTTTTTCCAATAGTCCCATCTCTTCTTCTGCAAACGCTGGCACCTGTTTTACGCCTCTCGGTTTGTTTGGCTTCTTTCCCTCCTTCCCATTGGCTTCCCACCGTCGAAGTGCGGTCTTCCAATCGGTGAGTTGTTGACCGTGCCGTGCTTCGCGCTCCCGCTTGATGTGGATCAACAATTCCTCGGGCGTCTCGAGCTTATCCTTGTTCTCTTCGCGCCATTGCGCCGTGAGCTTGCCTTCGAAGGCGTGCTTCAGGACAGCTTGTCGATAGACTTCAAGCTGCCGGCGCGCCGTCTTCAGGCTCTCGATGCCCTTGTCGAGTTCCGAGAAGAGTTCTTCGATCTTGGCGACGATGCGGCACTGCTCGTAGCGGGGGGCAAGTGGAACGGTTACTCTAGCAAGATTCCTGCGAGAAACTCTTTTTCGTGTTGACCCGGAGCTATGCGCTTCAATGTCGGTTCGAGTGCGAGCACTATTGATGGCGTACATGACGTATTTGGGGTCGATCACCGAAGTACCTAGACGGACCACGCACACGTCAACTACCGTTACGTACTCCTCCTCTCCATTCAGAGGGAAGATGCAGCAACGCCCGAGCGGCTCCGCCAATCGTGCGATGAGTAGATCTCCCTTAGCCAGGAACGTACAATTCAGAGCATGGGCTTTAGCTCTGGTTAGAAACCGGGCGGATTTGTCGAGGAAATTCCCGTCCCCGATGTCCGCCAATTGGATGAGTCGAACGGTCCCGTTGGGATCCTGATCCTTGGTCTCCACCCAATCGCCGTCGGTGAAGAGTCCATCAGACGCAACCAACTCACCAATGCTGGCATCCACCCAAGCGGAATGTGCCGCGCCGTCGTCCCTCATCCCACCAACGCCTCATTCAACTCGTCAATCACGCCATCCATCCGTTCGCCGAACAACTTGTACATCCGCCCCATGCCGCCCTTGCCGTCGAACGGCGCCATGTCCAGGTCGCGGTGTTCCAGGTGAAAGGACTGGCTGATGTGGTCCCGGATCATGCGGAGCCACTCCATCTGTTCCTCGTTGAACTTCTCGCCGCCGCCGCTGTGGTGGGTCATGATCCAGTTCTGGAAATTGCGGCGCACGGTTTCGGCGTAGGGCGACAGGGTCGCGTCGATGCCACAGACCCGGCGGATCAAGGCGACCAGCGCGGTCAACTCGCCGGCGGGTTGGCTGCCCTTGTATTCATCCAGCAGGGCGTAGGCCTGCCACACCCGCAAGGGGGACAACAGGGGCCGATCGCTCCTGAGCCTGTCGAACACGTCCCGGATGATGGCGTAGGTCAGCTCCCGGCGGCGATGCGGTTGGCCGTAGAAGATCGTGAGGGCTTCGATCTCGTCGCAGTGAGCTTCCAGGTAGGTCCGGAAGTCCTGCACCATGGCCTTAGCGTTCTCGTGTGCGGCGCCCTCCCATTCGGCGCGGAGGACAGTGTCCAGGCTTTCGTGGTCGATGGTCTGTTCGTTGTCGCGGCGGATGGAGTCGATCAACTCGATCAACTCCCCGTTGAAGACGGCCGCGGCGGCGTCGACCAAGTGTTCCCGCGCCTTGTCGTACGCCACGGGCGACGGCCTCACGTCTTCAGACACGGGCTCGATCTCGCGGGCCTTCTCGTCGATGCGGTCCGGATCGATGGCGGCCAGGAGATTGCCGACAATCTTCGTCAGTTCGGCGCCCCCGGCCTTGGCCTTGATCCGTTCCTTCTCGGTCGGGTCGAGTTGCTGGTCGAGCCGGGCGAGGCGTCCGGCCAGGGACGCCACCGTGTCCTCGTCGCGCGCTCCCATCATCACTCCCATGGCGAGGTCCTTGAGCGGTACGGAAGGCTTGGTGATGAGCGGCCGGCTGGCGGTCTTGAGCGACTTCGTGACCCCCACGGCGTCCACGATGACGTAGTGGGTCTTCGCGGTAAGGGCCGACGGCGTGACCTTCCTGAGATCATCGTGGCCGAGGGTGCGGGTGCCGCGGCCTTTCATCTGCTCGAAGTAGTTGCGGCTCCGCACGTCGCGCATGAACAGCAGGCATTCCAGCGGCTTTACGTCGGTGCCGGTGGCGATCATGTCCACGGTCACTGCGATGCGCGGGTAGTAGTCGTTGCGGAACTGGGCGAGGACGGACCTCGGGTCTTCCTCGACCCGGTAGGTGATCTTCTTGCAGAACTCGTTGCCCTCACCGAACTCCTCGCGCACGGTCTGGATGATGTCGTCGGCGTGGCTGTCAGTCTTGGCGAAGACCAGCGTCTTCGGGACTTCCCGGCGGCCGGGGAATATCTCCGGCAGCTTGTCGCGGAAGGCGCGGGCGACGGTGCGGATCTGGTCCGGGTTCACCACGCTGCGGTCGAGCTGGTTGGCGGCGTAGGTGGTGTCCTCGTCCTGTACCGTCCAGCGCCTCCGGCGCGTCAGGCGCTCGCGCTTCTCGATCCGCTGGTCTGTTTTGAGTTGGCCGCCGTGGCGGGTCCTCTCCGTGTCGATGGCGTAGACTTCGTTACCCACGTTGACGCCGTCGGCCACAGCCTGCTCGTGGTCGTATTCGCTGACGACGTTCTTCCTGAAGAACCCGTAGGTGCGGCTGTCCGGCGTGGCGGTGAGGCCGATGAGATAGGCGTCGAAGTACTCCAGGACCTGACGCCAGAGGTTGTAGATCGACCGATGGCACTCGTCGATGATGACGAAGTCGAAGAACTCCGGCGGAGTCCTGTCGTTGTAGACCACCGACATGGGTTGTCTGGGCTGGACCAGTTCCGCGGGATTGATGTCCTCCGCGGACTCGTCCATCTCCTGGCCCTTCAGGAGCGAGTACACGCGCTGGATGGTGCTGATGCAGACCTGGCTGTCCCCCGCGACGTAGGACGACCTGAGCCGCTGCACGTTGTAGAGCTCGGTGAACTTGCGGTTGTCGTCGCCGGGCAGGTAGGCCATGAACTCCTGCTCGGCCTGCTCGCCCAGGTTCCTGGTGTCCACCAGAAAGAGGACCCGCTTGGCGTCGGCGTGCTTGAGGAGCCGGTAGATGGATGTGATGGCGGTGTAGGTCTTGCCGGAGCCCGTGGCCATCTGGATGAGCGCGCGCGGGCGGTCGTCCCTGAACGACGCCTCCAGCTTCTCGATGGCGTTGACTTGGCACGCCCGCAGGCCGGCCGGGTCCAACTCCGGAAGTCCCTGGAGCCGCTTGCGGAGCGAGGACGGCTGGGCGCGCCAGTCCTGTACGGTCTCCGGCCGGGGAAAGCCGAACACCTCGCGGGAGCGAGGCCTGGGATCGCGCCCGTCGGTGAAACGGGTCAACACGCCGGTGGACTCGTAGACGAACGGCAGCGGCTCCTCGTTGTTCACCCACTTGAGTCTGGCGGCGGCATAGGCGGAAGACTGCTCCTCGACCGTGGTGATCTTCTCCCCCCATACTGCCGGTTTGGCCTCGACGACCCCAACCGGCTTCTTGTCGACGAAGAGAACGTAGTCCGCCGGGCCGACGTCGGTCTGATACTCGCGAACCGCGACCCCAAGGCCAGCGCTGAAGTCGATCTTCTTCTTGTCCTGAACGAACCATCCCGACTGGGACAACATCCCGTCGATCTTGTCCCGCGCGGCCTGTTCGGGGGTTTGGTTGGGGCTTGCCATAACCGCTCACTCACCGGTCGTGGGGCTGCTCCTGAAGCTCCCAATCGCTGGTGTAGTAAGCCTTCAAGTCCCCACGCCCGCCATTCTCTCGATAGTAGATGATCGCTTGTTTCTGCCCGACATCCTTCAGTGAGGCAAGGTCGTCCAACAGTTCTGAAATATGGGACCGCAACGTTACGAGACTGCGCTCCGGCCCTGATTGAATCTTGTCTATCTCCGCCTCCTTTTCCATGCGCGCCCCCCGCCGAGAAACGTTCCTTTCCCACCACCCCATGCGGCCGACAGAATTCTGCAGATCCTCGCGGTATTCTTCGATCGAGTCATTCTCCAAGAGATCTCTGAAAGACTTTTCGTAGTCGTTTATCCGTGAGTTTAACGCGGAAAACCTTCTGTAGGCATCATCCGGATTGTCCTGAAGAGCCAGCTTTGACCGGAGATGGTCGACCTGGATATCCGCGAGACTCGCGGCCGTGAACAACTCGATATCGGACAGGGCAAGCTTGGCCTCGAGCTCGGATCCAACAGGCCTCTTCAAAAGAAAAACGTACTTGTGGCGCAGGACGTTCAGATCTCTTTCCGCCAGTGCCAGGCGGGTCCTCATATCATCCGTAAAACGCCGGCATCCGTCGAACTCTTCGGAAACATCCCGCAGTCGTCCCAACGCGCTGGCAAGAGCAGCGTAGTCATCTGCGGTGTGACGGACGAGCAATTGCTCCACCGCCTTCGCCAATTGGTCGAGAGAACCTTGAACCTGGTCCAGGCGAGCGCCAATCATCATTGACGATAGCGTCGTGAAGAGCATGACAGGCGCGACAACCGGCAGAATGGCACCACTTGCCGCAACGAATGGCGCTTGTGCGACGATACCTGCCGGCCCCATCACGGCCGAACCGACACCGGTGCCGATTTGCATCAAGGTAGCGGGGTTGGCCGTCGCCAGGAAGACGTTGCCCGCGAGCAAGGCAGATGTCGCGGCAGCCCCAGCGCCGGCAATCGGTAGAAAAGCCGTATCCAGTATCCCCCCGGATCGAAAGGGTTCCCCACGCGCAAGGATGTTCTTGTCTATTTGACGTCTCAATACACCGCTCAAGTCTGTACCGAAGTCAATGACGCCGAGTTTTTGTCCTTCGAATTCTATAATCTGTCCCTCCGGATGCCCCGGTACTCCGTCATCCCGGACCACGGCGACACCAGCCTCCTCGGTCGATCTTTCCATATCCGTAGCCGATCCTTCCGTATCCGCGGCCGAGGCGGCCCTGCGTCTGGCCAAGGTCCAGACACCTATCGCAAGGGCCACAGACAAAACCGCGAGCGATGCAACCTGTTGCCCGGTGAAACCGAGCACGAGACCCGAAAGGATGGCGAGGGCAGCGACGATTACGATAGCGGCCAGCATTGCTCCGTCCACACCCGTACCCAACCTGCTTGTCCGGAATCGTCCCTCTGAGCGCCGTTTCTCCGCCATCACGATACCTCCGACCTCGATATCTCCACTTCCGCCGACCCCGCCCACCTGAACAGCCAGGTTTCTCCCTCGCGGACATTCTGTACGAGATTCGGCCGCAGCGCAGCCAGACACCACCCGCCTTCGTAGCGAGCGGACGGGTACAGCACACCGTTGCCGCCAACCGCCAGGATGTCCCGGGCCAGCGCCTGCCCCGCGGGATAGGCTTCGGCCGGGTCCTCGCTGAATACGGCCTCCCCCGTCCTCTCGCCGAGATCATGGAACCGGCTTACGAAGCCAGCCAGAAGCTCCCGGTATTCTGTGATGTTCTCGTAGATGCCGGTGGCGCGAAGCTCGCGCGTGAGGTGCCACGCAACCTCGGCCTTGGCCGTGTCCGTCGCGTTGTTCCCGTACGACGCATACCAGGCTCCACGTTCCGGGCCGTTGAACCGGTTACCCGTGGAGCGCGTGTGGCAGAATGCCGCGTTCACGTAGTTCCAGCCGTACCCGTCCGCTTCCGTCAGCAACTCCCCCGGTTGGATACCGGACGGGACCGCCGGCGATGAGGGGGCCTCGGCCGAGGTGAGTCCTTCGATCTCTTTCAGAATCGCGACCTCGGCCGGGTTGTCCGCGAGCAGCGCCATGGCCGGCTGTTCCAGGTAGCCGGCCGTGACCAGCCGGACGGTCGCGGGTTCGACTACGTCGCGGACCGGGAGGTCCGCCGCGCGGATCATGCACCACCCCTCAACGCGTCGATGTGCTGGCGTACCTTCATCATGGCGGGGATGCCGCCTTCGCACATGACCTGGACCGGGGTCTTGCCCTCGAAGCCGCGACCGGTATTGGGAACCTTCGGCCAACCGTAGGCCAGCGGGCCGTTGAAGAGCGACGCGAGACCGTTGAACAACCCGATGATCAGGCTGGCCCGTGTCACCTTGTCCTGATCGAGCGTGCCCCTGTAACTGCCGGCCTTCATGCGGCTCCAGGTGGCCGTGGGAACGTCGAAAAGGGCTGCGGCCTCGATGTTGCTCAAACCCCACGCATCGGCCGCCCGCACCACGGCCTTTACGACCACCGCGATCCTGTCGCGGTCCCCGAGGGGCCTGAGGATTGATTCGCCGGGAGTGCCTTGAAGTGGACGCGCCATTCTCTCAAGTCTCGTAATATATCATATGAGTTATATTAACTTATCATATGAGATAACGCTGGTCAAGGTCGGAATGCCGTCCCAAACATCCGAAGTGTATCAACTGAAGCACTACCAGACATCCAATTGTTGCATTGGAAACACTGCCTGGGATAGTATGCGACGCTGTCGAAGGGGATGCCCCGCCAAGGGGCTCATCGTGGGCAGCGCTGTTGGGCGCAGACGACAAGGAGGGAAACATGGCTTATTCTGGAGGGTGCGACCACATACACACTAGCTCGGACAACGATCCGATCGACGTCCACACCTGTCACTGCTCCGTCTGCAAGCGCGTTACGGGACAGGCCACGACCCATGTGGCGTTTTTCGCTCACGGCGACATCGTCGTCGACAACCCCGACGGCCTGAACCGCCAGCCGTTCAACGATCAGAACCCGGATGGTCCCCTGGAGCTGTGCACGTGCACGGACTGCGGCACGCCCATCATGCTCGATGACAAGATGGGGCGTATTCGCGCGATCGCGCCGAACCTGATGGGCTTTGACCCGGACAGCATGCCGGCCGCCTATCATGCCTTCTACGATCCGGCCACCGGCGTCCCGAGGCCGGACGACGGCCGCCCGGTCCATGAAGGGCTTCGCCCCGACTTCGTCTGGCCTGATCCGTCCTGAAAGAGGAACCCGGTTCGCAACGCCGGAAACGACAAGACCCCGAGAGCTTACCCTCGGGGTCTTGTATCAACTGGTGTCTGGATCGGCGCCCGGAGATATGGCTCCCGGGGAGGGACTCGAACCCCTGCCTCTTGACAAAGTGGTTAACAGCCACCTGCTCTACCGACTGAGCTACCCGGGATGGAGATGGCGACGCCGGCGTCCTTGAGCACGGAGGTGAACTCCAGGCTGGTGAACTGGCTGCCCTGGTCGGTGTTGAAGATCTCGGGAGGGCCGTAGCGTTCCAGGCCTCTGAACGATTGGCTCAACCTAACACACGCCCCTATCTATTTCCAGGTGCGGCGAACCCAAGGCGCTTGAGTTCTTCCACCATAAGCTGCTGGTGAGTGGCCGGCCAGAAGACCCGGCGGCAGCCCCGGCAAAGCGAAAAGACCTCCTGAGTCTCGTACACGTAGGGCGGCACGGTGTCGGCGACCTGCTCCCTGGCGATGGGCTGGAGCGGCGAATTGCACTCGACACAACGGGTCAGGAGACCGCCGAAAGGGTCCAGCCCGAACTCTTCCACCACCTGCTTCAACTGCCCGCGGAAGTGGTCGTCCCGGATGAAGATGCTTTGGTCCCGGTTCCGGCGGTAGACCTTGCGGTCCCGGGTCAGGATGACCCGCCGCTCCCGGGCTGCCGTCCGCGCCAGCCCGTGCCCGGACAGATGCTGGCCGCAGATGACGTCCTGGCCGATGATCCGGAGCCACTTGGCCAGCCGCCCCAGCATCTTGTCGGCGGCGAATCTCAACCCGTCGTCGGCGCCCTCAGCCATATAGCTACCCCTTCATTGGCCCGGCATCCCCAAGTGGCAACGGTCTGTACCGCTCCTGGTTCTCAGTGCGTTGGAGTCTCGCACCCGATATACTTGAGGGGGATGTTGCCGTCATGGTATCGTCCCCCGCAAGGACCCGCAACCGAGCATCATCTTGTGAGGGGGCTGGGGGTAGGACGCAACGGAATGGCAACTCAAAAACCGAAGTCGAAGACGAGGAACATATACGGAGACAGGGATCCCAGGGATATCGCCGCGTACACCGTGGTTGAAGCGGCACGCTATGTGCGGATTCCCCCGCAGACGCTCCGCTCTTGGGTCGTTGACCGTTCAAGCCCCTGGAAATCTCCGCGACCGGCTTTTCATACGCTGATCGCTACTCCCGAGTACGCCCCGATCCGCCTCTCCTTCAACAACATCGTTGAGGCATACACGTTGCGGGCATTGAGAACGAAACACGGGGTGTCGATCTTGGCGGCACGTCAAGCGATGAGTGTGGCAGAACGTGCCTGCCATACAAAGCGGCTGTTCCTCTCTCCAGAACTACAGGCCGGCGGCGGAGAGTTATTTCTTGAACGGTATGGTGACCTGGTGAATCTGACAAGAGCCGGCCAAATCGCCATCAAGCATATCCTGAAGGATCATCTGGCACGGATCGAACGCGATGAACTGGACATACCGGTGAGGCTGTATCCCGGTGATAACCATACGATCATGATGGATGCGCGACTCGCTTTCGGGCGTCCGGTCATTGCCCGCCGTGGCATCTCGACGGCGGCTATCGTCGATCGCATCAATGCCGGTGAGACCGAGGAAGAAATCGCGGAAGACTACGGCCTTGAATGCCAGGAAGTGAAGGATGCATTGGTCTATGAACAGGCAGCCTGAGTGTGATCTTCTTTACGGACCGTGATCTGGGCTCGTTGTTTCCTCAAATTCTGTCAGATGCGGGCATTCACGTCGAAAAGCATGATGCCCATTTCCCCGACAACACACCCGACGACGTCTGGTTGCCAGAGGTCGGAGGCAACGGGTGGTTTGTAGTCTCAAAGGACAAACGCATCCGCTACAGGCAGAATGAGTTGAATGCCGTAATGCGAGCCGGTGTCGGATTCTTTCTCGTCGTCGGTCACGCCAACCACAGAACGCTGGCCGAAAATTTCGTTTCCTGTATCCACAAGATAGAACGTTTCCTGAATAGACACAGCCCTCCCTTCGTTGCCAAAATCTACCTGCCACCGTCTGAACAAAAACGCCGAGGCAGTCGCAAGACAGGACGCGTGGAGCTTTGGCTATCAAGAGAAGCTTGGTTGGAACGTGCTTGACGCTAATGGCGTGGCCGGCCACAGGGTCGTCATTCCTGACAGCGGTTCCCCTACCTCGGATCGATCACTTGGTCGAGGTGGATCCAGATGACCCGGGAGTAGCGGAACAGGAACGGGGCGGAAACCATCAGCACGAGGCAGCACGCGATGTAGATGGGGGCGGCGCCGAAGCCGAGCAGCAGCATGGTGACGATCACAGGAAGGACCTCCGCGATGGCCAGTGCGTAGCTGAAGTACATGGCGCCGACAAAGTAGCCCTGCTCGCGCTCGAACTCAAGGCCGCAGACCGGGCAGCGGGGATTCATCCTCAGGAGGCGGGCGAAGATGGGGCCGGCGGCGCAGCGGGGGCACCGGAGCCGGATGATGGCCAACAGCTTTTTCACGGCGCCTCACAAATCCCGTAGGTCATACCCTCCCTGGAAGTTCCGCCGGCGCTCGTGTCAGGCAACGCATCGAACGGATCGCCGGCGGCGCGCACGGCCTCGATGGTCCGGCTCACTTGTCGGCCTTCCCGCCGGTGGAGAGCCTCGAAACGCTCCAGGTGGGTGACGTACAGCAGGTGCTGCAGGATAACGGCGTTGTCCAGGGGTTGGCGGCTGAACCAAGCGTGCCGGTGTCCCGCGCTCCCGGCCAGCGCCTCGGCCCACTGCCGCCGGCTCCGGGCGAACACCTGCTCGCGGCGGCTCAGCTTGTCCGCCTCGGGCACCGGCTCCGCGTACAGCGCCCGCAGGCACCGTGTCAGCTCCATCATCAGCCCGGAGAACTCCAGCTCTTCCCGCCACGCCCGGCGGGCGGCCTCGGCTTCGGGGCTCCCGGGGCCGCGGCGTCGTTCAAAGAAATCGATGGCGCCGCGCTTGCCGACGAAGTTGGCCAAGCTTTCGTTGAAGGCCACCGAGCCCTTCACGAACAGCGTGTTGTGGAGCAGCTCGTGCAGCACCACGTCCGCGAGGCTCACCCGGTCGAGCTTCAGGAGGCGGCCGAGCAGCGGGTCGTCGAACCAGCCCAGGGTGCTGAAGGCGCCGGCCGCGCGGATGTTGGTATCGTAACCCTTCTGCGCCAGCGACTCGGCTTCCTCGCGGGCTTCGTCCGGATCGAAGTAGCCCTTGTAGGGGACGCGGCCCACGAACGGGAACCACCATGTGTAGGGCTCGAGAGAGGTCTTGGGAACCGCCGTCAGCACGTGCAGCAGCACCGGGCGGTCCACGTGGGAATGGGTCGCGTAGCTGCCGCCGACGTTGAGCCGGAGCTGGCCGGCGGCATAGTCGCGGACCTCCAGCACCATCTCGAGCTTCCGGCGGACCTCCGGCGCGAGCCCCTCCTCCGCCAGCATGGCGGCGATGGGCTTGCGGCGCCACAGGATCCGGCCCTCCTCGTAGGCGGCCCGGATGTAGTATTCCGCGGAGCAGCCGGACAGGACCATCAACAGGAGGCCCCAGGCGAGTAGCCTGGGAATCCCCGCCACGGCCGGCGCTCCCGGCGCGCGGCTAGTCCACGGCCGCCGCATCGCGGGTTCCCGCCGCGGCCGCGCCGCCGCCCTCCCCCTGGAACTGCAACTGGTGGAGCCGGTAGTACACCCCGCCCTTCTCCATCAACTCGGCGTGGGAACCCATCTCGCGGATCACGCCCCGGTGGAAGACCACGATGCGGTCCGCGTTCCGGATGGTCGAAAGCCGGTGGGCGATGACCAGGCAGGTGCGGTTGGCCATGATCTTCTCGAAGGCCCCCTGCACCAGGAACTCGGTCTCGGTGTCGACGCTGGAGGTGGCCTCGTCCAGCACCAGGATCTCCGGGTCGACGACGAACATCCGCACCAGCGCCAGCAGTTGCCGTTGTCCGGCCGACAGGTTGTTGCCCCGCTCCCGCACCGGGGCCTGCAAGCCGCCGGGCAGGCGCCGGACGAAACCCTCGGCGTTGGCGTTGCGGAGAGCCGCCCGGATCCGGTCCTCGGAGACGTCGGGGTTGCCCAGCTTCAGGTTCGAGAGGATGTCCCCGGAGAACAGGAACACGTCCTGGAGCACCACCCCCATGTGGCGCCGCAGGGCGTCGAGGTCCCATTCACGAACGTCACGGCCGCCCACGCGCACGACGCCGCTGTCCACGTCGTAGAACCGGCTCATGAGCTTGATGGTGGTGGTCTTGCCGGAACCGGTGGCGCCGATGACGGCCACCCGCTCGCCCGGCTCGATCCGGAAGGACACGCCCTTGAGCACCGGGTCGTTGGGCCGGTAGCTGAACCACACGTCGTCGAACTCCACCGCGCCGCGGGAAGGTCGGATCACCGCGGGCGCGGATGCGGCGGCGGCAGGCCCGGGGACGCCAGACGCGGGGACGCCGACGGGCGCAAGGGCGACGGCCCCCGGAGCGGGGTCCGGGGAAGCAGCCCGGCCCGACCGCTCCGGCGCCGTATCCAGCAGCTCGAAGATGCGCTCGGCCGCGGTCATGGCAGCCTGGATCACGGCGTACTTGTTGCTGAAGTCGCGCAGCGGCACGAACAGCCGGCGGATGTACTCGCTGAAGGCCACGAACGTGCCGATGCCCACGATCCCCTGCAGCACCTCGCCGCCGCCGTACCAGAGCAGCAGCGCGATGCTCAGCGAGCCCGCGGCCTCGACCATGGAGAACAGCGACGCCTCATAGACGTTGGAGCGCCGGATGGCGTCCCGGTGGGCCCCGTTGAGGTCGTCGAACTCCTCGAAGCTCCGCTCCTGCCGGTTGAAGAGCTGGATCACGGCCATGCCCGGAATGGCTTCGCCGAGGTAGGCGTTGACCCGGGCGATGCGGGTCCGGATCAGCCGGTAGGTCTGACGCGCCTTGACGCGGAAGACGTTGATGCCCAGCAGCAGGAAAGGCATCATCGCCAGCGACACCAGCGCCAGCCCCATGTGGAGCGACATCATGATGGCGACGATGGCGGCGATCAGGACGAGATCGGCCACCAGGTTCATGGCCCCGGCCGCGAACATCTCCTGCAGCACCTCGACGTCCGTGGTCATGCGGGTCATGACCCGGCCCACGGGGTTGCGGTCGAAGTAGCTCATGGGCAGCCGCTGCACGTGGGAGAAGATCTCCACGCGCAGGTCGGCGAGACACCGTTGGGCCACCAGCATGGAAAGGTAGTACTGGAAGAAGAAGGCCGCGGCTTCGGCCAACAGGGCCGCGCCGAACAGCACGCCGGTGGTGAGCAGCGTGACGCCGTCGCCGGCCGCCACGGCGTCGAAGCCGGCCTTGAGGAGCAGCGGCTGGACCAGATTGAAGACTTGGTGCACCGGCAGCAGCAGCGCCGACAGGAAGAACAACCTCCGGTGCGGCCGGATGAAACGCCACAACCGCCGGGCCAGCTCTACATCGTAGGCCTTGCCGGCAACGGTCTCCTGCTCTTCCCGTGCGTTCATTGCGCCGATATTCCCGGGTCCGCGTGCCATCGCTCAGAGCTCGTCCAACTCCTCGGACATCTGCTGCCGCCGGTACATCTGCGCGTAGACCCCGCCGGCGCGGAGCAGCGACTCGTGGTTGCCGCGCTCGACGATGCGGCCGTCCTCCAGCACCAGGATCTCGTCGGCCTGGCTGATCACCGCCATCCGGTGGGAGATGATGATGCAGGTCTTGTCCTTGAGGACGCTCTCGAAGCCGTGGAGAATCCGCTGCTCGGTCTGCGAGTCCACGCTCGAAAGGCAGTCGTCCAGGATCAGGAAGTCGGGGTCCGCCAGGATCGCCCGGGCCAGGGTGGCCCGCTGCTTCTGGCCGCCGGAGAGGGTGATGCCCCGCTCCCCCACACGGGTGTCGAGACCGTCCGGGAAGACCTCCACCTCGCTTTCGAGATCGGCCACGCCCAGGACGCGCCGAACTTCCTGCTCGCTGGCCTCGGCGTCGCCGAACTTCAGGTTTTCCTGGATGGAGGTGGAGAACAGGAAGGGGTCCTGGGGCGCGTAGCCGATGGCGCCCCGCAGCTCTTCCAGCGACAGCGACCGGATATCGACGCCGCCCATGCGGATGGCGCCGGAGGTGACGTCGTGGAGCCGCGGGATCAGGTGCGTCAGGGTGCTCTTGCCCGAGCCGGTGCGTCCGACGATGGCCACCTTGCGGCCCGGCGCCACCTCGAAGCTGATGTCCCGGAGCACCGGCTCGGGCTTGCCGTCGCCGTCGTAGGCGAAGGACACGTTCTCGAACTCGATGCCCCGCTCCCTGTCCGTCAGCGGCGCCGGCCGTTCCGGATCGGCAATGGCGGGCTCGACCGCGAAGATCTCTTCCAGCCGCTCCATGGCGGCGCGGCCGCGCTCGATCAGCGAGATCATCCAGCCGAAGGCCGCCATGGGCCAGGCCAGGACGTTCAGGTACAGGATGAACGCCACCAGGTCCGCCACCCCGGTCTGGTCGCGGATGGTCAGCCAGCCGCCGTACCACAACACCACCAGCACCGTGAGCCCGTGCAGCGCCACCATCAAGGGGTTGATCATACCCCGGCAGCGGGCCAGGTCCATGCTGCGCCCACGGTACTCGTCGTTGAGTTCGGTGAACCGGACCGTCTGGGGCTCCGCCTGCACGTACGCCTTGACCACATGCATCCCGCTGAGGTTCTCCTGGACGTGGGCGCTCATGCGGGACATCTGCCGCTGGACCCGCAGCGAGGCCTGTTGGATGCGGCCCCGGAACTGCCGGAACACGAACGCCAGCAGCGTCAGGCACGCCGCCACCGCCAGCGTCAACTGCACGTTCATGGCGAACATGAACACCGCCGCGTAGACGAAGTAGAGGGGGGTGTTCACCAGGTTGAGGAACCCGGGGCCCAGCAACTGCCGCACGGCATTGATGTCGTTGATGGCCCGGGACATGAGGTCGCCGGTGCGCTGGGACTGGTAGTAGCCCAGGGGCAGCTTCTCGAGATGGGCGAAGAGGTCGTTCCGGATGTCGTACTCGACGTTCCGGCCGGCGTTGAAGATGATGGAGCGGGAGACGCCTCGCAGCAGGCCGCCCCCGATGGCGGCCAGGGCGATCCACAGCACGTAGCCGCCCAGCTCGGAACGGGGGTCGCCCCGTTCGATGACGTCGATGGCGCCCCGCACCCACCACGGCACCAGCATCAGCAGGCTGGTGGTGCCCACCAGGCACAACCCCCCCAGCAGATAGCGGCGCCAGTACTGCCACAGATAGTCGGTTAACCGTGCGATGCCGGCCATGACGGGAAGAAACCGAACCCCTTGTAAATCGGGTAGTTGAAAGCCTCACGGAAGTGGATACACCGGAAGGCGGCCAGTGTTCAATCTAGCCAAGAACATGAAGGATTACCAACCGGCCGGTACCGCTGGCCCCGCGCCCCTACCTTGACAAAAACGCCGGGAGTTGATACTCAATTGGCCCAGTGTCCCAAGCTTTTTCTCTTTTCTCTAAACAACGTTAGCGAGTTCAACCACCTCATCGGACGGTCCGCATGTCGCGAACGGACTCACGCAAGAACATGGCCGAGTTGGGAGCGCACGAAAGCAGGCTTTACTCCGATCTGGCCCCCCTTTACGACAAGACCTTCGCGAAGTTCTTCTACTCCCGCGAACGGACCGTGATACAGAACCTGCGGCTGCCGGCCGGGGCCGAGATCCTGGAAGTCGGCGTCGGCACCGGCACGTCGTTTCCCGCCTATCCCCACGACTGCCATGTCGTCGGCGTCGACCAGGCGCCCAAAATGCTGGCCCACGCCAAGGAGAAGATCGCCAAGAACAACTGGCGTCACCTCGAAGTCGAGCAGATGGACGCCCTCGACCTCTCCTTTCCGGACAACACTTTCGACTACGTGATGGCGTTCCACGTGGTGACCGTGGTGCCCGACCCTGTCAAGATGATGTCCGAGATGCAGCGCGTGTGCCGTCCCGGCGGGACCATCGTCATCGTCAACCACTTCACCACCGAGTCGCCCTTCTGGGGCAAACTCACGCATTCCCTCGATCCCATCACCCGCCGGCTGGGCTGGAGCACCGACCTCAAGCTGAAGCCGTTTCTGGAGGAAACGGGATTCAGCGGCTGCAAGCACTACCGGTACTCCCGCTTCTCGCTCTACACCGTGGTGGTGGGCGTCAACGACAAGGAATAAAGACGGCGCCGACAAGTAATTTGTCCCGGCGTCTATTGAGAAGGGGCCCGCCCGATTTCAGCCAGTCCGATGGCGGTCACCCGCTCCGCGAGCGGGAACCGTTCCTCCCCGGGGTAGACGACGAACAGATGGTCAAGCTTGAGATCGGCCAGCACCACGTGCATCGACTTCGTCATGCTCGGGTTGTCCGTCAACTTGCATTCGTAACCGATGCGCCGGCCGTGGTCGAGCACCAGCACGTCCAGCTCGGCTCCGCCGTGAGTGGCCCAGAACCAGCAACGGCGCTCACCGTGAACGGCGACGATCTCCTCGACGCAGAGCCCCTCCCACGACGCGCCATGGCCGGGGTGGGACTCCACTTCGCGTTGACGCTCCAAGCCCAGCAGGGCATGCAGCAAACCGGTGTCCCTGACGTAGACCTTCGGTGATTTGACCAGCCGCTTGCCGACATTCTCGAACCAAGGATGCAGTTGGCGAGTCAGATACGCGCCCGAGAGCAGGTCCAGATATCGCCGCACCGTATTCTGCGATACGCCAAGCGAAGAACTCACGGCAGAGGCATTCCATCGCTGCCCGTGGAGATGGGCCATCATCGTCAGAAAGCGGCGCATGGCCGCGGGCGCCATCTCGAAACCCAGGCGGCGGAGGTCCCGCTCGACGAACGTCTGCACAAAGCTCTCACGCCAAGCGAAGCTGTCCTCGTCGGAATCGGCCAGGAACGACGGCGGGAAGCCGCCCCGCAGCCACAGCCTGTCGCGGCTGACGAGGCCCACCTCCGCCAAGCGGAGACCCGTCATGGCAACCAGCTCGACTCTGCCGGCGAGGGTCTCGGAAGCTCCCCGCACGATTTCCGGCGCCGCACTGCCCAGAAGCAGAAACCTGGCCGGAAGCGGCTGCCGGTCAAGGAGCACCCGCAGCAAAGGCAGCAGATCCACGCGCAACTGAATCTCATCCAGGACGACCAGACCCCGGGCGCGCTCCAGCACCATCTTGGGCGCCGCCAGCCGCGCCAAATCGGTGGGGTCCTCGAGATCGAAATACTCGGCCTGCTGACTGCTTGCGATGCGGCGCGCCACTGTCGTCTTGCCCGACTGGCGCGGACCCAGTAGCACCACACCCCGGCTGCGTCGTAACGCACGGGTGACCTGGGACTCGATTGCGGTTCGCTCAACGAGAGACACTTCCTTGAATATTACGCTTTGGGTACGCAATATTCAAGATTGTCTTGTTGAAGTCCGCTGAAACCGGGAGGCATTCAGCCCTGGTCTTGTTGGGGCGTAGCCTCGTCATTAAGGGAACGACCCTTAAACACTTCCCTCAAGGGCAGGGAAGTGTTTCGGCCTAGGAAGGGAAGGGTACGGACCGTGCGGGCTTATCCCTTACAACTCTAGCGCAAAAGTAGTAGTCTGCACCCGTGCCCACGGTGACTCCGTTTTCCCTTACGGACCATTCATGGACTACGGCCGCCTTGACGTACCTGGGGCTCCATCCGCGTACGTACGTGCGGCCATTTACGCTGAAGTACGAGTCCGTCTCGTCGTTGAAGAATGCAGCGTATTCCGGGTTATCGGATACGTTGATGACGACTTGGCGAAGGATCGGGCCGATATCAATAGATACGCAATTCATAACTAAACTTCCTTTGGCTCGCCCATGGAGATCAGCGTCTGGATCACGATCTCATGTTGTGAGGTGGTCCTGGTTTGTAGGACAGGTAGGCGGCGGAGATAAGGTGTATTCCAGACGTTCGATCATGCCGCCAAGGTGCCGTTTATCACGTCTTCGTGTTCCGATGGAACTGGCAGAGGGGCGGGCGGGGTGTGAGGTCCGGCCTGCCTCTGGAGTCCTCGTTCGTAGGCCTCCGCCGGGGTGGAGCCGGCGAGGGCGGAATGAGGCCTTTGGGTGTTGTAGAAGGCCACCCACCGGGCGATGACCCGCAGGGCGGCGAAGCCGTCCGAGAGCTCGTGCAGGTAGACGGCCTCGTACTTGAGGGAGCGCCACAGGCGCTCGATGAAGATGTTGTCCATGCACCGGCCCCTGCCGTCCATGGAGATGGCGACGCCGGCGTCCTTGAGCACGGAGGTGAACTCCAGGCTGGTGAACTGGCTGCCCTGGTCGGTGTTGAAGATCTCGGGAGGGCCGTAGCGTTCCAGAGCCTCTGAGAGGGCCTCGACACAGAAGCGGGCATCGAGGGTGTTCGACAGCCTCCAGGAGAGCACCCGGCGGGTGGCCCAGTCCATCACCGCCACCAGGTACAGGAAGCCACTCTGGACAGGGATATAGGTTATATCTGCGGTCCACGCGTGATTGGGCCGTTCGATGGCGACCCCCTTGAGCCGATAGGGGTAGACCCGGTGCTCGGGATGCGGTCGGGTGGTCCGCGGCGCCTGGTAGATGGCCTGGAGACCCATCAGGCGCATCAGACGCCGCACCCGGTGACGACCCACACGGTCGCCCTCCCGCCACAGATGGCGGACCATCTGGCGGCTGCCGTAGAAGGGGTACTCCAGGAACAGCTTGTCGATCCGGCGCATCAGCGCCAGATTCTCCGCGCTCTCGCCCTTGGGCCTGTGGTACACGGAGGATCGACTCACTCGAAGCAGATGGCATTGACGGCTCAAGCTGAGCTTGGGATGGCCGGGCTCGATCATCCCCCGGCGCTTCTCCCGGCTCACCACTTGAGCCCTTTGGCCAAAAAATCCCGCTCCACCGTCAACTCCCCGATCTTCGCGTGCAGGTCCCGAATCTCCCCCTCGTGGTCGCCCCTCGTCCGCTCCGCCCCCTTCGTGAAGACCTCCTTCATCCCCTCCACCGCCCGCTGCTTCCACGTGCTCACCTGGTTCGGATGAACCTTGTGCCGCACAGCGATCTCCTGGATCGTCTTGTCCCCCCGCAGCGCCTCCAGCGCCACCTTCGCCTTGAACTCTCCGCTGAACCTTCGTCGTGTGCTCATTGCGTATCCCTCCCTAAGTCGGTGGAATACACCTTAGCAACCTGTCCGATTTTCCAGGACCACCTCATTGTGAGTTCAAGAGCAATGATACCAGCGCGCACGAGGAGGTCGTTGCGGGGATCATTCAGGTCCCGTTTCCCCGCGGTCGAGAACCCTTGGCAGGGTGAGCCAGCCAAAAGGACGTCCGGTTTGACGTGAGGCGTGTTGCTGGCAAGGTCGTAGACAGATGCGACAGGAGCCACATTTTGGTTGTAGATAGTGACCACACGCGAATCGTTGTCAAAGGCACCAATCGGGCGAAAACCCTCCTGTTTGAATCCTATGTCGAAGCCACCACAGCCAGAAAACAGACTGGCAACGGTGCGATTGGTCGAATTTCGCTTAGCTTTCGTGCCCACCGATCATACTCCACCAGTTCCCCTATTGCCCTGACACCGGCGGTTCAGGGTTTGCACCGGCCAGAGGCGGAAACAATCTAGTACAAATTCTGTACTCCGGCCATAGGCGGTTTGTCGAGCGACCACCAACCCGTGTCTCGGCATCCGCAAGCACCTGCGGAACAACATCGCTTGCGGTTCCTCGACACCGAAGAAACGCGGGGCTCGGACGGCGCTCACCGCGTTCGAGACCCGACCCTGTCCGGCGAATTCACTCTGGATACGGGACGGCGAGCCGGGCTTACCCCCGGCAGTTGGTTCGTATCTTAGTCGAAGGAAGGTTGAATCAAGCGGGACCGGCCGAGGTATGCACCAGAAACCCTAAACCCCAAGGGAAGAGGACGTGAGACGTGGTAAGCGTTCCGTCGGCCCGTGGGAGATTCGCGCGAGGGGAGGAGGCAACGCAGATCGAAAGTCGCGGAATCTGCTTTGGTCCCATGCACCGACTTCACCTCCGGTCCGAGATCTTCCACGGTTTGCCGGAATTTGCCGGAACGGTTACGAGACGTGAGTGCGCTAGGGGACGCGGTCCTTGTACTCAATCCGCTTGCGATTCGCTTACGGTCATAGGAGAGGTTGAGAAAATGCCAGAGAAAACATCCTAAATTCATCGGGTTATATGTACCAGCAAGAACCGATCCCCATTTGTGTCGATCAGGTAAGCCATTTAGTCGAGATCGATGGCGCGTCCTGTGGTTCGATCGCGCTCGAACGTCAAGTCCTCACCCACCAGCGGCGAGGCACGCAGAAAAGCCAGCAACTCGGCGCCGCTGCGCGCGGGTTCGATGGCCGTCATGGAGGCGAACGCCTCGCGTACCCTCGTGGCCTCTTCACCACCCGCGCGAAGAGCGCTGGCCACGGCCTTTACGAACCCAGCGTCGTCTGCAGGCACGGCGACTTCGACTCGCCGCAAACCCTCGGCGGCCGCCCGTACGCGGTGCCGGATCACGCGGGGTTTCGATCCTTCTTGTTCCGGTTGTCTGTCCATTGAACCCTCCTCGGAAACGTTTCCGGATTCTATCCGAGCCGTGGGGTTGGGTCAAGCACCGAATCCTCGTTTGACGGACCGTCACAGGATAGGCGGGTTCACCAACGCGCTCTCGCCTTCCGCAGCCCCACCCTCTCCCGTCACCCTCACCTTCCTGCCCTCTATGACGAGCCGGCCCTCGCTGTAGAGCTGGATGGCGCGGGGGTAGATGCGGTGTTCCTGGACCAGGATCCGCTGCGCCAGCGTTTCTTCGGTGTCGTCGGGCAGGACCGGGACGACGGCCTGGATGATGACGGGGCCTTCGTCGCAGCCTTCGGTGACGAAGTGGACGGTGCAGCCGGAGAACTTGACGCCGTACTCGAAGGCCTGGCGCTGGCCGTAGAGGCCGGCGAAGGAGGGCGACAGCGCGGGGTGGATGTTCATGATGCGGTCGGGGAAGCTCCGGATGAAGTACGGCGACAGCAGCCTCATGAACCCGGCCAGGACCACGAGCTCGACGCCCTGCGCCTTGAGGTGCTCCACCACCACCCGGTCGTAGGCTTCCCGCGACGGGTGGACGCGGTGGTCGATGGCCGTCGTGGAAATGTTGTGGCTGCGGGCGCGGGTGAGGCCGTAGGCGTTCTCGCGGTTGCTGACGACGGTGCGGATCTCGGCGTCGAGGCGGTCCTGCTCGATGGCGTCGATGATGGCCTGGAGGTTGGTGCCGCCTCCGGAGAGCAGCACGCCGATGGGGAGTTTGCGGTTCATGACGTGAACGAGACCCCGCGGCGGCCCTTGCGGATCTCGCCGATGACGGCGTAGGGCTCGCGGCGGCGGCGCAGCGCGCGCTCGACCCCGGGCGCGTCCGCCGCGCCCACCACCAGGGCCATGCCGATGCCGTTGTTGAAGGTGCGGTCCATCTCCGCCTGAGTCACGCCGCCCAGCCGCGCGATGATGTCGAATATCGGCGGCACGGACCAACTTCCCCGGCGGATCCAGGCGCGCAGCCCCGGCGGCAGCGCCCGCGGCAGGTTCTCGGCGATGCCGCCGCCGGTGACGTGGGCCATGCCCTTGATCCGGTGCCGCGCGATCAGGGCGCGGATCAGGCCGGCGTAGATCCGGGTGGGCTTCAGCAGCTCATCGGCCAGGGAATGCCCCAGCTCCTCCACCCGGGACTTCAACCGGAGCTTGGCCGTTTCCAGCAGGACCTTCCGCGCCAGCGAATAGCCGTTGCTGTGGAGGCCGCTGGACGGCAACGCGATGATCGCGTCGCCGGCGCGCATCGCGCGGGGATCGGGTATGCGGTCCTTCTCCACGATGCCGACGCAGAACCCCGCCAGATCGTACTCCCCGTCCCGATACAAGGACGGCATCTCCGCGGTCTCTCCGCCCAGGAGCGCGCACCCGGCCAGGCGGCAGCCTTCCGCCACCCCGCCCACCACCGCCTTGAAGGTAGTGGGCTCCAGCTTGCCGGCGGCGAAGTAGTCGAGGAAGAACAGCGGCTCCGCGGCCTGGGTGACGATGTCGTTGACGCTCATGGCCACCAGGTCGATGCCCACGGTGTCGTGGCGGCCGGCCAGAAAGGCGATCTTGAGCTTGGTGCCGACGCCGTCGGTGGACGACACCAGCACCGGCCGCCGGCCGCGGATGCGCGTGAGGTCGAAGAGTCCGCCGAACCCGCCGATGCCTCCCATGAGGCCGGGGCGGGCGGTCTTGCGGGCCATGGACGCCACCGAGCGGACCAGCCGGTTGGCGGCGTCCACGTCTACGCCGGCGTCCTTGTAGGTTAGCTCTGCCATGAACGGTCGTCGGGGACGTGAAGCCGCGACGCTATTGTTGCCCCTGGAGCTGCGCCTGCAGCGTCTCCAGGGCGCGCCGCGCCGCTTCCTGTTCGGACTGCTTCTTGCTCCGGCCCTCCCCCTGGCCCACCAGATGGCCATCCACCCGGATCTCGGTCTCGAAGTACTTGTCATGGCTCGGGCCGGATTCCCGCGACAGCCGGTAGCTGGGGGGGACGCGGTAGAGGCGCTGGGTCACCTCCTGGAGACGGGTCTTGTAGTCGTCGAGCCCCAACGCGCCGTCATCCAGGGCCGACGCGAAATGGTTCTCCACCACGGGTTTCACCGCTTCGTAACCGGCCTCCCAGTAAATGCCGCCCAACAGCGCCTCCAGCGAAGACGCCAGGATGGACTCCTTGTGCCGGCCGCCGGTGCGCTCCTCGCCCTTCCCCACGCGGAGCACAGCGCCCACCCGCAGCAGGCGCGCCTTCTCCGCCAGCACCCGCCGGTTCACCAGCGACGCGCGCATGCGCGACAGGTCCCCCTCGCTCCGTTCGGGGAACCGCCGCATGAGCAGGTCGCTGATGGCGAGGCCCAGCACCGCGTCGCCCAGGAACTCCAGGGACTCGTTGTGGGCGTCCATGCCGCCGCCGCAGGAGACGTGGGTCAGGCAGCGGTTCAACAGCGCCGGGTCCCGGAAGCGGTAGCCGAGGGCACTCTGGAGTTGTTCCAGCTCCGAGGAATCCGCCGTCAGCATTCGACCTCCCCCCACAGGCGCCCGCGGGTCCACTCCCGAAGCCGTACGTGGACCTCGCGGTGAACCAGGTCGCGACCGCCGGCGAAAAGCACCGGCAGGTAGTTGCGGCTGTAGCCCTTGAGCCCGCCCGGCTCCCCCGCCACCGGCTCCTCCACCAGAACGGACACCCGCCGTCCCACCTGGCTCCGGTAGAACTCGTGCTTCTTCCGGGTGCCCAGCTCCCGCGCCCGGCGCGAGCGCTCCTTTTTCTCAGCCGGCGGCAGGTGATCGGACATGGCCGCGGCCGGAGTGCCCCGGCGGGCGGAGTAGGGGAACACGTGGAAGTAGGTCAGCGGCAGGTCAGAGAGGAAATCCAGCGACGCCGCGAACGCCTCCTCGGTCTCTCCCGGAAAACCCACGATGACGTCCGTCCCCAGGGCGGCCCGAGGCAGCTTTCCCCGGGCGCGCGCCATCAGGCGGGCGAAAAAGGCGGTGTCGTAGTTGCGGCGCATCTTCTTGAGGATGCCGTCCTCGCCGGCCTGGACGCACACGTGCAGGTGCGGACAGATCACCTCCGAGCCGGCCATTACCGCCAGCAACTCGTCGGTGACTTCGCGCGGGTCGAGGGAGCTGAGACGCAAGCGGCGAATCAACCCGCTCCCGGCGATCCGCCGCACCAAGTCGCTCAGGGAGACCCGAGGCGCCAGATCATGGCCGTACCCGCCGAGATGAATGCCGGTGAGGACAATCTCGGAATAGCCCGCCTCCGCGAGCCCGCGCGCCTGATCGAGCACCCGTTCCGGCGGCACGCTGCGGCTGCGTCCCCGGGCGGTGGGGATGATGCAGTAGCTGCAGGCGAAGTTGCACCCTTCCTGCACCTTGAGAAACGCCCGGGTGCGGCCGAGGAAACGGCGGGCGCCCAGCACCCCCACGCCGCGCTCGTCCCGCGGATTGCCCACCGAAACCTCCGGTCCGGCGCCGGACTCGCCGTCGGCGATGTAACGCGCCAGTTCGTCCATGCGGTTGAGGCCGACCACGAAGTCGACGCCCGGCAGCCTGGAGACTTCCTCGGGACTCACCTGCGCGTAGCAGCCGGTGACCACCACCCGCGCCCCCGGGCTCCGCCGCCGGGCCTTGCGCACGAGCTGACGGGCCTCCCAGTCCGCCCGGTCCGTCACCGTGCAGGTATTGACGACGTAGACGTCGGCCGGATCCTCGAAGGGAACGAAGGAGCACGACTCCCCGGCCAACCGCTCCTGGATCACGGCCGAGTCATACTGGTTGATCTTGCAACCCAGCGTCTTGATGGCGACACGCATTGAATTTCCACGGGCGCCGGTACCGGCCTGACGACGCGGTGCGGACACGGGCGGGTTGGAAACCCGCCCGTACACCCTTGTCTCTACGAATCAACCGCGACAGGCTTGTCGATCCAGCCGCCCCCGAGCACCCGATCGTCACGATAGAAGACCGCGGCCTGGCCCGGGGTCACGGACGGCAGCGGCTCATGGGGACTCACTTCGACCCCACGGCCGCCCAGCGGCCGCAGGGTGCACGGAACCGGCGCCGAGCGGTAACGTATCTGCACCTCGGCCGCGGTCTCTCCGTCCGGCGGCGTCCCGAGCCAGTTGAGGCGGCCGGCGGTAAAGGACGGGGTGGTCAGCGCTTCGCGCGGGCCCACCACCACGCGTCTTCGCCCGGCATCGATGCGGAGCACGTACAACGGCTCCGGAGCGGCGATGCCGAGGCCCCTTCTCTGTCCCACGGTGAACCCGTGCACCCCGTCGTGACGTCCCAGGACGTTGCCGCGGCCGTCCACGATCTCGCCGGAGCCGAGCTGGTCCGGCCGGGCGAAGGACTCCACCACCGTGCGGTGGTCGCCGAGGCAGATGTCCTGGCTCTCCGGCCGCTCGGCCACCGGCAGACCCATCTCCCGGGCCTTGGCGCGCACCGTCTCCTTGTGAAGCTCACCCAGGGGAAACTCCGTGTGCTCGAGCTGGCGCGGCGAAAGCGCGAAGAGAAAGTACGACTGGTCCTTGTTGCGATCCGACCCGCGCAGCAGCGAGGCGCCGCCGGAGCGCCGCTGGATACGGGCGTAGTGACCCGTGGCCACGCGGGAAATGCCCCTGGCCCCGGCCCAGGCCGACAGCTTCTCGAACTTGAACTCGCGATTGCAGGCAATGCAAGGATTGGGCGTGGCGCCGTCCAGGTAGCTCCGGGCGAAGGGCGCCACCACCGCCTTGCGGAAAGCTGTCCGCTGGTCCAGCACCGTGTGCGGGATGCCCAGCAGCGCCGCCACCTCTGCCGCGCCCCGGTGGTCCGAGCAGTTGCGCGGACCGAGGTTGCCAGCCTCCCAAAGGCGGAGCGACACCCCCTCCACCTGGTAGCCCTGCTCCACCAGGAGGCCGGCCGCCACCGAGCTGTCCACGCCTCCGCTCATGGCAACCGCCACTCTTCTGTCCGCCGATGCCTTCACCACACTGTCCTTCTGTCCCCCGCCTCGTCACCCCGGGCTTGACCCGTGGTCCAGGCGGTTGGGGGGAGGGCCTGCGCTGCCTCCTAGTTCTTGTACCGCCGGGGCTCTTCCACTTCTTCCCGCTGCCGCTCCTCCAGGCCGCCTTGTCTGGCATCGAGCTCGTTCACCCGTTTCTCGAGCCGCTGGATGTATTCCGCCAGATGGTTGAGGGACTTGGCCATGGGGTCGGGCAGCCGGTCGTGGTCCAGGGCGATCTGGCGCTCGATGGGATCCCGGTGCACGCCGTCCCCTTCCACCACCTTTCCGGGCACGCCCACCACCGAGGAGTTCGCCGGCACGTCCTTCACCACCACCGAACCCGAGCCGATCTTGCTGTTCCGTCCCACCACCACCGGACCCAGCACCGTGGCGCCGGCGCCGATGATGACGCAGTCCTCCACCGTGGGGTGGCGTTTCTCCCTGCGCAGGCTGATGCCGCCCAGCGTGACGCCCTGGTACAGGGTCACGTCATCGCCGATCTCCGAGGTTTCGCCAATGACGACTCCCATGCCGTGGTCGATGAAGAACCGGCGTCCCACCGTCGCGCCCGGGTGTATCTCGATGCCCGTAAGGAAGCGGCCCAGGTGACTGACGAAACGCGAGAGGTTTCTCCAACCGCAGTGCCACAGCCGGTGGGCGAAGCGGTGGAAGAACAGCGCATGCACCCCGGGATAGCTGACCAGGACCTCGAACAGGTTCCGCGCCGCGGGATCCCGTTCGAACGCCACCCGGACATCCTCTTTCAGAATACTCCACATGGGCGGCAACTCCGCGGCAGACCCGGCGGGTGCACCGGTCAGGAGGCGGGCGCCGCCGCCTCGCCCGTGCCGGCGTGGCTCTTCCCCGCGTGGCCCTTCCGCTTCCTGTCCTTGTAGAGCTTGTAATCGATACTGTCCACGAGCGCCTGCCAGCTCGCCTCTATGACGTTCTGGGACACTCCCACCGTACCCCACTGGGTGTGGCCGTCGCCCGACTCGATGAGCACCCGGACCGCGGCGCCGGTGCCTTCCCCCGACGCCAGCACCCGGACCTTGTAGTCGAGCAGCTCCACTTCTTCCAGGGAAGGGTAGAATTCCGTGAGCGCCTTGCGCAGGGCCTGATCCAGCGCGTGCACCGGACCGCTCCCCAGCGACGCGGCATGCTCCATCACGCCGCCCACCTCCACCTTCACGGTGGCCTCCGAGAGGGGCGGCTCGCTCTCGACCCGCTTCTCGTCGATGACCCGGAACCCGTCGAGGCGGAAATTGTGCTTCTTTTTTCCCAATGCCTCCTGGATCAGCAGCTCGAACGACGCCTCCGCGGCCTCGAACTCGTAGCCCTGGCTCTCCAGGTCCTTGATCCGGTTGAGGATCTGGTGCACCGCCTGGTCCTGGCCGTTCAGGTCGATGTCGTACTCGCGGGCCTTGTAGACGATGTTGCTGCGGCCGGAGAGATCCGAAACCAGCACCCGCTGGCGGCTGCCCACCAGTTCGGGATCGATGTGCTCATAGGTCTCGCGGTTCTTGATGATGCCCGAGACGTGAAGCCCGCCCTTGTGCGCGAACGCGCTGTCGCCCACGTAGGCTTGCCGCTTGCCGGGCACGACGTTGGCCAACTCGTACACGAGATGGGATATCTCCCGCAGCCGGCGCAACTGCGACGGCCGTACGCACTTGTAGCCCTGTTTCAACTGGAGGTTGGGCAACACCGAGCACAGGTTCAGGTTGCCGCAGCGCTCGCCGAATCCGTTGATGGTGCCCTGGACCTGCCGGACGCCGTTCTCCACCGCCGTCATGGTGTTGGCAACAGCCAGCTCGCAGTCGTTGTGGCAATGGATCCCCAGCGGCGCGTTCACCGCCTCCTTGGCCGCCGTCACCGCCGCGCCGACTTCGGCGGGCAGCCTGCCGCCGTTGGTGTCGCACAGCACGATCCAGTCGGCGCCGCCGTCCGCGGCCGCCCGGAGACACTCCAGCGCGAATTCTGGATTGCTGCGGTAGCCGTCGAAGAAATGCTCGGCGTCGAAGATCACCTCGTCGACGCGTTTCTTCATGTAGGCGATGGAATCGGCGATGACCTCCAGGTTGGCCTTCTTGCTGATGCGCAGATCGTCCCGAACGTGGAGGTCCCAGGTCTTGCCCACCAGCGTCACCACCGGTGTCTTGGCCGCCAGCAACAGCTTCAGGCTGGCGTCCTGCGCCGGTTTGACCGAAGGCCGGCGGGTGGTGCCGAAGGACGCCACCCGGGTCTTCCTGAGATTCAGCTTTCCGACTTCCTTGAAGAACTCGGCGTCCCGTGGGTTGGATCCGGGGTAACCGCCCTCGATATAATGGATGCCCAGCTCGGCCAGGCTCTCGGCGACTCGCAGCTTGTCCTTCAGGCTGAAAGAGACATCCTCGCTCTGACACCCGTCCCGCAAGGTCGTATCGTACAACAACAAGTCACTCATGCACTCACCTGCTTTCGATCAACGAAGCGTGGAGCGAATCCACCGCCCTGTGGCTGTCCTTCTCGTCCACCACCACCGACACCTTGATCTCGGACGTCGAGATCATCTCGATGTTGATCGACTGGTCCGCCAAGGCCTGGAACATCTTGGCCGCGACGCCCGCATTGGTCCTCACACCCACGCCCACCACCGACACCTTGGCGATGTGGGTATCGGAAGCCACTCCCTTAGCTTGGATCAAGGGCGCGGTTTTTTCAATCAATTCCATGGCCTTTCGGTGGTCCTTCTTGGGCACCGTGAAGGTGACGTCGGTGGTGCCGTCCTCGCCGGCGTTCTGGATGATCATGTCCACCACGATGTTGGCCTCCGCGATGGGGCCGAAGATCTGGGCGGCCAGCCCGGCGCGGTCGGGCACGCTGCGGATGGTGATCTTGGCTTCGTCGTTGTCGCAGGTCACTGCCGAGACCAGAACCGAATCCATTTGCGCATCCTCCTCGACCAGCCAGGTGCCCTCGACATCGTTGAAGCTCGAGCGCAGGTGCACCCTGACGCCGAACTTCTTCGCCGTCTCCACCGAGCGGATCTGCAACACCCGGGCGCCGAGGCTGGCCATCTCCAGCATTTCGTCGTAAGTGATCCGATCCAGCTTCCGCGCCCTGGGGCACACGAAGGGATCGGCCGTGTAGATTCCGTCCACGTCCGTATAGATCTCGCATACCGAGGCGCCGAGGGCGGCGGCCATGGCCACCGCGCTGGTGTCCGACCCGCCGCGCCCCAGGGTGGTGATGTTGTCGGCCTCGTCGACTCCCTGGAAGCCCGCCACCACCACCACCTCGTTGCGCTTCAGCGACTCCAGCACGCGGGTGGAGTCGATGCTCTTGATCCGCGCCCGGCCGTGCGCGCTGTCGGTGGCGATGCGCACCTGGTGGCCGAGGAACGAGCGCGCCGATTGTCCCAGGTCCTTGAGCGCCAGCGCCAGCAGGGCGCAGGAGACCTGCTCCCCGGACGCCAGCAGCACGTCGATCTCCCGGTCGTCCACGTGGCACGACACCTGGTTGGCCAGGTTCAGGAGCCGGTTGGTCTCGCCCGACATGGCCGACACCACCACCACCACGTCGTTCCCCTGCCCGCGGGCGGCGGCCACGCGCTGGGCGACGTTCCGGATGCGCTCCACCATGCCCACGGAGGTGCCGCCGTATTTCTGTACGATCAATGCCATCTATCGCGCTTCCTTCAGCGCCGCGACCAACTCCTCGTAGCGCCGCCCGTGGGCCGCGAAGCGCAGCGCCCGCCGCTCCTCGTCCACGTAGCGGAAGTTCACGCCCATGAACTCCTGGGCCCCCGCCGCGTCCAGACGCTCGAACCACTCCACCACGCAGACGCTGCCGGAGGCGAAGTACTCCTCGAGGTGCAGGTCCTCCATCTCCGGTCCCGGGGCGACGCGAAAGAGGTCCACGTGGATCACCGGCAGGCGGCCGTCGTATTCGTTGATGAGCGTGAAGGTGGGGCTGCGGACCCAACTGTTCCCGCCCACCTCGAGCCCCTCGGCCAGCCCGTGCACGAAGCAGGTTTTGCCGCTCCCCAGATCGCCCGACAGCCCCAGGATTTCTCCGCCCCGGAGCAGTCCCGCCAGCGCCCGCCCGAGCGCCCGGGTCTCATCCGGCGAGCCGGTGGTGATGCGGTACTCGCTGGCGTTCAAGGCCCTGTCAACTCCTTGATCTGCAGCAGCTCGTCGATGGCCCGCGGCAACTCGTCCACCACGTCCGACGCAATGAGGCCCACGCCGCCGCGGTCGTCCGCCACCCGGTCGCCGGTGCGGCCGTGGAGATACACGCCCAGACGGACGGCATCCTCCGGCGTCAGCCCCTGGGCCAGAAACCCGGCGACGATGCCGGCGAGGACGTCGCCCATGCCCCCGCTGGCCATGCCCGCATTTCCGGTGGGGTTGATGGACGCCCGTCCCTCGGGGGTGGCCATCACCGTCCTGGCGCCCTTGAGGACCAGATAGCAGCGGTTCTCCGCGGCAAAGGCCCGGGCAATGCCGACGCGGTCGCCGTTGATCTCCTCCGTGGTCATTCCGGCCAGGCGGCTCATCTCCCCCGGGTGCGGCGTCAGCACCGGCGCAACCCGCGCCTCCCGAAGCCGGCTCACGTCCGCCGCCAGGTTGTTGAGGCCGTCGGCGTCGATGAGCCATGGCAGGCCGCAATGCTCCAGCAGCGTGTCCAGCGTCTTCTGGGCTGACGCATGGACGCCCACGCCGGGGCCGAACAGCACCGCGCTCTTGCGCTCGGCCAGACCCTCCCAATCGCCGGCCCCCAGCGCCGGCCACTGCCCCTGGCCCGGCTCCCCGAGCGTCTCGGTCATGGGCTCCACCAGGGCGCCGGCCAGGACGTCGTTAAGGCCGCGGGGGGCCGCCAGGGTCACCAGTCCGGTGCCCACCCGCATGGCCCCGCGACAGGAAAGCACCGCGGCGCCGGTCTTTCCCCGCGACCCGGCCATCACCAGCAGATGGCCGTAGCTGCCCTTGTGCGAGTCTTCCGCCCGGCCCGGCAGGAACCACGCCACGTCGGACGGGTCCAGCAACTCCACCAAGGGGGCCACCTCCGCCACCGCATCCTGGCGGATGCCGAGGTCCGCCACCGCCAACTCGCCGCAGTAGCTGGCTCCGGGGTAAACCACCTGGCCGATCTTCGGGCAACCGAAGGTCACCGTGACCTCGGCCTGGACCGTTGCTCCCAGCGGCAGGCCCCGGTCGGAGTCCAGCCCCGACGGCGTGTCCACCGCCACCACGGGAACGCCCGACGCGTTCATGAACTCCACCACGTCCGCCAGGAACCCCTCCACCGGCTTTCCCAGCCCGGTCCCCAGGAGCGCGTCCACCAGCAGGCCCTTGTCCCGGATGTGTTTGCCCAGGCTCTCGAGGCCGTCGGGCCGGATCTCCGTGAACAGTCCTCCTCCGGAGCGATAGCGCTGGAGGTTGACCGTGGCGTCCGGCGACAGATCCCGCTCCCGGGCCACGCACGCCACCTCGCACGGAAACTCCCGGTCCTTCAGCAGCCGGGCGATGACCAGCCCGTCGCCGCCGTTGTTGCCCTTGCCCGCCACCACCAGCACTCCGCGCTTCGCCAGTTGGGTCCAGCGCTTGAGGATGATGTCCACCACCGCCTGCCCGGCGCGCTCCATGAGGGTCAGGCTCGGAACCCCGTGGGCGTTGATGGTGAGATGGTCCAGCCGGCGCATCTCTTCCGCGGTTACCAAGTACATGAGTCAGTGACCGGTCCGATCCGCCTCGGCGATGAGGGCCTTCATCTCCGTCACCGCCCGGACCATGCCCACCATGATGGAGCGGGCGACGATGCTGTGTCCAATGTTGAGCTCGACGATCTCCCCGATGGCCGCGATGGGAGCGACGTTGGCGGCATTGAGGCCGTGACCGCCGTGAACCTCGAGGCCCATGCCCGCCGCCAGCGCCGCGCCTCGGCGCACCGCCTCGAGCTCCTGCTCCAGGCGTGCCCCGCCGGCGTTGGCGTAAGCCCCGGTGTGGATTTCCACGGCGTCTGCGCCCAGATCCCGGCTGGCTTCGAGCTGTTTCAGGTCGGGATCCACGAACAGGCTCACGCGAATCTCCGCGTCCCGGAGACGGGACACCACGTCCCGGAGCTGCCTCGCGTAGGCCACCACGTCGAGCCCGCCCTCGGTGGTCAGCTCCTCCCGCCGCTCGGGCACGAGGCAGGCGTCGTCAGGCTTGAGCGTCAGCGCCTGCCGGGTCATTTCCGGGGTGCCGGCCATCTCGAGATTGAGCGCGGCGGTCAGCCGCTGCCGCAGCCGGGCCACGTCCCGTTCCTGGATATGCCGGCGGTCCTCGCGGAGGTGCACGGTGATGACCTCGGCGCCCGCCTGCTCGGCCAGCAGCGCCGCCTCCACCGGATCCGGGATGTCGATCATCCGCGCCTGCCGCACGGTGGCCACGTGATCCACGTTCACTCCGAGACGCGTCACGCCGGGACCCCCAGATCGGCCTGGATGGCGTCGGCGATCCCTTGCGCCAGCCGCCGTATCTCATCCTCCGACTCTCCCTCGAGCATCACCCGGGCCAGCGGCTCGGTGCCGGAGTAGCGCACCAGGACCCGGCCCCGGCCGTCCAGCAGGTGCTCGCTCTCGGTTATGCGCGCCTGCACCCGGACCAGCTCGGGGAGAGGACGCTTCTCGCGCACCGGCACGTTCACCACCACTTGGGGGAGCTTGCCCATGCCGCGGCGAAGCTCGCTCAGGGGCTTCTCCTGCTCGATCATCAGGGCCAGCACCTGCAGCGCCGTGAGACAGCCGTCGCCCGTGGTGTTGTGGTCCAGGAACACCAGGTGTCCGGACTGCTCGCCGCCGAGGTTGTGGCCGCCCTGGCGCATGGCCTCCACCACGTAACGGTCGCCGATGCCCGTACGGAGGACTTCGATGCCATGCTCCCGGAGGCCGACGTCGAGCCCCATGTTGCTCATCACCGTCGCCACCACGGCGCCGGTGGGCAGCCGGCCGGCGCGCTTCATCTCGATGGCGCACATGGCCAGCACCTCGTCGCCGTCCACCGGCGCGCCCTTCTCGTCGATGAACAGCGCCCGGTCGGCGTCGCCGTCCAGGCACACCGCCAGGTCCGCGCCGTGCTCCAGGAGCGCCGCCCGGGCCGTCTCCGGGTGCACCGAGCCGCAATCCAGGTTGATGTTGGTGCCGTCGGGCTCCACCGCCACCGGAATGACCTCGGCCCCGAGCTCCCTCAAGACGTCCGGCGCCGCCCGGTACGCCGCGCCGTTGGCGCAGTCCACCACGACCTTGAGGCCTTCCAGCGTCAGGTGCCCGGGGAACGTGCTCTTGAGGAAGTCGATGGTCCTCCCCAGGGCGTCGGCGATGCGGTACGCCTTGCCGATATCCGTGGCCGCGGGCCGGTGCCCGCCGTATTCCCCGTTCAGGACCAGGTCCTCCATGCGCCGTTCCCACTCATCCGGGAGCTTGAACCCATCGCTGGAGAAGAACTTGATGCCGTTGTCCTGGTAGGAGTTGTGGGAGGCCGAGATCACCACCCCGGCGTCCGCGCGCATGCTGCGGGTGAGGAACGCCACGGCCGGGGTCGGCAGCGGACCCACCAGCAGGACGTCCGTCCCCATGGAGCAGATCCCCGAGGCCAGCGCGGTCTCGAACATGTAGCCCGACAGGCGGGTGTCCTTGCCGATGAGGATGCGCCGCCGGTGGGTGCGCTTTCGTCCGAGGGCGGCGCGCCCGGCCTTGCCCGCGCCCGGGCCGCCGACCACCTCGGCGATGGCCCGGCCCAGCCTCAGCGACGTCTCCGAGGTCATGGGCTCCTGGTTGGCGGTGCCCCGGATTCCGTCGGTGCCGAACAACCGGCGGCGGGCCGCAAACGCTTGTGGTCCGTTGGATGTCATGGGCCCCCTATGACTGAGTCAGCAGTCTGAACCTCCCGGACGCGCCGCGGACCGCGTCCGCCACCCGCACCGCCCTCAAGGTCTCCGCCACGTCGTGGACCCGCACCATGTGGGCTCCCGCCAGCACCGCCGCGGCCGCCCCGGCGAGGCTCCCCTCCAGCCGGCCGGCCGGTCCGGCGGGTGCGGCTTCCTCGATCCGGCCGATAAACGACTTGCGGGACAGGCCCACCAGCACCGGCCGGCCCAGCTCCCCGAGCGCGCGCAGGTGCCGCAACAACGCCAGGTTGTGCTCCAGTCCCTTGCCGAAGCCGATGCCCGGGTCCACCACGATCCGCTCCGGTCCGACGCCGCTCTTCACGGCATGGGCGACACGCTCCCGCAGAAAGTCGGCGACCTCGCGGACCACGTCGTCGTAGCGCGGCGCCACCTGCATGGTGCGGGGCCGGCCCTGCATGTGCATCAACACCACCGGAACGTCCTCGGCCGCCACTAGCCCGGCCATGGCCGGATCGAACCGCAGCGCGCTGATGTCGTTCACCATGTCCGCGCCCTCGTCCAGCGCCCGCCGTGCCACCTCCGCCTTGTAGGTGTCGATACTGATGGGCACCGGCGTCCGTTGCCGAAGCCCGCGGACCACCGGCAGCACCCGGTCGAGCTCCTCGGCCGCCGAGACCGCGGCCGCGCCCGGCCGGGTCGACTCTCCGCCCACGTCCACGATGCTCGCGCCCTGGCGGGCCATCTCCACCCCCCGGGCCACCGCGGCATCGACATCCGGGTAGCGGCCACCGTCGGCGAAGGAATCGGGGGTGACGTTGAGGATCCCCATCACGGCCGTGCAGCCGCGCATGTCCACCGGCCCGTGGCGCGTTGCCAGCATCGCGTCCGGCCCCGGACCGAAGTCGGCGAACGGTGACGGCTCGGACCGGCTTGCCTTGGTACGCATGGTTGGACTCTGGAAGTCGGACTCTGGAAAATGGCAGGGGCGGGGTTCAAGCCCGCCCCTGAATAGCGCTATGAGGGCGCGGGCGGGTTTGAATGCCCGCCCCTACGCGGGAACGGGTGTCGTGGGCAGGTCGGGACCGCTGTCCGCCATGTATGCCTTGACGATGACATCGATCTCCGCGCCGTCCAGCACTTCCTTCTCCAGCAGCTCCATGGCGACCCGGTGCAAGAGCTCGAGGTGGGTGGTCAGGATATCCCTGGCCTTTTCGTAGCACCCCTGGATGATGCTCCGGACCTCCCTGTCGATCTCCACCGCGGTGCTTTCCGAGTAGTCCTGTTGCTGGGTGAAGTCACGGCCGAGAAAGATCTGCTCTTCCTTCTTGCCGAAGGTCATGGGCCCCAGCTTCTCGCTCATGCCCCACTCGCAGACCATCCGGTGAGCGATCTCGGTGGCGCGCTCGATGTCGTTGCCGGCGCCCGTGGTCATGTGGTCGAGGATCAACTCTTCCGCGACCCGCCCGCCGAACAGGATGGTCACGTTGTTCAGCAGATACTGCTTGTCCTGGCTGTGGCGCTCGTCCACGGGAAGCTGCTGGGTGAGGCCCAGCGCCATGCCGCGCGGGATGATGGTCACCTTGTGGACCGGGTCTGCACCCGGCAGAAGCTTCGCCACCAGCGCATGACCGGACTCGTGATAGGCGGTGTTCCGCTTCTCCTCGTCGCTGATGATCATGCTCTTGCGCTCGGTCCCCATCATGACTTTGTCCTTGGCGATCTCAAAGTCGTTCATGTTGACCTTTTCCTTGTCGTTCCGCGCCGCCAGCAGGGCCGCCTCGTTGACCAGGTTCTCGAGGTCCGCGCCGGCAAAACCGGGCGTCCCCCGGGCCAGCACCCGGATGTCCACGTCGTTCTCCAGCGGCACCCGGCGGCTGTGCACGGCCAGGATGCCTTCTCGTCCCTTGATGTCGGGCCGCGGCACCACCACCCGGCGGTCGAACCGGCCCGGCCGCAGCAACGCCGGGTCCAGGACGTCGGGCCGGTTGGTGGCGGCGATGAGGATCACGCCGTCGTTGGCCTCGAACCCGTCCATCTCCACCAGCAACTGGTTGAGGGTCTGCTCCCGCTCATCGTGGCCGCCGCCGAGTCCGGCGCCGCGCTGGCGTCCGACCGCGTCGATCTCGTCCACGAAGACGATGCACGGCGCCTGCTTCTTGGCCTGAACGAACAGGTCCCGCACCCGCGAGGCGCCCACGCCCACGAACATCTCGACGAAATCCGAGCCGCTGATGCTGAAGAAGGGCACCCCGGCCTCACCCGCGATGGCCCGGGCCAGCAGGGTCTTGCCGGTGCCCGGCGGGCCCACCAGCAGGCAGCCCTTGGGGATGCGTCCGCCCAAGCGGGTGAACTTCTTGGGGTCCTTCAGGAACGCGATGACTTCCTCCAGCTCGTCCTTGGCTTCGTCCACCCCGGCCACGTCGCTGAACGTGACCCGCGCCTGGTTCTCGTTCAGCAGGCGCGCCCGGCTCTTGCCGAAGGACATGGCCTTGCCGCCCCCCGCCTGCATCTGCCGCATGAAGAAGATCCACACGCCCACCAGGAGCAGCATGGGGAACCAGTTCACCAGCAGCACGAAGTACCAGGGGGAATCGTCCTCGGGCTTGGCGGCGATGCGGACATGCTTCTCCCGCAACGTCTTCACCAACTCCGGGTCGTTGGGCGAGAAAGTACGGAAACGGTCTCCGTTCTTCAGCCTCCCCTGGACGTACTGGCCCTGAATCGTGACTTCCTCGACCTGTTCGCTTTCTACCGCGGACCAGAATTCGCTGAAGACCATCTCGGGGTCGCGGCCCTGCTGCCGCGTGAAGACGTTGAACAACAACAGGAACATCAACCCCAGGACGAGCCAGAGGGCGAGGTTTTTGGTAGCTTGGTTCAAAGGGGGTTTCTCCAACCGTCTCTTTCCCTGGAAAAAGTTAACATAGGGGTATGGCTACTTCAATTCCATAAGAACGGGAACGGTCCAAGTCAACCGATAGGCCTCTGGAGCGCGGCCCGGCGGCCCTGCCGGAAACCCTACCAGATCCTCACTCGCCAGACCGCCCCGGTGTCGGGTCCCAACCTCGCGAAATCACTGCGGGCGCAGCCGGGGACCCACAGGATCTCCTCCCCCACCAGGAGCAGGGGCAGGGTCCGGCGCCGGGAGCGCGGGACCTTCCTTTCGATGAAGAGGTCCTTGAGCTTCTTGTGGCCGGCCATGCCCAGGGGCCGGAACCGGTCCCCGGGGCGGAAGTTGCGCAACCGGGGCTCTCCGCCGTGCCGCTCGAGGCATGAGAGGTCGAAGGCGGCCTCGAGGCCGCCTTCCGGCGTCTCCGAAGCGGTGGAGCGCCACGCCGTGACCCGGACCCCGGCCTCCGGGACCACTACCTCGCCCTCCAGCGGGAGCGGGTAGGAGTAGTCCTCCACCCGCGGACCAGGGGCGCGGATCAAGCGCACGGAATCATACTCCCGGACAGCCGTCCAGCCGCCAGGGAGTGACACCCGGCCGTGGGGACGGGTTCCGGCGATGACCCGGAGGACCGCGTCCACGTGGGCGAAACCGAGGCGCCGGAGCGTTCCCAGGCCGCGGTTCAGCCAGAATCGCACCATCCGGGGCCGGAACTCGGGTTCCAGTGCCAGAAAGGCAGCCCGGTCCAGGGTGTCGCCCCTGGCGACTCGCGGGTAGGCCTCTGCCGCCTGCCGTTCCAGCAACACAAGGTCGGACCGCAGCATCCCGCCGAGCCGCGCGAGCCGGCTTTCCAGGCTGCCGCCACTCCGGCTCCCTAGTTCAGGCAACAGCGCCCCGCGGATCCAGTTTCGAAGGTACCGCATGTCGCGGTTGGTGCGGTCCTCGCGGTAGTCCAGCCCCCGGGCGGTGAGATATTCGAGGATTTCGTCGCGGGAGACCTCCAGCAAAGGCCGGATCAGCAGCGTTGCTCCGGCCCCGGCAGCACCAGGCACCAAGGCCCGCATTGCCGGCATGCCGGTCAGCCCCTCCGGGCCGCAGCCACGGAGCAGCCACATCAGCATGGTCTCCACCTGGTCGCCGCGGTTGTGGCCCACCGCGACCTTGCGGATACCCTGCTTCGCGGCCACCTCGGCGAAGAACCGGTAGCGCTGTTCCCGGGCCAGAGCCTCCACGTTCGCGGCGCCACGGTGCTCGCCGGAAAGCGTCAGTTCCAGGCGCCTCAGATGGAAGGGCAGCGATAGGGCGGAGGCCATGCCGCGGACGAACTCGGCGTCCTGCCGGCTCTCGTGCCCGCGGATGCCGTGGTCGACGTGGGCCACCTCCAGACGCAGGCGGAGGGAAGGGCCGATCTCGTGGAGGACGCGCAGCAACGCGACGGAATCCGGCCCGCCGGACACGCCCGCCAGCACCGCGTCGCCGGGCGCCAGCATGCGGTTCCGCACCAGGGTCTCCGCCAGCTTTTGGTCGAGGCTCATGAAGGCAGGAAGGTTTGTCGCCCCGCTTCGCGGGTGCTATTACCTTGAAAAATTTCAGGATACACCGCGCCCAAGCTGCCCACAAACAAAGAAACCCAAGGAAAATCGCCAACAGCCCAAGGAGCAACCGCATGGCTTCACCGTTGAACCCGCCCCGGAGAATTCTTCTCGGACCCGGCCCCAGCAACCCGCATCCCAACGTGCTGAAGGCGCTGTCGGCTCCGGTCGTCGGCCATCTGGACCCTGAATTCTTCAAGGTCATGGAAGAGAGCAAGGCCATGCTGCGCTGGCTGTTCCACACCGAGAACGAGTTGACCTTTCCGGTGTCGGGCACCGGCAGCGCCGGCATGGAGACCTGCCTCGTGAACCTCATCGAAGAAGGCGACACCGTGCTGGTGTGCGTCAACGGCGTCTTCGGCACCCGCATGGCGGACATCGTCGAGCGCTTGGGCGGAAACCTGGTGAAGGTGGAGGCCCCCTGGGGCGAGATCATCCGGCCCGAGCAGGTGGAGCAGGCCCTCAAGGACAACAAGGTCGACATCGTCACCCTGGTACACGCCGAGACCTCCACCGGGGTGTGGCAGCCGGTGGAAGAGATCTCCCGGCTCGCCCACGATGCCGGCGCCCTGCTGGTACTGGACACCGTCACCTCGTTGGGAGGCTGCCCGGTGACCCTGGACGCCTGGAACGTGGACGCCGCCTACAGCGGCACCCAGAAGTGCCTGAGCTGTCCTCCCGGACTGTCCCCCGTGTCCTTCAACCAGGCCGCCCGCGACAAGCTGGACCGGCGCAAGGGCAAGGTCAAGAGCTGGTATCTCGACCTCACCATGATCGCTCGCTACTGGGGCGAGGACCGGGCCTACCACCACACCGCCCCCATCTCCATGAACTACGGCCTGCACGCGGCTCTGAGCGAGGTCGAGAAGGAAGGCATGGAAGCCCGTTTCGCGCGCCACGAGTTGAACCACCGGGCGCTGGTGGCCGGCCTGGAGGTGCTGGGCATCCCGGTGGCCTCCCAGGAAGGCCACCGCCTGTGGATGCTCAACAGCGTCAAGATCCCCGAGGGCGTCAACGACGCCGCCCTCCGGAAGCGGCTGTTGCTGGACTTCAACATCGAGATCGGCGGCGGCCTCGGCGCCCTCGCCGGCAAGACCTGGCGCATCGGGCTTATGGGGGAGTCGAGCCGGAGGGAAAACGTGGTGGCGCTGGTGGGGGCGCTGGGCCGGATACTCAAGGAAGAAGGCGCAAACGTGCCGGTGGAGGAGGCGGTGGGCGCTATCGAGAGGGTGTACGCTGGAGCGTGAGACGCTCCGCTTTCCGGCGAAGGGGAAGTGTGCGATGTCCATGATGGAAACCATTCGAAGCCGTATACGCTTCCGCGACCTGGTCGACGATCGGGTCGATGAGGGAGTTTTCAGAGTCGACCGGTCCATCTACACCGACGAGGCTGTCTTCGAGGCGGAGATCGAGCGCATATTCGAAGGCGGGTGGGTCTTCCTCTGCCACGAGAGCCAGGTAGAGAAGCCGGGCGACTATTGGGCTACGGAGATCGGCCGCCAGCCGGTCTTCGTGATGCGCCAGAAGGATGGATCGCTCGGCTGCTTCATCAACGCCTGTTCCCATCGGGGCGCGGTGCTGACCCCGCTCAAGCAGGGAAATGTGAATGTGCTCACCTGCCGTTTCCACGGTTGGGTGTACGACCGCGGCGGACGCTGCGTCAGCATCAAGAACGAGGAGGCGGGCTACCCGGCTGCGGAACGCTCGGGCGGAGGCTTCGACCTCCGCCGGATCGGTGCTCTGGACTCCTACAAGGGGTTCGTGTTCGGGAGCCTGAGAAGCGATGTGCCCGCGCTCCGGGACCATCTGGCGGCCGCGGCGCGCTGGATAGACCTCCTGGCCGACCAAGCGCAAAACGGGCTGGAAGTCGTTCCCGGCTGCTCGACCTACGTGGTCCACGGCAACTGGAAGCTGCAGGCCGAGAACAGCGTCGACGGCTACCACGTGACCACCCTCCACAGCGTATTCGCCGCCACCACGGCCCAGCGTGAAGCCCGGGACGCCACGGCCGGCATGGGCCGGACCGAGTCCGGACGCATCAAGGGCAAGGTGCCCAGCGGCACCTACGACCTCGGCAACGGGCACATGGGGCTGTGGGCGCAGCACATCACGCCGCACGTCCGCCCCATCTACGAGGCGCGGGCGTGGCTCGTAGAGAACCTCAAGCCCGCCGAGGTCGACTGGATCCTCAACCGGGGCCGGAACCTCTGCCTGTTCCCCAACGCGATGCTGATGGACAACCCGTCGACGCAGATCCGGCTGGTGAAGCCGGTCTCGGCCGCTTTGACCGAGGTCTCGGTCTACTGCATCGCCCCTAGGGGAGAGAGCCCGGCGGCGCGGGCCGCCCGCCTGAGGAAGTTCGAGGATTTCTACCTGACGGCGGGGATGGCGACATCGGACGATGCCGCCGCGCTCGAAGCCGTCCAGGACGGCTCTCTCGGACCGCCGAGCCAGTGGAACGACATGACCCGCGGCCTGTCCGCCCTGGTCGCCGGCCCCGATCAGGACGCCCGTGACCTGGGCTTCGCGCCAACGTCCTCCTGCCCGGACTGGGACCACGAAGGAATGTTTCACGGCTTCTACCGCGCCTGGCTGGATCGTCTGGAGCAAGGGACCGGCGGCGCATGAACACAGACGGCATCCACCCCGCGCTGGAGCGCGAAGTCACGGCCCTCATCAACCGGGAGGCGATGCTGTTGGACCGGCGCCGCTGGGAGGAATGGCTCGACCTCTATGCCGAAGACGCGGTGTATTGGGTGCCGGCCTGGGCAAGCGAGGAGGAGACCACCGCTGATCCCGAGACCCAACTCAACCTGATCTATCTCAAGAACCGCGGCCGGCTCGAAGACCGGGTGTTCCGCATCGAGTCGCGCCAGTCCTGGGCTTCGCTTCCCCTGGACCGCACGGTGCACGTCATCGGCAACGTGCTGGTGGAGAGCGCGGAGGGAGACGCCGTGGAGGCCACCGCCAACTGCATCGTACACGTCTATGGAAAGAAAGGCGCGGCCACGCGCGGCAGCCGCTACGACTTCACGTTCAGCCGCATCGACGGCGCGCTCAAGATCGCCCGCAAGAAGGTCATCTTCATCGACGACCGGCTCGAAGGGCCGGTGGACATCTATCACCTGTAGAAACTCGTGCTGAGCCTCCAGAAAATTGCTCCCGAGGCCGGCGGCATCGCGTTGCACGAGATTGAGCCGCGCGAACCCGGCCCCGGCGAAGTATTGATCCGGGTCGGCGCGGCCGGGATCTGCGGCACCGACATGCAGATCTACAACTGGGCGCCGCGCATGGCGCGCCGGATGGTGCTGCCGCGGGTCCTCGGCCATGAGGTCTCGGGCACGGTCGATGCCATGGGTCCGGGGGTCGAGGGCCTCGCGGCCGGCGACCGGGTCAGCCTCGAAAGCCACATATTCTGCGGCCGCTGCCGGTCGTGCCGGCTCGGACGCGCCCATCTCTGTGAGAACACCCGCTACCCGGGCATCGACATCGACGGCGGGTTCGCCGAGTGCCTGACCGTGCCCGCCTCCATCGCCTGGGCGAACCCGCCCGGCCTGCCGCACGAGACCGCGGCCATGCTCGAGCCGTTCGGCATCGCCGTCCATGCCTGCCTCGCGGGCGCGGGCGTTTCGGGGCTGTCGGTGCTGGTGAACGGTTGCGGGCCCATCGGGCTGATGGCGGTGGCGGTGGCGCGCGCCCTGGGCGCCGCCAGGGTCATCGCGTGCGACATCAACCCGGTTCGACTCCGCGCCGCCGAAACCATGGGCGCGGACCGCGCGGTGGATGCGGGCAGCGAGGACTTGACGCGGGTGGTGGGCGACATGACCGGCGGCGCGGGCGCCGATGTCGGCGTGGAGCTGTCGGGCACCGAGGCGGGCTTCAACGCCGTCTTCGCATCCCTCGCCAAGGGCGGCGACTTCCGGCTGGTGGGCGCCCCGCCGTCGGCCATCCCCGTGGATTTCACCTACTGGCTGCTCAAGTGCCCGGTGATACACAACATCCACGGGCGGCTGATCTGGCAGACCTGGCAGCGCGCCACCGAGCTTCTGTCGACGGGCGCCGTCGACCTCGCCCCGGTCCGCAGCCACGTCCTGCCGCTGTCCGAAGCGCCCCGCGGATTCGAGCTCATCCGGGACGGAGAGGCGCTCAAGCCGGTGCTCGTGCCGGACTCGTAGAGGGCGACCAACCGTCGCAAGTCCGACCGGGAACCAAACCCACCATCTCGGCTTCCTTGCCGCCGGCGGGCTGGTCGAGCAGGAGCGCCGGGGCCGGACCGTGATCAACCGCGCCGCCTACGGCCGTCTCGAGGCGCTTGCCGCGTTTCTGCTCGAAGAGTGTTGCGTCGATGCCTGCCGATCGCCCGCGGCCCGGTTCCTGGTCAAATGGCTGGCGTTTGCCTACCTGGTCCAGGCCCTCCTCGTCACCTACGTGCCGGCCGCGTTGATCGCGGGACTGGTCGGGGGACCCGGGGCCGGCCCCATCGTAGTCGGCGCCCTGGTGGGTACGCCCGCCTACCTCAACGGCTATGCCGCGCCCGCCCTCGTCGCCGGCCTCATGGAACAGGGCATGAGCGCCGGCGCGGCCCTGGCCTTCATGGTCGCCGGCGCCGTGACCTGCGTCCCGTCCATGGTGGCGGTGTGGTCGCTGGTACGCTGGCAGGTGTTCGCCGCCTACGTGGGATTCGGCGTAGCGGGCACGATTTTGACAGGGGTGGGGTTCGGGGCGTTGATGGGATGAACGCTAGAACATGTCCAGATTCAGCGCAGATTTGCCCTCGCCTCAAGGTCGCGACAACGCTCAATGAGCGCATCGAACGGTTCGGCATCGCCCAACAGCATGCCGTCTGAAACCATCCGGTCGTAGTCCTCCGCGAGCGCCTCCCGGGCAATGCCGTCCGGGACCAGTTGCAGCCCGCCGGAAACGGCGGTCTTATAATCTATCCACCGGCCCGCAACGTCCTTCTCGCGGAAGAACGCCCCCTTGTGGCGGGCCACCGACAACGCGAGCTCGCGGTCGGCGAGGGCGTTGTTGGCGTATCCCGCCGCGTCCAACCGTACGACGTCGTGCCAGTGGCGGGACAGTCGCTCACCCCGGCGGCGCTGCTGACGGCAGAACACGTGAATGGCCGTCGCCTTTTCCCAGAATGTACGTTCGGCCAGCATGACCGACGGAGAAGCCGTTGGCAGAACGATACCAGGAAGATGAGGCGCCGCGTCACACGTCACCGGACGCTCTTCGTGCGGTTCGCCCGTCCCGCGCGCGCCAAACTCAACCATGACTTCGGGCCTGACGAATCCAGGGTCGTCGAACAACGACTCATAACAAACGAGCAGCCGATCTTTTGAGGCGCGGACCTCACCTGAGAAACCCGCACGCGCGAGGCACTCGCCAACCGCCGGGAGGCACTCGCCCCGGACCCATGCGGCAAGACGCGAGCGGATGGCGCTGCTCCAGCGTTGCTCCTGGCTTCGCGTCGGTGGCAGCGCCTCGGCGCCCGCGCCGGTCACGAGGTCCGGTGCGAAGGCGCGGATGTCGTAGGTAACGTCGAGATCTTCGGAGAAGCGGCGAATTGCCTGGTAGGCCTTTGCCAGCGACGTGCCGCCCTTGAACACGATGTCGGCGCCGAACGGTAGGTCGAACAGGACGCGCAACGTCTGGACGACCCAGATATCCTTCTCCAGGAGGAAGGCCCGCATCCCGCTCGCTTCCTGCGCCGCTCTCAGTGCCTCCCGCCGGTCGCGGACCGCCAAGGACTGGAATGATACCTCAGCCATACGTGACTAGGGCGCTCACCGGCTCCGCCATCCAAAGCGGCATGGTCGCCCGCGCCTCGGCAAGCTCGTCGATGTCCTCGCGAGAGAGGCTTGGCAGAACAGCTTCCAGCCCCTCCCGGATCTCGGCCCGGCCAAGCCAGGCCAAGGCACGGATAACATCGCCGGCCCTGCGGCGGGGAGCCGTGAGCTGCCAGCGTGGGGCATGGCGCAGTTCGACTTCCAGACTACCGAACCGCAAACGGCGGTCGGGGCCGGACGTGAGATAGACCGACCGCACCGGGATCTGGGTGGTGAGGCCGAGAACATGCGCCGTGGCACCACCGCAGGGGACGATGGTCTCGCCCCACATGGCCGCGAGTGCCTCAATCCCCTTGTCGATGCTGGGCGCGCACGGCCCGAACCGGGTTTCGACCGGTGTCATGTAGATCCCTTGGCAGATCCGCATCAACCTCCCGGAACGCCCGAGGCGAGAGAGAGCCTGGTCCACCGCCGCGCGACCGCCGAGATGAAGCAGCGCGCCAGCACAAATCGGCGTACCCTCCCGAAGAGAGCCGGAGTGCTTCATGATTTGTTTGGACAGGCTTAGCATGATGGTTTCTCGCAACGACTTGTTGTCAGAAATATAATAAGTAAACTGACAAATGCAATGCTCCGGCGTTCAGTAGGAAGTGTAGACTTTGGCTCCAATTCTCAGCAAAGTCGTCTTCCCATCGGTGTAACTAAAGGGATCTTCCATGGCGTCCGGCCTCCGCAAGACTGATCCTGGCATTTACCTGTTGCGCGCCCGGGGCGGCGGCAAACCATGCCTGAGCGGCGCGGAAACCGTCTCTCAGCTTCCCCGGGACGGCGTCCAGATAGGGGGGCATCTCCGATGCTCTATACAACCCGCCCAAAGAAGGGGGTGGCATCTTCCGCTTCTGCAGGGCTTGCCGCGTCACCTTGAGCCGCGCGGCGACATCCGCCAAGCTGACGAGATCCGGCTTCACCTCCCGAAGCTTCGTGCCCTCGGGAAGGCCCGTCATGACCTGCTCCACCGTCTCAGAGGTCTCCGGGTCCTGTCCCTCATCACGGTCTCCGGGTCCTGTCCCTCACGCGTAAATCCCAATCCGATGAGGCCCGTCGCACCAAGACCAACGGCTGCATCATCGCACCCGGCTTCGTAGAGGGCATCGAGGATGGCTCCCTCGTCCGTCCCCTCCGGCAGTGCGCACACCAGATCGAACTCGAAGGGCTTGTCAGTCATGGCCACTGCATAGTCGCCTCAAATAGGGTTGTCAATCGACAACCCTAGATGGGGTGCAATCTAATGCAGGACGGCCGCGGAGAATAAACTCCTAACCTACGAAATTTAGGCGGAGGTTAGCTTGTCTCACTGCCACGTCTTCAACTCCGGATAAACCTCCGTGGCGAACAGCTCCATGCTCCGCTTGGTTTCCTCGTGGGTCATGAAGCCGGCCTGGTTCATCATGAGGAGGTGGCCGACGCCGCAGCGGTCGTGGAGGTACTTGACCTTCTCGATGACCTTCTTGGGGGTGCCGGCGATGATGACGCCCTGGTCGATGAGGTCCTCGTAGGTGCGGTTGTAGCGCGCCATGCCCTTGATGTCGAAGAAGCGGGTGAGGCCCTGGGGGGGCACGAAGCCCGGTGGGGCGAAGAAGCCCACGGGGCGGCGCTTGTTGAGGTACCAGAGGAGCTTGCGGCCGCCCTCCTCGGCCTTCTTGTCGGTCTCGCCGGTGAAGGTCAGGGCGCAGTAGGCGAACTTTTCGGAGCCGGGCTCGGGGTAGTTCATCTCCTCGCAGCGCTTGCGGTAGGCGGTGAAGAGGGCTTCGGTCTGTTCGTAGGAGGTGAGCACCGTGGCCAGGGTATAGTCGTGGTCGGCCACCCAAGGCACCGCCGCCGGCTGGCTGCCGGTGATCCAGATGGGGGGGTGGGGCTGCTGGTAGGGCCGCGGCCACGGGTTCACGTAGCGGTAGTGGTAGTGCTTGCCCTCCCAGTTGAACACGTCCTGGGTCTTCCACGCCTTGATGATGAGGTCGTGGGCCTCCTGCATCCGTTCCCGGGTGTCGGAGGGGTTGGTGTTGGCGGGATGGATCTCGGTCCCGACGCCCCGGACGAAGCCGGCAATCAGGCGGCCGCCCGAAATGACATCCAGCATGGCGGCGTCCTCAGCCACCTGGATGGGGCTTCGGTGGGCCAGCGGGAAGCCCAGCACCAGGATCCTGGCGCGCTTGGTGCGCCGCACCAGAGTGCCGGCGGTGATGGAGACGTTGGCCGCCATGCAGGTGGCGGTGGCGTGGTGCTCGTTGAGCATGATCTCCAGGCCCAGTTCGTCGGCGTACTCGTACTCGTCGAGGTATCGGTTGTAGAGCTCGTGGGCGATCTTGGGGTCGCAATAGCGGCTGGGCAAGGTCACGCGCATGGCCCCGTACGTTTCCTCCGCGTCGTCCGGGAGAAACGGATACGGCATTTCGGTGAAGTGATAGGCCAGCATATCCTGGTCCTCCTGTTTCTCTAGCTCTCCAGGAACTTCGCGACCGCTTGGGCCAGCGCCGCAGGCCGCTCCCAATGCGGGTAGTGGCCCGCGTCGGGTATGGCCGTGAAGCCGGCGCCGGGAATGGCCTGCTGGAGCGCGCGCCCGTAGTCCGGGGTCACTACCCGGTCGCTCGCGCCCCAGAACAAGTGGGTCGGCACCCGCACCCGGGCCAGCCGCCGCGGGAGCTTGGGATTGTACATGAAGGGACGCCAGGCAAACTTCAGCACCGACTGGCGGTTGCGCAGCAGCGCCAGCAGCACCTCGCCCTCCACGTCTTCCCGGCCCGGCCACTTGAGCGCCTGGGCCGCCGCCGGATCGTGCCACGCCAACTCGGCGACTTCCTCGGCCGTGTAGACATAGAGGTCCTGAACGTCGCGCACGGTGGCGGCGGAAACCTTGATGCCCACCGAATCGATCAACGCCAGGCGCCGGATCTGCTGGTGCGCGCGCACCGCCATCTCCGCCGCCACCCATCCGCCGAAGCCGTGGCCGATGACGTCCACGGGGCCGGCATCCAGACCCTCGAGCAAGTCAAGCCCCAGGAAGGCCAGGTCTTCCATGGTGTCGATCCAGTCGGGCAGTTCCGACTGGTTCACGCCCGGCAGCGACGGCGCCAGCACCCGGCAACGCCTCGCCATGGCGTCGTCGAAAGGCGGTACTTGCGTGTCGAGCTGGTCACCGTACAAGATCACCCGCGGAGCACCGTCCCCGCGCCGGCGGACGCCCAGCTTTACGCCGTCGACCTCCATGGTCTCGGAAACCCACGTCATGAACCCTGATCCTCCCCCGCGTGCCGCTGGATGGAGTCGATGGCCAAAGCGTTGAACTCCTCCGGATGCTCCGCGTGGGAGCAGTGCCGCGAGTTCTCGAACACCTTCACTTCGGATCCGGGTATCTCGCTCTGCAGATCGGCGGCGTAGGTCGGAAACCGCAACGGATCCCGGTCACCGGCCACGATCAGCACCGGACAACGGATGCTGCCGTAGTCGGGCCGCACCGGGCGGAAGCCACGGGGCGGTCCCGAGGGCGCCAGGCGGGCGGCCGCGCAGGCTTCCCACACGCCCGGTTCCAGGCTGGCCTGCCAGCGTTCCTCCACCACCTCGTCGGCCCACCAGCGCTCGTCGTAGAAGCACACTTTCAGGATCTCGCGCATCTGCTCCCGCTCGCCGGTGTAACCGGTGAGCACCTTGCGCTCGTCGTTGTCCGGCGCCTTGCCGCCGCCGCTCACGGCGATCACCGAGGCCACCTCAAAGCGCGGGTCCGTCGCCATCTGCAGGCAGAAGCCGCCGCCGAAGGAGTTGCCGATGAGGTGTACCGGGCCGAGGCACAGGGTCCGAAGGAACGCGTCGACGTGCTTGAGCCGGAACCCCAGCGCATCGCTGAAGCTGTAGACGAGATCGGTGCGGCCGAAGCCGGCCAGGTCCGGCGCGTAGACGTGGAAATGTTCGCCGAGCTGCGCGATGTTGTCGCGCCAACTGAACTCCGCCCGGCCGCCGAACTCGCCGCTGTGGATCAGCACCACGGTGGGGCCGCGGCCGACGCCCGCCTCAAGATAATGGGTGCGTATCTGGCCCACCTGAACGTAGTGCCGGCTCACGCCCTCGGGGAGATCGGTCATGGAAGCCTGCCTAGCCGATAGCCTCATGGGTGTCAACTTGAGGGTGGCGTGGTGACGGGGTCGGAATGCGGGATGACGGGTTGGCAGAGGCCCCGGTGAGAGCGCGCAGACTCGCAGGCGGATCGAGTATGTGTTAATGTCTGTTCCTGTCTCGCGGGAGACGCAAACAGCCTTGAAAACGCAGGGAGGCCTTTATGCACTGGGGTATGGAAAACAGAATGGCGCGCATCATCCAGCCGGCGGACGGGCGTTGCGTGATGCTGGCGGTGGACCACGGCTACTTCCTGGGACCGACGAGCGGGCTGGAGCAACCGCGGGAGACCATCGAGCCGCTGCTGCCCCATGCCGACGCCATCATGCTCACCCGCGGCGTGCTGCGGAACGCGGTGGACGCCAACATGCAGGCGCCGGTGGTGCTGCGCGTGTCCGGCGGCACCAGCATCCTGAAGGAACTCTCCAACGAGGACATTACCGTGTCCATCGAGGACGCCATCCGGCTCAACGTCTCCGCCATGGCGCTGTCCATCTTCGTGGGCTCCGAGTTCGAGAAGGAGACCCTGGTGAGCATGGCCAGGCTGGTGGACGAGGGCGAGAGGTACGGCATCCCCGTGCTTGCTGTCACCGCCGTGGGCAAAGACATGGCCCGGAACGAGCGCTATCTGGGTCTGGCGTGCCGCATCGCCGCCGAGATGGGCGCGCACTTCGTCAAGACCTACTACTGCGAGAACTTCGAGAACGTGGTCAACAGTTGCCCGATCCCCGTGATCGTGGCCGGCGGCAAGAAGACCCCGGAGATGGAAGCCCTGGAGCTCACCCGCGACGCCGTAGACCACGGCGCGGTGGGCGTCGACATGGGCCGGAACATCTTCCAGTCCGACAGCCCCGCGGGGATGATCCAGGCGGTGCGGGCCATTGTCCACGGCGGCGCCTCCGTCGAGGACGCCTACCAGATCTACGAAGCGTCGAGACCGTCGGCGGCGGAGCGGGCGGCCGGATAGCCGGTACAGAAACCTCGCCCCTTCTCGCCCCTGGATTCCCGCTTTCGCGGGAATGACGGTAGTTCAGGAACCAGCCATGCGCGTCGCCATGTATTACAGCAACGATGACGTCCGGTTGGAGGAACTGCCGGTTCCCAAGGCCGGTCCGGGCGAGTTGCTGATGCGGGTGCAGGCCAGCGGCATCTGCGGCACCGACGTGCTGGAATGGTACCGGCGCAAGCAGGCGCCCAAGGTGCTCGGACACGAAGTCACCGGCGAGGTGACCGAGGTGGGCGCCGGCGTAACCGGTTTCGCGCCCGGCGACCGCATCGTCACCACCCACCACGTGCCATGCAACGACTGCCACCACTGCCGCTCCGGGCACGCCTCGGTATGTCAGCTCATGCGCGAGACCCACTTCGATCCCGGCGGCTTCGCCGAGTACCTGCGGCTGCCCAGGGTCAACGTGGATTCCGGCACCTTCCTGCTTCCCGACTCGCTTTCCTTCGTACAGGGCTCTTTCGTCGAGCCGCTGGGTTGCGTGGTCCGGGCGCAGGACCACGCCCGCGCGCCCATGCAGGAGAACGTGCTTGTCATCGGCGCCGGCATCGCCGGCCTGCTGCACGTCCAGGTGGCCCGGAGCCGCGGCGCCAGCACCCTGGCGGCTACCGACATCAACGAAGACCGGCTGCGCCTGGCGCGGTCCCTGGGGGCCAGCCACACTTTCCACGCGACGGACGACGTCCCGGCGCGGCTCCGGGAAGCCTGCAGCGGACGGCTGGCCGACCTCGTGATCGTTTGCACCGGAGCCGCTCCGGCGATCCGGCAGGCGTTCCAGAGCGTCGAGCGCGGCGGCAGGCTGCTCTTCTTCGCCTCCCCGCCCGAGGGGCACGAAGTGCCCATGCCGTTATACGAAATGTGGCGCGACGAGGTCGGACTGGTGACGTCTTACGGCGCGAGCCCGCGGGACCTGGAGGATGCGGTGGAGTTGCTGGCAAGTGGCAAGGTCGACGTGGATGAGCTCGTCACCCACCGCCTTTCGCTCGCCGAGACGGGAAAAGGCTTTCAACTCGTGGCCAATGCCAAGGATTCGCTGAAGGTCATCATCGAGCCGCAGAGGACCTGAATCGGCGGCGTAACCCGGCGTCAGGCTGCAACGCCTGAGCTATCCTCCAACCAGTCCACGGGTCGGGCCAGTAACGTGATTCGCAGAGATCAGGAGAGGGGATGCTTGTCGATGCCGGACCGAACAGCCGATCCTCTGAAGACACATGCTCGCCGTTATACCGGCGGCAAAGGGCCTTCCCGGTAAGACGTGGCCTATTCGATTTCCGTCGTCTCGGGCGGCGATTCCCGGACCTTTCCCGCAGCGATCTCCCGCAGGGCCACGACGATCTCGCGGTTGTCCGAGTCCACCAGGGGCTTGGCGCCCTTGAGGAGTTGCTTGGCGCGCTGGGAGCCGAGCATCACCAGCTTGAAGCGGTTGGTAACCTCGTCGAGGCAATCTTCGACGGTAATTCGTGCCACGGCACTTTCTCCTATTGCGCGATGCTCTGCTGTTCGGGAAGCTGGTCCTCTTCCGAGGTCTCGATCTCGAACCCCAGATCCTCGATCATCCGGTGGGCGTCGGTGGCGGCCTGACCCGATGTGGTCAGGTAGCCGTTGACGAAAATGGAGTTGGCCGGGTAGAGGCTCAGCGGCTGCAGGGAGCGCAGGTTGACCTCCCGCCCGCCGGCCACGCGGATCTCCTTGCTCGGGTTGACGAACCGGAACAGGCACAGGACCTTCAGACAGTATTGCGGCGTCAGGTTCGAGCGCCCCTCCATGGGGGTCCCGGGGATGGCGTGCAGGAAATTGACCGGGATGGAATCCACGTCCAGCTCCCGCAACGACACGGCCAGGTCCATGACGTCGTCGTCCTGCTCGCCGAGGCCGACGATGCCGCCGCAGCAGGTGGAAAGCCCCGCGGCCTTGACGCTCTCCAGCGTCGCCACACGGTCGTCGTACGTGTGGGTGGAGACCACCTCCGGGTGGTAGCGGCTGCTGGTGTTGAGGTTGTGGTTGATGCGCTCGACGCCGGCGTCCTTGAGGATCCGCGCCTTGGACTCCGTGAGCAGTCCCATGCACGCGCAGATGTTGATGGGAACCTTGCTCTTGATCTCGGCCACGGCCTCGGCCATCTTCTCGGTTTCCTTGAGCGTGGGGCCGCGGCCGCTGTTGACCAGGCAGAAGCGCATGGCGCCCGCCTCCCTGGCCCTGACCGCGGCGTTGACCAGATCCTCCTTGGCGACGAACGGGTACTTGTCGATCTCGGCGTCGGAAACCGACGACTGGGAGCAGTAGCCGCAGTCCTCGGGACAGAGCCCGCTCTTGGCGTTCATCAGGACGTGGATCTGGACTTTCTTCCCGTAGTAGTGGTAGCGGACGCGGAACGCGGCCTCGAGCAACTCAGGCAACCTCTCATCGGCGCCGTCGATGACGGACTTCATTTCCGCGGGCGACAGGAGCTCCCCGGCGAGGGACTTTTCCGCGAGTTCAGCGTACCTCGATTCCACGTTGTTCATGGGGTTTTCGTGTAACATGGGGGGTCCGGACTTGCAACCAAACGGCCACGCCGCCACTAGCCGATGAACAGGGTAAAGACCTGACCCCGCTGGTTCGACGCCCTCTTGGGCATCAGCAGCCGAGGCACGGGCGCCAGGGCGCTCTGCGCCACCTCCCAGTTGGTCTGCGGCAACGGGTCCAGTTCGCGGATCTCCTCCAGCGAAAGGTAAACCGCGCGGTCCACCTCCCGTCCGTCCGGCGTCGGCTCCGCGGTGAGGCCTCGCAGCAGGAGCACCACGTACAGGCTATTGCCGGAGTCCTCGTCGTACCGGCTGCGCACGCCCAGCACTCCCTCCACCTCCGCTTCCACGCCCGCCTCCTCCGCCACCTCCCGGACCACGGCCGCCTCGATGGTCTCGTCCGGCTCGACGAAGCCGCCGGGCACCTGCCAGTTGCCGTGCCCGCGGCGCGAGGCGCGCCGCACGAAGAGCAGGCGCCCGTCCCGGACCACCGCCCCGCCGACGCCGACGTTGTAACCCGTGTTGTATCGTTCCGGTATCGCCATCTGGTCCCTTCCCTGGCGCCTTTCTGCTTCCGTTCCGGGACCCTGACCGAATCCCTTCGTGAAAACCGCAACCCGTGGTGTTATACCTTGCGGCATGAACATGCGTCCAGCAGCCCTCCATCGGCGCCGCCTGCGCGGATTGGGAGGAGCATGAATGGTTGACGCCCTGGGCTGGCGGCGAAAGTTCGCGGTCATCGCCCCCTCCACCAACACCTCGGTGCAGCCCGAGTTCGACGACATGCGGCCGCACGGGGTGACCAACCACTTCGGGCGGATCTGGATTCCCGACGATCCCATCCACGACGACGCGGACTTCGAGCAGTTGATGCGGAACATCCGCGCGGAAGTGGACAGCGCCATCGACCGGGTGATGACCTGCCGGCCCGACTATCTGATCATGGGCATGTCGTCGGAGACCTTCTGGGACGGCGCCGAGGGCAGCCGGCGGCTTCTGGAAGCGGTGGAGCGGCGGGCGGGGGTGCGGGTCGCCATGGGCTCCTATGCCTGCGAGGCGGCGCTGGAGGCCTACGGCGGCATCAAGCGCATCGGCGTGATCACCCCGTACATGCCCGTGGGCGACGCCCAAGTGGTGCGGTTCTTCACCGACTGCGGCTACGAGGTGGTGCGCCTCAAGGGACTCAAATGCGAAAGCCCGGTGCTCATCGCCCACGTGCAGGCGGACGCGCTGGAGGCCGCCATCGGCGAGGTGGACGGCAGCGACGTGGACGCGGTGGTCCAGGTGGGCACGAACCTGGCCATGGCGCGGCTGGCGGGCGAAGCGGAACGCCGGCTCGGCAAGCCGGTCATCGCCATCAACACGGCCATCTACTGGTACGCGCTGCGGCAGAACGGGCTAACGGACCGGCTGGACGGCTTGGGCGCGTTGCTGTCGCGATTCTAAAGAGAGTCTGACACGGGAGAGGACATGGACCTGACCGTTTATCGCGTTCCCGGCTGGGAAACGGAGCCCGGACTCCGACACGGGTTCCTGGGCCGGGGCGGCGGCAACAGCCAGGGAGCGTTTGCCGGCCTCAACGTCTCCTTCGCGGTGGGCGACGACCCCCAGGCCGTCAAGGACAACTACTGCGACATGAAGCGTGCCGTGGGCATGGCCGGCACCCGGATGGTCACCATGCAACAACGGCACGGCGACAACGTCATCGACGTCGACGTGCCATCCAAGGACGCCGGCGAAGGCGACGCCATGGTGACTGCCGCGCCGGGCGTGTACCTCGGCGTGCTGACCGCCGACTGCGTGCCCATCGTCTGCTGGGCGCGAACTTCCCGCGGAAGGCTGGCGGCGGTGATACACGCGGGTTGGCGCGGCACCCTGTCCGGCGTGGCCATGAAGACCGTCCGGCACATCGAGAGCGGTTACGGCACCGCGCCAGGGGACCTGTGGTGCGCCCTGGGGCCGGCCATCGGCCCTTGCTGCTACGAGATCGGCGCCGACGTCTCGGACCCCCTGATCGAGACATGGGGAGACAAGGCGGAGGCCGCCCTGCGAGAGAGCGACGGCAAGACCTACCTCGACCTGAGACGGTTGAACGCCGCGCTATTGGCGGCCGCGGGAGTGCCGGATGACCGCATCGCCACGACCGGCCCCTGCACCGCGTGCACGGCGGAAGCGTTCTTCTCCTACCGGCGGGAATCGAAGGACGGCGCCGGCGTCACCGGCCGCCAGGCGAGCTTCATCGGCTGGGCGGGGACGTACTGACGAGGATTGAAGAAACGATGGCGGAAGAAACAGTAACGGAAGAAACAAAAAGCCTTGGCTGACGCGGTGGCCAGCCAAGGCTCGGTGTACTGTCGGAATTGACCAAGACCCTCAATTCCGAAAAGGCTCGAGAGCCTAGGTCTCAGTCACCTCACAGCATATGTCACTCATATTTTGACCACCTCCTTTCTCTGCTGACGGATATTTTAGGGGAGGCCGGTCTGTTTGTCAATTTTTTTCGCGCGGGCTCGTTCAGCCGGGGTCGGAGAGACGCTTGACGGCAAAGGCCGCGGCGTTCCGCACCCGGGTGTCGGGATCATCCGCGGCGGCGGCTCTGAGCGCATCCAGCGCCCTCGCCCCGGCCGCCGGGGCCTTGGTGAGGCTCGTTATCACCGCCACCCGCACCAGCGGCTCGGGGTCGTGCAGGGCCTGCAGGAACACGGCCGGCAAACCGGCGGCGGCTCCGATGTCTCGCAGACAGTAGACGGCCATTCTCCGTTGGGTGGCCGAGCCTTCCCCCAGCAGCGCTTCCAGACGCGATCCGACTTCCGGAAAGCGTCTGCCGCGGTCGGTGATGAGGAGTTGCGTGGCCCAGCGCACGTCCTGATCGCCGCTCCCGAGGCCTCGGACGAGCACTTCGAGGCAAGCCGCGGACGGACGCGTGATCTGCCCCAAGGCATAGGCGACGGGCCACCGCGGGTTGGCCCGCAGCCGTCGGTCCAGGGCCTCGGCAACCCCCGGCTCCCCCGCGGCAATGGCCACCAGCCCCTCCACGGCGCGGCGGACCACCCCTTTGTCCGGCTCCTCCAACGCGTCGAGCAGCGGCTCCATGCGCTGGTCTGGTGTCGTGTCCCCCATTCCGGTCTACGGAGATGCGCAGGATGGTCGCTGCATGGCGGGCCCGGAATCCACGTCAATGCGTTTCGGATGGACGGACTACGTCCCGCAGGCGGGCGGGGTAATCGGTGATGATGCCGTCGACCCCGAGGGCCAGGAAGTCTTTCATCTCGTCGGCCTCGTTGACGGTCCAGACATGGACCTCCACGCCCAGGCCATGGGCGGCCGCCACCGACTCCGGGGTGACCAGCGCCGTGCCCCGGTACGCCGGCGGGATCTGAAGCGCCTGGCCGGGCGCTTCCCGCGGCAACTCCTGTCCTGTCCAGAGGGCGGTCATGAAGGCGCGGATCTCGCCCAGGGAGAACCCCGTGGCGACGCGCAGGCCGCGGCCGCGGATGGCCGCCCGCGCGGCAGCCATGACGGCGTCGTCCTCGGCGGCCACCAGCACCTGCTCCGCCTTGCCGCATTCCTCGATGAGATCCAACAGCGTCTCGGTGGCGGACGGCGGCAGTTCCTTGATCTCCACCGTCGTCCTGGCCTCGGGAAACTCAGTGAAATACTCACGCAGGGTGGGGACCCGGATGCCCCGGCCCCGGAACGGATACGTGGCGCCGCCGTCGGCGGTGAAACGGTAGCCGGCGTCCAGCCGCTTCAACTCGGCCAGGGCCATGTCCCGCACCGTGCCGTCGCCGTCGGTGGTCCGCTCGACGGTGTCGTCGTGGATGACGACGATCTCGCCGTCGCGGGTGGCGTGGACGTCCAGCTCGAGGTAGGTGGCGCCTTCCTCCAGCCCCCGGCGGAACGAAACCAGGGTGTTCTCCGGCGTGGTTCCGGCGGCGCCACGATGCCCCGCGATTCTGGGCGGAGGGTCCGAGAAGAATGGGTATGAGGGTGCGCGGGTCATGACTTGGATGGCTCGGGGAAAGAAACGGGGTCCGGCGCTAACCTTGAATTCTTGCGCCGTGGCGCCTATGATCCATTGGGTTTCATTGTTGCCTCACAGGGAACTGGAACCCACCGACATTGATAACCGCGGCGACCTTCCCGGGTCAAGCGACAGAGCCGTGCACGGGGCCGGCGGGCCAACGCGCCGCGGGACTCGTCGGGCCGGCCATGAACCATCGGGAGGCGACAGGCAAGGGGCGTTGATGGCTGTAGAGGATCGGCTTCTCAGACTGAAGGAACTGGACCGCCGGGCTGAGCTCGGCGGCGGCGAGGCGCGCATCCGCCGGCAGCACAAGGAAGGCAAGCTGCTCGCGCGGGAACGCATCGAGATCCTGCTGGACCAGGGCAGCTTCGTGGAGTTGGACCGCTTGCGCACCCACGAATGCACCGACTTCGACATGCAGGACCAGAAGATCCCCGGCGACGCCGTGGTCACGGGGTCCGGCGCCATCGACGGCCGCAACGTGTTCGTCTATGCCCAGGACTTCACCGTGTTCGGCGGCAGCCTGAGCGGGGTGGTGGCGGACAAGATCTGCAAGGTCCAGGAGCTGGCCATGCAGAACGGCGCGCCGATCCTGGGCATCAACGACTCCGGCGGCGCGCGCATCCAGGAAGGCGTCGTCAGCCTGGACGGCTACGCCCGCATCTTCGCCAACAACGTCGTCGCGTCCGGGGTCGTGCCGCAGATATCCGCCATCATGGGACCCTGTGCCGGCGGCGCCGTCTACTCGCCGGCCATCACCGACTTCATCTTCATGACCCGCAACACCGGGTACATGTTCATCACCGGCCCCGACGTCATCAAGACGGTGACCCACGAGGAGGTCACCAAGGAAGAGCTGGGCGGGGCCGAGACCCATACCCGCAAGAGTGGCGTGGCGCACTTTTCCGCGGACAACGACAAGGATTGCCTGCTCATGATCCGAGAGCTCATGAGCTTCCTGCCCGGCAACAACCTGGAAGAACCGCCGTTTCGTCCCACCGAGGACGACCCCTACCGGCGCGACCAGCGCCTGCAGCACGTGGTGCCGGAGAACGCCAACCTCCCCTACGACATGAAGGAGCTCATCGGCGCGGTGGTGGACGAGGGCTACTTCTACGAGGTCCACAAGGAGTTCGCTCCCAACATCATCGTGGCGTTCGCGCGGCTGGGCGGACGCACGGTCGGGATCGTCGCCAACCAGCCGGCCCATCTGGCGGGGTGTCTGGACATCAACGCGTCGGTGAAGGCGGCCCGGTTCGTGCGCTTCTGCGACTGCTTCAACATCCCGGTGGTCACCTTCGTGGACGTGCCCGGCTTCCTCCCGGGCACCGGCCAAGAGTACGACGGCATCATCCGCCACGGCGCCAAGCTGCTGTTCGCCTACGCCGAGGCCACGGTGCCGAAGATCACCGTCATCACCCGGAAGGCCTACGGCGGCGGCTACATCGTCATGGCCAGCAAGTTCCTGCGGGGCGACGTCAACCTGGCGTACCCGGCCTCGGAGATCGCGGTGATGGGACCCGAGGGGGCCATCAACATCGTCTTCCGGGACCAGCTCAAGGATGCCAAGGACGAGAAGAAGACCCGGCAGAAACTGGTGGACGACTACCGGCGGATGTTCGCCAACCCGTTCCGGTCCGCCGAACTGGGCAACCTCGACGCCATCATCGTCCCCGAGGACACCCGCCCCACCCTCATCCGTTCGCTCGAGATGCTGAAAAAGAAGCGCGACAACAGCCTTCCCAGAAAACACGGCAACATCCCGCTTTGAGGACAGTACCCTAAGATGTTCAAACGGATCCTGGTGGCCAACCGCGGCGAGATCGCCGTCCGCATCATACGGGCATGCCGCGAACTGGACATCCAGAGCGTGGCGGTCTACTCCGAGGCGGACCGCGAGGCGCTTCACGTCAAATACGCCGACTACTCCTACCCGGTGGGGCCGGCCCCCTCCACGGAGAGCTATCTCCGCATCGACCGGATCATCGACGCCGCCAAGAAAAGCCGGGCCGACGCCATCCACCCGGGCTACGGCTTTCTCGCCGAGAACCCGAGCTTCGCCCGGGCCTGCGAGGAGGCGGGTGTCGTCTTTCTGGGGCCGTCCCCGGAAGTCATCAAGCAGATGGGCGACAAGGTCCACGCCCGCGCGCTAATGAAGAAAGCCGGACTGCCGGTGATTCCCGGCTCGGAAGACATCCTCAGCTCCGAGGAGGAGGTGCTGGAGACGGCCGACGCCATCGGCTACCCCTGCGTCCTCAAGGCCGTGGCGGGCGGCGGCGGCAAGGGGCTCCGGCGGGTGGAGTCCAGCGACGAGATACGCTCGGCCTATCGCGCGGCGCGCTCCGAGGCGGCTTCGTCCTTCGGCGACTCCCGCCTCTACGTCGAGAAGTACCTGGAGCGCTGCCGCCACATCGAGGTCCAGCTATTGGCCGACATCTACGGCAAGGTGCTGCACCTGTTCACCCGGGAGTGCTCCATCCAGCGGCGCCACCAGAAGATCATCGAGGAATGCCCCGCCCCGACCATCGACACCCGGATGCAGAAAGCCATGGGCAAGACCGCGGCGCAGGGAGCGAAGGCGCTCGGCTACACCGGCGTCGGCACCATGGAATTCCTGGTGGACCGCCACAAGAATTTCTACTTCCTGGAGATGAACACCCGCCTGCAGGTGGAGCATGCCATCACCGAGCGGGTGGTGGGCATCGACCTGGTGAAGGCGCAGATGAACGTGGCCGCGGGCACTCCCCTGCCCTGGTCGCAGCGCCAGATCCGGACCACGGGGCACGCCATCGAATGCCGCATCTACGCCGAGGACCCGGAGACCGACTTCATGCCGTGTCCGGGAAAGATCGAGGGACTGCGGCTGCCCGAGGGTTTCGGCATCCGCAACGACTGCGGCGTCTACGAGGGCGCGGAGATCCCCATCCACTACGACCCCATGATCGCCAAGCTCATCGTCTGGGGCGAGGACCGCGCCGAGGCCATGCGGCGCCTGAGGCGGGCCCTGCGCGAGTACCAGGTCCGGGGCGTCAAGACCAACATCCCCTTTCACCAATGGCTGCTGCGCCACCCCCAGTTCATCGAGGCCGACATCCACACCGGCTTCGTGGACGAGCAGCGCGGCTTCATGACCATGGAGCAGGTGTATCCGGACCGCCACGTCGCGCTGGCCTCCGCGGCCATCGTGGCGCTCCACCGGGAGCAGGAGCGCGCGCTGCGGATGGTGGAGAAAGGGGCGGCTGAGAAATCCGAGTGGCGAGAGGCCGGCCGGCGCGAGGCGCTGCAACGCCACTCCGGCGGGTCGGGCGCGGGGCGCGGCTGGTAGATTCATGGCCTTCATCGCGAAACTCGGCGGCCAGACCTCCGTGGTGCGAATCACCGAGACCGAGAAATCCGTCTACAAGGTGTCGGTGGACGGGCAGGAATTCATGGTGGACGGCAGGAGGACCGGCCGCAACAACTACTCGCTGTTGATCGACAACCGGTCCTTCGAGGTGGACGTGGACACCACCGAGGACGAGTACCGGGTGCTGCTGGACGGCCGTACCTACCACATCAGCATGTCCGACGAGCGGCAGGTGCGGGTCGGCGGGCGGCAGTCCGGCATCGAGGTGTCCGGCAGGCAGGAAATCAGGATCCCGATGCCGGGAAAGGTGGTGGCGGTGCTGGTGAACGAAGGCGACACGGTGGCCAAGGGACAGGGCCTGGTCATCGTCGAAGCCATGAAGATGGAGAACGAGGTGCGGGCGCCCGGCAACGGCGAGGTCAGTGATATCCGCGTCAAGGTCGGGGAATCGGTGGAATCCGGACAGGTGCTCGTCATCGTCGAATAGGCAACGGGGCCGGCCGCCCCACGCGTACAGCGCTAGTCGCCGTCCTCCTCCTCGTCGTCCTCGTCTTCCCCCGCCTCCTCGTCTTCCCCTTCCTTCCGCCGCATGAAGTAGACCAGCCCGATGGTAAAGCCGTAAAGCACGGTCAACGGCGCCGCCAGCAGCACCTGCGAGATCACGTCGGGCGGGGTCAGGACCGCGCCCAGCACCACCATCCCCAGAAACGCGTAGGGGAACTGGCGGATCATCATGCGGTGGTCGATGAGCCCCACCTTCGCCAGAAAGACTCCCGCCACCGGCAACTCGAAGACCACGCCGAAGGCCAGCATCAGCTTGGCCGAGAACGACAGGTACTCACTGACACGGATGGCCGGACGGATGTCGAGCTGCTGGTACTGCTCCAGGAAGAAGCGGTAGCCGATGTCGAAGATCACCACGTAACAGAAGCCGGCGCCCAGCAGAAAGAACAGCGTGCCGAAGAAGACGAAGCCCCGGGCATAGCGCTGCTCGTGGTGGTAGAGGCCCGGCGCCACGAACTTCCAGGCGTGCCACAGCAGCACCGGCAACGACAGGAAGACCGCGGCCACGAACGACACCTTGAGCTTCGCGAAGAAGGCCTCGGCCACGCCGGTGCCGATGACCGTGAGGCCGGAGGCCTCAAGCCGGAGCAGGGGCGCGGTCATGAAGGTGATAAGCCGTTCCGCGGTCAGGTAACAGACGATGAACGCCGCCATGACGGCCAGCGAGGACCGGATGAGCCGGGACCGGAGCTCCTCCAGGTGCGCCGTCAGCGGCATGCTGGCGTCATCCGACGGCCGCTGCCCCTCCTCCCCGCTCACTCCGTCGTCCGCGTTCACTCTTTTTTGGCGGGATCGCCCGCTGGAGATATGGAATTGGCGGGCGCGCCTTCTCCGGACGGTTCGGCATCGGCGGGTTTCTCACTGTCCGGACGGACGTCGAGCTCGTCCGCCGCGGACTGCATTTCCCGCTTCACGTCGTCGGTCGTTCGGCGAAATTCGGCCAAGCCCCGTCCCAGGGCGCGGGCGATCTCCGGCAGTTTCTTGGGCCCCAGGACAATCAGGGCCACCGCCAGGATCAACAGCAGTTCCGGCATGCCGATTCCAAACATTCCGACTCCCAAAGGCTAGGCTAAGGCATTTGCGGGGGTGAGTCAAAGCGGGTTGAGTACCCGGGCGCCGGCGCGGTTCCGCACTTTGACTCCGTCTGTTCCGCGGTGGTATGCTCGTCCGCGACATGCCCCGTTCCGCGATCGTGGCCGACCCTGTGTTTCTCAAACACCAGCCCGGCCCTTACCATCCCGAGAGCCCGCAACGTCTCAAGACGCTCCTCGACCTCGCCGGCGAGGTGGCCGGCAGCGGCGACGACTACGAGCTTCTGCCGCTTCGCCCGGCGGTGCAGGAGGAGTTGGAACTGTGCCATGGCTCGGGCTACATCAACCTGGTCCGTTCCACCTCCGAGCGCAACCAGTTCGCGCTGGACGGGGACACCATCACCTGCCGGGACTCCTTCGGCGTGGCGCTGATGGCGGTCGGGGGGTTCCTGCAAGTCCTCGATGGGGTGGCGGCGTCCGACTACGCCAACGGCTTCACCATGGTGCGGCCCCCGGGGCATCACGCGCTCAGGGACCGGGCCATGGGATTCTGCCTGTTCAACACGGTGGCCATCGGCGCCCGGTATCTCCAGAAGGTCCACGGCGCCCGGCGGGTGGCGATCGTGGACTGGGACGTGCACCACGGCAACGGCTCGCAGGACGCCTTCTACGACGACCCTTCGGTGCTCTTCCTGTCGACACACCAGTACCCCTACTATCCCGGGACCGGTGCCGCGGACGAGGTGGGCAGCGGCAAGGGAGAGGGCTACACCGTCAACGTACCGTTGCCGGCGGGTTGCGGCAACGCCGAGTATCTGGCCGTGTTCAGGGAGGTCGTCGTCCCGGTCATCGAGCGCTACGAGCCCGATTGGCTGCTGGTGTCGGCCGGCTTCGATTCGCACCGCGACGACCCCCTGGCCGCCATGGCCGTCACCGAGCAGGGCTTCGGCGTCATGGCCGACGCGCTGCTGGAACTGGCGCGCAAACATGCCGGCGGCAGGATCGCCTTTCTGCTGGAGGGCGGCTACGACCTCTCCGCGCTGCGCAACTCGGTGGCTACCGTGCTGGATCGCATGCAGTCCGAGCAGGCCGCGCTGCTGGACGCCGACGGCCGGCGCATTGCGCCGCGCATCCGTGAGGTGCTTCAAATCCGGGAGAAGTATTGGTAGAGCCCCTGGAAACCAACGGAGATAGCTCATTCCGAAACGCACGCCATGGGAAACGCTAACGGACGCAGAGTGGTCATTACCGGCATGGGGATGCTGACGCCCCTGGGCATCGGCGTGGACGCCAACTGGGAGGGGATCCAGGCCGGGCGCTCGGGCATCGGCCCCATCAAGGGTTTCGAGGACATCGAATCGTTCTCCAGCCGCATCGGCGGCCAGGTCGACGACTTCAACCCCCAGGACTTCATCGACGCGCGTGAAGTCAAGAAGATGGACCTGTTCATGCAGTACGCCCTGGCCGCGGCCCAACTGGCGGTGGAGGACAGCGGCTTCTCCGTCGAGGGCGAAGATGCGTTCCGGGCCGGGTCCATCGTGGGCGTGGGCTTCTGCGGCATCGCCACCATCGAGCACTACCACGAAGTGTACATGAAGCAGGGTCCGCGCAGGATCTCCCCGTTCTTCATCCCCAAGGTCATCTCCAACCTGGCGCCGGGCCAGATCGCCATCCGCTACGGCCTGAAAGGGGTCAACTGGACCCCCACTTCCGCGTGCGCGTCGGGCAACAACGCCCTGGGAGAAGCCTTCCACCTGATCCGGGGCGGCGGACAGGACGCCGTCATCGCCGGCGGCACCGAGGCGGCCACCACGCCGCTGGGACTGGGCGGGTTCGCCGCCATGAAGGCCTTGTCCACGCGCAACGACGATCCGGAAGGCGCCAGCCGGCCCTTCGACAGGGACCGGGACGGTTTCGTCATGTCGGAAGGCTCGGGCATGCTGGTGCTGGAGGAGCGCGAACGCGCCATCCGCCGGGGCGCCAAGATCTACGCCGAGATGATCGGCTACGCCACCAACGGAGACGCCTATCACATCACCTCGCCGTCCCCGGAAGGCGAAGGCGCGGCCCGCTGCATGGCCTTGACCCTGAAGGACGCCGGGGTCACGGCCGGGGACGTGGACTACATTAACGCCCACGGCACCTCGACGCCGTACAACGACGCCAACGAGACCGCCGCCATCAAGTCGGTCTTCGGCGGCCACGCCCGCGACCTCGCGGTGAGCTCCACCAAGTCCATGACCGGCCACCTGCTGGGCGCGGCCGGCGCGGTGGAGGCGATCTACAGCGTGCTGGCGCTCCACCACGGCGTGCTCCCGCCCACCATCAACTACGAGACGCCGGACCCCGATTGCGATCTCGACTACGTACCCAACAAGTCGCGGCAGGCGGACATCGGCGTCGCCCTTTCCAACTCCTTCGGATTCGGCGGCACCAACGCGTGCATCCTGCTCGGGAAGGCTACATGACACAAACAGCACCGCGAAGCGTCATACTGGGTACGGGCTCCGCCGTCCCTTCCACGGTGGTCACCAACGACGACCTCGCCAAGATCGTCGACACCAGTGACGAGTGGATCACCACCCGCACGGGCATCAAGGAACGCCGCGTGCTGGAAGAGGACCAGGCCGCCTCGGATTTGGCGCGGCGCGCCTCCGAACTGGCGCTGGAGGACGCGGGCCTCGCGGTGGAGGACCTGGACGCCATCATCGTCGGCACCTGCACCGCGGATTACCAGTTTCCAAGTCTGGCCTGTGTGCTGGAAGCCAAGCTGGGCGCGAAGGACGTGTTCTCGTTCGACGTCAACGCCGCCTGCTCGGGTTTTCTGAACGCCCTTTCGATCACCGACACGTTCATCCGATCCGGCCGGATCCGCAACGCCCTGGTGGTGGGCGCCGACGTCCTGAGCCGCTTCCTCGACTGGCAGGACCGCAGCACCTGCATCCTGTTCGGCGACGGCGCCGGCGCCGCGGTGGTCAGCGCAAGCGACAACGGCGACCGAGGCATCTTGAGCGCCCGGCTCCAGACCGACGGCTCCTACGCCGAGACGCTTTACATACGGGCCGGGGGCTCCAAGAAGCCGGCCACGCCGGAGACCGTGGAGAAACGCGAACACACGATCTTCATGAACGGCAAGGAGGTCTTCAAGGTGGCGGTGCGGTCCATGGAAGAGATCAGCCGTCAGGTCCTCGACGAGGCCGGGATTTGCGTGGACGACCTCTCCCTGGTGGTCCCCCATCAGGCCAACCGCAGGATCATCACCGCCCTGGCGTCGCGACTCTGCATCCCGATGGAGAAGGTCATCGTGAACGTCGACAAGTACGGCAACACGTCGGCGGCATCGATCCCGGTGGCGCTGGACGAGGTCCGGCGGCAGGGCCGCATTGCCGACGGCGATATCGTTCTGCTGAACGCCTTCGGCGCCGGCTTCGCCTGGGGAGCCGCCGTGATCCGTTTCTGACGCCGCGCGCCTGACGGACTCCACGCCCTTCACGTGATCCCAGCCGAAGCCTTCGCGCTCGCTTGCGGGCTCTTCACCGCCATCAACCTGATCCTCCTGAAGAAGGGGTTGGCGCACGGCAACCCCGTCACCGCCATCGTCATCTCCCTGGCCATCAACGTCCTGTCCTTCTGGAGCTTCGTATTTGCGGTGCTCCCGTGGGACCAGATCCTGCGTCCCGAGCTGCTGATCTTCGTGCTGGTCGGCCTGATCCAGCCAGGCGGCACCCGCTACCTGGCCTACCTGAGCGTGGAGAAGGTGGGGGTGGCGGTGACCGCGCCGCTCCGGGCCACCACGCCGCTGTTCTCGTCGCTCATGGCCATCGCCGTTCTGGGGGAGCAGCTCACGCCGGCGGTGGGCGCCGGAACCGCGCTGGTGGTCTTCGGCATCACCCTGCTCAGCCTGCGGGAAGAGAGGACCGGCGCGTGGATGAACATCCTGGTCACGCTGCCGCTCCTGAGCGCCTTCGTCGCCGGCTCCACCCAGGTCATCCGCAAGATCGGCCTGGCGCAGATTACCCTGCCGATCCTGGGGGCCGCGGTCACCACCGGCACGTCCCTGGTCGCCGTGGCGATTTCGCTGTCGGTCTCGCGGAAGTGGTCCGCCGTCACCTTCGACCGCCGCTCCCTGGGCTACTTCCTTCTGGCCGGCTGCGCCGTGACCCTGGGCGTCGCCAGCGTGTACATGTCCCTGTACCTGTCCGACGTCGTCATCGTCGCGCCGCTGGCGAGCCTGAGCCCGCTCTACAGCCTGGTGCTCTCCGCCGTGTTCCTGCGGGAGGTGGAGATCATCACCGTGCGAAAGGTGGTGGCGGCGGCACTGATCGTGCTGGGGGTGTTGTTGATTACGGCGATACGCTGACGGGAACCGGGAAACAAGAACGCCGGACGCCACGCCGAGTATTGAAAATTCGTGCCCGGCGGTTCACAGTTCCGCTACGAAGGAGGCCTGAATGAAAAAGATATTCAGCGAGCACGTCCCCGCCAACAGCGGCTGGTCCGGGGATCTCAGGAAGGGGCAGATCATCCGCATCATCGCCATGTCCACGGTGGATTTCCTGGTGCTGGACCGGGACAACCTGCGGGAGCGGTTCGACCAGGCCCGCACCAAGGTCTACAACGGGAAGATCTTCCTGAGCACAGGCGACAAGCTGATGTCCCGGGACAACCAGCACTTCATGACCATCGTGGCGGACACCTTCAAGGAAGGGACCCACGATCTGCAGAAGGGCATGTGCAGCGGACGGCGCTTTCAGTTGGCCAAGGCGGAGGGGCGGCTGCGGGAGTACTACCACCGGGACTACCGGGACGACGAGATTCCGGATCATGGCTGCTGGGAGAACCTGTCCAAGGCGCTGGCGCCCTACGACATCGCCCCGGAGGACATTCCGAGCCCCTTCAACCTCTTCCAGCACATGATCATCGACGGCAAGACCGGCCTCATGCAGCACACGAACATCCGGCCCGAGGCGCCGACCAACGTCGACATCAGGGCCGAGCGGGACCTGCTGGCGGCGTTCAGTGCGTGTCCGGACATGCCGGTGGGCGGCAAGCCGGTGGACGTGGAGATCTACGACGAGGAGTAAGGGTGGCCGCCGCCCTCCCGCGCCGCCTGGCCCCGGGTCAAGCCCGGGGTGACGGGCAGCTACTCGAAGCCCATGCGGCGGCCCCAGTTGGAGGGGTCGTTGAGGAAATCGAGGATCTGGGTCCGGCTCTCCTCCGAGAAGAACCCGGTTTCCGCGCCGGCGTTCAGGACGTCGTCCCAGTTGCACAGGGTGTGCAGGCTGATGTCGTGGTCGCCGAGGTTCTTCTTGCCCTCGTGCAGATCCAGCTCGTCGGAGCTGTACTCGAACACGCACAGGCAGTGCGTGATGCGCGCCTTCTGGGCGCGGACGCCGATGTTGAAGCGGAGCTTGCTGAAGCCGTCCGTCACCAGATCTTCCACCAGCGTGACCCGCTGCCCCTCGCCGAGAACCCCCTCGATCTGGTTGGTGTGTCCGTAGCCCTTGGGGTTCTTGCGGATGTAGATCATCGGCTTCCGCAGATAGTGGGACACGAAGGCGGCATAGGGAATCCCCGCGGTCTCGCCGCCGGCCACCACGTCCACGTTGTCGAGGCCGATGTCGCGGCGGGCGATCTGGGCCAACGCCTCGAGGATCTCGTCCCGTGCCTCTGGAAAGGAAAGCAGGCGCCGGCAGTCGATGTAGACCGGCGACACCCGGCCCGAGACGAACACGAAGGGTCTGTCGCTGTACACCTGAATGGACTGCGTGCTCAGCAGCAACTGGGCGATTCTCTTTCCGGTCTCCGACATGGATGCGGTTCTTAACACGGTGAATGGGGCTTTTCCAGCCGTTGTCCCCTCCCGCGCATTTTTGTTACCATGCACACCTTCCCGGACCCGTCGAGTCGTCGGATGGAAGTCCCCGAGATCAATAAAGACAGGCTGTTGCGCGACCTGAACGCGGTCTCCCGAATCGGCTTGGGCGAGGGCGGATCGGTCACACGGCTGGTGTTCTCGGTGCACGAGTTGCGCTCCCGCCAGTTGCTGGTCCACCTGATGAACCAGGCCGGCCTCGACGTGCGCGTGGATGCCGCCGGAAACATCTTCGGGCGGCTGTCGGCGGGAACGGACGGACCCGCGGTGCTGGCCGGGTCCCACCTCGATTCCGTCATCCAGGGCGGCAGGTACGACGGCCCGGTGGGGGTCATCGGCGCCCTCGAAGCGGTGCGGACCATCAAGGAGAGCGGCGTGCCCCTGCCCTTGCCGCTGGAGAGCGTGTGCTTCGTGGGGGAGGAATCCAGCCGGTTCGGTTTCGCCACGCTGGGCAGCAGCCTGGTGGCGGGGGACGTCACCATGGACGACTTCGCCAACGCGGTGGACGCCGGCGGCAACCGGCTCGAGGACGTGCTCTCGAGCTTCGGCATCTACCGGGAGAACCTCGCGTCCCTGAAACGCGACCCGGAGACCGTCAAGGCCTACATCGAGCTCCACATCGAGCAGGGGCCGGTGCTGGAATCGAAGAAGAAGAAGATCGGCGTGGTCACCGCCATCGCCGCCCCGAGCCGGTTCCGAGTGGTTTTCAAGGGACAGGCGGACCACAGCGGCACCACCCCCATGGAGATGCGCAAGGACGCGCTGGTGGCGGCGGGCTGCCTCATCACCTACATCGACGAGGTCTGCCGGGAGCATTCCTCCGAGGACCAGGGCCGGGTGGTGGGCACCGTGGGCGCCATCAAGGTCGAGCCGGGGGTCATCAACGCCATCCCCGGCCGCGTGGAGCTTCAGGTGGACGTGCGCAGCATCACCGCCGCCTCCAAGCGCAAGGTGGCGGGACTGATCAAGAAGCGGGCGCGGCGGATCGTCCGGGAGCGGGGCATGAAGGTCGAGGTACTGGCGATCCGGGACGAGGAGCCGGTGGCGCTGCACCCGGGAGTGATCTCGCTCATCCGCGCCACCTGCGAGGAGCGGGAGGTTCCCTTCGAGGTGATGCCGTCGGGAGCCGGTCACGACGCCATGCAGATGGCCAAGATCACCCCCACCGGCATGATCTTCATCCCCAGCACCAACGGCGTCAGCCACAACCCCACGGAGTGGACCGATCCCGCGGACATCTGCCTCGGCACCCAACTCCTGGTGGAGGCCCTGCTTCGAGCCGCCCATGCAGAAATCTAAGGCAACCAAGGAAACACCCGTGCTCGGCGGAGCACAGATCAAGAGAGTTCTGGCGGGCTTTGCCAAGCGGATCGCCGAGGAGTGCGCCGGCGCGCTGGCCTTCGTCGGTATACGGACCCGCGGACCTACCTTGGCCCGGCGTGTCGCCGCGGTCCTGAAGGAAAAGCACGGCCTGCCGGTTCTCGTGGGCGAGCTCGACGCCACGCTCTATCGCGACGACCTGAACACGTTGCTGCCCAAGGGACGCATCGACGCCACCCACATACCCTTCGACGTGACCGACAAGACCGTGATCCTGTTCGATGACGTGTTGCATACCGGACGCACCGTCCGCGCCGCCGTCGACCACCTCATGGCACTGGGGCGGCCCAGGGCCATCTTTCTCGCGGTCCTGGTAGACCGCGGCGGACGGGAGCTTCCCATCGAGGCCCGTTTCGTCGGCAAGCAGGTCGCGATGTCCAAGGGCGGGGACGTGCGCGTCCGGCTCACGGAAATCGACAAAGTCGATGCGGTCGTGAGGATCTGACCGCAAACAGTCAAAACCGCTTGACAAGGTCTGCCAATACTCGTATGAGGCAGGGTTTAATTGCATCCGCCCCATTTCTACGCCCATCGGAAATCCATGAGTAAAACGCAACCTGTACCGCTCGAAGACACGCCCGAGCCTTCGTTCGTCACGTCCGTGAAGGGTGTCTACAACCGCCACCGCATCGGCATCAACTTCTTCTTCTCCGTGATCCTGGCCCTGTTGACGTGGGAGTTCATCGACTACATCTTCGATGATCCCGACTTCTTCACCGGCCCGGTGGCAGTAGCGGTCGAATTCACGGTGCTGGTCTATGAGCCGCGGTTCTGGGAGAACATCAACTACAGCGGCACCGAGCTGATCTACGGCTTCGGCCTCGCCATGATCCTGGGAGTCGTCATCGGCGCGGCGGTGGCTTTCAGCAAGACCCTGGACGAGATGTTCTCCCCCATCCTGGTGGGCCTTTACGCCACACCGCGTTCGGTGGCGGCGCCGCTGTTCATCATCTGGCTGGGCCTCGGCATCGCCTCCAAGGTCGGCGTCATCACCCTGGCCTCGGTGTTTCCCGTAATCATCAACACACAGGCCGGCATCAAGAACGTTCAAGGCGAGTTCCGCATGCTGGGACGGGCCTTCAACATCTCGTTCTGGGCCATGCTGACCAAGATCATCATACCGGGTTCGCTGCCGTTCCTGATCGCGGGGCTGAGGCTGGGCTACTCCCGGTCGGTGGTGACCATCATGGTGGCAGAGCTGTTCGGGGCCGAGGCCGGCATCGGCTACATGATCGACCACGCGACGCAGACGTTCCACGTGGCCGAGATGATGGTAGGCATCTCGCTGCTGACCATCATGGGGATCGCGGGCAACGAGATCCTCAAGGGCGTCGAGCGCTGGGCTACGCCTTACAGAAAGACACTGGTCTAAGTCGAGAGAACCTCATGGAAGCCTTGGCAAGTATCTATCAGCAGCAGCGTAAATGGCTGAACGCGATTTTCGGCATCGCCATCGTGGCGGTGTTCTGGTCGTTCGCCGACTGGCAGGTCAACAGCGAGTTGTTCTTCGTGGGCCCGTGGCGGGTCGTCACCCACACCTACGGCCTTTTCGCCAGCGGCGAGATCCTTGACGATCTATACATCAGCGGCATCGAGTTCTTCTGGGGATTCGGCGTAGCCGCGTTCGCGGGCATCGCCCTCGGGATGATCTTCGGGATCAGCCGGGTATTCCGCGAATTCTTCGATCCCTGGCTGAGCGCGGTCTACGCCACGCCGTCCGTGGCGCTGGCGCCGCTCATCATCATCTGGTTCGGCGTGGACCTCACGGCCAAGATCGTCATCGTCCTCATCACCGCGGTGGTGCCCATCGTCCTGAACACCTACACCGGGGTTCTGAGCGTCGGCAAGGAGTTCCAGACCCTCGCCAGCTCGTTCTGCATTCCCAAGAATCAGGTCCTTTACAAGATCCTCATTCCGGGTTCACTCCCCTATATCGTTACGGGGCTGCGCCTCGGCATCTCCCGCGGGATCGTGGGAGTCGTCGTGGGAGAGTATTTCGGCGCCTATGCGGGACTCGGCTATCAACTGTTCAAGGGACTGGATACCTTCAACATGCCGCTCATGATGTCGTGCGCGGCCATGCTCGCCGGCACCGGCGTGGTGCTCAACCAGGCGATTCTCATGATCGAGCGCCGCATGGCGCCTTGGCGTGATTCCCAATTACAGGAGTAGTCCGTGTCGTCATCGATTCAGGTAGAGCAAATCCACAAGACCTTCATGAAACCCACCGGGGAGACGGTCCATGCCGTGGGCGGCGTCGACATGGATCTCCGTCCGGGGACGTTCTATTCGTTCGTGGGACCCAGCGGCTGCGGCAAGACGACGCTGCTGCACATGATCCACGGGCTGCTGCCCCCTACCAAGGGCCGTATCCTGCTGGACGGCGAGGAAGTGACCGGTCCGACGCCCAACAAGGCCGTGGTGTTCCAGCAGGCCCTGCTGCTGCCTTGGCGGAACGTTACCGACAACATCCAGTTCGGCATCGAGAACGACCGCAGCATGTCCGCCACCGAAAAGCGCGAGATCTGTGACAAATACACGCAGATCGTCGGCTTGCGGGGCTTCGAGAGCCACTATCCTCACGAGCTTTCCGGCGGCATGCAGCAGCGGGTGAACCTTGCCCGCGCACTGGCGGTGGACCCGGAAATCCTGCTCATGGACGAACCCTTCGCCTCCCTGGACGCCCAGACGCGGCTGCTCATGCAGGAAGAGCTGCAGCGGATGATCGATTGGAAGAACTCGGGCAAGATAGTGGTCTTCGTGACCCACGACATCGAGGAAGCCGTGTTTCTTTCCGACGTCGTTTTCTGCTTCAGCTTCAGGCCGGGTACGATCATGAAGGAGATCAAGGTTCCCTTTCCCACCCCCCGCACCCTGCGAATCAAGGAAGAACCCGAGTTCCTGCAGATCAAGCACGACATCTGGGAGTTGCTCGCGGACGAGGCCCGCAAGGCCATGGAGGAGTAGTCGGCAGCTCGCCGGGCGGGCGCCATTCCCCATGCAACGGCAATGATGCGAAGTTCCGGGCTGAATCTCACAAACAAGGAGGGAAGCCAATGAGACGTAGACTTGTCGCAAGAGGAATCGCCGCAGCCTTCCTGGGGGCATGCCTGTGGTTCGCCGGCTCCGCGCAGGCCCTGGAGAAGCTCCGTATCCCGGTGGCATCCCCCAACTCGAGCACCGCGCTGGTGCAGCAGGTGGGCATCTACAAGGGCTGGTTCAAGGAGATCGGCTACGACGCCGTGGTCTACTCGGTGTCGGGCGGCGAGAACGCCGCGGTGCTGGCCCTGGAACGGGGTCAACTTCCCTTCTTCAGCTCGGACGACGTCGTTCCCCTGGCCATTCGTCCCGGCAGCAACATCCGGGTCGTCGGCACCTTGATGAACACGCTGCCCTACTGGCTGGTCGGCGGGAAACACGTCAAGTCGTACAAGGACCTGCCCCGGCCCGTGAAAGTGGGCATCAGTTCGCCCACCTCGGGCAATGTCTACGTGTCCCTCAAGCTGCTCGAGACCGCCGGCATCGACAGAAAGGATGTGCGCCTGGTGAAGGTCGGCGGGTCGTCGGCGCGTCTGGCGGGCGTCAAGGCGGGCAAGATCGACGTGGGCTCGCTGACCTTCGGCAACATGCTGCGCGCCAGGGAAGCGAACCTGACGATCCTCGGCGCCGCCAACCAGTTCGTGAAGGAATACGCCTTCACGCAACTCGGCATGAACAGGAACTACGTCAAGGACAATCCGGACAAGGCCACGGCCATGTTCGGCACCCTCATCCGCGGGTGTGCGTACATCAACGACCCGAAGAACAAGGAAGAGGTCATGCATGTCCTCACGAAGGTCATGCGCAACAAGCCGAACCTGGCCAAGGAGATGTACGACATCGAGGTGACCCAGAGCAAGCACATCCCGGACCGATGCCAAGCCACCGAGGCGGGCATCAAGGCCTTCCTCGATTCGGCCTTCTGGACCAAGTCCATCGCGGCGGATACCAAGGTTCCGCCCATCGACCAGATCCTGTTCCCCGAGTTCTACGCCAAGGCCCTTGCCTGGCACGACAGCAAGGGCTGGATGAAAAAGTAGCGAAGGAGGACTACGCATGAAACACAATCGCATTGCGAAAGGAATCGCCGCGGCCTTTTTGGGAGCCAGCCTGTTATGGGGCGGACAGGTGCTCGCACAGGAAAACCTCCGAATCCCGGTTGCGATGACCAGCACGACCACCGCGCTGACCGAGCAGGTGGCCATCTACAAGGGCTTCTTCAAGGACATCGGTTACGACGCCAGGGTCTACTCGGTATCGGGTGGCGAGAACGCCGCCGTCCTCGCCCTGGAACGGGGCCAACTTCCCTTCTTCGGCTCGGACGACAACATCCCTCTGGCCATTCGCCCGGGCAGCAACATCCGCGTCATCGGCAGCGAGATGAACGTGCTGCCGTACTGGCTCGTGGCCGGGAAGCACGTCAAGTCCTACAAAGACCTGCCGCGGCCGGTGAAGGTCGGGATCAGCTCCCCCACCTCGGGTAACGTCTACGTGTCCCTGAAGCTGCTCGAGGCGGCCGGCATCCCGACGAAGGACACCCGCCTGATCAAGGTAGGCGGATCGTCGGCACGGTTGGCGGGCGTCAAGGGCGGCAAAATCGACGTGGGCTCGCTGACTTTCGGCATGATGCTGCGGGCCAAGAAGGCAAACCTGTCGATCCTTGGCGCGGCGAACCAGTTCGTCAAGGAATACGCGTTCCTTCAGGTCGCCATGAACAAGAACTACATCAAGGACCAGCCGAAGAAGGCCGAGGCCATGTTCGGCACCCTGATCCGCGGGTGCGCGTTCGTCAACGACCCCGCGAACCGTGAAGAGGTCCTGCACGTCCTCGAGAAGGTCATGCGCAACCCGCCGGACATCGCCAAGGAGATGTACGAGATCGAGGTCGCCCAAGGTTCCATCCCCGACCGGTGCCAGGCCACGGAAGCTGGTATCAAGGCATTCATCGAGTCGGCCGTCTGGAGCAAGTCCATCGCGGCGGACACCAAGATTCCGCCAACCAAAGACATCATGTTCCCCGAGTTCTATGACCGGGCCCTGGCTTGGTTCAACAACAAAGGGTGGATGAAGAAGTAAGGAAGGTCACAGGAAACGGTGTTGCAAAGGAGGGACCTCTCCGATGCCCGACAGGACATCGGAAGGGTCCGTCTTCATGCTCACCGTGTCAACCATCAACCAACAGAAGGAGGAAACACATGAGGGCCAAGAGGATCGCAAAAGGAATTGTCATAGCCTTGGTGGGCGCGGGACTGCTGCTTGGCGGTCAGGCACTCGCGCAGGAAAAGCTCCGCATCCCGGTGGCGCAGACCAACTCCACCACGTCGCTGGTGGAGCAGGTGGCCATCCACAAGGGTTTTTTCAAGGACATCGGCTACGACGCCAGGGTCTACTCGGTATCGGGCGGTGAGAACGCCGCGGTCCTCGCGCTGGAACGGGGTCAGCTCCCCTTCTTCGGGTCGGATGACAACATCGCGCTGGCCATTCGGCCGGGCAGCAACATCCGCATCGTCGGCACCGAGTTGAACACCCTGCCCTACTGGCTCGTGGGCGGCAAGCACGTCAAGTCCTACAAGGACCTGCCGCGGCCGGTAAAGGTGGGCATCAGCTCTCCCACGTCCGGCAACGTCTACGTCTCCCTCAAGCTGCTGCAGAACGCGGGCATCCCGGAGAAGGACGTGCGCCTGATCAAGGTCGGTGGATCGTCCGCGCGGTTGGCCGGCGTCAAGGCCGGCAAGATCGACGTGGGCTCCCTCACCTTCGGCAAGATGCTGGCGGCACGCGACGCGGGCTTGACCGTTCTCGGCGCCGCGGAACAGTTCGTCAAGGAATACGCGTTCCTGCAACTCGCCATGAACAAGAACTTCATCAAGGACAATCCCGACAAGGCCGTTGCCCTGATGGGCACCCTCATTCGCGGATGCGCCTTCGTCAACGACCCCAAGAACGGCGAAGAAGTGCTGAACGTCTACCAGAACGTGATGCGCAACAAGCCGCACATCGCCAAGAAGATGTACGAAATCGAGATCTTGGAGGCAAAGTCCATCCCCGATCGCTGTCAGGCAACCGCGGCGGGCGTCGAAGCGTACATCGAGTCGGCGTTCTGGACCAAGTCCATCGCAAAGGATACCAAGATCCCGCCGATGGAGCAGATCATGTTCCAGGAGTTCTACGACAAGGCCCTGGCCTGGTATAACAACAAGGGGTGGATGAAGAAGTAGGCCCGACGGCCCGCATCTTCGCCACAATGGCGAAAGGGACCCTTTCGATGTCGCCGAACATCGGGAGGGTCCCTTTTTCATTCCCGCAAGATTCCCGCTTTCGCGGGAATGACGTTTGGCGGTGCCCCCGAGTCATGCGAGCATCTGCAGCGCCGCCGCGGCATAGACCCTGGCCGCTCGCCGCACCTGCTCCAGCACCACCACCTCGGCGTCGGTGTGGGCGAAGGCCAGGTCTCCCGGTCCGAACATGACGGTCTCGATGCCGCTCTCGTTCAGGTAGCCCGCATCCAGCGCCGCCGGAAACCATAACGGCGGCCCCGTCTCCCCCGCCATCTCGCGCGCCGCCGCCAGGGCCACGGCCACCTCGCTGTCCTCCGACACCTCGGCGGGATACATGAAATTGCCCTGGGTGACCGCCACCTGCCAGGGCTCCAGATCCGCCAGGGCTCGGGTGATGGCCGCCAGGGCCTCCGCCGGATCCTCGCCCGGCATGAGACGCCGGTCGAGCGTCAGCCGACAATGGTCCTGTATGGTGTGCAGGATGTCGGGGCCGCTCTCGATATGGGTGGCGACCAGGCTCGCATCCCCCAGCGACGGGTGGGCGATGCCGTCCACCAAACCGTCCAGGCGCTCCAGCACCGCGCGTGCCCCCTCCACCGCGTTGACCCCGGCCCATGGTGTGCTGCTGTGGCAGGACTGGCCGCCCACCACGACTTCCACGTCGATCCGGCCCTTGTTACCCAGACAGACCCGGTTGGTGGTGCCCAGCCCGACGATGCCGTAGCGGGCCGTGAGACCATCCTCTTCCAGCATGTACCGGGCCGCATCATGGCGTCCGGTCTCCCCGGCCGTGCTCACCGCCAGCGACAGTGGACGCGTCAGCTCCCGGCCCGACCGCCGCACCGCGGCGGCGGCCGCCAGCATGGCCGCCAGCGCCGCCTTCTGCTCGCAGCCGCCCCGGCCCCACACGCACGGCCCCTCGAGCCCGTAGGGCTCCCCGGGCACCACCCTTCCCGAGAACGGCTCCGGCATCGAGCCCGCCGGGAAGGTCATGGCGTAACCCATGAAGAGCAGCCCCTCCGCCGGATCCGCCTCGGCCGGACCGAGCCGCCACAGCAGGTTGCCCATACCATCGGTCCGTGGCGTCACCCCGGTAAGCGTTTGGAGCCGCGGCGCCACCACGTCCGCGACGAAGCCCGTCACAGCCGGATCGGACTCCATGCGCTCCGTGTGCTCCGATGGGACCCGCAGCAGCTCGGTGAACAGCGCATCCAGCTCGGGATCGTCAACGTGCTCGTCGGCAATGCGAAAGGCTTCCCGGACATCCATGGTGGTCAGGCCTCCGGTTCGAACATTTCCACCCGGATCGCCTGCCCTCGTCCGGATTCCGGACACGCGCTGAGGGCCACGAGACAGTCCATCTCCGCGCGAAAATCCACATGGGCGTCTTCCCTGGGCCGCACGAAGGTGTCGAACATGGCGCCGGTATCCGGGTCGATGCGCATGGTCTGAAAGATGTTGAACGGGCTCGGGATGTCCACCGGGGCAATGTCCCACGGGCGCACGGCCTCGGAGAGGTTCTCGTAGCAGCCGTGGGTGGGAATGTCCTCCGGCCTCCTGGGATTGGGATCGACCCCCTCGATGAAGTTCCGCTGGGCCAGACCGGCGGCCACCAGCTCGAACCGCCTGCGGCTGCACATCCCCTTCTGCAAGTCGTGCCGTCCTTCATGGAACGTGTCCGCCACGATGGTCAGCAGCGGATTGTTGAGCTTGGACAAGAGCTGGTCGCCGGCGCTGATAAAAATCCGCGCCTGGTTGGTCTTGGTCCGGGCCTGATCGAAACGCTCGGTCAGGTCATGCAGGTTGAAGGCGACGAAGTCCACCACCGACCTCCCCGCCACCCGGATGCAATGGCCCTTCCTCATCGTGGAGGCCCACCCGGAGTTCTTCGGCACCGTCACGCTGCTAACGACGTCTTCCGACATCACGCTTCCCCCCTGCTGCCGTATGCGCCCGTCAGTTTAGGGCGTGGCCAGGGCCGAGTAAAGGCCGTGCCGCTTTCGCTTGCCTTCAATCGAGCCTTCTGCTAACCCGATTTTAGTTGAAAAGTTACAGAGGAGAGGCGCCATGTTCACCGACAAGATCGAGCTCAAAGACTTCGAGAAGATGGATCCGGAGTACCAGGATCTGTTGAAGCGGGTGCTTGCGATCCAGTGCGACTGCGAGATCGGCGGGCCGCATCTCTACATCGACGACATGCTCCCCAACGCCCCGACGAAGCTCTACCAGCTCGTGGTGGCGCGCACCGCGGCGGAAGAGGTGGACCACTACCGCAAGATGGCCAAGCTGGCCGCAGACATCGGCGAGGATGTGTCCTACGTCCTGAGCTGGCCCAATCAGAAACGCTACGTGGAGGCGTTCCGCGGCAAGATCACCACCTGGGAAGATTTCGCGGTCTTCGGCTTTCTCATCGACCGGGTCGGACGCTTCCAGCTCGAGGAGTTCGAGGACTGCAGCTACCTGCCGCTTGCCGAGCTCCTTCCCACCATGGAGCAGGAAGAAGTCGCGCACATCTCCTTCGGCACCAACATGACCCGCGAGATGGCCGAAGGCGGTGACGAGTCGAGGGAGCGCATCCAGAACGCGGTGAACTACTGGTACGTGAAGGGCCTGGACATGTTCGGCAAGTCGGATTCCAGGCGCTCCGAGCGGTACCGTTATTGGGGCCTCAAGAGGCGCACCAACCGCCAGCAGCGGGCAGAGTACACCGCGGAGATCAATGCCCTGATCACGGACATGGGCCTCGAAATCCCCGACCCCAACGAGGGCCGGCTCTACACCTGAGACGGAAATGGAAATGGCACAGGCACCTCATTCGGCGGAGCTCGACGAGCACCTCAAGGCCTGCATCGCGGCGGTCCACGGGGCCGTCAACCGGGCGGTCCCCAACATCAAGGACGAGAAGATCGTGGACCAGGCTCTCCAGGACTGCCGGGAAGTCCTCGACATGGTGATGGAGGGGAAGGTATCCGAGTGGCTGGAGTAGCCGATCCGGAAACCCTCCCCCTTCCACCCTCCCTTTCGGGCTCGCCATAGCCGGGCATCACCGGCTCCCACTACCCTTACCGGAGGTTCGCACCCTTGGATATCGTGGTCTGTGGCAAGATCATCCCTGCCAGCACCGTCACCATCGAGATCGACCCCGCCACCAGGCGGATGATCCGCAAGGGCGTGGCGCACGAGTTGGATCCGGCCGCGGCCAGCGCGGTGGAAGAGGCGTTGCGGCTGATGGAGCAGGTGGGCGGCACGGTCACGCTGGTGACCATGGGATTCAACGAGATCACCATCGGCATACGGACCGCGCTGGCCATGGGGGCCACCTCCGCGGTGCACATCTTCGACGACGCGCTGGCGGGGTCGGACGCGCTGGCGACGGCCAAGGCCCTGGCCGCGGCCATCCGCAAGAAGCCTTTCGATCTCATCATCTGCGGCACCGAGAGCAGCGACAGCTACTCCGGCATCGTGCCGGGCCAGATCGCGCGGCTGCTGGGAGTCCCGCCGGTCACCTTCGCCAACGAGATGACCGTGGACGGCTCCACCCTGTCCATCAAGCGCCAGAGCGAGACCGGCTACGACGTGGTGGAGGCCGAGCTGCCGGCGCTGGTGACCGTCACCAGCGGCATAAACGAGCCGCGCTACCCGCAGCTCAAGGGCATCATGTCGGCCAAGCGGAAAGAGATCCTGGAGTACTCCGTCGAGGACCTCGGCCTCACACCGGATGAGGTGGGCGAGCCGGGAGCCCGGGAGAAGGTCCTGGAGATTGGCAGGCCGCCGCAACGCGCAGCCGGGGAGGTGGTGGAAGACGACGGCGACGGGGGCACGAGGATCGCCGATTTCCTGGCCGAGGCCAAGGTCATTTAGATGTCCGATATCATTTGGGTCTATGGCGAGGTCGTGGATGGCGCCGTCACCTCCACGACGCTGGAGATGGTGACCAAGGCCTCGGCGGTGGGAGCCGCCGAGGTGATCCTGCTCGGACCGGCCCCCGACGGCGCCGTGGAGTTGCTGGGCGAGCACGGCGCAGGCAAGGTCTACCGGTCGGCCGACCCGGTCTTTCATGAATACCTGACGTTGCCCGCGGCGGCGGTGGTGGAAGCCCTCATTCGCCAACACAAGCCGGCGGCGGTGCTGTTCGCGTCGAGCTACGGCGGCCGCGACGTGGCCGCGGCCATCAGCGCCAGCCTCGACTGCGGCGCCATCACGGACGTGGCCGACTTCACCTTGACGGACGGAACCATCGAAGCCAGGATCCCCGCCCTGGGAGCCAGCTACTGGAACACCGCCACGCTGGTGCACGACGACGTCAAGCTCCTGCTGGTGAGGCCCAAGGCCTTCGAGCCCGCCCACAACCCCAAGACCCCGGTGGTGGAGGAAGTCGCGGCCGCGGGCGGCGCCGAGCTCTGCAAGGTAAGGGTCAAGGAACGGGTCGCCGCCAGGGCCGAGGGCCCGCAGTTGGACGGCGCCAACGTCATCGTCTCGGGAGGCCGCGGCCTGGCCGGAGCCGAGAACTTCGACATGCTGCGCGAGTTGGCGGACCTGCTGGGCGGCGCCGTGGGCGCCACCCGGGCCGTGGTGGATTCCGGCTGGGTGCCCTACTCCCTGCAGATCGGCCAAACCGGCAAGACCGTCAAGCCCGAACTCTACATCGCCTGTGGCATCTCCGGCGCCGTGCAGCACCTGGCCGGCATGAAGGACTCCAAGCTGATCGTGGCGGTCAACAAGGATGCCGATGCCCCCATCTTCCAGATGTGCGACCTCGGCATCGTGGGCGACGTCTTCAAGGTCGTCCCCCAGCTCATCGAAGAGATCAAGGCCCGCAAATAAAGAACCTGTTGACACCGAGGCCCGATCTGTAGTAAATACGCGCTGTTCTGCTGACTCATCAGCCAATCCCCCTCGGGATCGAGCCGGAACCGGCCACCGAGGGGTTTTTTGCATCCGCGCGCTTCCGAATACGACGTCGCTGGTTGCCCGCCTTTGCCGGACGACACCAAAATGTCGACGAGAACGTCATTGATCGACGATCCCGTCGACCGGCGTATCCGGAAGATCCCTGGAATCACGTTATTTCAACGGTTTGGCGTGGCGGAGCGCATGGCACGGCGTTTGCGTCTTCAGGACATCAAGAAAATGTCGAATGAGGAACCAACGATGAAGTCACTCACGCTGCTCGATGTCATCGACGCCGTAGGCGAGTATGCAAGTACTCCTGACGAACTGAAGGCCGTCGTTATCCACCTTGTCAACAGCGGCAAGGTCCAGTTGGCCGGCGACCTCGCCGGTTGCAAGATCGAGTTCGGCCCGAACGCGGGCCTTGAACCCGTCGTCGTCGGCTCCCAAACCCTGCTGCCCCAACAGGCGCTTGATGAAGCGGGGTAACCCGTACCGGTAGTCCCGCGCTTTCCGCGGCCGTGGCGCCATCCGCGCCCACCCCGCGCCGGCTCTGCGGTGACAGGTCCCTCCGGGCGTCAGGTTCTTGCGGTGAGTCCCGCAAGAACCTATAGTTCGCTTCGACTCATCCCCGGACCCGCCGGCGCGAATCGCTTCACCGCCGGGCCGGGTCCCCGCGTCTCGACCGTCAGGCAAGCACGGCAATGCGACACGTCCTGTATTCCCAGCAGTTCGACCGTTCGATCCTGGACAGGCTGTTCCGGCGGGCGGACGAGTTCCGCCGGCAGATAGCCATCCCCTCCGAGAAACTCGCCCTGACCCGGATCCACCGGGGGAAGACCCTCTTCAGCGTCTTTTACGAACCCTCCACCCGGACCCGGATGTCTTTCGTCGCCGCCGGTCAGCACCTTGGAATGAGCGTGGTGGCCACCGAGAACGCGCGCGAGTTCTCGTCGGCCATCAAGGGGGAAAGCCTCGAGGACACCATCCGGGTCCTGTGCGAATATTACCCGGACGCGATCGCGCTGCGGCACTACGAGACCGGCGCCGCCGAGCGCGCCGCCCGGTACAGCACGGTGCCGATCATCAACGCGGGTGACGGAGCCGGGCAACATCCCACCCAGGCATTACTGGACCTCTACACCATCCAACAGGCCCTCGGCACCATCGCCGGCCTGACCGTGACCATCGGCGGGGACCTGGCCAACGGCCGGACGGCGCGGTCCCTGGCCTACCTGCTGGCGAAGTTCGAAGGCGTCCGCATCCTGTTCGTGTCCCCGGATCCGCTCGGAATGGGCTTGGACATCAAGGAGCACCTCCGCGAGAAAGGCGTTGCCTTCAGCGAGGAATCGCGTCTGGAGGACGCACTGCCACGGAGCGACGTGGTCTACTGGACACGGGTCCAGAAGGAACGGCTCGGGCCGGAAGCGGTCGATGAAGGACTGCACTTGAGGTTCGTCATCGGGCCCGCGCAACTCGACCTCATGAAGCCCCACGCCGTGCTCATGCATCCGCTGCCGCGGCTGGCGGAGATTCCACCGGAAGTCGACGCGGACCCGAGGGCCTGGTACTTCCGGCAGGCGGGCAACGGCATGTTCATCCGAATGTCGCTGCTGGAGTGGATCTTCGAAGGCGACTGAACCGCGCGGCTCTCCGTCGATGCTCTACCAGAGACTTCTGGCACCGCTGCTGTTCCGCCTGGACGCCGAGACCGCGCACAACGGCGCCCTGGGCCTGCTGCGGCGGGCGAACACCCGGCCGTGGCTGCAGGCGCTCCTGGCCGGACGCGACCCGGACCCGGAGCCCCGCCTGGAGCAGACCCTGTGCGGAATGCGTTTCCGAAATCCCATCGGCCTCGCCGCCGGGTTCGACAAGAACGGCATCGCCGCGCCCGCGCTGGCGGCGCTCGGCTTCGGCTTCCTCACGGTGGGGTCCGTGACGCCCCGCGACGGCCAGCCGGGGAACCCGCGCCCGCGGCTGTTCCGGGACGTGCCGAACCGGGCACTGTGGAACCGTCTCGGCTTCAACAACCGCGGCGCGGACACTTTGGCCTCGACCCTTGAACGCCAGCCCGGGCTGCCGGTTCCCCTGGGGATCAGCCTGGGCAAGGCGCTGCGGACGCCCCTCGACGACGCCTTCCAGGACTATGCCTATTCCCTGGAGAAGCTCTATCCGTACGCGGACTTCTTCGAAATATGCATCAGCTCTCCCAACACGCTGCATCTGCGGGAGTTGCAGGAAGGCAGCCGGCTGGACAACTTGCTGACCAGCCTGGTGAAGAAGGCCGACGATCTGGCGCGGTCCGCCGGCATGGCGCGGCGAAAACCCCTCTGGCCCAAGTTCGCCCCGGACATGCCGCCGATTCTCCGGGACATCGCGTTGACCAAGTGCCGCGAACTGCTCGACCCCGCAATCGACGCCGTCATCATAGGCAACACCACCATCGATCCCGCGGTCAACCCGGATCCGGACAAGGGCGGCTACAGCGGCCCGCCGCTCTTCCCCAAGGCGCGGGACCAGGTCCGCGGCGCCGCGGCCCGGCTGGAGGGCCGCCTCACGCTGGTGGGCAACGGCGGCATCTACGACGGGGGTGACGCCTGCACCATGATGAAGGAGAGCGGCTGCCCCCTGGTGCAGGTCCACAGCGCCCTCCCGTACCGCGGGCCGATGATCGCCAGGAGGATGGCGGAAGAGCTTCTACAGGTCATGGACCGGGATGGCGTGCGGCACGTGTCGGAGATCGCATCCTTCGCCGCCACTCATCCTTCCAGATCCTCGAGGTAGACCCATGCCGGCATATGGCGGCGTCGATGAACGGTCCGCAGGATCACCGGGTCGTTACCAAGCGCCTGGATCCGCGCGAAGAAGATAACGTGCCTTCCGCAGTTGACCGAGCGCATGCCCGCGGCGAACAAGCTTCGGTCGCGTCCACGACCCGGATTGGCCATGATGCCCTCGAATGCGCGGACCCACCCTTGATAGTATTTCGCCCACTGTTCGCGGCCCCAAAACTCAGACCGGCGGCCGGTCCATGCCGCGGTACTGGATGGCTTCGGCGACGTGCGGCGGCCGGATCTCTTCGGCGCCCTCGAGGTCGGCGATGGTGCGGCTGACCTTGAGGATCCGCACGTAGGCGCGGGCGCTCAGTCCGAGCCTCCTGATGGCGGTTTCCAGAAGCTGCTCGCCCGCCGGGTCCACCTGGCAGTGGCGTTGGACGCCGCGCGCGCTCATTCGGGCGTTGGCGTGTATCCCGGTCTGCCCGAAGCGTTCCTCCTGCACCGCGCGCGCCCGGTCGACCCGCTCGCGGATGGCCCCGGAGGGCTCACCCGGGGCCCGTGACGCCAGCGCCTCGTACGCCACCGCCGGCACCTCCACCTGGATGTCGATGCGGTCGAGCAGCGGCCCGGAGATCCTGGAGCGGTAGCGGGTGATCTGCCCGGGGGTGCAGCGGCACTCCTTCAGCGGGTCCGAGAAGAATCCGCAGGGACAGGGATTCATGGCCGCCACCAGCATGAACGCGGCCGGATAGTCGACGGAGCCGACGGCCCGCACCACCGTGATGCGGCCGTCCTCCAGGGGTTGACGCAGGACCTCGAGGACGTTGCGGCGGAACTCCGGCGCCTCGTCGAGAAAGAGCACACCGTTGTGGGCCAGCGACACCTCCCCGGGCCGGGGCACCGTGCCGCCGCCCACCATCCCGGCATCCGAGACGGTATGATGCGGCGCCCGGAACGGCCGGACCGCCACCAGCGCGCTGTCGCCCAGGACGCCGGTGACGCTGTGGATCTTGGTGGTCTCCAGGGCTTCGGCCAGGGTCAGATCCGGCAAGATGGTGGGCAGCCTCTTGGCCAGCATGGTCTTCCCGGAGCCGGGGGGCCCCATCAAGAGGACGTTGTGACCGCCGGCGGCGGCCACTTCCAGCGCCCGCTTGACATGAGACTGTCCGCGGACGTCGCTGAAGTCGGCGTCGTGGACGGCGTGCCGGCGGAACAGGCGGGCAAGGTCCACCCGCGTGGGCGCGATCTCCCGCTCTCCGTTCAGGAACTCCACGACCTCCGCGAGGCTCTCCACCCCGAAGACCTCGATGTCCTGCACCGCCGCCGCTTCGGCGCTGTTGGCGCGGGGCAGGATCAGGCCCTTGAGGCCCTGGCGCCGCGCGGCCGCCGCGATGGGCAGCGCGCCCCGCACGGGCTTGATGGCGCCGTCCAGGGACAACTCGCCCACCAGCAGGTAGTCGGCGAGGCGCGCGGGCTCAACGGCGCCTTGAGCTGCCACGATGCCCATGGCCATGGGCAGGTCGTAGCCCGATCCCTCCTTCTTGACGTCCGCGGGGGCGAGGTTGACGGTAATCCGCCGAGGCGGGAACGGGTAACCGCAGTTCCTCAACGCCGCGCGCACGCGCACCTTGCTCTCGCGCACGGCACCCTCCGGGAGCCCCACCATGACCAGCTTCGGCAGTCCCGACGCGATGTCGACTTCCACCGCCACCTTGAGCGCGTCGATGCCGTGAAGCGACGCGCCGTAAATCCTTGCAAGCATGCTCTAATTCATATCGGCAAGCGGACCCGGAACTTTAGGCCGCTCTTGGCTCGAAGGTGCCTAACTGACCGAAATGATTGAGCGAAAAATCGGGACCGGAGACACTCAAAAAGGGACCTTGCCAGCGCAAAGAAATCTTGCTAGGACGTGTCATGCACAACAGGATGACGCTGGAATGACCGGGAAGCCCAGGCGGAAGTCTGGGCTTTTTTTGTGCCGTTTCGGCGCCGTTCGCTTCGAGGTGAAGGATGCTCGACCAGGAAGTCTTGCCCATTGGGCTCACGTTCGATGACGTGCTGCTGGTGCCCGCTGAATCGTCGATTCTGCCGCGCGACACGGATGTCTCCACCCGGTTGACGCAACGCATCCAGCTCAACATTCCCCTCTTGAGCGCCGCCATGGACACGGTCACCGAGGCCCGCACCGCCATTGCCATGGCCCAGGAGGGCGGCATGGGCTTCATCCACCGCAACATGTCGGTGGACGCGCAGGCCAGGGAGGTCGAGAAGGTCAAGAAGTTCGAGAGCGGCATGATCTCCGACCCCGTCACCGTAAGCCCGCACCAGAAGATCGCCGAGGCGCGGGGGCTGATGGACCAACACGGGATATCGGGCCTGCCGGTGACGCTGGGCGGCCGTCTGGTGGGCATCCTCACCAACCGTGACCTCCGTTTCGAGAAGAACCTGGAGCGCTGCGTCGACGAGCTGATGACCAAGGAAGACCTGGTCACCGTGCCGGACGGCGTCGGCCTCGAGGAGGCCCAGGAGCTCCTGCACCGGCACCGCATCGAGAAGCTGCTGGTGGTGGACGGGAACTACCGGCTGAAGGGCCTGATCACGGTCAAGGACATCGAGAAGAAGACCCGCCATCCGATGGCGTGCAAGGACGACCGCGGCCAACTGCGGGTGGGCGCGGCGGTGGGCGTGGGGCCGGACCGGGAGGAACGGGTGGAGGCGCTGGTGCGGGCCGGCGTCGACGTGGTGGCGGTGGACACGGCCCACGGCCACTCCGCCAAGGTGCTGGAGACGGTGGCGCGGATCCGCGCCGACTATCCCGAGCTTGAGCTCGTCGCCGGCAACGTGGCCACGGCCCAGGGCACCCAGGCCCTGATCGACGCCGGCGCCAACGGCGTCAAGGTGGGGGTCGGACCGGGCTCCATCTGCACCACCCGGGTGGTCTCCGGGGTCGGCGTCCCCCAGCTCAGCGCCATCGCCGACTGTGCCCGGGTGGGCGCCCGCACGGGGGTGCCGCTGGTGTCCGACGGCGGCATCAAGTATTCGGGCGACATCACCAAGGCGCTGGCGGCGGGCGCCGACGCCGTGATGATCGGCACCCTGTTCGGCGGCTGCGAGGAAAGCCCGGGAGAGACGGTGCTCTACCAGGGCCGGACCTACAAGGTCTACCGGGGCATGGGCTCCATCGGCGCCATGCGGGAAGGCAGCAGGGACCGCTACGCCCAGGACGACGTCGAGGAAGAGGTGAAGCTCGTGCCGGAAGGGGTGGAAGGCCAGGTCCCCTACCGCGGCACGCTGGCGGCCAACGTCTACCAGCTCATCGGCGGCGTCCGCGCCGGCATGGGCTACGTGGGCTGCACCAACATCCATGAACTGCAGGACAAGGCGCGATTCATGCAGATCACCGCCGCCGGCCTCACCGAGGGCCACGTTCACGACGTCTTCATCACCAACGAAGCGCCCAACTATCGCAGAGAATGATCGTCATCCTGGACTTCGGATCGCAGTACACGCAGCTCATCGCCCGCCGTGTACGCGAAGCGCGCGTCTACTGCGAGATACACCCTTTCGACACTCCCGTGGAACGGCTGGCCCGGCTGGAACCCGCCGGCGTCATCCTGTCCGGCGGCCCCGCCAGCGTCTATAGCAGCGACGCGCCCACGGTGGGGCCGGAGCTGTTCCGGCTGCCCGTGCCCTTCCTGGGCATCTGCTACGGCATGGGCATCATCAACCAGGCCATGGGGGGCGGGGTGGCCGAAGCAATGGAACGGGAATACGGGCTCGCCGACCTCACCGTCGACGACGCCACCGACCTCTTCGCCGGACTCGACTCCGACGGCGGCCAGAGCGTGTGGATGAGCCACGGCGACCGGATGACGTCGCTGCCCGACGACTGGTCGGTGATCGCCCACACCGGCAACTCCCCCATCGCCGCGTTCGCCGACGGCCGGCGGCGTCTCTACGGCCTCCAGTTCCATCCCGAGGTGGCGCACACCCGGAACGGGCGGACCATCCTGGAGAACTTCCTGTTCCGGGTCTGCGGGTGCGCCGCGGATTGGGACATGGAGCACTTCGCCTCCGCCGCGGTGGAACGGATCCGCCGGCAGGTGGGCGGCGCGCGGGTGCTGTGCGGGCTGAGCGGCGGGGTGGACTCGTCGGTGGCCGCCACCCTGGTGCACCGCGCCATCGGCGACCGGCTCGTTTGCGTCTTCGTCAACAACGGGCTGCTGCGGCAGGGGGAGGCGGAAGCGGTGGCCCAGGTCATGGGGCAGGGCTTCGGGGAAGGCTTCCGCTACGTGGACGCGTCCCGGCGGTTCCTCGACGTCCTGGAAGGGGTGGAGGACCCGGAAGAGAAGCGCAAGCGCATCGGCAACCTCTTCATCCGCGTATTCGAGGACGAGACCCGCAAGCTCGGCGACTTCCCGTTCCTGTGCCAGGGCACCCTCTACCCCGACGTCATCGAGTCGGTGCCCCATGCCGGCCCGTCCGCGCTCATCAAGAGCCACCACAACGTCGGCGGACTCCCCGAGAGCATGAAGTTCGAGCTGGTGGAACCCTTGCGGGAACTGTTCAAGGACGAGGTCCGCGAGCTGGGCCGGGAGCTGGGCCTGCCGGACCGGTGGATCCACCGGCAGCCGTTTCCGGGACCCGGTCTGGCCATCCGCATCCTCGGCGACGTCACCGAAGAGCGCCTTCGGATCCTGCGGGCGGCCGACGCCATCGTGGTGGAGGAGGTGCGCAACGCCGGGCTCTACGAACGCATCTGGCAGTCCTTCGCCGTCCTGCTGCCCATCCGCACCGTGGGCGTCATGGGCGACGAGCGCACCTACGAGAACGTGGCGGCGGTAAGGGCGGTGGAAAGCCAGGACGGCATGACCGCCGACTGGGTCACGCTTCCTCCGGAGCTACTCGGCCGCATCTCCAACCGCATCATCAACGAGGTGCGCGGCATCAACCGGGTGGTCTACGACATCTCGTCCAAGCCGCCGGCCACCATCGAATGGGAGTGAGCAAAGGAAGACGATTCCGAAGATGAGCAACCACAATTTCGTGCACCTTCACTGCCACACCCAGTACAGCCTGCTCGACGGCGCCAACAAGATCGACCCGCTGATCGAGCGGGCCAGGGACCTGGGACAGCCGGCCATCGCCATGACCGATCACGGCAACATGTTCGGCGCGGTGGAGTTCTACCGCAAGGCGGTGGCGGCCGGCATCAAGCCGATCCTCGGCTGCGAGGTCTACGTGGCCCCGGGGAGCCGCTACGAGCGCCAGGGAATCGACCGCGGCAACAAGGAATACAACCACCATCTGATCCTGCTGGCCATGGACAACGAGGGCTACCGCAACCTCTGCAAGCTGGTCACCCACGGCTTCACCGAGGGGTTCTACTACAAGCCGCGGATCGACAAGGAGCTGTTGCGGGAGTTCAACGCCGGCATCATCGCCTTGAGCGGCTGCCTGAGCGGCGAGATGGCCAAGGCCCTGACCCTGGGCTCCATGGAGCAGGCGAGGAAGGTGGCCGAAGCCTATCGGGAAATTTTCGACGACCGCTACTACCTGGAGGCCCAGGACAACAAGCTGCCGCTGCAGGAGAAGGTGAACGCCGGCATCCTGGAGCTGGGCAAGGACCTCTCGCTGCCCATCGTGGCCACCAACGACTGCCATTACCTGGACCCCGAGGACGCCCAGGCGCACGACATCCTGCTGTGCATCCAGACCGGCAAGGGGCACAACGACACCAACCGCATGAAGATGGACACCGAGGAGCTGTTCCTCAAGTCCACCGACCAGATGCTGGAAGGGTTCGCGCACCTGCCGGACGCGGTGGCCCAGAGCGCGGCCATCGCGGAGCGTTGCGACGTCGAGATCGAGTTCGGCAAGTACCACTTCCCGCACTACGAGGCGCCGGACGCCCAGAGTCTCGACGACTACCTCGACACCCGCGCCCGCCAGGGCCTCGATGACCGGCTCAAGGACGCCGGCGAGGTTGACCGCGGCGCCTATCGGGAGCGGCTCGATTTCGAGCTGGGCGTCATCAAGAGCATGCAGTTCCCGGGCTACTTCCTCATCGTGGCGGACTTCATCAACTACGCCAAGGACGAGGGCATACCGGTGGGGCCCGGACGCGGCTCCGCGGCCGGCAGCCTGGTGGCCTATGCGCTGCGCATCACCGACCTCGACCCGATACGCCACAACCTGCTGTTCGAGCGCTTCCTGAACCCGGAACGGCGCTCCATGCCCGACATCGACGTGGACTTCTGCATCCGCGGCCGGGACAAGGTGATCCAGTACGTCAAGGACAAGTACGGCGCCGACAAGGTGGCCCAGATCACCACCTTCGGGACCCTCAAGGCCAAGGCCGCCATCCGCGACGTGGGACGCGCGGTGGGGCTCTCGTTCGCGGAGACCGACGCCATCGCCAAGCTGGTGCCCGCTTCCAGGCAGGGCTTCGACTGCTCGCTTACCGACGCCCTCAAGCAGGAGCCCCGGCTGAACCAACTGGCGGACGAGGATCCGCGCGTCGCCAACCTCATCAGCCACGCGCTGCGCCTGGAGGGGCTCACCCGGCACTCGTCGACCCACGCGGCGGGAGTGGTGATCTCCAACCTTCCGCTGGTGGACCACCTGCCCCTGTACCAGGACCGCGACGGCAACATCGTCACCCAGTACGACATGTCCAGCGTGGAGAAGATCGGCCTCGTCAAGTTCGACTTCCTGGGACTCAAGACGCTGACCCTGATCCACGACTGCCTGGATCTGATCCGGCAGAGCCGCGGCGCCGCGCCCGACCTCCAGGAGGACGCCCTGGACGACCCGGAAGCCTACCGGCTGGTGGGCAGCGGCAACACCACCGGGATCTTCCAGCTCGAAAGCACGGGCATCCGCGAGATGAGCGTGCGCATCAAACCCAACTGCTTCGAGGACCTCGTCGCCATCCTCGCCCTCTACCGCCCGGGTCCGCTGGATAGCGGCATGGCGGAAGAGTACATCAAGCGCAAGAGCGGCAAGGAGAAGACCTCCTATCTGCATCCGCAACTCCAGCCCATCCTGAAGGACACCTACGGCGTCATCGTGTACCAGGAGCAGGTCATGCAGATCGCCCAGACCATGGCCAACTACGGCCTCGGCGAAGCGGACATCCTGCGCCGCGCCATGGGCAAGAAGGACCCCGAGGAGATGGCCAGCCAGCGGCAGCGGTTCGTCGAGGGGGCGGACGCCAACGGCATCCGGAAGGAGCATGCCACCGCCATCTTCGATCAGATGGAGACCTTCGCCCGCTACGGCTTCAACAAGTCCCATTCCGCCGCCTACGCCCTGGTCTCCTACCACACGGCCTGGCTGAAGGCGCACTACCCGGTGGAGTTCATGGCGGCGCTCATGAGCTCGGAAATGGGCGACACCGACAAGGTCATCAAGAACCTCGCGGAGTGCCGCGAGCAGGGCGTGGAGGTGCTGCCGCCGGACGTCAACGAGGGAGGCGCCCGGTTCACGGTGGTGGGAGAGCGCATCCGCTTCGGCCTTTCGGCGGTCAAGAACGTCGGCGAGAAGGCTGTCGAGGCCATCCGGGAGACCCGCGAACACACCGGCCCCTTCGAGTCGCTCTTCGACTTCTGCCGGCGGGTGGACCTGAAGGTGGTCAACCGGCGGGTGGTGGAAAGCCTGGTCAAATGCGGCGCCTTCGACTCCACCGGCGTGTACCGCGCCCGCCTCAGGGCGTCGCTGGACGACGCCCTGAAATCCGGCCAGTCCTCCCAGCGGGACCGGGACAGCTCCCAGTTCGGCATGTTCGACCTGCTCGCGGCCCCCGCCAAGGACCCCATGGACGCCTATGAATCCGTGGAGGAGTGGACCGGCAGCCAGCTCCTGGCGTTCGAGAAGGAGACCGTGGGCTTCTATGTCACCGGCCATCCGCTGGACCGGTTCGAGGAGTCCCTCAAACGGCTGCGCGCGTTGCCGGCCAACCGGGTCCGCGCGCACGGAAACAACGGCGACGTCACCATGGTGGGAGTGGTCACCGCGCTGAAGCTCAAGAACACCAAGAAGGGCGAGCGATACGCCAACTTCAACCTCGAGGACAAGAGCGGGTTCGTGGATACCATCGCGTGGCCCGACACGTACCGGCAGACGGCGGACTGCATCGGACGCGACGACCCCATCCGGGTCAAGGGCAGGCTGGACATCGGCGAGGAGCGCATCACCCTCATCGCCAACGACATCCTGCCGCTGGAGGAGGCCTGCGCCCAAGCCATCACCGCCCATGCGAACAACACTCCACGGGAAGTGCACTTCTACCTGACGGAGGACCACCGTCAGGAGCTGCGGGCGTTCCACGACTTCATCGCCGGCGAACAAGGGAAGGCGTCGGTCTATCTCCACATGACCACCGCCGCCCGGGAGACCAAGGTCATCGGACCCGCCGACTTCCGCATCAACCCCTCGCGAGTGTTGCTGGATACCGTGCAACGCAAGTTCGGAATCACGTCGAGAAGCAGCTAGTGGAATTGAACCACGGCGAACGGGACGGGCAGGCCGAGCGCGCGGTGCTGGTGGGCGTGGAAACGCCGGCCTCCGCCGACGACGTTCCGCTGGAAGAGAGCCTGGAGGAGCTTCAGGGGCTCGCCGCCAGCGCCGGCGCCCGGGTCGTGGGCGTCTTCAGCCAGCACACCGGCCGGTTCCACACCGCCACCCTGGCGGGCTCCGGCAAGGTGGCGGAGGTCCGCGCGTTCGTCGGCGAGCACCAGCCCGACCTGGTCATCTTCGACAACGACCTCACGCCGGCGCAGCAACGGAACCTGGAGTCGTCGCTCAACCTCCGGGTGGTGGACCGCACGCAGCTCATCCTGGACATCTTCGCGCTGCGCGCCCGGAGCCGGGAGGGCAAGCTCCAGGTGGAGCTGGCGCAACTGGAATACCTGCTTCCCCGGCTCACCCGGCTCTGGTCCCACCTCTCCCGCATCGCCGGCGGCATCGGCACGCGCGGCCCGGGCGAAACCCAGCTCGAGGTGGACCGCAGGCGCATCCGGGAACGCATCGGCCGTCTCAAACGGCGGCTGGACGGCGTGGCCAAGACCCGGCGGCTGCAGCGCAAGGAACGGGAGGCCATCCCCTACCCCACCGTGGCGCTGGTGGGCTATACCAACTCCGGCAAGTCCACGCTGATGAACCGCCTGACCCGGGCCGGGGTGCTGGCCGCGGACAAGCTCTTCGCCACCCTCGATCCGCGCACGCGGGCGCTGCGGCTGCCCAACGGCGAACGGGTGATGCTGGTGGACACCGTGGGCTTCATCAACAAGATCCCCCACACCCTCATGGACGCGTTCAAGGCCACCCTGGAAGAGATCCATCAGGCCGACCTGATGCTGTGTGTGCTGGACCCCACGAGCCCCCTGGCCGAACGGCAACTCGCCATCGTCGATTCGGTGCTGGACGACATCGGCGCGGCCGGCACCCCGCGCCTGATCGTGCCCAACAAGATCGACGTCGCCGAGGGCCTGCCTCTCTACCCCCCGAACGGCCACGAAGGCCTGTGCCCCATCTCCGCCCGCACCGGGGAGGGCATCGACCGGCTGCTGGAAACCGTCGGGAGACTGCTGGACCGGGGAAAGCAGCGCATCCATTTGACGCTTCCGCAATCCGAGACCGTTATCATCCCTTTCCTGCGCGCCCGGGGACAGGTGCTTGCCGAGGAATACGACGAGCACGGCGTGCGGATCACCGCGCTGGTTACGGCCAAGGTCTCGGGGCAGATCAGGAAGCTGGCCGCCGCCAACGGCGCGGAGCTCGGGGAACTCCAGAGAGCCCCGCGCCGTTGACAGATACCCTTCCCTTTGGTAATAAAATCGGACCTTTGCGAAGGTGGATCGAGGCACGTAGCTCAGTGGGAGAGCGCTTCCTTGACGCGGAAGAGGTCGGCGGTTCAATCCCGCCCGTGCCTACCATTCCCCGCGGTTGCCTGCCATCAAGAACAGCCGCCGTTTGCCGACTATAACAGGATAGGATGAGCAAGATTCGCGTAACCGTACCAGGGGGCGGGACCCTCGAGGCCGTTCCCGGCACGCCGGCCGGAGACATCGCGGCACTTCCGCCCGGCGGCCGGCGCATGGTGGCGGCCGCCGTCGACGGCGCCGCGGTGGATCTTGCGAGGCCCGTGATGGAAGACTGCGCGGTGGAATGGATCCCTCTCGACAGCGACGAGGGCGTCGATATCCTGCGCCATTCCACGGCCCATCTCATGGCCCAGGCGGTTCAGAGCCTGTTTCCCGGCACCCAGGTGACCATCGGCCCCACCACCCGGGAAGGTTTCTACTACGACTTCAAGCGCGACAAGCCGTTTACGCCCGAGGAGATCGAGCGGGTCGAGGAACGGATGCGCGAGCTGGCGGGGCAGGACTTGGCCATCGCCCGGGAGGAGCTGCCGAAGGCCGAGGCCATCGAGTTGTTTCGCGGCATGGGAGAGGACTACAAGGTCGAGATCCTTTCCGGGATTCCCGACGAGACCGTGTCGCTCTATCGCCAGGGGGACTGGGTCGACCTCTGTCGGGGCCCGCACCTGCCCAACACCGGGTTGATCCAGGCCTTCAAGCTGACTTCGGTGGCCGGGGCCTACTGGCGCGGCGACGAGAAGAACGAGATGCTGCAGCGCATCTACGGCACCGCGTTCCCCTCCCGGAAACAGTTGAAGGAACACCTGGCGCTCCTGGAGGAGGCGCGCAAGCGGGACCATCGCAAGCTCGGCAAGGAGCTGGACCTCTTCAGCTTTCATCCCGCGGCGCCGGCAAGCCCGTTCTTTCATCCCAAGGGAGCATTCGTCTACAACACCCTGGTGGAGTACATGCGCGGCCATTACCGGCGCTACGGCTACGAAGAGGTGATCACGCCGCAGATCTTCGACGCCGGCCTGTGGCACCGGTCCGGGCACTACGATCACTACAAGGACAACATGTACTTCACCCACATCGATGAGCGCGAGTTCGGCGTCAAGCCCATGAACTGCCCGAGCCACACGTTCATCTATGCCTCGAAGAAGCGCTCCTACCGGGACCTGCCGATACGACTGGCGGATTTCGGGCGGCTGCACCGCTACGAGAAATCTGGCGTCACCGCCGGACTCACGCGGGTGCGCAGCTTCTCGCAGGACGACGCTCACATCTTCTGCGCTCCGTCGCAGATCGAGCAGGAGATCGCCAGTCTGCTTGACATGCTCCGCGAGGTGTATCATAGGTTCAACTTCCAGGATCTGGAGGTCTTCCTCTCCACCAGGCCCGACCAATACCTGGGAGAGCTGGAAACCTGGGAACGCGCCGAGGCCGCGCTGGCCGCATCGCTGGAGAAACGGAACGTAGCCTATGAGATCAGTGCAGGCGACGGCGCCTTTTATGGCCCGAAAATCGATTTCGTCGTCAAGGACGCGATGAAGCGCGGCTGGCAGCTCGGCACGGTCCAGCTCGATTTCTCCATGCCCGAACGGTTCGACCTCGGTTACGTCTCGCCCGCCGGAGCGGAGGAGCGGCCGGTGATGATTCACAGGGCGATTCTCGGCTCCATCGAACGCTTCATGGCGCTGTTGATCGAACACACCGGGGGGGCGTTCCCCTTGTGGCTGTCCCCCGTGCAATCGCGCATCGTGACGGTCACGGATCAACAAAACGCCTATGCGGCCGAAGTGCGCGACGGGCTCGCGGCGGACGGATGGCGGGTGGACCTGGATGACCGGAACGAGAAGCTCGGCTTCAAGATCCGGGAAGCCCAAATGGCCAAGATACCGTACGCGCTGGTGATCGGTGACAAGGAAGTGCAGAACGGGACCCTGTCGGCAAGAAAACGGGGCGGGGAGAACCTCCCGGCGATGTCGGTAGAGGCATTCGCACAGAGGCTCCGGGAAGACGTGCGGCAGGAAACGGAGCCGGTCCAATGAAACCGGGGACGCAGATCTTCGCAGGAGGTGCTTTATAGCGCGGCCCACACGAATCAACCAGCAGATCCGAGCGCGCGAGGTTCGCGTAATCGACGCGGAGGACCAGCTTGGAGTCATGCCGTTGCATGAAGCTCTGAGCATCGCGGAGCAAAAAGAGCTCGATCTGGTGGAAGTAGCCCCTGACGCACAGCCCCCGGTTTGCCGCTTGCTGGACTACGGCAAGTTCCGCTACCTGCAAAAGAAGAAGACGCAGGAGGCGAAACGCAACGCCACCTTCGTCGCGGTCAAAGAGGTCAAGATGGGGGCTCGGACCAACACGCACGACCTGGAGTTCAAGGTCCGGAACATCCGGCGCTTCCTCGAACGGGGACAGCGGGTCAAGGTGTCGGTGTTCTTCCGGGGACGCGAGATAACGCACCCTGAACTCGGCAGGGCCATGCTGAACGGAGTCTTTGAAGTGGTGCAGGATCTGGCCAAACTGGACGTGTCGCCGAAGCTGGAAGGACGGAGCATGGCCATGCTTCTGACGCCGAAAGCCAACGCCTGATACACGAATCACGAGAGGGACAAGGAAAACAAGGATGCCCAAGATAAAGACCAAGAGGGGGGCGGCCAAGCGGTTCAAGGTCAGCAAGAGCGGCAAGGTCATGAGGCGGCGCGGCTTCACGAGCCATATTCTGTCCACCAAGAGCCGCAAGCGGAAACGCCGCCTGAGACAAGCCGAGTCGGTATCGAGCTACGAAACGAAGAACGTGCGGCGTCTCATCCCTTACCTGTAGGCAGAACTTTCACCGACATCATCACGAGTTCGAACGAGGCGCCCGGGCGGGACCTGCCCGGCGGCGCCGCGGTCAAGATTTGTTCAAGGAGCACGCGCGATGCCTAGAGTCAAAGGCGGACCGGCTTCCCGCCGACGCCGAAGAAAGATCATGAAGCTGGCCAAGGGGTACGTCGGAGGGAGGCGCCGACTGTACCGGGTCGCCAGGGAGACCGTCGAGCGGGGACTGGTCTATGCCTACCGCGACCGGCGGGTGCGCAAACGCACGTTCCGGGGCTTGTGGAACATCCGCATCAGCGCCGGCGCGCGGGTCAACGGGCTATCCTACAGCCGCCTGATCCACGGCTTGAAGAAAGCCGGCGTGGAGTTGGACCGCAAGATCCTCGCCGATCTCGCGGCACGCGACGCGGCCGTGTTCGATCAGCTCGTCCAGCGCGCCAAGCATGCCCTCGACACCGACCCGGGGGTTGCCCTCGAATCCGAATAGACCATTCGCACCGACCCCATGATCGAGACCCTCGAGAAACTCCATGAGGAAGTCGCCGGGCGCCTCGGTCAGTGCGCCTCGGAACAGGAGTTGGAGCAGATCCGCATCGACTACCTCGGGCGCAAGGGCGGCAGGCTCACGGCGCTGTTGCGCGGCCTCCGTGAGCTGCCGGCCGAGGAGCGGCCGCGGGCCGGACAGGAGTTGAACCGGCGGCGGGCGGCGCTCGAGGAGCTTCTCGAAGCACGCCTCAAGGAGCTCCGGGCCGGACCGGAAGACCTGCCGGACGGGGTTCCCCGCCTCGACGTCACCCTGCCCGGAAACCGCGTGGAGCGGGGCCGCGTCCATCCCCTCACCCGGGTCACCGACGAGATCATCGACGTCTTCACCGGCATGGGATTCGAGATCGCCCGGGGGCCGGATGTGGAGGACGACTACCACAACTTCGAGGCGCTCAACATTCCCAAGGATCATCCGGCCCGCGACATGCAGGACACCTTCTTCGTGTCGGATAGCCACGTGCTCCGCACCCACACCTCGCCGGTGCAAATCCGGGTCATGGAGCAGCGCCGGCCGCCCTTGCAGATCATCGCGCCCGGCGCCGTCTACCGCCACGACGACGACGCCACCCACTCGCCCGTGTTCCACCAGGTGGAGGGCTTCATGGTGGACCACGACATCACGTTCGGGGACCTGAAAGGGGTGCTGACCCATTTCCTCGAACAGATCTTTCAGGACGACGTGCGCGTGCGCTTCCGCCCGAGCTTCTTCCCGTTCACCGAACCCAGCGCCGAGGTGGACATCGGCTGCATCCTTTGCCGCGGCGCCCGTGACACGGGCAATTGCCGGGTGTGCCGCGGGTCCGGGTGGCTCGAGATCCTCGGGTCGGGAATGATCGACCCCAACGTGTTCGGCTTCGTCGGCTACGATGCCGAGGCCTTCTCCGGTTTTGCGTTCGGCATGGGCGTGGAGCGCATCGCCATGCTGAAATACGGCATGGACGACATCCGGCTGTTCTTCCAGAACGACATCCGCTTCCTGAGTCAGTTTCCGCCGTAGGAGCCTGAATCGAACTCAGCGCGGTTTGAAACCCGCCCCCACAACGGGTGGTAACGCGGCGCGGACTGCCCGCACCCGGTTTACGAATCGATCATGAAGTTGACTTTCAATTGGCTGATGGAGCTGGTGGAGCGGCCGGACGCGGCCGGCGGAGGATCGTTCGGCCCCGAGGAGCTGGCCGATCGCCTGACCCACGCCGGCCTCGAGGTGGAAGCGGTCCAGCCGCTGGCGGACGACGCCGGCGCGGTGGTCGTGGAGGTGCGGGACGTCCAGCCCCATCCGGACGCCGACCGGCTGTCGGTGTGCGAGATCCATGACCAGGGCGAGCCGTTGCGCATCGTGTGCGGCGCCCCCAACGTCCGGGCGGGCATGAAGACGGCGTTCCTGCGAGTGGGCTCCGTGCTGCCGTCGGGACAGGCCATCGAGCGCCGCCCCATCCGGGGAATCCCCTCGGAAGGCATGCTCTGCTCCGAGAGGGAGTTGGGGCTCTCCGACGATCACCGCGGCATCATGGAGCTGCCCGCCGGCGCTCCCGCCGGCGCATCCCTGAACGACTACCTGACCCTGAACGACTGGATGCTGGAGGTGAGCGTCACGCCCAACCGCGGCGACTGCCTCAGCGTCCTGGGGCTGGCGCGGGAAATCGCCGCGCTGACCGGAGGAAGGCTCCGGACGCCCGTCATCCCCGCCCATCTCCGCGAGCACCCGCCGACGATCCCGGTAGCGGTGCAGATCATGGACCCGGACCTGTGCCCGCGCTACTCGGCCCGCCTCATCCACGGACTCCGGCCGGCGCCGGCGCCGCCGTGGCTCCGCTTCCGGCTCGAGGCCTGCGGCATCCGCTCCATCAACCACATCGTGGACGTCACCAACTACGTGATGCTGGAGACCGGCCAGCCCCTCCACGCCTTCGACGCGCAGAGTATCGCCAGCCGGCGTATTGTGGTCCGCACCGCCGGCGAGTCGCGCGCGCTGACCACCCTGGACGGATCGGAACGGGCGCTCCATCCCGACGACCTGCTGATCTGCGACGGCGACACCCCCGCGGCCCTCGCCGGCGTCATGGGCGGGGCGGGCTCCGAGGTGACCGACGAGACCGAATCCGTGCTGCTGGAGAGCGCCCACTTCGACCCCCTGACCATCCGGCGCACGGCCAAACGCATGGGGATGCACACCGAGGCCTCCCACCGGTTCGAACGGGGCGTGGATCCGGAAGGGACGCGCTACGCCATGGATCGGGCCGTGGCCCTGTGGGAGGAGATGGGCGAGGCCCGGGTGGCGGAGGGTTTCGCCGACATCTACCCCGGCGCGCGCAAGCCGCCCGACATTACCCTGCGGTACGCCAGCGTCAAGCGCGCCCTCGGAGTGGAGTTGGCGCCGGACCGTATCCGCGGCATCATCCGGTCCCTGGGCATCGAGTTGAAGCGTTCATCCGAACAGGACCTCGTCGTATGCCCGCCCTCGTTTCGGTTCGACCTCACCCGGGAGGCGGACATCGTCGAGGAGCTGGCGCGGATCCATGGTTACGACAAGATACCGGCCACGCTGCCGGCGGTGCGGATGGGCGCCGGACAGGGCGACACGCTGTTGCGCTGGATGCGGAAGACCCGTTCACTGCTCGTCACCGCGGGGTTGAGCGAGGTGGTGACCCCCCCCTTCTGCTCCCCGGAGATGAACCGGACCTTTTCCGGGCTCTGGGCCGGCGAGGGCAAGGCCGTCAGGATCGCCAACCCGTTGCGCCAGGAAACCGACGAGATGCGCCTCAGCCTGCTCCCCGGGCTGATCGAAAACCTGCACGACCACGCCGAGCGGAGAAACCAGAGCTCGATGATCTTCGAGCTCAACAAGGTCTTCTCGCTCGCGGACGGCGGCGGGTTCACCGAACGGATGAACGTCGCCGGCCTGATCCGCGGCCGCCGGCCACGGCGCGGCCTCAAGGTGGAAAGCCGTGACTTCACCTTCGCCGACATGAAAGGGATCGTGGAGGATCTCCTGGAGGGCGCCGGCTGGCCCGATTCCCGGTGGACGGCCGAGACTCCCCCCTCGGTCCTGCACCCCGGCGGCTTCGCCACGGTCTCCGCCGGGAACGGGAAGGTCGGCCACGTTGGCGAGATAAGTCCGCGAGTTCGTGAGGAATTGGACCTGCCCCCGTGCTTCCTGTTCGAGCTTGACTTCGATGCCATCGTTCACTATGCTCGGCCAGATTTCAGGGTGCGTCCCATTCCCCGTTTTCCCTCGGTGGAGCGAGACCTCGCCATCGTCGTGACGGCAGACTTCCCGAGTCACACAGTGATGGATTGGGTCAGGAGGCTGGATCAGGCTCTCATCGAGCGAGTGGATATCTTCGACGAATACACCGGCGCTCCCATCACGGAAGGAAAGAAGAGTCTGGCGTACAAGGTCTTTTACAGATCGCCGGAGAGGACCCTCACCGATCACGAGGTCAACTCCGTGCATGAGGACCTGACCCGCCGGCTTTGTGCGGCGTTCGACGCCACGCTCCGATAGCGGAGCTTGGCCGGCAGGCGCCCCGGAGGAGGGCAACCATGACCAAGGCCGATATCATCAATCGGATCTACGAGAGGGTGGGCTTCTCCAAGAAGGAGGCCACCGATGTCGTCGAGGCTACCTTCGAGATCATCAAGTCTCGACTGGAGACGGGCGACAAGGTCAAGATCTCGGGATTCGGGAACTTCGTCATCCACGGCAAGCAGCCCCGCAAGGGCCGGAACCCCCAGACCGGCGAAGAGATCACCATCGCGGGCCGCAAGGTGCTGACCTTCAAGCCCAGCCAGACCCTGAAGAAGCACATGAACACCGACCCCGCCGAGATCGAGGACTCCGACAAACTCGCCATTTCGTGATACCATGCGGAGGCATGGTAGTGGTCATCCCCGACAAGCTGTACTTCAAGATCGGCGAAGTCAGCGCCCTTCTGGACGTGCAACCCTACGTGCTGCGCTACTGGGAAACCGAATTCGACATCCTTACACCCAACAAGGCCCCGTCCCGCCACCGCCTCTACCGGCGCGAGGACATCGAATTGCTCCTGGAGATCAAACGGCTGCTGTACACCGAGGGGTACACCATCGAAGGCGCCCGCAATAAGCTCAAGCAGCAGGATGCGGCCGCTGAAGCGACAAAGCCCGCCGGAGAGCAAAAGGAAGTCCTCCTCAGGATAAAGAACGACCTGATCTCGCTCCGGGACCTGATCTCCTGACAGCCGCGCCTACTCTGCCGCGCCGCCCCAACCACACCTGACACGACGCTAGAATTGACCCGCTGCCGGTTGGGTGTTAAGAGTTTGCAGTGAGTGTCGGGGCGTAGCGCAGCCTGGTAGCGCACACGCTTGGGGTGCGTGTGGTCGCTGGTTCAAATCCAGTCGCCCCGACCATTCTTACCAACACCCTTGGCAGCCTGTCACCGGCGGCCGTCACCTCGGATCGAATGGCCGGGAGTTCCAACAACCACAACGTCACAGGGTTCGAGGGCGCCAGGGAGCGGATGGTCCGCACCCAGTTGCTCGACCGCGGCGTCCACGACCCGAGAGTGATCCGGGCCATGCGCAAGGTACCGCGCCATATCTTCGTGGAACCGGCGCTGGTGAACCGCGCCTACGACGACGACCCGCTTCCCATCGGCGGGAAACAGACGATCTCCCAGCCCTACATCGTCGGTTACATGTTGCAGGCCCTCAAGCTCACGGGCGGTGAGCGCGTGCTGGAGGTCGGCACGGGGTCCGCCTACCAGACCGCACTGCTCGCGGAACTATGCACGAACGTCTTCTCGGTGGAGAAGCTCCGCGAACTGGCGGTGCAGGCGCGGACTCGCCTGGACGAGTTGCGCTACTACAACGTGGCGATCCACATGGGGGACGGGACCCTGGGATGGTCGGAACACGCGCCCTACGATGCCATCGTCGTGGCCGCGGGAGCGCCGAAGGTGCCGGCGCCGCTGGCCCAACAACTCGCGGCCGGCGGCAGGCTCATCGTCCCCATCGGCGACCACCAGTCCCAGACCCTCAAACTCACGGTCCGGACTCCCACCGGCCTCGAAGAGACGGACCTCGGCGGGTGTCGGTTCGTGAAGCTTCTGGGGAGGTACGGTTGGCCGGGATAGCCACTCGCGCGCTCGGGCTGGTCCAAATCCTCGTCTTCCTTGTCCTGGCCGGTTGCACTTACGTCGACAACCGTGACGGCACCAGCCGTGCTCCCAGGAAACCTGCCCGGAAGGCTCCCCAGCAAACCGGCATCCACCACGTCGTCAAGAAGGGCGAGAACCTCTACCGCATCGGCAAGGCGTACGGCATCCACCACGTCAAGCTGGCTCGCGCCAACCGCATCGCGGATGCGCGCGACCTCCGGGTCGGGCACCGGCTGTTCGTTCCCGGCGCAACCCGGCGGCTGCCCGTGGAGATCATCACGCCCATCAAGGAGCCTTTGAAAAGCCCGCCCGCCGCAAGGGCCGCGCGCGGCGACGCACCAAAACCCTCGTCGGTGAAGCCCGCACCTGCAAAGGCGCCCCGCGCCGCGGTCACACCCCGAACGCGTCCCCCTGCCAGGACCGCTCCCGTGAAGAACTCTCCCGCCAGGGCCGCCAGCCCCAAGTCTCCCCGCCGCACGGCTCACGCCGCGCCGCGGCGGCCGGGCTCGCGGCAGCAACCGTTCACCTGGCCGGTCCGGGGCAAGATCACCGCACGATTCGACCCGCGGCACGACAGCCTCAACGACGGCATCGACATCGCCGCGCCCTCCGGCACCCCGGTCCGCGCGACGCTGCCGGGGCAGGTGATCTACAGCGACGAGCTGCGCGGCTACGGCAACCTCATCATTGTGCGCCACCGGGGCGGCTATGCGTCGGTCTACGCCCACAACCGCAAGAACCTCGTGCGGCAGGGGCAGAAGGTGACGCGGCGGCAGGTCATCGCCGAGGTGGGCGCCACCGGACGGGTCACCACCCCGCACCTTCACTTCGAGATCCGCAGGAACAACGTGGCCCGGGACCCGCTTTCCTATTTGCCCTGACTGTGTTAGCTGAAGCGTCCATGACCAGCGCCCGGGACACCCATACCGACACCATCGCCGAGATTCGAGGCATCATTCGCGACATTCACGACTTCCCCAAGCCCGGGATCGTGTTCAAGGACATTACGCCGCTGATCGGTGACGGACCGCTGTTCCGCAGGACCATCGACCTGTTCGCCGAGCGATACGAGAACGCTCCCGTGGACACGGTGGCGGGCGTCGAATCCCGCGGGTTCATCATCGGCGCGGCGCTTGCCTATCGCTTGGGCAAGGGCCTGTGCGTGATCCGGAAGCCTGGAAAACTCCCCTACGACACCTTGCAGGCAACCTACGAGCTCGAGTACGGCTCCGACACCCTGGAAGTGCACAGCGACGCCCTCGCCCCCGGCGCCCGGGTACTGCTGGTGGACGACCTCGTCGCCACCGGGGGAACGGCGACAGCCGCCGCCGCCTTGGTCGAACAGCTCGGCGCCACGATCTTCGAGCACGCCTGCATCATCGAGCTCGCCTTCCTCAACCCCCGCGACAAGATCGACCAAGAGCTGTTCTCGCTCATCCAGTACGATTCGGAATAGCCCCGTCCCGGGCCCCGGCGGGGAAGAGCGTACCGCCGCCACCTTGACGCCGTCAGCCCGGTTGCGATAGAAGTGAAAGGTTCATACACCGTGTCCCCTTGCATCGAAGGTCGCGCAAGCGATACGGAACTCCGCGAGCCCCGGAAGGGAGTCAAGCCATGTCCAAGAAAAATGGAGAGGTCAATCAGAATACCGTGATCACCACGGATCCGTTCCCTGCCTCCAGCAAGCTCTACGTTTCCGGGGCGGGTCCCCAAGGGGTCAAGGTCGCCATGCGCGAGATCAGCCACGGCGCAACGGAAGCCAACGGGCATGGCAGCAACGGGAACGAGGAACGCCCGCGCCTCCGGGTCTATGACACCTCCGGCCCCTACACCGATCCGACGGCTCGCATCGACGTGCGGCAGGGCCTGAAACCACTCCGCCTGGACTGGATCGAGGCCCGGGGCGACACGGTTGGGACCGCGTCCCATTACCGCTCCAACGGCAACGGCGCCGACGCCGACCGCTTCCCCGAGATGAGCCGAAGGCCCATGCTCCGGGCTGCGCCCGGCGGCAACGTGAGCCAGATGCACTACGCGCGCAAGGGCATCGTGACGCCGGAGATGGAGTACATCGCCGTCCGCGAGAACATCGGCCGCGAGGCCGCGCTCAACGGCGAAGGCGACGGCCATCATGCCGGCAACCATTTCGGCGCTTCGATTCCGCCGTTCGTCACCCCGGAGTTCGTGCGCGACGAGGTGGCCCGGGGGCGGGCCATCATCCCCTGCAACGTCAACCACCCCGAGACCGAGCCCATGATCATCGGCCGGAACTTCCTGGTGAAGATCAACGCCAACATCGGCAACTCGGCGGTCACCTCATCCATCGAGGAAGAGGTGGAGAAAATGATCTGGGCCACGCGCTGGGGCGCGGATACGGTCATGGATTTGTCCACCGGCGCCAACATCCACGAGACCCGTGAGTGGATCCTGCGGAACTCGCCGGTGCCCATCGGCACCGTCCCCATCTATCAGGCGCTGGAGAAGGTCGACGGCAAGGCCGAAGATCTTACTTGGGAGACCTACCGGGACACCCTCATCGAGCAGGCCGAGCAAGGTGTCGACTACTTCACCATCCACGCCGGCGTGCTGCTGCGCTACGTGCCGCTGACCGCCAAACGCCGCACCGGCATCGTCTCCCGCGGCGGATCCATCCTGGCCAAGTGGTGTCTGTCGCACCACCAGGAGAACTTCCTCTACACCCGCTTCGAGGAGATCTGCGAGATCATGAAGGCCTACGACGTGGCCTTCTCGCTGGGCGACGGGCTCCGTCCGGGCAGCATAGCCGACGCCAACGACGAGGCGCAGATGGGCGAGCTGGCCACCCTGGGCGAGCTCACCAGCATCGCCTGGGAGCACGACGTCCAGGTGATGATCGAGGGGCCGGGCCATGTGCCCATGCACCTGATCCAGGAGAACATGACCAAGCAGCTTGAGCTGTGCCACGAGGCGCCCTTCTACACCCTGGGGCCCCTGACCACGGACATCGCCCCGGGCTACGACCACATCACCAGCGCCATCGGCGCCGCCATGATCGGCTGGTACGGCACCGCCATGCTTTGCTACGTGACCCCCAAGGAACACCTGGGGCTGCCCAACAAAAAGGACGTCAAGGACGGCGTCATCACCTACAAGGTCGCCGCCCACGCCGCCGATCTGGCCAAGGGACATCCCGGCGCCCAGATCCGCGACGACGCCCTCAGCGACGCCCGCTTCGAGTTCCGCTGGGAGGACCAGTTCAACCTGAGCCTCGACCCCGACACCGCCCAGGAGTTCCACGACGAGACCCTCCCGGCCCAGGGCGCCAAGGTCGCCCACTTCTGCTCCATGTGCGGCCCCCACTTCTGCTCCATGAAGATCACCCAGGACGTCCGCGACTACGCCGCCGGCAAGGGCCTCGCCGCCGAGAAGGCGCTGGCCACGGGCATGCAGGAGAAGGCCGAGGAGTTCAAGAAGTCCGGCAGCGAGATCTACCAGCCGGTGGAGACGGAAGGGAAGGGGGCGCCGTAGGGAAGCGGAGCGCCTGAGGCGTCATGTCATTTTCTGCACGAAAGCCGCCTGCCCCGTATCCGGGGCGGGCGGTTTTTTTTAGAACAGCCTGCCGCCGTCGGGCACCGGGCGGTTGGGCCCGATCATCACCACCTCGCCGTCGGCGTCGGGGAAGCCCAACACGAGGATCTCGGAGCGGAACGGGCCGATCTGCTTGGGCGGGAAATTGACCACGGCGGCGACCTGCTGGCCCACCAGTTCTTTCGCCGCGTAGTGATGGGTGACCTGGGCGGAACTCTTGCGCTCGCCGATCTCGGGGCCGAAATCCACGAATAGCTTGTACGCCGGTTTGCGCACCTCGGGGAAGGGTTCGACCCGGGTGATGGTGCCGACACGGACGTCAACCTTCAGGAAATCGTCGAAGCTGATCTCGGACATGTGGTCAGAGCAGGGCCTTGAGCGCGGACGCGTCGAAACCGGCGACCTTGTGGTTGCCCTTGACCGTGACCGGGCGCCGCAAGAGGTTCTGGTCGGTGAGCATCAACTGAATCGCTTCCTCCCGGGTAGGAGGATTATCCTTCATCTTCCGCTCGCGGTAGAGCGAGGTCCGCGTGTTGAGAAAATCCTTCACCGGACCGGCGCCGATGATGGAATCGAGCTCTTTCTCGGTCAACGGCTGCTTGCCGTACTCCCTCTCATCCAGCTCCGCGCCTTGTGATTGCAAGAAACTTCTTGCTTTGCGGCACGTCGTTCACGTGTTCTTGTAATAGAATTTCAGCTTGGCCATGGCCTTCTCCCATACGCCCGCGCTAGCCCTGTATTCCCGGCCGGAGCTTCATCGCCCGATCTCGGCTCGAAGATCGTCGGCAAGATCGTCCGGAACGATACGCCCCTGTTGTACCGCCGCGACCAGAAGCCCCCTTACGCGCGCCTTCGTAAGCCGGCGGAACTGCTGTTCCCCAATTGCCGCCGCCACGCGTTGAGCTACCTTGCCTAGCCGGACATAGTCGAGCTTACAGATGTCGACATGCTTCTCCGAGAGATCTGCGACTGGCGTTCGCCCCCTAGTATCCTTCAGAGTATGGCCGTCCGCTTGCAACTCGTTATCGGCAAGCCACACGATATCGAGTTTGTCGAGACGTTCGCCGGCCGCAGCGATCGCCAACGCAGCATCTTCTATGTCGTCGTTCGCTCCCGTGTAGCATCGCCAGAAGGATAGCGTGTCCTCTTGCGTTCGCAGGTCCCCGGTCACCGCGTCAGCCGATATTTCTCCTTCTTCCAACCCTCGCTCGATATTCCGTTTCGCATCCCATTTGGCGCGAGCGATTTTTCGGGCCAGGAACATTACCGATGTCTACTCTCCAAGGTCCTCGACCACGTCCTCGATATAGGCGCGAAGCCAAGGTACCGCCTCCGTATGGCTCGAGAGCACCTCTCGCATTCCCAGATCCCCCCACGACTCCGCTGCCTGTACCGCAGCATCTCTCATCTCCACGTCGTCCGCAGTCAGCGCGGACCGCACGATCTCGACGCGCCACGGGGTTGTCCCCAGCCGCCGGCGACCCAAGCAACGTAGAGTCGACGCCGCCAGGCTCGGGCGCTCGACATCCACCGACAAGGCGCCGAGCCAAACCAAGATACTCCGCCCATGTACCGCCTGCAACGCATCATCGATAATCTGCTCCGCCGAATGATCGATGCCGTCTTCGAGAGGCTCGGCCTCGAACGCTATCCTCAGTCTGTTCTCAAGCCGTTCATATTCTCGGTTCTCGTCTTCGAAGCAAGCTCTATCGACGACGGCTGGGAACAAGCTCGCTCTGAGATTCGTATGAAGCAACGCCGTATCAGTTGGCTCAACGACAAGTTGCAACCCAAGCTCGACAAGGGCCCTTCCCAGACGTGCTTGATCGAGCGAGACAGCCATGGACTCTCTGCCGCTGCCTACCATGGGCACGGGTCCTTCAGTCCTGCCTGACCGATCCGTGTTCGGAAATAACGCGGGAAGAAACGGATGCGTTGCTGACAACGCGGGTTCCCGAGAATCAACCAGCATCAAAGATCCCCCTGGCTTTATCCGTTACAACGGCTTCAAACGCCGATCCCGCCCGCTCGTGCATGTCGCTAGCGATTTCCAACGATGCCTCCGATTCAATCGGCGTATTGTCTTGCCAAATGACGTCTAGATCAAGAAGGCATTCCACGACACTCGGCAAGGCTCCAAGCAAACCATAAGACAATCTAAGACGTGCTCCATCGTCATACAAGTATTCGACTTGGCTCAAGAAATTTGCATAATGTTCGGGCAAGCCCCTCATCTCCAGATGAGCGCATTTGAGATACTCCTCAACTCTAATGTTAGTCCCAGGAATCGCGATCTGGTTAATGTAACGAACGCCAACCCGATTGATGCCGTTGGGTTCGACCACCTTTCGGTAGGCCTCCAACGCAGATGCAATGCGGGGCGCAAACTCCTCCCATCCACCTCCCTCGGAGCTGGAGGGGTCCTGATAGGGGCGGAGCATATGAATACTGAGGACGTCCGGGCCGACGCCGACCAGCCTTGTTCCATCTCTCGTTAAGAGCTGGACCTTTGCCAAGCCCTCGCCATACTGCAGGTTGGCAGGCTTACCTTCCTCGACATGCAATCCTACCTGCATTGCTTTCTGTTCTCTGGGTTTGCCGGAATACTCCTCACCGAGCGCAGCCTGGAGCTTTCCAGGGATCGTGAGGTCCCAATCCGGACCCGGCGCGAAGCGAAACTCGCAAAGCGCCTCTTTGATGGGTGGGTTCCTGTAGCGTCGACGCTGAGTCATCGGTCCAGTCCTCGCCTTGAACTCGTGCCTACAAGCTTCGGACGATCTTCTAGCACCGGCTGTTGGGAGTCATCGGTTCTCTTTATCCGCACGTCGAATGTGACACAGCTGTCAGCCAACGTACTTGCTCACGTCCACCCGCTTCATGGCCTCCAGGGGGACCTCGTTGCGGATGGGAAACTCGCCTTCCAGGGGCTTGGTGGCGTCCACCACGGCGACGCTGTCGCCGAGCCAGCCGCGGAAGTTCTGGACCTCGCGGATGACGTCCAGGTCCCGGTCCCAGTGGGTGCGGGTACCCACGGCCCACAGCACCTCGCGCTCGTTGAAAACGTCCACGTCGTCGTCCACCACCACGCACAGCTTGAGGTTGGGCATATCGGCAAAGGCCTGCATGGCCGCCTTCTTGGGCTCGTTGGGGAACTTCTTGTCGATGGAGATGTAGCAGATCACGCGGCCGCAGCCCGAAGGCGGCAGGTGGATGGCCTTGAGGCCCTGGATGTTGCGCTTGATGGAGTTGTAGACGCTGCCTTCCTTGGTGATGCCGCCCAGGTTCCAGTGGTCCTTCTGGCCCGCCCAGATATCCTGCAGGATGGCGTTCTTGCGGTGGGTGATGGCGGTGACCTCCACGATGGGCACATCCATGGTCACCTGGTAGTAGCCCAGCACCTCGCCGAAGGGGTTCTGGGAGCGGCGCACGTTGGGCGGCACCTCGCCCTCGATGATGATCTCGGCGTCCGCGGGCACGAGGAAGTCCTCGCCCCAGGTGACCGACGGGATCAGCCGCAGCGGCTCGTGCATGAACGCCGCCGCGCTCTGGTAGTCGTCGTTGCCGTAAGGCGTCATGCAGCAGGACGAGAAGTAGAACGCCGGGTGGTGTCCCAGCACGATGATGACCGGCGCCCGCTGCTCCTTGGCCTCGTTCTCGGTGACGATGGCCTCCAGGTGATGATGCTTGTGGGCCGAGAAACTCATGGTCTTGCCGTCGTAATACAGGTTCTTGGTGAACGTAATGTCATAGAACGGCGCCGATTCGCCCTTCATGACGCAGGCCATGGTCCAGTAGGGTCCGATGTCCAGGTCGTGGTGCATGGGGATGGGGAACCTCGCCAGATCCACCTCGGGCCCCTTCAACACCACCTGCTGACAAAGGGCGCTGTCGGGCGCGATGACCTCCGTGTCGCCCTTCTCCTTCTCCAGCCGCGAGACCTCGAGGCTCAGTTCCATCTTGGAGGTGAGGTCGCCCATACCGATGCCGTCGGCACAGAATTGCCGGCTGACCCAGGGGTTGTAGAACAGCGGGAACGGCGACGGCTTCCCTTCCAGCGTCGTGACGTTCTCGAACAGCACCATCTTCTCCAGCCCTCGGTCGTCGAGGTGCTTGAGAAAGGCGATGGTCTCGCACTTGTTGGGGTCGATGGGCTCCTTCACCCGGATCACGTCCCCTGGACGCCTGCTCTCCTCTTCGGCGATGAATTCCTGGAGGTCTCTCATGGTTTGTACTCCCTGATTCGATGATTTGCTTCGGATACAGGACACTTAGACAATGGCGGCCACGAGCGCAAGTTTTTGCGGTTTCCCGCGCTTGTCCGCGGCGGGGGTCAATCCTTGGACAAGGAGGCCGTCATCCACTCCAGGTAGCTCTCGCTGCCCTGGTCGATGGGGACGCCGACGATTTCGGGGACATCGTAATCGTGGAGGGCCTGGGTCCTCTGCTTGAGGCGGTCGAAGAGGTCGGTCCGGGTCTTGACGATGAGGAGGTCCTCGGTGTCGCGCTCCACCCGCCCTTCCCAGTTGTAGGTGGACTCGACCCCGGGCACGCGGTTGACGCAGGCGGCGAGCTTCTCCCGCACCAGCGCGCTCGCCAGATCCTTGGCATTGTCACCCGACGCGGTGATGTAGACAACCATGAATTCGCTCATGTGACTGCCCCAAATCCCTTGAAAATCGCGCCTCTCCAGGTCCGTTTGCGCGCCCAACCTTTGTATGTTTTATTTCGTGTTTTGCATAGTGTGAGCCGGTGACAGTGGCCTGATCCAGCCTGTCGCGCTCCCGCTGCCGCGGGATCGTAGCGCATTCCCGAAGACAGATTTCATGAAAGGGGTAGAGACCCGAATGGAGACCATCGATTTTGCCAAGGGTGGAGGGATCGTCCCGGTGGTGGTGCAGGACCACGAGACCTTGGACGTGCTCATGCTGGCCTACATGAACGAACAGGCCTTCAACCTCACACGCGAAACCGGCAAGGCCCACTACTACAGCCGTTCCCGGGACAAGCTTTGGCTCAAGGGTGAGGAATCCGGCCACTTCCAGGTGGTGCACGACATCCTGGTGGACTGCGACAACGACACGCTGATCCTCAAGATCGACCAGCAGGGCGGCGGCGCCTGCCACATGGGTTACCGCACCTGCTTCTTCCGCCACGATGCCGGCGCCGACTGGGAGGTGTGCGCGGAGAAGGTCTTCGACCCCGAGGAGGTCTACAAAAAGTGAGCCAACTCAAGCTGGGGCTCCCCAAGGGAAGCCTGGAGAAGTCCACCATCGAGTTGTTCCGCAAGTCGGGATGGAAGATCACCGGCATGGACCGGAGCTACTTCCCTTCCATCGACGACAAGTCCCTGAACTGCAGCGTGGTGCGCGCGCAGGAGATGTCGCGCTACGTGGAGGACGGCACCCTGGACGCCGGCATCACCGGCAGGGACTGGATCCAGGAGAACGACTCGGACGTCGAGTACATCACCGAGTTGATCTATGCCAAGACGAGCTTCCGGCCGACGCGCTGGGTGCTCGCCGTGCCTCACGACTCGCCGGTGCAGAAGATCGAAGACCTCAAGGGCAAGAAGGTCGCCACCGAGATGGTCAACTTCACCCGGCGGCTGTTCGAGGCGCACGACACGCCGGTGGACGTGGAGTTCTCCTGGGGCGCCACCGAGGCCAAGGCCGCCGAAGGCCTGGCCGACGCCATCGTCGAAGTGACCGAGACCGGCGGCACCATCCGCGCCCACGGCCTCCGCATCGTCACCGACCTGCTGGAGTCCGCGCCCCAGCTCATCGCCAACAAGACCGCTTGGCAGGACCCATGGAAGCACGCCAAGATCGAGCAGATCAGCATGCTGCTCCAGGGCGCCCTGGCCGCCGAGCACAAGGTAGGCATCAAGATGAACGTGATGGAAGCCGACCTCGAGAAGATCATCGGCCTGATCCCGAGCGTGACCGCCCCGACCGTCGCAACCCTCTACGACACCCCCGCCCTGAAAGGAAAGAAGTGGTTCTCGGTGGAAAGCATCATCGCCGAGGACGTGGTGCGCGAACTCATCCCCGAACTGACGCGAGCCGGCGCCGTCGGGATCGTCGAGTACCCGCTGAACAAGGTGATCTGAGCGGACATCGTTGATGAAGGGGACACTCGGGTGAAGGAAAGCGACTTCAAACGGCTGGTTGAGAGCATCAGGCAGGCTGGAGCCATTCGCCGAGGAGAACTCAAACCCGACCGGCGAACGACACCGACGACTCGATACTGTTTGTCGGCGCCTCAGAAGCCCCGGTTTCTCGCTGGCAGCAAGTCAACACCTTCTTTCTCTCCGTCAATTCCATCACCCGCGGGCAAGTGACCTCCTCATACGCGAGGGCACAGCAAACAGCTTCGCCGGGCCTGTACTCTTTGCACTCGGTCTGAGTGGGATCACCCCTATGCTTGGCATGGGGACGAAGTCGCCTTCCTGACCGACGCCGCCGGTTCATCCCCGCGCGGGCGGGGAACGCTACCGGGGCGGCTGGGGGTCCCACTCCTTGGCCGGTTCATCCCCGCGCGGGCGGGGAACGCTTTGCGCACCAGTTTGAGCAGAATTCCGACACCGGTTCATCCCCGCGCGGGCGGGAAACGCGTGGGCTAATTATCAAACCCGTACGTGCGTATCGGTTCATCCCCGCGCGGGCGGGGAACGCTTGAACGGTGGGGACTCCCGCTGCGTCGAACCCGGTTCATCCCCGCGCGGGCGGGGAACGCGATATCTAGCTGTCGTGCGTAGCCCCTTTACACGGTTCATCCCCGCGCGGGCGGGGAACGCGTGCCGAACACCAGCTGCAGCAAGAACCCGGCCGGTTCATCCCCGCGCGGGCGGGGAACGCTTCTGGTGGTGATCCTGCTCGGCCTGATGCTGCGGTTCATCCCCGCGCGGGCGGGGAACGCCAGGAGGAGCCAGCGATGGATAGGACACAAGGCGGTTCATCCCCGCGCGGGCGGGGAACGCGCAGACTCAGCCGGACAAACGATCCACAAAGCCGGTTCATCCCCGCGCGGGCGGGGAACGCCGCGGAATAGTTACATCACATGCGATGGTAGGCGGTTCATCCCCGCGCGGGCGGGGAACGCATCGCCAGGCCGCTGCCTGTGTGGACCAGCAGCGGTTCATCCCCGCGCGGGCGGGGAACGCCTCATATCGAAATGTCTGCGACCCATCCGAGTCGGTTCATCCCCGCGCGGGCGGGGAACGCGTGCGCGTATCAACGAGCGTGCTACGGCTGGACGGTTCATCCCCGCGCGGGCGGGGAACGCTTTTTTTGATCTGGCGACGGGGAAATCCTTCGCGGTTCATCCCCGCGCGGGCGGGGAACGCGCCGGATGCCGCGCTATCCGCTGGCCGGGTATCGGTTCATCCCCGCGCGGGCGGGGAACGCAGAGCGTTCGAACTAGCAGACCGTCGCAGAAACGGTTCATCCCCGCGCGGGCGGGGAACGCTCAGACGCTCGATTCCCCCGCCGACTTAGGGCCGGTTCATCCCCGCGCGGGCGGGGAACGCCTGGACGCGAGGATCGAGAACGCCGAAATCTCCGGTTCATCCCCGCGCGGGCGGGGAACGCGGTTAGTGGGTTGAAATTCCCTAATTACTAGTCGGTTCATCCCCGCGTGGGCGGGGAACGCCCCATTGGCAGTTTGCCGGTGGGACACACCGCCGGTTCATCCCCGCGCGGGCGGGGAACGCGGAGTGCCCGTCACGATAGCGGGGGAGGACGCCGGTTCATCCCCGCGCGGGCGGGGAACGCTCGATGGTGTCCTTGCGCTTCTGTTGGTGGCAACTGTAAATTTCCCATTTATGGCAATCGAAAACTGCACACATTGATTGCTGGCGTGAGTGCTCGGGTCCAGGCTGTTGGCAAGACCAACAGGAACGGAGCGGAGCACAGATGCACGGATGGGAGACGAGGATGCTGCTTAGGCACTATCTGGAACGGGGTGTAACGAAGACGGAGCTGTCGCGGCGGTTCGGGGTGAGTCGCCGGACGATCCACGAGTGGATCGAGACAGGACAGTTGGACCGGGATCTGTCGGGAGGCGGGACGCGATACAGGGCGAGGCCGCCGGTGTGTCACAAGCTGGATCCGTACAAGGGGATCATCGAGGCGCGACTGGAGGAGTATCCGCGGTTGTCGGCGAAGCGGCTGTACGACGAGGTACGAGGGGCAGGCTACACGGGCGGGTACGTCCGTGTGAGGGAGTACGTTCGGGCGGTGCGGCCAAGGGAGCCGGCGGAGGCGGTGGTGCGGTTCGAGACGCCGGCGGGACGGCAGGGGCAGGTGGACTTTGCGACGTTCACGCTTCCCTGGGGGCGGCGGCATGCTTTGGTGATGGTTCTGAGCCACTCCCGGCTGTTGTGGCTGCGGTTTTACCGGCGGCAGACGATGGCAGTGCTGATCGAAGGGCTGGAGAGCGCCTTCGAGTGCTTCGGCGGGGTGCCGCAGGAGCTCTTGTTCGACCAGATGCGGACGGTGGTGCTGTCGGACGGCCGCGCGGGCGGGGGCGAGTTGGTGTTGAACGCGGACTTCTTGCGGTTCGCCGCGCACTGGGGGTTCCGGCCTCGGGCATGCCGGCCGTACCGAGCCCAAACCAAGGGCAAGGTGGAGCGGCCGATCCGCTACATCCGCAACAACTTCTTCTACGGCCGGGAGTTCCTGAACGACGAGGACCTGAACGAGCAGGCGCGCTTGTGGCTTGAGGGAACCGCGAACCGGCGCTGGCACGGCACCACCAGGGAGCGCCCGGTGGACCGCTTCGAGCGCGACGAGCAGCAGGCGCTGCTGCCGTTGGCGAGTTGCCCGTATCGGCGCCTTGGTATGCACAGGCTTCCACAGCAAGCCCGGCGCCCCCTGCCCGTCACCGTAGACGTCGAGCGGCGCTCGCTCAGGGTCTACGCGGAGGCGGTGTCATGAGGGCCGAGGCAGGCAACCGGCGCGACCGGCTGCGGGCGATGCTGGCGGATCTGAAGATGCCGGGCGCGCTCGAGGCCGTCGACGACGTCCTGGCCCAGGCCGACAGCGGGGCGGCCACCGCCAGCGAGGCTATCGAGCAGTTGTTGGACGCCCAGATCGGGTTGCGCAACAACCGCCGCCTCCAGACCGCCATGCGCTCGTCGCGGCTGCCGGCCGTGAAGACCCTGGCCCAGTTCGACTTCGCCTTCCAGCCCAGCATCAAGCGCGAGCAGATCGAGAGCCTCCACGAACTCGGCTTCCTGGATCGCCGCGAAAACGTCATTTTTCTCGGGCCGCCCGGGGTCGGCAAGACTCATCTGGCTATCAGCCTAGCCGTCGCCGCCGCCGAATCCGGCCGCCGCGTCTACTACGGAACCCTGGCCGGACTGATCGAGTCGCTGCTGGAGGCCAAGGCCGCAGGCGAGCTCTCCCGCCGGCTGCGGGTCCTCACCTATCCCGCCTTGCTCTTGGTGGACGAGATCGGCTACCTGCCGGTTACCCAGGACGGCGCCGTGCTCTTCTTCCAGCTCATCAACGCCAGGCACGAACGCGCCTCCACCGTGCTCACCTCCAACAAGGGCTTCGAGGACTGGGGCAGCGTCCTCGGCGACGAGGTCATGGCTGCTGCCCTCATCGACCGGCTCCTCCACCACTGCCACATCGTCAACATCCGCGGCAACAGCTACAGGATGCGCGAACACCGCAACCTCATGCGGTCAGCCGACGAGCAGCCTCGCCAGGGAGGCGTCCTGTGAGCGCCATGTCCTGCCGATCTGCAACCCGTCATGGCCTGGACTCCGCTCGCTCCGCTCCCTCCGTCCAGACCATGACCCATGAACCGAACCAACCGCAGAGCGTCACTTCTGCACGGACGCTCTTCTCGAAAGTGTGCAGTTTTCGATTGCCAAATGTGTGCAGTTTTCGGTTGCCATTGACAGCTTCATTGTCGTCTCCGGTTCATCCCCGCGCGGGCGGGGAACGCATCCGGGCGTCGAGCAGGTCGATCTGACGCTCCGGTTCATCCCCGCGCGGGCGGGGAACGCTCGCAGACTACGCGGCTAAAGGGCCGAGCGAGCGGTTCATCCCCGCGCGGGCGGGGAACGCTGGGCAATCCAAACCCAGAGCTTCGACGTGCGCGGTTCATCCCCGCGCGGGCGGGGAACGCGCCCGCTATCTCTCGAACAGCCTCCCACGTCGCGGTTCATCCCCGCGCGGGCGGGGAACGCCCGGTGTCATTACCTGCGACTGTAGTATACGGCGGTTCATCCCCGCGCGGGCGGGGAACGCGGACTCATGGTGGCCTGGACCTTGAGCCCGACCGGTTCATCCCCGCGCGGGCGGGGAACGCGTGCGAAGGCTCTTCAGTTCGTCGTGGCTAATCGGTTCATCCCCGCGCGGGCGGGGAACGCGATATCTAGCGGTCGTGCGTAGTCCCTTGACACGGTTCATCCCCGCGCGGGCGGGGAACGCTTCGTGGTTGGTGCTACCGCACAGTTAAAGATCGGTTCATCCCCGCGCGGGCGGGGAACGCGTGCTGGATGCCTCGATACGTGGTGGGGGCTGCGGTTCATCCCCGCGCGGGCGGGGAACGCCCAGACCGAGTACTCACAGAGGCGCACTCACGCGGTTCATCCCCGCGCGGGCGGGGAACGCCATTCCCGGCAGCTATCGAGAACACAAAGCACCGGTTCATCCCCGCGCGGGCGGGGAACGCTCTTCGAGGAAGTACGTGGAATTCCTACTGTTTCTCGGCAACGATTCACACACGGATTGCCAATTGCCCGAAGAAACCGAAAACGTATCGGCCAACAAACCCTCTTTATCACCCTGTCGCCCTAAAACCGTAACTGCGCCGAACAGGGCCCGGTGTCTGGCAACACTTGCCAACCGGGCGGCGCTGACCAATCCCTAAAACGCACTTTCTTCACGGATGAATCCAGCGGAAGGCCCATTCGTTGCACGATTTCATCAAGGATCGGTCCCATAGCTGCGACATCGGCTCTGTTGTACAGGATGAGTCTCTGCAATGCCTCACCGTCTCCTTGGACGTATCGACGCCAAAGTTCCACCGCTTCCGCACCAGTGAGTCTTGTCGCTTCGTCTCTCTGGCCGATTCCAAGAACATGTTCAATCGCCTTCTGACCGCCCCTCAGTCCAACTCGTCGGCAGAGTTTCAGGAGGTCGAAATGGACACTCGGTAGGGCTATCCGAGGGAAAGCTCGCGCCAAAAACTTCGTGTCGAAGCGGACCCCATTGAACGTAACCAACCACCTCGCGCGTCGGAGGTCTTCACAGAGCCGGTCTGAACCCATGCCTTTGACCATGGTGTTCACGTGACCGCCGTACGCCCATCCGATCACAGTGAATTCGTCACGGTAAGGATTCAGCCCGGTGGTCTCGATGTCCAAAAAAATCACCCGCTCAGGGTGAAGGGAGCATTTTGCCAAATGCCTAGTGATTGAGGTCAAGGTCACAAGCCGCTGGGAATTGGAACATTGGGCCTACCGCCCCTCATCGTCCGTCAAAGACCTGAACTGGACAAGTTTCAACCCGTCCAAATCCACCGGAACACGTCGGTTGAGCCCACAAGTGTCGAAGTCGTAACCTGCATCATTGGGTAAGGCCCAGGCGATTATGGCATCGCCATCCTCGATGTACGTCTCGACCTGCTCCCAGATCATTTCGCGCGTCCTCCGGGAATAGTTCCCAACATAGACGCCGGCGCGAATCTCCAGCAACCACAAGGCCAGCCGACCACGAAGCCGTGGCGGTGCGTTGTTAACCGCGATGACCAACATCGCCACTTGCGACCTCGGGAATGGCAACCGGCTGTGCTTCTTCCGGCGCCGGTGGAGGATCGAGCCCTCCCGCCGCCAACATCTCTTCTATGCTCGGAATCAGCGTGTTCAATAAACCAGTCCTACGAAAGCTGTCGCGACAACCTCGCCGGACCTCGCCCACCGGATCGCCGGCTGCCGGCTCCTTTCCGCGTTGGGCCTCTCCAACGACCCTGAACGCAATAGGCACGACGGTTTCAAACTTGAACACATCCGCCACGTCGTAGACGAATGACTGTGGTTTCCCACTATGCAGAAAACCGATAGCGGGCGCATAGCCAGCAGCGAGAACCGCGGCTTCGGCGAGACCGTAGAGAGAAGCGGTCGCTTGGCTGAGACAACGATTGGCCAAGTCTGCGGCGTCCCAGTTTCCCGGATCGTACCTCCTGCCCTTCCACGTAACGCCATACTGCCTTGCCAGCACTTCGTACAGCCTTTTCACCCGTGCACCTTCGATGCCCCGTAGCTGATCGACCGATCGACGCTGCGGCGCGGGCTCCCCGAAACGCATGCCGTACATCTTGCGGACCACGTTGAGACGGGCGTCCGGGTCCAGTGCAAGCCGCGCTTGATGGAGAAGCCGATCCGCCCGAGCTCCCCCAGGCTGCCCTGCGGAATAGAGGCGGACACCGGCCTCTCCCACCCAAACCAAAAGGCAACCGACTCGCCCGGCCAGCGCCACCGCTGCATGAGAGATACGGGCGCCGGGCTCAAGCATCAGACAAGCGAGGCCCCCGACCGGGATGTGCGTACGCACACCGTTCTTGTCAACGACGACGAACGCGCCGTCGAGGACATCGATCTGCCCCTTCTCGACGAACAGGATGGAAGACCTATCCTTGATAGGAATGGGGCGAGGGGGCGCGATCATCACAGCGTCCTCCCGCTACCTTGGGGGTCGAGAAGAAACGTCACGCGCACGAACTGATTGGGTTCATCGTGGAGCAGTTCCGGCTCCGTGCCGTTGAAAGCCTGCATTTCCTTGCGCATGATCAGCCAACCGCGCCCACGCCGTTCCATGAATCCCATACCGGCCATGAAGTGCGCCAGGGATTCGTTTCTTGATCGCGGGTTGGCGCCCGCGCGGACTCGTTCCACCGTCATGTGGTTGGGCAGCGTCCCCGGACTGGTCACGTCCACGCGACGGGCGAACACCTCGAACAGGATTCTTGAACCCGTGATCGCATAGTCCCGGTGTGTCACCGCATTCGCCAACGCTTCCCGAATGGCCCGCCGCGGCAACAGGTAACGGTCATCGCGTCTAAGGTTTTCATACGACTCGTAGCGGCCGAGCCCGAGAAACCATCCCGTCGCCCTTTCGACCTGTTCGTCGAGACGCCCCGCCGCATCGGCTAACTGCAATACCTCGGACGCGCGGTCGTCGCCCGCATACGCGACACATTCGATGCGAAAGTCGCGCGTCCGCGTGTAGCGCTGCGGGTCCTTCCCGAAGGCCAGGACTCCGTAGAGGCTTGCGCGCAAGTCGCCGCCGATCTCGACAACCACGTCCCGGTTGCGCAGGTCGTCTACACTGTCCGGTTGCGGATCGTCCGTCGTGTCGAACCCCAGGCGTTGCAGATAGGAGCGGAAGGCTTCCAGATCGATGTGCGTCGGCGTTGCATCGAGGACGGCGCGTTCTTCGGTGAGAATGTACCCGAACGCATTGTAGAGTTCCTGTAGTTCCATCGCCGACGGCTCAACGCTGGAGCGCCCGCGACGAACCCACACCCGGCCGTCGTAACGCAGGGGCTCGAACCCGCGTTGCCGAGGAACTTCAATCCAGTGCACCCAGCCCGCTGAATCCTCGAAGCGGCCGGTACGAGCGTGAACAGGTGCGCTGCAACCCGTTTGCAGAAACGAACTCAGGCGTTCCTGCACCTTCTCGGCCGCCTCCTCGACCCCGGTTATCCCCCTTGAGTCTTCGACTCCCAGAATGACAAGGCCGCCCTCGGTGTTGGCGAAGGCACACATCGCCTTCCCGACCGCGGACAGATCGCCCAGCCCCCGCTTGAGTTCCGTGTGCCGGTCTTCGCCCTCATCGATCCGGCGTCGGACATCCTGCCATTCCATGGGGTGTTTCTCCCGCCCATTGAGGTCCGCCGGGGCCCTTCCCGATCCGGCCATGCGCGTCGGCGCGAGTCGCGGTCATTACTCGCCTGCTCTCATGCCCGGCGGATGAGCATGAGCCCGCAGCCGTATGCCTTGGATGCGCCAAAGCCGTGGCCGATGGCGGTCAGAAGCGCCGCAGGGTCGCGTACGGTCAGCAGTCCCTCGAAGTCGACGGTTGAGAATTCCAGTGCGCGCGCGGCCCCCTTGCGGGTGACGCGATGTTGCTCGTATCCATCGATTCGCACGCCATCCGACAGTATCTCGAACCCCGACTTCCCTGCCTGCCGTTCCAGCCATGCGAGGCCCTGTTCGCGCACGGCCCTCAGACGTCGTCCGGCGCGGTTGCCCTCCGAGTTGCGCAGTGCATCCATGACGACATCGTGCTTCACGGAACGCCGCCGGTCCGCGTGGCGGCGGCGGATGACCGGATTGGCGCGCAATGCAAAACCCAGGCTATCTCCGGCCGCAAGCGAAGGGGTGAAGCGTTTAGGTTCCGCGATCTCGAACAGTCCGTGTCGGTCTTCCGGCCAACGGGCCGACAGGATGTAGAACACGCCGTGTGCCATTTCACGCCAGAGAAAATCGCGCTGTCGTTGGAAGCCGTCGGCGAAGAGTGACCAGACGAGATGATGTCCCGGTTGCTGCGACGCGTCGCTTCTTCCGGTCTTTCCCAGCAGCAGTGGCGCGAGAGCGCTTACCGAAGCATCGCGTCTGAGGCGGGCGCGAGAAAGGTAAAGCATCCGCGTCAACCCTCGCACTATCGGGGAATCACGACCCGTTCCAGTCTGTCGGCGAACTGCCACCTGACGCGGCTCGCAACCGCATCGCGCCGCCGTTCGACGCGCGTTTCCACCGGCGCTCCGGGCGCGTCGTGGTCGAACGCGATGGCGCCGGGCTCCACCCCGTCGATACCGATTCGCTGTAAGACGCTTCGTTCCTCGTCATTCGGCCGTCGGGCGTCAAGGGCTGCCATGAAGGTGTCGGCTTCGATGATCTCGGGGGCCATGGGCAGACCGAGCGGCGCTGCCTTGCGTCCCACGTAGAGCGTGAAACGCGGATTGCGCAATGCCCCGGCGATCTCTTCAAGGTCGATGGCCCGTTCCGGTCGCGGCCACAACGCGACCGTGAAGTACGCATCCGCCCGCCACTCCCGGCTGGAAAGAACCGTGTTGATATCGTCCGATTCCAATTCTTCCCGCCGGGTCGCAAAACTCTGCCCCTTGCGAGCCTTCGGAGTCTGAGCCGTGTGATAGTCGATGAGCGGCCGGCCCGCCGCATCGGTCCTAACGGCGTAGTAAAGACCGGCATCCAGTTGCTGGTGGGCACCCTCGTCCACGCGGTCGATTCCCTGGGCCGCGGCCACGAGACCAAGGACCGCGGACCGACCGGGCCGAGCCCAACTCATGCGCCGTTCCCCCACCGCGATCTCGCCGAACGAAGCCATAGGGGCGTAAAGGGTGAAGACGAGAAAGCGCATGGCGTCACCCGATCGAGAATGCGAGGAGATCCCGAAGCGTCCCCTCACCGGATGCAACGTTCATCGTGTAGCGATCATCGGCGCACGGCCCATAGGCTCCATCGAGCCGGTCCCGGAACTCCTCAAGGGCTGTGATGGACTCGACGCCCTGGTCGTCGCCTGTCACCGGCTTCAGGAATGCGGCAGCGAGGCTGCGAGGTTGCGCCGAACCCTTCTCGCCGAGCGCATAGAATGCGCGGGCACGGCTGGCAAAGCTCGCCTGCTTACCGCCCGGCGCGACGGTGGCGGCGGCTTCGACAAGGGCGGCCAAGCTCGAATCATGAAGAGGCTGCAAATTGTCCAGATTGGACAGTAGGAGCTCCCGATCCACACAGATATAGAGGTAGAACACTCCAGCGCCGAATTCCTGCACGCCAACGAATCCGGCCCCCGCGTCGTCCAGCTCATCGCGCGACTTCAGATCATCGACGGCGGTGTAGTAGTCATCCTCCGCCATAGCGCGATGGGTTGTGACGGCGTGTGCGACTTGCACCGCCGCCTCCCGGTTGAACTTCGGATTGTCGGCGAGCATTCGCCCGAACATCGCGATATCGGCCGCCTCATCGGCGCTCCGAAGCAAGTCATCCGGCGATGGCTTCTCGGAAACTTCCCCGGCAAGCATCCTGCCGGCAAGCGCGAACGCCCTTTCCTGTTCCCCAGGAGACACGAAAGCGAGCTGCTCCGTGAACGTTGGGGCATCGTCTTTCTCGCTCTTGACCTTTCCGAAGATGCCTGCAATTGTTCGCGCGATCTCCAAGGCCTTGTCCTCGTCCGCACCGTCTTCCCGCAGCCGATCAAGAACGTCCTTGCCGAGTCTTTGTGTGCGGGCCGCAAGGTGACCCTCGAGTTTCTCGGCGAAGACCTCGGAGGCACGCCAGGCTCGCTTCAGGCTCTGCGAAGAAACACGCAGTCGCGGCACGCCGCCGAAGACCACGCTCTTGGGCCGACCGGTATCGTCCCGGTTCAGGTTCGAAGGACCGTAGGCGGTAAGGAGATGCAGTTGCAGAAAGTCAGCCATTGTCGCGTTCCCGTTCTTCGATTCGGTCAGGAGTGGGCGAACCCGCGGCACCGCTCTCGCCTGCGGCACCGACCCCGTAATAGTCGAATATCCAGCGCTTCTTCACTGCGTCGTTCCAATACAGGATCGAACTGGAAAGGTCGTGGACGTTGAGCGTCCCCTTCGTCATGCGAACGAGCCGGCGCATCGGCTCCAGGAGGTCGCAGACAGGAACCTGAAGCAGGCGTCTAAAGCGGTTTTCCGACAGGAGGGCCGACTTGTCGTCGTCAAGCCCCGTGCGGCCCACGGCCCGGGCCACGCGCTGTGTCTCCGTCTCCCGCACGAAGGCCAGCACCCCCGCGAGAATGGCGACCCGCTCCGGGTCACGCGGCAGCCTCGCGATCAACCGCAACGCCTCCGGCTCCTGGATTACTTCAAGGGGCGTAGCGGCTCGCCGCAGTCGCGCCGAGCCCGCCCGCTGGCGACCGGACGGCACAGAATCCGTCGGATTCAGCCCGCGCCACCACTCGAATGCGACCGAAACGGCCCTGGCGGATGCCGTCGGGTTCGTCATGCAGCCTCCTTTTTGCGGGCACGTGGCCGCGAACTCTCCGGCGATGGAATGCCGAGGTCGCGTTCGAACAGGGCCTTGCCATTCTTCCCACGCCCGCGAAGCGCAAGAGCCAAGTAGAACCTTGCCCTGACGTAACGGTGCATGTCCCGATTCTCCAGGCCGTCGGAGGGAGCGTACTCGTCGAACAAGCGCAAGGCCGCCTTCTCCATCACCGGCGCCCAGCCCCGGCGCACCTCCATGGTGGGGTCGTCGTTGTCCGGGTCCGCCTGGATCATCGACACGGACTGGCCGAGAGCCGCATAAAATTCTGCTTCCGTGTCACGGTAGAAACGTTCAGCGAGAAAGCCATAGTCGCCGTCCGCGTCCTTTGGACGATCGTACAGAGCAGATTTTACGGCACCGGTCATCAAGCGAGTCACCGTGTCGGCGCCCGCGGTCGCCCTCTGGATGAACTTACAAAGCCACTCTTCCACGTCGTCGTCGAAGTGCCATAACGGCACCTCGCCTTCGAGCCAGGCGCGCGCCTTCATGTTGTCCATGTCGTAACCGAATGCGACGAAACGTGCTCGCAGGGCGTTGCGGAACCGTTCCTGGTGCCACTGCCGGACTACCTGCGCAGGTTCGCGAAGGTTGTCGTTGCTCGGGACGACGATCCCCGGCCACAGGCGGTAGCTGATGCCACCGGGACTCGGATGGACGGCGAGCTTTTCCGCCGAGGTCGGCTTCGGACGGTAGTATGGTGTCAGCGGGTGCTGGAATCCGTCAGAATAGTTGTTGCCGTAGTTCCTGGTTCGATACCGTGGCACAACCACGGAGTCCCGGACGTCCGTAAGTCCGCATCTGCGGTCCTCGGCATCCTCGAACAACAATCGGATGCGCCTGGGCATGCCCCAATAGACATGCAGAGGATGGACATCCGCAGGAGTCGTCGGTCTGCCGCCAGCCTTCGGGTCGGACGTACGGGTGGGGATGAGCCAAGGAAAGACCGTACCGGGATCTTCATCAAGCTTCGAACCTATTGCGCGAGCTTCGACCTGTTCCCGGCTTTCGATGTTCGGCCAGAGCCGGCCCCATAGAGTGGCGCCGTATTCGGAGTGGTCTGTGACGACCAACGTCGTCATCGGACCGCCGCCGCGAAGCGACGTGCGATGGCCAGCACCACCTGCGGGAGCGAAGGCGTTCAGCGTGAAGAGCGCCATTGCAGCGGCCGCGCGGGAGAGCACCGGCACGCCTCCCCGCTTCACGAACAAGTCCGCGTTGTTGCGCAGGGTCTGTGCACCCGGCGCGTCAACCAACAACGCCGCGATCTCCTTGTCTTCAGCACCTTCGAGCGCACCGAGATCCTGCAAAAACCTCGGGCCGGGGCCGTCCAGGTTAAAAGCGTGACCGACCGTCGCGAAGCGTTCTCTCAGTACGTCCGGCGACGGCGGTTCCCGCCACCAGTTCTTCCATTCTTCGTCGTCGTCGGGCGCGGCGGCGGTGGACAGCAGACCGATCAAGAGTTCGTGCGCCGCTCCATTGAAGTCCGGTCGCGGCCAGGCAAAGGCTGTAAACGGATCGTCCGCAATCCCTTCGGTGACTCGCCACGGCTGCACGTACTCGATAACGCCGCTTCGGCGCCTCATGGGCAACCATGGCTCGTCGATCAGGTTGAAGACGGCCTGCGGCGCATCGGCCGTCACCGGATCGGTCATTCTTCGTTCTTCTCCCACGTCACTCCCTTCCGGGAGTCATAGTTCAGGAGAACTTCTCGTTGAGGCTCGCTCCCGGAAACCGCCTTCCCTCGCAGAGGAGCACCGGGGACACCGGTCTCCTCAAGCACTACAAGGATGTTATCCGAATCGTACCTTGTCCAGTCCGCTTTGGCCACTCGCGCGGCCTCAGCGTGTTCTTGCGGCAAGGCCTCGCCGCGAACACGCCGGGCCGCAACGTTCACCTCGCTGAGCCGCCATCCGACCCACGGCTCGCGAGGAGCGTCACCGTGGGCATAGGGTTCAATCCGGCCGTCGCGGACACGAGCGAGCCGCAAGGTGACATGTGGGTCGTCAACGAGTCGGGTCGGCGTTCGGACATCTCTGTCCCAGGCGCCGCCGTCCCGCACATAACCCTTGCCCAGGTCCAGGACGTTGGTCGTCGCCACACCTCGCTCCGCGCCTGCCCTGCCCTCTGCGTCGAAAAAGCTGCCCTGCAATTCGCCCGGCAGGCATTGATCCGCATCCTCCCCGTAGACGGCTTCGATGAGCGTCCGCATGCCGCCAGGGCTCTCGATGATACAGGCCTCCTCCAACGTCCGCGCCGTCAGCCACAGGCGGGCGTAATCTCGGTAGACGTACTGTGCGCGCGGAAACGCCCGGCCGAACCATGCCTCGTCCGCGTTGGCGACGGGTTCCGGTGCTACCACCCGCAACTCCGGCTGTCCGCGGCGCTCTGGACGATGGTGCCGCCAAAGCCTTCCCGCCCGCTGGATCAACAGGTCGATGGGGGCGAGGTCGGTGACCAGTACATCGAAGTCCAGGTCCAGCGATTGCTCGACCACCTGTGTTGCGATGAGCACCTGGCCGGCGCGTTCGGCGGACTTGCCGTGTTTGCCGAACAACGCGACGACCTCCTTTTCGATGTTGAGTCGGTCTACCAGAGCGAACCGGGCATGGAAGAGGCGAGGCTCCAGTCCCCGCGCCTCCAGGGCCGCATGGGCGTCGAGTACGTCGTCGACGGTGTTGCGTATGTAGAGAACGGCCTTGCCGGCGCAGGCCGCCTGATGGATCTCGCTCATTGCGTCGTCGGAAGACCGGAGAAAACGGACAGGAAGCGAACGCGCGCGCTCGACTCGACTGTTCACCTTCGTGCCTGAATGAACGTCGGCGGCGCAGACGGTGGCGAGCGGGTAGTCCATGCTGGCGGTACCACCGTTCAAATTCTCACCCAAACCGCTCCTGTAGGCATCGGTCAGTCGTTTCCGTATCGACCTCGGCAACGTGGCCGACAAAAGAATCGCAGAGCCGCCGAGCCCCGCCTGGAACTCGAGCAACCGCTCCATTTCACGCTGCATGTACGCGTCATAGGCGTGCACCTCGTCGAGTATAAGCACGCGGCGCATCAATCCTAACAGCCTCAGTGATTGGTGCCGGTTCGGCAATACCGATAACAACGCCTGATCAATGGTTCCAGCGCCGACGTCGGCCAGGAACGTGCGGCGGCGGTCGTCCGCAATCCATGTGGCGCATGAGGCCGATGCAGTCGTTTCGGTTTCTTGATCCGACTCCGCGGATTCCGAATAGGGTTCCTCCGATCGGCCGCCCTTGACGACGGCGGCCCGAAAGCCATTGTGCAGGCCACGAGCGCCGTGGGCCAACGCGATGGAAGGCTCGACGCCCGGCGCGAAAAGATGGCGATGAGCCACCGCGAGCCGGTCAAACATGGCATTCGCCGTCGCCATCGTGGGCAAAGCGACGTACAAACCATCGGCCCGGCCAGACATCATCAGCCGGTGGGCAAGCATCAGCGCGGCTTCGGTCTTCCCGCTGCCGGTCTCGTCCTCGATCATGAAGAGTGCGGGGCCGGTCGGAATGTCCACCGACAGAGCCCATTCCTGCATCGGACTCGGCGCTGAGTCGGCGCCGATCAGGTCTTCATAACGAAGATGGTCGCCTATGACTTTCGGCAGCACGCCCGAGTCGGTCACCGCACATCCCGCTCGTTCCCGGGCATAGTGCCAGTAGGCCTCAAGGTCTTGAAGCGGCTCACGATATCGGAACCAATCCTGATTCGATCCGATCCAGTCGGCCAACACGGCCACACCGGCGACCGCGTGTGACGCGCGCCGACACCGGCGGCGGTCTATGGAGGGAAGATCCGCGGGGACAGCGAACAGCTCACCCGCTTGCAGCATGAACCGGTGGGCGTTTTCGATCCCAGCGCGCCCGAAATCGCTTCGCAACGTGATCAGGCTTTCCTCACTGCCCGGCTGCGGAGGCGAGCCATGATGACCGGTGACCGCGGAAATCAGGGGGCGCCAGACATCGTTGCCGGTTGCCTTCGGCAGCCCGAACGCATCGGAACCGGCGTCGAACATGCGCAAGCCTCCGGCGCCGTGATCGTAACGATGCGGGAATCCCTGCGGGTCGTCACCGAAACAATCGGGGTAGAGTTCCGGTGCCTTGGCCTGAAACTTTTTGGCGAATTTGCCGACGTCATGCAGACAGAGGAGGTAACAGATCAGCGGAACGGCTTGCTCTTGCGACAGACCCAGCAGACGAAAGAGGCTCTCGCCAAGGCCTCGGTGTTGAGTGAGCAGAGCCTCTCCCACCGCGGCCACATCGAGGCAGTGAAAAGCGAGCGGATGCCAGTCAGGACCGTTGTCGAGAGATGCCGGGCGGGCCTTTCCCCAGAAACGATAGAGATCCTTCACCGTATCTCTAGAACCCCTCCATCTGCCGGTCCTCGAGTTCTTCCTTGCCCTTGTCGCCGATGGAGTAGACGCCGTCTTCGGTGGAGATGAGCGCGGGGTCGTAGTAGAGCTTGGAAAGCTCGAGGGCGTCCTCGTATTCCACCATGCTGATGGCGTCCCAGGGGCAGATCTTCTTGTCGAGGCGGTCCTCCGAGTCGGTGCCGATGAGCTGGAGCTCGCTCTTCTTGGGCTCCTGCTCCTTCTCCAGGATCTTCTTGTTGGCGTCGTAGAGGCGGTTGCCGTACTCGAAGTAGACCACGCCGGTGGTCTTGTGCTCGTGGATCTTGGTGAGGTCGTCGCTGTAGCACATCTGGCAGCCGATGCACTTCTCGTTGTCCACCCACACCCGGTAGGGCTTGAGGCCGCCTCCGGGCATCTCCTCGTAGAGGAGGTTGATGCAGTCGTCCACCGGGCAGTGGACCTCGCACAGGGGCGACCCGGCGCAACTGGTGCAGTTCTCGTTCATCACGGCCAGGAGAGCCGTACCCTTGCGTTTTGCAGCTTCAGCCATCGACCTTCACCCTTTTCCTTGCCTTGTACCGGAAGTGGAAGAACAAACCCAAAGCCAGCAACAGGAAAACCCAATAGTAACGTATGATACCGACCGTAGCCCATTCGAGCCAGTAGACGAAATTGGGAGACTCGCGGCTCAACCGGGCCAGCGCGGCCTGGGCGCCCTCATAGTCGCGCAACTCCTTGCGCACCCGGGCAAGGCCGTAAAGGGATCCCTCGTCCTCGGGCTGGAGGGCCAGGGCCTTTTCGAAGTCGGCCCGGGCCGCCTCCCATTTGCCTTGCTCCACAAACGCCCAACCGCGGTTGCCGACGGCCTGCGCGAAGTCCGGTTTCAGCTCCAGCGCGCGCGAGAAGCTCCCGATGGCCGGCTCCAGGTCTCCCTTGCGCTTGAGCGCCACCCCCAGGTTGTCGTGGACCTCGGGGACCTCGGGCTTGAGCGCCGCCGCCCTCCGGTAGGACTCGATGGCCTTGTCGACGTCGTTGGCCACCTCCATCTCAAGCCAGCCCAGCAGCGTCAGCGCCTCGGCGTCATCCGGGGCAAGGGCCACGGCCTTTCTCACGTAGGCGATGGCCGTTTCCGGATCGCTCCGCCTGAGGGCCGCCAAGCCGGCGACCTGCAGCAGTTGCGGCTCTTCCGGGTATCGCTCGAGCAACTTCTCGAACTTCTCCCACGCTTCCGGGACTTGGCCCGCGGCCAAGTCCTGTCGTCCGGTCCGCCACAACTCTTCGTCGACCAGGGCGGAACGCGCTTCTCCGCAAATGCTCAGGATCGCAACCGCGATCAGTACGGACAGAAACCGCGGCCCCCGGCCCCTACTTCCACATCTGGTCAGAGATTTCGTCCTCTCGGCCCTCATCGATCAGCCTGTCGTTCTTCATCGCTTGCTTCAGGCCGACCCAGGTAAAGAACAGGACGAGAATCAGCATGCCCACGATGGGAATGTTGTCGGGTTTGGTCACGATCTCCATGAAATAGTACAAGCCCGAATGTTCTTCCATACAAACTCGACCACCTTCAGCGTATTGAGACTCCCGTGCGGCACGCGGCTGCCGGATTCCGGCGGCGCGGGAGGTCTCGAAGTACGGTAAGAGTTATTGGAAAATCACGGGCTTGTCAATGTGGGCGCTGTAGGCGCCGGTTTCGCCGCCACCCTGGCCTCTCTGGCCACGGACCCGCCCTTGAGTTATAGTTTCCGCTGCGTATGGGGGGGCTCGGAGTCATCATCCTGGCCGCGGGCCAGGGCAAGCGGATGCGGTCCGCCACCCCGAAGGTGCTGCATCTTCTGGGCGGCAAACCGCTGTTGTCGCACGTCCTCGACGCCTGCGCCGGACTCGAGCCCGACCGGGTGCTGGTGGTGGTGGGCCACGGCGTGGACCGCATCAGGGAAGCCTACCCCGGTGTGGACCCGTCGTGCTGGGTGCTGCAGCGCGAGCAATTGGGCACGGGGCACGCGGCACGTTGCGGGGCCGACGCGCTGGGCGATTTCAGCGGCGACCTGCTGATCCTCAACGGAGACGTGCCGCTCGTGGCCGGCCGGACCCTTTCCCGGATGCTGGCGGCGCATCGCTCGGGCGCCCGGGACCTCACTCTTGCCGTGGCCTCGCTGGCGGACCCCTCCGGATACGGCCGGGTCCTGCGCGGCCCGGACGGCGACATTGCCGGTGTGGTGGAGGAACGGGACGCCGCCGACGCGGTGAGAGCCGTCCGGGAGATCAACGTCGGCCTCTACGTGGCCTCGGCGGGCTTTCTTCGGGCGGCCCTGGCGGCCCTCGACAACCGCAACGACCAGGGGGAATACTATCTCCCGGACATCGCCGCGTACGGCGCCGAAAGGCAGGCCCGCATCGGCAGCGTCACCATCGACAACCCGCGTGAATTCCGTGGCGTGAACGGCAGAGAGGAGCTCGCCTGGATGGAAAAGGCACTTCAGAAAGACGTAAACCGCAAGTGGATGGAGCGGGGCGTGACTCTCAAGGACCCGGACAGCACGTACATCGACGCCGAGGTCACCATCGGCGAGGACACCGTCATCGGCCCCAACAGCCACCTTCTGGGACGCACCGCCGTGGGCGCCCGCTGCCGCATCGACGGCAGCGCCTACCTCACCAACGCGCGCCTCGCCGACGACGTCCACCTGCGCTTCTCGGTGGTCATGGACGGCTGCGACCTGGAGGACGGCGTCAGCGTCGGCCCCTTCGCCCATCTGCGTCCGGGCACCGTGCTCCAGCGTGACGTCCACATAGGGAACTTCGTGGAGGTAAAGAATTCGTCCGTGGGAGAGGGCACCAAGGCCAGCCATCTGAGCTATATCGGCGACACCGACCTCGGCCGGGAATCCAACATCGGCGCGGGCACCATCACCTGCAACTACGACGGCTTCGCCAAGCACCGCACCATCATCGGGGACCGGGTGCAGGTGGGCAGCGACACCCAGCTCGTGGCGCCGGTGGCGGTGGGCGACGACGCCTACATCGGCGCCGGCTCCACCATCACCAAGGACGTGCCCGCGGGCGCCCTGGCCCTGAGCCGCGCCCCGCAACGGCACGTCGACGGCTGGGTGGACGGCTACCGGGCGCGGAAGCGCAAAGCCTGACCCTCTCCATGTGCGGGATCGTGGGATATATCGGCGGCCGGGACGCCGCCCCGGTGCTCATCGACAGCTTGAGGAAGCTGGAATACCGGGGTTACGACTCGGCGGGCATCGCGGTCCTTGACGGGCGGCGGGTCTCGCGGCGCCGCTCCCAGGGCAAGCTCGCCCGGCTGGAGACCCGGCTGGGACGCGCACCCGTGCAGGGGCACGCCGGCATCGGCCACACCCGCTGGGCCACCCACGGCGGCCCCTCCGAGGCCAACGCCCACCCCCACCGGGCCGGGGGCACGGTGGTGGTGCACAACGGCATCATCGAGAACTACCTTGAGCTCAAGGGAGCCCTGCTGGGACGCGGCGCTGAGCTGACCTCGGAAACCGACACCGAGCTCGTGGCCCATCTCGTGGAAGAGAAGGTCGTCGGGGGAACGGACCTGCTGGAGGCGGTGCGCGAGACCGTCGGCGAGATTCACGGTTCCTACGCCCTGGTGTTCCTGAACCGGCGCGAGCCTCACCGGCTCATCGTCGCCAAGAACGCCTCGCCCATCGTCATCGGCACGGGCAGCGGAGAGACCTTCATCGCCTCGGACGTTCCCGCCCTGCTGGAGTACACCCGGGACGTGGCCTTTCTGGAAGACGGCGAGATCGCCGAGGTGCGTGAGGACGGCTTCCGCATCCTCGACTCCGACGCCCGCTTGATCGCACGTCCCACCCGGCGGATCACGTGGGACGCCGTGGCGGCACAGAAGGGCGGTTACCGGCACTTCATGCTGAAGGAGATCCACGAGCAGCCCCAGGTCGTCACCGACACCCTGCGCGGGCACATGTCCCTCGAATCCGGCGTCAACCTGGCCGAGATCGATCTCGCCGAGGAACAACTGGCGCGCACCCGGAAGATCCACCTGGTGGGCTGCGGAACCGCTTGGCACGCGGCGCTGGTGGGCAAGTTCCTGATCGAGGAATTGGCACGGGTACCGGCCGAGGTGGACTACGGGTCGGAGTTCCGGCACCGCACCCCCCTTCTCGGCCCGGACTCGCTGCTGTTGCTGGTGAGCCAGTCGGGAGAGACCGCCGACACCCTGGCGGCGCTGGAGGTAGGACGCCGGCAGGGCGCCGGGATCCTGTCGGTCTGCAACGTCGTGGACTCGTCTCTGGCGCGGAAATCCGACGGCGTCTTCTACACCCACGCCGGTCCGGAGATCAGCGTGGCCAGCACCAAGGCCTTCACGACCCAACTCACCGCCCTCTACCTGCTGGCGGTGAGGCTGGGGCGGCTGAACGGGCAACTCGCCTCCGATGAGGCGACCCGGCTGCTGGAGGACGCCACGCGCCTGCCCGGCTGGATCGAGGCGGCGCTGAAGCTCGAGGAACGGGTGGCCGAGCTGGCCCACGGCATGAGCCACGCCGACGACGTCCTCTACCTGGGCAGGGGGATCAACTACCCCATCGCCCTCGAAGGCGCCCTCAAACTCAAGGAGATCTCATACATCCATGCCGAGGGATATCCGGCGGGCGAGATGAAGCACGGGCCCATCGCCCTCATCGACGAGAGCATGCCGGTGGTGATGATGCTGCCCAGGGACCACTACTACCCGAAGACCCTCGGCAACCTCAGGGAGGTGGAAGCCCGGGGCGGCAACGTCGTCATCGTCACCGACGAGCCCGACGAGAGCATGGCGTCGGACTCGACGCTCGTGGTTCCCAAGGTCCCTTACCACCTGGCGCCGGTGGTATTGACCATCCCCTTGCAGCTCCTGGCCTATCACGTCGCCGTCCACCGGGGCACGGACGTGGACCAGCCCCGCAACCTCGCCAAGAGCGTGACCGTCGAATAGGCCGTCAGGGCCTGAAGCCCTTGGCCACCACGTAGAACTCGGACGATCCCTTCCGCGTCGCCTCGGCTCGGACCCGCTGGACGGACTGGAAACGGCCGGACATCTCCTTCGCGAGACCCTCGACGCCGGCCCCGGTAAACGTCTTGAAGAGGAGCGCCCCCCGGGGTTTCAGAACCGCCATGGCGATCGCGCAGGCCTTGCGGGCAAGCTCCAGTGCGCGCTGGTGATCCGCGTCGCGGATGCCCGAGAGCCGCGGCGCCATGTCCGAGAGCACACAGTCCACCGGGCCATCGAGGAGTCCGCCGATGCGCTCGGCGGCATCCTGCGCCAGCACGTCCAGCTCGTACGCTCGTACGCTGCCGCCACCCACCGGCTGGATCGGCTGCAGGTCGAAGCCCAGCACGCGCCCCTTGGGGCCGGCAAGCTCGGCCGCCACCTGGAGCCACCCGCCCGGCGCCGCCCCCAGGTCCACCACCGAGTGGCCGTCCCGGATCAACCGAAACCGCTGGTTGATCTCCAGCAGCTTGTATGCCGCCCGCGAGCGGTAACCCTCCCGCTTGGCCTTGCGAAAGAACCCGTCTTGAGGTCGATATGGCATGCTTGGTCAAAAATATCTTTTATATTCCAGTTATTAGCCGCGACGGTGTGCAAGATTCTGCATCACACAACGGGTTCCAGCGGGTCCATTCAACAGCCCTGCGGATTGCAAATACTGCCTTGAATCGCACATCGGAAAATGATATTCGGCCAACTCTATGTTGAAGAGTATCTGCCAATTGGTTGTCTTGTCGATGCTCGCCGGGCTCCCCTTCCTGTGGCCCGGGCAGGCCAAGGCGGTGGACCTGAGCTCCGGCGAGGTCGAGGCCAGCCTCGACACCACCCTGTCCTACGGCCTGATGGTGCGCGTCGAAGACCAGGACAAGGACCTGACCTCCAAGATCAACGACAACGACGGAAATCTCAACTACGAAACGGGAATCGTCAGCAACGCCGCCAAGTTCACCAGCGATTTCGAGCTCGGTTACCGCAACCTCGGGCTGTTCCTGCGCGCCAGCGGATTCTACGACCACGAGAACGAGGAGGGCAAGCGGGACTACAGACCGCTGACCCCGACGGCCAAGAACCTGGTGGGTAAAGACCTGGATCTGCTCGATGCCTATGTCACCGGAAGCTTCGACCTCGGCGAGACCTCGGTGGACGTGCGGCTCGGCAAGCACGTGCTCAACTGGGGCGAGAGCACGTTCATCCAGAACGGTATCAACGCCATCAACCCGTTCGACGTGAGCAAACTGCGGGTGCCCGGAGCGGAGCTGCGGGAGGCCTTGGTAGCCGTTCCCCTGGTGTCGGCGTTAGTGGAGCTGCCCAACAACCTGTCGGTCGAGGCCTTCTATCAGATCGATTGGGAAAAGACCCAGATCGACCCGGGGGGCACTTATTTTTCCACGACGGACTACGTGGGACCCGGCGCCAACCGGGCATTCCTTAACGACCCCACCCTCCGCGCGTTGCTGGCACGCAACCTGCTTCCGGGTTCCCCCCGGCTGGGTGACAATCTGCCGGACGGTTCCGAGTTCCTGGTCGTGCCCCGAGGCCGGGACCGCAACCCGGGTGACGCCGGACAGGGGGGAGTGGCGTTGCGCTACCTCGCCGAGAACCTGAACAGCACGGAATTCGGTTTCTACTTCATCAACTACCACAGTCGCCTGCCGACGGTGCGCGCGCATACCGGGGACCAGGCAGGAGCCCTTGCGGGCCTGGCGGCACTGGGGGCAAAAACGCAAGAATTCATTACGACCCCCTCTCTTTCCGGAGGCGATACCGGAGGGCTTGCGGTGCCCTACGGCGTCGACAAGTACGCAGGCTCAGGTTACTACTTCATCGAATACCCGGAGGACATCCAGCTCTACGGCGTGAGTTTCAACACGCAGCTCGGCGGGTCTGGCTGGGCATTGCAGGGTGACTTCGCCTTCCGCACCGACGTGCCCTTGCAGATCGAAGAGGCCAAGCTCATCACGGACGGCCTCGCGCCGTTCTCCAATTGTCTGGCGGTGGATGGTCTGCCTGAGGGAGTCCGGAATCAACTGCCCGCTACGCGACGTACCTCGGCCGGGTGCATACAAAACGGCGGTTTTCCCGGCACCGCCGGCTACGATGCCGACATCCGCGGCTACATCAAGCGTCAAGTGAGCCAGATCCAGGCCACGGCGACCAGGGTGTTCGGCCCGACGCTGGGGGCGGACGGTTTCGTCTTCCTGACCGAAGCAGCGTTGTTCCACGTCCACAACATGCCGGAGAAGAGCGCGCTGCCGCTGGAGAGCCCCGCCGAGGGGAAGCCGTCGGACTCCACCTCGATGGGCTACCGGATGGCGGCGCGGCTCGACTACAACAACGCCGTCGGTTCGGCCAACCTTTTCCCCTACGTCCAGTTCCAGCACGACTTCCGGGGAAACAGTCCCCAGCCCATCGGTCCCTTCCTGGAAGGACGTACCGCGCTGACCCTCGGCCTGCGGGCAAGCTATCTGAGCCGCTGGGAGGGCAACATCGGCTACACCGCCTACGGCGGCAACAGGAGCGAGATCAGGGACCGTGACTTCATCACGGCGACCCTCAAGTACTCATTCTGAACCCATGAACACGAAAGCACTCACTTCACGAATCGCTGCTGTCGCGGCCCTGGCGCTGGCCCTTGCCTGCCCTGCGGCCGCCGAGATTTCCGCCGACGAGATCGCGCGTCTCGGCAAGGAACTGACCCCACTCGGGGCGGAGCGGGCCGGCAACGCCGACGGCGCCATCCCGGAGTGGACCGGGGGCATCACCAGGCCGCCGGAGGGCTACCAGCCCGGCGAGCACCACCGCGACCCCTACGGAAGCGACAAGCCGCTCTTCGTCATCGACAAGTCCAACCTCGACAAGTACCGGGACAAGCTCTCCACCGGGCACCAGCGCCTGCTGGAGACCTACGGGACCTACAAGCTGGTCGTGTACCCGACCCGGCGCAGCGCCTCGGTGCCGCAGCGCATCTACGACGCCACCCGGAAGATCGCCGCCGTGACCAAGCTCGTGGACGGCGGCAACGGCGTCGACGGCGCCGTCATCGGCATCCCCTTCCCCATCCCCAGGAACGGCCTGGAGGTGATCTGGAACCATCTGCTGCGCTACCGGGGCGAGGCGGTGTCCTGCACGCTGGGGCAGGCGGCGGTGACCCGGGGCGGCGACTACACCTTGGTCAAGTACGCCGTCGACGTCAACGTCCGCTACTCCCTGCCGGGCATGACCGTGGAGAAGCTCGGCGACACCATGATCCTGTTCAAGCAGCGGGTGACCGCGCCCGCACGGCTGGCGGGAGGTCTCCTGCTGGTGCACGAGGCCATGAACCCGTCGCGCCAGCCGCGGCAGGCCTGGACCTACAACCCCGGCCAGCGCCGGGTGCGGCGCGCGCCCAACATCGCCTACGACAATCCCGGCACCACCTCGGACGGACTGCGCACCGCCGACCAGTTCGACATGTTCAACGGAGCGGTGGACCGCTACGACTGGAAGCTCGCCGGCAAGCGCGAGATGTACGTGCCGTACAACGCCTACCGGGCGCACAGCGACAAGCTCGCCTTCGACGACCTCATCCGGCCGCTGCACGTGAACCCCGAGCATCTGCGCTACGAGCTTCACCGGGTCTGGATCGTCGACGCCACCCTCAAGCAGGGCGCCAGCCACATCTACAAGCGGCGGACCTTCTACATCGACGAGGATTCCTGGCAGATCCTGCTGGTGGACATCTACGACAACCGCGATCAGCTCTGGCGGGTGTCCGAGGGTCACGTCATCAACTTCTACGAAAAGCCGCTGACCTGGCCGACCCTGGAGGTCCATCACGATCTGCAGGCCGGACGCTACCTCGCCCTCGGCCTCGACAACGAGTTCCGGATGTGCACGCACGACGTCAAGTACAAGGACCGGGACTTCAAGCCGTCGTCCCTGCGACGCGCGGGGAGGCGGTGACATCCGCGCGCCCCACACCCTCCTGCCGGTCCTGATCCTGTGTCTCGCCGCGCCGGCCCCCGGCGGCGCCAAGCCTGCGGTGGAAGCGCCGCTGGCCGCCAGGTCCCTGCTGGTGGACGCGGCCGCGGCCGGCCCTCGTGTGGTGGTGGTGGGCCAGCGCGGATACATCCTGCTCTCCGACGACGGCGGTTCAAGCTGGAAACAGGCACAGGTCCCGACCCGGGCGCTGCTGACCGCCGTGCACATGCACGACCACAAGACCGGCTGGGCCGTGGGACACGATGCGGTGATCCTCCGCACCGACGACGGCGGGAACGACTGGCGGCTGATGCACCGCGCGCCGGAAGAGGAGCGGCCGCTTCTGGACGTCTGGTTCCGGGACAAGGACACCGGTTTCGCGGTTGGGGCCTACGGCTACTTCCTGGCCACTCGGGACGGCGGCAAGACCTGGGCCTCCCGCGCCATCAGCAAGGATGATTTCCACCTGAACGAAATCGTGCCCGCGGGGCCGGAACGGCTGTTCATGGCGGCGGAAGCGGGAGTCGTGTACCGTTCCGACGACGGCGGCGACACGTGGCGCGAGCTTCCCTCGCCTTACGCCGGCTCGTGGTACGGCGCCCTCGTGCTCGACGGGGACCGGATCCTGCTGCATGGGCTCCGGGGCCATCTGTTCCGCTCCGAGGACGGCGGCGAGAGCTGGACCCGGGTGGCCACCGGCACCACCGCGACGCTCACCAACGCCGTTCGTCTGCCGGACGGAACGGTGCTCATCACCGGCCTCGAAGGCATCCTGCTCACCAGCCGGGACGGCGTCGGCAGCGTATCGGCGACGCGGCTTCCATCGCGCCAAGGGATCACCTCGGTGCTGCCGCTGGCCGGCGGCGACGTGCTGCTGACCGGAGAGTTCGGCGTCCGGCGCCTTCCCCGGCCGGAGTATCACACCATCCTCGATTAGCCGCCCATGCCGGACGCACCCGAAAGCCCGCTGCCCGACCCTTTCACGGCCCGCATCGAACGGTGGCTGTTCGGCCGCCGCGAACTCGTGCTCGCCGCCTTCACCCTCGTCACCCTGGTCATGGGGTGGTACGCGGCGCAGTTGCGGGTGGACGCGGGCTTCTTCAAGCTCGTGCCTCTCAAGCACGAGTACATGCAGACCTTCCTCAAGCACCAGGACCAGTTCGGCAGCGCGGACCAGGTGGTGATCGCCCTCACGGCGCCCGAAGGCGACATGTTCACCCCCGAATTCTTCACCGCGCTGAAACAGGTCACCGACGCGATGTTCTTCCTGCCGGGCATCGACCGCACCCAGGTCTACTCCATCCTCACCCCCAACGTACGCTTCATCGAGGTGGTGGAGGACGGCGTCATCGCCGGCAACGTGTTGCCGGCGGGCTTCAAACCCACCGCCGCCGGCCTCGCACGGGTGCGCGAGAACGCCATCAAGGCCGGAGTCGTCGGACGGCTGGTAGCCAACGATTTCACCGGCGCCGTCGTCAGCGGCAGGCTGCAGGAATTCGACCCCAACACCGGCCAACGCCTCGACTACATCGAGGTGGCGCGGCAGCTCGAAGAAGTCCGCGCAAAGGCGCAGACCAGCGCTGCCGTGAACGTGCACGTCATCGGGTTTGCCAAGCTGGTGGGGGACATCGCCGCGGGCGCGGCGCGGGTCATCGCGTTCTTCGGCATCACGTTCCTCATCACCGCCCTGTTCGTGTATGTCTACACGCGGTCGGTGCGGCTGACCATCCCGCCGCTGGTGTGCTCGCTGGTGGCGGTGGTGTGGCAGCTCGGCACGGTCACCGCCCTTGGCTTCGGCATCGATCCCATGTCCATCCTGGTGCCGTTCCTGGTGTTCGCGGTTGGGGTGAGCCACGGGGTGCAGATGGTGAGCGCGGTGCGCGCCGAGATGGTAGCGGGCGCCGCCGGCCTGGACGCCGCCCGGGCGAGCTTCCGGCGCCTGCTCCTGCCGGGCGCGGTGGCCCTCGCCTCGGACTCGGTGGGCTTCATCACCATCTCGTTCATCGAGGTGCAGGTCATCCGGGAAACGGCCATCACCGCCAGCCTGGGCATCGTGGCCATCATTCTCACCAATCTGGCGCTGCTGCCGGTGCTGCTTTCGTATTTTCGCATGAGCGACGCACAGCGGCGGGGCGCGGCCGCGCGCGACAGCGTGCTGCAACCGCTGTGGTCACGGGTGGCGCGGTTGGCGCGACGGCGTCCCGCGGCGGTGACCGTGGGCCTGGCGGCGGTATTGGTGGCGGCGGGGGCGCACTACGCGGCGCAGGTGGAGGTGGGCGACCGCCATCAGGGGGTGCCGGAGCTGCGGGCCGAGTCGGTGTACAACCGCGACATCGCCACCATCACCGAGCGTTTCAAGATCGGCGTCGACATGCTCACCGTGTTCGCGGAGACGGTGCCGGACGGTTGCATCGACTACGAGGTGCTCACTACCCTGGACGAGTTCACCTGGCACGTGCGCAACGTGCCCGGCGTGCAGTCCGTACTGAGCCTCGCCAGCGTGGCCCGCAATATCAACGCCGGCTGGAACGAGGGCAATCTCAAGTGGCGCACCCTGCCGCGGAACCGCTACAGCCTGGTGCAGTCCGTCTCCCCGGTGCCCACCAGCAGCGGCCTCATCAACAACGACTGCAGCGTGCTGCCGGTGCGAATCTACACCACCGACCACAAGGCCGAAACCATCCAGCGCGTCGTCGACGCCACCAAGGAATTCCAGCGCCGCAACACCCTGGACCGCATCCGCTTCCGGCTCGCCGGCGGCAACGTCGGGGTGATGGCAGCCACCAACGAGGAGGTGGACGCCTCCCAGTTCCCGATCCTGGGCTACGTCTTCGCCGGGATCATCCTGCTGTGCCTGATCTCCTTCCGCTCGGTGCCGGCCACGGCATGCATCATCTTGCCGCTGGCGGCGGTCTCGCTGCTGGCCTACGGGCTCATGGCTATCCTGGAGATCGGGCTCAAGATCTCGACCCTGCCGGTAGTGGCCCTGGGGGTGGGGATCGGGGTGGACTACGCCATCTACATCTACGGCAGGCTGCGCACCCACCTCGACCAGGGGCTCGACTTCGACGACGCCTACGAGCGAACGCTCAACATCACCGGCGCCGGCGTGGTGCTCACCGGCCTCACCCTGGCCGCGGGCGTGGCCACCTGGTGTATCGCCCCGCTCAAGTTCCAGGCGGACATGGGAATCGTGCTGATGTTCATGTTCCTGGTGAACATGATCGCCGCGGTGGTGCTGCTGCCGGCCCTGGGGGCGTGGCTGGTGCGGCCGAAGCCGGCAGGACGCGCGAAAGGGGCGTAGGGGCGGGTTTCAACCTTGGCCGTGTCCAATCGCGCCGAGACGTGCCTCCCCCGCCCCCCTACGCCGCGAACGACGCCTGTGTTTCCTTCTCGAACGCCAGCAGCTTCTGCACGCTGGGGCGGGTCTGCATGCGTTCGAAATGGGCCCGGGTGTTGGGGTAGGGCTCCAGGTCGACGTCGAACTGGGTGCTGCGGCGCACGCACCAGAAGAAGTGTGCATCCGGCGCGGTAAAGTGGTCGAAGAAGTACTCGCGCCCCTCCAGCAGGTCCTCGGCGATGCCGTATACCTCGTCGAGAAATTCGCGCGCCAGGCGGGATACGCTCTCCTCCGTCTCCGCCACGTCACACACCTTGGCCGGCGAATTGATGCGGCTGAGGTACGGATGGATGCCCGACGCGCACCAGGACATCATCGACACCGCCTTGACCTCGTCCCAGGGATCCGGCGGCAGCAGCCGGGCCTCCGGAAAGCGGCGCGCGATCCAGAGCTGGATGCCGACGTTCTCGGTCAGCGTCTTCCCGTCCACCACCAGCAACGGCACCTTGTGCTTGGGGTTAAGCTTCATGTACTCCGCGGTGCGGTTCTGTCCCGCCCGGAAGTTCAGGGCCTTGACCTCGAAGTCCGCGCCGGCCTCGGTCAGGGTGATGTAGGGCGCCATCGCGCAGGTGACGGGCGCGTAGTACAACTGGATGCTCATGAATACCTCCGTGGAAGCGTGGTTCAAGTGAGCAAATCGCATATTCCGTGTCGAAGCACAAGGCCGTGAGAGCGAAGCCCATGAACACTTGCGGTCTCCAACCGGGGCCTTGGCCTGGCAATCCTCGACGCCGACATGAGATCAACTTGTCAACTGCGTGAGCCTGAGAAATCCGGCGTTCATTATCGGCCGTAGGTGCCGGAGGTGATGCATGGTGCCGGAGGGGGGACTCGAACCCCCACAGGGTTGCCCCTACTGGATTTTGAGTCCAGCGCGTCTACCAATTCCACCACTCCGGCACGGAGAAGAATTGACTAGCCCATGGGGGGAAAGAGGTCAAGGTCGGCGTGTTGACGAACGCCGCCGGCGGTTCATTCCAGTGGTATCCCCTGCTCCACGAGCATGACGGGGATGCCGTCGCGGATGGCGTAGAGGTACCGGCCGTCCTCGCGGACGAGCCCGCCGTCGATGGGCTCAGTGACCTTCTCGCCCGCGCGGTTGACCAGATCCCCGGCTTCGATCTTCCGGTTGAGGCTCGCCACGAGGACCTCGTCGGCCAACGACACCGCCTCCCGAGTCTCGGGGCAGGCCAGGATGCCGAGTAATTGTCGATCGATCACGACCGCCTCCACATGGAGTCCACTATTCCTCGTTGACCCGCGGGTGTCAATCAAACGGGCGGGGCGGCGGCCCGGTTGATGCGGCCTGACCTCTTGGCTATGTTGCCGGTCTGGAGGTGAAAAGCCATGAACGGGACCTTTCGGGAATACATCGAGCTTTTGCGGGCCAACGACGAGCTGCTGGACATACGCAAGCCGGTGGATCTGAGGGACGTGGCGGCGCTCACGGACCAGAGCGACCGGGCGCTGCTGTTCGAGAATCCCGTGGGCTACTCCATCCCGGTGGCCTGCGGGCTGCTGCAGAAGCGGGAGCGCCTGGGCCTCGCCCTGGACGCCCCCTACCCCGAGATCCACAAGCGCTTCCAGTGGGCCATGTCCAACTCCATCGACCCGGTCATGGTGGAGGACGCTCCGGTCAAGGAGTTCACGCAACTGGACGGCGACGTGGACCTGTTCAAGCTGCCGGTGCCGATCTTCTCCACCCTGGACGGCGCGCCCATGATCACCGCCGCGGTGGTCATCTCCGAGGACCCGGAGTACGGCATGAACGCCGGCTGCTACCGCCTGATGCTCAAGGAGCGCAACGTCACCGGCATCGACATCGTCACGCCCAACAACCTCCACAACTTCACCAGGCGGGCGCTGGCGGAGAACCGCCCGCTGCCCATCTCCATTTCCATCGGCGTGCATCCGCGGGAGCTGATGGGGGCGCTCTTCAAGGCGTCCCTGGGCACCAACGAGCTGGGCTTCGCCGGCGGCCTCGGCGGGCGCCCGGTGGAGCTGACGCCCGGAGTGGCCGGGCCGGTGCCGTTCATCGCCGGCTCGGAGATCGTCCTGGAGGGCGAGATCCCTCCCGAGGGCTGGGTGCATCCCGAGGGGCCCTTCGGCGAGTTTTCGCGCCTGGTGGGGGGCACCCACCGAAACCCCAACGTCCACATCAAGTCCGTGCTGCACCGGCGCGACCCCATCTACTACGCGCTGCACATGCCCTGGGAGAACCTGTGGATGAGCGCGCCCATCTACGAAGCGGCGGCTTGGCGCGTGATGGCCGAGACCGGCGTTCAGGTCACCGCCATCAACGTGACGCCGGGAGGCTGCTGCCACTGGCACATCGTGGCCTCCATCAAGAAGAGCCCCGGCGACGGCAAGAACGCCATCGCCGCGCTGCTGTCCATCGCCGACATCAAGTACGTGGTGGTGACCGACGACGACATCGACATCTTCGACCCGGTGGAGGTGGAGTGGGCCATCGCCACCCGCGTGCAGGCGGACCGGGACACGGTGATCCTGTCCAATGCCCGCTCGAAGCCGCTGGATCCGTCCATCCCGCCCAGCGCCAACGGCGTCCCCACCACGGCCAAGATGGGCATCGACGCCACCATCCCCGAGAACGTGCCGCGCTACCGCTACAACCGCATCGTCTACCACAACCAGGGCAAGGCCGCGCTGGACGACTACCTGGGCGAGTCGCCGGCCGCGCCCCGGCCGGCGACTGCCGGCGACGACGCCATCGAGCGGCTGGCGGAACGAACCCTGGAAATGCTGGGCGAGAAGAGGCTCACCTTCAGCGAGCTGCTCGACGCCTTCCCGGACGAAGGGTTCGCCACCGTCATGGCGCTGGTGGGACGCCTCAACGAACGCAAGCAGATCACGCTGGACGAAGAGGGGAAGTACATGCCGGCGGGGGACGCCTGAAGCCGCGAATGGCTTTCGGACTGAAAGGAGAATGACGGTGACGGCGGAACTGGTTTTCTACACCAACCCGATGTCGCGCGGACGCGTCGTGCGCTGGATGCTGGAGGAGTTGGGGATCCCCTACCGCACCGAAGTGGTGGAGTACGGCCCGATGATGAAGTCGCCGGAGTACCTGGCCATCAACCCCATGGGAAAGGTGCCGGCGATCCGCCACGGCGACACGGTCATCACCGAATGCGCGGCCATCTGCGCCTACCTCGCCGATGCCTTCCCCAGCGCTGGGCTGGCGCCCCCAAGCGGGCAGCGCGGCGCCTACTACCGCTGGCTGTTCTTCGCCGCCGGTCCGCTGGAGGCGGCCGTCACCAACCGCACGTTCGGCCTTGCCGTGCCGCGGGACAAGGAATCGATGGTCGGCTACGGCAACTTCGCCACGGTGATGGACACCCTGGAGAAAGCCGTGGAGGGCGGAGGCTACGTCGCCGGGGGAACCTTCTCCGCCGCCGACGTCTACGTCGGGTCGCACATCGGTTGGGGCATGCAATACGACATGATCGAGAAACGTCCGGCCTTCGAGACGTACTGGTCAAGGCTCAGCGGACGCGAGGCGTATCAGCGCGGCAACGCCCTGGACGATGCGGCCGCCGACACGGCCGGGAAGAAGTGACCTTGATCAAGGCCGTGAAGGCGCGCCGCGCCGTTTCGGCTACTGTCCCAGCCGGTAGAAGCGGCGGGCGTTGTCCGCCAGGATCGCGGCCTTGGCCTCGTCGCTGAGCGTCGGGTTCTCCGCCACCTCGGCGATCTCGTGGCCGATGTCGCCGGGGCCGATCTCGTGCGGAAAGTCGCTGGCGAAGAGGAACCGCCCGTTGCCGGCCCGTTGGACCTGGTAGTCGAGACCGTTCTCCCCACCCTCGCAACCCACGAACACGTTGTCCAGGAGCCCGTACTGGCTGGGCAGATGCTCCGGATCGGGCCCGTGGTAGTTGCCGTGGGAGTTCCACTCGCCGAAATACTCGTGGCACCGGTCCATGCGGTCCATCCAGAAGGTCAGCCACCCGGCGCCCCCTTCCAGAAACGCCACCCGCAGGTTCGGGAAGCGGTCGAACACGCCGTGGTAGACCATGCCGGAGAATGCGATCATCAGGCTGAAGGGGTGGCCCAGCCCGGCGATGGGGACGAACGCCTCGAAGGTGTCGAGACCCATGCCATGGTGGCACCCGCCGTGGACGGCCAGCCCGCAGCCCAGCCGTTCCGCCTCCTCGTAGACGGGCCAGTAGGTCTTGTGTCCCAGGTCCATGGGCAGGCCGCGCGAGGGCAGCATGGCCCCAAGCATGCCCAACTCCGTCACCGCCCGGCGCAGCTCCCTCACCGCCTCCTGCGGATCCTGCATGGGGATCAGCGCCATGCCCTTGAGCCGCGGGTTGTCCTTCAGATACTGGTCGTAGAGCCAACTGTTGTAGGCGTGGGCCACCGCGCATGCCCAGTCCGGCATGCTGATGTTGCCCATGGCGAGACCCCAGGTGGGGTACAGCACGCTGCACTCGAACCCGGCCTCCTCCACGAACGACCGCCAGTCCGCCGGGGTTACGGGTTTGCCGCCGCCGAAGGCGCCCTCGCTCAGGTACTTGAGCCCCAGGTGATGATGGTCCAGAGAGGGGAAGACCCGCGTCAGGATCCGCTTGCTCGCCTGGCTGCGGTAGGGTTCCTCGATGTAATCGACGATGGACTCGTCCTCGATCACGTGACCGTCGGCATCGATGACAGGCAGGCTCATGGCACCCCTCCTGAATCCGGTTCTAATGGATTCCCGTGATCTTCACGCTGGCGTGTTTCGATTTGTAGCGGCGGTTGAGGGCGATCAGCACGCCGGTCAGCCCTTCCACCACGTAGGCGTTGGCCGCCGGGCCGGCGTCCAGGCCGGTGGCGCCGATGCGTTCCAGCAACTCGATGACGCGATTCTTGGCTTCCCTGCTGTCGCCGCAGACCAGGACGTCGCCCAGGGGTTCGTCCGGGGCGCCCAAGTCCAGGGCCGAGATGTTGTGCAGGGCGCCGATGACCGGGGTGCCGTCGCCCAGGATCTTCTGCGCCTCCAGCAGCGCCGAGCCGGCCTCGGGCACGAACGGCCTGCCCTTGAGCAACGGCACCACCGCGTCGATGACGATCTTGCCCCGAAGCTCTTCCGCCAGGTCGCTCACCATCTTCTCCTGGCCTTCATAGGGGACCGAGATGACGGCCAGCTCGGCTTCCCGGACCGCGTCGGCGTTGAGCATGCCTTCCACGAAGTCCGTACCCAGCCTCTCGTTCAGATCCTTGGCCGCGTCCGCGCCGCGCTGCGCGTCCCGCGAGCCGATAAGCACCCGTACGCCGGGCCGCGCCAAGCGTCCCGCCAGGCCCATTCCCAGACTTCCGGTCCCTCCCACGATTGCGATTGAAATGGAGTCTTGCATGGGAAGGCTCATAGCATGTTCGCGTCGGGTGCCACAAATCAGGCCCTTCGCCAGGCTCGGGACAGGGGTAGTGAAGCGAGGTCGAAGGATTGTGCCGAGCTTGTCGAAGGGCGGGTTACCGGCCGTCGCGGAACAGGTCGTCCGCCGCCGGTCGGATCAACTCTTGGGCCGTGCCGTCGTGTCGCGGCAACTCGCAGCCGCGGACGATGGCGGCGGGCAGGTGGCTCGTCTTCCCCATGACCAGCTCCGCCGCACCGGCGATCTGGTCAGCCACCGCCGTGACCGACGCCTTGAGCTCGTAGCCGTAGGGATCCATCTGTCCGCGGTAGTCGATCAAGGGACCGAAACCGGCCACGCCGATGGCGACGTCGGTGGTGCCCAGGCGCCAGGGACGTCCGAAGGTGTCGGTGATGACCACGCCCAGCGCCGTCCGCGTGAGGCGCTGCGCCTCGTCCCGGATGCGCCGGGCGGAACCGTCCGGGTCTTCCGGCAGCAGCAGCGCACGGCCCGTACCGATGTTCGAAAGGTCGATGCCGGCGTTGGCGCACACGAAGCCGTGATGGGTCTCGACGACGATGGTGCTGCGTCCCTTGGCCACGATGCGGCGACTTTGCCGCAGGATGAGCTCCAGCAGGCGGGGGTCCTTGCCGTCGAGCTCGGCCGAGAGCCGCGCGGCTTCCGCCGACGGGGTGACGCCGCCCAGGTCCACGGTGCGGCCCTCGGACTTGGACACGATCTTCTGCGCCAACACCAGCACGTCGCCGTCCCGCAACGGCGCCCCCTGGCGCTCGCACGCCTCCACCGCCAGCCGCCCCAGCGGATCGCCGGGCCCGATCTCGCCGAGCCCCTCCACGGCAATGATCTCAAGGCGCCGCATGAGGGGTCAACCCGCTTGGGCGAAGAAGCTGCTGCCGTTGTCCCTCATGTCGGCGAGGCGATCACGGGTGCGTCCGCCCTCCAGCCGTGGGATGAGTTGCTGAAGATCGGCGGGCTCGTCGATGTCGAGCGCAATCCGCGAATTCTCGATCACGTTGACCCGGACTCCGCGGGCGGCCGCCTCGTTCAGGTGATAGCGGAAGCTGTCGTGGCCGAAGCGGAGCCGGAGGACGTCCGGCGGCGCCAGCAGCAGCGCGTTGGTGCCCATGCGGTCGTGGGAAGGCGTGAGCACGGCGAAGGGTTTGTCGGGATCGGCGGGCACGGCCCGGAGCACGGACTCCACGTCCTCGGCGCGCAAGAGCGGAATATCCCCTGGCAGCACCAGTGCGGCGTCCATGCCCGCCTTTTTCATCACGTCGAGGGCGAAGTGAACCGCATCGGTCTCACCTGTCTCTTCGGCTTCCCGGATGACATCCACGCTCATGCCCGAGACCCAATCCGCCACCTCGGCGGAGCCGGTGACCACGCAGGTTTCGTGAATGCCCCGGGCCCGGGTCACTTCGGCCAGCACGTCGTGTACCATGGCCTTCATCAGTTCCGAGCGCTCGGGCAGGCTGAGCCGCGAGGAAAGCCGGTGCTTGGCCCCGTGAAACCCCTTGACCGGTATGAGCGCGCCAATCTTCATGATCGAAGAGAAATCCATAGCACCCGAACCGGCAATTTTGAAACCTGCCTCTCCCAAGGTTTGTGACGGAGGCGGGGGTGGGAACGTTGTCTCAAGCGGCGAGCCGCAGCAGCTCCCGGGCCAGCCGCTTCTTGTCGTCGAGGGTGTCCATGCGTATGGGAGTGGCTCGTACGTCGATGCCGAGCTTCTCCACGGCCGGTTGCAGGTCACGGTCTTCAGTGTCGATGACCAGCACGTCCGCGAAGTCCCGGTAGGCCACGGCGAGGCCTGCCGCCGACGCCTCCACGCCCAGCGTGGCCATGAGCTTGTGGGCCGGCCCGCTGAAGGACCGCCCGCCCACCATGGGGCTCACCGCCACCACCGGCGCGGCCGTTGCCCGCAGGGCCTCCCGGACGCCGGGCACGGCCAGGATCGGGCCGATGCTGGTGGCCGGGTTGCTGGGGCACACCACCACCATGGAAGCGCCGTGGATGGCGTCCAGCAGGCCGGGCGCCGGGCTGCAACCCTCAATACCCCGGTAACGCAGGCTCAGGACATCGGGCTGCCAGCGCGCCTTGACGAAATACTCCTGGAAAGAGATCTCGCCGCCCGTGGTCGAGAGCCGGGTCTCCACTCGCTGGTCGGACATGGGCAGCACGTTGGACCTCACCCCCAGCTCACGGCACAGCGCGGCGGTGACGGCCGACAACGGTTGCCCCTCGCTCAGCAGACGGGTGCGGGTCAGATGGGTGGCAATATCCCGGTCGCCTAGCTGAAACCAGGTCTCGTTGCCGAGGCGCCGGAGCTGGTCCAGCACCGTGAAGGTGTCGTTCCGGATGCCCCACCCCTTGGCCGGGTCGATGAGGCCCGCGAGGGTGTAGACGATGGTGTCGACGTCGGGGGATACGTGAAGGCCGTGCACCAGCGAGTCGTCACCGGTGTTGCACACCACCACCAGGTCTTCGGGGGCCGTCTCCTCGTGAAAGCCCAGGACAAGCTTGGCGCCGCCCGTTCCTCCCGTGAGGAGGACGACCATCTTCCTACAGGCCGGCGGCCGGCTGGTCCGGAGCGCTGTCCGCCGGCGCGAAGTCGCCCGCGAGCATCCCGGACTCGTCCTCCCACGTCCTCAGGAGTTCGTAGCCCGTGGAGCGCTCGGCCGGAATTCGGTTGATGCCGCGGATCAGCGAACGGAACTCGTGTGGCCAGATCATCTGCCCCTCGGTGGAGCCCGCGAGCCGGGAGATGCTCTCCTCCATGAGCGTGCCGCCGAAGTCGTTGGCGCCGGACTTGAGACAGAGCTGCGACATGCGCCGGCCCATCTTCACCCAGGAAACCTGGATGTTGGGAATGGCGTCGTTCAGGAGCACCCGCGCCAGCGCGTGGACCCGGATGTCCTCCTCCTCGGTGGGGCCGGGCCGGGCCAGGCCCTGCTGGTAGAGCGCGGTGTTCTCGTGCACGAACCCCAGCGGAACGAACTCGGTGAAGCCGCCGGTCTCCTTCTGGATGTCCCGCAGCAGCAGCATGTGGTTGACCCAGTGGCTGCCGTTCTCCCGGTGGCCGTACATCATGGTGGAGGTGGTGAAGATGCCCACCTCATGGGCGGTCCGGATCACCCGTTTCCACTGCTCGGTGCTGACCTTGTTCTTCGACAGCACCATCCGCACCTCGTCGTCCAGGATCTCCGCGGCCGTGCCCGGCACGCTGTCGAGGCCGGAGTCCCGCAACATCCGCAGGTACTCGTCCAGGGGCATGCCGGTGAGCTCGACGCCGTAGGTGATCTCCATGGGCGAGTAGGCGTGGATGTGGATGCCGGGAACGCGGGAGCGGATGGCCTGCAACAGGTCGCGGTAATAGAACGGCGTCATGCCCTTGGGCAGACCGCCCTGCATGCAGATCTCGGTGGCGCCCCGGTTCCACGCCTCTTCGGCCTTGTCCGCCACCTCTTCCAGGGAGTTGTCCCAGCTTCCGGGCTTGTTGGGACCGGTGTGAAACGCGCAGAACTTGCAGCCGACGTAACACACGTTGGTGAAGTTGATGTTCCGGCACACCACGTAGGTGACGCGGTCGCCCACCTTGGCCTGCCGCATCAGGTCGGCGGTCACCGCCAGGGCAGCGAGCTCGTCGCCGGTCACCTCGGACAACGCCAGCCCCTCTTCCCGCGTGACCTCGCGGCCCGCCAGGGCGTCTTCCAGGATTCGCGCGACTCGAGCCTCGATGCGGGGCAGCAGTTGGTTCAGCCGTTCCGCCCCGCTGTCATAGTCGAACATCGCTTCGATGTGGCTCATGATTTCCTCCAGGCGCGACGAGACCGTCCTCGCCGCACAACCGCTCCACGTAGGGGATCAGCTCGGGCGCGATGAACCGCTCCGCCCGGGCGATGTATTCGGGATAGATGGGGAGCCGGGGCTTCAACGCGAAACCCGCGGCCGCCGTCCGCTCCGCCAGCTCCACCAGCTCGGGCCAGGGGGCCTCGGGGTTGATGAAGTCCCGGGTGACGGGCGACACTCCGCCCCAATCGTTGATGCCCGCGTTGAGGTACCACTCATAGCATTCCGGCGTGAGGTTGGGCGGCGCCTGGATGTTCATGTCGCCGCCCAGGATCAGCCGCGCCAGCGCGATGGTCCTGGCCTCCTCGTCATACTCGGCGTGCGGCTGATCGTGCATGGGAATCTCGGGCTTCACGCGGAAGTTCTGCACGATCACTTCCTGTATATGGCCGTGGCTCTCATGCAACTCCCGGATGGCGTACAGCGACGCGACGCGCTCCTCCCAGGTTTCGCCGATGCCGATGAGGATCCCGGTGGTGAACGGGATGCGCAACCGGCCCGCCTCGGCCAGAGTCCGGAGCCGCGCCGCCGGCTTCTTGTCCGGCGCGTCGGCGTGAGGGCCGCCGGGCCCCATGAGGCGTTCGCTGACGTTCTCCAGCATCAGCCCCATGCTGACGTTGACCCGTCTGAGCCGCTCCAGGTCCCCGCGGGCCATGAGTCCGGGGTTGGCGTGAGGCAGCAGCCCGGTCTCTTCCAGCACCACGCCGCAGGCGTCGTACAGGTATTCCAGCGTCCTGCGGTAACCGGCCCGCCCGAGGAACTCCCGCATCTCCGGGTAGATGGCCTCGGGCTTGTCCCCCAAGCTGAACAGCACCTCGGTGCAGCCCATCATCCCGGCCCGCCGCACCGTCTCCAGCACCTCGTCCAGCGACAGGGTCCGGGCGCCCTCCTCGCCAGGAGCCCGGCGGAACGTGCAGTAGCCGCAGAAGTCGCGGCAGAGATTGGTCAGCGGAATGAAAACCTTGGGGGAGAAGGTGACGGTCCGGCCCTTGTGGCGGTCGCGCAACTCCGCGGCCGCTCGAAGCAGCGCCGTGAACTCATCTCCCTCGACACCGGACAGCAGGAGGGCGTCGCCCGGCGCCAAGGCCCCGCCGTCGAGACATTCCTTCAGCAGTCGTGGGACTCGGCGCGTCGTCATTGCCAAACGCTCAAAATGGTTTGCATAACGGATACGGGTTGACAGGTCAACTAGAAGACTCCACCGACTCGAGCCGTGGATGGGGTCTTGCATTTTCGCCGCAGATGAAGGAGATTTCTGGCAAGTGTCAACCCCGTCTCCGGCGCAACGGAGACAAGGAGTCCGTCCATGTCAGATGACCCACAAGATGACAGCAAGCCTCCGTCGCGCATTTTGCCCCTGAAGGCTCCCGTCGTCCTCCCCTGCTTCCTCAAATTCCCGATTGCTCCACCGGGACTCATGTGTCCCTAGATTGAACTGAACGTCCGTGGAAATTTTCCGCGCCCGGCTCGCCCGGGGGCGAGATTCCTCGTTGCCTTTTTGCGTCTCGGCATACCGGACGGGAGATTGATTCATGCTTGACAGCATATGGTTGGGTGCCACGATCATCTTTCTGTTGATCCTGGCCAACGGCTTCTTCGCCGCAGCGGAGATCGCCGTGATCGCGACCCGCAGGACGCGTGTCGATCAGGTCCGAGGCCGCGGCGCTCGCTCGGCGGCGGCCCTGGAGCGGCTCAAGGACGAGCCCGACCGGTTCCTGGCCACGGTCCAGATCGGCATTACCTTCGTCGGCACCCTGGCCTCCGCCATCGGAGGCGCCGGGGCCATCCAGCTCCTGAAGCCGCAGTTGCAATCGCTGCCGATTCCCTACGCCGAGACCTGGGGCAACTACGCCGCCCTTCTCATCGTGGTGTTGCCCATCGCCTACCTGAGCCTGGTGCTCGGCGAACTCGTGCCCAAGACCCTGGCGTTGCGCTACTCCGAGCGCATCGCGTTCTTCGTGGCGCTTCCCATCGACGCCATCTCCAGGAGCACGTCCTTTCTGGTGCAGATCCTGACCCGCTCCAGCAACGGGGTCCTTCGGGTCTTCGGCGGCAAGGAGACCGGCACCGCCAGCTTCATCTCCGAGGAGGAGGTCAAGTCGCTCATCCGGGAAGGCACCGCCAAGGGCATCTTCGACGAGACCGAGAAAGAGCTGATCCACAGCGTCTTCGACTTCGTGGACACGCCCGTGCGGGCGGTGATGATCCCCAGAACCGAGATACACGCCGTCGACATCGGGACGGAACCGGCCGACATTCTGCGGAACTTCGTGGAGAGCGGCTTTTCCCGGTTGCCGGTGTACGAGAACGACATGGACCAAGTGCTGGGCATCATCTACAACAAGGACATCCTGCGGGCGATGCAGGCCAACGAGCCCATCGACCTTCGCAACATGATGCATCCGCCGTTCTTCGTGCCCAGCTCGTTGCCCATCAGCCAGCTTCTGAAGGACCTGCAGCGGCGCCGCATGGCGCTGGCGCTGGTGGTGAACGAGTACGGCGAGGTGGAAGGGCTGGCGACCCTCGAGGACATCCTCGAGGAGATCGTAGGCGAGATCCGCGACGAGTACGACGCCGAGGAACGGGGGCCGGTGGAGCGGCTGCCGGACGGCTCGCTGGTGGTGTCGGGCTCCGCCCTGCTCAGGGACCTCCAGTCGGACTACGAGCTGCCGTTCGAGGAGTCGGTGGACTACCACACCCTGGCGGGATTCGTGCTGGCCAAGCTGAAGCGCATTCCCCGGGGCGGCGAAAAGATCGAAACCGACGACCACCGGCTCACCATCGTGGATGTGGAGGGCCGAAGGATCGTCAAGATCCGGGTAGAGGAGAACCGCCGCCTGAACGCCGCGGTGTAGGGCTCCACCTCACATCGGCGATGCCGTGGGGCGCGCCCATGCCCGGCGCTACGACGCCTTCCGGATCAAGCCACGGCCCTGGAGCAGGGCCTCCGTCTCGGTGAGGAGCGCCCGGATCTCCTGCGGTCGTCCCACCGTCACCCGGATCATGTTCCGAAGCTCGGGGATATCGAAGAAGCGCACCAGGATGCCCCGGTCCCGGAGCCCATCGTGCAGCCACCGGATGCTGTCCCTGCCCAGCCGCGCCATCACGAAGTTGGCTTGGGAAGGGTGAACTTCGAACCCGAGCCTGCGGAGGCCGCGGATCAGCGTCCGGCGGGTCCGCTGGATCCGTCCGACGTTCCGGCGCATCCATTCCATGTCTTCCAGGGCGGCCGCGGCGGCGGCGAGGCTCAGGCGGCACAGGTTGTAGGAGTCCTTGACCTTGAGCATGTTGCGCACGATGTCTTCGCCGCCGAAGGCCAGCCCGACGCGCATGCCGGCCAGCGAGAAGGCCTTGGAAAAGGTGCGCAGCACCACCAGGTTGGGAAAGCGCTTGACCAGCGCGATGGCGGTTTCGTCGCTGTCGGCGAAATCGATGTAGGCCTCGTCCACGATCAGCAGGCCGGCCACCGAACGCGCCAAGCGAGCGATCTCGCCCACCGGCTCCAGGGTGCCCGAAGGGGCGTTGGGATTGCACAGGATGGTGACCTTGCTCGACTGGGAGTAGAGCGGCGCCGGTATGGTGAAGTTGTCGGGATAAGGAACCGTCAGACTCTGCCCGCCCTGTATGGCGATCAACGTCTCGTACAGGCTGTAGGTGGGGACCGGATAGGACACGCCGTCACCCTCGCCCACGTAGCAGCGCATCAGGATCGCCAGCAGCTCGTCCGAGCCGTTGCCCGCCATGACGTTCTCCGGGCGGACGTTGTAGAGGACCGCCGCCCGTTTCCGCAGCTCCAGGGCCACGGGATCGGGATAGAGACGCAGGGCAGAGGTGAGTTCCTTGCGGACGGCGGCCGACACCCGTGGAGACGGCGGATAGGGGTTCTCGTTGGTGTTGAGCTTGATGAGGTCGGCCCGCTTGGGCTGCTCTCCGGGCGTGTAACCTTCCAGATCTTCGATGTTTTTTCTCAGGAGGGACTGCATCCGGAAATTCTAGCGAGGGCTCGCGGCCATTGCAAATGACGCCGTAGGCCTCCGCCTGGGCGTCGCCGAAACCTGCCTCCCTGAGCGCCTTCACCGCCTTGTGGGTATCGAACGCGAGCGTGCTCGGTTTCCGTCGCCTCGAACAGGCTCCAGGCGCTACGCCGCGTCCGCGACCGCGGAAGCCGACACCGTCAGTCTGGTGCCGTCGTGGTCCACCACCACACGGCTGTGGTCCTTGATCTCGCCGGCCAGGAGCTTTCGGGCCAGTGCGGTCTCCAGCTCCTTCTGGATCAGCCGCTTGAGCGGCCGGGCGCCGTAGGCGGGATCGTAGCCCGTATCCGCGAAGTGGTCCTTGGCCTTGCGGGTGAGTTCCAGGCGGATGTGGCGCTCGTCCAGGCGTTCGCGCAGATGGCCGAGCTGGATCTCCACGATCTCCCGGAGATCGTCCCGGGTCAGGCCATGGAACACCACGACGTCGTCCACCCGGTTCAGGAACTCCGGCCGGAACTCCCGCCGCAAGACGTCGAGCACCTCCCGCTTCATGGCCTCGTAGCCGCTGTCGTCGCCCCGGCCGCTGTAGTTCAGGATGAGTTGGCTGCCGATGTTGGAGGTCATGATCACCACCGTGTTCTTGAAGTCCACGGTGCGGCCGTGGCCGTCGGTCAGGCGGCCGTCGTCGAGGATCTGCAGCATGACGTTGAACACGTCGGGATGGGCCTTCTCGACCTCGTCGAACAGGATCACCGAGTAGGGGTGGCGCCGCACCGCCTCGGTGAGCTGCCCGCCCTCGTCGTAGCCCACGTATCCCGGCGGGGCGCCCACCAGCCGCGCCACGGTGTGCTTCTCCATGTACTCGGACATGTCGAGGCGCACCATGTTGGCCTCGTCGTCGAACAGGAACTCTGCCAGCGCCCGTCCCAGCTCGGTCTTGCCCACGCCCGTGGGGCCCAGGAAGATGAACGAGCCGATGGGACGGTTGGGGTCCTTGAGTCCCGAGCGGGCGCGCACCACCGCGTCGGCCACCGCCGACACCGCCTCGTCCTGGCCGATGAGACGCTTGTGCAGGTGCTCGCCCAAGTGCAGCAGCTTCTCCCGCTCCCCCTCCAGGAGCTTCGACACCGGCACCCCGGTCCAGCGCGACACCACCTCGGCGATATCGTCCTCGTCCACCTCCTCCTTGAGCAGCACGCCGCCATCCTCGGTCTTGAGGCTCTCCTCTTGTTTGGCCAGCTCGCCTTCCAGCTCGCTCAGCTTGCCGTACTTGAGCTCAGCCATGCGGTTCAGGTCGTACTCGCGCTCCGCCTGCTCCATGGCCCGGCGGGTCTCGTCGATCTCCTCCTTGAGCTTCCGCAGCCGGCCGATGGACGCCTTCTCCATCTCCCAGCGCGCCTTGAGCTTGTTGGCCTCCTCCTTGAGGTTGGCGAGCTCGTTCTCGAGCTTGGCCAGCCGCTCGCGCGAGGCGTCGTCGCTCTCCTTGCGCAGGGCCTCGCGCTCGATCTCGAGCTGCATCACCTGGCGGGAAGCCTGGTCCAGCTCCGTGGGCATGGAGTCGATCTCGGTGCGCAGCTTGGAAGCCGCCTCGTCCACCAAGTCGATGGCCTTGTCCGGCAGGAAGCGATCACTGATGTAGCGGTGCGACAGCACCGCCGCGGTCACCAGCGCGCCATCCTTGATGCGCACCCCGTGGTGCAACTCGTAACGCTCCCGCAGCCCCCGCAGGATGGAGACGGTGTCCTCCACCGAAGGCTGGTCCACGGTCACCGGCTGGAAACGACGCTCCAGCGCCCGGTCCTTCTCCACGTACCTGCGGTACTCGTCCAGGGTGGTGGCGCCGATGCAGTGGAGTTCGCCCCGGGCCAGCATGGGCTTCAGCAGGTTGCTGGCGTCCATGGCCCCCTCGGCGGCGCCGGCTCCCACCACGGTGTGGAGCTCGTCGATGAACAGGATCACCTCGCCCGAGGACTCCTGCACCTCCTTCAACACGGCCTTGAGGCGCTCCTCGAACTCGCCCCGGTACTTGGCGCCGGCGATGAGCAGTCCCATGTCCAGCACTACGATGCGCTTCTGCTTGAGGCCCTCGGGCACGTCGCCCGCCACCATGCGCAGCGCCAGCCCCTCGACGATGGCGGTCTTGCCCACGCCGGGGTCGCCGATGAGCACGGGATTGTTCTTGGTGCGGCGGGACAGCACCTGCACCACCCGGCGGATCTCCTCGTCCCGGCCGATGACGGGATCGAGCTTGCCCTGGGACGCGAGCTGGGTCAGGTCCCGGCCGTAGCGCTCCAGCGCCTGGTAGGTGCCCTCCGGGTTCTGGCTCGTGACGCGCTGGTGGCCGCGCACCTTCTGGAGCGCACCCAGCAGCGTGTCGCGGCCGACGCCGTGGGATCGAAGCACCTGGCTCGCCTTGCCCCCCTCCTCGATAACCGCCAGCAGCAGATGCTCGACGCTGATGTAGTCGTCCTTGAGCTTCCCGGCCTCGTCCGCGGCCCGGGTGAACAGGCGCGACAGCCGCTGGGTGACATAGACCTGCTCCGGCCCGGCCGCCGCCCCCGCCCCGGTGACCTGCGGAATGCGGTCCAATTCGTCTTCCAGGGCCTTCCTGACCGCGGCCACGGAGGCGCCGACCTGGACCAGCAACGCCGTGACAACGCCGTCGGCCGGCTCCAGCAGGGCGGCAAGCAGATGCTCGACGTCCACTCCCTGATGGTTGCGCCGCAACGCCAGCGTCTGGGCCTGGCGCAACGCTTCCTGTGACTTGTCGGTGAAACGATTGATATCCATGACACTCCTCCGGCTCCCCGCCTTGCAACGCCGGAAGCCTTACAAAATCTAGGTACGGAATCGCCAAAGTCAACGCGGACCCATCTGGACGGCGGACGTAGGGACTTCGGTACAGGCGCAGGATCCAGAACGGGTTTTCTGGTTAGGAAACGGTATTTCTGTTATCTACCCAACCAAAGCCATGATCGATTTCATCGAACAACGGCTGGCGGAGATCCGGAGCCGGAACCTTTACCGGCAGTTGAAGGTCGTGGACGGCGAGCAGGATGCCACCGTCCGGCTCGACGGCCGGGAGGTGCTGAACCTCTCCTCCAACAACTACCTTGGGCTGGCCAACCATCCCGCCCTGAAGGCCGCCGCCCGGGAGGCGCTGGAACGGTACGGCGGCGGCTCGGGAGCCTCGCGGCTGATCTCGGGAAACATGACCGCGCACGAGGAGCTGGAACGGCGGATCGCGCTTTTCAAGGGGACCGAGGCGGCGCTGGTGTTCAACAGCGGCTACCAAGCCAACGTGGGCATCATCGCCACGCTGGTGGAGAAGGGCGACGTGGTGCTGAGCGACGAGCTGAACCATGCCAGCATCATCGATGGCTGCCGGCTCTCCCGGGCGGAGGTGTCGGTGTACCGCCACTGCGACATGGATCACCTGGAGAGCCTGCTGAAGGATGCGCCTGCCGGAGTACGGAAACTCGTCGTCACGGAGTCCATCTTCAGCATGGACGGCGACATCGCGCCCCTGCGGGAGATGGTGGAGTTGGCCGAGCGCCACGGCGCCATGGTGATGGTGGACGAGGCCCACGCCACCGGGGTGCGAGGGCCCAACGGCGCTGGCGTGGTGGCCGAGATGGGGCTGGGGGACAGGGTCCTGGTGCAGATGGGCACCCTGGGAAAGGCCTTGGGAGCGTTCGGCGCCTATGTCGCCGGCGGCACCGGCTTCAAGGAACTGCTCATCAACCGCGCCCGCAGCTTCATCTTCACCACCTCGCTGCCGCCGGTGGTGCTGGCCATGGCCGGCGCGGCGGTGGATCTGGTGGAGAAGGAACCGGCACGGCAATGCGCGCTGCAACGCAACGCGGAGCGACTCCGCGGCGGCCTCGGCAAGCTCGGCTACACGGTGGGCGGCAGCACCCAGATCATTCCCGTCATGGTGGGAGAGGAGCAGCCGTGCATGGAACTCGCGGCGCGGCTGCTGGAATCGGGCTTCTACGTGCAGGGCATCCGTCCGCCCACGGTGCCCCCGGGCACGTCGAGGCTGCGGGTCACCACCATGGCGACCCACACCACGGATCAGATGGAACAGACGCTGGAAGCCTTCGGGCGAGCAAGAAGTCGTATGGGCGGCACGGCGGTATTGTAAGGGCGGCCCGCGGCCGCCCCCACTCCGACCGCAATACCTGGAAAATTCCATGAGCAACAAATACGAGACCCTCAAGCGCATGGACCACACGCACGTGTGGCACCCTTTCACCCAGATGCAGGAGTGGATGGGGGAAGACCCGTGCATCATCGCCGAGGGCGAGGGCAGCTACCTCATCGACGTCGACGGGAACCGCTACCTCGACGGAGTCTCGTCACTGTGGTGCAACCTGTTCGGCCACCGCCGCCCGGAGCTGGACCGGGCCCTCAAGGCGCAGACCGACCGCATCGCGCACTCGACCTTCCTGGGGCTCGCCCACGTGCCGGGCATCGAGCTGGCCGCCAGGCTCGCGGCCATGGTGCCCGCGGGCCTGACCCGCGTGTTCTATTCCGACAGCGGCGCCACCGCCGTGGAGGTGGCGCTCAAGCTGGCGGTGCAGTACTGGCAGCTCCTGGGACGGACCGAAAAGACCCTGTTCGCGAGGCTGGAGGAGTCCTATCACGGGGACACGGTGGGGGCCATGAGCGTGGGCTACAGCGAGCTGTTCCACCACTTCCACCGGACCATGCTGTTCCCCGCCCTGGCGGTGAAGCCTCCCTACGCCTACCGGCGGGAGCAGGGGCTGAGCGAGGCCGAGGCGATGGAGCGGTCGGTAGCGGAGGCGCGCGCGGCGGTCAGCCGGGACAAGGACCGTCTGGCAGCCTTCATCATGGAGCCGGTCATGCAGGGAGCCGCCGGCATGTGGCCCCAGCCCGCCGGCTACGTCAAGGCGATCCGGGACATCTGCAAGGACAACGGCGTGCTGTTCGTCGCCGACGAAGTGGCCACGGGGTTCGGCCACACCGGACGGATGTGGGCCTGCGAGCACGACGGCGTCAGCCCGGACCTCATGTGCGTCGGCAAGGGCATCACCGGCGGCTACCTGCCGCTGGCCGCCACCTTCGCCACCGAGGAAATTTTCTCGGCGTTCCTGGGCGAGTACGGCGAGTTCAAGAGCTTCTTCCACGGCCATACCTACACCGGCAATCCCCTCGCCTGCGCGGTGGCGCTGGCCGGGCTCGACATCTTCGAGCGGGAAGCGCTGATGGAGAAGGTGCCGCTCAAGATCGCCTCGCTTGAGGAGCGGCTCGGAAACGACGTCCTAACCCTCCCCCACGTGCGCGAGATACGCCGGCGCGGCTTCATGACCGGCATGGAGCTGGTGAAGGACAAGGAGCGCGGGGAGCGCTACGACCCTGGCGTGCGCATCGCCAACCAAGTGGTGCTGGAAGCCCGGCGCCGCGGCGTCATCGTGCGCCCGCTGGGCGACACCCTCATCATGCTGCCGCCCCTCACCATCAACGACGCCGAGCTGGCGACCCTGGTGGAGGTGGTGCGAGACTCCATCCGGCAGGTCACGGAAAATTCATGAGCCGCGGCTTCTTCATCACCGGCACCGACACCGGCGTAGGCAAGACCCTGGTATCGTGCGGCCTCGCCGCGGCCTTCAAGGACGCCGGGTTCAAGGTGGGGGTGATGAAGCCGGCGGAGTCCGGATGCCGGAACGAGAAGGGCCACCTGGTGCCCCAGGACGCCACCTTCCTCAAGGCCGCAGCCGGCAGCACCCAGGCCATCGACCGCATCTGCCCCTACCGGCTGGGAGTCCCCGCGGCCCCCAGCGTGGCCGCTGCCCACGCCGCCGTCCGGATCCGGCCCGACTTCCTGGTGCGTCTGTGCCACGACATGGGGGCGGTCCACGATCTCATGCTGGTGGAAGGGGCCGGGGGGCTGATGGTCCCGCTGGTCGACGACTACACGTACGCCGATCTCGCCCGTGAGCTGGGCCTCGCGGTGCTGGTGGTGGTCGGCAACCGACTGGGCGCCATCAACCATGCCGTCCTGACCCTCGAACACGGTGCGTGCATGGGGCTGAACGTCTGCGGCTATCTCCTGAACGACATGGAGAGCGAGGGAACGCCGGCCACGGCCACCAATGCCCAGACCCTGCAGACGATGACCAAGGTGCCGTGCCTGGGGAAGATTCCGTTCCTCCGGCCGCACCGAGCGCACGCGGCCACGCCGCCGGAGAGACGCCCGGACCTGGGCAGCCTGTTCGAGCGGCAGGTGCAACTCGACTACCTGAAACAGATCATGTGAGGGGCGGGAATCCAGGGGCGATGATGGGGCGCTACCGCCGCGATGGACTATCACTGCCCGCCGACGAAACAGCGCGTCACCTCGTCGTACACTGCCTTCAACGGCACCTTCCTGGACGCCGCGACCTTCCGCGCCTCGTCATACTCCGGCGTCGCCCTCTTCCCCCCTCCGGGCTCTTCCGCAACCTTCACCGTGAGGGTGCCGAACCGCGTCTTGAGCTTCCGCACCTCGCGCCGCAACACGAGGCGGTCCACCGCGTAGCACCGCACGCCCAGTGTAGAGGTCTCCCGCAGCACGATCTCCGCCAGACCGTCCCGCAGCGCCGGCTCGGCCAGGATGCGCAGCAGCGTGCCCGGCCGGTTCTTCTTCATCTGGACGGCCGAGAGCGTCACGTCCCGGGCTCCGGCGGCGAACAGCCGCTCCAGCACGTAGTCGTAGAGTTCGGGGTTCATGTCGTCGATCTGCGTCTCCATCACCATCATGCGGTCACGGCCCAGGGCCAGCTCGCTCTCCCCGAGCACGATGCGCAAGACGTTGGGCCGGTCCGGGAACTCCAGCGTGCCGGCGCCGTAGCCCGTGCGCTCGATGCGCATGGCCGGAGCCTCGCCGCGCTGCGTGACGAGGGCCGAAAGGATTGCGGCGCCGGTGGGCGTGACGTTCTCCGCCTCCAGGCCCGCGTCCTCCACCGGGAACCCCCTCAGCAACTCCAGGGTGGCCGGCGCCGGCACCGGCAGCACCCCGTGCATCGAACCGGTCAGCCCCCGGCCCAGCGGCACCGCGGAACAGGCGAACTCGTCGATGTCCAGGTGACAGGTGGCGACGGCAGCGGCGACAATATCGACGATGGAGTCCACCGCCCCCACCTCGTGGAAATGAACCTCATCCGGCGAAACCCCGTGTATCTTCCCCTCGGCCTCGGCCAGCTTCGAGAAGACGGCCAGGGCGCGGGCCTTCACCTCCGCCGACAGCCCGCTCCGCTCGATCAGCCGGCGGATGCCGGACCAACTCCGCCGGGGCGGGGCCGCGCCGGCGATGACCTGGAACCGGGCCGCCCGGATGCCGTTGACGGTCTTCCGGCCCACCCGGATCCGGAAGTCCACGCCCCGAAGCTTCTCCAACTCCTCCTGTAAACGCTTGCGCGGCACCCCCACATCCAGCAGCGCGGCTACCGTCATGTCTCCGCTGATGCCGGCGATCAGGTCAAAGTACGCAGTCCTCATGGTGATGGCAGGCGTACGAAACTCCCCGGTGGCGTGTCAAGAGTACAGATGAGGCATCCGCCCGGGAACGAGAGCGCCCCGCACCGTTCATTTACATGGGCGCTGGGGAATGCTAGCTTATTGGGACTGCACGAATGTGGGGCCGTAGCTCAGCTGGGAGAGCGCTAGGTTCGCAATCTAGAGGTCGTGGGTTCGATCCCCATCGGCTCCACCATCCCCACTCCCAGGGTCTGATACTCAGCGTTTCCGTTGAGAAGGACAGCCGGTTTTGGTAAACGCTCCAGAATGATGGCTGGTCAGACGCAGCATCTGGCTCGTCCGGCCCATATCCAAGGAAGGAGCGGCGTATGGCGAAGGACTTGAATATCAAAGACGGCCCGAAATTTCACGTCACACGGCGTGGTGAACTCTACGTCAAGGGCGGTGAGCTTCTCCGTAGCGAAGCTGGACGTGAAGCGATTCGAGAGGCTGCCAAGGCAATAGAGCACTGGCAAAAGAAGCCGCACGAGGAGTCGTCGTCCGAAGAGTAAGAAAACGCTCCGGTGACCCTTAACCTTATAATCCTCCCAGCTCTGCTTGGCTACGGGTTCCTAAACAGGTGCCGCGTGACCCGGTTCTTCATTGTGAGGCTATCGGGTTACCATCTGGTCTTCCAATCCGCGATTGTTGGTCTGTTGTTCCTGACGGCGGGTTACCTACTCGCACTCGGAGTCACCGCTCTTTGTCCACGGCTTGCAGTATGGTCGATCGGCAAGATCCCGTTCGAGCATTGGGGGACTGGTGTATCGGCAATTCTGTGGTCAGAAGCATCCGTATGGATCCTTAACTATAGGTTAGATGAAGAGAAAGCGGCGCGATTCAACGCCAACTATCACGGTGATCTCATCGAGCTACGATTGGTGGAGGCAATGGGGCGCTCGGCCCATGTAGAATTGTCCCTCAGGAGCGGCAAGTCTTATGTGGGCATGGTACTCAACAGCGGCATCACAACGGGCGGAGAATCCGACGTTAGCCTGATCCCTACCGTAAGCGGGTACAGAGACGAACACACACGCGAACTGGTTTTCACCACTTTCTACGGTGACGTCTTCGACGATTGGCTCAGCAGTAGACGCTCGGCCAAGGACCAACGGACAGCCGAGGAAATAGCAGATTGTTTCACCATCGTGATCCCAAAGTCCGAGATCCTCTCCGTCAGGCTCTTCGACATGAGAATGTACGGTCTATTCGAGAAGGCCAGGGAATCAACTGGCTAGACTTCATTCCCCGCTCGACCATCCCCCACCTTCACCAAGTTCATGATGGTTGCGATGACCAGCGTTCTCGTCAAGACATCGGCGTTGCAGGACTACTCCTCCTCAAACCCTTGGCTCGTGAACTTCAGCGTTCGGCTGTTCTCGGTGACCGTCCGAACCACGTGGTCCGGAGCGCCGTCGGGAACCTCTGCTTCGATCTCCAGCGTTACCGTGACCTTGGCTCCGACCAAACCCGCCAGATGTGAGATGACCTCGTCGGCGATCTGGCTGGCATCGACTCCGGCACGCATGGCATTGAGGAACACGGTGCCGTGGAAGCGCTTTGGCCGAGCGGGCGCCGGTGGGTCGGGCGGTTTGACAACTGGATCATCCGGCTTGGGAGGATCATCGCCGTCGGTGTCGGGTACCGGTGGTGGCGTTGGCGGCTTTGCCTCCGCGTCGAATTGACGGCGCGCGGCTTCCGCTTTCACCAATAACCCTGACGAATCCCCGTCCGGGAGTGTCATCATTTGGTTGGCCCGGAGGCCACGGTAGCGCATTCCGTCCTTGTCGTAGTCCTCGGCGAAGGCAAACGAGTCCTGCTGCCAACTGAGGAACCCGACTCCATCGGTGATGGCTTTCAACACGACATCGGCGTCCTTGAGACGCGGCAGGTACGGGTAGCGGGCGAAATCGTCCACGACCTGCCGCACCTCGACGTGGTCGCCACGCCATAGCGGAATCCTGTCCATCTCCATGCGAAGTCGGTTGGCGCCCAAGGCGGTGACCAGTTGCTCGTCGTTTTTGAGTCTCTTGCTCGCCCGCACGGCCAAGGCGTCCTGACTGGTCAACCGGATCACTTGCCAGCCCATGGTATTCTGCGGCTTCGGTTGCTCGGGCACCAGAAGCCACTGGTAGGTCTCTGGCAGGCGCGCCGTGACCGTGCTGTAGGCCGCTTCTTTCTGCGTCTCGGCCTGCTTGACCTGGTGCGGCGACAGGTTCAGTTCGTTCCGCTCGCCCATAATCGATTCCCAGGCGAGATAGCGCCTCAGCGCGTCGTCGAGATCCTGCAGGCGCGTCCTGTCAGCGGCCAGGAAAACCAGCGAATTGCGGTACAGTCTGGGAGCGCTCCCGCGCGATTCAAGGATGGATGCCGCGGCGAGTTGGGCGGGATTGTCAGCCCCTCGGCTGTAGGGCTGATCGTTACCCAGCACCACCAGACGTGCATCCCGGTCATCCGGGACATCCTGACCGGACTGCGGCAAGGGATGGATGCGGCTGAAATCGCCGCGTTGCTTCAGGTCGGCGGCGAGGCGGTTCCGCAGCTCGTAACCCACCTTTTCCGGCTCGCGCGTCAGTTGCTGGGCACGGTCTTCGGCCAGCTTCGTGACGGTCGGTTGAGTCGAGTACCAGTAGCGCGTGCCCTCCTGATAGAGGTATGTGGCCGTCCCGGCCAAGCGTCTCAGCGCATCGCCGAACACCGCCGGCGACTCGCCCGGCAAGACGCAGCCCAGCTTGACGCGGCGATCATCGAGACCCCGGTTCGCGGTCTCCGCCGTGGGCGCCGAGCCGAGGTAGATGGTGCGCGCCACGCGTCGCGTAGCCGAGAATTTACCCAGATTCGACATCTGCCCGTCGATCTGCACCGGTAGCGAACTGGGACCATCGACGTCCTTTTCGAGAATCGGCGTCCAGTTGTCCGAGAGATAACGGGTCAGTTCGAACTGCACCTGCCTGTCGTCGATGGAGATGCTGGCCGGCAGGATAATCGGGCTTCGGTCGCCCGTCGCCCACAGGCTGTGGATGACCGCGGCCATCAGACGCAGGACGCCGCGGGTGCGTTGAAAGTTCACTAGAGTGGACCAGTCGCCATAGAGCCGGTCGAAAATTTCAGGATGAATCGGATAGGCCGCGCGGATGCGCTTCTCATAGTCCGCGTCGCGGCACTCCACCGGAAACTCCTGGTGCTGGGTCCGGTACAGATCGGCAAAGGCTCGCGCCACTACGTCCCGGTCCCTGAACCGCTCGGAGTCGGCCAGAGGTTCGAACAACCGTCGCCGCACGATTTCAAAGCCCTCCTCGGCACTGGCGGGCCGCCACGATGATTCGACACGGCCCACCACGTTGCGCAACCGCCCAAGGGCCTCGCGTCCGCGCTGACCGCCCACCTCTGCGTCATCCACGTGGGGCGAACCGCCGGAATCCGACGCGGGCAAGCTGATGACCAACAAACAGTTTTCCGCCGCCTTGGCTGCCTCGGTGAGCGCCTGGGCAAAGGTGAACTGGGTCTCGAAGCTCCCGGCCGGCAGATCGCTTTGATCGTGGAGTTGGCGCGCGTAGGCGACCCACTCGTCGATGAGGATCAGGCAAGGACCGTATTCGTTGAGAAGCTCCCGCAGAACGTCTCCGGGACTCGTGGCGCGCTCATCGTCAGCCTGCACCCTCTGGAACGCCCGCTTGCCGCCGAGTTGCCAAGCCAACTCACCCCACAAGGTCCGCACGGCCGTGCCGTCGTGCTTGATCGACGGATTGCCGGGAGAGATCTTGTTGCCCACGAGAACGACCCGGGTGACGGACGGCAGCCGGTCCGGACCCGCCTCCTGCATGATCTGTTCGACGTCCGCCAAGTCCCCGGGGGAAACGCCCGAAAACAGGTGGTACAGCGCCAGCATGGAGTGGGTTTTCCCGCCGCCGAAGTTGGTCTGGAGATCCACCACGGGGTCGCCGCCCCGTCCGGCCAGACGTTGCACCGCCCTGACCAGCAAACGCTTGAGACTCTCCGTGAGATACGTGCGCCGAAAAAACTCCACCGGGTCCCGGTACTCGGAAGATCCTTCACCCAGGTGCACCTGCCAAAGGTCGGCGGCGAACTCGGCCTGCTGATAGCCGCCACTGGCCACATCCCCGTGTGGCGTAATCACCTCGCGCCAAGGCTTGAGCCCGGCCGTCGCGCCACTCTCGATGGCGGCGCCCATCTGCTTGCGACGCTCACCCCGTGCCTGCTCGTCAAAACGGACCCGCAGGAGTTCGTTCTTGATCTTGTCGAGTTCCTCCCACTGCGGCGCCGACACCGCGGCCAGCAGGCGGCTCGCCGAATCGAGAGCCCGGTAGGCATCGTCGCCGGAAATGCTTTCCTGATGCGCCCACTTGTTGCGCCAGTCCCGCAATTCCGCCACGAGACTCCGTTCCGCGTTCCCCAGTATGTTCCGGAACACCAACTGCCAGTTGTCCCAGATCAGCTTGAGCAGTCCCGCGGCGTCCTGGTCGGACACGGGCTTGGCAGGCGTGGCGTATCCATCAGTAACGTCCTTGCCCACCAACTCTCGCTCGACAAAAGGCGCCAAGCCGTCCCGAAGGAGATCCATCGCCTTGCCGACCCGTTCGTGGTTCGTGATTGCCATCCGTCGCCTCGGTCCATGTTTCGTCAGGATCGGGTGTGCTCGCGATTGATCCGTGTAGTGCGCAACCCGATCGGCCTGGGTTTGATGGAAGGTTGATCAGCCGCCATACGGCCAATCGATTTCAAGTCTGTGCTTCAGCTTGTTCAGGAACGAATGCCTGAGTCGCCCTTCCTTCTGGAGCCGACCTACGACGATGCCCGGAGCTATTCGTTGGGCATTGGCGAAGTCGCGAACCACCTTCTCCGAGACCCGCTGTGACAGCGTTTCGACAAAGCCGTCCCAGGCCCTCTCGGAGATGAGGAAGTTCGCAGCCCAACGGTCGGCCGCCTTTTCCTTTGAGTCACTCGACCCACGAGACTCCAGGAAAACCTCCTTCTTTCCGTGAAGGAGGAGGTGAGCCGCTTCGTGAAAGAAAGTAAACCACAGGACATCGTCGGTCTTGTAGCGAAGACTGAGCTGCATCAACGCCTTGTCCTTGGTCAACCAACGGGTGAACCCGTAGACGTGGGTCTTGGGCAGCTCGGGCACCAGTACAACCACAACACCGGCTTCCGCGCAGAGGCGACAGACTTCAGCCCATACATCCGGCGGGCTCCGTTGAGTCAAGATCCGGATTTCCGAAAGCGCATCCTTGAACCGCAACAGATCGTAGCTCTCGCAAACGCTTTCCCGCGCGTCCAATTCGCCAGCCCTCAGCCAAGCGCTCAGGTCACCCATCTCGCTCTTCAGTCTGGTGGCCTCTCGCGCGGCTCCTGTCAGACCGGCATATGTACTGCGCCATTGTGTTTCCGAGACCACGCCAAAGAACCGGAGCAGGTTCTCGACCCGTTCCGTCTTGTCGACGGATGCCGGAACAAGTTGCAATTCGACCATCTTGCTGTACGAGAAACGCTTCAGCCACTCGATCTGCGTCTCGATGCGGAGCCGTTCCTGCGACCTCGCCAAACGCTCGCGGTAGTTGGCCTCTGCATTATTCCAGAAAGAAGCCGGCACCCCCGTTACTTTCTCCAATTGCAGAGATGTCTCGGGCGTAATGGCCGCCACGCCCTTGATGATCTCGTTAATGGTCTTGACCGGACGGCCCATGCGCAGAGCCAGTTCCTTCTGCGTCAGATCCAACACATGGATGGTTTCGAGCAGGGTCTCCCCCGGCGGGACGGCGTAATCAGGATTGAATTCTTGCTTACTCATGGGTATTGGCGATTTCGATGACGATGATCTTGGTAACCAACCGGAGATCAGTTCCGCCTGCAGGAAGCTCGGGGACAGGATCGTGGCCCGGAACAAAGAGCAACCGATAGGGGTGGTCGAGGTCGACCGACAGTTGGCCCCGGCGGTTTCCCCTAAGTGGATGAAACCGCGGTCCAGGAAGCCGACTGAGGACGTCGAGATTCGGTGATGCCTCGATTTCCGAAAGCCTCTGCTGAAGGAGCTTTGCTCGCTTGGGGCCATGAGCTACCCTCATCGCCTTGGCGTTCGTCAGTTGCTTCCTGAGCCTTGTAGGCTTGATATATATTTCCATGCACGAGTTGTCAAATCAGTTAACCCCTGGGGTTAACATTTTATCTTTGGCTACCGCCGTAGTGGCTCACAACCTGCCGCTTCCGCGAGTCTCCCTGTTCTCTCGCCTTCTGTACCCGATACGTTCTGCCTGCCTGGCGACGGCCCATTCGATTCGAGCACTAGGCGAGACGAACAAGTCTGCTTGTTGAGCACCGCCGTGAATGGCCAGCAGCCTCTCCATGGCTTTGGCGTGGGTCTCAAGTTCGCCGTCCGCGAGGATATGGCCGACTACGATCCCGTGAGCCGCGAGCGCCTGGGTCACCAGCACGGTACGGTGACAGTTCAGCGGCTCTTTCTCGGCGCACATCAGCGCCACGCGATTTCCCACGGCGTCCTGCAAGACCCGGGCCAGTCCTCGCTGGAACGACCCGGTCGCCGCGACCCAGTCGTAGCGGATGCGCCCGTTCTCGTAGCAGGACGGATCGTCCGAGCGCCCACCCAACTCCACTCCGAGGAACACGTAGCCGATCTCGCGTTCCGCGAGACTGCGCGCCAGCGACTCACGATTGAACTGTGGATTGAAGCGGCTGTACGGCGTCGAGCGAACATCCATCACCTTCGCCACTTGGTAACGCGTCAGGAGGCCGGCGAATGCTTCCACAAGGTGAGTGGAATGGCCGATGGTGAGAACAGGACAGGGTACTGCGTCCATGCTGCTGCTATCAGAGTCCGCAACGGTGCGCGTAGCGTCCCACAAAGTCGCCCCTTCTGCGCCCGGACCCCTATTCCCATGCCCCATCGGTCTGGTAATCCGCATCCGTCCGTTCACCGGCGTAGCTGACTGCCTGTACATAGGCGTGCGGAAGCCATTGCTGTGGCTCGCGCGTGCACAGGAGTACGCCGGTAAGCGTAAGCCTCGCCACTCCCGCCTCGTCATCACCGACGAGACGCAGCTTGTGCGCGGCATCTTCGGTCACACCCTCTTCCGGAACGTCTTCGCGCAGAAACCGCCGTGTCAGGGCGTAGTCCAGATGTTCCGGCCTGGTTCCGGGCATCAGTGATTCGTCGAAGCGAATCATGCGGGTCTGGCTGCGCTCCTGGAAGAGACGCGCCAGCCTCTCTGGCGACAGCTCGCGTTTCGAGCTGCCAATCCGGCGGAAATAACCGCCGGGACTCTTGTGAACGAACAGACTGCGCTCCACCTCAATACGGATCACCGGCACGAAATCGCCACCGAGCGTCGGCAACTCCAGCTTCTGAATCAACGCGTCGAGCGGAGGCACGATGGAGTCGTTACAGACTTCCCTAACCCAGGTCTCGACCGCATCCAGTTGTGCCAACGGGATCCCCACAATCTCACGCCGTCCGTCCGTGACCCCGAGCACCACCGTGCCTCCCCATCCATTGGCCATGGCGCCCAACTCGTCCGCGAACTCGTCGCGACCCGGGTCCGTCACTCTGGAGCCGGACAAGGACACGCGCTTGAGTTCCAGGGTCGAATCCTCACCCAAGCGGATACGCTTCAACAATTCCTCGGCCTTGCTCATGATCGCCTCTGTTGTCAGAGCAACTCGGCCTGCTCCGGGGAGCCAGCCAAGCGGACGATTTCCGGCCAACTTTGGACCAGCCCATTGTACGACAAGGCTTCCGCCGGCCGGCTCTTTCGTTCCGCGATGCTGTAAAGCCGGTAGGCCAACTCACGCGCGGTTTCCCCTACCCCTCCCAACCGCCTCAGAAGACGCGCGGCCTCCGTTTCGCCGCCTGCATCGAGAACACGAACGAGATGGTGAACAGCCTCCCAAACCGTAAGCCGCGAATCCGCGGTGGGATCCCAGTCATCGGCCAACTCCGCGGGCCGCAGAAGCCGAACCTTCCCGGCGCGGGAGTCCAGAATGCCTCCATCGACGACGCCCGCGATGCTCGTATTCTTGGCCTTGGAGAGCGTTTCCGCCACGCCGTACTCACCCTCGCCAAACCCGTGCTGCTCGAACCATGCCAACGCCCAGCGGGTGTCCGCGTCAAACTCGCCTTCCTGCTCGGCAAGGGTTTCGTCGAGCGTCTGGTTGATGAGCGCCAGCGCATCCCGGACGGGAACCGGCCTGCCCTGGGCGTCCAACACCTTGGCGTAGCGTGTGTAAACCGCCATCCCGGGTCCGATGGCTGCTTGGGCGAGGTCTACCGGAGCGATGTTGCCAGCCTGGAGGTGGGCGAGGGCGAGCGGAAGCTCGGCCTTGAGCGCGGCGACGAACTCGCGCCGGGTGGCGAGGAGGGCGTCGTCCGGGCGCGGGCGGCAGACCAGGACGATGCTGGATGCCAGGGCGTTGGTGCCCTTCCCCACCATTCGCCTACTTAGCTCGGTGTGCATCGGCCACGTGCCCGTAACGGAGAAACCAGCGCGAATTACAGCGTCCAGGAACGTCTCCCAACCAGTGCTTGAAATACCTGTGTCACCCTTAGTCTCAGACTGTTTGAATGCATAATATATTGTCACTGGGAAGGCAGGGTGTGAGCGCACTGCCAAGCCCCTCATGGCTTCTGTCATCCCAGACAGAAAAAATGCCTCTGCCTTGGCCCTATTGCCATGCCGGTATGGGGTTGCTACCAGTTCTTCGCACTTCGGAACGGTCACGGTAGAAAAGATGTCAGGGAAGATCGATCTAACTGCTCTACGCAGCCAAACGTAGAAGAAGTCCGAGAGATCAGCATATCCGACATTGTCGTAGTATGGCGGATCGGTAGAAAAGACCCGTATGCCCCGGTCATTGACTGACTGGGCGTCGCTCTGTGTAGCGCTACCCCATGCCAATGGCACAACCGAACTCAAAGCAGCGACAATTGATGTAATGCCCCCGTCGAAATTGCCGCTCGCTTTGGACAACGGATTGCTTTCAGCGAAGTCCCACACCATGGGGAGGGCTTGGCGCCCGAATGTATTGCGGGCGTGTTCCCGAAGAGTCGCCCAAGCGCACACGGTTGAGTTCCGATCGGCCAATTTGTCGATAGCAAATGCCAGATACACTCCCACTGCCTCGGAATACGCCCGCGCCCCCGAGCCGCCGTCCCGCAGGGGGCGGTCGTCGTCAGCCATGGATTGGGCCGCCTCCGCGTAATCGTTTCTGACCCGCTCGATGGCTTCGCCCACCAAGTCCGAGAAGGTGGTCAACGCAACGAGCTGGCGGGGAGTGAACGCATCACCCCACGTCGGCATCCCGTACATCGGAAGACGGTCAACATCGTGGCATGGCGTTGGCACCTTAAGATCGGGTTTCCACGCTGGCTTTGCCGTCCGCGGAATCGCCTCGTGATTGGCCACGGGTGCGAGATAGACTCGCCCGCGATTTCCCTCAGCTACGATTGCCATCAACCGGGAACCCATACGTCCGGCCTGGGCCTCTGATCGAATATAACCAGCAGTGAGCGCCGTTCCCGACATCAAACATTTGAAGTTGGCCCCGCGCGCCATCTTCGTCCCCGTCTTCACCTTCTCCTCATCCTTCGGCCTCCCCACCCTTACCTCGAACCGATACCGCCGTCCCTCAATCACCGGCTCGACATACGCCTCCTTCCCCTTCTTCGTCGACAACATGAACGTCGACGCCAACGGCACCTCCACCTCCGCATACGCAGGATTCGGACTCCTCACCGTCCGCGCCCACAGCCACGCGATCACCGTCAACTCCCGCCCCTCGTACCGCTTCAGGTCCGGCCGCTCCCGAACCATCTCCCCGGTCACCTCCACCTTCGGGTACAAATGCCCGATCCGTTTCTCCGCCTCGTCCCGCATCCACTGCCCGTAGTACCGCACGTCTTCCGCCAGCCCCTGCGCTCCCTTCCACTCCCGCTCCACCAGAGTTCTTTTCCCTGTCCCTCCTCCACTCCGAACCCCCGGGTTCACAGGCCCCCGCCCCGCAAACCGCGGCGGTATCTCGATCATCGCCTTGTTGATCAACACCGCCACCGGATTCAGATCGCTCGCGTGCGCCTCCAACCCCAATCGCTGCGCCTCCAATGGCAACGCTCCCCCGCCCGCAAATGGATCGTGAAACCCAGGCAGCTTCTCCCGGTCGTACAACTCCTTCGCCCTTGGTTCATCCACGTTCCGCGCACACGCCCGCCGCCAACTCCGCCGTATCTCAGTCCGCGCCCGCTCCAGCACTACCTCGTTCGTCGTGTTCTCCCACTTCACCAACTCCTCGATCAGCCCGAACAACCGCTCACGCTCCTGCTCCGCCGCCACCCCCTCCAGCGTCGGCTCCGGTCCCATACCCAACTCCGTGCCCGCCACCGCCCGCTGCCCCTCCCGCTCCACCAGCCGCTCCTTCAATCGCCCCTCCGCCGCCTGCCTCCGGTCCGCGTCCGACAGCAACTCCTCCACGTACTCCGATGGATCGTCCACCATCTGCGCAAATATTACCGACCGCGCCGCCGCCAACGGTCGCCGCGCCCACCACAAATGCAGCGTGCTCGGATGCCCGTGCCGAATCGACTTCTCCCGCGCTGACGCCACGTTGATCGCCTCCAACGGCAACGCCACCTCGATCAACTTCTTCGTCTCTTCCATCCCTCCTCCATTACCATGAACCGACAATTACCCGATACTTAATCCGTTTCGATCCGTTCCCCGCGGCGGCTGTGCCGCACCCTCCGTGTTGCCGGTTTGTCCGGGATCGGATCGGGTCGTCCTACGACCGCTCACGATTCTCTCGAGTCCCCGTCCGATGCGTTCGGCGGCAGCGGCAACGTCCCTGTCGCTCAGGTGCGCGTAGCGCAGCGTCATCCGCGTCTGCGTGTGGCCGAGGAGGCGCGAGACGACCGGCAATGGCACGCCTTGCAGCACGGCGTGGCTTGCGAAGGTGTGGCGGAGATCGTGAAGCCGAACATCGGTGATCCCCGCCTGGCGGCGGGCGGAACGCCAGAGGGGCAGGTCGACGGGATGGGGCCGCGATGCCGATGTGCGAGACGGAAAGATGAACGGACCCTTGTGAGGCTGCCGTGCAAGGATGGCGTGGGCCTGCCCGTTCAGGAAGACGATTCGCGGTCCCGTCTTGCTGTCCGGCAGGCGGAGCCGATCCCCGTCCAGGTCCTCCCAGCGCAGGCGCACGAGTTCGCCGATCCGGCAACCCGTGAGCAGAAGCAATCGGATCAGGTCTGCCTGCTGTCGTTGATGAGCGGAAGCGCCCGCGCGCTCATCGAGAACAGCATGGAGTCGCTGAACTTCCTTCCGGGATAGAAAACGGTTCAACATGGGGCGTGGATTGCGGGTCACGCCGCGGGTCGGATTGGTCTCCAGATGACCGCATGCAATGGCGTGATTCATGATCTGCCGCAGTACGTCCAGCGTGCGGTTGGCGCCGCCGGGAGCGGTGGCGCTGTGCTCGTCGAACCATTGCTGCACTGCGTTCGGAAGGATCTCGTCGAGGGGCTGCTGGCCGAAGGCCGGGAGCAACTGCCTGCGCAGGGCGGAAACCATCCGTTGCCGGGTCGATGGCTTGCAGCGATCGTAACATGCCGTAGCCCATGGACCTGAGACAAAATCGACAAGACGGGGAACGACACTCGACGACGCAGAAACGACAACGCCTGGATGACTCATCTGTTGTCAACCCGCCAGAACCCCGCCCACCTTTGCGACCGCATCCTGCGCCAGCGTGTCGGCGAAGTGGATGTACTTCAAGGTGGTGGCAGGGTCGCGATGCCCAAGAAGGCGCCCGATGGTCAACACGGTTTCACCTTGGCGCAGGGCGAAGCTGGCGTAATTGTGACGCAGGTCGTGCAGCCGGACGTCGTGCAGCCCGGCGGCCGCGCGCACGGGACGCCACCAGCCGTACAGTGTTTCCGTGGACAGCGGACCATTGCCGCTCGCGGCCGGGAATATCCAAGCACTCGTACGGTGCAGGTCGTCGAGGACCGCGCGAGCCGCGGCCGACAACCACACTGTCCGCGGCCCGGTCTTGCTGTCGCCCAGGAACAGGTGTCCTTCGCGGTATTCGGTCCAACGGAGCGCCCGGATTTCGCTCTGGCGACAACCGGTAAGCAACAGCAACCGGACGATGGCCGCGGGAAGGGTCGCGAAAGATTCCCGTTGGGCGAGGGTCTCTCCAAGCCGGCGGAGTTCCTCCACGGTGAGAAATCGCTCCCGGCCCCTTTGTCGATAGCGCCGGACGCCCGCGCAGGGGTTGGTCTCGACCGGGCGATAGCCGTACGTTTCCGCTTGGCCCATGATCACCGAAAGGATGGGAAGCGACCGGTTCGCCGCGGCCGGCGTGGCGGACCGGGAAGCCAGCCAGCCTTGCACGTCACGGCGCGTGATGGAGGCGATGGACCGGCCCCGGAACCATGGCAAGATTTGATTGCGCAGGTACGAACGATTGACGGTGGCGGTGGTTGGTTTCCAGCGCTGACCGTAGCGGCGAAAGACCTCTTCGGCAACGACCTCGAACAGGGGAGCGGTATCGGTGGCGCTTCTGTAGGAAGACGACCCGTATTCCTTCAGTTGGAACTGTCGTAGGTGAGGAGTGGTCAAGAGATGTCTCCTTTGACAAACGGGGCCACCGGCGAGCGGCTTCAGGAGTTCTTCGATGCCGCCACACGGCAAGTGCCGCCGACATTGTGTGCGTTTGCTGATGTATCGGGCTGTTCCGAGTTCATGGTAATGGAGGAGGGATGGAAGAGACGAAGAAGTTGATCGAGGTGGCGTTGCCGTTGGAGGCGATCAACGTGGCGTCAGCGCGGGAGAAGTCGATTCGGCACGGGCATCCGAGCACGCTGCATTTGTGGTGGGCGCGGCGACCGTTGGCGGCGGCGCGGTCGGTAATATTTGCGCAGATGGTGGACGATCCATCGGAGTACGTGGAGGAGTTGCTGTCGGACGCGGACCGGAGGCAGGCGGCGGAGGGGCGATTGAAGGAGCGGCTGGTGGAGCGGGAGGGGCAGCGGGCGGTGGCGGGCACGGAGTTGGGTATGGGACCGGAGCCGACGCTGGAGGGGGTGGCGGCGGAGCAGGAGCGTGAGCGGTTGTTCGGGCTGATCGAGGAGTTGGTGAAGTGGGAGAACACGACGAACGAGGTAGTGCTGGAGCGGGCGCGGACTGAGATACGGCGGAGTTGGCGGCGGGCGTGTGCGCGGAACGTGGATGAACCAAGGGCGAAGGAGTTGTACGACCGGGAGAAGCTGCCTGGGTTTCACGATCCATTTGCGGGCGGGGGAGCGTTGCCATTGGAGGCGCAGCGATTGGGGTTGGAGGCGCACGCGAGCGATCTGAATCCGGTGGCGGTGTTGATCAACAAGGCGATGATCGAGATACCGCCGCGGTTTGCGGGGCGGGGGCCTGTGAACCCGGGGGTTCGGAGTGGAGGAGGGACAGGGAAAAGAACTCTGGTGGAGCGGGAGTGGAAGGGAGCGCAGGGGCTGGCGGAAGACGTGCGGTACTACGGGCAGTGGATGCGGGACGAGGCGGAGAAACGGATCGGGCATTTGTACCCGAAGGTGGAGGTGACCGGGGAGATGGTTCGGGAGCGGCCGGACCTGAAGCGGTACGAGGGGCGGGAGTTGACGGTGATCGCGTGGCTGTGGGCGCGGACGGTGAGGAGTCCGAATCCTGCGTATGCGGAGGTGGAGGTGCCGTTGGCGTCGACGTTCATGTTGTCGACGAAGAAGGGGAAGGAGGCGTATGTCGAGCCGGTGATTGAGGGACGGCGGTATCGGTTCGAGGTAAGGGTGGGGAGGCCGAAGGATGAGGAGAAGGTGAAGACGGGGACGAAATCGGGGGGAAGCGGGAAGCCGTTCCTGTGCCTCATGTCTGACGCACCCTTGCCGTTCGAGTACCTGCGGTCAGAGGCCAAATCCGGGCGCATGGGCGGGAGGCTGATGGCGATTGTAGCGGAAGGCGACCGGGGTCGGGTTTACTTGGCGCCAACACCTGAACATGAAGCCGTCGCGAATGGGGCGGAACCGCAGTGGACCCCCGGAACGAATTTACCGGAACGCGCGCTCGGATTCCGCGTACAAGAATATGGCATGACCATGTGGCGCGATCTCTTCACGGCTCGCCAACTGGTTGCCTTGACGACCTTCTCCGACTTGGTGGGCGGTGCCATCGAGCAGGTCAGAAACGATTACGCGGAGGCGGCCCAATCCATGGCTGACGACGACCGCCCCCTGCGGGACGGCGGCTCGGGGGCGCGGGCGTATTCCGAGGCAGTGGGAGTGTATCTGGCTTTCGCGGTGGATCGGCTGGCAATGACGGGCAACAACTTAGTCCGGTGGAACGGTGTCGGACAAAAAGCTCAACACTGCTTCGGGCGACAAGCTCTCCCTATGGTCTGGGATTATGCTGAACCCAACTTCTTGGCGAAGGCAACGGGAAGTGTTGACGCCGCGACCGCTTGCGTCATGGACCCCTTATTGACGTTTGTACCTAACTCCGTCGGCACGGCCACCTTGGTGGATGCTGCGGTACAAGAACAGTCTATTGCCCGAATCGTTTCCACGGATCCACCCTACTACGACAACATCGGTTACGCTGACCTCTCGGATTTTTTCTACGTATGGCTACGGCGTTCGTTGCGATCAACGTTCCCAGGCCTCTTCGCCACGGTGGCTGTGCCGAAGGCCGAGGAATTGGTGGCCACTCCATACCGCCACGGGAGTAAAGTGAAGGCAGAGACCTTTTTCATGGAGGGAATGACGCGCGCCGTGACGCGATTGGCTCAGGATACACATCCCAGTTTCCCAAGCACGATCTACTATGCCTTCAAGCAGTCGGAGACCAAGGGCGAAGCGGGGACTGCCAGCACTGGATGGGAGACGTTTCTTGACGCCGTGATTCGTGCGGGTTTCGCCGTTACGGGCACATGGCCCATGCGCACCGAACTCACCAACCGCATGATCGGCATGGGCACCAACGCCCTCGCCTCCAGCATCGTCCTGGTCTGTCGCCGGCGCCCGGACGACGCGCCCTTGGCCACCCGGCGCGAGTTCGTCGCCGCGCTCAAGGCCGAACTCCCCGCCGCCTTGGCCCACCTCCAGGCCGGCAACATCGCTCCGGTGGACCTCGCCCAAGCGGCCATCGGACCCGGGATGGCGGTTTACACACGCTACGCCAAAGTGCCCGATGCAGGCATGAGGGGTACCATACGTCTCGACAACGTCGTGCACTTCACAGAAGCGTGTTCAATGGACTCCCGCAACGGGCAAGACGAATCTCGTGATGAACTCCGCGGAACGCCACCCTGCATTCACGTTGCTTCAACCTCTCCCGTTCGGCGCGGTTTAGTTTGCCGCCATACACGGCAACGGGCACGAAATACACCTTGGAAGGACCGGGGTCACGACGAACGAGCTTTTCCGCGAAATTCGCACCGCCCTGAAGTTGTGCCGCAAGTTCCTTCGCCTCAGCGCTGCCCTTCTTCATCTCCAGCGCGGATACGACGAGGGTCTTCTCGACAACCCCGAAGAACAGAAAGTTCACTCATCGGCCTCGACGCCTCCACGTTTCATGTATCACCTTGGGCAGAGTTCCGTAGCTGATACCAGTTGTACGGGTCGTATGACCGGAAGAATAAGCCATGACGAGTGCGAATCAAAGAGCGGAAGATTGAAAATCAAGAGGCGGCGAATCGGAAGTCAGCGACCCGCTGATTAGTAGTCAGAGCCCGGAAGATTAGGAGTCGCCCAGACGCAACTATTTGAAAACGCAACAGAAACCGTTCACTTTCACCTCGGCCGCTCGGCGCGCGCCAGCAGTTCCGCCAAGTCGTAATTGACGCTGGTCACTTCGAAGTCGGGTTCCTGGTGGAAAGGCCGGCGGAGGTAGCGGACGCGGTGGTGATCGTCGTCCAGGAACTCGACGATGGCGAGGATGAAGTCATCGGGCTTGTTCAGGGAGTAGAGAATCTCGTTGCGCGTAACCGTGATGGAGGCAGCGCCGCTCACGCGGCCCTTGACCTCGATGAACCGGAGCCTGCCGGTTTCGGGCGCGCGGCTCTCGATATCGTAGCCGAGTCGTTCGAACTCACGGTCGGTGGGCTCGAAGCCAAGCCGGTGCTCGACGTCCATGACGATGGCGCGGGCACGGGCGGCGGATGCCTGAGTGTCCGTGGGCGCTTGACCCACGGGTCGCGGGGCCGGGTCGGGAGCCCTGGACATGGCATCGATCAAGCCCTTGGGCAACACCAGGAGCCCTCCAAGGACCACCGGCGGCAACGGCGAGAGGTGGGCTTCCAACTTCAATTCGGCCAACCGTTTTTGCAACCGCGCCTGGAGTGTGTCCGCCCGCTTCCGAGCCTCCCCGGAGTTGAGCCGCGCGCCGGTCTTGCCGGCTTGCTCCTGTAGCTTGAGTTGTTCGGCCCGGTGGTCCCAGTAGGTGATCTCCTTGGTGAGACGGTCCTTGACCGCGGCCTCGGTCTTGGCCACCAGGCCCAGCTTGGCGTCGCGGATTTCCTTCAGATGCTCTGGAACGACGTTCTCCACCGCGTAGGCCAACGCTGTCTGCTCCATGTCCCCGCGAACCCGTGCGCACTCTTCGCGGTCGAGGATGGCTTCGACTCCCGGTTCATCATCCGCCAGCGGCCGGTAGTCCAGGTACGGCGCATAGTGCACGTGGCGGACTGCTCCCTCCGCATCCAGCTCCACGTGGAGCACCCGCTTGGACACGACTCGCCGCTCGCCGCTGCGGGTGGGACTCGCGTCCTGTACGGCGTGTTCGACGAAAAAGAGCATGCGGGGAGTGGTCCCGCCGTCGGTGTCGTCCACCAACACCGTGCCACGCTTCAGGAGATCGCGGTGACGCTCCAGCGTGAGGTCGATGACCGCATCGAGCAGCGGATGGCCGGGGCAGACGAAGGCCGCCATGGGTTTGCCCGGTGGCGCCACCAAGTACTTCTCGAAGACGACGCGCTCATAGCGTGGCAGCACCGGCTCGCGCATGCCAATCAGCCGGTCGCGGTTGCGCACCAACGCCGGAACGTGGGTCACCTGATAACGGCGGGGCTCGCGCTGCCGGGCGGTGCCGCCGAGGCGCTGGAACGCTTCGCGAAAGAACGACTCGATGTAGTGCGGTTGAAGGCGCCGCGCCTCGGCCCGCTCCATGTCTTCACGAATCCGGTGCAGCCGGCCCACGTCCATGCCGTCTTGGACCAACTGCCGCTCTTCGAGAAGGTCCTGAAGCATGCGACGATCCAGCGCCTCGTCCACCGCCGTGTCCAGGCGTGCACGGACGTCCGGTTGCTCGCCGTACCGGATGGCCTCGAGCAGGAGTTCACGCAGGGGCCGTCCCTCGAACTCCAGCTTGCCGAGCACGTCGAAGACCTGACCTCCCAGAGCCTCCCGCGCTTGTTCCAGCTTGTCCAGCAGCCTGCGGTAGACGTCCCCTTCCCGTGTCTCGTCCGCTACCAGGTTCCACAGATGGCACACTTCCGTCTGGCCGATCCGGTGGATGCGGCCGAATCGCTGCTCCAGGCGGTTGGGGTTCCAGGGCAGATCGTAGTTCACCATCAGGTGGGCGCGCTGCAGGTTGATGCCTTCTCCCGCGGCATCCGTCGCCAGCAGCACCTGCACCTCGGGATCGTGCCGGAACGCTTCTTGGGCCTTGAGGCGATCCTCCCGGCCCATGCCGCCGTGAATCATCACCACCGAGGTCTCCCGTCCCAGCAGCGTAGTGATTCGGAGTTGAAGATAGCGCAGCGTGTCACGATGTTCCGTGAAGAGGACGAGCTTCTGCCGAGGAGACGGCGAATGCGGCGGAATTGGACCCGCGCCGTAAGGGGTCGCATCGTCCTGGACTCGATCGGCCAGCCCGGCGGAGGTGAAAATTTCGCCGAGGAGGCTTGCCAGTTCCCGCCACTTCGCATCGCCGCCGCCTTGACGCACACTCAACGCTTGCGACTCCAACGCTCTCAGCGTGTCGATCTCCGCCTTGAGCTCCGAAATGGATCGGGCGGCCGTCGCCTGATCCAGGATGCGGGCCTCTGCTTCGGCGACTTCCTGCTCGGGCGCATCGTCGAGGTCCTCGACGTCATCCGCATCGAGTTGTGGGCCGTCCAACGCTGGGGCAAACGTATCTTGCCTGCCCCGTTGAAGCGCCTCCAACTCGCGCAGGCGGCTTTCCAGACGTTCGCGCCGGCGGCGGAGCGACTGATAGATGGCTTCCGGCGAGGAGGCGAGCCGCCGTTGGAGAATCGTCAGGGCGAAGCCGACCGTGCCCGCCCGCTTGGCGTTGGCCAGCGCTTCCGCGCGATTGAACTCCTGGCGCACGTAGTCGGTGACGTCCGTGTAGAGGCGCGCCTCTGCGTCCGACAGTTTGTAAGGAACCGTGTAGGCGATGCGCTGTGGAAAGAGCGGTTTGCCGTCGAACGTGAGCAGACGCTCCTTGACCATGCGGCGCATCAGGTCGGATACATCCGTCACATGGACGCCGTCCCGGAAGCGGCCCTCGAAACGGTCGCCGTCGAGCAAGGCCATGAAGAGTTGGAAGTCTTCCTCCTTGCCGTTGTGCGGCGTCGCCGTCATCAGCAGGAAGTGCCGTGTGAGACCCGACAGAAGCTGACCCAAACGGTAGCGCTTCGTGTATTTGATCTCGCCGCCGAAGAAGGTGGCCGACAGCTTGTGCGCCTCGTCGCACACCACGAGGTCCCAGCTGCAATCGGGCGCGCCCAGCTTGGCCTGCACGTCCTCGTCGCGTGCGAGTTTGTCCAAGCGAGCGATCACCAGGGGAGTCTCCAGGAACCAGTTGCCCGTGCGCGCCGCTTCGAGCTTGTCGTTGGTGAGGATCTCGAAGGGAAGATGAAATCTGCGGTAGAGCTCGTCCTGCCATTGTTCGGCGAGGCTGCCCGGGCACACCACAAGACAACGCTCCAGATCGCCGCGGGCCATCAACTCCTTGATGAGCAGGCCCGCCATGATGGTCTTGCCAGCGCCCGGGTCGTCGGCGAGCAGGAAACGCAGCGGCTGGCGCGACAGCATCGATTCGTAAACCGCCGTGATCTGGTGCGGCAGCGGATCCACGACCGAGGTGTGGACCGCCAGCAACGGGTCGAACAAGTGCGCCAAGCGAATGCGTTGCGCCTCGGACACGAGGCGGAACAGCGCGCCGTCGCCGTCAAGGCTCCAGGGCCGACCGACCCGCACCACCTCAAGCCGGGACTCGTCGTCACGGTAGAGCAACTCGTTGGCGAGCTTGCCCGTGAGCGTCTTGTAAGTGAGTTCCAGCGCCTGCGAACCGAACCACTGGATACTGACCACGGTGACGATGCTGTCCGTGACGATGCCCCGCACGGCCGTGTTGGGTTGAAGTTCTTCGAGTTTCATCAGACACCCTTGAGAAGTCCGGATGGAGTCGCATTCCATTCAGTGTGCCCATTCATAGCATTTGACACTGTGGTACGGCCATGCGCTTTGCGGCGCGACTCGGGTGACGACCCTCGCCCGCACCGCCCGTTTCGTGTATCGTGGCTTTCGGTTCGATGGACCTGTGGGGAGAACCATCAGGAGGAGTTCCATGAACAATCTTCGCGGCAAGTATGCCATCGTGGGGGTGGGGCACAGCAAGCTCGGCAAGGTGCCGGAGATGGGCCCCATCGGGATGTTCGCGCTGGCGGCGCGGAACGCCATTGCGGACGCGGGGCTCGCAAAGGCGGACGTGGACGGGTTGGTCACCAGGGGGCCGGACGACGTCTACTGCCACCACCAGCGGGTGGGGGCGGCGCTGGGCCTGAACGTGACCTACAGCACCTCCACCGACAACGGCGGCGCGAGCCAGGTGCTGGGCGTGGCCATGGCCTGCATGGCCATCGACGCAGGGCTGTGCAACACGGTGGTGGTGGGGTTCGGGCGGGATACGTGGTCGCGCACGCACCGCACCGAAACCGCGCGCAAGCGGGTCAGCATCGGCATTCAGAACCAGGGGGAGTTCGGGCCGGAGTTTGGCTGGTTCGGCGCCCCGTCCAATTACGCGGTGTCCGCCCGGCGCCACATGAAGCTCTACGGCACCACCAAGGAGCAGCTGGGGCACATCGCGGTGGCGTTCCGCGACCACGCGAGCCGGAACCCCAACGCCTTCTTCCAGAAACCCTTGACCATCGAGGAGTACCTGAGCGCCCGGATGATCGTGGATCCGCTGTGCCTCTACGACTGCAGCATCTACATCGACGGCGCCGCGGCGGTGGTGGTGACCTCGGCGGAACGCGCCCGGGACCTGCGGCAGCCCCCGGCCTACGTCATGGGGTTCGGTTTCGGCAACCGGCTCAGCGGCTGGTTCGAGGACAGCAACATGCTCACCACCGGGGCCAAGGAGGCGGGCGAAGCGGCCTACCGCATGGCCGGCATCGGCCCCGGCGAGGTGGACACCGCGCAGCTCTATGACTGCTTCACGCAGATGGTGCTGCTCCAGCTCGAGGACTACGGCTTCTGCAAGAAGGGCGAAGGCGGACCCTTCGCGGGCTCGGGCGCCTTGTTGCTCGACGGCGCCATGCCCACCAACACGTCGGGCGGGCAGCTTTCTGAAGGGCACACCGAAGGCATGCTGCAGATTGTCGAGGGCGTCCGGCAAATCCGGCACGAGCACACCCCGGACCGTCAAGTGAAGGACGCCGAGATAGCGCTGGTGAGCGGCCACGGCGGCAACACGGCCTGCCAGTCCGCCATGATCCTCGCAAGGGAGGCGTCATGAGCGAGTACGCCAAGCCGTTACCCTATCCCACGGTCGAGTCCGAGCCCTTCTGGGAGGGCTGCAAGCGCCACGAGCTGCTGTTGCCGCAATGCCGCCAATGCTCGGGGTACTGGTTCCCGCCGGGTTCCACCTGCCCGCATTGCTGGAGCACGGAATGGGACTGGAAGAAAGCCTCGGGCCGCGGCCGGATCCACTCGTTCGGCATCTACCAACGCGTGTACCACCCGGGCTTCGAGGGCGAGATTCCCTACGTGTTCGCGGTCATTCAACTGGATGAAGGGCCGCGGATGGTGAGCAACGTGGTGAACGAGTCGCCGGACAAGCTCGAGTGCGACCAGCCGGTGGAGGTGGTGTTCGAGGACGTCACCGAGGAGGTGACGCTCTACAAGTTCTCGCCCGCGGGCTAACCGTTCTCTCCCGCCGGCACGGCGCGCGGTGCTACCGGGTCGCCTCGGTGAGGGTCCGGATGAGACCGTCGGCCTGCGGGTTCTTGACCTTTCTCCGGATCAGGATATCCGTCGGCGTGACCTTGCTGTCGCCGTAGTAGGCCCGATTGTCGCCCTCGTTGACGATCACGCCCCCGCCTTCCAGGGTGAGGCCGCCGTACACCCCCTTGACACGGGCGAACGAGAAGATGTCGAAGAGCTCGGCCCTGGCGCCGATGCCCTCCGGGCCCACGCCGATGCTGGCGTCGGCGCCGAGCTGGAACTTGTCGTCCAGGAACCTTCTCAAACCCGTATCGGTCATGATCATGAGGATGACCTGCCCGCCGGCGATGCCGAATTGGAGGCCGAAGGAGCCGGCCAGGACATCATAGAACGCCGGATGGCTCCAGCTTCCGTCCCGATCCTGCGCCAGCAGCACCCCGTTGCCGCCGTATCCGCCCAGGAAGAACCCGCCCCGCACCCAGGTCGGCATGATCAGCAGCCCCTTGGCGTAACGCACGTTCTCGCGGAACCACGTCATCCGGGAATCCTTCTGGAAGTCCCGGAACGCGAACTGGGCCTTGGTGACTCTTTGTTCCAGCTTCTCCCGATCCACCGCGCCGGACGGCACGATGGACAGCGTGGTGAACAGGATCAAGACGGCGAGTGATACCAGGAATCTCTGCATCGAGCGCCTCGCTTCCCTTGGTGAGCGGCAAGCCGTGTACGGTGCGCGTGAACGCATGATACAAGAGATAACATGCCGGACGACGATAGAAAATGCCGCGGGGCAGCGTAGAGTGCAGATCCGCCGCGTCAGAACTCCATGCCGATGCCGGCCGCCCGGGCCTTGTCGTGGGCCAGCCGCGCCAGGGCCATGTATCCCACGCCCTGATCGCTGTTCTGCTTGAAGAGGGTGATGTCGCGGTCGCGCCGGCGTCCCTGGACCTTCCCGGTCACCAGCGCGCTCAGGTCCTTGACGTCGTCCCACGCGATGACCCCGTTCCGGACGGGTTCCAGCAGGTCGCCCTGCTCGTCCTGGATACCCTGCTGCACCAGGGTCGCCACGATCACGTCCGCCCGGGCCAGCACCTCGTCGTCCAGCTCCCGCCGGGGCCGGCTCACCAGCCCTTCCATGAGCAGTTCCTTGTTGCTGCCCACGATGGAGGTGACGTGGACCCCCTCCTCCAGCCACCGCCCGAAGACCACGGGAAAGTTGCTGCCGGTGGCGCAGACGACAATGTCCACGTTCCGGGCCGCGTCCTCGGGCCGTTCCACGGGTTTGAGCTCCGCGTCCACGTGAGGCTGCATGGCCTCGCAGAAGGCGCGGCGGTTGTCGGCGCTGCGGCTGTAGACCCTGACCTCCGTGATGGGCCGGATGGCGCACATGGCCTCCAGATGACGCCGGGCCTGACGGCCTGTGCCGAGGATCCCCAGCACCCGGGCGTCCTCCCTGGCCATGCGCCGGGTGCCGGCGGCGCTGGTGATGGCCGTCTCCGTGGCGAACTCGTCCTCCGCCGCCTGGCGCCGGTAGAACGGCGGACAGCCGGCGATGATGGCCAGCAGCGCGCCGTTCTCGCTGTCGTAGCTGACGTAGACCCGCTTCCCCACCGCGCCGTAGCTCTGGTCATCGGCGGTGTAGTTGTGTCGTTCGTAGTGAACGAAGGTGCCGGCCACGCCCAAGGGGACGCACCCTCCGGAATGAACGGTGATGCGGCGGTTGTCCGCCAGCATCCGTTGGCGCGGCAGGCTGAAGATGGGATGGTCCACCTGCGAGGCGAACCCCTTTTCGACGGCGTCCACGGCCTCGGTGATAGAGATGAGGCCCTCGAGTTCCTCCGCCTTGATGAACAGCGCCATGGTGCACGACCCCGCGTGTTACCGGTGGGCTCGGGTGAACTCCAGCGCCCGATCGCACACGTTCTCGGTGGTCTGCTCCGGCGGCATGACGTTCCAGAACTCGCCGTTGGGAAGACACTCGCGCAGGTAGTGCGCGCCCGACGTGGCGTGGGAGGGGTCGTCGCCCGGCATGATGACGGCCGGAGCCTTGATCCCCATGACTTCTTCCGCCGTGGCGCCGGTGGCGGTTTCGCGGTCGAACAGGTCGGGCCCGCTGGTGGCGATGATGCCCATGTAACGCTCCGGGTCCTCGGCAGCGAACCGCTCGGCGAATGCGCTGTCCCGCGCGATGACCGAAGCCCAGGGGCCGGACTCGGGATCGGTCCAGAAGGTCGTGCCCTTGGAGGCCCGCTCCACTACGCCGTCGATCCCGTTTTTCCTGACGAAGTTCAGGTGGTTGGCGAAACGCGCCTGGCTCGCTGCCTTCCAGCGGTAACCGCCCACCGGCCAGTGCAGGATCATGCCCAAAGTCGCCTCCGGAAAGTTGACGCCGAAGGAAAGCGCCACCGAGCAACCCATGCAGCCGCCCATGACGAAGGCCGAATCGATCCCCAGGTGGTCCAGGAGCTGTTTGCCCTCGCGGGCGTACGCGGTCCAGGTGAGACGCTCCACCCGTCCGCCGGACTGTCCCGCCTCCCGGCGGTCGTAGGCGATGACCTGATGCTCCGAGCCCAGCTTGGCCAGGGCGTCGATGCCGGTCCAGGCACTGGCCACGCGCCACTTCTCGATGGTGGAATCGAAACCGCCCGGCGCGAGCATCAAGAGCGGCGTTCCCGAGCCGTAGGTTTCGTAGTGGATCTCGATACCGTCGATGACAGCAGTCGGCATTTGGTTCCTCCAGGACAGCCCGCCGGCACGCGCAACCGCGCGTTCAGGGGCTTGCGTAAATTTCCAAACGATTAGCCCAAGCGCGGAAACCAGTCAAACATGTCCCGGGCTTGACCCGGCCGATTGACCCGGTTCGATGTCCGGACCTATAATCCCCGCCTGAACATCGCCGACACGCGCGCGAGGGCGCCAGGGAGGAACCCATGCTGATCGATTGGCATTCACACCACACGGCCCCGGAAGTGGTGGACGCTTTCCGGCGGAAGGCCGGCAAGGCGCCGAAGGTCGACGACTACGACGCCGTCGACTTCGAGCAGAGGCTCGGCGAGCTGGACGAGGCGGGCATCGACTACCAACTCGTCTGCCAGGGCGCCAGCGAAGACGCCGACCAGCTCGACGGGGCGGACGCCATGGAGATGGCGCGCCTGTCCAACGACGTGCTGGCGCAGCGCATCGGCGGCCACACTGACCGGTTCGGCGGCATCACCGCCCTGTCGCTCAAGAACGTGGAGTCCTCGGTGGAGGAGATCGAGCGCATGGCCGCCCGTGGCTTCAAGGCGGTGCTCATCTACCCCCGGGTGGACGGCGAGATGAAGGTGGACCTCCCCGAGCTGGACCCCGTGTTCGCCAAGGTGTCGGAGCTCGGCCTGCCGCTGTTCCTGCACGGCAGCGGCAACGCCAAGGATCCCACCCTCCAGCGGCTGGAGGACGGCGGCGCCGGGGTTTCCTACGCCGTGTTGTCGGACGCAAGCGTGAATGAATGCGTGATGCGCATGATCGCCGGCGGCGTTTTCGACCGCCATCCGAACCTGAAGGTGGTGATACGGAGCGGCGGCGGCGGCATCCCCTTGCTGGTCCAGAGGATGTCCTGGAGGCACAGGGGGCCGGACGGCGACAAGCGCTACTCCGACATCTTCCTCAAGCATTTCCTCATCGACACGGCCAGCGTCAGGCCCAAGGCCCTGCCCTTTCTCACCGACGTGATGGGATCCGGCGGCGTGGTCTTCGGCTCCGACTACTGCGGCGGGCTGGGCCCTCTCAAGAGGGCGCTTGCGGTGGTGGACGAGCAGGAGAACGCGGCGGAGGTCCGCTCCTGGACCGAGCGGACTTCGCGCGAGATGCTGGGGCTGTAGCGGGGCCGGGCGGTCCGGGGAGCCGGGGCACGGACGGGTCTGAAACCCGCCCCTACGACACCTCGGCCGCGAAGACCTCAAGGGTCCGCAGGAAGCTCGGGTGTGACAGGGTCGCCATGTCCAGCACGATGTGCTCGACGCCGGCTTCTTCGAACTCCGCGACGCGGTCCCGGATCCGTGACGGCTCCCCCTTGAACGGCGTGTTGCCCGCCCGGCCCGCGTAGGGTCCCACCGGCTCCGAGACGCCGTCGATGAGGAGATTGGCGCGCAACGACATGGCGGGCACCCGGGCGATCCCCCGCCGTTCGCACAGCCCGGCCATGTAGACCCTTCCCTCTTTCATCTCCTGAGCGGTGAGGCCGATCGGGTGCCACCCGTCGCCCAACTCCACCGCCCGCCGCATGGCCCTCTTGCTCCTGCCGCCGATCCAGATGGGCGGTCCCGGCCGCTGCACGGGCCGCGGAGACGTGTAGACCTCGTGGAAGTTGAAGTACCTGCCGCTGAAGCTGGTCCGGTCGTGGGTCCAGATCTCGCGGATGACGCGCAGGTACTCGTCGCTCACCTCGCCCCGCTCCTCGAAACGCGCCCCCAAGGCGTCGAACTCCCCTTCCATGTACCCGGCAGCGGCCCCGAAGATGACCCTCCCGCCGGAGAGGACGTCGATGCTGGCCAGCATTTTGGCCATGACCACGGGATTGCGGTACGCCAGCACGATGATGCTGCTGCCGAGCTGCGCCCGCCGGGAGACCGCGGCCAGGTAGCTGAACACCGTAAAGGCCTCCAACATATGCTCGCGGTAGATCGACTGCGCCTCACGCACACCCTCCGGGATGACCACGTGGTCCGTGACCCAGATGGAGTCGAACCCCAACCGCTCGATCTCCCCCACCGCCTCCACCAACTCCGCGCTCCCGATCTCCCGGCCGTAGTGCGTGAGACATACCCCGAATTTCATCAACTCCCCCTAGTGTCCTGTCCGGTTAGTTCGCATAATAATCTGCGGGTCTTTTTTGCCGTCGGCTGCGTTGCTCTTCCTCGCGTGGTGCCCGCCACTGCTCGTCATCGCGCCTTGCCGACAACAAAAAATCCTCCGCATCTCATCATGCGAACTAACCGGACAGGACACTAGCATCACGTGCCGGCAATCACCGCCGTGCTGAGAGCGGGGCGGGCGGCGTCCCGGAAATCTGTCGACGGCCGGCGGACGTAATCCACGACACGCGGTCAACCACCGCGTCCCGGGCGACGCAGAACAACACAGCCCGGCAATACCGTCGCCTGATTTCCGGGACGCCGCCCACCCCGCTCGCTCGGCACCGGCACCGAATCCGACTCCGACTCCGCCGCCGGCACCGGTTCGCCCCTACTCCTTCCGCGTGGTGAGCTCGATCTTGTACCCGTTGGGATCTTCGACAAACGCGATCACCCCGCCGCCATGCTTCATGGGACCCGCGTCGCGCGTGATCTTGACCCCCTTCTTGCGCAGGTCGTCGCAGGTGGCGTACACGTCGGGCACCCCGATGGCGATATGGCCGAAGCCGTCGCCCATGTCGTACTCGTGGGTGTCCCAGTTGTAGGTGAGCTCGATGACGGCGCTGTCGTCCTCGGACCCGTAGCCCACGAAGGTGTTGGTGAAACGGCCCGACTCGTAGTCCTTCCGCTTCAAGACCTTCATCCCCAACCCGTCGCAGTAGAACTTGAGGCTCTCATCCAGGTGATTGACACGTATCATGGTGTGAACGATTCTCATGGAACCCTCCTTTTCTCAGGCTGACTCGCCGAATTGTGACGGGTCGGTCACGACCTCCCGGATCTCCCAGCCCTTCGAACGCGTAAAGCTCACGTGACTGAAGTCACAGGGATTCAGGTGGAAGGTGCGGTAACGGTCCAGCGGCGTCCGGCTGATTCGGCACAACACGGAAAGAATGGGGAAGTTGTGGCTGACCACGACGATGGTGTCGCCGTCGTCGTGACTCTCGACAATGCGATTGAGCGCCGACCAGGCCCGCCGGTCCACGTCCCCGAGACGCTCGCCGCCGGGCAACACCACGGCCACCGGTTCCGAGCGCCACTCTTCGATCAATCCGGCGAACCGCTCCCGCACTTCCACGAACGTCAGCCCTTCCATCTCGCCGTGGTCGAGCTCCCGCAGGCCGGGCTCGATGGTGATCGGAACGCCGTGGGGCCCGCCGACGATCTCCGCGGTTTGCAGCGCGCGCCGCAGATCGCTCGAATAGACCGCGTCGATCCTGCAACGGCTGAGTTGCCGGGCGACTTCGCCCGCCTGCCGGTGACCGGCCTCGTTGAGCTCGATGTCCGAGCTCCCCTGGCACCGGCCCTCCCGGTTCCAGCGGGTCTCGCCGTGACGTAGCAGGAAGATCTGCATGCGTCAGATGAACTCCGGATGGACCTCTATCGCGGCGTTGGCCTTCAGGTCCTCGATCAACCGCCTCAACGCCCGTTCCCTCTTCTCGCCCCGTATCCGCTCCGTCAACTCTTCCTTCTCACCGGCCAGCCTCGCCGGATCGGCCTCCACGGTCGTGCGGAGCACCATCACGTACACGGAGTCGCCGCGGACGTAGGCGGCCTTCGCCACGGGGTCCCGCTCCGACAACGTGAGGCGTCCCAGCGGCAGCGGGAGCACCCCGATTTCAGGGATCTCCGCCTGCTTGCGCGGGAACAGGCCGGTGTCCTCCACGGTGAACCCGTGATCCGCCGCCGCCTTGCGGAGGTCCGGCGATTCCTTCAACGCCGCCAGCAGCGCGTCCGCCTTCTCGCGGGCCTGCTCGCCGGCCTTCCTCCGGGTGAGGGTCTCCCGGATCTTCTCCCTTACGTCGTCTACCGGCGGCACCGCGGGTTCGATCCTCTCGACCCCCTCCAGCAGGTACAGCGCATCGGCGGCGGCGATGATGGGGCCAATCTGACCCGGCTTCAGCGTGAGGGCCGCCCGGTAGAAGTCCTCCACCCCGCCGATCTCGTCGAGCGTTTCGCCGGCGCTGAACAGACGCGTCACCGACACCTCGATGTTCCGTTGCGAGACCGCCTCCGTCAGCGGCGTGCCGTCGAGTCCCTTCTCCCGGTCATCCTCCGCGGCCCGCGCCGCCCGCGCGCCGCCGCGTTCACGCCTGAGCGCCTTGATGATATCTTCGCGCACTTGATCGAGCGCCATGATCTCGTTCTCCTGCTTCTCCACCGCCTTCAACAGGTGCAGCCCCACGGGACTCTCGACGATCTCGCTGACCTCATTTTCCTCGAGCAAGAACAGCGCCGCGTCCAGCGCATCCACCAACTGGCCCCGGCCGACGAAACCCATGTCGCCGCCCTGGGCCGCGGTTTCACCCTTCGAGTGCTGCTTGGCGAGCTCGCCGAAGTCGGCGCCCCCGCGCGCTTCCTTCAGAATTTCCTCCATCTGCTTTCGCGGCGCCGCCTTCTCTTCGGGCGAAGCGTCCCCGGGCGCCGCCGGGATGAAGATATGGCTGAACCTTACCGCCTCCTGCCTGCGAAACCGGCGGTCCCGGTAGACGTCGTAGTAGGCCTGGATGTTCTCCTCGGAGATCTGGACGTCGGCGCCGAAATCATCGACCCGGTACGCGACGTACCTTGTCTTGACCTTGAGGGGCTCCCGCAGCAGCGCCCCGTTCTTGCCGTAGTAGTCCTTGATCTCTTCGTCCTCGATCTCGATGCCTTCGAGGAAGTCGTCCGTCTTGAGGCGAACGAAGTCCAGCGCGATCTCCTCGTTGTCCGACCGATAGCGCTCCTCGACTTCCGAGGCGGTGACCGGAATCGAGTGCTGGATCAGGTCCTGGAGCTTCTGGATCACCAACGATTCGCGCTGCTGGGCCTCGAACTCCCCGGGAGTGAGTCCCTGCTGGAGGAGCGTTTGCTCGTAAACGTCTTTGTCGAACCGGCCCGCCAACTGGAACGCGGGGTTGCGGGCGATTCCGTCCACGAGTTCCTCATCGCTCACCCGCAGCCCCAGCTCCCGCGCCCTCTGCAGCAGAAGCCGTTGCTGGATCAGCTCGTCCAGCAACTGGCCCCTGAGATTGAGCGCCTCGATATCGGCGGGCGAGAGCCGGCCTCCGGACAGTTGCTGGTAGGTCTGAATCATGCGGTAGTAGTGCCTCTCCAGCTCGCTGTAGGTAATCTGGTCGCCGTTCACCTCGGCGATGGTGACCACCTGGTTCTGACCGCCCTGGGGGCCGACGCCCACCATGACGAACGCCAGCACGCCGACTCCGAGCAGCAGGATCACCAGCCACGACCGTTTGTGTTTGCGTATCACGTCAAGCATTTGCGCGAGGCTCCTCGAGTCATCCGATTCCGTTAGGCCGACCCTGTCCGCGGACGGGAATCGGGTCATTATAGGTAGCCGCCGTGATGATGTGAAGGGGAGCCGCAAAACCTCCCTTTCTCGCTGTCGTTTGTTGTGCCCGGCAGGCAGTTTTGGTATCTTGAAACGGGTTTCTCATAACATTCGTGGCATTAGAGAGGTTGCATGAGGTTTCTCGACAAGATCTATGGCCTCGTTTCGAACGATCTGGCCATCGATCTGGGCACGGCGAACACCCTGATCTACATCAAGAGCGAGGGCGTGGTCTGCAACGAGCCCTCCGTGGTGGCGGTGCAGAAAAACGGACGGGGCGAGAAGCGAGTCCTTTCCGTCGGCGCCGCGGCCAAGAAAATGCTGGGCCGCACCCCCGGCAGCATCGTCGCGATTCGTCCGTTGAGGGACGGCGTCATCGCGGATTTCGAGACCACCGAGGCAATGCTCGAATATTTCATCAAGCAGGTGCATCACCGGCGCTCGCTGGTGCGGCCCCGGGTCATCATCGGGGTGCCCTTCGGCATCACCGAAGTGGAGAAGCGGGCGGTCCGCGAATCCGCCGAATCGGCGGGCGCCCGCGAGGTCTATCTGATCGAACAGCCGATGGCCGCGGCCATCGGCTCCGGACTCCCCATCACCGAACCCACGGGCAACATGATCGTGGACATCGGCGGAGGAACCACCGAGGTCGCGGTCATCTCGCTGGCGGGCATCGTCTTCTCGAAGTCCATTCGCGTGGGCGGCGACAAGCAGGATGAGGCCATCGTCCAATTCATCAAGCGGCGCCACAACCTGATGATCGGCGAGCGGACCGCGGAGCTGATCAAGATCACCATCGGGTCCGCCTATCCCGGCGAGGAGATCCGCACCATGGAGATCAAGGGGCGGGATCTGGTGGCGGGGGTGCCCAAGACCGTGCTGATCTCCGACGAGGAGATCCGTGACTGTCTGCTGGAGCCCATCAAACAGATCATGGATGCGGTCAGGGTCTCGCTGGAACGGACCCCGCCGGAGCTGGCGTCGGACATCGTGGACCGCGGCATCGTGCTGGCGGGCGGGGGCTCCCTGCTCCGGAACCTGGATTCACTGATCAGCGAGGAGACAGGACTTCCGGTGACCCTTGCCACCGACCCCCTGACCTCGGTCGTACTGGGAGCGGGCAGGGCGCTGGACGAGATCGACCTCCTCAGGGACGTGACGATCAACTGAAAGGACGCAAGAGGCACGTGGCCGCAGCCAGGAAAAAAAACACTGCGGACTCGCCCCGGTCATCGCAGCAGCCCTCCAGATCCCGCCAGCCGGATACCCGCGCCAACAAGGCCGGGGTCGTGGTCATGCCCGTGTTGCGCCGGTATCGGATTCCCATCAACGGTCTGTTGGCGCTGGCCCTGGCCTTCTACGTCGTCACCGTCTCGTCCACCAACCCGAATCAGCCCGATGCCGTAACCCGGGTCCTGTCGCAATCGGTAAAACCGCTCCAGAAGGCGCTGCACGCCGTCGGCGCGACGATGCGCAACCTGCAGCTCAACTACGTCGCCTTCAAGGACCTCTGGAACGAGAATGCCAACCTGAAAGCGCAGATCGCCGCCCTCGAATCCGAACGCAACCGGCTCTTCGAGGCGAAGCTTGCCAACGACCGCCTGATGGAGCTGCTGGAGATCCGCACGCGCATCCTGAGGGAATCGGTGGCGGCCACGGTGATCAGCAACAGCGCGAGCAGTTGGTTTCGCACCATTACGGTGGACAAGGGCGCGGCCGCCGGCATCCATCAGGGCATGGCGGTCATTACACCGAGAGGAGTGGTCGGCAAGGTGGTATCGGTGGACGAGAACACGGCCAAGGTGCTGCTGTTGACGGATCACAAGAGCGGCCTCGATATCATCACCCAGCGGACCCGGGTGCGCGGCATCGTCTCCGGGTCCGTGGACGGCGAACCGGTGGTCAAGTACATGGGCCGCAACGAGGATGTCCGTGCCGGCGACCGGCTCATCACCTCCGGGCTGGACGGCGCCTTCCCGAAGGGGCTCCTGGTGGGGACCATCGTCGACATCGAAGACGATGCGCCGGGGCTCTTCCAGCAGGTCCGCGTCTCGCTGGCCGTGGATCCGTTGGTGATGGAGGAAGTGCTCTTCATTTCCGACAAGCCCAAACGCGCCTTCTCGTCCACGCTGACCGAGGTAGCCGAGCCGGCATCGTCCGCTACACCATGAATGTGTCGCTGGTCTTCTTCGGCGTCGGCGTGATCTTCGTGATCTTGCAGGCGACGGTCCTGCACCTCGCAAGCTGGACTCCCATCATCCCCGACCTGACCCTGACCCTGTGCGTCTACTGGGCGCTCAACCGCCCACGGGTGGAGGCCGTCTGGGCGACGTTTCTGCTGGGGTACGCCATCGATATCCTGTCGAGTCCCCAACCCGGCGTAAACGCCGTGGCCTTCTCGGTGGTATTTCTCGGCGTCTACCTGGTGTTCCGCTACATCTGGGCCAGGGGCCACCTGATGAGCGCCGTCACCGTATTTGCGGCGGTGTGGATGAAGGTCGGCACGCTGATCTTCATTTCTCCGCTGTTCGAGCCGCCCGCCCGAGACTGGATGGCCATCGCCGAAGCCATCCTCCACGAGGCTCTCTTCTCCGCCGCCATCGCCCCGTTTCTGTTCGTCATGCTTCGCTCGATCCAGACACGCATGGAAACCCCGCGGAAATCGCCTTCGTACGTCAATGCTTCCTCATAGGCCTAATACCCGGACCTTGCCGGAGTTCAGACGGCGAATACGCCTCTTCACGCTCCTGGTGCTGGTGGCCTTCGCCTTCCTGACGTACCGGCTCTGGGTGCTCCAGATCCTGCAAGGCAACCGCTACACCGTCATGTCCGAGCACAACCGTATCCGGCTGGAACGCGTCCCGGCGGTCCGCGGCCTGGTGTTCGACCGCAAGAACCGCCTGCTGATCCACAGCGGCCCGTCCTTCGACGTGCAGTACGTCCCGGACGACAATGCCGGGCAGGAAGACACCCTGCGGCGCCTCGCCGAGATGGTGGAGGTTGACGAAGAGCGGCTCAAGGAGGCCGCCCAGGGCGGCAACGGGGCGAAACGCGTTACTCTCGTCCGCGACGTGGACTGGCCGTCTGTGGTAGCGGTGGAGACCCACCAGCTCGATCTGCCGGGAGTCCATGTCAGCGTCAGGGAGCGGCGCAGCTATTCGACGGACGAGGTGGCGGCCCACGTACTCGGCTACCTGGGCGAGATCAACGCCGCTCAGTTGCAGCGACTCCGCAGGCAGGGCTACCGGAGCGGAGACGCCATCGGACAGGCCGGCCTGGAAAAGAGCTGGGAGCGGCACCTGGCCGGCCGCAGCGGCGGGGAAAAGGTGGAAGTCGACGCCATGGGCCGGAAGATCCGGGTCATCGACCGCCACAACGCCACCCCGGGGCACAACGTCGTGCTGACCGTCGACATGAAACTCCAGCAGGTGGCGCACGACGCGTTGAAAGGCAAGGAAGGCGCCATCGTCGTCCTGGAGGTGAACACCGGCGCCGTGCTTGCGCTGGCGAGCTCACCGGCGTTCGATCCCAACTGGTTCGCCCGCGGCCTGACCTCGCAGGAGTGGCGGCATCTGACCGACGACCAGGAGACGCCGCTGCACAACCGGGCGTTGCAGGGACAGTTTCCACCGGGCTCGACCTTCAAGATCGTCACCGCGCTGGCGGCGTTGCAGGAAGGGGTGATCTCTGCCGATCAGACTCTCTGGTGCGGCGGCTCGTACAAGGTCGGCAACCGTACCCTCCGGGATTGGAAGAAGCAGGGACACGGCCATGTCACCATGCACCAGGCCCTGGTGCAGTCGTGCGACGTATACTTCTACCAGATTTCCCAGCGCCTCGGCGTCGACAAGATCGCCCGGTACGCGCGCCGTTTCGGCTTCGGGTCGCCCACCGGGATCCCGCTTGAAGGCGAGGGGCCGGGGCTGGTTCCCGACCGCGCGTGGAAGAAGGGCCGCTTCGGAACGCCGTGGTACCCGGGAGAGACGCCGCTGGTGGCCATCGGGCAGGGGTTCCTCTCCGTCACCCCCCTGCAGATGACCAGCATGACGGCCACCGTGGCCAACGGCGGGACCGTGTACCGCCCTTGGTTCGTCAAGAAGGTGGTGTCGCCGGACGGCGAGGTGATGGAAGAGTACGGCCCGGTCCGGGCCGGCACCGTAGCGCTCAAGAAAGAAAACTGGGGCGTCGTCAGGCGGGCGCTGTTCGACGTGGTCCACGGCAGGCGGGGCACCGCAAGACGGGCGCGCTCGGATGTCGTGGGGATCGCCGGCAAGACCGGCACCGCCCAGGTGGCGGAGATGCGCGGAGAAGCGGTCAAGAGCGAGGACCTGCCGTACGAGGTGCGGGACCACGCCTGGTTCGTGGCCTACGCTCCCGCCGAACAACCCGAGATCGCGGTGACGGTCCTGGTGGAGCACGGGGGGCACGGAGGCGCCACGGCCGCGCCCATCGCCAAACGGATCATCGAGGCCTATTTCCTCCTCGATGGCGAGGAGGTGGATGACCACGAGCCGGGCAGCCGGCAGCTCTCTGCCCTGGACGTCAGGCCGCCGCCGCGGGCAGACCATGCAGATTGATCGCCGGCTCGTCTCCAGCTTCGACTGGCCGCTGTGTACGCTTACCGTGGCGCTGGCGCTGGTGGGCATCGTGACCATCTACAGCGCCACCTGCAGCGTCAACGAAGAGTGCTCGCGCTATCTGGCCACCCGACAGTCCTACTGGCTCGTCATCGGCCTGGCGATGATGGTGGCCACGTTTTCCGTGGACTACCAGCGACTGGCCCACTGGGCCTACCCCGTCTACATCGCGGTCGTGATTCTCCTGGCCCTGGTGCTGATCATCGGCATCACCAGCGGCGGCTCCCAGCGATGGCTCGACCTGAGATTCTTCGCGCTCCAGCCCTCGGAACCGGCCAAGCTTATCCTCGTGCTCGTGCTGGCCAAGACGCTGTGCTACTACGAGCCGGGGTATTCCCTGATGGATCTCGGGGTGCCGCTGCTGCTGAGCGCGCCGGTGGTGGGGCTCGTGCTGCTGCAGCCGGACTTGGGAACCGCCGGCGTCATCTTTCTCATCGCCATGGTCGTGATCGTCATGTCCGGACTGCGCGTACGGTCCCTGCTGTACCTCACCATCGTCGCCATCGCCGCCCTGCCGGCGGCCTGGCAGTTCCTGAAGCCGTATCAGAAAACCCGCATCTGGACCTTCATGAACCCGGAGTCGGACCCCCTCGGCGCCGGCTACCACGTCGTCCAGTCCAAGATCGCCATCGGCTCGGGCCGTCTTTGGGGCACGGGTTATCTGCAGGGCAGCCAGAACCGGCTGGAGTTCCTTCCCGAGCAACACACGGACTTCGTCTTCGCCGTGTTCGCCGAGGAGTGGGGCTTCTCGGGCTGTGTGGCGCTGCTGGCCGCCTACGCCTTGCTCATTCTTCTCACGCTCAGGGTGGTAAGGCGGGCTCAGGACCGTCTCGGAGTGCTGTTGGCCACGGGAATGGCGGCGATTCTGTTCTCGCAGTTCACCATCAACATCGGCATGGTGACCGGACTCGTGCCCGTGGTGGGGATTCCGTTGCCGCTCATCAGCTACGGCGGCTCCTCACTCGTCACCACCCTGATAGCCGTGGGCGTGCTCATCAGCGTGAGCATGAGGCGCTACGCGCGCTGATTACCCCAGCGCCTTGTCGATCTCGCTCACCAGCCTGGTTTTGGGCGCCGCGCCCACGATCTGCCCCGCGAGGCCGCCTTCCTTGAAGATCATGAGGTTCGGAATGCCGCGGACGCCGTAGCGGGTGGGAGTCTCGGGGTTTTCGTCGACGTTGATCTTCACCACCTTGAGCCGGCCGTCATACTCTTCGGCCAGCTCTTCCAGCACCGGCGCAATGGACTTGCACGGGCCGCACCAGGGAGCCCAGAAATCCACCAGGACGGGTATGGGCGCGCCGATCACTTCCGTTTCGAACTCGGTGTCTCCAACGTGGGAAATGGCCATGGCTGCGTGTCTCCTATTCTCCGGCGGCGGAGAGAAAGTTCAACAGGGTACGGACACCGAACCCCGTTCCTCCCTTCGGGCAGGTCACGCGGTCCTTGGCGGCGAACGCGGGACCCGCGATGTCCAGGTGCGCCCAGGGAACCTTGTCAACGAACTCCTGCAGAAACAACGCCGCCGTGATGGCTCCGGCCGAACCGCCGCCGACGTTCTTGATGTCCGCGACCTGACTCTTGATGTCCTCGCGGTATTCGGCTGCCAGAGGCAACCGCCATAGACCCTCACCCGCGTCCCGGCCACAGGCCACGAGTTCTTCGGCGAGCTCTCCATCGTTGCAGAAGAGCCCCGCCAACTCGTTGCCCAGGGCGACGATGCAGGCGCCCGTGAGGGTGGCCAGATTGATCATGCAGTCGGGTTTTTCCCGCGCCGCCAGCACCAGTGCGTCGGCCAGAATGAGACGGCCCTCGGCGTCGGTGTTCATGACCTCGACGGTCTTGCCGTTGAGATACCGTATGACATCCCCCGGTTTCTGCGCGCCGCCGTCAGGCAGGTTGTCCGTGGCCGGCACCAGCCCCACGACCTCGACGTCCGGGGCCAGCTCCGGGAGCGCGCTCATCACCGCGATGACCGCGGCGCCCCCCGCCATGTCCAGCTTCATGGTTTCCATGGAACGCGGCGGCTTGAGCGAGAGTCCGCCGGAATCGAAGGTGATTCCCTTGCCGATGAGGGCCACCTTCCGCCGGGGCTTCGTCTTGGGCTTGTAGCGGATGTGGAGGAAACGCGGCTCCTCCCGGCTACCCTGGTTGACCGCCAGAAGACCCGCCAGCTTCGTCTGCTGGATCTTGCGCTTGCCCCACACCTCCACCTTGAGCCCCTCCCCGCGGCAATGGGAAACGGCCTGCTCCGCCAGATAGCTGGCGGTGGCGGTGGAAGCCGGCTCGTTCACCAGGTCCCTGGCCAGGCAGATGGCCGACACCGAGACCCTGGCCCGCCGCACCGCCCGGGTCAAGGCGGCGCTCCGGCCGGACGCGGTCCGTCCCACGATCAGCCTGCGCAGACCTCCCGGCGCAGGGTCCTTGGACCGGTACTTGTTGAATCGATAGGCACTGAGGAGGGCCCCCTCGGCCACCGCCTCCACGACGGCGCCCGTCTGCTGGTCCGCCGGCAGCATGAACACGGCGTCGTCGGCCCAGACCCGGCCGGCCTCCCTGGCGGTGACGGCGCCGGCCGTGCGCCAGGCATGCGGCCCCGCTTCATCCTGCTCCCCCAAGCCCACCAGCAGGACGTGGCCCGCGGGCATGGCGCCGTGGGTGGCCAGCAACAGGGCCGTGCCGCGCTTGGCGGCAAAGCTGCTCTTCTTCACCAGAGCTTCGAGCTGCCCCTTGAGCTTGCGGTCGAGCCGCTTTGCCGGACTCTCCTCCAGGCCCTTGTCGGTGACGGGGATGGCCAGCAACGCCGTCTGGACCCGTGCCGGGGCGATCTCCCTGATCTTGATCTCGATGGACATGAGTCAGAAGCGGTGACCGCGGACGAAGGTCATGAACTCGGCGCGGGTCTTCTCCTGCGTCCGGAAGGCTCCCAGCAGAGCGCTCGTGATGATGGTGGAGTTCTGCTTCTGTACGCCGCGCATGCGCATGCACATGTGCTCCGCTTCCATCACCACCGCGGCCCCGAGAGGATCGATGCGTTCCATGATGGTCTGCGCGATCTGGTTGGTGAGCCGCTCCTGCACCTGCAGGCGGTGCGCATAGGCGTCCACCAGCCGCGCCAGCTTGGAGACGCCGACGATCTTGTGGCGCGGTATGTAGGCCACGTGGGCCTTGCCGTGAAACGGCAGCATGTGATGCTCGCAGAGGGAATGGAAGTCGATGTCCTTCTCGACGATCATCTCCTGGTAGTCCTCGGTGAACAGCGCGCCGTTGATGATGATGTCGGGGTCCTCGCGATAGCCGCTGGTGAGGAACGTCAACGCCGCCGCCACCCGCGCCGGGGTCTTCTCGAGGCCCTCCCTGTCGGGGTCTTCCCCGAGGGCCTCGAGGATGGCTCGAACGTGCCCCTCCAGGGCATCCGGCCCTGTTTCCATGGCGTCAATGGACCGTTGAGTGGACATCGGGGCAACGTAACATCTGCCCCAAAACGGGTCAAATCGGCCTCGGGAACCCGGCCTCTCGAATTGTGATCGGCCCGCGAACCCCTTAGAATGGGGCATGGCCAACATCCCCGACATCGCCACCGAGGACGCCTCCCATCTGGTCACGCTGGAAGAGATCAGTCGGTTCGTCGACCAGGCCGAGGACCTGCAGGGGTGCCTCAACAGCATCGCGGGGATCGTGGCCCAGCGCATGCAGACCGAGGTGTGCTCGGTCTACCTCCTCGACGCCGACAGCGGGAGGCTCACTCTCAGCGCCACGCAAGGCCTGGATACCGTGGCCGTGGGCCGCGTCTCCATGACGGTGGGCGAAGGTCTGGCGGGATTGGTGGTGGAGACGCGGGAGCCGGTGATGGTCATGGACGCCCCCTCGCATCCGCGCTTCCTGTACTTCCCGGAAACCGGCGAAGAGCGCTACCACTCCTTCTTCGGCGTCCCCATCCACGCCCGCAAGACGCCCATCGGCGTACTGGTGGTGCAGACCTCCCGTCCGCGCGAGTTCACCCAGGACGAGGTGCGGCTCCTGAAGGCCATCTCGGCCCAGGTTTCCACCATTATCGTGCACGCCCGGCTGGTGGACTCGCTCAAGGACAAGGAGCGCGAGCGCAAGCAGTCCCGGCAACGGATGGTCAACGCGCTGCGGCGGCTGAGGTCATACGAAGGGCGGGGCAAGGAACGCACCACCGAGCCCCAGAGAAAGTTCCGCAGCCGGCTGACCGGGCTGGCGGCCTGCCCCGGCTTTGCCTACGGCAAGGTCCACATCATGCAACGTCGCGTGGACCTGGGGGCCATCCAGAAGACCCACACGGGCGATCCGCAGGGTGAGCTGGAGCGCTTTCGCTCCGCGGTGCAACAGGCCGTGGGCCAGGTGGAGGCCATCAAGACCCGCATGATCGCCCTCATCTCCGACGAGGCCGGGGCGATCTTCGACGTGCACCGGATGTTGCTGAACGACCCGGTGCTGCAGCAGCAGATCGAGAGCCGCATCGTTCAGGAACACCTCACCGCCTATTATGCCGTAAGCAGCATCTTCCGCCGGCACGTGAAGACCGTCAGCGAGGTCGGCGACCGGTACCTGAAGGAACGCACGGCGGACATCCGTGACGTCGCCCAGAGGCTGCTGGACAACCTGACCGGCTTCGACGACAGGCGGCTCGTGGTTCCGGACGGAGGCGCCATTCTGGTGGCGGAAGACCTCTCTCCGGCGGATCTGGCCCTCATCGAACGCGAACGGTTCCAGGGCATCGTGCTGGCCACCGGGGGCGTTACCTCCCACGCGTCGCTGCTGGCCAAGTCCTTCGAGATCCCTACCGTGGTGGCGGCGGAGGGATTGCTGGAAAGCGTCCGGAAAGAGGACTCGCTGATCGTCGACGGCAACTCCGGGGTGATCTTCGTCAACCCCAACAACGACATCGTCGGCGAGTATGACCGGCTGGAGCGCCATTATCTCGCCGTCAACCGGGAGCTCGACGAGATGCGGGACCTGCCGGCCGAAACCACCGACGGCCACCGGGTCGGGCTATTCGCCAATATGGGGCTGCTGACGGACATCCGGTTCGCGCAGAACCACGGCGCCGAGGGCATCGGCCTGTACCGGACCGAGATTCCGTTTCTCGCCTATCACGATTTCCCCACCGAGGCGCAGCAGTTCGCCCTCTACCAAAAGGTGGTGGAAGGCATGGGCGGCAAGCCGGTCACCATCCGCACCCTCGATATCGGCGCGGACAAATACCCCCCGTACGTGAGCATCGCCCGCGCCGAGTCCAATCCGTTCCTCGGGTGGCGTTCCATCCGCGTTTCCCTGGAGGCGTCCGAGACCTTCCAGATGCAGCTCCGGGCCATCCTGCACGCGGGCGCGCTGGGGCCGGTGCGTCTCCTGATCCCCATGGTCTCGAGTCTGGAGGAGATCCTCCGGGTCAAGACCATGCTGCGGGAAGCAAAAGCCTGTCTCGCCCGCAACCACGTACCCTTCGATGCCGACATGGAGCTGGGGATCATGGTCGAGGTGCCCTCGGCGGTGCAGGTGGCGCACCGGTTGGTGGAAGAGGTGGATTTCGTCAGCATCGGCACCAACGACCTGATCCAGTACCTCCTGGCCGTGGACCGGGGGAATCGGAAGGTGGCGCCCCTCTACGAGCCCTTTCACCCGGCGGTGCTCGCCGCCCTGAACCAGGTCATCCGCGCCGCAAGGGACAAGGGCAAGCGCGTCGCCATGTGCGGAGAGATGGCCGCGGACCCGTTGTCGACGCTGCTGTTGGTGGGCATGGGCATCGAGGAGTTCAGCATGGAGTCGCTGTCCATCCCCGTGGTCCGGAAGCTGGTGCGCTCGGTCAGCTACGAGACCGCGCTCGACATCGGGCGGGCGGCTCTCCAGATGGACCGTGTCGACCAGATCAAACGCTATCTGTTCGGCGAAATGCGCGCCCTGGGTTTGGTGGAGCTGATCGAGCTCTACCGCTAGCGCCAGCGGTTTGCCGGCCTCGCCGTCCCGGAAAAGCGCCAACCGGATGACGCCTTCTCTCCCGGTCGTTGACACTCGGCCCCGGCGGGAGGACGGACCCACTCTCGCCAACCTGCCGTAGGCACAGGATTCTTCGCCTCTCATGGCGGCTGGCACGGGCCTTGCGCTCTCGTGTCGCCATGAACGATTCGCCTGCCGGCGCCAAGCCGGGGAGGGTTCCCGCGGCCGGGCAAGCCGGCTCCCGAAAACAGCTCATCGCCGCCTGCCTTCCCCTCGTCGAACGCATGGCCCGCCAGCTCCATCGCCGGGTGCCGTCGAACATCGATCTCGAATCCCTGGTGAACTCGGGGGTCGTGGGCCTGCTGGAGGCATTGGAGCGTTACGATCCCCAGCGGGGCGTCTCGTTCCACCTCTACGCCCGGCACCGTATCTACGGCGAGATGATTCAGTGCCTGCGCTCGCTGGATTGGGTAAGCCGTTCGATCCGGGCCTGGGGACGCCGTGTGACCGCCGCGCGCCAGCAACTCTGCGAACGCCTGGGGCGCGAGGCCACTTCGGAAGAGATGGCCGGCAAGCTGGAGTTGCCGTTGGAAACGTACCACAAGATCAACCACCGGGTCCTCGAACAGAAGCACCTGAGCCTCGATGACCCGGCTTCCGGACCAAGCCTCGTCCTCGACCGGGACGGCTGGGGCACAGAGCATGCCGAGGACCCCGTGGATACCGTCGAGCGCCGGGACATGGAGGACAAGCTCAAACGGGCGGTGGCGATGCTGCCGGAACGTGAACGTCTGGTGGTAACCCTGCGGCACTACCAGGAGCTCAAGTTCCGGGAGATCGGTGAGCAATTGGGGGTGACGGAAGCCAGGACCTGCCAGCTCTACGTGCAGGCCCGCGGACGGCTGCGGCGGGCGCTTACCGATTGAGGACGGTCAACCGCCGGCGCGTATGGCCGCGATTTCGTCCTCGATAACCTGCAGCCTGGGAGAGTCCGGCTCGTAATGCCGGGCGGCTCGCTCCAGCGAATCGATGGCCTTGCCGATCTCGTCCCGCAACAGGTACGACTGCGCCAGATGGTAGTGCGCTTTCCCCGGCTGGTTCAGCTTGCGGTAGGCATAGCCCAGCCTCCGGGCGGCCTCCGGCCAGGAAGGGGCGAACCGGCGCACCCGGAGATAGGCATCCGCCGCTTGACGGAAGCGAGCCTCCTTTCCGAAGAGCTGACCTCGGTACAGGTGGGTGATGGGATCGTCGGGCTTGCGCTTCAACATGCGGTCGAATGCCGCGTGGGCCTTGGCAAACTCTTCCGTATGGATGTACGTCCGTCCGAGGTCCCGGTCGAGGTTCGGGATGGCCGGCTTCAACCGCGCCGCCCGCTCCAGCATGTCCCTCGCGCGCACCCACCGGCCGGTGGCGGCATAGCCGATGCCCAGCGAGTAGGTGGGCATGGCCGCCTCCGGATGCCTGTCGTGGGCCTTCTGCAACCGTTCCACCACCGCCTGCGGATCGTTCCGCAACTCGATCACCAGCTTGACGCGGTGGATCTCGTCGCCCTCCCTGAAGCGCGGGCGCTTCAGTCCGCGGGTCCGTATCGAGGCCACCAGATTGCCGATCCGTTTGTCCGTCAAGGGGTGGGTCATCAGGTAGGGAGGTCTTCCCACGGGGTTCAGTATCCGTTCTTGATACAGCCGGTTCATGAAATCCACCGCGGCCTGGGGATCGTAGCCGGCGCGTGCGAGGTAGGAGACGCCCAGGTTGTCGGCCTGCTCTTCCATCTGCCGGCTGAACTCGAGTTGCCGGCTCATGGCGACGGCGGGGCCGGCCAGCGCCGCGGGGCCCAGGACCGGGGCCAGGAACACACCAAGCACCCCCACCAGCATGGCCGTGTCGGAAGAGGAGGACAGGCTGGCGAAATGCCGCGCGTTGACGTGCACGATCTCATGGGCGACCACCGACGCCAACTCGTCCGAGGTCTCCACGCGTTCAATCAGGCCCGAGTGAAGGAAGATGCTCCCTCCCGGCACCGCGAACGCGTTCATGGAGTCGTCCTGGATGACGAAGAAACGGTAGGGGTATCGGATGTTGCCGACGGCTTCGAGGATGCGGCGGGCCATACCGTCCACATACAACTCGACCTCGGGATCCTCGACAAACTTGAGGTGCTGCCGGGCCTGCTGCCGGAACTCGCGGCTGATGCGGATCTCCTCCTGCTGCGAAAGGGCGTGGGCCGCCGGCGCGCCGAGACCTGCCGTGGCGAAGCAGGCAACCACCGACACCACGGCGAGACGGTAGAGAGGCGTCCGCATACCTTAAACCCTATCCGACGCCCCGGACCGGGTCAACACGCCCACCCGGGAACCGTCCGGGGGAAGCCCGGAGGGAGCCACCTTCGTGTCGCTTCCTCCGGAGTCTCAATCAAGTCCCAGCCAGACGAACAGGTCGCCGGGCGGAAAGGGCAGGTGGAGCAACAAATCGAAGACGCCGGCGAAGAACGCATACGCCACCGCCGTCAGGATGACGGTGATCAGCCAGCCCTCACGGGCGCCGAGCTTGAGGTAGAGGAACGTCGCCACCAGTGACGACCACACGAATCCGATCAGCCATATGGAGAGGAAGAACCCCACCACCCAGGCGCCGATGGCTGCGGTCCGGCGGCGCGTTTCGGCGGGGGAGATCTCCTCCTCCGCCTCCTCCACGCCCTCTTCGCCGTGCACCACGACCCTGGTGGTGGTGCGGATCTCCTTCACGAAGACCGCCACGCTGATGAAAAAAGCCGGCAGGCCGATGATCATGGGGAACAGCGCGGCGCGCTCCTCGTCGGCGCCGAAGCCGAAGAAACTCTCACGCAGAACGTAGGTGAACAACGCAACGAAAGACAAGGCGAAGACGCCGTATGCCACGCGCTCGTTGCGCGAGATCGCCTCGACGGTCTTGGTGACCCCCGGCACTTCGAACTTGGCTTCGTGCCGCTCGAGCCGCTTCTTTTCCCGCCAGGCCTGGAACATGGGGTAGCAAAGTCCCGCGACAATCAGCAACGCGATCAACAGGACACCCGGCCGCAACACGAATCCGGCGCCGTAAACCTTGGTGGCGATGAACAGGTTGTTCTCCGCGATGCCGCCGAGCACGAGTCCCAGCAGCAGCGGCGGCCGCTGCCAGTCGAAACGCACCATCAGCCACCCCACCGCGCCGAATATCAGCACCATCACCATATCGCCGAAGGCGTTGTTGACGGCGAAGCCGCCCAGATAGATCAGCAGCAGGAGGAACGGGATCAGGAAGGTCCCTTTGACGAACGTGATCCGCGCGAGCTGATTCAGGAACAGCAGGCACACGGCTACGGTGATGATGTTCGAGACGACGATGATCCACACGAACGAGAACGTCAGGTTCAGGTGCTTGGCCGGATCCAGCAGGTCCGGTCCCGGGACGATTCCCTGGATGATGAAGGCCCCCAGCAGGATGGCCATGGAGACGCTGCCCGGCACCCCGAACGCGATGGTCGGGACCAGCGAACCGCCTTCCTTGGAGTTGTTGGCGGCGCCGGGTCCGAGGACGCCCTCGATGGCCCCCTTGCCGAAGCGGTCCTTGTCGCCCGGCGAGCTCTGCACCGCGTGGGCGTAGGCCACCCACTGGGCCGGTCCGCCGCCGAGCCCCGGAATGAGGCCGATGTAGGAACCGATGGCGCTGCACGCCAGCACCAGCTTCCAGTGGCGGAAGGTGTCCATGATGCCCTGCATGACGCCGCCCAGCTTGCCGGTGGTTCGGCGCGCGATGCTCGACCCCTGAACCGACAATTCGATGATCTCGGGAATGGCGAAAAGACCCACGGTGACCGACACCAGCGACAAGCCGTCCCACAGGAAGAGCGCGGCGTCTTCCCCGATGAGGGGATCGAGGGTAAACCGCGGGACGCTCTCGATGGGATCCAGGCCGATGGTGGCCAGAACGAGTCCGAGGGCGCCGGTGCACAACCCCTTGAGGAGGTTGCCGCCGCTCAGGGACGCCACGAAGGTGATGCCCAGGAGCGCCAGCATGAAGAACTCCGAGGAGCCGATGGAGAGCACCAGAGGCTGGACGATGGGTATGGCCAGGGCCAGGGCGAAGGCGCCGAAGATCGCGCCCACCAGCGAGCTCATGAGCGCGGCTCCCAAGGCGCGGCCGGCCTCGCCCTTCTTCGCCATGGGATGGCCGTCGACGATGGTGGCGGCGGTGATGCCCTCGCCCGGCACCCCGAACAGGATCGAGGTGATGTCCCCGGTGGTGGCGGTCACCGCGTTGGAGCCCAGCAGGAACGCGAACGCGGTGGTGGGGTCCATCTTGTAGATGAAGGGCAGCATGAGCGCCAGGGTCGTGGCGCCCCCGAGCCCCGGCAGAATGCCCACGACGAACCCGATGGCGATGCCGATGAGCATGAACAGGAACGGATCCTGTCCGGCGGGCGAGAACGGCAGGATATTGGCCAGTCCGGTGTAAAATGCTTCTAACGTGTCCATAAGGTCGATCTCTGAACGTCAGGCGCTCGAATGAACGGGAAAGCCCTCGCCGCGGCAGCGGCCGATTGGCGGTAACGTCTTGATTTGTATTGGGAGAGGGTCCGTTTTAAACGTGCCTTTATGACCCAAGAACCGGACCCCTGTCAAGCAGTCGAGGCGGACCGTCAACATGTCACTACTCCTCGCCGGCCAGCGACTCGTAGCTCGTGCCTTCGCCGTTGTCCTGGCTCACCGGAAGACCCAGCCCCGCCCAGCCCTCCACCAGCACCTGCCCGTAGGGGTCCACCATCCCGCCGAAGCCGCCGCGCACGCTGGCCACGTCCTGGTAGCCCTGCTGCTCCAGGAGATTGGCGGCGTTGTTCGAGCGCGGACCCGCCTTGCATCCCAGCAGCAGCTTCCGGTCCCTGGCGAAATGCCGCTCCACCACGTCGACGAAGTCGTGGTTGTAGACCATGCCCTGGGCCGGATCGAGGAACGCAATGGGAATATTGACCGCCCCCTCCGGATGGCCGGCGGCAAACTCCTCCACCGTGCGCACATCGACGTAGACGGCCTCGGCGTCCTGCCGTAACGTATCGTAGGCTTCCTGCGGCGAAATCTCCTTCACGCTCTGTCCCCCGTTCGCTTCCGCATGACCGGCTGAGCGGGTCTCGAACCCGCCCTTGCGCGCCATCGCGCCCCGCCGGCGCTCACATGCCCATCACGTTGTAGCCGGCATCGACGTGGAGCGTCTCCCCGGTCACGCCGCTCCCCAGGTCGCTCACGAGATAGACGGCGGTCCGGCCGATCTCGGCCGGGTCGACGTTGCGCCTGAGCGGCGCCCGCTCGCTGACGAGATGCAGCATGTCCCGGAACCCGGCGATGCCGGAGGCGGCCAAGGTCTTCACCGGACCGGCCGAGATGGCGTTGACCCGGATCCCCGCCGGGCCGAGGTCATGGGCCAGATAACGGACGCTGGCCTCCAGCGCCGCCTTGGCCACGCCCATGACGTTGTAGTTGGGGATCACCTTTTCCGACCCCATGTAGGTCAGCGTCACCACCGCGCCGCCGCGCCCCTTCATGAGCTCGGCGGCGTGGCGCGTCAGCGCCACCAGCGAGTAGCTGCTGATGTCCAGGGCCGTATGAAATCCCTCCCGTCCGGTCTGCACGTAGGGCTGGGACAGGTCTTCCTTCCTGGCGTAGGCGATGGCGTGCACCAGGATGTCGAGGCCGCCCCACTCGCGGCCGACGGTCTCGAAGACCGCCTCGATCTCGTCGTCCCGGGTGACGTCGCACGGCAGGACGAGGCTGGAGCCGATGCCTTCGGCCAGGGGCCTGACGCGCTTCTCCAGCACTTCTCCGGCGTAGGTGAAGGCCAGCTCCGCCCCTTGGGCATGGAGCTCCCGCGCCACCGCCCAGGCAATGCTCCGCTCATTGGCCACGCCAAAGATCAACGCCTTCCTGCCTGCAAGGATTCCCGCCATATCCGACTCCGCCGTCCGCCGCCGCGACGGACTTTCCGCGCGCTTGCCGCGCGCCTACTTCGGCCCCTTCGTCAGACCCCTTTGCCAGAGGTACTCCGTCTCCCCCAGATTCCGGCCCACCCATCGCCCCAGAACGTAGAAGAGGTCGCTCAATCGGTTGACGTACTTGAGGGGCCATTCGCCCACCTCTTCGACCCGGGACAACCGGAGGACCTCCCGCTCGGCCCGCCGGCACACCGTCCGGCACTGGTGAAGCTGCGCGCTGATGGGTCCGCCGCCGGGCAGGGTGAAGGACTTGAGCGGCTCGAGCTCCTTCTGGCACTCGTTGATGAGTCCCTCGAGGCGGGTCACCTCATCCTCCCCTACCCGGTGCATGCCGTCGTAGGTGAAGTCCCCGGGTGTCGCCAGCTCGCTGCCGAGATCGAACAGTTCCTGCTGGATCTGCTGGAGGGTCGCGTCGAGCTTGAGATGCAGCTCCCGCGCCCCCGTCCCCTGCTCGTTCCAGGCCCGCACCAAGCCCACCACTGCATTGAGCTCGTCCACGGTGCCGTAGGCCTCGACCCTCTCGGAGTCCTTGGGCACCCGCTTGCCGCCCACGAGGCCGGTGGTGCCGTCGTCGCCGGTGCGCGTATACACGCGTGTAATCCTGATGGCCATCTCGAAACCCCTCGTTCACGAGAGATAGACGCGACCAAGCCTATCGGGTTCAGGGAGAGAAAGCCAATCGTCCCGTGCATCCGGCGGGTCGGATGCCCCAATGATCTGTTTTGTTCAAGCACTCAAGATGATAGGAGAAAAGGTGATGTCGGCGAAGTTCCGCTACCCCAGACCCTTCCTCCGGGCAGGGCTCCTGCTACTGGCCCTGGCGGCCCTTTCCGGCTGCATCCGGGAGGAGGAGATGAAGCTCGTCTACGCCCAGCGCTGCGCGAGCTGCCATGGTCCCTCGGGCCGGGGGGACGGCCCCATTGCCAAGGCGCTCTCGGCCGAGGTCCCGGATTTCCGCCACACCGCGGAGAACCGGGACGTCTTCGAAATCCGCCGGATCATCAAGGAAGGCACGGGCATCATGCCCGCCTTCCGGCACGCCCTGGAAAAATACCAGATCCAGGACATGGTGCGCATGGTGCGGGTGCTGAGCATGGAGGGGCGTGACGTAGAGTGGTGGGAGAAGTTCGAGCCCCTGGTCTGGGCCCACTGCTCCGTGCCCTGGCAGGCCGTTTACAATCTCGACTCCGCCGGGAAGACGAACAAGGGGTCGTGAAACCCCTCGGCGCCGGCACCCCTTAGGCCGCCGCCCCGGCAGGCGTCGGCGCCAGCGGCGGCATCGGCTTCCTGGGCCGGATGCTGAGCCCGAACGCCGCGGCCATCAGTCCCATCCAGCCGCCGGCGAAGAACGCCAGCTCGTAGTTCCCCACGTAGTCGTACAGGAGGCCGCCGGCGTTGGCCATGGCGAACCCGCCGATCTGGTGCGACAGGAAGATCCAACCGTAGATCCGGCCGATGGACTGCTTGCCGAAAGTCTGGCCGGCGAGAGTGACCACCGGCGGAACCGTGGCGAACCAGTCGAGTCCGTAGATGACCGTAAAGATGAGGAGTCCGCTGGTGTTGTCCACCAGCGTCAGATAGAAGAGCGCCAACCCCCGCAGGGTGAACACCGCGGCAATCAGCTTTCGCGGATCGACCCGGTCGGTCAACCAGCCGGAGAACAGCGTCCCGATGATGTTCATGGTCCCCATCAGGGCGAACGCAAAGCTGACGGTCGCCACCTCGAATCCCTCCTCCAGGGCATGAGGGATCAGGTGGGTTCCGATGAGCCCGTTGGCGGTGCCGCCACAGATGGAGAACACCCCGCACAGGAGCCAGAAGGTGGGCGTCTTGATGGCGTCCCGGATGCCCATCACCGGTCCCGCGGGCTTCGCTTCCTCCTGTTTGGCTGCCGTTTTGTCCACCACCGGCGCCGTCTCTGCCCCGATCCCCTCGTTGTAGGGCTCCAGACCGACGTCGTCGGGTTTGTCGCGCATGAGCAGCCAGACCATCGCCACCGCCACGACCGTGCAGGCAACCAACACGTAAGAACCCATGCGCCAGCCTATGTATCCGATGATCAGGAGCATGAACGGGGCGAAGACGATCTGTCCCGAAGAGCTGCCGCTGCTGAGAATCCCCACCGCGAGTCCCCGCCGGGCGTTGAACCAGCGATGCGCCACCGAAGCGGAGAGCACGCCGGACATGCCGCCGGCCCCCAACCCCACCATGACTCCCCAGGTCAGCCAGAACTGCCACAACTGGGATACTAGAGTGGTGCCCAACAGACCCGCCAAGAGCAGGGTCAGCGAGGTCATCATCACCCGGCGCGGCCCGTACTTGTCCAGAACCCAGCCCACTACAGGAGCGGCGGCGCCGTAGAGCAGAAGGTTGATGGAGATCCCGAAGGTGATGGCGGACCGAGCCCATCCAAATTCCGCTTCGAGCGGAAGGATCAGCACGGTGGGAACCACACGGATGCCGGCGCCGTTGAAGCTGGCGAAGAAGGTCACGGCCACGACGAGCCAGGCGTAGTGAAAGGGCAGCGGTATGGGCGGACGCGGCCCGGTGCCCGGTTTGGCGGGTTGATTCATCCGATCTCGCTTTCCGCGGGCAGCGGTGACCGGGGGTCACCGGTCCCCGCTACCCGTCGCGCACTATTTCGGCAATGCGTCGCGCATGGCTTGGGTGTACTTGCTGTAGGTCTTCACGTAGTTGTCCAGATCGGCCTGCGCCACCTTGGAGTCACCGGGGACGATGGGGCTCTTGGACTTGGCCAGGAACTCCTTGTATTCCGGATCGGTCATGGCCTTCATGAACAGGTCTTCCAGGATCTTCTTCCGGTCATCGGGCAGACCCGGAGGCGCCACGATGCTGCGGCCCACGTAGAGGCGGAGATCGACCCCCTTCTCCTTGGCCGTGGGCGTGTCGGGGGCATTCACCGGCCGTTCGCCGTGCAGGTGGAGGACCGGCCTCACGTCGCCCGACGCGATGTAGGTGGCGGTGGTGGGGTGGTCGATGGGCTGCAGATAGACGTCGAAGTCGTTCCGGATCATGGCCGGGATGCCCTCGCTGGTGCCTCGGTACCCCGACACCACGTCCATCGGGATGCCCAGCTCCTTGGCCGCCACGAAAGTCGGAATCCAGCGCGACACGCCGATGCCTTCCACGCCCCATTTCACCCGCTTGGCCTTCCGGAGGTCCTCAAGGGTATGGAACTTGGAGTTCTTGCCCACGATCAGGCTGTAGGGCTCGGCTCCGACCCGCGCGATGTAGGTGAACTTGGTGACGTCGTAGCCGGTCTTGGCGACGCCGCTGATCAACTGCTTGCCGAGCATGCCGTCGGTGAACAGGTGCCCCAGCGTGTAGCCGTCGGGCTTGGCCTTGTACATGGCCACCGTGCCGATGACCAGGCCGCCGCCGGTGATGTTCTTGACCACCAGATGGACGCCCTTGGGCAGGTACTTCCGCATGGTCCTGCCGATGCCCCGGGCGAGCCGGTCGAAACCGCCGCCGGGAGAGCCCGCGACGATGATGGTAATGTTCTTCTTCGGAAAGTCCGCCGCCGCGACGGTGGCCGATTGCGCAAAGGCCACCAGAGTCAGCAACACAGCGAGGGCAAGCCACTTTCTCATAAAGGTCCTCCTGTTCGTAAGCGCCGTATCTGCCCGATTTTTCGAGGTTCCCCAAGAAACACCATAGGAGGGCTTGTTGTCAAACCGAGCTCTTGCGACGCCACCGCGCAGGTGTTGCAACAAAACCCGATGATGGCATAGTGCCCTGAGCGAGTCAGGCCCGACAGGGCCGGGAGGAGGCCGTATGGAAATCCGCAAGCTTATCACCATTGTCGAGGAGACCCGGCGCGAGATCGACCGGCCGGTGGAGCCTCCGACGCGGCAAGCCGCGGCCATCGCGGTGATCGCCAACCCCTATGCCGGGGTCTATGACGAGGGCCTCGAAGAGTTGCAGAAGGCGGGGGCGGAGCTTGGCGGCGTGCTGGTTCAACGCGCCATCGATGCGCTGGGGATCGACGGGGCCGCCGTCCACAGCTACGGCAAGGCGGCGATCGTCGGCGAGAACGGCGAGAAGGAGCATGCCGCGGCGGTGATGCACCCCCGGCTGGGCCGGCCGGTGCGCGAGGTCGTCGGCCCGGCGAACTCGGTCATGCCATCGACCAAGAAGATCGGCGGCCCCGGGACGGTCATCGATTGCCCGCTGCACCACAAGGACGACGTCTGGAAGTTCAGCCATTTCGACGCCATGCAGGTCTCCGTCGCCGACGCCCCGCGCGCCGACGAGATCGTCGTGGTCCTTGCATTGAGCGATTCGGGCCGGCCGTTCCACCGCGTCGGCGAGGACCTAGCCGCCGCTGACGTGATGTCCAAGACCGAATAGCCGAAAGGCCACCGGCACGGCTGCCACATTAGAAGATGGGTGTTTCTACAAAAAGGCATCGCCCGCATGGTCGCTGAACGCGTCGGCGTCGCGGATGTACTTCATGACCGTGGCCGGGTTGGTGTGGCGCGTAACAGCCATGATCTTGTCGAGGCGCGCATGGTGCGCCGCGGCGCTGGTTACAAAACCAGCACGCAACGAATGACCTGCCACCTCTTTCGGATCTAGCCCGATCAACGCAGCGTAGCGCTTGACCAAGCGCGGAACGTCCGAATGGTGCAGTGGCCTCTCTTGCACCGCGCCGCCCCGCTTCATCGTCCGAAACAACGGCCCGTGCGTGATGCCGGACGCCGCCAGCCATGCCCGCACACGGTGGATGGGCCTGATCGTCTTCCCTTCCGGGACAGCGATCGTATGGCCTTTGCCGGTTTGGTCGGTCTTGGATCGGCGGATCGTGAGCAACATCCGCCGGGGGTGTGCACGGCCCGGCTGGAGGATGGCCACATCGTCCACGCGCAGCGCGCAGAGTTCAGACCGGCGCAGGGCAGCGGCGAAACCTAGAGCGAGAACGGCTGCGTCCCGCATCCCGATAACCGAGTCGGGACACTGAGCGATCATGGCCCTCACGTGCTCCTCGCGCAACGCCTTGACCCGCCGCGGCGCGGCGTCCGTAAGGCGGCTCAAGCCTCTGAGAGTTGCCCGGACGGTTGGGTGGTGGGTGGGCGAGACCTTATCAGCGTCGGTGAACCGTTTGGTGATTGCACTGTTGTAGACGAAGACCGTGCCCATGGACAACGGTACGTCGCGCCCCAGACGGGGCCGTGTAGCGCAGTCCAGAAGAAAACGGGCGACGATTTCTGGAGAAGCGGACAGGGGGTCGCCGATCTGCTCGTCTGTGCAGTACGCGGTGAAGCACGCCCAACTTTTGCTGTACGCCAGTCGCGTATTAGGGGCAACTGCTGAGGACAGGACAGTGTTGTGAATGTCAGATCTATTCGTCACCGACGGACTCATGGGAAACTCCTGTTTCTGGGACTTGAGAGTCATCCACCTCGTAGACTGCGAAGACTTGACCAACGATATCGCAATTTATCGAGGAATTCTGACCGGTTACAATGCTGCCTTCATCATCGATAACATCACTAAGGAAGCGCTGGTGAGGGAGGATCCTCGGTCTGCCGAAATCATCAAACCGGTGTTGCGCGGCCGGGATATCCGCAGATACCGAGCAAAGTGGGCGGGACTGTGGTTGATTGACGCGCACAACGGATACGGTGATGTTCCGCCTGTCGATGTTGACGACTATCCCTCAGTCAAAGACCACCTGAATGGCTTCTATCCCCAATTGGTAAAACGGCAGGATAAGGGTAGAACTCCTTACAATCTTCGTAATTGCGCTTACCACGAAGTATTTTCGGAGGAGAAACTGCTGTGGATGGACCTCACAGAAGAAGGCCGATTTGCCTACGATAAGGATGGTACGTTTTGCCTAAACACAGGCTTCCTGATGTCTGGTTCGTCTATCAAATATCTCTGCGCGTTGCTGAACTCGAGGCTGATAACCTGGTTTATGGGTAAAACGGCCCTGAACTCTGGCATGGGTGTAACACGATGGATCAGTGCTTCCGTAGAAGCCATACCCATCCCAAAAGCACCAAACTCACACCGCCGACCGTTTGTCGATTTGGTCGATCGGGTCCTAAAATTCAAGGCCTCAGACCCGCCGGTCAACACCACCGACAAGGAAAGGGAAATAGACCGACTCGTATGCAAGCTCTACGGCCTCACCTTCAAGGAATCTGAAGCTGTTCTGAAGGGAGCCGTTTCAGCAAAGCCCAATCGTCCGACAAATCATTGACGACGGCCAAGGACGCTGCTTCTCCATTGAGGTGGTCCCGGAATCGGGCAAGTGAGGAAGCAGGTCAGTGTCTCTCTACTGCGGCGATCTCTGAAGGGGTCAAGCTGTACAGTGAGTACACGCGTTGATTGAGCTCAACTTCCACACCGTGTGGGTCGAAACTCGTCGCGAACCTGTCATCTGTTCGCAAACGTTCTACGAAATCAATGAAAGTGCGCTGCTCTCTGACCGTTATGTGCGGGATAGAAAGCCGCTCCACTGCGAACTTCTTCCACTGTATAAGCCCTAATCCGGTAGTCAGTGCGTTCTTTCTCATGACCCAGGTGATAAGAGCGCTATTCAGAATCCCACAAAGAAACTTGAGAGCCGTTCCTGTCATGATGAAGCCCTTGTCGTTGCAGTAGATTTCGGTGTTGGAGTAGGCGAAGCGACCCTCATTGGACATGTCCATCCAAAGCAGTTTCTCGTGCCGAAACGCTGCGTGGTAAGCGCAAGTATCCTGTAATTCGTACCACGAGTATACAGTTTTCTTTCTGGATGTCGTGCCGTCCGGCAGGATCTTACCGAATTGTTCCAATCGCGCTTTGCCGAAAGACAGCAAGTGCCGCTTCACCGCAGGATAGTTGTCAATGTTGATTCCAAGAGCAGGAAAGGTCGCGATCAACCACAGTCCCGCCCACTTTGCTCGGTATCTGCGGATATCCCGGCCGCGCAACACCGGTTTGATGATTTCGGCAGACCGAGGATCCTCCCTCACCAGCGCTTCCTTAGCAGGCCGTGGAAAAACGCCTAGATTTGAGCGTTTGTGAGAGAATCGATGGAAAAGCTGGCTTCAGGGCATGGAGCAGAACTTGCTTCGCCGGCCATTTCAAGGGAACGAAGCCGGCGCAGACGCACGGTGGCCATGGACGCATGCTCAACCTCCGACTCCCAGGGTGCGGAGTCGCACCAGGTTGTAGACGGCGAAGGTGAGGGTGAACTGGAAGTCCACCTTGGCCAGGCCCCGGTGCTTGAGTTTGCGCATGCCTCCGATGGTCTTGGCCCAGCCGAAGCCTTCCTCGATCCGTTTGCGGATGCGCTGGCTCACCGCGTAACCACGGTGACGGGTGGTGCGCCGGTCAATGGCGGAACGCCGGTGGGTGTCGTTCTGGGCCACATGCGGACTGACGTTGGCACAGCGCAGTCCCTCCACAAAGTCTTTTGTATCGTATCCCTTGTCCGCCCCGAGGGTGAGCCGATCGATGCCGGGACGCGCCGCAATCATCGCCAAGCCCGCCTCGCGCTCAGCCCGGCCGGCGGCTTCGGTGGTACGGGTATCGACGATCAGTCCATGGCGGTTATCCATCAACGCATGGCCCAGGTAGCACAGCTTCGCTTCCTGCCCCTGGCCCTTGCGGTACAGCCGTGCCTGCGGATCGGTGCTCGACTGGTGGGTCGCATTGCTGCGCTTCTCGCCGTGGAAGTCCGCCTCGGCATTGCGTCCACCGCCACCACGCCGTCCGCCTCCGTCTTTCGGCCGGAACGACTTCATCGACGCCCACGCCTCCAGCAACGTCCCGTCCACGCTGAAGTGTTCATCCGACAACAGGCGTCCTTCGCGGGCTTGGCCCAGTATCTGACCGAAAAAGGCCCGCGCGATGTCCGACCCGATCAACCGCTGCCGGTTCTTTGAGGTGGTCCTGGAAAATCGGACAGGTTGCTAAGGTGTATTCCACCGACTTAGGGAGGGGATACGCAATGAGCACACGACGACGGTTCAGCGGAGAGTTCAAGGCGAAGGTAGCGCTGGAGGCGCTGCGCGGAGACAAGACGATCCAGGAGATTGCGGCGCGGCACAAGGTCCATCCGAACCAGGTGAGCACCTGGAAGCAACGGGCGGTGGAGGGGATGAAGGAGGTGTTCTCGAAGGGAGCCGAGCGGGCACGAGGAGACCACGAGGGGGAGGTCCGGGACCTGCACGCGAAGATAGGGGAGCTGACGGTGGAGCGGGATTTTTTGGCCAAAGGGCTCAAGTGGTGAGCCGGGAGAAGCGCCGGGGGATGATCGAGCCCGGCCATCCCAAGCTCAGCTTGAGCCGTCAATGCCATCTGCTTCGAGTGAGTCGATCCTCTGTGTACCACCGGCCCAAGGGCGAGAGCGGGGAGAATCTGGCGTTGATGCGCCGGATAGACAAGCTGTTCCTGGAGTACCCCTTCTACGGCAGCCGCCAGATGGTCCGCCATCTGTGGCGGGAGGGCGACCGTGTGGGTCGTCACCGGGTGCGGCGTCTGATGCGCCTGATGGGTCTCCAGGCCATCTACCAGGCGCCGCGGACCACCCGACCGCATCCCGAGCACCGGGTCTACCCCTATCGGCTCAAGGGGGTCGCCATCGAACGGCCCAATCACGCGTGGACCGCAGATATAACCTATATCCCTGTCCAGAAGGGCTTCCTGTACCTGGTGGCGGTGATGGACTGGGCCACCCGCCGGGTGCTCTCCTGGAGGCTGTCGAACACCCTCGATGCCCGCTTCTGTGTCGAGGCCCTCTCAGAGGCTCTGGAACGCTACGGCCCTCCCGAGATCTTCAACACCGACCAGGGCAGCCAGTTCACCAGCCTGGAGTTCACCTCCGTGCTCAAGGACGCCGGCGTCGCCATCTCCATGGACGGCAGGGGCCGGTGCATGGACAACATCTTCATCGAGCGCCTGTGGCGCTCCCTCAAGTACGAGGCCGTCTACCTGCACGAGCTCTCGGACGGCTTCGCCGCCCAAAGGACCATCGCCAACTGGCTCCACTTCTACAACACCCAAAGGCCTCATTCCGCCCTCGCCGGCTCCACCCCGGCCGAGGCCTACGAACGAGGACTCAAGAGGCAGGCCGGACCTCACACCCCGCCCGCCCCTCTGTCAGTTCCATCGGAACACGAAGACGTGATAAACGGGACCTTGGCGGCATGATCGAACGTCTGGAATACACCTTATCTCCGCCGCCTACCTGTCCTACAAACCAGGACCACCTCATCGCTCGCAATGGATGGTCCGCAGGCACTCGCGCCGCCGGCGACACATAGCTGAACATCCCTTCCTGACGCGGATCCGTTCCTCTCATCCTTTACTCCCGCTCAATACCAATATGTTACTTACTGTTATCCGCGTCAGGCGGAGTTTTTCAACAACCTGTTAGTGTGGTGTCTGGTTAATTCGTTTAATAACGCTGGTGACGGAGTCAATGATGGCATCAGCGGACTTGGTCCAACGAAACGGCTTGGGATGTTGATTGTGCAGGTCGAGGTAATTTCGTATGGCTTTCTCCAGAGCGACCACGGAGCGGTAGGTGCCTCGGCGTAACTGGTGTTCGGACAAGGTTGCGAAGAAGCGCTCCACCAAGTTCATCCAGGAACTGTAGGTGGGGATGAAATGACAGTGGAATCGGGGGTGTCGTAACAGCCAATTCTTGACTTGGGCGGTCTTGTGGGTACCGTAGTTGTCGAGAATGAGGTGGACTTCCAAGGCGGCCGGGACCTGCGAGTCGATGTGGCGCAAGAAGGCGATGAACTCTTGGCTTCTGTGCCGGCGGTGCAGCTTGCCCAACACTCGACCCGTGGCTACCTCCAGTGCGGCGAACAGCGTGGTGGTGCCATAGCGCCGATAGTCATGGGTCCGAGTCTCGGGTGTGCCGTAGTTCAGCGGTAAACCGGGTTGGGTACGGTCCAATGCCTGAATCTGGCTTTTTTCATCCACGCACAACACCAGCGCCTTGTCCGGCGGATTCAGATAAAGACCCACCACGTCCCGCACCTTGTCGATGAAGTGCGGATCGGTGGATAGCTTGAAGTTTCGCGACAGGTGAGGTTTGAGCCCGAATGCTCGCCATACACGATGAACGAAATCCCGTGGCACATCCAGGTCCTCGGATAAACTCCGCACGCTCCAGTGCGTGGCATGCTTCGGCCGTCGATTCAGTGTCGCGTCCAACACTTCCTGCACCCGTATGTCGTTGTGCTTGCGCGGCTGGCCGCTTCGTACAGCATCGGACAGTCCCGCCAGTCGCTCTCGGGCGAACCGCCCCCGCCACTTCGACACCGTCTGCTGGCTCGTGTGGTGTCGCTTCGCCACCTCCTCCCCTGTGTAACCTCGCGCGCAATCCAAAATCACGCCCGCTCTCAGATGAAGACCCGCTCGCGTATTGCGCCGCCGGCTCCATCTCTCAAGCTCCGCCTTCTCTTCCTCACTCAAAACGATCCCTGCTGGTGGTCGTGCCATGGTGCCTCCTTCACCCTTCTCCCCATGGTACTACACCCTGTATTGTTTTTCAACTAATTAATCGGACAGGATATTAGTGATGTTATCGATGATGAAGGCGCGGTTGTAGCCGGTCTTAATTCCGTAGTTAATTGCGATATCCCACTCTTTCAGCGGCGTTCCAACTTTCTCCATCTTGTCCATAATACCCTGCTCGACGGATGACAGCACACTCCAGGGCTTTTCGCCACGGGGGCGCAGCTCACCCCAAAGATGTTCAGCCGGTGGGAAGATCGTCTTGTCCGGCAAGCGGTCCATATCCACGGCCTTGCTGGTGACGCTCTCGCGCCCTTCGCGGGCAATCAGTATGCTCGTATCCACAATGGCGTTGTCAAAAACATCTTTGCCCATCTCTAGCAGGCGCAGCGGCGTGTGTTGACCAGAGAAGTAACCGCGCAGCCGTTTGCCGTATTCCGCTTTCAACCAACTGTTGGACGTAATGTAGGCCAGCAGTCCACGGGCCGGCTTCAGCAGTTGGCAGCCCTTTTCGTAGAAAAGCTGGTAGATGTCGCCGGTGGAGGCAAACGTCTGGTATCCGGCGTTCCTGTAAAACTGCCCCAACTGGCCGCCGTTCTTCTGCAACTGGATATAGGGCGGGTTGCCGATGACCACATCGAACCCGTCGTTGATGCCGAACATGTACTCCGGATCGAACCAGTCCGCCACACTGTTCTGGTCGTATGGGTCCCACGCAGCAATTTTCCTTGCTTCGACACCAGACAAGCCGGCGTTACGCACGAGCTCTGTCGTCAGTGCGGTCCGGAGTTTTTCGTCGATCTTTCTGCATTCGGTCTTTTCATCCCAAGTGGTGGCATTGAAATGCTGCTCGCGATTCTCTCGCAATTCGCCCTCGATGCGATCCTGTTCCCCTGTTCTAAGATTGCGTTGCGCCGCCGTTCCGAGCAACGTGTTCGCCGCGAGGAAGCGGGTTTCCAGGTTCGGTAGCGGACGAATGCCGTAATTATCCGCAGAATCCTTGGTCGCCTGCTGCTCGATCGCCAGCGAAATGAAGAAGCGCAGCTTGACGATCTGGCAGGCGATGGGCTGGATGTCCACGCCGAACAGGGTGTTCTGGATCAGATACAGCTTGCGCCCGAAGTCAGAGTCGCGATAGCGCTTGAAGGTCTCGTCTATCTCCTTGAGCGCCAATCCACGGGTGTCGTCGTCGCTGGTGTCGAAGGCACGTCTGGCGCGAGTTCCGGCGCGGTCCCGCTGGACCTGCTCCCAATGGTGGTTGTCCGGGTCCAGTCTACGGAGTGCCAGCGTCAAGGCATGCAGGACGGCCATGGGAAACGCGCCGGAGCCGACGGCAGGGTCCAGAACCGTCAGGTCGGCAATGCGCCGGACCACCGATTGCCGCTTGTCATCGTCAAAAAAACTGTTGTCGTCACTCCCGAAGGCATGGGTTTCATCAACCAAACCCGCGAGACGTTCTCGCCACTCCGTGGCCTTGTCATTCTCCGCTTTCAGCTTTTCTGCGAGCGCCGCAGCCACTGTCTCCCGAACCATGTAGTTCACCACCGGCCGCGGCGTGTAGTAGGAGCCGGTCTGCTTGCGCACCGTCTCGCGCGTTTCCGGGTTGTAGGCGGCGAGGAGGTTTTCGAACACTTTGCCGAGCAGTTCGGGATCCAGCGCCACTTCCTGCTCGACGGGTGTGTTTTCTTCTACCGTGAATCGGTAGCGTTCAAAGATCGGAATCAACCCTTTTTCGTCGAAAAACAGGCGATTGGGCACACTCAACTTGGCACGGTGTTCCAGGTTGTCCGAGAAACAGTCGATGCGGTAACCCTTCGCGGTTTGGGACCTGTCGCCACTGTCCAGGCACTCGAACAGGCCTCCGTTGATGAACGGGGTCTTCTCGAACAGCGCCATCAATTCGTCCGGTTTCGCCATCAGATCCTTGTACCGATACAGGGAGAATACCCGGTGGGTGGTTCGACTGGCGGTGCTGAACCGACGTTTGCCGATCTCGGTGTTGAGGGTAGCGAAGAAGAGGTTCTGCAGTACGGCGCGATACCAGGAATCGCCGGCCGCAGGATCATAGCCCTTCAACAAATGGCGAACCCGTGTCTCAACAAAGATGTCTCCTGCAACCAAACCTTTCTCCTTGATGAACCAGATGAACATCAACCGTGTGATCAGGCGGATGATGTGCTCCTCCTTAGGCAGGGTCTTGTTCTTGTCGCGGGGGAATTTCGCCTCGTTGACGGCGCGTTGGAACCAACCGAACAGTTCCTTGTAGAAGCGTTTGTTGAGTTCCTCGGTGCTCAGTATTGCGAGCCATGCCGTGAGAAGGCCGTCGAAATTATGGGGTTTGTCGTGCGCGTCCATCCAGGCGAGCATCGCCGGAAGGGACAGTTCGGCCAACGTATCGATGTGAGCGCGATGGGGAGTTGCAAGTTTGATGTCCTTGATCAGGTTCACTTCCTGCACCACGTCTTGGGCGGCATCGCGTTGGTGGGCGCGCCGGCCAGCGAAACCCATAGTGAGACGTCGTCCAGCGCGGAAGAGCACGACCGCGGGCGCTCCCTCAAAAGCCCGGTTGATCTCCCGCGTCATCCCGGCATAGGTAGAGCGGGCATACCATTCGTCGCGCAATTCCACAGCGACGAACAGAAAACAATCCGTCCTCCCTTGATCGAACCCGGCGCCATCGAATTCCATGAAACGTGCTCCAGCACCGGATCGAATCTCTTCATCCGTAACCTGAAAGATCAGACGAATGACCTTGGCCTTGTCCAGCAGGTTGTGACGGGATTCCGTAGTAGAAGGAGAATCTGCAAAAAAGGCCCGCGGGTCCCCAGAATCCGCGAGGGTCCGATCACTTGCATAGCCGAGGGTTTCAAGGAGACCCGTGGCCCCTTCTAGCAGATCGCCGGTCGACAAACCGCGTAACACAGCCTGTATTTCAGTTCGATCCACCATGACGACACCGCGCTTGAAGGCTCCGCTTCACGTACCATTCCTGACGATCAGCCAAGTTACCAACTCAAAGTCGTCGAGTTCCGCCGGTTGCTCAACCTTCTTGGGAATCGTGAACCCGCGCTTGCCGACATGCTGCCGGACCACTTCCTTGAATTGGCCGACGATGCTTGTCACCGCGATTTCCAGCAGAGCGTCGTATCGGCTCATGTCACGACCCTGACGCGTCTCCGCATCGAAGGCGTCACAGAGCTCCTGTAATGACTCCACTTGTCCTGCTGCCACGCGCTCGAACAAGTCGAGGGCCTGGCGGGCCTTGATGTGGCTCAGACCCACAGTGCCATCGTCGCGCATGAAGACCAGAAACCAGGGTGACGTGAGGCTTACATGACGAGCGCCGTCGCCGTCCGCGACGTTGCGCTGCCGCAGGAGGAAGAGAACCCCGGACCTGGGGTTCCCCTCTTCTGCCTGGGTGACCGCGTAGATCCCGTTGGGAGCCGCTTCGAGTTCCTTCCTGTTGTGTTCGAGATAACGCAGGAGTTGCGACAGGAAATAGTCCAGGGTGAAGTCGCTAATCACTACGCTGTCCGCCATGTCGTCGAGATCGATGATTTCGTTCTTCAATTGCTTGAGTTGTTCATCACGGAAATTCAGTTCCATCTGTGCCTGTTCTTCCGCATCACCAGCCAGGCGGTTCTCGTCACCTGTAGCCGCGGCGTCCGCCAGCGCCATTCTCGCCTGCACACGGTGCCGGAGATTCAGGTACAACTCCATGTCGTTGGTGGGCCAGTAGTTGATCATGCGCACCGACTGGCTACGGCTACCGATGCGGTCGATGCGTCCGAAGCGCTGGATAAGACGCACGGGATTCCAGTGGATGTCGTAGTTCAGGACAGTGTCGCAGTCCTGGAGATTCTGGCCTTCGGAAATGCAGTCGGTGGCGATCAGGAGATCGAGTTCATTCTTCTCGTTGTGTATTCCGCGCGCTCGAGGCGCAAAACGGGCGAGAATCGTCTGGAAATCACTGGGGCCTTCAGGCGCCCGCACTACATCTCCGGCAACCATAGCGACGGTCAGATTCGATTCACGAGCCACAGGTTCGAGGTTCTCGTAGAGGTATTCGGCGGTGTCCTTGAACGTGGTGAAGATGAGCAGCTTGCGGTTGGTGCGGCCGTCCTTGTCCGTAGTGGGTCTTGAGGCCCGGCGACGAACATCTTCGACAACCGCAGCCAGCTTCCCGTCCCGATCCGGTGTCACCAGTTCCACGCTCCGACGCGCTTTGTCAAGTACAGCCCGATCCCGCAGGAGGTCGTCCTTCCAACGGGACCGGTCCAGGTCTTTCAAATGGAAAGGGTGGCGTCCTCGATTGACGAGAAACTCCTCATCGTCCTCATCGTCTTCGGGGGTCACGTCGGTCTCGATGTCCAACTCAGTTCGGTTCCGGTCGAATTCGTCGATCTTCGCTGCAAGATCGTCGATCTTGGCAACCGTGCGTTCAAGCGTCAGGGCCAACGACCGGGCGGAGCTCTCCAACCGCTTCAGAAAGTTCGTTCGGATCATTCCGATCAGGAACTTCTCGCGGTCGGCCTGATTGAAACGGTACTTTTCCTTTTCTTGCTGAAGGTCGCGCAGCACATCCTCGCTGAGGACATAGGCGGAAGGATTGTAGATAGAAAGGGAGAACGAAGAGATCTGGTCGTTCAATAGCTTGTAGGATAGCCCGCCCTGAAGGTCCGTCGGCGGATAGCGATTCTCTGGCACTTCGTGTGACGGAAAGCTGCCGATCTCGCGCATGGACTCAGCGTAAAACTTCTTGATCTGCCTGCGTGATCGGGCAATGGAGACGCGCGCGAGGAGATTGAAGAAATCTGCTCCCAACTCTTCGACTAGGCTTGTCTTGTCCCGTGTTCTGTTCCTCGTCTCCCAAGTCTTGAACTTGCGCTGCGCGGCGTCGAGCAAGTTGCGGAAGTTGCCAATACCCAGAGTCTCATGGAACGAGTCCTCGCGTTTGTTAGTCATCAGGTCAATCTGATTGCGCAGATCGGTGAGCGACGTGTTGACCGGGGTCGCCGACAGCATCAGCACCTTGGTGTCGCCGCCTTTGGCGATGACCTCCTCAAGCAGCCGTTCATAGCGACTCATCTTGACGACGTTGCCTTGGTTATCCTTGCGCCCTGCCGTGGCGTTCCGGAAGTTGTGTGATTCGTCGATGACAACCAAATGAAAGCCACTCCAGTCGAAGTCCGCGAGATTGATAGAACCGGCCTCGCCGCTGCTTCGAGACAAGTCGGTATGGGACAGGACTGTAAACGCGAAGCGGTCGTCCATGAACGGATTCTGCTTGCGGGCGTTCGCGGCCGGATACAGAATCCAGTTCTCGTTAAGCTTCTTCGGACACAGCACGAGCACCCGCGCGTTGAAACGGAGTTCGTAGTACTTGATGACGGCCAGCGCCGTGTAGGTCTTGCCAAGCCCCACGCTGTCCGCCAGGATGCATCCGCCCTGACGCTCAAGTCGAGTGATGACCGTTTTCGCCGCATCTTTCTGGAAGTCGTACAACGTCCTCCAGATCCCGGTATCGTAAAGACGTGTCTGCAGGTCGCTCTCACCGGCTCTCTGGGCTTCCAGTTCGCTCCGAAACAATTCGTAGAGCGTCTTGTAATAAACGAACTCCGGCGCGTAGTCGCGACCGACACGGGCAAGCGCTTTCAATACGTCGTCCTTGGCGTCTCTTGTGCGGCCGGTGTCCCGCCAAAGAGCATCGAACCATTGCTTGAGGTCAAGCCACGCGCCCGGAGGCTCGGCGCCGACCGCCAGATTGATCTCCAGGTTGGCGTCCGCTGCACCGCCCAGACCCCGTTTAGTGAAATTCGAGCTGCCTACCACTGCGTCGCCACCGTCCCGTGTCTCCGTGAGATACATCTTGCCGTGCAGAAAATTCACCTGCTTGATGGAACGGACTTCGACATTACTACGAATCCAATCAGCACAGCGCAGCGCAAGGTGTTTTTGTTGTAGCTGATGGCGCGGGGACAGTCCCGTCTCCGTCATCTCGAAAGACTTGAACTCCTGCTTGCCGGGATCAAGATCGGCCGCCGAATCCGGCTCGCCGAACAGAAAACGGACTCTTCCGATGGTCCCAAGTTCGTTTTCCAGCAGCGCATACCCGTATATTGAGAAATACGCGGAAACCATGCGCAGCTCGTCCGCGTTGATCATTCGGGGGCGAAGGTGATCCGCCAGAGTCTCGTGATGGTTGTCAATTACATGGTTAGGCGGCATCGGTAACCTACCTTTGAGTTCGTCGTGACCGCGACCGATACCATACCTGATCAAGTTGTCTCTTGAGAAGTTCCGACGGATGGACCCATCTACCTGTCGCGTAGTAGATGTAGGGAATTCGGCATGCGCATCGCGCAGTCGTCCGTCCGGTCCCTAAACACAGGGGCCACCAGCAAAAGCAAAGGGGAACGACGCACATGGTCATCGACGTCCACGCCCACTTCACTCCGCCCGAGTGGATCCGGGCCATGCGCCGGGACGGCGCCCGGCACGGCTGCCACATCGAGGAGGACGGCTCCGGCGGGCTGTCGCTGCGGGTGGGGGAAGCGCGGCCCGCGGCGCTGCAGCCGTTCCTCTCCGACCTTCCCGCCCGCCTGAGCGCCATGCGGGAGCGGGGGCTGGACCGGCAGGTGCTGTCGCCGCCCATGACCATCGTGACCTACCAGTTGGAAGGGGTTCACGGGCAGGCGGTGTCGCGGCTCTTCAACGAAACCAATGCCGAGGCGGCGCGCGGTGAGCCGGGGCTGATCCCGGTGGCCACCGTCCCCATGCAGTCCCCCGTGGCGGCGGTGGAGGAACTGCGCTACGCGGTGGACGCGCTGGGCATCCGGATGGTGGAGATCGGCACCCACATCGACGGCGTCAACCTCGACGACGAGGCGTTCCGGCCCTTCTTCGAGTGCGCGGCCGACATGGGCGTGCTGGTGCAACTGCATCCGCACCGTGTCGCCGCCGCGGAGCGGCTCAGCCGGTACTACATGAACAACCTCGTGGGCAATCCCGTGGACACCGCCATTGCCGCGGCATCGCTGATCCTCGGCGGCGTGATGGAGCGTTACCCATCGCTCAACATCTGCCTGGTGCACGGCGGCGGCGCCCTTCCATATCTCCTGGGCCGGGTGGTCCACGGCCACGGCGCGGTGGACGCGGCGCGCGCCGTGCCCGGCAACCCGGAGACATACTTCCGCCGCTTCTACTTCGACACCATCCTGCACGACCCCCGCATGCTCGCCTTCCTGCATCAACTTGCCGGCGAGGAACGCCTCCTGCTGGGCACCGACTACCCCTACGACATGGGCGAGACCGATCCCCTGGGACTGCTGGAGCGCGCCGGCCTGGGCGGCTCCGACGCGGTGCGCGGCGGCAACGCCGCGAGGCTCCTGGGGCTGGACAGCGGCAACGGCTCCTGAGGCCACCCGCGAAATCGGCGGTCACCTTCTTGCGGCTTACGGCTGGCAATTCGAACGGCAGTGGAGTATTTTTGGTCATGGTGGGTGTGGCGAATAATGCAGGCTAGCTTTCGACTCGTCCAGGGCGCAATCGGCCCGCGACCGGGCTCCCACGCCCGAGAAGGAGGGAGGATCATGAGACAGGAATCGAACAGGAAAACCGAATGGACCGCATGGCGCGCCGCCCTTGCCGGCGTCGTGCTGTTGGGGGGTGCTGCGCTCGTGGCGCCGCAAGCGGCCGACGCCGTGGACGCCGGCGCAACCGAGGGCGACACGATGGAGTTCACCGTCGAACTCGGGGCTGCACCGAACGGCTGGGCGGTGCGCTACAAGTACAAGACGGAAGACGCCGCTGCCGTCAAGGGCGAGGATTACGAAGAGACCACCGGCACCGTGACCTTCAACTCGGGGGTCAAGACCAAGAAGATCTCTGTGAACACGATTGACGACAGCAATGGAGAAGACCCGGAAGTATTCAAGCTCAAGCTCTACGACCAGGAGGTTAACGGCCTCTACCGCGACGTCACCGGATGGGTCACACCGACATCCGGCATCCGGTCCATGCCGAGCACGATGACGTTGACCGGCCAGATCCAGGATAACGATTAAACGGTCAGGATGGGATGCCGGAACGCGGGTCCGTATTGCCAGTGACCGGGGACCGTGCAACGAGCGGGCACGCGATGGGGTCGATGCGCGTGCCGTCGACCGCCACCAGCTCCCGGCCGTAGAGGTCGAGTTCGCGGCAAAGACGCACGAACTCGCGAAACACCTGCCGAAACGCCTCCCGGTTGTCCCGCCGGAAGTCCGCGATCGTCTTGAAGTCCGGCCGAAGCCGGCGCAGCAACCAGATCACTTCGAGATTGCAGTGGGTCTCCGTCTCCAGGCGCCGGCTCGAACGCTTCCGTTGATGGGACGTCGAGTTTTCACACGATCTGGGCTGACATTGACATGCCCCGCTGAAATCGGGTATTTGCTGGAGGCGGGATGCTGGGGAACTGATCTCGCCTGTCACTGGAGGCTCGCAGAGGGGGACGTGATCGACGGAGTTGAGGTTCGTCGCACGACAGCTTGGGCAAGGCCGGTTGGATCGTCCGGGCAACCGGGGGCGGCGGGCCGCGTCCGGGCTTCGACTGCATTTGCCTCATCGCCGGGACTGACGGGGCTTTTCCTCGCAATCGTCTCGGTTCTGTGCTTTTTGGCACTGGTCCCCGCGGCCGCCCAGACGCCCGCGACGGCGGACGATCCCCCTGGCTGCGCCGCGAGTGTTTGCGACCTGACGCTGCGCGACGCGATCGGGCTGGCGCTGGCGCGCAACCGGCCGCTTCTCAACAGCCGGCTCGACCGGGAAGTGCAGAGGTTTTCGCTGGATGTGGCCGAGGAGCGCTGGAGTCCTCAGGTTACCGTCGGCCCCTTCGCGAGCAGGGACCGGCAAGACGACAAGGCGGGCTTCGGCGCTCGGATGAGCCTGCGCGTTCCCACCGGCGGCGCGTTCGCGCTCGGCTGGGACGAAAGGCTGTCGAGGAAGTTCGACGATGCCGGTTCGCAAACCTTCAGCTTTTCCCAGCCATTGCTGAAAGGCGCTTGGGCCGATATCGACAGTGCAACGGTGCGGCAGGCGCGGCTGAAAGAACGGATCGACATCCTCGCCTTCCGCCAGACTGCGGCGGATCTGGTCGTCGCCGTGATCGGGGCGTATCGCGCGCTGATCGGCGCGGTGCGGCAAGTGGAAATCGGCGAAGCTTCATTGCAGCGCGCCCGCGAACAGCTTGAGGCGACGCGCGCGCTGATCGGCGCGGGGCGCGTGGCCGAGCGCGAAGCGGGGCGGTCCGAGGCGGCGATCGCCACCCGGGAATTGGCGCTGGTCCGGGCGCGGAACCGCCTGGAAGCGGCGCAATTTGCCCTGATCGATATTCTGGAGCTTGACAGCCGGATCCGCATCCGTCCGCTGGAGGAGTTGAAGGCCGGGCAGCAGGACGCCGCCGTTGCGCCGACGCTCGAAGAAGCACTGCAAAACCGCGTCGATTATCTCCAGGCCGGGCTCGGGGTCGAGACCGCCAGGATCGCGTTGACGGTAGCCCGCAACAACCTGTTGCCGGATGTTGCTCTCAGCTTCCGGTGGATGCATAGCGACACTGGCCGGCCGGATAGTGAGGTGCGGTTAGACGCCACTGTTCCGCTGAACGACCGGACGCCTGAGCTCGCACGCTTGAGGGCCCGCAACGCGCTGAAGAAGGCGGAGAGAAGCGTCGTCGAATTGCGCGAGTCGATCGGCACGGCGCTGCGCCAGGCGCTGAACGATGTCGAGGTGGGCCTCCGCCTGACCGAACTGGCGCGCGACGCGCGCGTACTGGCGGAGCAGAACCTGGCGGTGGAGGAGGCAAAATTCGGCCAGGGCCTGTCGTCCACCTTCGAGGTGGCGTCGGCCGAGGAAGAGCTGGTCCAGGCGGAACAGGCCGAAGCGGACGCCATCCTCTCCTGGCTCGCTGCGCTGACGCGGCTCGACCGGACCACCGGACGCGTGCTGGACCGCTGGGACGTCCGGCTTGAGGCGGCGCCGCAATGACCGACCGCGACCCCGACATTTACCACACGCTTCTGGAGAACCTGTCCGACGGGGTGATCGTCATCGGTTTCGACGGGGCGGTCAGGATGGCCAACGCCGCGTTCTGCCGGATGTTCGGGCTCGACCCCGATAAGGCGCCCGGGCGTTCCTTCGGGCAGATCTTCATCGCGTTCGAGGGTTTCGACGAGTTCACCCAGATTGTCCTCGACGCCGTTGCCGAACGCGGGGACATCGCGCGGCGCGTCACGCGGGTCCGGGTCGGCGAGGCGCATCGCTCGCTGTCCGTCACAACCTCCTGCCTCATGGTGGGAGAGGAGCGGGTGGCGGTGATCGTTGTCGTCTCCGACATCACCGAAGTCCGTGAGCTGCGCGAGACGGAGCTGCGCCAGGCGGCGGTCATCGAAACGCAGCTCGGTGAGCTCCAGAGCGCCTATCGCGACCTCGAGGCTCGGAATGAAGCGCTTTTGGCGATGACGAAGCGCGTGCGCACGGCGCGCGGCGCGGCGATGCTGTTCGTCATGGTGGTGTTTCTCGCCATCGGCGCCTGGTATGTCCGGCCGTTGGATCTGTTCAGCGCCGCTGCGGCGCTGGACGCCGGCCCGGGAGTAGAGGAGGCCGGCGGTCCAGGCGCGCTGCCGGCCGTGACGGTGCAGCCCCGCGAATTCCGGTCCACCATCGCGCTCAGGGGCCATCTGGCACCGGGCCGCGTCGCCGAGATCGTCAGCCCGATCGAAAGCCATGTAAGCGCATTGCATGCCGCCCCCGGGGATCGGGTGGCGGCGGGCGATCCGCTGGTCGCTCTCGACACGGGCCAGCTCGCCGCGGACCACAGGCGTGCCCAAGTCGAGCATATCAAGGCGCACGACCGGCTTGTCGAGCTCGAGGAATGGGAGAACAGCGCCGACATGGCGCGCGCCCGCCAAGCCTTGCGGCGGGCGAAGATTGCGTTCGACGATGCGGAGCGGCATCTCGACAGGACCGCCTTCCTTCTGGAGCAGGGGCTCGTTCCCGCCTCGCAGCAAGAAGATGCGCAGCGGCAGCGGCAGAACCGGGCCCTGGATATCGAGGAGGCCCGGCGGGAGCTGGAGGCGGTGAAGGCAAAGGGCGGCGAAGAAGCGCGGCGGGTGGCGCGTCTGGAGGCCCGGACGGCCGAGGACCGCCTGCGCGTGCATGAGGAAAAGCTGGACCTGGCGCGGGTCCGGGCGCCGATCGCCGGGGTCGTCATGGCGGCGGAGGGCCCGAGGGCCCGGCCCCTGACGAAGGGCAGGCCGGTGGGACAGGGAGAGTTGATGCTGAGCATCGCGGACCTGGAGCGCCTCTCCGTCGTCACCAGCGTGGACGAGGTGGACGTGAGGAAGGTCGAGGCCGGCCAGCAGGCCTGGATTACCGGCCCCGGATTTCCCGGCCTGCAGATCGCGGGCGCCGTGACCCGTGTCTCACCGAGGGCGGATCTCAGAACGCGACGGCGCGGCGCGCCGCAATTCGAGGTCGTCGTCACGCTGGACAGGCTGGGAACGGAGGCGCGTGACCGGCTGCGGGTCGGCATGTCGGCCTATGTCACGATCGTCGTCCACCACCGCCCGGCGGCCCTGATGGTGCCGATCGGCGCAGTGGAACAGGGGAACGGCAAGGCTTGGCTGCGTGTCCTCGCCGACGGCGGCGGCGCGGAGCGGCGCGCGGTCGAACTCGGCCTCACCACGCTCGATTCGGTCGAGGTGGTGAAGGGCCTTTCGCCTGGCGACAAGGTCGTCCTCGTCCGATGATCCGGAGCAGGGACCGGGGCGCCGAAGGGAGGCGCCGGGCGGGATGCTGAGGCTGACCGACATCCGCAGATCCTATCGGGTCGGGCCGGTCACGACCGAGGTTCTGCGGGGCGTCGATCTGGAGGTCGATGCGGGTGACCTGATGTCGATCATGGGACCTTCGGGCAGCGGCAAGACAACCCTCATGAACATTATCGGTCTGTTGGACCGCCCGACCTCGGGCGCCTGTGTCCTCGACGGGCGCGATGTCTCCGGGCTCCGCGACAACGAGCTGTCCGCGCTCCGGAACCGGCATATCGGTTTCGTGTTCCAGTCCTTCCACCTGCTGCCGCAACTGACCGCATTGGAGAATGTCTGCCTGCCGCTGGTCTATCGGGGTGCCGGGCGGCTGGAAATGCGCCGCCGCGCGCAGGAGATACTGGAGCGCGTCGGTATGGCGGACCGGACCGGCCACCGGCCGGACCAGCTTTCCGGTGGGCAGAAACAGAGGGTCGCCATCGCCCGGGCGCTGGTGGGCAAGCCGGCGCTGCTGCTCGCCGACGAGCCGACCGGTGCGCTGGATATCGACACGGCCCGCGAGGTGATGGCGCTGCTACGGCGGCTGAACGAGGAGCGCGGCATCACGATCCTGATTATCACGCACGACCCGTCGGTGGCAGACCAGTGCGCGCGGCGGACGCGCATTCGCGACGGCAGGCTCTTCGAGCCAGGAGCCGGGCCCGGCGCCGCGGCGGCGTCCGGGGCGTGACGCGGGCGTCCGGCATGTCGAGAACCTTCCAGGTCATTGCGGCCAATGCCCGCGAGGCGGCCAACAGCCTGCGCCGGGCGAGGCTGCGCACGGTGCTGGGCCTGGTCGGCGTCATGATCGGCATCTCCTCGGTCATTGCGATGGTCTCGCTCGGCGAGATCGCCAAGGGGCAGGCCCGCAAGCAATTCGAGGCGCTCGGCACCGACATCGTTGTCATCCGCAAGTCGGATGCTGGTGGAAGGGCCGTGATTGGCCTCCCGGACGCCCTGCAACTGGCGGCGGTGGTCCCGTCGATCGTCGAGGCGGCGCCCAGGATATCGGGGCGCGGGACGTTCCGCTTCGCCGGCCGGGAGGTCGGGCGGGGCGCGGTTCAGGGCGTCACCCGATCCTTCGCGAGCGTGAACAAGCTGACGCTGCAAGAGGGCCGGTTCGTTTCGAACCTGGATACCGACAGATACTGGTGCGTCATCGGCGCCGAAGTCGCGGAGAAAATGCGCGCGGAGGGGGCGGACCGCCTTCTGGGGGCGCTCATCGAGGTCGATGAGGTTCTCTTCACCATTGTGGGCGTGCTGGACAGAAAGAGGGAGAGCTATGCACTGCCGTTCCAGGTGAACGCGGACAAATCCATATTCGTCCCGATAACCACGGCGCAGCGGATCGCCCCCGACCCCGGAATCGAGGTCATCGTCGCCCGATCCGGCGTCGGCGTCCATTACGAGGCGGCGGTGGAGGACGTCCGGTCCTATTTCCGCGAGCGCGCGCCCGATCTCGGCGTCGATATCGTCACCGCGAAGGAGCTGATCGCCCGGATGGAGGCGCAGATGGGCATTTTCACCTTGTTGCTGGGCGCGGTGGGCAGCATCTCGCTGATCGTCGGCGGGATCGGGATCATGAACATCATGCTCGTGTCCGTGGCCGAGCGGCGCGCGGAAATCGCCATCCGCCGGGCCCTGGGCGCGCGGCAACGGGACATAAGGAGCCAGTTTCTCATCGAATCCGTCATCCTGACAGTCGCCGGTGGCGTGCTTGGCGTGGCGCTCGGCCTGGCGGCAACCTGGACGATCTGCCGCTTCACCGATTGGGACTTCCTGATCTCGGGGCTCTCCGTGGCCAGCGGCCTCGGCACGGCGGTGGCGGTCGGCCTGTTCTTCGGGTTCCAGCCCGCCCACCAGGCATCCAGGCTCGATCCCATCGCCGGACTCCAGGGCAAGTAGGAAGCCGCCGGGGCGCCGGGCCGAAGAGGCCCCGCGCCCGGATCGATGTCATGCGACCCGCGAAACCGGGAACTCAGCAGGATGTCTTGAGGCGCCCGTCGCAATTCTTGAGGGCTTCCACCTGTTCGACACTCCCCTTGAAATCGCTATACCCCGGAGAGACCTCGCCGACCCACCGTGGGCTCCATCTTCTGCACCTGGCCCTCATGGTGCATTGTCCCGAATCCACCGCGACCGGCCTGGTATCGGCATATCCTGTAACGTTACAGGTATCGCTGGCATCGCTCGCATTCCAGGCGCTCTTGCAGTTCTCGAGCGTTACGGGGATGGGGCAAGAGGTGGACAACTCGCTGTTGCAGTAATCGAGCTGTTTCACATCGTCGGGCGATCCGTAGAAGGACGCTGCCACCGCCAGGGTCCCGCAGGAGGTCGAGACCTGACACTGCTGGCCTGATATCGACACGCTGTGGGATCCGTAGGACGAACCGCATTTCTGGCTGGCATCGCTGTCGTCCCACGCCTCCTCGCAGGCTGTCGCCAAAGCGGTTTGTTCGGCAGCGGAGAGGCAGGAGCTGACTTTGAGCACGCCGTTGCAACTCACCAGATCGCGCATGTCATCCAGATCGCCGGTGACGGTTTGCATATGCGATGCCCAGCCATCCGATTTCCGGCACCTGGTCGTGACGCTGCACTCTCCGTTCGACGCCGTCATCCAGAACTGGTTGCTGGAAAATGGGCAATGCGCGGAGGCGTCGCTCTCGCCCCACGCGTCAAGGCACTCGGCCCGCGTCGGGCCGTCCTGCGCGTTCTGGGCGCGGGCGGGGCCGGCTGCGACAAGGGCAGCGGCCAGCACGACGCCGGCAAGGGCGGCGCGCCATGCGGTTTGTGCGGTTTTCCCGTTCGAGTCCTGTCTCATGGCCTTTCCTCATTCCGGGGCGCGGGGGCCCGGTCCGCGAAACCGGGACCTCAGCAGGAGGTCTTAAGCGCCCCATGGCAGTTCTTGAGGTCTTCCACCTGTTCCACACTCCCCCTGAAATCGCCGTACTGCGGGGAGATCTCCGGGTTGCCGGGGAATACCGTACTCCATCTTCTGCACCTGGCCCTCATGGTGCATTGTCCCGAATCCACCGCGACCGGCCTGGTATCGGCATATCCTGTAACGTTGCAGGTATTACTGGCGTCGCTCGCATTCCATGCGCTCTTGCAGTTCTCGACCGTCACGGGGGCGGGACAAGAGGTGGACAACTCGCTGTTGCAGTAATCGAGCTGTTTCACATCGTCGGGCGATCCGTAGAAGGACGCTGCCACCGCCAGGGTCCCGCAGGAGGTCGAGACATGACATTGCCGGTTTGATATCGACACGCTGTGGGATCCGTAGGACGAACCGCACTGCTGGCTGGCGTCGCTGTCATCCCACGCCTCCTCGCATGCTGTCGCCAGGGCGGCTTGTTCAGTAGCGGAGAGGCAAGAGCTGATTTTGAGCGTGCCGTCGCAACTCACCAGATCGCGCATGTCATCCAGATCGCCGGTGACATTTTGCATCCCTGATGCCCTGCCATTCGACTTCCTGCACCTGGTCGTGACGCTGCACTCTCCGTTCGAAGCCGTCATCCAGAACTGGTTGCTGGAATAGGGACAGGAACCGGAGGCGTCGCTCTCGTCCCACGCGTCAAGGCACTCGGCCCGCGTCGGGCCGTCCTGGGCGTTCTGGGCGCGGGCGGGGCCGGCTGCGGCAAGGGCGGCGGCCAGCACGACCGCTGCAAGGGCAATCGCCAAGCGCCCGGTCGATCCGGAAGAGGCCCGCAGCCCGGTCTGGGTTCCATCGGTCTTCATCGCTTCCTTCCTTTCTGCCCGGTCACCGATCGACAATCCGACCGGTCATGGCGAGCTTTCCCGCTCCGGGATATGCGACCGAAGACGTGCGACCCGATCGATGTCATGCGACCCGCGAAACCGGGAGAAACCGGGACCTCAGCAGGATGTCTTGAGTGTCCCATGGCAGTTCTTGAGGTTTTGCACCTGTCCCAGGTCCCCCTTGTACGAGGTCTCAACTGCGAGGACTCCCCCAGTCTTCCCCAATGGATCGTCAACCCGTCTTTCGCAATGGGTCTTTATGGAGCACTGTCCCGAATCCACTCCGACTTGGGTGCTGAAGGCGCCGGAATAGTTACAGGTAACTTTGGCCGAACTCGCATTCCATGCGCTCGTGCATTTCTCGACCGTGGGGCAGGAGGTGGACAACTCGTTGTTGCAGTAATCGAGCTGTTTCACAGTGTCGGTAGACCCGTAGAAGGACGCCGACACCGCCGGGGTCCCGCAGGAGGTCGAGACATGACATTGCACGCCTTGATAGGTCGACACGCTGTGGGATCCGCGGGACGAACCGCATCTCTGGCTGGCATCGCTGTTATCCCACGCATCCTTGCATGCTGTCTCCAGGGCGGCTTGTTGAGTAGCGTCGAGGCAAGAGCCGATTTTGAGCTTGCCGTCGCAACTCACCAGATCGCGCATGTCATCCAGATCGCCGGTGACAGTTTGCTGGGTTGATGGCACGCCATTCAACTTCCTGCACCTGGCCGTGACGCTGCACTGTCCGTTCGGGGTGTCAAACCAGAATTGGGTGCCGCGTGCCGGGCAATGATCGGAGGCGTCGCTCTGGTACCACGCATCAGCACAGTCGCCATATGTAGGGGCGTTCTGGGCGCGGGCGGGCCCGGCTGCGGCAAGGGCGGCGGCCAGCACGACCGCTGCAAGGGCAATCGCCAAGCGCCCGGTTGAGGTTCGATCGGTATTCATCACTTGTCTCCCTTGTACTTGATCCCTGGTCCCCGGTCACTGGCAATACTGACCCGCGTTCCCGCAATCCGCCTTGACCGTTTGGTCGTTGTCCTGGATCTGGCCCTTCAACGTCATCGTGCGCGGCATGGACCGGATGCTGGACGTCGGGGTGACCCATCCGGTGACGTCGCGGTAGAGCCCGTTGACCTCCTGGTCATAGAGCTTGAGCTTGAAGACTTCCGGGTCTTCTTCCTCGCTGTCGTCAATCGTGTCCACAGAGATCTTCTTGGTCTTGACCCCCGAGTTGAAGGTCACGGTGCCGGTGGTCTCTTCGTAATCCTCGCCCTTGACGGCCGCGGCGTCTTCCGTCTTGTACTTGTAGCGCACCGCCCAGCCGTTCGGTGCAGCCCCGAGTTCGACGGTGAACTCCATCGTGTCGCCCTCGGTTGTGCCGGCGTCCACGGCGTCGGCCGCTTGCGGCGCCACGAGCGCCGCACCCCCCAACAGTACGACGCCGGCAAGGGCGGCGCGCCATGCGGTCCATTCGGTTTTCCTGTTCGATTCCTGTCTCATGATCCTCCCTCCTCGCTCGCTAAGGTCTTCTGTTGCGACGGCGGTCCCAGGGAACCCGGGAAACTTCTTCGCCGTGCCCGGGGTCGCCTGTTGCGGCGACCGGCTCAAGGCCGTTTCAACCCCAACCGATCAGATCCTGGCCTCCATTTCACGGCGCAACGTCCTTGATCTCGCCGTTAAGCGACTGCTCATTCGGAACGCCATAGAGCTGGTTCCGGAACGAGACCCACCCGGAGTGCGCCGCCGAGAATCCTTTCGCTTCGATATTGTACAATTTCAAAGTGAAGTATTCGTCATCCTCCTCAATCTGGTCTGTCGATGTCCACACGTCCACCGTCTTGGTGCTCTCACCCGAAGCGAAGACCACCTTTCCCGTACGCGCGGTGTAGTCCTTTCCCGCTTCGGCGGTGCCGTCCTCGGTCTTGAAGGTATAACGGATGGAATAGCCATTGGGAGCAACGCCAAGGTTGACGGTGAAGGTCATCTTGTCTCCCTCGTCGGCGTCGGTGGAAATCTGGGTGGTCGCAAACGGCGTTCCTGAATTCATCGCTATCACGAACGACACGGCCAGCACGGCAACCAGGGCCAGTCTCCACACCGGCCGCCTTTGCAATGAGCTCTTCATGACAATCCCTCCCTTTCTGAGGCAGGCAGAATACCACACCATTGCCTAAACTCGAATAATACATAGCATAACTGCGCCATATAGGGCAACTGCGAATTCGGCATATTAGCGAACTCGATGTCCTGAACCTCATCGATTGAACGGTGAACGGATACGGGTTCATCCGTGGGGCTGACTTCGACCACTCTCAGTCAACGGCGTTGTCCACGCCCTGCAGCGAGCGCAGGTAAACGGCAATGGCGGTGAGGTCTTCATCGCTCAGGTGCTCGTAGCCGTGAACGATGACCCGTTCCATGAGGCCCTGGACGTTGTCGCCGTCGGGCTTGTAGCTGCTCTTGAGCAGTTCCACCATGTCCTCCACCGACCAGTCACCCACCCCGGTCTGCTTGTGTGGCGTGATGTTGGGGGCAGTCTCGCCCTCCGGGCCGTCGGCGGCGCCGGCCATGAAGCGCTCACGGTCGAGCCCACCGGCCCAGTCCCGCGGCGTGTGGCACTCGCCGCAGTGGACCACCGCGTTCACCAGGTACGAACCCCGGTTCCATTGGGCGGACCGGTCCGGGTCCGGTTGCCACGCTCCCTCCTCGAAGTAGCGCCACTTCCATCCCGCCACCAGAAAGCGCCAGCCGAAGGGCACGGTCAACTCGGGCGCGCGGTTTTCCTTGCGTACGGGGTTCACCGTGGACAGGTACGCCTTGATGGCAAGGACATCCTCGTCGGTCATGCCCGTGAACGAGGTATAGGGGAAGGCAGGAAACAGGTGCTCGCCGCCGCGGCCGATGCCCCGGCGCATGGCCCGCAGGAACTCCTCGTCGCTCCAGCCGCCGATGCCCGTCTCCGGATCCGGCGTGATGTTGGTGCTGTGGATGACGCCGAAGGGAACCTCGATGGCGTAGCCCCCGGCGAGCTCGGCGCCCTTGTTCCCGAAGTCGGTGTGGCAGGCGATGCACAGGCCGGCGCGGGCCAGATAGGCACCTCGCGCCACCCGGTCGTCCGCCGCGCCGGCCCCGGGCGGCCACGTCACCACCCACAGCGCCAGCGCCAGGCCGGCGGCATATCCCTTCTTGAAACGAGCCACGGGCATGTACGGCACAGGGCCCTCTCTCCGCGGTTATCCGTTACGGCACACGATGAGCTCTCTCGGGCAATCGTGCATGTTTTCCAGTCCGGTATCGGTTACGCGCATCATCTCGCCGAACTGGACCCCGCGCAACCCGTCTTCGGTCACCACGTTGGGCTGAATCACCAGGCACATGTTGGTCTCGAAACGGAAATCCGGCGGCGTCCCGCGGCTGGTCTTCCGGGTCCGCAGGATCGGCGGCAACTGGCTGGCGCCGTGGACCACGTCGTCATAGACCGTGAAACCGCGCTCGTGCACCACGTCCGCGGCCTCCAGCGCCGGCTCCACTCCGGCGCCCGCCCTGATGACCCCGGCGATGCGGTCGAAGGCCTCCATGGCCACGTCGTGGAGCCGCCGGTACTCTGGCGTGGGCTCCTCGCCGATGGTGAAGGTGCGCAGGACCTGTCCGGTGTAGCCAGCGTAGTTGGTGCTGATCTCGGTCACCAGCACGTCGCCCTTCTGCAGGATGCGATTGGACAGGTGTTGCTGCGGCACGCCGCCCCTGGGGTCGCGCATGGAGGTGGTGATCATGAAATGGATGCCGTTGACGCCGCCCTTCCCCAGGTAGACGTCCTCGACGATGCGCGCCAGCTCGTGCTCCGGGATGCCGGGGCGCGCCCGCTCGCGCAGGGCCGCCACCGAGTCGTCGCTCATGGCCGAGGCCTGGCGCAGGCGCTCGATCTCCTCGGCACTCTTCACCTGGCGCTGGTTGCGCATCTCGGCGCTGAAATCCGACCATTTCACTTCGGGCAGGGCATCCACCAGCCGCAGGTAGTGCCGGTAGGGCACGTTGCCGCACAGGCCTACCGAGCCCTTCTCCAGCCCGCGCTCCTTCAGGTTCTCCAGCACCCGCGGCACCGAATCCACCGACCCCGTGGGGCTGGAGCCGCCGAAGCGGACATCGTCGATGACAGCCATGCGCCTGGCGTTGGGCAGGTGGTTGGACAACTGCACGAACAGCGTGGACTCTCCCTCGCCCGGATAGATGAAGTAGGCCTCGGAAGTGGTGAGCCAGTTGCACAGGTAGTGGATGTCCGGCGCGGTGCGGCTGCCGTAGAACACCACCGCGTCGAGGCCCATGCGGTTCATGCGCGCCTGCACGGCCGCGTTGCGACGCTGGTACTCCGCGTCGGAAAAGCTGAGATAGTTGGGATCACAAGCCATGCGTCATCTCCATTCGCTCCCGTCCACCATGATGAGCCGGCCACGGCCCGGTGGGACCGTCGCTCCGGCGCGCGGCTCAGGTGGCCGCCAATCCGGGCTGCGGCGGCGCCAGCCGGACCGGCGGGTCCTTGGAAATAGCCATCGACATGAGCACGGCCAGCAACGCCAGCACCCCGCCGGTGAGGAAGGACGGGCCATAGTCGCCGAACACATCGTAGGCGATGCCGCTGCCCTGGGCCATGGCGGCGCCGCCGAGTTGGTGCGCCAGGAAGATCAGGCCGTAGATGCTGCCCACCGAGTTCTTGCCGAAGGTGTTGCCGGCGATGGCCACCACCGGCGGCACCGTCGCGAACCAGTCCAGGCCGTAGATCACCGCGAAGACGAACATGCCGGCGGGGCCGGTGACCGACGGCAGGATGAACAGCGCGACCGCCCGCAACGCGTAGATCCCCGCCAATACCTTGCGCGGGTCCATGCGGTCGCAGAGCCACCCGGCCCCCATGGTGCCGACGAAGTTCAGCCCGGCCATGATCCCCACGGTGATGCTGGCCACCTGGTGGCTGATGCCGATGTCCAGGGCGTGCGGGATCATGTTCGCCCCGATGAGGCCGTTGGAGGTGCCGCCGCAGATGGCGTAGGCGCCCGCCAGGAGCCAGAAGGTGCGCGTCCGGATCGCGTCCCGCACCGTGGTGCTGGTCACCGGCGCCGCGCCGCCCGGTTTCGCGGCCGCGGCCGCGGCCGCGTTGGCCTCCGACTCGCCCAGCGCCTCCTCCCCCACCTCCGCGGGATCGTTGCGCATGAACCACCACACCAGCAGGAACGCCACCACCGCCACACCCGAGAGCGCCATGGCCGCCACGCGCCAGCCCCATGCCACGATCAGGCTCAGCACCACCGGGATGAAGATGAGCTGTCCGGTGGAGCCGGCGCTGTTCAGCAGGCCCAGCACCACCCCGCGATGGCGCACGAACCAGCGGTGGGCGACGCTGGCCGCCAGCACCGACGAAATGCCGCCCGCGCCGCTGCCGACGATCAGGCCCCACACCAGCAGGAACTCCCATAGTTCGTTGATGAACGCGGTGGCCCCCGCCCCCACCGCCAACAGCGTCAGCGCGATGAGCATCACCACCCGCGGCCCCTTGCGGTCCTGGAAGCGCCCGGCGATGGGACCGATGGCGCCATAAAGCACCAGGTTAATGGACACCGCCGCGTTGATCGCTCCGCGGCTCCAGCCGAAGTCCGCTTCCAGCGGCCGCACGAAGGTCTGCGGCGCGGCGCGGATGCCCGCGGCCAAAAGCGATGCCGTGAAGGTCGTCGCCACCACGACCCAGCCGTAGAAGAACCGAACGTTGAGCGGTTTGCGAGGGCGCGGCTGGGGCGTGTCAGTGTTTATCATATGATGGATCAATGCTTGTCATATGGTTGCCCCATGATATCTCGCGGGGACGAGGCGGCCCATCCCTACGGGCGGGGCCCCAAGGCCTCGACGGCGCTCTCGTAGTCCTCGAGCCGGGGCAGCAGCAGCGGGTGGTTCACCCCGGCCTCGCGGTATTCGTCGATGCGCCGGCGGCACTCCCGGGCGTCCCCGAGCAGATAGAACGCCTCCACCATGGCCTCGGTGATCAGGTGCACGGCGGCCTTCTCGCCGTCATCTTCGGCGGTGGCCCGCAGCGACGGCAGAATTCCCGGATCGAAGCCGCCCCGCTCCAACAACACCTCCCCCACGAAGGGCTCCACCAGGAGCCGCACCATCCGCTCCTTGAGGGCCGGCATCATCCGCGCGGGATCGTCGGTGAGACGCACGATCAGCATGCAGGCGATGTCGATGGACGCCGGATCGCGGCCGGCTTCCCGGGCCGCGGCGGTGATCTCCTGGACCGCGTAACGCACGTAGCTCGCGGGGACGTAGGCGTTGAGCAGGACGCCGTCGGCCACCGCCCCCGCCAGCCGCAACGCCTTGGGGCCGATGGCGGCCAGGTAGACGGGCACGCTTTCCTGCACCGGCTTCACCGCCAGCCGCACGGATTTCAGGTCCCAACAGGCGGCGGCTCCGCTGACACGCTCTCCGGCCAGGAGCTCTCTGAACTGCGCGACCGTTTCCCTCATGTGCTCCAGCGGCCGCTCGTAGGGTATGCCCATGCGGCCCTCGATCACCGACCTGTCGCTCCGGCCCAGACCGAGCAGGAAGCGGCCCCCGGAGATACGGTCCAGGGTCGCCGCGCTCATGCCCATCAGCGCGGGGTTTCGCGTATAGGGATTGGTGACGCCCAGCCCCAGCCGTATGCGCCGGGTGGCGGCGGCCAGGAATCCCAGCAGCGAAAAGGTTTCCTCGTGGAAGTAGCGCTCGGTCACCCACAGGGAATCGAAGCCGGCCTCTTCCGCGACACGGGCATGGTTCCGCAACTCGTCGCCGCTGTCGATGCCGTGATACAGCACCATGCCCAGGCGTGACGGCGAGGATGTCAAATGCCGGTTCCCGCCCGCTTGAGCCTCGGGTCCAGGACGTCCCGCAGGGCGTCGCCCAGCAGGTTGATCCCCAGGACGGTCACGAAGATGGACAGGCCGGGAAAGAGCGCCAGCCACCATGCGGTGCTGATGTAGATGCGGCCGTCGGCGAGCATGGTGCCCCAGGTGGGGATCTCGGGGGGCACGCCCAGGCCCAGGAAACTCAGGCTGGCTTCGGAGATGATGGAGGACGCCATGGCGAAGGTGCCGATGACCAGGGACACCTGGATCAGGTTGGGGATGATGTGGCGCGCGATGATCTGGGCGTCGCTGGCGCCCAGCGACTTGGCGGAGATGACGAACTCCCGGGCCTTGAGGGACAGGCTCTGCCCGCGCGTTACCCTGCAGTACTGGATCCAGCGCTGGGCCACCAGCGCCAGGATGAGGTTGCCCAGCCCCTGTCCCAGGAACGCCATGATGCTGAGGGCCAGCAGCAGCGGCGGGAAGGCCCACACCACCTCCACGAACTTCTGGATGGTGAAGTCGATGTTGCCGCCGAAGTAGCCGGAGGTGGCTCCCAGAATGACGCCCACGAAACCGGATATGAAAACCACCGCGAAGGCGATCAGCAGAGAGACCCTGGCGCCGAAGATGATGCGGCTCAGGATGTCCCGGCCGAGGTTGTCGGTGCCCAGGAAATGGGGCCCCCAGAACCACTGGGGGCCTTGCAGCATGGTCTCGAGGCTTTGGTGGTTGGGATCGTAGGGCGCCACCAGCGGCCCGAGGGCGCCCGCGATGATGAAAATCACCACGATGGAGCCGCCGATGTAGACCTTGGTCCGCATCCACCGGCGCCACCACTGGCGTCCGCGCCGCTTGGGAACAGGTTCCGGTTGGCCGATGTCAGTACCGGATTCTTGGATCGATGATTGCATAGAGCACGTCGATCAGAAAATTGATGGCGACGAACGCCGCCGTGTAAACCAGCACCAGCCCGGTCACCAGCGGGTGGTCCCGGGCGTTGAGGGCGGTGATCAGCAGGCTGCCGCTGCCGGGCCAGGAGAAGACCGTCTCCACGATGATCGAGCCGCTGAGCAGCGTGCCGAGCTCCAGCCCCACCACGGTGATCACCGGGATCAGCGCATTGCTGAACACGTGGCGCCACAGCACCTTGCGCTCCACCAGGCCCTTGGCCCGGGCGGTGGTCACGTATTCCTCGTTCATCACCTCCAGCACCGACGACCGGGTCACCCGCATGAGGATCCCGAGCATGTTGGAGCCCAGCGCCAGCGCCGGCAGGAACACGTGTTCCGCGCCGTCGCGCACTCCGGCCCAGTTGCCCTGGAGGGCGCTGTCGAGAATGTAGAACCCGGTAATGCGCTCACCCGCGATGCCGTAGGTATCCCGTCCCGCGGACGGGAGGATGTTGAGTATCCCGGCGAACAACAGGATCAGCATGATGCCGAACCAGAAACTGGGCATGCTGATGCCGAACAGGCCGAAGGTCGTGCCGGTATTGTCCACCCACGAGTTGGGCTTGGCCGCGGCCCACACCCCCAGCGGTATGGCAAAGATGATCGCGATGATGACCGAGGCGCTGGCCAGCTCCAGCGTCGCCGGGATCCGGTTGACGATCACGTCCAGCACCGGCTCGTCGTACTTGAACGAGCGGCCGAGGTCGCCCTGGGCCGCGGACATGAAGAACTTGACGTACTGGACGTAGACGGGCTGGTCGAGGCCCCACCGTTTCGTGGCCTGATCGATATCCTCCTGGGTACTGTCCTCGCCCAGCAGCATGAGCGTGGGGTCGCCGGGAGCCGCCTGGATCAGCAGGAAGACGAGCAGGCTGATCAGGATCATGACCGGGATCGTCCCGACGAGGCGGCGCAGCAGATAGGTTCCCATGGCAGGTCTCTCGAAACCTTATCGTCTATGCCATAGGCGGCGTGATTTCAAGGACCATCGTTCCGGCCGCGGGAGTGTGATATGGATGGGGCCAAGGGCCTTCAGACGGCCTGAAGAGGACGGATACCATGGCCAAGGACCTGCGCGCGTTCATCGAGCAACTTGCGGCATCGGCGCCGGACCAGATCAAGCTGGTCACTCGCCGGGTGGACCGCGGATTCGACATCACCGCCATCGCCGAGCGGCTGGCCGAGGACGGCCGGTTCCCCGCTCTGATCTTCACCGACGTGGAAGGCTCGTCCGTGCCGCTGGTCATCAACCTCACGGCCACCTACGAGCGGCTGGCGCTGGCCCTGGACACCGGCGTGGCGGACATGGCCCGGGTGTACGGCGAACGCCAGGCGAAGCCCATCCAGGCGGAAACGGTCGCCGACGGCCCGGTGAAGGAAGTCGTACTCAAGGGCGACGCGGCGGACCTGTCGGCCCTGCCGATCCCGTTCCACAACGAGCTCGACGCCGGGCCCTACATCACCGGCGGCGTCATGATCGTCAGGGATCCCGACACCGGCGCCCAGAACGCCGGCCTCTACCGCCACCAGGTCCACGACCCCCGCACCCTCGGCGTCTATATCCAGGGCAGCCATCACGGCGGCTACATCTACCGGCGGAACTCGGAGCGCGGCGAGCCCACGGAGTTCGCCCTGGTGGTCGGCCACTACCCCACCTTCATGCTCGGGGCGGTGTCGCGGCTGCCGGGCATCGGCGGGGAGTTCGCCGAGGCCGGCGCGCTCTTGCAGGAACCCATCGAACTGGTCAAGGCGGAGACCGTGGACCTCATGGTACCGGCCCACGCGGAGATCGTCATCGAGGGGCGGCTGCTGCCGGACGAGACCCGGCTCGAAGGCCCCTTCGGCGAGTGGACCGGCTACTACGTCAGCATGGGGGCCCAGCCGGTGATGCACGTGCAGGCCATGACCATGCGCCGGAACCCCATCTACTACGACGTCTTTCCCGCGGGCCAGGAGCACCTGGTACTGGGCAGCCTGCCGCGCATGGGCACCATCTACCGGCGGGTCCGGGAAGCCGTTCCCGGCGTGGTCAACGTCAACGTGCCGGCCCACGCCCGCACCCACTGCTACATCTCCATCCGCAAGACCAAGGACTCGGAGGTCAAGCGCGCGGCGCTGGCCGCCATCTCCACCGAGCCCGAGAACCTCCGCTGCGTGGTGGTGGTGGACGACGACATCAACGTGTTCAACGAGCCGGAGGTGACCTGGGCGGTGGGGACCCGCATGCGGCCGGACGAGGACGTGCTCACGATCCCGGACTGGAACGGGCCGGGCGACCTGCTGCCTTCCAACTGGAACTACCGGGTGGACGGCGCCCACGAGCCCGTCATGGGCGCGGTCATGATCCTGGACGCCACCAAACCGGCGCCGCCGGTGCAGTACCCGCAGCGGGCGCGGCCGCCCCGGGACAAGGTGCGGGAGGTCAGCCTGGACGGGCTGCTGAAGCCCTTCGACCCCTCGCTGCTGCGGTAGAGCCTCCCCGGACGACTTCTTGACCGGGGGTTGAAGGAGTGCAAGAATCGGCCACGCGTGGCGAAACACGCGTCCTGAAAAGGTTTCCCCTCAAATCGAAAGGAGCCCGTAATGCGAATTCCGAAGACGTTGAGCAACGCGTGCCTGGTCGCGCTGGCGGCCGGGGCGCTGGCGCTGGCGGCGACGCCGGCAACCGCCGCGGACCCGTGGAAGCCCAGCAAACCCATCACCATCCTGGTGGGCTTCTCGGTAGGCGGCGCCATGGATACCGCCGCGCGGCTCCAGGGCGAGGTCATGTCGAAATTGCTGGGAGTCCCCGTGATCATCCGCAACGTGCCGGGCGCCGGGGGCAGGAACTCCGTCACCATCCTGAACCGGTCCAAGCCGGACGGCTACACCATGGCCGCCATCAACCTGCCCGGACAAGCCGTCAACCAGGTCGCGCGGGGGATGAAGCCCGACCTGCGGAGCTTCACCTGGATCGGGCGCCAAGTATCCAACCCGTATTTCATGCAGGCCACCACCCGGAAGGGCAAGGACCAGTGGACGTCGCTCAAGCAGATGAAGACCGCCAAGAAGCCCATCAAGGCGGGCATCACCGGAACCGGCGGCAACACGTTCCCCATCTCCGTCATCACCGCCAACCTGGTGGGCTTCCCGGTGGAGTTCATCGCCGGCTTCAAGGGTCCCGAGCTGATCACCGGCATCATCCGCGGCGACATCACCATCACGAACCTGCCGCTGACCAAGCGCTGGACCACCGCGGTCCAGTCCGGCGAGGCCAAGGCCGTCGTCGTCTACCTGCCGAAACGGCACCCCAAGTTCCCCGACATCCCGACCGGCGTAGAACAGGGGTTCCCGGCGCTGGGATCGGCTTCGCTGGTGGGGCAGAACCTCTACGCGCTGCCGCCCAAGACCCCCGACAACATCGCGTCCGTGGTGGAGGCGGCCCTGGTCAAGGTCAACAACGATGCAGCGCTGAAGGAAAGGATCGAGGCCAACGGCAACATCGTAGCGCCGTTGAGCAAGCAGGACACCACCAAGCTCATCGCCGACATGATCGCCCTGGTGGGGGACAATACCCCGCTGCTCAAGAAGTACATCAAGTGACCCTTGCCCCTGGTGACCTGACACGGTCCCGCCTCCCGGGACCGTGTCGGGCTCTCCGCGGTCCCGCGAAACAGGAAACGGGCGTTCATGTTTGAAGGATTCGGCGGCGCGCTGGTCACCATCGCCGAGCCGCACGTCCTTCTGACGCTGTTCGTCGGCAGCGTCATCGGACTCATCTTCGGCGCGGTCCCGGGCCTGGGCGGCATCCTCGCCATGTCCATGCTGCTGCCGTTCACCTTCACCTGGGACGCCATCACCGCGGTCTACCTGTTCTCGGGCATCATGGGGGCCAGTTCCTTCGGCGGCTCCGTCAGCGCCATCCTGCTCAACACGCCGGGCACCCCGGTGAACGCCGCCACCTGCTTCGACGGTTACCCCATGGCCCAACGCGGCGAGGCGGCGCGGGCGCTGGGACTGTCGGCCGGGGCGTGTCTCCTGGGCGCGCTGTTCGGGCTCGTGATCCTGGCCCTGCTGATCCAGGTCATGCGCCCGCTGGTGATCGCCTTCGGCCACCCGGAGATCTTCTGGCTGGTGGTGTTCGGGCTGGTCACGACCGCCACGGTGAGCCAGGGATCGCTGTTGAACGGGCTCATCGCCGGCGGGGTCGGCATCCTGCTGTCCCTGGTGGGTCTCAACGAGCCCACGGGCCTCATCCGCTACACCATGGGCAGCGAGTACCTGTGGGACGGCATCCCGCTGATCCCGTTCTTCGTGGGGCTGTTCGCCATCGGCGAGCTCATCAACTACTCGGCCCAGGGCGGCACCATCGCCCGAGACAACATCCAGGCCAGCATCCGGGGCGCATGGCAGGGCGTGATGGAGAACTTCCGCTACGTGGTCTGCCTGTTGCGTAGCTCGTCCATCGGCACGCTGGTGGGGATCATTCCCGGGGTGGGCGGCGAGACCGCCAACCTCATCGCCTACACCGTGGCCGTGCAGTCGTCCAAGGACCCGGGCTCCTTCGGCAAGGGCCATCCCGAGGGCGTCATCGCCAGCGAGGCGGCCAACGACTCCAAGGACGGCGGCGCGCTGCTGACCACCCTGAGCTTCGGCATTCCCGGAAGCCTGGCCATGGCCTTGCTGCTGAGCATCTTCATCATGCACGGGGTCACCCCCGGGCCGCAGTTGATCCTCGACAAGCCCATCTTCATCTGGACCCTGCTCAACGGCTACGTCGTGTCCAACGCCTTCGCCAGCATCTTCGGCCTGCTGGCCGCGCGCTACCTGGCCATCATCACCCGGGTGCCGGTGTATTACCTGTCCGCCATCATCGCGGTGGTCTCCCTGTCGGGCACCTACATCCTGCGGGAAAACATCTGGGACGTGGTGCTGGTGGTGCTGCTGGGAATCCTCGGCTTCGGCATGCGGCGCGCGGGCGTGCCGGTGCTGCCGCTGGTCATCGGGTTCGTGCTGGGGAATCTGGCGGAGAACTCGTTCCTGCTGACGGTGCGCATCCACGACGGCAGCTATCTGGGCTTCTTCGACAGCGTGATCTCCTGGATCCTCATCGTGACCATGGTGGCAGTCCCGCTCTTTGCGCGGATGCGCACCCGCTGACGGTCATGCCATGAAGCGCGTGAACTACAGCTACGTGATCGTGAACCTGCTCTACCTCGCGGTGGTGCTGGTGGTGGTCATCCCCTCCTTCGGCTTCGAGGGACAGGGCGGGCTTGTGCCGCTGGTTCTGGGCATCCCCACGCTCGCGTTCATCCTGTTCTGCCTGGGACGCGAGTCGCTCTCCCCGCGGGCGGCCCCGGACGACACCGTGGAGGTGGCGCCCTGGTCCAAGGCCGCCCCCGTCGTGGCCTGGCTGGCGGTCTTCTGCGTGCTGGTTTTCCTCATCGGCTTCCAGCTCACCATCCCCATCTACATGGTCCTGTTCCTGCGCAGCTTCGCCAAACTGTCCTGGCAGCGGTGCGTCGTGGCGGCCGTGTCGGTGTGGGCGCTGGTGTACGTCAGCCTGGAGCTCGTGCTGCACCGGACGCTGTTCGAGGGCGTGCTGTTCGGCGCCATCCTGCCGCTGCTGTGAGCCGCCCCGACGGATCGCCTGGTTGAGAGGGCCCGAGTGTTACGTTCCGCAAGTACGTTGACGAAGATGCGCAGGAAATCTTGTCGCCTGCAGCGATGAAGACGATGCCCGAAGAGACGCGTTCATGGCCCGTGCTCCACATGGGCTTTCGACCTTTCTACCTGCTGGCGGCGGCCTTCGCGGCGACGGCGGTGCCGTTGTGGCGGTTCGGGGCCGATCTTCCGCTACCCGGCCCCGGCTATCTCGCGGGCACGGCGTGGCACGCCCACGAGATGGTGTTCGGCTTCGCCGCCGCGGTGCTGGCAGGCTTCCTGTTGACGGCCGCGCGGACCTGGACCGGTCGAGCCATGCCCACGGGGGCGAGCCTGGCGGCCCTGGCCGGCCTCTGGGCGGCGGGCCGGGTGCTGGCGGGCACCGGACCGGCGCTTGCGGCCGCGGCCGTGGACTGCCTGTTCCTCCCCTGTCTCGCGCTCGCCGTGGCCGTGCCGGTGGTCAAGGCCCGCAACTGGCGTAACCTCAAGGTGGTCGCCGTGGTGATCCTGCTGGCGGCGGCCAATCTGCTGTTCCACCTCGAGTACGCCGCTCTGTGGGCGCTGCCGCGGACGAACGGAGCCGCACGGCTGGCCCTGGATCTGTTCGCGCTGATGGTCGCGTTGATGGCCGGCCGGGTGATCCCCGCCTTCACGGCCAACGCGGTACCCTCGGCGCGTCCCCGGAGCAACCGATGGGTGGACCTCGCCGCCTTCGCCTCCCTCGGGGTGCTCGCCGTCGCCGGACCCGGCGGTCCATGGCTGGCGGCGGTGGCGGCCGCCGGCGCGGTTGCCCATGGGATCAGGCTCTGGCTTTGGGACCCTTTCTCAACTTTCCGAAAGCCGTTGCTCTGGGTGCTGCCGTTGTCCTACGGCTGGCTCGTGGTCTCCCTGGCCCTGCGCGCTCTCTGGCTCGCCGGCGCGGAGATTCCGGCGGCATCGTCCCTGCACGCGTTTGGCGTGGGCGTCATGGGCGGGCTGATGCTGGGGATGATGACGCGGAGCGCACGGGGCCACACCGGCCGGGAGCTGGAGGCAGGACCCGCGGACACGGCGGCCTTCGTGCTGGTGCACCTGGCCGCCGCGTTTCGGGTCCTGGGCACCTTGGTCGGCCCGGAGGCGGGCGCACTTGCCATCGACGCCGCGGCGCTCCTCTGGTCCGGGGCTTTTGCCGTCTTCCTCGTCGCCTACTGGCCTGTCCTCACACGGCCCCGCCTGGACGCGTGACCCGCAGGGCCGGCCCCGGAGCTTGCTCCGGATCGACTCTTGGTTCAAGAAGGACAGTGGACCGGATCGGCGCGCCCGAACCCCGGCCTGTTGCCATATCGCGTTACGGACCCCATGCGACCCGAATTCATCGCCCTCGCCGCCGCCATCCTCTACTCTGGAGGCTCCATCACCGCGCGCATGGGGATGCACCACTCCAGCCCGTTGACCGCGGCCTGCGTGCTGCTCTTCCTGCGCACGGTCGTTTTCTGGATCGGCGTGCTCCTCATGGGTGGGATCCCTCACGTTGAATGGCTGCCGCTGCTGCTGTTCGTCGGTCTGGGAGTCCTGCAGACCGCCACAAGCCTGCTCCAGTTGACCGGCATCCACCGCCTGGGCGCTTCCCGCGCCGAGCCTCTGCGCAACACCTATCCGCTGTGGAGCGCCGTCATCGCCATCGCTTTCCTGGGAGAGCACGCCAGTCCGGGGATCCTCACGGGAACCGTGCTGGTGGTGGGCGGCATCGCGCTCATCTCCTGGCAACCGGCGGCATCCGGCCTGCGCTACCACTGGTGGGAGGCGATCTTCCCGCTCTTGGCCGCCCTGTTCGCCGGCATCGCGTTCCCGATACGGCGCATCGCCTTCGACATCTCCAACGAGCCTCTCTACTTCGCCGCCATCCTGGCCGTGGTGTCGTTCGTCTCGCTGGGCCCGTACGTGGCGGTCCGTCTCCGCACCGAGGAATTCGTGCTCAACCGCCGCGCCGTGCCTCCGTTCATCCTGTCGGGCATCTTCGAGTCCGCGGGGTCCCTCCTGTCCCTCATCGCCGTGAGCCTGGGCCGAGTGGTGGTGGTATCCCCCATCGTCGCCTCCACCCCGTTGTGGACCCTGATCCTCACCGTCGTCTTCCTGCGCGGCCTCGAGCGCATCAACGCCCGCACCGTCACCGGCACCTTCGCGGTCATGACCGGCACCATCTCCATCATCCTGAGCCGGTGACACGCTCCAGGTACGCCTGGATCACGGTGTTGTACCAAGGCGTGGCGTTGCGGCGGTCGTGGAAGCCCACGTGGCCGCCGTCGTCGGTGAGCATCAGGGTGACGTTGGGCGGGGTGGCGCGGGCGATGCGCTCGTAGGGCGTCGCCGGTATCCAAGGATCATTCCTGGCGTGCAGCAGCAGCAACGGGGTGTCGATGCGCTCCAGCAATCCGGTGGCCGAGCAGCGCGCGTAGTAGTCGTCGGCGTCCGCGAAGCCATGGTGCGGCGCGGTGAAGGCGTTGTCGAACTCGTAGATGCTGCGGGCGGCCTCGACGTCCGCGCGTTGCCGCGGGGAAATCTCGGAGGCGCCGCCGATCACCGCCTTCTTCATGCGCACCAGCAGCCACCGGTGATACAGCACATTGCGGGGGCTCATCAGCCGGCGAATCACGGCTGCCAGGTCGAGCGGCGTGGACACCGTTACCGCACAGATGGGCGGGACCGCGCACGCATATCGCGCCAGACCGTGCAGCATCACGGTGCCGCCGAGGGAGAACCCGATCAGCACGACTCCACGGCGGGCCTCTTCGATGTCGAGGGCCGACAGCACCGCCGCGATGTTGTCCCCGGAACCGCTGCAATAACTTCTACTGCAAGTCTCCCGCGACGGGCCCGCGCCCCGGAGGTTGAGGCGCATGACCGGATATCCGAGGTTGAGGAAAGAGCGGGTGGTCTCGAACATGTAGGAGCTGCCCTCGCACCCGGTGAGGCCGTGCACCAGGATCACCAGCGGGCGGTCCGTGGCGCGGGGCGGACGATGCAGCATGGCAAGCAGCGCGTCGCCGCCGGACTCCGGCAGAGGAAAGCTCAAGCGCTCCGCCGGCCAGGCGGACAAGTCCTCGCTGGCGGGGAAGAAATAGTAGCGCAGCGTCTGCAGATCACCGCCCAGCCACGGGAAGCGGGGCGCAAAATCGTGGGGGTCCATGTCCGCCTCCGTTTCCGGGAACCGGGAGGTGCGGCGCGTCAGCCCCGGGTGACGCCCAAGCCCGGCCCTTCCGGGACTCCGAGCTTCCCGTCCACCACCTTGATGCCGGTGAACGGATCGCCGGTGAGGCCCTCGCACTCGCCGATCTCGCAGAACTGGGAGACCCCGGGGGAACTGAGGGCCAAGTGCAGCAGGGCCGCGTCGCCGACCATGCAGGCGGCGATGTTGCTCAGGCCGCACCCGGTGCCGGTGAGGGCGCACATGTCGGCGATCTGCCGGGCCTGCTGCATGCCGCCGGCCTTGAGGATGCCGGTGTTGATGGAGTCGCAGGCGTTGTCGCGGATGAGCCTGAAGGCTTCGTGCACCGACGATGCCGACTGGTCGGCCTCTATCTTGATGCTCGACTGGGCCTTCACCTCGGCCAGGGCCGTGTCGTGATGCCGGGACAGCGGCTGCTCGAACACCGCAACGCCGAGCTCGGCCATGCCCGCGGCCATGCGGATGGCCGACTTCGCGTCGAAGGCCTCGTTGGCGTCCACCTTGATGTAGATGTCGGGCCCCACCGCGTCGCGCACCGCGGTCACCCGCGCCAAGTCCAGCCCCACCTCACCCCTGACCTTGAGCTTGAGGGCGCGGTAACCCTCTCCGACGAGCTCGCGGCACTCCCGGGCCATCTCCATCGGCTCTCCCACGCTCACCATCTTGATGACCGTGATCTCCTTCCGCACCAGCCCGCCGAGGAGCACGTAGAGCGGCGCTCCGTGGCACTTGCCCAGAAGGTCGTACAAGGCAATCTCCACGCCGCCCTTGGCGCGCCGGTTGTCCACCATACGGAAGTTGATGAGAGCGCTCAGCCGGGCCAGCTCCTCGATGGGTTGCCCCACCAGCAGCGGCCGCATGATCTCCTCGATGGCGTACCGGACCGAAGCCGGGGTCTCGCCGGTCCTGGGGAACACGTCGATATAGCCGTAGCCGGTGTGTCCCGAGTCCGCCTCCACGCTCACCAGGAGCCCGTTGGACGAGTAGAATTGGTTGGTGGCGGTGATGAGGGGCTTCTTGTACGGGAGCTCGAGCGTCTCCAACTGCAGGTCCGTAATCTTCATGATCGCACTCCTTCGACTGGGAACATCCCGCGCATTTTATCATGCGCATGAACCGGACAGGACACTACACTAGTGCCCTCCGACGCATCGGATCAGCGTGTCCACCGCCAGCACCCCCTGCCCTTCCGGAAGGACCATGAGTGGGTTGAACTCGATTTCGTCCACTTCGGCGCGGAAGTCCAGCGCCAGCCGGGACAGCGCCACGATGGTTTCCGCCAGGGCGGACACGTCGGCCTTGGGCTTCCCCCTGGCCCCGGTGAGCAGCGGGTAGGTGCGAATCTCACGGATCATGTCATGGGCTTCCGCCACGCCCAGCGGCGGCAGCCGGAACGCCACGTCCTTCAGCACCTCGGTGTAGATGCCGCCGAGGCCGAAGGCGAGGCAGATGCCCAGGTCCGGCGTGCGCGAGGTGCCGGTGATGACCTCGGCCACTCCCTCGACCATCTTCTGCACCAGCACCCCGTCGATGCGGGCGCCGGGCGCGTTTCGGCCCACGTCCTCCAGCAGCCGGTCGTACGCCGAGGCCACCTCCTCCGCGCTGCCCAGGTTCAGGCGCACGCCGCCCGCCTCGGTCTTGTGGGGCAGGTCCGCGGACTCGGCCTTCAAGGCGACCGGGAACCCCATGCCGGCGGCGGCTTCGACCGCCTCGTCCCGGGAGCGCGCCAGGTGCTCGGGCGCCACCGGGATGCCGTAGACTTGGAGCAGCCGCCGCACCGTGGCGTGGGAGGCGTCGCCGGCGGCCACCAGACGGCGCAGCGTCTCGGTTTCCGCCGCCTCGACAACGGGTGGTGCAACCTCGCCGGACACGCCGCGCGCACGACCCCGCGACAGCGCCAGGACGCCGCGCACGGCGCAGAGCGACTTCTCGTACTCCAGCAGCAGGGGCACATCCAGCTCGGTGAAGAACTCGAACCAGGAGCGGTCGAGCTGCTCGCTGGCCCTGGAAAGGAACACGAACGGCTTGCCGCCGCGCCGGAGCGCCGCCGCCGACTCGCGGTACAACTCTGTCAGCCGGTCGCTGGGGCTCTTGGGCAGGTTCAGCCGGCAGCAGACCACGGCGAAGTTGTCGTCGCACATGAAAGTTTCCAGACACTCGAGATATCCGGGCCGGTTCGCCCAGTGCAGTTCCTCGATGTCCAGGGGGTTGCCGTTGAAGCTCTCCTTGTCGAAGTAGCGGCGCATCGCCTCGTAAGTGGCGCCGGAAGGCTCGGGCAGGTCCACGCCGTTGCGCTCGCAGATATCGGCCAGGAAGCTGCAATCGCCCCCCGAGATGGTGACGATGCCGACGCCGCCGGCGGCCGGCAGACGGTAGGGCTCCGGCGTCCCCACGGCCAACGCGGTGACTTCCAGCATCTGATCCAGATTGTCCACCGGGATGACGCCCTTCTGGCGGAACAGGCCGTCCCACACCGCGCCCGAGGTGGCCATGTTGCCCGAGTGCGAGGTGACCGCGCGCCCGCCCTTCTGCGAACGCCCGAGCCGTAGTGCGACGACCACCTTTTCCCGTTCCCGGGCCAGGTCCAGGAGCCCCGCCATCTCTTGCGGACGGCTCATGGACTCGATGACGGCGACGATCACGCGGGTGCCGTCGTCGTCCACCGCGGCGCGCAGGTAGTCGGTGAAGCCCGCGCCCACCTGGTTGCCCGGGGCGATGGCGTAGCGAAACCCCAGGCAACGGTCGGCGGCGGTGTTGAGGAAGAGGTTGAGCAGGCCGGCGCTGCTGAACACCGCGCTCACGGGCCCGGTGGTGAGGCGCTCGGGAAGCGGCGACGACCACAGCGCGGCGCCGCATTCGAGGGATAGGTAGCCCAAGGTGTTGGGTCCGGCCAGCGCGATGCCGTGCTCGCGCACGATGCGCGCCAGCTCCGCCTGACGCTTCCGGCCCGTGTCGTCGAACTCGCCGAAGCCCGTGGCCACGGTGAGGGCGGCGCGGACGCCCTTGGCGGCGCACTCCTCCATGACCTGGACGGTGCCGTCGCGCGGAATCGCGATGACCGCGAGGTCCACGTCTTCCGGCACCGCGGCCACCGAGGGGTAGCACGGTAGATCGAAGAGCTGCTCGTAACGCGGGTTGACCGGGTAGATGCGCTCCTTCGGGAAGCCGAACCGGAAGAGGTTGCGCATGAGCGCGGCCGCGTGGGGCGCCCGCTCGGAGGCGCCGATCATCGCGATGTTCCGGGGCCTCAACAGCGCTGCGAGGTTGTGCGGACCGGGAGCGGGATCGGTCATCGTTCGGCACCTCTTTCCCGCCCCTGGATTCGCGCCCCCGATCGGGGTCGAGGGCATGCTTTCGCGGGAATGACGGTTGCAGGCATTCAACTACCGCTCAGGCGCGTTGCCGCGGCGCGCACCGCGCGCATGATGTTGGGATAACCGCCGCAGCGGCACAGGTTGCCGGAAAGGTAATCGCGGATCTGGTCGTCGGTAGGGTCGCCGTGCTCCTCGAGCAGCGCCTTGGCGGCCATGACGAAGCCGGGGGTGCAGTAACCGCACTGGGCGGCGTCGTTCTCGAGAAAAGCCTGCTGGATCGGGTGCAGCGCGTCGTCGCCGGCCAGCCCCTCGACGGTCTCCACGGATCGGCCGTCCAGGCGGGCTGCGAGCAGGAAGCACGCGCTCACCGGGCGTCCGTCCAGGAGCACGGTACAGCTTCCGCAGGCCCCCACGCCGCAAGCCTCGCGCACGCTCCACAGCTTGAGCCCGTCGCGCAGGACCTCCAGCAAGGTGTCGGCGTCGTTGACCTCCAGCTCCCGCTGCTGGCCGTTGACCGTCAGGCTGATGTTACGTTCCATGACCCCATGGCTCCATGACTCTTCGTCGCTTCTTCGGACACACCCCGGATCACGTCTTTCCCGCCGCCTTGAGCGCCTCATGGATCCTTTCCGCGGTGAGCGGGATGTCGCGCACGCGCACGCCCACGGCGTCCTCCAGCGCGTTGGCCACGGCCGCGGCTACGGTCAGGGCGCCGGTCTCGCCGATGCCCTTGGCGCCGAAGGGGCCGTCCTTGTGGGGCACCTCCACCACGATGGGGTGACACTCCGGCGGCACATCCTTGATGGAGGCGATCTGGTAGTCCAGCAACGAGCCGTTGAGAAGCTGTCCGTCCTGGAACACCATCTGCTCGAACAGCGTCAGCCCCAGGTGCATGGTGGCCGCGCCCACGAGCTGCTGCTCGCAGTACTTGGGGTTGATGGCGGTGCCGGCGTCGCCGGCGGCGTGGAACTGCAACACCTCCAGCCGCCCGGTCTCCGTGTCTACCTCCACCTCCACGGCGCTGGCGGAGGCGAACCAGTATTCGGTGCATTTCTCCGACATGCCGGTCTCGGGGTCCGTGGGCGTCACCTCGGGCTGGCACAGGCCCTCGCCGGTGATGGTGGTGCCCAAGCTCCCGAACTTGGCCAGGAACGCCTCGGTGACGGTCATGCCCCGCTCCTCGGCGCCGCGCACGAACACCCGGCCGTCACGGGATTCCAGGTCGGCGGCGTCGATCTCGAGCTTCCCGGCCACGGTCTCGAACAACTCCGCCTTGACGTTGGCCGCGGCCATGCGGACGGCGTTGCCCATGTGGTAGGTGGAGCGGCTTCCCGCGCTGATGGTGTCGTAGGGAGTGACGTCAGTGTCGGGCTGCACCACGTGCACCTTGTCGTGGGAGATCCCCAGCTCCTCGGCCGCGATCTGCGCCAGCGCGCTCTCGGAACCCTGGCCCATCTCCACCGTGCTGCTCAGGATGTTGGCGCTGCCGTCGGCGTTGAGGATGACGATGGCGCCGGAGATGGAGGGGGTGAGCACCGCCTTCACCCCGCAGGCGATGCCCTTGCCCCGGCGCCTGGTGCCCGAGGCCGTCGCCTTGGGTTGATCCCATCCCACGGCATCGGCCGCGCGCTGTACCGCTTCCTTCAGCCCGCATGCATGAATCGGCGTTCCGGTAACGTAGAGGTCCCCCTCCTCCAGCGCGTGTTCCAGGCGGAAGTCCACCGGGTCCCTGCCGAGGCCCCGGGCGACGATGTCCATCTGGGAGTCGTAGGCCCAGATCACCTGCGGCACCCCGAAACCGCGAAACGGCCCGGCCGGCGGCTTGTTGGTGTAGATGCAGTAGGAATCGATGGACACGTTGGGGATCTTGTACGGCCCGGAGGAGGTATAGCCCGACTTGTGGACGATCCGCGGACCGATCTCGGCGAAGGCGCCGGTGTCCCAGTAGACCTCGCACTTGCGCGCGGTCATGGCCGACCCCTTGACCGCGGTCTTGAGCTTCACCACCACGCCGTGCTTGGTGACGGTCTGGAACTCCTCCTCGCGGCTCAGGCTGTACTTCACCGGCCGGCCCGTCTTCATGGCCAATATCGCCACGATCGGCTCGAGCTTGTTGTAGAGCTTGGCGCCGTAGCCGCCGCCCAGATACGGCACCCGCACGCGGATGCGGTTCATGGGCAGGCCCAGCATGCGCGCCAACTCGCCCCGGACGAAGGACGGCGACTGGCTGGCGGTGTGGATGTTGATGCGCGCGCCCTCGTCCACGTACGCCAGCGAAACGTGAGGCTCCATGGGCACGTGCTGGGCCGGCGGCGCCGTGAACACGTCCTCGAAGATCCGGTCGGCCTCGGCGAAGGCCTGGTCCACGTCGCCCTTGCGCAGCTTGTAGTGGTAGCAGATGTTGGACCGTTCGCCGGCCTTGACGTGGGCCAGGTCCGCGAACGCTCCCGAGGGACGGATCTCGTCGTGGACGATGGGGGCGTCGGGCTTGATGGCGTCGAGCACGTCCAGCACCACCGGCAACGGCTCGTACTCCACCTCCACCTGCTCCAGCGCCTCTTCCGCCGCGCGCCGGCTCTCCGCCGCCACCGCCACCACCTGCTCGCCCTCGTGGCGCACCCGGTCGATGGCCAGCACCGGCTGGTCGGCGAACGCCGGCCCGTGGTAAGGCGTGATGCCCGGCATGGCGGCGATGTCCGCGCCCGTGAGCACCGCGGCCACGCCGGGGGCCGCCTCGGCCCGGGACTTGTCGATGCGGACGATGCGCGCGTGTGGATGAGGACTTCTCAGCACCGCCACCTGCAACAGCCCCGGCGGCTCCATGTTGCCCACGTGTAGCGCCCGGCCCGTCACCTTCTGGACGGCGTCCCGGCGGTCAACCGGCTTGCCGACGATGGAATAATCCGCCACGCTCTTACCTCACGAAGACGCCAACCCCCGGAGGGTCCGCTTGACCCACACCCGGGTCATCTCCCGCTTGTAGTCCGCGCTGCCGCGGAGATCCGATACCGGCGACAACTGCTCGTCGACGGCATCGCAGACCGCCTCCCAAAGCTCCTCGGAGCAGCCTTCCCGCTGGAACCGGTCCATGCCCGCGGCCAGGAGCGGTGCTTCCGCCACGCCGCTGAGGCCCAGCCGAAGCTCGCCGACGTTCGCGCCCTCCAGGGACAGCAGCGCCGCAACGCCGATGCACGGCCAGTCGTTGGCCGAGAGCGAACTGAACCGCGAGTAGACGGTCCGGGCCGCCGGGGCCGCGTGCGGCACCCGCACCTCCACCAGGATCTCTCCCGACTCAATGACCGTCTCGTACATACCGCGGTAGAAGTCCTTCAACGCCACCACGCGGGTGCCTTGGGCTCCGGCCAGCACCACCTCCGCGCCGTGGACCAGCAGCACCGGCGGCGGGTCCAGCCGGTAGTCCGCGTGGGCCAGGTTGCCGCCCACGGACGCGGTCTCCCGGATGCGCACGTTGCCCACGTGGCTGAACGCCTGCGCCAGGGCCGGCGCGCGCCGCTGCACCAGGGGCGAACGCTCCACCGACCGGTGGGTGGCCAGCGCCCCGATGCTCAGCCCGTCGTCGTTGTCGGTGATCCGTTCAAGGCCCGGGATCGACTGCAGGTCCACGAGATGGGAGAAGCGCAACGCCCGCTGCTTCATCAGGATCACCAGCGTCGTACCCCCGGCGATGGGCCGCGCTTCATCGCCGTGCTCGAGCAGCATCTCGCTGGCTTCAGCCACGGAGCCGGGTTTCAGAAGGTCGAAAGCGGGAATGGTCATGGCGGATTGAGTACCCGGCAAACGATCGGCGGGCAATCGACCGATTTATAGCCTCTACGGCCGTTGTTGACAATTCACTGCGGTTTACAACGCCGCACCGGCTCTTTCCAGCCGAACCTTGGTGTCCGCCCCTCACTTCCATCGACAACTTCCGTCCAGATCCAACAAGGCTTCGGGGGTGGCGAAACGGGGATTGCCCATCGCGGAGAGCGTCCGTTAGAGGCCCACGGCTCAAGTGAACGTCTTTAGCAAACTATCTGATCGCGCGGGTTCTCGCGCCATCGCACGGGTGGCAGAGAACGTCCGACCTGTTTCCAGATCTGCCTTCATACGCAAGTCATTCGGGGCGCATCTCGTGCTTGCTTGGGTCGGCCTGCGTAGGCCAGTTGACCACATACATTGCTAGGTACCGATTCCCCAACAAAACGTCGTTAGCGGCGGCCAAGAGCGCCAATTGCTCGGTCTCAACGTCTCCGTGCAGCTTCGGATAGTAAATTGCCTTTTTTATCTTTACCTCGTCGAATTCGTACTTGAAAATCACTCCCATTTCTCTCAACAGGGCGGCTCGCAACTCGATCACGCGCTCGCCCCATCGTTCCTGAGCACTCGTAAACTTCTGAAAGTCGCGGGCGTAGCTGTCGTGCTCTGCTTGCGGTTGGCCCGGTAGGGGCTTGATGGGGGGAGTCGGGCCTTGTCCATAATGGTCGAGTAGCACAGCCCAAGCTTCTCTCACCTTCTTTTCCTTCCGTCCTGTGAACTCAATGTCAATTCGATTCAGAGATTCAACATGCTCGCGTGCCAGAGGGGTGGCGCGGGTAGCCATCAGAGTCTTGAATATGTCGAGCTTCCGCTCACAAACGCGTTTCCGGTCTTCGAGCTTCCCATGTGCCCAGATTCCCAAAAAAGGTCCAACCACGATAGCGATTATCGTCAGCCATTCCATTTTGTTCTCCCTTGCAAACCCCGGCCCTCAGGTTGGAACGGAGGTCGTCGGAATCGGCCAGAGCACACACGCAAGCCTCGCGAGTGCTTCACCACGCTCACGGATAGCCGACTCGTCCCAGTCATCGCGCTCGGCTATGCGGCGGTTAAGGGTCAGATTCGAGTGCTCGATGAGCTTGATCTTCTTTTCATTGAAGCCCAGGTTCGTGAGTGACCTGTTAAGGGTGCTCGTCACGATGGTGAGATTGCCGAGAGTATGAATCGCCGTCTCCCTCTTCCAATGCCGCTCCCAGTAGTGCCGGTGCTCAAAGCCGACGGTTTCCCCTACTTCGTCGCGCAGAGGCCAATTTTCTTTCCAAGACACCGGCATGACATGTTCTACCCACAGTAGTGATGGACGCGCTGTAGCCTCCGTCTTCGCGCTTCGGCTTTCGAGTTCGAGCCTCCAAAGGATATCCGAAAGGATACGGGAGGGGATTCGGTCGTAGGCACGCTTTTCGAGGATAGCAGACTGCAGTTCATCATCGTCTGGAAATCGAATCGTGGGGCTGTCCTGCCCCTCGAAGAACCGGCGCACGGTCTCCACCGACACGCCCTCTCGCTGGAGGACGCTCGCCAATCGCGGAAATAGTCGATTGAGGTTCTTAGGGGTCAAGTCGCAAAGCGCACGGCGTGTGAGATAGCTGTCGAGTAAGGTCGCAATGCCTTCGCGTGTGTGTTGGTCAACCTGCTCCCGTGCAATTTGGAAGGCAATTGGGTACGCGGTCGTGTGCTGCCACATCCGGAGTCGCCCGCCGAGCCAAGCCATCGTACCGTCTCTGTCCAGCCGTCCCTCAAGTATTTCGTAGGTGGGAGCGTGCCTCTGGAGAACGGCCAATTCGTCCTCGACAGCGTCGAAGCGAGGACGGCGATTGGGTGTGGCCCAAGATCGATATTCAGCGTACAGTTCTCGCACCGTCGTACGCTCACCGGTTTCTGCTGTCAGAAGATTGGCGAGGAAGTGGTCAATGCGCGGTCGTTGTGGCCTAGCGTAAGGCGCTGGCGTCCGCCACCACGCATCGTCAAAGGGTGCCCAGACCTCGCCATATAGCTGTTCAGCGCGTTCACGTGCTCTGCCCCGATCGTCATGCTGAGCCTCCGCTCGGTGAAAGATATTGTTACGGACCAAATCCATCGCGAGAAGTGGCTGACCGGCTGAGTTCAATGTCTCGAAGATGACCTGCGCGTCGTCCTCTTCACCCAGCGTGATCACGATCAATTTCAAGTGAAAAACGAGCGCCTCAAGCACAGCCGTCAGCCGACGGTGAGCAATGTCGCAATCCCGCTCCTCTTCCGCAAGAGCGCTCTCTGGGGCGTCCCGGTCAATATCCACTTCGGTATCATCGCTGGGACCGCTGGCGACAAAGTCGGCGACCTGCGCGAGGAAGAATTCGTAGGCGCGTAGCGCGCGGAATTGCGTGTTCTTGGGTACGCCAACGCCCCAGTAAGCACCCCGGGCCCGATACTTGTCACGCACTTCAACCAATGCCTTGTCGAGAAGGTCGAAAAAAACCTCGCGATCGACAGGGGTAGGTGTCAGTTTGAATCGTACAAGCTCGTCCGTGTCGGATTTTCCGGGTTCATTGAAAAGATATTTCTGGCACTCATCGACGATGTCGTCAAAACCCTTGTCTTTGGCAGTTTCACGTATGGCAGAAAGTAAGACAAGAAATGTGGTGAGCCGCTGCTGACCGTCGACGACCTGAGCGACCGGTGTCGTACCGAATGAACGTTGCGTGGCCCCCGGCGCGAGCAGGAGAGCCCCCATGTAATGCTCGAACCGAGCGCGACCATCGAGCACGTCGCCCGCCTTGGCCGCAACGTCCTGCCAGAAAGCACGAGTCCGGCTTCCGTCGCGACTGTCATGCCACTGGTACTGACGCTGGTAAAGTGGGACGATAAACCGCTCATTACGGCTCAGAATGTCTTGTACCTTGAACTCGTCGGCGTCCATTTGCCTTGTGTCCTCCTTCGCCGCCTCTACATATACACTTCGCCGAGAGGCCAACCGTCAAGAAGCCCCTACCACTGATTGCGACGAGCCCGGGAACGGCGTGTCGCGACGTGAGAACCTCGACGAATTGACCGGGCTTACGACCTGATGCTTCCGAGAAGTTCTAGCCATGAGTCGCGCCGCGGGCAAAGGGTGCTGAACGAGCCAGTGGCCGACGGAAACCGGTCCAGAACATCTTCCACCCGCCTTCACTAGCGCTCAGGCCATTCGTCGCCCGGCTCGGGTGGCACGTCCGGCGCCTTGTCAAGATAACGCTTGGGATCACCCTCAACCGCTCTGGCGCCACGCTCCGCAAGAAATGACTTCGCGGTTTCGATCGCTCCAACCTTCTGCGCGACGGCCGCGACGATCCACTGATTGAGGGAAACACCGTCCTCCTTGGCCAATCGCGTGGCGGCTTCTTTCAACGAGGCCGGTAGCTGCAACGGGTACTTGTATCGTGGTGTACTCTTCATACGGTTAATCTCCCTATGATGCGGTTCAGCGGCGCAACCTCTATCCCGAACCCGCCTGCCGGACCGAAATCCCGGACATTGTAAGTCACGATAGCCTCAGCCATTCCATTCACAGCCGCTTCGAGAACCATTTCATCACCTGCGTCGGGTAGTAGCGGACGTACACGGAAAGAAATGTCCACGGGTTCGCTCACGGCAGCAAGGGCGTTCGTGATCCTGGCAACTTCACCTAGATCGTGTCCGGTGACGGCAAGTGTTTCTGCACGGCTCAACACGGCCTCGTACTCCAGGAAAAGCGCCGTAGAGCACAACAACTTCGCATGCCCTGCTTCCACCAATCCAAGGAGCAAATTGCTGGCACCTCGACGACTCCGAAAAGAAGAAACGATAACATTGGTGTCAAGCACCAGCCTCATAACGACATCCTATAGGACATCTTATAGCATATCAACTTATAGCAATCCGTTAGACTTCCCAAACCGCAATACGGGGACAGTTCCCCTTTTGGAACTCCACCATATTTCGACAATTCAGGAAGTCAGACTCCTGAATTTCAGGAGTTTGAATACCCGGTTTCCAAGAATTGCCGGCTGCGCTTTTCCACTTGCATCCAATACAACCGGACCTTGCAGCGCGGCGGGCGCGCTGCAAGAATGACGCCCAATGACCATCGGCATTCTCGCGTATGGTTCGCTGATTCCCAATCCGGGAGCGGAGATCGGGCCGGTGACGGTGCGCCGGATCGGCGGTGTGGAGACGCCGTTCAGGATCGAGTTCTCCCGCAGCAGCCGCGTGCGCGACGGGGCGCCGACGCTGGTGCCGGTGGAGCGGGGCGGCGCCCGCGTTTCCGGGGTGGTGCTGGTGCTGCATGACTCGGTGGACGAGACCGCCGCCCGGGACATGCTCTACCGGCGGGAGCGAAACCGGGTGGACAGCGGCGATGTCTACGCGGAAGTGGACTCGGCCAACCCGGACAGCGCCTTCCTGGGGAGGCTGGTCGGCTTCGCCGGGCTCGACGTGGTTTTCCACGCGGCGTTGCGGGCGAACGTCGAAGAGCCGACGCCTGAACTCCTGGCTCGTCTGGCCATCGCGAGCGCCGCGGCGCCCTCGGGCGCCGTGGGGAGGGACGGGATCCGCTATCTTATGGACGCCAGGCAGAGCGGCATCCTCACGCCGCTCATGCCGGAGTACGAAGCCGAAATCCTCCGCCTGACGGGGGGCCGCGACCTGGAGGAGGCCCGGGCCATCGCCCTGGACAGTTCGCGCTAGTGTCGCATCCCGCCCGCCGCTCGCGTATTGCAGTAGAGTCCGCGGAAAGCTATTCTGCCGTCGCGCACGGATCAGGCGGAACCCCGGCGAGTCCAATAGGTGGTTCGGTCTGCCTGACGGCGGATCCGTGATTATTCCAGAGAAAGCCGGGGCGCAGTTCACGGTTATGTACACCCAGCCGGACGGCCCGTCAGATTCATCCTCAACCTGCAAGCCACGGCCCTGCCAGCCGCAGCGGGCCGCACCCGCCGTGGCCCGGAGACAGGGGTTTCGTCCGTGAAACGCGTGGCTGCCACTCTCGTCGTCCTGGCGATTGCCGTCGGCGTGCTCTACTACCTCGGCATCGGGCCTCCACTCGGCCTCGGGCCGTTTGAAATCGGCGCAGCCAGGAACAAGCCGGAACAGCGCAATTCCGGACAGGCCAACCAAGGGCGACGCCGTGGCGCGGGCCGCGCGGTCACCGTCAAAACCGCAAAGGTACGGATGGGGAACGTCGAGGCGACGTTGAGCTACGTGGGCTCGTTGGCACCCAACGCGGCGGTCACCATTGCGCCGAAGACCTCCGGCCGGGTCGCCAAGCTGTTCGTCACCGTGGGCGAGCGCGTCAAGGAGGGCCAACTGCTGGGGCAGCTCGCGAAGGATGAGCTGGCGGAAGACTTGCGCGAGGCGCAGGCATCGCTTCGCGTGGCCCAGGCCACGCTCAAGGGCCGCCAGGCGGAACTGGAAAACCTCGAACGGCGCCGGCAGAACGTCAAGGTCCTGGCGGGCAAGGACCTGGTGTCTCGGGAGGAGGTGAACAACCTGGAGACCCAGGTCCTGTCCGCCGAATCCCAGGTCGACCTGACCAAGGCCCAGATGCTGCAAATGCAGGCGCGCCTGGACAACGCCCGCATCCGCCTGGCGCACACCGAGGTGCGCTCGCCGTTCGCGGGTCACGTGAGCCGCCGCATGGTGGACCGCGGCGCCCTCGTGAGTGCCAGCACCCCCTTGTTCGAGGTCGTGGACATCGACCGGGTCAAGGTCGGCATTGCCGTGGTGGAGGGGGACTACCGCAGAGTTTCCCTGGGACAGCCGGTGGCCGTCAAGGTCGACGCCTACCCGGACGAGCGGTTCAACGGCACCATCACGCGCATGTCGCCGATCCTCAACCCGCAGACTCGCACCGCCGAGGCGGAGATCGAGCTCGACAACCCCGACGGCGTGCTCAAGCCCGGCATGTTTGCGCGTACCACCATCGTGGTGGAGCGCAAACGCGGCGTTCTGATGGTTCCGGAAGCCTCACCGGTGAAGACCAGGGCGGGGTACGGCGTGTTCAGGCTGACGGACGAAGGCAGCAAGGTGGAGCGGGTGAAGGTCACGCCGGGTCTCCGGAACGGCGGTTGGGTGGAGGTGACGGGAGACCTGCGCAGAGGTGATCAGGTCGTCACCCTGGGCAGCAGCCTCGTGCGCCACGGCCAGCGGATCCGGATCGCTGGTGACGGCCCGCGCGCGGGTTCCCGCCGAGGGCGGCGGGGAGCCGGGCGGGAAGGCCGGCCCGGCGGGGGTCGCGGCCGAGCGGAAAGGACGCGGAACCAATGAATCTCACGGCGCTTTGTCTCAGACGCCCGGTGGCCACCTGCATGGCGGCGCTGATCGTCGTGATCCTCGGGGTGGTGTCGTTTCTCAAGATCCCGGTGGATCTCATGCCCGAGATCACCTTCCCCAGGGTCACCATCTCGACCAACTACGGCAACGTGGGGCCGCTGGAGATGGAGACGCTGGTGACGGTGCCGGTCGAAAAGGCGGTGAGCTCCGTGGAAGGCGTGGAGGACATGACCTCCATCTCCGTCGAAGGCCGCAGCCAGGTCCGGGTGAGCTTCGGCTGGAACAAGGACCTGGAAGTGGCGGTGAGCGACATACGCGCACGGATCGACCGCATCCGGGACGATCTTCCTCCGGGAGCCGAGGCCCCGGTGGTTTCCAAGTACGACGTCAACGCGTCGCCGATCATGTTCATCGGCGTGTCGGGACAGATGGACCCGGTGGCGCTGCGGAGCTTCGTGGAGCAGGAGGTCCGCTACCGACTGGAACGGGTCGCCGGCGTGGCCGCGGCGGACGTGCGCGGCGGACTGGAACGCGAGATCCACGTCCACCTGTCCCTGGACCGGCTCAAGGCGTTCAATCTCTCGGTGGACCAGGTGGTCCGGGCGCTGCGGGCGAGCAACATCAACCTGCCCGCCGGCAATCTCGGCCGGGCCCACCTGGAGGTATCGGTACGGACCTTGGGCGAGTTCACCGATCTCGATCAACTGCGCAACACGGTGGTGGCCTCCCGCGACGGAATCCCCATCCATGTCAAGGACCTCGGACAGGTGGAGGACTCCTTCAAGGACCTGGACCACGCGGTGCGGATGGATGGGGCCCACGCCGTGGTCATCTCCGTGCGGCGGCAGCCTTCCGCCAATACCATCGCGGTGGTGGACCGGGTGAAACAGGCCATCGACGGTATCAATCGGGAGCTCCCCGCCATCCGGGTAACCGTGCTGCGCGAGAACGCGCACTACATCCGCAACGCGGTGGACAACGTGACCCTGGCCGCGGTCTGGGGCGGCCTGCTGGCCCTGGCCGTGCTGCTGTTCTTCCTGCGCAGCGTGCGCAGCACGGTGGTCATCGGCACCGCCATCCCCATCTCCATCGTCGCCACCTTCGCGCTCATGTACTTCCAGGGCTTCAGCATCAACATCATCTCCTTCGGCGGTCTCGCCCTGGGAATAGGGCTCTTGCTGGACAACTCCGTGGTGGTGCTGGAGAACATCTTCCGGCACCACGAGGCCAGCACCGAGCGCCGGGAGGCCGTCCTCAGGGGCACGCGCGAGGTGGCGGGAGCCATCACCGCGTCCACCCTGACCACCGTGGTGGTGTTTCTGCCCCTGATCTTCGTCCCCGGCTCCGCGGGCATCCTCTTCCAACAGCTCGCGTGGGTCGTGTTCTTCTCCCTCGCGGCCTCCCTGGTGGTGGCCCTCACCGTGGTCCCCGTGCTGGCGCACCATCTCCTGGGCCGGCCGGACCGTGCGCGCACCGGGCGCTTCCTGTCGCGTCTCGCGCGCGCGGGTTCGAGTTCCCAAACGGGTCTGGACAAGGCCTACCAGGGACTGCTGGGGTGGAGCCTGCGCCACCGCTTCACCGTGGTGGCGGCCGCGGCGATCCTGCTTTCAAGCAGCTATTTCCTCTACCAGGGCATTGCCAGCGAGTTCATGCCCCGTGCCGACGAGGGCAACGTGATCATCATCGCGGAGACCGAGGCCGGATCGAAGATCGAGGAAACCGACCGCGCCTTCCGGCAACTCGAGGCCATCGTGAAACAGGAGGTCACCGAGCCGCACCGGAACTTCACCCGCTTCGGCCAGTTCGGTTGGCGCGCCCGCGGCAAGAACAACGGGCGCGTGTACGTGTGGCTGGGGCCCAGGAACACCCGGGAACGGTCCGATCAGGACATCGTCAGAGTCCTGCGGCGGCGGGTCAGCGAGGTTCCCGGGATGCGCGCCCGCGTACGCGCGAGCTCCGGGCTGTGGATCTTCAGACGCCTCGGATTCACCGACAACGACAACCTCGACGTGAAGGTGCGCGGTCACGACCTGGACCAGCTACAGCGGGTCGCGCGCCAGGTGAAGGACACCATGGACGGCGTTGACGGGGTCGCCGGGGTCCGCATCAGCCGGCAGGCCGGACAGCCAGAAATGGGCATTCACGTGGACCGGGAGCGGGCGGCAAGCCTCGGCATACCGGTGGAGACCATCGCCCGCGGCCTGCAAGCGAGCCTGGGGGGCATACGGGCGACGTTCTACCGCGAGGGCGGCAACGAGTACGACGTGCGCGTTCGTCTCGGCGGCGACGACCGCGCCGAGCTGGACGGGCTACTGGATCAGAGCGTCTCCGACGGCTCGGGCCGGGTGCTGTCGCTCAAGAACCTGGTCCGGCTAGAGGAACGCCGCGGACCCATGTCGATCCAGCGCCTCAACCAGGAACGGGTGGTGTCCATCTCCGGCGAGGTCTCGGGACGCGACATGGCCGGCGCCGTGGCCGAGATTCAGGCGGCGCTGGCACAGATCCCGCTGCCGCAGGGCATGGTCCTCCAGGTGGGCGGGGACTTCGAGGAACAGCAGAAGGCCTTCGGCGAGCTGCGGATCGGCCTGCTCCTTGCGTTGCTCATGGTCTACATGGTCATGGCGGGCCAGTTCGAGCGCCTGCTCGATCCGCTGGTGATCATGTTCGCGGTTCCCTTCGCCGCCATCGGCGTGCTCGCATCGCTCCACGTGACCGGGACGAGCCTCAACGTCAACTCCTACATCGGCATCATCCTGCTGGTGGGCATCGTCGTGAACAACGCCATCGTGCTGGTGGACTACATCAACCTCAAGATGCGCGAGGAGGGCCTGAGCGTTGTCGACGCGGTGGTCCTCGCGGGCCGCACCCGTCTTCGCCCGATCCTCATGACGACCCTGACCACGGTCCTCGCACTGGTGCCGCTGGCATTGGCATGGGGCGAAGGCGGCGAGATTCAGGCACCCATGGCTCGGGTGGTGATCGGCGGCCTGATCACGTCCATGCTGGTGACGCTGGTGCTGATTCCGGTGCTCTACGCGTCGGTGCGGGAACGGGTGTGGCGGAAGGCCCACGCCGGCGAGCCGGCGGACGCCGCCGGGACTGCCACGCCCGCGACCGAGCCCCAGCAGGACCCGGCGGCGCTGCAGCCGGACCATGTTCGGGAGAACCCACTCTAGCGTCCTGTCCCGCAAATTCCTGCGATAATTTGCTTGTCCTTTTCGCCGTCGGCTGCGTTGCTCTTCCTCGCGTGGTACACGCCACTGCTCGTCATCGCGCCTTGCCGACAATAAAAATTCCTGCGCATCTTCGTCAACATATTTCCCCAAGACTTGCACGCGAATCGTTCTTCGCATATATTTCTTGCGATTATATATATGCAAGATTAGAAGAAGGGGGGTCCGGTGACGGGTCAGATCATCGGTACACGACTCAAGGCGTTGAGACAGGCGCGGAACCTTTCTCAGGACGAAATGGCGCGTTTGTTCGGTTTCAAGGATCGACAGACGGTGTCGGCAATAGAGAACGGCGTACGACGTGTGACTGCGGAGGAACTGTTGCTCGCCGTGGAGAAATTGCGTGTCCCGCTCGACTATTTCACCGACCCCTTTCGGCTGGACGGCGAGGCGCTGTTCTCCTGGCGACAGGGGGGCGTCGGACCGTCGGAGCTTGGCGAGTATGAGCGGACGGCTGGTCGCTGGATCGGCGCGTACCGGATCCTGGCCGCGCAGGTGGGTCAACGGGCGCCGTTGATGCGGCAGGCCCTTGGGCTGACGAAGGTGTCGAGATTCGAGGACGCAACGGACGCCGGCGAGCGGTTTGTTACGGAGTTCGAACTCGGGGTTGTGCCGGCGCAACGTCTCGCTGCGGCGATGCAAGATCGGTTCGGGATACTCGTGCTTATGGTGGACGCCTACCGAGGTATTTCTGGAGCGGCGTGCCGTCTGCCCGAGTTCGACGCGGTGCTGGTCGCACGAGGAGAAGTGGCGGGGCGCCGCAACTTCGACCTTGCGCATGAACTGTTTCACATCCTCACTTGGGAAGCGATGCCGCCGGAGCACACGGAAGATGCCAGCGATTTCAGTGGTAATCGGGTGGAGCAATTGGCCAACAACTTCGCGGCCGCCGTGCTGATGCCGAAGGCGGCGCTTGACTCCTTTGACGATTGGGGGCGGCTGGACGTGAATAGCTTGATCACCCGATTGAACGCTACGGCCGACGAATTGTGTGTGACCTCGTCTGCCCTCAGGTGGCGTTTGGTCGCTCTCCGGAAGTTGCCCAAGGGGCAGGCGCGAGCAATTCCGGAAGCCGCTTTGCGGAACAACGGTCGCGAGGACTCCTCGGAGCCTCCGCCTTTATTCTCACGCGCATTCGTGGAGGTTGTGGCGAAGGCCATCGACCAAGGCCATGTCTCGGTTCGGCGTGCAGCGGCGCTGGTCGGGCTGCCGATCGAGGACCTGGAAGAACTGTTTGCGGCCCATGGCGTAGATCAGGCGATTGGGCTGTGAGCAGAAGGGTCGACCACGAGACGGCGCTGCTCGTGGACACGAATACGATCATCGAGTCGCATCGGACGAGTTCGTGGCAGGCGCTGGCTGGTGGCTATCGGGTGGAAACCGTTGAAGATTGCGTGACGGAGACGCAGACGGGCTTCCAGTTGCGACGGTCTGAGCAGTCGATCATTGCCAGCGAGCTAAGGGGCTCGCTCTCGGCGGTGCATCATGTTGGCGACAGGGAACGCGCCGGACTGTTGGTTCGGATTCAGGACATCGCGTTGGACAAGGGTGAGGAGGCGCTCTGGGCGCACGCGCTGGGGCGGGATGACGGATGGTTCCTGTGCGGTCCCGACAAAGCTAGTCTGCGTTGCGGAGTGAATCTCGGGTTTCGGGAACGGCTTGTGTCTCTCGAAGAGTTGCTCGTCGACGCGGGTCATCGGCCGAGGAATGCCCTCGAACGTCACTATACGAAGAAGTGGCTGGACGGAGTGCTCGCGGAGTTTGTCCTGGAGGAGTGGGCGGGGCCGCGTTGAGACTGTGATGGCGCGCGGGGAAAATGAGGTTCGCTGAATGCGAGGAGGAACAAGATTCGCTTCGATATTCAGCATCCTGTGGATGCGGCTCGCAGGAGCCATTTGGTACTGTGCAACCCCATAGGTGTCCAGACGATGTCTCCCAACGAGTGGTGTGATTCTTTGGCTGGGATAGCCGCGCCGCCGGCGTTGAGGTGGGTTGGTGGCAGTCGCCGCCGGCGGCGATGAACGTCTGATTTCACGCGCCGCCGGCGAGCCTCTGGTCCACGTGCCACATGGCGACGCAGTCGTCCTCGTTGTAGCGGACGGCCTTTTCGGCCAGGGACCTGTCGCCGGTTTCGATGGAATCCCAGTAGCACAGTAGCGCTTCGTAGGCGCCGAATCTCTGCTGCCGCCAGTTGAAACCCAGGGCCGGAGCGACGCTCTTGATGGAGTAGCTCGGCACCGGCAGGTAGACCGCGTCCTGGATGCACTGCTTCAGGTCGACACAGGAGCCGATGAGGCGCGCCAGTCTTCCTTCCAGCCGCGGCCAGCGGCGCATGACCGCCTTCATCTGCCACACCTCGTAGTCGGTCCAGTGGTACAGGCGCACGGCTTCCATGTCATCGCCCACGTAGTCCAGGAACCCCTCGAAGATCTCAGTTTCGTCCTCGGGGCCGCGAGCCAGGAACCTGACGAACTGGTCGCGGGAGCCGTCCCAACAACCGATGAGGTAGACGTGGGGCGGCAGGGTCGGATGCACGTCATCGGAGGTCTCGAAGTCGAAGTAGAGGAGCCGTTTGGCCCGGGGTATCCGCAGCTCGCGGCCGGGCCCGGGAACGGGCTGTCCTGTCCGGTAGCTCTGGGCCACGTGGTAGGCCGTAGAGCCGTGGTGCGGACCAAGTATCTCGTTGATCTCCTCCGGCGAACGGCTCCATAGATCATTCACACCGTGGATACCGGCGGCGCGCAGCTTCGCCCGCTCGGGCGCCCGCACCCCGGCCAGCAACACCAGGTGCTGGCGCTCGTGTACCAGCTTGTTGCCGTACACCCGCCACGGCGAGTCGGTGACGTCGGGCGGCCGCCTGGTCTCGGGCTGCTCCACCGCGCCGTCCCGCAGCGCGGCCCAACGCGACACGACATCGTCGATCCGTCGCCCGAGCCCCGACACGTCCACCGGTTGGACATCGTGCCGCAGCGCCACCGTCACCTGGCTCGGGGTGTAGCCCTGGATGGCGCCGATGGTCCGGTTGTAGAGGGCCGCCTGGAGCGCGAAGGCATCCCGGAGCTTACGCGCCCGCTTTATCTCGATGACGCGGTAGTGGTAGGGGCCCAGGTCCGAGCCGTGGCTGTCGTCGCGCACCAGCAGATCGCCCCGGCCGTAGACGTCGCGCCCGAGATCCCACAGTTGCGGCTGATGAATGGCCGGAACGCCATCCAGCATGGCCCGGAGGGTGCGGGCCAGGGCCTCGTAGCCGAAGTCGGGCCGGATCGCCAGGGCGTCGGGATGGTGCGCGGCCACCCAGGCGTCCTCGTGCTCGACGCCGCGGCGGTAGCGCATCCGCTCGTAGCGGCCGACCTCGCTCACCGCCTCGCCACGGGGTGCGTGGTATTGGCACCACACCCAGAACGGGTCTCGCAGCACCTTGTCGACCAGCGACGGGCGAAGCCGGGGCCTGCCGTGGATCCTCTCGCCGGAGGTGGCGCGGTCGAGCATCGCGCGTAGCCGCACCTCCGGCCCCTGAAGCGGCAGCGTTAGCTGAATGCGGGCTTCTCCTTGGGATAGTGCGCTTCCATGGCGGAGCGGTAACGCTCCATGAGGACGCGGTTGAGCTCCAGCGGCGGCTGCTGGCCGTCGGGCAGCAACGGACGGTACTCCACGTCGCCGATCTCCTCCCTGAAGGTCTCCTTGGCCCGCGCCACCAGTTCCGGGTCCATCAGCAGGTCAACGGCGGAGGCGGCCATGGTCTTGGCGCCGGCTACCGCCCCCTTGTGGGCCACGGAGGTGGCCAGGGAGACGCCCGCGCCCCAGTGATGGTAGGCGATGCCCGGGATGTTGGACGGGAAGTTCACCACGCCCGAGGGCACCACCCAACAGACGTCGCCGGAGTCGTTGGCGGACACGGACTGCACGGCCTCGCGGAGCTGGGCCACCTTCGTAGGCATTCCCGTGGCCTTGACGTTGACCTTGGTCTGAAGGTCGGTGACGAGTTTCTGCTCGGCTTCGCTCCACCGCGGCATGCCCACGGCCTCGATGTTGTTCTGGATGACCTCGGCCAACGTCTGGTTGCAACGGGTGGGCGCCACCGCGCTCAGCACGTTCACCGAGTAGGAGGTGTCCGTCATGGTGGCCGCGCCCTGGGCGACGCGCTTGGCTTTCTCGAACAGCGCCCGCGCCTTCTCAGCCGTGGCCTCGCGGAAGAACCACCAGATGGTGGCGGTGTTGGGGATGACGTTGGGCTGGTCGCCGCCGTTGCTGATGACCCGGTGGCTGCGCTGGGAAGGCTCGAGATGCTCCCGCAGCTTGTCCCAGCCGATGTCCATGAGCACCGCCGCGTCCAGCGCGTCGCGCGCGTTCCAGGGCGAGGTGGCGGCATGGGCGCTCTCGCCCTTGAAGGTGAACTCCGCGGAGATGAGCGCGTACTGCCGCAGGCCGTACACGGTGCCCAGGTTGGAGCCGATGTGATCGTGCAGCGCCACGTCCACGTCCTCGAAGTAGCCGTCCCGCACGAAGTAGGGCCGGCTCACGAGCTGTTCCTCGGCCGGCGCGCCGTAGACCCGCAGGGTCCCCTCGATGTCGAACTGCTCCATGGTCTTCTTCACCGCCACCGCCGCGCCGACCATCACCGCGGCGTTGACGTTGTGACCCTCGGTGTGGCCCGGGGCGCCGTCGACGATGGGTTTCTGCTCGGTCACGCCCGCCATCTGCGAACTCGACGGGGTGGCGTCGAACTCCGTGTGGAGCGCCACCACCGGCTTGCCGGATCCGTAAGTGGCGATGAAAGCAGTGGGCATCCCCGAGATGCCCCGCTCGATCTCGAAGCCCGCCTGCTCCAGGATCTCGGTCATGAGCCCGGTGGTGCGATATTCCTGCATCCCCAGCTCGGCGAAATAGAAGATGTTGTCGCCGAGGAGGGCGATGTTGTTCCCGTTCTCCTCCACGGCGTCTATGGCGAACTGCTTCTGCTTCGAATCCGGCATGGTGTCCTCCTCACGACATGCGCGGATCATATTACAAGGAGGGCGGCGCGTCGAGGGGGATCGGGGTCGGGACAAGCTGTCGCGGGAAGGACGATTTCGGGGGTCGTTGCCTCGCTCGGATGGGGTTTTGACACAGCTTGTTTCGCGGAATGACGGTCATGGGACGGCGTTGCCGTGCAGCCTTGCCCGGCCTTCGCGGACGTTATAAGGTCGCTTCCATGCCGACGAACCGACCCGTCATCAAGGGCGCCGCCACCGCCCTCGCCCACACCCCGAGCCTGGTCCGTTACGGCTCCAAGCCGTTCCGGGAGGCCAAGGCCAAACCGGAGTTCCTGGCGGATCTGACGCGGGGGCTGTGGGGTTACGACGACGCGTGCCGTTACCTTCCCAACCAGGTGTTCATCGGCAGCCAGGCGCCGGCCCGCCTCTGGGAAGTGGAGCAGCCTTGGTTCGACAAGCTGGCCGACGCCGACGGCGCCGACACACCTTTCGGGCACATCATGGAGGAACGGCGTTTCCTCGCCCTGCTGGCCTGCGCGGACCCCTTCAAGCACGTGCTGCTGCGGGAACGGTTCTGGGAGGAGATGCATCCCGCGCTCTCGGCCTCGCCGCTCACGGCGCCGCTGGCCTCCCGCACGCCGGCGCTTGTGGACGACGCCCAACTGGACAAGGAACTGGCGGCCGCCGATTCCCTGCCGCTCTTCGCCGGCGGCGAAGGCGCGCCCGTGGGAGTGGTCAAGACGGGCCACTCCGAGGACGAAGCGCTCTCGGCGACAGTTCTGCTGGAGAACCTCTGCTGCAAGGTTTCGGGCGCGCTGTCCGTGCACGAGCTGCTGAACCACGTAGACGGTCTTGACCTGAGCGACGTCGACCTGGTGCTGAGCTGCTCGGAGGAGGCGGTGGGCGACCGCTACCAGCGAGGCGGCGGCAACATGGCCAAGGCCATCGCCGAGTTCGCGGGCTGCGATCTCGGCACCGGCATCGACATCAAGGACTTCTGCGCCGCGCCCATTCCCGCCATGGTCATCGGTGCCTCGCTGGTGGACAGCGGCGTGTTCGAGAACGTGGTCGTGGTGGGCGGCGGGTCGCTTCCCAAGCTCGGGATGAAGTCCCTATACCACCTCGAACAAGGCATCCCGGTGCTGGAAGACGCGCTGTCCGCGGTGGCCGTGTGGATCGGCCGCGACGACGGCAAGAGCCCGGTGGTGAACCTGCAAGCCGTCGGACGGCATCCCGTCAAGGCCGGCGCCGCCCTCGACAAGCAGTTCCGGGAGCTTGTCCTGGAGCCGTTGCGGCGGCTAGAATGGGGCGTCGACCGGCTCGATCGGGTGGTGACCGAGGTGCACAACCCCGACATCATGGTGTCCGCCAAGGCCGGCGACGTGGCCGCCCGGAACTACAAGATGATGGCCGCCATGCTGGCTATGGCCAAGGAGATCGACCGGAGCGACATCGCCGGTTTTGCGCGCGCCAAGGGGGTGTGCGGCTACGCCCCCACCCAGGGGCACATTGCCTCGGGTTTCGTGTACGTGCCCCACGCGCTCCGGGAGATGGCCGCGGGCGCCATCCGGAACTGCATGCTGGTGGCCCGCGCCAGCCTGTTCCTCGGCCAGATGACCGAGCTGACGGACGGCATGTCGGTGCTGATCGAGCGGAACGACAAGCGACAGTAGCTCTCAACCCCCGCGAACATACGAAGTTTTACACCAATAGAGTCAAGTTCAAGGTTTGACCCTACCAAACAAGGAGAACTCTCATGACGGCACAACCCATCACCCTCAACGGCAAGAAGCTCATCATCCTCGGCGAGCGGGACGGCGTCCCCGCCCCGGTCATCGAGCAGGCCATCGCGGGACTGGGAGGCGAAGTCGCGTACGCCGCCACCCAGTGCTTCGTTTGAACAGCCGCTGGGGCCATGGACCTTGAGGATCAAGGTCGAATAAAAGAACTCGCTGAAGAATACGGAAAGGACGGCATCGTCGTGCTGCTCGGCGCCCCCACCACCGAGAGCAGCCAGGTCCAGTTCGAGACCGTCACGACCGGCGACCCCTCCTACGCGGGCCCCCTCGCCGGCGTGGAGCTCGGCCTCCCGGCCTACCACGTCTTCGAGCCCAACGTGAAAGCCGCCATCGACCCCGACCAGTACGCCGAGAACATCGAGATCCTGGAGATGGGGCTGGAAGCGGACGCGATCGTGGGGGCGTTGGCGGGGATGCGGGCAGGGTAGACGAGGACATCAAATGTCGGCACTTGAACTAAAGTGCCGACATTTGTTATCATCGTTGGATGCCCGTCGCTCTCGACACTCTTGACATATTGCGGGAAGCAGGAGTCGGCGCTTTCTTCCGGCCTCGGGACATCGCACCCCTCGGCATTTCCCATCGTCGTCTTCAAAACCTCGTGTTCGACGGGTCCGTGGAGAACTTCGGGGACGGCCTCTATAGACTCTCGGAAGTGGAAACCACCGAACTCGAGACCCTTGCCATGGTGGCGGCGGCGGTCCCGAACGCCATCATGTGTCTGGTCACAGCGCTCCATTTTCACGATATCGGCACCCAGTTGCCGTACGAAGTTTGGGTCGCCCTCGATCGGAAAGCGCGCAAACCGGCGCATCCTCCCGCCCGTATGCGAGTCGTCCGTTTCTCAGGTGCAGGGCTCACCTACGGCGTGGTCCGCCATTGGGCCTTGGGCGTCCCGTTTCTCATGACCTCGCCCGCCCGGACCGTTGTGGATTGCTTTCGCTATCGGAACAAGTTCGGTCTGGACATCGCGATGGAGGCGCTGCACGACGTCTTGCGCTCGGGAGCAGCCACGGTGGATGAGATCGTGCGCGCGGCTGAGGCGTGCCGCGCGCGGACTGTCATACGGCCCTACCTGGAGGCGCTTCGGCTATGACACCTGGAGAATACCGAAATGTCGGTGCGTCGGTACGTGCAAGGCTGCTGAATCGGAGCCGCAAAACCGGCGAGAACTTCGAGGCCCTGTTGCAACGATACACGGCAGAGCGCTTCCTCTACCGCCTCGGAGAATCGCGGCACCGTGAGCGCTATGTCTTGAAGGGCGCCATGCTGCTTGCCCTTTGGGGCGAAACAAGGTGGCCCGTCCGGAATTCAGCGGCACCAGCACCGGCGAGATAGTCGTCTTACGTACCGTGGCGTATTCTCAGAGTTACGTATTCTATTCCTTACTGAATGAGTTATACATCCGATGGGCTGACACCCTGACCCATGGAACGAAGATGCCACGTGTCAGCCCTGATCAAGTTCGGAATGGCACAGTGCCTCTCCCACCCAGAGCCGAACAACACGCCATCACTGAGGCTGTCGGAGGAGGATGCGAAGGAGTACGTAAGGACCCGATTCGGAGCACAACGGACATGAGCGGCGGCAAGTGGGGGCGCTTCTTCATTTGCCGTCCGCCATCCTGTGGCTCAATCTATACTCTTCCGTGGACCTCCACCGTCCCGGAAGGCGCCTGCTGCGGACACCGTTCCGCCATTTCGAGGTAGCGGCAGAAGGCGTTGGCCAGTTGCATCTGCCTCGGGGTACGGCATTCGGCTTCGAAGAGTTGCGGCGAAGCCACCAGGATCGACAGGCATTTGGCCCTGGACGTGGCGACATTGAGCCGGTTGAGACTGTAGAGGAACTCCATTCCCCGCGGCGCGTCCGCGTGGCTTGACGTGGCGGTGGAGTAGATGGCGATGGGAGCCTCCTGGCCCTGGAACTTGTCCACGGTGCCGACCCGTGCCCCCTCCGGGCAGGCGCGCTGGATCTCGAAGACCTGGGCGTTGTACGGCGTAATGATCACGATGTCCTTCAGCCTGACGGGGCTTTCCCGGCCGTCGCGGTCGATCCAGGTCGCACCACCCTCCAGAATGCCGTTCACGAGCGCGCCGATGACTTCCGCCTCTTCCGGGGAACAGTTTTGATTGCCGTGGTGCTCAACCGGCAGGTAGCGCAGGCCGGAGCCGCTCACCGGCCCCTTGGCGTGGATAACCTGTTGATCGAGACCGGCCCTTGAACCGAGCTTGCCTTCATAGAACAGTTCGGACGTGTATGCGGAGATGTCGGGATGGAGCCGCCAGGTCTCTTGCAGGAACAGTCCTTTCTCCGGTGGCAGCGTCTTGTCGCCGGCCAGGATATGATCCAGGGCGGACACGCCGGTGCCGTCCGGATGACCGCCCTGGGTCGGCTGATCGAGTTGCTGCGGATCGCCGATAAGCACCACGGTCCTGGCCGCCTGCGAGACGGCCAGGACGTTGGCAAGGGACATTTGCGCGGCTTCATCGACGAACAGCACCTCCAGCGTCTCGAATGCCTCCGGGCGGGACCACAGCCACGCGGTGCCGCCGCCGACGGATACGCCGGCTTCAAGCGCGTCGAAGAGGTCCTGATTCTTCGTGACCAGAGAAAGACCGTCCCGGGGTTTATCCGCTCCATCCGCCTTGTGGCAGCATTGCAGGTCCACCCCGGTTTCCTCGGCCGCGTTCAGGGCTGCGTCGAGCAGATTGCGGATGACCTTGTGGCTGTTGGCCGTAACCCCCACGGTCTTGCCTTGCCGCACCAGCTCGCAGATCATGCGCGCGCCGGTAAAGGTCTTCCCGGCCCCGGGCGGCCCCTGAATCGGAAGGATGCCGGACGTCAGATGCTTGCATAGCCGAACAGCCGCCTGGACCGTCGTTTCCCCCTGACGGTGCAGCGCTTCCCCGCCGACGCGGGGGACTTCCCGGAGCAGGAGATCGCGCGCTGCCCGATAAGGCCCATCGCCACGCATGCCGTGCTCCGCCACGTACTCCCCGATTCTCAAGAGCGCTTCTTTCTGGACCTGCGTATTGACATACAGATGGGCGAAGACCGCTTCGGGGTGCGTGACGATGCTGTCCTTCCGCTTCCTGATATCGACGGTGCAGTCATCGGACGAGATCGCTTCGACCGAGCCGAGTTGCTCCCCGCCCGCGCTACGGAGATCTTCACCGCCACGCAACTCGGTCTCCTGTGCCGGAAACCGGTATCGATGTACGGGCAGCCTTCCGCTTGCAGGGACCTCGTGGACGAAGGTCAGCCCCGACAGTCCGGCACGCTCGTCGAGAAGATCCTCCACCGAAAGGCCGGCAAGCCGGAAATACTCCCACCACACGGCCTTTTCTTCTCTGCGGTGCCAGTCGAGGACATGGGCCAATATCCAGCGGGCCTGCTGCTCCTCTTCCCGCTCCTCCGGTTCAACGGGGACGTCCGCGGTCAGCTTGTCCACCAACGCGGCGGTCTTGATCTGCCAGTCGGTGATCCCTACGTTCGGGTCCGGCTCTCCCGGTTGCGGGCGGGGTACGTCCGTACCGGCCGCCACGAGCTCACCACGTTGCGTTTCGAGCCATTGGCGTAGCTCGAAGGCGGAAAGGCAATCATCCTTGTTGTACGCCAGCACCGTGGCCTTGACCTGGTCCGGCACGGAGGGCGCATCGTCAAGTTCGAGGGTCGCCTGAAGACTCACCAGGGCTGCATTCGCATCGGCCAACGCCTTTTGGCGCTCGAATCCATAGAACGGCTCCAACCTCTTGATGGAGTAGCTCTCCACGCCGGCCCGTATGCCGCGCCGCACGACTTGGTAGAGATCGACGAACAGTCCGGCGCGAAGCATCCGGTCGATCTCCTCCTGCCGGGTGGCGTAACGGCCCATCAGACGTTTCAAGGCCGTCGGCTCGTAGGAAGCGTAGTGGTAGACGTGCATGTCCGGGAACTGTTCCCAGCGGTCCATGACGACGTCGACGAAATTCTCCAAGGCCCGTTTCTCTTCGGTTCGCGAGAGTGCCCATTCGCCGCGGTACACGGGCTCGCCGGCGTCGCTCATCGACACGTAGCCGAACAGATATTCAAGGCCGTGCTCACCCACGAACGGATCGCCTTCCAGGTCGAAGAAGATGTCGCCGTCCGACGGTTCCGGGAGCAAAGAGAGGCCGAAGCCCTTCTCCACCGGAAGCAGCTCGAAGGTCTTCTCGCCGGTCTCGCGGGACTCGAACTGAACCCGTGCCTGCTCGCGGACGCGCCCGTAGGCTTCCGGGGACCCTCGGTCCGGCTTCCAGTCCAACCGAAGGGGCATACCGGCCAGGCGCCGCAACGTTGTCACGTCGCGCTGCTTCAACTCGTTGATCTGCAGCTTCGAGATTCCCGCCACGAGACAGAGGTGATCGTCGTCGCGACGGCGCTTGTCGCAAGCCTCCCGCCACCTGCACAGGTCGCAATGTTCCACCGGCTCGGGATAGGTCGCTGGCGTCCCGCGTTGTGCCATGGCCGCCAACAACCCACGTCGTACCTTGCGAAAATAGGCGGCGTAGTCGGCGAGCCGATAACTCCGGGGCTCGAAATCCGACCACGGTACGACCACATGCATGTATTCGGGCGTTGTGCCTTGGGCTTTCTCCAGCAGATCGGAATAGACGCAGAGCTGGAGCACCGTCCCGGCCTTCGTTTCCCGCGCGAGCTTGGTGTCCATCACCTCGTACGACCAGGACCCGAAGCGGCTTGCGCCCTCGACGCGGCGCAGGATATCGGCACGTCCAACCCAGTGATCGTGGGAGAGAGCGCCCTGAACGATGACCTCGACGCCATCCTTCATGGCCGCAAGCGTGTCGGAGACTGCTTGATTGGATATTTCGACGCCCTCGATGCGCACGACGTCCAGACCTTCCCCGGTCAGATGCGCTACGTACCCTTCCTCGTGCGCCGCGCCCCGTTCTCTAAGGATCTGGCGATACGGATCCCATATCTCGGGCCTCGCCAGCACACCTTCTGCCGCGGCAGACTCCAGTTCGGAAAGGTGGCGGCAATTGAGGTACGCAACCAGGTCGGTGGCGCTGAGTTCGAAGAATTCGTCTGTCCGTTTCATTGCGAATGGCCGGCCCCGTTGAACGATGAGGCGCCTACAGCGTCGGCACGACGCCGGATTGGATGATTCGCGCGTCGCGTGTCAGCACCGTTGCGCCAAGAAGCTGCGCCGAGGCGACGATGACCCGGTCGGCAGGGTCCCGATGAAAGGCGGCGGGAAGGGCGGCCACCACCGCTGCAACAGCGGGTGAGATGCCGACCCGCTGCACCAAGGGTGGCGCGGTGGCGGCCTCGAGCCACTCCCTCAGCGGCAAATGAAACGAGAGCCGCTTGAGATTGTACAACGTGGCAATCTCCCACAGGGTGATGTCGGAAACCCACAGCGGATTCTCGGGACCGGCCTGTCGAAGGACTTCCTCCTGCTCCGACGAAAGACTGCGGTCCGCGCCCATCCAGTCAATCAGAATGTGTGTATCGAGGAGCGCCTTCACCGCGTCTTCCCCGCCTCGGCTTCCCAGACGTCGGCATCCAGGACCGGCCCCACGATGTCTCCGTGTATCTCCACCGTTCCAAAGAGCGCATGCTGCGGATAGCGGTGCTGCCTGGGGACCGGCGGGACAAGCTGGGCGACCGGCTTGCCGCGTTTCAGGATCGTAACCGCCTGTCCTGTCTGTACGACTTCATCGAGGATGGCCAAGCATTTTGCCTTGAATTCCGAGGCATTGATTTCTCTCATATGACCAGGCTATATGACTAGTCAATGAAAATCAACCAAGGCACGAACCATACAGAAGGAGACTCACCATGGCCAACCACATCGCAGGACCCCTCTACTACGAGCGCATGGGCCGCACCGGCCCCGTGATGGCGTTCGTCCATCCCAACCCCATGGACCAGTCGTGCTGGATCTTCCAGATGGCGCACCTGTCAACGTGGTACCGGTGCATCGCCATTGACATTCCGGGGTATGGCCGGTCGCCCAAGGCCGCGGAGGGGCTGACCATGGACGACATGGCGGACGGGTGCTGGGAAGCCATCGACGACGCGCTGCCGGGCGAGACCGCCATCCTGGTGGGCTGTTCGGTGGGATCTTCCCTGGCTCCGTACATGTATCACCGGCGTCCCGACCGGACAGCGGCGATGATCCTGTCGGGAACGGGCTACACGCCCGAGAAAGCGTTCGCCGCCCGGCGCATCGCCGCATACGGCGCCAAGGGCATCGGCTATCGCTGGGCGTATACGTTCGAGGATCTGAGTCCTGCATTTCGCACGACGCCGATGGCGCACTTCTTCGCCAACCTCTTCGCGGAACGCAACGACTTCGCGGACGTCGATACCATCCTCCGCCAGTTCCGGGCGATGCAGGCGCCGGAACCCGACGGCCACCACTCCAACATCTCCTGTCCGGTCACCATCCTGAGCGGCAGCGAGGACAACTCCCATCCCACCGCGGCCGCGCTGCAGGAGCGGATACCGGGCTGCGAAATGAAGGTGCTGCCCGGAGCCGGGCATGCCTGCCAGATCGAGCAGCCCTGGCTGTTCAACCGCTTCATGATCGAGTTCCTCGACAAGCACGGCTTGTTTCCCGGGACGCCCAAACCGCTGCCCGGGAGCTTCTGACAGAACCCTCCGAGACTCCGCATGGACGACCGGAGGGCGCCGTGTTAACCTTCCGGCAAGGCACACTTCCGTCTACTCAACCCCTTTGGGAGGGCCTCGGACATGCTCGAAACGACGGCAAGGCATCGCCTCGGAACATCCACCCGAACGCTGGTCGTCGTCCTTTTCGCCGCACTGCTGCTGGGGATCTCCTCCGCCCACGCTGACAAGAACACCCTCCAGCGGGGCAACGGCGCAGAGCCGGAAACCCTCGACGTGCACAAGTCGTCGGGCGTTCCTGCTGCCGGCATCCAACGCGACCTCTTCGAGGGTCTCGTGGCGGAAGCCGCCGACGGCTCACTGATCCCGGGCGTGGCGGAGAGCTGGACCCTGAGCGATGACGGCACGGTCTACACGTTCCGCCTCCGCAGGAACGCCAAGTGGTCCAACGGCGATCCGGTCACGGCGCACGACTTCGTCTTCGCGTTGAGGCGGGGCGTGGATCCGGCGGTGGGCTCCGGCTACGCCTTCATCCTCTGGCCCATCGCCAACGGCGAGGAGATCACCACGGGCAAGATCAAGGAGCTCCACCGGCTCGGGGTGGAAGCCGTCGACGCGCACACCCTGAAGGTGACCCTGAAGGCGCCGACGCCCTACTTCATCGGCATGCTCACGCACCCACATGCGTATCCCGTGCATCCCAGGACGCTGGAGCGCCACGGAGACAAGTGGACCCGGGCCGGCAACCTGGTCTCCAACGGTGCCTACCGCCTGACCGAATGGGTGCCCCAGAGCCACATCCGTCTGGAGCGCAACCCGCACTATTGGGACGCGGCCAACGTGGGGATCGATACGGTGGTCTTCCACCCCACGGAGAACACGAGCACCGAGCTCAAGCGGTTCCGGAGCGGCGAGCTGGACATCACCTATGACGTGCCCCCCGACCAGATCGCGTGGGTGGAGAAGAACCTGGGGGCGCAGTTCCACAATACCGCGTATCTCGGGACCTACTACTATGCCCTCAACCTGACCCAAGCACCGTTCCGCGACCGCCCGGGGCTGCGCAACGCGCTGGCCATGACCATCGACCGGGAAATCCTCACCGGCAAGGTCACCAAGGGCGGCGAGATCCCTGCCTACGCCTGGGTCCCCCCGGGCGTCCATCGGTACGCGGGAGCCGCGGTACCCTGGAAGGGACTGTCCAAGGCCGAGCGTCTCGCCCGGGCAAGGAAACTCTACGCCGAAGCCGGATACTCGAAGGAGAACCCTCTGAAGGTGCAGATCCTGTACAACACCAGCGACAACCACAAGCGCATCGCCATAGCCATCTCGGGAATGTGGAAACAGGCCTTGGGCGTCCGGACAGAGCTCTTCAACCAGGAGTGGAAGGTCTATCTCACGACCCGCCGCGCCATGCAGTTCGACGTGCTCCGGGCCGGCTGGATCGGCGACTACAACGACGCCAACACTTTCCTCGAGCTGCTCAAGGGCGGCGTCGGCTCCATGAACCCCGCGGGGTATGCCAACTCGAAGTACGACGCCCTCATGCGTAAAGCGGAAACGGAAACCGACCTGGGAGTCCGGGCGGAACTCATGCAGAAGGCCGAGAGCATCCTGTTGAATGACCTCCCCATCATCCCCATCTACCACTATACGACCCAGCACCTGGTGAGCCCGCGGGTCAAGGGGTGGAAGGACAACGTCATGGACGTGCACCCGACGCGCTACCTGTCGCTGGCGCCCTGACCGGCCGGAGTGCGGGGCGTCAGGCCGCCAGCCATCGTGGACCTCCCTTGTGGACCTATGTGATACGGCGGTTGGCGTCGGCCCTGCCGACGCTGTTCATCATCATCGCCATCGCGTTCTTCATGATCCGGCTGGCGCCGGGGGGACCCTTCGACCGGGAACGGGTGGTCCCGCCTGAGATCTCGGCCAACCTGAACCGTGTCTACCACCTCGACGAACCCCTGCCGCAACAGTTCCTCCGCTACCTCCAGGGCCTCGCGCGCGGAGACTTCGGCCCGTCCTTCAAATACCGCGACTTCACCGTCACCGAGCTGATCGCCGCCGGCTTTCCGGTATCGCTCAAGATCGGCCTGCTGGCCATGGTCACGGCGGTCCTCTTCGGGGTCGTCCTCGGCGCTTGGGCGGCCAGGCGGCGCAACTCCGCCGCGGACCATCTGGTCATGGGCCTCGCCATGACCGGAATCGCGGTGCCCAACTTCGTGGTGGCGCCGCTGCTGTCGCTCGTCATCGGCGTCTACCTGAACCTGCTGCCCGTGGGCGGCTGGGGCGACGGCGGCATCCGGCACCTGCTGCTGCCGGTGATCTCCCTGGCGTTGCCGCAAGTGGCCTACATCGCGCGCCTGTCCCGTGGCAGCATGATCGAGGTGCTGTCCGCCGACTTCATCCGTACCGGCCGCGCCAAGGGGCTGACGGAGCGGCGCATCGTATTCCGCCACGCCCTCAAGAACGCGCTCACCCCGGTGGTCTCCTACCTGGGGCCCGCCACCGCCGCCATCGTCACCGGCTCGGTAGTCATCGAGCAGATCTTCGGGATTCCGGGCCTCGGCCGCTACTTCGTCCAGGGCGCCCTGAACCGCGACTACACGCTGGTGATGGGCGTCGTGGTCACCTACGGCACCCTCATCATCGCGCTCAACCTCGCGGTGGACCTGCTGTACGGGGTGCTGGATCCACGGGTGCGCCGTGACTGAGGCCGCAACGGCAACCCCGCGCCCCCGGGCAGCGACCGTCGCCGGCCGAAGCCCCTGGCGCGACGCCGCCAGCCACCTCCGGCGAAACCGGGCAGCCATGGCCGGGCTGGCGACGTTGAGCGTGCTTGCGGTCCTCTCGGCAATCGTCCCGACGCTCTCACCCTACGCCATCGACGAGATCTTCTGGGACGCCATCGGCACCGGCCCCACCCTGGCCGGCGGCCACCCGTTCGGCACCGACGCCAACGGCCGGGACCTGTTCCTGCGCACCCTATATGCCGGGCGCATCTCCCTCACGGTGGGGCTCGCGGCGTCGGTGGTCAGCATCCTCGTCGGAGTCGCCTGGGGCACGGTCTCTGGCTATTTCGGCGGCGTCGCCGACTCCCTCATGATGCGCTTCGTTGATATCCTCTACGCCCTGCCCTTCATGTTCTTCGTGATTCTGCTGATGGTCTACTTCGGCCGCCACGTGGTGCTGATTTTCGTGGCCATCGGCATGGTGGAATGGCTCGACATGGCGCGCATCGTGCGCGGCGAGACCCTCTCCATCAAGCGCCGGGAGTTCGTGGAAGCGGCCCGGGCCATGGGCGCGCCGTCCATGTGGATCGTCCTGCGGCACGTCATCCCCAACCTCGTCGGGCCGGTGGTCGTCTTCGCCACCCTCACCGTCCCCCGCGCCATCCTGTTCGAGAGCTTCCTGAGCTTCCTGGGCCTGGGCATCCAGGAACCCATGACGAGTTGGGGTGTGCTGATCAGCGAGGGCGCGACCCAGATGGAAACCCAGCCTTGGGCCCTGGTCTTCCCGGCCACTTTCCTCGCGGTCACCCTGTTCAGCCTCAACTTCCTCGGCGACGGCCTCCGCGACGCGCTGGATCCGAAACAAAGATAGGTTTGTACTTGAGTCCTTAATAGGACCGGAGCATCGTCGGGAGTGACCGAGTCGTCTTCAGGTTCAAAGGGAACGAATATCGAATGATCGTCAGGGTGTTTTACCCAGGGCGTCTCATCTACATACGGTTTATCGGCACCCACACCGAATATGACCGTGTCAATGTGGAGGAGGTGTAACATGGCCAGCATCAAGCCAATCCGCACCAAAGGGGATTACGACGCAGCTCTGGCTCGGATCGACGAGCTTATGAATGCCTTGTCGGGTCCGGAGGGGCAGGTGGAGGATACCGACGACCCGGACAGGGTCGAGCTTGATGTCCTCACCGATCTGGTGGAGTTCTACGAGGAACGGCATCACCCCTTCAGTCTTCCCAGCGCCGCCGCCGCCATCAAGTATCGCATGGACCAGCAGACCCTGACACAGCGCGACCTCATACCCCACATCGGGAGCCGCAGCAAAGTCGCGGAGGTCCTGTCGGGCAAGCGGGACATCACCATGTCGATGGCACGGGCACTCAACCGACATTTGGGAATACCCGCCGACGTGCTGCTCCAGAAGCCGGGCAGCGACCTGGACGCTGCTTTCAATGACATGGAGCCGCGCCGATTCCCGCTCAAGGAGATGGCGAAGCGGGGATGGATTCCGGACTTGCCTGACCTGACCGATCATGCCGAAGAGTTGATCGGCGGGCTGATCCGTCGAGCGGGAGGGTTCGCCGTCGCCGTCGCCCCGCTGTACCGGAAGAACGACAACCGTCGAGTCAACGCCAAGACCAACGAATACGCGCTCAAGGCATGGTGCTGGCGGGTAATGGCCTCGGCCAACGAGCGGAAGTCAGAGGTCCCCTACGAGCCCGGTGTCGTCACTATGGACTTTCTCCGTCGTGTCGCACAGTTCAGCCCCCACGAAGACGGCCCCCTCCAGGCAAGGGACTTCCTGAGAGAGCACGGCATCGGCATCGAATTTGTGCGGCACCTGCCGAGAACCTACCTTGACGGTGCTGCATTGCGGCTCGCCAGCGGTAGGCCAGTCATAGGACTGACGCTACGCTACGACCGCATCGACAACTTCTGGTTCTGCCTGATGCACGAACTGGCCCACGTTGGGCTGCACCTTGACGGCAATGAGGACGAGTCTTTCATTGATGACCTGACTCTCCGGAACGTGATCGGTGTGACGGACCCGAAAGAAACGCAGGCCGACCAATGGGCCGAAGAAGCGTTCATCCCGCTCGACGTTTGGGAAACAACCGATGTTCGGAAGCAACCCACGCCGTTCGCCGTCATGAGCCTGGCGAATGCCGCGCAGATTCATCCAGCCATCGTCGCCGGCCGGGTTCGGCATGAACGGCGGAATTACCGCCTGTTGTCGCAATTCGTCGGCACCGGCAAGGTACGGAGGCAGTTGAATTCAACAGTATGAGCCGCCTGTGAAAACACCTCGTCCCATCAAGAGACTCGACGACGAATCGTGCTGGATTGACGTGTGGAGCCAACGGCCTCTATCCTTCCTGGAATGTTCCTGCTCGGACCCTACCTGAGAGGCGCCCACTCTCGCGCCGAGAAGCGCTGGGCAAGAGAGGTGGAACGGTGCGTGACGGTGGACCATCTCCGCCAGGTGATGGAGAAGCGCGTGCCCCCCATCGTCAGGGAGTACTACCGCGGCGGCGCCGACGACGAGATCACCCTCCGGGACAACGTCGAAGCGTTCCGGCGGGAACGTTTCAAGCCCAGGTCCGGGGTACGGCTGCCGTCGGTGGAGCTGCATACCGAGATCCTCGGGCAGGAGATCGACCTGCCGGTGATCGCGGGACCCATCGGCAGCCCGCGGATGATCTGGCCCCGGGGCGAGGCGGTGGCGGCCAAGGCCGTCGGCGAGGCCGGCACCATCTGCACACTCTCCACGCTCACCGGAACGGACCTGGAGGAGGTCAGCGCCGCCTCCAAGGGGCGCTGCTGGTTCCAGCTCTATCTCATCGGCGGTGAAGAGGTCGCGGCGCGCGGCATCGAGCGGGCGAAGAAGGCCGGCTATTCCGCGCTCATCCTGACCATCGACACCGCCGTCCCCGGAAACCGCGCGCACCATGAGTGGATGGGCGCGTCGCGGGCCATCAACGGAACCCCGGTCCAGAAACTGAGGTTCGCACCCCAGATGATGCGGCATCTCTCCTGGCTCAAGAGCTACGCCTCGGACGGCGGAATGATGCAGTTCCGCAACGTCATCCAGAACGACGGCACGCCCATGCCGTACACCGACATCGGCACCCAACTGCGCGCTTCCGCCATCACCTGGGAGCACCTGCCGTGGATACGGGGAGTCTGGGGCGGGGACCGGCCGGTTATCGTCAAGGGCGTGCAATGCGTGGAGGACGCCCGGCTGGCCGCGGAACACGGAGCCGACGCCATCGTCGTCTCCAACCACGGCGGCCGCCAACTGGACCGTGTCTATCCGACCCTGTACATGCTGAAGGAGATCGCGCCCGCCCTGAAGGGATCCGGGGTCCGCATCCTGCTGGACGGCGGCGTGCGGTCAGGCGCCGATGTGGTGATTGCGCTGGCCCACGGCGCGGATGCCGTGCTGGCCGGACGGGCCTACGTCTACGGGCTCGGCGCGGGCGGCGAAGCGGGTGTCCGCAAGACATTCGCCATTCTCAGGAAAGAAATCGAAGACACCATGCGCCTTCTGGGTTGCGGCTCGGTCCACGACCTGAACGCGGAAACCCATCTCCTTCCCTGTCCTTTTGACGGGAGCCGCCCTTGAGCCGTCTCTGACCGGCTGCACGGAGGGGCGTAAACCGCAACCTTCCCGACCGACCGCCATCGCCGCTCAACAACCGAACTGGAACCGATCAGTGCGCTTTTTCGCGAATAAGCAACCATTGATTTCGTAAGCCTGTCGGATGGTCGCTTCGCGAATCGGCAATTAAAGGGCATTTCGCCGTTTGCCGACAGGCATATCACTATTGTAATATCTCGTTCGATGCTTCGTTATATGTGAGTTCGTGAGCCATTCTAAGGGTATCCCGCATTCCCGTGGACGACGAGGTGGGCGTATGAAGGGCAGGGGTAATGGGTAGACCGAAGGAGTTTGACGAACAAGAGGCCTTGATGAAGGCCATGAGGCTCTTCTGGGTCCATGGATACAAGGCGACGTCCATACAGGACCTCGTGGACGGGATGGGCATCGGCCGGGGCAGCCTTTACGGGACCTTCGGCGGCAAACGCTCCCTCTTTCTGAGGGCGTTGCGCTACTACGACCAGGAGCGCACGAACCGCTTCGCGGGTCTTTCGACCTCGAAGGCGCCACGCGAGGCGGTGCTGAAGGCGTTCGAGGCCGTTGCGGACAACGTGCTCGATCAAGGCTCCCGTGATGGCTGCTTTCTGGTCAACACGGCCCTGGAGCTGTCGCCGCACGACGCCGAGATCGAAGCCCTTGTGGCCAATGGCTTCGCCGACGGAGAGAACTTCTTCCGAATCGCCATCGAGCGGGGGCAGGCTGCCGCGGAGATCTCGCACATGGTGGACGCGGATTCCACCGCGCGATCCCTTAACACCCTGCTCCTCGGCATGCTGGTCCTGGCCCGGAGCCGTCCGGAGCCGGGGTTGCTGCAGTCCATCGTCAGCCAGGCGGACGCATTGATACCCGCACCGATTTGACGAGCCGTCACCGGCCCGCTCCCGACATCCCGGTCGCTTCCGGCGGATGTCGGACGGTCTTCCCTTTTGCGCCGCGCTCAGGAACGCGCGGTTTCCCCAACCGCATCCTTGATGAGGTCCTCCGGCAGATCGTCGAAGGAAGTGTAGTTGAGAGCGTACAGCCGTGCGTACAGGCCCTTTCGCGCGGTAAGCTCCTGGTGTGTGCCGGTCTCGACGATCCGGCCGTCCTGCAGGACGATGATGCGGTCGGCGTCCCGCACCGTGGCAAGCCGGTGGGCGATGACGACACCGGTGCGGCCTTCCAGCAGCGCGGCGAGACCCACCTGAATCTGCCACTCCGTGTAGGAGTCGATGTTGGCGGTGGCCTCGTCCAGGATCAGCACCCGGGCGTCGGCCACCAGCGCGCGGGCAAAGCTCAGGAGCTGGCGCTGTCCCAGCGACAGGTTGCCGCCTCCCTGCTCTAGCACGGTGTCGTAGCCGTCCGGCCAGCGCGTGATGAACTCATGGGCGCCGACGATCCTCGCCGCCCGCTCGACGTCCTTGTCCGTGGCTTCGGTGGTGCGGAAGCGGATGTTGTCCCGTATCGTGCCGGTGAACAGGAACGGATCCTGCAGCACCATGGCGAGATGCCTGCCCAGCGCCGCCGCCGAGTAGTCCCGCACGTCGCGTCCGTCGAGCAGGATGGCGCCCTCCCACACGTCGTAGAAACGGTGCAGCAGCGCGGTGCTGCTGGTCTTGCCGGAGCCGGTGGGTCCCACCAGCGCCACCGTCTCCCCGGGCTCGATGATGAAGTTGATGTCCTTGAGCACCGGCTGGTGCTTCTCGTAGCCGAAGGTGACGCCGCGGAACTCGATCCGGCCCTCGATGGTCTCGGGTGACCAAGCGTCGGGCTTGTCCTGCACCGCCAGCGGCACGTCCAGCACCTCGAAGATGCGCTGGCCGGAGGCCATGGCCCGTTGCATGACGCTGTACTGGATGGTGAGGGAGCGGATCGGGTCGAAGAACCGCTGCACGTAGAACGAAAACGCGATCATCACACCGAGGTTCAGTGAGCCGTCGAGGACCAGCGAGCCGCCCACCACGATGACGACGCCCAGCGCCGCTCCGGTCAGCGTGTCGACGATGGGCACCATCACCTGCGCGTACTGCGCCGAGCGCAGGTGGGCATTCAGGTTCTCCGTCGCCTTCTCGTCGTAGAGATGGAAATTGACGGCCTCCCGCCGCATCCCTTGCACGGTGCGAACCGCGTGGATGCCCTCGGCGAGGGCGCCGTTGGCGATGGAATTGGTCTCCCGGGCGTAGCGGAAGGCGGCCCGTGCCCGTGGCAGCCACACCATGCGCACGAAAAAGAGGATGGGCACCACGGACAACGTCAGCAGGCCCAGCTCGAAATCCAGCCACAGCATGATGGCGACGATGCCGAACAGGAGCAGGAGGTCGCCCAGGGCGGTGATGGAGTTCTCCAGGAACTCCTGAAGGGAGTACACGTCCCCCTGCAAGCGCGACATCATGCGGCCCACTTCGGTCTTGTCCATGAAGGCCATGGCCACGTACTGCAGGTGGGCGAACATGGCGCGGCGAAGGTCGAAGATGACCTGCTCGCCGGCGCGGCCCACGAGCCAGTCCTGGGCGAAGTTGGCGGCGTAGTTCACCAGGATCAGGGCGGCGAAGACCAGGACGACGAGCCACAGCAGGGTGGCGTCGCCACGCGCGATGGGGTGGTCGACGGCGTAACGGATGACCAGGGGGATGGCCAACTGCGCGCCGGTGAAGAGCAGCAGCGCGCCGATGGCGGCATAGAGGCGCCGCCGGTAGGGATAGACATAGGCCATGAAACGCCGCACCACGTGCCGGTCGAAGGCGGCGCCGAACATCTCCTCGTCACGGCTGATCTGCGAGCCTACCACGGCCTTGGGCGGACGCGCCCGCCCGTCCCGGGCTTGAGGGTGGGTCGAGGTCATGCGTCGGTTCCCTCCGCGACCCCTGCTTCCGCCGCCAGGTCCACGATGTCCTGAAGCGGGCCGTCGAGGGTCTGCAGCGCGAACAGCGCCGCGTACTTGCCCTGCCCCGCCACCAGCGCATCATGGGTGCCGCGCTCGACGATGCGGCCGTCCTCGATGAAGATGATCTCGTCGGCGTGGCGCAACGCCCCGAGGCGGTGGGAGACGATAAGGGTGGCGCAGCGCTTCGTGTGCTCCTTGAGGGCCTCGCGGATACGCTGCTCGGTACCCGCGTCGATGGCAGCCATGGAATCGTCGAGCACCAGCACCGCGGGCTGCAACAGGGCGGTGCGGGCGATGGCCACCCGCTGCTTCTGGCCGCCCGACAGCGACACCCCACGCTCCCCCACCAGGGTCTCGTAACGGTCCGGCAACTGGTCGATGAACCCGTCGATCTGGGCGGTGGCCGCGGAGTCGTGGACGGCAGCGTCCTCGGCCCACGGATCGCCGTAGGCGATGTTGTTCTCGAGCGAAGAGGTGAACAGGAACGGGTCCTGCTGCACCACGCGCACGGTACGGCGCAGGGAATCGAGAGTCGCTTCGCGGATGTCCTGGCCGTCCACGGTGATGCGCCCGCCGGTGACGTCGTAGTAGCGAGGCAGGAGATGGGCGATGGTGGATTTGCCGCTGCCCGGCGGGCCGACGATGCCGAGGGTCTTGCCCCGCTCGACGCGGAACGACACCCCGCGCAACACCGGCGGCGACGCTTCCCCGGCATAGGCGAAGGACACGTCTTCGAACTCGAGGACGCCGTCGGTGACCTCCAGGGGCCTGGAGCCGTCGTGGTCGCGTATGGGCGGCTCCAGGTCCAGCACCGCGAAAAGGCGCGCGCCGCAGGTGCACGCACGGGCGAACGCATTCACCACCATGCCGAGCTGACGCACGGGTTGCTGGAGTATGATCATGAAGAACAGGAACTCGGTCAGCGTGCCCACGGTCATGTAACCGTTGATGACCCGCAGTCCGCCGACCCACAGCACCAGGCCCATGGCTAAGAAGAACGCGAAGTTCATCTGGGTGGCGGCGGCCACCCGGGTGCGGATGCGCCGGAACGCCAGCGCCAGGGCGTGGTCCGAGGCGTTCTGGTACTTGTCCAGCTCGTGGGGCTCCGCGCCGAACGCCCGCACCACCCGGATGCCGGTGAGGTTCTCGTCCATGATCCGGCCGAGCACGGCCATTCGCTCCTGCAGCTCGAACCACATCTCCCGCAGCCGGCGCCTCACGATGGTTGAACGCCAGGCTACGAACGGCACGAAGCTGAGGCTCAGCGCGCCGAGGAAGATGTCCGTGGACAGCAGCACGTAGGCGCCAACCCCGATGAGGACCGAGAACAGCAGCACCCGCAACGGCCCCATGTTCATGAAGGAACGGATCCCTTCCAGGTCCAGCATTCCGCGGGTGATCAGCTCGCCCGTGTGGACGCGGTCGTGAAAGGAGAAGTTCAGGTGCTGCAGCTTGTCGTAGAAGCCCATGCGCAGCTTGTAGGCGAGGTGGTGGCCCAGCGTCTCGCCACAGTAGTTGTGGGTCAGGGTGAACACGCCGCGCAGGACCGCGGCGGCCAGCAGCATCAACGCCGTTCCATAGAGGGCATCCCGCGCCTCCTCCGGGGATACCGACGCGCTGTCCGACAGGCGGAGGGCGCCGTCCACGGCGTCCCCCAGGAACTGGGGGATCATGATCTGGAAGATCCCGGCCGCCAGGATCGCGACCGTCGCCAGCACCAGCCGCAGCCGCTCCGTCGCCGCGAGCTTGAAGATCCGCCACAGCACCGCCGCGTCGTCACCGGTGTCGCGGTCCTTGTCGATGGCCATGCCGGAATACGCGCGCGCGTACACGTATTTGCCGGGCTGGGAGTCCGCGCCGTTGCCGGACGCCGGAGCATTCGCGGGCTTGTCGTTTGTCGCCATTTTGTCAGGGTGAAAGGAGCAGGCTCCCTCCCGAGCCTGCACGGCACGTGTCCGTGCCCGATCAATCTATTCTAATAGTTCCTGAGCGGTCTTGGGTCAAATCTCTACCAGAACCGGTCCGCCGCCATCATCGCCATCGCAAGCACGATCACTCCGACCACCACGGCCTGAAGCCGCCTCGGGTGCATGCGCTTGCACAGGGCGGCGCCGTAGTGGACCCCGCCCAGGGAGCCGGCGGACATGAACACGGCGGCGGTGAGATCCACGTCCGTAACCCCTTGGCCCCGGCCGATGAACGCGTAAAGGGAAGACATCACCGTCATCAGGAGCAGCGCCACGAAGATCGAGGTGCCGACGTAGCGGGAGGTCTCCCGGTAGAAGAGCAGCAGCGAGGGAATGATCAGGATGCCGCCGCCGATGGAGGTCATTCCCATGACGCCGCCCACGAGAAAGAGGCACGGGAACTTCACCACGGCGCCCCTCCTCGAAGAGAGGAAACCGGTGTCCAATCGGTCGTAGTCGAACAGCAGCGCCACCAGCGCGAAGCAGATGGACGCCAGCACCATGTAGCTCACCACGTCCTGAAGCGTCTCCACGCCGCTCGGAGAAAGCGAGAGCCGGCTCCACTTCACCGCCAGCGCGCCCAACAGGATCCCGGGGACCGCCGCCAGAAAGAAGCGGACGCCGACGTCCAGGTTGACCGTTCCCTGCCGGTAGTGCCGCACGGCGGCCCAGATCTTGGTGAGCACGCCGTACAGGCCGGCGGTCCCCACCGCGGCGATGGGCTCGAGCTTGATGACGAGCAAAAGGAACGGCACCGTCAGCACCCCGCCGCCGATGCCGGTAAGGCCGATCAGAAAGCCCAGCACCACGCCGGATACGAGATAGAGGACGATTTCGGACAGGACGACGTCGGGCATGGTAGTTCCTGCCGCCCGCCTCAGCGGGACCCGTTGACAGGAGCTGTAGGGGATTGGCTGTCGGGAGCTGGAACCGGGGGTGAACTCTCCCCCACTTATCGCACGCTTTCCCCGTGCTGTCCAGGAGGACGCCGCCCCCGGGAGCCGACACGGAACGGCGCATTGACAGCCTCCCGGATGTATCGTAGCGTCTGATCCGTTCCGAAAGGTTGCGGCAAGGTCCTGGGCCGACGAGTCCTTGCGCTCAGCTCCACGGCACATGGACTACGGCATATTCGATCACCTGGACCGCGGCGACCTGCCGTTGCGGGACTACTACGAAGCGCGGCTGACCCTGATCGAGGCGTACGAGCGGGAGGGGTTCTACGCTTACCACGTGGCGGAGCACCACTCGACGCCGCTGGGGATGGCGCCCTCCCCCAGCGTGTTCCTTGCCGCGGTGGCGCAACGCACCCGGCGCCTTCGTTTCGGACCCCTGGTCTACGCCCTTCCGCTCTACCACCCGCTACGGCTCATCGAAGAGATCTGCATGCTCGACCAGATGAGCGGCGGGCGCCTGGACATCGGCTTCGGCCGCGGCTCCTCCCCCATCGAACTGGCTGTGTACGGACAGGACCCGGAGGAGGCGCAACGCATCTACACGGAAGGCCTCGACCTCGTCCTGCAAGGCCTGACCCGGAAGACCCTGGACTTCGCGGGCGAGTTCTTCAACTTCAGCGACGTGCCCATGGAGCTGGAGCCGTTGCAGAAGCCCCACCCTCCGCTCTGGTACGGCGTGCATTCTCCGGAGAGCGCCGAGCGGGCCGCCCGCCGGGGGCTCAACATCGTGAGCCTCGACCCGGCGGCGCCCACCCGGACCTTCACCGATCGCTTCCGGGAGGTGTGGCAGGAGGTCCACGGAAACGGCGGGGCGGCGCTGCCCAGGATCGGCCTCGGCCGTTTCGTGGTGGTGGCCGACGACGACGAAACGGCTCTCCGCATCGCCCACCGGGCCTATCCCGTCTGGCACCGGAGCTTCAACCACCTGTTCCGGCTCAGGGGAAGCGCCCCGAGGCATCAACGTCCGCCGGACTTCGACGGGGTGCTGGCCTCGGGCCAAGGGATCGCCGGCAGTCCGGACACGGTCCGGGGGTTCCTGCGCTCACAGACCGAAACGGCCGGCGCCAACTACATCATCGGCCAGTTCGCGTTCGGCGACATCGCCCTCGACGAAGCACTGCGGTCGGTGGGTCTGTTTTCCGAAAAGGTGATGCCGAGCCTGGGCTGACAGTGTGTGAAACCGTGCACCCACCCCTCAGAAAACCACCCTCGGATCAATAGTCAGGCCCGGCAGCAAGGGGGTGGCGAAAGTGTCGGTCCGGCCGTAGCGGCCGGTGGCAGCCGTCCGGCCGTCCTCCGATCGGAAGGTCTCGATGGTGGCGGCCGCGGGGTCCACCAGCCAGCACTCGGCTACGCCGTGGCGGGCGTAGATCTCCATCTTGACGTTGCGGTCGCGTAGCGCGGTGGCCGGCGACGCGATTTCGATGACCAGATCCGGCGCGCCGTGGACGTCGCGTTCGGTGATGATCGACGACCGCGCCGCGGATACGAACAGGAGGTCGGGCTGCAGCACGTTGGCGTCGGAAAGGTAAACGTCCGTGGGGGCGATGAGCACTTCACCCAGGCCCTGGTCCCTGGCGAACGGCGCCAGCAGAACGGCAAGATTGACCACGACTCTCTGGTGCAACGTGGCGGGTGCCGGCTCCATAACCAGCAACTCTCCCTCGATGAGCTCGTAGCGGACGTCATCGGATGTTTCGAGATAGTCCTGATAGGTACATTGGGCAGAGTTGGACTGGGTCGTCATTGCGAGCCTCCCGCCGGTCTCCGTTCGACCTGCCGCCACATGAATCGAAGGAACCAAAGACGAAAGGAAAAGGCAAGCCTATGATGCCAATTGACCAGACAGGACACTAGAACAGTATTTCCCAGCACTCCTCGAGGGAGGCGACGCCCAGCAGTTCGGGGTGCTCGACGTGCGTGAGCTGCCGGCGGTTGCCCTGGGGCAGGACGCACTTGCGGAACCCGAGCTTGCCCGCCTCGGCCACCCGCGCCTCGGCCCGGGTCACGGTGCGGATCTCTCCAGCCAGACCGACCTCGCCGACGAAGATCATGTGGGGGTCCACCGGCCGGTCCAGGGCGCTGGAGACCACCCCCACCGCGAGACCCAGATCCACGGCAGGCTCGGATACGGCCACACCCCCCGCGACGTTGATGAACACGTCCTTGTCGAAAAAGTTCATCCCCTTGCGCTTCTCCAGGATGGCCAGGATCAACGCGAGGCGGTTGGCGTCGACGCCGATGCAGGTGCGCCGGGGCAGGTTGAGGTAGGAACGGGTCACCAGCGACTGGATCTCCACCAGGATCGGACGGGTGCCCTCCATGCTGGGCACCACCACCGAGCCCGACCCGCCCAAGGGCCGTTCGGAAAGAAAGATCTCGGAAGGGTTGGACACCTCCCGCAGGCCGGCTTCCTGCATCTCGAACACGCCGATCTCGTTGGTGGAGCCGAAACGGTTCTTGACCGCCCGCAGGATGCGGAAGCTGTGGCCGCGCTCGCCCTCGAAGTAGAGCACCGTGTCCACCATGTGCTCCAGCACCCGCGGGCCGGCGATGGCGCCGTCCTTGGTCACGTGACCCACGAGAAAGGTGGCGATGCCGGTCTTCTTGGCCAGGGAGATCAGCGTGCTCGAACACTCCCGGACCTGTCCGATGCTGCCCGGCGCCGATGGGATGGCGGCGGTGTGCACCGTCTGTATGGAATCCACCACCAGCACCGCGGGCTTGACCGCCTTGACCTGCTCCAGGATACGCTCCAGCGACGTCTCGCTCAGCACCAGCAGGCTCGAGGACGCGAGCGAGATGCGCCGGCCCCGCATCTTGACCTGTTGTTCCGACTCCTCGCCGGAAACGTAGAGGCAGGGCGGCCCGTCATGGCTCAGCGCCGCCACTGCCTGGAGCAGCAACGTCGACTTGCCGATGCCCGGGTCGCCGCCGATGAGCACCGCGGAGCCGTCCACCAGGCCCCCTCCCAGCACCCGGTCGAACTCTTCGATGCCCGAGCGCAGGCGGCTGTCGGTCTCGGCGGTGACGGCGTGGATGGGCGTAGGCGGACGCGGCGGACCGGCGTCTCCGTCCCTGGCCGCGTGGGCCTGGACGGTGACCGATTCCTCCACCAGCGAGTCCCACCGGCCGCAGTCCGGGCACCGCCCCAGCCACTTGGGGGACTGGAACCCGCAGTTCTGACACTCGTAGACCACCCTTGCTCGCGCCATGCTGACCCCCTCGTCCATCATAGGGTGGCGGCAAGAAGAATGCCACTCACGCTCCATCCGGACACCCGAGATGGACTCCCGAGCGACAAGACTGTTAACATGAACACGGCACATGGCCTTCTACCTGCACATCGACATGGATTCTTTCTACGTGTCCGTGGAGCGCGTTCTCGATCCTTCCCTGGAGGGCAAGCCGGTGATGGTGGGGGGAGGATCCGGCCGGGGGGTGGTCACCTCCGCGTCCTACGAGGCCCGTCAGTACGGGGTCCGGTCCGCCATGCCCGGTTTCCAGGCGCGACGGCTCTGCCCCGACGGGATCTTCGTTCCAGGCCGGCGAGGAGTCTACAGCGAGTTCTCGCGGAAGGTATTCGACCTGCTCCGTTCCTTCTCTCCGGATGTCCGGGCCTTTTCCATCGACGAGGGGCTGGTGAACCTCACCGGCACGGAACGGCTGATGGGCCATCCGATCCGCACGGCCGACGAGATCATCGGCCGAATCCGGCAGGAGATCGGGCTGCCGTCGTCCGGCGGACTCGCCACCCACCCGACCCTGGCCAAGATCGCCGCCACCCAGGTCAAGCCCCGGGGGCTGATGTACGTGCCGCCGGGCTCGGAGGAGCGTTTCGTGGGGCCCCTCGACGTCTCGGTCATCCCTGGCGTCGGCCCCAAGACGCACCGTGAGCTGCTGGACCGCGGCATCGCCACGGTGGCCCAGCTTCTGGCCCACCCCCGGCTGGGGCCGCGCTATCTGGACCTGGATCGTCCGGCGGAGAGCGGACACGTCCACGAGCATTCCATCGGCAGCGAGACCACGCTGTCGCAGCCGCTCACGGACACGGCGGAAATGGAGCGGGTGCTTGGAGGGCTGGTGGAAGAGGTGGCTGCAAGGCTGCGCCGCCAGGGCGGCCGCGCCCGGCGCGTCACCCTCAAGCTCCGCTACTCCGACTTCAAGACCATCACCCGCTCCCGCACCCTGCGCGCCCCCACCTGCTTCGACGTGGACATCTTCAAGGTGGCGCGAGACCTGCTGGCGAAGAACCTGGCGCCGGACCGGGCCGTGCGCCTTCTCGGCGTCAGCACCGGCCGCATCATCACGGAAGGGTGGCAGGACTCCATCTTCGACTACCGCGAACGGGCCTCCATGGACCAGCTCTACAAGGGCATCGACCGGCTGCGGCACAAGTACGGCGAGGGCACGGTCACGCTGGGGGCCGGAAAGAACCGCCCGCACTGAGCTCGGTCAGAAGCGATGAACGACACTCCCGCCACACACCCGTTTCTCGCCGCCTGCCGCCGCGGCAAGACCCCCTACACGCCGGTGTGGCTCATGCGTCAGGCCGGGCGTTACATGAAGGAATACCGCGACGTGAGAGCCCGGGTCGGCTTTCTGGAGCTGTGCAAGACCCCGGATCTCGTGGCGGAGGTGACGGTGACGCCCGTGGAACGCCTCAACGTGGACGCCGCCATTATCTTCGCCGACATCCTGCTGTTGCTGGAGCCCATGGGGGTGGGGCTGGAATACGCCGAGGGCGGGCCAAAGATTCAGCGGCCGGTGCGAACGGGCCGGGACGTCGACGGGCTGCGCGATCCGGCGCCGGAAGAATCGCTGTCCTACGTGTACGCGGCCGTCCGCAGCACCCGCGAGGCGCTGGCCGGACGGGTGCCGTTGATCGGTTTCTGCGGCGCCCCTTTCACGCTGGCCTCCTATCTGATCGAAGGCGGCGCCTCGCGGAACTACATCCACACCAAGCGGCTGTTCCACAACGATCCCGGCGCCTGGAACGCGCTCATGGAGCGGCTGGTAACGGCCACGGTCGCCTACGTCAACGGGCAGATCGCGGCCGGCATCGACGCGCTCCAGGTATTCGATAGCTGGGTGGGCTGCCTGGCGCCCGGAGACTACCGCCAGCACGTCCTGCCGTACATGCGCCGCCTGATGGCGGAAGTCACGCCAGGGGTCCCCACCATCCACTTCGGCACCGGCACCTGCGGCCTGCTGGAGCTCATGCGGGAGGCGGGCAGCGACGTGATGGGCGTGGACTGGCGCGTGGACCTGGACGAAGCCTGGAGCCGCGTGGGCCATGACGTCGCCATCCAGGGCAATCTCGACCCCGTGGCCCTGTTCGCTCCCCCGGCCGAGATCCGCCGCCGTGTCCAGGACATCCTGCAACGCGCCGAAGGCCGGCCGGGTCACATTTTCAACCTCGGCCACGGCATCCTGCCGGAAACCCCCGTGGACCACGTGAGGGCCATGGTGGACGCGGTGCATGAGCTCAGTACATAAACGAAACCTGCGTTAAATCAGTCTTTTGGTCTGATTAATCCAAGATATGACCCTTGAGGCCTCGGTGGCGACCGCAGCGACCAAACACATCATCGTCATCGGCGGCGGCATCTCGGGTCTTGCCGCCGCCCACCGGCTGACGGAACTGCGCCGCGCCGGGCACGGCGAACTGCGGGTGACGCTGCTGGAAGCCTCCGATCGCCTCGGAGGCGTCATCGCCACCGAGCATACCGGGAATCTCCTCCTGGAACTCGGCCCGGATTCATACATCACGGACAAGCCCGCCGCGCTGCGCCTCTGCGAACGTCTGGGACTGACCGACCGCCTCATCGCGCCGCAACATGCCGGGTTGAAGCTCTACACCGTTCACCGTGGCGCGCTGGCGCCGCTCCCCGAAGGATTCCTGCTGATGGCCCCCACCCGCGTCGGCTCGGTGCTGCGGAGTCCGGTGTTCTCCTGGGGCGGCAAGCTGCGCATGGGGCTGGAACCTTTGGTACTCCGCCGGTCGGACGACGACGACGAGAGCCTTGCCTCGTTCGTGCGCCGCCGGCTGGGCCGCGAAGTGCTGGAACGGGTGGCACAGCCTCTCATCGGCGGCATCTACGCCTCGGACCCGGAACACCTCAGCCTGGCCGCCACCATGCCCCGGTTCCCGGAAATGGAGCGTACCCACGGCAGCGTCATCCTCGGCACCCGCCGGGCACAGAAACGCCGCGCCCAGGCCGCGGACGAAACCGGGGCGCGCTGGAGCCTGTTCGTCAGCATCGACGGCGGCATGGAGGTGCTCGTGCGCCGCATCGAGGAGGCCCTGGGACCCGGCACCGTGCGACTTGGCGAGACGGTCCGGGACTTGTCCTGGAATGCCGGCACCCGCCGCTGGCGAGTGGAAACCGGCGGCGCCCGCCTGGAGGCGGACGCCGTCATCTCCACCCTGCCGGCGTTCGCCACGGGAGATGCCGTGAAGACACTCGATCCGGAGCTGACCCAGGAACTAAAGGCGATCCCCTTCTCCTCCACCGCCACCGTCAACCTGGCCTACCGTCGCGGCGACATCGCCCATCCCCTCGACGGCTACGGCTTCGTGGTCCCGTACGTGGAAGGCCGGAAGATCATGGCCTGCACCTTCAGCAGCGTGAAATACGCCGGCCGGGCTCCTGAAGACGTCGCCCTGCTGCGCTGCTTCGCCGGCGGCGCCCTGCAGCCCGGCCTGCTCGAACAGACGGACGAAGCCCTGGAAGCCCAGGTCCGGGAAGACTTGAAGGCGCTGCTCGGCATATCCGGCGCGCCGATGCTCTGCCGCACCACCCGCTACCCCGACAGCATGCCCCAGTACAACGTCGGGCACCTGGATCGTGTGGAAAGGATCGAGGCCCGATTGAACCAGTTCCCTACCCTTGCACTTGCCGGCAAGAGCTATCGTGGCGTGGGTATCGCCGACTGCATCGCCAGCGGCGAAACAGCCGCGGAAAGGATTGTGGAGAGGTTTGCGGATGGGACGCGCCACTCCTGGACCTGATCGTCCAAAACGACGGGATTTGCTGATACCGGATACTGTCCTCCCGTTCAGTCACCCGTCGCCGGTCTTCTGCCGGCTCAACGTCGGCTCATACAGCATTTGGATGACCACCCCGTCGGGATCCGCGCAGTAGAAGGAGGCGCTGCCGTCGCGGTGGCGCTTGAAGGGTTTGATGATAGTGACCTGTCGGGCGCGGAATTCGGCTTCCAGTTCCTGGACGCGGTCGATGTCGGCGACGATGAAGCCCAGGTGGTCGAGGGACGAGGTGGCGGCGGGCGCCCGGTGGCCGGGGGTCTCGTGGAGGGCGAGATTGTCCGTCCCGGAGCTGAGGTAGGCGTTCCGGGGGTCGGGCTGCCACACGACCTCCATGCCCAGGATGTCCTGGTAGAAGGCTTTGGAGCGCTCGACGTCCTTGACGTTGAGGGCGATGTGGCGCATTCCCATCAGGCCGCTGAGCGCCTTGGGCATGGTTTCGTCCTTGCTGGAGTCGATACGAGGCCGGCCGGCGGCCGGCCTCGCTTGCGGATACTAATCGTCGAGGGCGTCCTGGATGGCGCGGGCCGTGTTGAGCCGGGCCAGATGGGAACGGAACTCCCCGGACGCGTGGATGTCGTCCAGGGCGTCGACGCCTTCCGCCACTTGGGCCGCGGCCGCGGCGACGGAATCGGCGGTCAGCGCCTTGCCTCTTAGCTGGTCCTCCACCGCGGTGGCGCGGAAGGGCGTGCCGGCAAGGCCGGTGACGCCGATACCGGCGGTGGCACAGGTGTCGCCGTCCATTCGCAAACACACCGCGATGCCGACGATGGCGAAGCCCGAAGCCTTCTGCTTGACCTTGCGGTAGGCGGCGCGGACACCGGCGGCGGGCACGGGGACGCTCACCCCCGTCAGGATCTCGTTGGGCTCGATGGCGGTGGTCAGGGGGCCCAGGAAGAAGTCGGCGGCGGCCACCGAGCGTGACCCGTCCTTGCTCGTCAGCGTCACCTCGGCGCCCAGGGCCAGCAGCGCCGCGGGCCAGTCCGCGGCCGGGTCGCCGTGGACCACGCTGCCGCCGATGGTGCCGCGGTTGCGCACCTGCGGGTCGCCGATGCTGCCAGCGGTCAGGGCCAGCAGCGGGCAGTTCTGGTTCACCTCGCCGGAGGTCTCCACTTGGTGGTGCGTGACCAGCGCCCCGATGCGGAGCGCCCCGCCGTCCCGTTGGATCCGACGCAGGGAGTCCAGCCGCTTGAGGTCGATGACCACGGCTGGTTGAGCCAGCCTGAGTTTCATCATCGGAAGCAGGCTGTGTCCGCCGGCCATCACCTTGGCGTTTTCGCCGGCATCCGCCAGACTGGCGGCCGCGGCCTCGAGGCTGTCGGGAACGATATAGTCGAAGGCTGCAGGTATCATGATCGGCTCTCGCTATCTGTCTGGCTGTCGCTATCCGTTTACTTCGTGCCGCCCTGGCACAGGCGCCAGATCTTCTCGGGCTTGAGCGGCATGTCGATATGCTTGACGCCGAACGGGGCCAGCGCATCCACCACCGCGTTGACGATGGAGGGCGTGGAGCCGATGGTGCCGGCCTCGCCCACTCCCTTGACACCCATCGGGTTCACCGGCGACGGGGTCTCCGTGCGGGCGAACTCCAGGGGCGGCAGGTCTTCGGCCCGGGCGACGGCGTAGTCCATGAGGCTGCCGGTGACGAGCTGGCCGTCTTCGTCGTAGACCACCTCTTCCAGGAGCGCCTGCCCCAGGCCCTGGGCGATGCCGCCCTGCACCTGGCCGTCCACGATCATCGGGTTGATGACCTTGCCGCAGTCGTCCACGGCCACGTACTTCTTGATCTCGATCTCGCCGCTGTGGGTGTCCACTTCCACCACGCAGATGTGCGTGCCGAAGGGGAACGTGAAGTTCGACGGCTCGAACACCGACGTGGCCTGGAGTCCCGGCTCCATGCCCGCGGGCAGCTTGGTGGCCACATGGGCCTGCAACGCGACCTCCTGGATGGTGATGCCCTTGTCCGGCACGCCCTTGACCGAGAACTTGCCGTCCTCGAACTCCAGGTCATCGGCGCTGCACTCCAGCACGTTGGCGGCGATGGCCTCGGCCTTCTCCCGGACCTGCTGGGTCGCCATGTACACCGCGGTGCCGCCCACGGAGATGCCGCGGCTCCCGAAGGTGCCGATGCCGTTGGGCACCACGGCCGTGTCGCCGTGCAGCACCGCAACGTCCTCGATGGGAACGCCGAGATCGTCGGAAACGATCTGGGCGAAGGTGGTCTCCTCGCCCTGGCCGTGGGGTGAAACGCCGGTCAGCACGGTGGCCTTGCCGGTGAAGTCCATGCGCACGGTGCCGCTTTCCCAACCGCCCGCCGGCAGCGCCGCGGAAGGACCCATGGCGCAGATCTCGACGTAGGTGGAAAAGCCGATGCCCATGTAGCGGCCTTCCTCCCTGAGCCGCTTCTGTTGGGCGCGAAGGTCTTGGTAGCCCGCCATTTCCAGCGCCTTGTCCAGCGCCGCCTGGTAGTTGCCGCTGTCATAGGCGAGCCCGGTGGCCACCGAGAGCGGGAAGTCGGCCGGCTGCGCGAAGTTCTTGCGGCGCAACTCCACCGGGTCCATGTCCAGCTCCCGCGCGATCAGGTCCATGGTACGCTCGATGACCAGGGTGGCTTCCGGCCTGCCGGCGCCGCGGTAGGCGTCGGTGGCCACCTTGTTGGTGAAGCCGCCGGTGGAGGTGAACTTCAGGGTCGGTATCTTGTAGGAACCGCTGATCATCAAACCGGTGAGCGGCGGCATTCCCGGCGTCAGGAGCTGGTGATAGGCGCCGGTATCCAGCAGGCTGTCGTAGGTGACGCCCAGGATGGTGCCGTCCTTCTTCACCGCCGCCTCCACGGTGCCCACCTGTCCGCGTCCGTGGATGGTCGCCTGCATGTTCTCGCGCCGCCCTTCGATCCACTTCACCGTGGCCTTGAGCTTCATCGCAAGGTGGGCCAGCAGAGCCTCCTCGCGGTAGACGTTCAGCTTGCATCCGAAGCCGCCGCCCACCTCCGGGGCGATGACCCGGAGGCGGTGTTCCGGGAACCCGAGCACCAGCGCCAGCATGGCCCGGAGCAGATGCGGGATCTGGGTCGAGCTCCACACGGTCAACTCGCCCTCGCCCGGAAAATAGCGCGCCACCACGCCGCGGGTCTCTACCGGAATCGGCGCGAGCCGCTGGTGGATGAACTTCTGCTTGACGATGACGTCCGCCTCGGCGCGGGCCTTGTCCATGTCCCCGGTGCCGCACTCGAAGGTGAAGGCCTGGTTGCTGTCCCACTGGGAATGGACGAGCGGCGAGCCCGGCTGGAGCGCCTTCTCCAGGTCCGACACCGCCGGCAGCGGCTCGTAGTCCACCTCGATGAGATCGAGGGCGTCCCGCGCCGTGTAGGAGTCCTCGGCCACCACCGCGGCCACCGGCTCTCCCACGTAGCGCACCTCGCCTTGGGCCAGCACCGGGTGCGGCGGCGTGCGCAGCGTCGGGTTGGCGGCCGCGCAGGGCACCGAGCCCACGCTGTCGCCGATGTCTGCGCCGGTCACGACGCTGACGACGCCGGGCAGCGCCTGGGCAGCGTCCTTGTCGATGCCGTTGATGCGGGCGTGGGCGTGGGGGCTCCGCAGGATGGCCACCTGCAGCACGTCCGCCATCCGGAGATCGTCCACGTAGTGCGAGAGGCCCTGCACCAGACGCGGGTCTTCCCGCCGCTTCACCTTGGTTCCAACGAGCTTGCTTACGGGCATGGCTACGTCCCAGCTTTCATTTGTTCCGCCGCCTGCTGCACCGCGTCGACGATATGCTTGTACCCGGTGCAGCGGCAGATGTTGCCTTCGAGGCCGTGGCGGATCTCCTCCTCCGAGGGACTCGGCTTCTCCTGGAGGAGCTGCCGCGTAGCCATGATCATGCCGGGTGTGCAGAAGCCGCACTGGAGGCCGTGGCAGTCCCAGAAGGCCTGCTGTATCGGATGGAGCCCGTCGTCGGTGGCGAGCGACTCGATGGTCTGGACCTCGCACCCGTCGGCCTGTACCGCCAGCAGGGTGCAGGACTTCGCCGCCGCGCCGTCCACCATGACCGTGCAGGCGCCGCACAGGCTCGTCTCGCAGCCGATGTGTGTCCCGGTCAGGCCGAGAACGTCACGGAGGTAGTGCACCAGCAGCAGGCGTGGCTGCACCTCGGCGGTCCGGTTGACACCGTTGACTCGAAGTTCGATCGTGGTTTTTTTGCTCATCGTCCCTCTTCCTCGCTGGCAGCAAGAATATACCGCGCCCCAGGGCAGGTCAACAATAACTTCGTGCCCGCGGAGGGCCTGCCACGCACGGTTTCCGGCAACCCTCGGGCAGGTTTGCACGGGCCTCGACCCGGGTGCGAACGCAAGTCCGCGCCTGGAGCGTGCTTGACGGTTTAACGCCGGCTGTGACAGATTTCACGGTTTCGCGGCCGGGTACCTCGGAGCGCCCGCGGGCATCAAACCGGGCCTGTCACAGCCGATCCAACAACCAACAGGAGGACTTCATGCGGATTTTCATCACCGGAGCCGGAATGCTCGGATGCCACACGGCCAGGGAGCTCACGCGGAAAGGACACAGCGTTCACCTCTACGACCTCAGTCCCGACCCGGACTACGTCGCGGCCATCGCCGGGAAGAAGCGTCTGACGACGTCGCGCGGCGATCTGCTGGATTTGCCCAATCTGCTTCGCGCCTTGGCCCAGGCCAAGCCCGACGTGTTGGTGCACACCGCCGGTTTCATCGGCGGCCAGGTGGAAAGCCCGCCCTATCGCGGCTTCCAGACCAACACCGTGGGGTCCGTGAACGTCTTCGAGGCCTGCCAGATCTCCCGGATCAAGCGGCTGGTGCACCTCAGCACGTTCGGCGTCTACGACTGGAACCAGATCCGCAAGGGGCCGGTCAGGGAGGACGCCCCGCGCTGGGGCAACCGGTTCTACCCCGCCACCAAGGTGGCCAACGAAGTGCTGCTGGACGCGTACGAGAACTACTACGGCATGGAGTGCGTCCGCATGCGGCCCACCGGCGTCTACGGCCCGGGTCACTATCGCGGCGGCTCCGGCGGCGGCATCGCCATGAACGACCTGGTGCGCGCGTGCACGGGCGACGGCCCCATCGAACTCGAGGACCGGCACGTGGGACCCAACGATTTCGTCTACGCCGCGGACGTCGGCCGCGGCATCGCCCTGGCCTGCACCGCCAAGGACGCGCCCGGCAAAGCCTTCCACCTGGGCGCCGGCAAGAACTACGGCCCCGCGGACTTCCTCCGGGCGCTGGACCGGCTGCTGCCGGGCCGGGACGTCAAGCTGGCCCCGGGGGCCGGCAAGAAGAAGGCGCGCCCCCGAGTGGACCTGTCCGCGTCGGAACGGATCCTCGGCTACAAGCCCCAGTATTCCCTGGAAGAAGGGATCGCGGACTACATGGAGGTGGTGCGGCGTCACGGCTTCTGGCATTGAAGCCGCGGCCGTAATGAGAACCCGCAGGGGCGACCGGCCGGTCGCCCCTGCCCCGGCAGGACACTAGCCCCCGGCCGGAGCTTCGAACCGGCGGAGGATGCCGTCGACGTCGACGCCCAGCTCCCGGCCTTCGCGGATCACGCCTTCCTTCTGGCTGGCCCAGCTCTGGACGAACATGTTCTCGAGGAACTCGCGGTTGCCATCGTCCTCGGCAAAGCGGGCGAGCTTTTCCATGACCATGTCCTCGTGGCCTTCCTCGTCGTCCACGATGTCCTTGGCGAGTTGCCGCACCACCGGATCGGGAGTGGCGTCCCGCAGGTGCTGCATGAACACCACCGCGGACTTCTCGGCGATGTTGCATAGCCGGAACGCCCGCACGTCGCCGGTCAGGAACTGCCCGAAGTAGCCGTCGTAGGCCTCGGCGGGGATATCGTCGGCGGCGCCGCGGCTGTCGAGGTAGTCCTTGATCAAGGCATAGTGCCTGTACTCGTCGGCCGCCTGCTCCGCCACGTGGGCGCGCTCGTGGGGCTCCAACTCGCCGTATTGCAGCAGCGCCTTGGTGAACGCCACCCCGTGCGCCAGCTCCTTCTTGGCCTGCCGCTGCATCAGGCCGACGAACTCAGCGGTCCGCGGGTCCAGCTCCGCCAGCGCCTTGCGGATGGCGATGACCGGCCCCTCCAACTCATCGTGGTATCGGCTCCACAGCGATTCGACGAATTCCCTTCCGGTCATGGCGATGATTCCTCCGCGCTCAGGCTGCCTCACACTAACGGGCGGTCCAGACGGTGTCAATTGAGTGCTTTCCTGATTGCCCAAGGCTTTGATCCACGGGCGACTCTTTGCCGCGGGTGCACGTACTGTTACAAGGAAACACGCAACAAACACTTCGCCTCACGGACACGCACCGGCTCGATTCCGAAAGGAGACTGGACATGGCGGACGACGCGCGCAAGGCCTTCGAGGACGTATCGCTCGGGGCCACCAACAGGGCCTATGACATCATCGCCGAGCTGGACCCGGAATATTCGCGGCACCTTACGGGGCTCTTCGTCGACGGAACCTTCGGACGGGAGGGGGCTCTCGATCGGAAGACCAAGGAGCTGATCATGGTGGGCATCACCTGCGCCCTGAACCGCCCCCGGGGGGTGCGGCTTCACAGCGAGCGGGCGCTCAAGCTCGGCGCCACGCCCCGGCAGGTGCTGGAGGCGGTGGAGGTGTCGGCGATACCCGGGGGCATGCCCGGGCTCTGGCTCGGGGCGGAGACGCTGGACGAGATCCTGCGCGAGCAGGGCATCGAGTTCAAATGAGCGCGGCCAACGGCCCGCTGCACGGGGTCCGGGTGCTGGACCTGTCGCGGGTGCTGGCGGGCCCCTACTGCACCATGTTTCTGGGCGACCTGGGCGCGGAGGTCGTCAAGATCGAGGAGCCCGGCAGGGGCGACGACACGCGAAGCTGGGGACCGCCGTTCCAGGGCGGCGAGAGCGCGTACTTCCTTTGCGTCAACCGCAACAAGCGGAGCGTCACCCTGGATCTCAGGACTCCGGACGGCATCGAGATGCTGGGCCGGCTGGCCCTGGAGGCGGACGTGTTGATGGAGAACTTCCGGCCCGGCACGCTGGCGGGCTGGGGCCTGTCCGAGGCGGAGATCCGGCGCCGGAACCCCGGGCTCATCTACGCGTCGCTCTCGGCCTTCGGCTCCAGCGGACCGCTGAAGGAACGGCCGGGATACGATGTGGCCATCCAGGCCTGGGGCGGCCTGATGAGCATCACCGGTCCGGCGGACGGCGAGCCGACGAAGGTGGGCGTCGCCATCGTCGACATCGTCGCCGGCCTCATGCTGGGCCAATCCATCGCCGCGGCCCTCTATGCGCGGGAGAATACGGGCGAGGGGCAACGGATCGAGACTTCGCTCATGGAGGCGGAGGTAGCCAGCCTGATCAATGCCGGGAGCAACTACCTGGTAACCGGCGAGGTGCCCGGACGCTGGGGCAACGCCCATCCCAACATCGTGCCCTACCAAAGCTTCGCAACGGCGGACGGCCATCTCGTCGTCGCCGTCGCCAATGAGGCGATCTGGGCGCGGTTCTGCGACGGTGTCGGCAAGACGGAGTTGGCGGCGGACCCCCGGTTCGACACCAATGCCCACCGGGTGGAGAACCGTGACGAGCTCCTTGCAATCCTGGGCGAGATGTTCGGCGCGCGCCCGCGCCACGAATGGATCGAGATCCTGAACCGCACGGGCGTCCCGTGCTCCCCGGTCCAGAACATCCGGGAGGTGTTCGAGTCCCCCCAGGTGCTGGCAACGGGAATGCTGCGGGAAATCGATCACCCGACGGCCGGGAAGGTGCGCATGGCGGGGTTGCCGGTGAAATTCTCCGGAACCCCGGCCTCCGTCCGGCTCCCGCCGCCGCTCCTGGGGGAGCACAACGAGCAGGTGCTGAAGGAATGGCTGGAGCTGGACGACGAGGCCATCGTCGCGCTTCGGAGCCGGGGAACCCTCGGTCGGCGCCCGGGGTGACCGGGCGTTTCGCCGCGGCGAGGAAAATCAGCGATGCAACAAGGGATGACCTTCGAGGAGTTTCGACCGGGCGACGTCCACCGGACCGCCCGCCGCACCGTGACGGAGACCGACGTGGTCCAGTTCGTCAATCTGTCCGGTCTCATCGAGCCCCTGTTCAACGATGCCGAGTACATGCGGGACCAAACCGAGTACGGCGGGCGCATCGCGCCCGGAAGCCTGACCTTCGCGCTGGCCGAGGGGCTGACCACTCAGACCGGCATGATCCACGGCACGGGCCTGGCGTTCGTGGGCCTGGAGGAGATGCGGCTGTTCCGGCCGGTCAAGGTCGGCGACACCATCGGCGTCGAGATCGAGGTGCTGGAAAGCCGCCGGACCAAGTCCCGCAACGCGGGCATCGTCCGCTGCCGGCACCTGGTGAAGAACCAGCGCGGCGAGACGGTCATGGAATACACGGTGAAACGCTTGATCCGCGGCAAGGACGGGCAGGCGCAGGCTTGAAACCCGTCCCTACTTCGCGGCGCGCGTGTCGGCGGCGGGCTTTTCGGGGAAGAGCAGATTGCGGAGCTGCACGATGAACTTCGGATCCAGCGCGAACAGGCCCTTCACGGTCTTTTCGATTTCCGCGCCGCCCAGGGGGCGGACTTCCAGCCCCTGGCTGTCGGCCTCGGCCACGAAAGCCGGGTCTGCCACGGCGTCGGCAAACGCCTTGCGGAGCGCCGTCACCCTCGCCTCGGGCGTCCCGGGCGGAAGGGAATAGGCGCGCGCCAGCTTCGCCGGGTCGTGGACCCCGTACATGAGAAGCAGGCGCGCGTCCTCGGACTTGACCAGATCCAGGGCGTTGGGTACCGACGGCAACTCCGGATGCGGCTTGGTCATGGCCTGCAGCACGACCTGCGCTTCTCTGGCCGCGAGTTGCTTCCGCCACGCCTGCTTGACCGCCTGCCAGTACCAGCAACCACCTTCCACTTCCTGGTTGCCGGCAGCCAGACGCACGTTGACCGGGCCTTTGTAGCCGTTGATGAGCTTGACGGGCAGGCCCAGGGTGGCGCCCAGCACCCGTGACATGTTGGTGGCGGCCTCGTTGCCGCCGATGCCTCCCAGCTTGACGGACCTCTTGGCGCCGCTCCACGCTGCCAGATCGCCGATTCCGCTCGTCTTGGTCAGGATGCACACCGGATGCAGGGTCGAAACCGCGCCCACCCAAGCGAACCGCCGCGTGTCGAGCTGCACGCCCTTGCCGCCGAATAACTGGTTGTAGATGAGGTCGCCCGCCCAGTTGCCCACCGTCCGTCCGTCGGGCTTGGCTTCGCGGTAGAGGTACTCCGCCGCCACGCTGCCGCCGCTTCCCACCATGTTCCTGACCGTGGCCTTCGGACGGTCCGGAAGATGGCGGACGATGTGTTTGGCAAAGGTACGGGTGGTGCGGTCGAAGACGCTTCCGGCTCCGGCGCCGACCACAAAGGTCAGGGTGCCCTGCTGCGCGGACGCCTCGCCGCCGGCGACGACCGCCAAGGCCAGCAACAGGACTGTCGCGACGATACGGGTGAAAAGCATCGGCAGGATGATCCGTCCGGCGCGCTGCCCCGACGGCAAGCGTTCAGGGATGCGCGGGGCTGCCGTGGCTCAGGCGCCGTTCAGCCGCGGCATGACCTCCTTGTGGAAGAGGTTCAGGGAGTCGATGACCTTGTCGTGAGCCAGGTTGCCAATGTGGAACATGCCCATGAAATGGTCGGCGCCGATCTGGCTCATCTGCTGGTTGACCTGCCGCGCCACGGTATCCGGGCTGCCGGCGATGACGAACCCGGTGTCGATGAGCTGCTCCCAGCTCATGGGATGGAAGTTCACCCGCTCATCGTTGCCCGGGCGGAAGTAGCTGGAAGACCTGTCGCTGACCATGGCTTCCTTGACCTTGCGCTGATCGATGGCGACGTCCGTCTTGGCTTCGTTGAAGCCGCGATTCCACAACGTGAAGAAATACCGCAACGGCGGCTCCGCAATGGCCTGGGCCTGCGCGTCGGTCTCGCCCACGAAGATGTGACGGCAGAGGACGAACTTGTCGGGGCCGCTCTCCCAGCCGTCTTCCTTGGCCACCTTGCGGTAGTAGTTGAAAGTGTCCTCGATCTGGTTGTTGGTCTGGTACACCTGCGCGATGGGGATCTTGCGCTTGACGCACCATTCGATGGACTCGGCGCTGCGGGCCGCTACCCAGATGGGCGGGTGCGGCTGCTGCACCGGACGCGGCCAGATGGCGCAGTTCTCGAACTGGAAGAACTCGCCCTCGTAGCTCCAGACCGGTTCGGTCCAGGCGGTCATGATGACGTCGAAGGCTTCCCCGAACCGCCCCCGGGACTCCTGGGGCTTGACGTTGTACCAAAGGTACTCGGAGGGAATCCCCCGGACGAATCCCGCGATCAGGCGCCCCTGGGACAGGCAGTCGAGCATGGCGTATTCCTCGGCCACCCGAACGGGGTGCTGCCGCAGCGGCAGGATGTTGCCGAGGACGCCGATCTTGATGCGTTTGGTTTTCTGGCTCAGGGCCGCGGCAATGAGGTTGGGCGACGGCATGGTGCCGTAGGCGCTGTAGTGATGCTCGTTGAAGACTACGCCCTCGAACCCCAGCTCCTCGCAATAGGCCATCTCCTCCAGGTGCTCCTGGTAGTTGCGCGAGCCCACCGGCGGATCGAAATAGGTGCTCGGCACGGGGGTCCCGGGGACGTCCTCGGGGACCTCCGGATAGGCCAAAAGGTCGAAGTTGTAGACTTTCATGCGGATTGATCTCCTTTGCGAGCGCGGACGGCGGCCTGCCGAGGCTGAACGCCTAACCTAGTCCCATCCCTCGGCCACTGTCAATCGTGGCGGCGTCAGCCCGTGAACATCTCGATGAGGCTTCCAGGCGGGAACGGAAGGCTCAACGAGTAGTCGAAGACCAAGTAGAAGCCGGCCCATGCGATCAACGTCAACAAGACGCTGATGAACCACTTCTCTCCGGCCCCCACCTTGAGGAAGAGGAAGGTGCAAAGAGGCACCGTGATGGAGAAGCCGAGCAGCCAGATGGAAGCGAAGAAGCCGAGGATCCAGCCCACGATGGACAGCGTCCGCCCTGCGACCACCGGGTTCACGCCTTCTACGCGCGCTTGCGCCTTCCGTTGCTTCAGAAGTCCGGCGACGTCGATCTCCATCTGCGCCAGGGTGAGCAGGATGCCGGGAAAACCGATGACCCAGGGGAACAGGCTGGCGCGGAAGCCCCAACCCCTCGCCTCCCACACGCCCCATGCGAAACCTGCCAGGAGCACCGCCGTGAAGACGATGTGCCAGACGTTGACAAGCTTTGGGCCCTCGGCAGCAGGTTCCAACTCCGGTACGGCGACGGGGACGTCTCCGGCGGGTTTCCGTTTCGCATCCCGACGCCGCTGATAGACCGGATAAAGAATGCCCGCCAGGATGATCGACCCGATGACCAGTACGCCCGGGAAGCCGACCCATGCCCAGCCGTAGTTGTCCGTGGCCAGGAACAGGTTCTTCTCCGCCAGCGAGCCCAGCACCAACCCCAGCAGGAGCGGCGGGCGCGGCCAGTCGAGCTGCACCATGACCCAGCCCGCCAGACCGAAGGCCAGCACCACGATGAGGTCCTCGAAGGCGTTGTTCTGGGCGAAACCGCCCAGGTAGATGAGCACCACCAGGAACGGCAGCACCAGGCTGCCGCGCACCTCGGTGATACGCGCCAGTTGCTTGAGGAAGATGAAGCAGACGGAGACGGTGATGATGTTCGAGACCACCACGATCCACACGAACGAGAACGTGAGGTCGAGGTGCCCTCCCCGACTGGCGGGCTCCAGCATCGGCGGTCCCGGCACGAGACCCTGGATGATGAACGCCCCCAGCAGGATGGCCATGGTGACGCTGCCCGGGACGCCGAAGGCGATGGTGGGCACCAGCGCGCCGCCGAGGTTCGAGTTGTTGGCCGCCCCCGGACCCAGGACGCCTTCCACCGCCCCCTTGCCGAAGCGCTCCTTGTCGGGCGAGGTCTGGACCGCGTGAGCGTAGGCCACCCACTGGGAAACCGCGCCGCCCATGCCCGGAATGACCCCGATGTAGGTGCCGATGGCGCTGCAGCGCAGCACCAAGCCCCAGTGGCGGAACGTGTCCTTGACGCCCTCCATGACACCGCCCAGCTTCTCGACCTTCTCCTCCGCGATGCTGGACCCCTTGACCCAGAGCTCGATGACCTCGGGAATGGCGAACAGGCCGAGGGTCACGGGGACCAGCTTGATGCCGTCCCATAAATAGAGGTTGTCGAAGGTGAAGCGCTCGATGCCGGAGATGGGGTCGAGCCCCACGGTGGCGAGCATGAGCCCCAGGGCGGCGGCGGTGAGCCCCCTGATGACGGCCTCGCCGCTAAGCGAGGCCAGGAAGGTGACCCCAAGGAGCGCCAGCATGAAGAACTCCGGGGAACCGATGGCGAGCACCAACGGACGGACGATGGGAATGGCGAGGGCCAGCGCGAAGGCGCCGAAGACGGCGCCGATGAGGGAGCTCATGAGCGAGGCGCCGAGGGCACGGCCGGCTTCCCCCTTCTTGGCCATGGGATGGCCGTCGACGATGGTGGACGCGGTAATGGCCTCCCCGGGAATGCCGAAAAGGATGGAGGTGATGTCTCCCGTAGTGGCCGTGACGGCGGACATGCCCAAAAGGAAGGCAAACGCTTCCACCGCCTCCATCTTGAAGATGAACGGCAGCATCAGCGCCAGCGTGACCGGCCCGCCGAGCCCGGGCAGTATGCCCACGGCGAAGCCGATCACGATACCCAGTATCATGAGCGTGAAAGTGGTCGCCGTGAAAACCTGTGCTAGGCCGGCCCCGAAGGCCTGAACCATTTCGCCCATGATCCCTGACTTTCAGTGAAAAGGGGTGAGCCCGGAAAGGGAGTGGCCGGGCAACCGATCCGGATGGATCGGAAGAAAATCACACAAGACAACCCGCGTGCCCTCCGGCAGGGCGGCCTTGACGGCAGTCCGCCAAAGCCGCCCAATCCGGCACATGGAGGGAACCGTTGCCCGGATCACGCCTGAGCGCTGCCGGGAAACGATCTCCTCCATCCAAGACACAACTACTTCTTCGGCAACAGGGTCTTCTTCAGCAGGGTCAACGTGGCGTCGTCCATATCGTAGAGCCCCTGCATCTTCTTCGCCACCCAGTTGCCGTCCTGCGGGTTCAACTCCACCTTCGACTTCTTGGCGGCGGCGACCAGCTCGGGGTCCTTCAGGGTATCCGTGAAGGCCTTCTGGAGCGTCTTGACCCGGTCCGCGGGCACTCCGGGCGGCAGGCTGTAGGGCCGCGACAGGGCACGGTAGACGTCAGCGGCCACCCCCAACAGCTTCTTGCCGGTGTCACCCTTGGCCAAGTCGAATGCCACCCCCACGTCCTTGAGGTCAGCGTGCTTTTCGGGACCCACCTGGAGGACCGGCTTGACGTTGCCGCTTTCGATACCCTGGCTCCAGGTCGGCTTGATGGACTGCCACGCCCAGCAGCCGCCGTCGATCTCGCCCTTTTCCGCCGCCAGCCTTATGAGGGCGGTACCGCCGTAACCCTCGATGACCTGCATCGGCAGGTCCGTCGCGGCCTTGATCAGCTTGGGCACGTCATCGGTGGTCGAGCCAGGACCGGTGGCGCCGATCTTGATCGGCCTCTTGGAGTTGAGCCAGTCCTTGACGTTGCTGATGCCGCTGGCCTTGGTGAGCGCACAGGTGTTGTCGTCGGTAGACGGGACACCCAGCCAGTTGAACTTGCGCCCGTCGAACTTGATGCCCTTCTTGCCGAGCACGTGCTGCAGCACCAGCGGGCCGATCCAGTTGCCGATGGTCAGGCCGTCCGGCTTGGCCTTGGCGTAGATGTAGTTGGCGGCGATCATGCTGCCGGCGCCGGTCCGGTTCTGGACCACCGTTCTGGGGTTCCCGGGGACATTTTTGCCGAAATGGCGGGCAATTAGCCGGGTGTAGGTATCGAAACCGCCGCCCGGAGAGAAACCGACCACGAAACGAATGGTCTTGCCCTTGAAGAAGTCGTCCGCTCCCATGGCAAGCGACGGAACCAACGTAAGGAAAAGCGCCGAAACCATGACGGCACGTAAGATTCGACTGAACATAGCGAGCCTCCTGAGCTTTCGCGTCCCGAGACGCCACCACTGAATTTAAACTCTTCTTGTTTCACAAATCCGGCCCAAAGGAAAGGGTAGGCGGGAGAAATCCGCCGCCGCAAAACGGCCATTCCCCCAAGGGGGTTGACCTTGGGCCGACGATGCAATAGCATGAGCGAACGATCGTTCGCTCTATCGACGACCACGCGGGCATTCACTACGGCGTCGACGACAATTTGCTCTCCGAGACGGAATATGAGAAACATCTTTCCGAGGCGCTTCCCAGCGCCGAGAACAAGCGTGTCCTGAGCGAGATTTTCAAGGACAAGGACTGGGTTCTTCAAATGAACCCGTCCCGCCAGCAAGGAAAACCCTGTGAATCGTTTCTGCCTCGTCTGCCAAAATGTCGACTGCAAGAGCCGGGGCTCCGAGGAGCTGATGAAGGAACTGCAGGAGCGGGTGGCGGCCAAGGGGCTGGACGACGTGGAGGTGCGTTCCTACATGTGTTTCGGCGCATGCCAGGAAGGCCCCAACATGGTCGTCTACCCCGACAGGTTCTGGTACGCCGGTGTGAAGAAAGAGGACGTTGACGACGTCGTCGCGCACCTAGCCGGAGGCCCGCACGTGGACCGGCTGGACAAGATCGACCCCTCTCTCAAGGAACTCATCTACCAGTTGCTCGACACCGGAGTCTTTTAGCCGTCATGGAGGGCATCCTGTTCCCGCGAGGCGTGGTGGAGGGGCTCGGGGGGCTTGACGCCTACCGCTCGCGAGGGGGCTACGACGCCCTCGGCCGGCTGAAGGAGTTGTCCCCCCAGGACGTCATCGCGAAAGTGGAGGCTTCCGGCCTGCGCGGCCGCGGAGGCGCCGGTTTCCCCACCGGCAGGAAGCTCGCCCTTACCCTGGAATGTCCCGAAACGCCCCACTACGTGGTCATGAACGGCGGCGAGGACGAGCCCGGCAGCAAGAAGGACCGCGTGCTCATGGAGAATGTTCCCCACCTCCTCCTGGAGGGGATCATTCTAGCGGCCTACGCCGTGCGGGCGGAAAAGGCCTACCTCTACATCAACCACGGCTATAGGGCCGCTACCGGCGCGGTGGAAACCGCCATGCGCGAAGCCCGGGAGGCGGGCTACTGGGGCGACGACGTCGCCGGTTCGGGTTTCGCCGTCGAGCTCGTAATCGTGGCCGCGCCGTCCAACTACGTGGCCGGAGAGGACACCGCCGCCCTGGAAGTCATCGAGGGGAAGGAGCCCCTGCCCCGTCAGAAGCCGCCTTTCCCGGTCACCGAGGGCCTGTTCGGCAAGCCCAGCTTGGTCAACAACGTGGAAACGCTGGCCAACATCGCCCCCATCGTCGCCAGGGGGCCGGAATGGTTCCGCTCCTTCGGCACCGGCGACAGTCCCGGCACCATGATCTTTTCACTGGGGGACGAGATGGAACGGCCCGGCGTCTACGAACTGCCGTTGGGGACCCCCTTGCGCCACCTCGTGGAAGAATGCGGCGGCGGCCTGAAGGACGGCAAGCGGATCAAGGCCATTCTCCCGGGCGGTCCGTCATCGGGGTTCCTGCTGCCGGACAGCCTCGACCTGCCGCTGGATCACGGCTCCTTGCGGGAGGCGGGCTCATCCATCGGGTGCGGCGTCGTCAAGATCCTCACCGAGGACGATTCGGTGGTGGATGAGGTGGCGCGGATCGCGGACTTCTTCGCGAAAGAGTCCTGCGGCCAATGTCCGGCCTGCCGCATGGAGACCAACATGCTCGCGGCGCTGATCAAGAAGGTTCAGCAGGGTGAGGGGAGCGATGCGCTGACGGAGCAGTTCGGGAAGGTAATCGCCTTCAACAAGGGGAAGGGGTTCTGCAGCCTGATCAACATGCCCGGCCCGCCCATCGAGAGCGCCGTGCGGCTCTTCCCCGAAGAGTTCCGCGGCGCGTGACGGCCGGCCCGCCCGACTGCGGTCGCACTATAGATCGAGATTCTTCGTCGGCACGTTGAAGACCACGCCGTCGCCGTTTTTCACCAGACACATGTCGTTGCTCCACTCCTTCACCACCTCCACCTCGTCTCCCGGCGAGAACTCGAACTCCTCGATGTCGGAGTTCTTGGTCGATTGGTACTTGTAGGTAAACGCTTCCTTGACCGTGGCCATCCGAGGCCCCTCCCTTCTCTGTCGTCCGCGTGTCTCCGCGTTCAGGCTTCGTGAGCGCCCCGCCAGCTTCCGCGCCGGGTGGGATAGCGCAATGCTTCCTCCAGGCTCTTCAGAAAAGCCGTGCGGGGGACCTCCCGGGCGCCCAAGCTCAGCATATGCGAAGTTGTAACCTGCGCATCGATGAAATGGAAGGCCCAGCCGGCGAGCCGGTCCACGAGCCGCGCCAGCGCCACCTTGGAGGCGTCCGCCTCCCGGTGGAACATCGACTCGCCGAAGAAACCCCTGCCCAGGGCGATGCCGTAGATCCCTCCGACCAAGTGCCTGCCGAGCCAGCATTCGACCGAATGCGCCAGCCCCGCCTCATGAAGGCGGACGTAGGCCCGTTCCATCTCCGGCGTGATCCAGGTACCTTCCTGACCGGGCCGGTCCACTGATGCGCAGGCGCGGATCACGCCCCGGAAATCCTCATCGAAACTGACCCGGAACTTCCCCTGGTTCAGGCCGCGCCGCAGCCGCCTGGAGACGTGAAAGTCGGTCAGGGCGAGGACGCACCGCGGGTCCGGCGACCACCACAGGATCGGTTGCCCCTGGCTATACCAAGGGAAGATGCCCATGGAGTACGCCAGCAGGAGGCGCGCGCTGCCCAGGTCGCCTCCCACAGCCAGCAGCCCGCTCGGTTCGGCCTCTTGCGGGGAAGGAAAGGCGAGCTCCCGGCTCAAGCGATAGACGGGCATGGATGGAACTCATGGTGCAGGTTCGAGGCAAGGGAAGCAAGGGAGTGGCGAGGACCGTGTTTGCGACTTCGAACCGCAATCGTGCTATATTCGCGGCAGGATATCGCATGTTCAAGAGAATCGACCACGTAGCCCTGCATGTCACGGACCTGGACCGGACCATCGCCTTCTACGAGGAGAACTTCGGCTTCCGGAAGTATTTCCAGCACGAGGCGACGGCGGGGATGCAGATCGCTTACCTCAAGCTGGGTGACACGGTACTGGAGTTGACCCACCGGAGCGACGGCTCCATGGCCGGCTTTCACTTCTGCCTGGAGACCGACAGCTTCGACGAGACCGTCGCGGAGTTGCAACGGCGCGGCGTGCCGTTGCTGAGGGCGCCTCACGGCACCGCGGCGCGGGAGCCGCGGGAAGAAGGCTGGCGCCGGGTCGTCTTCGGCGGCCCCGACGGCGAGCAGATCGAGCTGCGAGGCTAGCAGACTGCAGGCCGCAGCGCAGCAAGGGAACCCTCATGCCGGACCAGGAAGCCACGACCATCAAGCTGGAATGCCCGTGCTGCGGGGCAACCCTGTTCGTGGACCCGTCGCTGGCGGTGGTGCTGCGGCACGAACTGCCGCCGCCGACGCACAAGGCGCCGGAGCTCAAGGACGCCGGCCGCCTGCTCCGGGAAGAAGCGACCCAGCGCGATCAGAAGTACCGCGACATCCTCCACGCGGAAAAGGACAAGGGCAAGGTGCTGGACCGCAAGTTCCAGGAGCTGTTCAAGAAAGCCAAGGACGAGCCCATCGAGAAGCCCCTCAAGGACATCGACCTCGACTAACCTTCCCGCGAAAGCGGATTTCCCTTCCGCTCCCTGTCACCACGGCCTCGCCGCCCTCGCCTCGTAACCGTAGACGAGCTCGAGCAACTGCTTGACCATCCGGGCCGTCGCCCCCCAGATGTCCCACTCCCGATACTGGAAGTGGTAGATGGGCTCCGACCTCTGTGAGAGGCGGGAGTCGAGCGTGAGCGCCTCCTGCCTCAGCAACGCTGCCACCGGCACGGAGAACACCTCCGCCGTCTCCCGTGGATCGGGACGGAACTCATACGGGTAGGGAATCAGCCCCACGAATGGAGTCACCAGGAAGTTGTAGCCCGCAAACACCTGGTCGAGCTGTCCCAGGATGCGCACGTGGCCGGGGTCCACGCCGATCTCTTCCTCGGTCTCGCGCAACGCTGTTGCCAACGCGTCGAGGTCAGCCGGGTCGACGCTACCGCCGGGAAACGCAACCTGACCGCTGTGGGAACTCAGGTTGTCCGCACGGAGGATCAGGACAAGATGGTCCCCGTCCGGGCGTTCCTGTATCGGGGCCAGGACGGCGGCCGGGCGGAAGTCGTCCCCGGCGATGGCCTTCGGCGTCCGGGTCTGGAGGATGTCGAATCTTTGTCGAGTAGCACCCACGGCGGCAGGAGGCAGCGAGCAAGCAGGGCGAATACGCTTTGAGGCGCACGTCGCTAGTACTTGCGGGAGCTTGGGCGCCAGTTCCTGGCCCGCTCTTTCGCCTCTACGATCTCCATCTGCGTCATGCGTTCTTCCAAGTGGCCAAGTATCCAAGCATGCTGGCTATCCGGCTTCTTCGCCACGAACAGGCTGACCCATTTGTAGGCTTCAACGTCGTTCTGAGCGACACCTCTACCGTGCGCGAACATATTCCCGAGGTTGAACTGGCCCATGGGGTAACCCTGTTCCGCAGCCTTCCGATACCACTCCACTGCCTTCACGGCGTCGCGCACAACCCCTTTACCCGCGCTATACAGATACCCGAGGTTGTTCTGCGCTCCGGCATGACCGCGTTCCGCAGCCCGGCGGTACCATTGCGCCGCCTCCGCGTAATCCTGCTTTATGCCCCAAGCCCTACGATACATGACTCCGAGCCAGTACTGCGCCTTGACATGGCCCTGTTCTGCGGATTTGCGGTACCACCGGGCGGCTTGCGCATGGTCTTTCTTCACCCCCTGTGCGCGACGGTACATCATACCGAGGTGATACTGGGCCGCGGCATGACCGCGGTCCGCGGCCTCGCGGAACTCAGCATATGCCGTCTCGTAATCGCCCTTGGCGTACGCGTCACGGCCCTCGATGAAACCGGCAAGGGCGGGGGTCGCAGCGTAAACAAACGCCAGAAACCACGAGGCAAGGCGAACCCCGGTCGTGGATCTCCACCGTGCGCGAGGCTTCATTTCCGCCTCTTGGGACGCCAGTTCTTCGCGCGTTCCTTCGCCTCGGCGATCTCGGCGTATGTCATTTTCTCTTCCAACCGGCCAAGGGTATGCGCGCGCCCCTCATCCGGCTTTTTCGCCAGCGAGAGGCTCATCCATTTGTAGGCCTCGACGACGTCTTCCGGGCCGCCTCTGCCCCATCCCAACAACAAACCCATGCTGTACTGTGATACGGGATTGCCCTGCTCCGCGGCTTTCAGGCACCACCGCCTCGATTCGGACTTGTTTTCCGCTACTCCCTTGCCTAATGAATACAAATAGCAGAGTTGGTTCTGAGCCCCTGCATGGCCTTGCTCAGCAGCCTTCCGGTACAAAACCACGGCCTCCGCAAAGTCCCGCTTCACGCCCTTCCCCCGCTGAAGAAACGCACCAAGATTGTATTGTGCTCCAGCATACCCCTGCTCCGCGGCCTTCCTCCACCACCGCGCTGCCTCCGCAAGATCCTTGGTCACCCCCTGACCCCGCCGATACATCACACCGAGCCAGTACTGCGCCCGGACGTGACCCTGTTCTCCGGCCTTCCGGTACCACCGCGCCGCTTCCGCGAAGTCTTTTCTAATCCCCTGACCCCGGCGGTGCATCATACCGAGATGGTACTGTGAGGCGGAATGACCGCGCTCTGCGGCCCGGCGGAACTCTTCCAGAGCGGTCCCAAAGTCCTTGGCCCTGTACGCGGCGCGGCCCTCCCGGAACCCGGCAAAGGCGGGACTTGCGGCAAGGGTACCGACCCACAAGGCGAGCGCACACACCGCTGCCGCTCGTGCGGCCAGCGGCAGGCTCAGTTCAATTGACGACTTAACGTTCGTGAAAGATAACATCGTTATCCTCCTCTCTGCCCCCTGTCAGGATCGAACGAGGCGGCCGCCGTTTCTAGCCGTCCCGCTTCAGCGACTCCGGGAAGTAGCGGGACGGGGCCCACACCTGTGTGTTGAAGTTGGTGCAGCCGAGAATCCTCAACTCGCGCATGATCCGGATGTAGTCTTGCGACTCGACAAAGCCCGACCACGCCTGGAGCGATTCGAACTCGATCATGATCGCGACCTGGGGGCTGACCTCCAGGGGGTTGCGGAGATTGCGGATCTCCCGGACACCTGGGGCCGCCAGCGTCGTGGGCAGCCAGTCGTTCTTGGCCTTGTTGCTGTAAATCGTCAGGTTGGCCTTCTGGTCCGGCAGGTCCCAGTGGACGATGTAGTACACCATAACTCGCATTTCCTTGTGTTGTTGACCCTACCTGCCCTGCCGCGCGCATACCCTTTCCGACCTGCCTGCCTCCATCCTACATGAGTGTCCTGACGAGGCCGCCGTCGATCAGGAGCGTAGTCCCGGTGATGTAGCTCGCGCGGTCGGAGCCAAGAAACACCACCAGGTCCGCGACTTCCTCGGACTGGCCGAAACGGCCCAGGGCGATCTCGGCCTTGCTCTGTTTCTGGACCTCTTCCAGGGGCAGGTTGAGCCGCTTGGCCCGGGCCACGTTGAGGTTGTGATGGCGCTCGGTGTCGATGCGTCCGGGCATTACGGTGTTGATGAGGATGTTGTCGGGCGCCAGCTCCCGGGACAGCGTCTTGGCCCAGCCCACCACGCCCGTGCGGAAGGTGTTGGACAGGACCAGGCCGGGGATGGGCTCCTTGATGCCGTAGGAGGTGATGTTGATGACGCGGCCCGCGCCCGCCTTCTTCATGTGCGGCGCCGTCTCCCGCGTAAGCCTGACCGTGCCCATGAGGCTCAGATTGTACGCCGCCATCCAGTCGTCCTCGCTCAACGCGTCGAACGCTCCGAACGGAGGCCCGCCGGCGTTGTTCACCACCACGTCCACCCGCCCGAAGGCCTCGACGCTCCGGGCCACGAAGTTCCGGATGTCGTCGTACTTGGACATGTCCGCCACCGTGACGAGAACGTCCCCGCCCGTGGCCTGCCGAATCTCCTCCGCGGCGCTTTCGAGGGCGTCACCGCCTCTGGCGCAAATGCTCATCTTGGCGCCTTCCGCGGCAAAACCCTTGGCGATGGCCCGTCCCATTCCCTGGCTCGCGCCGCCCACCAGCGCCACCTTGCCTGCCAATCCCAGATCCATCCAAAGCTCCTCGTTCAGGTTAGGGTGTCCGCACGACGGGCCTGAAAGCGCCGTCCCGGCGGATACTCACTTCTGTGTCCAATAGATGTTGTCGTCGAACTCCGGGTCCAGCCGCATCAGGTAAAGCGACAGCATCCCGTGTGCGCCCAGCGGCCGCAACTGCCGCGGATCCCTGCTCTTCAGGGCGGCGATCTCTTCGGCGCTCAGGTCATAGTCCGACAAGGCCTTGTCCAGGTCCGTGCGCGCCCGGCTCAGGGTGTCCGGTTTCATCTTCAGGTCGAAAAGAAACCGGTTCAGGTGGTAGCGGCTCATCAGATCTTCCAGCTCACGAAGCCCCACCCGGTGGCGACGTGGTCGGGCATGTAGAAGCTGTCGGAGGCCGGGGCATCGCCCACCGCCCCGACCGTCACCATCCAGTTGAGAAACTCCGAGTTTCCCGACTGCCGCAACTGCTCCAGCGTCAACTCGGCCAGGGCCGGCCCGGCGCCCGCCCGCATCTGCCGGAGCAGACCTTCATCGAAGCTGGTGTCGATCTCGCCTATCCGCGGCGAGCCGGGGAAATGCGACAGCCCGCCGGTGGCGAGCACGGCCACCCGGTCGGAAGACGCGTCCGCCACCTGCCGGATCAGGCTCCCCAGCGCGTAGCAGCGGGCCGGCGTGGGCAGGGGGTCGATCCACGTGTTGACGAAGATCGGCAGGATGGGGATGTCCGGCTCGGGCAGAAGGAAATGCAGCGGCACCATCTGGGTGTGCTGCAGCTCGATGTCCTCGCCGAAGGAAAGGTCCAGCCCGGAGGCGACGCCGGCCTCCAGGATCGCCCGGCCCAACGCCGGGTGATTCCGGTAGTGGAAGTCGTGCCGGGTGAACCGGCCGTGGACCTCGTCCGACAGGGTGACGAAGAAAGTCGGGATGTTGTCGAAGAAAAAGTTCACGAACTGATCGTTGGCGACCACGATCAGTACGTCGGGCCTGGCGGCCTCGAGGTCGCGGCGGAGCACCGAGAACGCGTTCTCCGCATCGGTCCGCAGCTTCTGCTGCACTTCCAGGGACGGCTTGGCGCCGGCCGCCTGTGGCGCCATGCGGTAGTGCAGCGTCATGAACTCTTCCCACTCGGCGCCCGGGTCCAGTAGCATGTTGGGAGCGTGGCTGGCTGCCAACGCGGCGACAAAAGGCATTTCGGTCCCTTCTTTTTCGATCCCTTCTAAACGCTCTGGGCAAAAGATGGTATAATCGGCGTCTGGAAATTACAACTGAACTCTGGATTTCAGGCAAGTTCAACGGCCCGGTGCTCCCTGTCTCAGGGGAAAGCCACGACCGGACCCCGCGATGATGAGGACGGCCCTATGAGACTGATGCTGTGCGCTGCGTTAATGGCCGCCGGGTTGGCGGCGCTCGTCCCACCGTCCACCGCGAACGAATGGCAGCCGGGCGCCGCCGTTTTCGAATACCGCGAGCCCTCGGGCGAGGGTACGGGACGCGAGCCCGGGTCCACCATCATCGGAGCCCCGCGCATACACGTCGCGAAAACCAGCGACACCCTCCTCGATATCGGCCGCCTTCATCACCTGGGGTACCTGGAAATCAAGCGGGCGAACCCCGGCGTGGATACCTGGTTGCCCGGCGCCGGCACGAGGGTCGCCATACCCGCCCAATGGATTCTTCCCCGCGGCCCACGGAAGGGGCTGGTCCTCAACATCGCCGAGATGAGACTGTACTACTACCTGCCCGACTCCAGGGTCATGACCTTTCCGTTGGGCGTCGGCGTGGACGGCCAGGAGACTCCGGCCGGAGAGTACCGCGTCGGAGAGAAGCGGACGAATCCTACGTGGTACGTGCCGAAATCCATCCAGGCCGAGATGGAACACCCGCGCAAGGTCGTCCCTCCGGGGCCGGACAACCCGTTGGGCAAGTACTGGATGCGTTTGTCCCACACCACCTACGGCATCCACGGCACCAACAACCCCTGGGCCATCGGCCGCCGGGTGACTCACGGCTGCATCCGGCTCTATCCCGAGGACATCGACTACCTGTATCCGCGGGTGCCCAAAGGCACGCCCGTACGGGTGATCTACCAGCACGCCAAGGTGGGCTTGATGGACGGCAAAGCCTACGTCCAGGTGTACCGCGACGGCCGCGCGAGCGACACCGACCTCATGGCCGACCTCATCCGGCAGATCCTGGAGCTCAAGCTGAGCGTCGATCTGCGAGCGTTGAGAGAGATGCTGGTGGAATTGCCCGACGGGGCCATGACCCCGCTGCCTCTGAAGGAAGCCACGATCATCCACGCCACCGCGCATGCAACCCCCTGAAGAAGCCGCCACGCGGCCGCATCACGTCCGGTACTTCTCGTCCAGGGCGTACTTCTCCTCGAGCCCCACGATGTCGTGGAAGTCGTCGAACGGCAGCAGCCGGTCCATGAGGGCCTCCGCGGTGCCGGCCTCCCGGAGGTTGGTGTAGTAGTTCTTGAGCGCCTGAGCGGCGGAGTAGAGCGGACCCACGGGCCAGACGATGAGCGCGAAGCCCAACTCCCCCAGCTCCGCCGGGGTCATCAGCGGCGTGACGCCGCGCTCGATCATGTTGGCCACCAGCGGCCCCGGCACGTTGCCGGCGATCTCCCGCATCTCCTCGCGGCTTTCCGGGGCTTCGATGAACACGGCGTCGGCGCCGTTCTCCTTGAAGGCGATGCCGCGCCGGATGGCCTCATCGAGGCCCAGGGCCTGGCGTGCGTCGGTGCGGGCCACGATGAAGAGGTCCCCGTCCGCCTTGGTCGCCACCGCCGCGTTGAGCTTCTTGAGGTACTCGTCCAGGGGCACCACCTGCTTGCCCCTCATGTGCCCGCAGCGCTTGGGCCAGACCTGGTCCTCCAGGAACATGCCCGCCGCCCCCGCCCGCATCAGCTCGTTGACGGTGCGGACCACGTTCACCGCGTTGCCGTAGCCGGTGTCCGAGTCCACGATGACCGGCGTCGGCACCGCGCCGCAGATGCGGTAGATGGTGCTCAGCATCTCGGTCTGCGTGAGGATGCCGAAGTCCGGCTCGCCCAGCATGGTCGCCGAGATGCCGTAGCCGGTGGTGAAGATGACGTCGAAGCCGGCGCGTTGGGCGATGCGCGCGCTCAGCGCGTCGTAGACGCCGGGCATGACCAGGGTGCCGTTCCGGTCGAGGGCTTCCTTGACTCTGCTCATTTGGACCTCCAGCCGGGTTGTTCGCGGGAGAACCCTCGCGGCCGCGACGGATGCTACTCCGCCGGTATCTCCACGATCACGTCACCGAGCACCTTGGCGACGCAGCCCAGGCGTTCCGCGGCATCCGCGTTGAGCATGGACAGGGTCAGTTCCTCGTTGTCGTCCATGGGGCTCAGGTTGTTGTCTCCGGCGAGGATCTTCACCCGGTCCGTGCCGCAGATGGCCTCGGTGCAGTCGTGGCGAAGCGTGACGCCGTTGCGTATGGCCGCCACCAGGATGGTGGTGCCGTCGTCGACCTCGAAGCTCTGTCCCAGTGGCATGAAAGTAACTCTAGGCATGGCGGGTTTGTAGGAGACGCTTGCCGGGTTGTCAAGAAGTTACGTGGCGCCCCATCGGTGTATAACGGGTTTCGCACACGGCCAAGTTTGAACCCGCCCCTACAAATCCACCACCAGTCCGTCCTCCGCCGTCTCCACCGGCAGGGACCGGCGCCGGGCCAGCATCTCCTCGCCCATGTGCGTCAGGATCAGCCGCCTGCACTCCAGCCGCTCCCGGCGCGCGGCGATCTCCACGTAGCTCATGTGCGCGGGTGATGGGGCGTCGTAGTGGCAGCACTCGCAGATGAACAGGTCGGCGTCCCGGCTATGGGTGATGAACTGGTCCGTCCAGCTCGAATCCCCGGAGAAAAGCACGGTGCGGCCCGCCACCGTCACCCGCAGGCCCAGCGACACGGCGTCGGTCTGGTGCGGGACCCGGAAGGCCAGCACCTCGGCCTCGGCCACGGCGGTGACGGCATCGGGCTCCAGCACGGTGAAAACGGCGAAAGGCAGCTCCTTCCGCCCGTACATCAGCGCCATGAGATCGCGCACGCGCGCCTCGGTCCCCGGGGGGCCGGCCACCTCCAGCGGACGGCTCCGGGGCCGGTCGTAAAGGTAGTGGATGAAGAAGAACGGCAGTCCGCCGAAGTGGTCTCCGTGCAGGTGGCTCAGGATGACGGCGTCGAGGTCCGCCGGATCCAACCCGGCGCGCCTGAGGGCCGGCAAGGCCGCCGGTCCGCAGTCGAGGAGGAAGAGGCGCGGGCCGTCCTCCAGCAGATAGGCGGTCTGGTTCCTGCCGCCGCTGCCGAAGGCGTCCCCGGATCCGAGGAAATGGACTCTCACGCAGCCGAGACTAGTGACCCATGGCGCCCGAATCAAGACCGGGACGCGCCGAATCGACCTTGGCAACGGGTGCCGGGTCTGCCAAAGTCCCCGGAGATGAAAATCGTTCTCGGTCCCTATCATCCCCACCTGGAAAACGCCCTGGCGGAGGAGATCCGGGCGCGGCGGGAGCAGGACCCGCTGGCCCCGCTGCTCCTCGTGGTCCCCTCGGAGACCCTGCGCCGGCGCGTCAAGGTGCTGCTGGCCAAGGAGCACGGCCTTCACCTCCTGAACTTTCACGTCCTCACCTTCTTCCAACTCAGCCTGGACCTGTTCCACGAAATGCGGGGCCCAGCGGGGCCGGTGCTGCGCGACGAGACGTTCATGGAGGAAGCGCTGAGACGCGTGGTGCCGGCCCATGGACGGTTCGCCCGGATCATGGACAACGACGGCGCCTGTTCCTCGCTGTGGCAGACCCTGCGGGATCTCAAGGACGGCATGGTGGATCCCGAGTCCGCCCTGGACGCGCTACGCGAGGGGCTGTTCGGCAACCGGGACCGGAACGCGCTGGGCGACCTCTTCGAGCTGTACCGGGAGGTGAAGCGCCGTTTCCCGGAGTGGCAGGCCCAGGACCACCAGGACATCGATGCCACCGCGGCGCAACACGCGCCGTCCTCGGCCCACCTGGCGCAGTTCCGGTGCATCTACTACTACGGCTTCTACGACCTGACCCAGAGCCAATTGGAGCTTTTCCGGGGCGTTGCCGGCAACTACCCGGTAACCCTGTTCTATCCTCTCGTGCAGGGCCATGCGGACTGGTCCTTCGCCCAGGATTTCTACGACCGCTACCTCCGGGGGCTCGCCGGGACGGAAGAAGTCGTGGACCTCGTCGAGGACCGCACCGCAAACGGCGCCTCGCCGGGCGGCCCCGGTGCGGAACCCTGTCCGCCGGCGGATCCGGGCTCCCGCCGCGAGATCGTCAGTTGCGCCGGACCCCGGGACGAAGTCCTCGCCGTGGCCAAGCAACTCCTCCGGCTCGTGGAGCGGGACGGCTTCGACTTCCAGGACGTGGGCGTCGTGGCGCGCACCCTGGACCCCTACCTGCCGTGGATCCAGGAGATCTTCCCCGAGCACGGCATTCCGTTCCACACCCCCGCCCGGGAACCCCTGCGCCGCTTCAACCGCGTCAGGGCCGTGCTGACGCTCCTGGACCTGCCGGTCCGGGACTATCCGCGGGCCGGCGTCATCGATCTCCTGGCGTCCCACGACTTCAACTTCAACGCGGTCCTGGACCCCGGCGCCGAACCCAGGCCGGACCTCTGGGACGTGGCCACCCGCTCCTTGCGCATCAACCGGGGCATGGCCGAATGGCGCCGGCTGGAACGCTACGCCGCCGAGGGCCTCAAGCTGAGCCTGGTGGACGATGAGGAAGGCGGCCGCCTGCACATCAAACCGGACCAGATCGCCGCGCTGCTCAAGACCGTCAACACGCTGCACGAGCATCTGAGCGCGTTGCCCGAAAAGGGCGGATGGTCGGATCTGGCCGCGGCCTGGCACACTGTCGTCGACCGGTTTCTCAACCCGGGGTCGGACGAAGCGGCGCCCGTAGCGCAAAAGGCCATCGACCAGACTTTCACAGGACTGGCGGCGCTGGAGGCGATCGCCCCGACCGTCTCCCTCGACACCTTCGCCCAGACGTGGCGTGACAGTCTGGACCGGGCAGCGGTGCCGGTGTCCGAGGAGGTCGTGCCGGGGGTCCAGGTCATGGATGCCGGGTCGGCCCGGGGCATCCCCTTCCGGGCGCTCTTCCTGGTGGGCATGAACGAAGGCGTGTTCCCGCGCACCATCCGCGAGGATCCCTTCCTGCGGGACCACGCCCGGCGGGTCCTGGAGACGGACCTGGGCTTCAAGATCTCCTCCAAACTGGCGGGGTACGACGAGGAAAAGCTCCTGTTCGCGCTGCTCAGGGGCTCGGCCGCCGACCACCTCCATTGCAGCTACCAACGCTCGGATGCGGCCGCGCGCCCGCTGGCGCCGTCCTGGTACCTCCGCGAGGTGGCCCCATCCGGCGGGGACGCCGGCGGCGGCGAAACCCCTATTCCCAAGAGCGTTCTCGCCAAGCGGCGCGTGGCGCCCTTCGACGACGACCGCTGGCTCCTGCCGGAAGAGTTGGCGGTGCGGCGGGCCGTGGACGGAGCGGACCCTACCTCGTTGGTCCGCATGGGCGGCGTGTCGGCGGAGAGCTTCCACAAGAGCGCGGCGGCGGTCCGGGCGCGGGACGAAGGCGCGGGGACGGCCGGGCCGTTCGACGGCGTCACCGGCCCGCTGGAGGAGGTCTGGAACGGGATCCTCGAGAACGCCGTCTCCCCCACCACCCTGGAGACATACGGCCGCTGCCCGTTCCAGTACTTCGCCCGCGGCGTGCTCAAGCTGGAACGGCTGGAGCGCCCGGAAACGGCGGCGCCGGTCCAGGCGTTGGAATGGGGACAGCTCTGCCACGAAATCCTGCAGCGATTCTACCAGGATGCCGGCCGCGCCTGGGGGAACGGCTGGAGCGCCTGGCTCGACAGCGCGGCCGCCGAAGTCGTTTCCGCCTTCGAGGCGCGTTACGCCACAGGGTACCCGGCGGTGTGGGAAGTGGCCAGCGAAGAGCTTGTCGGCGTGCTGCGGGAGGCGGTCCGGGCGGACCTGGAGGAGATGAGGCGATCGGGCTTCCGCCCCGCGGAGTTCGAGAGCTACCTGACCACGCGGCTCGGCGAGGAATGGCCCCAGGACCTCCGGGACCTGCCCGTGCACGGCCGCCTCGACCGTATCGACCATCATGCCGAGGACGGCCGCTATCGTGTCGTCGACTACAAGTACAAGACCGGCAAGGGACCCGGCAACGGGGAAGACAGACCCGAGGCCGCGGCGATTGGCGGGCGGAAGCTGCAACTGCCTGTCTACGTGCTGCTGGCCGCGGAATACGCCAAGAGCCGGGGTCTCACCGAGGACGCGAGCGTCGAAGCGGCCTGGTACTACTTTATCGCCAGCCATTGGGGCAAGGGGCCCCTGGTCCGGAAGTCCTTCCCCGCGCCGGCCTGGGACGGGTCGTCCGGACAAGCGATCCGAGACGTGATCGCCCGGCTCCTGCGAGGCATCCATGCCGGCGAATTCGTCATCAAGCCCGGAACCCATTGCCGGTCTTGCGAGGTGTCGGAGATCTGCCGCAAGGACCATTTCCCCTCCCGCGCCAGGGCCGAGAGACACCAGGCCCAAGAAACGGATCCTTCATGACCGGCCCTCCCCCGGACGAACCGCAACGGCGGCAGGCAACCACGACCTTCGACCGCAACGTCGTCGTGACCGCGGGCGCGGGAACCGGCAAGACGACCCTGTTGGTGGAACGGTGCGTGAACCTGCTCATGCGCGAGCCGCATCCGGTGAAGGTGACGGAACTGGTGGCCCTCACCTTCACCAACAAGGCCGCCAACGAGATGAAGGCGCGCCTGCGGGAAGAGCTTGAAGTCCTGGCCCGGCCCGATGCCGGCCGGCCGGGACCGGCGGACGCCGCGGGAACCCAACGGACCCAAACCCTCCGCGAGCGGTACCGCCTGACCGCGGACGAGGTCCACCGCCGGGCCCGGGAAGCGCTGCAGGACCTCGAGCGGGCGCAGATCGGCACCATCCACAGCTTCGCCGCGTCGCTGCTCCGGCTCTACCCGCTGGAGGCCGGGCTCGACCCGCGGTTCCAGGAGGACGACGGCAGCCTGCGCAAGAGACGGTTCGAGACCCGATGGGGGCTGTGGCTTGACGAAGAGCTGGCCGGCACCAACTCCAGAAAGGCGGCGTGGAAGCATGTCCTCGGCCGCTTCCCGCTGGACCTGCTCCGGGACCTCGCCCTGGCTCTTTGCGCCGAGAACGTGGACCTGGACGCACTGCCGCTCGCAAGCCCGCCCGGCGATGCCGTCGGCAAGTGGTTGCAGGGGCTGGACGAGTCCGTAACGGATCTCATCGAACGCCACCCGAAGGACCGGAAGATCGAGCGGATGCTGGCGGCGGCACGGAAGGCCATACGGTCCGTCCTCGCCGGGGGCCCTCCCGTCGACGCCGGGGAACTGGACCTGTTGAAGGGCACTCCATCCCGGGTGAACGGATGGACCGACCAGGATTTCAGGCTCGCCCGCAACGTCCTTGCGGACGCGGCCGGGCTGGCCCAGGTGGACGCCGCGGAGGTCGAACGGCTGTGCGCCCTGCTGGCGCCGTTGGTCCAACAGTGTCGCGGGGAGTTCGCCCGCAATGGCCTTGTGACCTTCGACGGCCTGCTGGTGCGGGCCCGGGACCTGCTGCGCGACCACCCGCAGATCAGGGAAGAGCTGAAGGCGCGTTTCAAGGCCATCCTCGTGGACGAGTTCCAGGACACCGATCCGCTGCAATACGAGATCCTGCTGTGGCTGTGCGAGGAGCGCTCCCAGGGAGCCGGGGACTGGCGCGAGATCCGCCTCGTCCCGGGCAAGCTGTTCGTGGTGGGGGACCCCAAGCAATCCATCTACGGGTTCCGGGGCGCCGACATGGAAGCCTACCTGAACGTCGTCAAGGACGTGATAGAGGCCCAGAACGGCGTCCAGTACCGGCTGACCGCCAACTTCCGGAGCGACCCCCGGATCCTCGACGTGGTGAACGGCATCTTCGAGCACCTGATCCGGGAACGGCCCGGCCTGCAACCCGAGTACATTGCCCTCCAACCGGGACTCGACCGGGTCGATCCGGAGCCCGGCAGAGCGCCGCCGGAGCAAAGCCCAAGCCCTGTCCGCGTCCGCCGGGTGACCAGCACGGGGGCGCCCGGCAACGCCGGGTCGATGCGCCGGCTGGAGGCGGAATCGCTGGCGCGCTGGCTCGAAGAGGAGGTGCTGGGCCGGACCTTTCTCGACCGCAGGAGCGGCACCCGGGTGACGCTCCAGCCTGGCCACGTCGCGTTTCTCATGCGCGCGCTGACCAACGTCCAGGTCTACCTGGAAGCGCTGCGCCGGCACGGCATCGCGTACGTGGTGGAAGGCGAGCGGGACTTCTATGCCGCTCAGGAAGTCATAGACGCCGTCAACCTGCTGCGGGCCATCGACAACCCCCACGACCGGCTCGCGCTGGTGGGGGTGCTCCGCTCGCCCGTGGGCGGGCACGACGACGCGGCGATCTTCGATCTCCACCGGCAAGGGCTCCTGGACTACCGCTCGGCGGCGGACTCCCGGTGGGTGGACCTGCCCGGCAACGTCATGGACCTTTATCAGCGTCTCCACCGGCTGCACCGGAAGGCGCGCTTCCTGGAAGCCGGAAAGGCGGTGGAGCGGGTGTTCAGGGAACTGCCGCTGTCGGTGCTGGCGGCCGGCGGTCGATCGGGGCAACAGGCCGTGGCCAATCTGGAGAAGGTGCGCCTGGTGGCCATGGAGACGGGCGCCGGCGGCAGCGGCACCCTCAAGGACGTGGTGGCCGAGCTGGAACGCCGCGTCCGGGACCGGGAGGACGAGTCCGAGAACGCCCTGGAGGAAGAGGCCCTGGATTCCGTGCGGATCATGAGCATCCACCGGGCCAAGGGGCTCGAGTTCCCCGTGGTGGTGCTGGTGGACGCTCTGGGCGGAGTGAACAGGGGGCCTTCCTCGCCCGTGGAGGTGCAGCGGGACTGGGCCACCGGCCTCACGGGCATCCACGTCGATGACCTGTGGAGTCTGCCCGGCGTCTTCCTCCGGGCGAAACGGCGGGAGCGGGAAGCCTACGAGCAGCGCCGCCTGCTGTACGTGGCCATGACCCGGCCCAGCCAGCAACTGGTCGTCTCCTTTGCCGACCGGCGGGGAGGGGACGGCGACAGCCTGGCCGGCATGATCGGCGAGGCAGCCGGCGGCAGCCTGCAGGGCGCGGACCCGGCCACGGTGGCCTGCGGCGCCGGAGAGATGGAAGTGGAGGTGGTGGCGGAAACTCCGGGGGCAGACGAACAGGGCGACCCCCGGCCAGCGCCGCCCCCGGACGCCACGGACTGGTCAGGGTACGAGCGCGAATGGCGCCGGCGTTGGGACGAATACGAAACCCGGCGCCACACCCCGCTCTTCGTCAGCCCCACGCGGCTCAAATCCGCCGGCGAAGCAGCGGAGGCACGCACGCACCCGGACGGACTCGGGCGCGACGCCGCCCTCGAACTGGGGACGCTGGCCCACAAGGTGCTCGAGCACTGGGACTTTCACACCCAACGGGCCGGCGAGGACCTCGATGAAGCCATCGCCCGCCATGCCCCCGAGTTGCCGTCGGCACGGGAGGTGATCCGGGAGTTGAAGGCCATCTGGGCCACCTGGACCGACTCGCCGGTTTACGGAGAGCTGCGGGACGCCCGGATACTGGGCCGGGAGATGCCCTTCGTCCTGCCGTGGGACAACGGCCAGGTCATGGAAGGCATCATCGACGTGGTGTACGAGCGGCAGGGGCAACTATACGTGGCGGACTACAAGACCGACCAGGTGACGGGCGACGACGACGCGGTGGTTATGCGGGACTACCGTCACCAGGCGCGGATCTACACCGAGGCGGTCAGGCGAGGCCTGAACCGGGAGGTGACAGCCTTCAAGTTGATCCTCCTGCGGTCGGGCCGCGCCGTGGACGTGCCTCCGGAGGCCACGCCATGAGAAACGAGCCCCATCTCACCGCCGGAAAGATGCTGTCCCGGTTGGGCGTCAAGCCCGGCGCCCTTGGGAGCATCGCGCTGGTACCCGGCCCCCGGGACCGTGCCGCGAAGCTGCGGCGCGCGCTGTCGGACCCGCGCAGGACCCTCGCCTTCCAGGACTACGAAATGCACACGGGCACGCTGGGGGGCCGGCGCGTCACCGTCGGCAACGGAGGCCGCTACTCGGCCGACTCCGCCATCACCACCGAGCTGCTGTGCGCCGCCGGCGTGGAGACCCTGGTGCGGGTGGGAAGCTGCGGATCGCTGCAGGGAACGGTGAAGCTCGGCGACATCGTCATCGCCGCTGGCGCCGTCCGGGGTGACGGCGCCAGCCCCCGTTACGTCTCCGAAGGCTTCGCCACCCTGCCCCACCCGAGGGTCGTGGAGGCCCTCGTGAGGGCGGCCGACAGCCTCAAGGTGCCGGTTCACCACGGCCGGGTGTTCACCACCGACGCGCTGTTCCGGGAGACGCCGGAGCTCGTGGCCGACCTGGAGCGGCAGCAGATCTCGGCCATCGACATGGTGACCGCCGCCTTCCTGACCGTGGCACAGGTGAAGAACGCCGGGGCGGGCGCGATCCTGGCGGTCTCCGACGAATGCCTCACGGGAAAGCTGGGTTTTCGCGATCCCTCGTTCCTTCAGGCCGAGGAGCGGATCCTGGAGATCGCCGTCAAGGCAGTGGAGTGGCTCTGACCGGCTGCTTGGCCCACGGCGGCTTTCGTACTAGTGAAGAACAGGGCGTTCGTGATGCCCGACGAAACGAAATCCCCGACCTGAGGGACGGTCCCAAGGGTTGTATGCCACAAGGAGGAATGACCATGAGACGCAATCGTGTTTCCGTGCTCCGAGTCGCCCTTGCCGTGGGCTTGGCCCTCGTTTGCATGACCGCCACCGCGGCGTCGGCCGCGGATTTCTACAAGGACAAGACGATCCGCATCATCGTGGGCTCCGCCCCGGGCGGCGGCTTCGATACCTACGCGCGTCTGGTGGCCCGGCACCTCCCCAAGCACCTTCCGGGAACCCCCAGGACCCTGGTGACCAGCATGACCGGGGCCGGCAACCTCATCGCCGCCAACTACATGTACAACAAGGCCAAGCCCGACGGCCTCACCATCGGCCACTGGGTGGGCACCCTGGTGCTGCAGCAGGTCCTCGGGAACAAGCGGGTCCAGTTCGATGCCCGAAAGTTCGAGTGGATCACCGTCCCCAAGCCCAGCTACACGGCGTGCATCGTAGCCAGGGACAGCGGCATAACCGACATGGACCAGTGGCTCGCGGCCAAGAAGCCCCTCAAGCTCGGCGGCATGGGGCCAGGCAGCTCCATCTCGGACATTCCCCGACTGGTCCACAACATCACGGGGGTCCCGCTCCAGTTGATCGAGGGCTATGGCGGCGCCGCCAGAATCCGCTTGGCCATCGAGAAAAGGGAGGTCATGGGCGGCTGCTGGAGTCCCGACGTCATCTTCTCGTACTGGCCGAAGCGGATCCCCGCGGGAGAACTGAACTTCGTGGTCCAGGTGGGCGTCGGAAGGCACCCCAGCTTCCCCAACGTCCCGAACATCCTGGAATTCGCCAAGAACGACGCGCAACGGCAGTTGGCGGGCGTGGTGGGGCGCAACGCCCACGAGATACTGCGGGCCTTCTCGCTGCCTCCGGGCACCCCCAAGGACCGCGTGGAGCTCCTGCGCAAGGCCTTCGCGGCTACCTTCAAGGACCCGGAGCTGCTGGCCGAGGCGAAAAAGTCCAGGCTCATCATCAACCCCATTCCCGGCACCCGGGTCGCTCAGGCGGTGAACGAGTTCTTCGAGCTCGACGCCGAACTGATGGCCCGGTTGAGGGGCATCCTGGTCCCGAAACAGTGACGCACGTCCGGTCGAGACGGGCGGACGAAGGACGCGCATGATCGTCGAGGTCCACTGCCATCCCTTCGGGCCGCCCGCCTACCGGGACCTGCGCGGCAAGATCCGCAGCGTCCCGGACCTCGTAGGCTTCCGCCGCAACCATCCCGAGCTCTACCGGGCTCGGGACACCGAACCGCTGGTGGACTACGTCGACGAGCTGATCGCGGACATGGACCGGTACGGCGTGGACAAGGCGTTGATCATGACCACCGGCGGCTGCGACAGCCCGGACGAAAAGGACGCCAAGACCGCGGCGGCCGTGGCGCGGTATCCGGACCGGCTGTACGGGCTCGCGAGCCTGGGGGAAGACTACTCGGGCAACGGCGTCTGGGAGAACGCGCCGGCGCTGCGGGCGGCCGCGCCCGAACAAATCGCCGACCGCATCGGGCGGCTGGGCTTCAAGGGCATCGGCGAGTCCCACGGCGGCCCCTTCACCACCGAAACCCACCCGGTCAAGATCGCCGACGACCTGCGCCCCATCATGGAAACCCTGGCCGACTACCGGGTGCCGCTGCTCATCGCAACGGGCTGGACCCAGTTTCCCGGCCGCATGTACTACGCCGACCCCATCTACGTGGACGAGATCGCCGGACGCTATCCCGATGTCCCCATCGTCCTCACCAAGATGGGACGGGCCATCCAGCATTACTTCGAATCGGCGCTGATCGTTGCCATGCGCAACCCCAACGTGTATTTCGATACGACTTCCACCACCGCCGAGCACCTGCGGCGAGCGGTGGAGACCATCGGCGCCGGCCGCATCATGTTCGGCACCGACTGGTCGCCCACCTGGCGGTGCGTGGAGGTGCCCGAGCCGCTGTACCCGGCCAGGCTCAGGGTCGTCCGGGAGTCGGGCATCTCGGAGGACGACGTGGAGCAAGTGCTGTGGAGGACGGCCGTGGAGTTGTATGGACTGTGAAATAACGAAACCCGCACCCGTCATTCCCGCCCTCCTCTCCGTCATTCCCGCGCAAGCGGGAATCCAGGAAGGGCGGAGAACGGGGGCAGTATCCATAAGAGGAGGATTTCATCATGCGTTTGGACGGTAAAGTCGCGATCGTGACGGGCGGCGGCATCGGCATCGGCCGCGCCTATTCCAAGGGGCTGGCGAAGGAAGGGGCCAAGGTGGCCGTGGCCGACATCCAGGTGGAGGCCGCCACCCAGGTGGCCGAGGAGATCAGGAAGGACGGCGGCGATGCCATTCCCGTGGCCGTGGACGTCGCCTCGCCGGAGAAGACCCGCCAGATGGCGGACGCGGTGCTGAAGGAATACGGCCGCATCGACGTCCTGGTGAACAACGCCGGCCTCTACACCGCGCTCAAGAAGAAGTCCTTCATGGAGATCCCCGAGGACGAGTGGGACCGGGTCATGGCGGTGAACGTCAAGGGCCTGTTCCTGTGCGTTCAGGCAGTATACCCGGCCATGAAGGAGCAGGGCAAAGGCAAGATCATCAACATCTCCTCGGGAACCATCCTGGGCGGGACGCCGATGTTCCTGCACTATGTGTCGTCCAAGGCGGGCGTGCTCGGCTTCACCCGGGCACTGGCGCGGGAGATCGGCCCCGACGGCATCAACGTCAACGCTATCATGCCCGGCCTCACCATATCGGGCGACAGCCAGGACGGCGTCACCACCCCCCAGCAACTGGAGAACCGGCGCAAGAGCCGCGCGTTCCAGCGGGACCAGTATCCCGACGACCTGGTAGGCACGGTCATCTTTCTGTCCTCCGACGACAGCGACTTCGTTACCGGCCAGTCCATCAGCGTGGACGGCGGCCAGCACATGCACTGACCCACTGCCTCCCGAGCCCAACCGCACCCCGCCGCCTCACCCCGGACTCGACCCCGGATCAAGTCCGGGGACAGGCTCCGGAGTCCAGGCCCCCCTCCACGTCACCTCCGGGCTTGACCCGGGGTCCAGGCGGGGATAGGGGGTGGGGGCATGACTGCCCTCGAACTCGCAGCCTACCGCGTACGCGAAATCCGCCTCGGCCGCGAGACGCGCTATGCCTCCGGCGTTCTGGAAGTGGATACCGAAAGCCTGGCGGCATGGGCGGAGGAGGATCCGCGGGTGCGCTCCGCGAGCTTCGACGTGGTGCACCCCGGCGAGAAAGCGCGGGTCACCGGCATCCGCGACGTGGTGGAACCGCGCATCAAGACCGCCGGCACGGGACAGGTGTTTCCGGGAGTCCTCGGGCCGGTGGCTCCAGTGGGTCAGGGGCGCACCCACCGTCTCTCGGGCATGGCGCTGGTCACCGCCGTGGCCTACGAGGGCACCGTCCGCACCGGCACCACCGCCCAGCGCAGCGCCATCCTGGACATGTGGGGACCCGGCGCCGACATGACCCCCTTCAGCTCGCTGAACAACCTGGTGCTGACCCTCGACCTGGAAGACGGACTGTCCGCATACGAGGCGCACCAAGCCATCCAGCGCGCGGAGTTTGGCACGGCCCTGCGGCTGGCCGAGGCCACGAAGGAACTCGAGCCGGACGATGTGGAGATACATGACCCGGACGCCGATGGAGCGGATCTCCCGGCTGCCGTGGTCATCATCGGCGTTTTCACCGGGCCCGATAACAAGCCGTCCAACGTCGCCTACTACGGCTTCCCGGTCCAGGAATCCCTGTCCACGGTGCTGCACCCCAACGAGCTGACCGACGGCGCCATCACCTCCAGCACCATCCGCACCGTCAGCTATCATCCCATCACCTGGAACTGGCAGCATCAGCCCCTGGCGCTGGGGCTCTTGCGGGACCGGCGGTACCGGTTCGCGGGAGTGATCCTCCAGCGCATCGGCTTCGAGACCTCCCGCGAAAAGGAGATCGCGGCCCACAATGCCGTGCGGGTGGCCATGTCCCTGGGCGCCGACGCCGCCCTGATCACGCGCACGGGCTCGGGCAACGCCTTCATCGAGGTCATGCTGACGGTGAAAGGCTGCGAGGAGAGGGGCATCAAGACCGTCCTCGTCACCTACGAATACGGCGGCAAGGACGGCACCGAAGCTCCCCTGCTGTACTACGAAAAAGAAGCCGACGCCGTGATCAGCACCGGCAACCGCGACATCGTCGTCGAGCTACCCGCCGCGGAACGGGTGGTGGGCGCCTACGACCGGCTCCAGCTCATCAACTATCCCGGCGCGCCCTACGTAGCCGCCGGTGACCCGTTGGTGCTGGAGGCCCGCGACGTCATCGCCGGCGGCATCGACATCTGGGGCGGACGCGACCGGTTCTGCCGGCCGTACTGACGCCCCGTATTCAAACCCCGCTACCGTACGGAACCGGGGGGTTGAGACCCTACTCCGGATACAGCGGCGCCTTGTACACCGTTCCCGGCACCACGACGCCGCCGGCCGGCCGTTCCCCTTCCTTCAGGTGGGAGAAACGGTCGCTGAACGCAGGCGGCAGCGGCCGCCCGCCGGGTGTGCCGAGCCATAGACGCAGGAGATTGCGACGGCGCTCGGGCTCCGGGTAGTCCTCGAACTCGGTGCGCGAATGGGCGGTGACGTGGTTGTGCAATATCTGCACGTCGCCCTGCAAGAACTCCATGTCGTACGACAGCTCATTGCACAGATCGGCGAAGAGGGTCAGCGCATCCTTCAGGGCCTCGGTGTGGCGCGGCAACTGCTCGAACCGCTGGGCCGAGCGGACATAGGTGCCGCCCGCACTCACGGTCAGATAGTCTTCGTAGAAGTTGAAAATGGCGAGCTGCCACCACGGGTCCTTGCCCTCCGGGACCTCGCCGCGGCGGTCGCGGTAGATGGGGGCGGCCAACTCCGCCACCAGCTCGGGGCGGCGTTTGAGCATCTCGTTGTAGACGTTGAGGGTGCTCGTGAACCGGCTGCTGCCGCCGGACTTGGCCGGGTGCAGGCACATCAGCACCACCAGGTCGCAGGCATCGCAGTGAAAGGGCAGCATGTCGTGGGTCTGGTAGCCGCGGTGCTTGGGGTTCTTGAGGGTGCCGCCGAGATCGGCCACGTGCCCCAGCAGGTGTCCCTTGGAGTTCTGGGACACGGGCTCGCCAAGGAACAGGCCGATTCCCCAGAAGGCGATGGCGGACTGCATGCGGCTGTAGCGATGCACCGGCACCCCGCGTATGAGCGACAAACCGCGACCGTCGACGACGTCGGAGGCGATCTCGTCGAGCCGGTCGCCCAGGGTCGCAAGCGCGAAGTCGTCCCGGGTGATGTCCAGGATGTCGAGCCCGCGTTGCTCCACCCGCGCCACGGCAGCGTCCAGCTCCGCGATCTCGCTCTCGGTCAGCGGGTGTATCCAGCTCTGGTCCGAGGCCAGATCCTCAGCGGTCCAGGCCGCGGGGTCCACCACGGGCTGGTTCAGCACGGCCGGTTGTCTGATGACGTTCAACATGGGGCTTCCTCCGAACTTCGCCCGGAATTTTGTCTCACGGGTTCTCGACCTTGGCGATGCGGCACGGCAGCCCGCGCGTGTCCGCCGATCCCGTCACCGGGTCCCACGGCCCATCATAGCGCATGGCGGCGTTGATGTTCACCTCCAGGGCGCCGCGGTGGGGGGCTTCCGCCTCCGGGTACCACCAGCCCATGCCGGTGCGCGCCACCCCGGGCAGGGTCGCCTCGGTGACCCGCACCTTCAGGCGGCAGCGGCCCGGCCCGCCGGCGGTCTCCACCCACACCCAGTCGTCGTGGGCCAGCCGGTATTGCGTGGCCGTATCCGGATGCAATTGCAGCCGCGGCTCCGGCGAAACCTTGCGCGCCCAGCCCTGGTCGCGAAAACGCGAATGGTGGTAGGTGCGCTCCCGCACCCCGGTGAGCAAGGTCAGCGGGTAGGAGTCGCGCACCGCGGGCGTCTCGCGCTCGGTGCGGGTCGGCGTGTAGTCCGGCAGCGGGTCCAGCCCCAACTTGGCGAGGCGCTCGGAATAGAGCTCCACCTTGCCCGTCCTGGTCTTGAAGCCGCTTTTCTCGAAGTCGCCGCAGGTGAACGGGAAGTTGGCGTAACCCTTCTCGCGCAACTGCTCCATGGTGATCCCGCAGTCGCCCAACAAAAACTCGTTGAACTCGCGCTTGGTCTCCCACGGGATGAAGCGCCGCGCTTCGGTGACGCCCCGGGCTTCGATGCGCCGGGCCAAGTCATGGGCGATGCGGAAGTCGCCGCGCGCCTCGCCCAAAGGCTCCACCGCCGGTTGAATCAGGCTCAGACACGGACCCGACCCCTCCAGCGACACCTCCTCATCCTCCAGGCCGGTGGTCTTGGGCAGCACGATGTCCGCGAACTCGGCCGTGGGATTCATCATGTGGGTGGCCACCGCCAGAAAGTCCAAAGACTTGAGCGCCTCCAGAGTCTTGGGCGTGTCGGGATACGTCACCACAATGTTCACACCGCTGATGTACAGGGCGCGCACCGGGTAGGGTTTGCCGCTGAGCACCGCCTCGATCACCGATGGGTTGTGGCACGCGGTCTGCCAGCCCTCGGGTCCCGCCCACAGCGGGAAGCGGTCGGCGCCGATGGTCTGGTTCTCCACTTCCAGCGGCAGCCGGAACTCGGGCTTGTGCAGCACCTCGATGTAGTTGGTGAACCCGGCCGGTTTCTTGACGCGCCGGTTGCCGCCCTCGCGGTCCAGGTTGCCGCTGATCGCCACCAGGCAATGGAAAGCGCGGAAGGTCTGGACCCCGGCGCTGAAGGCGTCGATGCCGTGCCCGCTCACGAAGCAGGAGGGGCCGTCCGCGTAGTACTCCGCAGCCTTCTCGATGTCCGCCTGCGGCACCCCGGTCAACTCCGCGGCGCGTCCGGCAGGATACTGCGCCGCCCGCTCCACCAGCGCGTCGAAGCCATGGCACCAGCGCTCCACGAACTCACGGTCGTAGCGGCCATGCTCCACCAGCCAGTGGATCATCGCCAGCCCGATGGCCGCATCCGTACCCGGCCGCGGCCGCAGCCAAACATCGGCCATGGTGGCCGCCGGCGTTTCGCCCGGATCGATCACCACGACACGCGCGCCCTTCGCCTTGGCGCGCTTGAGCGCCTGCCACTGTGGCGGGTCCGCCGCATACGGATTCCGCCCCACCACCAGCGCGCACCGGGTATTGTCGATGTCCTCGCCCTTGCTGATGGCCAGCCCCGTGATCCGGTCGCTCAGCGCCCGGCACCCGCCGCAAAGGTCCTGGTTCATCATCCAGTTGGGCGACCCGAAAGCGCGCAGGAGCAGCGCCAGCATCACCCCGCGGCTGAAATGCGCGTTGCTCACCGCCCCGCACAGCGCCTTCGGCCCGTACCGCTCCCGCACCGCCAGCATCGCCTCGGCCATCTCGTCCAGCGCCTCGTCCCACGACACCCGCTGCCACCGCCCCCCACCCCGAGGCCCGGTGCGCTTCATCGGATAAAGCACCCGGTCCGGATGGTAGGTCAGCTCCGGCAACCCCCGTATCCCCTTCACGCAGAACGCCCCCAGCGACGCCGGATGCTCCGGGTACGGCGACACCTTGGTCACCCGCCCGTCCTCGACGGTCACCAGCGACCCGCAATGGGCGCTGCACTCCCAGCAGGTGCTGGGGATGATGGATTGGGTGGTGTTCATGGCATTGTTACCGGTAATCGACGGGAGCCTGAAAAGCTTCTTTGCTCCCTTTCCCTCCAGAAGAGGATTGAGGTGAGGGTCGACAGCCTGCCGACACTTTGACCGCCGGATGGTATCCAACGGAGAGGCGCAGTGTCAACAGAATAGACGATCAGAGCGGGTTGGGAATCTGTCGCTGTTCAGGTCAGGGATAGAGCCGTCCGCGAGCTAACGCCTTTTGCTTCAAGCGCTTAGCTTTCGTCTTCTGCCGGGTTGGCGCATGGGCTTCATAGTCCGCAAGAGCGTGAGCCGGATTGGCGGCCATGCCGTCGCTCGCATCCAACGGATCCTCTACGCAGGGGATGTCCTGTCCGCGAAACTCTCCTACGGTCAGGCCATACACGGCCGTGGACTTGAGACCATTACCAGTAAATAGCCGATAGGAATCCTTCGCCGTTGTCAGGGCTGAACGGTCAACGGAGAGCTTGTTGTCGTCTTTCGGTGTCGGCATGAACGACTGGCTTGACGGCACATCACCCTGCATGAAGTCAGGATGTACTTGCCGAAACAGTACTTCGTCGTCATCGGATAGTTGGACGGCCATCGGGAACCTACACCCCTACTCGCCCATCGAATTCGGCCAGGAACTCTTCTCCGGCGTTCATATAGTGTCTTGCCTCCAACTCCTCCGGACCGTCGATCTGTATACCGAAGAACTCCAGCCCTCCATCGGCTTCAATCTCGACGGAATAGTCCCAGCCGTGGACTTCAAACTCGAACAGCACGCCGCCCGCAAGGGTCGGGAAGACTGAAAGGGCTCCCGTCATCGACGGACGTTGTCTGAGAAAGTTCTTCGCTACCTTGATGGCTTCGTCGGATGGCGCGGAGCCTTCACCATCGTGCCACCCGTCCTGGAGGTTCCCGAGATCGGTCAATCGTTCCATACAACGCATCACATTGTCCGCCAGATCAGGGTCGATCAACTCCACATCGAAGACATCGATGATGCTGCGGAAAGTGTCTCTGTTATCGAGCTCGATCATGAGCTCGAACTGAATTGCGGCACCTATATTCCCGTCGAACTCTGCCGCGATCCGATCACTGTCCACATCGATCCTCAGTTCTCCGTATTCCTGGGTATGGACATCAATGTAGCCGGCTACGTTGAACCCGCGCAGGTCGCCGATTCCTTCGAAGCGGAGCTGGTAAGTCTCCCGTACATGGGTGATGAGGGCTTTTCGGCGATAATTGTCGAGAAAGACAACGTTTCCGTCAGGATCAGGCGGGTCTGGGAACTCGATCCTTTCCTGATCGCGTAGACCGGCGCCGAGTTTGTTGAGGGCGCGGATGTGCTCAGAGGAAAGTGCTGTAGGGAAGCGGTCTTGGCCGGCGCCATCGATCAGGCCGACCAGGTCCTTGAAGGACTGATCGACAATCTCTTCGAGCTCGTCCGTGAAACCCGGCAATGTTATCTGCGCTTGTTCCAGGCTCCAGTCGAGTTTTGGAACTGCACTCCCATCCTCGATCCCGACCAAGTCAAGTGAGATGCTTTTGTCGAACCCCTTGGGGAGGCGTTCACGGTCAGCATGCGACTCTCGCCAGCGATCCTTGGCGTAGGCGACCAGCAAGTCGCGGAAAGCAGACAGGTCGGCCAGCAGCGTCGTCGGCAGGCGCGGGCCTTCAAACCGTGCCCCGACATAACGCAGCTCGAATATCTTGTGTCCAGTAGGCAGGTTGGTATCTCCAGGGCGTGCAACCCAACTATACCCTTAACCAGATACCACCAGGCAAGCCGGACTTCAAAAGTTTAGAGACAGGCACCTTGAGGTGGTCCCGGGGAATCGGCTTTGGGCCATGATCGCGGGTTCCAGACTCAACGGGTCATCGCCCGGTGGGGGGTCTTTTTGACACCGAGAGACCTCATTCCGCCTTGGGTGATGCCAACCCGGCCGAAGCCTACGACGGGGGCATACCACCGCAGAGGCGGCCAAGCGCCGCCGTTCGCGTGCCCCTCTGCCCGCTCTACCGGAAACGCCGAATATGTTAAACAGGACCCTGGCGGCATGATCCACTACCCCCAAATACGCCTTATTGCTGCCGCCAGCCTGTCCCAAATTCTGGATGGGGCACAGAGTCAGTACGAGCTTGAGTCGACAACTGAACGACCCAATGCCGTATACGGCGACGGTTCAGTTTCGGCGCTCGACGAGGTACTTGAGGCCCTCCAATTCCTCTCCTTGCCGGACGATGACAAATGGTAGGTCTGTGGTCATAGACTTTCAACATCACTACGTCCCCGAGTCCCTGGCCCGAAAGAAAGGCCTCTACTCCGACAAGGTCGCCGTGGCCACTGAGGGCGGGGTGCCGCGGATGACACTTCACTCGAAGCTGTACGACGCGGAGGCGCAGCTCCAGGACATGGACGAGGCCGGGGTGGACGTGTCGGTGGTGTCCTGCCATCTGGGGTGGGACGGGAGCCTGGAGGATTGCAGGGTCATCAATGACAGCTACGCGGAGCTGGAGCGGCGGTACAACGGGCGGTTCGTCGGGCTGGCGCATGCGCCGGTCCTTGAAGGCGACAAGGCGCTGGACGAGCTGGATCGGGCGATCCGGGAGCGCGGACTCCACGGCGTGACCATCACCTCACAGGTAGGCGGGCTTTTTCTCGACGCGCCGGAGTTGGACCGGTTCTACGAGCGGGTCGCGCGGCTCGGCGTCCCGATATTCGTGCACCCGGCGCTGGTGCCCAAGGGTTATGATTCGATTCAGGGCTACGATCTGCCGCGCATCATCGGCAGGGAGATCGACCTGACCATCGCGACCATCCGGTTGATCGCCGGCGGGGTGCTGGACCGCCACCCGGAGATCGACTTCGTCATCGGGCACTTCGGCGGCGGTATCGCCGCGTTCAAGGACCGGCTGGTGGCCATGGCGCACCGGTTCGGCACGTTGCAACACTCGTTCGAGGAGTATTTCGATCGGCTCTACTTCGACCTCTCGGGCTTCGAGGGAGGCCTCACGGCCTTCGGTTGCGGCTTGCTGGGCATCCGCCCGGACAGACTCGTGTTCGCCACCGACTATCCGCAAAACTTCACCGGCGTGAGCACGCAGGGCGGCAAGGGCAACCAGGCGATACGTGGGTACATCGCAGCGGTCCGGAACCTGGAGCTTGAGGAGCAGGTCAAGGAGGACATTCTGGGGGGCACGGCCGCACGGCTGCTGAAACTCGACGCTTGAAACCCCTGTCCGTCTAATCCCTGTCTGTCCAATGAACGGAGGTCCCATGAAATACCTCGGACTCATTTTCTTGACCGTTCTCGTCGGCGCCGCGCTTGCCGGCCCCGCCGTAGCGGGCGAAACCGTGGAGGTTCTCCTGGTCGACCGCCTGGACGACCAGCGCGGCTTTTGCCTGGACATCCGCGGCTACAAGGAACGCGCCAGGGTCGACAGAGGCCTTCAGGCCCACAGTTGCTACAGCTATCAGGGCCAACTCGGCGTCGACCAGGGGTTCGACAGCGACGGCATCAAGGCGGGGCGCTTCCACATGCCGGGGTTCGATGTTTGCATGACCGCGGGCGGGGCCGAGGCGGGGGCCGGCCTCGGGCTCGCCAAATGCGACGGCTCGCCGCCGCAGGGGTTTTCCATGACGTCCGAGGGTGCGATCGTCACCAAGAGCGCGCCGAATCTGTGCGTGACGGTGGCGGGGGGCGAATCGAGGCAGGGAGGAGGCGGCCGGCCGCCGCATCTCATACGACGCCTGACCCTGGAGCCTTGTGACGAGAAAACCGCCAAGTACCAGCGGTGGCGGGTCCGCACCAAAGCGGACTAGCAGCACAACGACGAAGGGCGGGTTTCAAACCCGCCCTTCCCCTAACTGACACCAACCCCCGCCGCTCGGGGAGCGAACTCGCCAATCCCTACTGCAACCCGAACAGCGTCTTCGGGTTATCGTCGATGATCTTCTCGTACTGGGGCGCGGTAATGCTGCCGAGCTCCTTCAGGTTGCGCAGCGCCTCGATTTCGGTGGACTGGTCGTTGTGGCCGTAGTCGGTGCCGATGACGATGTTGTCCTCGCCGGAGTACCTGAAGATGTAGTCGACGTCGTCGTCGGTCTGGCACGACACGTACTGCCGGTATTCCTTGAGCGGGTTGTCCGGAAAGTCCTTGTTCTGGGCGCCCCAGCGGCGTTTCAGGTCCTTGACGACGTAGGGGACCCAGAGGGCCGCGGCCTCGGCCCAGTGGAAACGAAGCTTGGGAAACATCTTGGGGATCTCGCCCATGATCACCGAGTGGAACGCGCCGATGACGGGGATGCGGAACTTCCAGAAGCTGCCGCCGCCGTTGTACTGGGACACGAGGTCCTCTTCCTGCGGGTTGCCGTTTCCGACGTGCACGCCCACGGCCATGTCAAGCTCGCTCATCTTCTCGTACAGGGGATAGAAGTAGGGGTCGGTGAGAAGGCGGCGCCCCTCGATGCCGCGCATGAAGACCCCGCAGGCGCCGTTCTGCTTGCAGAACTCCAGCTCCTCCAGAGACGCGCTCATGTCCAGCAGCGGCAGCACGCAGATCCACCGTAGCCGGCCCTTCCCTTGCTGGTGGATATCCGCCAGCCAGCGGTTGTAGCCCCTGCAAATGGGGATCTCCCACTCGGGCTTCTCGGTGATCTGCTCGATGAAAATAGTCGGATAGAGCACCTGGATGTCGATGCCGAGCTCGTCCATGTGCTTGACCCGAGCGTCCACGTTCTCCATCTCGCGGGTTTCCTGGGGCGTAAACATCACCCGGCCGGTACGGTCGGCGACATCGTCGAGCTCATGAGCGGTCATGACGATCCGCACCAGGCCGCGGATCTTGCCGTCGATGAACCAGTACTCGCCTCCCTGGTCGCCGCTCGGCTTGACGACGATGGGACGGTACTTCTGATCGGCCGCATCCATGTAGTCCCAGGTCCGTTCGGATTCGACGACGTGAGCGTCGGCATCGATGGTCGGCATGGTCAATACCTCCTGAACAGGATTGAGATGTTCGAGATCTTCGCGTGATGTATTCGTACGCTGATTAACACCTTTTCAACGGCGGAACCAGCGGAAACGACGGCTCCCCGGTCCCTTGACAAACAACCCCTCGGCAACTACTCACGAGACTGCGAAGCCGCCAATCCATGCGGCATCACGGCCTTCAGGCCGGCACGGCTTCCGGGCCGTATGACGGAAAGGAAAGCGCCATGCCAACCAAATCCCGGGCCGCAATCCTGGTCGAATCACGCAAGCCCTTGGTGGTGGACGAGGTCACGCTCCCGGATCCCGCACCGGATCAGGTGCTGGTGAAGCTCTACGCCAGCGGCATCTGCCACTCCCAGCTCCATCAGATCCAGCGCTCACCCGATGAGCAGCGCTCCAAGCTGCCGGCGCTCCTGGGGCACGAATCCACCGGCGTGGTGGTGGCCAAGGGCAGCGACGTGAACCACGTGAAGGAAGGCGACCGGGTCTTCACCACCTGGGTCGACCGGAACGCCCCGGAGTCGCCGCTGCCGCCCGTGTCCCACGCCCTCAACATGCGGCCGCCCATTCCGGCCACCTGGCGGGAACAGTCCATCTGGGCGTCGGCGTCCACCTGGGCGGAACACCTGGTGGCGTCCGAGCGCGTGGTGCTTCCCATGGACGACGACGTGGACACCGACGTGACCTCCATCATCGGCTGCGCGGTCACCACCGGTTCGGGAGCCATCATCAACACGCTGAAGGTGGGGCCGGGACAATCGGTGGCCGTCTACGGCGTGGGCGGCATCGGCATGTGCGCCATCTCGGCCGCGGCGGTGGTGGACGCCTACCCGCTCATCGCCGTGGACCTGGACGACGGGAAGCTGGAGTTCGCCAAGGGCTTCGGCGCCACCCACTGCATCAACGCGAGCAAGGTGGACCCGGTGGAAGCCATCACCGAGCTCACCGGCGGCGGCGCGGACTTCGCGCTGGATGCGGTGGGCCATCCCGCCACCCAGGACCAGATCCTGCGTTCGGTGCGCACCGGGGCGCCGGGGCTCGAGCGCGGCGGGACCGCCCTGCTGATAGGCCTGCCGCCACCGGGCGCGACGCCGCTGATCAACACGAACCTTTTCGCCGGAGGCCGCTACTTCACCCGCACCCACGCCGGCGACTGCCTCCCGGACCGCGACTTCCCCACGTTCGTCCGCTGGTACCGGGAAGGCAAGCTCAAGCTCGACGACCTGGTGACGCGCCGCTACTCCCTGGACCAGGTCAACGAGGCGGTGACCGACCTGGAGGAAGGCAAGATCCTGGGCCGGGCGATCTTCACGTATGCGTAGAGCCCTTCGACTTCGCTACGCTACGCTCAGGGCGAACGGCCAATCACGGAGGACGGCTAATGTACATCGACTGCGACACCCACTATTTCCCGGTGAAGTTCCTGGAAGGGATCAGCGACCAATACCCCGACTCCCCGCGGGTGGTGCGGAAGGGCGACGAGGTCAAGTCCGTGCTGCCGGACGGGACACTCATCAAGAACCAGGCGCCCAAGGGACGCTGGGACCTGGACGTACGGGTGGCGCAGGCCGACTTCGAAGGCTTCGACAAGCACGTGCTCATCCCGGAGAACCGGGAGCTCCTGTACACCTGGGACCGGGACCTGGGTTGCGAGCTGGCCCGGCGATACAATGACGCGGTGGCCCGGGACCTGGCGGAATGCGCCCATCCCGAGCGCTACATCGGCGTCGGCTGGGTGTTCCTGCCGGACGTGGAAGAGTCCTGCAAGGAGCTGGACCGGATGGTGAACCAGCTCGGCATCAAGGCCGTGAAGTTCATGGGCGGCTTCGAGGACGCCAACCTGGGAGCGGAGCGGCTGTGGCCGGTCTACGACAAGGTGTGCCAGCTCGACATCCCGATCCTGGTCCATGACACGGCGTCGGACCGCCAGGACCATCCCAATCCGGCGCTGGTGGGCATCGAACAGCTCTTTCTGGAAGCCGACAACAACGCCCTGCCCTTCCTGCTGGCGTTCCCCTTCCGCTACATCGTGGACATGGGGAGCCTGATCCTGCGCGGCGCCCTCAAGGAGTTCCCCGACCTGCGCATCTGTTTCGTGGAAGGCTCGGCCGCCTTCGTGCCCTGGCTCATGAACCGCCTGGACATGGACCCCAACGGCCGCAAGAAGCTGGGCAAGGACCCCAGCGAGTTCTTCAGCCAGATCTGGGTGTCGGCCTTCGCCGCCGAGACCTCCATCCGCTACGCCTGCGACTTCTGGAAGGACCACAATCTGACCGTGGGCAGCGACTACCCGCACAACGACCCGTCGGGTACCTGGAAGGAAGGAACGGTGCGGATGGTGCGGGATCTCGAGGGCATCTCGGACGACGACAAGGAAAAGATCCTGGGCGGCAACGCCATGCGGCTGTTCGGGATGTAGCCGGCCGGTCCCGAGCACGAGACAAACCGACGCCTCCACGGCCCTGCGCTACGGAAGACAGCGGTGCAGGGGCGGGATTCAAACCCGCCGCGTACGCACAGCGCAATGCCGGGCGGGTTTGAATCCCGCCCCTGCCACGGTCCGTCGCATATCCTGGCAAGGAGTCACCCGTGCATTTTTCCATTCACAGCCCCGCTCGCAACGCCGACCAGATCACTCGCCGGGCGGAGGCTGCCGAGGCTCTGGGCTTCCACGCCCTGTTCTTCGCCGACGGTCACCTGAACAACCTCGACGGGTTCCAGGCCATGACCGTGTGCGCCCTGCGAACGGAACGGCTCCGTTTCGGCATCGCCGTCACCACCATGGCCTACCGCGACCCCACCGCCCTGGCTTCGTCCGCCGCCACGGCCAACGAGTTTGCCGGGGGGCGGGCGCTACTGGGGCTGGGCACCGGCGACGGCTCCACCTACCGGCTGGGACGGAGAGCCACGCCGTTGGCCGATTTCGCGGCGGGACTGGCCACCATCCGCGAACTGCTCCAGGGACGGTCCATCGAGGTGCCCCGGGGCAAGGAAGGCGCCGGCGCCGTCTCCCTCAACGCCGGCAAGACTCCCGTGCCCATCTACATAGCCGCGGTGGGGCCCCGGAGCCTCCGGGTCGCCGGACGGTATGCCGACGGCGTCATCCTGGGGACCGGGTTCGACCTGGACGTGCTGGACTGGGCGCGCGGCCAGATCGCGGCCGGAGCGGAGGAAGGCGGACGCGCCTTGTCCGATATCGACATCGCGGTCGGGGGAATGATCTGTGTCGACGAAGACGGGCCAAGGGCTCGGGACCTGGTGCGCGGGCGCCTCGCCAACCGCGCCCATCACAACTTCCGCTTTACCCTGGAGACCGTGCCGGAACATGAGCTCGCCGGCGTCAAGCGGTTCATGGCCGGCTTCGACATCAGCAAGCCGATGGAGGAAAGGTCGGATCCCGCGCTCATCACGGACTACCTGCTGGGGCGATTCGCCATCGCCGGAACCCCGCAAGAGTGTACGCAGCGGATCCGGGAGCTGGCCGGGGCCGGCGTGTCCCACGTGCTGCTCACGCCCCCCAACCGCAACTTCGACGTGATCATGGATCTGTGGGGACACAAGGTCATCCCCGCCTGCGCCGACCTCGACTAGCGGAACGAACGGAAGAAAATCACCGTGCGTCCCGAGCGTAGCGGGTGCTGAGCTTGTCGGAGGGCGGGCGAAGTCGAAGGACGCCATTCTGACAGGCAACGAAAGGAAGGTCCCATGCCCGACCTGGATCCCACAACCCTCACCATCGCAAGCCTGGCCCCCCGCATCGCCGCCCGGGAGGTCTCGCCGGTGGAAGTGACCGCCTGCTATCTGGAGCGGATCAAGCGCCTCAACCCCGTGCTCAACGCCTACAGCACCGTCATGGAAGACGACGCCATGGCGGCGGCGCGTCGTGCCGAGAAGGAGATCGCGGGCGGCAACTACCGCGGGCCGCTACACGGGATCCCGGTGTCCATCAAGGACAACCTCGCGGTCAGGGGCTACCCCACCACCGCCGGCAGCCGGATCCTGGCGGACTGGAAGCCCGACTTCGACGCCACCGTGGTGACCCGGCTGCGGGAGGCCGGGGCCATCGTCCTGGGCAAGAACAACATGCACGAGTGGGCCGGCGGCGGCACCACCATGAACCCCTATTTCGGCACCACCCACAACCCGTGGGACACCAGCCGGGTGCCGGGCGGTTCCAGCGGCGGCTCTGCCGCCGCGGTGGCCGCCGACCTGTGCCTGATCTCCATCGGCACCGACAACGCCGGCTCGGTACGCAACCCCGCCGCCTGGTGCGGCACCGTGGGCCTCAAGGCCACCTACGGCCGCGTCAGCCGCTACGGCGGCGTCGCCGGCACCGGCGGCTTCTCCTCCGACCACTTCGGCCCTTTCACCAAGACCGTGGAGGACTGCGCCCTGGTGCTGGCCGCCATCGCCGGGGAGGATCCCAACGACCCGCTGACCTCTCCCGAACCCGTGCCCGACTACAGCGAAGGCCTGGGCAGCGCCGTCGCCGGCATGAAGGTTGGCGTCATCGACAGCTACTTCGACGAGCTGATGGTGGACGAGGTGGCCAAGGGGTTCCGGGACGCTCTCGCCGCCTTGGAATCCCTGGGCATGCAGGTCAAGGACATCACCATCCCCCACATGGATGCGGTCCCCGCCGTCCAGACCGCCACCAGCCGCTGCGAGAACGTCGTGGCCCACGAACCCTACCTGCGCAAGCAGCCCGGGGGCTACAGCCGTGAGTTGTTGCACCGGAACATCGCCTCCCTCACCATCCCCGCCTCGACCTACGTCACCTCCCAGCGTGTGCGGCGCGTCATCTGCCGCGAGTTCGAGGAGGCCCTCCAGGACGTGCAAGTGATCGTCGCCCCCACCGTCGGCATCGCCGCGCCCACCATCGAGGAATGCAAGCAAGGCTTCGCCGAAATCGACGGCCGCCGGATCCCCTTCCGCCACCCCAGCGGCAGCATCGGCACCCGCTGCACCATCCCGTTCAACGTCACCGGGCTGCCGGTGCTGAGCGTGTGCTGCGGGTTTACGGCTGCCGGGCTGCCGTTGGGGCTGCAGGTGGTCGGCGCGTGCTTTGATGAGAGCCGCGTGTTTCAAGTGGTGCACGCGTATGAGCGGACGGCGGGGTGGGTTCAAAGGAAGCCAGCGTTGGGATAGCCCGAAACACACGGTTTACCAGCGCCGTTGGCGGTCCTGTACAGAATTTTGTGTATGAGCCGGTTTCCATGGCCGTTCTCGCATAGCGGTCTGGTATGACCGGCCAAGACTGTTGCTACACTTCCATGTCCACCTTTTTGAAATCGAACCATATCTTGTCCAGGTGTGCGAAGTCGTTGTCTGTCGAGAGGAGCACGGCCTGGCTCACGTGAGCAGTTGCGGCGATCCAGAGATCGTTCTTGGACATCGGCACAGCCGGTTTTGGCGGCGGGTGGTTTCGAGGCGAAGCCACATCTTTGCCATGCGTCCAGGCGTCTATCAGGGCGTATGCAGCCAAGACCACAGGGCGCTTCACGGATAAAGCCGAGCAACATGTTGGTGTCAAGGAGGAAACGCGTCATCAACCCATGAGCAGACGGCTCAGTCGAGTTCGGCCATCAAATCCTCTATGGACTCATCACCGGGCCACGCGCCGGCTAGCTCTATCGGATCGAAAGACGAAGTTCGTCCGCGCCCGGCCTTATGAGGCCTGTGAGGCTCCGGAATTGTCAGTAGTGGCATTTCCTCGAAAAGGCTGTCCCCCTCCAACTGCCCACCTATCCGGCGCGCCTGGATCAACCGCGGTTGGCCATTTGCCTTGAAATGAACCATCCCTTCCACCGTAGTCTGTTTTCCCCACAGGGGACGCAACGATTCTGTGTCCAATTGGGTGGTGTCCAGGCATCCAAGAAGACGCATGTTCTGACTCGTTACAAGACAAAATCGTGCGCTCCCATGGCGAATTTCATCCAGTCTGCCGCTTACAATGAAGGCTTTCGGCTTCGGAATCCTTTTCAACTGGCCCGCGGCTCGATTCCGTGTCTCGTGGTCCAGGACAAAGTGTCCCCGTGCACGACCCTTTGGGTTCAGCTCATAGGAGACGCGTCCGACTGCTGCACTCCCAAACTTAAGAATCGCTTGGATAACGGCGATGTCGAAACGGTCCCCAGAGGGGTCGTCAGCACCAACTTCTTCGATTGCGAAGGCAGCGAGGTCGAGAGCGGTGTCTTGAAGGCTCGGCGTCTCGCGCCAGAATTCCTGCTGAGCAAATGCCTCACGAGCTGTCACGCCAAGGCGAGGCGCCTCCATCTCCAGCGTTGTGGAGCCTGCCTTCAAACCGGTGATGGTGAAGTCAGTCGTGGCGTCGAGCCATTTGGGCTTTGGTCCCTTTTCACTACTCTTGCCAGTAGCGAGCAAACGTGTTGTGCGCTCTGCGGTTGAGCGCAACGCGGAGACGACACGCTCAAGGGTTACCGCCCTGATCTGACCTTCAGATTCGTCAAGGCCACTGATACGAAGCTGGTAGCGTTGTGCATTCATGGCTAGGTCCCTCCCTGAGACTGCTACCTCTGTGTGCCGGTCCAGTGCGGGGTTTTCAGGGTAGACTTGACACTTATTTTAGTTGATTATTCCAAAATGTCACAGTTCGCACGCTTGAAGGCTGCCGCTATTGAGAAACAGTGCGACATAGTTCCTCCAGTCCGACAACCTCCACACCCTCCCCCCGAGGGTATCTCTCATCCCCCGAATACACCACGAAGCAGCGATCCGGCTTCAGGTCCTGCCGTGCGTGGTGGAAACCTCGTTCGAGCTTCAGGGCGAGACCGCGCTTGATTTCGATGGCCCAGAGTTCCTGGTTGGGCATTTCCAGCAGCAGGTCGATCTCGGCGCCCGCGGCGCTGCGGTAGAAACTGGCGAGGGTTCGTTCGGGAGCGGCCCGCAGGATGTTCTCCAAGACGAATCCCTCCCAGCTTCCGCCGGCCACGGGATGGCCGAGCACGGCCTCACGGTCATCGAGGCCGAGGAGGGTGTGGACCAGACCGCTGTCGCGCACGTAGACCTTCGGTGACCTGACGAGGCGCTTGCGCACGTTGGCGTGGTAGGGCTGCAGTCGACGGACCAGCAACAGGTCGACCATGAGGTCCAGGTAGCGGGCGATAGTCTTTCCGTCGACGGCAAGGGCGCGGGCCAGTTGCGCCGCATTCAGGAGTTGGCCTTGAGTGTGCGCCAGCATGGTCCAGAAGCGCCGTAGCGTCTCGGCAGGAATTCGCGGGCCGAGTTGCGGAATGTCCCGCTCCAGGTAGGTCTTGATGAAGCTGTCCCTCCAGAGTGCGCTGGCGGCATCGTCCCCTGCCAGAAAGCTGTCCGGGAACCCCCCGCGCAGCCAAAGATTCTCCCTGTCGTCGCGCAGGACCTCCAACACGTCCATGGGTTCCAGTTCGACGTACGCAAGACGTCCGGCAAGGCTCTCGCTCGACTGCCTCAGAAGATCCATTGACGCCGACCCGAGTATGAGAAAGCGGTTGGTTCGCCTGCCGCGGCGACGTCCCCGGTCTATCAGGCTCCGGAGTTCCTGGAACAACTCCGGCATTGCCTGCACTTCGTCCAGGATCACCAGCCTGTCTTCATGTGCAGAGAGATAATCCGACGGATCGGACAGTCTTTCGCGGCCCGACTGCGTCTCCAGATCGAGGTAAACGCTTTCCCGTTCAGCGCCCACGGCTTCGGCCAATGTGGTCTTGCCGACTTGGCGAGGACCCAGCAATGCCACGGCCGGGAACTGCTCCAGCCGTCTCAAGACGGTTTGGAGTACTCGTCGCTCAATCATCCTCGTAATTATGGCATGCAGATCCACGATTACAAGGTTATATTCCCTTTGAAACTTAGTTAGTGTCGTGTCCCGGAAATTCCTGGGACAAGTTACACAGGGATCTTTGAGGTCGGCGACGCGCGATGACATGTAGGGGCGACCGGCGGTCGCCCTGTGAAAGGAACCCCATCGTCCCATCGGCGTCTTCCAGAATCATACCTCCATGGACCGTATCCAGTTCGCCGTCTTAACTCACGAAAACAGGTCCCAGGGAGTCCCATCACTCTTCTCCCTGACACAAGCCTTTTGACGTTACCAGCACCCGGATCGGCCCCGGGTATCGTCCTACCATCTTGTCTGCCGTCAACAGCGTGATCCCTTCGACCTGGGCTTGGGCGATCAGTATGCGGTCGAACGGGTCCTTGTGTAGAGGCGGCAGCAATACCACCGCTACCGCGTGGGCACCCGTCACGGGCAGTTCCGTGTAGCCGTTCTCCAGCAATCCTCGCCGCAGTAGATGAGGATTGACGCGGAAGTCCGAGCGCCCGATCCCGCTCTTGATGGCGATTTCCCAGATGGACGCCGCGCTGAAGACCGGCTGCGTCTCTTGCTCTTCGAGCAAACTCCGCCCCTCCTCCGGCAACCGCTCAGAAGATCCTGCTGCCCAAAGGAGCACATGGGTGTCCAGAAGGAGATTCACTCCTCGCCCTCGAACAACGCCTCGATTTCAGCGGAGCCCATGCGATCGAAGTCCTCGGGCACCGAGATTTTGCCGTCCAGAAACCCGATTCGGCGCATCTTTGCCGATTCCGGCGCTTCCACGGCAACGACCTTCACCACCGGCTTCCCCGCACGCGCGATGATGAAGGGCTCTCCATTTGCGGCAGCCTCGACGAGACTGGACAAATGTGTCTTGGCTTCGTGCATGTTTACAGTTCGCATAGCCGCTCCATCTAACTAGCTTAGTCTCTTAAACTTAGTCTGATACCAAGCATTTCGCAAGCCTCTCCCCACGCACGATCACAGGTCCCGGTCCCGCAAATCCGGCCGCTTCACCACCAGCCCCGCGGTGATCCCGATGCATACTACCGCGGTCACCACCAGCGTCCAGGGGGCGCCGATCAGCGCGGCAACAGCGCCCGAGTGGGCCTCGCCCAGGGAGGGGGCGCCCACGCCCAGTATGCGCTGGAAGCTCGCGGCGCGTCCTCTCAGGTTGTCCGGGGTGCGGGCCTGGATCACGACCTGGCGCACCACGGCTTGCAGCGCATCGAAGACGCCCACCAGGAACAGGATCGCCACCGACCCGAGAAACCACGTGGAGAACGCCAGCCCGAAAAGGCAACCGGCGTAGGCCATGACGCTGAACGAGATGAACAGGCCCTTGTACGAGATGTTCCCCAGCCACATGACCGCGGCCACTCCGGGGAGCGCGCCCAGCGCCGGCGCGGCCAGGAGGATGCCCAAGCCTTCGGGGCCGAGGCCCATGGCCACGGCGAAGATCGGCAGCAGCGCCCGGTAGCTGCCGAAGAAGACCGCCGCGAACTCGGTCACCAGCAGGACCACGATCAGCGAGTTGCGCCGGATGAAGGCGACCCCTTCGAGCAGGCTCTTCACCGGCGACTGCTCCCGGTCCAGCGGCCCGGACTCGTAGCGCATGCACACCATGATCGGGACGGACACGACATAGATCAGGCAGGCCACCGCGTAGGTCCAGCCGGAGCCCGCGACGCCGATCAGGACGCCGCCCGCCGCGGGGCCCACGAGCTGCGACAGTTTGCGGACGGACGCGATCTGCGCGAAGGCGTTGACCAGCAGCTCCCGCGGCACGAGGCCCGGGACCATGGCGGTCCGTGCCGGTCCCGCCGCGGTGGTCAGGGTCGCGTTAACGAACGCCGCCAGGTAGATGTGCCACACCGCGATGAGGCCGGTGAGAGCCAGCGTCCCCAGGGACAGGGTGATCAGGGCATTCACCCCCTGGACCAGGATCACGAACCGCCGCCGGTCGATACGGTCGGCCACGACTCCTCCCGCGAGTTGGAATACCAGCGTAGCCAAACCGCGGACCAAGCCGGTGAAACCGGTCAACAGGGGGGAACCGGTGAGATCGTAGACCAGCCAGAGCTCGATGGTGCGCTGGAGCTGATAGCTGACCGAGGTTCCGAAAAGAGCGATGTAGAGCAGCCGGAAGTCACGAACGTCCAGCGCGGCCAGGGTGCGGCCGCGCTTCGCGGGCCGGCGGAAACGCCATCGCAAGAGCCCGGTCTCCCGAACCTACCGGCCGTTGGCGGCGCCGTCCCGGCTGGTGGCGTGGGGGCCGTAGAGGTCGGTCTCCATGAGCTCCGCGGCGGCCGCGCCGGCGTCGGTCAGGCGCAGGGTGCAGCGCGACTCCAGCATCCACGCGTAGTAGCCCTCGGGCACGTCCTCGGAGGGGCCGTGGTGGATCACGCCCTTGGGCACGCAGGTCAGCATGCCGGGCTCGTTCACGCCGCCCCAGGCGCCGGGACCCTCGAAGTAATAGATCAGCTCGTCGTAGTCCACGTTGTTGTGGATGGGCGGGCGACGGCGGTGGCGGGCGCTCAGGTTGTAGAACAGCTCGTCCCGGCCGGGCGACGCAATGAACTGGACCGGAGGACCGTTCTCATCGGTGGGGACGTCCCTGAGATTCAGCTTCCATACCGGGCTGGGACCGTCCACAAGGGCCTGGGTGGCCAGCGGGTTCGTCGGCTTGACGTACCGGGTGACGCCGTCGAAGGACTTGAGCAGCAGCACGGTCTCCACGTCCTGGGCTTCGTCTTCGCCGATCACCGCGCACCGGAGCCCGGAGCCGAAGGTCGGCGACGGATCGAAGCGGAGCGCTCCCGGGGTCTCGACGATGACCGAAAGGCTCGAATCCGTTTCGGGCCGGACACGGTACGGGATCCCGCGCGGAATGACCACGAAGTCGCCGGGTTCTCCGGTGAGCGTGCCGTAGGCCGTGCGGAACTCCAGCTCTCCCTCCTGCACGAAGTGCACCTCGTCGGCCTCGACGTTGGACACCACGAAGGGCATGGGATGGGCGCGTCCGGACACGCTGAGCTGGACACCCGTGCGGCCCGCGTGGAAAGCGACGGGCAGCGCCTCCGCATCGTCGCGCTCTGGCAACGCCACGGCGCCGACGTTCAGCCGGTGCGGCACATGCGGGCCCGTGACCGAGATGAAGTCCGGACTGTGGTGCGTGCGGGTGACGTTCACCCCGGTCCCGGCGAAGCCCTCCCTCCCCCAGTGCTCCCGGTACTCCGTGCTTTCCTTCGCCATGGCCGTTCCTCCGGAGTGGATGTCAAGTAAGGGTGCGCCTCGGCGGCGCCGGCGCCCGCCACGACAATAACACCGCGACCGGACAACTGGAACCCTCCCTGCCCTTCTTGCCATCTGCCCTGCGACTGGGCTAAGAGAACCCACAGACACACGGGCGAAGGACATATCAAGACTACAGCCGGGAGCAGGAATCCATGGACTACTTCGAACCCAAGACCGTCGACGAGGCGCTCGCGCTGCTGGACCAGCACGGTGATCAGGCCGAGGTCATCGCCGGCGGCACCGACGTGATGGTGGACATCAAGTACAGCGACGAGCCGGGTTGCCTCGTGAACATCAAGCGCATCCCGGACCTGAACGCTATCCGCGAGAGCAACGGCGGCGTCCACATCGGCCCGCTGGCCACCATCCACGAGCTCGAGGAGAGCGACCTCGTGCGCGAGCGGCTGCCGCTGCTGTGGCAGGCGGCGCACCAGTTCGCCTCGCTGCAGATCCGGAACACCGCCACCATCGGCGGCAACATCTGCCGGGCCTCTCCTTCGGGCGAGACCCTGACGCCGCTGCTGGTGCTGGAGGCCGCGGCCGAGGTGACCTTCTCCGACGGCGTCCGCACCGAGCCCTTTAGCGCGTTCTTCCGCGGGCCGGGCAAGACCAGCCTCGGCTCCAAGGGCCTGCTCACGGGCATCTCGGTGCCCTTTCCCGCGGCCGGGAGCCACGCCGTGTACCTCAAGCACGCGGTGCGCGGCCCCATGGACATCGCCATGGTGGGAGTCGCCGTGATGGCGAGGACCAACGGAGACAAGACCGCCCTGGACGATGTCCGCATCGGCCTGGGGGCGGTGGCGCCCACGCCCGTCCGCGCGCCGAAGACCGAGGCGCTGGTTTCGGGCAAGGCGCTTGACGCGGCCCTCTTGAAGGAGGCCGGCGCAAGCTCGGCATCCGAGTCGAGCCCCATCACCGACCAGCGCAGCAGCGGCGAGTACCGCGGCTGGATCGTGGACGCGCTGACGCGCCGGGGGCTGGAACAGTGCTGGCAAGCGTTAACCGGTAAGGAGGTGGCGTGATGGGCCTGGAGATCACACTCACGGTAAACGGCAAAACTCACACGGCCGAGCTGGAGCCGTCCACCGCGCTGGTGGACTTCCTGCGCGACACGCTGGGCTACAAGGGCGTCAAGCTCTGCTGCAACACGGGCGAGTGCGGCGCCTGCACCATCATCATGGACGGCAAGCCGGTGAACTCCTGCGTCGTCCTGGGAGCGGACGCGGCCGGGGCCGACCTGGTCACGGTGGAGGGCATCGCCGACGGCGCCGAGCTGCACCCGGTGCAACAGGCCTTCATCGACACCGGCGCGGTGCAGTGCGGCTACTGCACACCGGGCTTCATCGTCTCCCTCAAGGCCTTGCTGGACCGCACCAAGAGCCCCACGGCCGAGGATGTCGAGGAGGCCATCTCCGGAAACATCTGCAGGTGCACGGGCTACACGAAGATCTTCGACGCCGTCGAACTGGCCGCCAAGCGGATGTCGTAAACGGGTGGGAAGGAGTCAAGACCCATGGCAAAGGCTGAATACACCGTCCTGGGAACCGACATGCCCCGCAAGGGCGGGGTCGAGCGGGTGGTCGGCAAGGGCGTTTACGGCATCGACCTGAACCTGCCCGACGCCCTCAGCGGCGGCGTGCTCCGGAGCGAGCATGCCCACGCGAAAATCGTCGGCATCGACACCAGCGAGGCCAAGGCCATCCCCGGCGTGCGCGCGGTGGTGACGGCCGCGGATGCGCCGGACGTGCGCTACGGCCGCTCCTACATCGACCGCTACATCCTCGCCAAGGACAAGGTCCGCTACATGGGCGACCCGGTGGCGGCGGTGGCGGCGGACAGCCAGGCGCTGGTCAAGAAAGCGCTCGGGAAGATCAAGGTCACCTACGAGCCGCTGCCGGTGGTGGTGGACCCGGAAGAGACCATGAAGGAGTCGGCGCCGACCATCCACGAGGACATGCCGCTGCCCAAGAACCTGCCGGAAGGCGTGCAGGTCAAGAACGTCTGCGGCTACGCGGCGGTGAACATCGGCGACGCCGAGGCCGCCATGGCGGAAGCCGACGTGGTGGTGGACGAGGTCTACGAAACCAGGATGATCCATCCCCAGTACCTGGAGCCGCGCATCGCCGCGGCCCGGCCCGAGGAGGACGGCCGCCTCACGGTGTGGGCCAACGCCCAGGCGCCCTTCCCGGTGCGCACGGAAGTCGCCAACCTCGTGGGACTGCCCCTGAACCAGGTGCGGGTCATCTCCACCGGCATCGGCGGCGGCTTCGGCGGCAAGGGCAGCGGGGTCACCTCCAGCGCGGGCCTGGAGCCCATCTGCGCGCTGCTGGCGCTGACCGCGGGGCAGCCGGTGATGATCGTCATGGACAAGGCGGAAGAGACCATCTCCACCACCATCCGCTCCGGCTGCAAGATCTGGATCAAGACCGGCGCCAGGAAGGACGGCACCCTGGTGGCGCGCCAGGGCAAGGTGGTGTACGACGCCGGCGGCTACTCGGGCTTCGGCAACCAGGCCGGCGGCCGCTGCACCCAGATGGTGGGCGGCTGGTACCGCCTGCCCAACATCCACATGGACGGCTTCACCGTCTACACCAACAAGCAGGTATGCGGTCCGGTGCGCGGCCCCGGCGGCCCCCAGGCCACCTTCGCCATGGAATCCCACATGGACTCCCTCGCCGCCGAGCTGGGCATGGACCCCATCGAGTTCCGCCTGAAGAACGTGCCCGAGAAGGGCGACGGCATCGTCGGCGTCCCCAAGCTGCGGGACAGCTCGCTGGCCGAGACCCTGAACCTCGCCAAGGAGAAGATCGGCTGGGGCAAGGTCAAGCTCGGAAAGAACCAGGGCATCGGGTTCGCCACCGGGGCGTGGATCGAGGGCGCGGGACCCGGCGGCGGCGCGGTGGTCAAGATGAACGAGGACGGCTCCGCCACGGTGCACATCGGCAAGGTGGACTATGGCACCGCCGCCCCCTTCGGCATCCCCATGATCGTGGCCGAGGTGCTGGGCATTTCCACCGACGACGTCACCGTGCTCAACGTGGACACGGACGCCAGTCCCTGGGACGCGGGCACCGTGGGCAGCCGCTCGATGCTGGTTTCCGGCAACGCCGTCAAGCTGGCGGCCGAGGACGCCCGCGAACAGATCCTGCGCATGGCCGCGGGACAGTTGGAGGCCAGCCCGGAGGACCTGGAAATCGTCGACCGGCAGGTCCAGGTCAAGGGCGCGCCGTCACGGTCGGTGTCGCTGGCGTCGGTCTGCAACGCGGGACACAACGAGATCGGCGACGTCATCGGCCGCGGCTACTTCGACTCCAAGGCCTCCCAGGCCGACGAGCGGGAGCGCGGCAGTTCTCAGCCCTTCACCACCCACGCCGCCTTGGTGGAGGTGGACGCCGACACCGGCAACGTGAAGATCTTGAAGTACGTGGCCGTGCATGACGTGGGCTTCGTGGTGCATCCCAAGGCGGTAGAAGGCCAGATCGAAGGCGCCGCGGCCATGAGCCTGGGCCAAGCGCTGTGCGAGCAGGTGGTGCACGACGGCGACGGGCGGACGCTGAACCCGACCTTCGTCGACTACCTGATGCCGACCATCAACATGCTGCCGCGCATCGAGGCCGTCACCGTGCCGGGCTACCCCGGCGCCGGACCCTACGGCACCAAGGGCGCGGGAGAGATCGGCTCCGTGCCGCCCATGGCCTGCATCGCCAACGCCATCTACAACGCCACCGGCGTGCGCGTCCGCAGGCTCCCCCTGAGCCCCGAGAACGTGCTGCGGGCGCTGCGGGAAGCCGGGAATTAAATCAACTCCGAACGGGCGGCCTGTCGGACTCGACAACGAATCGAACGTCGAGGGACCGGCCGCCCGGCGGGTGAATCCGCTTGCAGTCGATCAAGGGTCTTCGCCGCCGGCTGTCGGACCTCTACTACGGCTGGCGGATGATCGGGCTGACGGCCCTCATCCGCACCATCGGCGGCGGACTCCACAGCTTCGGCTTCACGGTCTACTTCCTTCCCATCCAGAAAGAGTTGGGCATCAGCCACGCGGCCACTTCGCTGGCCTTCTCCCTGGCCCGGGCCGAGGGCGCCATCGAGGGCCCGCTGGCGGGCTACCTCATCGACCGCTTCGGCCCCAAGCCCGTGATCCTGACCGCGGCGCTGTTGTGCGGCGCCGGCTACGTTCTCTTCTCCACCGTCGACAGCTACGCGAGCTTCCTCATCATCTACGTCGGGGTCATCTCCCTGACCTTCACGGCCGGCTTCGTGCATGCTCCGGCGGTGCTCGCCGTCAACTGGTTCAGCCGTTACCGCGCGCGGGCGCTGACCTGTCTGAGCGCCGCCATGCCCGTGGGCGGCACCGTCGTCACGGTCCTGCTGGCGGTGGCCGTCCACTTCTGGGGCTGGCGAACGGCCGCGTTCACCGCGGGATGCGTGTTCCTGTTCGTGGCCGCGCCCCTGGCCCTGAGGATCCGCCGGTCGCCGGAAAGCATGGGCCTGCAAATATCCTCGGAGACGGCGTCGTCTTCCACCCCGCCGCCCGGGGAGGGAGAGGACGGGTCGGAGAATGACGGGACGGAGGCCCATGGCGACTCCGACTACGAAACCGGCCGCGCCATGCGCACCCCGGTCTTCTGGCTCTTCGTCCTGTGGATGACCACCCGGACCGCGGCCTACACCACCGTCATCGTGCATTTCATACCCCTGATGGAGTGGAAGGGCCTGACGCCTCTGGCCGCGGCGCTCCCGCTGTCGTGGTTCAACGGCATGAACATCGTGGCCCACTTCATCATGGGATGGATTGCCGATCAGACCAACAAGGTACGCCTGGTGGCCTGGTGCATGGTGCTTTCCTTCATCGCGGTCCTCGTCCTGATGTGGAGCACCACGCTCTGGGGGTTGCTGCTGTTCGCCACGCTGTTCAGCGTGCTGGATTCATCGATACCGGTCATATGGGCTGCGGTGGGAGACTATTTCGGGCGGCGCCGCTTCGGCACCATCCGCGGCAGCATGAGCTTCTTCTACATGTGGGGAGGCGTCGTCGGTCCGTACATGGCCGGCGCCCTCGTCGACCACTTCCACAGCCACGCCTACGTGCCGTGGCTGCTTCTGGTGCTGGTAGGCGCCGCCGGAATCACCACGACCCTGTTGATCGGACCCTGGACCCGCGGGGTCGGCCGTAGCGACTGACGCGGGGTGCCACAACGTCTGGGAGGCGACATGACACTTATCATCGACAATCCGACCGTGGAGAAGGTCCTCGACCCGTCGGCGGTCAACGAGGCTTTGGAGCTGGCGGCGCGGGAGCTGGCGACCGGCGGCGCCATCAACGCGCCCCCCTACAGGGTGTTTACACCGAGGGATCCCGACGACTACCGTGATTACCCCAGGTTTCCCGAAGGCGGAGGCAACCCGACACACCACTCGTTCACCTCGCTGAGCGGCGCGATCGCCAAGCTGGACGCGACAACGGACCGCATCGACTCCGATATCATCACCTATTTCGAACAGGACGGCAGAACGCTTCAGCGGCGCGTGCCGGGCCGCAGGGACGGAAGGTTCTGCGGCCTTATCTACCTCTACAGCTCCCGCACCGGCGAACTGCTGGCCATCATCCATGACGGCTATCTTCAGAAGTTCCGGGTGGCGGGCACCGGAGCGGTGGGCGCGAAATACCTGGCACGCAAGGATTCGCGCACGGTGGGCCTCGTCGGAACGGGCTGGCAGGCCCAGGGCGCCGTTCATTGTTTCGCAGCCCTCGGCAACCTGGACAAGATCAAGGTGTACAGCCCGACTCCCGGCAAGAAGGAGACCTTCGCGGAGCAGATGTCAAAGGAGGCCGGAATCAAGATCGTTCCGGTTCCTTCCGCGCGCGCGGCGGTCCGGGGAGCGGACATCGTCTACATGGCCACCAACTCCAAGGACCCGGTGGTGATGGCCGACTGGCTGGAGCCGGGTCAGTTCGTCAGCAACGTCTCGGACGTGGAACTGGAGATCGCCGGCTGGGAACGCTGCGACGTGCTGACCATGAACCGCCACGGCCGGCGTTGGATGCGGTATGCCATCGGCGGCGCCGAAGCCATCCCCGAGCACGGGAAGGACCAGTACACGCGGCCGACGCAAATCGAGTGGGACAAGCTGCCGCTCCTGGGCGACGTCATCGCCGGAAACCACCCCGGCCGCACGACCGACAGCCAGATCACGGGGCTCGTCCTGCGTGGAGACGGCGTGCAGTTTACCGCCGTAAGCCACCTCATCTATAGTCAATGCAAGGAAAAGGGGTTGGGCACCGAGATTCCCAGCGAGCTCTTCCTGCAGGACGAGAAATACATACCCTGACATGAACAGGCAGAAGCGTACCGCCATTTACGAGCGACTCCAGGAAAACAACCCCAGTCCCTCCACCGAGCTGGACTGGGTCGATCCCTTCGAGTTGCTGGTCGCCGTGGTGCTGTCGGCCCAGGCCACCGACGTGAGCGTGAACAAGGCCACGGCCAAGTTGTACCCGGTGGCCAATACCCCCGAGAAGATCCTCAAGCTGGGCACCACCCGCCTCAAGCGCTACATCCGCACCATCGGGCTGTTCAACAGCAAGGCCGAGAACATCATCAAGACCTGCCGAATCCTCATTGACGAGCACGCCGGCCAGGTGCCGCGCACCCGTGAGGCCCTGGAGAAGCTCCCCGGCGTGGGCCGGAAGACCGCCAACGTCATCCTCAACACCGCCTTTGGCGAGCCCGCCATCGCCGTGGACACCCACATCTTCCGCGTCGCCAACCGCACGCGCATGGCAAAGGGAAAGACTCCGCTGGAGGTGGAGACCCGCCTCACCCGCCTGACGCCGCCGGAATTCCGCAAGGACGCCCACCACTGGCTCATCCTCCACGGCCGCTACGTCTGCAAGGCGCGCAAGCCCGAGTGCCCGCGCTGCGTCATCGCCGACCTGTGCGAGTTCCCGGACAAAACGCCCGAAGACTGATCCCGAGACCGTGCCGTTGGTGGCGGCTGCCGTGGATGCCCAACAAGGGCCACCGCCGGTCGCCCCTACCTGTGCCTTAACGGATGACCGCGGTGTTGCGCAGATCCGCCAAATCCGCCTCCGTTAGGTTCAACAGCCCTCCCAGCACCTCGTCGGTATGCTGGCCAATGGCCGGGGCGTCGGCGCGGATGGAGGCCGGCGTTTGGGACATGTGGATCCACGGCGCCAGCAAGGTGGTGGGGCCGGCGGTGGGATGGTCGCGCTCGATGAAGGCGTTGCGCGCCTTGATGTGGGGGTCGTCCCGGACCTCGGCCTTGGACAGGACGGGCGCGCCGAAGTAGCCGAGGTCGCGGACGGCGTCCCACAGCTCCTGCCGGGTGCGCGTTTTCGCCCAGTTCCGGACGAGCCGGTCCAACTCGTCCTTGTGCTCGCGCCGGGCGGCGGCAATCGCGAAGCGCGGGTCCTTCGCCAGCTCGGGCCGCCCCATCCTCTCCGCCAGCCGGCTCCAGCCGCCGTCGTCCATGTGAGGTATCCGCAACGTGAAGTAGCCGTCGGCAACCTCCATGGGCGTGTTGCCCACCATTTGGCCGGTGAAGTGCTCGTGCATGGAGCTGACCATGAAGCCCAGCACCGCCTCCTGCATGGACACCACGATGCGCTGGCCCTCGCCGGTGCGCTCACGGGCGTGGAGCGCCGCCAGGATGCCCACGGTCATGCTGACGCCGGCGGCCTCGTCGCCGATGCCCAGCGACTTGGTGCCTTTCGCGCCGGCGTACTCCCAGGCGGTGTGGGTCCAGCCGGTCATGCTATTGTTGGTGGCGGCGGTGTTGCCGTAGTCGGCGTAGGGACCCCACTCGCCGTATCCGCGGGAGCAGGCGTAGATCAGGCGCGGGTTCGCCTCCTTAAGGGAGTCGTAGTCGAGCCCGAACCGCTCCATGGTGCCCTTCTGGTAGTTCTCCACCAGCACGTCCGCGCGGGCGATGATCTCCTGCGCCAGCTCGACGCCGCGCGCGCTCTTGAGGTTCAGCACCACGCTCTTCTTGTTGACGTTGATCCACAGGAACTCGTAGCCGTCCTTGCCCGCGTCCGGCGCCGTCCAGGAGCGCCGGAAGTTGTCGCCCTGGGGCGGCTCGATCTTGATGACCTCGGCTCCCAGATGCCCCAGCAGCATGGTGCAGAAGGGACCGTTCAGGGCGTGGGTGAAATCCACCACGCGGATGTCGTTCAGGGGGCCGGGCATGGATTGCTCCTCTCCGTGGTCGGCTGGCCGGATCATGGGCCCAGCGCGGCAATGGGGATGACGGCGATGCCGTCGTTACGGACATAGCCATAACCGGAACTCACGATAACGCCAAGCATTTGAGGTTCGCCGACCGCGGCCGAGTCCACCCGTTCCCGGAACTTCAACAGAGACGCCGCCGCGGCGTCCACCTGTCCGGCGCCGAGCTTCACCTCGAAGGCGCACCAGTCTCCTTGACGGTTCTGCACCACGGTGTCGACTTCGAGGTCGGTGTTGTCGCGGTAGTGATAGACGTTCGCGTCGCACACACGAGAATAAATGGAAAGGTCCCGATACACCATGGATTCGAACAACAGACCCAGGAAGTTGAGGTCCGCCAACAACCGTGGCGGCGTTGCACCAAGGGCCGCCACCGCCAGCGAGGGGTCGACAAAGTGCCGTTTCGGCCAACGCCGCAGCGTGGACCTGGAGCGAAGCCGCGGCGACCACGCCGGCTGCTCTTCGTACACCATCAACCGCCGCAGAGCAGCGAGGTAACCGCGCACGGTGTCCTCGTCCAACGGGCCGTCGCCCCCGCCGGCGTCCGCGGCGATGGTGCGCCCGCTGACCGGCGTTCCCACGTTTCGCGCGAGCGATTGCAGCACGCGGGCGACATGGTCCGGATTCCGGGAAACGCCGTCAACCCGGACAATGTCGACTCGACGGATTTCCTCCAGATAGTCGATGCGGGCTGTCATGCACGCCGGGTCCGCCAGTTTCAGGTCGCCCGGCCAACCGCCCCGGCTCAGGTGCGCGACGAGTTCCGCCAGCGTGGTGCCCTGGCGCGAGCAACCCTCGAACCGGCCGCGCATCAGGTCTGAAAGAGCCGCCTGGCCAGTGGAAAATCCCGCTTCGAAGGAGCTCATGGTGCGCAGCCTGATGCGGGATATTCGGCCCGCGCCGGTGTGGCGGGTGATGTCATCGGCGGGCACTGCCGAGCCGGTCAGTATGAACTGTCCGGGGCTGCGCCTCCGATCCACGGCGCGCCGGACATGGTTCCAGATGGCAGGCTCGATCTGCCACTCGTCGATCAACCGCGGGCTGTCTCCTTCCAGCACCAGTGCGGGATCGATGGCCATGGCGTGGCGAGCGTTCTCGTCGACGTCGAGTTGCACTTCGCTGGCGGCCTGCTGACGGGCTGTTTCAGTCTTGCCGCAGGCTCTCGGACCCTCAATCAGCACGGCCCCGGCGGCCCCCAGGCGATCGGCAAGCTCCTTGTCTGCGATCCGCGGCATGTACATTTCGTTCTCGTCCCACTTGGCTTCGGCAATACTGACCGGGCATCTGAAACGGATCTGACCGATTATTTATAACGTAGATGACCTGGCATTTACAACGACTATAACCAGGCATTTGTAATTGTCCTGCAACCGTTTTCCTTGCCGCCGCCTCCTTCGCGCCCTTCCCGGAGGATCGCGAGCGCCGGAGCATGCTGCTGGATTGACAGGACTCCATTTAATCGCCTACCCTTCCCCAAAATCACAGAAAGAGGCGACATCGTGACCATACCCACCCAACCCCTGGACCCGGAAAAACAACCCGCGCTGACCCGCGTCGATTCCTATTCCGAGTGGCGTAACCGCGAGGGCGCCCCGCTCGTGGGCGGGGTCTTCATCGAGGACATGAAGGCCGTGGAAGTGGGCCCGTGGCCGCGCAAGGGGGACGGCGTCAAGGGCGCGCTGTGTTACCTCGACGGCGACAACGGCGGCGACGAGCACATCGTCGAGCTGCCGCCCGGAGGCTACACCGCGCCGTTGCGGCACATGTACACCGAGGCCATCTACGTGGTTTCAGGCCACGGCTCCTGCTCGGTGTGGCGCGAGGGCGGGGAGAAACAGACCTTCGAGTGGGGGCCCGGCAGCTACTTCGTGCCCCCCACCAACGCCTGGCACCAGTTCTTCAATGCCAGCCTGTCGCAGCCGGCCCGATGGTTCTCCGTCACCGACCTGCCGCAACTCTTCCGGCAGTGGAACAGCGAGCACTTCATCTTCGACAACAACTACGACTTCGACGACCGCTACCAGGGCGAGCCCGACTACTTCAACGCCGAGGCCAAGCTGTACCGCGGGCGGGTATGGGAAACCAACTTCATCCCGGACATCCGCAAGCTGCCCCTCTACGAGTGGAAGAGCCGGGGCGGCGGCGGCACCAACGCGTTCATGGTCATGGGCTCCGGGCTGATGGAGTCCCACGTGTCCCGCTTCGAGTCCGGCTACTACAAGAAATCCCACCGCCACGGCCCCGGAGCGCATCTGTACATCATCGAAGGCGAGGGCTACGTGCTCGCCCAGCGCGGCAACGAGGAGCGCATTCGCTGCGACTGGAAGGAAGGGAGCCTCTACCTCTCCGGCGCCGGGCAGGGCCTGTGGCTGCACCAGCACTTCAACGTGGGTGAGACGCCCGCCACCTACCTGGTGATGAACCAGGGACTGTCGCGCAAGTACGCGGTCAACCGCTGGCAGGCGCAGGAATCCACCGTGCTCCGCACCGGCGAGGTCAGCGGCAAGAAGGGCGGCTACCAGGTGGAGTACGAGGATGAGGATCCGGAGATCCATCAGATCTTCGAGGCAGAGCTGGCCAGGCGCGGCATCACCTGCCGGATGAAGAACATGGTGCCGTGGTGCACCGGCGAGGCCGGCGCCGAGGCCGTCAAGGTCCTGTTCCCGGACGAGCACGGCAACCTGCCGGGCGAGCAGGGCAACCTCCCCGACGCCGAAGGCAGCTTCATCGACTGATCCGGGCGCGACCAGGCCATGCACGACATCGGAGAGGATCACGACCACGACGGAGGGGCGCCGGCGGAAGAGGAAGACCACCCTCTCTGGAAGCTCGACACCATCACGCTCACCAGCGTCGGCATCGACGTGGGCACGGCCACGTCCCAGATCCTCTTCTCGCGCCTGGTGCTGCGGCGCTTGGGACGGGAGCTGTCCAGCCGCTTCGTGGTCACGGAGAGGAAGACGCTCTACCTCTCCCCTATCCGCTTCACCCCCTACACCGCCAACCGCGAACGCATCGACGACGGCGCTCTGGGCCGGCTCGTGGACGACGCGTACCAGGAGGCGGGGCTCACGCCGGACGACGTGAACACCGGCGCGATCATTCTCACCGGCGAAGCGATCCGGCGGAACAATGCCCGCGCCATCGCGGACCTCTTTGCCGATCAGCGCGGCGACTTCGTCTGCGCCACCGCCGGCCACAACTTCGAGGCGCTGCTGGCGGCCCACGGCTCCGGCGCCGTGGCTTGGTCGGCAAACGAGCGCTGCCGCGTGCTCAACATCGACATCGGCGGCGGCACCACCAAGCTCGCCATGGCCGAAGCGGGACGGGTGGTCGGCACCGCCGCCTTTCACGTGGGCGGACGGTTGCTGGCCACCGACGGCGACGGCACCATCACGGTGCTGGAGCCCGGCGGCAAGACCCTCGCCGGCCACGCGGGACTGGACTGGAACGTGGGGGACCGGACGAGCCCCGGCGATATCGAGCGGCTGGCCGACCACATGGCGGAGACGGTGCTGACCCTGGCCCGGGGCGGCGCCGCCGGTCCCGAGCTGGAGCCGCTATGGGTGACGCCGCCCCTGAACGGATCCCGTGACTGCGACGCGGTGGTCTTCTCCGGCGGCGTCAGCGAGTACATCTACGGCCACGAGCGGGAGTCCCACGGCGACATGGGGGCGCCGCTGGGCAGGGCGCTGCGGCGCCGCATCGACGAAGGCGAGTTGCCGGCGCCGCTGGTAAGCGCACGGGAGTGCATCCGGGCCACGGTCATGGGGGCGGCGCAGCACACCGTCCAGGTGTCCGGCAACACCATCTATCGCTCCGACGACGACCTGCTGCCGCGCAAGAACCTCCAGGTGTTGCGTCCGCCGGTGGACCTGGACGGCGACATCGACCCGGCCGTCATGGCACGGACCATCCAGGGTCACTTCCGGTCCTTCGATCTCAACGAGGGCGAAGCCGAGGTGGCGCTGGTCTTCGTGTGGCAGGGACCGCCCGCCGCCTTTCGCATCGCGGCGTTCTGCCGCGGGTTGATGGAGGGTTTGCCGCGCACCATGGCGCGCGAACGGCCCATCTACCTGGTATTCGATCACGACATGGCCGGCCTGGTGGGCACCATCCTCAAGCAGGACTTCGGCCTCCGGAGCCAGGTGCTGGCCCTGGACGGCATCACCCTGCGGGACTTCGACTTCATCGACCTGGGCAGGGTGCTGGAACCGTCGGGGACCGTGCCGGTCACCATCAAGTCGCTGGTGTTCCAGTTCTAGCTGCCTCCAAATCGTCACCCCGTGCTTGACCCGGGGTCCAGGTGGGAGGCACGGGGGACAAGCACAGGAATGTAACCATGGCGGAAATACACCTCGATAGAACCGGTGGAGTCGCGTCGGTGATCATCGACCGCCCACCCCTCAACGTCCTCAACCTCGCGTTGTTACGGGAACTGCGCCAGATTCTCGACGAACTGGACCAGGACGCCGGCGTGGATCTCGTGGAGATCCGCGGCGCGGGCGGACGCGCCTTCTCCGCCGGCGTGGATGTGAAGGACCACACCCGGGCGCAGGTACCAGAAATGCTCGAGCTGGTGCACGGGGTCATCCGGAAGCTGATGAGCCTCCGTCAGCCCACCGTCGCGGTGGTGGACGGCGTCTGCCTGGGCGGGGGCTGCGAGCTGGCCTCCTCCTGCGACCTGGTGCTGGCCTCCGAGGAGAGCCTCTTCGCCACCCCCGAGGTCACCGTGGGCTGCTTTCCGCCGGTGGCCCTGGCCCGGTTCTCCTCGCAGATCGGCTACCACCGGGCCGCCGAGATGATCCTCACCGGCCGCCGCCTGTCGGCGCGGGAAGCCGAGTCCATCGGGCTCGTGAACCGGGTAGTGCCGCGGGACCAACTCGGCGAGGCGCTGGAGGTCCTTCGGAACGAACTGCTGGACAAGAGCCGCGCGGTGCTGCGCATCACCCTCAAGGGCCTGCGGGAGATCGGCCTCCAGCAGCTCGCCGCCGCCCTCGCGCGTTCCGAAGAAATCTATCTGAAAGAGTTGCTGGAAACCGAGGACGTGGAGGAAGGCGTCCAGGCGTTCGTGGAGAAACGCAAGCCCAAGTGGCTGCACCGGTAACGGCGCCCGTCACTCGGGATCGCCGTATCCAAGCATCCAGATCCAGGCAGGCTGCGCCACCACGCCGTCCGGCAACGGGTCGGGTATGCCGTCACGGTCGAGAGTCAAAAGGCGCAGGCGGGCGTCGGGGAACTGCTCCCCCGCCGCCACCAGGGCGCGGAGTTCGCGTTCCGCGGTGGATGGCTCCGACGCATCGGCGCAAACCTGTATCAATTCCCGGCCTCCGTCCGCCTCCCGTGTCAGAAAATCCACTTCGTATCCCTGTACGGTGCGCACATAGGTAACCTCGCTGCGCCGCCGCTCCAGTTCGATGAGCACCGCGGTTTCCAGGGCCTGTCCGATGTTGGCGCGGCCGGTACGGTCGAACACGGGGATCAAACCCGGATCCACCGGATACGCCTTCCGTGGATTCACCATCCGTTGCCGCTCGGAACTCGACTCCATCCACACCACGCGCACGAGAAAGCAGTCTTCGAGGTAGCCGAGGAGTTGGTGCACCGTATCTCTGGCGATGGCGATTCCGTGGGATTTGAGCGCCCCGTGGAGCTTCTCGACACTGAACAGACCGCCCGCGTTGCCGAGCAATTGCCGCACCAGCCACCGGAGCCCGGTGACGTTGCCGACTCCGTGACGTTCCATGACATCGCGAAGCACCGCCACGTCCACGTAGTCGCGCAGCAGTTGGTGCCGCGGCGCGGTGTCCAGCCCCTGGGCTTCCGGAAACCCGCCGGCAACCAGCCACGCCGTGAATTCCCGCTCGAAACGCACGCGTTGCTCGCGGGACAGGACCTCCGTCCGCTCCGGAAGCTCCGTCCCCTGATGGCGAAGCGCCTCGTCGAAGCCGAACGGGTGCATGAGCACCTGCCATGCCCGGCCACGCAACGCCGTAGCGATCTCACGCGACAGTAGTGTCGCCGAGGAACCGCTCACGTACACCTCCACGGCCTCCGTATCGAGCAACCGGCGCACGAAGCGCTCCCAGCCCGGCACCAACTGGATCTCGTCAAAACACCACATGACCGCCGAATCGCTTGCCTCCCCGGTCGAAAGGCGTTGGTATTCGTCAAGCAGCAGATCCAGATGGCGGCCCTCCAAACCGGTCAGCCGCTCGTCCTCGAAGGATACGTAAGGGACCCGTGAAGAAGCCGCGCCGGTTGTGATGAACTCATGGCGCAACTGGTGCAGAAAGGTGGTTTTGCCGGCCCGGCGCATACCGACCACCGCGGTCGCCTTGCCCGGAAACCGCGTAAGGCCATGGACGCGGCGGGGAGTGTGGGAAGGAGGCGGTGCTTGCAAAGATCCAGCGAGCTGTTCGGCCAACACTTGCCGGAAGGTTGTCAGGGTCGGTTCCAAAACCATACTCTCCTTGTGAAAAGGAGAATATAATAAATATTTCTTATTATGAAAAGGATAGAATCATATATATTTATCCTTTTTCAAAGGAGAAATAGCTCAATCAGGGTCCGCCGGCCAGCGCCCGGCGCACGGTCTCCACGATCCGTTCCTTGTCGGGAACAAAGGAACTCTCCAGCGGCGTCGCGCATGGCACCGGGGCGTTGGGGGCGGCGACCCGCAGGATCGGGCTGTCGAGGAAGTAAAGGGCCTGCTCTTGCACGCGGGCGGCAACTTCCGCTCCGACCCCGCCCTGCTCCACCGCTTCGTGCACCACCACAAGCCTCGACGTCTTCCTCACCGACTCCACCAGGGTGTCGATGTCCAGCGGCACGAGGCTGCGGAGGTCGATGACCTCAACGGAAACCCCATCGCCGGCCAGCGTTTCGGCCGCCTCCAGCGCCGGCCCCACCATCTTCGACACGGCGGCGACGGTGACGTCCGCGCCCGTCTGGAGCACTGCCGCGCGATCCATGGGCAGGCCGCTGCCCCCTTCCGGCACTTCCGCCCGCGAGAAATACAGTGCCCGGTGCTCGATGAACAGGACCGGGTTGTCGTCGCGGACAGCGTCCCGCATGAGGCTTTCGGCGTCGGCCGGATTCGACGGCATGACGACCTTGAGGCCGGGGACGTGGAGGAACCACGACTCCAGGCTCTGGGAGTGGTGCGCGCCCATGTTGCCCTGCACGCCGCACTGGACCCGCACGGTCAACGGCACCTTCAGTTGCCCGCCGGACATGTAGTGTAGCTTGGCGGCGTGGTTGACGAGCTGGTCCATGGCCAGGGTGATGAAGTCCATGAACATGATCTCCACCACCGGTCGCAGACCCGACAGCGCCGCGCCGATGGCGACGCCCATGACCGTGCCTTCGCTGATGGGCGTGTTCACCACCCGGTGGGCGCCCAGTTCCTCGGCGATACCCTGGGTGACCCCGAAAGGCCCGCCCAGCGCCACGTCCTCGCCGAAGACGTAGACCGAGGAATCCTGCCGCATCTCGGCCAGCAGCCCCGAGCGGATGGCCTCCAGATAGCTCAGCTCCGCCATGTCCACCTCATGCACAAACCTGGGTCCCGGTCTCCTCGGGCTCCGGCCAGGGAGACGCCAGGGCGAACTCCGCCGCCGCTTCCACCAGCGCGCGCGCGTCGGCCTCCGCCTCCTCGAAATCCTTGGTGGACGCGGCCCGCCGCCGTTTCAGCACCCCCGTGAAGCGCGCGATGGGGTCCTTCCTCTTCCAGTCGGCCAACTGGGAGAGTTCCCGGTACTTGCCGGGGTCGCCCTCGTAGTGACCCCGGAGGCGGTAGGTCAGGCATTCGACGAAGGCCGGCCCCTTGCCGGCGCGAGCGTTGTCCACGGCACGGCCCATGGCCTCGCGAACCTCCAGGATGTCGTTGCCGTCCACGGTGGCGCTGGGGATGCCGTAGGTCTCGGCGTGCCGGGCCAGCCGCTCCACCTTGGTGTGGGCGGACAGCGGCGTGAACTCGGCGTAGCCGTTGTTCTCACATACGAAGATGACCGGAAGCCCCCACAGGCTGGCGATGTTCAGGGACTCGTGAAAGGGACCGGTCTGGCCGGCGCCGTCGCCGAAGAACACCACCGCCACCCGCCCTGCGCCCCTCTCCCGGGCGGTGAAGGCCGCGCCCAGGGCCAGCGGAACGGTACCGCCCACCACGCCGCTGGCGGTGACGAAGCCGGTCTCGGCCGCCACGACGTGCATGGAGCCGCCCTTGCCGCGGCAATAGCCGGTGGCGCGCCCCGCCAACTCGGCCATGAGCCGGTTCAGGTCCGCTCCCTTGGCGATGGCGTGGCCGTGGGAGCGGTGCCCGCCGTAGACCAGGTCATCGGCGTCCAGCAGGCCGCACACGCCCACCGCCACGGCTTCCTGCCCGATGCCGAGGTGGAGCAGGCCGACGATCTCCCGGGCCGCGTAGAGGGCGGACACCTTCTCCTCGAAGGCGCGGATCACCCACATGCGCCGGAGCAGCGACACCAACTCACCGTTGCCGTCCCGCCGCGCCGCGGCCTTTGCCCTTCCCCGCTTCGCTGTCATGGAATTCCTCCCGGTGCTGCTGGCGTCCTTGGCCCCAGCGACGCCTTCGGCCCGTCCACGGCCAACCGGCGGAATCGTGCCCGGTCGATCTTGAATGTATTCGGATCGGTGTCCGGCCACTGGTAGAAGGCATCCGGCACCTTGTAGCGAGGCAGGGTCCGCCCGAGCCACGCCGCCAGCGCCGGGCCGTCAGGACACCCGCCGTGCGGCTGCACGAAAGCCACGCAGCGCTGGCCGAACTCCTCGTCCGGGATCGGCACCACCACCGCCTGCTCGACCCCGTCGTGATCGGTCAGGGCGCGCTCGACCTCTTCCGGATGGATGGTCTCGCCGCCGGAGAAGAACCGGTTGTCGCGGCGGCCGATGACCGTCAGGTAGCCGTCTCCGTCCACGCGCCCGAGATCGCCGGTGGCGAACCAGCCGTCATCGGTCAGCGGACGCCGCAGCCTGTCGCCGTCCACGTAGCCCATGAACAAGGTCTCTCCCGCCAACTGGATCTCTCCTTCTTCCCCGATGCGGAGCTTGCGGTGCGGCAGCAGCTTCCCGGAGGTCAGCCGCTGGGCCGTGGTGGATTCCGGCCCCGTCGTGGCCACCTGCGAGGCCATCTCGGTGCAGCCATAGCTGGCGAACACCGGCAGCCCGCGGGCGCCGGCGCGCTCCAGCAGCTTCAGCGGCACCGGGCTGCCGCCGAGGACAATGTAGCGGAGCGCAGGGTAGCGCACGGAATCGGGCTGCTGCAACAGCCGGTGCAGTTGCGTCACCACCACCGAAAGGTGCGTGACCCGGTAGCGGCTCAGTACCGCGTCGAGAGTCTCTCCCCGGTCGGGCATCACCACCGTGGAGCCCGCCAGCAGGGACCGGAAAAGAATGCCGAGCCCGCCCACGTGGTACAGCGGCAGGTCCAGCAGCCAGCGGTCGCCGGTCGCCAGCGGCAGGTTCCGGTTGCAGCCGAGGGCGTTGTAGTAGTGGTTGCCGTAGGAGTGGAGCACCGCCTTGGGAACCCCGGTGCTGCCGGAGGTGAAGACGATGGTGGCGGGGCGTTCGAGGGGCATGGTGGTGCCCTGGGGATCCACCGCCGGAGGCGCGTCGGCCGCGGTCGGGTCGCGGTCTCCGGCCACGTGCAGCTCGTTGCCCGGGATGACCCGCAGGTCATGGTCCTGCAGGATCTGCATGTCGCCCGCCGTGCCGGTGGACCCCTGCTGTTCCGACTCCCCCACCACCAGCGTGCGACAGCCCACGCGGTGCAGAAGATCCGCCACCGTGCGGTAGGGGAGTCTCGTATTCATGGGACAGCACACCGCCCCCAGGCGGAGCACCGCCAGCAGCCAGACGAGGTAATCGGGGCTGTTGGGAGCGAGAATGGCCACGCGCTCTCCAGGGTCGCACCCCGCCCGCCGCAGCGCCGCGGTCACCCGCGCCACGCGCTGGTGGAACTCCGCGTAGGACACGGCCCGGGCGCCGCTGACCAACGCGGGCCGGTCGCCGTGACGCTCGGCCGCTTCTTCCAGGGGACAGCGGATCTCAGCCATGCCGCATCTCGCTCAGCCTCGACCCGTCGATCCGATGCCCACGGGCCGCGGCGTCGCTCCACTCGATGGCCCCGGCGCCGAGCGGCAGGCGCGGCGCCACCACGTCCGCGGCGAGCCACCGATAGGTGTCGAGGCCCGCTGGCACCGCGTCTCCCGTGGAGGCCCAGGCGAACGCCGCCAGCGCCAGCAGCCCGACGCCGCTCTCGAAACAACTGCTCACCACGGGGCGGATGTTCAGCGCCGACGCCTTGGCCGCCCATTCCCCGGCCCTTGCGAGGCCGCCCAGAAGCGTCGGCTTCAGCACCACGGCGCCCACCTCGCGCCGTCCTTCGAGGTCGTCCGGCCGAAGCTCGAGAAGACTCTCGTCCAGAGCCACGGGAATGCCGGTGGCATCGAACAGCTCCCGCAGTTGCGCGGGGTCGCGCAAGGGTTCCTCCAGATACTCGACGCCGGCGCCGCCGAACTCGCGGCCGAACGCCACCGCCTGCTCCAGGCTCCAGCTCCGGTTGGCATCCAGCCTGAGGCTCACGGCGTCGCCGATCACGTCGCGCACCGCCCGGGTGAGTCCGACGTCTTCCGCAACCGGCCGCCTCCCCACCTTGAGCTTGACCGCCCGGCAACCCCCGTCCCGGAAACGCCGGGCGTCCGCGAGCACCTGCTCTCGCAAACCCGTCAGCAATCCGTTGACGGGAACGGCGCCCTCGAAGCAGGTCAATTCCGCTGCCGCTGTGTCCTCCATCCGCCGCGACAGGCTCGCGAGCGCCGTCTCCAACGCGAAGCGCACGGAGGGCGACGCCGCCGCGGGGCCGGAACCCAGGCGGGATTCGAGATCGTCGCCGCCTGGATCGAACACGGCGCCCCGCAGCCGTCCCGCCCAGGCCGTCAACTCCGTCTCGGCCTCCTCGACAGTCTCCCGGCTGAACCCCGGCAGCGGCGCCGCATCACCCCAACCCGAGACATCGGAATCGGAATCGATCCGGACCAGGACGCCGGCGCGCTCGTGAATCACTTGACCGGCCAGCCGCAACGGCGCCGCCAGCGGAAGACGATAGCGGAAGATCCGGCAGCGCGAGAGGGTCCCGGCGTCCGGACTATCCGCGGTCGTTCTTGTGGTACGCTGGAGTTTCATGCACCGGGTTGCCTTGTTCCCCTTTGATATCACTACCCCGCGGGGATTTTGAACTCCCGCCGGGAAGCGACCGCCCATGTCCGACCCCGTCTCCAACCAAATCCGCGCCTTCGCCCGACGCCGACGACCGGCAGGAGACCTATGGCTTCGTTCGCTGATCTGGTGGCGAACTGCGAGAACCATGGCCGGTGGATCGAACGGTTGGTCGAGAGCTAGCGTCCTGAGCGGGAGGCCTCACAGCACCCAACCGATGGAGAACACCGCGCTGTACAGCAACAGAAGCTTGGCGGTGTAGGCGAGGACGGGGTTCAGGAGCGGACCGTCGAGGACGAAGAGGCGGCGAAAGGCTGGCACGGCCACGGCCACCACGGCCACGGTGGCGACCGAGTAGGGGTGGCGTCCCGAGGCGAGGTAGAGCAGGAGCGGCAGCAGGCAGGCCACCACCACGGCGATGATGTATTCGGCGCGGGCGAAGGCCGGCCCGAAGCGAACCGCCAGCGTGCGCTTGCCGGTGCGGCCGTCTTCGTCCGCGTCGCGGAGGTTGTTGACCGCGAGGATAGCCACCGACAGGAGCCCCGGCGCCAGGCCGGCGACGATCACCGTGGAGTTCACCGTCAGCGCCTGCACGTAGTAAGTGCCGGCCACCGCCACCGGGCCGAAGAAGATCAACACGAAGAGGTCGCCCAGTCCCATGTAGCCCAGGGGACGGGGTCCGCCGGTGTAGAGCATCCCGCACGCCACCGAGAAGACGCCGATCAGGACCGCCGGCCAACCGCCGCGCCAGATGAGGTAGAGGCCGCCGAGCAGCGTCAGCAGCAGCACCACGAGGATGCCGCGCTTCATCATGCCGGGGGTTGCGAGACCGGCTTGGGTGACCCGCAAAGGGCCCTGGCGGGCCTCGGTGTCGGCGCCCTTCTGGTAGTCGAAGAGGTCGTTGGCGAAGTTGGTGGCGACCTGGATCAGCACCGAGCACGCCAGCGCCACCAGCGCCGCGGGCGCGTGGAAGCCGCCGTCGCCGAAGGCCATGGCGGTGCCGATGAGCACGGGGGCGATGGATGCCCAGAGCGTCTTGGGGCGGGCCGCCAGCAACCAGACGGAGACGGCGCCGGGCGGCTCGGGGAGGTGGTCCTGTGCCACTGGGGTCCCCTTGCCGGTTGTTGTCAGGGGCGCCGGGGAAACTTCGAGAAGTCCGGCTTGCGCTTCTCGACGAAGGCGTTCCGCCCCTCCTGCCCTTCCTCGGTCATGTAGAAGAGCATGGTGGCGTTGCCCGCCAGCTCCTGCAGGCCGGCTTGGCCGTCGCAGTCCGCGTTGAACGAAGCCTTGAGGCAGCGGATGGCGATGGGCGAGTTGGCGAGGATCTCGCGGCACCACTGGACCGTCTCCTCCTCGAGCCGCTCGTACGGCACCACCGCGTTCACCAGCCCCATGTCCAGGGCCTGCTGCGCGTTGTACTGCCGGCACAGGTACCAGATCTCACGCGCCTTCTTCTGCCCCACGATGCGCGCCAGGTAGGTGGCGCCGTAGCCGCCGTCGAAGGAGCCTACCCGCGGGCCGGTCTGCCCGAAGATGGCGTTGTCCGCGGCGATGGTGAGGTCGCACATCACGTGCAGCACGTGGCCGCCGCCCACCGCGTAACCCGCCACCATGGCGATGACGGGCATGGGGCAACTGCGCATCTGCCGCTGGAAATCCAGCACGTTCAGCCGGTGCACGCCGGCCCCGTCCTTGTACCCCGAATCCCCGCGAACCTTCTGGTCGCCGCCGGAGCAGAACGCTTCCCTGCCCTCGCCGGTGAGGATCACCACGCCGATGGCCGGGTCGTTGCGCGCCTCGTCCAGCGCCTGGATCATCTCCTCCACCGTCAGCGGCCGGAAGGCGTTGCGCACCTCCGGACGGTTGATGGTGATCTTCGCGATGCCGTCGGTCTTGTGGTACTTGATGTCGGTGTACTGTCCCGCCTCGATCCATTCGATCATGGCTGTCCTCTGCTTTCGGTCGATTCCGAAGACGCTCCCCACTCCTCCGTCATTCCCGCGAAGCATGCCTTCGACCCCGATCGGGGCGGGAATCCAGCAGCGATGCAGCCTGGAAGGCCGCCGAATGCGGCGACCGTCCACGCCCCTGGATTCCCGCTTTCGCGGGAAAGACGCGGAGACGACGTCAACCCGCCGGCTCGTCAGCGGCGGGACACCAGAAACTCCCGCAGAGCGCGGGAGAATGCCTCGGGGTTCTCGAAATGCGTATTGTGGCCCGCGTCCGGGATGGTCACGAGCCTGCCATTTTCCGAGAGGCTTACCATATCCTGCATGGTTTTTCTGTAGCGGGCGTCGAGCTCACCGGCCACAGCCAGCCATGGAAGCGGCATCCGCGGGAGTTGCGGCCACAGGGAGGGCTGGGAGCCCGTGCCCATGAACCGGAGGGAGCGGGCGAGGCCCCCGGGGTCGTTGCGCCGCCGCCGCTCCATCAGCGCGTCGAAGCGCGCCTCGTTACGGTGAATGGTATGGAACAGCGGCTGCCGGTACCAGTCTTGCAGGAAGGCATCCAACCCCCGCCGTTCCAGCTCCGAGGCCTTGGATTCGTCCCACTCGCGCCGGGCCTCACGCTCACGCTCCGAGGCGAGTCCGGGCGACCCTGACTCCAACACCACGGCGCGGCAACGGTCCGGGTGGGTCAACGCCACGTAGAGGGCAAGCCGTGCGCCCATGGAATAACCCACCGGCACGCACTGCCCTATCCCGAGTGCGTCCAGCACCGCGAGCAGCGCCAGCGCCGCCTGGGGCATCGGATAGAGTATGGGCGGGTAACCTGCGCTCAACCCGTGGCCCGGAAGGTCCACCAGGATGCACCGGCGGTCGGGAAGCGCCTCCACCGTCTCCGTCCAGTCCCGCCCGGAGCCGGTGAAGCCGTGCAGGAACAACAGCGCCGGGTCGGTGTCCCGGCCGCTGCCCTGAAGTTCGTAGTGGAGTGGATACCGGTCGGGCAATCTGGTGTCCTTGGAATGGTCGGTCCGGGCTAGTCATCAGTCCAGGCCCCCCCGACCTGGACCCCGGGTCAAGCCCGGGGTCACGAAGAATTGATGACGGGGGAGTCGAGTCCTTCCAGCGCGGCCTTTCGCAGACTCACGTGGAGGTCGTAGTTGTCCCGGCGCGCGGTCTGCACTTCGATCACGGTGGCACCGGGCCGGCCCCGGGCTTCGCCGTACGCTTCGACGAACCCGTCCGCCGTCGCCGGACTGGCGTACTCGAGATCGAACAGCGCCGCGGCGTGCTCGAAGTTCATGCCGTGGGGCGCGCCGAAGTAAGGCTCGAAAACGTCGGCGAAGCCGGCGATGGGAAGGAACGAGAAGATCCCGCCGCCGTCGTTGTTCAACACGACGATGACGAACGGGGTATCCAGGGTCCGGCACAACCGCAGGGAATTCAGGTCGTGCAGAAATGCCTGGTCGCCGATCATGAGCGTGACGCCCTTCCCCAGCCCCCGCGCAAAACCCGTGGCCGTGGCGATGGTGCCGTCCACGCCGCTGGCGCCCCGGTTGGCGGCCACCACCACCGGATCCGGCCTCGGACAGCCGAAGGTGTCCACGTCCCGGACCGGCATGCTCGACGCGAGATACAGCCCTTCATCCGCTCCGATGTGGCGTGACACGAGCCACGCGACCTTGGGCTCGTTCAGGGTCTGGTCCCGGGACAGCAGCGCATCGAGGCGCCGGCCGACGTGCTCCGACGCCCTTTGCCAGCCCGCCAGCCAACCGGCGTCCGGGGCTCCCCTGGATTCCCTGGCCGCCGCCGCATTCACCGCACCGCCCGTTGCTCGGGCATCCGCCACCACCGCCCTCATGGCCCCGCAGAACTCCGCCACCGGGAGTTGGAACCGCTTTGTCGCCCGGTGGATGGGGTCCTGGCGGTCCGGATGCTCGTCCACGACAACGTAGTCCCCGGGCCGCACGGCTTCCAGATGGTCCGGCAGCCGTCTCGAGGTAAACCGGCCGCCGACGTGTATCACGGCCTCGACAGGGTGCTGCCGCAGGAACTCTTGGGAGCCCAGCAAGACATCCTGGTAGGGCACAACGACCTTGGGCCTGCTGTCCAGCCGAAGCCCCGAGGTCACATCGGGGAGGAGCGGCCAGCCCAGCGTCTCGGCGAGTTCGGCTACGGCATCGCACTCCGCCGGACCCGCCAGCCGACCCGCCACCAGGAGGCCGCGGGGACGGCGCGCGACCAACTCCGCCACATCCGCCAGCAGTTCCGGTTCCGGGCGGACCCGTGCACGCTCGTAACGGGTGTAGGGTTGGCCGGCATCGCGCCACGCCTGCACCGGTTCCAGATACGCGTCGAAGTCCTCACGCTGTTCCGTGGGAGCCAGAGGCTCGCGGAACATGCAGTTGATATGGACGGCGCCGCCGGAGTGTCCGCCGCAGCGGCTCACCGCCTGATCCACGGTGGTCAGCACCACCGCCGGATCGACGTCGGCCGAAGGACACGGAAGAGTCGCCGACCACTCGACGTAAGCGCCAAAGAACTTGACCTGGTCCATGGTCTGGTTGGCGCCGGCGTCCTGCAGCTCCGGCGGCCGGTCGCCGCTCAGCACCAGCAGCGGCACCCGCTCCAGCGACGCCTCCACCACCGCCGGCCACACGTTGGCCAGAGCGCTGCCCGAGGTGGTGACGACGGCGGCGGGCGTCCCGGTAACCCGCCCGTGCCCCAGGGCATGGAAGGCCGCGCCGCGCTCGTCGTAGTGGACGATGCTCCGGGCCTGGCCGTTTCGCGCCACGGCCACCACCAGCGGCGTGCTTCGAGAACCGGGAGCCACGCAGAACGTGTCGACGCCGTTGCGGACGAGCTCCTCGATCAGAAGCGATGCCCACAGTTGGTTGAGGTTGGGGGCTTGCGGGCTGGTCATCGCGGAAGGTTGAGGGCCTGGGTGAAGTGGCTGATCTTGTAGTCCAGCTCTTCCCACTCGTCCCCGGGCACCGAGCCGGCCACGATCCCCGCGCCGGAGAACACCGAGAGCGTCGAACCGTCCACGAGCCCGGAGCGGATCGCCACCGCGAACTCGGCACCGTCACGCCCCACCCAGCCCACGGGACCCGCGTACCAGCCTCGGTCGAAGGGTTCTTTCTCCTCGATCTCCCGGAGGGCACGGTCGGTGGGGTAGCCGCCGACAGCCGGGGTCGGGTGCAGCGCCTTCAACAGCTCGGCGTCGCCGACGCCGTCGCGGAGCACGCCCTCGAACGTGCTCATGAGGTGTTGGCACTGGTGCAGCTTGACTACCGACGGATCGGCCGCAGCGTTCAGCGAGCCGCACAACGGCGCCAGGTTCTCCCGAATTCCCCGGACCACATAGTCCTGCTCCCGCCGCTCCTTGTCGCTGCCCATGAGGTCCCGTTCCAGTTGCCGGTCCAGGGACACGCCGTCGCCGCGCGTGCGCGTGCCGGCGATGGCGTCGCACACGATCTGGCGCCCATCCCGACGGTACAGCCGCTCCGGCGACGCGCCCAGAAAGGCCCGGCCGGCGGAGGATGCGAAGCAGAAACGATAGCAGCGGTCCGCCGCCGGCAACAACGCCTGGAGACAGGCCAGGGAATCGAGCTCCGTCGCAAAGGCGAACGTGGATTTCCGCGCCAGGACGACCTTGTCCAGGTCTCCGGCAGAAACGTGAGCGAGGGACCCCGCCACCGCGGCGTCCCATCCGGCCCTGTCAGGCAGGTCGTCGCGGGCGGCACCGTCGAGGTGGACGCAGGCGACCGTGGTTTCCGGGAAAACCAGCGCATCCACCTCCCGCATCAGAGTGTCGGCGTTGGCGGAAGAACGCAGCCATTGGCACGCCAACACGCTGTCGGAGCCCCGTTGGCTCAGCTCGAACCGCGGCAATACGAACCGGTAGCAGCCGAAGTCCCGCCAGGCCGCATCCTCGGCGCATTCCCCATTGAAGCGCATGCCGCCGAAGTACCGCGCCGCCGTCCGGACGGTCTCAAGGCGGGCGCGCAACTGCTCGAACAGCGAGTCGACCGCGTTCGATTCCCCGCCCGTGACGACGTCGGCGACGCCGGCACCGGCCACCTCATGCTCGCCGGCCCTGCCCGCCCAGTAAAACCTGACGGTACCGGCCTCCTGCGCACGCAGCCATGCCAAGGCGTCGATGCGCGGGATCACGGTTTCCACCCGGACGATGCCCGGCGGTCCGCCCCGGGAGCACTCCCGGCGGACGGTCTCCCACAACCCCGCCGAAGGACTCCCGCCTTTCCGCCCCGCTCCCACCGTCACCGGTGCATCCGAATTGATTACAGAGTGATTCACGGGCCTTCAGACGACGTTATCAGATCGGGCTCAAAGCGGCGAGAGAAACCGTGCAGTTCTATAGATTTGCGGATGCCGGACACAGTGTCTACGAATGCAGAAGAAACAGTAGTTGCTGCAGGGAGGTTCTATGAGTCGACTGGAACGTGCCGCTCTCATCCTCGAGGCCGCCGAGCAATGGAAACAGAGGTGTTTGATCGACGGCGGTTCGGTGTTCACCGACGAACGGCTCTGGACGCAGGATTACTTTGGACAACTCCATACCCACTTCGTCGAACGCCCCGACAAGGGAGCCGGCTCGTTCGAGGAGAAACTGCGGCACCAACTCGAGCCCACGCCGCCTGAGGCGAAGCGTCTGTGGGCGGAAATGACGTGGCTCTTCCTCCTGATCGTCAGTGGGGTGAAAGGGGTAACGAAGCTCGACAGGATCAGGACGGTTTGGGAATCGTCGGGAGCGGCGCTGCCTGAAGATCACCCGGCGCTAGGCGATGTTCTGGACGCTGGGATCCTCTTTCCAGGCATGACCTACCTGGGACACCAACGACATGACTTCAACTTCATCATCACGATCATGCTCGACTGGGGCTCACGTGCCCCGCAGGATCGGCTATCGCTGCTGGGTGACCCCTGGGTTTTCGCGGAGTGGATCGATAGTCACAGAGAAGGCCGCCAGCGTCTATTTCGTCATGCCCTGTTGTTTCTCATGTTCCCTGACGTGTTTGAGCCCGTCATCTCGCTAAACCACAAGAAAGCCATCGTCCAAGCCTTCTCTGAAGGGACCAGCGAGAAGCCTGATGTTGACAAGATGGACCTCGTGAACCTCGACAAGGCACTTCAGGCGGTAGTGGGACGGCTTCAAGACGAGCGTCCTGGTGAGGAAGTACTGTTCTACGAACCACCGTTGATCGAGCGTTGGCTAAGCCGCCCGCCACCGACAAAGCACTCAGAGAACATTGATGAGGCATGGTACCGGGACCGTTTCGGCACGGCGGACGTGTGGGTCATCGGGGCGGGCCGGGGGGCACGCCTATGGGGAGATTTCCGCGAACATGGTATCGCGGCCATCGAATACGACGAACTCGGTGACCTTGGCGAATACGACTCCAGGGAGGCCCTCCACAACGCGTTGATCGAGAACGGCCGCGGGCAAAGAAGCAGCCACTCACGTGCCACGTGGGAATTCGTGCATGAGATGAGGATCGGTGACATCCTCATCTCGAAGAAAGGACGCTCTGTCATTCTCGGATGGGGAAAAGTGACCGGTGACTACACGCACGACCCCGAGCGAGCCGAATATCGGAACCTCCGGAGGGTTGAGTGGCATCCTTGCGATACCCCCATCAGCCTGAACGACTTGATCACCACCAAGACGTTGACTCGGTTCACTCCCTACAAGAAATGGCTGCGGGATGCCTTCGAATTGATCGATCCCGCCAGCGGACTTGGTCCCAGCCCAAAACTCAACTGCAAGAAGCCTCCAATCTACGACGTTACCACCGCGCTCACCGACCTGTTCGTCGAAGAATCACAGCTTCATCGCATTCTCGACTCCATGGCGCTGCGGAAGAACCTGATCCTCCAAGGGCCGCCGGGAGTCGGCAAGACCTTCATCGCGCGACGGATCGCGTGGTGCCTGATCGGGTACCAGGATCCGCGTTTCGTCGACATGGTGCAGTTCCATCAATCCTACGCCTACGAGGACTTTGTTCAAGGCTGGCGACCGACGGCGACGGGCGGCTTCACGCTCCGAAACGGTGTGTTTTTCGAGTTCTGCGAACGCGCGAAGCAGCAGCCGGAGACGCCCTTCGTCTTCATCATCGACGAGATCAACCGAGGAAATCTGTCGCGGATCTTCGGGGAGTTGCTCATGCTCATCGAAGCGGACAAGCGTGGCCCGGAGCACGCCATCGCGCTGACCTACGGGGCTTCCGGAGAACGCTTCAGCGTCCCCGACAACGTACATCTACTGGGCCTCATGAACACCGCGGACCGATCTCTGGCGATTGTGGATTACGCGCTTCGCCGCCGGTTCGCGTTCGAGACACTTCAGCCCGCCTTCGGCACCAGGCAATTCCGGGAATACCTGCTCGAGGCGGATGTCGACCGCGCCCTCGTGGACCGGATCGACCGCAACCTGTCGGCACTCAACGAACGCATCCGTGAGGACAAGGACCTGGGCCCCGGCTTCCAGATCGGACACAGCTACTTCGTGCCCGAGGAGTCGGCGGACGAGCAGTGGTATCGGGGCATCGTCGATACCCAGATCGCACCCTTGCTGCGCGAGTACTGGTTCGACCGCCCCGAGCAGGTGGACAGGCTGGTAGAGGAGTTGTGTCGCGGTGAATGAAGGGAAAATCCCCATCGCCAACATCTACTACCTCCTTTGCTACGCCTGGAGCCATGTCGAGGAGCAGGACGTGGTCCGGCTGGAGGAACTGGGAGGACTGGAGAGAGTCCACGATCTCCTGGGGAAGGTGCTGGCCGAGGGAACCTTCCGGCTGATCCGCCGGGGCATCGATCGCGGTTATCGGGAAGTGCGCGAGGACCTCGCCGGCATCCGCGGGAAGATCGCCGTGGGCGAGACTGCCAAGCGGGCACTGCGTGCCCGTGGCCAGGTGACTTGTGTGTTCGAGGAGTTGTCCCATGACGTGCTGCACAACCGCATCCTGCGCTCCACCCTCGGAACTCTCCTGCGAATCCCGGACTTGCACGCGAACGTGCGTGCGGAGGTCCGAAATGCCTATACGAAGCTCGCCGACGTAAGGGTGGTGCGGTTGAATCGCCGGCTTTTCCAGCAGGTACAACTCGACCGCAACCGCCGGTACTATCGATTCCTTTTGTCCGTGTGCCGGCTCATTCATGAGCAGTTGCTGATCGACGAACAGTCCGGAGACGCGAGTTTCACGGACTTCGACGAAGAGCGCATGGAAAAATTGTACGAGGACTTCATCATCGAGTTCTATCGCCGCGAGCAGGATCGCTACCGCGTCAACCATCGCGGCCGCACCATCACGTGGCAGGACGAAGGCACGCCTGACCACCAACGCTCCAGGCTTCCGCGAATGGAAGCCGATGTCATCCTCGAAGCGCCGGATCGGCGGATCATCATGGATGCCAAATATTACCGGGACTCCTTGGGAGGCCGTTACGGCGGAAAACTGCACTCGAACAATCTCTACCAACTCCTGGCCTACCTGCGGAACCGCGAGGCCACGGAATCGCCCGGACCCAAGCACGAGGGGATCTTGCTCTACCCGGTGGTCAGCACGCCGCTGGCGGCGGATGTCTGTCTGGAAGGCTTTTCGATCCGAGCCCGTAGTATCGACCTCGCCCGGGACTGGCGCACCATCCACGAGGACATGTTGACCATGATCGCCTAGTGTGGTGTCTGGTTAAGTCCGTTGACGTAACCGAGGGCCGAGCTGTCCTACAAGGATCTCGTGGCGGAGGTGTAGAGGCTTGCGTCCTGAGCGTAGCGAAGCGAAGTCGAAGGACGCCATCCCGGGCGATGGCGAAGAGTCAGATTTCCCAGGCGCTTCGGCACCCGGCTGACCGTGGGTCTGGAACCCGCGGTATAGGTGCGCGGCAAACCGGTCAATCGGTCACCGCTTATGGCGTGGGTTGGTGGTGGCCTGGATTTGGCGAATCCTCTCCGGCCAGGTGGAGCGGATATACGCGAGGACGTCCCAGATCCCGTCGTCGGTGAGGTCCTCGGAGGATCCGGGCATGCCGCTTGGGATTTCGGGCAGGCCGCGCGCCTCGAACAGGGCCTTGCCGCCGAGTCTGGTGTAGTCGAAAAGATAGTGGTTGTCGTGATGCCAGGTATGGCCGGTTTCGTCGTGCGGCGGGGCGGGCCTGATCCCGTCCTTGCCGGGTCGCCGCCAGTTGGGCTGACCTTCAAGCTTGGCCCCATGGCAGGAAGCGCAGTGCACGGCATAGAGCGCCCGCCCGTTGCGGAGGTCGCGGTTCTCGAGCTCGTGGTCCGCCAATGCCACGGCAGGCAGCAACAGCACGAGGGTTGCCAGAATGTGCTTCACGGAACCTCGCCTCATGTCACGCCCCGGGCCCAGACACGAACGGGCGGCCGGCAGTCTCTGCATCTACCGGCCGCCCGTTTCGCTCAATCCTGAATCCCGGGTCAAGCCCGGGATGACCTGGTGGGAACCCTTGGCGTGAAGGATTGCGGCTAGTTCGCCGCCAGTTCCTTCTTGATGTTGTCGATGAACTTGGTGAGCATCTGGTCGGCCTTCTTGCGGATGATGGGCTGGCCGAACTCGCCGATCTTGCCGAGGATGTTGACGTCGGTCTCTACGGTCAACTCGGTCTCTTCGGCGCTCAGCTCCTTGAGCTCCATGGTAGACTTGCCGCGCATGGCGCCGGCCACGCGCCGGTCCTCGGCCTCGGCCCGGAGCGCGGCGCGCCACGCTGCTTGGTCCTTTTCCTCCAGCACGATCTTGCCCTGCAGACTCAACGCGATGGGACCCACCCGGACCTTCAGGGTCCCCTGGTAGGTCTCGCCGTCCAACTGCTCAACGCCCTCGACTCCGGGCAGGCAGGTGGCGACCCTGGGAATGTCCATGAGAAGCTGCCACAGGGGCTCGCGGCCCGCGGGCACGGTTGCGCTTTGACTGAATTTCAACTCTGTCCTCCGTTCCGGTGATCAGCCCGCGTTGGCGATGGCCTGCTCCAGCGCCCGCCGGACGAACACGGCGGCCATCTGCGTCTTGTAGGAGCCCGAGCCGCGGAAGTCGCTGACCGGGTCGGTGTGGTCCTTGGCCTTCTCGCCGGCTTCGCGCAAGCCCTCGGGCTTCACCGGCTGCCCACGGAGCACGTCCTCGGAAGCGGTGGCGCGGACGGGCGTGGTGTTGACGCTGCCCATGGCGATGCGGACGTCCTGGATCGTGGTCTTGGCGTCGTCGAGGGTGACCACCGCGGCCGCGCTGACGGTGGCGTAGTCGTCGGCCGAGCGCGGCAGGAACTTGAGATAGGCCGCGCCGCTGTTGGCCGCCATGAGCGGCACGCTCACGCCGGTAACGATCTCCTCCGACTCGAGCACCGTCTCATAGTAGTCGCTGAAGAAGTCCTCGGCCGCCACCGAGCGGGTGCCGCCCGCGGAACTCAGCTCGAAGCTCGCGCCCAGGGCGATGAAGGTCGGCGGCGGATCCTGGTTGGGGTCGGCGTGGGCGAGCCCGCCGCCCACCGTGGCCATGGTGCGCACGCGCTGCGTGGCCACGTGGTGGTAGGTGGCGCCCAGCACCGGGAGCTTGCCCTGCACCACGTCGGACGCGTCCAGATGGGCGTGGGTCACGAGGCCGCCGATGTGCACGCTGCCGTTGTTCTCCGAGATGTCGCTCAGCCCCGCCACGTTGCGCAGGCTGATGACGCACGTCGGTTGCAGCAACTGCTGCTTCATCATGATGACCAGCGCGGTGCCGCCGGCGATGATCTTGCCGTCGGAGCCGAGCTCCTTGAGGTCCGCGTAGGCCTCTTCGAGGCTTCCGGGAGTACGGTAGTCAAAAGCGATCATTCCTTGAACCCCTTACTTGGCGAACTCGTGCGCCTTCTCGATGGACTCGATGATCTTGTAGTAGCCGGTGCAACGGCACAGGTTGCCCATCATCCAGTCCTTGATCTCTTCTTCATTGGGCTTGGGGTTGTGGTCCAGCAACGCCTTGGCCGCCACCACCTGGCCCGGGGTGCAGATGCCGCACTGGAAGCCGCCGTAGCGGATGAAGCTCTGCTGCACCGGGTGAAGCTCGCCGTCCTGGGCCAGGCCTTCCACCGTGGTCACGTCACGGCCGTCGGCGAACACCGCCAGGGCCAGACACGAGCTCACCATCTCGCCGTCGACGAGCACCGTGCACGCGCCGCACACGCCGACGCTGCAGCCTTCCTTGGTTCCCGTGAGGCCCAGATCGTACCGGAGCAGGTCCACCAACAGCCGGTTGGTGGGCACCTCCATCTCATGCTCCGTCCCGTTGACGCGAAACTTGATCTTCTTGTCCATGAAAATCCGTCTCCGATCGTGAGATTCGTTACTTGGCTCGTTATTGGCAGGGTCCGTGAAGATACCCGAACGACGCCCTGTTTATAGGAAGAATCCCGTAGCCGGTCAACCCCCGCCCGAGGCCGGAGGGTTCCCCGGCGACACCCCTTCCACCGGCTTGCCCATGAACCAGCCGATGCGCGCCGCGAGCTCGTCGAGCCGCCTTCCGCCGCCCCGGTCCAGCAGCACCGACCGCGAGCCGGCAAGGAGCAGGCGAAGGGAACGGGCGGGGAAGGACTTCTGCCCGGCCGTGGAGCCGGCCACCGCGAAGCCGCTGTACACCTGGTCTTCGCCGAGCGTCACCGTCCGGACCTCGTCGAACTCCAGCGTCAGCCGGCGCCGCATGAACAGGCTGCTGCGGGACAGGTGGACCTTGCCGGCGAGCCGGTCGATCCGTATCACCCGCTTGAGGGTGAACAGGAACACCACCACCCCGAACAACACCACGTTCATGGCCGGAAAATACCACAGGTTCCCCACCGTGCTGTCGAGCCCATGGGCGCGAATAGCCAGGGACACCGGCACCGAGAGCAGCAACAGGAAGCAGGCAATGCCGAGGCACAGCAGCGCCGGGAAGCGCCCGCCGCGCCAGACCAGCCGGATCTCGTCGTCGCCCGAGGGTATCGGGCGGAATCCGAGGCGGTTGCCGATGGATTCGAAGTGTCTGGGGTCGCCTGTCATTCTGCCGCCAGCGCGGATATTATCCGAAAACACCGGACGATCCAAGAAAAGCCGGACCGTGGCAAGTGCCCGGCCGGCGCGCGGGCGTGTTCGAGACCGGCTCCTGCGTCCGGCGTTCGGCTGACTTCAGGGCAGCGCCTTGATCTGAGCCGGGCTCTCCAGGATCATCTCCAGGCCGTACTTGGGATCGTCCTTGATCCGTCCGGTGAGCTCCACTTCCTTTCCCCGGAACTGCTTCGGGTGGGCGTTCTCGCGCAGGAATGCGTCCACCGTGGAGGAGAAGATGACGGCGGTGAAAGCGGATCGGGAAGGGCCGAAATCCAGGAAGTAGGTGTTGCTCTTGGACGAGTGTCCCACGCGAAAGACCCGGCCCCGGACCCGCGCCATCACCCCGGCCAGCTCCTTCAGCCGTTCCACCTCCATCACGTCCACCAACGGCAGGCCGTTGGCCGATGCATCGGGGGCGCCGGCCGAGGCCCCGGCCGGGAGCTCCGCGCACACCCCGCTCCAGCGTCCGTACAGGAAATGAACGAAGAAGCCGGAAAGGAACGCCCCGATCACGAGCGCGGCCAAGGGGAGGGAGAGCCGTCGCAAGAATTCTCGCGCCATACCTCCAGTAATCGGCGGGACGGGCGGAAACCTTAGCGGAGGAAGAACTTTTCAGGGACGGCACATCTCGAGGATCAACCGCTCCATGACGGCCTGGGGCTGGTGGCCGGACGACTTGAGCCGGACGTCGGTGTCGTGGATCGACCGGAGAAAGCCCTTGAGCTCGGGCAGGGTGAACCGCTCGGCCCGCTGCAGCGTGAGGTAGTTGGCGTAGGCGCTCTTGGTGGGGAGCCCCTCGGTGTCGGCGGGGACCCGTTGCTGGAACTCGGTGTAGGACATGCGCCCGTGCCAGACCCTGGCCAGCCCGCGGTCCAGGAGCTGCCGGGCGCCCAGCAGGCGGCGCACCTGGCTGGCGATGGCGCCCAACACCCGCAGCGGGTACTCGCCGTTGGCCATGAGCCGCCGCAAAAAGCCCAGGGCCTGGAGCGCATCCCTCTCGCCCAAGGCGTCCGTCAGGTCGAACACCCAGCTCTCCGACTGGTCCGTGAAGATCTCCTCGACGTCGGAAACACTCACGGTCTCCGCCTCCCCCACGTACAGCAGCAGCTTCTCGATCTCCTGGTGGACGGCCCAGAGCTCATTGCCGCACCGGGACAGCACCGCCTCCCGGGCCTGCGGATCGATGCGCTTGCGCGCCCGCCGGAGGCGCTGGTCGAGAAAGCCGGCAAGAGACTCCCGGCGGATGCGTCCGCTCCGGTCCCGTTCCACCGACAGATCGACGACGCAGCCGTGGCGGCTCAACTGCTTGTAGCCGCGCCCGCGCTTGTCCACCTGAGGCGCCAGGAGCAGCAGGCGCGCGCCGTCCGGCAACCCCCGCTCCAGCAGTTGCAGGACTCTTCCCTGCTCGTCGGCCCGGGGAGTTCCGGGAACCAGCTCCTGCTCGCGGCAGAATTGCCAGACGGCCCCGAGCTCCCGTTCGTGCGCCCGGTAGTTCTTGAGGGTTGCCGCCAGCTCCGACGCATCCGTCGCCTCCAACCAGCGCTCCCGCGTCCACCCTTCCGATCGCAGCAACGCCATGAAGGCGCGTCCGCTGTCGTCGCGGCGCCCCTCCTCCCAGAGACCCAGGCACTTGTCCAGCAGATCCACCTTGCGTTCGGCGGGGGCAAACCAGGGAACGTATTCCACCACCACGGTGCAGGCAGGGGTGAACAGCGACGGGGTCATGAGGGCGGCCTCGACCTCGTCCCAGGAAGCGGTCCGGCCGTCGAACGTCGCGGTGCCGAGGGCGCGGTCGGAATCAGGGGCGATGAGGTTGAGGATGGCGCGCCGCGCCCCGCGGACGCGGAACTCGTCGCCGTGGAGCAGAATGATGGGAGGCCCCTTCCCTTCGCGGAGGCTCTCCAGGAGCTTTTCGAGGTCTTGCGCCATCCAGCCGCACCGCAGAACGGGCCGTCAGTGCTTCGAAACCCACATCTGGTTCTTTTCGCTCCAGATGTAGTCCGACTTCCAGAGCTTCAGCCCCACGGTAAAGTCCCCGCCCGACCGCGTGACGAAGACCTTCTGGGTCGAGTGGGGAATCTCCGTCCTGGCCACCAGCATGACCTGCCTGCGCAAGTCGCCCTTTACCATCACGCGGTCGCCGACCTCCATGGCGGCGCGCTGTCCCTTGGTCCGTTTCACATGACGAAAGGTACCACCACCTACCCATCCGCGCAATTTCGCGGGCCGCCCGGTGCGGGTGTGCCAGCGGGTTGACAACGGTACGGCGCTTCTCCTATGAGGATATGGCGCTTTTTCCGAGCGCCAGTCCACACGGATATTCAGAAGAGGCGGGAGAGGCCCCGCGAAAGTTCCGGCCGAGAGACCGGAAGGGAGGAGAGTTCGTCGATGCGCTTCGTCACCTACACTTTTCGCGGCAAGACCCGCCTCGGCATGATGACCGAGGACGAACAGATCATCGATCTACGGGAGGTCAGCAGGCGTTACCTGCCGGGAAGCACCGCCTCGTATCTGGACAGCATGCAGACCTTCATCGAAGCAGGCGCCAAGGCCGTCACTACGGCAAAGAAGGCGGCGCGGTACGTGGAGGGGCTGGATTCCAAGGGCTTCCGGAGACTCGCCCAGGCGGAGATGCTGGTGAAACGGAACCGCGTCCGGCTGCTGTCGCCGATCCCCGAGCCCCGGAAGAACGTCATCTGCCTGGGAGTCAACTACCAGGAACATATCGACGAAGGCGTGCGCGCACGGGGAGTCCAACTCAACACGCCCGAGGTGCCGGTGTTCTTCACCAAGCCCGCCACCGCGGTCATCGGCGACCAGGGCAAGGTGCTCGCGCATTCGGCCACCAGCAAGATCGACTGGGAGGTGGAGTTGGCCGTGGTCATCGGCCGGAAGGGCCGGAACATCCCCCCCGCCAAGGCCAACGACTACATCTTCGGCTACACCGTCTGCCTGGACATGACCGCACGCGACCTGCAGCGCCGCCACCTCCAGTGGTGGAAGGGCAAGTCGCTGGACACCTTCTGCCCGCTGGGGCCCAGCATCGTGCACAAGAGCGCCATGCCCGATCCGAAGGCGGTCAGGCTGCAGTGCCGCGTCAACGGCGAGACCATGCAGGACGGCAACACCCGGGACATGATCTTCGACATCCCCGCGACCATCGAGTCGCTGTCCGACGGCCTGACTCTGGAGCCGGGCGACATCATCAGCACGGGAACGCCGTCGGGTGTCGGGTTTGCCCGCACCCCGCCCATCTTCCTCAACGTCGGCGACAAGGTGGAAGGCGAGGTGGAGGGCATCGGCGTGCTGGAGGTGAAGATCGCAGCCGCTCGGTAGCGGCAGGACCGGCTGTTCGACCCGCACCGATCACTGGCGTCCCGCTCGGGATATGCGATAATGTAGCTGCGCGGGATCTTGCCCGCGAGGATTTCTTGGTGGTCATCCGTATCAACGGCAAGGACAGCGAAGTGACGCCGGACTTGAGCGTCGCCCAACTCCTGGAGGACCTTGAGATCCGGCCCGGACGCGTGGTCGTCGAGATCAACGCCGAGGTCGTCTCCCGGGACGCGCACGGCGCCACGCGATTGAAGGAAGGCGACGAGGTGGAGATCGTCCAGTTCGTCGGCGGCGGATAGAGCCATGACCGAACCCAAACCGCAAGTCCCGGAGGCGGCATCGTCCGATTGCCTGCGGCTGGCCGGAAAGGAATTCCGGTCGCGGCTGATCGTCGGGACGGGCAAGTATCGCGACTTCGAAGAGACCCGCAAGGCCATCGAGGTCTCCGGGGCGGAGATCGTCACGGTGGCGGTCCGGCGCGTAAACATCACCGATCCGGACCAGGAGAACCTGCTCGACTACCTGGACCCCGGGAAGTTCACGATTCTGCCCAACACCGCGGGCTGCTACACCCCGGAGGAAGCCGTGCGCACCTGCCGCCTGGCGCGGGAGGCCGGGGTCGGCAGCATGGTCAAGCTCGAGGTCATCGGCGACGACAAGACCCTGTTCCCGGACACGCCGGGGACCCTGGAGGCGGCCCGCCTGCTCATCGAAGACGGCTTCACCGTGCTGCCGTACATCAGCGACGACGTGGTCACCGCCAAGAAACTCGAAGACATGGGCTGCGCCGCGGTGATGCCCCTGGCCGCGCCCATCGGCTCGGGCCTGGGCATCCGCAACCCGTACAACATCCGCATCATCCAGGAGAACGTCTCCATCCCGGTCATCGTCGACGCCGGCGTGGGCACCGCCTCCGACGCGGCCATCGTCATGGAGATGGGCTGCGACGGCGTGCTCATGAACACCGCCATCGCCGGCGCCAAGGATCCCGTGCTCATGGCCGACGCCATGAGGCAGGCCGTCGAGGCCGGGCGCAAGGCCTTCCTGGCCGGCCGCATTCCCAGGAAGCTCTACGCCACCGCCTCCAGTCCCATCGAGGGGCTGCTTCACTGACCGGAAGCCGTGAGGGGCCGTCGGACGGCAACCCGTGAGATCCGTCGACTTCGCTGTCCGTGCGGCAAGAAGCCCTTGAATTCCATCGACTTCGACCTCTATCTCGTCACGGACCGCCACGCCACGGCGGGCCGCGATCTCCCGTGGATGCTGGAGCAGGCACTGGAGGGCGGCATCCGGGCCGTACAACTCCGGGAGAAAGACCTGGGAGGACGGGAACTGCTGGAGTTGGCCCGCACGGTGAAGCGGCTGTGCGACCGCTACGGCGCGGCGCTTTTCATCAACGACCGCGTGGACGTGGCGCTGGCCGCGGACGCCGCCGGCGTGCACCTGGCGGCGAACTCCCTGCCCGTCGAGGTGGCTCGTGAACTGCTGGGTCCGGACCGCAGGCTCGGCGTCTCCACGCATTCACTGGAGGAAGTGCTCGCCGCCGCCGCGGCGGGCGCCGACTTCGTCCTGTTCGGACCCGTCTACCCCACCAGCTCCAAGCTCGCGTTCGGCGACCCCCAGAGACCCGCCGCGCTCAAGGTCGTCACAGACGCGGCGACCGTCCCGGTTTTCGCCATCGGCGGCATCAAGCCGCACCACATCCCCGAGATCAAGGCCCACGGCACCGCCCGCATCGCCCTCATCTCCGCCATCTCCGAAGCCCCCGACCCCAAGGCCGCGGCCCGGGACATGATGGCGGCGCTACGGGCCTGACCGCGGCTTCCCAGCCGAGCCACCGCTCCGTAGCTCCCGCGAGCGCGAAACCAGGCGGAGTGGCCCGAGTGGAGGCTAAAGAACTCCCACCGAACGCCGATTGTTCTCTACATGACCATTCTTGACTTTACCGTCGTTTCTTGGCGTCATGTTCTGGAACGAACCGTACACGCGCCAGCATCGCGTCCGGAGATGCAATGATGGGCCTGATCGTTTCCGAAGTCTACGATGCGCTGATCGAAGCCGGAGCTTCCCCGGACCGAGCGAAGGCTGCTGCCGGTGCCGTACCACCAGCCGAGAGCATGGCGACCAAAGAAGACATGGCCAGATTCGAGGCCGCCACCAAGGCGGAGTTCGCCAGACTTGAGGCTGCCACCAAGGAGGGCTTCGCCAGACTTGAGACCGCCACCAAGGGGGAGTTCGCCAGACTTGAGGCCGCCACCAAGGAGGAGTTCGCCAGACTTGAGGCCGCCACCAAGGAGGACTTCGCCGAACTCGAAGCCCGCATCACCAAGGTCGAAACCAACATGGCCACCAAAGAAGACCTTGCGCGACTTGAGCTCACCACCAAGGAAACCTTCTCAAAACTCGAGAAGCAGGTCGCCGTCCTCCGTTTCGCCGTGTTCAGCTTCGGCCCGACCATCCTGGCCTTGCTGGTCAAGCTGACCTTCTTCCCATAGGCCGGAACAACGCGGCGTAATCGGACAACCCTTCTCCGCTCCACATTTGAGTGTCATCCGCGGTTGGGGTATGTGTAGGGGCGGGTTTCAAACCCGCTCGTGCCGGGACCGGCACGCAGCCCCGAAACTCCCAGGAGGCACAACATGAGAGATTGGGAAAAGATCGTCCCGGAATACGACCGCCGGATCTACGAGAAGGCCGGCTACAAGGGCAAGCAGCCGTTCGGACAGCGGCCCGCGCTGCTCATCATCGACGTCATCACCGCCTTCACCGGGACCAAACCGATGGAAACCCTGGACGCCATCGACGAGTTTCGGTCGAGCTGCGGCAAGGCCGCGTGGCAGGCGTTGCCCCACATCCGCAAGCTGCTGGTGGCGTGCCGCAAGAGCAAGGTGCCGGTGGTCTATTCCACCAGCGACCCCGACTTCAAGGCGGTCTTCGGAAACGCCACCAAGCGCGCCGCGGAACCCACCACCGCGAGCGAACAGGCGGTGCAGTTCCCGCAGATGATCCGTCCGCGAAAGGACGAGTGGGTGGTTCACAAGGCCCGCGCCAGCGCGTTCTTCGGCACCCACCTGACCACCTATCTGACGCGCAAGGGCGTGGACTCGCTGATCGTCACCGGCGCCTCCACCTCCGGATGCGTGCGCTCCACGGTCATCGACGGCTATTCCAACGGATACAATGTGTTCGTGGTGGAGGAAGGCACGTTCGACCGCTCGCAGTTCTCGCATCTCGTGAACCTCTACGAGATGAACAGCAAGTACGCCACCGTGGTGACCCGGGCAGAGGCCCTGGCGCACGTCGAGTCGCTGCGAGCCGTCCCGCGGCTCCGGGCGGCCCAGCGGTAGCGGGCGTTTCAAGGCGCAGGAGACATTCAATGAGAGATCTCGGACTCAAGGACAAGGTGGTTCTGATCACCGGCGGCGCCGGCGTGCTCGGCACCGCCTTTTCGCAGGGCTTCACCGATCACGGCGCCAAGCTGGCCATCAACGACCTCAAGGAAGAGAAGGCCCTGGAGTGCATCGACAAGCTCAACGGGGACGTAACGGCGGTTCCCGCCCCGGGCGACATCTCTGACGACGCCGACGTGGCCCGCATGGTGGCCGGCGTGGTGGAGCGCTTCGGCACCATCGACGTGGTGGTCAACGCCGCGGCCGTACAGATCTACCCGCCCAAGACCATCATCGAGATGGAGCCCGGCGAATGGGACTTCGTGCTCGACATCTGCCTCAAGGCCGCCTACCTCACCACCCGCCACGTGGCCCCGGTGATGAAGCGCCAGGGCGGCGGCAAGATCGTCAACATCGCCTCCATCGCCGGACACCGGGGCAGCGCCGGCGGCTCCGCCTACAGCGCCGCCAAAGGCGGCGTCGTCATGCTCACGCGACAGATGGCCGTGGAGCTCGGCCGCGACAACATCAACGTCAACTCCGTCAGCCCCGGCTTCACCCCCAACCGCCTCACCACCATCTACGAGTACGAAGCCCACACGAAAGGCCAGGGGCCGGGACCGGAGCCCTCCATCACCGCCGGGGAGTTCACCCCGCCCGCCCTGGGACGCAAAGGCGAGGTCGAAGACTTCGTCGGTCCGGTGCTGTTCCTGGCCTCCCGCTGGGCCGACTACATCACCGGCGCGGACCTGCCCGTGGAGGGAGGGCGGATGGCGGCGCGGTAAGGCCCCGTCAGGGTTCTCGAGAACCACGCGGAATGGCTTGCCCACCCGCGCAACCGACTGTTAAATTGGTAATTACCCGCCCACCCAGACCCTCATCGCCACCCTAGCTCAGATGGTAGAGCAACTGATTCGTAATCAGTAGGTCGCCGGTTCGAGTCCGGCGGGTGGCTCCAGTCTCTCAAGGAAACCCGAAACGGTGGCTAAACTGACCGACTCTCGGAGGGCAGATCCACCTCCCCCCAGCTCTCCGCCTCCATCATCGTCGCCCAGCGGGCGTAGAACTGGCGCAGGCGCTTGCCGCCGCCGAAGGCGCCGGACTTTTCCTCGTGGCCGAGGTGGGCCTGGATGTTCTGGGGGTAGCGGCGGGCGATGACGCCGCGGGCGGTGCCGGTGCACTGCTCCCAGTTGTTCATGTCGTCCTGCTCGAGGTTGCCGCTGGGGCCGAAGGTCTGGGTGAGGTGGCGGCGCATGGCGGTCTTGATCTCCGGGGGCGCTTCCTTGTCGACGACGCAGTAGGACCAGATCTCGGTCTTCTCCGGGCCCCGGGGGTGCCAGACGCGGATCATGTGGCGGATGAAGTTGGGGGAGACGTTGGGGAAGACGGTGGTGACGAGCCCGGCCTGCTGGGCGAGGTCCGGGCCGATGCGTTGCACGGCCTCGTCGAAGTGGTCAAGCAGGTAGTCCCGGATGATGCCTCCGGCCACCCGGGTGAAGCCGATGTCGTCGGAATAGGGGCGGGGCTCCTCGTTGGTGCGGGGGTAGGACAGGTCGTCCACCGGCACCTCGCGCACCGACACGTGGGTGATGGTGTGGTGGCCGTCGTCGCCGAAGAAGTTGTCGGCGGCGTACTTCCAGTTGGCGTTCATCACCCACTTGTGAACGCCGCCGATGATCTCGGTGCCGCCGGCGCGGCGGTCGAACATGACGCCGAGCTCCTGCTCCTGGCCGCCGAGGTAGTCCAGCAGCGGCGGCGCCTTGGGATCGAAGGTGGCGAAGACAAGCCCCTTGTGCACATCCAGTTGGGCCACTTCCACCAGCCCCCATTGCGTCATATCCAGCTCGCCGCTGTAGATCTCCTTCATGCCCGGCACGCCGATGAGCTTGCCGTCGTTGCTGTAGCACCAGCCGTGGTAGGTGCACATGAACGAGCTGGCGTTGCCTTGGTCGGCGCGGCACACCCGGTTGCCCCGGTGACGGCACATGTTGAGAAACGCCCGGATGGTGCCGTCTCCTCCCCGGCAGAGCAGCACCGGGTCCTCGCCCATGTAGGTGGCGAGGAAATCGTTGGGGTTGGGGATCTGGGTCTCGTGTCCCAGGAACAGCCAGCAGCGGGCGAAGATCCGTTCCAGCTCCTGCTGGTAGACGTCTTTGGAGACGAAGATCCGGCGGTCCAGCAACCCTTGCCGGGTGTCCACGAGATCGTTCAGTTGGTTCATCCCGCTACCCCCTAGAAGAAAATGCTCAGGTTGGGCGACTGGAGCACTGCCTGGTCCAGCACGATGGTGCGGCGGGCGATCTTCCACTTATCGCCGACCTTTCGCAACACGTCGTCCCGCTCCCCCACGAACACGTCCTGGCTGTGCTCGAGCTGGGTCCGGTACACCATGAAATACGAACGTACGCGAAGCTCGGAGTCCGTCTCGCCGGGTTCCACCTGAATGTTGGTAACGAGGTGGCGCGTGCGCGACGGCGGCACTTCCGACCACGCCATGCCGGTGGCGAGACGCGCCACCCGGGTGCGCAGAGTCTCCTTGGTCTCCTCGAAGAGCGCCAGCTCACCGGGCTTGGACACGCTGTCCGCGGGATCGTCGCTTTCCCAGGGATTCGTCCGTTCCGGCATCCAGTAGACGATGTCGTCGGTGAAAAGCTCCAGCCATTCCTCGAACGCGCGGTCGTCCAGAAGCCGCGCCTCGCGGACGAGGAAGTCCTGGATCTCATGCCAAAGATCGTGGTCGTTCACGTTGCTTCCGCCTTCCCTGTTGTCCCGTGCGCAGGAGCTTGCGGCGCCGTCACCAGTACCGGGTCTCCAGGTCGACGTCGGACCAGGTGTCGGCCTTCATCATCATCTCCCAGCGGGAGTAGAAGGCTCGCAGCCGCCGGCCGCCGCCGATGGGCGGGCAACGGTCCTCGTGTCCGAGATGGGCCTGGATGTTCTGCGGGTAGCGCTTCGCGATGACGCCGCGCGCGGTATCGGTGCACTGGATCCAGTTGTTCATGTCGTCCTGCTCCAGGTTCCCGGCCGGGCCGAAGGTCTGGGTCAGGTGCAGCCGCATGGCGGTCTTCACCTCCTCGGGCGCGTCCTTGTCCACCACGCAATACGACCAGATCTCGGTCTTGTCCGGGCCCTTGGGGTGCCACAACCGGATCATGTGCCGGCTGAAGTTCGGCGACAGGTTGGGGAATACGGTGGTGACCAGTCCGGGGCGGTCGGCCAAGTCGGGGCCGATGCGCTCGATCAGCTCGTCGAAATGCTCGTGGTGGTAGTCCCGTATGATACCTTCGGCGACCCGGGAGAGCCCCCGGTCGGTATCGGGGCGCGCATCGTCGTTGGTCTGCGGGTAGTACCGGACGTCCACGGGCACGCGGCGCACGGACGCATGGGTCACGGTGTGGTGGCCGTCGTCGCCGAAGAAGTTGTCGGCGGCGTACTTCCAGTTGGCGTTCATCACCCACTTGTGCACGCCGCCGATGATCTCGGTGCCGCCGGCGCGGCGGTCGAACATGAAGCTCAGTTCCTGGTCCTGGCCGCCGAGGTACTGCAGCAGCGGCGGGGCGTCCGGGTCGAAGGTGGCGAAGACGAGCCCCTTGTAGATCTCGAGCTGGGCCACTTCCACCAGACCCCACTGCGTCATGTCCAGCTCGCCGCTGTAGATCTCCTTCATGCCCGGCACGCCGATGAGCTTGCCGTCGTTGCTGTAGCACCAGCCGTGGTAGGTGCACATGAACGAGCTCGCGTTGCCCTGGTCGGCGCGGCACACCCGGTTGCCCCGGTGACGGCACATGTTGAGAAACGCCCGCACCTTCCCGTCCGCGCTCCGGCACAGCAGCACCGGGTCCTCGCCCATGTAGGTGGCGAGGAAGTCGTTGGGATTGGGAATCTGGGTCTCGTGTCCCAGGAACAGCCAGCAGCGCGCGAAGATCCGCTCCAGCTCCTGCTCGTAGATATCCTGGGAGACGAAGACCTGCCGATTCAGCAAGCCCCCTTCGGCGTCAACGAATTCGTTCATGCGGTTCATTTCGTTCACCTTAGACCTTTCGCCTCACGTCCGTCGATGCGCCGGGCGATTCCGTGGCGATTATATAGGTTCCCGGTGGATGGCTGTCAACGCCGGGACCGAGCCCCGGCGCGCCGGCCAAGGGACAGGGCGGGTTTGAAACCCGCCCCTACATATGGGATCACGTGGCATGGACCTTGAGAGGAGCAGAAAGACGGCGAACGACGGCGGACCGCCGTTGTCGGGAGTCCGCGTCCTCGACTTCGGCCACGTGCTGGCGGCGCCGTTCTGCACCCGGCTGCTGGCGGACCTGGGCGCGGACGTGGTGCGGGTCGAGAGCAGCAAGCATCCCGATTTTCCGTGGCCGTCGTCCTACCGGCACACGGACGGACGCCACGCCTCGTATCTGAACACCAACCGCAACAAGCGCTCGGTGGCCGTCGACCTCAAGCACCCCGCGGGCCGGGACATCGCCCGGCGCCTGGCCACTGCCGCCGACGTGGTGGTGGAGAACTTCAGCGCCGGGGTCATGTCCCGCCTGGGGCTGGGTTACGAAAGCCTCAGGGAAGCCAACCCCGGACTGATATTCGCCAGCATGTCGGGTTACGGCCACAGCGGCCCGCGCCGCGACTGGACCAGCATGAACATGAACCTGCAGGGGTGCGCGGGTCTCATGCAGGTCACCGGCGCCGAGGGAGACCCTCCCACCGCCATCTCCAACTCCTGGAACGACTACATCGGCGGGCTCCACACCTGCTACGCCATCATCGCCGCCCTGACCGAGCGGGAGAGCACCGGCAAGGGCCTCCATCTCGACATGGGCCAGTTCGAGTGCAGCGTGTCGATGATCGCGCCGCTGCTGATGTTCAGCGGGGTGAAGCAGGGGAACCCCGACAGGATGGGCAACCGCTCGGACCGGTTCGCGCCGCAGGGAGTCTATCGCTGCGCGGGGCAGGACGAGTGGTGCGCCGTGAGCGTCCGTGACGACGTCCAGTGGCGGGCGTTGGCCCGGGTCGTGGAGGAGGGCGCCGCGGATGCGCCTCTGGCGAGTGACGCCCGGTTCGCCGGCGTGTCGGGACGGATGCGTCATCACAACGAGATCGACGAGCGCATCGAGGCCTGGACCGGGGGACTCGACAGGGCCGACGTCGAGGCGCGCCTCGGACGGGCCGGTGTCCCCGCGGCGCGCATGCGCAGGGTCCAGGAGCTGGTGGAAAACGGAACACCGTCGGGAGCCTACAAGAGGATGGCCGAGCCCAGGGTAGGCTCCATGCTGACCACCGCGCTGCCCATGGAGTTTTCCGGGAGCGCGCTGCCGGCCGCAACGCCGGCCCCCGGCCTGGGCCAGCACACGCGGGAGGTGCTCCGGGAATGGCTCGACCTCTCGGAAAGCGGCTGGGCGGAACTGGATGACGAAGGAGCGCTGGTGTAGGCGCCCCCGGCCCGATCCGAAAGCGATGCTCACGACACCGCGGTTCCTATGAGCGAATCCGCCGAAACCATCATCACCGACGAGCTCCGCCGCTGCATCGGCCATAGAGGCCCGGTACGTTCCCTGGAGCCCCTGAGCGCCTCGGACGTGCGCCGCTACGTGGACGCCACCGGCGATGCCAATCCCCTGTGGCTGGATGACGGCTTCGCCCGCTCGGCCGGTTACGCGGGGCGTCTCCTGCCGCCGATCCTGGTGGGCTGGACTCCCTTCAGCCTCAAGGAGCCGGAGGATGGGAAAGGGGCCTCGATCGACGTGCGTCGTCATCTTCCCGTCCCCGCCGCCTATACCAACGTCCGCAACGCCGGCAGCGAGACCGAGTGGCTGAAGCCCGTCCACCTGGGCGAGCCGCTCTCCTGCCAGAGCCATATCGTCGACATCACGGCCCGGGAGGGGAAGATGGGCGTGGGAATCTACGTGACGCAGTTGGAGGAGGTGCGCAACGGAGGGGGCGAGCTGGTGTTCACGCGGCGTCACACCGTGGCGCTGTTCCCGGAACGGGCGGTCGAAACCGTTCCCGTTGGTCCCGGGCATGGCCAAGGGAAGTCCAAGGACCGCCGGACGGACTGAGCATGTCGCGCATCATCGATATCGGAGCTCTGGCCGGCGCCTATGCCGCGCGGCTGCTCGCGGAGTCCGGCCATGACGTCATCCGCGTCGAGCCTCCGGGCGGTGACGCGGTGCGCCGGACCGGACCGTTCCTGGGGGAAAGCCCCGACCCGGAGCAGGGAGCGTTCCACCGCTTCCTGAACGCCGGCAAGCGCAGCGTCTCCCTGGACCTGGAGTCCGCCACGGGATGGCCGGTGTTCCTGAAGCTGGTGCGGACGGCCGGCGCCGTGGTGACCAGCCGGCCGCTGCCCATGGACCAGGACGCAGCAAGGGCCGGTCTCGTGTGGACCGACGTGGAGGAAGAAGAGGACGAGCTGTGCGCCTATGCCCGCTCCGGCCTGCTTTCCCTCACCGGACAGCGGGACGGCCGGCCCACGCTGCTGGGCGGCCACATGATCTATCTGGCCACCGGCGTCCAGGCGGCCGTCGCCACCGCCGCCGCCCTTCACGTGCTCGAACGCACGGGACAGGGCCAGCGCGTCCGGATCTCCATGCAGGACTGTCTGGAGACCTTCGTGGAGCAGGCCATGGTGGAGTACACCTTCTCGGGCACCCGTACGGAACGGCGCGGCAACCGCGGCACCATCACCGCCATCTCGGGAGCGCTGCCGTGCAAGGACGGCCACTGGGTGGTGAGCCAGATCAACCGGCCCGGCCGCTGGGAGAAGTTCATGGAATGGGTCCGGGACCCCGAGCTCATGGCCGACCCCTCCCTGGCGTCGGACGACGCGCAGCGCGAGAAGAAGGACTTCATCATGGACCGGGTGCTGGCCTGGTCCCGGCAGTTCACCAAGTCGGAGATCGTCGAGGAGGGGCAGCGGCGGCGGTTCCCGTCGTCGCCGGTGTCGACGCCGCTGGACCTGACCCGGGATCCGCAGCTCGTGGCGCGGGGATATCTCGCCGAAGAGGATGATCCACGCTTCGGGCGCATCCCCTTCCCGCGCGGCGCCGTGGCCCGGGTGCGGGGCCAGGAGATGAGACCCGCGCCCACGCTGGGGGAGCACAACGCGGAGGTCCTGGGGGAGCTGGGCTACTCCGAGGCGGAACGTCGGGAGCTGCTGGAGGCCGGCGCCGTCTGACGGCACCGGCGCAAGCGCGATCGGATCCGAGCGAACATGAACGGCGCGAACACCGCAACGACCAGAGACAAGTTCTTCGAGGACGTCCAGCCGGGCGCCCAACTGGTGACCCGGGAGTTCGGCCCCCTGACCGTCATCGACACCGTGCGCTGGGCCGGCCTCCAGGAGAACACCCAACAGCTCCACTACGACCGCGACTGGGTGCGGGAGCACGCCGGCCTCCGCGCCTTCATCGCCAGCGGCGCCTACCGGCAGGCGCTGCTGATGCGCATGCTGACGGACTGGGCAGGCCCACGCGGCCGGCTGCGAAAGCTCGGCATCCGGCACACCCATTCCACCTTCGAGGGCGACACCATGCGGTTCACCGCGCGGGCTACCGAGAAGAGCGGCGACCCCGAAGAACCGTGGATCGTGTGCGAGTTGGAAGGCGCCAACCAGGAGGGGCGGCGAATACTGACCGGGCAATGCACCCTTCTCCTTCCCCGCCGAAACTGAAAGGACCGGAACCTCCATGATCATTCCCGCAATGAAACCCGCCGAGGCCAAGGCCCGTGTGGACGAACACTACCGGAAGGTGGCGCAGCGGTGGCGCGAGCGGGTGACGGAGTCGCCCTTCATGAGCCGGCTCATGGAGGGCCGGCTGCCGCGCGCCGCGCTGCGGACGTTCTTCAAGAACTGGGCGTCTTACACCATCGAGATCAACACGGTGGAGGCGGCATCCTACCACAGGCACATCGCCTTCTTCCGCCGGAACCGCGACCTGATGGCGCCCATGGCCCGGAAGCTCGCCGACGAGCTGCTCCATCCCGAGCCGCCGGGGCACATCCACGTGGTGTTGGAGACCGCCAAGGCCCTGGGGATCGTGGAAGACGAGGTCTACCTGGACCCGATGCTGGCCGAGTTCCGGGCCAAGATCGACTTCAAGCGGACGATCCTCTGGGAGGGAACCGTTGCCGAGTTCTACGCGGCCGGGGCCACCGAGGAGCAGACCGGGTACTGGTCCGCGGACTTCTTCAAGGCCCTCACCACCCACTACGGCCTCACCCCCGAGCAGGCGGTCTACTTCTCCACCCACGAGGAGGCCGACCTGAAGGAGCACGAGGACGGGGTCATGGGCCACGGCAGTTTCCGGCGCCTGGTGCTGCAACGGCTGCTGCAGGACGGCATCGAGGTGCGCGCCGGCTACGACCTCGACTACTGCGGGCTCACCGCGGTGGACCTCCACGGAGACATCCTCAACGCCTGCATGACGACGCGCGACAACGTGTAGGGGCGACCGGGGTCGCCGCGCCCACCGCCGCACCCCGGCTACCGCAGCGTGCAGCCTTGGCGCCCGCGGCGCAGGCAGTCCAAGTTCTGGTGGAAAACTCCCGCCTGGGCGCGGGCGAAGCCGGCGCGGCCGGAACCGCCTTCCCGGCTGCGCTGGTACCGCTCCCAGTCGCCGGCGTTGGCGTCGCGCCAGTAGCCGTCGAGGACCTGCGCCGGCAGCGGCTTGAGCGCGGGCAGGGTATTGTAGCGCGCCCCCGGCGGGCCGTCGCGGCCGGGCAGACGGCGGCGTTCGCCGAGGAAACCGTGGAAGGAATAGAAGGCGTCCGAGCCGGGCAGGAACGCCAACTCATACTCGACGCTCCCGGCCGGATCGGTGACGTCGTCCGCCGACATCATCGGCCGCTCGCCGAACCCCATCATGAAGGCCCTGGCGTCGGCGTCCAGGAACCGCACCGCGCGCCGCTCGGTCCGGTCCGGGACGTGGGGGTAGAGCTCGTTGGAGCGGATGGCGACGTCGATGTCGAACCGCCCGTCCTCTCCCGGCTCCACCGATTCTCCCACCAAGTAGGTGCGCAGGTAGTTGTGCTGCTGCAGGGTCAGGGCGACGGGACGCTCCGCCGCGTCCAGCACCACGAAGGCGGCGGTGTAGTGGTCGAGCTGGTGCCAGTCGTCCAGATCCGCCACCAGCCGTAGCGGGATGGCCGCGGCCAGGGACAGCCCCGCGGGCAGGCCGCTTACCCGGAACACCAGGTGGTAGGTGATGACGGTGAACTCCTCGGTTTCGCGCCCTTCCTCCCGTGGCGCCCACAGGCCCGTGCGCTCCACTGCAGCGTAGACCACAGGGCGCGGCTCGGCGCCGTCCGGAACGTGGGTGAACTCGGCCTGGACGTCATCCCGGTGCCGGTTCAGTTCCGCTTGAGTGGGCCCGTCGATGCGGACGCCGTCACCAGTCACCAAGTAACCGTGCGCGATGTAGTCGCGGTAGAAGTCGATGGGCCCCTCATGGCCCGCGGGCAGGTGAAAGCGCGGCGTGTTGCGGCGGGCCAGCGCCCGTTCGGCGGGGCCCGCCGCTCCGGCCGGTGGATTGGCGGCGAAGTACTCGGCGAAGCCCGGATACTGCGAGAAGTTACGGTCGGCGGCGGAAGCCGCCGCCCAGGCGCCCAGCAGCAGGAGTCCGGCGAAACAGCCGGTACTCAAGGCCGAGCTCAAACAGAGCCTGGCCGAACTCAAGGAAGACATCGGCGGCCTGAAGCGGGACATGGCGGTTCCGACGCTCGCATTCGCTCCTGCCGTTCTGGCCCTGCTGGTCAGGCTGGTCTTCTTCCCCTCACCTCCCCGGAACTTCCCCTCACCAGCGTCTTTCGGGACTCGGAGGCAGGTCCCGCTTGAGGCCGTCCGCGTACAGTTCCGCCCGGAAGAGATGCGCGACCAGGGAACCGTATCCGGTGTCGCTTGCGAAACGCACCGGAACCGGCGGCATCTCGTCGAACACGCGCGCCATACGGAGTTGCACCACGGTGTCATCGTGTGCGGCGCCGTTGCCGGTTTGCCTCTTGAACCCGGCTTTCCTTTCGAGCCACACGCGGCAGTTGACCGTGGCTCCGGCATAGGGCGAATGCCGACCGGCCTCGAGATGCCCCGCCCCATCGGCTTCGCCTACGAGCGCATAGAGACGGCGCCCGTCAAAGACCGGAATACGCAGGCTGCATTCCTCACCGGCGTCGAAGCTGGCGAGCACCGCGAGAAAGGCGCCGGCGGGGTCGAGAGCTCCCTTGAGCCGGGAGGGGGAAACCCTGGGCTCCTTGTGCGGCTTCATGCGCACGAGCTTCGGGGTTCCCCGGTCGAAACCGAGATCTACCAGACGCTTCTTCCACCATCGTTTGCTCCGATACCCTGCCCGCACCGGCACCACGTCCCCTGCAACAAGCGCGCCGTGCGAATACGCCGTGGTTTTCCAACGGGTGACCGCCTTGACCAGACCGGTGGTCTTCAAACGCGCCTGCACGGCGTAGGCGGTTGCATGGAGGTCATAGGCCGCGGCGTCGGTGTCATACGCTGCCGCGTCGAAACGGACGCCGAGCCCGAGATTTGCAGCGTGGACGCCCGCGAAATAGATCTTGTAGGCGAGTTGCAGCCGCCCGTCTCCCGCGGCCGCGCTAGATGGGAGGAAGGTCACTGCAAGCGTGCCCAGGCACGCGCTGCCCAACGCGGCGTATATCCTTTGCCATGCTCCAGTGCCCCTCCACTTCATGTGTAGTAGTAAACCAAATCCGCAGTCACCGGGCAACGCGCTCACGGTGCTTTCAAGGAACGCGCGGTTCATTTCGCCTCAACGCCGCGCTGGCGGCCTGCTCTTGGGCATCGCCGGAGCCGCGGCGGCGTCCGCTTGCTGGAACGGCGCTGGACGCTTCCCAATCAACCGTCCGACACCGTAGTCCCGGGCGGCGCTCCACGGCGTTGACAGACCGCCGATTGAAAACCCCCGACAAACGTGTAGTAGGACATTATCGCTTTGCCCTAACACACGGCATTTTGGGCTTGCAAAATGGCGCCGCGCGCATTAGAATTCGGACAGCCATCGAACCTCACAGGCCGAACTTTGTTACGGCTGCACGGTCTCGGTGGCTCATTTTACGGCACAAATTCGTACGAGCGTTCATTAGGAAAGGAGCAGGATCATGTTGATAAAGAAGGAGAGGATCGACACCTTCGACGACTGGGTGGATGCGTTCCATCAGTGGCACGACGACATCGGCTACCCGACGGAGCTCATCGGCGGCGACTATACCTTCGAGACCAAGCTCGATGACGTCGAGAGCAACGAGATCGAGTTCGGCGAGTATGCCGGACGGCCCAAGTGGGAGAAGGTGACGGACATCCCCGACCAGCGTATCCAGGACGCGCTGGCCCACCTGATCGAGTTCCAGGGGGACACGGAGTTCGCCTCCGTGGAGCAGCAAACCAATCTCATCGAGCGGGCCCCCACCGAAGTGGACCTGAAAAACCTGATCCGTATCAACCGGGAAGAGATGCGGCACGGCTGGCAGATGGCCTACGTACTGATCACCCAGTTCGGCGACGCCGGCAAGCGCCAGTCCCAGCGGTTGCTGGAGCGGCGCGCGGGCGAAGGCAGCCGTCTGCTGGATTCCTTCAACCAGCCCGTGCGGAACTGGCTGGATTTCTTCACCTACACGAGCTTCATCGACCGCGACGGCAAGTACCAGTTGAACATGCTCAGCCGCAGCGCCTTCGCCCCGCTGGGCCGCAGCACCCTGCCCATGCTGAAGGAAGAGGCCTATCACCTGGCCCAGGGAAACATCGGCCTGATGCGCATCGTCAAGGCCGGCAAGATCCCCATGACCATGATGCAGAAGTACTTCAACAAGTGGATCTCCACCGCCTACGACCTGTTCGGACAGGACGAATCCAGCTCTGCTCACTGGGCCTACGTTTGGGGTTTGAAGGGGCGCTACGACGAGCACCTGTACGACGAGCCGGCGGACATGGATCGGCTGAACGAGCTGTCGCGCACGACCTTCTTCAAAGAGGTCTCCGCGCTCGTGGATGCGCTGAATCACAACATCCCCGGAGACCAGCCGCAACTGACGATTCCCAGCGACAAGTTCCGGCGTTACATCGGCAACTACGCCGGCCAGCCCTACAGCGTGACCGGCGAGTTGCTCTCTGAAGAGGACTACCCGAAGCACCTGGCGGAGGTCCTTCCCTCGGAGGCCGACGACGAGTACGTCATCGGCCTGGAAAAGGAAGGCGGCTGGATTCTCGACCCGAGGTAGTCCGGAAACCGGAACTGAACCGAGAAAGGCGCGCGGCTTACGACTCGACCTCGAGCCCGTAGGCCCGCGCCATGACCACGATGGGGTGCACCGGCTTTCTGCCGGTGCCCTGCTCCACCTGAACCGCCGACAGCGGACAGTCCGTCACCGTGCACGCGTCGTCGGGCCGCATGAACTTGAACAGCGGCCTGCCCACCTGCATCGACGCCTCGAAGTTCTCCTTCCTGACGCTCCAGGTTCCGTCGTGCCCGCTGCAGCACTGCATGCGGGAGACCTCCGTGTCCGGGATGAGCTGCATCAGTTCCTGGGCCTTGAAGCCGATGTCCTGGGCCTTGAGATGGCACGGCTGATGATAGCGGATCTTGCCGGCCGCCTGTGAGAAGTTCACGTCCAGCTTGCCGGCCTCGTTGAGCTTCACCAGGTACTCCGACAGGTCGAGGGTGTTCTCCGCCACCAGCTTCGTGTCGTCGGTGGGCAGCATGCGCGGGTAGTCCTGCTTGAGCATGTAGCTGCAACTCGCCGTAGGCACCACGATCTTGCAGCCCTGGCGCACCGCCGCGCTCAGGCTCTTGACGTTGGCCTCGATCTTCTTCACCGCCTCGTCCAGCAGGCCCACGTCGATGAACGGCATGCCGCAGCACTGCTGCTCGGGGACCACGCACTCGACGCCGTTCTTCTCCAGCACGCCCACCGCCGCCTTGCCGATGTCCGGCTCGTTGTAGTTGACGGTGCAGGTGTAGAACAGCGCCGCCTTCTCCTCGCCGTCGCCCTTGGCGGCGGCCGGACGCTTGCCGTTCCACTTGGCGAAGGTCTGGCCGTGATACGTGGGCAGAAGCCGGTCGCGGTGCACCCCCAGGTACTTCTCCATCAGCCGGCGCACGAACGGGGTCCGGTTGGCCCAGTTGACCAAGGGCGCCATCCAGCTCGCCATCCGCCCGGCCCGGTCCGTGTCTCCCATCAGCCGGTCGGCCCAACTCACCCCCTTGTCCCTGGCCTCCACGAGGGTGGCCCGCATCATGGTCCTGGGGAAATCGATATCCCACTCGTGCGGCGGCACGTACGGACAAATGGGATCGCACAGCTTGCACTGGTAGCACTGGTCCACCACCGTTTTCATCTGCTCGTCTTTGAGCGCGGTAGCGTCACCGAAGTTTTCGTCCATCATCTGGAACAGGCTCACGAACGACGGACAGAGGGTGTGGCAAAGGGTGCAGCCATAGCAGATGTCGAACACGCGATCGAGTTCCTTGCGCAGGGCACCCTTTTCCCAGAACGCCGGTGTTTTGGGCTCAAAGCTCATGGGTGTGGTTTCCTCCTGTGTGATGTTCGCGTCGAAACGGGATGGGAGGTGATCTTAAGGGTTTCGTCCACCAAAAGTAAGAAACGAGACCAAATTTATACGGGCAACTAAATTTAGTCCGCGCCCTAACTGGTCATTAATCGAGTTGCTGCCGCAGGATCCGGAAGATCAGCCCGTAGAACCAGCAGCAGGACGGCAGGGTCGTCGTCACGAACTCGCGGACCGAGCGCACGGAAAGCCGCGCGTCCACGTGGCTCACGACCTTCAGGATTGCGACGTGGACGCGGCTCGGGTCGGGCGCCGCGTCGGCCAGCCGCAGGCTCTCGGTCGAAGGGAGCAGCGGGTCGGTGTCGCCGTGGCCGATGAGCAACCGCGCCCCGACCCGCGGCACGATCGCGCGCAGGGAAAGGCTCTCCAGATAGCTTCGCACGGCGGGCTCCGTCGCCTCCATCAGGCTCTGGACCCGATCCGGGTCCTGGTTGCGGATCAGGCCGTAGACGGCCCGTCCGGCTTCGGTGAGCCGGTCCGGCGCGATCATCGGCGCCTCCCCTTCCCGGTTGGTGGCGCCGGCATCGGCTTCCCGCTCCATGGCATCGAGCAGACCGGACAGCACCCGGCGATCCTCCTCCACCGTCAAATGGACCAGGAGATTCTTCACGAACACGTACCGTGCATAGATATCAGGTGCCTGGAGGTGCCGGTAGCCCTGGTATTCGTCCCGGCCGGTGGTGAGGTAGCGGACCACGTTGACGGTGTCGTAGTAGCCTCCGAAGGACACCACGAACTTCACCCGTTCCCGGATGGACGGGTCGGCCGCGGCCTTCAGAATCGGACCGGCGGCAAAGCTGATCCCGAACAGGCCCGCGCGGGTGCTGTCCACGTCCTCCATCGACAGCAGGAAGCGGAAGGCCGCCACGATGTCGTCGGCCTCCTTCATCTCCAGCCGAAGCGACTTGAGGCCGTCGAGCTCGGGTACCAGCACGGCGAATCCGCAGCCGGCCAGTTCCTTCGCCAACGCCACCAGACGCGGGTCGTCCTTGCCCGTTTCGAGCACCCCGTGGGTGACGAGCAAACCGGCGCGTGGCCGGGCATCCGGCACGATATAGAGATCAGCGGCCATCCGCCGGTCGCCCGCGGCAATGGCCAGGGTCCGCACGGTTGGTCCGCGCCGGCGCAAACCCCGCAGAAGCTTCCTCAAGCCCTCGCCGCCCAACAGATGAAGCAACAGCGTCAGGCTCAGGAACGCAACCCGAACGTATGAAAGGATGAACAAGGGCGGAGCCCCGCCGGCATGGTGCCCGTTGCTGCGAGCCGCGACATCGACAACTCCCCGTAGCCGGCGCTGTTGCCGGCTACGGGAAGCCTTGTCGATTTCCTCGCGGGTTCACGCGGGACCCGCGCTAGTGGTGCGCGGCCTCGCCCTCCAGGGAGAGGTTGATGTGGTGATGGGACTTGGACACCGGGCCGATGCCCTTGGCGATGGTGGTCCAGTGCTCGCCTTCGTCGTCGCTGTAGAAGATGTCGCCGTCGGTTGTGCCGGCGAAGATCGCATAGCCGCCGTTCCACGCGTCCATGCACATGCCCTCGATGTTGGCGCGGATGTGCTCGGGCAGTCCCTCGCCCAGGATGTCCCAGGTCTCGCCGCCGTCACGGCTGCGCGCCACCCGGGCGTCCGCGGTGTGGAGCTTGCGCCAGGTGCCGGGGCCGGTCTTGGCGCCGGCCACGAACAGCAGCTTGGGATCTTGGGGGTGGACGAAGAACGGGTCCACGTAGCCGATGCGGAAGTCCCGCGGCGTCATGCTCTTCCAGGTGGCGCCGCCGTCGCCGCTCACGCAGAAACCCGCCGTCACCTCCGGCCCGCAGTTGGTGGTGGGCGCCGTGCCGTAGAGCTTGTCCGGATCGTTGGACGGAATGAACACCCGGTGCGCATCGGGATTGATGTTGGGGATGGCGCTCCAGGTCTGGCCGCCGTCGGTGGTGCGCAGGAAGCCGCCCACCTCCACCGCCACGTGGATGATGTCGGGGTCGGTGGGATGGAACGTGATGCTCTTGGCGTGGGCCTGATGCGGCGGTCCCGGAAAAGTCCACTTCTCGACGCCCGGCACCTGGCGCAGACCCGGCAGGTCGGTCCAACTCTTGCCGAGGTCGTCGCTGTAGTACAGATGCGCAGGTTGCGTGCCGGCGTAGACCCTGGGCTTGCCGTCCACCAACTGCGTCCCCAGCGAGTAGATCTCCTTGTCGCCGATGCCGCTGTCCCGCTTCTCCCAGGTGCTTCCCTGATCGGCGCTGGCATAGATCTCGCAGCCGTAGGTGCCGACGAACAGCGTCTCCGTGGTCGGTTCGAAGATGACGGAACTCGCGTGCTTTCCGGGCAGGTGCACGTTGTCCTGCTGCCACGAGCCGTCGGCCCGGTGGAACGAGAACACACCGTCGACGGTGCCCACCAGCAACTTTTCGCGGGCGGCTTCGCCTTGGGTCAACAACTGGCCTCCAGGGGATAGACAGACGTACATGAGCAAGTCCTCCTTCGCGCTAGCGGTGTGTCAATGGGGTTGTCTTTCCGTGTTCTGCCACGGATTGCGGGCACGGACGGGTCCGGCACCCGCCCCTACACTTCGTCACGCCTTCCTGTCCATCCTACTGAAGGCGCCGCCGCCCCGTCAAGACAGCCGGGGTTGAATTCCACCGCGCCTTGTTATTAGTTCTGTCAGCGAATGGGAACGCCCGGCAGGTCGTCGCGGCGTGACGAAGTCGGATCCGCAAGAAGAAAATCTCAAGGAGGAAATGATGTACACGACCGACCAATACGAAGGCATGCTGGCCGAGACCATCACCATCCAGGGCCACAACGGCGACACCATCAACGCCTACTACGCGCGTCCGCTGGGCGCGGGCCCGTTCCCGGGCGTGGTGGCGATCCACCATCTGCCCGGCTGGGACGAGTGGTACCGCGAGGCGACGCGCAGGCTCGCGCACCACGGTTTCGCCACCATCTCGCCCGACCTCTATCACCGGGCCGGCCCCGGTACGCCGGAGGACGTGGCCGCCAAGATCCGGGCCGACGGCGGCGTGGCCGACGACCAAGTGGTTGGCGACCTGGCGGGCGCCATGCAGTATCTGCGCTCCATGCCCTACCACAACGGCAAGGTCGGCATCTGGGGGACCTGCTCGGGTGGACGCCACGCCTTTCTCACCGCCTGCCGCTCCCAGGGCTTCGACGCGGTGGTGGAGTGCTGGGGCGGCCGCGTGGTGGCGAGCGGGGACGACCTGAACGCAAAGCAGCCCGTCGCACCCATCGACTATACCGCCGACCTCTCCTGCCCGATCCTGGGGATCTTCGGCAACGACGACAAGAGCCCGTCGCCGGAACAGGTGGACCAGCACGAGGCCGAGCTCAAGAAGCACGGCAAGAACTACGAGTTCCATCGCTACGACGGCGCCGGCCACGGCTTCTTCTACTACGACCGCCCCAACTACCGTCAGGAGCAGGCGGTGGACGGTTGGAAGAAACTCCTCGGGTTCTTCGAGACACAGCTCGGCTAAGACACTGGGCCGCGAAAGGAGACGACCATGTGCACCATGATCGCCAAGAAAGTCGTGATGGAGGGCAGCGGCAAGAACTCCGAAGACTGGTTCAAGGTCAACCAGGCCAACGTGGCCTATGACCATCCGTACCACGTCTTCCGTGAGCACTCCCTCAACATCGACTTCGTCAACGAGGCCGAGGGCCCGGGCGCGCGTGTGGCCGTGGAACTCAGCGTCGATTCGGCCCGGAAGCTCGTGGATACCATCCTCAACGTGCTGAACGAGGCCGAACAGGGGGGGTGGGTCGACGAGGAGGAAGGACCGGAGATGCACATGCCTCCGGTCAAGAGCTCGGGAACGCTGTAGAGCGGTCCACCGACGGAGTGGTTTTCTCGGGGTCAGCCTTCGCGCCCGAACGGGACACGCGGGGCTGACCCCTTGATACTTCCCTGAAACTACGCTTGCGCCGGCACGGCGGCGATCTCGCTTACCGACATGCCATAGAAATCGGCGGCATTCCGGCACAGGATGCGGTGCTTGTTCTCCTCGGTGAGGTCGTCGCGCTTGCGCAGCTTCTCCACCGAATGGGGCCAGTCCGTGTCCCAGTGGGGGTTGTCCGACGAGTACAGCAGGCAGCGGTCGCCGATGTGGCGGATGGCGTCGGGGATGGTGAGCTCCTCGCACTCCACGCCGAAGTAGCAGCGGCCGCGGCGCACGTACTCGCTGGGCGGCCGCGTGCATAGCGGCGCCTCCACGTCGCCCCGCTTCTCCCACTCCTCGTCCAGCCGGTCCATCCAGTAAGGCACCCAGCCGGCGCCGGACTCCAGGAACCCGACCTTCAGCCTGGGATAGCGCTCCAGCACGCCGCCGAAGATGAGCTGGGTCATGGCGATCATCTGCTCGAACGGATGGGTCACGGCGTGGATGGCCAGGAACTTGTCGAACCGGTCGGTGCCGGCCGCGTCCCGCGGCTGGCTGTGGACCGCAACGGGCACGCCCAACCGCTCCACCGCGGCGTAGAACGGATCCAGCTCCCGGTCCGAGAGCTTGCGCCAAGCCACGTAGGTGGGCACCTGCACCGCCACCATGCCCAGCTCCACCAGCCGCTCCAGCTCGTCCACCGCGCTCTCGACCTCCTGCAGCCCGACGATGCCCACGCCCTTGATGCGCTCCGGCGACGCGCTGCAGAACTCATGCAGCCAACCGTTGTAGGCCGTGGCCAGAACCCGGGCCCGGGCCGGATCGCGCACGTTGCCGATGCTCAGCCCGGCCGTAGGAAACAGCACCGCGCTGTCGATGCCCTCGGCGTCGATGTCCGCCAGCTCCCGCTCGGGTTCCGCCACCCGGTGCCCCATGCGCCCCAGGTCCCGATCCCAGCCGTCCTGGGGGAACAGCTCCCGGGCCGAGCTGTAGGGCTCCGGAATCCGCTCCCGGTAAGCGGTCATGGGCTCCGTCAGGTGGCCGTCCGCGTCGATGACAGGATATCCGATCATTCCATGCTCTCCCTTGCCGTCCGCTGTCCTCTGTAGGGGCGGGTTTCGAACGTTTCAAACCCGCCCGCGCCCACATCGCATTTACAGCCCGTAGAACTGCCGCGGGTTGTCGTCCACGATCCTGGTGTGCATCTCATTGCTGATGCCGCCGCCCTCCTTGAGCGAAGTGAGGGCCTCCAGTTCCGTGGAGGAATCGGCGTGGCCGTAGTCGGTGCCGATCATCAACGCGCCGTCGCCGGCCTGTTGCAGCAGGTACGGCACGTCGTCGCCGATCTGGCAGGTCACGTACAGGTTGTACTCGTCCAGCAGGTCCTCCGGCAGCTTGTTGTCCACCGTATCCAGCCGCCGGCGCAACTCGTAGACCACCCAGGGTATCCACGATGCCGCGGTCTCGATGAACCCGAACCGCAGCCTGGGAAAGGTCTTGGGCACGCCGGAGCTCACCAGCCGGAAGAAGGCGCCGACGTTGAAGATACGGTACTGGTTGAAGAAGTCGCGGGTGCCGTCGGGGTTGGCCAGCATGTCCACCAGGTTGGCGTTGCCGTTGGACTGGTGCAGCCCGATGCACAGGTCCAGCTTCGAAGCCTCCTCGTAGAACGGGAAGAAGTACGGGTCGTCCACGCTTCGGGGACCCTCCATCGGCCGCATGAAGACGCCGCAGGCGCCGTTCTCCTTGGCGAAGCGCAACTGGTCCATGGCGTCCGGCATGCTGAGAAACGGCAGCACGCACATCCAGCGCAGCCGCCCCTTGCCTTCCTTCCAGATATCCGCCAGCCAGCGATTGTAGGCGCCGCAAAGGGCCACGTCCACTTCCGGCCGCTCGGTGCACTGGTCCAGGAAGATGCTGGTGTAGAGGATCTGCACGTCGATGCCCAGCTCGTCCATGTGGGCCAGGCGCGCCCCCACGTTGGCCACGTCGCGGGTCTCCATGGAGGTGGTCATCTGCCTGCCGACCCTCTGCGAGCGCTCCACCAGCGCCTCCTCGGTGAACGCGAACCGGAACAGCCCCCGGATCTTCCCGTCGATGACCCAGTTCTGCCGCTGCGTCCCGTCGTTCGGGTCGAACAGAGCCGGCCGGTACTTCTGTTCCGAGGGCGTGAGATAGTCCCAAGTACGCGGACTCTCGACGACATGCGCGTCAGCGTCTACCCATCCCATTGGATCGCTCTCCTTCCGTGGATAGCTGTGAGATACGGTCCGAGATTATCCGGGTTGAAGCGAGCCCGTCAACCGGAATTGGCCTACCTCAAACGCTCGACACCCGGGCAGTTGTCGAAGCCTCGATCGAAACTCAGGATCCGATGAATCCCGGCTCGACGCATCACGGCCACGTGAAGTGCATCACGAGCAGAAAGCCCCTCCACGGTATCGAGGAGCCCCTTGGCAGCACGAACCTCGGAGATTCCGAAGGGCAGGATCTCATCGGTGATCGCATCCAGGCTTCGGAATGCCACGTCGATGGCGTCGAGCCGTCGGATCGCCGTGTACCGATGAAGTATCTCCTGGTAGACTTCCACGTCAGTGACGAGCCGTTCCCTGTCCCCGGCGAACTGGGCCAGCAACGCGAGAACACGGTCTTTGTTGGGATGTGGAGCACCCACCACGTACATCGGCACGTTGGAGTCAATGAAGATCACGTGATTCGTCGCCCGGATTCAATCTCCTGCAGCATCACGTCAATGTCTGCGGTCGGAAACTCATGCCGCGACGCATCCGCGATGGCGCGAAGCTTGGTGTCGATGCTTCCAGGATCGTCGCTTCGCGCCTTGCGCAGCGCCTGCCGAACCCATTCGGCTACAGTCATCCTCTGGCTACGGGCACACTCCCGCAACTCTCGATATTCTTCCTCATCGAAAAGGACCTGTAGCCGCTTAGTCATTGGCACAGTATATTTAACTCATATAGTATGAGTCAACTAATCGCCCGAAGGAGAAACTCATGCCGGGAGTCGTGGACGCGGACACGCACATTATCGAACATCCGGAAATGTAGCGACAGCAGCGTTTGGTCGAGGCTTGGGTGGAATTGCATCACGAAGAATTACTGACCGACTGGCGACGACTTCAATCAGGGCGGATGCCCTTTAAGATAGATCCTCTTCAATGAGGGAGGCGCCGATGAGTCACCCCATCTATCGTGTGATTTCCTTTGAAGTTGAAGCACCGTACACGCTTCGCATTCGTTTCGACGATGAGACGGAACAGGTCATAGACTTCCAGGACGTATTGGAGGGCGAACTGTTCGGTCCCCTTCGTGATCCGTCCCTTTTCGAACAAGTCCGAATCGATCCGGAAGTCCATACCCTGATCTGGCCGAACGGCGCCGACTTCGACCCCGCCACCTTGCACGACTGGCCTGTCCAACTTCCGGAACTGAAAAAATTGGCCGAGCGTTGGTCGCGCGCGCAAGGCATTGACGCTCCGCTGAGGTGGTCCTGGAAAATCGGACAGGTTGCTAAGGTGTATTCCACCGACTTAGGGAGGGATACGCAATGAGCACACGACGAAGGTTCAGCGGAGAGTTCAAGGCGAAGGTGGCGCTGGAGGCGCTGCGGGGGGACAAGACGATCCAGGAGATCGCTGTGCGGCACAAGGTTCATCCGAACCAGGTGAGCACGTGGAAGCAGCGTGCGGTGGAGGGGATGAAGGAGGTTTTCACGAAGGGTGCGGAGCGGACGAGGGGCGACCACGAGGGGGAGATTCGGGACCTGCACGCGAAGATCGGGGAGTTGACGGTGGAGCGGGATTTTTTGGCCAAAGGGCTCAAGTGGTGAGCCGGGAGAAGCGCCGGGGGATGATCGAGCCCGGCCATCCCAAGCTCAGCTTGAGCCGTCAATGCCATCTGCTTCGAGTGAGTCGATCCTCCGTGTACCACAGGCCCAAGGGCGAGAGCGCGGAGAATCTGGCGCTGATGCGCCGGATCGATGAGTTGTTTCTGGAGTACCCCTTCTACGGCAGCCGCCAGATGGTCCGCCATCTGTGGCGGGAGCGAGTCCGAGTGGGTCGTCACCGGGTGCGGCGTCTGATGCGCCTGATGGGTCTCCAGGCCATCTACCAGGCGCCGCGGACCACCCGACCGCACCCCGAGCACCGGGTCTACCCCTATCGGCTCAAGGGGGTCGCCATCGAACGGCCCAATCACGCGTGGACCTCCGACATCACCTATATCCCTGTCCAGAAGGGCTTCCTGTACCTGGTGGCGGTGATGGACTGGGCCACCCGCCGGGTGCTCTCCTGGAGGCTGTCGAACACCCTCGATGCCCGCTTCTGTGTCGAGGCCCTCTCAGAGGCTCTGGAACGCTACGGCCCTCCCGAGATCTTCAACACCGACCAGGGCAGCCAGTTCACCAGCCTGGAGTTCACCTCCGTGCTCAAGGACGCCGGCGTCGCCATCTCCATGGACGGCAGGGGCCGGTGCATGGACAACATCTTCATCGAGCGCCTGTGGCGCTCCCTCAAGTACGAGGCCGTCTACCTGCACGAGCTCTCGGACGGCTTCGCCGCCCAAAGGACCATCGCCAACTGGCTCCACTTCTACAACACCCAAAGGCCTCATTCCGCCCTCGCCGGCTCCACCCCGGCCGAGGCCTACGAACGAGGACTCAAGAGGCAGGCCGGACCTCACACCCCGCCCGCCCCTCTGTCAGTTCCATCGGAACACGAAGACGTGATAAACGGGACCTTGGCGGCATGATCGAACGTCTGGAATACACCTTATCTCCGCCGCCTTCCTGTCCTACAAACCAGGACCACCTCATTCTACCCCGACTTCGTCGCCCGCATGAATGACGACCGCCTTTTGGTGGTCGAGTACAAGGGCGCCCACATCGCCGAAGGCCCCGACACCGCGGAGAAACGCACCGTCGGCGAGTTGTGGCAACGCAAGAGCAACGGCAGCGGCGTCGTCGTGCTGGCAGAAAGGTCGGTAGGCGGCAAGAATGTGCGGACGCAAATCCTCGAAAAGCTTACCGCCTCGCAACCCATCTGATACGGGTCATCCCCATCACACAGCAAATCAACACCCACCCGAAGGAGGTCACCATGCCAGGCGTCGTCGATGCGGACACGCACATTATCGAGCATCCGGAGATGTGGGAGCTGTTCGATCCGGAGCTGTACCAGCGGCGGCCGGTGCTGGCGTCCACCACCGAGAACAGCGTCTACGGAGAGAACAACCAAGTCTGGCTCATCGACGGCACGGCGGTGCCGAAGCGCTTCGGCAAAGGGAGTGCGCTGGTGGCGGTGGGCGGCTCGGACAGAGAGAATGCCCGGACGGACATCGCGGCGGCGGTGCGGTATGTCACCGATCCGGTGGAGCGGGTGCGGGACATGGACAAGCGCGGGGTGGATGCGGAGGTGGTGTACCCTACCCTGCTGCTGGGCTACCTGGAGGTGGACGTAGCCCTCGAGGTGGCCATCTGCCAAGCCTACAACCGCTATCTCGCGGAGGCCTGGAAGACGGCCGGGGACCGGCTGCGCTGGGTGGTGGTGCCGCCGCTCAGGGACATGGACGCCTCGGTGCGGGAGATCGAGACGGCACGGGACCACGGCGCGGTGGGGGTGTTCTTCCGCGGCGTCGAGGGCGACCGCTCGCTGGCGGAATCGTACTTCTTCCCCGTGTACGAGGCGGCCAACCGGCTGGACATGGCCATCTGCATCCATACCGGCGCCGGCGCCCCGGAGATCACCAAGGTGTTCGACCGGAACTTCAGCCACAACCTGCCCCATGTACGCTCGCTGCCGCTGTTCGCCTTCCGCGACCTCGTGGCCCACAAGATCCCGGAGCGTTTCCCGGCGTTACGCTTCGGCTTCATCGAGGCCTCCGCCTCCTGGGTGCCCTACGTGCTGCACCACCTGCAACGGGCCAGCGGCGCCCGCCTCAACGCCGGCGGCGACGCCGACGCGAACCTCGACTGGGGACCCGGCCTGTTCCGGGACTACCGGCTCTACGTCGCCGCGGAAGCCGACGAGGACCTGCCCTACCTGCTCACCCACATCGGCGAGGACCACATCATCATGGGATCCGACTACGGCCACCAGGACCAGTCCCGGGAGGACGGCATGGTGGCGGTGATGCGGCGCAAGGAGAACGTCCCCCCGCAGGTGGTGGAGAAGATCCTCTGCGACAATCCGCGCCGGTTCTACGGGCTCGACTGAGAGACACAGGCCCATAATATGACCTTGACAGCATATGCCTCCTGCGGCATAATTCAACATGGCTTGGAAAGTCGAATTCGATCCTGCATTCGACCCGGAATTCGATTCCTTGGCCAACTCCGTACAGGATGAACTGCTCGCACAAGCGAGGCGTCTGGAAGCGTTTGGGCCGACGCTGGGTCGCCCCCAGGTGGACGCTCTGAAGGGATCACGCCACACCAACATGAAGGAGTTGCGCTTTCAAGCCGATGACGGAGTTTGGCGAGTCGCTTTCGCGTTTGATCCGCGGCGGCAAGCGATTGTCCTCGTGGCGGGTGACAAGCAGGTCGGGCGTGAACGCAAGACGCTTTTATAGGGCGCTGATCAAGAAGGCTGACGAGAGGTTCGACGCGCATTTGGACCGGTTAGCGCAGGGAAGGAGGTCGCGATGACAAAACTGGCGTAGTGAACACTGGGACAATAGGGCTCTAAACCCAGCCATATATTGAAAGATTATATTATGACGACCCTCGCGGAGAGAATTGAGAAGCTGCCGAAGGCACGCCGGAAGAAAGTAGAAGAGCGGGCGAAGATACTGATCGCAGAGGAAATGTCCTTACAAGCCCTGCGTAAGGCGCGCAAGAAGACACAAGTGCACGTGGCCAAGGAACTCGGAATCAAGCAGGAAAACGTGTCGCGAATCGAGAAACGCAGCGACCTGCTGATATCCACGCTCAGCGGCTACGTTGAAGCAATGGGTGGCAAGCTAAGCCTTGTGGCGGAATTCCCTGACCGTCCTCCGATTACGTTGACCGGCATTGCCACGCTCGACAACGAAGCCCGCCCCGCGAAGCCATAGAACAGCCGACTCGGCAACCCACTCCACAGTCGGAGCGGTTGAGATTTACCCGTCGCCGCAATAAGTTCAGGTGCAGGTTTGGAGGACCACATGAGCAAGGACATCACCTTCGTCGACACCACCCTGCGCGACGGGCACCAGAGCCTGTGGGCGGAGAACATGACCACGGGCATGATGCTTTCCGTGGCCGAGCAGATGGACCGGGCGGGGTTCGAGGCCATGGAGCTGATCTCCGGGTCGCACCTCAAGAAATGCGTGCGGGAGCTGAAGGAGGACCCCTGGGAGCGGGTGCGGCTGGTGGCGCAGCGAATCACGGAGACGCCGCTCCGGGTCATCGCCGGGCGGGTCAACACCTTCGAGTTCAACCCGCTGTGCATGTACCGGCTGTTCATGGAGCGCATGGCCGCCAACGGCATCCGGGAGGCGCGCATCTCCGAGGAGTGGAACGACCTGGCGGGGTGGACGCGCAAGGTGCAGGTGTCGCGGGAAGTGGGCATCAAGCCCATCATCAACATGATCTACTCGGTGTCGCCCAAGCACAACGACGAGTACTTCGCCCGAAAGACCCGCGAAGCGGCCTCGCTGGACGTGCCGCTCATCTGCCTCAAGGATCCCGGCGGCCTGCTGACGCCCGAGCGCATGCGCACGCTGGTGCCGGTGATGTTCGAGAACTGCAACGGCATCCCCATCGAGCTGCACACCCACTGCACCACCGGTTTGGGGCCGCTGTGCTGCCTGGAGGCCATGGACCTGGGGATCCGGAGCGTCAACACCGCGGTGCCGCCGCTGGCGGACAGCTCCTCCAATCCCAACGTCTTCAACGTCGCCCGGAACGCCCGGGCGCTGGGCTACAACCCGCTCGTGGACGAGTCGGTGCTGGAACCCGTTTCCGAGCATTTCATGACCATCGCCCGGCGCGAGGGCTTCCCCATCGGCAAGCCGGTGGAGTACGACTACGCCCAGTACCAGCACCAGGTGCCCGGCGGCATGCTGTCCAACCTGCAGCACCAGCTCGACAAGGTCCGCCTCGGAGACCGCTTCCCTCAGGCCCTGCAAGAGTCCATCCAGGTCCGCGCCGAGTTCGGCTATCCCATCATGGTGACGCCGCTGTCCCAGTTCGTGGGCAGCCAGGCGGCGCTCAACGTCATCGTGGGCGACCGCTACAAGGAGGTCACCGACCAGGTGATCCGCTACGCCTTGGGGCGGGCCGGAGAGGAAGGCGGCCGGCTCATGGACCCCAACGTCAAGGACAAGATCCTGGACCGGCCCCGGGCCCGGGAGATCGCGGCGCAGGAGCCGGAGGAGACGCCCCTCTCCGAAATGCGCGCCCGCCTGGGCGGCGACGGTGTCTCGGACGAAGAGCTGCTGCTGCGCTGGCTGCTGAGCGAAGACGAGATCGCCCAGATGCGCGCGGCCGCGCCGCCTCAGGCCTACGTGAGCACCACCCCGCCGATGGTGGCGCTGGTGGAGCAACTGGCCAGGAAATCCGACTTGGCGCACGTGCGGGTGACCAAGGGCGACGTCTCGGTAACGCTGAACCGGGCCGAATAGAGCAGGAGGAGCCGCCATCGCCACTCATCGCCTGACCGAGCTGCCGGCGTGGCAGGATCTCGCCGCGCACTACGACAAGATCAAGGACGTGCACCTGCGGGCGCTGTTCGCGGAAGACGCAAGCCGCGGCGAGCGGCTCGCCGTCGAGGGCGCGGGGCTCTACCTCGACTACTCCAAGAACCGCATCACCGACGGGACCCTGGGCCTGCTGCTGAAGCTGGCGCGGGCCACCGGCGTCAAGGAACGCGTCGACGCCATGTTCGGCGGCGAGCGGATCAACGTCACCGAGGGGCGGCCGGTGCTGCACGTGGCGCTGCGGGCGCCGCGCGGCCAGAGCATCCTGGCGGACGGCGAGGATGTGGTGCCGGACGTGCACGCCGTGCTGGACCGGATGTCATCCTTCGCCGACCGCGTCCGCTCCGGTGAATGGAAAGGTCACACCGGCAAGCGCATCCGCAACGTCGTCAACATCGGCATCGGCGGCTCGGACCTGGGGCCGGTGATGGCCTACGAGGCCCTCCGCCACTACAGCGACCGCTCCCTCGATTTGGGCTTCGTCTCCAACGTCGACGCCACCGACTTCGCCGAGACCACCCAGGGCCTGGACCCGGCGGAGACCCTGTTCATCGTCAGCTCCAAGACCTTCACCACCCTGGAGACCCTGAAGAACGCCCACACGGCGCGGGACTGGTGCCTGGCCGCCCTCAAGGACGAGACCGCCGTGGCCCGTCACTTCGTGGCCGTGTCCACCAACCACGACGAAGTACGGCGCTTCGGCATCGACACCGACAACATGTTCGGCTTCTGGGACTGGGTGGGGGGACGCTACTCCTACGACTCCGCCATCGGCCTGTCGCTGATGATCGCGGTCGGCCCGGACAACTTCCGGTCCATGCTGGGCGGACTCCACGCCATGGACGAGCACTTCCGCACTGCCCCCTTCGAGAAGAACCTGCCGGTGCTGCTGGGGCTCCTGGGCATCTGGTACAACAACTTCTTCGGCGCCGAGACCCATTCCATCCTGCCCTACGACCAGTACCTGTGGCGCCTGAGCGCCTACTGCCAGCAACTCGACATGGAGAGCAACGGCAAGCACGTCACCCTGGAAGGCGAGGCCGTGGACTACCAGACCGGCCCGATCATCTGGGGACAGCCGGGCACCAACGGCCAGCACGCCTACTACCAGTTGATCCACCAGGGCACGAAGCTCATCCCGTGCGACTTCATCGGCTTCTGCCGGACCCTGAATCCCCTGGGGAACCACCACGACCTGCTGATGGCCAACCTGTTCGCGCAGACTGAGGCGCTGGCCTTCGGCAAGACCGGCGTGGAAGCAGCCGCCGAAGGGATGCCGGACTTCCAGGTGCCGCACCGGACCTTCGAGGGCAACCGTCCCACCAACACGATCCTGGCGGAGCGGCTGACCCCCGAGACCCTCGGCAAGATCATCGGCCTCTACGAGCACAAGGTGTTCGTCCAGGGCTCCATCTGGGGCATCAACTCCTTCGACCAGTGGGGCGTGGAGCTCGGCAAGGCCCTGGCCCAGCGCATCGTTCCGGAGCTCGAAAGCCAGGATGCGCCGGAGCTGGATCACGACAGCTCCACCAACGCGTTGATCCGGCGTTACCGGCGGCTGCGGGGGTGAGCGGGACCGCGTCAACAACGGCCCGGATGCAGGCATGAGAATCCCTTTGTCCGCGATCCACCACAGTTCCTCTGGATTTCGGGTCCTTGCAGATCTTCATGCCCGGACCTCGGACTGTTTCCTGGAAGATATCGAGATCGACATGCGTGCGACGGATTGGCTTGACGCCGACATGTGCGCCGCTTTTGGCGCAATCTTGTACGGAATGGAAGACAATCTGAACACAGTCCGCTTGACCCATATCCACCCAATGATCGAAAGCGTCCTCAAGAAAAACGGTTTCCTCAGTCATTACGGCCGCACCAAGATTCCCGATTACTGGGGGACGACGATCTCCTACAAACGATTCGACGCTGACGATGATCGCTACTTTGCTCGTTACATTGAGGACGAATTCATCCAGCGCTCGGAAATACCGGAGATGTCCACCGGCCTCCGAAAGAAGTTTTGCGAGAGCATCTTCGAGATATTCAGCAACGCCGTCCTACATTCCCGGACAAAACTGGGCATCTTCAGTTGCGGACAACTTTTTCCAACCCGATCTAAACTTAACTTCTGTGTGGCCGATTTAGGAGTAGGGATACATAGTAACGTACACCGTTATATCGGAGTTGACTTGAATCCGGAGGACGCCATCGAATGGGCGACCCAAGCTAACAACACGACAAAACGCGGCGGTGTCCCTGGGGGATTGGGTTTGAAATTGCTGCGCGAGTTCGTAGATCTGAACGGCGGCTTCCTCCAGATCGTGTCTGACGCCGGCTATTGGCGACGGGAAGACGGACGTAACAACAAGGGGCAACTGGGGACTGCGTTCCCCGGCACCGTTGTGAGTATCGAAATCGATACCTCGGATCGGAGTTCTTACAGCCTTTCCTCCGAACCCGAGACAGACGATATTTTTTGAGGTCCTCCGATGAACAATAGTGTTGCGATATCCGTATTCGGTGTGGTCGGTAGCCCCTTGTGCGTCGCCTCGGGTGACGGACAGAAAGTCTACAACCGGCTAGAAGCCACGCTCAGGCGAAATCGCCACGTCGTGCTGTCGTTTCTCAACGTCTCGACGCTGACGTCAGCCTTCCTCAACACGGCTATCGGGCAGTTGTACGGTGAGTTCGGGGAAAACCAGATTCGTGAATTGCTCAGGGTCGAAGACATGGAGGCCGAAGATCTAGCCCTCTTGAAGCGTGTCGTCGACACCGCGAAACTGTACTTCAGCGACCCTGAGAGATTCAAGCAAGCGGCTCGTGAGACTTTGGAGGACGAGGACGGCGGCAATGGCAGGTGAGGTGCTGCACGTGGAAGACTACCGTTTTACGTCGGAGGATGACCTGTTTTTTGACGCCAATGTCTGGCTTTACATTTATGGGCCGCAGAGGCCCCACGCTGGAGTTAGAAAAGACTACTACTCCTCCGCATTTCGGCGCATCCTGGAGGCGGGAAGCCGCATCCATATCGACGTGGTTGTCTTGTCCGAGATCATCAACCGCTGGGCCAGATTCCACTATCATAAATTCCACCAAGGTTCCGTTGTCAACTTCAAGACGTTCCGCAACAGCGACGCTTTCAAGTCGGGCGCTTCCGGCATCGCCGCCGACACTCGGCGTATTCTTAAGCAATGTATACCCATGGAAAGTGGCTTCACGGCATTGGACATGGAGGCGTTGACCACCGAGTATGGGAAAGGCGGAACCGATTTCAATGATCAGGTTATCGGGGAAGCATGCAGGAGGACAGGCATGAAGCTTGTGACGGACGACGGGGACTTTGCCGGAGAAGGACTGACTATGTTGACGGCAAACACCCGGCTACTGAGCTGATCCTTCGAAGTTTGGGATCCGGACGACTCCGGCTTCATCGACGAGTTGTACGTGCGGAACCTGCGCGGGGAGGCTGACGTGGGCACGCGGGTGGTGTCAAAGCGGTGACCTTCATCAGACCGACGCTGGAGCAGATGCGGGCCGTGGCCGGCGATCTCGGCATTGATTTGTCGGACGACGAACTGGCCGGTTATCTGGAGCGGATGGAAGGACTCTCCCGCGCCTATGCGGCGGTGGACGAGGAACCGGAACCGGCGCCGACGGCTCGGCGGCGCTCCTGGCAACGTCCGGAGCCGGACCTGAACCGCTGCAACGCCTGGTTCGTGAAGACGTCCATCCGGGAAGCGTACCGCGGCCGGCTCGCGGGCAAGACCCTGGCGGTGAAGGACTCCATCTGCGTGGCAGGGTTGCCCACGATGAACGGCGCCTCGTTCGTCGAGGGCTACGTACCCGACGTCGACGCCACCGTGGTCACCCGGGCGCTCCGCGCCGGCGCCGAGATCGTCGGCAAGACCAACTGCGAGTATTTGTCCCTCTCGGGCGGCAGCCATAGCGGCGCCAATGGACCCGTCGTCCATCCGCACAAGGCCGGCTATTCCGCGGGCGGCTCGTCATCGGGCAGCGCCGCGGCCGTAGCGGCCGGCGACGCGGACATGGCCTTGGGTTGCGACCAAGCCGGTTCCATCCGGGTGCCGGCGGCCTGGTGCGGCATCGTCGGGCTCAAGCCCAGCCACGGGCTGGTCCCCTACACCGGCATCCTGGGCCTCGACCCGGCCGTGGACCACTGCGGCCCCATGACGCGGGACGTGGACACCAACGCCCTGCTACTGGAAGTCCTGGCCGGACGCGACGGCATGGACCCGCGTCAACCCGGCTCCTGGCAACCGGTGCGATACACCCACGCGCGCCGGGCCGGCGCCAAGGGCTTGCGAGTGGCCGTGGTAAAGGAAGGCTTCGGACACCGCAACACGGAAGCCGAGGTGGACGAGAGCGTGCGGGCCGCGGCCGGCGCCCTGGCTGCCGCCGGTCTCGATGTCGCCGAGGTATCGGCGCCCGTTCACAAACGGGCTTGGCTGTTGGCCCAGCCCATCTACGTCGAGAGCCTGGCCCACTCACTGGGCATGTGCGGCATCATGCCCGGCGCGGAGGGTCTCGGTTCGTCAAGCCCTGCCGAGCCTTTCGCCGCTTGGCGTCAACGCTGGCGGGAGCTGCCCGAGAACGTGATGGCCCTGCTCCTGTTCGGCGGCTTCGTGCGGCGCCGCCACCCGGGACGCTACTACGTCAAGGCGCAACAGCTTCGCCGCGCCATCCGCCGGGGCTATGACGAGGTCTTCGCCGATCACGACCTGCTGCTCATGCCCACCACGCCCATGGCAGCCACACCCCTGCCCGCCGCCGGCGCCGATGCCGCCGAGCGCGCGCGGCGCGCCAGCGAAATGCTGGCCAACACCGGCCCCTTCAACGTCACCGGCCACCCGGCCATCTCCCTGCCCTGCGGCGCCACCAAGGACGGACGGCCCGTGGGAATGATGCTGGTGGGCCGGCTCTTTGACGAGATCACGATCTATCGAGCGGCGTATGCGTTCGAGGAGGCCGGCTGATGCCAAGTCCCTATCATGTTGCTGTTTTCAGTTCCGTATGGCGAGCCAGGATATCAAAGTCGGCATCGCTGTGGAGTACAGGCGCGTCGGCGCGGATGGCAACGGCGCCGATAAGGCAATCGATCAACTTGCGAACGGTCTCCCCTCTTCGGCGGCAGGCGCGGTAGAGACTTGCGGCGTCGTCGTAGTGGGCAGGTTCCGTTGGCAACACCGTGGCAAGCGCAAGCAAACGCCGGAGTGACTGTAGATGTCGCTCGTCGCGCGCTCCGGCGAGCACCTCCATCCGAATGGCGTCGCAGATCGCGATCTCGTCATCGAGTACCGCGTCGACGCGACTACACGTCGCCGAGCCCGTATCGCGAAGAAACTCGACCCACGCGGAAGTGTCGATCAGGATCACGAGCGGCCGGTCCGCATGTCGTCGAGGTCGCCCTCCCATCCTGACCCACGAAGACGCCGAGCCTCGTCGACGCCGAAGGGTTCTACCGCAAGGGCTCGGAGCGCAAAGTTCACGGCTTCACGCTTGGTGTTCAGGCGATAGCGGCGCATGACCTCCGCACAAGCCTCGTCGTCGATGTTGATATTAGTGCGTACCATACACCCATAATACACCATACAAAAAGCGAGACAAGGGCAATTCCGGATTGCTTTTGCTAACGAGTGGGCGTCCAGACCAACGAAGGAGTACCATGAACTACACCAATCTCGGCAACACCGGGCTCCGGGTAAGCGTCGTCGGGCTGGGTTGCGGCGGTCCGAGCCGGCTCGGACAGCGTGCCGGCAAAAGCCCTGAACATTCCGTCCGGCTGGTGCGGAGGGCGCTGGACCTGGGAGTGAACTTCCTGGACACCGCGGAGAACTACGGCACGGAGGAAATCGTGGGGGCGGCCATCCGCGGCGTGCCGCGGGACCGGGTGGTGATCTCCACCAAGAAAATCATGCCGGAGCCGGATGATCCGGACCCGGCGAGGTTCATGCGCGCTGGCGTGGAGGCGAGCCTCCGGCGGTTGGGCACGGATTACGTGGACGTCTTTCATCTCCACGGCGTGAGTGAGAAGCGTTATGAGTTCGCGGCGAGTGTGATGGCGCCTGTCCTGATGGCGTTGAGGGAGGAGGGCAAGATTCGCGCGGTGGGCATCACCGAGGAGTTTCCGGCCAACCCGCGTCACCAGATGCTGCGGCGAGGGCTGCGCGACCCCTGGTGGGACGTGGTGATGGTGGGGTTCAACCTGCTGAATCCGTCGGCGCGCCACAGTGTGTTCCCGCTCACGCGGGAGAAGGGCGTGGGGACCCTGGTGATGTTCGCGGTGCGGCGGGCGCTGAGCCAGCCGGCGAGCCTCGCGAAGCTGCTGCGGGAAATGGAGCGGAACGCCCTCCTGGCACCCGGCGCCGACCTCGGGTTCCTTACCGACAACGGCTGCGCCGAAAGCCTCACGGAGGCGGCCTACCGCTTCTGCGTGCACGAGCCGGGCGCCGACGTGGTGCTGACCGGCACCGGCGACGAGGGCCACCTGGAGGCCAACATCGCGGCCGCGCTCATGCCGCCGTTGCCGTCCGAAGCGCTGGAACGGCTCGGAGCGCTGTTCGGCGACGTGGACTCGGTGACCGGCAACTGATCGCACACGACCGCCCCACCCCGCCTGGATTTCCGTCCCCGATCGGGGTCGAGGACAAGCTTTCGCGGGAATGACGGAGAGGGGTGTGGGGATGCCGTTCCGGATCTTGGGACCGGCGATCAGCCGAAACGCCCGGTGATGTAGTCCTCGGTGAGGGGGTGGATGGGGTTGGTGAAGATCTGGTCCGTGGGGCCGACCTCCAGCAAGTCTCCCAGGTGGAAGTAGGCGGTCCGCTGCGACACCCGAGCGGCCTGCTGCATGGAGTGGGTGACGATGGCGATGGTGTAGTCCTGGCCGATCTCGTTGATGAGGTCCTCGACGCGGGCGGTGGCGATGGGGTCGAGGGCCGAGCAGGGCTCGTCCATGAGGATGACCTCGGGACTCACCGCGATGGTCCGGGCGATGCACAGCCGCTGCTGCTGCCCGCCGGAGAGGCCCGTGCCGGGCTGGTCCAGCCGGTCGTTGACCTCTTCCCACAGGCCGGCGCGCTTGAGGCTGTGCTCGACGATCCCTTCGACCTCGGACTTGGACTCCGCCAAACCGTGGATGCGCACGCCGTAGGCGATGTTGTCGAAGATCGACTTGGGGAAGGGATTGGGCTTCTGGAACACCATGCCCACCAGCGCCCTCAGCGGCACCACGTCCATGTCCTTGTCGTAGATGTCCTGGCCGTCGAGCCTGATCTCACCCGTCATGCGGCAGCCGTCGATAGTGTCGTTCATCCGGTTGAGGGCCCGGAGGAAGGTGGACTTGCCGCACCCCGACGGCCCGATCATGGCGAGCACCTGTTCGCGGCCTATGTCCAGGCTGACGTTCTTGATGGCGTGGTTGTCACCGTAGTAGACGTTGACGTCGCGGCAGGTCATGCGGGGGTCGTCCGCGAACGGCGTGCCCACGGTCTCGCGGCTCTCCCGTCGCTCGTCGATGTCCTCCACCTCGGCTGCCCGGAACTCCAACGCGCCTGCCTCCATGACTGCGACACCCAGTTGATCGGCCATAATCGGCGTCTCCTGAACTGCTTGTTTGTGCCAGTTTTGCCAGCCTCTTGCTACCAGCGTCTTTCAAAGCGCCGCCGCAGCACGATGGCCAGGGCGTTCATGGCGATGAGAAACGCCAGCAGCACCATGATCGCCGCGGAAGCCCGCTCCACGAAGGCGCGTTCGGGGCTGTCCAACCATAGAAAGATCTGCACGGGCAGCGCGGTCGCCGCATCCGTCACGCTCTCGGGGATATCCACCACGAACGCCACCATTCCGATCATCAGAAGCGGCGCGGTCTCTCCCAGAGCCCGGGCCATGCCGATGATGGTGCCGGTCAGCATGCCGGGCATGGCCAGGGGCAACACGTGGTGCACGATCATCTGCATCTTGGACGCGCCCACTCCCAACGCCGCTTCCCGAATCGAGGGCGGTACCGACGTAAGCGCCGCCCGGCCGGCGATGATGATGGTGGGAAGGGTCATCAGCGTAAGGACCAGCCCGCCCACCAGCGGCGCGGAGCGCGGGAAGCCGAACAGGTTGATGAACACCGCCAGGCCCAGCAGTCCGAAGACGATGGACGGCACCGCGGCCAGGTTGTTGATGTTGACCTCGATCAGGCTGGTCACGCGATTCCTGGGAGCGAACTCCTCCAGATAGACGGCGGTGGCCACGCCGAGCGGGAACGACAAGGACAGCGTCACCAGCAGCGTGAAGAACGACCCCATGGCCGCACCCCAGATGCCGGCAAGCTCCGGCTCCCGGGAGTCGCCCGCCTGAAAGAAAGTGGCGTTGAAACGGGACTCGATGCGCCCTTCGGCGATGAGCCGATCGAACCACCCGATCTTTCTGTCGGACAGCCGCCGGTCCGCCTCCGGCAGCGTCCGGTCGACGTTACCCTTGTGGAGCATGTCGTAGTCGTCGTCGACGGGCACCCAGATCTCGGTCCTGACGCCTACCAGCAAGGGATCGTCCAGGACCATGCGGCGAAGCTGGAAAACGGTTCCCCGGCTCGCCAGCTTGGCGACGTCCCGGCGGTCCCGTCTCCCCTTCACTTCGGGGAAGAGCGAACGCACCGACGTCTTGACCAGGGCGCCGTAGTCCGCGGACCCGAGGGTCTCACGATCACCCCGGCCCTGGGGGTCGATCACCTGTGGGTCGAAGTGGACCGGCAGCTTCACGTAGGTCTGCCAGAAGGCGGGGTAGCCGGTGGCGATGATGTTGACGAACATCAGCACCAGGAACACGAGCCCCAGGAGCACCGCGCCGCGCCCCATGTTCTTGAAGCGGCGTTCCGCCCGGTTCCGGCGGGCCAGGGTGGCGCGTACGCGTTCGATGGTGCTTTTCGGGGGCGTTGTCATGACTACTCGTACTGCTCGCGGTACTTGCGCACCACCTGCAGGGCGATGACGTTCAAGCCCAGGGTGACGACGAAGAGCATCAGGCCCAACGCGAATGCAGCCAGCGTCTTCGGACTGTCGAACTCCTGATCGCCGGTCAGCAGCGTCACGATCTGGACCGTGACGGTGGTCACCGCCTTGAGCGGATTGGCGGTGAGGTTCGCGGCCAGGCCGGCGGCCATGACGACGATCATGGTCTCCCCGATGGCGCGCGAGACCGCCAGCAGAACGCCGCCGACGATGCCCGGGAGCGCCGCCGGGATGACCACCTTCTTGATGGTCTCGGACCGGGTGGAGCCGAGCGCGTAGGCGCCGTCGCGCATGGCCTGCGGCACCGCGTTGATCACGTCATCGGAAAGCGAGGAAACGAACGGGATGATCATCACCCCCATGACCAGGCCGGCGGCCAGGGCGCTCTCGGAGGCCACGTCGAGGCCCAGGCTCTCGCCCATTCCACGCATGAACGGCGCCACCGTCAAGGCCGCAAAGAAGCCGTAGACCACGGTGGGGATGCCCGCCAGCACCTCGAGCAACGGCTTGACCACCGCCCGCACCCGCGGCCGCGCGTACTCGGCCAGATAGATGGCCGACATCAAGCCTACCGGTACGGCCACCACCATGGCGATGAAGGAAATGAGCAGCGTGCCGGCGAACAACGGAATGGCGCCGAAGGCGCCGGACGCGCCCACCTGGTCGGCTCGAATGGCCATCTGCGGGCTCCACTCGGTGCCGAAGATGAAGTCGGTCACCGGCACCGCCTGGAAGAAACGGAGCGACTCGAACAGCACCGAAAGCACGATCCCCACGGTGGTGAGGATCGCGATGGTGGAGCTCGCCATGAGGAAGCCCAGGATGGTTCGTTCGACCGCGTTTCGGGCCCGCTTCCCGGGCTGGATGGTGCGCCACGCGATGGCGCCGCAGAACACGCCCAATACCAGGACGGCCACGGTGACGGCGATGGCTGCGTATCCCTGGAGACGGACGTAACGGTCCGCCGCGGCCACCATGGCGGGGCTCTTCCGGGAAGCAATGTTCCCCGAGGCCAGATTCCGGATGTCGTTGATGACCAGATTGAGCCGTTCCGGCGGCAGGCTCTGGACCTCCGCCGGCAGGTCGGAGACCACGATCGAGGTGACGATGGGACCCTTGAGGGTCACGCCGATGCAGAGCAGCAAGAGCGCCGGGACCGCGGCCCAGAGGGCGGTGTAGAGGCCATGGTATCCGGGAAGGGAGTGCAGGTTGCGGACGGTCCCCTGGGCCAGGGAGATGGAGCGCCGCCAGCCGAGGTAGTAGCTTACGGAGCTCAGGCCCAGCAGCGCGAGTATCAGACTTGGGGAGCCCATTGCGTCAGGGGAACCTTCGCCGGTTCATGCCGGCCGTCGACGGCGGCCGGGTTGGGAGCCCGGCCGCGGCGGATCACTCTCGCCGCGGCCGGACCCGGATAAGGTAACGGTTACAGAGCCAGGTTCTTCAGGTTCTTCACGTCCGAAGAGAACTGCCGGCGCTCTTGCTCGGGCATCGGGATCAGTCCCTTGTCGGAGAGATAGCCGTCTTCGCCCCAGGCCTTTTCGCTGGTGTACTCGACCAGGAACTCGCGCATGCCGGAGATCACGTCCAGATGGGCCTTCTTGATGTAGACGTAGAGCGGACGCGAGACCGGATAGCTGCCGTCGGCGATGGTCTCGAACTCGGGCTTGACGCCGTTGATGGACGCGCCCTGGAGCTTGTCCGTGTTCTGGTCGAGAAAGCTGAAGCCGAAGATCCCGAAGGCGTCGGGGTTGGCGTCCAGCTTCTGCACGATCAGGTTGTCGTTCTCTCCGGCCTCGACGAAGGCGCCGTCCTCACGCATGGTGCGGCAAGCGGCCCGTCTGGGCTTCTTGGACATCTTCTTGATGGCGGCGAACTCCTTGCAGCCCGCGTCCATCACCAGCTCGACGAAGGCGTCCCGGGTGCCGGAGGTGGGCGGAGGGCCCAACACCTCGATCTTCAGGGCCGGAAGCTTGGGGTTGACGTCCTTCCAGGTCTTGTGGGGGTTGGCCTGGCGCTTGCTGCCGTCGGCGTTGGCCGGCACGTCCTTGGCCAGGGCGAGGAAGAGGTCGCGCGGCGTGAGGCTCAGCGCCTTGCTCTTCTTCGAGTTGGCCACCGCGATGCCGTCGTAGCCCACCTTCAGCTCGACGATTTCCTTGACGCCGTTCTTGCCGCAACGCTCGACTTCGGTCTTCTTGATGCGCCGCGAGGAGTTGGTCAGGTCGGGGTGCTCGACGCCGACGCCGGCGCAGAAGAGCTTGAGGCCGCCGCCGGAGCCGGTAGACTCGACCTTGGGGGTCTTGAACTTGGTGGTCTTGCCGAACTGCTCGGCCACCACGGTGGTAAACGGATAGACCGTGGACGATCCCACGATCTGGATGTAGTCGCGCTGCTGCGCCGCCGCCGAGGTCGCGAGACCCGCCACGGCCAGTGCAACGGCCGCCGCCGTCAACATGGCTTTCCGGTACATGGGGAAACCCTCCTTTGGTTGAACCTTTGTCGCAGCCCGATCACCGACCGAAGGGTCCCATGACCGCGCCAGTGTTGGCAGGAATCTATCCGACGGCGATTATCACTGTATGACGGCTACATCACAGCGGAATTAAACGATTGTTACGAGTCTGTTACAGGGGACCGGGGCGCGAGGGCCCCGGAAGAGGCGGGAAAGCGAAGTGACCCGGAGCGCGCCCGTTACGCCGAGGGCGCGGCGGCGCTCCGCGGCTTGCCTTCCTCGCCGATTTCGTCCAGACGCCGCTGCAGCGACAGCCGGTCGAGAGAGGTCAGGGGCAGGTTCACGAAGATCGAGATGCGGTTGAAAAGCATGCGGTAGGCATCCGCGAAAGCGATGCTTTGCTCGGCCTCGTTGCCTTCCACCGCCGCCGGGTCGGGAATGCCCCAGTGGGCGGACATCGGCTGGCCCGGCCAGAGCGGACAGACCTCCTGCGCCGCCTGATCGCAGACCGTGAAGACGAACTGCAGCTCGGGAGCGCCGGGGGCCGCGAACTCGTCCCAGCTCTTGGAACGGAGATCGTCGGTCAAGTAGTTGAGCTTCTTCAGCGTCTCGATGGTGTGCGGGTTGATCTCGCCCTTGGGGTGGCTCCCCGCGCTGAACGCCCGGAACCGCCCCCGCCCCAGGCGGTTCAGGATGCACTCGCCCATGACGCTGCGGGCGGAGTTCCCGGTGCACAGGAACAGCACGTTGAACAGTTTCCCGTTGCTCGGTTTGTCTTCACTCATACGGACCTCCTCAACGGTTGGGGGGTTCTTGCGGGCCTTTCGGACAAGGCCGGCCGCGGTGGCGGCACCAGCCACCAGAACAACGCCGTGGCCGCGCCGGCGCCGATGAACTGCATGACGATGAACGCCGGCGCATGCATCGGGTAGATCCCCGCGAAGGTGTCCGAGAGGGTGCGGGCGATGGTCACCGCCGGATTGGCGAACGACGTGGAGGACGTGAACCAGTAGGCCGCCGTGATGTAGCCGCCCACGGCGAACGGCACCGCCGGGCTCCGGAGCCTGACGCAGCCCTGGATCACCGACAGCAGCCCGAAGGTGGCGACGAACTCGCCGAGCCATTGCCCCGCCCCGACACGATGCTTCTGCGAGAAGAACACCGCGGGCTCGTCGAACATCAGGTTGGCGACGATGACGCCGGCGACGGCGCCGATGATCTGCGCGGCCACGTAGCCGGGGACGTCACGCCACGCCAGCCCGCCCAGGAAACCCTCGGCCACCGTCACCGCCGGGTTGAAGTGGGCGCCGGAGATGGGTCCGAAGGTCAGGATCAGCACCGTCAGCGCCGCGCCGGTGGACACGGTGTTGGCGAGCAGCGCCACCGCCACGTTGCCGCCGGCCAGCCGCTCCCCCATGATGCCCGAGCCCACCACCGCGGCCAGCAGGAACGCCGTGCCGACGGCCTCGGCGGTCAGGCGACGCGGGAAGTCTTTCGGGTTGGTTTCGGGTTGTTCCATGGATCGTCCCGGGAAGGCTCACAGACCGGTACGCCGCACGCCTCCGGGTTACCGCCGCAACAGTTCTCCGTGAGATAGCCGAGCAACTCGGTCATGGTTGCGAAGTTGGACCGGTAGATCAGCGAGCGCGACTCCCGCCTGAACTCCACCAGCCCGGCCTGCTTCAGCGTATTGAGGTGAAACGACAGGGTGGCCAGCGGCAGCCCGAGCCGCTTCCCGATCTGGCCGGCGGGCAGCCCCTCCGGCCCCACCTCCACCAGCAGGCGGAAGATATCCAGCCGTGTGTCCTGCGCGAGCGCGGCCAGCGCGCCCACCGCGTCCTTATGTTCCATATTTCCAGTATTATGGAATCTTAATGAGAGTTTCAAGGGCGGGCTCCCACCCTGAATTGCGGCCTCCCGTGCCCTGGCCGCTGGCAGGGCACGGGGATGTCCTGTAGACTGAGCCGATCCGTTTCAGGCTTGTTTCCGTCATTCAAGGAAGGACGCCCATGCCACGCCAAATGCTCCGCATCGCGGCATTGCTGCTGTTTCTCGGTTTGGCCGCCATGGCCGGGGCCCAACAGGCCTCGGCGCAACGCTCGGTGGAGGACATCGAGAAGATCGTCCGCGAGTATCTCCTCGAGAACCCGGAAGTGATCTTCGAGGCCGTTCAGCGACACCGGGCGAAGCAGCAGCGACGGCAAGCGGAGCGCGACCGGACGGCCGTCAGGCAACACGCGAAAGCTCTCCTTGCGGACCCGGACTCCTTCGTGGGCGGCAATCCCGACGGCGACGTGACCCTGGTGGAGTTCTTCGACTACCGCTGCGGCTACTGCAAGCAGTTCGCGCCGACCCTGGCGAGCATCACCAAGCAGGACCCGAAGCTCCGGGTGGTCTACAAGGAGTTCCCGGTGCTGGGCGAGGACTCGTTCCGGGCGGCTCAGGCGGCGCTGGCGGCACGGAACCAGGGTTACTATCTGGAGTTCCACGATGCCTTGATGAAGGTCCGCGGGACGTTGACCGAAGAGGTGCTCATGAAGGTGGCGGACTCCGTCGGCCTGGACACCGGCCGGCTGAAAAGAGACATGGAGAAGCCCAAGGTGCTTGACGTCATCGACAACAACCACCGGCTTGCCGAAGCTCTGGCCATCGACGGCACTCCCACGGTGGTCGTCGGGGATGAGATTGTCCGGGGCGCCATCCCCATCGAACAGCTTACGGCGCTCATCGCCCGGGCCAGATCCAAAGGCTCCTGACCGGGCCGATTCGTTACCGCGCCCGCTCGCGGCTGATTCCACCGTGACTGAAACGCTCCAGAAGATTCGCGTGGTGCTGGTGCGGCCCAAGGGGTCCGGCAACATCGGCTCCGTGGCCCGGGCCATGAAAAACACCGGCCTCCGGGACCTGGCGCTGGTGGGCGGTGGTCGCACCGACAGCCTGTCGGCCCGATCCATGGCCGTGCATGCCCGCGACATCCTGGACGGCGCCCACCGATTCGAAACCATACGCGACGCCGTCGCGGACTGCGGCCTCGTGGTGGGCACCACCTGCCGCAAGGGCCTGTACCGCGACCACGTCGAACTGCCGCGGGAGGCGGCGCAAGACCTGGCGGCGGCCGTGCGGCCCGAAGACGCCAGGCCGGCGGCGCTCATTTTCGGCCCCGAAGACCACGGCCTCAGCAACGCCGACCTCAAGCACTGCCAGCGCCTCGTCACCATCCCGAGCCATCCGGACCAGCCGTCGCTGAACCTGGCTCAGGCCGTGATGGTGTGTCTCTACGAGATCTACCTGGCCGCCGTCCTCGGCCCGCCACGGGAAGAGCGCATCAAGCGCGCGCCGGCGGAGGCGGTGGAAGCCCTGTTCGACCGCATGAAGGAGACCCTCCTCAAGGTGGGCTTCCTGGACCCCCAGAACCCCGAACACATCCTCCTGGCATTGCGCCGCGTGCTCGGCCGCGCCGGCCTCGAGGAGCGGGACGTGAAGATCCTGAGCGGACTGTTCCGGCAGGTGGAGTGGTACACGCGGGGTGGCTGGGAGGTCGCCGAAGAAAAGCGACAGCGGGGTATCAAATTGCGGTAAACGGATCTGCTGCACGCGGGCGCCGCAGTCGGGACACGGCTCGCGGTAGCGGCCGTGCACGGCCATGCCCGGACGGAACGCCGTGACCTTGTCGGGGAAGCCGGCGCCGGCCCCCTCCCGGAGTCTGCGGCACCAGTCCTGCAACACCTCCCGCACGGCGGCGTGGAGGGCTTCGGTCTCCGTTTCGTCGAGACCGCGCGTCTGCTTCATGGGCGACAGACGGGCACGGTGCAGGATCTCGTCGGAGTAGGCGTTGCCGATGCCGCTGAACAGGCGCGGGTCGGTGAGGGACCGCTTGAGCGTTTGGTTCTCGCTCCGCAGCGCCCGCCGGAACTCTTCCAGGCCGCATTCCAGCACCTCGATGCCGCCGGGATCATGCTCCCGCAGCCCCGCGGCGCCACGTACCAGATGCAACGACGCACGCTTCATGGAGGCGGCCTCGGTGAGGACCAGGGTGCCCGAGGAGAGGTCGAAGGCGGCCAGGCCGAGCTTGCCGGGGATGCGCGCCCCCGGAGGGCGCCAGCGGAACCGCCCGGCGATCATCAGATGGAAAACCAGGAAGAGATCGTCCTCCAGCTCGAACACGATGCGCTTGCCCAGCCGGCGCAGGCCCAGGATCTTGCGGTTTTCCGCTTGGTCCACGGGCGGGTCCACGGACCGGACCAGGAACGGGCTCGCGAGGCGGACCTTATCGAGGGTCGCGCCCACGACCCGGGGCTCCAGCGCATGGATGTAGAGCAGGACGTCCTGGAGCTCGGGCATGGCGCCTCTCGATGCGGGCACGGCGGGCTTGAAACCCGTTTTGCTACGGAAGACCCAGTACCCGCTTGGCGGTGACGTTGCGCTGGATCTCGCTGGTACCGGCGTAGATGGAGATGCGCCGGACCTCGCGCCATAGCACCGACACGTCCACCGGACCCTCCGGCGTCTCCAGCGGACCGGTATCGGCGGCGTGCTCGCCGGCCGCGTCCAGCAGGAGGTCGGCGATGCGCTGCACGATGTCGGTGGAGACGATCTTGATGAACGACGAGGCCGCGCCGATCTCCTTGCCGGCCCGGGTCATCTGGACCGCGTGGCCGAACACGGCCGACTGCGCCAGCACATCCAGTTCCGCCTGCGTCAGCCGGTCCTGGAACCCCGGGTCGTCGAAGGCGCCGGTGGCCCGCGCCACCTTGCGCACCCGCTCCAGCATGTCCAGCGCCAGTTGCGGGTTGGCATTGCCGAGGCGTTCCGAGTCCAGCAGCGCCTTGGCCACGCGCCAGCCGTCGTTGAGCTTCCCCACCACGTTGGAGAGGGGTACGCGCACGTTGTCGAAGAACTCCTCGGCGAACTCCTCGTCGTCCGCCAGGGTCCTGATGGGGCGGATGGTGATGCCCGGCGTCCTCAAGTCGATCAGCACCATGGAGATGCCCAACTGCTTGCGCGGCGCGTCCGGGTCGGTGCGGATGAGCGCATACATCCAGTCGGCGTAGTGGCCGCCGGTGGTCCAGATCTTGTGGCCGTTGATGACCAGGTGGTCACCGTCGATCTCGCCGCGGGTGCGCAGGCTCGCCAGATCGGAACCCGAACCCGGCTCGGAATACCCCTGGGCCCACAGCACCTCGCCGGAGAGCATCTTGGGCAGGTGCTCGGCCTTCTGTTCCTCGGTGCCGTGGTGTATCAGGATCGGCCCGACGTGCCCCACCGCCTGCCGCGACAGCACCGGCGCCTCGGCCCGGCCGAACTCTTCCTGCAGGATCAACTGCTGGTTGAGGGTCGCCTCCATGCCGCCGTACTGCTTCGGCCAGTTGGGCGCGATCCAACCCCGGTCGTAGAGCTTTCGCTGCCATGGCCGGATCATCTCCGGCGGCGGCCGGGTGGACCAGCCCACGAGTTCCCGCGGCAGGTTCCCTTCCAGCCAGCTCCGCACTTCCAGCCGAAACGCCGCGTCCTCCGGGGTGTCCGCGATGAAGCTGATGGTGCTCATGCCGCCGACACTAGCAGAGCCGGCAACGGTTGCAAAGTTGCCACGGCCGGGAGGCCTGACCTATACTGCCCTCCGGTCTCATGAGCAACGACAAGGTCGCCGCACTGCTGAATCCCACGAGCGTCGCCATCCTGGGCGCGAGGGGAAACCCCTCCGGATGGACCGCGCGCATCTTCGCCAACCTGATACGTTTCAAGTTCGACGGGCCGGTCTATCCCGTAAACCCCAACCACGAGCGCATCTGGGGGATGGAGTGCTTCCCCGACCTGCGCTCGCTCCCGACGGTGCCCGACCACCTCGTGGTCATGCGGGCGGCGGCCAGCGTTCCGGGGATCCTGCGGGAGGCCGCGGCCATGGGGACGCGCAGCGCCACCCTCTACGCCACCGGCTTCTCGGAAGCCGGCACCGACGCCGGCCGCGCCCTCGAGGCGGAACTGCGCGAGGCCATCGAGGACACCGGCCTCGCCATCTCCGGTCCCAACTGTCTCGGCAACCTGTCGGCCCGCGCGCGGGTGCTGACCCTGCCCGACGACCGGGTGCAGGAGCTGGTGCCGGGCCCGGTGGCCATGGTGGGCCAGAGCGGCACCACCACGCCCAGCATCGCACGCACGCTCATGGACCGGGGCATCGACGTGAGCTACGTCATCACCAGCGGCAACGAGGCCGGGCTCATTACCGCGGACTACATCCGCTATTTCGTCACCGACCCGGAAGTGCGCCTGATCTTCTGCCTGGTGGAGGCGGTGCGCCGCTCGGAGGAATTTCTCGCCGCCTGCCGCGCGGCGCGGGACGCGGGCAAGCCGGTGGTGGTGCTCAAGATGGGCGTGTCCGAGGGCGGGCGCCGGGCCGCCCTGTCCCACACCGGCTCCCTGGCCGGCCGGGTGGAAGCCTTTGACGCGGTGGCCGGCCCCGCGGGCGTGATCCGCGTGGACAGCGCCGACCGCGCCGTGGACGTCATCGAGATGCTGCTCTACGCCAGCGAGGCGCGCGGTGAGAACGTGGGCTGCCTGGTCTACTCCGGCGGGGTGCGCGGGCTCGCGGAAGACGCCGCGGACCGGCACCGGGTGCCGCTGCCCGAGTTCGCCCCCGAGACCCGGACACGCCTGCGCGACCTCCTTGGCGACGGCATGACCATCAGCAACCCCCTGGACGCCGACGGCTATCTCAACCGCCCCAGGGAGGACGCGCTCAAGGTCGTCGACGCGGTCTACAACGACCCCGGCGTGGACATGCTGGTGTTCCAGGAGGACCTGCCGCCCCACGAAGGCATCAACGACGCCAACCGCCGGCGCGCCGCGCGGGTGCTGGCCACCATCGAGGCCATCGACCAGCGCTTCCTCGGACCCGGACAGAAACCCTTCGTGCTCATCTCGCCGGCGTCCTACGACCTCACGGAGTTCAGCCGCAGCGCCCGGCGCCGCTTCCCCCACGTTCCCTGCCTGAACGAGCCCGAGCGCGCGTTCCGCGCCATCCGCGCGGTCCAGGACTACCGGCGGCGCGGCCGCGAGGCGGAAGTTGCGCCGCCCGCCGCCTTGCCGGAGGCCTTGACGGCACGCGTGGAGGCGCTACGACGGCGGGCCGCGGAGGCCGCCACTGCCTTCCCCCTTTCCGAGCCGGACTCGAAAGCACTGGTGAACGCCTTCGGCGTGCCCTTGATCGACGAAGGGCTGGCGCGCACCGAGGAGGAAGCCTGCGACCTGGCCGAACGCATCGGTTGTCCGGTGGTGGTCAAGGGGGTGGCCGCGGACCTCACCCACAAGAGCGACGCCGGCGCGGTGCGCATCCACGTCGGCGACGCCGCGGCCGTGCGGCGGGCCTGCCGCGACATCGCGCGCAACGTCGCCGCCCACGACCCGGACATCCGCCTGGACGGCTGGCTGGTGGCACGGATGGCGCCGGCCGGCCTGGAACTGGTGCTGGGCATGCAGCGGGACCCCGAGATGGGACCGGTGGTGATGTTCGGCGCCGGCGGCGTCTGGCTGGAACTGGTGAAGGACGTGGCCGTCGGTCCCCCGGGAATCAGCCGGGACGGCGCCGCCCGGCTCATCGACGCCACCCGCGTCGGCAGGCTGCTGGACGGATACCGAGGCCAGGACCCCTACGACCGCGACGCCGTCATCGACGCGCTGGTGGCCCTGGGCCGGCTCGCGGCCGCGGCCGGCGACGTCATCGAAAGCCTGGACATCAACCCGTTCCTGGCGCTGCCCCAGGGCGCCGGAGCGCTGGCGCTGGACGCGCTGGCGGTGGTGGGACCGGGAGCAGGCGGTTGAATCGTCCGCCCCAGGCTGGAATTGATCATTCCCGCGCAACAGGTTGTTTCGAGACCTCGCCCGAACGAGAACCGGCACGAGCGCCCCGAATCGTCATTCCCGCGGAAGCGGGAATCCAGGGGCGGCGGGGCAAGGGTCATCGGTCGATGTATTGAGATGTATTGGCCGTAGAAAGGCAAAGGCATGGAACTCGTCCTTGATGAGGCACAAACGATTCTTCGGGAGAGCGCGGACAAGCTCATCGAGCGGCACGCGGGACCGGGCCGGTTCCGTGAGCTGCGTGCCACCGAGCACGGGTTCGACCGGGCGCGGCTCGTGGAGGTGGCGGAGGCCGGCTGGCTTTCGCTGCTGGTGCCGGAAGAGCGCGACGGCCTGGGCCTGGGGACCACCGAGGCGGCGCTGGTGCTGGAAGCGGCGGGCCACGGCCTCATGACCGAGCCCGTCGCGGCCGTGATGGCGGCGGCGCGGGCCGTGGCTGCGGGACCCGCGGCCATGAACGCAACCCTGGAGGCGTTGGTGGCCGGCCGCGCCGTCATCGTTCCCGCGCTGAGTGACCCGGCGGCCGAGGACCCCGAAGGTGCACGTATCCAGGCCGTCGCCGCCGGTGACGGTTTCACGCTTGGCGGGCGTAAGGACGCGGTTCCCGGCGCGGCCGCGGCCGACGGCTTCATCGTCGGCGCCCGGAGCGGGGACGGCACCGTCGTGTGCCTGGTGCCGCGCGACGCCCCGGGGCTCGAAATCGTGCGGCGCGCCCGCGTGGACGGCACCGGGCACGCGGCGCTGGTGCTGGCGGATGTCCCCGTCCCGGCGGACCGGGTCGTCGCGTCCGGCGCCCAGGGCACGGAGCTGGCGGCGGCGACCCTGGACCTGGTGCTTCTGGGAACCTCCGCGGAAATGCTGGGCATCATGGAGCAGGGGCTGACCCTGGCGGTAGACTATCTCGGAACGCGCGAACAGTTCGGCCGGGCCATAGGCTCCTTCCAGGCGCTGCAGCACCGGGCCGTCAACGACCACGTCGACATCGAGCTCACCCGCTCGCTGCTCTACCAAGTGTGCGTCGCCATGGACGAGGGGCGCGGCAACCGCGCCATGGTGGCCGCGGTCAAGGCGCGGGCCTCGGACGCGGTGCTCTCCGTGACCAAGTCCATGGTGCAGATGCACGGCGCCATCGGCTTCACCGACGAATACGACGCAAGCCTGTACCTGCGCCGGGCCATGTCGCTGTCGGCCCAATATGGCAACGCCGATTCACACCGCAAGCGCTACGCCAGGCTGTCGTCGCGGGCGGCGTAACGACAAGAGCAATAGCACCCACGCCCCGGGGCGTCATTCCCGCGAAAGCGGGAATCCAGGGGCCGCGAGTCACGAAAGGAAACCACCATGGCGAACGACTCCGCTTTCCGGCGCACCATTCAGTGGCCCGAGGGCAAGCTCGTGTGCTGTACCTATAGCGTGGCCCTGGAAGCCTTCCGCAAGACCGGCCGCTTCAAGATGGATTCGCGCATCGACGTGAACTACAGCTCGCTGTCTCATGCGGACTACGGGGGCAACGCCGGCATCTGGCGCATCCTCGATATCCTCGAACGGCAGCAGGTCCGCGCCATGATCCTGGTGAACTCGCTGGCGGCGGAGAAATGGCCGGACGCGGTGCGCGCGCTGCACGAGGCAGGCCACGAGATCGCCGGCCACGGTACCACCAACGAGGTCAGCATGATCGAGCTGACCCCGGAAGAGCAGAAGGAGGAGATCGCCTCCTGCACCCGGATACTGGAGGATATCACCGGAGCGCGGCCGGTGGGCTGGTTCGGTCCGGGCGGCCATCACACCGACGTCACGTTGGGGCTCCTTGCCGAGGCGGGCTACCTGTGGTCCGGGGACCCGTCGGACGACGACATCCCCCACGTGGAGTCGGTCGACGGCCGGCGCATCTGCGTCATTCCCAAGACCTGGTACGCCAACGACTGGCGCGCCTGGGGCAACGGCCTGGGCAACGCCGGCACGTTCTTCACCGGGTTCAAGGACGGTTTCGACTTTGTCTACGACGAAGCCCAGCGAGGGCGCCCGGGCATGATCGACGCCTGCGTCCACGCCGAGTTGGGCGGCCGGCCCTATCTCGCCGCCGGCTTCGAGCGCATCATCGAGTACGTCAACCGGCACCTCGACGAGATCTGGCAACCCACGTACCGAGAGATCGCGGAGTACTGTCTGGGGAGTTGACCCTAGAGAGCCGGCCAGCCTGGATCAGCGACGCGGGATGGAGTTCCACGTCTGTTGTCAGGAACCGCCGTCGGCCGCGAGGCCCGCTTTCTCGACAATCAACTTCGCCAGCGCCCTGAAATCGCGGCGTGCTTCGTGCACCGCGGCGGCATGGCTGCCGATTGCGCCATCCGCCGTGGTGAGGTCGAAAATCGGCTTGCGGCTCTCCTGCCCCATGCGGACGAGGCTCCGGTAGTGCTTGACGGTGGCGAGGCAATGCTCATCCTCCCGTGGAGAGGCGGGGAATGGGGCCTCCTGTTCAAGCAGATTACGGCCATATTCTTCCGGCATCCTGTTGACCCACCGGTCATACGCCTTGACCGGGCGGCTCAGTCGGACACTGTGCTGTTGAACGATGTAACCGAGCGGTTTCATCCGACCGCCGGGCAACGGGAATTGCAGGGAATCCCAGTTGTCCATCCGTTTGGTCCAATCTTCGCGCCAGCGCCGGAGGGTCGGGCCAAGGTTGCGGAGCCCTTGGAATGAGAAGAGATCGGATCCGAGTGGGACGACGACATGATCCGTGGCGATCAGGGCGGAACGGTTGATGGCACCCAGGTTGGGGCCCACATCGGCGAGAATGACGGTAGCCTTCATGGCACTCGCACCTGCTTGCATCACCGTCCAGAACGACGTGAGAATCCGAAACGGACGATACAGGTCGCCGGAGCCGAGCGCATCCGGCCACTGCCCGGACAAGGTGTCCTCAAACCCGGACAGGGCCAGATCGCCAGGTATCAGGCTGAGTTCCGGGGTGATTTCCTGAAGTACGGGAGGCAACAGATCGCCGACCTCCAACAGTGGTTTGACGCTCTTGAAAATCGTCTTGCCGCCATCTTCCCCTTCCCACAGTCTTTCCAGTCGATCTTCGTTAAGGAACGCCGCGGAGAGGTTGGCCTGCGGGTCCAGATCACAAGTGAGGACTCGATGCCCCGTCTGTGACAGTATCCAGGCCAAGTGGTAGACAAGAGACGTTTTCCCGACACCACTCTTGTTGTTGAAGAATGTCAGAACGGGGATGTTCACGATGCGCGTCCTCGGATGGTCACGTGCCAATTGCTGGAGGGCCGCCAGACGCCAACGATGGACACACGACAGGGGCGCCTTGGAAGAAGCCCTTCGCACCGCATCCGGCCTACAGCGAGTCCTCCCTGACTCTCCAAAGGAACGGCAGCGGCAGCGCGATGGCGACGGCCATGGCGATCCAGGCCATCCGGTAGGATTCCGTGTAGTCCGCGATGGAGCCGAAGATGGGCGGCAGCGCCACCACGCCCACGAACGCCACGGTGTTGGTCATGCCGATGGCGACCCCGGCCACGCGGGTGCCGGCGATCTTGGCGACCAGGGCGAGATACAAGCCCTGCCAGCTCATGGTGCCGAGTCCGAGAAGCCAGACCACCAGGGCCACGAGCCACGCCGGCATGTCCGGCGACAGCAGGGCCGTGGCCACTCCGGCGACGGTGCCGACGACCCCGAGCATCACCAGCACCGGCACCCGCCGCCCGAAGAAGACCCGGTCGCTGGCGATGCCGAAGACGATGCGGCCGGTGCCGCCGCAGGCCTGTCCCACCGCCAGCAGGTGGGCGGCGAACACCAGCGGATAGAAGATGTGCTCGGTGAGGTAGAGTTCGATGTAGCTGATGTAGCACCACTGGCACCCCGCCAGCACCGCGGCATAGAACGCCGCGGCCCAGATGCCCGAGCGCCGCGCGATGTCCTTGAGGCCGCCCGCGGGCTCGGCGCCGCCCGCCGCCGGAGGCCGCCGGGGTTCCTTGTAGCAGACCAGCACCAGCAGTCCCGCGAGGATGGTGACCACGCCCACCAGGGACAACGCCCACCGCCAGCCGAAGACCAAGCCCATGGCCGGCAGCGTGAGGGCGCCGATGGTGCCGCCCAGCGGTATGCCGGTCTGGCGCACGCCCATGGCCATGCCCCGTTCCCGGTCCGGGAACCATCCCGCCACCGCCTTGCTGCCCGCCGGCGTGCTGGTGGCCACCGGCACCCCCAGGAGCAGAAACACCAGCAGCAGCGCGATGAAGCCGCCGGCGAAGTGGACGCTCAGGACCAGCAGTCCGCACGCCGCGGTACCGTAGCCGATGATGCGCCGCTCGCCGTAGCGGTCCGCCGCCTTGCCCATTCCCAGGACCGCGGCCACCACCCCGACGTTGATCATCGAAACCAGGATTCCGACCTCGGTGAGGTTCAGGCCGAGCTCCGACTGGATGAGCGGCACGATGGTCGGGATGCCCATGTGGATGGTGGACATCGCCGTCTGCGACAGCGTGGCGATGAACAGGAAGAACCAGCGCCGCGGCTCGGCTGGAGGGGGGGTTGTCAAGATTTGCGTCTACCCTGCCGAAGGGCTAGTTTGAGCTTGGTGCGCATGAACCGGACAGGACACCGGGGCCGCGTCACGAACTCATGAAACCGGAAACGAACCTGCTGCGTGAGCTGCCCTCCGTGGACCGCGTCATGAGCCACCCTGCCGCGGCGCCGTTGCTGGAGCGGTTCAGCCGGCCGTTCGTGACGGAAACCCTCCGCGACCTCATCGACGAATTGAGGCAGGCCATCAAGTCCGGCGACGGCCTTCCACCCGACCGGCTGCAGGACGAATCTATCATAACGGACCTGGAAAAGAAGCTCGCTCTGGCCGCCCGCCCGGGCATGGTCCGGGTGGTGAACGCTTCCGGGACCATCCTGCACACCAACCTGGGACGGGCGCTGCTTTCGGAGGCTGCGGCGGAAGCCGCGAGCCTCGCCGCGCGCCACCCGGTCAACCTGGAGTTCGACCTCCACCGGGGCAAGCGCGGCCAGCGGGAGGACGCCATCGAGTCGCTGCTCCGGGAGCTGACCGGGGCCGCGGCCGCGGCGGTGGTGAACAACAACGCCGCGGCGGTGCTGCTGGGGCTCAACTCCATGGCCGAAGGCAAGCACGTCATCGTGTCCCGCGGCGAGCTCATCGAGATCGGCGGCTCGTTCCGGATCCCGGAGGTCATGGCCAAGAGCGGCGCCCTGCTCCGGGAAGTCGGCACCACCAACCGCACCCACCCGCGGGACTACGCCGAGGCCATCGACGAGAACACCGGGCTGCTGCTCAAGGTTCACACCAGCAACTACCGGGTGGTGGGCTTCGCCGCGGAGGTGGAGCTCAAGGACCTGGTGGCCATCGGCCGGGAGCGGGGAGTGCCGGTGATGGAGGATCTGGGCAGCGGCGCGCTGGTGGACCTGTCGAAGCTGGGGCTGCCCCGGGAGCCGCTGGTGGCGGAGCGCGTGGCCATGGGAGCCGACGTGGTCACCTTCAGCGGCGACAAGATTCTCGGCGGACCGCAGGCGGGGCTCGTGGCCGGGACCCGACTCTGGATCGAGCGCATGAACCGCAACCCCCTCAAGCGCGCCCTGCGCTGCGACAAGCTCACCCTGGCGGCGCTGGAGGCCACGCTCCGGAGCTACGTCCAGTCCCCGGACCTGCTGAACGAGATCCCGACCCTGCGGGCCTTCAGCCGCCCTCTCGGCGAGATCGCGGAGGGCGGCCGGAGGGTGCTGCCGCTGTTGCGGGACCGGCTGGGTCCGGACTACGAGGCGGAGATGGTGGACTCCACCTGCCAGATCGGCAGCGGCGCCCTCCCCACCGAAGAGATCCCGAGCAAGGGCATCGCGGTGAGCGGCCGCGGCATGAGCGCCGAAGACGTGTCTCGCGTCTTCCGCCGCGCCGAACCGCCCGTCATCGGCCGCATCAACAGCGACCGCTTCATCCTCGACCTGAGGAGCGCGGGCGAGCCCGAGTCGCTGGTGCCCAACCTCCCGGACCGGTAACGGCCGCTCTGACGCGCGCCGCGCCGCCAACGCCATGCCCTTTATCATCGGCACCGCCGGCCACATCGACCACGGCAAGACGAGCCTCATCAAGGCCCTCACCGGCAAAGACACCGACCGCCTCAAGGAGGAGAAGGAACGCGGCATCTCCATCGACCTGGGGTTCGCCCACCTGGCGCTTCCGGACGGCGGCGAGGCAGGCATCGTAGACGTGCCCGGGCACGAGCGCTTCATCCGGAACATGCTCGCCGGCGCCCACGGCATCGACATGGTGCTGTTCACGGTGGCCGCGGACGACGGCGTCATGCCGCAGACCGAGGAGCACCTGGACATCGTCCATCTCCTGGGAGTGCGTACCGCCCTGTTCGTCATCACCAAGGTGGACCTGGTTTCCGAGGCGAGGGTGCGGGAAGTGGAGGAAGAGATCGAAATCCTGACCTTCGAGACCGCATTGGAAGGCTCCCGGGTGGCGCACTTCTCGGCGGTCTCGGGTGAAGGGCTGGAGCAGGTCCGGAGCGGCATCGTCGAGCTGCTGGAACGCATCGACCGGCCGGCGCCCAGCGGCTTCTTCCGGCTGCCGGTGGACCGGGTGTTCGTGCTCCAGGGCCACGGGGTCATCGTCACGGGCACCGGGCTGGCGGGGGAGGTGCGCGCCGGCGACCACGTGCACGCGGTGCCCGGCGGCCAGAAGTTCCGGGTGCGCAGCATTCAGGTGCACGGCCAGTCGGTGGAGTCCGCGGGCTGGGGCCAGCGCGTGGCCCTGAACCTCACCGGCCAGGACCGCGGCGCCCTGGAACGCGGCCACATGATCTGCCACGAGGAACTGACCCTTGCATCCACCCGATTCGACGCGCACCTGGAAGTGCGGCCCGCGGCCGCCAAGGGGATCAATAATCATCAGCGCGTACGCATCCACCTGGGCACCGCCGAACGCATGGGAAAGCTCATCTTCCTGGGAGACATCGAGAAGGTGGAGCCCAAGGAGACGGCCTACTGCCAAGTGCTGCTGACCGAGCCGCTGCTGGTCATGCGCGGCGACCATTTCATCGTGCGGGACGAGACCGCGCAACGGACCCTGGGCGGCGGCGAGGTCGTGGACCCCCGGGCGCGGCGGCACCGGCGCCGGGAGAAGGATGTCGAGGAGCGGCTGCGGACCCTGCGCGAGGGCGACACGCCGGAAATGATCCGGGGCTTTCTGGACGGGGACGCCAGCCTGGCCACGGGACTCGACTCCATCTGCCAGTTCCTCAACCTGAAGCGGGACGAGACCCGCGACTGGCTCGAGCGGACCGAGGGGCTCCGCTCCTTCGATTCCGAGCGGGAGCGAGTCTACACCACCGAGGACAAGTGGAACGGTTTCCGGGAGCGCCTCCGCTCGGCCCTGGAGGCTTTCCACAAGAGCCATACGCTGGCGCCGGGCATGGACCTGGAGGAGGTCCGGGCGAGACTCGCCGCCGGCGTATCGGCGCGGCTGTTCCGCGACCTGGCGGATCTCCTGGCGGCCGAGGGCGTGTGCGTCCGGGACGGCAACCACCTGCGTCTACCGGACCACCGCGTGGAGTTGGGGGGCCGGGAGAAGTCCCTTTCCGCGGACATCACCGCCGCGCTGGCCAGGAACCCCCTCGCCCCGCCCTACCTGAAGGAGATCGAGAAGGCCCTGGGCGTCCAGCGGCCGAAGCTCAACGAGGTAATCCGGGTCATGGAACGGCAGGGGGAAGTGGTCCGAGTGACCACCGAGCTCTACTATCTCAAGGCTTCCATTGACAGGATCAAGGCCGATTTATATAGCTACTTCGAGACCCACGAGGAGATGAGCGCGGCCACCTTCAGGGACATCCTGCAGTCGAGCCGCAAGTACACCATCCCGGTCCTGGAGCACTTCGACCGTACCGGCGTGACCATGCGGGTGGGCGACGTGAGAAAGCTCAAGGCGGGAAGAAGCTGATGGACCGTAGGCCCGGACCCACGGTCCGAAGGAGTCTGGAATGTCCACGGAAGCCATCCGACTGACCCAGGAAGTCAAGGCCGCCGGCTGAGCGGCCAAGCTCGGCCCCGCCGACCTGGTGCAGGTCCTGCACCAACTTCCCAAGTTCGCATCCCCGGAACTGCTCGTAGGAACCGAGACGGCCGACGACGCCGGCGTGTTCCAGTTGCGTCCCGACCTGGCCATCGTCAACACGGTGGACTTCTTCACGCCCATCGTGGACGACCCGTACATGTTCGGCCAGATCGCCGCCACCAACTCGCTGAGCGACGTCTACGCCATGGGCGGCGAGCCCGCCACCGCCCTCAACATCGTCTGCTTCCCCAAGGGGAAGATGGAGATCGAGGTGCTGGGCGAAGTGCTGCGGGGCGGCGCCGACAAGGTCATCGAGTCCGGCGCGGTCATCGTCGGCGGCCACTCCATCATCGACGAAGAGATCAAGTACGGGCTGGCGGTGACCGGCACCGTTCACCCCGATCGCATCCTGCGCAACATCGGCGCCAAGGAAGGCGACGTGCTGATCCTCACCAAGCCCCTGGGAACCGGCATCGCCACCACCGCCCTCAAGCGCGGCAACGCCTCCCAGGCCAGCATCGATCAGGCGGTGGCGTCCATGGCCACCCTCAACAAGTACGCCGCCGCGGTCATGAAGGACTACGACGTCCATGCCTGCTCGGACATCACCGGCTACGGCCTGCTGGGCCACGGCCTGGAGATGACCCTCGACGGCCGCGTCAGCATCGTCTTCGAAGCCGCCCGGCTGCCCGTGTTTCAAGACATCGCCGAACTCGCCGAGGCCGGCGGCAACCTCACCGGCGGCTGCAAGCGCAACCGCGAGTACCTCGACGGCAAGACCCTCATCGCCGACACCGTCTCCGACGCCCTCGCCGAGGTCGCCCTCGACCCCCAGACCTCCGGCGGTTTGCTGATCGCCGTGGCGGAAAAGGACGGCGAGAGCCTGGTCAAGGCGCTCGTGGAACGCGACGTGCCGGCGGCCACCATCGTCGGGCATGTAACCGGGCGGGAGGAGTTCGGGGTGCGGTTGGCCTGATTTGTCGGGCGGCATGAACTTCGTCCTGAAATGGCGCCGTCATGCAGCGATTACTTCGATGACCAAATTTTGCCCTACGGCGCGGAGCGCCTTTTGCACCTGACTGATGTGCGACCGGTGGTCCGGGTCGACCAGCTTCCGCACGGCGGACTCACTGATGCCGAGCCTGACGGCAAGCTCTACTTTGGTAACGTGTTGAGTGCGCATGGCAGAGTAGAGCGCAAGCTTGGCGGCCACGACAGTGGGTACAACGACCAAGTCCTGGCCTTCATCTCTCATGGACGTAACCAGCCAAAGCGGTGGCGAGGGCGTCCTCCCCTCTTTCCAGAGCCTGAGACCGGTTCTCTCCACCGGTGATCGCCTCAGGCACGTCAGGGAAGGTGACTACCAGAGCCCCGTCTTCGTCGGGAATCAGATTACACGGGTACGCATAAATCATGGTTCAAACTCCCTTGCATCAATGAACGACTGGTTCCCAACGCCCAGCGATTGTCTTCAGGCGATCAGGACAGCGCGAAAATCGTTGACGTTGGTGCGTGACGGGCCGGTCATCACCAGATCGCCGAGCCGCCGAAAAAATTCGTAGCTGTCGTGCCGGGCCAGCATATCCCGCGGCTCCACTCCAACGGCATAGGCGCGCGCCAAGGTGTCGGGACCGATGAAGGCGCCGGCGGCGTCCGCAGAGCCGTCGATGCCGTCGGTGTCGCAGGCGATGGCATGGACATTCGGCGCGCCGTCGAGGGCCACGGCCAGTGCCAGGAGGTATTCGCAGTTGGGGCCGCCCCTTCCGCCCGGTCCGTTGACCATGACCGTGGCTTCGCCCCCTGAAATCAACACGCCGCGGCCCTGTTGCAGTGCTAGCTCCGCATGTGCCGCACCCATTTCCCTCGCCTCGCCCTGAAGGTCGTCGCCGAGCTGGACTACATCGAGACCCATCTCACGCGCCTTGGCGGCAGCCGCCGCGAGCGCGTCCGCGGGACGCGCCACCAGCACATAGTCGGCCCGCGTCAGGCAAGAGTCCCCGGGCTTCACGGTTTCCCATCCACCCTCCTCCAGTGCCGTCCGTGCCCCCTCCGGCAGCTCGACGCCGTAGCGGCCGGCCACCGCGAGCGCGTCGGCGCAGGAGGTGGGGTCCGCCAAGGTCGGACCGGAACCGATGACCGTCGGGTCGTCGCCGGGTACGTCCGAGATGGCGAGGGTCACGACGCGCGCCGGGGCGGCCGTTGCTGCGAGGCGCCCTCCCTTGATGGCGGACAGGTGCTTGCGCAGGCAGTTGATCTCGGCGATGGGAGCGCCGGCGGCCAGCAACGCGCGGTTGATGGCCCGCTTGTCATCCAGGCTGAGGCCAGGTTGCGGTTCCACCAGCAGTGCGGACGCGCCGCCGGAAAGCAGAAACAGCAGCAGGTCGTCCAGCCCCAGCCCGGCGGCAGTCGAGAGAAAGCGCGATGCCGCGCCCTGCCCCGCCTCGTCGGGCAACGGATGGCCGGCCTCGACGACCTCGATTCGTTCGCAATCGACGCCATGGCCGTACCGGGTAACGGCGATGCCTTCGACGTCGTTCGGCCAGCTTTGCTCGACGGCCCGGGCCATGGAAGCCGCCGCCTTGCCGGCGGCCAGCACGAGGGTGCGGCCGGGCGGCGGCGAAGGCAGATGCGGCGGGATCACCTTGGCCGGTTCGGCGGTGGCGACCGCCGCCTCGAACAAGCCCCGGAGCAGGCTTCTTTCGTCCATCCCGGTCACCGCCGTACACTCCCGCGCCGCGCGATGACGATTCCCGTCAGAACGACGACGACGGCGCCGAGGAGCCCCAGGATCGCGAGCCGCTCGGTGCGAAGTACCGCGGCAACCCGGTGGGCGGCCGGCGGGCCCTGTGATGGGTTGGGCAGGAGGGATGAAGGTCGGAAGAGGGCAGTCGCCCTCTCCCGACCCGCGTCAATGGTAGACCCGAGGAAGGCCTACGACTACTACTTCTTCTTCCGCAACAGGATGGGCGACAGCGCGTCCTTTGCCTCCTGGGGCATTCCCAGTATCTGGGCGACGTAGCCCTCGATCTCCTTGCCGGTGACCGGCTCGATGATGAGCTTGGCCTCATTGGCTTCCTTGAGGAACTGCGGATCCTTCATCGTCTTCTGGAGCGCGTCCCTGAGCATCTGAACGCGATCGGCAGGGATTCCCGGCGGGCCCGACAACGGGCGCTGGAACTCATACTGGTTGACCCAGCCCCTGTATGTCGCGAGTGCCGCCTTGCCGCCCCGCTTCTCGATCAGATCCGGAATGATCAGCGCATCCTTGAGCTCAGGGTCGGGGATCTTCCGGTGCGTGAGCACGGCGAGCAACTTCTCGTCTCCCTTGGCGTCCAGCATCGCCCGGGCCGTGACCCGAATGGATTCCCAGCCCCAGCAGGCGCCGGCGACCTCCCTGGACTGCATGGCGATCCGCGACGCGGCGGTTCCGGGATAACCCGCTACCACGTCGAAGTTCGTTCCGATGGTCTTGTTGAGGAGCTTCGGCAGATCGATCCCGGTGGAGCCCGCCCGTGTACCGCCGACCTTGACCGGCTTGTTGGGATCGGTGATGTCCTTCAGGGTCTTCGCCCCGGACCAAGCCATGAACACACATGCCGGGATGCCCTTGACCGGAGCGCCGATCCAGGTCAGGTCCTCCGCCTTGATCCGTACCTTCGAATCACCGAGAGCCTGAAACGTCACGTAGCCGCTGTTCCAGACGCCGAGCACCGTGCCGTCAGGCTTGGCCCGCTTCTGGATGTAGTTCGCGGACACGAGGCTCCCGGCGCCAGTCATGTTCTGCACGATGAAATTCGGATTCCCCGGAATGTACTTGCCCATGTGCCGCACGATCTGGCGCGTATAGGTGTCGTACCCGCCACCAGGGGAATAGCCGACGATGACCCGGATAGTCTTACCCTTGTAGAAATCGTCGGCGGCCACCGCAACGTTGCCCGCGGCCAAGCCGAGCACCGCCACAAGCACGACTGCCAATCCTGTCCTCCTGATCATATGAACCCCCTTTAGATTTTGTTTACCCAAGATAAACCGGGCAGTTTTGCACATCAACGGAACAAACGCCAGCACCCTGCCGGGTTCTGCCAGCGGCTACTGTTTCCGGCCGGCGGTTTGTGCTAATGGCTTCACGCAAAGCATCGTACGAGAGTTCCCGGAGGTCATCATGCCAACACTGAACGTCGGCGACGCGGACATCTACTACGAAGTCCAGGGAGACGGGCCGCCTTTCGTCTTCATCTCGGAAACGGCCTGCGACGGCGACGTCTGGAACATCTTCCAGGTGCCCGAGTTCTCGCGGGACCACCGCACCATCATCACGGACTTCCGCGGCACCGGCCGCTCCACCCGCGCGCCCATGCGCTATACCACCCGCATGTTCGCCGACGACATCGCCGCGGTGATGGACCACATCGACGCCACCGACGCCATCGTCTGTGGCCATTCCATGGGCGGCCGGGTGGCGCAGTTGCTGGCGCTGGAGCACCCGGAGCGGGTGAAGAAGCTCATCCTCGCCTCGTCCGGCGCCGCTCATCCCGGCGCCCACGGCATCCCGCTGAGGATCGCCACGCAGATGGTGGAGATGGGTTACAAGAAATACGTGCGAGACCACACCATCGAGGTGGGCTGGACCGAGCAGTACCAGAAGGACCACCCGGAAGAGATCGAGAACTGCCTCAAGGTGCGCATGGCCAACCTGTCGTCGGTGGAGTGCTACTTCCGGCACGTGATCGCGCGCCAGGAGCACGATACCCGGCACCGTCTCAAGGACATCGCCGTGCCGACGCTGGTGCTGGTGGGCGATGACGACCACGCGGTGGTCAGCGACATGTCACACCGCAAGGGGGCCGAGATCCTCACCGAGGGGATTCCCAACGCGAAGCTGGTAATCCTGCCGGGTGAGCGGCACAGCTACTTTTTCTCGAACCCGGAAGCCTCGCACAGGGCCATTCGGGAATTCATCAGGGAATGAACGTGCAGGGGCGGGCTTCGAACCCGCCCGCGCCGGGTGTCCGCCGCCCTACGCGTGGCGGGCCGTCAGGTCGTCCAGGTGCCCTTCCAGCCAGCGGGTGCTGATCTTGCCGCTGACGTAGTCCGGCTCATCCATGACCGCGCTCAGGAACGGGATGGTGGTGTCGATGCCGGCGGCGGCGAACTGGGCGAGCGACTGCCTCATGCGCGCCACCGCCTGCTCGCGGTCGTCGGCATGGACGATGAGCTTGGCCAGCAGCGAGTCGTAGAACGGCGGGACGCGGTAGCCCGGGAAGCACTGGGTGTCCACCCGGATGCCCGGCCCCTCCGGCGGGCGCCACTCCGTGAGCACGCCGGGACACGGCCGGAACCCCTGCCACGGGGCCTCGGCTGTGATGCGGCACTCGATGGCGTGGCCGCTGAAGCGGACGTCCTCCTGGGAGAACGACAGCCGTTCGCCGCCGGCCACGCGAATCTGCTCCCGCACGAGGTCGAGCCCCGTGACCATCTCGGTGACGGGATGCTCCACCTGGATGCGGGTGTTCATCTCCAGGAAGAAGAAGTCCTGCCGGTCTTCGTCATAGATGAACTCCACGGTGCCGGCGTTCTCGTACTTGATCTCCTTGGCGACCCTGTGCCCGGCCTCGCGGATGCGTTCCCTCAACTCCACCGGGATGCACGCCGCCGGCGCCTCCTCCACCACCTTCTGGTAGCGCCGTTGCAGCGAGCAGTCGCGCTCGCCCACGTGCACCACGTTGCCGAAACGGTCGCCGATGACCTGCACCTCGATGTGCCGGGCGTTGGGGACGTACCGCTCCATGTACAAGGTGGGATCGCCGAAGGCCGCCCGGGCCTCCGCCGAAGCGGTTTCGAAGGCGGTCTGGAGCTCGCCGTCCTCCCGGACGATCTTGATGCCCTTGCCGCCGCCTCCGGCCGCCGCTTTCAGCAACACCGGGTAGCCTACCTCCGCCGCCACACCGGCCGCGTCCTCGAAGCCGCGGACGTTGTCGGAGCCGGGCACCAGCGGGATGCCGAAGGCGCCCACGGTAGCCCGTGCCAGCAGCTTGTTGCCCATCTGCCGGATACTGTCGGCGCGCGGGCCCACGAACGTGACGCCGTGCTTGGCGCAGGCCTCGGCCAGCTCGGACTTCTCGGCCAGAAAACCGTAGCCCGGATGGAGGGCGTCGCAACCGGTGCCCAGGGCCGTGGCCACCAGCGCCTCGACCTTGAGGTAGCTCTCGGTGGAACGGGCCGGGCCGATGCAGACGGCACGGTTCGCCAAGCGGGCCGGCATGCTGTCCCGGTCGGCCTCCGAAACCACCGCCACCGACTCGATGCCCAGGGACTGGCAGGCCCGGATGATACGGACCGCGATCTCGCCCCGGTTGGCGACCAAGAGACGGTTAACGGCCACGGGGGGAACCCTCGAAACCCTGTTTAGGCATCCGGACGGACCAGGAAGAGGGTCTGACCATGCTCGACGAACTGGCCGCTCTCCACGCAGACCTCGTCGATGGTGCCGGCAACGTTGGAGCTCACCGCGTTGAAGACCTTCATGACCTCCACGAGGCCCACCGTGGTCTCGGCATCCACATGGTCGCCCAGCTTGACGAACGCCGCCGCGCCGGGCTCCGGCGTGGCGTAAAAAGTGCCGACCATGGGTGCGGGAATGGCTACGGTGCCTTCCTTGACGGTGACCGGCTGGGCCGCGGGCGCGCTCTCCGCCGCCGGGGCCGGCTCGGGAGCCGCGGGAGCCGGAGCCGCGGCCGCTGCGGCGGGCGCGGGGGCCGCTTGGGCCACGCTGACGGTTGCGGGGACGGCAGGTACTCCCGACTTGCTGACCGTGAGCTTCAGATCGCCGATCTCAAGGTCGAGATAATCGAAGTTCGATTTCTCCACCAAGTCCAATATCTGTAGTACTTCATCCTCGGTCAATTGCGTGTCCCTCTCTTCCTGTTCCGCTGATTCCGGACCGCCGTGGCGGGCGTGAAGACGCGAAAGCCCTGAATGCGCGGTATTTCTTAACAAGAATCGGAATCGTGCGTCAACTGCGCAAACGGCGCTCCCGATACTCCGCGCGGGGACACCGGGAGACACTAGACTCTCTAGCGGAGACGTACTATTCTGACTCGCTTCGTTCAGCGTCCGACGCCGGACGATATCCAGAAAACTCCAGGAGGAGGTAGAGTCATGGGAGAGACAATCACGTTCAAGCGGCCCGACGGCAAGGAGGCCTCGGGCTATTGTGCTTCGGCCGGCGACAACGCGCCGGGTATGGTGGTGATCCAGGAGTGGTGGGGCGTCAACGACCAGATCAAGGGCGTGGCCGACCGGCTGGCGGGTTTGGGATACACCTCCGTGGTTCCGGATCTCTACAAGGGCAAGGTGACGGTGGAGGCGGAAGAAGCCAGCCACATGATGCAGAACCTCGACTTCGGGGATGCCAACACGGACGTATGCAGCGCGGTGGAGCACCTGAAGCAGAGCTGCCCCAAGGTGGGGGTCATCGGCTTCTGCATGGGCGGCGCACTCACCGTGCTGGCGGCGGTGTACTCCAAGGCCGCGGACGCGGCCTGCTGCTGGTACGGCGTTCCGCCCGAGGAAGCGGCCGACACGCGCACCATCTCAATCCCCTTCCAGGGCCACTTCGCGCTGGAGGACGGGTTCTTCACCCCGGACAAAGTGGATGCCCTGGAAACGCGCCTCAAGGAGGGCAACGTCACCCACGAGATCTACCGATATCAGGCGCAGCACGCGTTCGGTAACGAGACCGGCGCGGCCTACAACGCCGACGCCGCCAACCTGGCGTGGGAGCGGAGCACCGAGTTCCTGGCCAAGCACCTCAAGTAACCGGCTTTTCCGCTGTTGACGGCTAGACACGGGCGGCCTGTATCCGCACCCCCGATGCAGGCCGCCTCGTTTGCCCTCACGACGAACAGGAGACAGCCATGGCAAGTTTCCCGATCATCGACGCCGACGGTCACGTGCAGGAGAAGTTCGCCCCTTGGGAGGAACTGCTGGAGGGGCCTTACAAGAAGAAGGCGCCCCGGGTGGTCAAGGCCGACGGCCGCGAGCAACTGCTCATGGAAGGCCGCATCTGGGCCAAGCCCTCGGGGGTGGGCTGCGGCATCGGCGCCGTGCCCCACAACCGCTCGCCTCAGCCCACCACCGGCATGTGGGACCCGGTGCAACGGCTCAAGGACATGGACCTCGAGCAAATCACGACCTCGGTCAACTTCGGCACCACGGTGTTCCTGAGCCTGCCGTTCCTGGAAGACAAGGACTACGCCTGCGCCGTCGCCAAGGCCTACAACAACTGGCTCCACGAGTACTGCCAACATGCGCCGGAACGGCTCAAGGGCGTGGCCTGCGTGCCCATGCAGGATCCGGCGGAGGCCGCCGCCGAGTTGCGGCGTTGCGTCCAGGACCTCGGCTTCGTGGCCGCGGCCACCTCGGCCCACTCCGCCGGGCGCAACCTCGACCATCCCGACTTCGACCCGTTCTACGCCACCGCCGAGGAGCTGGGCGTGCCCGTGTGCGTCCACGTGGGCTCGGGCCGGCCGGCGGCCGCCGCCGACCGCTTCGACAACGCGCTGTTCGTGCACGCCACCACCCATCCCTTCGAGCAGATGATCGGCGTCATGTGCGTCATCGGCGGCGGCGTGCTGGAGAAGTTCCCGAAGCTCAAGGTGGCGTTTCTGGAAGCCGGCGCCGGCTGGGTGCCGTTCTGGATGGAGCGGCTTGACGAGCACTACGAGTACATGCAGGCCGCCGTGCCGCTGCTGACCATGCCGCCGAGCGAGTACATCCGGCAGCGGGACGTCTACTTCTCCTTCGAGCCCGACGAGACCACCCTGCCCTACGTCATGGACTTCATCGGCGACGACCGCCTAGTATTCGCCTCGGACTACAACCACGGCGACTGCAAGTTCCCCAACGTGGTCAAGGAAGTGCTGGACCGGGACGACATCGCCGCGGACTCGCTCCCCAAGATCATGGGCCAGAACGCACGGCGGCTCTACGACATCGCGCCCAACTAAGCCGAGAGCGGGCAGGAACCCGACAAGACGGAGACAAGCCATGACCCCGAGAACCATCGACGCGGACGCCCATGTCGTCGAAACACCGTTTACCTGGGAGTTCATGACCGAGCAGGAACGCGCCCACGCGCCGTTCGCGGTCAAGCAGGAAGGCGGCCCCGAGTACTGGGTGGTGGACAACCGGCTGCACGTCAAGAACAACAACATCGGCCCCAACACCTCCGCCGACCAGCGCGAGATGCGCGATGTCGACGCCCGGGTCAAGCACATGGACGAGCTGGAAGTGGACGTGCAGGTGCTCTACCCCACGCTGATGCTGCGCCCCTGCACCCAGAACCGGCTCACCGAAATGGCCATGTGCAAGAGCTACAACCGCTGGCTGGCGGAAGTCTGGAAGAAGGGCCAGGGCCGGCTGCGGTGGGTGTGCATGCCGCCCCTGCTATCCATGGACGCGCTGCGCGGAGAGCTGGAATTCGCCAGGGACAACGGCGCCTGCGGCATCTTCATGCGCGGGGTCGAGCACGAGAAGCGCCTGAGCAACCCCGAGCTGTTCCCGCTCTACGAGATCGCCACCGAGTTGGACCTCCCCATCTGCGTCCACGCCGGCACCAACAGCACCGCCATCCACGACCTCTACGAAGGCGAGACCGGCTTCTCGCGCTTCAAGCTGCCGGTGGTGGGGACATTCCACTCGCTGCTCATGGACGGCACTCCGGCGCTGTTCCCCAAGCTCCGCTGGGGCTTCGTGGAGGTGAGCGCCCAGTGGGTGCCCTACGCCCTGAACGACCTCCGGCTCCGCCTGCAGAAGTTCGGGAGGCCCATCCCCGACAACATCATGGCCGAGAACCACATGTACGTGGCCTGCCAGACCACCGACGACCTGCCGGTGATCCTCAAGGACGCGGGCGAGGACAACCTCGTCATCGGCACCGACTACGGCCACAACGACACATCGAGCCAGATCGAGGCGCTGCGCATGCTCCGCACCGACGGCTCGGTGCCGGCCGCCATCGTCGACAAGATCCTCGGCGACAACGCGCGGGCGTTGTACGGGCTGTAGGCAAGGCGGCCGGCCCGTCTACTCCCAGGGCGGCGGGGTGCCCCACTCCTCGTAGTAGGTAGTCTCGGCGGTGGGGCGGCGCGTGGTCGTGCCGAACCGGCCCTCGGGATAACCCAGCGGGATGCAGCAGTGGACCTGGGCTTCCGCCGGAATCCTGAACAGCTCGTGGATCCGGTCGGTGACGCAGGCATGGAGGGTGGTCAAGACCGACCCGATACCCAGCGCCCGCGCCGCCAGCATCAGGTTCTGCACCGCGGGAAGGACCGAGCTGGCCTGTCCTTGAGACGTGGAGACTGCCAGCACCACCAGCGGAACGTCCTTCATCGCGTCCGCCAGGCGCATAGCCGAGAGATGCAGGTCCCCCTCCGGAACGCCTTCCGGAGTCCAGCCGGCGGGCCGCTTCGCCCACCACGCCTCACGATACAGCTCCCCGAACCTGCAGATCCTGTCCCGATCCCGCACCACCAGAAACCGCCCGCTCTGCTCGTTTCGCGAACTGGGCGCCTTGGACGCCGCATCCATCAGCGTCTTGAGGTCTTCGTCGCTGATGGGGTCCGGCTTCAGCCTGCGGATGGCCCGCTGGGTGAACATGGCCTCGCCGAGGCTCATGTTGAGTTGTTCGGGCGGATCGAGCTTTACCATGGCCATTGCGTTGGTCCCCTTTCTAACGTCCTGTCAGTTCCCGCGCACGGTTCAGCACCTCGAAGGAGCGCGGCGCGCCGGGCATGAGGAAGCGGAAGCCCGCCTCCACCAGCCGCTCCAGGTTGCCGGCGCTCGGATGCGGGTGGCCGCAGGGGACGTCGTGTTCCTTGCAGATGTCCAGGATCCGGTTGATGTGGTCGGCCACCACCGGGTGGTCGTAGTCGCGCGGGTGGCCCAGTTCCTGGCTCAGGTCCCCTTCCCCGATCAGCACCACGCCGATGCCCGGGACCTCCTTGAGCATCGCCGGCAGGTTCTCGATGGCGCGGACCTCCTCGCACTGGATCACCACCAGGATCTCGCCGTCCGGCGCCAGCGGCCACACGTCCGCGCGCTTGTAGTATTCCTGCTGCGTCAGCCCCCAGTAGCGGGCGGCGCGGGTGGGCGCGTCGCCGCGGATGCCCGGCGGATCGTAGAGCGGCTCGGACGAAAGCCGCGGGTAGCGGCACGCCGACACCGCGTTGCGCGCCTCCTCCACCGAGCTGACGTGGGGGAAGATGATGCCGTAGACGCCGATGTCCAGCACCTGCTTGGCCAGCCACTGGTTCATCTCGTTGCCGTTGGGCGGGATCCGCACCATTGGCGTCACGGCGGGGCCGAGGGTGCCGCGGTCCACCAACTGCCGCCGGTCCAGCATGTACTGCAACGAGTGCCTCAAGCCAGGGATGTCCAAGGGCGCGTGCTCCATCTCGAAAGCCACGCCGTCAAGCTTCGCGCCGGCCATGGCGATGGCGGTCTCGATATCGTTGGAAGTAAAGCTCACGAAGGCCGTCTTGCCTTCCTCCAGCGCCTTGATGACACCGTTGAGACGTGGGATTTCGGCCATGTGTCGCTCCTTGAGGGGGTTCCGGTACCGGCGAAAGCGCCGGCTTCTGCCCTCCTTTGCGGACCCGGTCGGCCTAAGCCTATAGCCTGTCCTACCGGGCTTTGCTAGTGTAGTCTCCTGTTCCTGCAGGCACTGCCGTTCTGCACCGGACGGCACATGGACTCCCTGGAGGTTTACCCTCGTGATCATCGACGCTCACGCACATTTCACCACGGCGCCGGCAACACTTCAGTCCTTTCGCGCCCGCCAGATCGTCAACCAGGCGCGTCCGACGCCCGCCAACCTCAACGTCAGCGACGAAGAACTCGAACAGTCCATGCGCTCGCAGTTCGAGAGAATGGCCGATACCGGCATCGACCGGCTGCTGTTCTCGCCCCAGGCCTCGGCCATGGGCCACCACTTCGGCTCCGAGCTCATCAGCCGGTACTGGAGCGAGGCGTGCAACGACCTTATCGCCCGCGTCGCCAGGCTGTGGCCCGACAAGGTCTCGCCGGTTTGCCAGCTTCCGCAGTCGCCGGGGGTCGATCCGAAGAGCTGGGTGGAGGAGCTGGAGCGCTGCGTCAAGGAACAGGGCTTCATCGCCTGCAACATCAACCCGGATCTGTGCAGCGGCCGGGAGCCCTGGACGCCGTCCCTGGGGGACGAGTGGTGGTACCCCCTGTGGGAGAAGATGGTGGAACTGGACATACCGGGCACCATCCATGCCAGCGCGTCCCTGAACCCGGCCTTCCACACCACCAGCTCGTACTACATCGGGCAGCACCACAACGGCGCCGTGGAGTTGCTGAGCTCGCGCGTGTTCCAGGACTTCCCCAAGCTCAAGATCGTCATCCCCCACGGCGGCGGCGCCGTGCCCTACCAGTGGAACCGCCACCGGGGCATGCACGTGAAGGAGGGCCTGGAGCCCTTCGAGGAGGCGGCCCGCCGGGTCTACTGGGACATGGCCATCTACGACGCCGAGGGCATGGAGCTGCTGATCAAGCGGGTCGGGGCCGACCGCGTGCTGTTCGCCACCGAGATGTTCGGCGCGGTGAACGCCACCGACCCCCAGACCGGGCGCAACTTCGAGGAAGTGGTCCCCATCTTCGAGTCGGTCCCGGGCCTGAGCGACGAGGACCGCTACAACATCACCGAGGGCAACGCCAGGCGGCTTTACAACCTGCCGTGAGCCGCCCGCACCGGAGCAATTCATGATCGACTTCTTCTTCCCCACCAACGTCATGGGTTCCCAGACGCTTCGGCTCGTGGCCGAGGCTCAGCAGGGGGGTGGCGACGCCTTCGACATCGCGCGGCTGTGCCGCGACCTGGACCCCAACGACCGGAAGGGCTGGGAGCGGGCCTGGCTCGACCTCGCCCGGCGGACCGAGGACAAGGCGCGGGAGGCCCTGTCCAAGGGCCACCAGCGCACGGCCCTGCTGTTCTTCTTCCACGCCAACCAGTACTACCGCATGTCCGACGTGTTCCTCACCATCGCCGAGAACGACGTCAAGGCCGAGCGGTTCAAGCTGTCCCAGGCCAGCTTCCGGGAGGCCGCGGCGCTGCACAACCCGCCCATGGAGGTCATCACCGTGCGCTGCGGCGACGAGGAGTACGACGGCTACTTCTGCCACCCCAAGTACCCGGCGCCGGGCAAGTGGCCCGCGGTGTTCCTCATCGGCGGCGCCGACGCCTTCGCCGAGGAGATATTCTTCAGCGGCCGGCAGGTGACGGAGTACGGCTGGGCGCTGCTGCTGGTGGACACCCCCGGACGGGGCTCCTCCATGTACGTCAAGGGCATCCCGACACGGCCCGACTACGAGGTGCCCGGCAAGGCCTGCATCGACTACCTGGCATCCCGGCCGGAGGTGGACCCGGATCGCATCGGCCTCATCGGCATCAGCATGGCCGGCTACTACGCCCCACGTCTCGCCGCCTTCGACCCGCGCATCAAGGCGCTGGTGGGCTGGAGCGGCTGCTACAGCGTGCTGCACGACCTGTACATCTTCTGCGAGCACCTCCGGCCCGTGGTGCAGCGGCTGCTGGGCGGCGTGAGCGACGAAGAGGCCCGGGAGCGCCTCAAGGACTTCACCATGGAGGGCGCCGCCGGGAACATCACCTGCCCGACCCTCATCACCCACGGCGCCGCCGACCGGCTGATGGATGTCGAAGGCGCCAGGCGGCTTCACGGAGCCATCGGCAGCGAGGACAAGACCCTCAGGATCTACGAAGACGCGGCTGCCGGCGGCGCCATCCATTGCAGCCACGACTACTGGGGGCACAACGTGCCCTTCATGCTTGACTGGATGCAGGACCGGCTCTAACCCACTGGAAAACGCACACTATTTCCAGGGTGAACGGAGTCCAAGGTATGACCCCAACAGATCAAGGAGACGTCATGGCCAAAGGAACGGTTGTCTCGATACAGATCGCGAAGGACGCCAAGGGCGACATGGAGAATCGTCAGGAGGTCCTCGCGATAGAAGGCAAAGGACTCGAAGGGGACCGCTACTGCAAACAGGTGGGCAGCTACTCGCACAACCCGGGTCCGGACCGGGAGGTGACGCTCATCGAGGCGGAAGCGCTCGAGGCCATGGAGCGGGACTACGGCACCACGCTGGACCCCAAGGACAGCCGTCGCAACATCACCACCCGCGGCGTTCCCCTCAACCACCTGGTGCTGGGCCGGGAGTTCTCGGTGGGTGAGGTACGGATGCGCGGGCTGCGCGTGTGCGAGCCCTGCGTCAACCTCGTCAAGCTCACGGGCAAGAACGTGATGCAGGGGTTGGTCCACCGGGGCGGCGTGCGCGCCCAGGTGCTCAACAGCGGCACCATCCGCGTCGGCGACACCGTGGAATGGGACACCGAAGGCGCCTACGCGCCGGACCTCCCGGGCACCACGAGAAGAACCGCCGCAGGGTAGCGGTACTCAAGCCTCGGACCCGTCATTTCCCGGGCACGACGAACAGATCCTCGGTCCGGTAGCGCTCCGGCGTGAGCCCCTGCTCACAGGCATAGTCGAGGAACGCCTCGACGGTCTTGCCGTCCTCATCGAGGGAGTAGCGCCAGGGGTCCCGTGGACGTCCGGGGCCGCCGCACAGGATCTCCGCCTGTTCCGGCGTGAGCGACTCCCACCACTCTTCCTCCTCGGATGCCAGAACGTACCGCGAGGACGGCTCGCCGCCCTCGTTCCCCACCGCTCTGGCCTGAAGGAACGCGTCGTAGAGCGCCTGGCACAGGCCCTCGTGGCGCTCGGCCACGTCCCGCCACAGCGCGATGGCGTGCATGATGGGGAAGAAGCCGGTGCGGGCGTAGTAGTCCACTTCGAGCTGGCGCGTGTCCTCGCCCAGCAGGCGGCGCATGCCGGCGGCTTCGCGCCCGGCCGGGCTCAGATTGGAGGCCTCAATCATGGCGTCGATGTCGCCCCGCACCAACAACTCCTCCAGACTCTCTCCCGGACGCGCCACCTCCAGGTCGAGCTCGTTGCGCACCGCGTCGCGCAGCGGCACGTCCAGGGTCACCACCCAGGTGATGTCTTTCAGGTCGACGCCGTAGTCGTGCTGCAGTAGCGCCCGGGCCCACACGGCAGCGCTCTGGTTGATACGGCGCACGCCCACGCGACGCCCGGCGAGGTCGGCGGGAGTTTCGATGCCCGCCGCGCCGCGGCAGAAGATGTAGCGGTGCCGGAAGCGGCGGTAGTGAAAGACCGGGATGGCCACGAGCGGTGCGCCCTGCGAGAGTGCGGTCACCAGCGGCGCCATGCCCATCTCGCAGATGTCGAAGGCCTTCTCGTCGAGCATGCGGAGGGTGCGCGGGTACTGGTAGTCGCCCAGGATGCCGGTGGGCGGGAACGGGTCGGGGAGGATGTCGATGTCGTAGCCGGCCACGGCCACGCGCCCGTCCAGCAACGGCCGGGTGCGCCTGTATTCACCACAGGACAGAGTCAGTCGAGGTCGCATGCTTTTCGTTGATACGAAATGACACATACCCGCGCAACCGTCATTCCTTCGAAGGCGGGAATCCAGGGGCGGTGGAGCTTCACGTGACGGTTGCGCGGACATCACGCTTTCGCACGTATGACGCTTGCGCGAGTGTGACGGTTGCGTGGATATGACGCTCGCGCGCGCCCGGCGTCACCGAATGTGGTTCGACACGTCGAGGCGTGGTAGAGTCCCCGCATCAACCACAAGGAGACCGTTGCCATGGCCAAGACACAGACCGCCGATACTTGGGAGCCCCCCGCCAGCCTGTCCAAGGAAGAGTTGGTCAAGATCTCCGACGGGATACTGGCGGAGCCGGACATCCCCTACACCGAAACCGAGGACGTCTTCCGCATCCACGCCAACGGCATGGACTGGGACATCGGCTGCATGGTGTACGAGCCCGAGGACCCGGCCAAGATCCCCACTGGGCCGGACGGCAACAAGCTCGGCATCTTCATGGCCCACGGCGGCGCCAGCGACTGGCGCTCCATCGAGCGGCTGGCGCAGACCTTCGCCGGGAAGCGCGGCTACAAGGTGTGCAACATGACCTACCCGGGCCGCCTCTACCTGCCGGACCCGAGCCGCGACTGGCCCGGCGACACCTTCCACGAGGACGGCAGCGTGCGTACGCCCATCTGGCTGGACGGCGAGTTCATCGGCAGGGACGAGTACGACGTGGTCGACGACGCCGCCCTGCGGGAGATCTACGGCTCCCGGAAGTACGCCAGGGCCAAGAAGGGAAGCAACTTCTACTATCGCATGGCGGCCTGGCCGGTGGCCTTCGAGGAAGGCATGCTGGACATCTGCCGCCGGCACCTGCCCGTGGGCGAGTACTCGGTGTTCACCCACGGCCACTCCACCGGCGGACCCTTCAGCCACTACCTGCTGCAGCGCATCGAGAACGGCAAGGGGCTCATCGGCATCGAGAACTCGCCGTTCGCATTCATCTTCCGCAAGATGAGCGGCCACGACTGGCCCACCCCCTTCGATCACGTGCTGATCCGGAACTGGCGTGAGCTGGCGCGCTACAAGGGCGCCGAAGTGGCGATGCAGGAAGGGGCGAAGCCGCTCTTCAGACTGGCGCAGTTGATGGAGGAGGTCTTCGAGATGTGGGAGCGGGCCAAGCGTTTCCCCCAGTTCAAGGCCGAGAACTGGCTCCACAGCGACAGCCACCCGTGCCTCACCGAAGCCGCCAAGGTCACCGCCGAACGCCTCAACATGAACGCCGAGGAGACCCAGGCCCTGGTGGACCGCTACCTGGGCTACGGCCGCCCGCTGCCCGGAAAGCCGATCCCGCCGCTTCTCTACGGCATCAACAAGTTCAGCCGCGACCACACCCCCGAGAAGTACAACCAGATCGTCAAGAAGGAGTACGCCGCCATGAACCCGGCCCCCAAGGTACGCGTGGTCGAGATCGGCACCGGCATCCATTCCTACTGGGCCACCGAGGAAGGTCTGCCCCTGGGCGTCTGCCCGGTGATCACGAAGGTATGGCACGACGCGATCATGAACGGGTACTACGAGGTGTGAGAAACTCGCGTTGACATTTGATTTCCAGTTCCAGGTGCTCCATTATTGGATATAGTAATTCCAATTTTGGACGCAAAATGGAATTTAGAAGTCGTTTTTTCAACATTCCGGGACAGAGTTGCTTTCTGTTCGGTCCCCGCGGGACCGGAAAGTCCACTTGGTTGCGCAACCGGCTCCCTGATGCCCTGTTCCTGGACCTGCTCGAACCCGCCCTTCATCGCAGCCTGAACGCCCGGCCCGAGCGCCTCCGGGAGCTGCTCGCCGGCTCGCCCCGGACGGACACCGTGGTCATCGACGAGATCCAGCGGATCCCGGAGTTGTTGACCGTGGTTCACGCGCTGATGGAGGAGCCTTCGCCGCCGCGTTTCATATTGACTGGATCGAGTGCCCGAAAGCTTCGGCGCGAGGGTGTCGACCTTCTGGGGGGACGGGCGGCGCGCCGCACCATGCATCCCTTCATGGCCGCAGAGTTATCGGACTTCGACCTCGCACAAGCACTGCGGATCGGGTTGCTGCCCCTGGTCATGGGAGCTACCGACCCGGCGGACGTCCTGAGCGCTTACGCGAGCCTTTATCTCGAACAGGAGGTACAGGCCGAGGGATTGACGCGGAACGTCGGGAACTTCACCCGATTTCTGGAAGCGGTCAGCTTCTCCCACGGGGCACAACTGAACGTCTCGGCGGTGGCCAGGGAATGCGAGGTCGAGCGCAAGGTGGTGGCCGGATATGCCGGCATCCTGGAGGACCTTCTGCTGGCTTTCCGGCTGCCCGTCTTTCGCAAGCGCGCCAAGCGCGCAACCGTCAACCACGAGAAAATCTACCTGTTCGACGCCGGCGTGTTCCGCTCGTTGCGCCCCAAGGGACCGTTGGACCGTCCCGAGGAGATAGACGGGCAGGCGCTGGAGGGGTTGGTGGCTCAGCATCTCCGGGCGTGGGCCGCGTATTCCAGGCACGAGGTGGAGTTATTCTTCTGGCGCACGCGCAGCGGGACCGAAGTCGACTTCGTGGTCTACGGGGAATCGGGGCTCCAGGCATTCGAGGTCAAGAACGCCGCCAACGTGTATTCCAAAGACCTGCGCGCGCTGAAGGCGTTTCGCGAGGACTATCCCGAGGCCGAGACCGCCGTGCTCTATCGTGGCCGGGAACGCTTGCGGATCGACGGCATCTGGTGTCTGCCGGTACAGGAGTTTCTGCGCGGCATCGTGCCGGATAAAGGTCTGTTGACCTGGCTGTGAGGGTCAAACCCTGGAGTTAGCGGATAGCGTTCACCCGAGCCGGATGCGCGTCAGCCGCAGCGCGTTTCCCACCACCGACACCGATGACAGGCTCATGGCGGCGGCGGCGACCATGGGCGACAGCAGCACACCGAACATCGGGTAGAAGACGCCGGCCGCGATGGTGACCCCCACCGTGTTGTAGACGAAGGCGAAGAACAGGTTCTGCCGAATGTTGCCCAAGGTGGCGCGGGCCAGCAGGCGGGCGCGGACGATGCCGTTCAAGTCGCCGCGCATCAGGGTGACTCCGGCGCTCTTGATGGCCACGTCCGCGCCGGTGCCCATGGCGATGCCGGTATCGGCGGCGGCGAGGGCGGGCGCGTCGTTGATGCCGTCGCCCGCCATGGCCACGTGACGGCCGCCGGCCCTCAACTCGGCGACGACGTCCCGCTTGTCCTCCGGCGTCGCTTCCGCCCGCCAGTCGTCGATGTCGAGGCCGGCGGCCACCGCCCGCGCCGCCCTCGGGCTGTCGCCGGTCAACATCATGATGCCGAGCCCCGAGCGGCGGAGCCTGCCGATGGCCTCCCGCGTGGTGGGCTTGACCCGGTCCGCCGCCGCCACGAGACCCCGGGGGCTGCCGTCCACGGCAACGAACATGACGGTCTTGCCTGCCTCCTGCAGCCCCTCGGCGACGCTTGTGACCTCGCCGAGGTCGGCGTCCAGCTCGTGCATCAGCGCCAGGTTGCCAAGGGCCACCGCCCGGCCCGCGACCCGGCCGCGGACGCCTTTTCCCGGGACAGCCTCGAAGTCCGCGGTCTCCTGGAGCACGGCGCCCCGCGCCTGGGCGCCGGCGAGGATCGCCTCCGCCAGCGGGTGCTCCGACCCGCGTTCGAGAGAAGCCGCCAACGAGAGGACCTCCGCCTCGTCCATGCCGCCATCGGCGGCGATCACGTCGGTCAGCTCGGGCTTCCCTTCCGTCAGGGTGCCGGTCTTGTCCACGATCAGCACGTCCACCTTGGCGAGGCTCTCCAGCGCCGCGGCATCCCGCACCAGCACACCCGCCTGGGCGCCGCGCCCGGTCGCCACCATGATCGACATGGGCGTGGCGAGCCCGAGGGCGCACGGGCAGGCGATGACGAGGACGCTGACGGCCGCCACCACGGCATGGGCGAGGGCGGGCACGGGGCCGATGGCCAGCCACAGGACGAACGAGATCACCGAGACCGCCACTACCGCCGGCACGAACCAGCTCGCGACGCGGTCCACCAGGGCCTGGACCGGAGCGCGGCTGCGCTGGGCCGCGGCCACCATGTCGACGATGCGCGCCAGCACCGTATCGGCGCCGACCCCCTCGGCGCGCAGGGTGAACGATCCCGACTGGTTGATGGTGCCGCCGGTCACGGGGTCCCCCGCCCCCTTCTCCACCGGGATCGGCTCGCCCGTGAGCAGCCTTTCGTCCACCGCCGAGCGTCCGTCGAGGACGGTGCCGTCCACCGGCACACTCTCCCCCGGCCGCACCAGCAGCCGGTCGCCGACCTTGACCGCCTCCAGCGGCACGTCCTCGTCGCCGTCGTCGGTCACCCGCCGGGCGGTCTTGGGCGCGAGGTCGAGCAGCGCCCGGATCGCGCCGCCGGTACGCTCCCGGGCGGAGAGCTCGAATATCTGGCCCACCAGCACCAGGATGAGAATGACCGCCGCGGCCTCGAAGTAGACCGGGGGCAACCCGTGCGGCCCGAGCACCGATTCCGGGAAGAGCGCCGGCGCCAGCACGGCCGCCACGCTGAAAACGTAGGACGCCCCCGCGCCGAGGGCGATCAGGGTCCACATGTTGGGGCTGCGATTGACCACCGACGCCCAGCCGCGCTTGAAAAACGGCAGCGCCACCCACACCACCACCGGGGTCGCCAGCAGAAACTGGAGCCAGACATGCAAGAGCGGCCCGAGCCATTCCGCCATGGGCAGCCCGAGGTGTCCGCCCATCTCCAGGACAAGGGTGGCCAGACCGAGGGGCGCGCCGATCCACAGGCGCCGCCGGAAGTCCGCCAGCTCCGGATTGGGGCCGGCATCCGCGGCGGGCATCATGGGTTCGAGGGCCATGCCGCAAACGGGGCAGTCGCCCGGAGCATCACGTACGATCTCCGGGTCCATCGGGCACGTGTACTTGACGCCCTCGGGCGCCGGCTCGGGTTCGGAACGGGGACCGAGATGTTCTTCCGGCGAGGCCTCGAAGCGCGCCTGACAGTGCCCGGAACAGAAGTAGAACCGTTCCCCGTCGTGCCGGGCCATGTACCGCGCGGTGGCGCGTTGGACCGTCATGCCGCAGACCGGATCCCTGGCCTCGATGTAATCCTCCGGCGCACCCTCGAACTTTCGCATGCACCCGTCGCAGCAGAAATGGTACTGCTGGCCGAGATGTTCCAGCGTGGGCTTCCCGGCCGAAAGAGAAACCTCCATCCCGCACACGGGATCTCTCGTGACGATGTTCGAGGACGTATCGGACGGCGAGTTCATTCAACTACCGTGGGGCACGGACGAGGGTCATGGCCGACATCCCACATGATAGCACACATTCGTGCGCGAGACGGACACGGTGGGACGAACGGCAAGCACACTCTGGCCGGACCAAATGACATTTGACGAAGGTGGCCCGCTCTTGATAGAAATGACCCCGGTCATAACTGCGGACATATTTGGAGAGCAACCATGATTTCCATCTCGAAAAGCAAGCTCAAGGCCAATATGCTTCGCGTCTTTCGCGAGATCGAAGAAAGTGGCGAGGAGCTAGTCGTCACCGACCACAATCGACCCGTCTTGCGCATTCAGCCCATCGCTCGAAAGCGATCCGTGGAGGAAGTGTTCGGAACGATTCAGGGCAAGGTCCTTTACCATGAGGACATCGACACCCCCACCGCGGACGAATGGGCCGAATCGTAAATGATCGTACTGGACACTTCCGCCCTCATCTTCTGGACCCTGGACAAGGAGCGTCTCTCTCGGGCCGCTTCATGGGCCATCGACGACGCCGACTGCATTATCGTGAGCTCCATCTCCATTTGGGAGATCGGCCTGAAGGTCAAGAGGCAAAAGCTCTTCATCCCGGTTCCCCTCCAGGAGTTCGCGGACAGGCTGGAACGGATCGACCGCCTCGATATTCTTCCGGTAGACGTCCGCACCTGGGCAAAGAACCTCGAGCTCGACTGGAACCATCGCGACCCTGCCGACCGCACCATCGTGGCCACCGCCAGTCTGCACACCTGCCCACTCGTCACCTCCGACGCCGCCATCCGGTCATTCTATTCACAGACGATCTGGTAGACGCGCGACGCCAGGGCGCCATGGTGGGGATGACCCCCAGCGCCGCAGGGTGGCGGATAATTCTCGGATTTATCGACTATACTGAAAGACACTACAGCGGTTCGTTCAGGAGAAAGGAGATACCCATGTCCCGGAAGCAATGCCCGGTGATGACCACCAGCGCGGGCGCGCCCGTGTCCGACAACCAGAACGCCCTCACCGCCGGAGAGCGCGGGCCGATCCTGCTGCAGGACTACCAGCTTATCGAGAAGCTGGCCCACCAGAACCGCGAGCGCATCCCCGAGCGGGTGGTGCACGCCAAGGGCTGGGGCGCGTACGGGACCTTCACGGTCAACCACGACATCTCGCGCTACACCCGGGCCAGGGTCCTCCAGCCCGGCGCCAAATGCGAGGTGCTGGTGCGGTTCTCCACCGTGGCCGGCGAGCTCGGGGCGGCGGACGCCGAACGCGACGTGCGGGGCTTCGCGGTGAAGTTCTACACCGAGGAAGGCAACTGGGACCTGGTGGGCAACAACACGCCGGTCTTCTTCATCCGCGATCCCTACAAGTTCCCGGACTTCATCCGCACCCAGAAACGCCATCCCAAGACGCACCTGCGGAGCCCCATCGCCATGTGGGATTTCTGGTCGCAGTCGCCCGAGTCGCTGCACCAGATCACCATCGTCATGTCCGACCGGGGCTGCCCCACGGCGCCCATGTACATGAACGGCTACGGCTCGCACACCTTCAGCTTCATCAACGCCGACAACGAGCGCTTCTGGGTCAAGTTCCACTTCAAGACCCGGCAGGGGCACCGGCACTACACCAACGCGGAGAGCGCCGAGGTCATCGGCCGGACCCGTGAGTCCTACCAGGAAGCCCTGTTCGGCGCCGTCGACCGCGGCGAGTTTCCGAAATGGGATCTCAAGATACAGCTCATGCCGGAAGAGGACGCGGAGAAGACCTCGTACAATCCGTTCGACCTCACCAAGGTCTGGCCCCACGCCGACTACCCGCTGATCGACGCCGGGGTGATGGAACTGAACCGGAACCCGGAGAACTACTTCGCCGAGGTGGAGCAGGCGGCCTTCTCCCCCTCCAACATCGTGCCGGGCATCGGCTTCTCACCGGACAAGATGCTGCAGGCGCGCATCTTCTCCTACGCCGACGCGCACCGCTACCGGCTGGGCACGCACTACGAGGCGCTGCCGGTGAACGCGCCGCGGTGCCCCGTGCGCCACTACCACAAGGACGGCCCCATGCGGTTCTTCGAGCCCCGGCACGGCAACGTTGACGCCTACTACGAGCCCAACAGCTTCGGCGGGCCGGTGCAGGACAAGCGCTACGCGGAGCCGCCGCTCAGGATCTCGGGCGACGCCTCCCGCTACGACCACCGGGAGGGCAACGACGACTACACCCAGGCCGGGAACCTGTTCCGGTTGTTCGACGACCACCAGAAGCAACGCCTGTTCGGCAACATCGCCGCGGCCATGCAGGGTGTCCCGCGGAGTATCATCGACAAGCAGCTCGCGCACTTCGCCAAGGCCGACCCGGCCTATTCGGAGGGCGTGCGCCATGCCTTGGGGTTGCCCGGCGCCGCGTGAGGCGGGCGAGACGGCTTTCGGGCCGGCGGCGGCGTGTGATGAAGGCAGGGGCGGGTATCGAACCCGCCCCTGTTTGCACTAGCCGCCCTTGAGGGAGGCCAACCGCGCCACCGCCTGCTCGTGGTAGAGACGGTCGAGGGCGTCCTTGGAGGGTTTCTGGAGGGCGCTTTCGAGCAGACGGACCGCCTCCTCCCGGTTGCGGTCCTCGTCCATCAACAACAAACCGAAGGCATATTCGACATAGACCACCTTGGCGTCGGGCACGAGATCCAGGGTCCGGGCGTAGTGCCGGCGAGCCTTCTCACTCGTGGCACCGTACAGGAACCCGGCCATCGGACCGGCGGCGTTGACGACTTCGGCCTGCCAGGTAGCCAGACTCAGGTGAGCAGCCGCCTTGTCGGGGTCCAGCCGCAACGCCTCTTCGATCGATTCCCGCACTCTCGTGGCATAGCCTCCGGCCACCGCCTGCAGGAACCCGATGACCTGGGCATACCGACCCGTGGCATGGGCCAGTTGGATGTGCGCCTCCGGATTGGCCGTATCGAGCCGGACCGCCTCCTGCGCCAACTCCACGGCGCGTTCGAACAGGGCCTTCTTTTCTTCCCCCTCGGCGAAAAAGTGACCCTGCACCGCCAGTGACTGCGCCGCCAAGGCGTAGCCCTCGGAGGTCTTGATCGCCGCTCCGAGCTCCGCCGCGGCGGCGAACCGGCCCTCCGCGTACACCTCCCGCACCTTGTCCATCGACTGCGCGCCGGCGGCTCCGGACAACAGAACCGCACAGCCGACGGCGACAAAGGCGAGGTGTACCGTCTTGATCATGGAACTCATAATATCCCGTACAGCCATCTGGCTATGGTCGGACGACGCCTAACGAAATCCTTGCAATCTTGTTTGGCGAAGGGGTCGTCCGCAAGCTATGGGACATCCGGCAACGCCCGCCAGCCTGCTGGCGCCGACCAATCCCTGAAACGCACATCGTTCATCGGCAACGCGAAGCGAGCACTCATTCTAAAAATGACCTCATCAAGGATGGCACCCATCGCGGCTATGTCGACCCGATTGTACAGGATCAATCTTTGCAGCGCCTCACGGTCGCCCAGTAGATACTTGCGCCAAAGCGCAACCGCGGTGACGCCGGTGATTGCGGACGCCTCACATCGGAAGTCTATTCCGAGGGTCTTTTCGATTTCCTTTTGGCCACCTATGAGTCCGACATGCCGACAAAGATACATGAGGTCGAAATGAACCTTCGGCAACATGATTCCCGGAAGTTCCCGCGTGACGAACTTGGTATCGAAGCGACCGCCATTGAAGGTTATCAGGAATTTGGCGTATCCAAGGTCACTACGGAGCAGGCTTGGATCTGCCCCCCTTACTATGGTCCTTGCGCAGCCGCCGAACGACCATCCGATCACAGTGATCTCGTGGTGGTGGGGATTTAACCCGGTAGTCTCGACATCCAGAAAGAGAATCCGTTCAGGATATCGCGAACATTCTACAAGCTGTGCATGAAGCTTCCGCAAATTCGCGTGTGAACGCGTCTGTCGTCGTGTTCTCATATCACCCTCGTACGCCGGTTTCATCTATGAATTGTGTCCCCCATATGGGTCTATCCCCGCGTGCGCGGGGGAACCGGCGACTTGATCTGGAGAGCGTAAGTGACAGCGGGTCTATCCCCGCGCATGCGGGGGAACCCAAGGCCGCCAGGAAGGCAAGGGCGCCGAGCCCGGTCTATCCCCGCGCATGCGGGGGAACCGCGTAGATATCATCCGTGACACCGACCTAACCGGGTCTATCCCCGCGCATGCGGGGGAACCGCCACTTCCTCGGTGGTGAGCTTCAATCCCACGGGTCTATCCCCGCGCATGCGGGGGAACCGTCCGGGCGCTGCAACAGGTCGTAGCCCTGCTGGGTCTATCCCCGCGCATGCGGGGGAACCCTGTAGATACTGCGCCATCAACGTTTGCCTCCGGGTCTATCCCCGCGCATGCGGGGGAACCTCAATCGTGGGATGGCCCGAAGCACCCCACGGCGGTCTATCCCCGCGCATGCGGGGGAACCTCGACGTGCGCTTGCGACACGGCGTCTCCGCTGGGTCTATCCCCGCGCATGCGGGGGAACCGTGCGTTCCCGTTTCCTCGTTGCTCTATCCTCGGGTCTATCCCCGCGTGTCAATGGCAACCGAAAACTGCACACATTTGGCAATCGAAAACTGCACACTTTCGAGAAGAGCGTCCGTGCAGAAGTGACGCTCTGCGGTTGGTTCGGTTCATGGGTCATGGTCTGGACGGAGGGAGCGGAGCGAGCGGAGTCCAGGCCATGACGGGTTGCAGATCGGCAGGACATGGCGCTCACAGGACGCCTCCCTGGCGAGGCTGCTCGTCGGCTGACCGCATGAGGTTGCGGTGTTCGCGCATCCTGTAGCTGTTGCCGCGGATGTTGACGATGTGGCAGTGGTGGAGGAGCCGGTCGATGAGGGCAGCAGCCATGACCTCGTCGCCGAGGACGCTGCCCCAGTCCTCGAAGCCCTTGTTGGAGGTGAGCACGGTGGAGGCGCGTTCGTGCCTGGCGTTGATGAGCTGGAAGAAGAGCACGGCGCCGTCCTGGGTAACCGGCAGGTAGCCGATCTCGTCCACCAAGAGCAAGGCGGGATAGGTGAGGACCCGCAGCCGGCGGGAGAGCTCGCCTGCGGCCTTGGCCTCCAGCAGCGACTCGATCAGTCCGGCCAGGGTTCCGTAGTAGACGCGGCGGCCGGATTCGGCGGCGGCGACGGCTAGGCTGATAGCCAGATGAGTCTTGCCGACCCCGGGCGGCCCGAGAAAAATGACGTTTTCGCGGCGATCCAGGAAGCCGAGTTCGTGGAGGCTCTCGATCTGCTCGCGCTTGATGCTGGGCTGGAAGGCGAAGTCGAACTGGGCCAGGGTCTTCACGGCCGGCAGCCGCGACGAGCGCATGGCGGTCTGGAGGCGGCGGTTGTTGCGCAACCCGATCTGGGCGTCCAACAACTGCTCGATAGCCTCGCTGGCGGTGGCCGCCCCGCTGTCGGCCTGGGCCAGGACGTCGTCGACGGCCTCGAGCGCGCCCGGCATCTTCAGATCCGCCAGCATCGCCCGCAGCCGGTCGCGCCGGTTGCCTGCCTCGGCCCTCATGACACCGCCTCCGCGTAGACCCTGAGCGAGCGCCGCTCGACGTCTACGGTGACGGGCAGGGGGCGCCGGGCTTGCTGTGGAAGCCTGTGCATACCAAGGCGCCGATACGGGCAACTCGCCAACGGCAGCAGCGCCTGCTGCTCGTCGCGCTCGAAGCGGTCCACCGGGCGCTCCCTGGTGGTGCCGTGCCAGCGCCGGTTCGCGGTTCCCTCAAGCCACAAGCGCGCCTGCTCGTTCAGGTCCTCGTCGTTCAGGAACTCCCGGCCGTAGAAGAAGTTGTTGCGGATGTAGCGGATCGGCCGCTCCACCTTGCCCTTGGTTTGGGCTCGGTACGGCCGGCATGCCCGAGGCCGGAACCCCCAGTGCGCGGCGAACCGCAAGAAGTCCGCGTTCAACACCAACTCGCCCCCGCCCGCGCGGCCGTCCGACAGCACCACCGTCCGCATCTGGTCGAACAAGAGCTCCTGCGGCACCCCGCCGAAGCACTCGAAGGCGCTCTCCAGCCCTTCGATCAGCACTGCCATCGTCTGCCGCCGGTAAAACCGCAGCCACAACAGCCGGGAGTGGCTCAGAACCATCACCAAAGCATGCCGCCGCCCCCAGGGAAGCGTGAACGTCGCAAAGTCCACCTGCCCCTGCCGTCCCGCCGGCGTCTCGAACCGCACCACCGCCTCCGCCGGCTCCCTTGGCCGCACCGCCCGAACGTACTCCCTCACACGGACGTACCCGCCCGTGTAGCCTGCCCCTCGTACCTCGTCGTACAGCCGCTTCGCCGACAACCGCGGATACTCCTCCAGTCGCGCCTCGATGATCCCCTTGTACGGATCCAGCTTGTGACACACCGGCGGCCTCGCCCTGTATCGCGTCCCGCCTCCCGACAGATCCCGGTCCAACTGTCCTGTCTCGATCCACTCGTGGATCGTCCGGCGACTCACCCCGAACCGCCGCGACAGCTCCGTCTTCGTTACACCCCGTTCCAGATAGTGCCTAAGCAGCATCCTCGTCTCCCATCCGTGCATCTGTGCTCCGCTCCGTTCCTGTTGGTCTTGCCAACAGCCTGGACCCGAGCACTCACGCCAGCAATCAATGTGTGCAGTTTTCGATTGCCATAAATGGGAAATTTACAGTTGCCACCAACACCGCGCATGCGGGGGAACCTCTAGCTCCCGCCAAAAGTCCACAGTGTCAGAGGGTCTATCCCCGCGCATGCGGGGGAACCGCTTGCCCACCACCCCCTCAATCACCCGGGTAGGGTCTATCCCCGCGCATGCGGGGGAACCGGGCAGGTGTTGTCATGGCGTTTCCTTTCCCGGGGTCTATCCCCGCGCATGCGGGGGAACCCCCCGGACCAGATTCACGCCGGCGGTGGCTGGGGGTCTATCCCCGCGCATGCGGGGGAACCAAGGCGTCCGAGGCCCTGGGGCGCCACGTCGGGGGTCTATCCCCGCGCATGCGGGGGAACCGGTCGCATGGGGGATACCGAAATGCGAGACTGGGGTCTATCCCCGCGCATGCGGGGGAACCGTTTGGCGTAGCCTCGAAGCTGGGCTCTAGGGGGGTCTATCCCCGCGCATGCGGGGGAACCACTATCGAAGCTGGCACGTTGAGACGGCGTAGAGGTCTATCCCCGCGCATGCGGGGGAACCTCGAATACCCAAGCGGCCGCCAAGAATGGTGGGGGTCTATCCCCGCGCATGCGGGGGAACCGCGATAATCTCGCTCCATGTTTGAGCCTCGAGGGGTCTATCCCCGCGCATGCGGGGGAACCAATGACGTCAGGGATGCCCACTGGCATCACTCGGGTCTATCCCCGCGCATGCGGGGGAACCTGACAGGCGTAAGCCCAGGCCGCGAGGCCGTTGGGTCTATCCCCGCGCATGCGGGGGAACCCCTTGTACCTAACCCGTTGATATTACGAGTTTTCAAAGAACAAGGGAACGAAGATCGCCCCTCAATTTCGCTTCAAGAGTAGAACGCCGTCGGCATCGACAATCTCTTTAGGCGGCTCTCCGAGAGTCTCGATCCGCAGGTGTCCTGAGGCGGCCACGTCACGCCAGACCATTACGATCGTCCCGCGGCCAAGAGACCACCACCAGGCCTCGACAACGTCCCAGACACGTTGGCGTACGCCCGCCGACAGGTCAGGGGCAACATACACACCGGGGGCGACCTCCAGCATGACTGACGTGAGAAACCCGCGATAACGGGCCTCAACGTCGCGTGTCACGACGATAGTCATCGGCATTTTCGGCCTCTCATGCTTTCGAGTCGGCCTGCTCGAACACCGACTTGATTCGATCGATCATCGCCGGGATGATTCTCTCGCGCGCCAAAGTTTCGCCGGTCATGCGGCGGGTCGTACGTTCGATGTTTTCAAAGGGTCGCTCAGAGACGCGCTTGGCCGCCCGAAAGGCGCACGGGATGGTTACGTTGTCCCGGTAAAGATCGGCAATGTCGAGGACGAAAGACTGGCCCGGGTCTTCGTGTATGAAGCCGAGTTGCGGGACCGTACCCGTCGAAGCCACGGCGATCGCCGCAGCGGCCTCGACGGCGCTCGAGGCATGATTCAGGGCTTGATTGGGGAGGTCGGCAGCGTCAGGGCGGGCACGGTCATAATGCCGACCCTTCCATTCGACCCCGATCTGCTGGGCGAGGAGACGATAAGACTGCTTCATGCGCGCGCCTTCAATCCCGCGAAGCACGTCGAAATCGCGATGCGGCAGCACTTCGCCCAACCTCCACGCGTACATGCGTCGCGCGATGTCCAGTCGCTTCTTGTCATCCGCCCATAGGCGGGCCTGGGTCCGGGCAAGGCCCGAACGATCCGGAATCAGAGGCGGGGCCGTGTACATCCGGACTCCGTCTTCGCCTATCGCAGCCAGTGCCGTGCGGGCACGCGCGAGGAGTCGCAAGGCGTCGTGGCTCACGGTGGAGCCGGGACCCAGGAGTATCATGGATATCCCTTGGAGCGGGATGGCATAATCTCCGGGCGACAACGCGTCCGCGTTGGTTGCCTCGCCCTGGAGGAATGCCAGCGTCCCGTCCCGAGCGGTCAACGCACCCCGCGCCAGGTAGAGGAGCCCGGCGCGATCACCGTGGGGGACCCTCGCGCTGTCGAGACCGAGCCGACCCTTGAGCATCATCGCCTCGGTGCGGGCTTCGAAGCCGGGCGAAGGAGAAGCATGCCGTAACCATAGGCTCGATGCCGCCCGACGCCCTTGGCAAGCAACGTCGCGAAGCTTTCGGGGTCCTTGACTGTTAACGCGCCATGGAAGGTTGCGTCCGGCCCTTCGGGTCCCCCGCTGCCGCGCGAGACCCGAACCCGCTGGAAACGGACCAGTCGCGTCGCATCGCGGTCGAGTTCTGCCGCCGGTGCCAGCCGGTCCGCAAGCCAGTCGAGATAGACACCTTCTCTCGTTTGGCCATGCTGTTCCATGCCTTCCGGGTTGTCCGGATATCGGCGCAATGCTTCCACCCGAAAGGCGTCGACTTCCGCCCCCTTGTGGAACGCCGTCTGACCGTCCACGAGGTCGTTCTTCAGCCTTCGAACGGGCCTCGCCCGCACATCGAAACCAAGCCGCCACCCTTCCGTCCATGCGCTCGGCATCGGTTTGCCCTCCAGGCGTTCGAGCCTCAGAACGCTCAGATGCTCGGGAGGAGCGTGGATACGACTGTCTTCGCGCAGGCTGTCAACGTCGCTCACACAATAACCGTAGAGGCTTCCCACGGTTTGGCGACCGGCCACCAGCAAGCGAAACGGACGCAGCGCCCCCGGGCTGAACGTTTCATCCAGCAGGTGATGAAGGGCGCGACCTTCATCGAAACCCGCCACGCGGTCACGATGCCGCAGCCAACCGCGCTCTCCCGCACAGAGCGCCAGCTTGTCCATGGCTACGGGCATACGGATCAGGAACAGAGGTTTCATGAATCCGCTCCCTTCACACGTCCTTCCACGACCTGCCGCGATCCCCCGTGCAGCCCCGTCCGCCAGTTCCGCATGTCGGCGAGATCGATGACGCGCTCTACCTCGTCGCCGGTCTCCGGCCCCTCGCGCGCGGGCCACAAGGCCCGGAAAGTCCCCAAGCCCGGAACTGCGCATAGAGCCTCATGGGCCGTGTCCCCATCGACCCATCCGTCCACTAGACGGCACGAGGGAAGGCATGGTTTGCGTCCGATAAAGAGCGGGCGAGCCGGACGGTCGAGCGCCTCGGCCAACGCTTCCAGGGTCGGGTGGGGCTCCGCCGGGTGGAAGCGCAGGACGACCCGCACCGCCTGGTCTGCCAGGTAGTGCCGGGTACGACGATGCGGGGCGCGATGGTTTGCCCCGTCACGTCCCTCCGGTACACCGAAAGTCGTCCAGCCCTTGTCCGCCTTGTTAAGCTGTACGTTCTGCACGTCCGTGACGACGCCCGACGCACGCGGCTCACGTTCACGCCGCGCGGCGAAGATCAGCCGGTCCTGCAAGGCTTGGTGCGCGGCGCGGTCGGACCAATGCAGTCCGAAGGCGTTGGCCGCAAGGCCGGTGAGCATCGAAGCCGCTGGAAAATCTCGTGTGGGACCCTCCTGGTCCACGGCGACGCCGCCGAAGGCAATCAGCGGCGCCTCAAGGCGCACGACGAGCCACTTGTGACTCATCCGAGGCCTCCCGGCAACGTCTTCGCCCAGTTGGCCAGAGTTGAGAGGGAGCCCCGTTGCACACGAGGAAGCTCCACGTCGACCAGAGTCATTACCTGCCTCTCTTCGCCTGTGTCGTACGCCTCGTCGAGCCGAGTCAGGTACGCCCGCATGGCGTCGGCGGCAGCCGCGGTATCCGGCCTGCAAGGACGACGGTACGCCTCGGCCAAGGAACGGGGTTGCCGGTCGCCGGCCTCCAGCAACACCAAAGAGGCCCGGCCGTAGGGAGCTGTAGAGCCGAGCTTAGCGCCCGGAGAAACCTCGGCGATGAGATAGATGAGATTGTGAAGGACGGCGCCCGCCAACTCGACATCGTTGAGATTCTCGATCAGGAGCGGCAGGTCGACGACGACGTAGCCGTAGAACAGACCCGAGGTCAGCTCGGTCTCCTGGATGGTATCGGCTCCAGGCTCATCCTCGGACAAGTCGTCCACGGCCGTGAAGTAGTCGCTCTCCGCCTCCTCCCCGTGCACCGTGAATGCGTGGGCGACGTGGACCGGCGCGGTGATATTGGCGCCGGGATCAGAGGTCACCATACGTCCGAACAACGCCGCCGTAAGTCCCGCGGGGAGCGTCGCGCCCTCGCGCATGGCTTTGATGTTGGCCTGGAACGTCTTCCTCCAATCCGCTGCCCCTTTCTTGGCCGCGTCGGCGTCGCCGTTGGCCTCCTTGGCCAAACGCTCCGCTTCCCTGGACAGCCAGGCGATTTCCGGCGCGCCCAACAGGAGCGTCTGGCGGCCCTTTTTTGTCGTACCCTTGTCGCCGTACACGGCCTGCTGCACTTCGGGCTCCAGTGCGTTGACCACGTCGTCCGGGAAATGATCGCGCAACGGGTCAACGACCTTATGTGTCACCAACTCACGGGAACGATAGGCGGCTTCCGCCCCGTCAATCCGGGTAAGCGCGTGCGGGTCGTCCGCTTTCGCCCAGTGACGCTTGAGGCACTGGGACGAAACGCGCGTGCGCAGCACGTCTCCATAGGGCAGGCGCTTGGCCAGCCCCGCGTCATCGCGGTTCAGGAGAGCGCCGGTATAGGGGCTCAGCGTATGGATCTGGAGAAAACGGGGTGCGGTCATTCTTTGGCTCCTTCTTCGTCGGTTCGGTGTTCGCGCTCGGCCCGGTCCAGCCGGCGGTAGTACGGTTCAGCGAGCTGACGCCCGCTACGGTCGGAATCCGAATCCAGCAATGCCCAGGCGATGTCGGTGACGTTGACCCCGCTGTCTGGCTGCCGGGTGCGGGCGATGGCGCGCACGGCGCGGGTCAACAACACCGCGCGCTGTTTGCCACGGGAGGCAATGAGCCGTCCGAGGCGAGGCTCGCTCAGTACCGCGCGGGGTGGCGCGGACCCCGGCCAACCTGGATCGCCGCCGTCACACAATACCGCGCCCAAACGCCGCTTGGCGTCATGCAAAGGCCGGCGTGACGCCGGCTCGCCCCTGGTAGTCAGGATGGCCATGATGCGGATGATGGCCATCCATGGCTCCTGGTCGCGTCCGATGGTTTCGGGATGCTGCGCTGCCAGGCGCCAGAACCCGGCCGCCCCCGCGCCGGTTTCCATCCGGCGCAGTTCGGCCAATGGTCCCGGTTCAAGCCCTTGCAGCATCCGGGCCGCGGCGACCGCACTCTGGTTCACGTCGTCAGTCTTCGGCATCGACATCCTCCTGCCTCCCGGTTTGGTGAAGTTGCGGGTCGAGCTTCCATACTCGGGAAAGGAACGCCCGACGAGCCCGCGCTTCCGCCTTCGGGCGCTGCAAGGTCGCGCAAGGGACGCTGGACATTGCGCCTTCCAGTTCCGCGTTGGCGGCGTCGAAGAGAGTGCGCTGGAACGCGCGCCGGGTCCGTTCCTCCGCCTCAACGTCACCTGAATCTGCCGCCTGGATTCGTTGCCAAAGGTAGGGGAAAAACATCCGGTCAGCGACGCGGTCGAAACGCTCCCTCGCTGATCTCGACCTCGCATACTGGTCCTGGCGGACCTGTTCCCAATCACCTCGTCCGGCCAAGAGCGCTATAGCGTTGCGCAAACCTTCATCGAAGGCCTTGATCTCGTCCAGTTGAACCTGTGATGTCCTCCCGGCTACGTCGGTTCGGAAGAGCCGAACGGCACTATCCGGCATGGGGACGATGCGGCTCTTGAAGCCTTTCGTTTTGCTGTTCCCGCGGGAAAGTGCCTCGGCAACGAGCAGGCTGCCCGCTGCGGTTTCGTTGGTCCCGGGTGTTGCCAAGAGGGGCAACTTCCATTTCCCCTCGAACAGTAGCTCCGCCAACTTCTTGTAGTGGAAGTCACCGCCGCCCAGCGTCAGGCTCTTGCCGTCATCGATGTGCACCGGCGCCCACGGATCTCCGACATGGCCATGGTACATCTTCGCATCGATTCGGGCGGCCTTTGATCCCGCCTTGACGGCGGAGAGTAGCTGACTGCTCCCAACAAGACGAACTCGTCGGCAGACCTCGATGAACCACGGATCGAGGGTGCGGAGGTCAAGTTGGCGTCCTTCCGGCCAGTCATGGCACCAGAGAAGGGCAAGGCCACCCTCGCAACCAAATTCGGGACCGTTACCCGCGCGTCGTTCAAACAGAAGCCTCTCGACATCCCGACGCCACCACTTGCTCGGATCGAGCCTGTAGGTCTTTGCATGCACCGGGACGAGTCCCAGCATGGGGCGGCTGGAAGACCCACCGTTCATCCGGGCAACGCCATAGTTGTCCCTGCCGTCGTAGCCGGCGGAGGTCTGAACGGATACGAGGGCGAACAGCCAGTCTTCGGGTTCAACGTCGCGGGCGACGTATTGCTTGAGGTCGTGGTTGCGTGCCGTGATGAGGAGGTCCAACGCGTCCGGCGTCGGCACCGGCGACCACTTCAATCCCGCGGGAGCCGGCGGCTGAAGGAAGGCGGGTTTGCTGTAGTCCTCGACAACGAGGCACCAGGGGCCGTCATCCGGGTGATTCGGCGTAAGCCTACGCAGTAGATCGGTCCACTCCTCAGCCTCGTCGGGAAGTTTCTCGTCCTTGGCACCCCAAAGTGCCAACGCCGCAAGCTGCACCAGGAACATGTGCCACGCTGGACGCTGATGGGGTCGGAGTGCCGGGAATCCCGCGACTTCACCCCGTGCCATTGCGGCCAGAAGCCCGGGAAGTGACATACGTTGCATGTTCGCTGCTGAGATCAAGTCGTGGGTCAAAAGGTTCATTTGCGAATTCCGATGTTTCAGTTGCATCCAAAGTGGATAGCGCTTTCATGTGGACAATCAACGCAGCCGGCATTCATTAGGAGAATTTGCTTCCTATAGCGAAAAGCGCACCTCACGACAAAACGTCAAGGCCCTTCCGGGAGTACATGAACTGGCGTTCTCCCACCATGAGCCCAAGCCTTCCGAAAACAGGCCTGACCACAACCGTTTCCGCATCGGTTTTCGAAATGCCTGCCGACCATCGGGCGGGTAGTGTGATTTGCGAAATGCGATTCGCAAATGGACTCAGGGCGTTGGAATCGAGCGTCAACACCACCCCGTCTTCTCCCAGCCGGGTCATGACACGCTCATCAGCGCTCGGGAAACGGAGTTCTTCGTAACGCTGTTCTCGGTCGAGCCGCCGCAACCGTGCCAACCCGCGCTCGGCCGCCTCGACTCCCCCGAGCTTCCGCTCATAACCGGCCCACGACTCCCCCTTCTCCTTGAGAAGAGACTCCGTCCTCTCCGGATGCGTGGCGGCCTCGACCAACCGTCTGTTCATCTCCGGGATTCGCCAGACCGGCTCGTCCCCGATCAAGCGCCTCGTCAACTCCAGCACTGGCAAGTCGCGGTAGATGCCCTGAAACTCCCCTTGGTCCTCCCATGCGCCGAGACCGTTGTCGAAAGCGGGTGCCGTTAGCCGATCGAGGCCTTCCGGTGGCGTCAGCACCACCGTTGCGGCTTCGTCAAAACCCGCGGGACGCGGCAGAGGATGGCGATGCAACCGGCCGATCCGCTGAAGCAGGACGTCGATGGGACAAAGGTCCGTGATCAGAAAATCGGCGTCGATGTCCAGCGACTGCTCCAGCGTCTGTGTTCCGATGACAACCACGCCCGTGCGGGCACGTTGAGGGTCTGGTGCGAGGACCGCCTCAACGGCCCGATCCAACATTTCTCGATCTTCCGCGGCGAAACGGCCATGGTGAAGCGCGGGGCCGCCGGCCACCTGTAGAAGCCGTCCGGTCCCGCCGAGTTTCTGCGCCGCCTCCCACGTCTCGATGGCTTTCCTCACGGTGTTACGAACCACCAGGACTCGCGCGCCTTGACCGGCCGCTTCAAGGGCCAACTCGGCCGCCCGTTCCGGCGCCATGTCGTCCACCGTCAACCGCACCTCCTTGGACCGTCCGGTGCCCTCCACCTGCCTGGGAGTTGTCTCCCCGCCAACCCAGACCGCCGGGTAATTCGTCGCGACCGCCGTGCCGAACTCCGGTGGTGTTTCATTCGTCCAGCGTATCCTCGCCCGCGACCCCAGCGTGGCGGACATCAGCATCGCGTAGCCTCCCAGTGCCAGGTGCGCTTCCAGAAGATGTGCCAACACCCCGGTCATGTAGGCATCCGACGCGTGGACCTCGTCGATCACGAGGAAGCTCCGGCTGAGTGCGCTTCCTCTCAGATGGGCATGCTTGACCATGAGACCTGCCAGCATGGCTTGGTCCACGGTACCGACCGCAACGGTGGCGGCGAGGAAGCGCGTCGCATGCTCGGCGGCCCACCGTGCCGGTACGCTTCCCGGCTGGTCCTCCCACAAGAACTTCCACCCTGGAAGACGTTGGCCTGTAGCCTTTCCCGCCGCCAGCATTCCCGGAATGGCCAGGACCGCCTCTGGAGCGCGGTCTCCGAATATCCGGCGCATCGCCGCGTTGACGCGACCATGAAGTTGTCGCGCAGCCGCCCTGGTGGGAACGGCGAAATAGAGCCCTTCCACGCGGCCCGCGGCGAAGAGCCGGGCGAAACGCCAGAGCGCCGCCTCGGTCTTGCCCGAGCCGGTCTCCGCCTCGAGGATCACCAGCCGTTCATCGTTCCCGATCTTGCCAACGACGGCCTGAGCGGGGTTCGGCTCCGCGAACGGGGTCACCTCGGCGAAGGAAAGGGAAGGACGTCGAGGCAAACGTGCTACGTCGAGCCCAAGCTCCAGAACAGCACGCTCCGCCCGGGCATGAGCCGTCTGGTCATAGTCCCCATCGAAGACGGCAACGAATTCGAAGAACCGTTTGTCAGAGCCGACCCAGTCGGCCAACGCCGCGAGTCCCGCGAAGAAGTGCGCGAACCCTGGCTGCTCGGGCAACTCCCCACCTTCCTTGAAGGCCTCCGGGAACCAGCCCCGCAAGGCCTCGGCCATCATCATCGCCTCCACGCGCCAGTTATAGTGGGGCAATTCGCGCCAATCTCCGGCCATGGCCTGAGGCCCCTGCTCAATGGGCCGTCCGTGGTGCGACAGACTCGCGATGAGGAGTGGCTCGACCCCTCCGCCCCACTGTCGAAGGGATTGGGTCACTTCCCTGAAGGGATGATCCCCAGACCGCAAGGAGAGTTCCAGGAACGCCAGGCTCTCGGGCACATGGCCTCGCACGGGCCGAGTCCACAATCCCTCTGGCCAGCCTTTCGCCTGAAACGCAGGGTGGAGCTTGCCAATATCGTGCAGAAACACGATCGCGCCTAGTCGCGCGACGGTTTGGCGCGAGAAACCCGTTCCCGCTGCCTTCTCGGCGCGGCTTCTGAACGCTGGCAACTCCAACAGCCGCTGGAATACAGCAGCGACATCCATTGAGTGATGAGCCAAGTGGTGAGTGGAGCCCTCGGCTACATCCGTCTTTCCCCAAGCAGATAGAGTCATGTCACCCCTCATCCATCGCGCTGAATCGTTCCGTCCCGTGCGGCCACCTTCTGCCTCTCGCGCCGTCCTTAAACGAATCGCGAGGGCTTGGCCGTAAGAGGTAGCAGGCAGGAGTGACATCCGGGGTCACGCCCGGTCGAGAATCTTTCGGATTTCTTCGCGGACCTTGTCGCGGAAGGTTGCGGGACGGATGACCTTGACGCCGCTGCCGAAGTGGAGCACCCAGCCCACCAGCTCGGGCGTGTCCGCGACCCGGAGCGACAGGGCGAGGCGGCCGTCCCGGGTCACGTGGGTCTTCTGGCTTGGGTGCCAGATGCGCCCCTTCACCCATGCGGTGGTGGGCCGGTCGAACAGCAGTTCCAGCTCGATGCGCTTCCCGCGCATCACCACGAGGGCGTCCTTGACGTAGGCGTCGAGATCGAATCCGAGGGGCATCTGGCAGGGACGGCTGGTGATGGCCAGGGAACGAATGCGATCGACGGCGAACGTGCGCACGTCGCGCCTGAGGTGGCAGTAGCCTATGAGAAACAAGCCGCCGTCGGCGTACCACAGGCGGTAGGGATCCACATCGCGCCGGCCCGTCCTGTTGCGCGATGCGGTGTAGTAGCGCATCTGGACCGTGCGGGTGCGGGAGATAGCCCGGGAGAGTTGCCCAATGGTGTGGCGGTGCTCGCGGTAGGTCTTGTGGGACCCCAGTCCAACCGCGAAATGGCCGCGCAGGGCCTCGACGTACAGCGCGCCTTCGGCCGGCAACGCGGCCGTGGCCTTGTTCAGCGCCGAATCCAGCGACTCCTTGATCTCCGTTCCCTCCAGGGGCTTCAGGAGATCGCGGCTGAACACCAGCGCCATCAACTCCGTCGGCGATAGCGCCAGCGGCAGCGTCTGGCGGTAGCCGTCCATCAGGCGCCACACGGTCCGGCCGTTCCGATGCTCGGTGATGAGAGGGATATGCGCCGACTCCAGCGCCTCCAGATCACGCCGGATGGTGCGGGGGTGGCGCGCGTAGTCTTCGGGCAGGGATGCCGCCAATTCCTGCAGCGTCCCGCCGCGGGCGCCCTCCAGTCTCTTCAACAGAAGCCACTGTCGCGTGACTTGTTCGTTCCGCGGCATGCCTACCTCTTGATTTGCCGGCTCATCCCGTTTTATCCGCGCGCACCCTCGCCCCGCTCTCTGCCGACCGCGCGATGGCGTGGATGACTCGCTCGAACCGCAGGGCGGCGGCGAAATCGGGATAGGCCGGCGCGTCGTCCGCGATGGCCTTGAGGAAGTTGGCCAGTTCGATGGTCTTGAGGTCGTTGAAGCCAAGGCCGTGGCCGGGCGCCGGGCAGAAGTTGCCGTAGGGCTCGTGTGCCGGCCCGGCCAGGATGGTCTTGAAACCCTGATCGCTCCTGGGCCCGTCGTTCCGGTAGATCCGAAGCTCGTTCATGCGCTCCTGGTCCTGGGTCAGCATGCCGGCGTCGCCGTGAAGCTCCCACGCCAGATGGTTCTTCCGGCCCCAGGCGGCACGGGACGACGAGAGCGTTCCGGTGACGCCGCTCTCGAAGGTAACCAGGGCGGAGGCGACGTCCTCGTTCTCCACCGGGAGCCGTTCGCCGCCGGCGGCGGGACGGGTAGCGTAGTGGATGCGGCAGTCGGCAAGAACGGTCTCGATGGGACCCAGCAGGCCGTCGGCCATGCTGACCAGGTGGCACATCATGTCCCCCAACACGCCCAGTCCGGCCTCGGCCTTGGCCGAGCGCCAGGTCCACGGCAGTTCCGGGTCGGCTTGGTAGTCCTCGTCGCAGACGCCGCGAAAGAACAACGGTCGCCCGATGGCGCCGGAACGGAGCAGCGCGCGGGCGTGCTGATACAAGGGGTTGCAGGTGTAGGCGTAGCCGACGATGGTCTTGCCCCCGGCCTTCGCCGCGGCCGCGGCCATGCGTTCGGCCTCGTCCAGGGTCAGAGCCAGGGGCTTCTCGCAGTAGACGTGCTTCCCCGCCGCCAGCGCGGCCATCGCCATCTCGTAATGGAACTTGTTCGGGGTCGTGATGGAGACGAGGTCGACATCGGGGTCGTCCACCACGGCGCGCCAGTCATCGGTGGCCTTGTCGAAGCCGCCTTGCGCGGCGTGCCGCTCGGCGGCGGCGGCCTGCCGGTCGCACACGGAAATCAAACGCGGCGACAGTGGCGCATCGAACACCGCCCGGACGGAGCGGTAAGCGAGCGTATGGCACTTGCCCATGAAGCCCGTGCCGATCAGACCGACTCCGATAGCGCGCATGCCGTCCCTCCACAACGCGAACCGATGATTCGTTCATTGTAATGGATGGTCGGACGCGGGCCAAGACGACAAGCCGCGCTTGATCGAACCCTTCTGATCGGTGGGGCACTGTCGCGGTCACCACTTTCGATACGGCAGAAACTTCCCGCTGTAGGTGACGACGACCCGGTCGCCCTTGGGGTCTTCCTCCTTCTGGACGTCCAGCTCGAAGTCGATGGCGCTCATGATGCCGTCGCCGAACATCTCGTGGATGATCGCCTTCATCGAGGTGCCGTAGATCTGGGTGATCTCGTGGAACCGGTAGATCAGCGGGTCCACTGGAACCGTGCTGTCAAGGGAGCCCTTGGTGGGGATCTCCTGCAGCGCCGAAGCAACCTCGGAGGCCACGCTTTCGTCCAGGCCCACCGCGCCCACCGCCTTTTGAGCCTCTGCTTCGTCCATGGTTCCCTGGCCCATGAAGGCCGCGGCGACCCAAACCTTGTCCCGGCCCACGGCGGCGGCGATTTCCTGAAAGCTCAGACCCTTCTCCTTTTTGGCCGCCAGCATGATGTCCCTGGCCTCTTCCCTGCTCATCAGTTTTTCCAATGCCATGACACTCCCTCCTTGAGTTTGAGAATGACTTCACGATGGATGGGGGCCGGCCCACCATCAGTTCAGGGCCGGCCGCTCTCCGTTTCGGGCACCGCTGATCAGGAACCGCAGCACATGGTTCCGGATCCTCGTGTACTCGGGCATATCGATGACGGACTCCCGCGTGCGTGGCCGCGGGATATCGACTTCAATGCAATCGGCAATGCGAGCCTCCGGGCTGTTGGACATCAGCGCGATTCGGTCCGACAACAGAATGGCTTCGTCCACGTCGTGCGTGACCATGAAGATCGTATTTTTCGTCGCGCTCCACATGCGCACCAGTTCCTCCTGGATGACCCCTCGCGTGAGGGCGTCGATCTGCGCGAACGGCTCGTCCAGCAGCAGAATCTTGGGCTCCACGGCGAAGGCCCTAGCCAGACCCACGCGCTGACGCATCCCGCCCGACAGGAACGCCGGCCGCTTGGCCTCGGCTCCCTTCAAACCCATGAGGTCGATATATTTCTGCGTATGCTCGAGAGCTTGCGCCTTGCCCCAGTCGGGGTGGGCCGCGCGGACCCCGATGCGGATGTTGTCCAGGGCCGACAACCACGGCATCAGGGCAAAGCTCTGGAATACGACCATGCGGTCGAGCCCAGGGTCGGTGACCTCCCGACCGTCGAGGATAATGCCGCCCGCCGAAGGCTTCTCGAAACCGGCCATGATGTTGAGCAACGTGCTCTTGCCGCATCCGGAGTGGCCGATGGTGCTGATGAACTCCCCGCGCGCGATGCTCAGGCTGACATCCTTCATGACGCAGAAGGAGTTCGACCGAGCCGTCCAGGAAGAAGCGCCGGCGGAATCCCCGAAGTACTTGGTTACGTGGTCGATCTCGAAGAATGCATTCATGGCGCTGGTTACTCCGCGTAAGTGACGAGCTTGGCCAAGCGGTTGAAGCCGCTGTCCAGGATGACGCCCACCACGCCCACCACCAGAATCGCGAATATGACCCCGGAGATGTCGAGGTTGTTCCATTCGATCCAGCTCAGGTAGCCGACTCCCAGCTCGCCCAGGAGCATCTCGGCCGGGACCACCGCCACCAAGGCGCTGCCGAACGATATCCGGAGCCCGGCGACGATGGCGGGGGCCGCGGCCGGCAGCACCACCATGATGAGCCGGCGGAACCACGAGAGTTGCAACAGGCTGGCAACCCGAAGGTAGTCCGTACGCATGGAGTTCACGCCGAAGGCGGTATTGGCCACCGTGGGCCACAACGAGGCCATGAACACCACAAGTATCGCGGTCATGGTCGGGTTTTGCACCGTGTAGAGAAGCAAGGGCATCCACGCCAGCGGCGATATGGGTTTGAGTAGTTGGATGAAGGGGTTGAACGCCTCGAACAGGGTGCGCGACAAGCCGATCACCATGCCGATGAGCACCGCCAGCACCGACGCCGCGGCAAAGCCGATGGCGAAGCGCGTGACCGTATAACGAATCAGGTGAGCGATGCCGTGGTCGTTGGTCCCCTTCTTGTGAAACGGGTCGGACAACTCCTCTCCAATCTTCGCCATCACGTCCCACGGTCCCGCCAGGCCCTTCACCTTGTCGGGGTTGTGGATATAACGTCCGTCCTCGGCACGGACGATGTCGCCGTTGAATTCCAGGTTCATCAACTGTTCTTCCGTGAGACCCGTCGGATCGAACGGGGCCCGGACGGTTGCGATGTGCCACGTTGCGACGAAGGCGCTTGTTACCAACAAGGAAATAAGCAGGGAACCGGCCTTCCCCTTGATCCGCAATAGTAACGAGTGCGCCACCGTCTCGCTCCTTACAGGTTGCTGATGTCGAAGCTCGCCAGATACGCATCCGGCTTGGCAGGATCGAATACCTTGCCGTTCATCAGCGTATGTTTCGCGTAGGTGTTTCCGTGAGTCTCGTAGCCCTGTTCCTTGGAAATCCGGCCGCACTCGGATGCCAGATAGACCCGTTCGGCCACCGTCTTGTAATCGAAGTCACTTTTCACGTGTTTCCAGCGCTTCGTCTGGGTGAGGATCCACACGGCCATGGAGTGCCAGGGGAACGGATCGAAATCGATACGATCAGGGACGTTCCTGATGTTGCCGAGCCCGTCGGCGAAGCGGCCCGTCAGGACCTGCTCCAGCACGATCACGGGCTGGTTCAGATAGTTCTTGGGAGCGATGGCCTTGGCGATGTCCTTGCGGTTCTCGGACTTGGAAGCGAAGTGCGTCGCATCGACGATGGACCGGAACAGCGCCTGGAAGGTATTGGGATAGGTGGTAGCAAACTCCTGCGAGATGGCGAACGCGCAGCACGGATGTCCATCCCAGATCTCCTTGGAAAGCATGTAAATGTAGCCGGCGTTCTCGTACACCGCCCGCTGGTTGAAGGGATCCGGTGCAAGATAGCCGTCCACGTTGCCCGCCTTGAGGTTCGCTACCATCTCCGGCGGCGGCACCACGCGAATCTGCACGTCCTTGTCGGGGTGCACGCCTCCCTCGGCAAGGTAGTAGCGCAGCAGGTAATTGTGCATGGAGTAACGGAAGGGAACACAGAAGCGAAAGCCCTTCATGTCCGCGGCGCTCTTCACGCCCTTGTGCTTGCTGTGCAGCGTGATGGCCTGGCCGTTGATGTTCTCCACCGCGGGCATCAGGTAGGGAACCTGTTTCGATCCCGCGCCCAAGGTGATGGACAGGGGCATGGGGCTGAGCATGTGGGCGGCGTCCACGTCCTTGTTGATGGCCCAGTCGCGCACCATCGCCCAACCGGCCGCCCTGCGCACCTTGGCGTTGAGTCCGTGCTTCTCATAGAAGCCCATGGGTTCGGCCATGATGATGGGCGTGGCGCATGTGATGGGAATGAAGCCCACGGTCAGGTCCTTCTTCTCGATGCCCTTCGCCTTCTCCTGGGCCAGGGCCTTGGCCGTGGCCAGCGGGAACACCGAGCTCAATACGGCCGCGGCCGTGCCGGAGCCGACGAGCTTCAGAAACCGTCTTCGGGCCATTTCGTTGTGGCCGAACACCGCGCGCACCACCGCGCTCTCCACCGCGCGATCAATGATCGCCTCGGTTCCCTGGGCCTCGGTTGCGGCGCCATGGGACCCCTCCGGCTCATGCTGATGGTGCTCCGCGTGCGACAGATGGCTCTCGGGATCGAATGGATCGTCCAGACCGAATTTCGACATCGTTTTGACCTCCACAATAAAAAAAGGCGCCTCTCCCACTCGGGAAGAACAGGCGCCTTTGCCCAGCCCTCGGTTGCAACGTTGGAACCGTCAGGCTCTCCGACTCGATCGAACTTTCAATGACTCCGGCATTCCGCCGCACGGGAACGTGCTCAACGGGAAGCCTGGACGGTCATCGTCTACGTGCAAATATAAGCAATTGCCATGCCACCCCTGAACCACCCCAGAACGCGGTCGCAACCGGCGTCCGTGTATCCGATCCGGGCAACCGACTGCCCAAAAAGTTTGCAGTGCCCAAACATCGAGCGTTTCCAGGGGGCCGCGGACGCGGCACATCCAGCCATGTGCGATGAACCGCGGGACACGGCCAGGCTACGCCATGTCCGCGGTGACGATCACCGCGCGGGCTATCTCGACCAAGGACTTCCGCGTGTCCATGCTCCTCTTCCGCAGCAGGGCGAAAGCGTCCGCCTCAGACAGACCGCGGCTCTTCATCAGGATGCCCTTGGCGCGTTCGATGTCCTTGCGGACCTCCATGGCATGCTGCAGTTCCTCGTTCTGACGCCTCAGGGCGCGGAGCTCCTCGAAGCGCGAGACCGCCAACCCGATACACGGGCGAAGTTCCTCCCGCCTCAGGGGCTTGATCAGATACCCCACGATCCCTGCCGCTATCGCCCGATCCACGGTCTCTTGTTCGTAGTGACTGGTAATCAGGACGATGGGGACGGGGCTCTCCTCCATGATCCGTCGAGCCGCACGGACACCGTCCAGGTCGGCAAGGCCCACGGCCATGAGAACCACGTCTGGCTTCGTCCGCCGAACCAGGGACAGGGAGGACGCACCATCGGACCCTTGACCGACGATGGTGAACCCCTCTTCGTTCAGGACACGCTCCAGGCGGGTCCGCGAGGGTGAATGATCGTCGATCAGCAAGACACGGCACTTCATCGGGCAGCCCTTCAGGAATGCTTTTGCGGTCAGGCCCGAAGGATTTCGCCGCCGGACCGCGAGAGGTCTCAAGAGTACTGGAGAGGACTCAAAAGTACTCAATGGGAAGCAAACTCTGTGCCGTGTCGCTGTCTCTTGTTCGTTCGGTGGACGAGGCCTGATGTTCTGCTTTCAATTCCAGCGATTGCGCTTATATTATTGGCGAAGATCTCATTAATTGCCGCTGCCGAGAGGGCGCCAGCCGGTCCGACGCGCCGGCTTCGCCCAACGGTGCACGCACCCGGCGCGAAAGGAGGAACTCATGAAATCGAGATACTTGTTGTTTGCTGCCGCCGCGTTGATGGCTTCAGGCTTGGCGATGGTCGCCAAGCCAGCCGCCGCGGCGGGTGAGAAATTCGTCCTGATCAGCCACGCGCCCGACAGCGATAGCTGGTGGAACACCATCAAGAACGCCATCAAGGTGGCGGGCGAGCAGATGGACGTGACCGTGGACTACCGCAACCCGCCCACCGGCGATCTGGCCGACATGGCGCGCATCGTCGAACAGGCGTCGGCGGCCAACCCCGCGGGCATCATCGTCACCATCGCCGACTTCGACGTGCTCAAGGGACCCATCACGGCCGCGGTGGACAAGGGCATCCCGGTCATCACCATCAATTCAGGCACCAAGAAGCAGTCGGAGCAACTCGGCGCCTTGCTGCACGTCGGGCAGCCGGAATACGACGCGGGGCTCGGCGCCGGCAAGCAGGCCAAGAAAGCGGGTGTGAAGCAGTTTCTGTGCGTCAACCACTACATCACCAACCCCGCCTCGGTGGAGCGCTGCCAGGGCTATGCCGACGCCCTGGGCGTGAAGCTCGGCCGCCAGATGATCGACAGCGGCCAGGACCCGGCCGAGATCAAGAACAAGGTGAAGGCCTATCTCAACAGCAACCAGGACGCCAACGGCATCCTCACCCTGGGTCCGACCTCCGCCCACCCAACCCTGGCCGCGCTGCGGGATATGGGACTCGAGGGTGAGGTCCACTTCGCCACCTTCGACCTCTCGGACGAGATCGCCAAGGGCGTCAAGGACGGCACCATCGCGTTCGCCATCGACCAGCAGCCCTACCTCCAGGGCTACATGCCCGTGGTCATTCTGACGAACCTGGCGCGCTACGGCGTGCTTCCTTCCGGGCACATGAACTCGGGTCCGGGCTTCGTCACCAAGAAGAACATCGGCCTGGTGGAGAAGTACGCCGGCGAATTCCGCTGAACGGGCTCTCGCATATTCCGCAACGGTCTGTCCCCGTCGCGGCCACGCGCCGCGGCGGGGCCGCCGTACGTTGATCGGTTGAGACGGGTGGCCTTCAACGGGAAGGCCACAAAGGAGGGGTCATGGCCGACGAACGTTTGAAGGAGATGTCATCGTTCCGCCGCGCGATGATACGGCCCGAATTGGGCGCCATCTGCGGCACCATCCTCGTTTTCGTATTCTTTCTGTTGGTAGCGGCCGACACCGGGATGTTCAGCCCGGAAGGGGCCATGAACTGGGGCATCGTCTCGGCCCAGTTCGCCATCATCGCGGTGGGCGCGTGCCTGCTGATGATCTCGGGCGAGTTCGACCTGTCGGTGGGCTCGATGATCGGGTTCGCGGGCATCGTCATCGCCATCGTCTCGGTCCAGTGGGGCTTTCCGGTATGGACCGGCATCGTTCTGGCCTTCGCCATCGCCATCGCGCTGGGGGCGCTGAACGGCTGGCTGGTGATCAAGACCGGCCTGCCGAGCTTCATCGTCACCCTGGCGTTTCTCTACATCCTGCGCGGCCTGACGATCTTCCTGTCCATCGCCGCCACCCGCAAGACCATCATCGGCGGCGTCAAGGAAGCCGCGGCGGGCGATTGGCTGGCGCCGCTTTTCGGCGGCAAGATATTCAAAGGCCTGTTCGTCTGGCTCGCGGACATGGGGATGATCGAGACCTTCACCCGTGGCCGCCGGGCGGGCGAGCCCATCGTCGACGGCATTCCCATGCTGATGGTGTGGGCCATCGTGCTGGTCATCATCGGGCACTGGGTGCTGACCCGCACGAAGTTCGGCAACTGGATCTACGCCTCGGGCGGCGACGCCCAGGCCGCGCTCTACACCGGCGTTCCGGTGAACCGCGTCAAGATCCTCATGTTCATGCTGACGGCGTTCTGCGCCACGGTCTTCGCCACCTGCCAGGTGATGGAGTTCGGCTCCGCCGCCGCCGACCGCGGTCTGCTGAAGGAATTCGAAGCCATCATCTGCGTGGTCATCGGCGGCGCGTTGTTGACGGGCGGCTACGGCTCGGTGGTGGGCGCGGCCCTGGGAGCGCTGATCTTCGGCGTCGTGCAACAGGGCCTCTTCTTCACCGGCGTGGAAAGCAGCCTGTTCCGGGTCTTCCTCGGCCTTATCCTGTTGTTGGCGGTGATCCTGAACACCTACATCCGCCGCATGATCACGGGAGAACGATGATGAGCGAACCGCTTTATGACATGCGCGATGTCCACACCGGCGAGGCCCCGCTGATCGAGTTGCAAAAGATCGAGAAGCACTTCGGCGCGGTCATCGCCCTGGCGGGGGTTTCGGTGGCGGTGCACGCGGGGGAATGTCATTGCCTGCTGGGAGACAACGGCGCCGGCAAATCGACGTTTATCAAGACCATGTCCGGCGTGCACAAGCCCACCAGCGGGCAGATCTTCATGGGCGGCCAGCCGGTGACCTTCGAGAGCCCGCGCGACGCCATGCTGGCCGGCATCGCCACCGTGTACCAGGACCTGGCGATGATCCCGCTGATGTCGGTGACCCGCAACTTCTGGATGGGCCGCGAGCCCACCAAGGGCTGGGGGCCGTTCAGGCACATCGACTTCAGGAAGGCCAACGAGGTCACCATGACCCGGATGGCCGACATGGGCATCCGCCTGCGCGAGCCCGCCCAGGCCGTGGGGACCCTTTCCGGCGGCGAGCGCCAGACGGTCGCCATCACCCGGGCCGTCTACTTCGGCGCCAAGATCCTGATCCTGGACGAGCCCACGTCGGCGCTGGGGGTGCGGCAGACGTCCAACGTCCTGACCACCATCGACCGGGTCCGCAAATCCGGAATCGGCGTGGTCTTCATCACCCACAACGTCCGCCACGCCATGGCCGTGGGCGACCGCTACACGGTGCTGAACCGCGGCGCCACCCTGGGCACGGCCATGCGCGGGGAGATCAAGGCCGACGAGCTTCAGGACATGATGGCCGGCGGCCAGGAACTGGCGCGGCTCGAAGGCTCCCTGGGCGGTACCGTGTGAAGCGGGCTCTCGACGTCATCGCCATCGGCCGCTCGTCGGTGGACCTCTACGGCGGCCAGGTGGGCGGACGGCTCGAAGACATGCGGTCGTTCCGCAAGTACATCGGCGGCTCGCCCACCAACGCCGCCGCCGGCGCCGCGCGGCTCGGCCTCAGGTCCGCCGTCATCACGCGGGTCGGCGACGAGCACATGGGCCGCTTCATCCGCGAGCAGTTGCGGGCCGAAGGGGTGGACGTCCGCGGCGTCATCACCGATCCGGAACGGCTGACCGCACTGGTGCTGCTGGGCATACGCGACCAGGAACGGTTCCCGTTGATCTTCTACCGCGAGAACTGCGCCGACATGGCGCTGTCGCCGGACGACATCGACCCGGACTTCATCGCCGAGGCGCGCTGCGTGCTGGCCTCCGGCACCCACCTGTCCCATCCCCGCACCGAGGCGGCGACCCTGCGGGCGCTGGACCTGGCCCGGGAGTCGGGCGCCAGGACCATCGTCGACCTCGACTACCGGCCGAACCTGTGGGGCCTCTCCGGGCACGGCGACGGCGAGAACCGCTTCATCGAGTCGGCGGCGGTGACCGCCAGGCTGCAAGGCACCCTGGCGCGGTTCGACGTCATCGTGGGCACGGAGGAGGAGTTCCACATTGCCGGCGGCGCATCCGACACGGTCCAAGCGCTGGCCAACGTGCGCACGGTGTCGCAGGCGGCGCTGGTGTGCAAGCGCGGCGCCGGCGGCGCCACCGTTTTCGAGGGGCCGATCCCGGCGAGCCTCGACGAAGGCGTGAGCGGAGAGCCGTTCGAGGTCGAGGTGTTCAACGTCCTGGGAGCCGGCGACGGCTTCATGGCCGGGCTGCTGAAGGGCTGGCTTTCGGGAGAGGCCTGGGCCCGGACCCTGCGTATCGCCAACGCCTGCGGCGCGCTGGCGGTGTCGCGCCACGGCTGCACGCCGGCCTATCCCAGCGCCGTCGAGCTGCGCGACTTCATGGAAAACGGGCCATCGACGCCGGCGGTCCGCCAGGACGCGCGCCTGGAGCAGCTCCACTGGGCCACGAACCGGTCCAGGGCGTGGCCGAGCATGCACGTCTTCGCCTTCGATCACCGCTCGCAATTCGAGGACATCGCCAGGGAGTGCAGCGTCGGGACGGAAGAGGACATCGCACGAGGCAGCCGCGCCTCGCTGGAGGAGGCCGTCATCGTGGAGCGCATCGGCGCGTTCAAGCGCCTGTGCCTGGAGGCGGCGCTTCGGGTCGCCGGCGGGCGCCACGGGTACGGCATCCTGTGCGACGGCCGCCTGGGCCGGGACGTGCTCTACGCGGCGGCGGGCACGGGACTGTGGATCGGCCGTCCGGTGGAGCGGCCCGGCAGCCGACCGTTGCGGCTGGAGATCGGCAACGACTTCGGCTCGGCGCTGGCGGAGTGGCCCGCCGAGCACGTGGTGAAGGTGCTTTGCTTCTATCGGCCCGGCGACCCGGCGGAACTGCGCGCCGGCCAGGAAGCGACGGTGAAGCGTCTGGCGGAGGCCGCCCGCGCCAACGGGCTGGACTTTCTGCTGGAAATCATCCCGTCGAAATTCGGGCCGGTGGACGATTCGACCACCGCCGCCGTCATCGAACGATTCTACGCCATCGGCGTCTTTCCCGACTGGTGGAAGCTGGAGCCCATGGTATCGGACGCGGCCTGGCGAAGGGCGTGCGCCGCCATCGAGAGCAACGATCCGCACTGCCGGGGCATCGTGGTCCTGGGCCTGGACGCGCCCTTCGAAGACCTGCGGGCGAGCTTCCAGACCGCGGCCGGGCATGAGATGGTGAAGGGGTTTGCCGTCGGGCGTACGATCTTCGGAGATGTGGCGCGCGCCTGGATGGCCGGCAACATGGCCGACGATGAGGCCGTGGCCCGCATGGCCGGGAACTTCGCCCGGCTCTGCGACGCATGGGACGAGGCACGCACCGGTGTGAGGGCGGAACGATAGGTTCCGGCTATACCGGAGTAAGGACTGACGATCCATGAGCACCATCCGACTGACCGCGGCCCAGGCTCTTGTTCGCTACCTCAGCGCGCAGGTGAACGAGGACGGCGAGCGCTTCGTGGCCGGTGTCTGGGCGATCTTCGGGCACGGCAACGTCGCCGGCCTGGGCGAGGCGCTGCATCGGGCCGGCGACGCGCTGCCCACGTGGCGGGGCCACAACGAGCAGGGCATGGCCCACGCGGCCATCGCCTTCGCCAAGGCCAACAACCGCAAGCGGGTCATGGCTGTGACCTCCTCCATCGGACCCGGCGCCACCAACATGGTCACCGCGGCGGCAGTGGCGCACGTGAACCGCCTGCCGGTGCTGTTCCTGCCCGGAGACGTCTTCGCCAACCGGATTCCCGACCCTGTGCTGCAGCAAGTGGAGGATTTCTCGGACGGCACCGTCAGCGCCAACGACTGCTTCCGCCCGGTGAGCCGGTACTTCGACCGCATCACCCGTCCCGAACAGCTCCTGACCGCGTTGCCCCGCGCCATGGCGACGCTCCTCGACCCGGCCGGGTGCGGTCCCGTCACCCTCGCCCTGTGCCAGGACGTCCAGGCCGAGGCCAGCGACTACCCGGAGGCGTTCTTCGAGCCGCGCACCTGGGCCATGCGCCGGCAACGGCCCGACGCGGGAGAGTTGGCCCGCGCGGCTGAGGCCCTGCGCGCGGCCAAAGCGCCGCTCATCATCGCCGGCGGCGGCGTGCACTACTCCGAAGCGTGCGAAACCCTCGCCGCCTTTGCCGAGGGGCACCGCATCCCGGTGGCCGAGACCCAGGCCGGCAAGTCGGCGCTGCCGTGGACGCACCCCTGCAGCGCCGGCGCCATCGGCGTCACCGGCGCCGAAAGCGCCAACGCCATCGCCCGGACCGCGGACCTGATCCTCGCCGTCGGCACCCGCCTGCAGGACTTCACCACCGGTTCCTGGAGCCTTTTCCAGAACCCGGAGGCGCGGCTGCTGACCGTCAACGCGGCGCCCTTCGATGCCACGAAACATGACGCCGTCGCGGTGGTGGGCGACGCCCGGACCACGCTGGCGGAGCTGGACGCCGCTCTGGGCGACCACGTCTTCGCCCCGCCGGGCGAGAGACTGAAGGCCGATTGGGACCGGGCCGCCGACGCCGCCACCGCGGCCGCAACGGACGGCAGCGCAACGCCGTCGGACGCCCAGGTCATCGGCGCGGTGCAACGGACCATGAGCGACGACGGCATCGTCGTATGCGCGGCCGGCGGGTTGCCGGGCGAACTGCACAAGCTCTGGCGCTCGCCGCGCCGGGGCGACTACCACCTCGAGTACGGGTACTCGTGCATGGGCTACGAGATCGCCGGCGGGCTGGGCGTCAAGATGGCGCGCCCGGAAGCCGACGTGGTGGTGGTGGTGGGCGACGGCTCCTACATGATGATGAACTCGGAGCTGGCCACGAGCGTCATGCTGGGATTGAAGCTGACCGTCGTGGTGCTGGACAACCGGGGGTTCGGGTGCATCGACCGGCTGCAGCGGGCCACCGGGGGCGCCAGCTTCAACAACCTGCTGGACACGGCCCGGCACAAGACGCCCTCGGCCATCGATTTCGCCGCCCACGCCGCCTCCATGGGGGCCGCCGCGACCCACGTGGACGACGTCGCGGGCCTGGAAGCCGCCCTGGTCGAGGCCGGAAGCGCCGACCGGACCTCCGTCATCGTCATCGACACCGAGCCCGCGCTCGGCACCCGGGCCGGCGGCCATTGGTGGGACGTAGCCGTGCCCGAGGTCTCGGACCGGGCCGAGGTGGTGGCGGCCCGCGAGTCCTACGACGCGGCGCTCAGGAAGCGCCCGTGATCCGTTACGGGACCAACCCCATCGCCTGGTCCAACGACGACGACCGCAGCCTCGGCGGCGACATCCCGCTGGAACGGTGCCTGAGCGACGCCGGCCGGATCGGCTTCGAGGGGATCGAGAAAGGCCACAAGTTCCCTTCTGACGCCGCGACCCTGAAGGCGACGCTCGAACGCCATGGCCTGGCCTACGTGTCCGGATGGCACTCGCTGAAGCTGCTCCAACGGTCCGTGGAGGACGAGAAGGCGGCGATTCAGCCGCACCTCGACGTGCTGGCGGCCCTGGGGTGCTCGGTGTGCATCGCGTGCGAGACCACCGGCGCCGTGCACGGCGAGAGGGACGCGCCGTTGGCGCATCGACCGAAGCTCGCGCCGTCCGGCTGGAGCCGCTTCTGCGCCGACGTCGAGGCCATCGCCCGGCACTGCCGCGACTACGGCATCCACTTGGCCTATCATCACCACATGGGCACGGTGGTGGAGACCATGGAGGAGATCGAGGCGTTCATGGCCCATGCCGGGCCGAGCACGAGGCTCTTGCTGGACACCGGGCACGCCGCCTTCGCGGGCGCCGATCCGGCGGCCGTGGCGGAGCGGTACATGGACCGGATCGTCCACATACACCTCAAGAATGTCCGTCCGGCCGTCCGCCGGAAAGCGCTTGCGGAAGGACTGTCCTTCCTTCAGGCTGTCAGGCTCGGTGTGTTCACCGTGCCGGGCGACGACGAGGGCTGCGTGGACTTCCCCGCGGTGCTGCGGATCGCCGCCCGCCACCGCTACTCGGGGTGGCTCGTCGCCGAGGCCGAGCAGGACCCGACCCAACGCGATCCGGTATACTATCAGACGTTGGCATTGAAGACGCTCCGCGCCATGGCGCGGGACGCGGGTTTGGACCAGGAGCACATCCAATGAGCAATCTATTGCGCAAGCCGTCGGGGACGACGGGCAAGATCGTCGACATCACGCCCGAGGACGCCGGGTGGCGGTACGTCGGGTTCGCCGTCTACGCGCTGAAGGCCGGGGAGAGCGCCGGGGAGGCCACCGGTGAACGCGAAGCCATCCTGGTCATGGTCGAGGGCAAGGCGCGCCTGGCAACGCCCGAGGTGGATTTCGGCGTCCAGGGCGAGCGCATGAACGTGTTCGAGCAGACCAAGCCCTATGCCGTCTACGTTCCCAACGGGACGTCCTGGTCCGCCCACGCGGCAACGGACTGCACCATCGCGGTGTGCTCGGCGCCCGGCGCGGGCGGACATCCGGCCAAGGCCATCGATCCGGACGGCATACCGGTGCTGGAACGCGGCAAGGGCGCCAACACCCGCTACGTGCACCCCATTGCCATGGACGACACCGACATCGCCGACAGCCTGCTCATCACCGAGGTCTACACGCCCCAGGGGAACTGGTCGAGCTACCCGCCGCACCGTCACGACTCGGACGAGGGCTCGGACATGACCTATCTCGAGGAGACCTACTACCACCGCATCGACCCGCCCCAGGGGTTCGGCTTTCAGCGGGTGTTCACCGAAGACGGCGAACTGGACGAGACCATGGCGGTGTCCGACGGAGACACCGTGCTGGTGCCGCGCGGGCATCATCCGTGCGGAGCGCCGTACGGCTACGACATGTACTACCTGAACGTGATGGCGGGCCCCAGGCGCCAGTGGCGTTTCAGAAACCATCCCGACCACGACTGGATCTTCCAGCGGGACTCCAAGTGACGGACGATCCCGTCAGGCTGGGGCTGCTGGGAGCCGGCCGCATCGGCAAGACCCATGCCCGGTCCGTCGCGGCCATCGAGGGAGCCCGATTGGTTGCCGTGGCCGATCCCGACGAGGCTGCCGTGGCGTCGGTGGTCCAGGCGACCGGCACTCGTGCCGCCTCCGTCGAGGAAGTGCTGGGCGACCCCGCCATCGAAGGCGTCCTCATCGCGACCCCCACCGACCTGCACGCCGACCTGATCGAACGGGCAGCCGCCGCGGGCAAGGCGGTCTTCTGCGAGAAGCCCATCGACCTGGATCTGTCCCGGGCGGAGCGAGCCGTGGACGCGGCCGCGCGTGGCGGCGTTCCCCTGATGATCGGCTTCAACCGCCGCTTCGACCCGTCGTTCCGGCGCCTGCGGGACGAAATCGACCGCGGCCGCATCGGAACCGTCGAACTCGTGCAGATCACCTCGCGCGATCCCGCGCCGCCGCCGATGGAATACCTTCAACGGTCCGGCGGCCTGTTCAAGGACATGATGATCCACGACTTCGACATGGCCCGGTACCTCGCGGGCGAGTCCATCGTCGAGGTCAGCGCCACTGGATCGGCTGTCATCGACACCGCCATCGGCGAGGCCGGCGACATCGACACCGCGGTGGCCCTGCTGCGTTCGGCGAGGGGCCGCCTGTGCGTAATCTCCAACTCCCGCCGCGCCGTCTACGGCTACGATCAACGCATCGAGGTGCACGGCTCCCAGGGCATGGTCTCCGCCGGCAACCCCGTGGCCACCACCGTCACCCGCGCCGGCCGGGAGGGCTTCGCCACCGACCCCCTCAACGACTTCTTCATGGACCGCTACGCCAGCGCCTACCGCGAAGAGATGGCGGCGTTCTGTGCTCTGGTCCGGGGCGGTGACGTAGCCTATCCGAGCGGACAGGACGGTCTGGCGGCGCTGGCCGTTGCCGAGGCCGCGGCGGAGTCGCTGGCGACGGCGCGGGCGGTCAGGGTTGAGGGATTTCGAGGAAGCGACTAACCTCGGGCAACCGCCCATGAAACAACGGCTCCCTATCGACACGCAGACGTTCCGCGAACTACGCGAGCGGGACTGCCTCGGTCAAAATCAACTTCCTAAAACAGTTGGATGAAGTCGGACAACGCTACGAAACAGAGTCTGAGCAATGCACGGAGAGGCACCTCGGCCACCCCGTCCATCGAACTGCTCAATCGGTGGCTTGGCAAATCGCCCGCTCCCCGGATGCTGACTCCTTATGAGATCGAGTTGCTGCGACAGAGTAAAGTAGAAGTGGACCGAGTAGCCGGCGAAGTAATTGCAAGGAAACGCCGGACGCCAACCACGTAGCCAGACACGTCGGTCGCCATCCAGCAGGAGGTTCGGGCGGAATCCGAGGCGTGATTGCCTCGGCCTCATTGAATACGAGCAAGAATAGAACCGCGGTCCGTGCGTATTCTTCTCGACACCTCCTATCTCTACGACCTCATGGAGGCACCGGGAAAACTCCTGGCGGCTGAACGCAGGTTCTTCCAAAGCGACGGGTCGGAGCTCTTCGTGAGTGCTGTGTCGATTTGGGAAATGCGTCTCAAGCACAGCGCTCGCCGCCGGTCGGGAACACGAAAGAGTCCCTTCGAACCGAACGACGCGATCGCCGTCTTGAGAGCACAGGATGTGACGCTTCTGCCGATGACCGCCGCGCACGCCGCACGCACGCTTGCAACACCGCTGGACCACAAAGACCCGTTCGACGAACTTCTGCTCGTCCAGGCTCAAGAAGAAAACCTGAAGCTCCTCACGGCCGACCGTCAACTCCTGGACCATCCTTTGGCGATAACGGTGCGGGGGGACGCCTAGGCTTGGCGCGTCACTTTGCAGTTCGCCTTTAGTGGAATAAAGACAACTGCTTGGGAGCCTCGCTCCCGGGCGCGCGCTCTCTCTCCGAGAGCTCGGCGATCCGCGACTCGAGCCAGCGGATGTAGGTCCGGCGCCGGAACACCCGTCAGTCCGTGGCCACCTCCCTTTCTTGCCACGACCGGAAAAATCCGGCAAACTTCGGGACCACGAACGATGCTGTGAACGCTTTGCGTCTGAGCCGAGGATGCTGAAATGGAACTATACAGGCTAAGATTCGTCCTGCGGGATCCATCGGAGGAAACCGAAGGCAAGTACCTTGCCGAAATCCCCGACTTACCCGGCTGTCGCGCTTGGGGAGACACCCGTGTGCAGGCGCTGGAGAGTCTTCAGGGCGTTGCCACGGCTTTCATCGAGTCCTACCGGGACCGTGGCGAGCCGCTCCCGGAAAAGGTTGAAGCAGCCATCGTTGACGCTCTGCAGCACGAGGGCCTCGGTGAGGTCATGGTTGCAGTTTGAGGTACGGCGAACTCACGCGCAAGCTGCGCCGACTCGGATGCAACCTGGATCGACGCGCCCGAGGCGACCACGAGGTCTGGATTCGATCGTCGAACGGCCGCAGGACGACCATCCCCAACTGGGGCAGCCACGAGTTGAAAACGGGAACCGTCAGAGCCATCCTGAGAGACCTCGGCATCACGCGTCAGGAGTTCGACCGTGCGTGAACCGCAGCCACCGGACCGACTCAGCGCCGCCGGGTTTGACGTCATTAGTCCGCTGGACTCCTTTGCCAGCGGCGTTCGGAATTGTGTACATCGCTTGCCGCGCACTACTGACTCAACGTCAGCGGCCCTCACCGTCCTCAAGACGAGATGCTCGATCCAACTGCCTCCGGGAGCATCAGGTCTTCTCCTACATGCCCCGGCCGGTGCGCCTGATCCGTGCTTCCTTGGACCACGGCGAGACCACCTGCCTGAGGTATGCTGGGGCAAGCTCAACCGTGCGATCCACAGTACATTGCTCGTCCGATGGGTACGCCGTCCAGAGACCCGCCGCTACATCGAACGCCACCGGGGATCCGAGGCGTGATTGCCTCGGCCTCATTGAAGCGCGGTACGCCGCGTCGTCAGTGTCCCGGCTGACCTTGGCCCTACCTACTCCTTCGACGACCCTTGAAAGGGTTTTCCCTCCCCTGTAATCTTGACCAATCCGGTCACAAGAAGAGCGAGCCACATGGGTAAGTCTCGTCAAGGTTCGCAGACCAGTCCGACAGCGCTTCACGGTTGGAAGCTAGGGGAGGCCAAGGCAAGGTTCAGCGATGTCGTCCGCCTCGCCGCCTCCGGTCAACCGCAGCATGTAACGGTACGCGGCAAGGATACCGTCGTCATCGTCGCGACGTCCGAGTTTGAACGCCTTTGCGCGCGCGCTGAGTCGGTGAGCCTGCACGATTTGTTGTCCAAGTCCCCCTTGAACCGCTTGGACTTTGGCGACGAAGGCGTAAGGAGCCCCGTTCGAGAGGTCGATCTGTGAACGGATGGCTGCTCGACACGCACGTCGTATCCGAGTTGCGCAAGACCCGACCCGATGGCCGGGTGAAGGCGTGGTCCGATGCGCAGCCATCGGATGGCTTCTTCTTGAGCAGCGTGACCCTCGCAGAGATTCGTTTCGGAATCGAGCGACAAACCGACCTCATTCCTCATCAGGAGCTCGAAACTTGGCTCGCCCAGCGGCTGAGACCCTGGTTCGCGGGGCGCATCCTTCCGGTAGACGAGGAAGTGATTCTGGAATGGCGGCGTATGGTCGCGTGGGGCAGAGACAGGCGCATCACTTTCGGCCAGCCGGACCTTTTCATCGCAGCTACGGCACGAGTGCACTCCCTGACACTCTGTACCCGTAACGAGAAGGACTTCCAGGGAACCGGGGTTCCCATATTGAATCCCTGGTCGGCGCACTCGCGCGCGGGGAGGGGATGAAGACCCGGTAAATGATGCCAGCTTGTCAGGGGAATGCGGACCGCCTTGATGGCTTCGAGGTGACGCCGGATGATGCGGGGATGGCGCGAGTCGTATTCAGGCAAGGATGCGGCTGGAGGGTCGCCCCTCGGGAGCCCTCCAACTTCCGGCGGCCGCCACTGGCGCGTGATTCGGTCGTCACGCGGCATGCCGCCGGTGGCGTCGCCGGTCTCAGTGGAGGGACTTGGTGCCGGGACCGCCGAGGCGGGGGTTGCGGCTTCGGGTCTTCTTGAGCTCGAACATCAGGACGCGCTTCTTGAGCGGGTCAAGACGGATTCGCAGGGTGCGGCCGCCGATTTCCACGTCGGCCTCGTCTTCCTCGCCGTGGTCGAGCTTGTGCAGGGCCGAGAGCACCGATAGCCCTACCAGCGAGGCGTCCACCTCCACCCACTTCTTCGTTTCGCGGCCTCCAGCCACCGATTTCAGATGTCGTTTCGTCTCACTTGCCATCTTGGTCCTTCCTTCCCGTTGAGAGTCGCGTCATGACCGCTGCTTGACGGGAAGTTATCAATTGACTACTATAATGTCAATCATTTTTTCAATCGAGAACTATATACACGATGCCAAGGAAAAAAACAAGACTACCCAAGACCGATCTCGCCCGTCGCCTGACCCTCGCCCTAGCGGACCGGGACCCGCTGGACGTGGCCGCGCGGGCGGGAATCTCCAAGACCGCGGTCTACAACTACATGGCCGGCGACCGCGCGCCGCAGTCCGCCATCCTGCACCGGCTGGCGTCGGTGTGCGGCGTCTCCCTGGAATGGCTCCTGTCCACCAACGACCAGGTGCGGGACGTGTCCGGCCACGTGCCGGACGACCTGCCGGTGGTGGGACGCGCCGGCGCCGGCCGGGGGGAGTTCTCCGAGGACGGCTTTCCGGTGGGCGAGGGCTGGCGCCGGGTGTCGCGCCCCTACGACCTCGGCGACGCCAACGCCTTCGGGGTCGAGGTCCGCGGCGACTCCATGAGCCCGCGCTACGAGGACAAGGAGATCGTCGTGTGCTCGCCCAACAAGGAATGGCACTCGGGCGACTACTGCGTGGTCAAGACCGTGGGCGGCGAGTACCTGATCAAGCGCATCAAGAAACAGAACGGCAATCTGGTCCTCATCAGCATCGCCCACGGCTACGACCCCATCATCATGCCGCTCGCCGACATCGCCGGCATCTACCGCATCGTGTGGAAGAAAGAGAAATAAGAAGATAGGAATAACCCCATGGCAAACTACACCGAGATTCTGTACGAGCGACGCGGCGCCGCCGGGTTGATCACGCTGAACCGGCCGCAGGTCATGAACGCCATCAGCCCCACGGTCCAGCACGAGATGTCTGCGGCGCTGGACGAGGCCGTGGCCGACCCGGAGGTGCGGGCCGTCATCATCACCGGCGCCGGACGCGCCTTTTCCGCCGGCATGGACCAGGGACCCAAGCCCGGGCGGCGGCGCGATCTCGAGTGGCCGTACGGCGTTCCGGTGGGGCAGTCCGCGTCGGACTGGATCGACTCCTGGCGCGGCCGGGAGGGCAACGAGTTCCTGCGGCTGTGGGAGCTGGACAAGCCGGTCATCGGCGCCATCAACGGCTGGGCCATGGGCGCGGGCTCGTGGCTGGCGCTGTGCACCCACATCACCATCGCCTCGGAGAACGCGGTCTTCGCCCAGCCCGAGGTGCGCCACGGCTCCAACACGAGCTTCCTTTGGACCATGCTCGCCGGGGTCAAGAACTCGCTCCGCTACGGCCTGGTGGGCGACCACATCGACGCCCAGGAAGCCCTGCGTATCGGCCTGGTCATCAAGGTGGTGCCCCATGAGCGGCTCCTGGACGAGTGCCTCGAGCTGGCGGACCGCATCGCGCTGGTGCCGCCCGAAACGGTGAAGATCAACCTCGCCATCGCCACCCTGGGCATGGAGATGATGGGCCTGCGCGACGCCCTGATGCTGGACTCCCAGCTCTCGGCCCCCGCCCACGTCATGCTGCGCGAGGAGCACCGCCGCCCGCTCAACGAGGCCAGGGAGAAGAACATCCGGGAGTACCTGCAACTGCGCGACGGTCCGTTCCAGCCCGAACCGTTCGGTCCGAGATCGAAGCCCAAGGAGTAAGGCCGCCGGCCGAAGGCCACACGGCACCCGGAAACGAACATCCCGCGAGGAGACCCCATGACCACCTATCAGAACATCCTCTACGAAAAACAACGCAGCGGCGTCCTCATCACCCTCAACCGTCCGGAACGGCGCAACGCCCTGAGCGAGGCGCTGCTGGCCGAGCTCGACACGGCCCTGGCCGAGGCCAAGGACGATCCGGAAGTGCGGGGCGTGATTCTCACCGGCTCGGGCGACTGCTTCTCCACCGGCGAGGACATGTCCGGGGAAGATGTCCCCGACACCGTGTGGCCCCAAGCCCTGCCGGAGGGAGTGCCACTCTACAAGGAGTTCGACGACGTCCGGGACAAGGACCGCGAGGAAATCCTGCGGCGGCGCCTCTACCGCTGGGAGTACCCCAAGCCCATCGTCGGCGCGGTCAACGGCTGGTGCCTGGGCACGGCCTCGTGGCTGGCCCTGACCTGCCATCTGACCGTGGCCGCGGACGACGCCGTGTTCGGCCAGCCCCAAGTGCGCCAAGCCGCCGGCACCGACTTCATCTGGGTGCTGCTGGCCGGCCCCAAGAACGCCCTGCGCTACGCCCTCACCGGCGACCACGTGGACGCGGGGGAAGCGCTCCGCATCGGCCTGGTCAACAAAGTCGTGCCCAGGGAGGAACTCCTGGAGGAATGCTTCCGCATGGTCGAGCGCGTGGCCCTGGTGCCGCCCGAGACGGTGAAGATCAACCTGGCCATCGCCACCCAGGGGCTGGAGATGATGGGGCTCCACAAGGCTTGGCTGCTCAACTCGGAGCTGAGCGCCATGGCCCGGCTCTCCAAACGGGAAGAGTTCAACAAGAGGCTGGAGGACGCCCGCAAGCAGGGCGGCCTGCGGGCCTTCTTCGAAGCCCGGGACGAGCCTTTCCGCCCGGAACCCTTCGGGCCGTTCTCCAAAGGGGCGCATTCATAAAGATCGACCAACTGCCGAGGAACTCCAGGAATTCGCCGTTGTTCGAGCTATTGTTCTGCGTAGGCAATCCGAAAGGAACAGCCACTGCCAAACGTATCGCAGGGCATATCCTGGAACATCTTTAGGCATGGCTTCTCGCTCCGCCATCGAATGGACTGAGATCACCTGGAATCCGGTAACCGGGTGCACGAAGATCAGTCCTGGCTGCAAACACTGCTACGCGGAGCGTATGTCCAGGCGGCTGCAAGCCATGGGGGCGCACAAGTACCGAGAGGGCTTCAAGGTAACCGTCCACCCGCGTACGTTGGAGGAGCCCGCGAGTTGGCGTCGGCCGCATCTTGTTTTTGTCAACTCCATGTCGGACCTGTTCCACAAATCGGTCCCGACCGAGTTCATCGGTGCGGTGTTCGATGCTATGAACCGCTCACCCCAACACACCTTCCAGGTGCTCACCAAGCGACCCGGGCGGGTCTTACAACTAAAGAACCGGCTGTCATGGACGCCGAATATCTGGCTCGGAACGAGTATCGAGTCGGTACGGTGGTTGGACAGGTTGGAGCGACTCAGAGAAACCAGTGCTTTGGTCAAATTTCTATCGCTGGAACCCCTGCTTGGACCACTAACGGGCATGCCCCTTGATGGCATCGACTGGGTGATTGTCGGCGGCGAATCGGGACCGAGGGCACGACCGATGGAAGCCGACTGGATACGGGAAATCCGCGACAACTGCCTACAGAACAAGGTGCCATTCTTTTTCAAGCAATGGGGCGGGGTATTCAAGAAGAGAACAGGAAGAACCCTGGACAACCAAGTGTGGGATCAGATGCCCAACGTGGGGAGTTCCAGACCAACCTGAAACCGCGGGCTACTTGATCGCCTCCGCTTCCTCCAATGCGGCGATCTCCTCTTCCGACAACCCCAGTACTTCGCCCAGCACATAGGCGTTGTGCGCCCCGATCCAGGGCGCGGGTTGGGCGGCGCTCGCCTTGGAGCGGGACGGGATGCCGGGGATGCCGTGGTGGCCGACCCGGCCCCAGGGGGGTTCGTCCATCTCGACGATGTGGCCGCGCTCGCGCAGGTGGGGGTCGTAGTAGAGGTCCTCGCCGGACATGGGGATGCCGGCGGCCACGCCGGCTTCCTGGAGGCGGCGGAAGGCCTGGCGGGCGGTCTGGGTGCGGGTCCACCCTGTCAGCTTCTCATCCAGCTCGTCGCGGTGCCGCCGCCGCCCTTCCTTGTCGGCGAAGCGCTCGTCGTCGGCCCATGAGCCCGCGCCGATGACCCCGGCCATGGCCCGCCACTCCTCGTCGGTCTCGCAGGCGATGATGACCCAGTCGTCGTTGCCGGCACACGGGTAGCAGCCGTAGGGGGCGTAGGGCTCCCCGAGTATTTCCCGGTATCCCAGCGTGTCCCATTCGTTGCCGTTGACCGTGTAGTCGAGGATGGCGGGGCCCATCATGGCGCCCTGGGCCTCGAGCATGGAGGCCTCGATGAACTGTCCCTCGCCGGTGCGTTCCTGGTGCTCCACGGCGGCGGCGACTCCCAGGGCCATGGTGATGGCGCCCACCCGGTCCGGCCAGGCGATCTTGCAGCGGGCGCGCATGGGCGACTCGGGATAGCCCCAGAGCCGCATGAGGCCGGTGTAGGCCAGGAGTTGCCAGCCCCAGGCCACCCACGACCGTAGCGGCCCTTCCCTGCCCCAGCCGGGCATGGACACCTGGATGATGCCCGGGTTCACCTTGCGCAGCGACTCGTAGTCGAAGCCTAGCCGCTCCATGACTCCCACGCTGAAGTTCTCCACCACCAACTGGGAGCGCCCCACCAGCCGGCGGAACATCTCCTTGCCCTGGTCGTGCCGCAGGTTCAGGGTGACGCCCAGCTTGGCCCGGTTCATGTCGGCGTGGATGGCGGCGCCCCGGCCCCGGGCCGCCACCGTGCTGGACTCGATCTTGAGCACCTCCACGCCGTAGTAGCCCAGGATCTCGGTGCCCAGGGGGCCGGCGAACTGCTGGGTCAGGTCGGCCATGCGGAGCCCCGACAACATGCCGTCGCCCGGTTCCGCGTCCGTCTGCGCGGGCACCGCACAGGGTTCCCTGCCCCGCTCCAGCTCGGCCAGCACCTCCTGCCGGTGTTGGTCCAGCAGCGGCGCCGGACGGCGCACCCGCATGGGGGTCCCGGAAAGCCGCATGGGGAAACCCGGCGCCCGGTAGCGGCCGATGATCGGGTGCTCGATCTCCTGGAGCCAGTGGCGCGCGGCCAGTTGCTCGCCTTCCACGAACTGGCCCACGGTGTTGAGGGGAGCCGCGGAGAGATGCCGCCCCTGGGCCTCGGCCACGAACTCGTCGGCAGTGAAGCCGCCGATGAACTCCGCCACCACCGCGGAGGCCTCGTCGCTGCGGGCGTCCCGGTAGGCCATGTCCTCCCATTGCGGCTCGGACAGGACCGTGCCGGTCATCCAGTTCTGGGTCAACTCGCGCCACATGTGCGGCAGGTTGGCGGTGAAGTGGACGTAGCGGCCGTCCTTGCAGCGGTAGATGTTGGTCACCGAGCCGCCGTAGGTCTTGGCGCCGGGCCGGCGCCCCATGCGGTTCTCCAGGGTGTAGCGGGCGATGGAGCTGCTGTTGGTAAAGGTCAGGGCCTCCTGCAGCGAGACATCCAGCCGCTGGCCCGCGCCGCTGCGTCGCCGGTGCCGAACTCCGGCCACGGCCAGGGTCGCGGCCACGCACCCGGCCACCTGGTAGGCGGAGTGGGACGGCGCGGTGCATGGCCCGCGCTCGTCGTCTCCCTGGCCGTAGAGAAAGCCGCCGGCGCCGTTGGTGATGGCGTCGCTGGTCTTGTAGTGACGGTAGGGGCCGGTACGGCCGAAGGGCGTCATGGACACCGTCACCAGTGCGGGGCAGGCCTCCTCCAACCACGGGTCGGTGAAGCCCCATTCCTCCAGGCGGCCCAGCGGCGTGGCCTCGATGAATACGTCCGCCGAATGCAGGAGCCTCGTGAAGATGTCCCGGTCCGTGGCCGCGGAGAGGTCCAGCACCAGACCGCGCTTGTTGGTGTTGGCGTAGATGGACGTGAGGCTCCGCTCGATGTCCTCAACACCTCCGGCGAAGGGTGGAAGCCTGCGTTCGGGGGCGCCGCCCGGCGGCTCCACCTTGATGACGTCGGCGCCGAGGTCGGCCAGCAGCCGGCCCGCGTAGGCAGCGGGCACGTCTCCCAGCTCCACCACCCGAAGGTGGCCCAGTGCCGCGGGCGGCTCCGAGCCGTTCCGTCGATCCGCCATGGCGGTGCGGTGAACCCCGGGCCCTACACCTGGGGCTCGAGGATCTCCAGCCCGTCGAGGCGGTCGATCAGGTACAACAGTCCGTTCTCGTCATGGAAGACGTCGTTGCTCTGGACCGTGTTCTGGCCCTTGCCGGGCTCGGGCACGTAGTAGCCTACCTCCTTGGGCCGGTACGGGTTGGACACGTCCACCGCGCGCAGGCCGCCGCTGAACCAGGTGACGTAGAGGACGTTGCTGTAGACCTGCTCCGCCGGCTGATGCGCGCCGTAGCGGTCCGTCGGCTCGCCGTCGATGTCCGGCATGAACGTGGCGATGGGCACGGGATGAGCTTCGTCGCTGATGTCCACCACCCACATGAAGGCGTAAGGCAGGGGCGCCGACTTCTGGGCTTCCTCGTCCACCACCACCAGGATCTCCCGGCCCATGAGCTTCTCCGGCATGGGCAGGGCGGTGTGGGTGGGCGACGGGAAGGGTGGGCTCGTATCGAAATGGCTCACCAGAGTGGGCTTGCTCATGTCGGAGATGTCGAGGATCACGAAACCGCCGTGCCAGTAGCTCACGTACAGGCGGTCGCCCCGGCGGATGGGATGATGACAGCGGTGCATGGTGCCGGGCCACGTCGGTTCCTCGCCGCCGGCCACCCACTGCCCCGGCATCCACCAACGGCCCACCTCTTGCGGGTTGGCCGGGTCCGCCAGGTCCAGGATCATGCAGACGTTGCCCACGTATCCTTCCGGCACCGGCGAGAAGTAGGCGTAGCGGCCGTCGAAAGTGAACCGATGGACGCCCTTGGCCGACGCCTCGAAGAACGCCGTCTCGCGCGGCTTGGCCGGATCAGACACGTCGAACACCTTGAGGCCGCCCTGAGCATCCTGGTTGTTCTCGTAGCGCTCGTAGTTGACGATCATCACGCCGTCGCTCACCGCGGCCTTGTGGGAGTGGATCCCCGGAGGCACGTCTAGCTGGGCGACGAGCTTGGGATTCTTCGGATCGCGCACATCGATGACGGAGGTGCCGTGAGGCGGGTCCATGTGCCCCACGTAGGCGAAGCCCTTGTCCACCTCGATCTTGCCGCCGCCGGGCAGGTCCATGCGTCCCACCTGCTTGATCTTGCTCGCGCTGCCGAACCCGTTGCCAGTCGCCATCTCGACTCTCCTTTCAGTCTCCGGTCCCTTGTGTCGGCTCAAGGCCTAAATGCACGATTCGTAGGGAAATGGCAATGACGCGAAACGCCAAGTCAAGCCCGGGATGACGCTGCGGTGCCCGGAATGAGGTTGTGGGTGCGTGGGGTGACGGTTCGGACGGCGTATTCACGCCGGGAAAGGATGGGGTCAAGCCGTGAGGCGCGCATGCCCCACGGCTTGGGTGTTTCGAAGGGCGCCCGAGCGCCCGTCATGACGGTTGGAATCGAGCCGGCGAGGGACGGACGTCCCGTTCGCGCTAGTGGCGGCCTCCGAAGTCACGGCGCTGGGGCCGGGCCTCGTTCACGGTGATGGTGCGTCCTCCGAGGTCCGTCTCGTTGAGGGCGTTGACCGCGGCCTCGGCCTCGTCCGGGGTACCCATCTCCACGAATCCGAACCCCCGGGAGCGCCCGGTGAACTTGTCGATGATGACCTGTGCGGATTCAACGGTGCCGTGCGCCGAGAAGATTTCCTCGAGCTGCATATCGGTCGTCGAGTACGGCAACCCGCCGATATAGAGTCTCCTGCCTTCCATCTGTGCTCCTCCTGAAACGTTATGGCCATACACCCTGAATGCTAACTTCAAAAGGAGTCGGAGATGGCAAGATCCTCTTCTGAACCACGATCTCGGTCGGTCCTTCGAGTAGGCTTCGCAAGGTGAGACTTACGATGGTCTGTCCCCAAGGGACGAAACCATGGTAGCCCCTCGGTCCGGAAGCGTCAAGCGGCGGAAAGGGCCTCCCCTTCCCGCCGCCCTTGCGTCAGATCTTGTAGAAGTTCCGGGCGTTGTCCCCGAGAATGGCCTGTTTCTGCTCGTCGGTGAGCTCTTCCCGGTCGCGGATTTCGTCGATCTCCTCCATGCAGTTGTCCATGGTGATCTCGTGAGGGAAGTCGGAGCAGAACATGAAGACCTCGTGTCCTATGCGATTGACACAGTAGACCAGCACGTCCTCGTTGCCCTCGCATCCGATGAAGACCCTGCCGCTACGGAAGTAGTCGAGGGGTTCCCTCTTGAGCTGCAGGCCGCCGTACTCCACCTCGCGGTTCAGCCGGTCGAGCACCAGCGGAATCCACGACGTGCCGCCTTCGAGAAAACCCACCCGAAGATCGGGGAACCGGTCGAACACGCCCTCCGACATCATCCCGGTCATGTGGATGGCCAAGGGAAAGGGCATGCCCAGGGCGCGGGTGGCCGGAAAGACCTTGAAGGAGTTGAAGCCCAGATCGCCGTAGCAACCGCCGTGGACGGCCAGGGCGCAATCGAGCTTTTCCGCCTCCTCGTAGAGCGGCCAGAACTCCTCGGAGCCGTAGTGCCGGTCGAGACCGTTGGACGGCAGCATGGCGCACACCATGCCCAGGTCCTTGACCGCCCGGCGCAGCTCTTTCACCGCCGCCTTCACGTCCTGCACCGGAATCAGCGCAACCCCCTTGAAACGGTCGCTGACCTTCGCGTACTTCTCCGTGAACCAGTCGTTGTATGCCCGCGCGTACGCCGCCGCCCACTCGGGAAAGTGCACCTGGCCGTAGGAAAGGCCGGCCGTGGGATAGAGTACCGAGCTCTCGATCCCGGTCTTTGCGAGGAACTCGAGCCAGCGCTCGGGCCCCACGGAGGCGTCGAAGATCCCCTCCGGCTCGATGATGCGGCTCCTGGGAGTGTGGAACTTGTCCAGGCTCGGCAGCATCTGACGGAAGCTCAGGCTGCCCCGGCCCAGGTACTGCCGGTCAATGAACTCGTTGATCTCGTTCTCGCGCTCCATGATGTGCCCGTCGGCATCGATGAATGCTTGACCCATTTTCTCTCCCCTTTCCGTTCCTTGGGATTCACCGCGTGTCTGGCAAATGGACCGACAACGCGGGGACCGGCAACGCCGCTGCGCATGCGGCCTGGCGGACGCTGCACCCTCGTACTCTAGTTGTTCGGGAATTCTCCTGTCAACGGGATTCGACACGCGTTGACGGCCGTTCGCCGTACCCGTAGACTTCCGGCTTCATGGCTGGTTTCAGGTCGCTATCGTGGTTGTCGCTCCTCGCCGCCGCACTCATTGCCGCCCCCTTCCTCTGGCCGATCCTGTTCCCCCTGACCTGGCTCGCCCCGGTGCCGTGGCTGACGGCGCTGGAGGGCGCGCGCCATTGGCGTCACGCGCTCCTGGCCGGGGCGCTCACGGGGGCGGCCGTCATCGCGCTGGGCTTTCACTGGCTGGTCTACACCATTCACGTGTTCGGCGGCGTCAACTACGCCTTGGCGGCAACGGGCTTCGTTCTCTTCGTGGCCTGGTCGGCCATGCCGTTCGTGGTGTTCGCGGCGCTCGTGCGCCTGTGCGGGACCGGGCCGCTTGGGCTCTTGCCCCCGGCGTTCTGGGTCACCGTCGAGTTCTGGTTCCCCAACCTCTTCCCCTGGTATCTCGCCACGAGTCAGACGGCGTTCACTTCCCTCAACCAGTCGGCGGACCTGGTGGGCCACTACGGCACCACCTTCGTGTTGCTATGGTCCGGCACCGCGCTTTACAGGATCCTTCGGGCGCGCCGGGGCCACGGCACGACGCGCGGGGCGGCGTGGACCGCGGCCGGCGCGGGGGCGATCCTGCTCGCCGCCCTGGTGTACGGGCCGGTGCGGGTGGCGCAGATCAGCGCCGCCGCGGCGGCCGCCCCGAAGCTCGACGTGGCGGTCATACAAGGGAACATCGACATCGAGCGAAAGGGCAAGGCCGCGTTCCTGAAGACCAACCAGCAGACCTACAAGGACCTTTCCGCAAAGCACGCGGACGCGGACCTGGTGGTCTGGCCCGAGTCCGCCATGGAGACGTGGCTTCCGGAGAGCGCCGGAAGGGTGCCGCCGGCGCTGCTGCCGGCGCGCCATCCGCACATGATCTTCGGCGCCATCAGCTACCGGCGCGAGTCCGGGAACCGCATCCGCCGGTACAACAGCGCGTTCGCGGTGGACTCCGCCGGGACCGTGCTGGGGCGCTACCACAAGCGGGTGCTGCTGGCCTTCGGCGAGTACATCCCCCTGGCGTGGCTCATCGGCGGGTTACCGGGCATGCCGCCCATCGGCGACGGCTTCACGCCCGGCGGGATGGAAACCCCCTTCGTCCTCCCGAAGGGGGCGCGGGTCGCCCCGCTCATCTGCTACGAGGACCTCATGCCAGCGCTGTCGCGCCGCTTCGTCCGGAATGAGGGCGCCAACCTGCTGGTGAACCTCACCAACGATGCCTGGTACGGCCGCACCGCGGCGCCGTGGCAGCATGCGCGGTTGGCCCGGTGGCGCGCCCTGGAGACCCGCCGGGCCATGGTGCGGGGCACCAACACCGGGCTCACCACCGTCATCGATCCCGCGGGCCGCATGGCGGCGCCGCTGCCGCTGTTCTCGGAGGGGGCCTTGAAGGCCACCGTCCCGTTGATGGAGCTGGATACGGTGTACGTGCGCTACGGCGACTGGTTCGCCTGGCTCATGACCCTGGTCAGCGTCGCGGCGGTGGCGGTCAGGGGATTCGGGCGGCTCCGACCGTGAGCCCGGCTCCCGGGCACACGCGCTTCACGGCAGACGGAAGCTCGCCAGCGCATCCAGCACACCGTCGACGGTATCGGCGATGAGCAGCTTGTCACGGTGCTTCTGCTTGAGAAAACCCTGGTCCACCGCGTGGTCGAGGAAGCGGATCAGGTGACCGTAGTAATCCCGGACGTTGAGAACGCCGCAGGGCTTGGCATGGATGCGGAGCTGGAGCCACGTAATCATCTCCGCCAGCTCCTCCAGCGTGCCGTAGCCCCCCGGGAGGGCGATGAAACCGTCCGACAGCCGCGCCATGAGGGCCTTGCGTTCGTGCATGGAGGCCACCACCCTGAGATCGGTGAGGCCCGTGTGCACCACTTCGTCCATCATCAAGGCCTCGGGGATGATGCCGGTGACCTCGCCGCCCTCCTCGAGGGCCGCGTCCGCCACGCATCCCATGAGCCCGATGGAGGCGGCGCCGTAGACCACCCCGATGCCGCGCCGGGCCAGCTCGCGGCCCAGCGACGCCGCCGTGCGGGCGTAGTCGTCGAGTGAGCCGCTGCTGGACCCCGAAAAGACACAGATCCGTTTCATTCTCGCTCCCACCAGGACTATCGCGTCATACTTGGCTGGAGGCCAGCCTGAGGCCGACGATGCCGGCGACGATGAGGCCGATGCAGGCCAGCCGCAACACGTCCCTGGACTCTCCGAACAGGATTATCCCGAAGATCACCGCGCCCACGGCGCCGATGCCGGTCCAGACCGCGTAGGCCGTTCCCACCGGCAGGGTCTTCACCGCCTGCGACAGGAAACCGAAGCTCACCGCCAAGGCCAGAAGCGTCAAAAGGCTCGGCCACGGCCTGGAAAACCCGGCCGTGTACTTGAGGCCGATGACCCACACCACTTCGAACACGCCGGCAACGCACAGGTAAGTCCAGCCCATCCGGGATTGCCTCCGTTTCGGTTATTACCGATAATTGCGCGGCCATGCCCAACACGGCGTCCCATTCCGAGCACTGCCGCGACTGCAAGGCCCGGCTGCACGAGCTTCTCGCCACGCTGTATCCGGACGCCTGCCGCAAGGACCACGCGTTTCCCTGGCCCACCACCCCGGAGGCATACCGCGGCACCCGGATCGGGGAGGCACTGCAACGCATCTTCGACGGCCTGCGAACCCACCGGGGTTACGGGGACTTCGTACGAACGCCGCAGATGCCGCCTTGCGACTACTATATAGCAAGCCCGGGGTTCATTCTGGAGTTCGACGAGCGCCAGCACTTCACCCGGCCCCGGGCCATCGCCCTGGAACTCTATCCCGCCGACTTCCGGGCGGGCTTTTCCACCCGGGAATGGCGCCGTCTGTGCGAGTCGCTGAACGCGGAGGACCCGGAACCGCCGGACCGGGACGAGCGCCGGGCCTGGTACGATTGCCTCAGGGACCTGCTGCCGGCCGTCCACGGGCTCGGACCCACCGTGCGCCTCTACGAGGGCGCCCTGCGCTGGTGCGAGCTGCGGCCGGATTCGCCCGCCGATGTCCGCAGGTTCAAGTCTTTCCTGCCGGGAGGCTCCATAGTATAGAGGTCGGCATGGCGTCGTCCGGCGGGGACGGCGCCGAAGACGACGGAAGGAGCGAAACGTGGCCGGAGACAACGACGCCGACAGGCTCAAAGCGCGGGACCTCATCCGGGAAATCAAGCGCGCCGGCATCCGGTTCATCGTGGCGTTGCCGGATCGCACCACGAGCGAAAACGTGCTGAAGGCCATGATCGAGGATCCCGACTTCCAGGTGGTGCAGGTGTGCAAGGAGGACGAAGGCGTGTCCATCTGCAGCGGGCTCTACGCCGCCGGGCACCGGTCGCTGCTGCTGATGCAGTACACGGGTCTCCTGGACTCCATCAACGCCGTCCGCGGCGTGGCCGTCCAGGGGAAGAACCCGGTGTGCATGATGGTGGGAATGCTCCAGAAGGAGCCCGGCGTCCCGCCCACCCAGTCCAAGCGCTACGGCCTCCGGATCGTCGAGCCGATTCTGGACGCCATGCAGATCGAGCACCACAACATCGAAGCGCCCGGCACGGAGGACAAGGTGGTGCCGGCGGTGGAGCGGGCCTACGCGGAGCAGATGCCGGTGGCCATGCTCATCGGACGGGAGCCTATCTGATCATGATGAAACGCGACGACATGCTCAAGGTGCTGGCGCGCCATCGGACCGACGAGATCGTGGTGGCGGTGTACAAGGCGGCCCAGGACTGGATCCACATCGCGCCGTCCGACCTCAACTATACCTTCACCGGCGCCATGGGACAGGGCTCGTCCCACGCTCTGGGCCTCGCCCTGGGCCGGCCCGACAAGCGGGTGGTGGTGCTGGACGGCGACGGCAGCCTGCTCATGAACCTGGGCAGCCTCGTCACCATCGCCAACGCCGCGCCGAAGAACTTCGTGCACTGCGTTTGCGAGAACGGCACCTACGAGACCAACGGCGCCGTCCCCATCCCGACCCACAGCGGCTTCACCTTCACCGGACTCGCCAGAGAGGCCGGCTACGCCAACACCTACACTTTCGACAGCCTGGAGGACTGGGACCGTAACCTCGACACGCTCCTCAAGGAAGACGGACCCATCCTGGTGGACCTCAAGGTCGAGCCGGGAGAAGACTACCCGGAGAACTTTCCCCGTCTCTACAGCCCCGAGCACCGGGATCGCTTCCGCAAGGCGCTGGCGGAGTCGTAGCACCCCCATCGGTGATCCCGCTTCGCTCCCCGCGACCCCGGGCTCGACCGGGAAACCCCACTCCCGCCTGGGTCCCGGATCAAGTCCGGGATGACGCTTTAGGGGGGTCCCGATTGATGACGTCCACCGGGGCACCCTCGATGAAACGGATCACGTTGGTGAAGGCGCTCTGATAGCGCTGGTGCAGGATCCGGTCCACGGCGTAGCCTCGATGCGAGGCCAGGATGACGTTGTCGAGGCCGCGCAGCGGATGGTCGGGCGGTAGCGGTTCCTCGTCATAGACGTCGAGAGCGACCCCGGCGGGATGGCCCTGGCGGAGCGATTCGACCAACGCTTCCTCCGAGATGATGGGGCCGCGCGCCGTGTTGATGAGCAGCGCGCCGGGCTTCATGCGCTGAAGCTCCCGGCGGCCGATGAGTCCTCGTGTCTCGGCGTTCAGCCGGCAGTGCACCGAGACGACGTCCGACTCCTCGAGCAGCGTGTCGAGGGAAACCCTGCGGGCGCCGGACTCCGCCGCCCGCTCATCGGTGAGGGTCTTGCCCGTGGCCAGGACGTTCATGTCCATGGCCTGGGCGATGCGCGCGACCCTGGCGCCGATGCGCCCGAGGCCGATGACGCCCAGGGTCCTCCCTTCCAGCAGCATGCCGACTGCCGGCGGCCACGCACCTTCGCGCATGCCTTGGCTCACCGAGGGAATCTGCCTTGCCAGTGCCAGGATCAACGCGAACGTCAGTTCCACCGTGGAGGCGCCGGAGTCGTTGGGAGTGCATGACACCGGGATGCCGCGCCGGGTGGCCTCGGCCAGGTCCAGATGCGGTATGCCGCGACCGATCTGCGAAATGAACCGCAACGACGGCGCCAGCGCGAACTCCCGTTCCCGGAACGGTGAGCGCTCCCGCATGAGCACCACCGCATGCGCATGGCCCACGGCCGCCGCCCATTCCTCGTCGGTGTTCAGCTTGCGCTCCACCACCTCGACGTCGGCCACGGCCGCCACCTCCCCATAGGCCGGAACCGTCGTGCAGAACCCCTCATAGTCGTCCAACACCACCACGCGAAAACGATCCTCCGGCATGACACCTCGCTTTCAGATTACCTGCTCGGTCAGGCCTGCGCCGAGTTGCGCAGGATTGTGATATTTGTTGTATATTAGATATTTATGAGCGCAACTTCGTCTCATGGAGCGCTTGCGTTCCCGTCGTGGATGCGTTCAGTACACCTGAATTCGATTCCAGTCACTTGCGATACGATTACGAATTCCGTGCTGGCTGGAGGCATAGAAGCATAGAAAACTACTGTGGCCTGTGGCTCTCGTCCAAGTCAAGGGGTAATGGCGGCGAAGGAACCACCGAGCGTGTCCGTGCATGGCACGGCAGAATGCGCAAATCATGCTATACGAGAGAATGCGTGCTCCTCTTGAGGCAGCACTGAATTCCCGAACGATGACCCGTCGCCGCCGACCTGCTCCCACAGCAACCCGGGATTCGCCGACGGAAACTGGTCACGCGAGAGATTGAGGCTTAGGATGAGCGACCTCGCCAATTGCGCGAATTGATAACAGAACGGAAATGGTATGCTGATGACTGGTTACCATCATGTCGCACGACTGCTGAAGTCAGAAGTGAAATACATACTCCTGGCGCTGGCAGCAGTCGTCTACGCACCCGGGAGCATGGCATACGGCAATGATGTAAAAGAATACGAAGGCAACACCATGACCTTCGAGATAACAAAGCCAACGACAAATTCCGGGTACAATTATCCGGAAAAAGTCCGTTATTCGTATAGTGTAAATGATGGTTCGGCGAAGATTGGATCGGACTACAGTGTCCCTGCCGGGAAAACAGGCAAGATCGTTTTCCCGGCAGGCTCGGCAACGACCGCAAAGATCGACATCAATTTATTCGAGGATGACCTTGACGAAGGCAGTGGTGAGACACTGGAATTAGTTCTGACTAGTCCTCAATACGAAGCTGCAAGCGACATGTATTTGTACGGATTTTATTTGCCTACACGCCTAACCTTTGATGGATTGATTCTTGATCCCGATTGATCAGACCCTAGGGCAATCGCTTTTGGATTTGTCATGCAGCGGCGCGGATCAAGTTGAGTAGGAAGTCGTCGTTGCACGCGGCGCGCTTGAACTTGCCACGCATGGCGTCCTTTGTCGGTTCGTGGCGTGCGATGTTGAGGGCGAGGCGTCGCAGCATGGCGAGGTTTTCGGGTCCGTATCCTTTGCGGTTTCGTTGGCGGCCGATCCACCGGGCAGAAGATTGCTCAGGATATATGGTCGCTCAATGTGAAGCTGAGGATGATTGCCGAAGGGACGACCTGGTGACCAAGCGCATCCGTCTCCGCATTTTCGTTTCGTGGCAGGCTAGAGGAGGAATGCTGTGCGGGGAGTAATTCTAGCGACGTGTGTGCTGCTGGCGATGGGCGGGGCGGCGGGGGCTGAAAGCACCAAGCCGGTTCAACGGTTCGTTTGCGTGTTCGACGAGCATGTCTCGCCCGAAACGACCCGGCTTTCCAACAAGAGTCCCTTACCCATCGAATTCATGGTGGATGGAACCGGCCACGCCTTCGCAGTTGGGCGCAACGTTTACCCCGTCAAAGTGATTCCCGGAAACAACAGCATAACCTTTCTGGAAGTACTCGTAACAGGTGCCGTTCAGACGACAACAATGAACAAACGGGGGAAAGCGGTGCACAGCCGCCACACCATCATTGCTGGCGATCTCGTTCCCAGCCAGTACTATGGCACCTGCGAGTGAGGGCGGTATGCGAAAATTGATATTGGTCGCCTTATTGGTCGCCTCCGCGTTGGCCGTTGTAGGCGGCACGGCAAGCGCCGGTGAGGTGATCTGCGGCAAGGACTGGATTTCGTTCGAGCCGTTGAGCCCCGAGGGGTTAAGCGAAGAGGCGGGCCTGAATTCTGAGGTGGTCCTGGTTTGTAGGACAGGTAGGCGGCGGAGATAAGGTGTATTCCAGACGTTCGATCATGCCGCCAAGGTGCCGTTTATCACGTCTTCGTGTTCCGATGGAACTGGCAGAGGGGCGGGCGGGGTGTGAGGTCCGGCCTGCCTCTGGAGTCCTCGTTCGTAGGCCTCCGCCGGGGTGGAGCCGGCGAGGGCGGAATGAGGCCTTTGGGTGTTGTAGAAGGCCACCCACCGGGCGATGACCCGCAGGGCGGCGAAGCCGTCCGAGAGCTCGTGCAGGTAGACGGCCTCGTACTTGAGGGAGCGCCACAGGCGCTCGATGAAGATGTTGTCCATGCACCGGCCCCTGCCGTCCATGGAGATGGCGACGCCGGCGTCCTTGAGCACGGAGGTGAACTCCAGGCTGGTGAACTGGCTGCCCTGGTCGGTGTTGAAGATCTCGGGAGGACCGTAGCGTTCCAGAGCCTCTGAGAGGGCCTCGACACAGAAGCGGGCATCGAGGGTGTTCGACAGCCTCCAGGAGAGCACCCGGCGGGTGGCCCAGTCCATCACCGCCACCAGGTACAGGAAGCCCTTCTGGACAGGGATATAGGTGATGTCGGAGGTCCACGCGTGATTGGGCCGTTCGATGGCGACCCCCTTGAGCCGATAGGGGTAGACCCGGTGCTCGGGGTGCGGTCGGGTGGTCCGCGGCGCCTGGTAGATGGCCTGGAGACCCATCAGGCGCATCAGACGCCGCACCCGGTGACGACCCACTCGGACTCGCTCCCGCCACAGATGGCGGACCATCTGGCGGCTGCCGTAGAAGGGGTACTCCAGGAACAGCTCATCGATCCGGCGCATCAGCGCCAGATTCTCCGCGCTCTCGCCCTTGGGCCGGTGGTACACGGAGGATCGACTCACTCGAAGCAGATGGCATTGACGGCTCAAGCTGAGCTTGGGATGGCCGGGCTCGATCATGGCGCTTCTCCCGGCTCATCCCGGCCGGGCGCGATCATCCCCCGGCGCTTCTCCCGGCTCACCACTTGAGCCCTTTGGCCAAAAAATCCCGCTCCACCGTCAGCTCCCCGATCTTCGCGTGCAGGTCCCGAATCTCCCCCTCGTGGTCGCCCCTCGTCCGCTCCGCCCCCTTCGTGAAAACCTCCTTCATCCCCTCCACCGCCCGCTGCTTCCACGTGCTCACCTGGTTCGGATGAACCTTGTGCCGCACAGCGATCTCCTGGATCGTCTTGTCCCCCGCAGCGCCTCCAGCGCCACCTTCGCCTTGAACTCTCCGCTGAACCTTCGTCGTGTGCTCATTGCGTATCCCTCCCTAAGTCGGTGGAATACACCTTAGCAACCTGGGTCCGATGCGGTCGAGCGGCATCCTGCCGAACGCGGGCAGGATGCGGGCCTTGAGATAGATGCGCACGGTCCTGCGCCCGGAGGGCTTCCAGTGCCGGGCGTAGCGTTCGAGGAACTCTCCGGCGAAGGCGTCCATCGGGCGGCCTAGCGTGCGAGGTCCGTTGTCCGTCTTTGCCGGTTCGATGTAGCTGGCGATCGGCCTGCGGGCCGCGCGGGGGCGCGGGACGGGATGGGCAGTAAGGCCCTGTAGTCACCGAACTTTCTGTCCGTTCATGCGAACGCGGGCATCAGCGGAAAAGGCACCATCGGTGCGTGGGGTGTGAGGAAAAAAACGCCGGAGGGCGTCGAAGAGCGGCTTCCTCGTCCCTCAAGCGCTTGGGCTGTGCAAACCGTTCTGACTTCGGCAGTTAGCCCGAGTGGCGCTTGAGCGTCAGCGTCCGCCGCGCATGTGCGGGAACACTTCCCGAACCGCCGCGCGGCTTCTGGGCGTCAGTATAGGAAGCACAAGGTAACAATTCAATGGCGCGGACACGCGCACGGGCCGGAACATTCACAGCGAGGAGGAAACGCGCGAAGGCGCCGCTCCGTCGGATTCCTTGACCCATGGCGGCGTGCCATTGCATAAGGTTCCATCGGGCTTTGCCCGTCGATGCGACTGGGAAGCAGATTTATCTGAATCCAGAGGAGACGTGATGATTCGACGATTGGTGATAGTGCTTGTGCTGGCCTGTCTTTGGTGTCCAACAGCCCTGATGGCGGCCCCGATCCACGAGGCAGCGCGGCAGGACGACGAGCATCGCGTCAGGGAACTTCTCGCTGCTGGCGCGGACGTGAACGCCAAGGACAAAGATGGGTTGACTCCCCTTCACTGGGCGGCACTCAAGGGCCACGCGGGAGCGGTGAAGGCCTTGCTCGCTGCTCGCGCGGATGTGAACGCCAAGGACAAAGACGGGAGGACTCCCCTTCACCGGGCCGGCCAAGCGGAAGTGGTGAAGGCCTTGCTCGCTGCTGGCGCGGATGTGAACGCCAAGAACAAAAATGGGGGTACTCCCCTTCACTGGGCCGGCCAAGCGGAAGTGGTGAAGGCCTTGCTCGCTGCTGGCGCGGATGTGAACGCCAAGAACAAAAATGGGGGTACTCCCCTTCACTGGGCCGCAAGCGTTGGCCAAGCGGGAGCGGTGAAGGCCTTGCTCGCTGCTGGCGCGGATGTGAACGCCAAGGACAAAGACGGGGTGACTCCCCTTCACTGGGCGGCACACAAGGGCCGAGCGGGAGCGGTGAAGGCCTTGCTCGCTGCTGGCGCGGACGTGAACGCCAAAACCAAAGCAGGGTGGACTCCCCTTCATTGGGCGGCAAGCAATGGTCAAGCGGGAGCGGCGGAGGCTTTGCTCGCTGCTCGCGCGGACGTGAACGCCAAGGACAAAGATGGGTGGACTCCCCTTCATTGGGCGGCAATCAATGGTCAAGCGGGAGCGGCGGAGGCCTTGCTCGCTGCTGGCGCGGACGTGAACGCCAAGAACAAAGACGGGAGGACTCCCCTTCACTGGGCGGCAATCAAAGGCCAAGCGGGAGTGGTGAAGGCCTTGCTCGCTGCTGGCGCGGACGTGAACGCCAAGAACAAAGACGGGAGGACTCCCCTTCACTGGGCGGCAATCAAAGGCCAAGCGGGAGTGGTGAAGGCCTTGCTCGCTGCTGGCGCGGACGTGAACGCCAAAGACGAAGACTGGGATACTCCCCTTCACCAGGCGGCACTCGAGGGCCAAGCGGGAGCAGTGAAGGCTTTGCTCGCTGCAGGCGCGGACGTGAACGCCAAGGACAAGTGGTGGACTCCCCTTCACGCGGCCGCACACAGAGGCCACGCGGGAGCGGTGAAGGCTTTGCTCGCTGCAGGCGCGGACGTGAACGCCAAGGACAAAGAAGGGGGTACTCCCCTTCATTGGGCGGCACACGACGGCCGAGCAGGAGCGGTGAAGGCCTTGCTAGCAGCAGGCGCGGACCTGAACGCCAAAGCCAAAGCCCAAAACTGGCTGACTTCCCTTGCGAGAGCCAAAGGTAAAGTCACTCCTCTGGACCTGGCCCGACTCGGGATGGAAGAGACAGAGGAGAGGGAAAAGACAGAGGAGAGCGTCAAACCTTTTCAGGAAGTGATCCGGACGCTGAAAGCGCACGGGGCGCGATGAGGACGGGGCCGATGAATGGACAGGAAATGCTCGTGGAAATGCGAGGGGCGGACTCCTTCCGCGTCCTTGCGGAGCCTGTACGATGCTCTCCTGTGCTGGGGCGGAGGTCGTGGGGCCCGCAAGGGCTTGCCAGAAACGGATGACCGGCCTGACTTGAGGGCGTGCAACCATGACGGATCAATCATCTGCCGTGACTCGCAAGGAACACGGGGTCTGAGCGTAATAGAGGGTTTGAAGCAGAATCCGGCACATGGCCCCGAGGTGCGCATGAGTCAGACGACGTCTGGTGGAGGTCCATGGAACCGGCAATGAGTTTCCCCACCTTCTCCGCGGCCTCGACAAGATGCGCGTCGGCCAAGTGCGCGTAGCCTGCCGTCGTGCGGTGGCGCCGGTGCCCGAGCAGCTTCCCGACCAGCAACAGGCTTTCGCCCGACATGACGGCATGACTCGCGGCGGTATGGCGGAGGTCGTGCAGGCGCAGTTGGCCGAGGCCGGCGTCTTCGCAGACCGTCCGCCAGCAGTTTTCAAGGCTGTACGTCCCCCGGCCTTCGGCATGGCGGGGAAACAGGCAGGCATCCGGGTTGCGCAGGCCGGGCAGCGCCGCGACGTGCGCACGCGCGGCTTCGCCGAGCGGGACGACGCGCGGGCCGGTCCTTGCTGGCAGCGTCGAACCACGCGGCCACGTGCTCGGGGCCGATGCGGGAAGGTGGCGAGGAGCCTGCGGGCCTCGCGCCGCGCCTCGGGCACGGTGAGGGTGTCGGCGCTGGCGATGGTGGCGGAGCGGATGCGCCCGCGCACGCTGCGGCGCACGAAGAACGAGCGATTTCCGCTGGTGCCGACGCGGAGGCCGAGGCCGGAGATCACGTCGTCCCAGACATCGTACTTCCTGGCGCGGGGTTTGGCGGCGCGGACGCGCTTGGCGAAGGTGGACTTGAATTCGTCGGTCATGGCTTGCGGCTCCTTTGTTGGGCCGCGCGACCGGCGGTCAGAACAGGAAGCGGTCGCGGCGGCGTTTTTCGAGGAAGCCGCTTGGCGGTGCGGGACGAGGTGAGCCGTAAGGCTCTGAATCTACGTGTGTTTCCGCACTATTGCGTGATGGCGGACACTGACCGGAACGGCATCCCCGATGCGTGGGGTGTGAATACCAGAGCCCGCGCCATGCGGTCAGGAACGGAAAATCTGAGGTATGAGCGAAGGGGGAACGACGCCGGCGAAGCCGGCAGAAGGGAGCCGCCACGGCGACTGAGTGGAAGTCAGTGTCGACGGAGCTTCCGGCAGGCGTGCGGAGCACGCTGCCGGAAGCGCGGGCAGTGGCGTCCGCAGCGGTGAGGAAAGCGAGGACGGCGGAGTGCGGAAGCCGGTGATGGGCAGAGCCCGCACGGGCGATGCGGATGCGGAGGGGGTGTGCCGAAGACGAGCGCAGCGAGGCGGACGGCATGAGTGCAGCGACGCCGCCGGAGGCGGCGAGGCATGCCGTGCTGAATAGGTGAGCTGGCGCAGCCGGGTTCGACAGGGTCACGTCAGCGGCAATGGCGATTGAGTGGTGGTCACTGCCGAAGGCGGCGAGCCGTGCGCACACCGGGAGCGCCAGCGATCGAAGGCGCGAGACCGCGCAACGGCTCGACAGGGTAGCGTCACCGGCAACGCCGGTGACGTGGAAACCAGCGGACCGCCGCGGCGACCGAGTGGCGGTCAGTGCTGAAGTCGCCGATGGCATACGTGCGAAGCACGTTGCCGGAGGCGGCGAGTCGTGGGTCGGATGCGCGGCCAGGCATGGCGCGCCTGGAATGAAACACGGGGCACGCCGTTTTGTGGGCGGACGGAGCGCGGAGGGAGCGCCAGCGACCCGAGGCGCGCCGCCGAAGCGACGCGACCCCCTGTTGCGTGCGGCTCAGGCAGCCACCTTCTGGACCGGGATGCCGAGCTGCCTTGCCTTGTCGACGAGGTTGTCGGTGATGCCGCTGCCGGGGAACGCGATCACGCCCTTGGGCAGGAGGTTGAGGAGGTCGTCGTTGCGGCGGAACGGAGCGGCCCGTCCGTGGCGGTCCCAGTCGGGCTTGCACACGACCTAGTGGACGCCGCGTTGCTCGGCCCAACTTGCCGCGATGCGCTCGACGCCGGGGCCGCCGCCGTGGACCCAGCACCATGTCGGTGTAGCCGTACCCAAGGTCCGGTCGGAAGCCCGATGTCATTTGATGACTATAATTCGGTAGGTTACGATGCGTGTAGAAGCGCGGTGCAGGAAGAATTCGGTGGCCAGGTACCAAATAGGCGCCATTCCATTTCCGGGACAAGCGTACCACCGCGCCCAATTGACGCCCTTGGCGAGAGTCCCCGGAGTGGTCAGGGGTCAGGGTCCGTCAATTGAGCGCCGGTGCGCGTAGCGGATCATGCCAGCTGATACCGCTGAACGTCGATCTCGTCGGCGCGCGCCCGCATCCGCGTCGCGTCGTGCCATGCCTGCATCCGCAACAAAAGGTCCATGCTGAGGCCGAATGCCTTCTCCACCCGCAGCGCCATCTCCGGCGACAGCGACGCGTTGCCGTTCACCAAGTCGGAGAGCGTCGCCCGACGCACTCCGAGAATTCGCGCTGCCGCCGTGATGTTCAACCCGAACTCCTCGATCACTTCTAACCGGATGAAGGCTCCGGGGTGCGAAGGGGTCATTCCCATCTTGATGCCGTCTCTGCTCATCAGTGGTAGTCCTCCAGGTTCAGACGCTCGATCCCGCCGTCCCGCTCCTCGAAGGTGATGCGCCAGTTGGCGGACACCGAAACGCTCCATTCGTTGCGTCGCCTGCCTGACAGCCGATGTACGCGCCAACCCGGCGCCGCCTCCCGGACAAAGCCCTCCATGTTCTCGGCTAGGGCGAGCGCCGTCACGATCCCGCGCACCCGCTCCGCCAGCTCCTGCTTCAGCCGCCGGGGCGAGTCGTTCTCGAACAGCTCGCGCAGGCCCCGGTGACGGATGGAGCGGACGGTCATGCCGTCCGGGTATACGGCAATACCGTGCGCCCTGCAAGGACCTTCGGCAAGTCCAACGAGCCGAAACCGGGTGAAGAAGGCCCCTTTGTGGACGGCAAGCGACACGGCCGGTGGGTGGAGCGCCATCGTGACGGGACGGCATGACGAGCACTTGAGGCGTGTAACGCAGCGCGCTACAGTGAATCATGAGGATCAGGCACAAGGGGCTGCGGGCGCTGCACGAGCGCGATGACGCGGCGCGGCTTCCCGCCGGTCTCGCGCCACGGCTTCGGCGTATCCTGTTCCGTCTGCAAGAGGCCACGGATCCGGGCAGCGCCGACGCGCCGGGTTTCCGGCTGCATCCCCTCAAGGATGATCGCGCGGGCGAGTGGAGCGTTCGCGTCTCAGGCAACTGGCGGGTGGTGTTCCGATTCGAGGACGGCGAGGCCGTGGACGTGGACCTGATCGACTACCACTGACCGGAGGGAGTGCTGACCATGAACGACACCGCAAGCGATCGCGTCGGCCCGATGCAGAACCCGCCGCACCTGGGCGAACTCATCCGCGAGAGCATGGACGATGTGGGCTGGAACGTGACCGAGACGGCGGCACGGCTCGGCTGTGAGCGCGGAACGCTGTCGCGGCTGCTGAATGGCAAGGCTGGCGTGTCGGCGAACATAGCGCTGGCGTTGGAGGACATCGGCTGGGGCACCGCCGAGCATTGGATGCGGATGCAGGCGAGCTACGAGCTTGCGCGGGCGCGGCGCGACCGGACGGCTGCGGATCGGCGCGTGGGGGCGCTGCGCGCATGATCGAGGCCCGCGCCGTCGGCGCTGTCGGCTCGGGCTGGTGCGGCGGTGCAGTTTCACTCGCTACCGCCACGCAGTACAGCCCGCGACACTTGGATTGGACGTTCATCACGGCAGGCGAATGCTTGCGGGATGGTGAGCGCTGGATTCTGGCTTTGCAAGACGCTGCGCCGGAAGTCCAGGCGGCGCGGTTGCCGTGCGTTATAGAATGGATCGTCGCCATGTGCGCGTCCGCAATCCCGGGCGAGGAAGAAACGCTTCGAAGGCGCCGCTCCGGCGGATTCCTTGACCCATGGCCGCGTGCCATTGCATAAGGTTCCATCGAGCTTTGCCCGTCGATGCGACTGGGAAGCAGATTTATCTGAATCCAGAGGAGACGCGATGATTCGACGATTGGTGACCGTGCTTGTGCTGGCGTGTCTTTGGTCTCCAACAGCCCTGATGGCGGCCCCGATCCACGACGCAGCGCGGCAGGGCGACGAGCATCGCGTCAGGGAACTTCTCGCTGCTGGCGCGGACGTGAACGCCAAAGACAAAAATGGGTTTACGCCCCTTCAGTGGGCGGCACTCAATGGCCCAGCGGGAGCGGTGAAGGCATTGCTCGCAGCTGGCGCGGACGTGAACGCCAAATCCAAAGATGGGTGGACTCCCCTTCACTGGGCGGCAGACAACGGCCAAGCGGGAGTGGTGAAGGCATTGCTCTCTGCTGGCGCGAAGGTGAACGCCAAATCCAAAGATGAGAGGACTCCCCTTCACTGGGCGGCACTCAATGGCCGAGCGGGAGCGGTGAAGGCATTGCTCTCTGCTGGCGCGAAGGTGAACGCCAAATCCAAAGATGAGAGGACTCCCCTTCACTGGGCGGCACTCAATGGCCGAGCGGGAGCGGTGAAGGCATTGCTCTCTGCTGGCGCGAAGGTGAATGCGAGAGCCGAAGGTAAAGTCACTCCTCTGGACCTAGCCCGACTCAGGATGGAAAAGACAGAGGGGAGCGTCAAACCTTTTCAGGAAGTGATCCGGACACTGAAAGCGCACGGGGCGCGATGAGGACGGGGCCGATGAATGAACAGGGAACGCTCGGGGAAATGCGAGGGGCGGACTCCTCCCGCGTCCTTGCGGAGCCTGTACGATGCTCTTCTGTGCTGGGGCGGAGGTCGTTGAGCCCGCAAGGGCTTGCCAGAAACGGATAACCGGCCTGTCGAGCGCGCGGCCTAGCCGCGCCAGCTCGCCGGCGTCGAGGAACCGGGCGACGCGCTTCGCCGGGTTCCTGGCGATGCCGAGACAGGGATTGCTGTTGCGCTCCAGCAAACCCCACTCCTCGGCCCGGAACATCATCGAGCGTAGAATCTCGAAGGCGCGGTTGGCCGCGCCGGGCTTGTCCTTGCTGGCCGCGTCGAACCACGCGGCCACGTGCCCGGGGCCGATGCGGTCAAGCGGCATCCTGCCGAAAGCGGGCAGGATGCGGGCCTTGAGGTAGATGCGCACGGTCTTGCGCCCCGACGGCTTCCAGTGCGGCGCTGAGCGCCGCAGGTACTCGTCCGCGAACTCCCCAAGGTCGCGGTCTCCTTCTCTCTCTGGATGTCGTCTGCGGGGTCCTCGCCCGCGCGGATGCGAGCGAGGATCTCGCGGGCGCGGCGGCGGGCCTCTGCAATCTCCATCTCGGCGTGCCGTGCGATGACGATGCGGCGGCTCCGTCCCTCGATGCGGGCCTGCACGATCCAGACCTTCCGGCCCGAGGGGTGGATGCGCAGCCCGAAGCCGGGCAGCGTCTTGTCAAACAGGAACGTGTCCCTGAAGCCGGGCTTGCTCTCGCGGGCCAGGCGCGGGGTGAGGTCAACGGTGGGCATGGCGGTCTCCTCCCTCTTGCTCTGCGCCCCTTCCGGCCAAGGCCGCATGGATGCGGTTCGACACCTGGTCGGCGGCGTGCGAAACGGTCTGGTCGGAAAGATGGGTGTAACGCTCCGTGGTCTCGACGAGGGCATGACCAAGCAGCTTGGCGATGGTCACCATGTCCACGCCGTTCATGGCGGCGACCGAAGCCCAGTTGTGGCGGAGGTCATGAAGCCTCAAGCCGGGCAAACCCGCCTCGTTGCGGATGCGGTGCCACTGGTACTCGAAGTTGTCGATGTGCCGCGTCGGGGGACGGGCCGGAAACAGGAACGGGCAATCGGGGCTGTAGCGCGGGATGGCGTCGATGACCGCGCGGGCGGCGCTCGACAGCCAGACCGTGCGCGGCCCGGACTTGGAGTCCGGAAGGAAGATGCGTTTGCCCTTGATCCAATCCCATTCGAGGGAGACGACTTCGCCAGCGCGGCGCAGTGTGATTCCCGTGGCGATGATGATTTCGTCGCGGGCCGGACGCGGGTTCTCGACCTTCTTCAACGAGGCGACGGTCGGACGAGGCCGGCGCCGACCCTTCGGCTTGGCGCCTTCTGCGTCGACGGGGAAGATGTCGCCGTTGGCCCGGGACAGGTAGCGCTGAATGACGTAGCGGTCGTCGTCTAGGCCGTCGCCGACGAAATAGGTAAGAAAGGTCTGCGCGTCGCCGCGCGGTGCGAGTGCCGCCTGCATCGTGCCGTGCTCCTTGAGTCGGGTAAAAGGGAACGGCGGCAGGACTCCTCTCCCGGAGCGCCGACCACCGCCCTACTTCCGGCCAGACTCGCCCTCTTCCTGGTGCCAGCCGATCTCAGGCCGCAGGCCCGACGAGGTCGCTTCGACGGCCATACGGATGCGGACGAGTCGGCGAACCTTTCCGGCGATGCAATTGGCGGGTGGAAGCCGCGTTGCCCAAAAGCCACAGGGCGACCGTGCGGAGACCGCGCCTGCATCCGAAGCCAGATTGGTATCGCACACACTCAGTGCTATAAAATGGCTCCGATGGCAGGCGCTCACGGGGTCAGGATTGCAGACGTTCAAGACCAAGGCGTTCGCGCGTTTCGCGAACCGCGAGGGACTGGAGGACGATGCGCTGTGCGACGCGGTTCGCCGTGCTCGGAAAGGCCTGATAGATGCCGACCTGGGCGGAGGCGTCATCAAGCAGCGCATCGCCCGCAAGGGTGGCGGCCGCTCCGGCGGGTTCCGGACGATCATGCTGTTTCGCAGGGGCGAACTGGCGTTTTTCGTCTACGGCTTCGCCAAGAGCGACCGGGATAATGTGCGGCGGGACGAGCTGGCGACGTTCCGGTTGCTGGCAGACGAATACCTTTCGCTGGACCAAGCCGGCCTCGCCGCAGCGCAGAGGGTTGGAGCGATTACCGAGGTGAAATGCGATGACCAAGCAGTACAAGAGTGAGGCGCTGGCGGCCGCGCACGAGGCGGCGCTCGGTCTGGCGGAGGCCGGCGTCATGTCCAAGAAAACCATGCGTGTGTTCGACGAGATGTGCCTGACGCCCGTGGAGGTGATGTCGCCGGAGGACATTCGGACGCTGCGGCTTCGGGAAAACGCGAGCCAGGCTGTGTTCGCGCGCTACCTCAACGTGACCACGGGGCTGGTGAGCCAGTGGGAGCGCGGCGAGAAGCGACCGCGGGGGGCCTCATTGAAACTGCTGACGGTAGTCGCGAAAAACGGCCTGGGCGCAGTTGCGTAATTTGAGGAGGCAAGTCATGCGCGAACCCATTCATCCGGGCGAAACCCTGCGCGAGGATCTCGATGCCCTCGGCATGAGCGCCGCGGCATTGGCGCAGCGCATCGAGGTGCCGGTGAACCGCATTAAGGAGATACTCAACGGTCGACGGTCGATCACCGGCGACACGGCCTTGCGCTTGGGGCGCTTCTTCGGCACCTCCGGGGAGTTCTGGCTCAACCTCCGGAAGCTCTATGAGCTGCGGCTCGCGGAGCGGAAGAACGGCCAAGCGATCGCCCGGCTGCCGACCCTGGACGCGGTCAGCGGGCTGCACACGACAGGATGAACACCGATCGGACGCAGGCGCGCCCACGCAAAAGCCCCTCGACGGCGGGGAGTCCTAGTGTACTAAGTTTGGCGGCGGCGCAGATCAGCCTTGACCTCGCTGGATGGCCAAGCGCGGACGCCATCCTCGAACGCATCCGCGACGAGTCCGAGAAGGGGCGCTGGTTCGAGCAGTTGTTCATTCGGATCGCGCTTCAGCAGCCCGAATTCGAGATCGAGGAAATCTGGCGCCGGCCCGACTGGCCCGAGCGAGGGGCATTGACCGGCCTCGATGGCCGCGACATGGGCGTCGATCTTGTCGCGCGGCGCACCGCGGGCGGCGAAGCAAAGTCATCCAGCCCTGGAGGGATCCCATGAGCCAGTTGACCGAAGAGAAATGCGTAGCGTGCCGGGCCGACGCCCCGGTGGTCACCGAAGAGGAAGTCCGCGAGCTCAAGCCGCAGACGCCGGAGTGGGCGATGATCGAGGAGGACGGGATCCCCAGGCTGGACCGGCTCTTCAAGTTCAGGAACTTCGCCCGGTCGCTGGCCTTTACCGCGGCCGTGGGCGACATCGCCGAGGCGGAGGGTCACCACCCGCGGATCGTGACCGAATGGGGACGGGTCCGCGTCACCTGGTGGACCCACAAGATCCGCAACCTCCACCGCAACGACTTCATCATGGCGGCCAAGACCGACCGGGTTTACGGCGCCGCGGACTGACAACTCTCCCAAAGCCGAAGAACGAGGGCGTCACGCGTTCGTCTCGCGCCCCGGCCCTGATTGACACGCGGCAAACTCTTGCCGTATTCACATGAATACGAACAACTCTCCGTGGAGGTAACGCACATGGCCGGCTACCCGATCCTGGACTCCGACTCGCACATCCGCGAAACCATCGACGACTACCGCTCCCGCGTACCGGAGCAGTTCCAGCGTATCCGCCAGGGGCTCTTTCCCAGCGACACCTGGGACCGCTTCCTCGGACGCATGGGGAAACAGACCATCGGCGCGGACGGGTACGTCGCGGACATGGACGTGGAGGGCATCAACCTTACCGTCACGTATCCGACCATGGGACTGAGCCTCAGCCTCGTCCCCCAGAGCGACCTCCAGAAGGCGCTGGCGCGGGCCTGGAACGACTACATCGGCGAGATCCAGCAGCAGAACCCACGCATGAAGGGCATCGCCACGGTCTCGCTCAAGGATGTGCCCGCGGCCGTGGAAGAGCTCAACCGCGCCGTCAACAAGTGGCACCACCCGGGCGTGATGATCCACACCCACGGCCACAAGAAGAACCTCGGCGCCGAGGAGTTCTGGCCCATCTACGCCGAGGCCGAGCGCCTGGACATCCCGGTCTGCTTCCACGGCAACTCCTGGGGCGCGGAGGGGCAGGAACGCTGGGAGAGCTTTCTCCAGGCCCACACCGTGAGCTTTTCCTTCGAGATCATGCAGGCCTTTCTCGGCATCGTCACCTGCGGGGTGATGGAACGCTTCCCCAAGCTCAAGTTGGGCTTCTTCGAGGCCGGGTGCGGCTGGCTTCCCTACTGGCTCGACCGCATCGACGAGCACTACGAGCGGCGTAGCGAGGAGGCGCCACTCCTCAAGGCCAAGCCCAGCGAGTACGTCACCAGCGGACGGGTGTACGTGAGTTTCGATCCGGACGACGCCATGCTGCCCTACTGCATGGACCGCTACGGCGACGACATGTGGCTGTTCGCCGCCGACTACCCACACTGGGACACCATCTGGCCCAACGCCACCAAAGAGGTCCGGGAGCGCACCGACATTTCCGAGGACCAGAAGCGGAAGGTCTTCTTCGACAACTGCAACCGGTTCTACTCGCTGGGGCTGGAGGCATAACGGCGGGAGCGCAGCAGGCGGCCGCCGGCTGAATGCCATGAACGCCACCAGGAGATGGATTGGAATTGCCGCCGGGCTGCTATTCCTGCTTGGCGGTTGCGCCATGGCCACGGGACCGCGCTTCGACGGGTGGAAGAGCCCCAGGGCGGGTGTTGGCGTCGTCTATCTTTACCGGCCGTGGTCCGTGGTCGGCGACATGCTTCCCGTGCGCGTTCAGGTCGACGGCCGGCTCGGGCCGGACCTGGGGAACGGCGGCTACCAGGTCCGCCAGATGCCGCCGGGCATGCACACGATCGTCGCGGTGATGGGCAGTATGCCCATCACCACCGATACGGCGAAGATCGATGTAAGGGTTGAATCCGGCTCGATCCTCTACGTCAGGTTCGTAGCCCGGAATAGGGACGTCGGCGGCGGCAACGTGGTGCGCGTCAACGAGCTCGCGTTGGTGAACCAGACCGTCGCCCGAAGGGAAATCCCGGCAACCAAGCTCTCCATGTAGACGCTGGCGGGGCAATCACGGGTAGCGGCAGGCGTCCCTATGGCTTCACCATCCACGCATCGCGCTCCCTGCGCCGGCGCTCCTCCCGGGCGGTTTTCACCGCCAACACAGCGACGCCGACGGCGACGGCGATCAGCAAAATCCCCGTGATACGGTCCTCCTGACCGTCGCCCCGAAACAGCAGGGCGAGGCCTCCCGCGAGCGGGAGGACCGTGAGCATGACATGACCGGCCCGGACCCGGCCCGTAGTCGCGGCATGGGCTTCCAGCAGGTCGCGCCGGGTCACCTTCTCCTGGGAGACAGCGCAGTTGCTGAGGATCGGATCAAGCAGGAAACGCTTCCCTACGAACGACGTGATCCCCTCGGCGATGAACGCTGCCACGATCGCGATCAGGATCTGTCCGACGAATTTGCCGCCCGACGGCCACGACCCGGAACCGACCAGGAGCGCCAAAAGCATGGCCACGAGCGGACCCAGCACGAATAACCTCACCGTCTGGTACTTTCTCAAGCGCGCCTTGAGCTCGGCGATGTCCTCCTCGGACGTAATGATGTAGCCCGTCCAGGTAGACGGCCATGGCCACACCCCGAAGAAGAACAACGTCTCTCCCGTAAAGACGCTCTTCCGGAAGTGCATCGCGTTGATGTCCGAAAATGCCTTCATCCCAACCCCGTCACGGACCGTGGCCTTGGCCACACCCGGATTTTACTATGGGAACGTGCGGTCCGCAATTGCCGGCGGGTGGCCGAGCCTGAGGGCGTGCCCGTGACGTCAAGGGCAGCGGGCCCGCGGCGGATCCAGGCGCCTGCGTCTACAGGCCGAGCTCGTCGGCCACGGCCTGTTCGACGACGGTACCCTTGAAGAAGTCGGGGTTGTTGCGGGTGTGCAGGCGCGCGGCGTTGGTGAAGGTGAACTCCCGGAAGTCCTGCTCGTTCACGTGACCCTTCTCCACCATCTCGTACGATTCCGGAATCACGTCCTTGAAGTCCGGCACGTCGAAGTGCGTGAAGTCGGAGCTGAAAATCGGTTGGAGCCGCACGCCCATGCGCGGATCGAACGCCCACATGGTGGCGCGGTCGTCCGCCTCGCAGCCGAAGAAGAAGTTGTTGGCGAACACCGCCTCGACGTCCTCTTCGGAGTTGATGCCCGCGGCCTCGAAATCGTCCACCACGTGCTCGGGCCTGGCCAGCTCGTCGAGGCTGCAGTGGGGCCGGAAGGCGTCGAGGTTGTCCATGATGGCGTCGGCGTTGCGCTTGAGCTTCTCATCGCCGTAGCGGTCGATGAACTCCTTCAACTCCTGGACGTTGGTCGTGTCCGGGTACTGCAAACCGGCGCGCCGGCGCTTCTCCCAGTGCTCGATGAGGTCGAAGCACATCTGGCAGGCCCAGCTTATGCCACCCTCCATGAAGCCGAAGTTGAGGCTCGGGTAACGGTTCACCAAGCCGCCCAGGAAGACGCCGCGGGCGAACGCGTGGTTCGACTCGGCGAAATGGCCGACGTGGTTGAAGGTGAAGTTGCTGATGGAGGCGCGATCATGCCAGCGGCCGCTGCCCGAGTGCTGGGTCACCGCCACGCCCAACTCGACGCACCGCTGCCAGACGGGCTCGTAGTCATACGGACTGTCCAGGGCGATGTTGTCGCAGTACCAGGCCGCCTTGCGCGGATCGATGCCTTCGGCCGCGCCCGGGATCTTCCGCTCCTGGTTGCCCCGCAGCATGATGGCCCTGTAGCCGCGCCGCACGACGGCGTACTCCAGCTCCTCCAGGGCCTCGTCGGGATTGTGCGCCGGGATGATGGCCACCGGACAGAACCGTTCGGAATACGGCCCGAACATGTCGGCCGTCATCATGTTGTAAGCCCGGACTCCCGCCCGGTGCAGGTCGTCGTCCTGAATGCCGTTGACGCTCAGCCCGAAGCTCGGGTAGATCATCGCGAAGTCGATGCCCAGCTCCGGCAGCCGCTCGTTCAGCAGCCCCGGCAACAGCCCCGTGGCCTTGTCGAGGGTATCGGCGGTGACGCCCCACCAGATGGTACGGCGCATGCGGTGGTGCTGGCGCTCCTGCGGGGTGGCCCGGTACCAGCCCTGGTTGCGGCGCCAGAGGTCCCGGATCTGGTCGACGGCGCCGGGGCCGCCCGCCTCGCTCAGGTACTCGAGAAAGACCGGGATCGGCTCGATCCAGTGGCCGTCGCCGTCGATCACCGGGTGCTTCAGGCCGTCGTGTATCTCTGCCGCTCGATTTCCCATGATCACGGCTCCTCTCGTCACGGTATGACTGCCGGGCAAACGCCGCGGGCCTTGCTCGACCTATAGCACATCTTGCCGGCCGGGTCCTTCAGGCCGATGAGGCAGCATCGTCCGGCGTCCCGTTCAGCGCTCGTTCCACCGCGGGACGCACCAACTCCGCCTGCCAACGCAACAGCCCCCCGCTCGCCATGACCTCATCGATAGTCTCGGGCCGCTGCTGGACGATGGCCTCGAGCGCCGCCTTTGGCGCCAGCGTCGACGGCGCGATCTCCAGCGCCTCGGCGATCCCGGCGCATTGGCCGCGCAACGCGTCGAGCTCCCGCTGGTCCATGGGCGGCGGATGTTCCCGCGGGGCCCTGATTCGTTCCGGCCACTCCGCCGGGGTCATGGCCGTCGCCCGGTCAAGCGCGTGCTTGAGCGCCCTCCTGCGGGAGCCGACGATGTCGCGCGGCAGCTTCGGCCCCTGCTCCAACGCCTCGTCCGGATGGGACTCCGCCCACAGGACCAACTCCAGGAGTTGCCGGTTGCCCAGGACCTTGAAGGTCGGACGGTCGGCGCGCCGGGCGCGCTCCTCACGCCACCCCCAGGCTTCCCGCAGATACCCAAGCTGGCGGGGAGTCAGCCGGCCGGATCCCTTGATTCGCCAAGCTTCCCGAGAGTCGCGCTGACGATCGCGCCCGGTGGCCTCCACCATGGCCGCGCAACTCTCGCGGTGCCACTCCACCCGTCCCCGCTCCAGCAGTTCGCCGTGCAGGCACTCGGCGAGCTCCTCGAGATGCCGCGTGTCGTTGGCCGCGTAACGCAACTGCTTTTCGCTCAGCGGCCGGCGCGACCAGTCGGACTTCTGCGAGTCCTTGGTCATGGTGACGTCGAGGAATCTCTCGACCAGGGCCGCCAGCCCAATCTGTTCGATGCCCAGCAGTTGAGCGGCAATCATGGTGTCGAAGAGTGCGCCCCGCGGGCGGAACCCCTGCCACGCCCGCAGCATGCGCAGATCGTAGTCGCCGCCGTGGGCGATCAGCGGCTTGCCTGCCAAAGCATGTACGAGGCCGTCGTAGTCGAGGCCGGAAAGGGGGTCGACGACGAAGTCCTCACCTCCGACGGAAAGCTGGATCAGGCAGACCTTCTCCGTGTAGCTGTGAAGGCTGTCGGCCTCGATATCGAGCGCGACCCGCTTGCCGTCATCGATACGGCGGATCAACCGCTCGAGGTCAGCGTATTCGCGGACGTAGACGTAGTCCGCGGCATTTGCGTGGTCACGCGCCACTTGCTCCGACATCAAGCCCCCGGTTCATCCTCGGCGATGCCGGACAACACCACCGGCGCACGATCGGGGAACTCTGCGACCAGAGACAGGCTCCCACCCATCGCCTCGACTGTCTTGCGCAACGTGGACAGCAGGAGGTCGCTACGCTTCTCAAGTCGCGAGACGCTATCCTGAGTGATCCCAAGCTGTTTCGCCACGCGTATTTGCGTAAGATTCCGTGCCTTGCGAAGCTCACGCAACGTCATCTCCTCCGCGATCCGCTCTGCCGCGCGAGCCTCAACTTTCTTGCGCTGCGCCACGCTCAACTTCCCGATCTTCCCGTCCACGTTCACTGGCATGGTCATCTCCCTCTCACCTTCAGTCGAGTCAGACCGAGTTGAACCGCAACTCCTTCATGTCCGCGTGGCGTGAACCCTCGAACTCATCCACGATTTCAACTACCCGACTCACACTCTAACATGGCTTGTGGGTCATATGCAGGCAAATACATGGGAAGCCCTCCAGGTCCAAGTGTAAAGATCTTGAATCCAGAATGCGGCTACGTTTTACCCAGTCCTCTTGATACGTTTGTTGGTACTGTCAAATGAATCAAAGGAGAAGATCGCCGAGGGACATGGGGTAGACTTGGACACGGTGCCGGCGGAGGCCGACGCGCTGCTCGCGGATGAAGATTCGTGAGACTGCACCGTACCGTTTCTTCCATGGCAAAAAGACAACACGGCCTGGGTCGCAGCCGCGTGGCACGGCGCCCAACTTCCGGATGAGCCCTGAGATTCGCGGAGGCCCCTGTGAAAACGCTACCGGTGGACAGCGAAGCTGAACTTCTCACCCGAGCCCGGTCCATCCACGCGCGCATCCTCACCATGGACACCCACGTGGACATTCCGCCGGATTTCGGCACCGAGAGCTACGATCCCAGGGAGGCCAAGCGGGGCCGCGGTCAGATCGACCTCGTGGGGATGGAGCGTGGCGGGCTCGACGCGGTATTCTTCATCGTGTACGTCGGGCAAGGCGAGCGCAACCCGGCAGGGTACGCCCGGGCCATGGCGGATGCCTTTGCCAAGTTCGCCGCCATCCGCCGCATGACCGATGTGCAGTATCCGGAAACCATTTCCCTGGCCCGCACTGCCGCGGACGTGCGCCGCATTCACGGCGAGGGCCGGCTTGCGGCGCTCATCGGCATCGAGAACGGGCATGCCCTGGGCCGCGACCTGGAGATCCTCCGGACCTACCACGACTTCGGCGCGCGCTACCTGGGGCTGCTCCACAACGGCCACAACGATCTCGGCGACTCCGCGGTGCCCTACCCCCGCCTCAAGGATTCGCCCACCGAGCACGGCGGCCTCACCGATTTCGGACGCGCCGCGGTGGGGCGCGCCAACGACCTGGGCATCATGGTGGACATCTCCCACGCGTCCATGACCACCGCACTGGACGCCATCCGCGCATCCCGGGCACCGGTGATCGCCTCCCATTCCAGCGTCAAGGGAGTCTACGACCACCCGCGGAACCTGTCCGACGAGGCGCTGACGGCGCTAAGGGACAACGGCGGCGTGGCCCAGATGGTGGCCTTCGACTACTACCTGCGGCCGGTGTCGAGCCAGAGGCAGGCGGCGCTACGGGCCCTGAGAACAGCGATGGGCATCAAGGGGTTCGCCGATTTCGAACGACTGAGCGACGAGAAGCGCGACACCTACCACGCCCGCCGGGGGGAGATCGACCTCAAGTGGCCGAAGGCGTCGGTGAAGGACTTCGCCGACCACATCGACTACGCGGTGAACCTCGTGGGCATCGACCATGTAGGCCTGGCGTCGGACTTCAACGGCGGCGGCGGCATCGCCGGCTGGGACAACGCCCGCGATACTCTGAACGTCACCATCGAGTTGGCGCGCCGGGGCTACAACCAGGAGCAGATCGCACAACTATGGGGCGGCAACCTGCTGCGGGTGATGGAGGAAGTCGAGGCGGCGGCCCGGCGCCATGAATAGGGGAGTGCAAGGCATGGGACATAGGGCACATCGTCTTTGAAGGCAGGCTCGAAGGCCCGATGAAACGGGCAAGGTTCACCGGAGCAGGTTCAGAATCGGGTCCACGAGGTAGGAATCGAAGGAGTAGAGGCCGAGGCCGTAGGCGATTTGCCCGGAGGGCAGCGGAAACGAGAGGGCCTCCTCCAGCCCGATCTTGAAAAACACGTACACGCCCAGACTGTACAGGAGGCTCGTGCGCCAGAGTTCGCGGGCCTGATAGCGGAGGAAGATCGTCGGGATGACCAGCCCGCCCACCTTGAATCCCAGGAGGTACAGGCCCAGAGCGAAGGCCACGGCCCAGAAGGAGATCTCCATCGTGCGCCGGCGCACGACCGCCGGCTCCAGCACGGGCCCGGCCTCCGCCACGGGCTCGGGCGCTGCCGGGGCCGGCTCGAACCTGGCCGGCCGGAGTCCCAGCCACAAGCTGTAGGCGAGGTGCATCACCGACAAGGCCAGCACCGGATAACCGATGGCCAGGGGGAAGAAACGCGTACGGGCGGGCCATTGCTGCGCCTCCCACACCGCCCATGAGATGAGCGTCACCAGCAGCACGCCGATGACCACATCCGTCCGGTTACGCACCCGGCTCCTCCTTGAGCTGAGCCCGCTTCGCCATCCAGTCCTGCAGCCCGGGCAGGAAGATCACGACCAGGGCGACCCCGAAGGTCACCATGACGATGGGGCGCGTCAGGAACCAAAGTCCGTAGATCTCGTACGAGATAAACAGGTTCCGCTCCACCAGCGAACCGAGCACCAGCCCCAGCACCAGCGGCGGACGCGGCCAGCCGTGGTTCACCATCACCACGCCCATCACCCCGAAAACCAGCGTTGTGGTCATGGCGAAGTAGGAACCGGTGTTGGCGAAGCCCGCCAGGTAGATGAGCATGAACAGCGCGGGAATCAGCAGCGATCCGCGGACTTGGGTGATCTTCGCCAACTGGTTCAGGAACAGCAGGCACAGCACCACGGTGATGATGTTCGAGATAACGATGAGCCAGACGAACGAGAAGGTCAGGGCCAAGTGTTCCGTCAGCATCTTCGGCCCGGGCTGCAACCCCTGGATGATGAACGCGCCCAGCAGGATGGCCGTGGTGGCGCTGCCGGGGACCCCGAAGGCCACCGTCGGGATCATGGCGGCGCCGATGCCCGAGTTGTTGGCCGCGCCCGGCCCCAGGACGCCGCGCACATCGCCCTTGCCGAAGCCGCTCTTGTCCCTGGTGCTCTGAACCGCGTGGGCGTAGGAGACCCACTGGGACAGCGCGGCGCTCACGCCGGGCACGAGGCCGAAGAAGGTGCCGATCATGCTGCAGCGGACGGTGATGCCGATGTGGATGAAGGTGTCCTTGACCCCCTGCCACACGCCGCCGAGCTTGCCCACCTTTGTGTCGGCGATGGCGGAGCCCTTGACCCACAGCTCCACGATCTCGGGTACCGCGAACAGCCCCACCGCCGCGGCGATAAGCCCGACGCCCTCCCACAGGTTCACGAGGCCGAAGGTATAGCGCTCGATGTTCTCCTGGTAATCCAGGCCGACGGTGGAAAGCACGAGCCCCAGTCCGCCGGCCAGCACGCCCTTGAGCTTGTTGTCACCGCTCAGCGCCGCGAGAAAGCAGATTCCCAGGATCGCCAGAGAGAAGAACTCCGGCGACTTGAAGGACAGCACCAGCGGGGTGACGATGGGAATGGCCAGCGCCAGGGAGAAAGCGCCGACGATGGCGCCCACCAGCGAGCTCATGAGCGCGGCGCCCAAGGCGCGGCCGGCCTCGCCTTTCTTGGCCATGGGATGCCCGTCGATGATCGTGGCGGTGGACACCACCTCTCCGGGCACACCGAACAGGATCGAGGTGATGTCGCCGGTGGTGCCGGTGACCGCGTACATTCCGAGCAGGAAGGCGAACGCCTGCACCGGGTCCATCTCGAATATGAACGGCAGCATGAGCGCCACCGCCCCGGGGCTGCCGATGCCGGGCAGGATCCCGACGATGAACCCCAGGAAGATACCGATCGACATCAGCAGGAAGGTGGTCTGATCGAATACCTGGATCAGTCCTGTGACGAAGGCTTCCAGCATGGCGTTGCGATAGCGGGAACGGTCGGTTCTTCTCGGTTCTCGGGTCGGATTTCAGGTCAGAGTTCGCGGGTCGGAGCCCGGCCCGCGACCGCCAGCGGCGGACGCGGACCGGATCTCGTTGTCACCCACGGTTGATTCGACGGCAGGCCGCCGGTCTTCAGCCTTTGGCGATGAGCGCCTTGATCTTGTCCATGAGGGGCTTGGGAGTGTTGAGCAACTCCCCGACGATCTTGGCCACGCCGTCGCCCCGCCTGGGCTGCAGATTGCGGTTCTGCTTCTTTGCCAGGGCCTGGACCTGCGGGTCGTTGTAGGCCTTGACAAAGGCGTCGCGCACGGCCTCGACACGGTCTTTCGGCACTCCGGGCGGAAGCGTGTGGACGATGCTGATCTGGTTGGTGGCGTTCATCGCCCTCAACATGGCGATCTCGTCTTTGCTCTTGCCCAGCTCCTTGGCCAGCGCCTCGGCCGCGGGCACGCCCTTCAGCAGCGGGTGGTTTGCCTTCTTCTCGCCGGCAATGATCAGGACCCGGCAGCATTTCCCCTCGCCCTCGAACATGGCGATCTCGGTGCTGGCCATGGTCTGGAACGTCGTGCAGAAGCCGTTGACCTCGCCGTTCTTCACCGCCAGACGCTGCGCGCCACCGCTGGGGAATCCCGTGACGGCCTTGAAGTTGGCGCCGAAGACCGCGTTGAACATGATCGGCTCGAGGTGGGACAGGCCGCCCTTGTCGAAGCTCGACACGATAAGCTGCTTCTTGGTCTTCACCGCATCGGCGAAGCTCTTGACGCCGGCATCCGTCCGCACCGCGCACGCGGAGTTGGCCCGGAACGCGCTGGCGACCCAGTTGAACTTCCTGCCGTCGAACTTGATCCCCGCCACGCCGCGAGCCTGCTTCAGCACGAGGCTGCTGCTGATGGCCGCCATCACGGTGCCGTCCCTGCGCTCGTTGTTGAACACGGTATTGGCCGCCAGCGCGCTGCCGCCGCCTGCCTTGTTCTGGACCACGATCCGGGGACTGCCGGGAATGTACTTGTGTAGAACCGGAGCGATGAGCCGGGTGGTGAGGTCGGTGGTGCCGCCCGGACCATAGCCCACGACAATACGAATCTGCTTGCCCTTGTAGAAATCCGCCACCGCGTCAGCCCATGCCGGGCCCGCCAGGAACAGCAACCCTGCCGTCAGAACGAGAACTCGTTTAACCATGAGTGCCTCCTCTCGGGTTTAGATCGTGCGATTAACCGACTTTACGGTGCCCGTGTCAAGCCTAATCGGCCCCTGGCGGCTCGCCTTGCCGCTCCTTCAGCATATCGAGGGCCTGTTCCACCAGCCGCCGGCGTAACCGACGCTCCTCGTCCGCGTCAAGGGACGGATCCCCGAAAACGTGCGGAATGGCCCGTCCCGACATGATCCGCTTGGCCCCGGTGTTCTCCGACACCGACACGAGATTGGTGACGTGCACCGTGGGGATGCCGCCTCTTTCCAGTTCCTTTGCCATCGCTGCGCCGCAGCGAGTGCAGGTCCCTCAGGCGGAGGTGAGGATGACGCCGTCGACGCCGTCCTCCTCCAGCGACGCCGCGATGTCCCGCGCCATGTCGGCGGCGGTCTCCACCGGCGTGCCGTTGCCCGTGGTGGAGTAGAAATATTCGTGCAGCCCGCCCAGGGACCCATCGCGCACCGCGTCCCGCAGCACATCCAGGGGAATCAGCCGGTTGGGGTCCTCGTTCACCGCCGCGGTGAAGAAGCCGCCGTGCACCGACTCGAACTCGTCCGCGGCGAGGTGCTGCCTGCTCTCCATGCCGTAGGCGCCGAAGTGGGTGGACAGGTAGGATTTGATGCCGTCCGGATTGCCGCGGGGGACCAGGCCGCCGGTGGTGACCAGCGCGATCCTGGCGTGGCCGAGGTCCGGGATGCCCGGCGCCGCCGCCACCTCCTGGAAGGGCGGCAGCGGGATCTCCGTCTCCATGGGATCGCCGCCGAGCTTGGCCAGCAGCAGGTCCACGGCCCGTTCGGCCGCGCGCTTGGACACCCGCGTGTTCCACCGGCCGCCGCGGGGGATCAGGCTCTCGTCGCCGCCTGGAGCCACGGTCTCGCCGGTGAGCATCTTCACGATCACGGCCGCGGAAGCCTCGATGGCGGCGCGCATGTCGCCCGACGACTCCCCGGTCCCGACCACCGGGACCTCGCTCCGGATCGTGTCCGCCCCCGGGTTGGACGGCGACATGGCGGTCAGCACCGGTATTCCCAACTCGGCGCCCACCGCCCGGCACATCCCCGCGCACGCCAGCCCGTAGCGCCCCGAGCCGAAGGCCGGCCCCGCGAACAGGAGGTCCGGCTCGGCCGCCTTCACGAGCTCCAGCAGCCGGGCCGTTGCCGCCTCCTCGTTCTCGGAGAAGTGGTCGTCGCCGCAATAAACCGTGGCGACGATGCCGCCGCCCTCTCCCAGCAGGTTCTGCAGCAGCCTGCCCGGTCCCACCGCCCCTTCCAGCGCGCCGGGCGGCGTGTCCGCGGCCTCCTCCCCGCCAAGGCCGGCGAAGAACTGGTTCACGTAGTGGACGATTCGTTTCATCTTGCCTCCCTACCCCGGCCGGGCCGTCAGCGTCGAGCCGCCGATGGGATCGATGGCGCCGATGATGTTCTGGACCGGGATCTCCACCGTGCCGGCCACATCCCCCTGGATGGCGCCGAGAAAGGCGTCGCCGCCGATGACACATTCCATGGACTCTTCGAGGCGGACCTTCTCGGGACAGTTGCCCACGCTCACCATGGCGTCCGCCTGGGGCGCCACATCCACCATCGACGGGCCGTCGCCGCCGGACTCCTCCTTGGCCACCAGCACCGTGCGCAGGCCCACTTCCTCGCAGGCCCGGCAGGCCAGCATCAGGTCCACGTCCGCCTGGCCGCCGCCGTCCTTGGTGATGACCACCGCCTCGGCCGCCACCACGTGTCTGAGCAGGCGCGCCGCGTGCCAGGCCCCGGCGGCCTTTTCTTCGTATGTGGCGTAGTGGTTGGCGATGACCATGCCCGCGAACACGAGGTCCTGGTTGTGGCGGCGGTGGAGCTCCCGGATCATCGGGTGGTTCAGGATGTCGTGGGTGGCGTTCTTGGTGGGCTTGGTATAGCCGTCGTTCACCAGCGCCCCGTCCAGAAGCTCGTTGGGATGCACCACGCTCGGCACGATGTCCTTGGTGCTCTTGCCGTAGAAAAGCTTCTGGCGACCGATGCCGTGGGAGTACGAGAAGCTGAGGTACCCCACGCGCGGCAGGTCCGTCGACGCGTTACGTCCCAGGTCCAGGGAAAAGGCTTCGGTGCGGGCCGGTTCGACGCCTTGGGTAGTATGGGCCAGGAACACCGCAGTGCGAAGCCCCGCGCGCATGAGCGCCAAGCCAAACTCGCCTGGGTCGGACCCCTCCCGCGCCTTGGGCAGCACCACCAGACCGGGCATTTGGCCGAACCGGCTAAGCTCGCTGCCGGGGCCGCACATGTCAATGATGGCCTCCTCGGACCGGGGGAGCGAGCCGGACGTCACCACCGCCACGCCGTCCAGCGCGTGGGTGCGGCCGAGGCCGCACTGGTACAGCGGTCCGAGGCTGCCGGGGAACGCGCCGCCGCGTTCCGGGTCCTTCCAGCGCGGCTCGACGATGTCCACCACGTGGAGGACCCGGGTACGGTCCCCGGGCCGGACGATGCTCAACTCGACGTCATCAATGAGCGGTTCCGCCAGCAGTTCGGCGCGCAGCGCCTCGCGGTTGACAATGAGTTCGCCTTCCCGATATTCGGTGTGGGCACCCCAGGAAAGGGACCGGACAGGGTAATGGGCCAGCTCGAAATCCACGCGACCTCCTGGTGTCATCCGTTGAAGGCAATCCCCTTGTACCAAACCCGGCCGCGCAGTGCGAGCAACCCGAACGAGGCGCCGCTGGAACCCAACCTCCCCATCTGCGACCCGCACCACCACCTGTGGCGACGCCCCGACAACCCCTACCTGCTCGACGATTTCCTGCGCGACGCCTCGACAGGCCATCGCATCGTCTCCAGTGTGGCGGTGGAGTGCGGGGCGATGTACCGCGAAGACGGGCCGGCGGAGTTGCGGCCGGTGGGGGAAACGGAGTTCCTGGAGGGCATCGCATCCGAGAGCTCGTCCGCGGGTACGCCCGCAACCGTGGCGGCCGCTATTGTAGCCTACGCCGACCTGACCCTTGGCGACGCCGTGGCCGCCGTCCTGGAAGCGCACCTGGAGGCCAGCCCCACGCGCTTGCGCGGCATACGCTACTCCACCATGTGGGACGCCTCGGACTCGTTCCGGAGCGTGCCGCGGTCCGGCCTGCTCCGGGACGCAACGGTCCGGAAGGGCTTCGCGCGCCTCCAGCCCCTCGGCCTGAGCTTCGACGCATGGCTCTATCACCCGCAGATTCCCGAGCTGGTGGAGCTGGCCCGGGACTTCCCGGCGGTGCCCATCATCCTCGACCACATCGGCGGACCCCTGGGGCTCGGCCCGTACGAAGGGCGGCGCAACGAGGTTTTTCAGGCGTGGAGCGCCGCCATCACGGCGCTGTCTTCGTGCCCCAACGTGGTGCTCAAGCTGGGCGGCGTAGGATCCCTGCGCTCCGGCTACGATTGGCACAAGCGCGAGCCCAGGCCCGACTCCGCCGAGCTGGCCGAGGCCATGCGGCCCTACTTCGAATTCTGCATCGAGAAGTTCGGCGCCGACCGCTGCATGTTCGAAAGCAACTTCCCGGTGGACCGGGTGTCCTACTCCTACGAGTCGGTGTGGAATGCGTTCAAGATTATCGGCCGGAGCTGTTCCGAACCGGAACGTGCGGCCCTGTTCCATGACACCGCGGCCCGGGTCTACCGGCTTGACGGCGGTGCGAGCTGAACCACTGTGATTGGCGACTCCTCCACTATTCGACACACAGGAGACAACATCGAATGGCTGACGACAAGGTTCTCTACGAAGTCAAGGAGCAGACCGCCTGGATCACCCTGAACCGCCCGGAGGCGCTGAACGCCATCAACGAGGAGATGCGGCAGCTCATTATCGAGTACTGCGCCCGGGCGGAAGCGGACCGGGACGTCCAGGTGGTGCTCTTCCGGGGCGCCGGCGAGAAGGGCTTTACGGTGGGCGGCGACATCAAGGAACGGGCCAGCCGCAACACCGAACCGGCGGCGGCATCGGCCTCTCCGCTGGAGGCCCGGCAGGCGAAGCAGGCTCCGGGCGTCCATTCACCCATCGACGCCGTGGCCCTGGTGCAGAAGCCTACCATCGCGCTGTTGCACGGCTACGCTGTCGGGGCCGGCTTGTTGATCGCCATGGCCTGCGACATCCGCATCGCCGCGGAGAACGCCCGCATGGGCGTGACCGAGGTCCGGCTCGGCTTCATGCCGGCATCGGGCGGGACGCAACGGCTCGCCCGCCTCGTGGGCTCGGCCAAGGCTATGGAGATGTGTCTTTCCGGGTCGCTCGTGGACGCTCAGGAAGCCTACCGCATCGGACTCGTCAACAAGCTGGTGCCGGTGGATGAGCTGACGCGCGCCGGCGAGGAGATGGCGGCATCCTTCGCCAAGGGCGCTCCCCTGGCCCTGCGGTACATCAAGGAGTCCGTCCACAAGGGCCAGGGCCTGCCGCTCGAGCAGGCGCTGCGCCTGGAGTCCGATCTCGCCACCCTCGTGCTCACCACCGACGACAGCAAGGAAGGGCCGCGGGCCTTCGTAGAGAAGCGGCCGCCGGTGTGGAAGGGCCGTTGATTCCCACACGGAGTTCGGATACAGGGACACGAATGCAGGGCTTGTGAACGCAAGTCGGGTAGATTGAAAACACGCCCGCGGCCCGTCCAACCGAAGGCACCGAACAGGGAACGAAAATGCTCAGAATCGACGCAGACGCTCACGTCCTCGAAACCGAGGAGACTTGGGAGTTCATGGACCGCGCCGACCGGAAGTACCGGCCCGACGTCGTCGGCTCCCTGAACGGCTCTGGCGAAGTCGACGAGTACTGGCTGGTAGACGGTACCCTGCGACTCAAGTCCCGCAACGTAGGCAAGGACACGCCGCTGGAATCCCGCGAACTGCGCGACGTAGCGGTCCGGCTCAGGCACATGGACGAGCTCAAGGTGGACATCCAGGTCATCTTCCCCACCATATTCATCATCCCGCTGACGCCCCGGCCCGAGATCGAACTGGCGCTGTGCCGCAGCTACAACCGCTGGATGGGCGAATGCTGGAAGCAGTCCGACAACCGCCTGCGCTGGGTGGCGGTGGTGCCGCTGCTGAAGACGGAGCAAGTGTACGAGGAGGCCCGGCAGGCCAGGGAGAACGGCGCGGTGGGCATCTACATGCGCGGCTCCGAGGGAGAGCGGCTGCTGAGCGATCCCCACTTCTACCCGGTCTACGACGCCGCCGAGAAACTCGACATCCCGGTGTGCATCCACTCCTCCAACGGCAGCCCCGTGCTGTACGATTACTACAAGTACGAGACCGTGGGCTTCTCGAAATTCAAGCTGGTAGTGGTGGGCGCCTTCCATACCATCATCATGGACAAGATCCCCGAGCGGTTCCCGAAGCTCAAGATGGCGTTTCTGGAGGTGGGCTCCCAGTGGCTGCCCTACGCGCTGAGCGACCTGTACAAGCGCCACCACATGACCGGCAAGGAGTTCAGCAAGAAGGAGCTGCTGTCACAGAACCGCATCTGGGTCGGCTGCGAGACCAACGACGACCTGCCCTACGTCATCGACACCGCCGGCGAGGACCACCTGGTGGTGGGCACCGACTACGGCCACGCCGACAGCGCCACCGAGCTGCTGGCCCTGGACGGGGTCGCCAACGACCCGCGGCTGACGCCGGAGGCGGCCGCCAAGATCACCGGGGGAAACGCGCAGGCGCTGTACAACCTTTGAGATCGGACTGGAGGAAACGAAATGCTCAGAATCGACGCTGACGCACACGTTCTCGAAACCGAGGAAACCTGGGAGTTCATGGACGGCGCGGACCGCAAGTACCGGCCCGAGGTCGTCGGCTCCACCAACGGCTCGGGCTCCGGGGACGAGTACTGGCTGGTGGACGGAACCCTGCGGCTCAAGACCCGGAACGTGGGCAAGGACACGCCGCTGGAGTCCCGCGAACTGCGTGACGTGGCCGCGCGGCTCAAGCACATGGACGAGCTCAACGTGGACATCCAGGTCATCTTCCCCACCATCTTCATCATCCCGCTGACGCCCCGGCCCGAGATCGAGCTGGCGTTGTGCCGCAGCTACAACCGCTGGATGGGCGAGTGCTGGAAACAGTCCGACAACCGCCTGCGCTGGGTGGCGATGGTGCCGCTCCTCAGCCCGGACCAGGTGCATGAGGAAGCCCGGCTGGCCAAGGAGAACGGCGCGGTGGGCATCTACATGCGCGGCTCCGAGGGCGAACGGCTGCTGAACGATCCCTTCTTCTATCCGGTGTACGACGCCGCCGGCCGGCTGGACATCCCGGTGTGCATCCACGCCTCCAACGGCAGCTCCGTGCTGTTCGACTACTACAAGTATGAGCCCGTGGCCTTTTCGAAGTTCAAGCTGGTGGTGGTGGGGGCGTTCCACACCATCGTCGCGGGCGGAATCCCTCAGCGATTCCCACAGCTCAAGATGGGGTTCCTGGAGGTCAGCGCGCAGTGGCTGCCCTACGCGCTGACCGACCTGTACAAACGCCCGTACGTAAAGGAGCAGGGGTTCAAACGGAACGAGCTGCTGGCAAAGAACCGGATCTGGGTCGGGTGCGAGACCACCGACGACCTACCCTACATCATCGACAACGCCGGCGAGGACCACCTGGTGGTGGGCACCGACTACGGCCACGCGGACAGCGCCACCGAACTGCTGGCCATAGACGGCGTCGCCAACGACCCGCGCCTGAGCCCCGAGGTGGCGGCCAAGATCACCGGCGGGAACGCGCGGGCGCTGTACAACCTTTGAGGGTTGACGAGAAGAGTTCTCCGATCCTGGCGCGGGTTAACCCAGCGGTTTGTTATTCCGCGTTAGGCATATATTTTCTGCACAGCACTTCTCCGTCATCCGGCAAGGTAACCCAGCGCACCGAACCCGAGGCCCATCAGCGCCGCGACGGCCAGGGTTCTCATGAGGGACTGGTGTCGCCAGAGGAGCATGATCGCGCTGACGGCGCCGACCGCCACAACCCGCCAGTCCAGGGAATACCAGTCCGGCACCAGGAGCTTGACCGGGCCGCTCTGGTGCGACGACAGCTCGGCGAACAGGACGTGCAGGCTGAACCAGATAGAGAGGTTCAGGATGACGCCCACCACGGCCGCCGTGATGGCCTCCAGGGCGCCCTTGAGCCGGGGCTGGGCCGTGAGTCGCTCGATGTAGGGGGCGCCGACGAATATCCACAGGAAGCAGGGTGCGAACGTGACCCAGAGCGTGACCAACGCACCGGCAATGCCCATGCTCAGCCCGCTGGCCCGGTATGCCGCGATGTAACCGACGAACTCCGTCACCAAGATCAGCGGCCCCGGGGTGGTTTCCGCCAGCCCCAGGCCGTCCATCATTTCACCGGCCGTCAACCAGCCGTGATGGGTCACCACGTCCTGTGCCAGGTAGGCCAGCACCGCGTAGGCGCCGCCGAAGGTGACCACCGCGAGGCGGGAGAAGAAGTTGCCGAGTTGCACCAGGATGTCGTAGCCGCCCACGGCCACCAGCAGCAGCACCGGAGCCCACCACACAACCATCCACAACGCGACCGTCCGCGCCGTGCCGGAGACAGACCCGCCGCCTCGCCCGGCCCCGGTCTCGGCGGCGCTCTGGCCGCCCAGCAAGAGAAATCCGGTCAGGGCGGCTACCAGGATAATGACCGGGAACGGGACCGACAGAAAGAAGATTCCCACGAAGGCCAGGCCCGCGACGATCCAGTGCACGGCGGAGTGCAGCGCTCGGTTCGCCACCCTCAGCAGGGCCTCGATCACGATGACCACGACCGCGCCCTTGATCCCCAGGAACAGCGCGGCCACCAGCAGCAGATCGCCCCCGACCGCATAGAGCATCGCCAGCCCGAGCACCACCAGGGCGCCCGGAACCACGAACAGGAGGCCTGCGACCAACCCGCCGGGCACGCCGCGAAGCTGCCACCCTGAGTAGGTGGCGAGTTGCATGGCCTCGGGGCCGGGGAGAAGCATGCAGAAGCTGAGCGCGCCCAGGAACCTGGGCTCGTCGAGCCACCCTTCCTCTTCCACCAGGACCCGGTGCATGAGCGCGATCTGTGCCGCCGGGCCGCCGAAGGACAGGATGCCGATGCGCCAGAACACGGCGAATAGCCGGCGCCAAGTGACGGCCGATTCCCGGTGCATGTCGTCACTACCAAGGTCTACGACACCCGCCATTTCCCCTTGCCTCGGCTCCAAGGGGGCTGAACACCAGCCATGCGATCTCTCCCTAGCACGACAAAGAAGGCCTCGGCTGCAGCGTTATGGAAACTGGACCTGTGCTGCTACTCAACGGCCTCGATCTTATCTTGCGGCCGAAGCTCAAAGTCCAAGCTGTTGTGGCACTCGCGTACTTGCCCGTCGAACGCGCCGGTGGTCATCTTGACTGTACACGCCGCATCACCGTAACACGCGCCGCGATTTTTCATCAGCCCGCCGACACTAGGCCCGACAACGAACTCGCGCCATGCCGGAGCTACAACCGCTGGATGGGGGAATGCTGGAAGTAGGCGGATACGCCTGCGTTGGCGTTGAGGGCGCTGCGGCAAGGATCGCATCGCCGAACGATTCCCGAAGCTTAGGACGACCTTCGTAAGGGTGCGCTCTGAGTGGCTCCACTACGTTCCTGGGCGACCTCTACAGGACCAGCGCATGACCAGCCATGACTTCATCAGAAGAAATTGATGGCGCAGAACCGCATCTCGATCTGCGGCAAGGTTCCATCGTTGCCGGTGCACGCGCGCCAAGGAAATACCCGTTGACATCCACTCATTACAACATTATAGTTGTAGGTGGTGTTACCGACATTGATTTGCATCCCAGGTGCGCCTTGGTCTGTGTTACCCGAGGGTTTGCACAGCGCGGACTTCAGGGAAGTGGCTTCCAGCCTTGCCATCAACCCGTGGCGCAGGACGCTTTTCCACGGCCTTCTCGACGCCTCTCGGAACCTCAAGCAAGCGGGCTGCCAGCGCCTATACTTGGACGGCAGTTTTGTGACCGCGAAACCCAACCCCCGCGACTACGATGTCTGCTGGGACCCAAGCGGGGTCGATCCAACGCTCCTCGATCCCGTCTTCCTCAACTTCGAGAATAACCGCGCCGCCCAAAAAAATAAGTACAAAGGGGAGTTCTTCCCCTCAGGTTGGCCGGCGGACCGAGCCGGCACGACTTTCATTGACTTTTTCCAGATTGAGCGTTTCAGCGGCCGCAAGAAAGGGCTCGTCCTAATTGAATTGCCCAATGAGCCAATGATCCAATGAAAGGTGGCGCCATGGTCTACAGCGATCAGCAATACCGCATCTCGAAACGCGAGCTGACCAAGCTGAAAGATGCGCTAACTAGCGCGCAAACCTCCAAGCCCGATCAAGCTTGGTTGCGCGATGCGCAGATTGCCGCTCTCCGAAGCCAGATCGCCGAACTAGAAGCGGAGATCGCCCACTACGACCTACTGAAGGCAGGTGAATTCACCTTTGCCAAGTCTTTCGCGCTTGAGAATCTGCCTTCAATGCTCGTGGAGGCGCGCATTGCGGCCGGTATGAGCCAGACTGATCTAGCGCAAACGCTCGGCATAAAACCCCAGCAAATTCAACGCTATGAGGCTTCAAACTATATGGGTGCTAGCCTTGCGCGACTAATCGAGATTTCGAAGATTCTCAATGTCCACACTTCAGGCCTGTTTGAGGGCGACCGAACGACCCACGGTGCTGTAGTCTCGTGGGCGAATGCCGACGATATCCTCTGGCAACAGTTCCCGATTAACGAGATGCGTAAGAGACGCTGGTTTGACCTGCCCCGAGGCGCCGATGTCGTGCACAGGGTCAAGGAATACATCCTTGAAGCCGCTGGCCCCGAATTCCTGACTGCGTTTCACCGAAAAAAAATCAACTTCGGCACAATACCGAATGAGTACTCCCTGCTGGCATGGCAGGCGCGAGTGCTTGAACGGGCTCGCGAAAAGGTAGCCCACAGCGGGTTGCCAGAGTTCGTCTTGGATGATCGTTGGTTGCCCGCCCTCGTTGCCCTCACACGCCGCGCGGACGGTCCTAGAAGAGCACGGGGTCTGTTGGCTCGGAAGGGAATCGTGTTGATCACCGAAGAGCACCTTCCCGGGACCTATCTGGATGGCGCGGCAATGTTGACTGGCGATGGGCACCCAGTTGTCGGCCTCACACTTCGCTACGACCGCCTAGACAACTTCTGGTTTGTCTTGCTCCACGAATTGGGACACGTGTTCCTGCATCTGATGACCGGCCTGCGCTACGATTTCTTCGACGAAGAAGGCCCAGCCGAAGGTGATCGTGTAGAACTGGAAGCCGACCAGTTCGCCCTAAACTGTCTCATCTCCGATGAGGCTTGGGATCAATGCCTTTCGCGCTTCGCAATGACTGAAGAAGCCGTCCGTCTGGACGCTGAAACACTTGGTATCGATACGAGTATCATCGCAGGGCGCATTCGCAAAGAACAGGGCGACTACGCAATCCTAAACCACCTTGTCGGCCAAGACCGTGTCCGTAACCAATTCACTGAGGTCACAGATGATCTTGCGTGAAGACGTGTATGTACCCGCCTTGCGGTGGCGGCAAGGCGAGTACCAAGCTCTACTTCGCCTCAAAGAACCGGTCAAAGCCAAGGTCGTCCCCCTAATTTCGATTCCCGAAGTAGAGTTCGATTTTGAATCTCGGCAGCTTAAGAGTACGATCCACGCACACGTCCTTCCTTTTGTCCCCCGTTACAAAGCCAAATGGGGTAAGCGTCCGGCTTGGATCATGCTGGACGACTCCATCGCCGTTGGCCGTATGGATGATGGAAGCCACGTCTTTGACTACGTATTCGACGGTCTCAGGCCCCACAACGCAACTGCCATCCCCGCCGTGCCCTTAGGTGCTGACATAGACACCGTTTCAGCGGCCGCACGGGCCACCTCTCGCGACCGCCAAGGAGCCGGCGTAACGATCAGGCTCGAAGATCTAATGCGACCTGCGGCCAGAACGAGGATATTGGCTTTGGCCAATGGGCTCGCGCTTACGCCCCAGGAGGTGGACCTGATCGTCGATCTACGTGCGCCGAACTTTCATCCCTACCACACATTTGCAAATGCATTGATCACGGCAATTCGGCGTCTGGGCAATATCGACGCCTTCAGAACCTTCGTACTCATTAGCACGGCTGTTCCTGAAACATTCGGAAACATTGCTATGGGCTCTGACGAAATTCCACGCCATGACTGGCTCTTCTTTCAAGCCTTGCTAAGTCGACTCCCGGTGGGAATGCGGCGGCCAATCTATGGCGACTATACGACTGTCCATCCGGCCTTCACCGCCGTAGACATGCGGAAGATTAAACCAGCCGGCAAGGTCATCTACACGGCCTCTACGACCTGGGCTACCCGCAAAGGCGGGGCGTTCCGGGACAATCCCGAGCAAATGCACGTACATTGTGCCGAGATCGTCAACGGTGCCCGTTTCGAGTTCCGCGGTCAGGGCTTTTGTTCCGGTGATCAGTACATTGCCGACTGTGCCGTCGGTCATGCTAACCCGAGCAACCTTACCCGCTGGAAGGAAGTCGGGATAAACCATCACATCACACTGGTCGTGGAAAATCTCGCCAACTTCGTCGCTGCAGCATTGATCGTTTGATCAACGCCGTAAGGTCCGGCATAGACATCATCTCAAGCAGCAACCGATAGAGATCCTTACGTGTCCCTTTTAGATCACGCCTTGCCACACCCAGTTCTGCCAAAGCCGTCGACGCTTCTTCCCGCCAGAGCAAATGCGCAAGCATAAACGGATCCACGTCCGGATTAGTTCGCGGTCGTTGAACATATCGAAACCCGATCCCACCGCGAGTCCCCTGCACGACCTCTAGTATTCCACACCAATTCGGGACCGCAATTTCCACTGGTTCCAAGTGGCGAGGCGCAACCACCAGCGTCAACTTTTGGAGCGACTTCCGGTAGATATCCAACTGACGAGGCAGCCTATCAAGCTTATCTACTGCACTCTTGATTTCATAGCCGTGGACGTAGCCGTTAATGACCGCCATGTCGACCCGGCTGCGGGCATGAGCCAGCCCTAGCTCATCTAACACCAATACCTCACCTTGCTTCCTATAGTGGCGGAGGTGTCGGTTGCGTAGTGCCCTGCGGATGCGAAGCTCACCGCGGATATTGCTCGCTTTCATGGCAGATCGAGACCTTATTTCTTTCCTAACGCGTAGCCTTGGCACTGAGCTTCTGGTCGTTTCTCCCTTGTTCATCTCGGTTGGTGGCTTTCTAGTCGCTACTCCGCCGCCTCAAGCTTGTCCTGCGTCCTCAACTCAAAATCCGAGGCGTCGTGGCGCTCACGGAGCTGCTGATCGAGGGGGCCGGAGGTCTTGTTGACGATGCGCCCGCGTTTCACCGCGTCGCGCGCCGCGACTTCATCGAACCAGCGCAGGACGTTGGTGTAGGTTTGGATGTCGAGGAACTCGGCGGCGCCGTAGAGGCTGCCGGTGGTGAGGATGCCGTACCAGGGCCAGATGGCCATGTCGGCGATGGTGTAGACGTCGCCCGCGGCGTAGCGGTTCTCGGCCAGCCGCTTGTCGAGGACGTCGAGCTGGCGCTTCACCTCCATGGTGAAACGGTCGATGGGGTATTCCATCTTGTGGGGAGCGTAGGCATAGAAATGGCCGAAGCCGCCGCCGAGATAAGGGGCGGAGCCCATCTGCCAGAACAGCCAGGACAGGCACTCGGCACGCTCCGACGGGTCCTCCGGGACGAAGGCGCCGAACTTGTCGGCCAGGTAGAGCAGGATCGAACCCGACTCGAACACCCGTGTGGGCGTGGGCATGGAGTAGTCCACCAGCGCCGGGATCTTGGAGTTGGGGTTGATGGCCACGAACCCGGAGCCGAACTGGTCGCCCTCGCGGATGTTGATGACCCAGGCGTCGTATTCCGCGCCGGTGTGGCCGGCCGCCAGCAACTCCTCCAGCATGATCGTCACCTTGACGCCGTTGGGGGTGCCCAGCGAATAGAGCTGGAGCGGGTGCTTGCCGCGCGGCAGCTCCTTATCATGGGTGGCGCCGGAAACCGGGCGGTTGACGTTGGCGAACCGGCCGCCGTTCTCGCGTTCCCATGTCCAGACTTTGGGAGGTACGTAATCGCTTGTATCAGCCATGCCCTCAGCTCCCCTTCCCCTTGAGCCGCCGGTACCACCCCACGAAGTCCGTCACCGCGGCGGGGATGTCATACTCGGCATCGAAGCCCAGCTCCGTCTGCGCGCGGGTGATGTCCAGGAAGACCGACGACGTCTGTGACGTGGCCACGCTCTCGTCGATGCTGAGCTTGGCGCCGGGGACCACCTGCTTGAAGATGTCGATGAGTTCCTGGTTGTCATAGGGCTTGCCGACGCCGAGGTTGAAGACGCGGCTCTTGACGCCCTCGGCCTGTAGGGCCAGGACCACGCCCCGGGCCGCGTCCTTGGAGTAGAGCCACTCCATGACGCCGGGCGGGACGGTATGCTCGACGCCGTCCACGGACTTCTCCACCAGGGTGCGGAACATGGCGCTGGGGCGGCCGCCGCCTCCCGGGATCCAGGGGCCGCATACGTTGGGGAAGCGCACGGCGCGGAAATCAACGCCGTGGGAGCGCGCGTAGTTGTAGCCCAGGTTCTCGCCCGCCCACTTGGTGGCGGAGTAGAAGGAGTTGGGCCGGGGCAGCGCCTCTTCCTTGCTGCGGTCGCCGTTGTCCTCGCCGCCGGCCACGCCCCTGGCCACGGCCGCGGTGCTGATCATCACCACCCGCTCAGCGCCGTGGAGCCGCGCCGCCTCGAGGACGTTGGCGGTGCCCATGATGTTCACCTGGATGGCGCCGTAGGGGTTCTCCTGGGCGCCGGTGCCGAGGTTGGGATAGGCGGCGGTGTGGACGATGCGGGTGATGCCGTTCTCGTTGATCACCTTGCCGAGGTCGAAGGGGTTCAGCAGGTCTCCGCGGAACAGCGTGACCGCGTCCACGTCCACCACGTCCGCCAAGGCGTTGAGGTTGGGTGCGATGTCGAACAGGACAGGCTTCTCGCCCTGCTGTACGAGGATGCGCGCGATCTGGGAGCCCACCAGCCCCGCGCCCGTAATCATGGTCGTCATGAGTTGCCTCCGAAGGTGGTTTTCACGACGGGTCCGTCTCCGGCCCGCGTTGCAGTGGTCATAACACACCGGGCTGTCGAGCGCACCGTTGCGCTCCGAACACGCCGCCATTCTCGTCATTCCCGCTACCTCTCCGTCATTCCCACGAAAGCGGGAATCCAGGCGGGGTGGGGCCGGGAAGCAGTTGCCCACCCTCCCCACACCTGGATTCCCGCTTTCGCGGGAATGACGATTCAGAACGGTAGCTGCATCGCCCAGCCGTGCCCGCTCTCGCGGTGGACAAAACGACCCAAAAAGGCATAAGAAGTAACTGAACCAACAAGAAAAAGAGGAGGATCGAAACTTGAGCGTAAGCATGCCGACAACCGCGACCGGCCTGGATCCGGCCACCGAGATCATCGTATCCGCGGACTCCCACATCATGGAGCCCACGGACCTGTGGGTCAAGAACCTCCCCGCGAGCTTCAAGGGCCGCTATCCCGAGTTTCCGCCCCGGAACGCCATCGGCGAGAAGCCCGGCGGCTACGACCCGCGGGCGCGGGTGGAGGAGATGGCGGTGGACGGAGTGTCCGCCGAGGTACTCTACCCGACCCTGGGACTGCGCCTGTTCGCCCTGGAGGACGCAGAGCTTCAGGAAGCCTGCTTCGAACTCGCCAACGACTGGCTCATCGACTACTGCAAGGTGCACCCCCACAAGCTCGTGGGCGTGCCGTCGATCTCGCTCTACAACATCGACAACGCCATCAAGGAACTGGAGCGCTGCAAGAAGGCCGGGCTGGTGGGCTGCCTGATCTGGCAGGTGCCGCCGGATCACCTCCCCTTCACCAGCGACCACTACAACCCGTTCTGGGAGGCGGCGCAGGATCTGCAGATGCCCGTCAACCTGCACATCCTCACGGGGTTCAACTACAGCCGGTACGAAAGAGAGGGCCTGGACGTCTACCGCATGACCGTCAACCAGAAGCTGGCGGACGCCGCCAACACCCTGTTCGAGTTGGTCTTCGGCGGCCCCATGTCCAACTATCCGGACCTCAAGTTCGTGTACGTGGAGAACGAGATCTCGTGGATCCCGTTCTACCTCCACGAGTGGGACAAGTACTTCAAGCGCCACGCCACCAAGGCGCCGCTGCCGCACATGAAGAAGCTTCCCAGCGAGTACTGCAGCGAGCAGTTCTACGCCACCTTCTTCAGCGACCCCACCGGCGGCCGGCTGCTGGACTGGTGGGGCAGCGAGACCTGCATGTGGTCCAACGACTACCCGCACGCGGCGTCCACCTGGCCGCACTCGCGCCAGGTCATCACCGACGAGCTCGGACACCTGCCGTCGGACATCTTCCGCAAGGTGGTGCGCGAGAACGTGCTGAAGCTCTACGACCTCAAGCTGGAGGGCGTCAACGCCTGAGGGAACAGGCGCAGGACCCGCGCGTGCGGGCCATCCTCATTGACGGAAAGAACACGAAACGTTCGGAAAGGAGTTCACCATGGAAGCAGTCGCCGAGAAGCAGGAAGTCGAGGAAAGGCCCAGGGCTTACAGGTATTCGCTGAAGACCCCCTACATGCAGCAGGGCCGGGTCACCCAGCTCGTGGCCAAGACCGACAACATGTGGATCCACACCAAGATCAACTCCGAGGGCGGCGAGAACGCGGTCCACTGCCACCTGGACGAGGACCATTCCTTCGTGGTGCTGGAAGGCCAGATGTCGGTGTTCGACGAGAAGGGCAACGAGTTGAAGATCGACAAGTACCAGGGGATCATGATCCCCAAGGGCGCCTACTATCGTTACCTCAACACCGGCGACGGCAACCTCGTGGTGCTGCGCATCGGTTGCGGCATCGACGCCACGCCGCCGCGGGGCGACGATGCGCGCCTCGGCCCCGACGGCAAGGAGATCCCCTCCGACTCGGAGGAGAACAAGACCCTGCCGCCCATCGAGATGCCCGGCAAGTTCTTCGCGGAATCCGCGGGGTAGGCACGGGCTAGTCAACAGTCACTAGTGTCGTCACCAGCCGGCGCTTCGGGGACCTGCCCGCGCGGGAGCCTCGGAGCGCCGGCGTCATTTTGCCCGCGAGATCTCGCCGCCGCGCGCCGGCAACACCCCGGTAAGGCGGACCGGCCCGCGCACGGGCCGATAACGCCTCCCCCGCTCCATGCTGCACCACACCGGCCAGATCCTCTACAACATCCTGCTGCCGCTGCTGCTCATGGTGGGCTTCGGCACGCTGCTGCAACGCTACCAGTCGTTGAGCCTGGAAACTCTCGCCCGCATCAGCATGTACCTGCTGGTGCCGTCGTTCCTGCTGGTGAAGATCTACGACAGCGACATCCCCTGGGGCCAGATCGGGCTCATCGCCCTGGTGTTCCTGATCGTCCTGGGCGTCCTCGGGTTGCTGCTGTTCGCCAGCGGACGCGCCCTCCACGCACCCAGCAAGACGGTCGCCGCCGTCATCCTCGGCAGCATCGTGTTCAACGCCGGCAACTTCGGCATCCCCGTCGCCCACCTGCTCTACATCGAGGGCGGCACGCTGTTCCAGGGCCAGCCGGACGCGGAAGCGGGCCTGCACGTGCAGGCGCTGGTGGTGATGCTCAGCAACCTGCTGGTCTGGTTCCTGGGCTACCTGGTTTTGGCCGTGGCCAGGGGCGGGCGCGCCCGCGAGGCCCTGGGAATCCTCAAGCTCCCCATACCCTACGCCCTGGTGACCTCCTTCATACTGAGGGAGATCCGCCTCCGCTCATTCAACGGCGCGGACTTCCTGCCCGTGTGGGTGTCCTTCCCCCTGCGCTCGTTGGCCGGGGCGCTGGTGCCCATGATGCTCGTGGCCCTGGGCGCTCAGCTTGCCAAGGGCGCCCGCTGGCCCCGATGGCGGCAGGTGGCGCCCATCGCGTTCGTCAAGCTCCTGGCCTTGCCCGTGCTCGTCGGCACCGCGGCATACGCCTTCGGCCTCTGGCCCTGGCCCGGCGCCCACCTCATCATCGGCGCCGCCGCCCCCACCGCCGTCAACACCCTCATCCTCACCATCGAGCTCGACGGCGACGCCGAGCTCACCGGCGACGTGGTCTTCTGGACCACGATCTTCTCCGGCGTCACCGTGGCCGGAGTCATCGCCGTGGTGACGGCGCTGGGTGGCGCTTGATGATGTTTGGACGGTGACGTCCACTGTCTCCGCGAGCAGCCTTGACGCAAGGGTTCTTGAAGAAAGAGAAACCCAAGGAAACCGGTTTATTGCGGGCTGCCCCTTGACTCGCCCGGAAAGTTGTGGCGTCAACGGAACATAATGAATCTTTACGGGGGAAAAGACCCACGTGAGTTGCCGGCCTATGGAATAGGCGAGGCGGCCCACTACCTACGCATACCACCGAGCACGCTGCGGACGTGGGTTCGTGGGCGAACCTATCCGACCGCCCAAGGCGAGCAATGGTCCGAACCGGTGATCAAGCTGGCCGACGAATCGCGTGGCCTTTTATCTTTCGTGAACCTGACAGAGGCGCACGTCCTCGAAGCCATTCGACAATGCAACGTACCGTTCAGAAGCATTAGGCGTGGCCTGGACTATCTGTATCAGCAATTTCCGTCGCCACATCCGTTGGCTGAAAAGGACTTTGAAACGGATGGTATGGACCTGTTTGTTGACCAACTCGGGGAGGTGGTCAACATAACTCAAGGTGGGCAAATCGGTATACGCGAGTTTCTTAGAACATACCTGAAGAGAATCGAACGTGACATGACCGGTATTGCGACGAAGCTCCATCTGTTCAATCGGAGAGACCTGCCGCCCGCCGAAGTCCAACAACCCCGGGTTGTCGTTGATCCGCGTATTTCGTTTGGTCGTCCCGTGTTGGTGGGTAGCCACATAGCAACGAGAGTCGTCTACCAAAGCTTCGCAGCCGGGGACTCCGTCGAAGAACTCGCTGCCGATTATGCCCGCCCCCCGTCAGACATCGAAGAAGCTATCCGATGCGAGCAATTCGAGCCGGCCGCCTGAAAATCTCACCTTCGTCCTCGATCAATGCCTGGGGGGAAAGATTTTTGCCGCCGCACTGCGCGAGCGTGGATTCCAGGTCGAACTACTGGAAGATCACTTCCGCGGAGATGTCCCAGACGAGGAATGGCTCCCTAGAATAGCCCGCCAGACTGTGCTCTGACGCGGTATCTATTGTGACTGCCGCGGACCGCCCGGCACTCTTCGACATGTCCCATCCAGATGCTTGAAGATACATAAGCGCACTATTCTGGCTATGTCTGAGGTGGTCCTGGAAAATCGGACAGGTTGCTAAGGTGTATTCCACCGACTTAGGGTGAGGTGGTCCTGGAAAATCGGACAGGTTACTAAGGTGTATTCCACCGACTTAGGGAGGGATACGCAATGAGCACACGACGACGGTTCAGCGGAGACTTCAAGGCGAAGGTGGCGCTGGAGGCGCTGCGCGGGGACAAGACGATCCAGGAGATCGCTGTGCGGCACAAGGTTCATCCGAACCAGGTGAGCACCTGGAAGCAGCGGGCGGTGGAGGGGATGAAGGAGGTCTTCACGAAGGGGACGGAGCGGACGAGGGGCGACCACGAGGGGGAGATTCGGGACCTGCACGCGAAGATCGGGGAGTTGACGGTGGAGCGGGATTTTTTGGCCAAAGGGCTCAAGTGGTGAGCCGGGAGAAGCGCCGGGGGATGATCGAGCCCGGCCATCCCAAGCTCAGCTTGAGCCGTCAATGCCATCTGCTTCGAGTGAGTCGATCCTCCGTGTACCACCGGCCCAAGGGCGAGAGCGCGGAGAATCTGGCGCTGATGCGCCGGATCGACAAGCTGTTCCTGGAGTACCCCTTCTACGGCAGCCGCCAGATGGTCCGCCATCTGTGGCGGGAGGGCGACCGTGTGGGTCGTCACCGGGTGCGGCGTCTGATGCGCCTGATGGGTCTACAGGCCATCTACCAGGCGCCGCGGACCACCCGACCGCATCCCGAGCACCGGGTCTACCCCTATCGGCTCAAGGGGGTCGCCATCGAACGGCCCAATCACGCGTGGACCTCCGACATCACCTATATCCCTGTCCAGAAGGGCTTCCTGTACCTGGTGGCGGTGATGGACTGGGCCACCCGCCGGGTGCTCTCCTGGAGGCTGTCGAACACCCTCGATGCCCGCTTCTGTGTCGAGGCCCTCTCAGAGGCTCTGGAACGCTACGGCCCTCCCGAGATCTTCAACACCGACCAGGGCAGCCAGTTCACCAGCCTGGAGTTCACCTCCGTGCTCAAGGACGCCGGCGTCGCCATCTCCATGGACGGCAGGGGCCGGTGCATGGACAACATCTTCATCGAGCGCCTGTGGCGCTCCCTCAAGTACGAGGCCGTCTACCTGCACGAGCTCTCGGACGGCTTCGCCGCCCAAAGGACCATCGCCAACTGGCTCCACTTCTACAACACCCAAAGGCCTCATTCCGCCCTCGCCGGCTCCACCCCGGCCGAGGCCTACGAACGAGGACTCAAGAGGCAGGCCGGACCTCACACCCCGCCCGCCCCTCTGTCAGTTCCATCGGAACACGAAGACGTGATAAACGGGACCTTGGCGGCATGATCGAACGTCTGGAATACACCTTATCTCCGCCGCCTACCTGTCCTACAAACCAGGACCACCTCAGTCCGGAGGAATCGTATGAAACTTTCAGATCAGATCGCAGTCATCGTCGGCGGCGCCCGCGGCATCGGCGAGGCCATCGCCCACACCTTCGCGGGTGAGGGCGCAAAGATCGTTCTGGTGGATCTCGAGAAGATGGAGCCGGAGCTCGACGGGGTCGTCCAAGCCATCGGACAGAAGGGCGGCGAGGCCGTAGCCATGACGGCCGACGCCACCGACGCGGCACAGATCGACAAAATGGTTGCCGACGTGGCGGCCAAGTGGGGACGCCTGGACATCCTGGTCAACAGCGTCGGCTTCCGCGGCCCCATGGTCGAGGTGCACGAGATCACCGAGGAGGAATGGGACCAGGTCCTCAACGTCAACCTCAAGGCCATCTTCCTCTGCTGCAAAGCCGCGTTGCCGGTCATGATGGGGCAGAAGCGCGGCAGCATCGTCAGCATTTCCGGCACCGCCGGCCGCGAGGGCATGGCGCTCCGCGGCTCCCTGTGCGCCGCCAAGTGGGGCCTGCTGGGACTCACCCAGACCATCGCCAAGGAAGCCGGCCCCTCGGGCGTCCGCGCCAACGTCATCTGCCCCGGCGGCATGGACGAGGCCGACCTGCGGGAAATGTACCACGACCGCGCCAAGGGCCTCGGCGTCTCCTTCGAGGAGTTGTGGGAAAACGTCCTGAAGCAGACGCCGCTGCGGAAACACGCACTGCACGAGGAAGTGGCCAACGCCGCCCTCTTCCTGGCCTCCAGTGATTCGTCGCACACCACGGGGGAGGCGCTGAATGTATCTGGCGGGAGGTTGATGTCCTGAGTGGGGAGTGCAGGTAAAGCGGTAGTCGAGAACAATCCGTTGAACCACCGAAAGAAATCTGCGAGACTCGACCCAACAGACACTGGCATCAGTTTTGCGGTTGCATCCATATGTGTGGAGTCATTCTAAACGAACTGGAACGGTAGAGCCGCCGAGTCTATCAGGGTTGGGAAGGGCCACGGGGGCACCTCATAGACCGAGTAACTTATTGAAAACACATCGAAAACTGTATTTCGTAGGCGACGAGTGGGTATCGTATCCAGAAGAGGGCGTGTACCTAGACTACGCTGCGACGACCCCTGTTGCACCGGAAGTCGCGAACACGATGGCCAAGTTTCTGACAGCCGACGGCGTCTTCGGAAACCCGCATTCCGTCACCCACCGCTTTGGGCATGCAGCTTCAGAGGCTATTGAGGAGGCCCGCGGGCATGTCTCGCGGTTGATCGGCGCAGACGCCGATGAAATCTTCTGGACCTCCGGTGCGACAGAGGCGATCAATTTAGCCATCAAGGGAGTAATGCTATCGCCTAGCGTACGCGGTCGGCATCTCCTCGTCTCCTCACTAGAGCATAAGGCAGTACTCGATACCGCAGACTGGCTCTCTGGCCAGGGCGTGGAGGTGACCTACCTCACACCTGACGCCGATGGCATGATCACGCCGGATGTCGTCCGCGCGGATCTTCGACCGGACACCGCGTTAGTCTCCCTTATGCACGTAAACAATGAGGTTGGGACTGTTACTGATATCCCGAGCATAGCGCGCGTGGTACGGAAAAACGGCACACTGTTTCATGTCGACGCCGTACAGAGCGCCGCACGACTTCCGATCGATGTCTCGCTCATGGGAGTAGACCTCCTGTCATTGAGCGGCCACAAGATATATGGCCCGAAAGGTGTGGGTGCTCTATTTGTGCGCCGCTCCGTTCGGCCGTTGCTCATCCCCCAGATCCATGGAGGCGGACAAGAAGCTGGGCTGCGGGCTGGGACGTTGGCGACCCACCAGGTTGTTGGTCTAGGAGCGGCGGCGCGGCTCACAAACGACTGTCAGAGTAGTGACGCGGAACGAGTGGCAGCCATCGACCGACGCCTCCTTGGCTGGTTGGACGAGATTGGCGGGGCGGTCGTCAACGGCAACCGTACCGCGCGAGTCCCAGGCATTTTGAACATTGCCTTTCCCGGCGTGGAGGCCGAGTCGCTGATGCTGGCTCTTGGCGATGTTGCGATCTCGGCAGGTTCCGCATGCACGGCGGCGTCGATTGAGCCATCACACGTGCTGGAGGGACTCGGTGTCACCGAAACGCTGGCACTCTCCTCCGTGCGATTCAGCGTTGGTCGCTATACTACAGAGGTAGAGGTCGACTTCGTTGGACAACGCGTTAATGACGCTGTGTCAACTCTTCGGAGCATCACGACATGAAGGCGCCGACGAGTTCAACGGCGACCAGTAACAGCCTGACGAGTCTACCTACGCGGCTCAAGAAGATCGCAGAGACCCTCCGACGGGAGTACTGTCGCAAGCACGGCCATCCCTGGATTGTTGCTTATTCTGGAGGGAAGGACTCTACCCTTCTCCTACAGATGATTTGGGAAACAGTTGCCGGGCTACCAACAGACCAACGGCAGCGATCCATCTTCATCGTCGGCAATGATACTCTAGTCGAGTCGCCGCTCGTCATTCGGCATCTCCGAGGATCGCTCAACGTGATTGAGGCCGCCGCCACAACACAAGAAATGCCTGTGGACATTCGGGTCACCACACCAGCCATCGATCAGACCTTTTGGGTGAGTGTGATAGGGCGGGGATACATACCTCCCACCAGGAATTTTCGGTGGTGCACAGACCGAATGAAAATTCGGCCGACTAGCCGTCTGTTGCAAGACATCGTGAGAGAGCATGGGGGGGCCGTTCTCCTAATCGGTAGCCGCCGGAGCGAGTCACAAAACCGGCAGCGAGGCATGGACCGACGCAAGGTGTCTGCCGGGAAAAGCAATCAACACGACTCTGTGGAGGGCTGTCGGATATTCTCCCCGCTTGCCGACCTCAGCGATGAGGATGTCTGGATGGTATTGATGCAGCGCCGCCCACCATGGGGCGGCACCCATCGCCGGCTAATCACTCTCTATCGTCAAGCCGGAGGGGGCGAGTGTCCACTGGTAATGACACAAGACGACGCACCGTCATGTGGCAGTTCCTCCCCACGATTCGGCTGTTGGACATGCACGGTGGTCACTAAAGACCGCAGTCTCCGGGGCCTGATCGATTCAGGGCACGAGGAGGCCAAGAAGATGGAAAGCCTGTCGGACTTCCGCGAATGGCTCATCGCCTTGCGGGAGGACGACAGCAATCGACTTCCCGTGCGCCGTGACGGTAACCCTCGGAACCGGTCCGACGGCTCCCAGGTGTTCGGTCCATTCACCCTAGCAGTCCGCCGAACCATTCTTGATCGACTCTTTGCACTAGAGAAAACGGTCGGCGACACCCTCATCAGCCCGGCGGAAATCGAGTGCATCGAAGACGTTTGGTGGCGTGACGAGATCACCGAAAACGGTCGACTCGCCCTTCTCAAATCCGTACATCCCTTATGACCCAGATCACGTCAGAGGCATTGCTCGTGTCCGAGCTCTTCCTCAAGGGACGGTTCACAGTGCCGTGGCATCAGCGGTATTACGACTGGACCGTAGAGCAGGTCACCGAGTTGTTGGTCGACCTCAAGGAAGCCCTGGACGAAGATCGGGCAAGTTACTTCCTCGGGTCCATTATGCTGGTCGCGGGTGAGGATGTTTGGGAAATCAACGACGGTCAGCAGCGCATGATCACCCTCTCCCTACTCTTTGCTGCATTCGGCCGGCGGTTCGCAAATAACCGCGACACGGACGCTGGCCGTGAAATGCTCGCGTTGCGCGTACTGTTCGATCGCCCGGAGAACGCGGTCACCAACTTCGACGACACGACCCGGGATGTGCCTCGCGTCGAGCCGCCACGCCAAGACCGATCGCGGTTTACTCAGATTATCCGTGGCCTCGACATCGGGACGAACGGCAAATTGACCTCCGCCTGGAACGAAGTGGCCCTGTTCGTCAGCGCAATGGGGCCGAGTGAGACCCAAACGTTTTTCGATTTCCTGACGCAGAAGGTAGAGATTGGTGTCCTCTACGTCCCCAAGACAGAGGACGCCAATGCCGTTTTCGAAGCCCTCAATGGACGAGGCAAGCGACTGGATGACGTTGATCTAATTCGAAACCACCTTTACTCGTACTTCACAGATCCTGCCGACTCAGAGCGGCGCGCCACCGTCCACGAGCAGCTTGAAAGCGTCCTCGCAACTACTCGAAGCACTACGCGATCCCAAGAGTATTTCCGCTGTTTCTTTCAATGTCGGTACGGCTATCTTCAGAAGACCCGCTTTTATCGCGATACTCGGGCGAAGATCCGCAATCCTGGGCGACGACCGGATGGAGACAAGCACGTTTACGCGCTAGTCCATGAGCTTGCTAGTCCCGCTGCCGTGGAACTGTTCCGGACTATCACTGCCACAAACCCAAGCAAGGAACTGCTTAATGCCTTCTGCACGGCGTCCGGCACCACCCGAAACAAACGTAATCTGCCTGTGTTCATTCAGGAATTGGGTGGTTATAAGGTCGTGCAACCGCTAATGTTTGCATTGTTACGGAAGTTCATTGAAGCCGAAGATCGGTACCGGAGAGCAGTAGCCAAAGCCGCGCATCACTGCCTCAGCGACCTTTCTTCCTTCGTGATGCGCCTCTCCTTCTGCGGGGCCAAATTCGAACCATCCAGAGTAGAGCCGGGTTTTGCCAATTGTGCCAGGAGAATCGCGACCAGTAGCAAGGTCGCTGACCTCGACATAAAAACAGATCTCGAAGAATGTGATGACTTGATGATAATGGACGACACACGATTTATTTCTCGCCTCCTCGATGTTCAGATGACCGATTCCCGGCGAGCCAAACGACTGTTGTTCGGAATCAACGGCAAGCAAGAACGTGAAGGCCGCGCATTCGACTATGAAGGATGTTCCGTGGAACACATCTTGCCGCAGTCGGAGACCTACTGGTCCGGTTGGACCGGCTTCACGTCGGTGGGATACGACCTCCGGGACTGGGTTGCTCGAATCGGGAATCTGACATTGCTGGGCGACAGCGGCAATCATGCACGGCACCGTTTCAACGCGAACTTCGCCGCCAAGAAGGCCGTTTTTGAGACCAGCCCATTTGGAATGACGCGCGATGTAGCTATACATGACGAGTGGACTCCGACGGCGGTGGCCGAACGCTCAAGGGACCTCGCAAAGGCGGCCGCTCAGGTGTGGTGCTTTTCCGGACGCGAGGAGAGCTAATGGTCAATGAAGTCATATGTATTTGCAGTTCGCTGGTCACAGGCTAACTTCGATGACACAGCACATTTCGCGGGCGGTTATCGAGACATGCCAACGAGATATCGCTGAAGCTGCCGTGTGGGTGTGGGTCTTCGAGTGACGCTGGACGTGCAAGATCTCCGGAGCGCGGCCGAAGATCAACTCATGCTCCCCGCCGCCCTTCACACGTACCAGTGGGAGGGAGTGGCATTCCTGTACCAGTCCACGTCTGCCCTTCTCGCTGACGAGATGGGATTGGGAAAAACCGTCCAGGCAGCAATCGCTCTTGCACTTCTCCTCAATGGACAAAAGGGGATCGACCGAGCCTTGATCGTGGCCCCTGCCTCGCTGACGCTGAACTGGATGTCCGAACTCACTACATGGGCACCGTCACTGGCGACGCGACGGCTTCAGGGCGGGGCCGCCAGCCGGAAGGCATTCTACCTGCTGCCGATCCCTGTTCTCGTCTCCTCTTACGAACAGATCCGTCAAGACGGACTGGATCAGATTCCCAAAGGCACGTTCGATCTCGTCATCCTGGACGAAGCGCAACGCATCAAGAACAAGAACTCCGCAACGGCACTCGCCTGCCGGCTGCTGCCGCGAAAACGTGCGTGGGCACTGTCTGCGACGCCGCTCGAAAACGACCGCGAAGACGTCGCCTCAATCCTCGCCTTCCTGGACCCCGATATTCGTCGGGATCCCGATGCAACACGGCTGAACAAGAGGCTGGAGGCAATGATGCTGCGGCGGCGGAAACGTGAAGTGCGGGCCGAACTGCCGGCTGTCATCGTACAGGATCTGTACCTCGAGCTCTCGTCGCCACAAAGGATCGCCTACGACGATCTGTGGGCGGCCAGAACGGCACAAATCGGCGGGGAAAAGGAAGACTCCAACGCCGCCATGCTCGGTCTCATTACGCGACTAAAGGTGATCTGCAACTACGACGTCGAGAGCGGTGCTTCATCGAAACTGGAGGCCCTCACAGCCATCTGCGAAGGCGCTGGGCAATCGGCGAGGATGATTGTGTTTTCGCAGTTCGTCCAGACCCTGCGGCAGATTTCCCAGCGGATCGGAATACCCCACGACCTTCTGATCGGATCCATGCCGGCAGCCGAGAGACAGATTTCTATCGACCGGTTCAGGACAGGCCAAACACCGCGGGCACTATTGATTTCCCTTCGTGCCGGCGGCGTCGGCCTGAACCTCGGGGAGGCGACCCACGCCGTCCTGTTCGACCGCTGGTGGAATCCTGCAGTCGAGTTCCAGGCAGTCTACCGAGCGCACCGCTTCGAACGGGAAGGGCCGCTGCATGTCATCCGTTTCCTGGTCCGAGACTCGGTCGAAGAGCGCATAGCTACAGTGCTCGACCGGAAGGAGGCCCTATTCGACGAGGTCATCGAATCTGTGGGGACGGTGCGCGGGCGACTCACCAAGCGCGAACTCATGGAGATTTTAGAACTTGCGGAGGGCACCCTTTCGCCCTCTTCCAATGCAACCGAAGGAGACTAAAGCCATGGCAAAAATCATCGATTACCGCGAAATACCCCTCGACGACTTGGTAATTGGTCTGGGACAGGTCCGGACAGAGAACCCGGGGGCCGGCGTTGAGGATCTCGCCGCAAGTATCGAAGCGCAAGGGCTACTGCAACCGATCGTGGTTTGCAAGTCGAAACAACAGCCCGGGAAATGGGAGATCCTTACAGGTCAGCGGCGCTTCCTCGCTTACAAGATGCTGAATCGAGACACCATCTCGGCCGCCGTGCTTGACAGCCAAGTCGGGCAGGCTGAGGCCAAGACAATCTCCATCACCGAAAACCTAATACGTCGCAAGCTGTCGGGCAAAGAACTCAAGGATGGAATCCTTTACCTTTACAACATATACGGAAGCGTTCAGGACGTGGTCAAGACAACAGGCCTGCCCCATCGGGAAGTGCGGGACTACGTAAAGTACCCCCGGCTGGTGAAACAACTGAAGGACTTGGTCGACGAAGGACAAGTTGATGTCAATGCCGCACTGCGTGCGCAGGATTCGGCAACGGACGACGACGGCGCGGTCAACACCGACGACGCCCTTGTCTTGGCCCAGGAGATGGCATCGATGTCAGGAGCCCAACGCAAGAAGGTGGAGGAGGATCGAAGAGACAATCCCGACAAGTCTGTCGTAGAGGTTATAGAGGGCGCGAAGTCCGGCTCGAAGGTCATCCAGGTTGTCGCTACCGTGACACAGGATACGCATCGTGCCATCCAGCAGGTCGCCCGGGAAGAAGGCACCAACCAGGGAGACGCGACCGTCATGCTCATCGAAGAGGCGCTGACCGGCCGCGGACTCTGAGATTAGTAGCCATCATGCTCCCAGGTCTGAGCCCTCTAGAACTTGGACGTCTCCGGATGTCGGTCGGCTACGGGAAACATAGAAAGGAGCGTCTACTTTCGCCGGTCGAAGTCGGTGCATTGCTGCAGCGGGCATGCGATGCCGGCAGTTCACTTGACGAATGTGCAAAGGAGACCTGGATCGACGCGACGGGCGTTAGACGTTTCCTGCGTATTCTTGACCTCCCGGACGACCTCCGGCACGTGATAAGTTGGGGCAGCCCTCGAGATGCCGTGGGGTTCTCTTGTGCTACCGAACTCACCCGACTTCCGAAAGCTGACGACCAACGCACGGTCGCCGAAGCGATACTCGCCAACGGCCTGAATAGCAAAGAGGTCCGACAGGTCGTGCAACTGCACGAACGCTCACGACGGCCGGTCAGCGAGTGCGTGAAGGAAGTCATCAACATGCGGCAAGCAATCGACCGGCGTTACGTGTTCATCGGCACCATACTTGATCGCGGTGCACAGCGAGCTCTTGCGGAGCTTCCACAAAGAGAAAGGGATGCAATGTTGGCGGCGGGCGTGGAGAAAATCGGGCTAAAGGGGGCGTCAGGACGCCTAGGCCCCAAAATTTTCACCTTGGTCGGGGACGAGGGTTTTGGCGTGTCAATGAAGCATGTCGGCAAGCAAGACATTGAATCTCTGCTGCGCGCCTTTGTTGCGGAGTGTGTCGCAAATGCCTGACCCGATGGTTGACGTGCGGGAGAGTGGCGCTGTCTGCCTCGGCGAGATGGTCGTGTGCGACGGTTTCGCTAATGGCTGCCGCTTCCGTGTCCAGACACACGTCCATGAAGACCACATGGGTGCGTTCAACAAGAGCAAGGGGCTGCAGGAGTTCCTGCTAAGCCCTGAGACCTATGCTTTGCTCATTGCCGAGTACAATGCTGATCTGGAGTACCGAGAGAACTTCCACCCGGTCGAACGCGGTGTCGCGCATGATCTGGGAAAAGGCTTTACGTTACATCTAGTCCCATCGAACCACATGCTTGGATCGTGTCAGGTTGCCCTGGAGTTGCCAGACGGTCATCGGATTGGATATTCCGGCGACTTCGGATGGCCCCTCGACAACGTGATCCAAGTCGATGAACTGGTCGTTGACAGTACTTATGGTAACCCCCGTAGCGTCCGAGGTTACACGCAGGACCAAGCGGAAGCCTGCCTGTCTGAAATAGTCTGTGCGAGACTACGGCACGGTTCAGTCCATATCCACGCCCACCCCGGAACCATCGAACGCACCTTGCAGGTGCTTGGAGACAACGTGGGCGTTCCCCTTCTGGCCACCGAGCGGCTAATCCGGCGCGTGCAGGTATACCAGCAGCATGGCCTCGCGCCCGGAGTACTGGTTCCGCTTGATTCCGACGACGGCAGGCACGCCGTGCAACAGCGTTCATATGTGCGGCTCTACTCAAAGGGCGACGGTTTCAAGAACGAGCGAGTCGAGGGGACAATGGTCACCTGTAGCGCTTACATGGTAGACCACGACCATCCATTGAAGATCTTTTCAGATCGGGCATACCGCGTAGCGCTGTCGAACCACGCTGATTTCGAAGAAACCCTTGCCTATGTGGAGGCGACGGGAGCCCGGACGGTAGTCACGGACAACACGCGGAACTTCGGGTGCGATCTGGCAATCGCGATCAATGATCGTCTGCCCAATGTGCGTGCACAGCCGTCGACGAACCAACTTGAACGGGACTGACAGAGCTGCCCCCTCCAAAGCGTGGGGAGGCACGGTGGCCACCGCACCGTACCTATTGATATTGCTAGCGAAATGGGTGGAGGCAACCGGCGCTCCCCCAAAATGGCGACTTCGCGAGGTACTACACGTTCACCCGCTTCATGTCCCGCGTCCGGTTCCCGGCGGCGGCGCCGTAGGGAAGGATGCCGTCGAGCCGGCGCAGGTCCTCGTCCGTCAACTCCACCTCGACAGCCTTGACGTTCTCCTCCAGGTGCTTGCGGCTCTTGCTGCTGGGGATGGGGATGATGTCCGGACCTTGGGCCATGAGCCATGCGAGCGCGAGCTGGGTGGTGGTGATGCCCTTGTCCCTGGCGACCTCGTCCACTTGGGCCAGTAACTCCAGGTTGCGCTCGATGTTGCCCGGTTGGAGGCGGGGCTGGTTGCGGCGGCCGTCGCGTTCGGCGAGCTGGTCGAGACTGCGGACGGCGCCGGCGAAGAAGCCGCGGCCCAAGGGCGAGTAGGCCATGAGGCCCATGCCGAACTCGCGGCAGGCCTCGATGTTGCCCTGCTCGGGGTCCCGGGACCAGAGTGAGTATTCGATCTGGAGCGAGACGATGGGGTGGACCTTTTGGGCGCGGCGGATGGAATCGGCGCTGGCTTCGGAGAGTCCAATGTAGCGGGTCTTGCCTTGCTCCACCAAGCGCGCCATACCGCCTACCGATTCCTCCACCGGGACGGCGGGGTCGATGCGGGACATGCAGTACATGTCCAGGTAGTCGGTGCCCAGTCGCTGGAGGCTCTCCTCGCAGGTCTGGACGAGGTACTCGGGCGAGCTGCCGCCGTCGAGGCCGGTGCCGGCGGCGGACCGCGGGCTGCCGGACTTGGAGTGGATCACCACCTGGTCGCGCCGGCCCTTGATGGCCTTGCCGATGAGCTCGTGGTTGTGGCCGTTGCCGTAGCTGGCGGAGGTGTCCAGGAAGTTGATGCCGAGCTCGAAGGCCCGGTGCAGCGTGGCGATGGACTCCGTGTCGTCGCCGGCGCCATACATCCCGGACATGCTCAGACAGCCGAGCCCTATGGGCGACACCTTGCAGTCGGTGGTTGCGAACTGGCGGTATTCCATGTGCGTTTCTCCTCGTTGGCGGCGTTCATCCCGCCTGAAGCCGACGTCCCAGGCTGTGCCATTACTACGTCTTTGGGCGCGGAGAGGCAACGATGTCCAGCGCAACCGGTCAGGCGAGCGGATTCCCGGAGACGATGGCGGGGAGGTCGCGCAGCGACACGGCGGTCACGCCCTCACCGAGGGAATGGCTGGACACGGGCCGGCCGATGACGTAGTGCGGGCCGGGGCGCCAGGGACTGTTGGACGCGGCCAGCCCGGCGCTCACCCGCAGCAACCCGCGCGCGTCACGCAGGGTGGGCCGCTCGCTCCACTTGCACTCCATGAAGCCGAGGACGCCGCCGGCGTCGCGCACGAAGTCCACTTCCTGGCCGCGTTGGTCGCGGTAGTACCAGAAGTTGACAGGCGCGGATTCGGCCTCGTTCAGCTTGCGCATCTCCGCGAACACGAACGTCTCCCATACGGCGCCCAGGGCTGGCGAGGTGAGCAGCGTGGAGGCGTCAAGCCCCAGCAGAAAGCAGAGCAGGCCGCTGTCGCGGAAATAGACCTTCGGAGTCTTCACCACTCGTTTGCCGAAGCTCACGTGCCAGGGTTCCAGCAGGACGATCTGGCCGGACGCCTGGAGCACGCTCACCCACTCGCCGATGGTCTTCACCGCCACGCCGGTGTCCCGTGCGACGTCGCTCTTGTTGAGCATGGCCGCCGAGCGAGCCGCCAGCAAGCGAACGAAGCGCTCGAAATCCCGGAGACTCGCCACGTTCAGGATCTGGCGCACGTCGCGCTCGAGGTAGGTGGCGAGGTACGAAGCGAAGAAATCCGCCGCCCGCAGCTCCGGCTCGCGCCACAACTCGGGGAACTGCCCCCGGGCCATCAGGCCGGCGAGGCTGGCCGCGTCGTCGCCGGGAGGAGTCACGGCGTCGATCTCGTGCAGCGCCAGGTTTTCCAACTCCACGATCCCGCAACGGCCCGCAAGACTGTCCGAGATCCCTTTCATGAGCGTGAAGTTCTGGCTCCCGGTGAGGATGTAGCGGCCCATGTCAGGACGACGGTCATCGATCGCCGCTTTCAGGTGGCGGAACAGGCCGGGCGCGTACTGCACCTCGTCGATGAGCACCGGCGCCCGATGGTGGTGCAGGAACAGGTCCGGATTGCGTTCGGCCTGGTCGGCCGTGGTGGGGAGGTCCAGGGAAACGTAGTGATGATCCGGGAAGGTGGCGCGCATCAGGGTCGTCTTGCCCGCCTGACGCGCACCGGTGACCACCACCGCCGGAAAGTGTGCCGCGAGCCGGATCAGCCGGTCAGCGAGCAACCTGGGGTACTGCATCCGGATATTATGACTTTATAAGTTAAATTTGTCCAACTCGTGAAGCTCAATATAGTCACGAGGCCGAGGGTATCCTCGCACTACCGGTGCTGCAGATTTCTCGTACGGCTGGCGAGTCGCTCCGGGTCTTCCACTACCAGGAACTGTCCCATCATCCCGTTATCTTCATGTTCCATGATGTGGCAGTGGTACATGTACGGCACTTCCGGATCGGCATATCGATCGAAGGGCATGATGATCCGGACGATGTCACCGGCAGGCACCAGGACCGTGTCCTTCCAGCCGAGCTCGGCGCCGCTGGGCGGTTGGCCGTTGCGGTCGAGAATCTGGAACTGCACCAAGTGGATGTGGAAAGGGTGAGCCTGCCCCCCGCGATTGTCCACTTCCCAGATCTCTATGTCTCCCAGCCGCACCACCTCATCAATTCTCCCCATGTCCATGATCTTGCCGTTGATCGGCGGCCCCGGACCCGGTCCGCCTCCAGCAAACCGTCCACCCTGTGCGCCCTGTATCGGCCCTCCCAAAACCATCGGTCGGGTTTTCGCGGCTTGTGAGGCATCGATGCGGGTAATGGTGTTGAGGCGTTCCGGCAGAGCGTGGGATGCGCGCTTTGCCGGCCGGGGAACGATCTTCAACAACTCCAGGTGCCCGTTGCCGATCCCCCCGAAGAATGCCTCCATCGTCTCCAGCAACCCGGCTTCCGGGTAGCTCTTCAACACCGCCTCGGCGCCATCACTGAAGTCCACCAGGATCTCGGCCCGCTCGCCAGGAGCGAGGACCACGCGGTCGGTTCGGAGGGGTCTCTCAAGGAAGCCGCCGTCCGTGGCGATCTGGTGAAAAACACGGTTGTCGTCAAAGCCGATGTAGTAGATCCGCGCATTCGAGCCGTTCAACAGTCTGAATCGGATTCGCCGCGACTCGACCTGGACAAACGGACTCCAGGTGCCGTTGACCAGCATGGTGTCGCCGTAAACGGCACCCTGGTTGATGGCAAAGCGAAACGCACCGTCGTCGCCGAACAGCCGATCCTGGATCACGATTGGAATGTCGTCAACGCCGTAGGTCTTGGGCAGATCCAGCGCCTCGCTGTTCTCGTCGTCGATCCACATGAAGCCAGCGACGCCCTGATAGACATGCCGCCCCGTGGCGCCGTGCGGATGCGGGTGGTACCACAACGGAGCGGCCTGTTGATGGACCTGGAAGCTGGCGGTCCACGATGTCCCGGGCTGGATCTTCTGGTGTGGCGTGCCGTCCATGCGGGCGGGAACGTGCGCTCCGTGCCAGTGCATGGTGGTCATCTCGTCCAGGTCGTTCCGGACGATCAGATCGACGTCCTCGCCCTGACGCAGTCGCAGCGTCGGCCCCAGAAACGGGCCGTTGACGCCGGCCGTCGGCGTTTGCTTGCCCGGCAGGAACTCCCGTGTCCCCTCGTCAACGGTCAGGTGAAACTGCCGGCGTCCGTCCAGGACGGTGCCGAATAGCTGCTCGGGAATCAGCAGCTTGTTCTCGAAGGCCAACCCTCCGTTCGTGACCCGGATGAACGTCAGCCAGTAGCAGGTCGCGCCCGCCAACAAGACGATAAGCAACAGTCCCAAGGCAGCCCGCTTCATGTACAAGATCCTCGACCGGCCGGATGTAAGCTGGGTATTCTTATTGGACTGCAAGGCGTTCCCGAGCAAAAAAGGCCGTGAGATTGGTTCTCACGACCTTTTGCCTAAGGGTAGCAGCCGATCCCGCTATGTCCGGCAGGCCGCCAGTTCGGCGTAGTTGTGGAGGCCGAGTTGGCGCTTGCCCGATTCCAGGTCGAGCATCATTTGCAGCAGGTTGTCGCAAAGCGGTGTGGGCAGACCGAGCCGGGCGCTCTCGCGGACCACGTGACCCAAGGTGAACGCCACCTCGAGCTTGCTCCCCGTCAGCAGTTGCCGCAGCGGCCCCTTGAGGTCGTCGGACCTCCAGGACTCGGCATAGCCGTTCACGATGGCCGTGCGCGCTTCCGCCGGCTTGTCGGGATGAAGGTCGGGCGGGTCGTACTCGGCCAGGGGAATGAACCGGGCGCCGGCTGCCGTGCCCACGGCAACCACCTCCCCCAGAAAATCCGCCAGCAGCAGCCGGTCTTCGGGGCTGGCGCAGCTCTCCACCATGGACGTGTTCGCCAGCGAACCGTAGTAACCGTAGCAGGTGTAGGTGAGTTTGCTCCACAACACTCCGATGATGTTGTCGGTGATCTCGCTGGGAATCACGGCATCGAGCATGGCGTTGAGCTCTTCCAACCGCGGCGTGGTGCGGCCGTGGGAATGGCCGACGTAGAGGTGGCCGCGCGTGGTGGTGTGAACCCGCCCGGGGGCCGTGCGCCGGCTGCCCATTCGGATGCCCATGCCCACGGACCGGTCCGCGCCCACCGCCTCCTCCAGAAGCGGGACGTTGATGCCGTTCTGCATCGACACCACCAGCGCGCCGTCCCTCAGATGCGGCACAACGGTCTTCAGCGTGTCGCGGGTGTAGTTGCAGCGGACGGCGATGAAGGCCGTGTCGAAGGCGCCCTCGATCTCGTCCGGAGTGACGATGTTCGCCTTCACGTTGAACGCCCCGTCGGGCACGTCCACCTGAAGCCCGTGCTCGCAGATGGCGGCGACGTGCTCCCGGTCAACGTCCACGAAGGTGACGTCCTGTCCGTCCCGGGCCAGCCGTCCGCCGATGATGCCCCCGATGGGGCCGGTGCCCATGACGATCGCGCGCATGAAACCCCCTATAATCAGCCAGTTAGCTCCGCAGTTGCCAAAACAAGATCTGACCCCGCCGCTCCTAGTTGAACTGGATGACCCCCTTGACGATCTCGTACTTCGCCATGGCCTGCAGCGCCTCGTTCACCTGGTCCAGCCTGTACTCCGCCGAGATCATCTCCTCGAACGGGAAGGTGTCCTTGCGCGAGGAGAGGAAGTCGATGGCCTGCAGCCAGTGGCGCGGCTCGCCGGATCGGATGGTGTGCAGGATCATCTCCTGGGGCAGGTTCTGGACGCCGATGTCGGCCTTGCCGCCGGCGCCGATGTTGACGAAGGTGCCGCCTCCGCGCAGCAGCGTGAGGCCCTCGGGCACGGCCATGTTGTTGGCCACCTGGATCACCACGTCGCCGCCGCGGCCGTCGGTGTGGTCCTTCACCCATTGGCGGCGGTCCTTGGGGTCGGTGACTTCCTCGAGGTTCAGCACCGCGTCCGCGCCCATGCGCTTGCTCACTTCCAGGCGCGCGGCCGGGGCGCCGATGACCAGCACCTTCTTGGCGCCGTGGTCCTTGGCCACCGCGGTGGCGAAGTTGCCCAGCGGGCCGCTGCCCTGGATCACCACGGTCTCGTGGCTCTTGATGGCGCCGAGGCGGTCAAAGCCGTGCATCACCGTGCGGTAGGCGCAGGCCGAGGCGGCCGCGGACGCCGAGGTGACATCTTCGGGCACCTTGATGATCTCACAGGGCGGCGGCACGTACATGTACTCGGAGACGCTGCCCAAGAGGTACGGATACTGGTCGCTGCGGTTGTGTCCCCAGGAGGCGCGGCCGGGGCAGATGCACGGCTGCAGCGCCACGGTGCAGTAATAGCAGTGGCCGCAGGCGACGTAGCTCCACACGATGCGGTCGCCGGGCTTCACCGGGTTGCCCAGGATGTCCGTGCGCTCGCCGTTGATCTCCTCGATGTAACCGCACGGCTCGTGCCCGGTGATGATGGGCAGCGTGTCGCCACCGCCCAGGGGGCCGTGCCAGCGATGCACGTCGGTGCCGCAGATGGTGGACGCATCGATGCGCACCAACAGCGCGCCCGGCTCCAGCTCCGGGATCGGCACCTTCTGTATTTCCAGCGGCTCGTTGTGGGATACCACCACGGCGGCGCGGCATTCATCCATTGTCGTTCTCCTTCTCGAGACGTCAGGGGTCCCTGGCGCGTCCATTGTAAAAGGGGCAGAGCGTGACCTACGCCCTGCCCCTTCAGATTCGGGAAAGCCCAGCGGAACCCGCTATGCCTTGGCCGCGACCTGGGCGCCCGCGGTTGCCGGCTTGTAGAACCGCTCCGCGTTGCGATAGAGCATGGCGGCCTTGTCTTCGCCGGTCATCTCGTCACTCTCCATGAGCTCGCCGAGGTCATGCATGCAGCTCTGGGTGGTGACCTCGTGGGGGAAGTCCGAGGAGTACAGGAACGGCCGGTGCCCCACGGTCTTGATGGCGAAGGGCAACGTCAGCTCCTCGGCCTCGATGCCCAGGTAGAAGCGATCCGCCTCGATGAGCTGCTTGATGATCTTGGCCGGGTCCTGGTCCTCGCCGATGCTGAACTCGCCGTCCGGGATGTACTGGAAGTGCGTCTCGTGGGACGCGTGCAGCCGTTCCAGCAGCATCAGCAGCCAGGCCACGCCGCCTTCGAGGAAGGCGATGCGCACGTTGGGAAAGCGCTCGAAGATGCCGTTGTAGAGGATGTTGGCACAGTTGAGGGCGATGCCCCAGGGGTGGCCCAGCGCGTGCACGGGCACGTACATGTTCATCTGGTCGAGCCCGAAACGGTCGTGGCAGCCGCCGTGCACCGCGAGGCAGCAGCCCAGCCGGTCGGCCTCTTCATAGATGGGCCAGTAGGCCTTGGCGCCCAGCGGCAGCGGCAGGCCGTTGGAGGGCATCATGGCGCCCATCATGCCCAGCTCGGTGACGATGCGGTGCAACTCCTTGGCCGCCTCCTCCGGGTCCTGCATGGGGATCAGGCCCATGGCGTTGAAGCGCGGGTCGCGCTGCAGGTACGTGTGGTACGCCCAGTCGTTGTAAGCCTTGCAGGCGGCGATGGCGTAGTCGAGGCTCACGATCTTCCCGTAGCCCAGCCCCTGGGTCGGATACATCACGGTCCAGTCGATTCCCACGTCGTCCAGGAACTTCATCCAACCGTCGGGACCCACCTTCTCCCGTCCGTCCCGGAGCGGCGGCGTCTCCACCGCGCGTCCGTCATGAAGATGGTCGATGGGCGGGAAGATGATGCCCTTCTTGGCGGCGATGTCCCGGTAAGGCCCGTCCATGTGCTCGAGGATTCCGGGGTTGTCCTCCAGGATGTGGCCGTCGCCGTCGATAATGCGTGTATTGAGACCGGACATGATCGTTCTACCTCCTTCGAATAGCCCCTGTTTTTTTCGTTATACCGCCGCCGACCTTCGTACATCAAGGGATTTGCGCACTTTTCTCCTGCCGCGAAAGGGGGCGGACCGTGGTCGTTCACTGCCGCAAACCGCCGCGCACCCCGGGCCGCGAATCGCTGTTACAGGACTTGGTACACCCAAACCTGATGATGGACCTCGGGCTCCCCCTTGGGCATGGGCTGGTACTTCTCCCCCTCCTCCACCAGCCGCCATTTTCCCTCGGTCTCCAGCCACGACTGCTTCTCCCTGAAACCATCCTGCTCGTAGGTGTCCGGCCGCAGTGAAAAGACAATGTGTCCGCCCGGACGAGTGACACGCACCAGCTCGTCGAACGAACTGGCCGGCGCGTGCCCCACGGTAAAGACGCCCACGCTGATGACCCCGTCGAAGGAGCGCGGCGGGAAGTCCAGCGGCGGACCCATCGCCATCCGGTGGAACTCCTTGTAGACGTCCTTCCGGGCAGCCTCGTCCAGCATTCCCTGGGACAGGTCCATGGCCACGAGATACTCGAACCCCGCTTCGTGGAGCAGTTCCCCCACGATGCCCGTGCCGGCGCCCGCGTCGAGGATGCGGCCATGCCTGGGCACCCGTTTGGCGAAAGCATCCACGGCCTTCCGCGGGCTCAACCAGCCGAAGTCGGAGTACAGGTCTTCATCGTAGGACCCGGCCCACTTGTCGTACCGCTCCTCCAGCTCGGTGTTGCCCTTCGAGGAATAGATCCACTGGATCACGTTCTTCTTTTCTCGCATGCTGGCTCCTTCCATCGACGTTTCACTACTCGTCATTCCGTCTCCTACGACGTGCTCTCCGGCGGCCGGCGGTGATGCGTCGCCTGCTCGTAGGCGTACGCCAGCCGGATCATGCGGCCGTCGTCGTAGGGCCGTCCGAGGAAGCTGACGCCGGCCGGCAGGTGGTCGGCGGTGAAGCCCGCGGGCACCGTCACCGTGGGCACATACACCAGGAACGTGTTCAGGTGCGGCGCGCCCTTGTGGTTGACGAAGGGCGGCTTCACGCCGTCGGCGATGAGCGTGGGCTGGTGCTCCACGGCCTTGTGGACGATGGCGTCCAGACGGTGCTCGGCCATGGTCTTGAGCAGGTGGATCATCAGGTGGTCCCGGGCCAGCAGGTACTGGTAGTGGTCCGCGGGGTCGGAGGTGATGCGCAGGCGCGCCTGCACCTGCTCCGTGAGCTTGGAGTAGTCCGGCAACGCCATGGCGTCCGCGCGCGTCCGGTACGGCGGATTGGCGCTGCGGGACATGTAGATCCCGAAGGCCCTTTCCCCGGCGGTGGGATCCGCGCAGCGTTTGGCGAGCAGCTCGTTCAATCGCGCCAACTCCACCGGGTCCACCACCTCGGCGCCGGCCGCTCGCAGTTCCTCGACCGCGTTGTCGAATATCCCGGTAATGCTCTTGAAGTCATCGGCCTCGGGATCGGTGTTGTAGCCCATGGGCTCGCGCAGGACGCCGATCCGCGCACCGCGCAGCCCGTCGGCGTCCAGGAAGTCCGTGTAGCTCGTCGGCGCGTGGCCGACGCCCCTGGAGGTGATCGGGTCCTCGCCGTCGTAGCCCACCATCACGTCCAGCAGGGTAGCCATGTCCCGGACCGTGCGAGCCATGGGCCCCAGCGACCCCGCCTCCTGCGGCCAGCCGGAGTAGACGCCGCTGCGGCTCACCAGGCCGGCGGTGGGACGCATGCCGGCGATGCAGTTCCAGGTGGAAGGCCGGCGGATGGACGCCAGCCCCTCCTGCCCGATGCCGACGGCGCCGAAGTTGGCGGAAACGGCGGCGCCGGAACCGCCCGACGAGCCGCCCACGGTGCGTTCCACGTCGTAGGGGTTGCGGGTGGAGCCGAACAGAGAGCCGTGGGTGTCGCCCGCGCCCAGCTCCCCCAGGGTGGTCTTGGCCAGCACGATGGCCCCCGCCTCCTTGAGCTTTTCCACCACCCGGCAGTCCCGGTCCGGGTAGTAATCCTTGAACAGCAAGGAGCCCAGAGTGGTGGGCGTCCCCTTGACGTCCGCCTGGTCCTTGATGACCACCGGAACACCATGGAGCGTCCCGGTCTTCCCCGCGCTCCTGAACGCCGCGTCCAGGCGGTCCGCCTCCTCCAACGCCGCCGGGTTCACCGTGATGATGGAGTTGATCCGGGGGCCGCCGCGGTCATAGGCCTCGATGCGGTCGATGTACATCTGCGTCAGTTGGCGCGCCGTGAGGCTGCCGGCGGCATACGCGGCGTGGATATCCTCGATGGTGGCTTCCGGCAGCGTGAACGAGTCTGGGGTCGGGCTCATGTCCTCTCCTCTTGGTTCCGTCCCAATTGCTCAAAACTTCCCAAAACGTGTATCACTATCCTCGTCCGTTGCACACGGAGGGACGATCATGGCCGAAGACCCCAGAAGCGGCTTCACCGAGGTTCAAGGCATCCGGATGCACTACCGGGAGTGGGGCGACCCTGCGGACCCGGACCTGCTGCTGGTCCACGGCTGGACCAACTACAGCCTGGGCTGGGCGGGAGTGGCCGAGCACTTCGCCGGCCGTTACCACGTGGTGGCGCCGGACCTCCGGGGCCACGGCGAGTCGGACAAGCCCGTGACGGGCTACCGCCTGCGCGACTTCGCGGAAGACGTCCACCAACTCATCGCCAACCTCGAGCTCGAGCGCCCGGCCTACGCCGGCCATTCCTGGGGCGGGAACATCGGCACCATGCTGGCGGCGGACCACCCCGAAGACATCTCCCGCGCCTTCCTGGAGGACCCGGTCTACTGGCGCATGCAGCACGCCTTCGTCACCGCCCTGCCCGGCGCCCTGGCGCGGCTCGCGCGGCCCGAGGAGGAAATCCGGGCCGAGGCCAGGGAGCGCGGACTCTCGCCGGAGCAGGAGGACTGGGAGGTCTACCGCAACCGCCATTTCTCGCCCCACGCCCTGACGCGGCTCCTGACCGACAACCGGGACTGGGCGCTGGCGTCCGAAGAGCGCCTGCGGCGCATCCAGGTGCCGACGCTGATCCTGGTGGGGGACGCCACGGTGTCGCCGCAGCCCGGCGCCATCCTCGCCCAGGAACTGGGCCATCTCAGGAACATCGCCTCGCCGCAGGTGGTGTTCGAGTTCTGGGAAGGCATCGGCCACATGATGCGCGGCACGCGGCCCGAGGCCTACAACGAGCGGCTGGAACAGTGGCTGGCGGGAAGCTGAACTAGCGGGGCTCCTTGCCCGACTCTACACCACCACCAACCCGGACCTGGTCTAACCCGACGCTGCTCATCGCAGGGTTCAGCGGCTTGCTGGCGTCTTCGGACACGTCGGTGAACATCGCGTTCCCGGCCATCACCGCGGCGTTCGACATCAACCTGTTGTCCATCCAGTGGGTGGTGGTGAGCTACGTGCTGACACACGCCAGCCTGCTGCTGGGCTGCGGCCGGCTGGCGGACATCTTCGGCCACTGGCGCATCCTCACCATCGGCCTCCTGATCAGCGCCGTGGCGTTCGTGGTCTGCGGCTCCGCCCAGACCTTCGCCTGGCTGCTCATGGGGCGGATACTCCAGGGGGTGGGCGTGGCGCTGGTGTTCGGCGCCGCCCCGGCGCTGGTGACGCTCAGCGTCAGCGGCGACGAGCGTGGACGGGCGCTGGGGTTCTACCAGATGAACATGGCCACCGGGTACGCCATGGGTCCGCTGTTGGGGGGCGTGCTGGTGGACGCCTTCGGCTGGCGCGGCGTCTACTTCTACCGGGCGCTTCCCGCCCTGGTCATCGCCTGGTTCACCTCCCGCCGCGTGCACTCCGTGGAACGCGCGGCCTCCCGCGAGCGGTTCGACCTTCTGGGGGCCGTAACCCTCACCCTGGCAGCCGGCGCGCTGCTGCTGGCCATGACCCGGAGCCGCGACCTCGGCTGGACGGATCCGGAGGTACTCGCGCTGGCGCTGACCGGGGCGGTCAGCTTGGTGGTCTTCCTCGTCACCGAGAATCGGGTGGCCGCGCCCGTCATCAACCTCGACCTGTTCCGCTGGCCGGCCTTCACCCTCGCCAACCTCCTCACCCTGGCGGCCAACGCCACCCGGTTTCCCATCGGCCTGCTGGTCCCCTACTATGCCGTAAACATCCTGGGCTATCGGGGGGTTGTGGTCGGCCTGCTCCTCTTTGCGCCCGCGGTGATGACCATCTTCGCCGCCGCCTTCGCCGGCCGGTTGTCCGACCGCATCGGCACCTCCGGGCTGAGCTCCGCGGGGTTGGCCGTCCAGGCCGTGGGCCTGTGGCTGGCTAGCGGCCTGGACGCAAGCTCCGACTACCCCACCGCGGCCATGTCCCTGGCCCTGGTGGGACTCGGCCTGGGCACCTTCCAGGTCCCCAACATGAGCTTCGTCATGGGCGCCATCCCACGCGAGCACCAGGGCGTCGCCGGCAGCGTCAACCAGATGATGCGCACCGCCGGCATCGTCTTCGGCGTCACCGGCGCCAGCCTGATGTTCGAACGCTGGCGCGTCGCCCACGTGGACCTGGGAGAGGTGGCCGCCTTCGTGACCGCCTTCCAGCTTGTCTTCATGACCGCCGCGGTGCTGTGCGGCCTGGCCGCCGCGGCGTCGCTGTTCCGCCGCCGTGGGAAGAGGGACGGAGCCCAACACGGTGACAACAAACAGTGATTCAGTACAACGGCCGGGTGGCCGACGAGTGCGAGTCAAACACCCGTCCCCAAGGCTTCCGGGGTCATGCCAAACCGAGCACTTTCAGCACCGCCGCCAAGCCCTCGTCGCGACGGCAAACGCGCCGCAGATCATCCAGACCGAACCGCTCTGCCAAAGCGCGGGACGAGGCAGGTTTCCGATACTCCGGCCATAGCCTGCGAAGTTCTACGTCGACACTACGGGCCGATAACTGACGGTTCTCGCAGCGGGGATGAAGACGGACCAACAGCCCTTCGATTCTTGGTTTGAGGAAAACAAGGCGTAGGCCTGCGCTACACGCGACGGGTTCGGGATCGCGACCATGCCGCTGGTCTCGACGCAAGCGGTCGGCGTCGAGCAGCACACAACCATCGGCAAACCGGCCATGTCGCTTCGAACGTTCTCGATAGCGGACGATTGCATCTTCCACTATCTGAAGGCAGTCCCCGCCGCTGCCGAGGGAGATATCGAGGTGCACGGGCTGTTTTAGTTGATTGCACAACTGCTGCAACCAAGCGGCGAATGCCCGTTCGCTCTCGCCCTCGGTCCCAACGAAGATGCGCTTGCGGGAGGGAATGGACGGAGGGCGCGGCATGCGTCAACCGAACGTGGGAAGTCCACCCAGAACGCCACTACGATATCGCTTGTGGAGGTCTTCCGTCCGGCGGAGGCCGTGCACCTGCTTCGCACCGTACGCCCGGGTGGCGCCATCCTGGCCCTTTTCGACGATGAAGAGTTCCTCCTTTTCAAGCTCTTCGAGGACGGACTGGTTGTGTAGGGAGCAGATCAACTGAGCGCCGTGGGGATTGGTCTCGGGACGTTGAAACCACCGCAAGACTTCAGCGACCAACTCCGTATGAAACTCGGAATCCAGGGCGTCCATGATCGCGACGTGACCGGTTTGGAGCGCAAAGTCGAGCTGGGGGAACACATGCACGAGATGACGGGTACCTGTGGATTCCTGGGAAATGACGACGGGCACGTCCAACCCATGATGATCGCAAAGCAGTATCCGCTGGCCGTCAGGCAACACGGCGATCCTCAAGGCCTGGATCCCGAGATCGAAACGCTGCAACCGATCGGACAGCTTGTCCAGCAACGCGGGGCGGTCCCCGTAGAAACGCGTCACTGTTTCGGTATCAGGTCGCCAAGGTGATGAACCAATGAGATTCCTTTGAACGTTCCCGAGATCCTCGGCAATCAAAGGGAACGGAGCCAACCCCAGACGCGCGAGAGTCGAGATTACCGACGCATTGGCAGGCACGGACGAGAGGCGGTCGTCACCGCGCCGTATTCCGAGGCCGCTGGCAACGTAGACCGGGCCGTCGCCACGCCGCTCCATCATTCGCCGAGGGCGCCCGTTGGGGAACGTGTGGAGCGTTTCGGCGTAAACCCTCACAGAGTTGAGGTCGGAACCGTTTCGCTCTAGTTCCAGGGTATACCGGCAGAGGGACGGTTCACCGGAATCCGCGGAAAACCACGCTGCATCGAAGTCCATTTCAATCCGTGTTGGAGCGGCCTTCGCCTCCGAAGAAAGAAACGGGAGGAAGTAAGGGATGTTTTGGGACGCACCCAGATCGAACGAACGATGTGCAAACTCGATGGACTCGGTTATGGCCCGCAGCAATGTCGTCTTACCGGAGCCGTTGGGCCCTACGAAGGCGATCACGCCGGGAAGGCGAACGCCATTCCCCGAATGGGCTTGCCGGAAACGCGGCAGGTTGGGGCAGGTGCGGGGAATACGGAAATCAAGCTGCACTTCTTCGCGGATGGATTGGAAGTTGCTTATGCGACAACGGTGAATCATATGGGGATCATGACAGATATTCGCCTCGAAGGCAATTTAACCTGGCCCGCACTGATGATTAGAGGAGGTGACGTGAAATAGGACCGTGCATTCTGCGTTGACATCGCGAGCGCGAACACATAGCGTCCTGGAAATTCTTCACAAGGAGGCTGTCTTCCGATGAGCATCGAACACATCAAACCGCAAGTCTGGAACAGTCGCGCCGTGGTGCACGGCGACCTGGTATACCTGTCCGGCCTGGTGGCCGACGACAAGTCCCTGTCCACGAAGGGTCAGACCGAGCAGGTGTTAGCCAAAATCGACGAGATCCTGGCCCTCGCCGGCACCAACAAGTCCCGCATCCTCACGTCCACCGTCTATCTCGCCGACATCGACGCCAAGGACGAGATGAACGAGGCCTGGATGGCCTGGATCGACAAGGACAATCTTCCGGCCCGGGCCGCCATCGGCGTGGCGCTCACCCCGGGCACCCAGGTGGAGATCATGGTCTGCGCGGCGAAGTAGCCTCTTTTCCCCATATCAAGTTTCCCCGGGCCTGACCCGGGGTCCGGGGCCGGGACCCAGTGGCGGATCAGGGCAGCCATTTCAGCCGTTCGCGGCCGACCGCTCCAGCCGCTCCGCCAACCAGAGCTTGATGATCGATTGGCGAGTGACTCCGAGCCTACTGGCCTCCCGGTCCAGGGATTCGACCATCCAGACCGGGAAATCCACGTTGACCCGTCGTTGTTTTCGAGCCGGACGACGTGCGGCAGGCAAATCGAGAGCGGCGGTTATGTCCTTGCCGGCGTCGAAGTCGGCATCAAATTTCTTCGCTCTCATATATGGCTACCTCCTCCGGTATAGAAAATATATCTTTATGGATCAGTCTTCAAGCTCGGTTTACGTAGCAAGGTAAGCGGTGCTTCGTCCGGCGCGATGCACTCGGGCGAGTCGTTCACGGGCGAGTTGACGGCCCGCGAGACGCAGTACCCGTCCATCATTTCGGCAGGGTAGGGTTTGAGCAGTGGTGACAGCGCCGCCGAGTCGGTGATGGCGGGATCGAGCCACTTGGCCTCATCCTCCGGGCGCAGGATGACGGGCATCCTGTTGTGCACCGGCTCAACGAGGCTGTTGGGGCTCGTGGTGACGATGGTGAACGAGTAAAGCGGGGTTCCGTCGGGCCGGAGCCATCGGTCCCAAAGGCCGGCGAAGGCGAACGGCTCTCCGCTTCTGAGGGTGAAGCGCATGGGGGTTCGGACGCGGCCTTCCTTGCGCCACTCGTAGAAGCCGTCGGCCGCCACCAGACAGCGGCGCCTCGGTAGCAGGTTCCGGAACGCTGGCCGTTGGGCCAGGGTTTCCGCTCGGGCGTTGATGATGGGCTTGGCGGCGTCCTTGGCGTGATAGGGAACGAGGCCCCAGTGCATCAGCCGCAGGGACCGCGTCTCCGGGGTTTTGGGGTTCACTCCCACCACCGGCGCGTCCTGGCTGGGAGCAAGGTTATACCGGGGCGCCGGATCGAAGTCCGGCTCGTCGATGCCGAAGCGGTCTACGAGGTCGTGAAGCTTCCTCGTCTGCGTGTACCGGCCGCACATGGGATGACCGTAGTCCTATTTTGTCATGTTTTTCGCGCCGTTGACGCACTGTCGGCCGAATCCGGCGATACCGTGGTCTGAAACCGCCACATGCCTGGCTTCGGCATACGTGTCGACGCCTCCGGACGCAAGGTCTGGTGCGTCCAGACACGCGGTTCCGCGGGGGGACGAGTCGCCGGAATCGGAGCCGCCGCCTGCGCGGGCCCGGCGACCTGACACTGCGTCCGGGCGCGTTGGTCCGCTTCGTTGCATAACAGAACGTCAACAAACACTTCCCGGCTCCGACGCAACCCCATCATCGTAACGACACACTGACACGATACCCTTGCCAAGGAGAATCCGGGGCGAACGACACGGATCTCCGAGCTTTGTCCATGCTCGCAAATGGAGGTGGCAACGTGTCGAATCAGAATGGAACGGCTGCGCAATTCTACCGCACGGTGTGGCTATCCGACATCCACCTGGGATTTCGCGGATGCAGCGGCACATCCCTGCTGGCCTTCCTCCGTTCGGTGGAATGCGAGTTTCTCTATCTGGTCGGTGACATCATCGACATCTGGTCCGTGCGAGAGCGGCCCTTCTGGCCCCAGGACCACAATAACATTCTGCGAACGATCCTCGGCAAGGCCAAATACGGCACCAAGGTGATCTACGTGCCGGGCAACCATGACGAGATGCTGCGGGACTACAACGGCATGGCCTTCGGCAACATCCGCATCGCGGACCGCATCGTCCACCGCAAGGCCGACGGCAAGCGTTTTCTCGTGATCCACGGGGACCAGTTCGACAGCGTGGTGCGTTCGTCCAGGGCCATCGCGCTGTTGGGCAGCCACGCCTACGACCTGCTGCTGGGCATCAACACCCGGCTCAACCTGGTCCGCCGCAAGCTCGGTCTCCCGTACTGGTCCCTGGCCGGCGCCATCAAGCACAAGGTCAAGAACGCCATGCGCTACATCAGCAACTTCGAGGCGGCGGTGTCGTTCGAGGCGGCCCGCCTGGGAGTGGACGGGGTCATCTGCGGACACATCCACCGGCCCCAGATCATTCCATTGAACGGCATCACCTACTGCAACTGCGGGGACTGGGTGGAGAGCAACAGCGCGCTGGTGGAGCATGACGACGGGAGCCTGGAGTTGTTGCACTGGCAGGACACGCAACGGATCGGGCAAGGCGACCCGGGAACGGCGCTGGAACCGGTACCGTTGATCGCCCATAACGGCGGTCGCCACCATCGCAACGCGGTGCTGGAGACGGTCCATACGTTGCGGGGTGACGATTCCTGAGGTGACGTTTCGTTTCCGAGGAGACGTTTCGTACGGGGTAGTTGTTGCCGCACCGAATCAGCGGGCGGGCCAGCGTTGTCGTTAAACCGGCACCAGCAGCGCAACGAACCGTTTCGTCCACTCCAGCCATGTGTGTTGCCCGGCGTACGCGACGCAGTCGCCGGGATCCAGCTCCAGGGCGCCGAGCACCGCGGTGCGCAGGTCGCGGTCCAGCACGCCGGTCTTCCCGTTCCGGACCACGTCCAACGGTCCGGTGACGGGAAAGGCGGCCACGGGCACGCCGCAGGCCATGGCTTCGAGCATGACCAGCCCGAAGGTATCCGTCAGGCTCGGGAAAACGAACACGTCGGCGGCGGCCACGTGGGCCGCGAGCTCGTCGCCGAGTTTCTGTCCCGTGAACCGGACCTCCGGGTACCTGGAACGCAGGCCGTTCAGGTCGGGCCCGTCGCCCACCACGTACTTGGTCCCGGGCAGGTCGAGATCGAGAAACGCCGCGATGTTCTTTTCCACGGCCACGCGCCCCATGTACATGGATAGCGGCCTCGGGCCCGGCAGGAACGACTTGGGGCCCGGCTTGAACATCTCCGTGTCGACGCCGCGGGCCCAGATGGCGAGGTTGTCGAAGCCACGCCCCCGGAGGTGCTCGGCCAGGGAGCGGGTGGCCACGAAGGTGCGGGCGGCGCGGCCGTGATACCGTCGGAGATAGGCGTACGACCAAGTCACCGGAAACGGAACCCGCGCGCGAAGGTACTCGGGAAACAGGGTGTGGAACGAGGTGGTGAAGGGGATGCCGGCGCCACGGCAGAAGGAGCGGACGGCGTGGCCGATGGGTCCCTCGGTGGCGATGTGGACAGAGTCGGGCTCGAAATCCCGCAGGATTCGTCCGACTCCCTTGCTTGGAAAGAGCGCCAGCCGGATCGACGGGTAGGTGGGGCAGGGGACGGTGGTGAAGTCCGACGGCGTTACGAAGAGCGGTTCGTGTCCCAGCTCCGCCAAGTGCGCTCCCGTCTGCTGCAGCGTGCGCACCACGCCGTTGACCTGTGGTTCCCAAGCGTCGGTGGCGACCGCGACTCTCATGCCTGAGGGAAGCCTGGCATGCGATCGTTAAGGACAGGTAACGGCGGGATCAAATTATGGTCGCGTCGGCGAACCCGTGGGCTCTTCCGCGCGTGGGGTCGGCAAACTTGCCAACGCCGCGCAACGGCGCTAATAGCTACTCATTGATCAGGAGGAATCCACAGTGATCATCGACTGCGACACCCATATCATGCCCAACGACGCCTTCGACGACATGCCCGAGGAGTTCCGGGACAAGGCGCCGATCCCACGGTACAGCGACGACGGACTGCTCGCCGACATCGACTTTCCGGGCGGACCGCCCGAGGTGCCGGGCGTGACGCCGCTGGGACCGCCGGGTTCCGGCGCCAGCATGAAAGGGCTGGTGGACCTGCAGGTGCGGCTCGACGAGATGCCCGTGCTTGGGGTGGACCGTCAGTTCGTGCTGCCGCAGTTCTCCGGCTGGTGGACCTACATGATCGAGCCGGCGCTGGCGTCGGCCATCGCCCGCTCCTACAACCTGTCCAACCTGCGCATGATGGAGCGGCACGACTGCCTCATCGGCGTGCCCATCGTCCAGCTCCAGGACGTGCCCGCGGCCATCCGCGAGATGGAATGGGCGCAGAAGGAGGGGTTCCGCGCGGTGGTGCTGGACAAGGTCTACCCGGTGCAGGATCACCCCTACGGCGATAGCCTCGGCAGCCACAAGGAGCTGTGGCCCTTCTTCGCCCGGGCCGAGGAGATGGAAATGCCCATCTTCCTCCACAACATCCAGCACGGCCACCGCATCAGCAACCTGCCCAACTTCCAAAAGGACGGCCTCTACCTGTTCGCGCCGCAGGAGGGACAGGTGAGCCTGGTGTCGCTGGTGACCAGCGGCCTGCTGGACGACTTCCCCGGCCTCCAGTTCATCTTCACCGAGGCCGGCACAGGCTTCATCAAGCCGCTGGTGGAACGGCTGGACGCCGCTTTCAACGGCCCTCCGGTGGACTACGACGGGGACGCCGATGCGGACGTCATGCGCGGGGTCAAGGCCAAGCTGCGCCGCCACCGGGCCTTCTACGGCGCCGAGGTCTTCCTGGAGAAGAACAAGAAACCGGCGAGCCACTACTTCCGCAACAACTTCTACTTCACCATCGAAACCGAAGAAGCCGCCCTGCCCGAAGCCATCGAGTTCCTCGGCCCCGAGCGCTTCCTCTTCGCCACCGACTACCCCCACGACGATCCCGGCGGCAGCATGAAGTTCCGGGACGTCCAGCTCCTGTCCGTCAACAAGAACATCTCGGAAGAGACCAAGGAGCTCATCCGCCACGGCAACGCCGAGCGGCTGTTCAAGCTGGATGGGTGAAGTTTCCGGGGGGTCTCGGGGCGCCCCTCACCATCTCCTCACTGAACTGCGCCACCAGCTACCACCGGGGAGGGTCTGCGGATGTTTGTGCCGGGAATTGGATCCGGCAACTGGCATAGACGATGGTGCGCATGCAGGCCTGCTGAAAAAGCAAGGGCCTCCGAAGAGGCCCCGCACCCTGCGGTCGAAACCGCAAGGGGTATTGGCGCTAGTTTAGGACCCCTGCAGGAGAAGGTCAAAGCCGCCGTGTCCCGCTTGCGTCACCCCTCTCCGTCACCAAGCCCGTACGCCTCCCGGGCCTGTTCCCGCGATACGTACCCATCCTCGACGTCCTGCCGCACCAACTCGGCGGGGCGTTCCCTGGGATCGCCGTAGCCGCCTCCGCCGCTACGGAAGATGGCGAGCCGGGCGCCGGCCTTGAGGGGTCGAGTTTCCAGCATGTCGACTTCGGACGGGTCTTCGTCGGGGTTCTGGATGGTGGTCCTGGAGTTGGGTGGGCTTCCGCCGCCGTTGAGGCCCCATGAGGCCTGCTGGTGGTTGGCCGAGCGGACCGTGAGGGTGCAATCGGTGAGGAACTCGTACTCGCGGATGAAACCCGTGCCGCCGCGCCAGCGCCCGGCGCCGGCCGAGTCCTGCCAGATATCGTATCGGCGTACGGCGACGGGATACTCGGTCTCGAGGATCTCCACCGGCGTGCCGGGGGCGAAGTGGTTAACCGGCATGACGATGGCCGCGCCGTCGTGGTCGCTGGTGCCGCCCAGCGAGGTGATCATGATCTCGTACTGGACGGTGGGACGGCCCGCCGAGCGGCTCTGCTTGTAGCCGACGGCGATGGCGCCGGTGCCGAGGCCGGAGGGGGCCACCGCCCGGTTCGGGTTGAACTTTCCGATGGCGGCGAGGACGCAGTTGTAGACCAGGTGCGAGGTCGGGAAGTAGTGGTTGACGGTCGCCGGAAACTCCGGGCTCATCACGCGTCCGGGCGGCAGGTTGAACTCGATGGCCTCGAACGCGCCCGCGTTCATCGGGATGCTCGGATCCGATGCCGCCAGCACCGCCTGGGTCGACACCGCACGGGCCGTGACCCGCGTCGTGTTCACCGGTCCGGGGGCCTGGGGGTCGCTGCCGGAGAAATCGAGGGTCAACCGGTCCCCTGCCTTGACGGCCCGGACATGGATGCGCACCGGCTTCGAGCGGTCCACGCCGTCGTGGTCGAGGAAGCCTTCCGCCTCGTGCTCCCCGTCCGGCCAAGAGGCGATTTCGGCCCGCACCCGGGCTGTGGTCCGCGTCATCAACTCGTCGATGGTGCCCAGCAGGGTGTCCGCCCCATACTCCTGCAGCAGCTCCTGGAACCGGATCGCCCCGAGTTTCGTCGCCCCCACCTGTCCGCGCAGGTCGCCGAGCACCACGTCCGGAATGCGGCTGTTGTTGCGAAGGATCGCCTCCACCTCGGGCAGCACGCCCCGGGCCGTGGTGAAGCGCACCGGCGGCAGCAGGATCCCGTCGTGGAAGATCTCCCGTGACGCCGCGCCGCTCGACCCCGGCACCAGGCCGCCAACGTCCGCCTTGTGGGCTACGCTGACCCCGAACGCCACCACCTTGCCGTCGTCAAAGGCCGGCGTCGCCACCACCATGTCGGGCACGTGGCTGTTTCCCGCCTTGTAGGGGTCGTTGGAAACGAACGAATCGCCCTCGCTCATCTCTTCCGCCGGGTAGCGTTCCAGGACGCCGGCCACCGACTGCGAATACAGCAGGGAATGATATTGCAGGCCCCCGCCCACCATGATCACGCGCCCGTTGCCGTCGGTCAGCCCGGCGGTGCCGTCCTGCGACTCGCGCAGGATCGGCGAATAGCCGCTGTGGAACAGCGCGTGGGCCATGGACGCGGTGATCTCCCGCAGCCGGCTCAACACCACTTCGCTGGTGATCGGGTCAAGGCTCATGGCGTTCTCCCCTCGGCGAGATTCATGGGTCCCTCTCGATCACGATGTTCCCGAACGTATCGACGTTGGCATGCTGCGACTCGGACAGCACCGTAGTCGCGTCCAACTGCTCGATCACGGCGGGGCCGTCGATCCGGTTGCCGGCCAGCAACCGGCCACGGTCGAGGACCACGGCTTCCACGAATTCTCCGCGCTCCAGGTCGAAGAGCGGCCGGCGGCCGATCTCGGCGTGCTCGACGCCCGGATCCCCGGTTTCCAGGGGCGGCGGCGCGAGCCGCGGCACCGCGATCTCCGCCAGCAGCCGGAACGTCACGATCTCGGCGTCCTCGTCCTTGGCGCTCAGGCCGTACACCTTGCCGTGCAGCTCGTCGAAGGCCGCCTTGAGCCCGGCCCTGTCCGTCTCCAAGATCTCCCGGTCCGGGCAGTCCACGGAAAGCTCGTAACCCTGGTGCAGGTAGCGCATGTCGACCTGATGCCGGAAAACCGCCTCGGAGAGATCGAAGTGCTCTTCCCGGATGTCCTCCTCGGCCCGGCGCCGCAGTTCATCGAAACGCTGGTTCATGCGCGCGGGATCGTAGCCGCTCACCAGGCCGAGATCGGACAGCAGGTAGAGATGACGCACCTGGGTCTGGAGGAGCCCCAGGGCGCTGTTGAGTCCGGGGTTCGGCGGCACCAGCACCGCGGGTATCTGGAGCTCCTCCGCCAGCACGCCGGCGTGAAGCGGGCCGGCGCCGCCGAAGGCCACCAGCACGAAGTCGCGCGGGTCGACGCCGCGGTATTGCAGCGCAAGCCTGAGCTCCACCGCCATGTTGTTGTTGACGATCTTGAGAACCCCGGCGGCGGCCTCCATCACGTCGAGACCGAGGGGTTCGGCCAGCCCTGTACGAACCGCGGCCTCCGCCCCGGACCGATCCAGCCGCAGCCGCCCGCCCAGCGCGCTGCTGTCACCGAGGGCGCCCAGCAGCAGGTTGGCGTCGGTGACCGTCGGCAGCGCGCCGCCCCTGCCGTAACAGGCCGGTCCCGGGTCGGCGCCCGCGCTACGGGGCCCGACCTTCATGAGGCCGTCCTTGCCGATCCAGGCGATGGTGCCGCCGCCTGCGCCCAGGGTGTGGACGGCCAGCATGGGGGTCGCCAGATCCTGTCCCGCAATCCGGCCCGCGGTGGTCTCCTCGGACCGCCCATCCCGGATCACGCTGATGTCGGTGGACGTGCCGCCCATGTCGAAGGTGACGAGATTCCTGCGTCCCAGGAGCGCGGCCAGCTCGATGCCGGACACCACTCCGGCCGCCGGGCCGGAGAGCAGCGTCTGGTTGGGATAGCGGGCGCCGACGTTCATGCGCATCAGCCCGCCGTTGGACTGCATGAGGAAGATCTGCGGCGTCTCGATGCCGGCGGCCCGCAGCCGGTCCACGAGCCGCAGCAGGTAGGTTTCCATGGACCTGCCCACGAAGGCGTCGATGACGGTGGTGGAGAGACGCGGATACTCGCGGATGGTGGGCAGAATGCGCGACGACACCGACACGCGCCATTCCGGCGCCATCTCGGCGATGATGGCCGCGGTCCTCTCCTCGTGATCGGAGTTCCGGAAGCTGAAGAGGAAGTTGACGGCCACCGCCTCGACTTCCTTCTCCTTGAGGCTTGCGACCGCCCGCCGCACGTCGTCCTCGTCGAGCGGCGTCTGCACGTTGCCGAGATAGTCGAGGCGTTCGGTGATCTCTTCGGTGAGCGACTGGGGCGCCAGCAGCGTGGGCTTGACGTAGTAGGGGTCCGCCAGGTCCTCCGGCGCCGGCTGGGACCAGCCGCGCCCTTCATAGACCGCCCGGAAACCGCGGGTGATCAGCAGCCCGGTGCGCGCGCCTCTGCCTTCCAGAATGGCGTTGGTGGCCACCGTGGTGCCGTGGACCAGGAACTCGATCCCGCCCGGGTCCACCCCGGACTGGAACAGCTCGTCCAGGGCATCCATCACCGCGGCCGACGGGTCATCCGGCCTCGACGGCACCTTGGCGATCCGACGCTCGCCGGTGTCGGGATCGAACGCGATCAGATCGGTGAAGGAGCCTCCGGTATCGATGCCGACCATCCACGATGCCATGGCGATCTCCCGGGAAACGGTGCGTGAGTGTCCGTCAGCGCGACAGGTCCACCACCACGCGGCCACGGATCCCGCCCTTGAGGATGCTCTCTATGTGGCCGTCAAGCTCGCCGAGCGAGCAGTCGATGGTGACGGCGTCCAGGTTGGGCAGCTTCCACTCCATGGCCATTTTCTGCCACAGGGTAGCGCGGATGTCCGCGGGGCAGTCCGGCGTGGCCACGCCGACGAGGCGCACGTCCCGCAGGATGAAGGGGAAGACCGTGGTGTTGAGCTCCACCGAGGCGACGTTGCCGCAGCAGGTGACCACACCGCCGTACTTGGAGGCCTTGATGGCGGTGGCGAGGATGTTGCCGCCGACGGTATCCACGACGCCGGCCCACAGGCCCCTGAGCAGGGGCCGTCCGGACTGATCGTCCGCGTCCTCCCGCGAGATCACGTCGGCCGCGCCCAGACCCGTGAGGAAGTCCTTCTCCGACTCCTTGCCGGTGGACGCCACCACCCGGTAGCCGGCCTGGGCCAGGATGGCCACGGCCAGGCAGCCGACACCGCCGGTGGCGCCGGTCACCAGCACGTCGCCCGATTCCGGCGTGACTCCGCCCTCCTGGAGCCGCAGCACCGAGAGCGCCGCGGTGAATCCCGCGGTGCCGTAGACCATGCTCTCCTTGAGGCTCAAGCCGTCCGGGCGCTTCACCGCCCAGGCGGCCGGCACCCGCACGTACTCGGCAAAGCCGCCGTCGGTGTTGGCGCCCAGGTCGAAGCCGGTCAGCACCACCTCGTCGCCCTTGGCGAAACCGCCCACCCCGCTCTCCGCCACCGTGCCCGCGGCGTCGATGCCGGGGGTGTGGGGGAAGTTGCGGGTGACGCCCTTGTTGCCGGAGGCCGACAGCGCGTCCTTGTAGTTGAGAGAGGAATAAGCCACCGAGACCAGCAGGTCGCCTTCCGGCAGGTCGTCCGCCGACCGTTCGGTGATGACGCGGGAAAAGGTCTTGTCCTCGTTCTCGCTGACGACCATGGCGCGGAAACGGGTGGGGTCTGACATGTTGAGCTCCTTTCGGGAGTACCGGCCACTAGCCGGCGCTGTCGTGCTCCTGCAGGCGCTTCCATACCTTGGGGGGCGTCAGCGGCAGGTCGCAGATGCGGACGCCGACGGCATCGTCCACTGCCGCGGCAATGGCGGACGCGGCCGGCAGCACACCCCCCTCGCCCATGCCCTTGGCACCGAAGGGGCCGGGGCCGTTGCCGCTTTCCACCAGCTCCGAGATGAAGTTCTCCGGCAAATCGTGGAACCCCGGCACGCGGTAGTCCACGAGGTTCGGGTTCAGAAGCTGGCCGTCCTCGTACACCATCTCTTCCAGCAGCGTGTGTCCCAGGCCGAACACCACCCCGCCCTCGTCCTGCCCCTCGGCCTGCAGCGGGTTGATGGCCCGTCCCACGTCGGCCATGGACACGTACTTGAGTATGCGGATGACGCCGGTATCCGGGTCCACTTCCAGCTCGACGCCGCCCCAGCCCACCTCCCAGAAAGTGGTGGGAGAACCCAGCACCGCGGTCTTGCTCTTCTTGTCCTGGTACAGCCCGCGGCCGACGATCTCGGTGGCGGAGCTGCCGAAGTATTCGGAAATGACGTCGCTGTAGGCCAGCCCGCGGCCCTTGCCGGCGCGCACCCGACCGCCCTTGAGCGTGAGGTCGCCGGCCTTCTCCTTCATGACCCTGGCCGCGGCCTTGAGCAACTGCTTCTTTACGTCCTGGGCGGCCCGCTGGGTCGCGAGGCCCATGACCGTCATGGAGCTGCTGGCGCTGGTGGACACGTCGAAGGGGGTGACGTCCGTATCCAACTGGGCCACGGACACCTGCTCGAGCGCGATGCCCAACTCTTCCGCCACCACCTGGCTCAAGGCCGTGCGGGAACCCTGGCCCACCTCCACGGTGCCCGTGAGCAGCACGGCGCTGCCGTCCGACGACATCTTCACGGTGGCGCCGGCCACCTTGTAGGTGCCCCCGGCGTCCTTCAGGCAAACGCTCAGGCCCTTGCCCACGTTGGGCCGGGAAGCCTTCTTCCAGTCCAGCGCCCGGGCCACCTTGCGCAATCCCTGCTTCAGGTCGCAGTCCACCGGGGTGTCGCCGGGGGTGTAGGGCTCGCCCTTCTCCAGCAGGTTCTTGAGCCGGAAGTCGAGCGGGTCCATGCCGAGCCGTTTGGCGATCATGTCCATCTGCGACTCGTAGGCCCAGGCCACCTGCACCGCGCCGAAGCCGCGGAAGGCCCCCGCCGGCACGGTGTTGCTGTAGACGCCGTGGGCATCGATCTTTACGTTGGCGACGCGGTAGGGACCCACCGCCCGGTAGCCGGCCTTCTGGGTCACCCGGGGTCCGGCGTCGGCGTAGGCGCCGGTATCCATGTAGACTTCCAGCTCCCGGGCCACCATCGCGCCCTTCTTGCTGACTCCGGTCTTGATGCGGATGCGCGCGGGATGGCGCGTCACGGTCTTGAAGCTCTCGCTGACGCTCATGGCGAGCTTGACCGGGCGACGGTTCCGCACCGCTAGCGCCGCGGCGATGGGATCGGCCTTGACGTAGAGCTTGCCGCCGTAGCCGCCGCCGACATAGGGCACCACCACGCGCACCCGGTTGAGCTGCAGCTTGAAGATCCCGGCCAGGTGTCCCCGCAGGGTGAACGGATCCTGGCACGAACTCCACACCGTCAGGCGTTCGCCGTCGTAGTGGGCGAGGCAGATGTGGGGCTCCAGCGAGTAGTGCTGCACCCGGTTGAAGCGGAAAACATCCTCGAAGACGTGGTCGGACTGTGCGAAGCCGTCCTCGACGTCTCCCCGCGAGTAGCCGAAGTGATAGCACACGTTGGTGCCCTTGAACCGGTCCGGCGCGCCGTACTTGGAGCCCCGCAACTCGGCCTTGGGAACGTCGCCCTCATGCACCTGCGGAGCGCCCGGTGCCAGGGCGGCGTCCACGTTGTCCACGAAGGGCAGTTCCTCGTACTCCACGTCGATGAGCGCCAGCGCCTCCTCGGCCACCAGCTCGTCCGCGGACAGCACCGCTGCCACCGGATCGCCGACGTATCGCACCTTGTCCACCGCCACCACCGCCTGGTCCTTGTAGGTGGCGCCGTAGTTGTAGTTGAGGCCGGCCAGCTCGTCCCGGGTCAGGACGTCGACGACGCCCGGCAATTCCCTGGCCTTGCTGGCATCGACCTTAAGGATCCGCGCATGGGGCAACGGGCTCCTCAGGATCTTGGCATACGCCATTCCCGGAAGCTCGATGTCACCGGTATAAAAGGCCGAGCCCGAAACCTTCTCGATCGCGTCGAGGCGCACCGCGGGCCGCCCTGCCACTGTTAGTCTTTGTTTTTTCATGGGTGTCTCCGCACACCTTCTTATCGGAACTTCGGGAGGCAGGCAACGACGCCCCGGCCTGTAGGGACGGCGGGGTGCGGCATGACGTCCAGTCTCACGGTGAGCGCTGCTCCGCCTCTTCCCTGAGTGTCTCCAGCTCGGTCCAGCGTTCCACCGCTTGGTCGAGGGTTGCCTTGGCGGCCTTGAGATCGTCCAGGACCGGCTGGACGTTGGCGAAGGGCTGGGCGTAGAAGGCCGGCTGGTGGGTCCTTTCCTCCAGCGTGGCCACCGCCTGCTCCATGGCCTCGATGCGGTCCGGTAGCCGGTCCAGCTCCAGTTGCAGCTTGTAGCTGAGCTTGTTGGGGCGCGACCGCGTCTCGCGCCGGTCCCGGGCCGGCTCCTGGACCCGCTTCCGGTTGGGATCGTCGGTGACGTTGAGGGCCTTGCCGCGTCTGGCCCAGTCGCTGTAGCCGCCGGCGTAGGGCTGAATGCGGCCGGAATCCTCGAACACCAGCGTGCTGGTGACGCAGTTGTCGAGGAAGCTGCGGTCGTGGCTCACCACCAGCAGCGTGCCCCGGTACGCCACGAGCTGTTCTTCCAGCACCTCCAGGGTCTCGATGTCGAGGTCGTTGGTGGGCTCGTCCAGGATCAGCAGGTTCGCCGGCTGGGTGAGCAGCCGGGCCAGGATGATGCGGTTGCACTCGCCGCCGGACAGCGCCGCCACCGGGCTCATGGCCCGCTTGGGGCTGAAGAGGAATCCCTTGAGGTAACCGACGACGTGGCGCGGCCGTCCGTTGACGAAGACGTGGTCGCGGCCGTCGGCGACGGTCTCGGCCACGGTCTTTTCGGGGTCGAGCTGCCGCCGCAGTTGATCGAAATAGCCGATCTCGAGATTGGCGCCCGGCTCCACGGTCCCGGAGTTCGGCGTGATTTCTCCCACGAGGATGCGCAAGAGCGTGCTCTTGCCCACGCCGTTGTTGCCGATGAGCCCGATGCGGTCGCCGCGCATGATGCGGAGCGACAGGTTGTCGATCAGCGGCTCGCCGCCGAAGCCGTGGGTGACGTTGCGGAGTTCCACCACCTTGCGGCCGGACTGTCCGCCGTGCTGCACGTGGATGCGTGCGTGCCCCTGGGGCTTGAGCCGCTGGGCCGCCTCCTCCCGCATGGCCATGAGCGCCCGCACCCGGCCTTCGTTGCGGGTGCGGCGCGCCTTGATGCCGCGCCGTATCCACTCCTCCTCCTGGGCCAGCCGCTTGTCGAACAGGGCGTTGTGCCGGGCGTCTTCCGCCAGGGACTGCTCCTTGAGATCGAGGTAGTTGTCGTAGCTGCCGGGCCAACTCGTAAGCCGGGTGCGGTCCAGCTCGACGATGCGGGTGGCGAGCCGCCGCAGGAAGGCGCGGTCGTGGGTGATGAACAGGACGGCGCCCGCATAGTTGTAGACCCGGTCCTCGAGCCACTGGATGGTGCTCAGGTCGAGATGGTTGGTGGGCTCGTCGAGGAGCAGCAGCTCAGCGTTGCCGACGATGGCGCGGGCCAGCCCCACCCGGCGCTGCCAGCCGCCGGACAGCTCCTTCAGCAGCCGCTCTGCCGGCAGGTCCAGCTCGCTCAGCACCGTCTCCACCCGCTGGTCCACGTGCCAGCCGCCGTGGGCGTCGATCTCCCGGTGCAGCGCCTCCAGCTCAAGAAGGCCCTTGCGGTCCAGGGCCTCCCTGGACCGCTGCTGATAGAGGTCGATGACGGCCTGCAGGTCCGCCAGCCCGGTGGTGACGTATTCCCGCACCGTCTGCCCGAGCTCCTCGGGCAGCGCCTGCTCCAGCTCGCTGATGCGGATGCGGCTCTGGTAACGGATCTCGCCGCCGTCGGGTTCGATCTGGCCGGTAATGAGCCGGAGCAAAGAGGTCTTGCCCGCGCCGTTGCGGCCGATCAGGCACACCCGCTCTCCCGGCTCTATGGCGAGGTCGGCATGCGCCAACAGCCGCTGGTCGCCCAACTGCAGGGAGACGTCTTCGAAGCTGACGAGGGGCATGATTGGAAACGGGCACCGGCGCCCGCTCAAGCCGGTGCCGCCGCTTCGACCCTACTTCTGGCCGCGGGTGGCCCGGGCTCCGGGCGGCCGGTAGGGCACTTTCTTCTTGACCGCCTCGTCCACCGTCTCCGGCGTGATCAGCACGGTGGCCCGGACATTGAGGGCGCCGGCGTTGGCGATGTTGAGCGAGACCGCGGTCGCCGTAGCGTCGTCGGGAAGGTCGGCGATGATATAGAGATCCGTATCGCCGAAGGCATAGTAGAGCCCCTCGACGCTGCCGCCCATGCCCTCGATGGTCTGGGTCAGCGCTGCCCGCCGGCGGCTGCCGCCCTCCTTGAGCAGGCCCACCAGCCCCTTGCCGGTGTACGTGGTGTGGAACATGTATTTGCCCATGGTGTCACCTCCAAGATTGTTTTCTGTTTCATTCCCTTTATGGTTCATGGAACGGGCTTTTTTCAAGCCACGGGCCGGTTACTTCGCCAGCTTCACCCGGATTGCTGGCCCGCGATGAAGGCTCTCAGCACCTCGTTGAACTCCGGAGGGTGCTCCCGGTACGAGAAGTGGCCGGCCTCGTTGATGATGTGCATCTGGGTGCGGCGCTCGCTCCCGGCCATGAGCTCCATCAGGCGCATGCCCTGGTCCAGGGTGGCGGTGGGGTCGTTGTAGCCCCACACCAGCAGCGTGGGCCGTTGCAGGCCGCGGTCCCGGATCCAGCCCAGGGTCTCCTCCTTCTGCCGCGCGTGGGCGGCCAGGAAGAGGTTGGTCTTGAGCCCCTGGATCTCCATCTTCTCCACCGCCTCCTTGTACTTGGGCAGTTGGCCGATGGCCACGCAGGCGTCGAGCCAGTCGTCGGTGATGTGGCCGTGGCCGTAGGAGTACCGTTCGAACACCCAGCGCTGGCACTCCCGGCCCAGGCGCGGTTGCGGCGCGTTGGCGAAGACGATGTCGTTGCGTCCGACACCGGGGGCGAGGGTGTTGGTGTCCACGGGGATTACGGACTTGACCAGGTCGGCGCGCTCCAGGGTCATGCGCGCCACCAGGTAGGCGCCGCGGGAATGGCCCACCAGGTGGACGTTGCCGAGCTTCAGGGTCTCCAGGAAGCCCAAGGCGTGCCGCACCACCGCGGCCATGGTGTAATCCTCGTCGCTCTTGGGGTTGTCGGTCATCCCCTGCCCCAGCTTGTCCACCGCGTAGACGTGGAACCACTGCGCCAAGCCGTGGAAGTTGAGCCCCCAGTCGAGGGCGCAGTCGGCGGCGTCGTTGGAGCCGAAGTTGCCGCCGTGGAACAGCACCACCGGCTCGCCGCTGCCCTTCTCGAAGTAGCGGGTGCGGATGCCGTCCACATCCACGTATCTCTCGTCCGCCTGGTCCATGTCCGTCCTCCTTGATGATCACACTGTAGCGGATTGTCCGGGCGAGGTTAACCCGAGCCCGGCCCGGACACATGGTCCTTGATGTTGTCTAGAGGCATGCTTGCACGGGAATGACGGACGCGGGACGTCGACACCTCCAAGGCAACGGCGATAGGGCCAATCGGAGGGGTAAACGTCCCAGGCTCGCTTGGCAATCATACGGCAATCGGATAAGGGAGAATGAGCCACAAGGCACACAATCCAAGGAGGCTTAAGCCATGGCGAACGCCAACAACGACGAGCATCCCATGTTGAGAGAGGGGCTGGGGCGGCTGCGGGGCAAGGTGGCCATCATCACCGGCGCCAACAGCGGCATCGGTCGGGCCACCGCGCGGCTGTTCGCGCGCGAGGGGGCCAGCGTCGTGTGCTGCGACATCCAGGAGACCCTGACCCCGCGGGTGGACGAGCTCATCATCAACGAAGGCGGCGAGGCCACTTTTCTGAACGTGAACGTGACCGCGGACGGCGGTCCCGAGGAGATGATGAAGACGGCCATGGACCGGTACGGCGGCGCGGACATCCTCTACAACAACGCCGGCGGCGGCATACGCAAGCAGGTTCATGAACACACGGACCAGGAGTGGAACTTCATCATGGACCTCAACCTGAACGCCATCCAGAGGAGCGTCCGGGCGGTGGTCCCCCACATGATCGAGAAGGGCAGCGGCAACATCGTCAGCACCGCGTCCACCTTCGGGTTGCTGGCCTCGGCCAACTACCCAGCCTACTGCGCCACCAAGGCGGCGGTCATCAGCCTGACCCGGCAGATGGCGCTGGACTACGGCCCCAAGGGCGTCCGCGTGAACTGCATCTGCCCCGGCGCCACCGAGACGCCGCGCTTCCGCGGGCACCCGCCGGTACCGTCGCTGCAGGCCGCCACCCCCGAGCAGCGCAAGCGCATGGCCGACAGCAACAAGGCCCTGCTGCGCATGGCGCGGCCCGAGGAGATGGCCTACGGCGTCCTGTTCCTGGTGTCCGACGAGGCCTCCTTCGTCACCGGCCACGCCCTGGTGGTGGACGGCGGCCAGACCATCGCCGTGTAATGCCGGTTGCCGGCGTTTATTTGTGAGACGTTGACCCTCGGGAACCAGGAGGACAGGCATTGTACTGCTGGCGCGGCAAGGTAGGGGTGGTGAAACCGACGTTCCGGCCCGGGTCGCTGGAGACCTTCACGCGGCTCCTGCCGGAAGGGGTGTGCGTGGTACCGCGCTACGTCGGCGTCCGCGCCGGCACCGAGGCCGAGTTCGACGAAGCCATCGCCGTGGCCGAATCCAGGGTGGCCGAGTTGGCCGAGTTCGGGGTGGACCTGGTGGTGATCCAGGGGGTGCCGCCCATCATGCTCCGGGGCTACCGCTTCGACGGCGAGCTGACGGAGAGGCTCACCCGGGAGTACGGCGTGCCGGTGCTCACCGCCACCACCGCGCAGGTGGAGGCCTTTCGCGTGCTGGAGGTGCGCACCATGGCGGCGCTCTCGTACATCCAGGGCCCCATGAACGCCAGGTTCGCCGCTTTCATCGAGCAGGCCGGCTTCACGGTGACGGGCGTAAGGGAGATCCAGGGTGTGCCCTTCTCCGATGTCGGCAACATTCCCGCCGAGGTGATCTACCGCGAGGCCAAGCAGGCCTTCCTCGAGCACGGCGGGGAGTGCGTCTACCTCCTGGGCGCGGGCTGGGATTGCCTGCCCGCCATCGAGTACCTGGAGGAGGACCTCGGGGTGCCGGTGGTTACGAATCTCAACGCGGAGTTGTGGGCGACCCAGAAGCGCCTCCATATCCGCGAGCCCGTCGAGGGCTTTGGGCGCCTGCTGCAGACGCTGCCGTAACCGACGGCCCTTGAGAGTCCCGGAACGGAAGAAGGGGAAAGGACATGGGAGAGATACTCGGCCTGGGCATCACGCACTACCCCGGACTCGGTTTCCAGGGGAACATGACCCGGCGCATCAAGATGTGTCTGGAGGATCCCGCGCTGCCGGAACGCCTGCGCGACATGGACAACTGGCCGGCGCCCATGCGCGCGCAGTGGAGCACGGACGACGGCCAGAGCCACTCCGACGCCCACCGCCATGACCTGATCGACCGCTTCCGCATCGCCCGCCGGGCCCTGGACGAGTTCCAGCCCGACTTCTGCCTGCTGTGGGGCGACGATCAGTACGAGAACTACAAGGAAGACTGCGTCCCGGCCTTCTCCATTCTCGCCTACGACTCGGTGGACGCGCAGCCGTGGACCCACAGCCGCCGGGGCGCCAACGTCTGGGACGAGCCCGACGACAAGATCTTCACCATCCAGGGGCACCAGGAGGCAGGGAAGTACCTGGCATCGAGCCTGCTGGACAACGGTTTCGACGTGGCCTACTCCTACAAGCCGCTCCACCGCGGCCTGGGCCACGCCTTCGTCAACTCCATCCTCTACCTCGACTGGGACCGGCGGGGGTTTCCCTACCCGGTGCTGCCCTTCACGGTGAACAGCTACGGGCGCAAGCTCGTGGGCAGCCGCGGTGTCCCGCTGACGCCTTCGGCCGCCCGGGAGATCGAAGACCAGTTCGACCCGCCGGGCCCCCAGCCCTGGCGCTGCTTCGACATCGGCGCCGCCACCGCCCGGGCGTTTCTGGACAGTCCGTGGAAGGTGGCGCTCATCGCCTCGTCGAGCTGGTCCCACTCGTTCCTCACCGCCAAGCACGCCTTCATGTACCCGGACGTGGAATCCGACAAGCGCTACTTCCAGGCGCTCCGGGACGGCGACTGGAACACCTGGCGCCAGACCAACCTCCCGGAAGCCGAGGACCGCGGCCACCACGAGTTGCTCAACTGGTTCGCCCTCGCCGGCGCCATGTCCGAGCTTGGCCGCAAGCCCGACGACATCGTCTTCCTGGAGTCCTGGATCTCCAACTCCGACAAGGTGTTCGCCGTGTTCCGTCCGCCGGAGCATGCCGGTTAACCAGCGCCATGCTCCGGGCCAATTCAATCCCCAGTCCAGACAAGTCCTGTGTGGCTTTTGGTTTTCAGACCTTGCAATTCGGGCATCCTCTACCTAAAGTCCAGCCATGGTGAAGGGCGAAGACACCGAGGCCTCAGGGAAGCCTTTTCAACAGGCTGCATGGCGAGATCGGATCAGGGCCGATCTCGCTGCTCAAGTCGAGGCTGGTGGCACACTCTACGGGTATCGCCAGGATGGCGCCTATGTCGCCCGGACCAAGAGTGGTGACGAAATCGTCACGCCGGGCGCAGGCAAGAACGCCTGATTCCGCCCGCCCATGCCTTCGGCCACGCCGATCCTCTATATCGTGGCCGGGCCGAACGGATCCGGGAAATCCACGCTGACACGTTCCAGGCGATTCGGTGGGGTGGAGTTGATCGACCCTGACGCCATAGCCCGCCGCCGCACTAGTCTCGGTGATCTCGAAAGTGCCGTGCGCCGCCGCACAGCCCGTCGCGAGGCTGTGCGGAGACGTCGCGCCGCTCTTGTCAATTGCAGAACAGTCGTCGTGGAAACCACGCTGGCTGGCAAGACCATGCTTCTCGTCATGGATCAAGCCCGTTCCGCAGGATATAGGATCGCGTTGCATTACGTCTCGGTGAACTCCGTCGCCCAGGCGCTGGACCGGATCGCCAACCGGATAGCTTGTCACGACGTGCCGGAAGAGGATGTGCGACGGAGGTTTGCTCGCTCGCTAGCGAACCTTCCGGCGGCCGTCGAACTATCCGAGGAAACCCGGATCTACGACAATGCCAGCCCTGAGAATCCATATCGCGAGGTCGCGATTCTGACGCCTGAGTCAAGGTGGGTAGCAGACAACCCTCCGCCATGGCTGGACATCACTGCAATGCACGCGGGGTCACCAAGGTAACCCCTTTGTCCAATGAGGCAGACAGAGTGTCGGCCCAGTGAATCGTTGCTTCTCGTTACAAGGGACTTCATGAAGGTTAACCTCTACAACCTGCCCGATCCGCTCCCGGACGACGAGGAGTTCACCGACCTCATTCCCGACCGGGGCGTGAAGATCGAACGCATCGTCTCCCGCGGCCGGGTGGCGCCCGCCGGTCAGTGGTACGACCAGGACCGCGACGAATGGGTCATGCTGATCCAGGGCGAGGCCGTGCTGGAGTACGACGACGGAGAGACACTGCAACTCGGCGCCGGCGACCACGTGCTGATACCCGCCCACCGCCGCCACCGGGTCAACTACACCAGCCGGACGCCTCCGTGCATTTGGATCGCCGTGTTCGGGGAGCTGACGTAGCGCGAAGCCTTGCGGCCGGCGTCACGGATAACGTTGCTCAAGGCGAACGACCGGTGTCGGCGATCCGCGCCAAGTAAAGCGGTAACGCGCACCCTTGCGGACGTTGTCCACCAAGGCGGGACGGAAGCAGGCGAGGCAGGTGCCGCCCTTGCGGCGCACGCTGGGATAGACGATGCCGGGCGATCCCTGGTGGAGAAGGGTCTCTCCGAGCGCCTGGGACTCGATGTAGCTGGCCGGATCGAGGCAACCTTCGAAGGCAGAGTCTTCCCGGATGTCGTGGAACTCGCCAGCGAAGTCCGCGAGATAGTCGTCGTAGGTGACGCTCTCCTCCAGCCAGTCGACCTCTACAAGCTCGATCCATTTGTGCCACGCCACTTCGGCCTGTGACGTGGCCAGTTCGGCGCCCGCGTACCAGGCGCCGCGGTCCGGGCCGCTGAAACGGCTGCCCAAGGGGTGGGCGTGGGCGAAGGCGGCATTGATGATGCCGGCATGGGGAATGCTGGAAACGAGCTCGTCGATGCCGATGCCCGATGCCCGATCCGCTTCGGCCACGAGGCGTTCGTCGGTGGCGAGGTCGAGTTCCAGTATCCCACGAAGGTGGTCGTCGTTGTCCGCGATCCGGGCGAGGACGCTGTCTCCGCTCTCGCTGTACTTCGAGGGAATCAGCCGGTGCGTGTGTGCTTGTCGAATCCGTGAATGAGCGGGAATCCTCAATGGCCGCTCCGCCGCGCATCCAGCAGCTTCCGCACGGTCGCGAACGCCGGCAAGCCGCCTCGGGCGAGGTACTGGTACGGAGTCAGCCCGCCGAAGATCCTGTTCCGGTTCGGACGTTGCATCCACAGATCGGCCAATTCGTCGCTGTAGAGAACATTCAGGGCCTTGAAGATCCCCACCAAGTACGAAATCCGGCGCAGCCTGTCCTCGTCGAGCGGGCGGCGAGGTGCCTTCTTCAACGCGTAGTAGGCGCCGTTCGAGATGCCGCCGAGCAGACGGCGGGCATCTTCGTCCCGGATCTTCCAGCAGTCCATGATATTGAAGAAGGCGCGCACGGCGTCCGGAGTGAGCCGCAAACGCTCTGCGCGACTAGACAGGTCCGCGACCTCGGGGGGGTCATGACGGGTCTCGGGATATGCGGGTGTGCGCGACATTTCATCAATCCATATCAGGACTTAATATAGTCCAATTTTGGAGAATATCAAGGGTGAGAGGGCTGTTTTGCGGCAATGACGCATTCCGCTACCCCCGTGACTGAAAGAGAAAGAAGACGCCGGCCACCACCAGCACCGCGGCCAGACCGTCCTTCAACGTGACCGCCTCGTCCCCCTGCAGGAGCAGCCGCGCCAAGGAGGACGTGACCAGCGGCTGCACGTTCCAGATGGGGGCGACGATGATGGCCGGGGCATTAGCCACCGCGAGATAGGTGAACACCGATCCCACCCCCTGGAAGAACCCGGACAGGAGCAGGAAGAAGTAGCTGTCCCCGGTGAGCCAGATGCCTTCCCGCCAGTCGATACGCAGCAACCGGCCGAAGGACATGACGAGCGCCAGGCCGGTGACGTGGGTGATCAGCGACCCGGGGATGGGCGTCCCGCCCGCCAGGATCGCGACCTTCTTGAGGATCGGGCCGAAACCGAAGAACACGATGGCCAGCAGGGGGTTGAGGAACGCCTTCAACCGAAAGGGCCGCCGGTCTTCGTCGTCGGGGCTTCCGCCGGTGATGACCAGGAGGCCGCTGACGATAAGCACCACGCCGATGAGAATCAGCGGGGTGGCGGTCTCGCCCAGGAGGACGATGGCGTAGACCGCGGTGAGCAGGGGCGCGGAGTTGACGATGGACTGGGCCTTGGAAGCTCCCACCTCGTCGATACCCTTGAGCGCGAAGGTGCGGCCCAGGAAGCTTCCCACCAAGCCCACGGACACGAACACGCCGGCCGCGGTCCACGGCATGGCGAGCTCGACCTCGCCGAACGGGAGCGCGAGGATCAGCACCAGGACAACCACCGAGCCCACCGACTGCAGCAGCACCGCCGCGCTGATGTTGGAGCGTCTGAGGCCGCGCTTCACCAGCACCGGAGAGGTCCCCCAGAACAGCGCGGCCGCCAGCGCGTAGGCGATACCCGTTTCCATGGCTAGGCAAGCCGCCCGATGAGGTCGGCTAGCCCCACGAACCGGTACTGGGCGTTGCCGTCACGCCGTGTGTAGGACCGCTCCGTGTCGGACGTGACCACGAAATTCTCGCCCGCGGGATACGCCTTGCGGAAGGCGTGAAGGTTGCGCGGATCGAAACCCTCGGCACGCCACTTGCACTCGACGGCGACCGGCTTGCCGCGGCGAACCGTAACGAAGTCCACCTCGTGGCCGCGCTTGTCGCGCCAGTAGTGCAGGTCTCTTTTCTGCCGGCGGCCAAGGTATTCGTTCAGCACGTAGTGTTCCCAAAGGGCGCCGCGGTCCTCGTTGCGCAACCCCTCCCACCCTTTGAACAGGCAGACGAACCCGGTGTCGAAGCCGTAGACCTTCGGCGCGGCGACGATCTCGGTGGCGCGCCGCGTGCTGTAGGGTCGGATGACCTGGATGACGAGGGTGTCCTCCAGGATCTGGAGATAGGTGGCGATGGTCGTGCGGCTGACCTCGCAGGCGGCCGCGAACCGCGTGGCTTCGAACATTCCTCCGCTCTGAGCGAACATCAGCTCGACGAACCGCATGAAAGACCAGCGGCGTCCGACCTGGAACAGTTCCTGGACGTCCTTGGCCCAGTAGGAATCGATCCAATCCTGGAAACCATCCTCCGGCACCCCCTCGGCCAGGTAGAACGGCGGGAGACCGCCGAACCGGAAACGGTGGTCGAGTCCCCGGGCACCGAACTCCTGCTCGTCCTGCATCAGCATGGGAGTCAACCACAGGTCGCGCTTTCGGTCGGTCAGGGTGTCACGGAATTTTCGGGACGCTCCCAACGATGAAGAACCGGTGGCGATGATCCTGGTTTCCGGATGGTAGTCCGCGGCGATCTTTAGTAACTCCGACGGATTGGACAGACGATGGATCTCGTCAAGGACCACCCTGCGGGGCCCGACGTCGCCGAGAAAGCCCTCCGGATCCTCCAACGCCCGGCGCGTGCTCGGGAGCTCGCAATCGACATACTCGACATCCGATAGTGATTGACAGAGGAAGGTCTTGCCTGCCCTGCGGACGCCGGCGAGCCAAACCACGGACTTCGCTGTCCAAAGCTCCTCAATAGCCTGGATCCAGTGGTTTCGCTGTACCATGTGCACAGTATGATTGCAGATAGTGCTACTAAATGCAAGTTTACTGGCGTCTGGTACACAGCTTACGATCGCCCAAGTACGGCTCCCGACTTGAAACCCTCCCTGGACGTGGCATGGTTAAGGGAGCGAGTATCGTTGCACGCGCGGTTCGTTGCGAAAGGAGACGCGGATGCTCTGGGGCTTGATCGGCAAGAAGACGCAGATGCCGGACGCGGCCAACGCCCTGCCCGGCAGGCAGGAGAAGATACCCGTCCCGGCGGAACACTTCGTGAACGGCCATCCGCTCGAGCCGCCCTACCCGGACGGCATGGAAAGAGCGGTGTTCGGCCTGGGCTGCTTCTGGGGGGCGGAGCGCTGTTTCTGGCAGCTCGAGGGCGTCTACACCACCGCGGTGGGCTACGGCGGGGGCATGACGCCCAATCCCACCTACGAGGAAGTGTGCACCGGCAGGACCGGCCACAACGAGGTGGTGCTGGTGGTGTTCGATCCCAAGGTAGTGAGCTACGGCGAGCTGCTCAGAGTGTTCTGGGAGGCCCACGACCCTACCCAAGGCATGCGCCAGGGCAACGACGTGGGCACGCAGTACCGGTCGGGGATCTATACTTACGGCGACGAGCAGAAGCAGGCCGCCGAGGCGTCACGCGAGCGCTATCAGGAAGAGATGTCCAGGGCCGGTTACGGCGGCATCACCACCGAGGTCCTCGACGCCGGCGAGTTCTACTTCGCCGAGGACTATCACCAGCAGTATCTCGCCAAGAACCCGTGGGGGTACTGCGGGTTGGGCGGCACCGGGGTGAGCTGCCCGGCGGGCTAGGGACCCGCATCGGCGGCATCGCCGCGAGCGGCTACTCCCTCAGCAGCCGCTGGATGATCCCCTCCATCTCGTCGTAGCCACCCTCGCCAAAGCGCGTGTACTGGATCACGCCCTTCTTGTCGATGATATGCAGCGTCGGCCAGTAGCGCGTGCCGTAGCGTTTCCAGGTGGCGAAGTCGTTGTCCTGCGCTACCGGGAACTTGATTCCCAGCTCCTTGCAGGCGTTCCTGACGTTGTCCAGCGAGTGTTCGTGGGAAAACTCCGGCGAGTGAATGCCCACCACCACCAGCCCATCGGATCCGTATTTTTCGTGCCATCCCACCAACGATGGGAGTGTATTCAAACAGTTGTATCAGCCGTAGGTCCAGAACTCGATGAGGACCACCTTCCCCTTGAGATCCTTCAACCTGAGGGGCTCCGAGTTGATCCAGGTATCGCTGGTGAACTCCGGCGCCTGCTTGCCCACGAGCGACGCCGGCGCGTTGCCGAACGCCCACAGAAGCGCAAGGACCATGACCACCGCGAGCGCGAACACCCGCCATTTGAAATGCTTCATGTGATCGACACCTCCCGATTCATTATGCCCGCGTTGCCGGCCGGGGGCAACGGGTGTTAGTGTCCTGTCCCATGCTTTACGACTATGTCGCCCTTCCCGACCGCCCGCCGCTCCGCTGGCCCCACGGCGCGCGGGTGGCGCTGATATTCACCATCAACATCGAGTACTGGGAGATGACCCGCGACAGCGCCGAGCCGCTCTATCCCGGCGGTCCGGCCACCATCCCGCACCCGCTGCCCGGCAACGTGCCCGACTACGCCAACTGGACCTGGCGGGAGTACGGCCAGCGGGTGGGCGTGTGGCGCATCATCGACGTGTTCGACAAGGCCGGGGTGCCGGCCACCTGCACCATGAACGCCCTCACCGGCATCGAGCGACGACGCATCATCGACGCCGCCAACGAGCGCGGCTGGGAGATCCTGGCCCACAACTACGCCCAGAACGATGTGCTCACCTACTACGCGAACCAGCCGGACCAGGAGCGCGAGGTCATCCGCCGCACCCTGGACGCCTACGCCGAGGCGGTGGGCCGGCCGGCCCGGGGCTGGCTGTCTTCCTCGCTCCGGAGCACCCACGAGACGCCCCACATCCTGAAGGAGCTGGGCCTGCTGTTCCAGGCGGACTACCTGAACGACGACCAGCCCTATCTGCTGAACACCCGCCACGGCCCGCTGGTGTGCATCCCCTACTCCAACGACGTCAACGACTTAGCCGTCTTCTCCCGCGGCGGGCGCACCACCTCCCAAGCGCTGGAGCTGTTCCGGGAGCAGTTCGACCAGCTCTACCTGGAAGGGGCCACCAGCGGCCGCATCATGAACGTTGGCATGCACCCCCACGTCATGGGCCAAGCCTACGCCATCCGCGCCCTGCGCGAGTTCGTGGACTACGTGAAAACCTTCGACGGCGTATGGTATCCCAAGCGCGAGGAAATGGCGGAGTGGTTCCTGGAAACGACGAACGACCGGAAGAAATAGGGAGGTCTCATGAAACCGTATCGAGTGGCCTTGATTCAGCAACAGACCCGGGTGATCGTCGAACCGAAAGAACGCAACGAGATCATCGACGAGAACCTCGGGCGCATCTTCGAGCTGCTGGACTGGACCGCGCTGCGCCTCGGCGACGTGAAGCTGGCGGTTTTCTCCGAGTACGGCATCATCGGCCAGTACCGGCCGCGGTCGGTGGACGAGTGGCTGGCCCTGGCCGAGACCATCCCCGGCGACGTCACCGACCAGATCGGCCGCAAGGCCAAGGAGCGCGGCTGCCACATCGTCGGCAACCTCTACGAGCGCGACGACGACTGGCCCGGCCGGCTCTTCAACACGAGCTTCATCATCGACCCGGACGGCAAGATCATCCTCAAGTACCGGAAGAACAACGGGCCGAACAACCTAAACACCACCTATACCGGACCCGGCGATGTCTACACCGAGTACACGGAACGCTACGGCGAGGACGCCATGTTCCCGGTGGCGGACACCGAAATCGGCCGGCTGGGCTGCCTCACCTGCACCGACGTGGTGTTCCCGGAGATGGCCCGCTGCCTGGCGTTGCGCGGCGCCGAGGTGCTGATCCACCCCACCGCCGAGCCCTACGCGCCCGAGGGCGAGGCCTGGGACGTGCTCCGGCGCGCCCGCGCCTACGAGAACCTGTGCTACTTCCTCTCGGTCAACTGCGGCGCCTTCGTCGGCTCCAACCGCCCCACCGGCGGCTACCGCGGCATGACCCAGGTCATCGACTACATGGGCCACGTGCAGTCGGCGGCCAACGCTCCCGGCGAGGCGGTGGTCACCGGCATGGTGGACATCGACAACCTGCGCTGGGAGCGCACCCGCATGACCGACTCGGGCCACGTGTGGAACTTTCTCATCGAGCTGCGCAGCGACATGTACGCCCCCGTCTACGCCAAGGCCAACCGCTGGCCCAACGACGGCTGGAGCGACCGCAAGCTGCAGGACACCGTCGAGACCCGCGCCGAGGCGCGCAAGATCATCGAGCGGCTGGTGCGGGAAGGACGTCTGGTAAAGCCCGAATGATGGTAGCGCCGGAATGAGCAAGGCCTCGGCGTCTTCGCGCGAAACCGACGTGGCCGTGGTGGGCTACGGCGGCGCCGGCGCGGTGGCCGCCATCACCGCCGCCGACCTCGGCGCCAAGGTGCTGATCGTGGAGAAGGCCGCCGCGGGCGGCGGCAACACCCGGCTCTCCGCCGGCTCGGTCCGTACCTTCGGCGCGGTGGAACGGGCGGTGGAGCACATCGCCTTCCTGTGCGGCGGCGCCACCGGCCCGGACGTCATCGAAACGCTGGTGCGCGAGAGCCACGAAAACAAGGCGTGGCTGCGCTCCCTCGGGGGCGAGGTTGTGGTGGACCCTCTTCAGGCCACGCCCGCGAGCTATCCCGTCTATCCCACCGGCGCCGCCTCGCCGGAGCAGCCCGGCGCGGACGGCGTCGGGCCGCGGCTCCGGGTCAAGGGCGAGACCACGGCCAACGGCCGGGACCTGTGGGACCTGCTGGCGCGCAACGTCGACGAGCGCTGCATTCCGGTGCTGTTCGAGTGCCCGGCCGTCCGGCTGCTGCGGAACGGCGACGGCGCGGTCACAGGACTCACGGCACGCCGGGGCGGCGAGGAGATCGCGATCCAGGCGCGCAAAGCGGTGATCCTTGCCTGCGGCGGCTACGAGTGGGACCCCGACATGCAGCTCCAGTTCCTGGGGCAGCGGTTCTGGTCCCTGGGCGCGTCCGGTCACACCGGCGACGGCATCCGCCTTGCATTGGACGCGGGCGCCGCCCTCTGGCACATGAACGCCGTGGCCGCGGGCTTCGGCTACCGCGTGGACGGGTTCGACGGCGCCGTCATCCACGCCATGCCCGGTCCCGGGTTCATCTACGTGGACCGGAACGCGCGCCGCTTCGTGGACGAGACCGCCATGGACGCCCACGCGGTGGGCTCGCTGGTGACGGAGGTGGACCTGGAGACCATGGAGCGTCCGCGGGTGCCCTCTTTCGTGGTGTTCGACGAAGCAACGCGGAAGGCCGGGCCGGTGGCCAACACCGGCCGGGGCACCGTCGCCGAACACTACCGCTGGAGCGACGACAACACCGCGGAGGTTGAAAAAGGCTGGATCAAGACGGGCGCCACCGTGGCCGCGCTGGCCGCCGCCCTCGGTCTCGACCCGGCCGCGCTGGAACGGACCGTGGACGGATACAACCGGGCCTGCGCCCAGGGCCGGGACGAAGCTCTGGGCCGCGCCCCCGGCACCCTGCGGGCGCTGGAGCGCCCGCCGTTCTACGGTGCCGCCCTGTGGCCCAGCCTGTTCAACACCCAGGGCGGCCCCCGGCGAAACGCCCGCGCCCAGGTGCTGAACGCCTGGGGCCGCCCCATAGAGGGGCTGTACGGAGCCGGAGAGCTGGGCTCCATGTGGTCCCAGAACTACCCGGGCGCCGGCAACCTCACCGAGGTGCTGGCCTTCGGCCGCATCGCCGGCCGAAATGCGGCGGGGGAGAGTTGAAGCGCTTGTCATCTCCGGGGAGTTGATACGAAAATGGGTTTGAGAGTCGGCGTGACGGGAGGGGGCGGACGCGACCGAGAGGGCGGGAGTCACGGTCGAAATGAGAAAGGAGTTCCCTTGGAACCCATAGAATTCGTCGATACGACGCTACGGGACGGTCACCAGAGCCTGTGGGCCGAGTCCATGCGCACGGGCATGATGCTGGCGGTGGGCGAGCGCATGGACCGGGCGGGCTTCAGGGGCATGGAGCTGATGTCGAGCTCGCACATCAAGAAGTGCGTGCGGGAGTTGCACGAGGACCCCTGGGAACGGATACGGCTGGTAGCCGGGACGATCCGGGAAACGCCGCTGCGGGTCATCATCGGCGGCCGCAACGGCTTCGAGCTGACGCCGGAGTCGATCCAGCGGATCTTCCTCGAACGCATGGCGGCCAACGGCGTCCGCCAGGGCCGCATCTCCGACGAGTGGAACGACCTCGCGGGGTGGCGCAAGACCTTGCGCATCGCCACCGCGGCCGGGCTCGAGCCCATCCTGAACATCATCTACTCGGTGTCGCCCAAGCATACCGATGCCTATTTCGCGGAGCGGGCTCGCCAGGCCGCCACGCTGCCGGTGATGCGGATCTGCTTCAAGGACCCCGGAGGGCTGCTGACGCCGGACCGCACCCGCGCGTTGGTGCCGCTCATCAAGGAGAACGTCGGCGGCATCCCGCTGGAGTTCCACACCCACTGCACCACGGGCCTGGGGCCGCTGTGCGCCCTGGAGGCCATCAGGCAGGGGATCCGCATCATCAACACGGCGCTGCCGCCGCTGGCCAACGGCTCTTCCAACCCGTCGCTGTTCAACGTCGCGGCCAACGCCCGGAGGCTGGGCTACGAGACCGCGGTGGACGAGGAGGTGCTGCGGCCGGTGTCCGAGTACTTCACCGAGGTGGCCCGCCGGGAGGGGCTGCCCATCGGGGCGCCGGTAGAGTACGACTACAACCAGTACCTGCACCAAGTGCCCGGGGGCATGATCTCGAACCTGCGCCACCAGCTCGCGCGGGTGGGCCTGGGCGACCACGTGGAGCGGGCTCTGGAGGAGGTGGTTCGGGTGCGCGAGGAGCTGGGCTATCCCATCATGGTGACGCCCCTGTCCCAGTTCGTGGGCAGTCAGGCGGCCATCAACATCATCGTGGGGGAACGCTACAAGGAGGTCACCGACCAGGTGATCCTCTATGCCCTGGGGCGCTGGGGCCGGGAAGGCAGCGACTCCATGGACCCCGACGTCAAGGACCGTATCCTGGCGTGCCCGCGGGCCCGGGAGCTGGCGGCGTGGGAGCCGCCGGAACCCACCATCCAGGAGCTGCGCGCGAAGTTCGGCGGGGTGTCCGACGAGGAGTTGCTGCTGCGTTATTTCCTGACCCGGGAGGAGATCGACACCATGCGCGCCGCCGGCCCGCCCCGGGACTACCCTTTCGACACCGCACCGGTGACCAGGCTGCTGGAAGGCTTCACCCAACGCCGCGACTACGCACACATCCGCGTGCGCAATGAAGGGTTCGCCCTGGATCTCTCGCGGAGCGCGTCCTAGTGTCCTGTGCTGACGATTGGGGCTTGCTAACCCGCTGGCGCCAGGCACGCCTTGAAGGACGCGGCCATGTTGCGGAGAAGGCTGAAGTACATCTCGGGGCCCGCTTTGACGGCGATGCCCGCGGGATCCATCGTGCCGCCCCGCGCCTTCGTGCCTTCGGTGATGAGCCTGACGAAACGCGGGTCGTACCGAGGTTCGGCGAACACGCATACCACCCCGAGCTCACGCACCTTTTTGCGCAGTTCCCTGACACGGCGGACGCCGGGCGACCGGCCGGTGCTGACCACCGCCGAGCCCACGGCTTTCAGCCCGAAGCGGTCCTCGAAGTAGCGATACGCATCGTGAAACACGATGAAGGGTTTGTCGCGCGCCGGCGCCAGCTCCGCGGCGATTTGCGCGGTCAACTCGTCCAGCCGGGCCACCAGGGCGTTGGCGTTGGCTTCGTACCTCGCGGCATTGGCCGAATCGATCTCGGACAGGGTGCCGGCTATGGCGAGCGCCATCAAGCCGGCATTCACCGGGTCGAGCCACACGTGCAGGTCAAAAGCCTCGTCCTCATGGCCGTGGGCGTGCCCAGGTCCATGATCGTGCCCTTCGTCCTCGAACGCACCCCCCTTGCGGAGCGGCTGGCGCACCAGCCCCGGCACCTCGGCCAGCTTCACCACCCGGGCCTTGCCGCCGAGCTTGTGGATAGGCCCGGCCAGGGAGCTTTCGACCAGGTCGCCGATCATGAAAATGACCCGAGCCTTCCCGATCACCCCGGCGTCGGACGGCCGCATGCGATAGCTATGCGGCGTGGCAGCGTCCTTCATGATCAGGTACGGCTCGCCCACCCCGGCCATGACCGCGCTCACCAGCGAATGCACCGGCTTGAACGTCGCCACGACCCGACCCGCGGCGCCGACCGTCGTGGTCGCGGCGATCATGACGGCAAACAGGAACGTCGCAAGAATTCGTTTCATCATGTCGCTCCTTGAGTCCGCTTGGAATTTTTGCGAAAACTACCCCGAGTGCTCCAAATGATCAAGCGCGATCCGTCGCCCCGCGCTGTCACACACCGATGATGGATAGACCGGACACACAGTCGGCCGCTTCCGGCCTGCTCGTCGACGCCCGCAACATCGGCGTGCGGCGGGGCGAGCGCTGGATCATCCGTCACGTGGACCTCAAGGTGACGCGCGGCGAGATGGTCTACCTCATCGGCGCCAACGGCGCCGGCAAGTCCACCTGCGTCAAGGCGGTTCTGGGGTTGATCGACGTCGCCGAGGGGCAGGTGACGCGGGCGCCCTCGCTGGAAGTGGGCTACGTCCCGCAAAGACTCCAGGTGACCGCGACCCTGCCCATGACCGTGCGCCGCCTGATGGCACTGACCGGCCGCTTCCCCGCGGACAGAATCGACTCCGCCTTGGCGGCGGTGGGCCTCGAACGGCTGGGCGACCCGCCGGTCACGACCCTGTCGGGGGGCGAATTCCAGCGGCTGATGCTGGCTCGGGCGCTGATTCACCGGCCCGACCTGCTGGTCCTCGACGAACCGGAGCAGGGCGTCGACGCCACCGGAACGGATGTCGTGCATGACCTGATCGAAGGGATTCGGCGGGACCTGGGCTGCGGCGTTCTGATCATTTCTCATGACCTCCAGAAGGCCATGGACACAGGAGACGACCTGGTGGTCCTGGTACCCCACGAACACGATACCCCGCCTTTCGGCATCCAGGGCTTCCCGGCCCAGGGAACGAGTCCCGGGCCCGGCCCGTCGGACTGAGCATGCTGGACGACTTCTTCACGCGCGCGCTGCTGGCCGGTGTCGGGCTGGCGCTGGTGACCGGGCCGACGGGCTGTTTCGTGGTGTGGCGGCGGCTGGCCTACTTCGGCGAGACCATCGCCCACTCGGCCCTGCTGGGCGTCGCGGTGGCCATCGTGGCCGACATCGACCTGGCCATCGGCATCTTCGCCACCGCTTCCGCCGTCGTGTTTATCATGTTCTTCCTGGAACGGAGCGACACCCTGCCCACCGACACCATCCTCGGCTTGCTCGCCCATGGCGGCCTCTCGCTGGGGCTCGTGGTCCTGGCGTTCTTCCCCAGCATGCGGTTCGACCTGCACGCGCTGCTCTTCGGCGACATCCTGGCCGTGACGCGCACGGACCTCGTGGTCATCTGGGCGGGCGGCGCCGCCGTCCTGGCGGTGTTGTGGTGGATCTGGCGTCCGCTGCTGGCGGCCACCGTCAGCCTCGATCTCGCCACGGTGGCGGGACTGCGGCCGGAGCGCGCGCGGCTGCTGTTCGGCATCCTGGTGGCGGCGCTCATATCGGTGGCGGTGAAGATCGTGGGGATACTGCTGATCGTCGCGCTACTGGTGATACCGCCGGCCACGGTCCGGCGCTTCGCGTCGAGCCCCGAGAAGATGGCCCTCGCGTCAGCCGCGGCGGGTATTTTGGCCATCGTCGGGGGACTGTTGGCCTCGGCAACGCTGGATACGCCCTCGGGCCCCTCCATCGTGACGGCGGCGCTGGCGCTGTTCGTGGTGACGCGGATGGGCCGCCGGCGCGGGCGCCCGTCGACTCGCTAGTGTCCTGTCTCACAAACAGCGTTATGAAGATGCGAGGGCATTTTTGTTGTCGGCAAGGCGCGATGACGAGCAGTGGCGGGCACCACGCGAGGAAGAGCAACGCAGCCGACGGCAAAAAAGGACCCGCAGATTCATAACGCCATTTGTGAGACAGGACACTAGTCACCCCTGCTCAACGTGCGGGCCAACAGTGTCATGAAGAAGAGAGCGACGGCCACCAGCACGATGGCTCCGCCGGCGGCGATGTCCAGTTGATACGCCAGCACCAGACCCGCGACGCCGGAGACGGACCCGACCAGCGCCGACAGCAGCACCTGCCAGCGAAAATTCATCACGCACAGCGCCGCGACGGCCGCCGGCACCACCAGCAGGGCCTGGATCAGCAGCAGGCCCACCAGCCGCACGCCGATGACCACGGTCAAGGCCAGCAACACCAGCAACAGCACGTTGAGCGCGACGACCTTGTGGCCGTAGGCCGAGGCCACTTCCTCGTCGAAGGCGATCAGCAGATGCTCCTTGAAGGTCAGCACGATGCCCGCCATGATCGCCGCGCTCGCGCAGGCAAGGGCAACGAGCTCCCCGGTGGAGATGGCCAGCACGTTGCCGAAGAGGTAGCTGAAGAGATCCTGCTGGTAGCCGCTCTTCATGCTGAAGAGCACGATCCCCAGCGCCATGGACCCCGAGAAGAACACGCCGATGACGGTGTCCTCGCTGATGCGGTCGCTCTGACTGACCAGCGCGATGCCCAGGGCCACGGCGACGGCAAAGAAGGCGCCCGTGAGGAGCGGGTTCCAGCCCGCCAGGATGCCGATGGCAACGCCCCCGATGGCCGAATGGGAAATGCCCACGCCGATGAACGCCAGGCGCCGCAAGACCACGAAAAAGCCCAGTATCCCGCACAGGAGGCCCACCAGGACCGCCGCCGCCAGGGCGCGCTGCATGAAGGCAAAATCGAACATGAGGGGGGCTATCGGACGACGTTCAACCCGCGAAGGAAGCGCCGGTCACGACTCGACGTGGTCGTGGCCCTCGTGATGGGCAATCTCGCCGGCCAGGAAGTCGAACTCGCAACAGTAGGCCTCGCGGATGGCGTGGCTGTGGATCACATCCTCGGCGTTGCCGTGGATGTGCATGCGGTGGTTGATACAGATCAGCTCGTCGGTCTCGCCGGCCAAGGCCACGAGATCGTGCGACACCGCCACGATGGTCAGCGTCAGATCGCGTATGAGCTTCCGCAGCAGTGCGTAGAACTCATGCTCGGCGGGAAGGTCGAGGCCCACCGTGGGCTCGTCGAGCACCAGCAGGCGCGTGCTGGCGCACAGCGCCTGGGCCAGCATGGCGCGGCGCTGCTCGCCGCCGGACAACCGCCCCACCGCACGGTCCTTGCGGTCCAGCATGCCCACGAGGGACAGGCTGTCATCCACCCGCTGCCAGTCCTTCCGCCCGGGGAACCTCATGAGCCCGAGGTGCCGCAGCCGCCCCATCATCACCACGTCGCCGACGGTGGCCGGGAAGTTGTCGGCAACGCTCTGGCGCTGCGGTACGTAGCCGATGGCGTGAGAGCCGTTCCGGCCCGGCGGGAGGCCAAACACCTCCACCCTGCCGCTCACGACCGGCACGAGGCCGAGGATCGTGCGCAGCAGCGTGGTCTTGCCCGCCCCGTTGGGGCCCACGATGCCCACGAACCCGCCCTCGTGCACGTCGAAGTTGATGTCGTGCAGGACGCTGTGCCCCCCCAACTCCACCGACACGCCGTTCAGCCCTACCACGACTCCGTCGTTGCGTTCCGTCAATTATGTCCCCCCAACGCCTGCGCGAAGGCGCGGGCGTTGAACAGCATCAGTTTTTCGTAGGTGGAACGCGCCGGATCGCCGGGGTCTCCTACCGGGTCCACCATCACCGTCCCGCCGCCGAACTCGTTCGCGATGGTCTGTGCCACGCGCGGGCTGAGCTGCGGCTCCACCAGGATGCTCCGTATCTCTGCCGCACGCGCACCTTGCACCAGCGCGGCCACCTCCTTGGGGGTGGGTTCCTCGCCCGCGAACTCCTGGACCACCGCGACTTCCTCGACGTTGTACCGCTCGGAGAAATAGGGCCAGGCGCTGTGAAACGCAACGAACTTCCGGCCCTTCGCCTTGGCAAGCTCCCGCCGGATCTGAATATCCAGCGCCGTCAATCGCTGGTGAAAGTCCTTGCCGCGCTTCTCATAGTAGTCCTTGCCCGCCGGGTCCGCTTCAACGAGATGTTCGACGATCACGGGAACCACCGCATCCCTGATCCGTATCGGGTCCAGCCAAAAGTGGGGATTCATTCCCTCTCCGGGCTCCTCGGCGTGGCCGTGGTCGTCTTCCTTCTTCGCGTGCTTTTCGTCATGGCCGTGGTCATCCTGCTTCTTTGCATGCTTCTCTTCGTGGCCATGGTCATCCTGCTTCTTTGCATGCTTCTCTTCGTGGCCGTGGTCATCCTGCTTCTTTGCATGCTTCTCTTCGTGGCCGTGGTCATCGTGCTTCTCTGCACGCTTCTCCTCATGGCCATGGTCGTCGTGCTCCATCGCGGGCTTCTTCCCGTGGCCGTGATCGTGATCATGACCGCCCTCGAGCGGCTTCATTCCCGGGACGGCGATCAGGGTCAGCGTCTCGAGTCCGGCGGGAGCCGCGCCCCGAAGCTTGTCGGACCATGCGTCCAGACCCGCGCCGACCCGAAGAAACAGGCGGGCGCGTTGCAGCTTGACCATGTCGCTCGGTACCGGTTCGAACGTGTGCGGGCTCGCGCCCGGCGGCACCAGCACATCCACCTTGACGCGATCGCCTCCCACCTCCTGAGCGACAAAGGCGATGGGCAGGACGCTGGCGACCACACCCACTGGAGCATCGCTGCCGAGCGCCGGGTGTGCGCCGATCCAAAGGCTCACAACGATCGCAAGTAAAAGACCTACCAGTCTGTTCATGTGTGAATACCCCCTCAAAGGAGAATAGATAATGAGTTCCTATTCTCACTAGAATGGCTTGTCAAGCAGGGGCATCGGATTCCGCACCTCACCGGACCACGCGCAGGTTCACCTTGCCGTCCGGTCCGGACTGGACGACGTAGGTATCCATGCGCGGCAGGACCTCCTCGATGGTCTCGAGGTAAAGCCGTTCCTCGGTGAGCCTGGGCGTCTTGCGGTGCTCGAAGGCCAGGCGGCGGAAGCGTTCCCCTTCGCCCTTGGCGATCTCCACCCGCCGGTGACGCGCAGCCTCGGCCTGGGTCACACGATGTTCCGCCTCCCCCTCCGCTTCCGCGAAGACCTGGGAGCGGTCGGCGCGCGCCTCGTCCACCACCCGCTCCTTGTCCGCCAAGGCGCTCTGGACCTCCTGGAACGCCTGCCGCACGCCCCCCTGCCGCGGCGGCGCCAGCGTCTCCACGTTCACCGACAGGATCTCGATGCCCGAGCCGTGATCATCGAGGATTGCCTGAACCTGCCGCTGCACCGCGTCCAGCAGGTCGTTGCGCCGGGCGGTCAGCGCGGCGTCCACGTTCTCGCCCGCGAGAAACCGCGTCACGACCTGGCCGCCTGCCCGACGCAGCAGTTCCCGCGGATCCTCGTGCGAGACCTCGAAGCGCGTCAGGCTGCGGATGCTGTACTGGATTCCCAGCTTCCCGGCGATGACGTTGGTGTCGCCCAGGAGCCAGAGGGACTCCGGCTCGCTCCCGGCGGGGCCTTGCGGCTCCGTGTGTTCCACCGGCATGAGGAAGTTCGTGGCCGTCCGGGCCACCACCACACGGCCCAGCGGCCACGGCGGGTTCCAGTGGATGCCCGGGAGGACGTCCCGCCCCACGGCCCTGCCGAGAACGTACGCCACCGCGCTCTCGTCCGACTCGACATTGTAGATCCCCAGGGTCAGCCAGCCCGCCAGAAGGACGGCGGCGGAGAGCAGCAGCCGGTATCGCAGGCGGCCGGTCATGAACCCGATTTCTCCCGGTCCCGGGCGGGCGCCGCCGGCCCCGCACCCACGTCCTGGCCGGAGACCGCCGGCACATTCTTCCCGCCATCCGCCGGCGGGACGGCGCCGGGAACCCTCGATGTCAGGATCTCGAGAAACGGGGAGTCCGCGGGCAGGACCAACGTGGTCTTCTCGTTCAGCACCTTCTTGTAGGCTTCCAGCGTCCGCAGGAAGCGATAGAACCCGGCGTGCCCTTCGTAGGCTTCCGCGTAGATGCGCGCCGCTTCCGCTTCGCCCCGGCCCCGCAGCATGGCCGCCTTGGCCTCCGCGTCGGCGATGATCCGCGCCCGTTCCCGTTCGGCGCGGGCGGCGATCTTCTGGGCTTCGGCCCGGCCCTCCGAGCGATGGCCCCGGGCGATGCGCGCGCGCTCGGCGCGCATGCGAGCGAAGACGCTGTCCAGGTTCTGCGGCGGGAAGATGAGGCGGGTCACCCCCAGGCTGACCACCTCGATCCCGAGGTCTTCCCGCGCCACCCTGGAGACGGCGCGCTCCACCGAGCCCTCCAGCTCGGCCAGGCTGGCGCCGTTGCCGGCGGTCCCCAGGATCGTCCCGAAGGGCCGGTCGCCCAGCGCGCTGCCCAGCTCCGACTGCACCAGCGCGGCCAGGCGGCTCTCCGCGAAGTCCCGCCTGCGCAGCGCGGCCAGGTACCGCACCGGGTCGGCGATCTTCCAGGAAATGTACGTGGAGACCAGCACGTTCTTCTTGTCCGCCGTCAGCAGCTCGGTCTCGCGAGTGTTGGTGATCAGGATGCGCTTGTCGAGCACGTTGGCGCGCTGGAACGGCACCGGCAGCTTGAGATAGAAACCGGCCTGGCTCAGCACCGACACCGGCTTCCCGAACTGGGTGATGACCGCGTGGCTCTTCTCGTCTACCACCACGAACGAGGTGGCGCCGGCGCCCAGGACCAGCGCCAGGATGAGCAACCCGCCGATACGTTTCGCCATGGCAATCCCTCTATCGATGTCGGCTCGACGGCGCGGGAGTCATGAAGTCCATGGGCGGAGCGCCGACCCAGAGATCGATGTCACCGCCGCCCGCGCCGGGCATGTAGACAAATTTTCGGGGCATCTCGAGGGAATGCTCGAGCGCCTCCAGGTAGAGCCGGGTTTCGGTGACCGCGGGGCTCGCGGCATGGGCCGCCGCGGTCTGCCGGAACGCGACGGCCCGGCCCGCGGCCACCCTGACCTCGCGCACGGCCCGGCCCGCGGCCCTTTGCGTGATGCGTTCCGCCTCGCCCGAGGCCGCCACCGTGGACTGGGTCGCCCCGCCCGTGGCCACGTGGATGTCGCGCTGGCGATCCTCCAGCGCGCTGGCCACGTCGCGGAAGGCGTCGTGGACCCTCCCCGGCGCGTGGACATCCAGGAGCCGGACGTCCAGGATCTCGCTGCCCACGCCCAAAGCCGCGAGGCGCGCCGCCAGGCGATCCCGCAGCTCCGTTTCCGTGGTCCTCCGGTCCACGGTGTAGATCCGGTCGATGGGCTTGCGGCTCAGCAGGCTCACGAGCTCCCGCCGGGCCAGCCCTAGCACCACCGCGGGGGTCTCCTCGACGCCCAGGGCGTACACCGCCGGGTCGCGGACGCGGTACTGGACCGCGGCCCGGATATCGATGACGTTGCCGTCCGCGGTCAGGTAGAACGCCTGGTCATCCAGCACCGGTCTGGCCCCGTTGACGTTCCCCCGGAAGCCCACCGTAACCTGACGGATCAGCGCCACGTCCACCGCGGTGCCGTTGCCCAACGGCGGCGGCAGGTGGAAGTACAGTCCGGGCTGGAGATCCGCGGCCACCACCCGGCCGAAGCGCTGGACGACACCCTTCTGGCCGGGTCCCACCACCAGGGTAAACGTGGGGATGGCGCCGAGCAGCGCAACGGCCAGCACGGCCGCGAGCACCGGCCCCCGGAGCAGGTTGGCGGGGCGGAAGGCCCTCAACGCCCGGGCCGTGTCCAGGAGCTGTTGGGCGGTCTCCCGCCAGAGCGCGCGAGGGCCCTTGCGCATGAAGCTCCGGAGCAGCAGCAGGACCAGCGCCACGGCTGAAAGCGCCTTGAGCGCGAAGATCCAGTCGGCGTCCTGCCCCAACTCGCCGAAGGGGAGCACGTGGATCGCGTCCGCCAGGGTCGCGTCCACCAGCAGTCCGGCGGCCAGGCTCACCAGCACGATGGCGCCGAGGTAGACGGCGAGATGACGGCGGCCCAGGAGCTGCCCCACCACGGTCATGGTGGCAAGATTGGTGGCCGGCCCCACCAGCAGGAACACGAGCGCCGCGCCGGGCGACAGGCCCTTGGCCATGAACGCCGCGGCGATGGGGGTGGAGGCGCTGGCGCAGAGGTAGAGCGGCAGGCCCACCACGATCATGGCCAGCATGGGCATGAGCCCCGAACCCCAGCCGAGCACCTCGTCAAAGAAATTGTCGGGCAGAAGCCCCGCCAGGATGCCGGTCAGCAGCATGCCGACGAGGAGCGACAGCGCGATGTCGTCCAGAACCGCGGTGAAGCCGTAGTCCAGTGAATGGAGGAAACGGCGCGGGCCTGCCGGTGCCGCGCCGCCGGGCGCGCAGGTTTCGTCGCACGAGTCCTCCGCCGGTGCCGCGCAGTCATCGTCGCAGGTGACGTCGGCCGGCGGCGGCAGGCTTGCGTCCTCCTTGACGCCGATGGAGGCTATGCCGGCTATCACAGCCGTCACCACCGCCACGACGGGACGGACCACGGCCATGACCGGACCCATGAGCCCGTAGGTGAGCGCCACGGAGTCCACCCCGGTCTCGGGAGTGGAGATCAGAAACGAGACCAGCGGCGCCCGCCCGGCGCCCTGCCTCTTCAAGGACGCCGCGGCTGGCAAGACCCCGCAGGAGCACAGCGGGATCGGCGCGCCGAAGAGCGCCGCAAGACCCACAGAGCGGGCATCGTTCCGGCCCAGGTGCCGCGCGATGAGGTCCGCCGGCAGATACACGTGCAGGAGCCCGGCCACGAAAAAGCCGATGAGGAGGTACACCGAGGCCTCGTAAAAGACCACCAGAGTCTCCCAGGCGATGCTGCTCAACAGCGATTCCACGGCTCAGGCTCCGACGACAGGATCGCCTCCACGATCGCACGCCGTTCGAGGCGGGTCAATGACGGCGGGTGTGGACGATGCGAATTGGAGATAGTGGGAAAGCGAAAGGAGGTTCAGGTGGCCCCCTTCTTCGCGAGCGCCCGCAGGTCCTTCAGCAGCACGTCCGGGTCCGGAGCGGAGCCGAAGTAGGCAAAACGCATGAACCCGTTGGCATCCGCCACCACCGTAAGCGTGGTGTGGTCGATGAGGCCCCGGGCCAGCCGCTTCACGCCCACGCCGAAACCCTGCCACACCGGCGCCAGTTCCCGGGCCTCGCCGGTGAGCCACGACCAGTTGGGGGCGTCGGCCTCGTGCCGCTTGCTGTAGGCCTTGAGCACCGCCGGCGTGTCCACCTCCGGATCCGCGGTGATGGACAGGAAGCGGATGTCCCTGACCTCCGCGGGCTTCATGTGGTCCCGAAGGATCTTCAGGCTCGCCGTCAGCAGCGGACACACGTCCGGACACGACGTGTACATGAAGTTGATCACCACCGGCTTGCCCCGGAGCTTCCGGAACTCCACGCGCTCGCCGTTCTGGTCGGTGAGGGCGAAGTTGTCGATGAGGACGTTCAACTCGCGCCGTTCCGCGAACTCGACCTTGAGGATGGACTTGTGGGCCGGCGCCTCCGTCCCCGGCGCCATGACGAACGCCAGCGCCAGGACCGCGATTCCGAGCGTTCTCCAGAGAACCGCCTTCATGCGGGCCGCTCCTTCATACCCCCCACTTCTTGGCGATCTGCTCCTTGTACTGCGGCTCGAACGCGTTCACCGGCGGGAAGCGGTCGATCCACTGGTACGGGCGGCAGGCGTCGATGAGCACGCGGTCGGTGACGTAGCCCTTGGTGTCCCGGTCCGTGGGAGAGATGACCGGCTCGCACACCGAGGCCCACACGTTCTTCACGATGTCGATGCCCTCGCGCGGGTCGCAGCGGGTGGAGATGGCCCAGATGACCTCGCCAGGGTTGGTGATGTCCACGTCGTCGTCCACCACCGCCACCATCTTGCCGCCGTAGGCGCCGGCCCGGGCGCCGGCCGCCACCAGCAGGGCCTGCTTGGCGTGGCCGGTGTAGCGCTGCTTGATGGAGATCACGGTGAACGGCCCGGGCTGGCCGCCGTAGACGAAGCCCCAGACCCCCGTCACGTCCGGGATGCCGGCCTTCTCCAACTGCTCCCAGAGCGTGATGGCGCCCAGGGGGATGGGCAGGTAGCTGTTGGGCGGCCGCACCGGCGGGGCGCCCAGGATGATGGGGTCGTCGCGGTAATAGACCCGCTTGACGGTCATGAGCGGCACGTCCCCCTCGGTGGCCTCGGTGTAGTAGCCCGGCCATTCGCCGAAGGGGCCTTCCTTGGGCAACTGCTCCGGCGGCAGCGGCGGGATCTCGCCTTCCAGCACCACCTCGCCGTTGGCGGGGATGGGCAGGCCGGTGACGGCGCCCCGGACCACCGGGATGGGGCTGCCCTGCATCCAGCCGGCGAACTCGTACTCGTTCACCGCCGGCGGCAGCGGCATCTGCGACGCCAGCATCACGGCGGGCTCCTGTCCCAGCGAGATGGCCACGGGCAGGGCCTCGCCCCGGGCGTGGGCCCGCTCCATGGCCAGCCGCCCGTGCTTGCCCTTGTTCATCTTGACCGAGACCTTGTTCTTCTCCTGGATCATCACCCGGTAGGTGCCGATGTTGATGCCGCCGGACTCCGGGTCCTTGGTGATGACGCCGCACCCGGTGCCGATGTAGCGGCCGCCGTCGAGGTCGTGCCACAGCGGGGTCGGGAACCGGGTCAGGTCCACCTCGTCCTCTTCCATCTGGTTGTCGAACACCGGCCCGCCTTCCACCTGCTCGTAGGGCAGCGGCTGGAACTCCAGCGAGCGCTTGCGCCAGGCGTGGAGGAAGTCCACCCCCTTGACGTCCGTGGGCAGCCCCATGGCCACCGCCGAGCGCGGGCAGGTGCGGAACAGGTTGGAGATGATGCGGAAGCCCTTGGGAAACCCCGCGAAGCCGTCGAACAGGAGCGCCTGGGACTCGATGTCGCCCATGTGCTCGGTGAGCGCCCCCACGTCGGTGTCCAGATCCGCGCCCTCGATGCGCTTGACCTCCCCCATCTCGTCCAGTCGCTCGATGAAGCTCCGCATGTCGGTTACCGGCTGCATTCAGTTCTCCCTTCTCGCCCGTTATGGCCCGCGTCAAGGGGCCTTCGCCGCGCCCATTCCCCGTCCGGGAATTCCCTTGTGGGACGCGCACTTCCTTTCTGAGCCGTACCACAGTCTCGGAAACATTTCGAGTCCGCGGTTGCCACCGGCCGGAGACTCTGAAAGGTCTGAAGGGAACGTGGAAAGGAGCAGGGAAGGCATGGAAGCCGGGAGCCGGAGAATTTCATGAGCGGACTGGTCTGGGGGCTGTGCGGCGCCGGCCTGATCGGGGTTTCCGATTGCGTGGCGCGGGTCACGGCGAGCCGTATCTCCCTGTCCGTGCTCATCGCGCTCATCATGAGCCCTCCGTTCGCCGTCATGACCATCTGGTTCGCGGCGAGCGGCGGCTGGCCGGCATGGAACGCGTGGGGCTGGGGCGCCTCGGCCTTGTCGGGTCTGCTGAACGTCGCGGTGCTGGCCCTGCTCTTCCGTGCGCTGGTGCGGGGGCCGGTGACGGTGGCGTCGCCGGCCACGTCGAGCTTCACGGTGATGCTCGTGGCGCTGAACGTGCTGGCCGGCCATCCTTATCACTGGCTGCACGGGGTCGCGGCGTTGACGGTCTTCGGCGGAGTGGCGATGCTGGCCCGGCCCGAGCGGCCCGGGAAGGAGCGCTACGACCGCGCCTGGTTGCGCGTGACCGCGCTTCTGGGGCTCGGCGCCGCCGTGTCGGTGGCGCTGCGCATGTTCCTCGCACAGGAGGCCGGCGCGGTGCTCGGCACGGTTCCGGCGGTCTACCTGAACCGCGCCTTCGCTCTGGCCGGCGCACTGGGCTTCATGGCTCTCCAGCGGCGGCACGGCCCGCTGGCCTGGCCGCACGGCGCCACGTGGCCCCTCGTGTTCTTGCAGGCGGTACTGGAAACGGTGGCCCTGGGCCTGTTCCTGACCGGCTCCGCCGGCGGCGGGCGGGTCGGCGCGGCCATCGGTTTTTCGTGCTTCGCCGCCGTCACCGCGGTCGCCGCGCGGATCTGGCTGGGGGACAGGATCGGGCCCAGGCGGCTGTTCTGGATGGCGGTGGTCGCCGCAGGCGTAGCCGCGGCCTCCCTGGTGTAGGCGGCGGCGCCTCCCATTGATTCAACCCCTATAACGTTATACGTTACAGAATCATGCAAGATCCCATTACTCCCGGGGAAATTCTTCTCGAAGACTATCTCAAGCCGATGAGCATTTCGCAGAACGCCATGGCCCGCGCCATCGGCGTCTCGCCGCGGGCGATCAACGAGATCGTTCACGGCCAGCGCTCGATCACGCCGGCGATGTCCATCCGTTTCGGTGCCTTCTTCGGTCAATCCGATGAATTCTGGCACGGCCTTCAGATAGAGTGCGACTTTCGCGCTCTTGCCAAGGAGAAGAAACGGTTGACCGCACGCATCCGTCCCGCGAAGAGTCTGCGCCAGCCTGCTTGACCGGTCCGAACTTCGGAGAGAGGGGGGCAGATCGCGCGGAGCCAGCTCCGGTCACTGCACGTGGATCTTCTTGGCGGCCTCCAGGCCGAGGACGACCTCGTGCGCTCCCACCTTGAGGCTGATGGTGCCGAGGGACGGCGAAACGTCGAGAATGTCGATGCTGGTGCCGGGACGGACCTGGTGGTCGTAGAGGAACGAAAGCAGCACCGCATCGCGCTCGCCGGTCTCGGTGATGCAGCGGAAGATGACCTCGGTGCCCGCCTCCGCCGTATTCAGGGGAATCCACTCGCGGCGCGGAGACGGTTCCCCCTTTACCGGAATCGGATTGCCGTGGGGGCAGGTGGACGGATTGTGGAGGATCGCGGCCAAGCGCTCCTCCACCACCGGCGATATGGCGTGCTCCAGGTGGTGGGCTTCCTGATGAGCGGTGACCCAGTCCAGGCCCAGGAGGTCCGTCAGCAAACGTTCGGTGAGATAGTGCCGGCGCAGGATGGCCTCGGCCACGTCACGGCCCTTCGATGTCAGGTAGATGTTCTTGCGGCGTTCCACCCGCACGAACTCCTCCTTCTCGAGCCGCCTCAGGGCGCTGAACATGGTCGACGGCGTCACGCCGATGTCCTCCGCCACCCGCGCCGCGATGACCTGGTCGTTCTCCTCCGCCAGACTGTAGATGGCCTTGAGGTAGTCTTCCGTAGCGGAAGAGACTTCGGTGCGCTTCCCTGCCACGTCGGTTTCACCCTGTCGGCGACGGCGACCGCCGCCCCCTACGCTCCGCCCGCTCCGCCGCCACCGGCGGTGCTTGTTGATTGATCCCGGTCAGCTCTTTCCGCAGCATGTCGTTGAGCGCCTTGAGGACCCTGGGATCGCCTTTCATGGGGTCCGTTCCTCCGTCAATGGGTTCCCCTTTCGAACCGGGGAGGGGCTTCGGCTCGTGGGATCATAGTCAAAGGCGGCGCCTTTTGAAAGACGACCGTGGGCCTGGGGTCCCGTCCAGCAATTGGCCGTACAGGACCCTAGGGAATGCCTGCGCGGTCGAAGATCCTGATGGCCGTCGGACGGTTCTTGGCGACCTTGATCATGTCGATCTTGTCAGCCTTGAACCTGCCCCACGACTCCACCAGACCGGACCAGGGCACGCCCGGCTTCACGGGGTACTCGAAGTTCTGCTCGGCGTACATCTTCTGCGCCAGATCGTCGCTCAGGAACTCCAGCAGCTTGACGGCGTTGTCCTTCCGCGGCGCGTACTTGGTGACGCCGGCGCCGCTGATGTTCATGTGCGCGCCGCGGCCATCCTGGTTGGGGAAGAAAAGGAACACGGATTCCGCCCAGGCGATCTGCTTCTCGTTGGTGAGCATCTTGCCCATGTAGTAGGAGTTCCCCAGGGAGATGTCGCACTCGCCCGAAAAGATGGCCTTGATCTGGGCCCGGTCGTTGCCTTGAGGCTTGCGCGCCAGATTGGCCTTCAGCCCCTTGGCCCACTCCTCCGCCTTCGCCTCGCCGTGATGCGCCACGAGGGAGGCAAGCAACGCCACGTTGTAGGCGTTCTGCGATGACCGGATGCAGATGCGGCCCTTCCACTTGGGATCGGTCAGCGCCTCGTAGGTGGAAAGATCGCCCGGCTTCACCCGCTCCCGGGATGCGTAGACGATGCGCGCCCGTCTCGTGAGCGCGTACCACAGACCCGACGGGTCCCGGTCCCACGACGGAACGTTCGCGGTCAGCTTCTTCGTCTTCACCGGCTGCAGAACGTCCGCTTCCACGGCGTCGTTGATCCGCCCGATGTCCACCGTCAGGATCATGTCGGCCGGGCTGTTCCTGCCCTCCTTCTTCAGGCGCGTGATCATCCCCTTGGGCGCGAACACCACGTTGGTCTTGATCCCCGTCTGGCGGGTAAAGGCGTTCAGCATCGGCTTGATGAGGAACGGCTGCCGGTACGAATAGATATTGACTTCACTGTTGGCGACGGCGTTGCCGGCCATCCCCATGGACAGGCCCAGGAGCGCCATCATGGCCACCCGGAGCCTGCTCCCTGACGCTTTTCTCGACATTGCATGGTCTCCCTTCAAGAGATACTTCCGGCATCCATACTTCAAACCTAACTGGTGTGCAATACCTAAAGTTAGCGTGACCAAATTTTTTCTTTTGCCTACAAACGAGCTTTCGGCCGGCCATGGACACTGTTCCGGACGACCGGCCTTGTATTCGCGGCCACGACCTTCTAATTTCTGAAACCGGGATCGGTGACACCATGTACCTGGATCGAAGACTGCTGACCCATACCCGCGGCGTGCGCGGTCGCATCGCCGCAGCCGCCCTGCTCGGACTATGCGCCGTGGCCGCCGGCATCTCGCGGCTGGCGTTTTCCGGACTCATCATCGCCGGGGTCCTCACCGGCGCCGCGTTTTCGTCGCTGATTCCCTACCTGGCGGCCGTCGCGGGTTTCATCGCCCTGCGCGCGGTGTTCCAGTATCTGCGGGACATGGTGAGCCATGAGACCGCCGCCCGGGTGAAGGAAGGGCTGCACGACAAGCTCTACCGGCACGCCCTGGACCTGGGCCCCGGACATTTCAACCGGGAACGGACGGGCGACGTGCTGGTGTCGCTGGGCGAGGGGGTGGAGCAGCTCCAGGTCTTCTACGGCCAGTTCCTGCCGCAGATGGTGGTGGCGGGGCTGGCGCCGGTGCTGATCTTCTTTCTGATGGCGTCCTTCGACCTCGTCATCGGGCTTATCTTCGTGGCCTTCGCCCTGCTGACGCTGCTGGAGACCCCGCTGTTCCTGGTGTTCACCGAGGAGAGCAGCCGGCGGCGGCGCGCCTCCTACGGCGCCTTCGGCGCCGACTTCCTGGACAGCATCCAGGGCATCGCCACCCTCAAGATCTTCGGCCGCAGCCGCGCCCAGGGGGAGCACCTCGCGACCCGGGCGCGCGACCTCTACCGCGCGACCATGGGCGTCCTGGCGGTCAACATGGTCTCGGTGGGCGTCGCCACCTTCGGCATCCTGGGGGGCACCGCCTGCGCCCTGGGCTGGGGCGCCTTCAAGGTCAGCGCCGGCGAGCTGGAGGTGCGCTCGCTGATCGTGATCCTGATCATGGGCGCGGAGATCTTCCGCCCCATCCGGGAGCTGATGGTCCTGTACCACCAGGGCATCAACGCCATGGCCGCGGCCGAGGGCATCTTCGATCTGTTGGAGACCCCGGTGACGGTGCGCGAGCCGGCGGCGGCCGAGGCCGCGGCCGGAACCTCCTTCGAGCCCGCCGTCCGCTTCGAGGACGTGCACTTCGCCTATCAGGAGGGCAGCCGCCCCGCGCTCCGGGACGTGTCCCTGGAGCTTCGGGCGGGCGAAAAGCTCGGCGTCGTGGGCCCCAGCGGCGCCGGCAAGTCCACCCTGGTATCGCTGATGCTGCGCTTCGCCGACCCCCAGGAGGGGCGTGTCCTCCTGGGCGGCCAGGATATCCGCGCCATCCCCCTGGCCGTCCTGCGCCGCCACATCGCGGTGGTGGCCCAGGACATGTACCTCTTCTACGGCACCATCGCCGACAACCTGCGCATGGCCAGGCCCGAGGCCACCCCGGAGGAGATCGAGGCGGCGGCCCGGGCGGCCAACATCCACGAGTTCATCGCCGGGCTCTCCGACGGCTACGACACCGTCGTGGGTGAGCGCGGCGTGCGGCTCTCCGGCGGCGAGCGCCAGCGCATCGCCATCGCCCGGGCGATCCTCAAGGACGCGCCAATCCTGGTGCTGGACGAGGCGCTGTCGAGCGTGGACGCCCAGAGCGAGGCGGTGATCAACGAGGCGCTGCGCAAGCTCATGGAGGGACGCACCACCCTGATCATCGCCCACCGGTTGTCGAGCGTCATCCACGCGGACCGCATCCTGGTGCTGGAACGGGGCCGGGTGGTGGAAACCGGCGGCCACCGGGAGCTGCTGGAGGGCGGCGGCACCTACGCCCGGCTCATGGCCGCCCAAGCCCAGGCCGGCGACGCCGAGGCGCTGGCGGAGCGCGAGGCCCCGGCCACGGCTGCGGCGGCCGAGCCCGAGGAAGCCGTCGAGGCGTCCGTCGCGCCAACAGCGGACGCGGCGGCGCCGCTGTCGGCCTTCACGGTGCTGCGGCGGCTGGCGGGGCTGGTGCGCCCGTTCCGCCGGAAGCTCGCGGTGTCGTTCTCCGCCGGGGTGCTCTTCCAGGCGTCGGTGGTGGGGGTCGGCGCGGCCAGCGCGCTGCTGGTGGGGCAGCTCATCCGGGGCGAGGACATCGCGTTCCAGTTGATCCTGCTGGGGTCCATGGTGGGGCTCGCGTCCATGCTTGCCTGGGCCGATTGCTGGCTGCCCCACGACCTCGCCTACCAGCTCCTGGCGGAGATGCGCATCGACTTCTACAACACCCTGGACCCGCTGGCGCCGGCCTATCTGACCCGGCGCCGTTCCGGCGACCTGGTGAGCATCGCCGGCGCCGACGTGGAGACGGTGGAGCTCTTCTTCGCCCACACCATTACCCCGGCCTTCATCGCGGTGGTGATTCCGGCCGGCATTCTGGTGGTGCTGGGGGCGGTGGCCTGGCCCCTGATGCTGGCGCTGGCTCCCTTTCTGATGCTGCTGGCGGCGTCGCCGTTCCTGGCACAGAAGCGGTCGGACCGGCTGGGAGGCGCGGTGCGCCGGGAGCTGGGGCACATGAACGCCCACTTGGTGGACAGCATCCAGGGGATGCGCGAGGTGGTCTCCTTCGGCCACGAGAAGCACCAGGTCGCCGACGTCCTGGCCAACAGCCTGCGGCTGGCCAGGACCCAGCTCGCGTTCCACAAGGACCAGGCGCTTCAGGCCAGCTTCAACGAGGCGATGACCGGCCTCGGCGCCCTGGCGGTGCTGACCACCGGCGTGTGGCTGGTGGGCCAGCTCGAGATGGAACGGGCGCTGCTGCCGCTGGCCATCGTGCTGGCGCTGCTGGCCTTCGGGCCGGTGACCGACGTCGCCCGCACGGTCAAGGAGCTGATGGAGACGCTGGAGTCGGGCCGCCGCGTATTCCAGGTGAAGGACGAGCCCGTGCCGGTGCGGGACGGCGCCGGCGTACCCGCCCTCGCGGCCAACGGCAACGACCCGCCGGCCATCCGCTTCGACCACGTGAACTTCGGCTACGACGCCGGCAACGGCCTCGCGCTCCGGGACGTGTGCCTCGACGTGGAGCCGGGCCAGACCGTGGCGCTGGTGGGCCCCTCGGGTGCCGGCAAGACCACCTGCGCGCACATGCTGCTGCGTTTCTGGGACCCGGCCGGCGGCGCCGTGCGGCTGGGGGACCGGGACCTCCGGGATTTCACCCTGGACCACCTGCGCGAGCAGGTCTCGCTGGTGTCCCAGGACACCTACCTGTTCAACACCACTATGCGGGACAACATCCGCCTGGGCCGGCCCGACGCGACCCAGGAGGAGGTGGAGGAAGCCGCCGGGCTGGCCCACATCCACCGCTTCATCAGCCGCCTGCCGGCCGGCTACGACACCGTGGTGGGCGAGCGCGGGGTGCAGCTCTCCGGGGGCCAGCGGCAGCGCATCGCCATCGCCCGGGCGCTGCTCAAGGACGCCCCCGTGCTGATCCTCGACGAAGCCACCTCACATCTCGACGCCATCAACGAGGAGCTGATCCACCAGGCGGTGGACCGGCTGGTGCAGGGCCGCACCACGCTGGTCATCGCCCACCGCCTGTCCACCATCCGCGACGCCGACCGCATCGTGGTGCTGGACTCGGGAACCATCGCCGAGCAGGGCACCCACGACGACCTGCTCCAGTCCAACGGCCTCTACGCCAACCTGGTCATGACCCAACTCGTCAGCGCCAACGAGCCGGCACGGATGGCGGAGGGGTAGGGATATGATTTCGCGGGAATGACGGAGGGGGCGGGAATGACCCGGCGGGCGGGAATCACGGAGCGCCAGGGCCTCCGCGGCGCGCGGACGTGTGCGGCGCTGGCGCTGCTGCTCGGGTTGATGCTGGCGGTACCGGCCCAGCTTTCCGCCGCGGCCGTGCGGGTGGTCACCACGGTGGCGCCCATCACCAGCATCGTGGAGAACGTGGCAGGGGATCGCGCGCGGGTTGCCGGCATCGTCCCGGAAGGCGTGAACTCCCACACTTTCCGGCCGGCCCCCTCCGTGGCCCGGACCATGGCGCGGGCGGATCTCATCATCCTCAACGGCCTCAACCTGGAGATCCCCACGCTCAAGCTGGCCCGCGCCAACAAGCGGGCGGATACGCCGGTGCTGCTGCTGGCCGACCACACCGTCGCCGAACAGGACTACCTTTTCGACTTCAGCTTCCCCGAGGACCACGGGCATCCCAACCCGCACCTGTGGCCCGACCCGATCCACGTCATGAACTACGCGCGCCTGGTGCGGGACGCCCTGACAGACCTGGACCCCGGGGGCAGGGCCGTGTACGCGGCCAACACGGAACGCTACCTGAAGCAGCTCGAGGCGCTGGACAAGGCCACCGGCGCGGCCGTGGCCACCATACCGCCGCGGAATCGCCGGCTCCTCACCTACCACGACTCGTGGCCCTACTTCGCCAAGCGCTACGGTTTCCGCGTCATCGGCGCGGTACAGCCCTCCAGCTTCGCGGAACCCAGTCCCCGGGAGGTCGCCCGGCTCATCGACCAGTTGAAGCGGGAGCAGTTGCCCGCGGTGTTCGGGTCGGCGGTGTTCCCCAGCCCGGTGCTCCGGCAGATCGCCCGGGAAGCGAAAACCGCGTTCGTCGACAACCTGCGGGACGATGACCTCCCCGGGGAGGCCGGCGACCCGGTCCATTCCTACACCGGCATGATGCTCGCCAACATCCGCACCATCGTCACCGCCCTGGGCGGCTCCGCCGATGCCCTGAAGGCCGTGGACCCGGCGCCGGTGGCCGGCCACCACGCGCACTACCGGTAGGAGCGTCGAACCGGGCTAACGGACCGGCACAAAAATGGTACAATGCGCCGAAAGGACGGTATCCGATGATCAAAGTGGATTACCCCATTATCGACGGCGACGGGCACGTGGTGGAGCCGGACAAGGAGATGGCCCAGTACCTCCCGGAGCGGTTCCGGCGCATCCCGGGCAACCGCGACTACTCGCTGTTTCCCCAGGATTCCTGGGCGTTCGGCGTCGTCGACCCGCACAAGCAGGACGTCCCGGACGCGGCCATGTGGCTGAGCTTCCTGGACGAGGCCGGCATCAGCGCCACCGTGCTTTACCCGAGCAACGCCGCGGCCGTGGGCATGGTGCGGCGGGTGGAGTGGTCCGTGGACCTGGCGCGGGCGTACAACGACTGGCTCCACGACAAGTTCCTGCGCCAGAGCGACCGGCTGCTGGGGGTGGCGCTGCTGCCGGTGCACGACGTCGGCGCCTGCGTGAGCGAGCTCCGGCGCTGCGTCGGCGAGCTCGGCTTCGTGGGGGCGATCCTGCCGTCCATCTCCTCGCCGCTGATGGCCTACGGCAACCCGGAGTTCGACCCCATCTACGCCGCCGCCGCCGAGCTCGACACCATGATCGCGGTCCACGGCGGCTTCGTCGGCGCCCACAACTTCGCCGACCCGCTACGCACCTACCGGGAGGTCCGCGCCCTCAAGCACGTGATCCCGCTCATGAGCCATGCCACCAGCATGATCTCCCAGGGCGTGTTCGACCGCTACCCGAACCTCCGGGTGGCGTACCTGGAGGCCGGTTGCGGCTGGGTGCCCTACCTGATGGACGTGCTCGACGAACAATTCGAGCGCAAGGGCGCCAGCGACCTCAAGCGCAAGCCCAGCGAGTACCTCATGGACCCCAACGTCTACTTCTCTTTCGAGATCGAGGAACGGACCCTGCCCTTCTTCATCCAGCTCCTGGGCGACGAAAAGCTGGTGTGGCCGTCGGACTACCCGCACGAGCGGGCGCGGGCGGAGTTCTTCGGCGACCTGCCGGAATTCTTCGCGCGGGAGGACGTCTCCGCCGAATCCAAGCGAAAGATCCTGTCGGAGAATCCCAAGCGCCTGTACAGGATCTAGTGTCCTGTAGCCCCGCACAGTGACCACCGGAAAGCACACCGACAGGGTCCATCACGTACACGGCAGGCTGCACGGCCACCCGCATGCCGGACTCCGTGAATGGAGCGAGCACGGGCAGCCCATCGTGGAACTCAACGACGTCTCCAGCGGCTACCGGCAGACCCTGGGCATCGAGCACATCGACCTGAAGCTCTGGCCGGCCCAGTTCCTGGCGGTGGTGGGGCCCAACGGCGGCGGCAAGACCACGCTGCTGCGTACCATCCTGGGACACATCCGGCCCAGGGAGGGCCGGGTGAAGATCAACGCGGCCGGCGGCTCGTCCCCGGCGTCCATGGGCTACGTGCCGCAACTGGAACAGATCGACCTGAGCTTCCCCATCACGGTGGAGGAGGTGGTGCTGCTGGGCCTGTCGCGGGACCGCCGCTGGTATCGCCGCACCGGCGCGGAAGAGCGGGACCGCGCGCACGAGATCATGCAACGGCTCAACCTGCTGGAGCTGGGGCAGCGCCAGATCCGGGAGCTTTCCGGCGGGCAACAGCAGGCCGCGTTCATCGCACGGGCCTTGCTGGGGGAGCCGGAGCTGATCCTGCTCGACGAGCCCACCTCGGGCCTCGACATCCGCTCCCGGGACGAGGTGGTGCACTTCCTTCACGAGATCAACCACTCGGGCGTTGCCATCCTCATCACCAGCCACGACCTCAACTGGGTGGCCGCGCACCTCCCCTGGGTGGTGTGCCTGAACCAGCGCGTCATCGCCGAAGGCGACCCCCAGGAGGTGTTCACCACGCAGGTGCTGGGGGAGACCTACAAGGGCGAGATGGTGGTGTTCCAGCACGGCGACATGATCATGGTGGGAGAACGGCCCCACTCTCCCAACGGGCGCTGATGCTGGAGCCGTTCGCTTACGAGTTCTTCCGCAACGGCATGATCGCCGCCATCATCGTGGGGGCGGTGTGCGGCTACGTCGGGGTCTACGTGGTGCTCCGGCGCATGAGCTACATCGGCCACGGGCTGGCCCATGCGCTCTTCGGCGGCGCGGTCCTGAGCACCATCGTCGGCGTCAACTTCTTCATCGGCGCCGGCGTCTGGGCGCTGGTGAGCGCGGTGCTGATCCACCTCATCAGCCACCGCCGCCTGGTGGGCGCCGACGCCGCCATCGGAGTGGTGACCACGTCGAGCTTCGCCCTGGGGGTGGCGGTGGTCTCCACCTACCGGAAATTCACCCTCGACTTGGAGGCCGCCCTTTTCGGCAACCTGCTCGGCATCACGTCCCTGGACCTCTGGGTCATCGCGGCCACGGCCGCCGCCGTCGCGTTCGCCATGGTCGTCATCCGCCGCCAGCTCCTGTTCTCCACGTTCGACCCGGAAGTGGCGCCGGTCTACGGCATCTCCACGGGCCGCACCGAGCTCATCTTCATCCTGCTCCTCGCCGTCACCATCGTGGCGTCCACGCGCATCCTCGGTGTCACCCTGGTGTCCGCGGCCGTGGTCATCCCGCCCGTCATCGGCCGCTACCTGACCCAGCGGTTTCAGACCCTGCTGATCATCACCCCGATCATCGGCGCGGCGTGCGCGGCATCGGGCATGTACCTCAGCTACTTCATCGACATCTCCTCGGGCGCCATGATCGTCCTCACCTTCGCGCTGGTCTTCTTCCTGGTGGGCGGCCGCCGGTGGCTCCGGGGAAGCCGGTAGTTTTCGGTCATTCCCGCGGAAGCGGGAATGACCGAAAGGGGCGAGTGCCTGCACTTGCGGGATCATCGTGCTTTAATGGGAGGGCTGCCGCAGGCGGGCTGACGATGAACCGGTTGAGCAACAAGAAGCGTTTCTTCGCCCGGGTGGGTTTGGTGGCGGTAGCCGCGATGGCGTTTGCGGTTTGCCCCGGTTTTTCCGTGGCCGCGGAAGACACGGCCCGCTTCCGGGACTTGGTGCCGCGTGAAAACGGCGAGTTCCACGTCACCTACCAGTTCTACCCGAGCGACCGGTTTCCCGAGGGCGGCGGCGCGGCCCGGGCCCAGGCCGAAGGCACCCTGGAGGTCCGGGTCAAGGATCACCGAGACGCCATCGACGACTTCAGCAGCGTGGAGCTGAGCTTCGGGAAGCTCCGGCTGTCGCCCGACGCACGCCTCCGATCCGCCGATCCGGGATGGCTGGAGCTGACGCCGCGGCTCGGCCGCATGGACCTGACCCGGTACAAGGACGGCACGGCCGCGGCAACGGTTTACCGGGGCTCGCTCCGGCCGCGGCGCTTCGCCGCCGTGGACCTGCAGGTCACCGGGATCCGCGGGGTCCTCCGGAAGAACGAGGAGCCCGCCCCGGTCAAGAACGCCGTGGGCCCAATCCGGCTCGATTTCGAGCTCAAGGCGGGCCTGACCACCGTCGTGATCCTCGATCTGGAACTGCTGGACCTGAGCGACCATCCGGGCCGCGGTTACGAGCTGTTGATCAAGGGTTACGAGCTTTACGAAAATGACAGGCTGCTACAGAAAATTCCTCCCGCCTGATCCCGGCGGGTCCGTTCGCCACGAGGCATCCTCAAGCGTCGCCGCGCCGCCGGGCGCCACGAGGTGCCGACCGTGACGCAACGCCATTTCGCGCTCCAGGTGACCGTCGGCACCGTCCTTTTCCTGGTCCTGGTGGGCCTGGTCATCCACCAGATGCGCACGCCCCCGGCGTCCCCGCGCCAGCCCGTGCTGGAGCGGCTGGCGCGGTACGGCCCGGCGCCGGACTTCGCCCTGGTCGAACGAAGCGGCCGCCCGGTCTCCGCCCGGGACCTGCGGGGCCGGGTCTGGATCGCGGATTTCATCTACACCCAGTGCAAGGACGCCTGCCCGCTCCAGAGCCGGGCCATGGGCGCGCTTCAAACCGACCTGAAGGCCTACGGCGACCTGCGTTCCGTGTCCATTACCGTCGATCCGGAGACGGACTCCCCCGCCCTTCTGTCCCGGTACGCGGAACGGTACCGGGCCGATCCCGAACGCTGGCTGTTCCTGACCGGCGAGGTCCGGGAGATCCGGCGCATCGTGCAGGAAGGTTTTCGCCTGAGCGCCGCCCCGGTGGACGGCGCGACCCTCGATCCCGTGGTGTTCCACAGCACCCGCTTCGTCCTGGTGGACCGTGACGGGGAGATCCGCGGCTACTACGACAGCGCCGACCCGCAGGCCCTGGAGAGGCTGCGGGAGAGCGCCCGGCGGCTCTTGGCGGGGAAAGCATAGGGCGCCGTCGATGTTGTCCTGGAACCGGCCGGTCTGCTAGATTCACGGTGAGTTCCAACTGGCGGGCGGAGATTCCGAGGGAAACGATCATGGCTAAGGCATCGCGAAAAAAGGGCGGGCGCGGACCCCGGCAGCAGCAACCGGCGACGGCCGCCCCCGCGAGTCCGAACTGGCCGGTGCTGGCGTTGGCGCTGATCGGGCTGGCGCTGGCGGGATATCTGACCGGAACCACCTGGTCGGGAGAGAAGGCCGCCTTTTGCGAGGCCGGGGCCGATTGCGACATCGTGTTGTACAGCCGCTGGTCCACACTCCTGGGCCTGCCGACATCGCTATGGGGATTTCTCGTCTACGCCGTGCTTGTCGGCGCGGCCTTGACCAAGCGCCGGAGCCGGCGCTGGAAGGTGCTGGCCTCGGTATCGCTGTTCGGCGTAGCCTACAGCGTGTATCTCACCGCCATCTCCCTGTTCCGGCTGGAGGCCGCCTGCCCTTACTGCCTGACGTCGCTGGGGCTGCTCGCGGCCATCTTCGTGATCACGCTGGTCCAGGTCCCGCAGGTAAGCCGGCGCCTGGCGTGGAAGCCCTGGCTCGGCGCAAGCGCCATGGCGGCCGCTGCCGGTGTGCTGGCGGTCCACGTGATCTTCTATTCCGGCGCCACGGTGGTGGCGTCGGGCAACGAGGATCCCTGGATCAAAGGGCTGGCCGTCCACATGGACGAGGCCGGCGTCAAGATGTACGGGGCGTTCTGGTGTCCTGCGTGCACGCAGCAGAAGGAGCTTTTCGGTGCGTCGGCCCACCGCATCCCGTACATCGAATGCAGTCCCGCCGGACGCAGCGGCCCAACCGCCACCAAGTGTCTGGCGGCCGGCATCCGCAGCTATCCCACGTGGATCATCAACGGTCAGCGCCACACCGGGGTGTTGACGCCGGCGAGCCTGGCGGACCGCGCCGGCTTCGACGGCGTCGAGACCGCCCGGAAGCAGGACGGCTGACCGGCTGACGCTCCGGCTCGTGACCGGCCTGACGGCCCCGGATCTGCGCTCCGCGTCTACCGGCGTCCGAACTGCCTCTTTCCCCAGAGGTTGTCCCACATCTCGTCGTTGATGGTACCCACCACGTCGCGAGTCTTTTCCATGTCCTTGGCCACGGCGCGGCGGGCGGCGATGGCGTCGAACCAACGGGTCAGATGGGGATGGTCGGCCATGTCCTGGCCCTGCCGTTCGTGCAGCCGGATCCAGGGGAACACCGCCATGTCGGCGATGGAATAGTCACCGGCCAGGTACTCGTTGTCGGAAAGTCGCTTGTCCAGCACCCGGTAGATGCGCGCCCCCTCGTTGGTGTAGCGCTCGATGGCGTAGGGGATCTTCTCCCGCGCGCAGGCACGGAAGTGGTGGGCCTGACCGAGCATCGGGCCCACCCCGCCCACCTGGAACATCAGCCATTCGAGCACCCGGGTGCGGGCGCGGCTTTCCGCGGGCAGGAACTTCCCGGTCTTCTCCGCCAAGTAGATCAGGATGGCGCCGGATTCGAACACCGGCATGGGCTCACCGCCGGGGCCGTCGCGGTCGAGGATGACCGGGATCTTGTTGTTGGGGCTGATCTTGAGAAACTCCGGGTCGAACTGCTCCCCCTTCCGGAGATCGACCCAGTGAAGCCGGTACGCGAGCCCGGTCTCCTCCAGCATGATGTGGATTTTCTGCCCGTTGGGGGTGGCGCTGGTGTAGAGCTCGATCATGAGGGTCCTCCGTCTTTACCCGCTGAGTGTATTCCGTTAGGGTCCTGTCTCCTATGGCGCCTGCCGCTCGCATCGTCACCCTGACCACCGACTTCGGTTACCGGGACCCTTTCGTCGGCATTATGAAGGGCGTCGTGTCCGCCATCAACCCGGCGGCCGCGATCATCGATCTGACCCACGGCGTGGCGCCCCAGGACGTCACCGGCGGCGCGCTGGCGCTGGCCGCGGCGGTGGACTTCTTTCCGGAGGGAACGATCCACGTGGCGGTGGTGGATCCGGGGGTCGGCGGCAACCGGCGGCCGGTTCTCCTCGAAACCGACCGCGCCTGTTACGTGGGCCCGGACAACGGGCTGCTGAGCCTTGCGGTCGGCCGGCAACGGTTGACCCGCGTCATCCACCTCTCCAATCCCGAGTTTCACCTGCGGCCCCCCAGCAACACGTTCCACGGCCGGGACATCTTCGCCCCCGCGGCCGCGCACGTCTCCAGGGGCGTTCCGCCGGAAGAGCTCGGCGAGCCGGTGGAGGCCTTCGAGGAATTGAACATTCCGGTCCCCGAAGAGCAGGGCGGCAACCGTATCAGGGGCGAGGTGATCTACGTCGACGGCTTCGGCAACCTGACCACCAACATCCGCCGCGAGGACCTGCAGGGGTTCGAACCGGGAGGCGTCTCGGTCCGGGTCGGCGACCGCGTGATCCGCAGGCTGTCCGCCAACTACGCCTCGGCGGGGACCGGCAACTACCTCGCCCTCGTCAATAGCTGGGGTCTGCTGGAGATTTCCCGGTGCGACGGCAGCGCGGAGGCCGGACTCGGCGCCGGTGTGGGCGCGCCGGTGCTGCTGGACGGGAATACCCGCTAGTGGCCTGTGCCGCAAATTCCCGCGATATTGCGCCGTCCATCCGGACCGGGCTCCATGGCTTCGAACAGCGGGATCTGCTTGACGAGTGCTGCGGCACGAAGAGGCTTCATGGTATAGTGTCCTTTTTAAAACAGGCGCTGGTATTAGACAGCACGAACCTGAAAACCTTATGAGCACTGAAGACGAGCGGTTGAGCTGGGACCAGTACTTCATGACCATCACGCGGCAGGTGGCGGAACGGTCCACTTGCACCCGCGCCAAGGTCGGCGCCGTGATCGTCAGGGACCGGAGCATCCTCGCCACGGGCTACAACGGCTCACCCGCGGGCATGCCCCATTGCACGGAGGCGGGCTGTCTGGTGTACGAGTCCAAGAACCCGGACGGGGAGATCGAGCAGAACTGCTTTCGCACCATTCACGCGGAGATCAACGCCATCGCCCAGGCCGCCAAGAACGGCGCCAGCATCAAGGACGCCTCCATCTACATCACCCACACCCCGTGCATCCACTGTCTCAAGGTGCTGGTGAACACCGGCATCGGAGACATCTTCTACGAGAAGCCCTACAAGCTCGACACCGTCGCGGATATCCTCGAGCACACGGGCGTCCGGCTGCACGCGGTGGGCATGCCCTGAGGGTGCCCCGGCGTGAAAAAAGGCAGGGACCGCCGCCGGCAGCCCCTGCCTTTTCGAGTTTTTCGCGCCGCTCAGCCAGCGGCGCGGACTTGCCTTAAACCTTGCCCGCGAGGATGAAAGCGATAATCAGGGCGTAGATGCCCAGCGCTTCGATGAGGGCCAGGGACAGGATCAACGGAGTGAAGATCTTGTCGGCGGAGTTGGGGTTGCGGCCGATGCTTTCCATGGCGGCGCCGCCGACCCGGCCCTGCGCGAGCGCGCAGCCGAAAGCCGCAATGGCGATGCCCAGCCCAGCGCCCAACGCGATGATACCCGTAACCATGTTGGGCGAACTGCCGGCGGCGTCCGCCGCGGCGGCAACACCCGACAGGATCAGCAGGAAGAGTCCCGCCAGTACGAAGGTTGTCAGTTGCTTCATCTTTTTTCTCCTTTCCGGCGCTACGGACAAATCGGCCAACCTCTCCTCATCATCCTCCCCGCATGCCGCCGTAGCGCTCAATGATCGTGGCTCAACGCCAGGGATGCATAGATCATGCTCAAGAGGGTGAAAACGAAGGCCTGGATAACCGAGACCAAGGCCCCCAACAGGTAGAACAGCACCGGAATCACCACGTAGGTGAGGCCGGTGAAGATCTCCACGACCAAGTGATCGGCGAACATGTTGAAAGCCAGCCGGAGGCCCAACGTGAGCGGCCGGAACATGTGGGAGAACATCTCGATCAGGAAGAACAGCGGCGCGATCACCAGGAACGGGCCCATGAACTGCTTGAGGTAGCCGCCGCCGTGCTCCCGGACGCCGAAGTAGTGATAGGCGCCGAAGGAGATCAGCCCCAGGCCCAGGGTGACGTTGAGATTGCTCGTAGGCGGCGAGAACCCCGGCACCAAGCCGATGAAATTGGAGAGCAGGATGAAGATGAAAAAGGTGCCGTAGAGGGAAAGGTATTGCCGGCCCTTGTGGCCGATGATGCTGTCGCTGAGGCTCATCACGAACTCGATCAGCAACTCGAAGACGTTAACCAGCGTGATGCGGTCGCTGGGGATCACCGCGTTGTGGGTGTCCAGCAGCCGGCGCCGCACGCCCAGCGCGAGAAAGACCAGCAGCACCATGCTCACCACCGAGAAGAAGATCTGCAGGGGCAACACGCCCTGCAACGCGGCGGGCAACAGGTCGTACCAGGTAAATGGATGATGTCCCATCTTACTTGCTCAACTTCGTATCGTAGAGCCGATCCCACAAGATCGCCAGGATCAGGCAGTTAACCCCCAAGGCGAACGACACCGCGTCCGGAGCGATGCGGGTCAACAGGACCCAGGAGGCGCCGAGGAGGAAGCAGAACTTCAGGATCAGCAACGCGATCCCTGCCCGGACCCTTCCCTTGCTCGCGAACGGGGTAATGACCCAGCGGATACCCACCGCCAGGAGCAGGAAGTTGACGCCCATGAACAGGCCGCCCAGCAGCAGCCCGCCCGGCTCCACCCACTCCAGCGGCACCAGCGCCATGCACGCCAGCACCAGGAGCCCGTGCCAGAGCTCCACCCGAAACACCGGCAGGCCCTGAGCTTCCCAACTCATTTCCGCTCCGCCGAGAAGTGACGCAACAGCAGCACCAACCGGTAAAAGGCCGCCGCCAACCCCAGAAGCCCCATCACCAGCACCATCCACGGCGAGGTGCCCAAGTACTGGTCCGCGTAGTAACCCAGGACCAGGCCGGCTCCGACCGTTGTGGGGAACTCAAAGCCGACCGCCGTGTACTTTGCCGCACGAAAGAGAAAGGGGCTCTTCGGGGACGATCCGTCTCCACCCTCGGGTTCGTTGCTCACTGGAAGGGATTTTCTAACACGCGGGCCGCGGCCGGTCAACGCCGCGACGAGTCCTCGGCCGCCCAGTCCGAGAACGCCGCCAGCGTCGCCGCGATGTCGTCGTCGCCGTGGGCCAGCGATACGAAAAACGACTCGAAGGGCGAGGGCGGGAGGTAGATGCCGCGCGCGAGCATGCCGTGAAAGAACCGGGAAAAGCGGTCGCGGTCGCAGCCCCGTGCGTGGTCCGGCGCCGCCACCCGCTCGGCACCGAAGAACAGCGTCAACATCGACCCCACGCGGTTGACCGTGCCTTCGATACCGGAGGAAAGCACCCCCTTCAGCCCTTCCTCGAGCTTCCTCCCCTTCTCCTCCAGTTCGCGGTACACGCCCGGCTCCTCCAACGACTTCAGGGTGGCCAGGCCGGCCGCCACCGTGACCGGGTTTCCGGAGAGGGTGCCGGCCTGGTAGACGGGGCCTACCGGCGCTAGGCAACTCATGATATCGCGGCCGCCGCCGAAAGCCCCCACCGGCAAGCCGCCGCCCAGGATCTTGCCCAGGCATGTGAGGTCCGGAGTGACGTCGTAGCGCTCCTGGGCGCCCCCCCGGGCCACGCGGAAACCCGTAATGACCTCGTCAAAGATCAGCACGACGCCGTAACGCCGGGTCGACTCCCGCAGCGCCTCCAGGAACCCGGGCTCCGGCGGGATCACGCCCATGTTGCCGCACACCGGCTCCACGATCACGGCCGCCAGCTCCTCGCGGTTCTCGGCGATGAGACCGCGGGCGGAGTCCACGTCGTTGAAGTCCCCTATCAGGGTCTCGCCGGTGAAGCTCCCGGGTACCCCGGCACTGTCCGGAAGGGAAAAGCTTTCCACCCCGGAGCCGGCCTTGGCCAGCAGGGCGTCCACGTGCCCATGATAGCATCCGTCGAACTTCAGCACCTTCGTCCGGCCCGTGTACCCCCGGGAGAGCCGGATGGCGCTCATGGTGGCCTCCGTGCCCGAGTTTACCAGCCGCAACTGCTCGATGCCCTTCATCCGGGCGGTGACGAGCTCCGCCAGCTCCAGTTCACCCTTGGTCGGCGCTCCGAATCCGGTCCCCCGCGGCACCGCGTCGGCGAGGGCATCCAGCACCTCCCTTGGGGCGTGGCCCAGAATCAGCGGACCCCACGCACAGACATAGTCGATGTACCGGCGACCGTCCTCGTCGAAGACCCGCGACCCGTCGGCGCGGGCGATGTACAGAGGCTCGCCGCCGACGGCGTTCCACGCCCGCACCGGGCTGTTGACCCCTCCGGGCACCACCTTTTTCGAGCGATGGAACAGCCCGGATGACGTCTGAAAAGCCCTACCCATCGGCGAATCCTTCACATCGCGTCAAGGCGCCGACATGAATTTGTCGGATTTCATTGCGGAATTTTTTCGGGGAACTTTTCTTCTTGCATTGTGCTCGAAAAACCATTAAGACCACCCCTTTCTTTGATCAAGGTTCAGTCGCAACATGCGCTCAAGCTTGTCGTCACCATTCCGATTCGCGGCGGCAAAGGACAGGATCAGTCTGGCCTCGGCCAGAGAACGTTTGTCCACATCTGTTGACAATTTTGTTGATAACTTACGCGCCCGCACGCACTCGGACAAGGCAGAGGTAGAATGAAACCGCTCCCGCGCGAGATAAGGGAAAGCCTCAAGGAACGGCTCGGCTTACACAATTTCGATTCCTGGATCAAACCGCTACGGCTCGCCGGGATCACCGACGATGAAGTCGCCGTCGAAGTGCCCAGCACGCTCTTTCGTGACTGGCTCAAGGACAACTACGTAGAGGCCATCGCCTCGGAGTTCTCACACCTCTACGGCAAGCCCATGAGCATCGCGCTCTCCGTCACCACGGAGCGCCCGGTCGAGACCGAAAGGCCGGCGCCGGCGCGAAAGGCGCCGGAACCCGAGACGTCGACGCTGATCCCGCGCTACACCTTCGAGAGCTTCGTCGTCGGCGCCAGCAACCAGTTCGCCCACGCGGCCTGCCTCGCGGTCGCCAACAAGCCCGCGGACAACTACAATCCGCTGTTCATCTACGGCGGCGTCGGCCTCGGAAAGACCCATCTCGTCAACGCCGTCGGGCACCGGCTGCTGCGCCGCAATCCCGGTCAGAAGGTTGTCTACATCACATTCGAATCGTTCATGAACCAGCTCATCGGCTCCCTTCGCCGTGACCGGATGAACGAGTTCAAGAACCATTTCCGCAACATCGACGTCCTTATCCTCGACGACATCCAGTTCATCGCCGGCAAGGAACGGACCCAGGAAGAGTTCTTTCACACCTTCAACTCGCTGTACGAGAACCACAAGCAGATCATCATCACCTCGGACCGTTTCCCCAAGGAAATACCCAATCTGGAGGATCGGCTGCGAAACCGCTTCGAGTGGGGCCTTACCGCCGACATCCAGCCTCCGGATATCGAGACCCGTATCGCCATACTCATCAAGAAAGCCGAGAACGAGGGAATCGGCCTGCCGCAGGAGGTGGCCAACTTCCTAGCAACCAACATCTGGTCCAATGTTCGGGAGTTGGAGGGCTCGCTTACCCGCCTCGGGGCCTTCGCCTCGCTGACCAACGTGGACATCACCACCGACCTGGCCAAGGAGGTGTTGCGCCACACCCTGAAGGACAACGAGAAGCAGGTCACCGTCCGAAACATCCAGAAGGCCATTTGCGACCATTTCGACCTCAAAATCAGTGACCTCAAGTCCAAACGGCGCACCAAGAACCTGGCCCTGGCCCGTCAGATGGCCATGTATCTGTGCCGCAAGTTCACCGCCACCTCTTATCCCGCCATCGGCGCCGAGTTCGGCGGAAGAGACCACTCCACGGTCATTCACGCATCAAAGACCATCGCCAGAAAGGCCGAGGACGACCCCATTATCAAGGCCACGGTGGACCAACTGGTACGCCAGATCAAGAACTAGTGGCTGGTAGCGACCGCAACGGCCCTCCGAGGCCGGCCTCTCGTGGAAACGCTGTGGACAGGCCGGTGGACCCTGTTGAGAAACCGGAGGCCCTGCCGCCTCCCAACCGCGGTGATGTGGAAAGCGCGTATTACCGCGTTTTTTTTCCCACCGAAAAGATGGTTCAATACCCGCGGGTTCGGTCATATATCCCGATATCCACAGGCCCTACTACTACTCTTGGTTCTATAAATCCAAATAAGATACAGTAAGGACGCGTGATCCAGGAGGACAAATGGAGATAAGAGCTAGGCGTGAAGACTTTCTGAACGCTTTGTATTGGACTCAAAGCACGGTGGAGCGGCGTAATACCATGCCGATACTCGCCAATGTGTTGGTTGAGACTCATGCAAACCGGGTCCGGTTGACCGCCACCGATCTTGAGGTCGGCATGCGTGCCAGCCTCAACGGAGAGATCGTCACCGCCGGTCGCGTGACGGTGGACGCCAGAAAGCTCTACGAGATCGTCCGGGAACTGTCGGAGGAAATGGTGGAGTTGAAGCGCCTGGACAACGACCGGGTGGAGATACGGAGCGGCAAGTCCGTGTTCAAGATGGTGGGGTTGGATGCCCAGGAGTTTCCGGCCTTTGCGAAGGGCTCGGAGGAAACCAGGAAAGAGTGTCCCGGCGGCGTGCTCAAGGAGATGATCGACAAGACCATCTTCTCCATTTCGACCGACGAGACCCGATCCAACCTGAACGGCGCGCTGCTTCATGAATTGGATCAGGGGAAAGTGCGGATGGTCACCACCGATGGACACCGGCTGTCGCTGGTGGAGCGGGAGATCGGGCCGCTGGGAGTGGACCGGGGCGTGATCATACCGCGCAAGGGCCTTGCCGAGCTTCGAAGGCTCTTGGAGGATAGCGGCGAGGAGCAGGTGTCCATCGGCTTCGCGGACAACATGGTGTTCGTGTGGAAGGGGGACGTGGAGGTGTCCATCCGGCTCATCGACGGTGAGTTCCCCGACTACGACAAGGTGATCCCGAGCGACAACAACAGTGAGGTCAGTGTAGCACAACACAGTCTTTTCAGGGCTTTACGGCGTGTGTCGTTGCTGTCGAGCGACCGGTTCCGGGGCGTGCGAGTCGAGTTCAATAGCGGAAACATGGCCATCTCCGCCAACAATCCGGATTTGGGCGAAGCGGCGGAGGAACTGGACGTCGACTACAATGGCGGGCACCTCGCCGTGGGCTACAACGCACAGTATCTGCTCGATATCCTGGGGGTGCTGGACAACGAGGACCAGGTGGCCCTGGCTCTGAAGGACGAACAGAGCCCGACGCTGTTGAAGCGAAAAGATGACGACACCCTGGTCTACGTGGTCATGCCCATGAGGATCTAGGAGCTTGCGCCGTAGGGACGGCACGAACCAACCACAGAACCCACGCCGGCCAGGTTCTTCATGGCAGAGAAATCGCACACCGAGAGAAGCCTCAAGGCCGTCGTGTGTTTCGTGATCACGGTCAGCGACACCCGCGATGAGACCACGGACCGCAGCGGCGGCGCCATCAAGGCGTTGCTGGAAGAGCAGGGGCACGCGGTCGCGGGCTACGAGATCGTCAAGGATGAGCCCGGCGATATCCGGAAGCTCATCGCCGAGGCCCTGGCCGTCGCGGGGGTGGATGTGGTGATTCTAAACGGCGGCACCGGCATTGCCCCCCGGGACGGTACCTATGAGGTCGTAAGCAGCGTTCTGGACAAGCGCATCGACGGTTTCGGCGAGCTGTTCCGCTTCCTCAGCTACCAGGAAATCGGCTCCGCGGCGATGCTGAGCCGCGCCTTGGCCGGCACGGCCGGATCCCGCGTGGTGGTTTCTCTGCCTGGCTCGAGCGGAGCGGTGAAGCTGGCCATGACCTCCCTGTTGCTGCCGCAGTTGGGCCACATGGTGGCACAGGCGCGCGGACTATGAAGGTAAGATTCAAGCTTTTCGCCATGCTCCGGGAACGTGCGGGGACGGGAGACGGGCTGCGGGATGTGCCGGACGGGACCACAGTCCGGGAACTTTGGGACAAGCTCCGGCGTGAGCACGCCGGACTCGCCGGCGTCGAGATGAAGCTGCTGTACGCGGTCAACAGTGAATACGTCGGGTTGGAACACCGCCTGGCGGACGGCGACGAGGTGGCCTTCATACCGCCGGTGAGCGGAGGATGACGTGTACCGTCTTACGGACAAGCCCATCGATGTGAGCGAGCTGCTGGCCTTCGCCGGCGACCGCGGCGCCGGCGCGGTAGCGGCGTTCATTGGCACCACGCGGGACAACAACGAAGGCCGCTCGATCGTCTCGCTGGATTACGAGGCCTATCCAGGCATGGCGGAGCAGGAAATGGCCCGTCTGGGGGAAGAAGCCGCGGCGGCGTGGCGGATCACCCGGATGGCCATCGTCCACCGCACCGGCAACGTGCCCATCGGCGAGGCCAGCGTGGCCATCGCCGTGTCGGCACCGCATCGGGACGACGCCTTTAAGGCCTGCCGCTACGCCATCGACGAGCTCAAGAAGCGCGTCCCCATCTGGAAGAAGGAGATCTACGAAGGGGGCGAGATCTGGATCGGCAGCCAGACCGGCCAGCGGTTCACCGAGTCCCCCGCCACGGGCGGTTAGCCGTCCTCGATCCGGACGACGGCTTCCGCCGGCAGGTCTTGCAGGAGACGGTTCACGGCTTCGTTCAGATAGTGGCCGCTCTTGGACTCGACGGTTACCTTCACCCGGTATTCCGGATTGTCGATGACCGGATAGGAGCCCAGCAGAATATCCGGGAAGCGCTCCAGCAGCGCGTTCAGCGTCGCCGCAATGACGCCCTCTCCGTCCCGGATGTAGATGTTCCTGAGATGGTACGGTGCCCCACGGAACCGCTCCTTGATGACGTTGAAGCGATCCTGCAGGATGCGTGGCACGCCGGCGAAGATGTAGACGTTGTTCACCCGCACCACCGGCGCGAACATCGCTCCGCCGGCCAGGAGCTCGGCGCCTTCCGGCACCATGGCCATGCGCAGCCGCGCCTCGTTGAGGTCGTCGCCGTAGCGCTCGGAGAGGCGCCTTTCCAGCCGCGGATGGATCACCGCGGGTACCCCGAAACCGTGGGCAATGCCTTCGATGGTGACGTCGTCGTGAGTCGGGCCGACGCCGCCAGTGGTGAAGACGAAGTCCCACTTGGCCGAGAACCGGGCGGCGGTGCGCCCGATCAGTTCCCGCTCATCCGGGATCACCGTCACCCGCTGCACGTCGACGCCCAGCAGCCGCAGTTCGCGGCATAGGAAAGTCGAGTTGATGTCCTGGGTCTTTCCGGACAGGACCTCGTTGCCGATGATGATGATGCCGGCGGTCTTGGACATGATGAAGCCCATAGTATGACATGGGGCGTTGGGGGAACAACCCTCCATTCCGCGGCCGCGGGCGGCGCGCCCCCGGTGAAGAGTCCCGTTGGAGGTTTTCGAGAAATGAGACAGACAGAGCAATACCTGATCGACGTCGCCTTTCCCTATTGGGAGACCGAAGCGGCCATCGCCAGGCGGTTCTTCCGCCGCAAGCCTGCTCGGGAGCAGCATGTCTACTGGCTCAAGGCCCAGCTATGGAAGGAGTTGCATCCGGTGGACGGCTACTTCAGCGGCCTTCACCGGGAGCTGGCGAATCTGGTCGAGATGTTTCCGGAGGTGGACCGCACCGTCGATCGGCACCAGTACCACGGGCTGATGGAGCAGATGGTGCAGGAGTTCAACCACTATGTGCTCCAGGCCGACATCCTCGAATACCTGCTCGGCCGCAAGATCGGCGCCGATGACACCAGCCAGTTGCCAGAAGAAAAGGCGCTGGGCGATCTCCGGCGGAGCTACGTGGCGTCGGGATCCGCGGTGGAGAAAGCCGCAGTGCTGGTGACGGAGGGCGGCGGCGCGCGGTTGTTCCGGGAGGGCCGCAAACTCAAGGGCAGCCCCCTTGAGCGCAAGGTCGCCGCGGCCATGGAGGTCATCTACCAGGACGAAAAGAATCACTACCGCGAGGCGGCGCGGGAGGCGGCCGCGGCCGTGCGCGGCAAGCGGGACCTCAAGACCATGAAGCGCGCGATCCAACGCGTCAGCCTGCAGCGCGTCCGGATGAGGAACGAGATGTTCCTGTTCCCGCTCTCCGACGACGACATCCAGCGGTGTCTCGGCAGGTTTCTGAGGCCGGTCTGACCCGGCCCGGCGCGAGTGGAGGGGAAGAGGCGCGGAGGAGACTAGGTTCTTCCCCGAGGATGGCTTTTGGGCCCGGCGCAAACGCCGCGCTTCGATGAACGGATGAAGTCCAGCAACTCCCGCACGTCTTCCGACGACTCCCCGGCGGCCGCCTCGAGCTCCTTCACCGCCGCGGTGAGGTTCCGCCGCTTCCGGAAGAGAATCTGGAAGGCGTTTTTCAGGACCCGGATCCTGGGTTCGTCGAAGCCGGCCCGCCGCAGGCCGACCACGTTCAACCCGCGCACCGTGTGCTGCCAGTCGATGATGGAAAACGGCGGCACGTCCCGGCTGGTGGCGCTCAGTCCCCGCATGATGGCCAACCGCCCCAGACGGACGAACTGGTGTACCGCACAGCTTGCCGAGAGGACCACGCGGTCGCCGACCTCGACGTAGCCCCCCAATACCGCATTGTTGGTGAGGATCATGCGATCACCGATGCGGCAGTTGTGCGCCACGTGGGAGTTGGCCATCAGGAAGTTGTCGTTGCCGATGACGGTGGCGGAATCCTCGGTGGTGCCCCGGTGCACCTGGACGCCTTCCCGGAAGACGTTGCGGTCGCCGATCCGCAGATACGAACGTGCGCCGCGGTAGGAGACGTCCTGCGGCGCGTCGCCTAGCACCGCTCCGCTATGGATCCGGTTTCCTTCGCCGATCTCCGTCCAGCCCAGCAACACCGCGTGGGGCATGACACGGGTCCCCGCCCCGATCTTGCCGGGCCCGTCGATCACGGCGTAGGGACCGATCACGGCCTCGGCGTGGATTTCCGCCCGCGGGTCCACCACGGCTGTGGGATGTATCGACATGCAGGATTTCCCGAAGTACGGGCCGCTAGCGTCGCGCGGGCCTCGGCTCGAGCGGCGTGGCCCACCACACGGCCCTGTCGCGTAAGGACTCCTGTTTCATTGACGGTCGGTTTCGTCGGCCGGCACGGACTCCGGTTCCACATCTTCCCCGGCAATGCGGTACGTGCCGTCTACCCAGGCGCCGAGGTCGACGATGTGGCAGCGTCGGGAACAGAAGGGCCGGTAAGGGTTTCCGGTCCACGAGGTTTCGGTCTGGCAAACAGGGCACTTGACGGAGGTCGTCATCATGTTCCGGGCATTCGGTCTACCCCGCGTCGCCTTGGGTTCCGGCGTCACGCGGCTATATCCTTTTGAGTAACAGTTCGGAGACGTTTTTCAAAGCGACCGCCCCGCCGAGAACAGCGGAAGAAGGTTGAGAGCGACGCCAGACAAGTGCATACTAGGGTGGTGTCTCGCCCATACGTGAGACACCACCCTGGTATACACTTCACGGAGCACCGGTCCCCGGGGCCGGCATGCTGTCAGAGCGGGGCTGCCACCCAACGGAAGCAGTGGGAGCAGGACGGGGATGAGCGACTTGTTGCCGATAATTATTCTGGCGGGTGGCAACGATCGACTGGAAACGATACCCGACGGGTTCACCGCCGACGAGATGCTGCGCGGTTTCAAGGGCGCGGTGCGGTTGCCGTCCGGACGGTGCATCGCGGCCGAACTGGTCCAGCGGGTCCGTGAAAGCGGCCGGTTCGAGACCCCGGTGCTGGTGGGGCCGCGACGGGTCTACGGCGACCTGGTGGACTGCGAGATCTTGGACACCAGCGGCGACCTCCTCTCCACCATCACCGCTTTCACCGGGCTCATGACCCGGCGCTACGCGGACCGGCCGGTGGCGGTTTCCGCCTGCGACATCCTTCCCACCGGAGCGGAGTTCCGGGAGCTGCTTGACGGGTCGTACCAACCCTACGCCGACAGCGGTCTTTGGTGGCAGCTCATCGCGGCCGAGCCGGCGGAGATGGGCGCCAGTAGCTGGAAGCCCAGCTATCGCATGCGGCCTGCGCCCGACGAGCCGTCGCTGAACCTCTATCCGGGTCATCTCCTGGTCCTGCGGTCCGGGGCCGTTCGCCTCGATTGGTTCAACCGGTTCCTGATGCTGGCCTATCGCTTCCGCAACCGCAGCGTCTACGAACGCACGGTGCGCATCACGCTCCGGGTCCTGGGCCTGTGGCTGGCGGACGACATCCGGAAGGCGGCTTCGTTGCGGTGGCCGGGGCGCGTCGTGGCCGCGCCGTACGGCATCTTCCGGACCTATTTCAGGTACTGCCGGGGAAGCCTCACCGTTCCCGAGCTTGCCGCCGAGCTGGCACGCCAGGTCATGGTGCCGGGGACCACCCCGCGGACGGCTCATCCCGTCGCCATGGTGGTTACGCCCATCCGTTCTTTTGCCAAGGACATCGATACCCGGCAGGAACTAGAGGAGATCCGGCAGTAGAGGCGGCGCTGTCAGTCCCGCGCGGCGCCGCAGGCCTGTGCGAGCCATTCGATCAGGAAAGCCGGGCCCTGCGTCAGCAGGGCGGGCCCGAAGCGGCGCGTGGATTCGCGGAGTTGCTCCACCGAGATCCCGGGTGTGGTCTCGATCTCCAGCGTGTGGCCGATGAACCAGCGTTCGAGCCCGGCCGGGGTGGCCTCCGGATGAAACTGGAGCGCCAGCCCGCGGGCGCCGCAGAGAAAAGCCTGGTTCTCGCACGCCGGGGTGGCGGCCAGGTGGACGGCGCCCCGCGGCAGGTCGAAGGTGTCGCCATGCCAGTGGAGCACGGCGGTCTTCTCCGGCGCCAGGCGCTGCAGGGCCGAGGCGCGCCCCGCGTCGGTGAGGGACAGGGGAGCCCAGCCGATTTCCTTGCGGCCGGCGGCGAACACGCGCTCGCCCAGGGCCCGGGCCATGAGCTGGCTTCCCAGACAGATGCCCAGGGTCGGCCGGTCGTCTCCCAGGCGCCGTTCCAGCAGGCGGAGCTCGTCGGCCAGGAAGGGATATTGCCGTTCGTCGCCGGCGCCGATGGGGCCGCCGAGGACGATGAGCAGATCGGCGCCGCGGACCTCGGGGCCGTCGAGGTCGTCCACGCCGGCCTCGACGTAGTGCACCCGGTACCCGTGCCGCGCGAGGGGTTCCGCGAACGAGCCCAGATCCTCGAAGGCGACGTGCCGGATCACCACCGCGCGCCGGGCGGAAGGGTATTTGGAAACCATCATGACGGGGCAAACGGGTCGGTCAACCTTCCCCGTAACGCGGAAAACGCCTAAACTCAACCGGCGCGCCGCCAGGCGGCGGGAGATGAATATGGAAGACGCTATCGGAGCCGGGCCTCTCACGCTGCGCAGGCACGCGCGCCTGCCCGCGCCGGCAGGGCCCGTGGTCCTTCTCATTCTCGACGGAGTCGGCATCGGCGCTGGCGACGCGTTCGACGCGGTGGCGCTGGCGCGCACGCCGAACCTCGATCTGCTGCGCCGGACCGGCTTGGTGGCGTCGCTGAGGGCCCACGGCACGGCGGTGGGGCTGCCCTCGGACGCCGACATCGGCAACTCCGAGGTGGGGCACAACATCATGGGAGCGGGCCGGGTCTTCGACCAGGGCGCCAAGTGCGTCGAACGCGCCATCGACACCGGAACGTTGTGGGACGGCCACTGGAAGACCCTGGTGCGGCGGGTGGCGGGCGGCGGCGGCGCCCTGCACTTCCTGGGGCTGCTGTCGGACGGCAACGTCCACTCACACGAGGCCCACCTGCACGCGTTGATCCGCCGCGCCGACCGCGAGGGCCTGGGGCGGGTCTTCGTACACCCCCTTCTCGACGGCCGCGACGTTCCCGACCGCACCGCCACCGTCTACCTCGACCGCCTCGAAGCGCTGCTGGAGTCGATCCGGGACAAGGGCGGCCGCGACTACCGCATAGCCTCCGGGGGCGGCCGGATGGTGGTGACCATGGACCGCTACGAGGCGGACTGGGACATCGTCGCCCGGGGTTGGCGGGCGCACGTCCACGGGGAGGCGCGGGGCTTTTCCAGCGCCGCCGCCGCGCTCGAGCACTTCCGCGCCCGGGAGCCCGGCATCAGCGACCAGGTGCTGCCGCCGTTCACCGTGCGGCGGCCGGACGGCGCCCCGGTGGCCACCATCGACGACGGCGACGGGGTGATCTTCTTCAATTTCCGCGGCGACCGCGCCATCGAGATCACCCGGGCCTTCACTGCCGGCACCGGCTTCGAGCGCTTCGACCGTGGCCGGGTCCCGGACGTGTCCTTCGCGGGCATGATGCTCTACGACGGCGACCTTGGGATACCGGAACACTATCTGGTTGCTCCGCCCGAGATCAGCCGGACCCTGGGAGAGTACCTGGCCGGCGCGGGGGTCACCCAATTCGCCTGCGCGGAAACCCAGAAGTTCGGCCACGTCACCTACTTCTGGAACGGCAACCGGTCGGGCAAGTTCGACGCCGCGCTGGAGGAGTACCTCGAGATCGCCTCGGACCGGGTGTCTTTCGAGCAGCGGCCCTGGATGCGCTCCGCGGAGACCGCCGACGCCGTAAGCCGGGCCATCGGCGAGGGACGCCACCGGTTCATCCGCGCCAACTTCGCCGGCGGCGACATGGTGGGGCACACCGGGAAACTGGAAGCCACCGTCTGCGCCCTGGAGGCCATCGATACCGCCATCGGCCTGATTCTGGCGGCGGTGGAGGCCGCCCAAGGCTGTCTGGTGGTGACCGCGGACCACGGCAACTCCGAGGACATGGTGGAGCGGGGCAAGGACGGCGCGCCGCTCTACGAAAACGGCAAGCCGGTCTTCCGCACCGCCCACTCCGTCAATCCCGTACCCTTCCTGATCCGCGACTTCTCGGGCCGCCGCTACAGCCTCGCCCCGCCCCCGGACGCGGGTCTGGCCAACCTCGCGGCCACGCTGCTGGAGCTTCTGGGCTACGCCCCCCCCGCGGAGTTCGCCCCGAGTCTGCTGCAGGCATCCAGCGCCTCCGCCCACCCCCTGGACCCCGGAACAAGGTCGGAGCAGTTTGGGTGAAAATCATTTTCTGACCCCGAACCGGTATCCGTTCCGTTTGGCCGTGGAGCTGAGCGAGAATGCGAGCCACGCGGTGTTTGCGCGTCACCTCAACGTGACAACAGGCTTGGTAAGCCAGTGGGAGCGCGGTCAGAAGCGTCCGCGCGGCGCTTCGCTGAAGCTCCTTACGCTGGTGGCGAAGAACGGTCTCGGGACGGTGGCATGAAGTGTCACAGCTGGAACTGAAAGGCTGATTGAAAAAGCCAGGACCTTCGGCCAGCACGAACATCTTCGAGAGCACACAGATCGCCTGGTTGGCCGCCGCCGGCTCCGGCGGTGACGGGGTGACGGAGCGCGCGGACTTCCGGCCTGCGACGGGAGGGGTCGTCTGTTGACCCTGCTCCGGGGGCCAGAGTAGACTTGTCCGATGGCGGCGAATGGTGACAGATCTGGAGGGCCGGAACCCCGCGCGTCCGACGCCGGCCGCGGGAAGAGCCGGGTCGTGCTGCTGGACGGGTACTCCCTCGCGTTCCGTGCCTTCTTCGCCCTGCCGGAGACTCTGACCACGAGCGCCGGCCAGGTGACCAACGCGGTGTTCGGGTTCACCTCGATGCTCATCAAGCTGGAAGGCGAGGAGCGTCCGGACGCGGTCATCGCGTGCATGGACAAGGGCGCGCCGCAGTTCCGCCTGGACCAGTATCCGGAGTACAAGGCGGGCCGTAGCGAGACCCCCGAGACCCTCCGGCAGCAGTTTCCTCTCATCCGCGAGTTGCTGGAGACGCTGCGCATCCCGGTGGTGGAGCTGGAAGGCTACGAGGCCGACGATCTGCTGGCCACGCTGGCCCGGCGCGGCCGGGAGGCGGGTCACCACATGGTGATCGTCAGCGGCGACCGCGACTGCCTCCAACTGGTGAACGACGACGTCACCGTGCTGATGACCCGCAAGGGCGTCACCGACATGATCCGCTACGACCCGGCCATGGTGATGGAGCGCTACGGCGTCGGCCCCGACCGTTGGACCGACTTCGCCGCCCTCAAGGGCGAGCAGGCCGACAACCTTCCCGGCGTGCCCGGCGTGGGCGACAAGACGGCGGCCAGGCTCCTCAAGGAGTACGGCGACATCGAGGGCATCATCGAGCACGCCGCCGAGCTCACCCCCAAGATCCGCAAGGGCATCGAGGAGTGCGGCGATCAGGTGAAGCTCAACCGCACCCTGGGGCGGCTCCTGGACGACGTGCCGCTGGAGGCCGGCGACGGGCTGTTCGTGCGCCAGCCCTGGGATCCAGAGACCGTGCGGAAGCTGTTCACTTCGTTCGAGTTCAGGACGCTGTACCAGCGCCTCCTGGCGCTGGCCCCGGACGCGGCACCGGCGGCGGAGGCGGTCATCCGGCCGTCGTCCATCTCGCGCTGGAACTCGGGCGCGGACATCCCCGCGGCCGAGTGCGTGGCGGTGGCCTGGGACGACGGCATGGCGGCCTTCTGCGCGCGGCCCGGGGAAGTGGGCGTGCTGCCGTTCGAGCTGGCCGCGCGGCCGGGCGAGGTGCTGGCGGCCGAGGGCGCCGTCAAGGCGGTTTACGAGGCCAAGCCGCTGTGCGGCGCCATGATCCGGCGCGGGTCGCGGTTGCGGGGCGTGCGTTGCGACCTCAAGATCGCGGCCTACCTGTTGGACCCGGGAGCCAGCGGCGGCTACGCGCTCAAGGACATCGTGCGCCGGCACCTGGACGCGGAGCTGGACGGCGAAGCGGCGGAGGGGGCGGACGGCAGCCCTCAAGGCGACCTCCTGAACCCCGGCGACGAGGACCGGCCGGAGGCCGCCCGCCGGCGCGGGCTGGCGGCCGAGGCGGCGGCGGTGCAGGCCTTGGCGCCGGTGCTGGAGGCGCGCCTCAAGGAGGCCGGCAGTTGGGAGCTGGCGCAAACGCTGGAGTTCCCGCTGACCGAGGTGCTGGCCGGCATGGAGCATGCCGGCATCCTGGTGGACGACGGCTATCTCGGCAGGCTCAACCAGGAACTGGGGGAGCGCATGGACGCGCTCCAGGCCAAGGTCCAGGAGCATGCCGGGGAGGCCTTCAACGTGAACTCCCACCCGCAGTTGTCGCGCATCCTGTTCGAGAAGCTCGAGCTTCCCAAGACCAAGAAGATCAAGACCGGCTACTCCACCGACGCCGCCGAGCTGGGCAAGCTGGCCGGCCGCCATCCCATCATCGACGCGCTGCTGGAGTACCGCGAGGTGGCCAAGCTGAGGACCGGGTTCACCGACTCCCTGCTGAGCCTCGTGAACGCGGATACGGGGCGGATCCACACCACCTACGAGCAGGCCGCGGCCGCCACCGGGCGGCTGTCGTCCTCCGCCCCGAATCTCCAGAACATCCCGATCCGGGCCGACCTCGGCCGGCAGATCCGGCGCGCCTTCGTGGCGCCTCCGGGCAACGTGTTGCTTTCCGCCGACTATTCCCAGATCGAGCTGCGGGTGCTGGCGCACCTGTCCGAGGACCAGAGCTTCCTGGCCGCGTTCGCCCAAGGCCACGACTTCCACGCCGCCACCGCCGCCAAGGTGTTCGGGGTGGACCTGCCGGACGTGACCTCGGAGATGCGCGGGCGCGTCAAGCAGTTCTCCTACGGCATCGCTTACGGCATGTCCGCGTTCGGGGTCTCCCAGCGGCTCGGCATCGAGGTGGGCGAGGCCCGTGAGTTCATCGATGCCTACTACGCGCAGTTCCCGGCGGTGAAGGCGTTTCTCGATTCGCAGGTGGAGAAGGCCCGGGTGGACGGTTTCACCACCACGCTGTTCGGCCGCCGGCGCTATCTGCCGGAGCTCCAGTCCGCCAACTACCGCCTGCGGGCAGTCGGGGAACGCATGGCCCTCAACGCCCCGATCCAGGGCACCGCGGCCGACATCATGAAGCGGGCGATGATCGCGGTGCACCACGCGCTCCTGGAAGAGCCGGTGGCGCGGATGCTGCTCACCGTCCACGACGAGCTGGTCTTCGAGGTCCCCCGGTCCTCGCTGGACCGGGCCACGAGCCTCGTCACGGAGTGCATGCAAGGCGCCGCCGCGCTGCGCTGCGGCCTGGTGGTGGACGTGCACACCGGGGACAACTGGGCGGAGGCCCACGCGTAGGCCGGAAAGGAGATGTTCATGACCGGTTGGCTGCGGGAATTTCCGACCCTCGACGAAGCCTCGCTACGCACCCTCAAGAAGGCTTTCGACTCCGGGTACCGGTCGTTTTCCAGGAGTTACGGCGACGCCATCGAAGGCTTTTTCGACCCGCTTCTGTACTTCCTGGTGTGGTTCGAACGCTTTCTTCTTTCCACCCCCTGGTGGGCCGTGATCATAGCGGTGGCCGGAGTGTGCTACGTGGCCGGTCGCAGCCGGCGGCTCTCCATCTTCGTGGCCGTGTCGCTCTTTCTCATCGGCTATCTGGGCATGTGGGAAGACACCATGCGGACCCTGGCGATCATCTTCGTGTCCACGCTGATCGCCATCGCCATCGGCATTCCGGTTGGCATCGGGATGTCCCGCTCCGACCGGGTTCAGGCGCTGATCACTCCGGTGCTGGACATCATGCAGACCATGCCCATCTTCGTCTACCTGATCCCGGTGGTGATGCTGTTCGGCCTCGGCAAGATCCCGGGGCTGATCGCGGTTGTGATCTATGCCGTGCCGCCGGTCATCCGGCTCACCAACCTGGGGATCCGGCTGGTGGACAAGGAGGTGCTGGAGGCGGCGGACGCCTTCGGCACGGATACCTGGCGCCGGCTGTTCGACATCCAGATGCCGCTGGCGCTTCCCAACATCATGGCCGGCGTCAACCAGACCATCATGATGGCGCTGTCCATGGTGGTCATCGCCTCCATGATCGGCGTCAAGGGCCTGGGCCAACCCGTGCTCCAGGCGGTGACCAACCAGTACTTCGCCCTCGGCCTCTTCAACGGAGCGGCCGTGGTGGCGCTTGCCATCGTGTTCGACCGCATCACCCAGAGCTACGGCAGGCGCATACAAAGCAGCAGGCAGACGTCATGACCACGGTAAGCGCTTCGAATATTGAAATCCATTCCCTCTACAAGATCTTCGGCGACGATCCCCCGTCGGTGATGCCCCTTGTGCGGGAGGGCGTGGACAAGCAGGAACTCCTGGAGTCCCACGGCCACGTGCTGGGGCTGCGGGACATCAACCTGACGGTCAAGCCGGGCAGCATCCAGGTAGTGATGGGGCTCAGCGGCTGCGGCAAGTCCACACTGGTGCGGCACGTCAACCGGCTCATCGACCCCACCGAGGGGACCGTGCTGGTGGACGGCCAGGACGTGCTCGGCCTGGATCAGGCCGCGCTGCAGCACCTGCGGCGGCACAAGGTCAGCATGGTGTTTCAGCGCTTCGCGCTGTTCCCCCACCGGACCATCCTGGAGAACGTGCGGTACGGTCTGCAGATGCAGGGGGTGGCGCGGTTGGAATGCGATACCCGGGCCGAGCGGTGGATCGAGCGGGTCGGACTCTCGGGCTACGAGGCGTCCTATCCGCACCATCTCTCCGGCGGCATGCAGCAGCGCGTGGGCCTCGCCCGGGCGCTGGCCACGGAGGCGGAGATTCTGCTGATGGACGAGGCCTTCAGCGCCCTCGACCCGTTGATCCGCACGGACATGCAGACGCTGTTGCTGGAGCTTCAGCAGGAGCTCAACCGCACCATCCTGTTCGTCACCCACGACCTCGAAGAGGCCATCACCCTGGGGGACCGCATCGCCATCCTTCGCGACGGCGAGGTGGTCCAGAACGGCGACTCCCAGGAGATCGTCCTGAAGCCCAGCGACGACTACATCTCCAACTTCACCAAGAACATCAACCGCGGCCGGGTGATCCGCGTAGGCTCCATCATGGAGCCCACCCAGCCCCACGGGCAGGAGCCCCGCGCGCTGGAGCCGGCCGGCAAGGATTGCTCCATTCCTTCGGAGATGCTGCTGGAGGATGCATTGCCTCGGGTGGTGGCGTCGCCGCACGACAATGCCGCGGTGGTGGACGTAAAGGGCAAGACCGTGGGCGCCATCTCGGTGGGCCGCATGGTGCACGCCCTGTCCGGTGACCGGTTGACCGGCGCCGCGTAGCGGTCACCCCGGACTTGATCCGGGGTCCAGGGGTGGAGTGGTTGGAGCGGGCGACCGGGATCGAACCGGCGACGTCCAGCTTGGGAAGCTGGCATTCTACCGCTGAATTACGCCCGCTCTGGGTTACCTCTTATTTTATCGTGGAAATGAAGTCAATCTTGGGGCCGGGCGCCGCCACCCGTTTCCTTGACCCCGTTGGACGGGAACAGATAGATGATCTCGCCGTCCTTGGCCATGCCGAGTTGTTCCCGGGCGACTTTCTCCAGGTATCGGTCGTCTTTCCTCAGCCGGTAGATCTTCTCGCGCAACAGCTCGTTGTCCCGTTGCAGCGCCTGGGACCGTTCCTCGAGCGACCGTCTTTCTTCCGACAAACGCCGGTAGTGCACGAGACCCCACTCGCCGAAGACCAGAAAAGACAGCATCAGGGCCAGGACGAGCGTCAGGCCGTAATTCAGGGCGCGCTGCGGTAGTTTCGGCGAGGGCATGCGACGTTACCATCATGTGGGATCGGCGCTCCGAGTGCAAACGGCCGGACATCACCGGAGGCAGATGCCGTTACGGGGCCACGGTAACCGGCCTGGAACCCTTGTACGCGGGTAGAGAGGCGCTCCGGAGGAAGAAATCTGCTACGAAGATCTGCTACGAAGGGGAGTAGATCGGAGGAAGCGATGAAGATCAAGGGCGTGGCGGCGCGTGAGGTGCTGGACTCGCGGGGAAATCCCACCGTGGAGGTGGAGGTGGCGCTGAGCAACGGCGCCCTGGGTCGGGCCACCGTGCCTTCCGGCGCCTCCACCGGCGAGCACGAGGCGGTGGAGCTGAGGGACGGCGGCAGCCGTTTCATGGGCAAGGGTGTGGCGAAGGCCGTGGGTCACGTCAGGCGCAACCTGGCGCGGCGGGTGGTCGGGCTGGATGCCCGGAACCAACGCAAGCTGGACCAGAGCATGATCGACCTGGACCGTACGCCGGACAAGGGGCGTCTGGGCGCCAACGCGATCCTGGGAGTGTCCCTGGCCGCGGCCCGGGCCCAGGCGGCGGCGGACAAGGTCCCCCTGTACCGGTATCTCGGCGGCGAGGACGCGCGCACGCTGCCGGTGCCCATGCTCAACGTGGTCAACGGCGGCGCCCATGCCGACAACAACGTCGACGTGCAGGAGTTCATGGTGATCCCGTGGGGTTTCGCCAGGTTCTCCGAGGCCCTGAGGGCGGGGGCGGAGATCTACGGCACCCTCAAGAGCGTGTTGACACGGAAGGGCTACGGCACCAGCGTGGGCGACGAGGGCGGGTTCGCGCCGCGGCTCAAGAGCAACGAGGAGGCCATCGAGCTACTGCTGGAGGCGGTGGTGAAGGCGGGCTACGAGGTGGGCTCCCAGGTGGTGCTGGGACTGGACGTGGCCGCCAGCGAGTTCCATGCCGGCGGCTCCTACGTGTTCAAGAAGTCCGGCGGCGCCCGGATGAGCAGCGCCGCCCTGGTGGCGCTCTACGAGAAGTGGGTCCGGAACTACCCCATCGTCTCCATCGAGGATGCCTTGGGCGAGGATGACTGGGAGGGCTGGGAGACCCTGACCGCCGCCCTGGCGGACAAGGTCCAGCTCGTCGGCGACGACCTCTTCGTCACCAACCCGCGGCGGCTCGAGGAAGGCATCCGGCGCGGGGTCGCCAACTCCATCCTGGTGAAGGTCAACCAGATCGGCACCCTGAGCGAGACCCTCGAGACCGTCCGAATGGCCCGCGCCGCCGGGTACACGACGGTCATTTCCCACCGCTCGGGCGAGACCGAGGACACCACCATCGCCGACCTCGCCGTGGCCACCGGCGCCGGCCAGATCAAGACCGGCGCCCCCTGCCGCGGCGAGAGGACCGCCAAGTACAACCAGCTCCTGCGCATCGAGCAGGAACTCGGCCGGCGCGCCCGCTACGCCGGCAGAAAGGCCTTCGCCGGGGCGGGGTCTTAGTGTCCTGAACTTCAGGCTAGCCTTGGATCGCGGGATAGATCGCGGTTATGGTTTGCGCGATCATGTCGCCGATCAATTCGGCTTCAGGGGAGTCTTCGGCTGGCAAGTCGTTGACTTCGCTATGCGAAGGGTCGGCTTCATGGGTATCCTCCGCAGCCAGGGGTGCGTGAACGAAGCGAACCGAGTCGAGGCGGCTGCGTAGGTGTTCTTTGGTGGCACCTACGTTCAATTCAGCAAGGCGACCGCGTTGTCGCATCGTCAACCTTGAGAGCCGCCGAACCTCGGCGACCTGCTCTTCCTTGGTGAGGTTGTCAAAGCATTCAAGCCAGTTGACGGACAATCTGGTATCGTCTGCCCGCCACGCTCGGAGGCAGAACGCCGCGCCGGCGATTTTTCCGCTGTCACGAACGTCTGTGGGCTTTACATATCGAACGACATGGGCCTCGTGGGGGAGGTCGAGACCGGTCATGTCTGTAAGAGCGGCTTGAGTCCGAAAGCCTGTACCTGTTGCGCAACACCTTCGAATGTATCGCGCCCGGCCACACGTGAGACATTGCTGCTTCCCTGCCGTCTTCGGAAAATGACGCATTGCAGCGTACGATCGCCGAGAAATTGGAGCCCAAGGTGGGTACCGTCCTCGCTGTCCCAAATTGCGCGAAGGTTGCCGTTGTCCACGAGCACTACGTCTGCCTTGTGGGCGAAAGGCTCTGATTTCACGAAAGACCAGAAGTCTCTCTCGGACGTTTCGTTCACCGTCAACCCGTCAATCTCGGCGTCACGACGCAACGTCTCAATACGGTTACGGTACGCTTGGTACACGTCTGGCGGCGGCTTTCTCTGTTCAGCAAATTCGCCCATGGATCGACCACCTACAAATGATTTGTGCGGTTTCCACTCACAATATTCCTATCGGCCGCAGGTGTCGTTTCTTAAGCGCTTGGTAGATACAAGGGTTATCTTACCACGTCAGGCGTCCTTCCTCACGAGAAACAGGCCAGAAGCGGCTACGCCTTGGCGGCGACCGCTACAGCCGCTCCACCAGCCAGACCGGGGTGAAGCGGAGGGCGTAGGCGTTGAGGGCGGTCATGGTGTCGGTGAGCAGGAGGATGCCGACGGCCACCAGCAGCAGGCCGGCGGCGACGTGGATGGCGGGCAGCCAGGAGCCGAGGGCGCGGGAGACCTTGAAGAACTGGTTCATGGCGAGCGCGCTCAGGAGGAACGGCAGCGCCAGGCCGGCGGCGTAGGCGGAGAGCAGCACCACGCCCCGCTGGATCTCGCTGGTGGTGCCGGCCAGGGTCAGGATGGCGCCCAGGATCGGCCCCACGCAGGGTATCCATGCCACCGCGAAGGTGAGGCCCACCAGTACCGAGCCGAGATAGCCCGCGGGCTTGCTGCGCAGGTTGAACTGCGCGTAGCGGTCCAGCCTGGCGACCTTGAAGAGCCCCGTCAGGTAGAGCCCCACCACCAGGATGAAAAGGCCGCCCGCCACCCGGACGATGTCCTGGTAGGCGATGAGCAGGCTCCCCAGAAAGCTCGCGGACGCTCCCAGCGCGACGAACGCCAGGGAGAAGCCGCCCACGAACGCCAGCGCGTTCCCCATCACCCGGGCGCCGCCGGCGCCGCCCTCGCGTATTTCCTGAAGCGACATGCCGGAGACGAACGACAGGTACGACGGGATCAACGGCAGGACGCAAGGGCTGAGGAACGACAGCCCGCCGGCGGTAAAGGCAACGAAGAGGCTGACGTCGGTCATGACGGCTCCTGTATGTCTTCTCCGAGAGTCTGCACGAGCCAGCTATGGGTCCGGCTCACCAGGTCCCCGTCTTCCAGCAGCCAGTGGCCCCGGCCGGCGGCCTCCAGGTAGGCGGCGCCGATGTCGCGGGCGAAGTCGCGGGCGGCCTCGCTCGGCACCGCCCGGTCTTCGGCGCCGCCGAGCACCAGCGCCGGGAAGCGCAACTCCGGGAGCGCGATGCCGCGTTCGAACAGCGCCCGGACCATCTGGGGCGGCTCCGGGACCAGCGCACCGACGATGTCCCGCTGCTGGCCCGGCGGAACGGTGCCGAGCCACAGCTCCCGGAAGTCCGCGGGCCGGATGAGTATCCGCCGGCGCATCGCCAGCAGCGCCAGATACCGGAGCCGGAGCAGGCGCATGGCCCTGGGCAAAGCGGCCAGGTAGGGGGAGATGTCCGGGGCGGCCAGGACCGCGGCCGTGACCTCGCAGTCAGGGGCCGCCGCCAACGCCAGCCGCGCGCCGGTCCCGTGGCCCACCACCACCGGCGGGAAGGCCGCCTCCCCCAGCACCGCGCGCAAGTCCCGCACGGTGTCCTCGGGGGTTTGCGGCGCGCCGCCGTCGCGCTCCCTGAGATTGAGCGACCAGCATTCCCAGCCCAGGTTGCACAGCCGGGTGGCCCACTCGTGCCAGCACCAAGCGCCCACCCACAGCCCGTGGACCAGGACGACGGGCGGCCGGAACTTGTTCCGTTCCGGTGGAAAGACATCGACCACCAGCGGTCCGATCTGTCTGCGCATGGATGATTCCCGGAACCCGCGGCCCCTTCTATTGGGATAGAACGTAGAAGGCCGGGAAACAAGCCGGGCGCCGAAACGGCAAGGGTTGTCCTGGGGCTGCGTTTACCTGAAGTCCATGATTAGTGGTATTTGACAGCATGCTCGAATTCCTCGGCAAGGGCGGCGTCTTCATCGTCCCCATAATGCTCTGCTCCATCGTGGCCCTGGCCATTTTCGTGGAGCGGCTCTTCAGCCTGAGACGGTGCCGGGTGGTGCCGGCGGACCTGGTGCGAAGGGCCGAAGCGCTGATCGCCGACCGGGATGTCCCCGCCGCGGTGGAGCTGCTGCGCTCGAGCCGAGCCGCGTTCGCGAGGGTCCTGCTGGTGGCCTTGCGCGTGTCGGGGCAACCCCGCGGCATCATGAAAGAGCACATGGAAGAGACCGGCCGCCAGGAAGCGGCCGGTCTGGAGCGGTTCGTGGACACCCTCGGCACCATCGCCGGGGTCAGCACCCTGCTCGGTCTCCTGGGAACCATCTCGGGCATGATCGAGATCTTCGCGGTGATCTCCTCGCAGACTGCGGTCAACCCCGGTACGCTCGCGGGCGGCATATCCGAGGCGCTCATCACCACCATGGCGGGTCTGAGCGTGGCCATTCCGGTGATCGTCATGCACCGCTACCTGTTGAACAAGGCCAATGCCCTGATCCTGGAGATGGAGCGGCTGTCCACCCGTTTCATGGACCTTCTGTGCGACGGCGTAGAGGACTGACATGGACTTCCGGCCACGCAGGAGAGCCGCGGGCGGCTTCCTCGACATGACGCCGTTCCTGGACACGATCTTCAATCTGCTGATCTTCTTCGCCCTGTCCATGAACTTCCTGGCCAATCCCGGCATCACCGTGGACCTGCCCGGCGCCTCGGCGCGCGAGGTCGCCCCCAACGACGACGACGTACGCATCCTCATCACCCCTGAAGGCGTCATCCGCCTGGACGGCGTTCCGGTGACGCTGGAGGCGCTGGGGGCGGGGTTGGCGGAAATCGCCGGCGACCGCCGGGACCCGCGGGTGCTGATCCGGGCCGACCGCCGCGTCCCCCACGGCGTGGTGGTGGCGGTGATGGATGCCGCGCGGTCCGCTGGCCTGGACCGGCTCGCGATCATGACCCGGCGCCGGGCGCCCGGGGTGCAGGCCCCCGGCCCGTAGCGGCCCTACACCGGCATCACGCCGTGTTTCTTGGCGGGGCGGGTTTCCTTCTTCTCGCGCAGCAGCGCCAAGGTGTGGGTGAGGCGGGCCCGGGTGTCGGCGGGCTGGATGGCGGCCTGGGCGAATTGCTTGGAGAGGGCTTCGAAGGGGCCGTTGAAGCGCTCGTTGAACTCGGCCATCTTCTCCCGGCGGGTGCGCTCGGGGTCGTCGGAGGCGGCGATCTCGCGCCGGTAGAGCACGTTGACGGCGCCGCCGCCGCCCATCACCGCCAGCTCCACCCCGGGCCAGAGCCAGAGCTGGTCGGCCCCCATCTCCCGGGTGCACATGGCCTGCTTGGCGCCGCCGTATCCCTTGCGCAGCACGATGGTGATCTTGGGCACCGTGGCCTCGGCGTAGGCATAGAGCATCTTGGCGCCGTGCCGGATGATGCCCTGCTCTTCCTGTTGCCGGCCTGGAAAGAACCCCGGCACATCCATCAGGGTGACGATGGGGATGTTGAAGGCGTCGCAGAAGCGGATGAAGCGGGAGGCCTTGTCCGAGGCGTCCACGTCCAGGCTGCCGGCCAGGAACATGGGCTGGTTGGCCACGAACCCCACCGGGTAGCCGTCCAGCCGTCCGAACCCGATCACCAGGTTGCGCGCGAACCGGCGCTTGAGCTCCAGGAACTCGCCGCCGTCCACCACCGCCTTGATGACCTTGACGATGTCGTAGGGTTTGCGCTTGTCGTCGGGGACCAGCGCCTCGATGCCGTCCAGCCGCCGCTCCGGGACGTCGCCGGTCTCCTTGCGAGGCGGCGGCTCGTTGCAGTTAGCGGGCAGGAACCCCAGAAGATCCCGGATCTGTGCCAGGCAGGCCGCGTCGTCCGCGCTCACCACGTCCGCCACCCCGGACACCTCGGAGTGGATGCGGACGCCGCCCAACTCCTCCATGGTCACCTCTTCCCCCAGCACCTCCTTGATCACCGGCGGCCCGGTGATGAACATCTGGCTGGTTCCCCGCACCATGAGGATGAAGTCGGTCAGCGCCGGCGAGTAGGAGGCCACGCCGATGCACGGCCCCATGACCGCCGAGATCTGCGGCACCGCGCCGGAGGCGATGCTGTTCTCGAAGAAGATCTGGCCGATGGCGGCGGTGACGCTCAGCCCTTCCTGTATCCGTGCTCCCACCGAGTCGTAGAGGCCGATGCACGGCATGCCGAGGGAGCGGGCGGTGCGGATGCCGTTGGCGATCTTCTCGGCGTGGGCGCTGCCCACGGCTCCGGCCAGCACCGTGCGGTCCTGCGCGAACAGATAGACGGGGCGCCCGTCGATGCGGGCGAAGCCGCACACCACCCCGTCGGTGGGTTGCCGCCGTTCCGCCATGCCGAAATCCGTGCACTGGGTCTCGGCCAGCATGAACTCCTCGGTGAAGCTGCCCGGGTCCACGAGCTTGTCGATGCGTTCGCGGGCAGTGAGCTTGCCCTCGCGGTGCTGCTTGTCGATGGCCCGGGCGTCGCCTTCAAGGACGCCGGCCTCGAGCTCGGCAAGCTTCCCTTCCGGCGATTGCGTGTCCGGCGTGTCTTGCTTCGGGGTGGTGGTTTCGTCGGCCATTCGTGTCCCCCCGGCCGCCGCCCCTGGATTCCCGCCCGGGATCAAGTCCGGGACATGCTTTCGCGGGAATGACGGTCGTGGGGTGCGGGCCAGACCCTTGGTCAGATGATCCCCATGCCCTTGAGCACCGAGAGCATGATGGCGGCGGCGATCACCGAGCCGATCTGGCCGCCGGCGTTGGCGCTCATGGCATGCATCAGCAGATGGTTCTTCTTGTTGTACCGCTGGCCCACGGTCTGCACCACCCGGGCGGCCATGGGAAAGGCCGAGATGCCGGCGGCGCCGATGAGCGGGTTGATCTTGCCCCGGCTAAGGAAGCACATGAGCTTGCCGAACAGCACGCCCATCACCGTATCCAGTCCGATGGCCACCAGCCCCAGGGACAGCACCATCAGGGTCTCCACCCGCAGGAACCGCTCCGCGGCCATGGTGCCGCCGATCGCCAGTCCCAGCAGCAGCGTGACGATATTGGCGATTTCGTTCTCGGAAGCCAGCTTGAGCCGCTCCACCACGCCGCACTCGCGCAGCAGGTTGCCGAGCATCAGCATGCCGATCAACGGCGTCCCCAGGGGCGCGATGATCGACGCCACCACCGTGACGATGATGGGGAAGAGGACGCGGGTGGTCTTGGACGCCGGCGCCTGCTGCACCATCCCCATGACGATCTGCTTTTCCCGTGCGGTGGTCAGGACCCGCATGATCGGCGGTTGGATCAGCGGCACCAGCGACATGTACGAGTACGCGGCCACCGACACCGCCCCTAGCAGATGGGGGGCGAAGCGCGAACTCACGTATATGGCGGTGGGGCCGTCGCAGGCGCCGATGACGGCGACGGCCACGGCGTCGAGCTTGTTGAAACCCAGGCCCAGGGCCAGCAGCAACGTCAGGAAGATGCCGAACTGGCCGGCGGCTCCGAGCAGGATGATCTTCGGATTGGAGAACAGCGGCCCGAAGTCGGTCATGGCGCCGATGCCGATGAAGATCAGTACCGGGAAGATCTCCGTGCGGATGCCGAAGTCGTAGAAGAACCGCAGCGTGCCGCCCTCGGCCATGAGCTCGGCCTGCGGGATGTTGACCAGGATGGCGCCGAAGCCGATGGGCACCAGCAACAGCGGCTCGAACCCCTTTATGATGCCGAGGTAGAGGAGAACCCCCGCGATGGCCATCATGACTACTTGGCCGAGCGCCAAGTGTGAGACGCCGTCTAGGAGCCCCAGGGCTCCGGAAAGAATCGCAGATTCCATAGAGTCAGGGTCTTATGCTTGTCGCGCCCAGCGGATCGTACTCAGGAGGGGAAGACCTTCCTGATCAGGAGGATCAAGAGGCTCAGCAACCACAACACCAGCAGCGTGCCGACGCTGCCGACCAGCGCCACCGTCAAACCGAATTCCCAAATACCCATGCCGAAGATGCCGGGTGAATGCTTCCGGTGAGCGGGGCTACTCGATCTCGGCGAGCTCCTCCCCCGCCTCCACCGACTGTCCGACCTCGACCTTCACGGCTTTCACGGTCCCGCCCGCGGGCGCCACCACCGGAATCTCCATCTTCATGGCTTCCATCACGAGGATGACATCGTCCTCTTCGACGGTCGCGCCCGTATCTGCCTCGATCTTCAGTATCTTTCCAACCATGGGAGCTGTGACGGCGGTTGCCAATGGATGTTCTCCTTGCGCTGGGAATTAGCTGCGAAAAACCCGATTGTGCCTTTATCGGACTTTTCCGGAGACAAGTCAAATGATGTCATGATGTCCCGCGTTCCGCCGTATGACCTGATCCCGGAGCGGCCGTTTGACCGGCCGCCGGTCCAAATATAGATTGTATCCGGGTATGAAAGAGCCGTCCGAACGCCCGCCGCCGCTGCCGGCCATGGACCTCACCTGGATACGCTGGCTCCTGGACAGCTACGCGTTCTGGTTGAAGCGTGATCTCGTGGAGCGGACCGGCACCCTGGACGAGCAGTGCGAAAGGCTCTTCCTGGCGCCTTTCGTGGTCGTGTCCCACGCCAACACGGAAGACCCTGTCCTCAACTACAGCAACCGCCAGGCGTTGGTCTTGTGGGAAATGACCTGGCCGGAGTTGATCGCCACCCCCTCGCGTCTGACCGCGGAGCCGGTGAACCGCGCCGAACGCGCCCGCATGCTTCGTCAGGCTGACGAGCACGGCTTCATCGCCGACTATGAGGGCGTGCGCATATCGAAGACCGGACGGCGTTTCCTCGTGAAGCAGGCCACCGTGTGGAACGTGCTGGACGAGCGCGGCGCCAAGCAGGGACAGGCCGCCACTTTTTCGGACTGGGTGCCGCTTCCCGCGATACAGCGCTAGCGCCCGCTCCCGTGGGACCCGGACGCCGGCCTTTCAACTCCCGTCCCGGGCTGAACCACCACGCTCTCGCTGCCGTCCGGCAGCGCGGCAAAGGGCGAGGACGGCCAGAGTCTTGAGGGTTCTGTTTGGCCGCCGCTGTCCCCGACCCCCTCCGTCATCCCGGGCTTGACCCGGGATCCGGGGGGCGTGAGCGCCTACGTCAACAGCGCGTTCACCCCCGCCAACACCAGGATGGAGCCGATGGCGAACAGGGTGGCGAACCTGAGATTGGGGCCGAGAATGATCTTTTCCGGGGGGACGCGGAACAGGGTGGTGGCGGTGCCCACCATGATGGCCGACAGGCCGATCATGGACGAGCACGACCAGCTCACCAGGGCGCTTTCGATGAGGATGACGTCCGCCACCTGGACCGGCAGGTCCGAGAAAACCGTCAGCAGGAAGGTGACCGACACGATCTGGTGCAGGCCGACCAAGGCGCCGAGGCTCACGGCGCCGATGATGATGGCGATGACCGCCATGCCGGGAAGCCCGAGCCCGCCGATCCATTCCGTGACCCCGGTCTGCCCGAAGACGTGCCGGATCACGCCGCCCAGCGCCAGCGAGACGGTGAGGATCGTGATCTCGTTGCCGATGAAGGCGGCGCCGCGGTAGGTGTCGACCAGCGCCGTCCGGATGCCACGTCCGCCCTTGGGCACGAGCGCCAGCAGGCAAAGCGCCGGGACGCTCACAATCAGTGCTTCCAGGGCGGACAGCACGGTGACGCCGGACAGCACCGCCACCAGCAGGACGCAAATCGCCACCGGCGGGATGATGGGCCGGAGGCTCAGAAGCGCCCGCCACAGAAGGGCGATGCCGGGCTCCCGGGAGTAGAGCACGTGGGCGGCCGTCAGCGTGCAGATGGCCATGGGAATGCCCAGCGCCATGATGTGCCACAAGGGCACCCCCGGCACGTACTGCGTGGAAAGCGCCATGGCGATCCAGAACGGGGACCACAGGCCTCCGACGCTGCCGCCGCGATGGCAGGCCCGGATGGCGGCGAGGTATTCCTCCTCGTCCTTGCTCTCGCCGATGATGGGAGCGGTGATGGCGTAGGCGCCGGGTCCCAGCACCACCGCCATCAGGTGGCTGCCCACCAAGTAGCCGCCCAGGCGATGGTCGGGCCGGAGGCGCGCGAACAAGGCTCGGGCGTTGGTGATCTGCTGGAGTTGGTCGGCGGTGGCGCGCATCAGCACGATGGTGCCGAAGAAGCCCACGAACATGGGCGCCGCCTTGAATCCCACCAGCACGGCGGCGGGCCCGCCGTAAATGGAGATCAGCACCGCCGCCAGCGCGGCGAGGCTCGCGCACAGGATGATGGTCGGCCGGCGCAGGGAGGCGAACACCCGCAGGATGAACGCTACCGCGATCGCCGCGCCCACGTGGTCGGCGGCGGCTCCCGGCCATGCCATCCGCGCCACCTGGACGGCCCACAGCAGCACCAGCAGGGTCTCCGGGCGCGCGAGTCGTTTCACCAAGTGCATGGCGTGGTGGTCCGCCCAACGAGGCGAGGGTGTCGGCGGCAGGATGGGTTCGGAGATCGGTCATCGTGTTTGTGAGGGGGCACGCTCATGGTGTATCCAGGCACGTGTAGGTTCCAGTCGTTGGGAGGCGTGAGAAGCCGCCCGGGGAGCAGGACATGACGCAGACTTACATCGGGGCGCCCATCCGGCGCGGTGAAGACATCCGTTTCCTGACCGGCAAGGCCACGTTCATCGACGACGTGAAGCTGCCCGGGATGTTGTACGCGGCCGTTCTGAGGAGCCCCCACGCGCACGCGCGCATCGAGTCGGTGGACGTGTCGGATGCCCTGAAGCTCACCGGGGTCGCCGGCGTGCTCACCTTTGCGGATTTGCCGGCGGGCGTCAAGCCTATCCCGCTCCGTATGTACCCGTTGGATGGTCTGGACCGGTTCCTGCAGTACCCGCTGGCCCGGGGCAAGGTGGCCTACGTGGGCGAGCCGGTGGCGCTGGTGGTGGCGGCGGACCGATACGTGGCGGAGGACGGCGCCGACCTGATCCAGGTGGAGTATGAGCCGCTGGCGGCGGTGCCGGACGTCGAGGCGGCGCTGCGCGGCGACGTGATCATCCACGAGGAGCAGGGAACCAACGTGGCCGGCGGCCATGATATCAAGCTGGGCGATGTGGACCGCGCGTTCCGCGACGCCGAGTACACCCGCAAGGAGGTGCTGCGGGTGCACCGCCACACCGGCAACCCCATGGAGACCCGCGGCCTGGTGGCGTCCTGGGACGCCGGCCGGAACGAGGTGACGGTGTGGGGGATGACGAAGGTGCCGCATTTCAACCGCGCGGTGCTGTCGTCGCTGCTGGAGCTGCCCGAGCACCGAATCCACTTCATGGAGCCCGACGTGGGCGGCGGCTTCGGCATCCGCGGCGAGTTCTACCCGGAGGACTACCTGGTCCCCTACGCCGCCATGAAGCTCGGGCGGCCGGTCAAGTGGATCGAGGACAGGCGCGAGCACCTGATGGCCGCCAACCACTCGCGGGAAGTCCACTGCGAGTTGGAGATCGCCGCCCTCCGGGACGGCACGCTCCTGGGCATGCGCGCGCAGATCCACGGCGACATGGGCGCACACATCCGCACCCACGGCGGGCTGGTGCCGGCCTCCACCGCCGGCGTGCTGCCCGGACCCTACCGGATCCCGGCCTACGAGGCCCACATACACTGCGTCATGACCAACAAGATGGGGGTGGGGACCTACCGCGCACCCGGGCGCTACGAGTCCTGCTACTTCCGCGAGCGCATGCTCGACATGGTGGCCGGGGACCTGGGCATGGACCCCATCGACCTGCGCCGCAAGAACCTCATCCGGCCCGAGGAGATTCCGTACGAGCTCGGCCCCACCCGGCCCGGCATCGCCTCCACCGTGTTCGACAGCGGCGACTATCCGCGGGCGTTGGAGCACGCCCTGGAACGCTTCGGCTGGAACGAGCTGCAGCCGCTCCAGGGGCAGAAGCGGGACGGACGCTACCACGGCATCGGCATCGGCTGGTTCGTGAAGAACACCGGCTTGGGTCCGTCCGAGGGCGCCCGCGTGGCCATCACGGGCCCGGAGAGCGTGGCCGTCTACCTGGGCATCGCCACCCTGGGACAGGGGCACGAGACCATCATGTCGCAGATCTGCGCCGACGCCTTGGGCGTGCCCATGGAGTGGATCACCGTGTTCCACGGCAGCACCGACCTCATGCCCTGGGGCGGCGGCACCTACTCCAGCCGCGGCACCGTCATGGCCGGCAACGCCGTGCACCTCACCGCCCAGGCCCTCAGGAAGCGCCTGCTGGAGGTAGCCTCGCGACGCCTGGAGACCGACCCCGCCGGGTTGGAGTTCCGCGACGGAGGAATTTACGCTGCAAGCGCCGGCGAGCCGCCGGTCGGCACGCCCGATCATTCCGGCGCCCCCCGTCATTCCCGCGAAAGCATGCCCTCGGCCCCGATCGGGGGCGGGAATCCGGAGGGTGATTCCTCGGATGCAGGGCGCCCGCTGCTGGGCCTCGGAGACCTGCTGGAGATGACCAAGCCGGGCAAGGCCCCGGGCGACGTACCGGGCCTCGAGGCCACCGAGTACTTCCACAACAACCTGCTCACCTACACCTACGGCGGCCACCTGGTCCACGTCACCGTGGACCCCGAGACCGGCATGGTGGACATTCTGCGCTACCTCGTGCTGGAGGACGTGGGCCGCGCCGTCAACCCGCTGCTGGTGCACGGCCAGGCCTTGGGCGCCGCCGCCCAGGGCATCGGCGGCACGCTCCTGGAGGAGCTCGTCTACAACCAGGACGGCCAGCTACTCACCACCACCCTGCTCGACTACCCGCTTCCGTCCGCCACGGAGATCCCGCCCGTGGAGAGCATCATCACCGAGTACTCCCCCTCGCCCCTGAACCCCCTGGGCGTCAAGGGCGCCGGCGAAGGCGGCATCGTCGCCTGCGGCGCCGCCCTCGCCAATGCGGTGTCCCACGCGCTGTCCTCGCTGGGGATACAGATCAAGGAGCTGCCGCTGAGCCCGGACCGGATCAGGGCGCTGGTGAGGGAGGCGGAGGGGAGCGGCTAAACCGTCATTCCCGCCCACGCGGCCTTCCGCCAACGCCTTGTCAAAGTGTGCCACTTCGGAGTATATTCCGAAATAGTCCGACCATTTCGGAGTGCGATCCGAAAATATGCACTACCGCCGCACCCTCCGCCTTGACCTGCCGCGGGGTCAGTCCGCCTTTTTGTGGGGCCCGCGCAAGACCGGCAAGTCAACCTTGCTTCGCGAGACCTTCCCCAACGCGGCCCGGTTCGACCTGCTCGATACCCGGCTTCTGCTGGAACTCACGCGGGCGCCCTGGGCGTTGTCCGAGCGCGTGGCGGCATTCGATCGAGCGACGCGGGCCGACCCCATCATCGTCGACGAGGTGCAGAAGGCGCCCGCGGTTCTGGACGAGGTTCATCGACTGATTGAGAACGAAGGGTTGAGCTTCGTCTTGTGCGGTTCCAGTGCCAGGAAGCTGAAACGCGGCCGGGCCAATCTGCTGGGCGGCCGCGCCTGGCGTTTCGAACTTCATCCGCTCACCTGGCCGGAAGTGCCGGAATTCGATCTCCTGAGGGCGCTCAACCGGGGGCTGGTCCCGCAGCACTACGACGCGGCGGGATACCGGCGGGCGCTCGCGGGCTATGTGGACGACTATCTGAAGGAGGAGGTGTTCGACGAAGGGCTGACGCGTAACGTGGCCGGTTTCTCGAGGTTTTTCGAAGCCCTGTCGTTCTGCCATGGAGAACTTCTGAACTACAGCAACGTTGCCAGGGACTGCGGCGTCGACTCCAAGACGGTGCGCGAGTATTTTCAGATACTCGTGGATACGCTGCTGGGTGTGTTGGTCGAGCCGTTCAGCCGGCGCCGCTCACGCACGGTCATCACGCGCGCCCCGAAATTCTATCTCTTCGACGTCGGCGTGGCGGGCCATGTGACCGGACGCCGGCTCGAACGCGAGCAGGGCGCCGACTTCGGGCGTGCCCTGGAGCACTTGGTCCTGATGGAACTGCTCGCCTATCGCTCCTACCGCGAATACGATTTCCCGGTGCGCTTCTGGCGCACCAAGTCGGGCCTGGAGTGCGATTTTGTACTCGGCCCCGCGGGCGAGGTGGCCATCGAGGTCAAGGGAAGCTCCCGCGTCCGGCCCGGAGAACTCAGGGCCATGCGTGCCTACATGGAGGAACATCATCCGGCCCAAGCCGTAATCGTGTGCAACGAAGACGCCGTCCGTCGCACCAGCGAGGGCATCTGGATACTGCCCTGGAAACGGTTCCTCGAACGACTCTGGACGGACACGATCGTGGCGTGAAGGGCTCCGGCCGGAAAGAGCCCCGCGGTTCATCTACTCTCCGCGCTCCTTTTCGCGAATCACCGCCACCGTGGCGCCCCATCCGCCCCTCTCCGGCGGCGCATCGTGGCACGACTCCACCAGCGGGTTCTTATCCAGCGCCGACTGCACGATGCGGCGCTGCACCCCCTTGCCGCGCCCGTGAATGATGCGCACCTCCCGGAGCCCCTCCTCGTGGCACTGCCACACGTACTCTTCCACCACGCTCGGAATGTCCCTGGGCGCGAACGGGTGGAGGTCGATGTGGTCCTCGATGGGGAGGACGACGGTGTCTTCGTCCGGTGGGGTGTCGTCGTCTACGGTCCCGCGAACGTTGCGGCCTTTCGAGGCGAACGTGGCGGCAATACGCCGCAGAGCTTCTATCCAAGGGGGAGACATCCAATTGGCACCATCAACTGCAGAGTAGATGTTTGCTTATATCCTTGTAAATCCAAACAAATCATTTTAATTTGCAAGAATGATCACGCGTCGCGCAGCCAAATACGTCTGCGTCGCTCTGGGTCGTCAGGCCGCGGTGGCACTCATCGGCCCGCGTCAAGTGGGCAAGACCACGCTGGCGCGGCAAATCGCCGACGTCGACAATAACGTATACCTCGACCTTGAGAAAAGCACGGACCGGGAGAGGCTGGCCGAGCCCTGGCTCTTCCTTGAGCGGTACGCCGACCGTCTGGTGATTATCGATGAGGTCCATCGCGCCCCGGAGTTGTTTCGCGAGTTGCGCGGCCTCATCGACGAAGGCCGCCGGGCGGGCAGGCGCACGGGCCGGTTTCTGATCCTGGGCTCCGCATCCATGGACCTGCTGCGGCAGTCGAGCGAGAGCCTGGCGGGGCGCATCGAATACGTGGCGCTCCATCCCTTCGACGTTCTCGAAGCAGCGCCCGACGACGAGGCCCTCAGGAGACTGTGGGTACGCGGCGGTTTCCCCGAGAGCTTCCTGGCCGGCAACGACGCTGACAGCCTCGCATACCGGCTGAACTTCATCGCCACCTACCTGGAGCGGGACATGCCCCAGTTCTCGCCGCACCCTGTCCCCGCCGCCACGCTGGAAAGGCTGTGGCGGATGCTCGCTCACGCCCAGGGGTCCTTGCTGAACGCCTCGGCGCTGGCCGCCAGCCTGTCCATCAGCGCGCCCATGGTGACCCGGTATGTCGATCTAATGACCGATCTCCTGCTGGTCCGGCGTTTGCCGCCCTTCGTCGCCAACACGCGCAAGCGGCTGGTGAAGTCGCCCAAGGTCTACGTCAGGGACAGCGGCCTCGTGCACGGGCTCCTCGGCATTCAGGACGAGCTCAACCTCACCGGTCACCCGGTAATGGGCGCGAGTTGGGAGGGTTTCGTGATCGAGAACCTCCTCGCCGCGGCACCCTGGCGGACCCTCGCCAGCTTCTACCGCACCGCCGCCGGCGCCGAGATCGACCTGGTCCTGGAGCTCCCCGGCCGCGCCGCCGCCTGGGCCATCGAGATCAAGCACAGCCTTGCCCCGCGCCCCACCCGCGGATTCCATCACGCGCTGGAAGACGTGCGGCCCGAGAAGGCGTTCGTGGTGTACGCGGGGACGGAGCGCTATCCGTTGTCGCGGGAGGTGGAGGTGATCGGGGTAAGGGAGATGGCGGAGGTGTTGAGGGGGGTGTGATGTGGTACCAAGACCGATACGATCCGTGGGGCACGTGGTAGGTGATGGATCACCTTTCCCTGAAATATGAGAATGTCCGGTATTAATATGAGGACGATGAACCCACCTTCTCCTTCTGCTCCGAAGATGCCCTACGCGGCAACACGCGAGGCCGACGAGATTACGGGGTATCCCGCTGTGGATGTCTCGAATGTCCGCAATGCCGACCTTGAGCGATTCACGGTGGATCGGCTGAAGAAAATGCTTGCCGCGCTTGACGGTCACTCCCGTGTTTGAATCACGAGCCGTGCGGCTTCCGCGATTTCTTTCGCACTGGCAGTTACCGTCCCGCTGGATTTGGCTGCCACTCCGAGAGCTGCTGATCTCGTTTTAGCACCATCTGTTGGAACGTCAGGCCTTCGAATATTGACTCGAGTGTAACGTTGACACCGTCGGACACAGCCAGCGGGAGAGCGCTCCGGCACTCCTCGATGAACCGCCGGTTTGTGGCGGCAGCTTGCCAATAGGCCTTGTCCCACCAGTCGAGTATGCGTGGTTCGGCTTCTTCGAGGGCGTGTCGCGTTGGAAGCTGATCACCCTTGCGCCGGTTTGTGGCTGGATAGCTCGGAAGCAGGTTCCAAAGATCGTTGCACGGCCATGCAGCGAAGGGGAAACAGTGGTCTATATCGAAAGCATGAGCCAACCGGCGCCCGGTCCATACGCAGAACAGCCCGGAATCGCCCTTGCGCATGTTATCCGCCAGTTGCCGGACGAAACTCGTGTCATGGTCCGGCACCAGCCAGCGTAAGGCGCTGATATACTTGTCCCAAGGGGTTGCCGCTTCCTCGGTCCGCGTCCCTTCATAACCGCGCATGAGATGGATCCACTCGTTCAGTATGGCGGGTTCTATCCACGGAGCATATCGGGACATTGCCTGCCACAGGTTGAGGGGGACGGACAATGTTCCGAAGGAATAGAGGAATGACTCGTCGAGCCGCAGGCTGTCGCGGAGTCTTACCGGGCCCCTCCGCTCGGTTGGGAACACGGGTTTGTCACTTCTTGGATAGGTAATGTACGTGGCCGGCATTTTCCGAATGCAGTCCACGGCATCACGGATTGCCACCACCAGGTTTTCGGCGTCGTCGCCGGTGAACTGCTGTCCTATGCGGAGGTCGTAGGGCGATCGGGTTCCCAGGTCACGGAAGGCCTCTTTCGCAAAACTGAGGTGGCTGTTGCCCTTGGGGTGTTGGGGGAATCCTTCCGCCACCAGTTGCCGGTATGCGCGTACCCAGAAGAGCGCGACGAGGCCAAGCGGAAGGTCTACGTGGTGTTCGCCCTCCTGGCGAACGAGCCCCCCCGTGCCGTCGGCGATACGAAGCAGCACTCTCAGCAAGGCGAGCTTGTAGGTGGAGGACTTCTGGTCCTTGAACACAATGTGGCGGAGCAGCGGAAGCGCTCCGGTGCCGTCGTCGGGGAGCCGGAGCCAGATGACATCCCACGTGATACCGGGCCGTTTGCTTGCGTCTTGTTGGTGCTGGATGCCAACGATCTGTAGGCCGTGTTCCTGGGCCAGCTTTTCGATCTCACCAGGTCTTGCGGAGTGCATGGGACGGTCCCGAGGGGAAGGTCCATGACGCAGGCTCAACATCATGCTGCCGCCAGGACTCATCAGGGAGACCAGCTTGCGAAAAGCCCGACGGCGGCTGTTCGGCGGTACGTGCGTCCACACCGCGCTCAACCAGACCAAGTCAAACGTGAGCTTCGAGCGTACCACCTTGGATAGCGCCGGGAGCTCATCATTCATCCACTTGATCGATGCTGATCCGTGGTGGGCGTTCCCAACGGCACGTAGTCCCCGTGACGGTTCGACCGCGACGACGTGGTGTCCATTTCGTGCGAACCACGCGGCGTCCCGCCCGCTACCCGCACCCACGTCGAGCACCCAAGCGGGCGACTGTGGCAGCCACTTGAGTACGAGGGCGTGTACGTTTTCGAACGAGACCCGCTCGTACTCCGGCACGAGAGCGGTTGCGGCGCTATCGTAGCCAGCCACCACGTCGTGAACTTCGAATTCCGGGTATTCCGCGGTATCGTATTCGGAGCGGTCTTGGGCAGAAGACGGCGAGGACGTCCGTGGAACCGTGCTGCCCTCGCTACCCGAATCTGGGTAGGCTGGTGGGCCTGTCGAGTCCTGTGTATTCTTGCGATCCGGCAAGGCTTAACCCGTGGCCAAGTTGATAGGTCGTTTTCGAGAATACCATTGCATACGTGAGGCCGACAATCGGTAGGGGATGACGCCGTGACCAACGATCAGACCGACAGCTATTCCGCGCTCCTCAAGGGTGCCATCCGTTTCCATGAGACCGAGTACGAAGGCGATCGCTCCCTCATGGCGCGCCTGTCGCAAGGCCAGGAACCGGATGTCCTGATCATTGCCTGCAGCGACTCCCGCGTGGACCCGGCGTTGATCTTTGGTGCGCGCCCCGGAGACATCTTCGTGGTTCGCGTCGTCGCCAACCTCGTGTCCCCTCGACATCCGGGCGACGCGACCGCGTACGCAGTGATGGCGGCGGTGGAGTACGGGGTCAAGGCGCTCGGGGTCTCGCACGTGGTGGTGTGTGGGCATTCCCATTGCGGGGGGATCAAGGCGGCGATGGATGCGGCGCGAGGGCAGGCACCGCCGCCGTTCGAGTGCCTGGGGCCGTGGGTGGCGCTGGCGGGCGGAGCCTGCCGGGAGGTGCTGGCGGAGGGTTCCGAGGGCGAGCGCACGGACGCGGAAACGGCGACTGCGGCCGAGCAGCGATCGGTGCTCAGGTCATTGGCAAACCTCCGGTCCTATGCGTGGATTCAGGATCGGGTGGAAAGCGGCGCTCTCACGCTGCACGGCTGGTGGTTCGACATCGATACGGGTGAGTTGTGGACTGCGGATGCCGAGACGGGCGTTTTCCGGTTGCCGCCAACTTGATCCCCGCCTCCCCACCCCTGGATTCCCGCTTCCGCGGGAATGACGGCTTGGGGGGGTCGGTGCCAATTCTTGTCCGGGCGACGTTTTGACACAGCCTGTTCCACGGGAATGACGCGTTCGTAAGCCTAACCGTCAATACGCGCCAGCATCCCCTCCAAGTCGCACACCACCTGCGGACCCTGTTCCAGGTACTCCCTGCCTTGACACACGAGAAATCGTCGGTGTGCGCCCACCAGGTCGGCGTTGGCGTTGAGCCGGGCGAGGTCTTCGGGGCCGGGGCGGGTGGTGAGCTTGATTTCGAGCGCCCAAAGCTTGATTTCGAGCGCCCAAAGCTCGGAGTCGACTTGCACCAGGAGGTCGATTTCGCGCTGGTCGCTGGTGCGGAGATGATAGGGGTCGAAGCGCCGGCCGGAGCACTGCAGTGCGCCCAGCACCTGGTTGATGACGAACCCTTCCCAGCTGGCGCCCACCCAGGGCTGGCTCAGGAGGGTGTCCCGGTCACTCGTGTTCAGCAGCGCGTGGAGCAGGCCCGTGTCCCGCCAGTAAACCTTGGGCCGTTTCACCAGGCGCTTGCGTATGTTGGCGTGGTACGCGGGCAGGCGGCGGACCAGAAACGCGCCTTCCAGGTAGTCGAGGTAATCGTTGACCGTATGGTAGGAGAGCCCCAGGCTCTTTCCGATCTGGCTGGCGTTCCACTCCTGACCGTGCACGGTCGCGAGCATTCGCAACAGCCGTTGGGTCGTCTGCGGGCGCGCGGTCAGACCCCAGGTGGGAAGGTCCCGTTGAGCCAGCAGGTTGAGGTAATCCCCTTGCCAGACCGGGAACCTCTTGCCATTCAGGACACCGCCGTCGGGATAGCCGCCGAAGAGCCAAAGCCGTTGACGCTGCCGGTCGCTGGTCAGTTCGGACCACAGCAGGGGGGTGAGCTCGATGACCGACAGCCTGCCGGCGAGGGACTCGGAGACTTGAGTCGCCAGGCTTCGCGACAGTGATGTGAAAGGCGTGCTGACATCCGAGAGCGTGTACGGAACGACCGGCCCGAGCAGGAGGAAACGCGCGTTCCGCGGGGGGACAAGACGATGAGGCGCGTCAGGTACGGAACGACCGGCCCGAGCAGGAGGAAACGCGCGTTCCGTCTTCGGTCTGCATCAATGGCGCCTCGTAGCCGCGGAAAAACAGCGGGCCAAGCCTGAGCCTCGTCCAAAACGACGAGATCGTGTCCAGCAGTGGCCTCCTCCCAAGCAAGATCCAGTCGAAGCCGGTCGGTCTCCTGTTCGAGGTCGAAGTATCGGCCGCCCAGCGAGAGGGCCAAAGTCGTCTTGCCGCATTGTCGGGGGCCGACGAGGGCGACGGCAGGATAGTCCTCCAGACGGGCACACAGGAGGGGTAGGATTGTTCGAGTGAGCATCCTTGCAATTTAGAAGGCTACTTCTATTTTACAAGACCTACGACCTTCGCAGTGAGTGACCTTGCGGAAGCCAACGCCCGCATCTACAGATACAGACATATTGCCGTTTGCGTCGACGGAGAGTACCGTGAGGGGTAGGCATTGAACATGCGCCAGTCATTCTTGGGCAAGGCCCTGAGGCGAGCTTGCATGTGATGGGGCAGTGTCGGTGTGAAGACGATTGATCAAGTCCGTAGGCAACTCTTTTCGGGTGACTATGTCGTAACCCGCCATGCGTTCAGGCGCTTGGTTGAAAGAAACATCAGTGAGCGGGAAATACGCGAAGCCGGAAGGCGGGCAAACGTGATTGAAGAGTACCCTGATGACAAGTACTCTCCGAGCTGCCTCCTTTTGGGCTTTACGCGAATGGGGAGGCCGCTGCACATTCAGGTTTCGTTGGCCGACGGCGAGTCATTGAGGATCATCACACTCTATGAGCCTAGCGAGGAAGAGTGGGTCAATTACTCCAGGAGGAGATGACATGCCCAAGTGTGATGTCTGTCGCGGGGGAGAGACCCGAGAAGAGTTGGTTGACGAGATGTTCTGTATCGACGGGCAGTACGTCATGGTAGACGGCATTCCCGCCGTGGTGTGCGGCCAGTGTGGCGAACAAACCTTCAGTCGCGAAACGGCGGAGAAAGTTCGCCTGATGGTTCACGGCGAGGGAAAGGCGGTCCGATCCCTCTCCGTGCAGGTCTTCAGATTCGCTTCGTGAACTCGGGAACCGTGCGCGGCGGCTTCGGGCTCCCCCTCACCCCTTCAGATACCCCCCATACTTCTCCAGCACCTGCTCCTTCAGCTCCGGGCTCGCTCCGGACACGGGCGGGAAGTCCTTGATCCATTCGTAGGGGCGGCAGGCGTCGATGATGGCGCGGGAGTTGTGGCCTTTCTGGTCCCGGGGGATGATGGGGTCGAGGGGGCCGCTCCAGGTGCGGCGCAGGATGTCGATGGAGTCGGCGGGGTTGCAGCGGGTACACATGGCCCACACGACGTCGTTCAGGTCGGCGACGTCGATGTCGTCGTCCACCACAACGACGTAGCGGCCGAGGTAGGCGCCGGTGTGGTTCTGGCTGGCGATGATGGCGGCCTGCTTGGCGTGGCCGGGGTAGCGCTGGCGGATGGAGACGGCGGTGAAGAAGCGGTTCTGGTAGCAGGCAACGCCGGTGACGTCGGGGACGCCGGCTTTCTCCATGGAATCCCAGATGAACGCGGCCCGTATCAGCGAGGTGCAGCCGTCGGCACCGGGCAGCGGCCGGAACGGCGGCGAGCCGGTGAGGATGGGGTTGTTTCGGTACATCAGGCTCTTGACGTGCACCACCGGTTCCTGGCGCGAGCCGCTGGCGTAGTAGCCGGGCCACTCGCCGAAGGGGCCCTCGTCCCGGGTCTCGTCGGGCATGATCTCGCCCTCGATGGCGATCTCGGCGTGGGCGGGAATCGGCAGGCCGGTGAACTCGCCGCGGATGACGTCGATGGGCGCGCCCTTGATGCCGCCGGCGTAGTCCAGCTCCTGCTCGCCCCAAGGGATCTGCCGCGAGGACAGCAGGAACAGCAGCGGGTCCTGGCCGAATGAGATGGCCACCTTGAGGGGCTTGTTCCGGTCGAAGGCCTTCTGGCGGTGGATGCGGCCGTGCTTGCCCGGCGAGATGTAGACCGCCAGGCGGTCCTTTTCGTGGACCATGGTGCGGTAGGTGCCCATGTTCACCCAGCCCTCGTCAGGATCCTGGGTCATGACCACGTGGGCGGTGCCGATGTAGCGGCCGCCGTCCTCGTCGTGCCACTTGGGCACCGGCAGTTTGAGCACGTCGATGGCGTTGCCGGTGAACACGTTTTCGTAGAGCGGGCTCTCGTCCACGTACTCCGGCGGGATCAGCTTGGGGTTGTTGAGGCGTTCCTTCCAGGCGGCGATGAATTCGTTGCGGGTGATGTCCGTGGGCAGGTTGGTGGTGAGGGCGGCGCGTTTGAGGGATTCCACCATGCCCACCAGCACCCGGTGCCCTTCGGGGTAGTCCTTGATGTTGTCGAACAGCAACGCGGAGGCGTCCTGCCCGCGTCCCGCCACCTCGGCCAGGGCGCCGATCTCCAGGTTCCAGTCGCAGCCCGGAATCCGGCGCAACTCGCCCATGGCGTCCACCTGCTCGAGCCATTCTCTCAGGTCACGGTATGACATGGCGCGTCCTCAGGCCGGCCGGAACTTCGGCAGGGTCATCTCGTCGGTGATGTCCTCGAAGGCCACCTCCACCGGCATGTCGCAGCGGACCTCCTCGGGCTTGCAGCCCATGACGTTGGAGAGCATGCGCGGCCCCTCGTCGAGCTCGATGACCGCCACCACGTAGGGAAGCTCCTCCTTGAACCCGGGGTGGTAGGCGCGGTGGTAGATGACGAAGGAGAACACCCGGCCCTTGCCGGATACGGGCTTCCACTCGTAGGCGTCGGAGGTGCACTCGGAGCACACCTCGGCCGGCGGGAACCGGAAGGCGTTGCAGGCCCCGCACTGCTGCAGCTTGAGCTCGTGGCCCTTGGCGGCCTCCCAGAAGGGAACGGAATCCTCGGACGGGGTCGGGATCGGTTTGGCGTAGTCGCTCACGGCGGTCTCCTGGTTGTCCTGAACGCGTCACGGGGCTTCAACCCGCCCGCTAGTTCCTCAATATCAGCGTCGAGTGGCACACGGCGTTGCCGCCGTTGCCGCTGATGATGGCGGTCTCGGCGTCCTTGACCTGGCGCGGGCCGCATTCGCCCCGCAACTGCCGTACCCCTTCGACGATCTGGAGCATGCCCTCGATGTAGCACTCGGACAGCATGCCGCCCGAGGTGTTGGTGGGCAGCTCTCCGCCCAGCTCGATGCGGCCGTCGCTCACGAACGGTCCGCCCTCGCCCTTCTTGCAGAAGCCGTAGTCCTCCAGGGTGGCCATGAGGATGTAGGTGAAGCAGTCGTAGATCTGCGCGGTGTCGATGTCCTTGGGCCCGATGCCGGCCATGGCGAAGGCCTGGGCGCCCGACTCCTTGGCGCCCAGCTCGGTCATGTGGTCGCCGTGGATGTAGCCGCGGGAGTTGTTGGCGCGGCCCATGCCCATGACGTGGATTGGCTTCTGCTTCATGTCTTTGGCGCGCTCCGCCGAGGTGACGATGACCGCGGCGGCGCCGTCGCTCCGCAGGCAGCAGTCGAACAGGTGGAACGGCCACACGATCCAGCGCGAGTTGTGGTAGTCCTCGAGGGTCATGTCGGCCTGCATAGCGGCCACGGGGTTCAGTTGCGCGTGCTTGCGGCAGGCCACGGCGATGGCGCCCATGTGGTCGTGGGTGGTGCCGTACTCGTGCATGTGCCGGGTGAGGCCGAAGGCGTGCTGTCCGGCGGCACCGTATAGGCCGTACTCCGGACCGAACTCGCCGCCGCCTTCGCCCCGCCCGGGGGTCTTGCGGGTGGCGCCCTTGTCGCCGTGCACGCACAGCACGGTCTCGCAGAAGCCCGCCTCGATGGCCGCGGCCGCCACCTGCACCATGAGGCACGACGTCGCCCCGCCAGCCGACAGCGACACGCCGAAGGCGGTATCGATGCCCAGCCGCTCGGACAGGTTCTGGTGATGCACCCGCACCGCTCCCAGCAGGTGGCTGTGGGTGATCACCGCGTCGACGTCGTTCTTCGTGAGGCCGGCGTCGTCCAGGGCGGCCTTCACCGCCATCACCTGCAGGCCGTAGTCGCTCAGCTCGGGCACTTTCCCCAGCGCCGAGTGTCCCACGCCCACGATCGCGTACTTGTCCTTGAGTGACGCCATTCAGTGTCCTTTCCGTTCGATTCCGGGAAGATGCGGGGTTAGCGTCCCCCTTCCCCTTCCTCCTCGTGCAGCCTTGCATGCTGTCTGGGCGTCTCCGGCCGCGTATCCTTGCCCTTCCCCTTGGTCAAGCGCAGCGTGCCCACGAACTTCACGTTGGCGCAGGCGTCGGCGCCGCCGGTGGCGCAGCCCTCGTCGTCGGGGATCAGGAGCCGCAACGGCCCGCCCTTGTCCCGGGGCAGCGGCTCGTCGCCGACGCGGTAGGCGATGACCGCGTGGCCCAGCGCCTCCAGCGGCACGCTGGCGGCGAAGCCGCCGTCGGTGGACTCCACCGTCAGGTAGTCGAGCTCCGAGCCCGGATTCAGCCGGTCGAGGATGGCCTTCAGCGTCACCGCGCCGCCGACCCGGCCCGGGATCAGTGCGCCGACGTCGGCGATCTGGCCGTCCAGCTCCGCGAGTTGCCGGAAATCCAGCTCCTGTGCCGGCATTCCTTCCTGTTCGATGCGCAGGGCGCTCATATCGGTCTCCTGTGGCGGCGTTCACGGCACGGCTGGCCTTGACGTGCCAAGGGCCGGTGCCGCGAAGGCAAAGCGAGTGAGCGGGTCGCAAGACCCACTTCCGCGATACGTCATCGTATGGGGAAACGCAAGTCCGTCTACGCGGGCATTCCCGTGCACGGAGGGCACACGCCGTAGAGCACGACCTGGTGGCCTTCGAGCCGGAAACCCTTGGGGGCGAGTTGTTGGATGGCCGGCGGGCAACCCTGGATGTCGAAGATGTCGTCGCAGGTCCGGCACTGGAAGTGATGGTGGTGTTCCTTTCCCGCGGTCTCGTAACGGGGAGCCTCCCCGGGTATTTCCACGGCGACGAGCAGGCCCTCGGTGATCATGGTGTGGATCGCGCGGTAGACGGTGGCGATGCCCAGTCCGGGCGCCGTGGCCTGCGCGGCCTGGAGGATGTCGTGGGGGCTGAGCGGCCGGTTGGCTTCCAGCAGCACCCGCTGGATAACGCTTCGTTGCCGTGTCCGCCGTTTGGCGCGGGGGCGATGCTGGGAAGCGGCTTCTTCGGCGTGGCGTTTTTCGTCGGTCATGGGAGTCTCCCGATCCTGCCGCGGGCGGTGCGCTCCGTCCTCTTCCTGAATAATCGGTCACCGATTATACACCACTGCGCTTCGGACATGCAAAGCAGGAGGTCCTTTCGGCCACACCCATCCAGACCTGCCAGTATATTGATATACTTCTACTAGTAACAAGCACAGCTTGTCACCAAATACTATATTTACGAAGTTATAAGGGTTGACTAATTGATAACTCATTATTAAAAAGTGTCGGGTATCGAGCTCTGTACGCGGAAAGGAGACGCTGATGGGACGGGTTTTCGTGAGGGAGAGGTTGTTTGCCGGGTGCTTCGCGCTCTTGCTGTCCTGCGGGTTGGTGGCGCCCGCGGGGGCGGAAGAGCCGGTGGACGCGCTCAAGAAGCAACTGCAGGCGATGCAGGAGGAGATGGGCCGGCTGATGAAGCGCATCGACGACCTTGAGCAGAAGAAGGCGGAGGCCGCCCGTGTGGATTCGGTGGAGCAATCGGTGAAATCGATTCAGAAGAGCCCTTCGATCCTGAATCCTTCCATCGGAGCTTCCATCGACACCACTTTCGAACACCGGGGTGACAGCGACGGAGAGTTCAGGTTCCGGACGCTGGAGGTCGGACTGTCGGCTGAAATAGATCCGTACGCCAGGGCCTATACGTTCATCACCGGCTCGGAAGACGGGGTCGAGATCGAAGAGGCGGCCGTGCAAACCACCGCTCTGCCCGTCAACTTCACCGCCGGGCGGTTCTTCGCGGATTTCGGCCGTCTGGGGCAGTTTCATCAGCACGAGCTTCCGTTCGTCAATGCGCCGTTGTCTCTTACCCGCATGGTGGGCGGGGAGGCCTTGGGCACCGGCGTCCAATCGCGCTATCTCTTCCCGACACCGTTCTACCTGGCCGTCACGGGTGGCGTGTTCAACGAAATCGGCCATGCCCACGCGCACGGCCACGAGGCAGAGGGCGAGGAGCATGAGGAGCACGAAGAGGAAGGTGAGGATGAAGGTGAGGATGAAGGTGAGGAGCACGAGGATGAACATGAGGATGAACATGAGGATGAGGACGCCTCCGGAAGCAAGCGCTTCCTCAGCCACATGACCTACCTGGGCCGGGTGCATACCTTTTTCGACCTGAGCGAGACCTGGAACCTCGAAGTGGGTTCCTCGTTGGCGTTCACGCCAAGGATGGAGATGGAAGCGGAACGGAGCGAGCGCTCTCTGCTCGGTTTCGACATGACACTCCGGCACCGGCCTCTGGTTGCGGGTTTCTATGAAGGGCTCACGCTCGCGGGCGAGTGGTTCACCAATCGCCAGACGTTCCATGACTTGGGGCGGATCACCGCCGAAGGCGGCTATGCCTACGCGGAGTGGAATCTGAATCCGGAGATTCAGGGCCGTTGGAGTCTCGGGCTGATGCTCGATACCGCGCCCGACCTGGAGAATCCCACCAACAAGACGCAGGGTGTGTCGCCTTACATTTCCTGGTCGCCCAGCGAGTTCAACCGTCTGCGTCTGCAGTATACCCACGGTCGGGATGACGTCGGCGGAGCGGCATCGGGGAACGACGGCTCTCAGTTCTACCTTCAGTGGACCACTGTGCTCGGCAGCCATACGCATGGCTTTCGCGAGCGGCGATAAGACGCAACCGGTTCCTTGAGGAGACCCTTTCATGAACAGCATGTCCGCACGGCAGTGGCCGGCAGTCGTCATGACGCTGGCGCTCGTCTTGATACTTTCGGGTTCCGCGACGGCCCAGAAAATCCGGGTGGTGGCGACGATTCCGGACCTGGCCGACATCACCCGGCAGATCGGCGGGGACCGGCTGTCGGTCAGCAGTCTCACCCTCGGCGTCCGGGACATTCACAGCGTTCAGGTAAAGCCGAGCATGGTCACCATGCTCAACCGCGCCGATGCGCTGGTGCTGATGGGACTTACCCTGGAGCACTCGTTCCTGCCGGCCTTGCTCGACGTGGCCGACAACCCGCGAGTATCAAGCCGAGGGATCGGCTATATCGATACATCCACCGGAGTCGTGCCCCTGGGGATGCCGGAGACCCTCTCGCGCAAGGGGGGCGACGTCCATCCGATGGGCAATCCCCACTACAATCTGGACCCGGTCATGGGCAAGCTCATGGCGCGGAACGTTGCCGAGGGCCTGTCGAAACTATACGCCGAGCACCGTCCCTTCTTCATGGAGAACCTGAAGGGGTACCTGGCGGAACTGGACCGGCGCATTGCCGATTGGCGAAAGACCGCCCGGGGCCTCAACGGCGTCCGGTTCGTCAGCTACCACGACACGCTCAACTACTTCGCCGGCCGTTACGGCATGCGGCAGTTCGACACCCTCGAGATTGCCTCCGGCATAGGACCGACGCCCGCGCACATCGTTCAACTGGTGGAGCGGATGAAGGCGGCCAAGGTCCCGCTGGTGGTGTACGGCACCTACCCGAGCCGGGTACCGAAGCGTGTTGCCACGGAGACCGGCGCCAAGTTGGTGAATATACCGTTGTACGTGGGCGGCAAGCCCGGCGTCGACAGTTACATCGGGTTGATCGACTACCTGGTCACGCATCTGTCGAAAGCGGCCGGCTCGTGACCAGGGGCGGTGCACGGGAGCCCCCGGTCATCGCCTTCCAAGACGCGTGTCTGGGGTACGGCGCCGAGCCGGTGCTCGAGGGAGTCGACCTGGAGATCCATGCCGGCGACTTCGTCGGGCTGGCTGGGGCAAACGGGTCCGGCAAGACCACCCTCCTCCGGTCCATGCTGGGCCTGCTCCCGTTGCGCGGCGGCACGGTGAAACGGCACCTCCCGCCCGCCCGGCTCGGCTACGTCCCCCAGGGCGCTTCCCTGAGCGCCTACTTCCCGTTGAGCGTGTGGGAGGTGGCGGCCATGGGCGCCTACGGGCGGCTGCGCCCTTGGCGTCTGTTCCCCGGACACGAGAGAAGGCGGGTTGACACGGCCCTCGAGCGGGTGGGGCTGGCCCGCCTGGGCCGGACCGTGTTCGCCCATCTCTCCGGCGGACAGCGCCAACGAGTCCTCCTTGCCCGGGCCTTGACCATGGAGCCCGTCCTGCTGCTTCTCGACGAGCCGTTTTCCGGCGTGGATCGGGAATCCAAGGCCAGCATCGCGCAACAGCTTGTCGACCTCAACCGCGGCTCACGGATGACCATCGTCCTCTCCAGCCACGACAGCGAAATCCTCGACCGGACCTGTGGACGTGTGATCCGCGCCTCCAACGGCGGCGTGCAAGAGCGGGTGTAGTGGGTGCCCTCGCGGAGATCTTGAGCCCGTCGTTCCTGCTGTTTCCGGCGGTGGTGGGGAGCATCGTCCTGGGGGTGGTCTGTCCGGTGGTCGGGGGCTTCCTGGTGCTGAGGCGGAGCGTGCTGCTGGGCCTGACGCTGCCGCAACTAGCGACCGCGGGGGTGGCCTTCGCGTTGTTCGCGCATGAGGTCGGGCTGGTGCCGCATCCGGGCCATACGTCGGGCGACGCCCACGAGGTCGAGCGCCTGCTCGCCTACGGCGGCTCGTTGCTGTTCACCTTCGCCGGCATGGTGTTGCTGGGCCTGATGGAGCGGCGTGGCGCCGGCCGCGCGGAGAACCGCCTGGCCGTGGCCTACGCGGTGGCAGGCTCGCTCACGGTCCTCTTCGTGGCCTTCCATCCCTTCGGCGACGTGGCGATTCTGAGCCTCGTCAAGGGCGATGCGGTGGTGCTGTCCTGGACCGAGCTTGCCACTCTCTGCGGAGTCTACGCGGTGGTGATGGCGTGCCTGGTCCTGTTTCGCCGCGAGTTGCTGATTTCGTCGTTCGACCGCGACCTCACCGCCCTGTTGAAGGGCGGCGCCGCCGTCTGGGACCTGCTTCTCTATCTCCTGGCCGGCGTCACCGTGGCGTTGGGCGTGATCATGGCCGGGCCGCTGCTCACCTTCGGCCTTCTGGTGCTGCCGCCCATCGCCGTGCGGCCCCTGGTTTCCCGCATGGCGCCCTATTTCATCGCGGCTTCCGTGGCGGGCGCCGGCATGGGCGTGGCGGGGTTCGCGGTCTGTTACGAGTTCGATCTTCCGCTGGGACCCACCATGGTGGCCCTGGGCTGCGGGCTGGTGCTCGGCGCCCACGCGGTGGCGTGGCTGCGGGTGAAGGCAGGCAGGTAGCGTCCTTCGACTTCGCTACGCTGACGCTTCGCTACGCTCGGGACGAACGGTGGATGGGCGCTTCGCTCACTTTCCGGCGCCCTGGAACACCTCCTCGGTGCAGGAGGCCAGCAGCCGGTCGTGGGCGTGGTCCAGGGCGAAGACGCGGAACTTGACGATCTTGGAAGGGATGTAGGCGAACAACTCGGCCATGGATTCCTTGGTGATGACGCCGCTGGACGGATCGTAGGTGTGGATCTGCTTCTTGCCCATGGCCATGGGGTTTTCCGGCCGCGAGTCCTGGCTGGCGATGTCCACGTGATACACCAAGTCCCGGTGTTCCGGGGGCAGGGCCGCCCGGATCAGGACCTCCCATTCGTGGACCTCGACGAGGTCGAGCCCGCTCGCCATCTCTTTCGCCGACAGGGTCCGTTCGTAGGCCAGACGCCACTTGAGATCACGGTCGAGGACGCGGCCCCACTCGCGCCCCAGCGGAGTGTCGAGCCGTCGCCAGCGGGATACGTCCTGCAACAAGGACCAGTCCGTCAGGTGCAGGTACAACTCCATGTGGTCCAGCGGATTTCCCGGCGCGATCTGCGCCATGGTTTCCGGGAACAGCTCCTGCAGGTGGGCGTCGATGGCCCGGGTGGTGCGGTGGAAGTAGACGTTTTCGTAGAGGTACTTGCGCGCGTTCAGGAACATGGTGAGGGCGCCCTCGCCGGAACGGTGCAGGGTCAGTCCCTTGGGCGAGATGAAGGTGTAGTAGATCAGCCGGTCCCGGTCGATGGGCCCCACCGCCACCCCGCACATGTACGAGTCGCGCGACACGTAGTCGAGGTTGTCGAAGGTGAAGATGCCGTTGGTCAGGGGTTGGAGGAAGCGGAGCCACAGGGGTTTCGCGGGATCGTCCTCGGAGTCCTTCTTGATGGGAAAGGCGACGTCATCGGGGTCGAGCACTTCGCCGTCCGCGAAAGGGCCCGTGGGGCTGCGGCGAATGCCGCCGATGATGTCGCCGAGATGCTCCCGGATGATCACCTGCGAGATGTCTTCGTGGATCAGGCCGTGCTGGCTGAGAAAGTGATTGTCGAAGAAGTGGCAGAACGGACCGTGACCGACGTCGTGCAGGAGGCCGGTGACCCGCATGTACTCTTCCACGTAGTTGGCGGAAGGGCATTCTTCGCCCAGCACCTTGCGCAGCGACGGGTACAGCCCGCGCGCGAACATTCCGGCCAGGTGCATGGCCCCGAGGCAATGCTGGAAACGGCTGTGTTCCGCCGAGGGGTAGACCCAGCGGGCGCTCTGAAGCTGGAAGATGTACCGCAGGCGCTGGAACCAGGGGGAGTCGATCAGGTGCTTTTCGGCCACTTCGCCCGGGAACTGGGGAACCGTGAAGGGGATGTAGCGGTGGATCGGGTCGGCGATGAGGGAGCACCCGGAGTACTCGTCACGCATGGAGCGCCCCGTTGACGGTCACAACTCGAATCCCACCTGGGCGGTCCATTGGGGACCCATCTTCCCCAAGTGGCTCAGCCGTTCGTCCACCGCGGCGATGACTTCGCGCTCTTCGTGGCGGTCCGGGTCGAATTTCTCGCCGCGGGCCTCGGCGCGCACGAAGAACTCCCCCGCCTCGCGGATGTCGAACTCCTTCAGGATGAACCCGCTGGCCTGGTACTCGTAGAGCAGCTCCCGAATCCAGTTGACCATCAGGTCGTCGTGGTCCAGCCCCTCCACTTCGAGGGTGACGCTCTCCCGCGTCTCCACCGAATCGAGATCCACCAACAGGTCGAACAACGCAAACCCGGCGTCTGCCAGAAGCTGGGGCAGCGAGTCGCCGGAAAGGCGGATGCTCAACTCCGACGACCGTCTCAGCACGCGGTATTTCTTGTCTTCATCGGCCATGGTCGTATTCCGGTAACGAAATTAGCCCATAGACGGCACTGCCGTGTCAATCCCTGTTCATCAGCGAGGCCGCGAAGCCGGCACCGAAGCCGTTGTCGATGTTCACCACCGTCACCCCCGCGGCGCAGGAGTTGAGCATGGCCAGCAATGCCGACAGACCGCCGAAGCTGGCGCCATAGCCGACGCTGGTGGGCACGGCGATGACCGGCCGCCGGACCAGCCCGGCCACCACGCTGGGCAGGGCCCCCTCCATGCCCGCCACCACGATGAGCAACGCCGCCTCGGTGAGCTGGCGATGGTGGCTCAGCAGCCGGTGCAGCCCGGCGACGCCCACGTCGTAGAGCCGCTCCACCCGGTTGCCCATGATCTCGCTGGTCACCGCGGCTTCCTCCGCCACCGGTATGTCGGAGGTGCCGGCGCACACCACCGCGATGGTCCCCTTGCCCTTGATGGTCGCGTCCTTGGCGCGCCAAGTGGCGCAGCGGGCCTGCCGGTGGAAACGGAACCCGCGGAGGGGTTTCTTCAGGGCCTCCATCTTGGTCTCGGACAGGCGGGTGATGAGCACGTTGACGCCGCGTTTCCGGATCGCCCGGGCGATGTCGGCGATGTCCGGGACCTCCTTGCCTTCGCCCATGACGACCTCGGGGAAACCCTGCCTCAAGGCCCGGTGATGATCCACCTTGGCGAAACCCAGGTCTTCGAAGGGAAGATGCCGCAACCGCTTCAGGCCCTCGTCTACCGTGACCTCGCCGCGCCGCACGCCGTCCAGGAGCTCTGCCAGTTTCTCTTCGTCCATGGTGCTCTAGCTCCCCGCGCCCCCTCCGTCATTCCCGCGAAAGCGGGAATCCAGGGGCGGGGACGCTGGGCGGTGCGCCGCCGGCCCCTTGAAGTGGTCGTGGCCGGGAGCGGAGAGCGGCGTGCTTCCCCCCCGCGGGTCCACCAGCGTGAGGCCCTGCTTTCGGGGCACGCATTCGCCGATGCGGGTGATGGGAACGTTGGTTCGCCGGGCCACGCGCTCCACTCCCTGGCGGGCGTCGCTCGCCGCGGTGAACAGCAGCTCGTAGTCTTCGCCGCCGGCCAGCGCGGAGGCCAGGTCGCCCGCGCCCGCCACCCGGCCGAAGGCGCGCGACAGCGGCACCCGGTCCTGCCGCACCACCGCCCCGGTGCCGCTGGCGCGGCAGATGTGGCCCAGGTCCTGGGCGAGCCCGTCGCTGACGTCCACCATGGCCCGGGCCAGGCCTTCCTTCGCCAGTTGCATGCCGGTCTTCACCCGGGCCGTGGGGTGGTGGTGCCGTCGGACGAGGTAGTTCCGATCCCTCGCGGAGACCGTGGGGCGGGGCTCGGAAAGCAGTGTCAGACCCAGGGCGGAGTCCCCCAGGGTGCCGGTGACGTAGATGTCGTCGCCCACCCGGGCGCCGGCCCGGGTGACCGCCCCGTAGGGAGCGAAGCCGGCCAGGAACACGTCGATGATCACCCGGTCCGCCGCGCAGGTGTCGCCCCCCACCAACGCCGCCCGGTGCTCCGCGGCCACGGCGTGAATGCCCCGCACCAGCGCGGCCGCTCGTTGCACGGCGATGTCGGGCATGGCCACCGACAACAGAAAATAGGCCGGCCGGCCGCCCATGGCGGCGATGTCGCTCAGGCTTGCGGTGAGGGACTTGTGCCCGAGGTCCCGCATCGAGATCCAGTCGAGGTTGAAGTGGACGCCTTCGATGAGAAGGTCCGAAGTGAACAGAAGAGAGTCGTCGGGAGTGGAGACCCGCGCGGCGTCGTCGCCGATGCCCAGACGCACGCCGCGCATCCGCGGGGTCTTCCTCCGGATCAGGTCGATCAGCCCGAACTCTCCCAAATCCCGAAGTCTCATGGGGCGTTGGCGCTTCTGCGCGCTCCGTCGCGTGTAGGGGCGCGGGCGGGTTCGGAACCCGCCCGCGCCCCGAATCCCCAGGCGTCCCGGTTCACGCGTTGGCGGGCACCGTTCTGCCCCCCGGGCCCTTGGGGCCCTTGGGGCCGGGCCGCCGGGCCGGCTTCCTGTTCTTGGCCGCGGCCACGGTTTTCGGATCGGGGTGGACCGGGCCATCGGGCGGCGTGTCTCCGAATGCCGCCGCCAGCACGTCGTTCATGTTGCGCGCCAGGATGAAGTGCAGCTTGTTGCGCAAGGGACGCGGGATATCTTCGAGGTCCTTCCGGTTCTGGAACGGTATCGCCACCGTTTCGACCCCGGAACGGAACGCCGCCAGACACTTCTCCTTCAGGCCTCCCACCGGCAGCACGCGGCCCCGGAGCGTGATCTCTCCGGTCATGGCCACGTTCCGGCTCACCGGCCGCCGCGTCAAAGCCGAGATGAGGGCGGTTCCCATGGTGATTCCCGCGGAGGGGCCGTCCTTGGGTATGGAACCGGACGGGACGTGTATGTGGATGTCCTGCTTCTGGTAGAAGTTCTCTTCGAGTCCCAGGTGCTTCGCATGGGCCCGGGCGTAGCTCACCGCGGCCTGGGCCGACTCCCGCATGACGTCCCCCAACTGCCCGGTCAGGGTCAGATTGCCGCGGCCCTTGGACAGCGAGGCCTCGACGTGCAGCACTTCGCCGCCGGCGCTGGTCCAGGCCAGACCCGTGGCGACGCCAATCTCGTTCTGTTCCTGGGCCTCTTCCACCAGGAACCTGGCGGGACCGAGGAACTGGTGGAGGTTCCTCCGGGTGATGCGGGTAAGGATGGTGCGGCCGTCCGCCACCTTGCGCGCCACCTTCCGGCAGATGGCGGCCATCTCGCGCTCGAGGTTCCGGAGTCCGGCCTCGCGCGTGTACTGCTCGACGATGCGCAGCACCGCGTCGTTGGAGAGGTCCAGCAGATCCTCGGAGATCCCGGCCTCCTGCAGTTGCCGGGGGATCAGGAACCGCCGGGCAATCTCCAGTTTCTCCTCGTTGGTGTAGCCGGAGAGGTTGATGACCTCCATGCGGTCCCGCAGCGCCGGCGGAACCGTGTCCAGCAGGTTCGCGGTGCAGATGAACAGCACGCTGGACAGGTCGAACGGGACGTTCAGGTAGTGGTCGCTGAACGCGTGGTTCTGCTCCGGATCGAGCACTTCCAGCAGAGCCGCGGACGGGTCCCCCCGGAAGTCGTTGCCGAGCTTGTCGAGCTCGTCCAGCATGAACACCGGGTTGTTGGAGCCGGCCTGCTTCATGCCCTGTATGATCCGGCCGGGCAGGGCGCCCACGTAGGTCCGGCGGTGCCCCCGGATCTCCGCCTCGTCCCGGATGCCGCCCAGCGAGATGCGCACGAAGTTCCGCCCGAGGGCGCGGGCGATGGATTTCCCGAGGGAGGTCTTGCCCACCCCCGGCGGTCCCACGAAGCAGAGGATGGGTCCGCGGATCTTTTGCCGCAGCTTGTTCACCGCCAGGTACTCGAGAAACCGCTCCTTGATCTTTTCCAGGTTGAAGTGGTCCTCGTCCAGGACTTCCTTGGCCTTCTCCAGGTCGAGGTTGTCCTCGGTGCGTTCGCTCCAGGGGAGCTCCACCATCCAGTCCAGGTAGGTCCTCACCAGCGAGGACTCGGAGGACTCGGGATGCATCTGATCCAGCCGCTTGAGTTGCTTGGTGGCCTCCTTCTTGACCTCCACGGGCATGCCGGCCTTGTCGATCTGGGCCTTGAGCTCGTTCATCTCCTCGGTCTTCTCGTCGCCCTCGCCGAGCTCCTGGTGGATCTGCCTGAGCTGCTCCCGCAGAAAGTACTCCCGCTGGGTCTTGCTCATCTCGTCCTTGGCCTGGTTCTGGATCCGCGCCTGCATGGTGGCGAGCTCGAGCTCGCGGGTGAGCAGGTCATTGACCTTCTTCAACCGTTCGATGGGTTCGTAGATCTCCAGGATGGACTGGCTCTCCTCGATTTTGAGCCGCAGGTTGGAGGCCACCAGGTCCGCCAGTACGCCGGGATCGACGACGTTGTCGGTGACCATGACGATTTCCGGCGGCAGGTTCTTGAGGTTGAGGATCTGCTCGATCTTCTCCTTGACGCTGCGCATGAGCGCCTCGACCTCGATGGACAGCTCGACGACCTGCTGCTCGACGATCTTCTCTATGCGCACCTCGAAATAGGGCTCTTGCGTCAGCACCTCTTCCACGGCGCCCTTGGTGAGGCCCTGAACCAGGATCTTCACCCGTCCGTCGTCGAGCTTCAGCATGCGCAGGATGGTGGCGACGGTGCCCACGCGGTACAGGTCGTCGGCGTCCGGGTTATCCTCCGCGGGGTCCTTTTGCACCACCAGGAATATGTGCCGATCCCGCGCGAGCGCCTCGTTCACCGCGTTGATGGAGATCTCCCGTCCGACGAACAGGGGAATCATCATGTACGGATAGATGACGATGTCGCGGATGGGCAGGAGCGGTATGACGTCAGGGATGTCGCTCACCGGCCGGTCCGCGACGAGTTCCGCGGTGTCCTTGTCCGATACGTCCATGCGTTACCCTCAGTCGAACAGTTCCTTTACCTTCTCGAAGAACCCTTTGGCAATAGGGTGGGCTTCCTCCCCGCCTTCCTCGGCGAAGTCCTTGAGCAGCTTCTTCTGGCGGGCATTGAGGCGTGTCGGCGTCTCCACCAGCACGCGGACATGCTCGTCGCCCCGCCGCCCCCCGTGCACGTCCTTGATGCCCTTGCCCTTCAGGCGGAAGACCGCGTGCGATTGGGTCCCGGCCGGGATCTTCATCTTGACCTTGCCCTCCAGCGTGGGCACCTCGATCTCGGCTCCGAGGGTGGCGTGGATGAAGCTGATGGGCATCTCGCAGATGACGTCGGTCCCTTCCCGGTCGAAGATCGCGTGGTCCTGGACGATGATGACCACGTAGAGGTCCCCGGGCGGGCCGCCGCGGGCGCCGTTTTCCCCTTCGCCCCGCAGCTTGAGCCGAGAACCCGTGTCGACGCCGGCCGGGATCTTGACGTTGATGGTGTGGAATTTCCGTGTCAGGCCGGCGCCGCCGCACGTGGCGCAGGGGTGGGAAATCACCCGGCCCTGCCCGCCGCACTGGTTGCAGGTGCGGGATACCGTGAAGAAGCCCTGCTGAAAGGCCATCTGTCCCGAGCCCTTGCAGGCGGGACAGGTCTGTGGCGAGGTGCCCTTCTCGGCGCCGCTGCCCTCGCACTCGTCGCAGGGCCCGTGGCGCGGGATCTTGATCTTCTTCTCGGTGCCGAAGGCGGCCTGCTCGAACGTGACCTCGAGGTTGTAGCGCAGGTCGTCGCCCCGCTGGGCCCGGGACCTGGTCCTGCCCCGGGACGATCCGCCGAAGAACTCGCCGAAAATGTCGCCGAAAACGTCCTCGAAACCGTGGGAGAAGTCGAAGCCTCTGGCGAACGGGCCGCTCTCGCCAAAGGCGGAATGGCCGAACTGGTCGTATTTGGACCTCTTCTCCGGATCGGAGAGCACCGAATAGGCTTCGGAGAGCTCCTTGAACTTCTCCTCCGCCTGCTTGTCGCCCGGGTTCCGGTCGGGATGGTACTGGAGCGCCAGCTTGCGGTAGGCCTTCTTGATCTCGTCCTCGCCGGCATTCCGGCTCAGCCCGAGAATTTCATAGTAGTCCCTTTTGTCCAATTTCTAAGTCCCGCCTCCGAGGCAGTATCGATCGATGGCGCGATGCGGGCACGGGCGGGTTTCGAAACCCGCCCCTACAACTTCGTTTCCTGCTCTTCCTCCTTGACCTCCTCGAAGTCGGCGTCCACCACGTTGTCGTCGGACTTGGTCTCGCCGGACTCCGGCGGCGGTTGCGCCGGGTCCTGCTGGGCTTGCTGCTGCGACGCCTTGGCGTACATGGCTTCGGCCAGCTTGTGGGATGCCTGGTTCAGTTCCTCGGCCGCGGCCCGCATGGCCGCGGCGTCCTCGCCCTCCAGCGCCTTCCTGGCCTTTTCGAGGGCCGCCTCGATGTTGGACTTGACCTCGGCGTCCAGGTCGTCGCCGTATTCCTTCAGCGACTTCTCGGTGGAATAGACCAGGGAGTCGAGCTGGTTGCGGGCCTCGGCCGCTTCCTTGCGGCCCTTGTCGTCTTCCGCGTGGGCCTCGGCATCCTGCACCATGTTCCGGATCTCTTCCTCGCTGAGTCCGCTGGATGCGGTGATCTTGATGGTTTGCTCCTTGCCGGTTCCGAGATCCTTGGCCGAGACGTGCACGATGCCGTTGGCGTCGATGTCGAAGGTGACGTCGATCTGCGGCATGCCCCGCGGGGCCGGCGGTATTCCCTCGAGGTTGAACTGCCCGAGCAGTTTGTTGTACTGGGCCATCTCCCGCTCGCCCTGGTGGACGCTGATGGTCACCGAGGGTTGATTGTCCGCGGCGGTGGAGAAGACCTGGTTCTTTTTCGTGGGGATGGTCGTGTTGCGCTCGATCAGCTTGGTGAAGACGCCTCCCAAGGTCTCGATGCCCAGGGACAGCGGCGTCACGTCGAGCAGCAGGACATCCTTCACGTCGCCCGTGAGCACGCCCGCCTGAATGGCCGCTCCGATGGCCACCACCTCGTCGGGATTGACGCCCTTGTGCGGCTCTTTCCCGAAGATCTTCTGGACCCGTTCCTGCACCGCGGGCATGCGGGTCATGCCGCCCACGAGAATCACCTCGGCGACCTCGCCGGCCGAGAACCCGGCGTCCGCCAGGGCCTGGCGGCAGGGCGCCTCGGTCCGTTCGATCAGGTCGGCGCAGAGGGCCTCCAGCTTGGAGCGGCTCAGCTTGATGCTCATGTGCTTGGGGCCGGTCTGGTCGGCAGTGATGAACGGGAGGTTGATGTCCGTCTCCACCGAGGTGGACAGCTCGCACTTGGCCTTCTCCGCCGCTTCCTTGAGGCGCTGCAGCGCCATCTGGTCGCCGCGCAGGTCGATGCCCTGGTCCTTCTTGAACTCGTCGGCCAGGTAGTCGATGATCCGCTGGTCGAAGTCCTCGCCGCCCAGGAAGGTGTCGCCGTTGGTGGCCTTGACCTCGAAGACGCCGTCGCCCAACTCCAGTATGGAAATGTCGAAGGTGCCGCCGCCCAGGTCGAACACCGCGATCTTTTCGTCCGTGGTCTTCTCCAGGCCGTAGGCCAAGGCGGCCGCTGTGGGCTCGTTGATGATGCGCTGCACGTCCAGTCCGGCGATGCGTCCGGCGTCCTTGGTGGCCTGCCGCTGACTGTCGTTGAAGTACGCCGGCACCGTGATGACCGCATCGGTCACCGGCTCGCCCAGGTAGTCCTCGGCGGTCTGTTTCATCTTCTGCAGGATGAAGGCCGAGACTTCGGGCGCGCTGTAGCTCTTGCCGCGGCTCTCCACCCAGGCGTCGCCCTTGTCCGACCGGGCGATCTTGTAGGGCAGGAGGGGCAGGGCCTTCTGCACCATGGGGTCGCTGAACGCACGCCCGATCAGGCGCTTGACCGCAAAAACCGTGTTCTGCGGGTTGGTGATGGCCTGACGCCGCGCGATCTGGCCCATCAGGCGCTCGCCGCTCTCCGAGAAAGCAACGACGGAAGGAGTGGTCCGGCTCCCCTCGGCATTGGTCAGGACCTTGGGGTCGTTGCCCTCCATGATCGCGACACAGGAGTTGGTCGTCCCCAGATCAATGCCTATGACCTTTGCCATTGCTTCGTCTCCTTGTTCTTCAAGTGCGTATTCAGTGTAAATCTAATCATCGCCCCGGTCCTTTTCAACCGCCGGTTCGCCAGGGTCCGGTGATATGTTTTCCTGTAAATTCGGCGCCTTGGCGACGCTCACCAAGGACGGCCGCAGCAGCCGGTCGACCAGGTAGTAACCCGGATGGATCTCGTCCACCACCGTGTTGGGCTCGCATTCACCGGTTTCGACCTGGGCGTAGGCCTCGTGCTTCTCCGGATCGAAGGGTTGCCCCTTGGCCGTGACCTGCGTGACCCCGTGCTTCTGCAGCGCCTCAAGGCAGGCCTTGACCACCAGCGCGATGCCGTCCACCAGCCCGCGCGGGTCGCCGTCGCCCGGCGCGTGCCGCGCCGCCCGCTCCAGGTCGTCGATCACCGGCAGGAGATCGCGCACCAGCGATTCGTTGGCGTAGCGAATAGCGTCCTGTTTCTCGCGGGTTACACGTTTCTTGTAGTTCTCGGTCTCCGCCGCCTCCCGCAGGTAAAGGTCGTGATGGCGCCGCGCTTCCTCTCTTGCGGCATCCAACTCCGCCCCAAGCCGCTCGATCTCCGACGGCTCCTCCATCGCCCCGGCGGCCTCGGCCGGGGTTGCCGCCTCTTCGTCGCCCACTGTCTCGGTTTGATCCCTGTTCTCTTCGGCCATGATGCTGTCGTGCTTTCGATGTCCTGTCCCGTGGGCAAAAATGGACCCCTTGCCCCGCAACGGCCGAGAGAAGGTAATCACCGTATGGGACCTTGTCAAGGTGGCCGGAATCGTCGCAAAATCTCATTTCCGGGTCCTGCTCCGGTATTCCGGCATCCTTTCTGTCATTCGGCGCTACCCCCCGTCATTCCCGCCCCCTCCCGTCATTCCCACGAAAGCGTGAATCCATGCGTGCGCGACTTTTTCGGCGGCTTGGTGTATACGTACGGATGGCGATGATCGCACGGCGGGACCGGCAGGCAGGCTGCCAGGCACGGAGGGGACGCCGTTCATGTCGGGGGGGATTTGAGTGCCGGTGATACGGTCGAGCCCGGCCATCGTGCTGCGATCCTGGGCCTACGGCGAATCGGACAAGATCGTTTCCTTCCTTACGCGGGATTACGGCAAGATCAGGGGCATCGCCAAGGGAGCCAAGCGGTCCCGCAAACGATTCCTGAACGTTCTCGAGCCCTTCACGCTTGTCCAGTTGCGTTTCCATCAACGATCCAACAGCCCGCTGGCGTTCGTCCACGGCTGCGACTGGGTGTACGTCTTCCGGCGGATAACCAGAACCCTGGCCAAGATCGCGCACGCTTCCCATCTCGTGGAAATCACCGATGAGCTGACGCGGGACGGCGACGACAGCCTGTCGCTCTTCCACCACCTGCGGGACGGGTTGCGGTTCCTGGAGGAGAACGAGGCGTCGACGGAGTTCCTCACCGCCTTCGAGTTGACGCTGCTGCGGCTGGCCGGGTTTCAGCCGACCCTGGAGCATTGCCAGCGTTGCGGCACCCGGCCCTCGTCCGGCAACGGCCGGTGGGAGTTCAGTCCGCGGGACGGCGGCGTCCTGTGCCGCGACTGCGGCGGTCTCGGCCGGGAATCGGTGCCGCTGACGACCGAAGCCTTGGGAATCCTGACGCACTTCCAGCGGCACGGCTGGATGGACGGGGCGGCGCCGGTGTTCTCCCCGCCGGCCCTCAGGGAGACCCGTGCGGTGGTGCCCTTGTTTATCCAGTACCAGATTAGTAAGAAGCTGAAGTCCGTAGCCTTCCTGGATGGTTCATTTCAATAGGTCCCGGCGGGCTTCGTTCCGGCAGACGACACCACAGGAGAGTCAGAGCAGCCATGAATGAGCACGCGACGATGGAAAAGGTCGTCAACCTCTGCAAGCGGAGAGGGTTCATCTTCCCTTCCAGCGAGATTTACGGAGGAATCGGCAGCACGTGGGACTACGGGCCCGTGGGCGTGGAACTCAAGCGCAACGTCAAGGAGGCGTGGTGGAAGGCGGTGGTCACCGGCCGCAACGACACCGTCGGCCTGGACGCCTCGATCCTGATGCACCCGCGGGTGTGGGAGGCTTCGGGCCACGTCGCCGGCTTTTCCGACCCGCTGGTGGAGTGCAAGGCCTGCCATCACCGTTTCCGGGAGGACCACGTGGAAGCGCGGGCGTGCCCGGACTGTGGCGGCGAGCTCACCGAGGCGCGGCAGTTCAACCTCATGTTCAAGACCTTCATGGGGCCGGTGGAGGACACCGCCAGCACGGTTTTCCTCCGGCCGGAGACGGCCCAGGGCATCTTCGTCAACTTCGCCAACGTGCTGGACACCGCGCGCCAGAAGCTCCCCTTCGGCATAGCGCAGATCGGCAAGAGCTTCCGGAACGAGATCACCCCCGGCAACTTCATCTTCCGCACCCGCGAGTTCGAGCAGATGGAGATCGAGTATTTCGTCAAGCCGGGCGAGGATGAGGAGGCCTTCCAGTCCTGGCAGGAGACGCGTCTCCAGTGGTACGTGGACAACGGCGTCCGCGCCGGGAACCTCCGTATCCGCCCCCACGGCAGCGACGAGCTGGCCCACTACGCCAAGGCCTGCGTGGACGTGGAGTACGAGTTTCCGTTCGGCTGGTCCGAGCTCGAGGGCATCGCCAACCGCGGCGATTTCGACCTGAAGCAACACATGGAGTACAGCGGCAGGGACCTGACCTACTTCGACGAGGCCGCCCGCAGCCGTTACGTCCCCTACGTCATCGAGCCCTCCGCCGGCGTGGACCGGCCCCTGCTGGCGTTCCTGGTGGACGCGTACGACGAGGAGGAGGTGGAGGGCGACCGGCGGATCGTGCTGCGTCTCGACCCGCGCCTGGCGCCGTTCAAGGCGGGCGTCTACCCGCTGCTCAGGAAGGAAGGACAGCCGGAGCGGGCGCAGGAGATCCGGGACATCCTGAAGGAGCACTTTCCGGTGGTCTATGATCAGGCCGGCTCCATCGGCCGCCGCTACCGGCGGCAGGACGAGATCGGCACCCCCTTCGGCATCACGGTGGACCACGAGACCATGAAGGATCGGACGGTGACGCTGCGCGACCGGGACGCCATGACCCAGGTGAGGATACCCGTGGACCGGCTGGTGGACGAGATCCGGCGCCGCATGGACCCGCGCACGAGGGATCGTTGATGGCCCGCCACGTCTACTCGTTCGGGGCGGGCAAGGCCATGGGCCGGGCCTCCATGCGCGAGATCCTGGGCGGCAAGGGCGCGGGCCTTCACGAGATGACCCGGATGGGCGTTCCGGTGCCCCCCGGTTTCACCATCTCCACCGCCGTCTGCACCCATTTCTACGAGAATCAGGGCGCTTACCCGGACGGTCTGGAGCGGGACGTCGACCGCGCCATGGCCGGGCTGGAGAAGATCATGGGCCGGCGCTTCGGCGACGGCGACAACCCCCTGCTGGTGTCGGTCCGCTCGGGAGCTCGGGAATCCATGCCCGGGATGATGGACACGGTGCTCAACCTGGGCCTCAACGACGAAACCGTGGCCGGCATGATACGCCGCGCCGGAAACGCGCGGTTCGTGTACGACTCCTATCGCCGGTTCGTGCAGATGTACGGCGACGTGGTGTTGGGCATGAAGCCCGACAAGGCCGACCCGCACGACGTGTTCGAGGCGTTGCTGGAGCGCAAGAAGCGCGCCCGGGGCGTCCGCGACGACACCGAGCTCACCGCCGAGGACCTGAAGGATCTGGTAGGGCAGTTCAAGCGCGAAGTACGGCGGCAGCGTGGGGTTCCGTTCCCCGAAGACCCGGTGGAGCAGCTCTGGGGCGCCATCGGCGCCGTGTTCGGCTCATGGAACAACGACCGCGCGGCAGCCTACCGGAAGATGTACGGCATCCCTGACGATTGGGGGACGGCGGTCAACGTCCAGACCATGGTGTTCGGCAACAGGGGAGACAACTCCGGCACCGGGGTTGCCTTCACCCGCGATCCAGCGTCGGGAGAGCGGCGGTTCTACGGCGAGTTCCTGATGAACGCCCAGGGCGAGGACGTGGTGGCCGGGATCCGCACGCCGCAGCCCATCAGCGCGCTGTCCGGGGTCCAGCGCGCCGCCTACCGGGAGCTGCAGCGCATCGGCCACGTCCTGGAGGAACGCTACCGCGACATGCAGGACATGGAGTTCACCATCGAGGAGGGCCGGCTCTGGCTGCTTCAGACCCGGACCGCCAAGAGGACGGGCTTCGCCGCGGTACGCATCGCCGTGGACATGGCGGACAAGGGTCTCATCACCCGGGACGAGGCGTTGCAGCGCATCGAGCCCGACCATCTCAGTCAGCTCCTGCGTCCGGTCTTCGATCACGCGGCAAAGGAGACCGCCCAGGCCAAGGACCGGGTGCTGGCGCGGGGGCTGCCCGCCGGTCCGGGCGCGGCCACGGGACGGATCGTGTTCCACGCCGCCGACGCCGAGGCGCGGCGGTCCCGGGGCGAAAACGTGATCCTGTGCCGGGTGGAGACCAGCCCCGAGGACATCCGCGGCATCGAGGCGGCCCAGGGCATTCTCACGGCCCGGGGCGGCATGACCTCCCACGCGGCGCTGGTGGGGCGCCAGCTCGGCACCGTGTGCGTGGTGGGCTGCGACGCGCTTTCGGTGGACTACCGCTCCGGCGAAGCCCGGATCGGCAAGGCGGTGCTCAAGGAAGGGGACTGGCTGTCGCTGGACGGCAGCACCGGCGAGGTGATTCAGGGCCAGCTCCGGACCCATCCTTCGGATGTCCTGCGGGTGTTGCTGGATCAAAACCGCGAAGCCTCCGCCTCCCCCGACTACCGGCGCTTCGCCAAGCTCATGCGCTGGGTGGACGAGGCGCGCCGGCTCGGCGTCAAGACCAACGCCGACCTGCCGGAGCAGGCCCGCATCAGCCGGGCCTTCGGCGCCGAAGGCATCGGCCTGTGCCGCACCGAGCACATGTTCTTCGAGGAACAGCGCATCCACAGTGTGCGCGAGATGATCCTGGCCGACGACGAGGAGGGGCGGCGCAAGGCCCTGGACAAGCTGCTTCCCATGCAGCAGGGCGACTTCAAGGCGATCCTGGGGATCATGGACAAACTCCCCGTGACCATCCGCCTGCTGGACCCGCCCCTGCACGAGTTCCTGCCCCAGACCAGCGCCGACATCGCCGCCCTGGCCAAGGTGTTGTCCGTTCGCCCCAGGAAGGTGCGCGAGAAGGTGGAAGCGCTCCGGGAGGCCAACCCGATGCTCGGGCATCGCGGCTGCCGGCTGGCCATCTCGTTCCCTGAGATCACGGAGATGCAGACCCAGGCCATCTTCCAGGCGGCCTGCGAGCTGCGCAAGGACCGCAAGGACCCGCGCCCCGAGGTGATGATTCCGCTGGTGGGCAGCCTGGAGGAGTTCCGCGTTCAGCGGGAGATCGTGGACCGGGTCGCCCGGGACACCATGCAGCGGTACGGGGTCAAGGTGCGTTACGCCGTGGGCACCATGATCGAGTTGCCCCGGGCCTGTCTGGTGGCCGGCCAGATCGCCCGGGAGGCGCAGTTCTTCTCCTTCGGCACCAACGACCTGACCCAGACCTGCCTGGGTCTGTCCCGGGACGACGCCGGCAGGTTTCTGCCCCACTACGTGGCCCAGGGCCTCCTGCCCGAGGATCCGTTCGTGACCATCGACGAGCCCGGCGTCGGCGCGCTGATGGCGTTGGGTGTGGAGAGGGGGCGGACCGCCCGCGAGGATCTCGACGTCGGCATCTGCGGCGAGCACGGCGGCGACCCCAAGTCGGTGGCCTTCTGTCACGATCTGGGCCTCGACTACGTCAGTTGCTCTCCCTACCGCGTTCCCATCGCCAAGCTCGCGGCGGCCCAGGCCGCGCTCCGGACGAAGGGCAGCCCCGAGTAGTCTCCGGACCTTTTTTCCACATTCCCCTACAGTTTTCGGCCGCCCGGCCGATCAAAGTACTTCAGGAGAACAAGTCCTATGGAACTCTCTCTTGGAGAATCGATGGTACGGGCCGGCGTCGTCACCCGTGAGCAGCGCGACCGGGCCGCGGCGGCCCAGGGGCGCACCGGCGCCAACCTGGTGGCGGCCCTGGTGGAGGACGGCGCCGCGGACGAGGGCCGGATCATGGCGTTCGTTGGCGAGCGGTTCGGGCTGGAAGAGACGGACCTGACGCCTTCGGACGTCGACGATGCGGCCGCCGGCCTGCTGCCCCTGCCGCTGCTGCGGAAACGCCGCATGCTTCCGCTCGCCCGTTCGGGGTCGGTGCTGGACGTGGCCATGAGCGACCCCACGGACCTGGCGGCCATCGAGGAGATCCGGTTCATGACCGGGCATGACGTGAGGACCGTGCTGGCGCGTCCTTCCGCCATCCGAAGCATCCTGGAGGACCGTCCCCGTACCGTGGACCGCGACCCGTCCCTGCGTGGCGCGGCGCATGGAGAAAGGACGGGCGGGCGCCGCCCCGCGGCCCCGGCACAACCCGCCACGGACACGCCGGTGGTGGCGCTGGTGGATTCGCTTCTGAAGGACGCGGTGGCGCGCGGCGCCAGCGACATCCACATCGAGCCCTACGAGGAGGGCGTGCGCATCCGCTTCAGGATCGACGGCGTGCTGCAGGAAGTCATGACCCCGCCGCGCGAGATGAAGCTGGCGTTGACCTCCCGCGTCAAGGTGCTGGCCGGCCTCGATATCGCCGAGCATCGCCTGCCCCAGGACGGACGTCTCAAGCTGGCCGCGGCCGCGGGCGAAGTGGACGTGCGGGTATCGGTGCTGCCCACCCGGTTCGGGGAGAAGGTGGTGCTCCGGTTGCTGCACCGGTCCGATCTCGTCACCAGCCTCGACGGGCTGGGGCTGGAAGCCCGGGACCGGCGGCTCTTCGCCGAGGCCATGAGCAAGCCCGCCGGCATGATCTTGCTCACCGGACCCACCGGAAGCGGCAAGTCCACCACGCTCTACGGCATGCTGTCGGAGCTCAACCACCCGGACGTGAATATCTCCACGGCAGAGGACCCGGTGGAGTACCATCTCGCGGGCGTCAACCAGGTCCAGACCCACGGCGAAATCGGGCTCACGTTCGCCGCCTGCCTGCGAGCGTTCCTGCGCCAGGACCCGGACATCATCATGGTGGGAGAGATCCGTGACGCCGAGACCGCCCGCATCGCCGTCAATGCGGCGTTGACGGGCCATCTCGTGCTCACCACGCTCCATACCAACGACGCGCCTTCCAGCGTCCACCGTCTGACGGACATGGGGGTGGAGCCCTACCTGATCGCCTCCGCCATCACCATAATCGCGGCCCAGCGCCTGCTGCGCCGGGTGTGCGCCGGGTGCGGAGCCGGGGCGGCGCTGGATGCCGAAGCGCTTGCGGCGGCGCCGGGTCGGGCCGAAGCCGTGCGCGACGTCGAGACGACTCACGGGTCGGGCTGTGCCGAATGCCACCACACGGGATACCGGGGGCGGGTGGCCGTCTACGAGGTGATGACCCTGTGCGACGACCTTCGAAAGATGATTCTCCAGGGCGGCTCCGCGGCGGACCTCAAACGCGCCGCCATCCGTCGAGGCATGCGGACCCTGCGTCAGGCGGCCGTCCGGAAGGTCCGTGAGGGGGTGACCACCGTCGAGGAGGCGCTGCGGGTGACGGAGGCGGACCCCTCGGACGCCGGCGCGGGGTTCCCCGCGGCGTCCACGTCCGGGTGACATCATGGCGCGGTACCGGTGGCGGGGCAGGAACCGGGAGGGAAAGCTCCTTCGGGGCGAGATGGAAGCGGCGGACCCCGCGGCGGTAGCCGCGGAGCTCCGCCGGCGAAGGATTCGGCCGGTGCCGTCGGGCATCCGGGAGAAGGGCGCCGGACTGGGGCGGGAGATCCATGTCCCCGGATTCAACGCCAGGGTCAACGCCGATGACATCGTCATGCTGACGAGGAACTTCGGGGTGATGATCGAGGCCGGCGTGCCCATCGTCGAGTGTCTCCAGGTGCTGGCCGACCAGACCGGGAACGGGGTGGTGAAGAAGGCGCTTCAGACCGTGCGGCTCGACGTCTCCAACGGGATGACGCTGACGGCGGCCATGGCCCGGCACCCCAGGCTGTTCGACACCCTGTTCGTCCGCATGGTGGCCGCCGGCGAGCACGGCGGCGTCCTGCCCGAGATCCTTGCGCGCCTGGCGCTGTTCATCGAGCGTTCCGCGCGGCTCAAGCGCAAGGTCCGGACGGCTATGGTCTATCCCGCCACCGTCGTGGTGGTGGCGGTCGTGGTGGTGGCCGTGCTGCTCCTCCACGTGATCCCGGTGTTCGCGGAAGTCTACCGGGGCATGGGACAGGCCCTGCCCCCCTTGACGGAGCTGACCATCGCCTTGAGCCGCGGCCTGTACGACTATTCTCCGGCCCTTCTCGGCGGGTCCGCGGTCCTTGCGGTTGCGGCCCATGCGGCTTGGCGCACCGAACGCGGGCGCAGAGGGTTCCACGGATGGCTGCTGAGGCTTCCGCTCATCGGCGATCTCGCGCGCAAGGCCGCCATCGCCCGTTTCAGCCACAACACCGGACTGCTGCTCCGGTCCGGCGTGACCCTGCTGGACAGTCTGACCGTCACCGCGGGAACCAGCGGGAACAAGATCCTGGAGCGCGCGATCCTGGAGACCCGGGACGGTTTGGAGAAAGGGATGACCCTGGCCGACCTGCTGGCGGCCAGCGGCCTGTTTCCCCCGCTGGTCTGCCACATGGTCGCCGTGGGGGAGAACATCGGCGCTCTGGACACGATGCTCAACCGGATCTCGGCCTTCTACGAGGAGGAGGTGGACCGCGCGGTGGTCCGGCTGACCACGCTGATGGAACCGCTGTTGATGATCGTCCTGGGCATGGTGCTCGGCGGCATCGTCATCGCCATGTATCTGCCGATCTTCCAGATCGGCGGCATGGTGCAATAGGGAGTCTTGAGATGAATATGGATGATTGCGCCAAGGGTCTTGCGGACCGCGTTTGCGGAAGGATCGGGGACGCCGCCGCGGGGATGGACGGTCGCCGGCGGGATCGGGTAGCCGGGTTCACCCTGATTGAGCTGCTGGTGGTGATCACCATCATCGGCATCCTCGCCTCCATGGCGATTCCCCAGTTCGGCGCCTACCGGCGCAAGGGTTATGACGCCGATGCCCAGGCCAACGTGAGGAACATGGCCTTGGCCCAGGAGGGCTACTTCGTGGACAACAACACCTACACGGCAACCCTCGCCGACCTGACGGGCTTCGGCTACACCCGAAGCGCAAACGTCACCCCGGCCATCACCACCGGCGACGCTACCACGTTTGTGGTCACCGCCACGGTCGCCAGCGGCTGCGGCACCGGCACCGGCGTCGCCACCTACGACCGCAGCACCGGCAACGTCACCCTGGTGAAGTGCGCGCCGTAGGTGCGATCCCGGGATGACCTCAGGTCCCGGGCTCGAGACTTCGTGAAGCTGGAGGAGCGTATCACGCGTCTGGAGGGCTTGTTCGAGCGATTCACCGCCCGGGGGCGCGGGACGGGCGAAACCGGTACGGGAACCTGATTCGAGAAATGACGATTGGAAGTGTCGCCTTGCCTACTCCGGCGCCGCTTCCGATTCGGGCTCGGATACGGGCGCCGGTGTCGGGAGGGGCTCCTTGTCTTCCTTGATGAAGTCGAAGAGCATGCGCGGGACGGCGTTGCAGCTTATGCAGCGGGGAGTTTCCGGCTGCTTGCCGTCCGGATAGATCATGTTCTTGAGGTAGAAGGGCTTCTCGGTGCCGACGTAACCGTCGTAGTAGAACGCCAGCTTGCCGCACTCACTGCATTGGAGGTACTTCGCCATTTCCGGTCTTTCCGCGTTTCGAGGGCCGTTGCCTTGAAGCATTATGCTTCGAAGCTCCCCGTGATCTCCTGGTGGCCGTCTCCCTCTGTATAGCTCTCCTCGCGATAGAGGCCAAGGGCCTTCATCACCGGCGCGTCGTGTATGGCGAACAGGATGGACTCGCCATCGGTGTCGTTGGCGTGCTCGTGCCAGGCCCAGGGCGGCACCACGAAGAAGTCGCCCTGCTCCCATTCGAACCGCTGGCCGTCGATGACCGAGTAGCCCTTTCCGGCGAAGGCCAGATACACCGAGCTCTGCACCTGCCGGTGTGCCTGCGTGCGGACGCCGGGCCGCACCATCTGGATGGTGCAACTCATGGTGGGCAGAACCGGTCCGCCGGTGCTCGGGTTCAGGTACTCGAAGCAGACGTCGTCGTGGGGGCTGGCCGGCCCCTCTCCGATGCGTTGGAGCGCGTCGTAGGTGGGCTCCCACTTGAAGTTGAGCAGCGGCGAGCGGTCGTCCGGCGGCTTCTCCCAGGTGGGGCGCAGGTGCGTCACGCCGAACTTGCGCTCGGACTCGTTGACGTCGGTGATGGGAAAACGGTGGTCCGGGTACATCTCGAAGAAGGTGGCGTCGAGGTCGCCCACCAGCGGCAGGTCCAGTCCGTCCATCCAGATCATGGGCTCGTCCGACTCGCAGCCGTGGTCGTGCCAGTCCCAGCTCGGCGTGAGCACCAAGTCGCCGCGGCTCATGATGCACTTGTCGCCGTTCAGGTTGGTGTAGGTGCGGTCGCCCTCGATGATGAAGCGGATGGCCGAGGGGGAATGCCGGTGGCAGGGAGCGACCTCTCCCGGCTTGACGATCTGCACCGCCGCCCACAGCGTCCGGGTGGCCGCGTGCTTGCCGCCCAGCCCCGGGTTCACCAGCCCCAGCACACGCCGCTCGCCGCCCCGCTCGATGGGCACCAGGTCCCCGGCCCGGTGCGCCAGCCGGCGCAGGTCCGCCCAACGCCACAGGTGGGCCTTCACCGGCGACCGCGGTTCCGCGGGCAAGGCGTCCTGGGTGATGTTCCACAGCGGCACCAGGTGCTTCGCGTCCACTTCCCGGTAGAACGCCTCGGTTTCCGTGTTCGTGCTCATGGCATGCCTCCCGCTGTCGAATCGCCGGCAGCGGCGCCGGGTTTGAAACCCGCCCCTACGCCGACCCTTGCAGCGACAGCTTCAGCCCCGGTTTGCTGATGTAGACGTGGTTGGCCTTGTGCCCGCGCAGGTTTCGCAGCAGGCCGAGCACGCCGTTACCCGTGTAGGGCGTCGCCGGGCCGGCGTCACGCATGGCGTCGAACTCGTCCTTGGTGACGAGCCAGCGCAGCAGCAGGTCGTCGTCCGAGAGGCCGGGCTCGAAGCCTTTCCGGATCTCGGCGATGGACGGCTGCGGCGGGTCCCATTTCGCCAGCTCGCGCGCCCGGGGCCGGTCCAGGATCCTGTCCTTGACTTCCGGGTCCATCAGCCGGCTGCCCTCCTCGCCCCAAAGCCCCAGGGCGTAGAGAATGCTCTGGTCGGTGACTTGGGCGTAGCGCTCGCCGACGATGACGTTGATGGCCGCCTGGCTTCCCACGAACTGCGACAGCGGCGTCACCATGATCGGATAGGCGAACTCCTCCCGCACCCGGCCGCACTCCTCCAGGGCCTCCTGGAACTTGTGCCCCAAGCCCACCTTCTCCAGTTGGTGGCGCAGGTTGGAATACATGCCGCCGGGCACCTGGTGGAGGTATTGCCCGTAGTCGTACTCCACGGGCTCCCCCGGCGGCAGACCTTCCTGCCCGGCGATGCGGTCGAAGTGCTCGGACACCGTCTGCATCGACTCTTCGTCCACGGCGGTGGTGTGGCCCAGCGCCCGGGCGTTGGCCGCGACGTTGAACAGCGACGGGTTGGACGAGCCGTTGGCCAGCGGCGGGATGGCGGTGTTCACGATGGTGATGCCCAGCTTGATGGCTTCGACGCAGCACAGCGGCCCGAGCCCGGTGGTGCAATGGGTGTGGAACTCCACCGGGATCCCGTTGGCGTTCTCCAGCACCAACGGCACCAGCTTGCGGACCCGGTCCGGGGTGATCAGCCCGCCGGGGTCCTTCAGGCAGATGCGCGACACGTCGAGGGTCGCCGCCTGCCGCGTCCGCTCCGCGTAGTAGTCGTCGGTGTGCTTGGGCGATACCGAGTAGATGAGGTTGAGGATCGGCTCGAGTCCGGCGTCGATCACCGTCTGCACCTTCTGCTTCCACCCCACCGGATCGTTCCACTCATCCGATATCCGGGCCTGGCTCATGCCGTTCTCGTGCATGCGCCGCAGGTAGAGCGCGTACAGCGAATACGGAGTCACCTCGAAGGCGTTGAACCGTCCGGAGGTCATGCGCAGCGGGGTGTCGGGCATCTTTTCCTTCACCAGACGGATGCGCTCGAAGGGGTCCTCCTTGAGGTCCCGGACGCACTTCTTGAGGAAGATGCTGGACATCAACTCAAGGGCGTCGAAACCCGCCCGGCCCATCCGTTCGGCGATGGGCAGCATCATGCCCGTGCGCATGCGCGTGGCCCAGAGGCTCATCTGCCCGTCCCGCAACGTCGTGTCCACGAAGTGAATCTCGCTCATGGGCACAACCCTAGCACAACGCCTCCCCTGGCGTCATTCCAGCCCTGACCCGGGACACCCTGGCCCCGACCTCGCCACGCTACGTCGTGTGCCCCGGTCTCGTGCGCCCCAGTCATTTGACGCCGGCCGGGCGACGTTCTATGCAGTCCGGGTGCCCTACTGTACGGTCAACGGCGTGCGCATCCACTACGATGTGTCGGGAGAAGGTTTCCCGCTGGTGCTGGTCCACGCCAACCCGTTCGACCGGCGCCTTTGGCTGTACCAGGCGGCGCACTTCTCCACCCGGTTCAAGATCATCAACGTGGACATCCGTGGCTACGGACACTCGGACAAGCCCGAGACCCCGACCTCCATGGCAGAGATGGCGGAGGACGTGGTGGCGGTGTGCCGGCAGGAAGGGGCCGGCGAGGCCGTCGCCGCCGGCATCAGCGTGGGCGGCGTCATGGTGCTCCAGATGGGGCTGGACCACCCTGAGATGTTCAAGGCGCTGATCATGGTGGGATGCAGTAGCCGGCCCTCGGACGCGTATCGACACCGCATCGCCGGATATTCCCGAGGCGTTGCCGGCTTTCACAGGGAGCACCTGGAAGCCCTGGTCGCGCCCGGGTTCCCCGCGAGCCGCCTTGGCGGCTACCTGCTCGACCGCTTCACCGACTGGGATCCCCGCCTCAGCGGCGCGGCTATCGTCGAGATCTTCAAGGCGCTGCAGAACCGCAACCAGACCGAACGGCTGCCGGAGTTGCGCATGCCGGTGCTGGTGATCAACGGCGAGTCCGACAACTCCAGGCCGGGCAGCGAATTCATGGCTGCCAGGATCGCGGGTGCGGTCCACCGCGTGGTGCCGGCCACCGGCCACGCCTGCTGTCTGGAAGACCCGGTCACCTTCGACGGCTACGTGAACGATTTCCTGGAACAGCACGGATATCTTTAAGGACCAGTGTTACCCGTCGCCCAGGCGGCAAAAGGAGGCGTTACCATGGCAACAAGGCTCTTCAACTCCAAAAACTCGATGTTCTGCGAAAAACTCCGCGTCGTCCTCGCCATGAAGAAGGTACCCTACGAGGTGGTAGACGTCCGCGCCGACAACCGCGAGTCGCTGATCGCATTCTCCAACCAGCGGAAGGTCCCCACCATGGACATCGACGGCCAATGCATTCAGGATTCCACCATCCTGGCCAAGTATTGGGAGGAGAAAGTTCCCGAGCCCACCGTCTACCCGGACAATCCCTCGGACAAGGGATTGTGCCTGATGCTGGAGGACTGGGCCGACGAAGACCTCAACGGCGCCGTCATGAGCTTTCGCAGGGCAAAAACGGACGAGGACGTGCAGCAGGCCGAGAAGGACTTGGCGGTCCACCTGGAGAACCTGGACCTGCTCTATTCCGGAAGGGGTTTCATCTTCGGCCGCATGACCCTGGCCGACATCTCCATCTACACGCAGCTCCACTACCTCTACACCTCCCTGGACCGGGAGATCGACGCGAAATACACCCACGTGCACGCGTTCATCGAGCGCATGATGAAGGCCACGGGCGTGTCGTCGATCAAGGAGGTGGCGTAGGCGTCAGATCCTGCCCCAGCGGATGCACCGCACCACCCGGATCCGGACCATGGGCCGTTGGTCCAGGGCCATGGCGCGGTACTGCGGGTACTTCCGGCGCAGCAGCCGGACGGCTTTCTTGTGGGTTTCTCCGTGCGTCAGAATGTCGGCCTCGCCCTGGATGATGACGTGGACGAGCCGGGACCAGTCTTCGTCGTCATAGCGGTGGACCGCCACGGATACCCGGGGGTTGGCGCGGATGTTCCGCACCCGCTTCAGTTCCGGCGGCGCCGCGGTCTTGGGCTTCTCGTCGATGGGGGAGTACAGGGTCTCGCTGTCGAAGGCGAAGCAGAAGGGCAGGTTGAGCGGCTGGCCCTGCCCGTCGACGGTGGCCAGATGGCCGACGCGGGCTTGGCGGATGAATGCGGCCTCCTTGCGAGTCATGGCGTGCCCCTCCACCCCGGGCCATCTGGATCCCGGAAAGCCCGCTACAGCTTGTAGTCCCCCATCAGCGTCGGCGCGAACAACTCTTCCACCGTGGGGATGCTGTCGCCCAGCAGGCCCTGTTCGCCCATGTAGCGGGTCAGCGCCTCGATGACGTGGCGGTTGGCCTCGATGCCGTAGGGCCACCAGTCGTCGCCGAAGACGTCCCGGAGCAGCGCCATCTCGGCCTGGAGCCATGGCAGCGTGCTGGCCATGGTGTTGTTGATGTTCATGCGGTCGATGGCGTCGTCCTTGGACTGGCAGAAGGCCGTGTAGAGGCTTCGGGCCACCCAAGGGTTGGCCTCGAACACGTCGTTGCGGATGCACACGGTGTGCATGATGGGGAAGATCTTCGTGCGCCGGTAGTAGTCGATCTCCACGGACTTGAAGTCCGGGAAAAGGCGGCGGATGTGCGGCGCGCCGGCGGCGAAGCACGAGGGGATGCGGGCGGTCACGAGGGCGTCGATCTCGCCCTTGTCCAGCATGTCGTTCAGCGTGCGGTCCTGAGGGATGGGCTGCACCTTGATCTCCGGCGGCAGCCTGAGCTCCATGCGTTCCTTCCGTCCCGGGACTTCCTGGCCGCCGGTGAACCACTCCATGTCGCCGGCCTTGACCCCGTAATCGTCGCTCATGAAGCCGCGGATCCACACCGCCGCGGTGATGGAGTATTCGGGCACGCCGATGCGCTTGCCGCGCATGTCCTCGGGCTTGTCCAGGCCCCGGTCGGTGTTGATGAACACGCAGGAGTGGCGGAAATAGCGCGACGGAAACACCGGGATGGCCGTGAACGGGCTCTCGCCCCGGGAGGTCATGGTAATGTAGTTGGCCAGCGACATCTCCGAGGCGTGGAATTCCTGGTGGTGTCCCATGCGCCAGAAGATCTCCTCGGCCTGCATCGGCAGGTAGTTGAGGGCGATGCCGTCGGGACTGAGCGAACCGTCCTGCAGCGTCTTGGTGCGGTCGTAGTCGCCGCACGCCAGGGTCAGGTGCAACTTGGACATACCGTGTTCCTTTATCAGCCCTCCACCTTGTGGATCACCAGCCCGGTGACGAGCTTGGGGAAGAAGTAGGTGGATTTCTGGGGCATCTTTTCGCCCTTGAGGGAGACGGCGATCATTTCGCCGGCGTCGGGCGGGTTGAGGATGAGGGCCGCCTGGCAGCGGCCCGCCTCCGCCTCGGCCAGCGCCTCTTCCGCGTCGTGGGTGTACGCTACGGCGTCGGTGTTGACGGCGTCGCGGGTGGACACCCCGAGGACGTGCTCCATCAGCAGCACGTGCAGGGTGGTGACGTCCAGCCCGCGCAGCTCGGGACTCATGTCCGGCGCCAGCCGCTCCATCGCTTCCGGGTCCCTCGGCCGCAACGCCAGGTAACGGGGGTCGTCCCTGAAAGAGGCGCCTAGCACGCGTTCTCCGTCCTTCGGGCGTTCGAGGGTTTCCAGGAACCGCCGCCGCCCGTCGGGATTTCGGGGGTATTCCTCCACGTCGAAGTACTGCCGGAGTTTCTTCTCCAACTCCGCCGGGGCCACGGGAGGCATCGCGCGCACCAGCCGGTGGGTGGGCAGGATCACCACGCCTTCCTCCTCCAGGTTGGCGAAGTACATCATCACCCGGTTGAACCCCTCGTCGCCGGTGGCGCCGGGACTCTCCGCCAGGCGCCGCCGCCGGTAGTTGCCGGCGGCCTCGTAGCGGTGGTGCCCGTCGGCGATGAAGACGGAGCGCTCGCGCAGGGCGTCTTGCACCATGCGGATGAGGCCCGGGTCGGTGACCGCCCACAGCCGGGAGGTGCCGAATTCGCCCAGCTCCGCTTCGACCTTGGGCTTGCGGGAGCCGGTGTGCGCGCGCAACGCGTTGGTGAGGGTGGGCTTGTCGTCCGTGTACAGGGCCAGGATGGAGCTGAACTGGGCGTCGCACGCCAGCATCAGCTTCAGCCGGTCCTCCCGGGGCTCGGCCAGGGTGGCCTCGTGCCCGTGGATGGCGCCGTCGCCGAAGTCCTCGATGGCGGCCAGCGCGATAAAGCCGCGCCGCTCACGGGTGACCCCGTCCCGCAGCCGGTACTCCTGGCTCAGGTAGTAGATGGCCGGGGCCTCCTCCGCCACCAGCGTGCCGTCGTCCTGCCACTCCCGGAAGCGTTGCGGCACCGTGGCGTAGGGATCGGCGTCGCGGCTGAAGTCGATGCGCACGACGTTGCGCGGCGAGCGCTCGTAGAGCTCCGCCTGGTGCTCGGGAGAGATGACGTCGTAGGGCGGCGCCATCACTCTGGAGAGATCGCCGACCTTGCCGGGATCGTAGGTCAGTCCCCGGAAGGGGAAGATCTTGGCCATTGCGTGTTCCCGTCTACGCCTTCAGGCTGTCCTGCAGCTTCCGGTCCCGGGCCTCCACGCCCGTGGCCAGCTCCTCCTTGAAGCGGGCCAGCTTGTCCGCCAGCTCCGGGTCCTTGCGGGCGATGATCTGGGCCGCGAAGATGCCCGCGTTGGCGGCGCCGCCCTTGCCGATGGCCATGGTCGCCACCGGGACTCCCGCCGGCATCTGCACGGTCGCCAACAGCGCGTCCATGCCGTCCAGCGCCGACGCGCTCAGCGGCACGCCGATCACCGGCAGCGTGGTGACGGCCGCCACCACTCCCGCCAGATGGGCCGCGGCGCCGGCGCCGACGATGAACGCCTCGATGCCCCGATCCGCCGCGCCCTTGGCGTAGGCGTGGGTCCGTTCCGGCGAACGGTGCGCCGACGAGATGTGCATCTCGTAGGGGATGCCGAAGGACTCCAGCCGCGTCGCGGCCTCCTTCATGACCTCCACGTCGGAATCGCTGCCCATCAGAATCGCTACCTTCGGAGTCTGCTCCGCCACGTGTGTCTCCTCCTTCTTGCTTCGGTTCGAACGTCCAGGCGCCTCGCACGGTCCTGTCGTGTTGCGGGGGCGGGTTTGGACCGCGCCCCGTTCGTTGGCGGACCTCAGGATGCGCTGCGGTTCATCGCGCGGTGGGCGATGTCCCGGCGGTAGTGCATGCCCTCCCACGAGATCCGGCTCACGCCGTCATAGGCCTGGGCCGTGGCCCCCTCGATGGTGTCGCCCAGCGCGGTGACCCCCAGCACGCGTCCGCCGCCGGTGAGCCAGCGGTCTCCCTCGCGTTTCGTCCCGGCGTGAAACGCGTATCCGCCGCGCCAGGAATCGATCTCGTCCAGTCCGGATATTTCCTTGCCCGTTTGATACTGGCCCGGATAGCCTTGGGACGCCAGCACCACGCAGACCGCCGCCTGATCCGACCACTCGGCGGCGACCTCTCCGAGCCTGCCTTCGGCGGTGGCCCGGAGAAGCGTCGGAAGATCGCTTTCCAGGCGCATCATGATGGGCTGGCATTCGGGATCGCCGAAGCGGGCGTTGAACTCCAGCACCTTGGGACCGTCCTCGGTGATCATGAGCCCGGCGTAAAGGACTCCGCGATACACCAGGCCGCGACGCTTGAGGCCCGACGCCAGCGGCTTCAGCACCTGTTCCACCACGGCGTCATGCACCGCCGCGTCCACCACCGGCGCCGGGGAATAGGCGCCCATGCCGCCGGTGTTGGAACCCTCGTCACCGTCGAAGATGCGCTTGTGGTCCTGTGCCGACGCCAGCGGGAGAAAGTCCTCGCCGTCCATCAGGGCCATGAAAGACGCTTCCTCGCCCGTGAGCAACTCCTCGATGACGACCCGTTCGCCAGCCTCACCGAAGACCCCGCGCCCCATGATCTCGTCGAGGGCCGCTTCGGCCTCGGCCTTGCCGGAGCAGAGGATGACGCCCTTGCCCGCGGCCAGACCGTCCGCCTTGACCACGCACGGGCGGTCGCGCGCAACATACCGCCGCGCGTCTTCGATTCCCGAGAACACCTCGCAGGCCGCGGTGGGGATGCCGTTCTCCAGCATCAGCTCCTTGGCGAAGGCCTTGCTGCCTTCGAGCCGGGCCGCCTCGCGGTTGGGTCCGAACACCTTGAGGCCACGGCTCTCGAACAGGTCGGCGATGCCCGACACCAGCGGCTGCTCCGGGCCCACCACCGTCAGGTCGATGGCCTCACGGGCCGCGAAGTCTGCCAGCCTCTCGATCTCGCCGGCGCCGATGTCCACCCGTTCCGCCTGCCGGCGCATGCCGTCGTTGCCGGGCGCGCAGTAGAGCTTTTCCACCTGCGGGCTCTGGCGCAGCTTCCACGTCAGGGCGTGTTCCCGTCCGCCGCTGCCGATGACCAGGATCTTCACGGTTCCAGCAACTCCAATCAGTGCCGGAAGTGCCGGATGCCGGTAAACACCATGGCGAGGCCGTGCTCGTCGGCGGCGGCAATGACCTCTTCGTCGCGGATGGAGCCGCCTGGCTGGATGACCGCGCGCGCCCCCGCCTCGGCGGCCGCGTCCACGCCGTCCCGGAAGGGGTAGAAGGCGTCGGAGGCCACCACGGAGCCCGCGAGGTCGAGGCCGTGGGTTTTCGCCCGGGTCACGGCGAGTTGGGCGGAATCCACCCGGCTCATTTGGCCGGCGCCGACGCCGAGCAACTGGTCGCTCGACGTGAACACGATGGCATTGGACTTCACGTGGTGGCACACGCGCCAGGCGAACCCCAAGGCCTTGCACTCGTCGTCGGTGGGCTGCCGTTCGGTGACCACCTTGCACTCCCGCACGTCGATGGGCTTGTGGTCCCAGTCCTGCACCAGCACGCCGCCGTGCACCCGCCGCAGGTCCAGGCTCCGGTCGTTGTCGGGGGTCATGTCGATCTCCAGCAGGCGGATGTTCAGCAGGCGCTTGGCCGAGGACAGGATCTCCCGTGCTTCGGGCGTGAACGACGGCGCGATGACGATTTCCAGGAAGATCTGCTTCAATTCCTCGGCCGTCTCCGCGTCCACCGGGCGGTTCAGGGCGATGACGCCGCCGAAGATGGACACGGGGTCGCCGGCCTTGGCCTTGCGGAAGGCATCCGCCAGCGACACGTCGGAGGTGGCCAGGCCGCAGGGGTTGGTGTGCTTGATGGCGACAGCGGCGGTCTCGGGGAAGTCCATGACCGTGCCGAGGGCGGCGTCCGCGTCCAGGATGTTGTTGAACGAGAGATGCTTGCCCTGGACCTGCGTGGCCCGGGCCACGGACGGTCCGGTCGAATCCGCGTCGGCATAGAACGCCGCGCTCTGGTGCGGGTTCTCGCCGTAGCGCAACTCCTGCAGCCTGGAGAGCTGGATGTTGAGCCTCTCGCCCCACCTTCCCGCCTTCCTCTCGTCGTCGAGCCGCCCCAGGTAGTTGGAGATGGCGCCGTCGTACCGCGCCGTGTGGTGGAAGGCGCGGCACGCCAGCCGGAAACGCGTGTCCGCCGACAGTTCGCCGCCGCCCGCCGCGAGTTCCTCGGTCACCGCCCCGTAGTCCGACGGCTCCACCACCACCGCCACGTGCGGGTGGTTCTTGGCCGCGGAGCGGATCATGGCGGGGCCGCCGATGTCGATCTGTTCGATGATCTCGTCGAACGGCGCCTGCCGCGCCACGGTGGCCTCGAACGGGTAGAGGTTCACCACCACCATGTCGATGGGTCCGATGCCCAGCTCTTCCATCTGGGCGCGATGCTCGGACTTGTCCCGCAGCGCCAGGATGCCGCCGTGGATCTTGGGGTGGAGCGTCTTGACCCGGCCGTCCATGATCTCCGGGAACCCGGTGACGTCCGCCACCTCGGTCACGGCGATGTGATTGTCCCGCAGCAGTGCGGCGGTCCCCCCCGTGGATAGTATCTCGATGTTCAACCCCGCCAATTTCCTGGCGAAATCGACGATACTGTCTTTGTCGGATACGCTAAGCAACGCCCTTTCAATCTTGCCCACGGGTGCCCCGTCCCTCCCCTCGGAAGTAGTAACGCGGAATCTTCGGACTGATGGATGTGAGAATCTCGTAGGAAATCGTGTCCGCCCAGCCGGCCATCTCTTCGGCGGAGATGGTCTCGTGGCCTTGTGGTCCGAGGAGGACGACCTCGTCCCCCGGCTGAACACCGGCTATATCGGTAACGTCCACCATTGTCAAATCCATGGTGACGCGGCCCACGACGGGAGCCCGTTGGCCGCGAATCAGCACCGCGGCGCGGTTCGAAAGAGCCCGTTTGTAGCCGTCCGCGTAGCCTACGGGCAGGGTCGCGATGACGCTCGCGCGTCCGGTGACGAAGGTTCCGCCGTAGCTCACGGGCGAATGCTTCGGAAGCGTCTTGACTTGCAGTACGCGGGTCTTCCAGGTGAGCGCGGGCGCCAGCCGGACGCGTTCCGCCAAGGGCGGATGGGAAAAGATGCCGTAGAGCATGCCGCCCGGGCGCACCATGTCGAAACGGGCCTCGGGCAGTCCCATGATGGCGGCGCTGTTGGCCATGTGGGCCGGCGCCGGGCCGTGCCCCGCCGCGCGCATGCGTTCCAGCGTTTGCCGGAAGGCGCGCAGTTGTGCGCGGCTCGATGGCGACTCCGGCTCCTCGGCCCTGGCGAAATGGGACATGATCCCCTGGAGCTTCACCGCTTTGAGCGCCGCCAGCTCGGGCAGCCATTTCTCGACGGCGGCCGGCGGGAGCCCCAGCCGTCCCATTCCGGTGTCCAGCTTGAGGTGACAGGGGATATCGACGCCGTGTTGGGCGCCGAAGGTGTCCAGATGCCGCAAGAGGTCCAGGTTCGGAACCACGGGGTTCAGGGAATACCGGACCAGGGTGGCCGTATCGTCCGGAAAAATGCTTCCCAAGACGACAATGGCCGCCTCGATGCCGGACTCTCGCAGGCGCGTGCCTTCCGCCACCGTGGCGACGCCAAGACGGCGGACATGCTCGTCGCAAAGCGCGCGGGCGGTCTCGATGTCGCCGTGACCATAAGCGTCGGCCTTTACCACCGCGAGGACCTCAACGCCGTGGCCCACCATGCGGCGCACCGTGCCCAGGTTGGCGCGCAAGGCCGACAGGTCGACGAGGCAGCAGGTTTCCGCGGGTTTGGTGAGGGGGGACACGCGGCCGCGTCAGGACACCTTGGCGCCCGGAGCGATCCGTTGCTCCGGGGCCAGAATGACGAGTTGATCGTCGGTGGATGCGGCCAGGATCATTCCCTGGCTCTCGACCCCTCTCAGCCTGGCCGGCTTCAGGTTCGCCACCACCACGAGTTGCCGGCCCGTGAGCTCCTCCGGGCTGTAGTGGCCGCGGATGCCGGCGACGAGTTGGCGTTCCTCCGAGCCCAGGTCCACCTTGAGCACCATGAGCCGGTCGGCGTTGGGGTGCGGTTCGGCGCTGGTGACCGTGCCGATGCGCAGGTCCAGCGCCTGGAAATCGTCGATTGTGATCATGTCGTCCATGGGTTGGATGAAGGCAGTCAACTCACCGCAGGATAGCAAAACACCGGGCGGCGGGCCAGTTGCCGCCCCGTGGGGACTGCGGAAGGCCGTTGCCGGCGTCTCCGGCCCTTGAATTGCGGGCGGGCTTCGGCTACTAATCAGAACTATTACTAATAAGGAGGCACCTATGGCAAGCATCAATGGCACCAAGAGCCACGAGAACCTGAAGAACGCCTTTGCGGGCGAGTCCCAGGCGAACCGGCGCTATCTCTATTTCGCCCGGCAGGCGGACATCGAGGGTTACCCCGATATGGGCGGACTCTTCCGTGACACCTCCGAGGCGGAGACCGGCCATGCGTTCGGTCACCTGGACTTTCTGAAGGAAGTCGGCGACCCCTGCACCGGCGTTCCCATCGGCAGCACCGAGAAGAACCTGAAGTCCGCGGTGGAAGGCGAGACCTTCGAGTACACCGAGATGTACCCCGGCTTCGCCAAGACCGCCCGGGACGAGGGACTGGAAGAGTTGGCCGAGTGGTTCGAGACCCTGGCCAAGGCCGAGAAGTCCCATGCGGGCCGTTTCAACAAGGGACTGCAGGCCGTCGCCGGCAAGGACCCCGCGGACGCCGGTTGATTCGGCGGACCTGCCGCCCGTAACCTTGCCGCTCCGAACCCGCGACATCTCTCGCGGGGCGGGGCGGCAAGGTCGGGTTCCCCGCGCAACATGGACAAGATCACCCTGAACGACATCGTCGGCGCCAGCGCCTACGAGGAGAAACGCGCCGCCTTCCGGCGCGAGATCATCGATCTCAAGAAGCGCCGGCGGGTGTTGGTGGGGGACAAGGTCTCCCTCGTGTTCGAGAACCGCGCCACGGTGATCTTTCAGATACAGGAGATGCTGCGGGCGGAGAGCATCCGCGATCTCGACAAGATCCGGGAGGAGATCGACGTCTACAACGAACTCATCCCCGATGCCGGAGAGCTCAGGGCGACCTTCTTCCTCGAGATCGAGGACCAGACCGACCTGCGCGGCGAGCTGTTGAAGTTTCTGGGCATCGACGAGCGGGTCTTGCTGAAGATCGGCGCCGATCACGTGATCCGCGCCCGTTTCGAGGAGGGCCGCAGCAAGGAAGACAAGATCAGCGCGGTGCAGTACATCACCTTCGGTCTTGCCCCGGACGAAACCGAAGCGCTGCGCGACCGGGACGCCGCCATCGTGGTGGACCACGAGAACTATCACGCGGAGGCTCTGTTGACCGCCGCCACCAAGGCGGAGCTGCTCGGCGACCTGGAATAACTCGCCACGGACCGCCGCCGGGGACCGGCCATGTCCACGAGACGGACACGACAGCTCGAAGTGATCTGGGACGCCGTGAAAGACGAGATGTCCCACCCCACCGCGGATCAGATCTACGAACGGGTCCGCAGGAAAATCCCGAACATCAGCCTCGGCACGGTCTACCGCAACCTTCAAAAGCTCGCCGCCGACGGCAAGCTGCAGATCCTCAACATCGAGCGGACGCAGCACTTCGACCCGATCCTCGGCAAGCACCCACATTTCATTTGCGAAACGTGTGGAAAAGTCTATGATGTCACCTTGCACCGGAGGGAAGAAGCTGAGCTACTCCTCTCGCCCGACACCGGCTTTACGGTGACCTCCCACCAGCTTTCTCTCTACGGGACCTGCGAAACGTGCTCATGATGCCCGCGGCGGCCGGTCGCGGGCCATGGGAGGAACAGCCATGTCAAGGAGCAGCGTAACGGGTTTCGTGCTCGGGTTGGCGGTCCTGCTGGGCGCACAAGCCGCCGTCGCCATCTGCAATCCCAATCTGGTCCGGTCCATCCATTCGGGTCCCCACCTGGTCCGAGCCGTCGGCCCGTTGGCCAGCGTCGCCCCCAAGCCGGATGTCGGCCTCGGCCAGTATCAGCTTCGCTGGTTCGGCCACTCGAGCTTCGCCATCCGGTCCGGCACCGGCACCCGTGTGGTGGCTGATCCCAACTTCGACGTCACTCCCGGCATCACCGCCGACGCGGTGACCGTAAGCAACGGCCACTACACCCACAACAACGTCGAGGCGGTTCGCGGGAATCCCCTGGTGCTCAGGGGCATCACGCTGGACCAGCGCTGGCAGCCGGTGCGCAGGAAGGTCAAGGACATCGTGGTCGTCAACCTGCCCAGCGCCCGGAACTACGACTTCACCCGCATCGCCAACTCGATCTTCGTCTTCGAGATGGGAAGCCTCTGCCTGGCGCACCTGGGCAACATCGGCCACCTGCTCACGGAGAAGCAGCGGCAACTGCTGCGCCGGGTGGACGTCATGATGATTCCCATCGACGCCCGCAACAACCTGGGCTTCAGCGACCTCGTCAAGGTCATCGAGCAGGTCAAACCGCCCATCGTGCTGCCCATGCACTACGACGACCCGGCCCAGGCCGAGTACTTCGCGTCTTTCCTCGACGGCCGCTATCCGGTCGCGCGCCAACCCGATTCCCGGCTCGTGCTTACGCGCCGGATGCTGCCCAAGAAGACGGAGTTCTTCATCCTGCCGCACCCCAACCCCTACGCCAGGAGCCGTCGCTGGGGCGACTGGGATGACGACCGGTAGAGCTGTCCATCCTGCCTCCTCCGGTAAACCTGCCACCCTCCGTCATTCCCGCGAAAGCTTGCCCTCGACCCCGATCGGGGGCGGGAATCCGGGTGGGGCGGAGGGCGGCTGCCACGCCGCCACTTTCGATTCCCACCCCCATGTGATACCCGTTACCCTTCACTCATCCGAAGGAGGCACACGTGGCAGCAGAGACCAGCATTGGAGCCGTCAAGGAGCAGATCAAGACGCTCAAGGAAGAGAAGACCGGGGTTGAGGAGTCGGGCAAGCGGGAGATCCTGCGGCAGAAGATCCGGCGTCTGAAGCGGAAGACCCGAAAGCTGTCACGAGAGGCCAAGCTCCAGCCGCAGAGCGCCGGCACGGCCCAGGTCGAGGCCGCGGCACCTGCAGCGGCGGCACCGGTAGAAGCGGCGCCAGAGCAGGCTGCTGCTGCTGCTGAGACTGTGGCAGCGGCTGAGACTGCGACGCCGGCTGAGACTGCGGCACCGGCCGAGGCCGCGGCACCGGCCGAAGACGCGCCGGCGGCCGCCCCCGGACCCGAAGCCAAGGACGACGAGGAGTCCACGGGCACTCCCTGACACGTTGATACCCCTCTCGCCGGATCTCGTTCCCGCCCGCTGGGTGAGGATGCGGAGTCAGGCGACATCCACCCTCGATCGCAGATAGTCGACAACCTGGTCCGCGACCGCGTCGACATCCCGCTCCGCGGTCTTCAACACGAGTTCCGGATATTCGGGCGGCTCGTAGGGGCTGTCCACGCCGGTGAAGTTCCCGATCTCGCCGGCCCGTGCCTTCCGGTAGAGCCCCTTGGGATCGCGTTGCTCGCAGACCTCGATGGGGCAGTCCACGAACACCTCGACGAATTCACCTTCCTCCATCATCTCGCGGGCCATGCGGCGCTCGTCGCGGAAGGGCGAGATCACCGACACGAGAACGATCAGCCCCGCGTCCACGAACAGCTTGGCGACCTCGGCGATGCGGCGTACGTTTTCAACCCGGTCGGCCGCAGTGAAGCCGAGGTCCCGGGTCAACCCGTGCCGGAGATTGTCGCCGTCGAGGGTGTAGCTGTGCCGTCCCATGGCGTGCAGGCGCTTCTCCACCGCGTTGGCGGTGGCCGATTTGCCCGCCCCGGACAACCCGGTGAGCCACAGGACGCAGGCCTTCTGGTTCTTCTGGGCCGCCCGCGCCGGCTTGTCGATGGCGAGCTCGTGGAGGGTCAGGTTGGAGCCGCGCCACAGGCCGAAATCGATCATGCCCGCGCCCACGGTGTCATGGGTGTAGCGGTCGATGAGGATGAACCCGCCGGTCTCCCTCAGTTCCCGATAGGGGTCGAACGCGATCTGCCGGTCGAGGCCGATGTTGCAGTAGGCGATGTCGTTGAGCCCGAGGGTCCTGGCCGCGGCGTGCTCCAGGTTGTCGACGTTGAGCCTGTGCTTGATGGCCGTGACTTGGGCCCCCGCCAGCCGCGCGCCGATTTTCAGCAGATACGGACGCTCGGGCAGCAGCGGGTTTTCGTCCATCCAGACGATGTGGCAGGCGAATTGGTCGCTGAGGCTCGGCGGCGCCGACGCGGACGCGATGATGTCCCCGCGGCTCACGTCGATCTCGTCGGCGAGGGTGAGCGTCACGGCCTGGCCGGCTCCTGCTCGGTCGAGGTCGCCGTCCGGTCCGACGATGCGTTCCACCGCCGAGGCCTTCCGGGACGGACACACCAGCACCGGGTCGCCGGGACGCACCTGCCCTGACGCCACGGTTCCCGCGAAGCCCCGGAACCCGGCGTTGGGGCGGTTGACCCACTGCACGGGCATGCGAAAGGGGGCGCTGCCGCGGTCCGGGGCCACATCGGCGGTTTCCAGAGCCTGTAGCAGCGTCGGCCCGTCATACCAGTCCATTGCGCTGGACGGCCCGGTGACATTGTCGCCGGTCAGGGCCGACACGGGAATGCAGGTGACGGCGGTCACGTCGAGCCGTCCGGCAAAGGCGCGGTAGGCCGCGGCGATGCTGTCGTAGACGTCTCTGGACCCGTCCACGAGGTCCATCTTGTTGATGGCCAGGATCACATGGCGCACTCCCAGAAGGGACAGGATCGTGGTGTGCCGGCAGGTCTGGGGCAGCACCCCCTTGCGGGCGTCGATGAGGACCACGGCCAGGTCGGCGGTGGAGGCGCCGGTGGCCATGTTGCGGGTGTACTGCTCGTGTCCCGGGGCGTCGGCCACGATGAAGGAGCGCCTGGCGGTGGAGAAGGTACGGTAGGCGACGTCGATGGTGATGCCCTGCTCGCGTTCCGCCTGAAGGCCGTCCACCAGCAGCGCCAGGTCCAGGTTGTCGCCCTGGGTGCCGTGCCGTCTGCTGTCGGCTTCCACCCGCGCGAGCTGGTCCTGGAAGACCAGGCGGGATTCGTAGAGCAGGCGGCCGATGAGCGTCGACTTGCCGTCGTCCACGCTGCCACAGGTGATGAAGCGCAGGATGTCCGGGTCTTCCCGGGCGTTGACATAGGCCCGGAATTCCCGGCCGTCCGAGGACGGGCCGGCGGACATCAGAAATAGCCCTCCTGCTTCTTGCGCTCCATGGAGCCTTCCCCGTCGTGGTCGATGACGCGCCCCTGGCGCTCGGAATACGTGGCCGAGAGCATCTCCCGGATGATGGCCGGCACGCTGTCGGCATCGGATTCGATGGCGCCGGACAGCGGGTAGCAGCCCAGCGTGCGGAAGCGCACCCGCTTCATCTCCGGCTCTTCGCCGGGCTCGAGCTTCATGCGCTCGTCCGCCACCATGATCAGCGTCCCCGAGCGCCGCACCACTGGGCGCGGGGCCGCGAAATAGAGCGGCACGACCGGGATGTTCTCCCTGTCGATGTAGCTCCACACGTCCAGCTCCGTCCAGTTGGAGAGCGGAAAGACGCGCATGGATTCACCCTTGCCGATGTGGGTGTTGTAGAGGCGCCAGAGCTCCGGGCGCTGGTTCTTGGGATCCCATCGATGTCCCCGGCTACGCAGGGAGAACACCCGCTCTTTGGCGCGGGACATCTCCTCGTCGCGCCGAGCCCCCGCCAACGCCGCGTCGAAGCCGTGCTCGTCGAGCGCCTGCTTCAGCGCCTGGGTCTTCATGACGTCCGTGTGAAGAGCCGAGCCGTGGGTGAAAGGGTCGATGTCCCGCGAGAGACCCTCCTGGTTGATGTGAACGAGGATCTCCATGCCGGTCTCGCGCGCCGTGCGTTCGCGGAACGCGTACATCTCCGGGAACTTCCAGGTGGTGTCCACGTGCAGCAGGGGGAAGGGCGCCGGCGCCGGGCGGAAGGCCTTCTGCGCCAGCCGCACGAGCACCGAGCTGTCCTTGCCGATGGAGTAGAGCATGACCGCCTTGGAGAAGCCGGCCGCGACCTCGCGCATGATGTGAATCGATTCGGCCTCGAGGGCGTCGAGGTGTCCGGGGCCTCCACGTGTCGTCATGCAGCAAATTTATCATCCGGTTCCGGGGTGTCCAAGGTACTCATGGGCTGCGCCGTCGCGTGTTCTGGTTCGATCGGTTGCCAACGAGTGTCGCGTCCCGTAAATTCCTGGCGCAAGGACTTTCGCGGGAACGGCATGGAAGACGACACCGAACTTGCGCGACGCGATACGGCGCCGGCTCCGCGCCCAACGGTGGCCTTCGACGGCCGTCGCGGGGAGTTGGCCGCGCTGCTGTTCCGCAACCTGTTGCTGAATCTGACGGCCTTCGGGCTCTACCGGTTCTGGGGGAAGACCCGCGTACGCCAGTTCCTGTGGCGGCACGTCAAGGTCCTCGACGAACCCCTGGAGTATCTCGGCACGGGCCAGGAACTGCTGTTCGGCTTCCTCATCGTCGTGATTTTCCTCGCCCCGTTCACGGCCATCCTTTCGTGGCTCGGCGCTTTCCTGCCCGAAGGCGCGCCCTACGGCGCCCTGTTGTTCCACGCGGTCTCCTACGCCATCTTCGGCTTCCTCTTCCACTTGGCGATCTACAGGATGTGGCGTTTTCGCCTGAGCCGCACGGCATGGCGGGGCGTGCGTTTCGGGCTCGACGGGTCCACCCTCAACTACGCAGTCATCGGATGCCTGTACGCGGTCGCGGCACTGGCCACGCTGGGCCTGGCCTACCCCGCGTGGCGCGTGGCCACGACGCGCTACGTCGCCAATCACGCCCGGTTCGGCGCCACCCGCTTCTCCTTCGAAGGCGGCGCTTGGCTACTCTTTGTGCGATGGTGGGTGGTTGCGGTCCCTGCCCTGGTGGCGATCCTTGTGTTTGTTCTCATCAACATGGACCCCTTGATCGCCTTGATGGACGTGCTCCGCGAACGCCAGCCGGCGCGTTCCGAAATCATCGCGGCGCTGCGCGCATGCCGTTTCACACCTCTATGGGTTCTGCCCGTCAGCGCAGCCATGTTCGCCTGGTACCGGGTCAACGAGTTTCGTCTCTTGGTCAATGGAGTGCGCATCGGAAGCACCCGGCTGGAATCCACGGTCCATGCCGGATCCGTCTTCGGTGTCTACCTTGTGTTCTGGTTTTGCATTCTGATCGCGGGCGCGTGTGCCTCGGTGGGGTTGTTCGTAATCGTCGGCCCCATCGCCCTGGGCGATGTGGACCCACGATGGCTTGTGGTGCTCATACCGTTCGCGCTCGTTTTCATCTATTGGCTCTATGGTCTGGCTCGCACGCTGTTCGTCCAGGTCTCTCTGCTTGCGTTGGCGTGCAGGACCCTGTCCATTCACGAACCCGACGGATTGGGGCGGGCGGTCCAGTCCTCCGCCGCCATGCCGCGCCGCGGCGAAGGGCTGGCCGACGCGCTCGACGTGGGAGGCTTCTGACCGTGATGTGGTACGCAGCGAGCTACTACGACGGCGTGACGGCCCGGGTACGGCGTGTCGCCGTCGCCGTGACCGCGGCGGGGATCGGCATCTCCGACACGGATGGGGCGGCGCTGGCGGATTGGCCCGCGGAGCGCGTCGTTCTCACCGAGCCGCCGCGGGCGGGGGAGCCCGTGCGGCTCGGTCTCGACGGCACCACGGCACGGCTCATCGTCGATGACCCGACGGTGCTGGAGGCGCTTCGGCCCGTGGCGCCGCAGCTCTACCGCGGGGTGCGGCTGTCCTGGGGCGGGCTTGTCCGGATCGGGGCATGGGCCGGCGCCGCGGCGGTTTCCCTCGCGATCCTCGTTCTGGTCGTGGTGCCGCTGCTGGCGGACCAACTGGCGGCGGCCACGCCGGAGTCCGTCAGGCAGCGCATCGGCGCGACCACCCTGCGGCAGCTCACGCTCGTTCTCATGCGAAAGGAAGGGTCCCGGGCGGCGTCGCGGGCGTATTGCAGCGCGGTGCCGGGACAGCGGGCCCTCCGGGGGCTTTCCACCCATCTGACCCGAGGGCTTGACGCTCCAGCGAGCCTGCGCGTGGTGGTGGTCAACAGCAAGGCGGTCAATGCCTTCGCACTGCCCGGCGGCATCGTGGTGTTGACCAAGGGATTGATCGAGCACGCGGCAAGCCCGGAGGAAGTCGCGGGCGTGTTTGTTCACGAAGTGGGCCACATCGTTTACGATCACGGCCTCAGGCGAATGTACCGTTCTGGCGCCACGGCCGTGCTCGCCGGCCTGCTGATCGGCGATACGAGCGGCGGCGCGCTGCTCACGGGCCTGGGCTGGCTAACGCTCAACCTCGGTTATTCGCGCGCCGCCGAGCGCGAGGCGGACCGTTTCGCGGTGGCGCGCCTCAACGCCGCCAACATGGACGCCGCCGGGTTCGCTGCCTTCTTTGCAAGGTTGCAGAAACAGAGCGAGAAACAGGGCGACGACGAGATGCTGGAACTCCTCTCGACGCACCCGCCCACCACGGAACGCATCGAGGCCGTGCGGCGCGAGGCGCGGGCCACGGGAAAAGCGTTCCGCGGACGCGCCCGGCCGTGGAATGCCCTTCGCCGGATCTGCCGGACAACCCGGAAGGATCCGGCGCCGGTGGTGATCCGGTTGAGCGAACCCGTCACCGGGCGCTGAAGAACGCCTTGGTGCCGCGCGCCTCCATCGCGTGGCCGATGCGTTCGAGGGCATGGACGTAGGCGGCGGTGCGCAGGCTGACGGACCTTTCCCGGGCCACTTCCCGGATGCGCCGGGTCTCCGGGTCCATGATGGCCTTGAGCTTCGCGCGCACCTCCTCCACCGGCCAGTAGTAGCCCGCCTTGTTCTGCACCCACTCGAAGTAGGACACGGTCACCCCGCCCGAGTTGGCCAGGATGTCCGGGATCACCGCCACGCGCCTCTTGTCCAGGATGGCGTCGGCCGCCGGCGTCACCGGGCCGTTGGCCAGCTCCAGGATCACCGGTGCCTGGACGGCGGCGGCGTTGTCCCCGGTGATCTGATTCTCCACCGCCGCCGGGATCAGCACGTCGCACTCCGCCTCCAGGAGCGCCGCGTTGTCGAGGTCCCGCGCGCGCCCGCGGGTGGGGGCGCCGGCCACGCTCCGGGTACGCATCTTGTGCTCCATCACCGCATGGGGGTCCATGCCGTCGGGATCGTAGACGGCGGCGCTCGAGTCCGACAGTCCGACGATCCGATAGCCGTCGTCGTGGAGCAGGCGCGCGCAGTGGAACGAGGCGTTGCCGAAGCCCTGAAGGACGATGCGCGTCTTGTCCGGCCCGATGCCCAGGGCGTCCTTCAGTTGTTGCAGGACGTAGAAGCCGCCGCGTCCGGTGGCGTCGTCGCGTCCCAGGGAGCCGCCCAGGGCCACCGGCTTGCCGGTGATGATGGCCGGACTGGGATGGCCGGTGATGGCGCCGTACTCGTCCGCCATCCAGGCCATGACGATGCCGTTGGTGTACATGTCCGGGGCGGGGATGTCGCGCTCGGGTCCGATGAACCGCGCGAACGCCTGCACGTAGGCACGGCTCAGGCGCTCAAGCTCGGCGCGGGAGAGCTTCTTGACGTCCACGGACACGCCGCCCTTGCCGCCGCCGAAGGGGAGGTTGACGACCGCGCACTTGAAGGTCATCCAGAACGCCAGCGTCATCACCTCGTCGACGTTCACCGCGGGGTGGAAGCGGATGCCGCCCTTGGTGGGGCCGCGGGTGTCGTCATAGCGGCAGCGCCACGCCTTGAACCCCTTGCGCGAGCCGTCGTCCATGCGCACCAGCAAAGTGGCGGCCAGCGTCTCCCTGGGATAGCGGAGCTGGTCGATGATTTCGCGCTCGATGTCGAGGTGGCGGGCAGCGTCTTCGAGGCGTTCCCGCGCGGTGGAGAAAAGATCGGCGGCCATTGACGTTCGCTCCTTTCGAGCCTTTGAGAGGCTGCATCCGAAAACCGATTGCCCCAGGGAACAGTAAAGCAGAAAAGACGGCAAAGCCGAAAAATCGAATCGGCGAGAACGGCTCCAGCCCTTGCAATACCGTGTTGACAACGTTTATTCTCTTTTTTGTCTTTCAAATTGGCGTCTGCGGAGTATACTTTTGATGAAAGTCGAGGATTGAAAGCCGAGACGAGATAACCTGGGAGGTGAGTCATGAGCAAAGTCCCGTCGGAACCCGGCAACGAACCCGCACGCGACCCGGGGTTGATGCCTCTTCAAGCGGAGGAACAAAACCTCACGCATGAGGCGCCGATCTTTCCGTCCGAACGCTACAAGGCGTTGTCGACCAAACACCTCGACGAGATTCCGCAGCTAGAGAGACTATCCCGCGATGACCGGTTCGCCATGAAGGTGGTGGCCAACGTGCTGCCGTTCCGGTCCAACCGGTACGTGATCGACCACCTCATCGACTGGGACCGGGTGCCCGACGACCCGGTCTACCAGATGACCTTCCCGCAACAGGGGATGCTCGAGGATGTCGACTTTCTCCACATGGCCGACCTCCTGCGGCGCGACGCTTCCTCGAACGAGATCAAGGAGGGCGCCCACGAGATCCGCGAGAGGCTCAACCCGCACCCCGCGGGGCAGCGGGAGCTGAACATTCCCAAGGTCGCGCAGGAGACCATTCACGGCCTTCAGCACAAGTACCGGGAGACTGTGCTGTTCTTCCCCAGCCAGGGGCAGACCTGCCATGCCTACTGCACCTTCTGTTTCCGCTGGGCGCAGTTCGTGGGCGACAACACGCTCAAGATCGTGGCCAAGGAAGCCGACGGGCTGCACGATTACCTGGCGGCGCATCCAGACGTCACCGACTTGCTGGTGACCGGCGGCGACCCCATGATCATGAAGACCGCGGTGTTCCGCAACTATCTGGAGCCTTTCGTGGAGGATCCGCGTCTCGCGCACGTGCAGGACATCCGCATCGGCACCAAGTCCCTGACGTTCTGGCCCTACCGGTTCGTCGGCGACGAAGATGCCGACGACATGCTGCGCCTGCTGGAGAAGATCGTGAAGGCGGGCAAGCATGTCGCCATCATGGCCCACTTCAACCACTGGCGGGAGCTCGAGACCAACGTGGTTCGGGAGGCGATCCGCCGCCTGCGCGACGCCGGCGCGGTGATCCGCTGCCAGGCCCCGCTGCTCGCCCACATCAACGACTCTTCCGACGTGTGGATCCGCATGTGGGAGGAAGAGGTGCGGCTGGGGATGATCCCCTACTACATGTTCGTGGAACGCGACACCGGCGCACGCAACTACTTCGAGGTGCCGCTGGAGCGCTGCTGTCACATCTTCCAGAATGCCTACAAGTTCGTCTCCGGCTTGTCCCGCACCGTGCGCGGCCCGAGCATGAGCGCCACCCCCGGCAAGGTCGAGGTCCAGGACGTGCAGGAGATCGCCGGCGAGAAGGTCTTCATCCTGCGCTTCCTCCAGGGACGTAGTCCCGACTGGGTCGGCCGGCCGTTCTATGCGGCCTACGACCCGGAGGCCACCTGGTTCGACCAGTTGCGCCCGGCCTTCGGCCAGGAGAAGTTCTTCTTCACCGACGAGTTCAACGCCATGGTCGAAGGAAGGTGGCCCGCCACCAAGCACTAGCGGGAGAACGCGGCGGCCGAAAAGGTGACGGCTCATGGGCCGTCCCCTTTGTCCGTTCCAGGGGCAGCACCCAGGGAGTTGCCGTATATCGGTATAGTGTTTCGCGGGTCCGTCTTCAGGCAAGCGAATCGGCGGCCTTTGTAATCGCCGCTATCGTGAAGTCCCAAGCCGCGACCTCTCGCAAGAGAAATGCCTGTGTCGTGGTGTCGACGTCAGCCGCCTCTCCTTCATCGAAATACCCGAGCGCCTTGACGGCTTCCGCTGGTGGGAACCGCCGTCCGTAGAGTGTAGCGGCTGCGCCGAGTCCCTCTTTCAACGGGACTCCGGCACGGATGATGGCCGCCAAGTCAAGGTAATCCCTGGCGGCCACGCGTTGCAGCAACACTTTGAGCTTGGTTCCGAACAAGTCCAGCAGTGACGCCACACGTAGCACGTGGTCGTCCGTTTGTTCCGGATCTCCCACACGTCCGGTGTCGATGCCTCCAAAAAAGGAGACCTTTACCGGGTTCGCTGTACCGCCGGGTGTCACCGAAACCGTCAGCGTGTCCGGTTCCCTCTGGAGCACCTCCGCCCGGGCTACGAAGGGGAGCCGGAACAACGCATCGAGGTTGACGGGGTCCGACGAAAAGAAGTCGAAGTCAACGGAGCACCGGTGCGCCAGTCTCAACGCCAGGGCGGTACCGCCGTAAAGGACGAAGCACTTGGGGATGTCCGAGAGTTGTGGCCATAGTCTCCGTTGTTCGGCGGGCAGTGTGTCGAGAGCCGGCTTGAACGTCACAACGGCATCTCCTCGGGCAGACGTCGCGCCGGCAGTGCAGGGGCCGGCGTCAAACCAAGGCGGAGGTGCCAGAATTTCCACGAACGGCCGTTGAAAATTCCGACCGGTGGGTCGCGCAACACGCGGCGCAGTTCGGAGGTGGGGACCCGCGAAAGCAGCCAGCGGATGTCGGCGGCGGTGCCGAGGGTCATCACTTGGGCCAGCAAGAGCCGCCGGTCTTCCAGGGTGCGGTCCGGCGGTTGCCACCAGACGTACTTCCTGGCCATGGCCGCGGCGCGTCTGTCACCGGTTAAACGGTCTCGCAGGGGCGCAACGGAGAGCCGGTACCCGAGCAACGCGAGCAGACGTTCCAAGGTATCGAACGTGGGGTTGCCCCCGGCGCCCAATGCCCGATACAGCGATTCACGGTTCAGGCCCGCGTGACGCGCGGCCGCCGCCAACCCTTTCTCCTTCCGCAAGAGTACTCTCAACTCGACGAGGAACTGCCCGCGGTCTCTTTCGAAGGCGCGATTCAGACGGTCGCGTTCCTTGACGGTCGGCTTCCTCTCCATAGGCATATGATGTAGCTTTCAAGCTACAAAATCAAGCTGTAGAGCAAGACCGGTTTTCCGGGCGTAAAACTCAGTCCGCCCCCGACCCGGTGACCGGCTGCACGCGGCTCAGGACGTTGCCGAGGGGGCCGATCTCGGCGGGGGCGCCGTTGAGGTAGGCGATGAACTGGCGCGACCCCACCGGGACACGGGGGCCTGGCGTGAGGATACCAACGAGGTTGAGGGGGTCGGTGCAGGACACCATCACCGGCTCCGTGTCCGGAGCCTGACGCCGTACGCTTCGCACGGCTTCCACGGCCTCGGGCAGCGCGTACTGCTCGCCCACAAAACCGCTCACGAAACGGCCGCCGCGGATTTCGCCGCGGGCTTCCATGCGGCGATAGGCCTGGAGCAGCAGGCGCCAGGGGGGGCAGCGGGTCTCGCGGATCAGCAACTCCCGGAACACCACGCCGTAGCGTTGCAGGAGTTGGCGGGCCAGTGCCTCCGTACTTGCCTCCGCGGCGCCGGGGTCGGCCTTTTGCCACAGTGACCAGCGTCCCACCGGCATGGCTTGCGTCCCCGCGCCTTTCCGGCCCCCGCGCCGGTTTTCCCTTCTCTTGAGCTCAGGGGCGAGCAGCATGCGCAGTCCCGCGATGCCGTCCCCGGTGACCTGCCCGCGGGTGACCAGCTCCCACAGGGCGCGTTCCGTGCGTACCGTGAGTTGTCCGGTTCCACGGGCAATGTCCGCGAGAAAGGATGCGCCGTGGGTTTCCAGGTACGCGGCAACGTCGTGGGCGGCGGATGACAGTCCTCGGAGCCCGCGCCAGTCCAGGGCCTCCGGGTCCAGGAAGTGCGGCAGGTCTTCGCGGATGACGAAGGCCAGCGGCGCGGACCGGGTGGGGGTGGTACGGCGGGTCTTGCCGTTGGCCGGCCGGAGGGCCAGGGGAGCTGCATCCCAGAGCTTCGCCACGCCGGGATCGTCTTCCGGGCCGCCCGCTTCCCGCCGCAACCGTCCCCAGGTCACCACACCGGCAAGACACAGGTGCTCAAGCTCGGCCGGGTCGTATGCGGCGATCCGCGCCGGCAGGACGTGTTGTTCCCAGGCCGGGGCCGGCAGTTCCATGCCCTGAAGCTGGCGGATGACCTGGTGGACGCCGTCGCGGCCGTGGAGTTGCGAGCCCGGTTGCAGGTGCTGCCAGCGCAGCAGGAAGCGGATGAAGTCGGTGGCCGAAACCGGATGGATCTCACGCCGCAGCCGGCCCAGGGTGAGGCGGTGGATGCGCGACAGCAGGCGCCGCTCGCACCATTCCACCGGCGCATCGGTCCCGGCGCCGGGGGAAAAGCACCCTTGCAGCACCACCCCAGAGACCTCCAGCGCCGTGAGGGCGCGCGCGACCGACTCGACGGAAAGGCCGGTCCGGGCAGCCAGCCCTTCGCCGGTGACCGGGCCGCTGATCTCCATCCAGCCCTGCACGGTACGGCGCAGGGCGTCGTCATGGGAGGGCTTGACTGCAGAGTCTTCCGCCGGGTCTCCCGCCGGCCCCCCGCCCCCTGGATTCCCGCTTTCGCGGGAATGACCTGAGTGGTGTGTCGCCGTGTCGGGAACATCCGTGTTCGGCGCTACCACCGCTGGGGTGATGCGGAGGTCTCCCAGCACGGCACGGGCCTCCGCCAGACGCTCGGCGGCCACGTAGAACATCTCGCCGTTGGCCCCCGTGGGCTCAACCGCGGCGGCTCGCCGCGCCGCCATCAGTGCCTGCGCGTACCGCTGCCACGGCTCGGCTTCCCGCGCCGGCAGCAGGATGACCGTGAGCAGCAGGTCGTGCAGCTCGTCGGCGTCGCGGATGTCCGGCCACGCCTGCCCCTTCACCTCCGCCAGCGCCTCGGGACTCAGCGCGCCGATGCCCTGGGCCAGGTCCGGGTCCGTGCGCCGCAACGCCACCGCCCGGGCGCGCCGCTCCTCCAAGGGAGCGTCGTCGAGGAACGCGTAGGGGTTGGCGTTGAGGATCTCGTGGGCCATGGGCGAGGGGGCTGGGGTCTCCACCGCCACGGTGGCGATCTCGCCCTTCAGGAGCCGCTCCAGCGTCTCCCTGAAGCCGTCCACGTCCATGGCCTCGCGAAGGCAGTTCTCCATGGTTTCCCGGGTCAGGGGATGGTCCGGCAGGTCGACGGGGCCGGCGCGGTTGTCCTGGCACATCACCTGGTCCGGAAACACCGCGCCCAGCAGGTCCTCGGCGCGCATGCGCTGGATCTGCATGGGCACCTTCTTGCCGCGGCTGAACCGCTCCACCGCCAGCGCCCGGGCCGCGTTCCAGCGCCAGCGGTTGGTGAACATGGGCGCGGCCAACGAGGCTTGGGTGAGGTCCCGTTCCACCGTGGCCGGATTGAGGTAGGAAAACACCGTGTCCAGCGGGAACGAGTGACGGTCGGTGAGCGAGATCACGATGCCGTCGTCGGTGGCCGCGGCCTGCAGCTCGAAGTCGAAGTTGACGCAGAACCGCTTGCGCAGGGCCAGTCCCCAGGCGCGGTTGATGCGTCCGCCGAAGGGCGTGTGCAGCACGAGCTGCATGCCGCCGGACTCGTCGAAGAAGCGCTCCGCGACGACACGGTCCACGGTGGGCACGCAGCCGAGCACGGCGCGGGTCTCGTTCACGTAGGCGACGATCTGCTCGGCGCCCGCCGGCCCGAGGCCGGCCTCGCGCTGCAGCCAAACGCCGGCTGCTTCCCCTTCGGCGGCCTGCCGGGCGACGGCCTCGCGGACATCGGACACCGCGCGCGACAGCTCCAGGGAGCGCCCCGGCGCCTCGCCGAGCCAGAACGGGATGGTGGGCGGCGCCCCGTGGGCGTCCTCGACCCACACCTTGCCGGAGGCCACCCGCTGGATGCGCCAGGAGGTATTGCCGAGCAGGAAGATGTCGCCGGCGAGGCTCTCGATGGCGAAATCCTCGTTGACCTTGCCCACGAAGGTTTCGTTGTGTGCCTCCACCACGTCGTAGTCGGCGGTGTCGGGGATGGCGCCGCCGTTGGTGATGGACACGAGCCGGGCGCCGCGCCGCGCCCGCAGCATCCGGTTCACCCGGTCCCGGTGGATATGGGCGCCGCGCCGGCCCCTGGCGGGGGCCACGCCCTCGCACAGCATGTGGAGGACCTGCTCGAAGGCGCCGCGCGTGAGATCCCGGAAGGGGTACGCTCCCTTTATCAGCTCCCAGAGGTCTTCCTCGGCGATACCCGGCGGCGGCTTCGACTCGGGCAGCAGCGGCAGGGTCTCGCCCGGCTTGAGGGCCGGCGTGAGGCTTGCCACCGTGGCCACCATCTGCTGGGCGAGCACGTCGAGAGGTTGGCGCACCGGGCCGATGCGGTCCAGCTCCCCCTGGCGCACGGCGTACACCGCGGCCGCGGACTGGAGCAGGTCGTCCCGGGTGAGCGGATACAGGATGCCCTTGGGGACCGCCCCCAGCCAATGGCCCGAGCGCCCTACCCGCTGCAGCAGGGTGGCGATGGAGCGGGGCGCGCCGATGTGGCAGACCAACTCCACGTGGCCGATGTCGATGCCCAGCTCCAGCGAGGCGGTGGCCACCACCACCGGCACCTCCGCGGCCTTGAGCTTCTGCTCGGCCTCGAGCCGGGTCTTGCGGGAGAGGCTGCCGTGGTGGGCCAGCACCTTGCCCTCGCCCAGCCGGTCGGTGAGCTGGTGGGCCACGCGTTCCACCAGCCGGCGGGTGTGAACGAACACCAGCGTGGTGCGGTGGCTTTGGATCTGCGTCACGATGCGGTCGTAGACCTCGGCCCAGAGCGCATGGGAGGTAATGGGTCCCAACTCCTGGTCCGGCACCTCGATGGACAGGTCCAGCTCCCGTTTGTGCCCCACGTCCACGATGGCGCATTTCGGCGCGCCGTCTCGTCGGAGCCTGCGGGTCCCCACCAGCAGGCGGGCGATGTCCTCCATGGGCTTTTGGGTGGCACTCAGCCCGATGCGCTGCAGCGGCCTACCGGCCAGGGCGTCCAGCCGTTCCAGGGAAAGCGCCAGATGGGCGCCACGCTTGTCTCCTGCCACCGCGTGGATCTCGTCCACGATGACCGTGTGCGCGTGCTTCAGCACCTGCCGGCTGCGCACGGCGGTGAGCAGGATGTAGAGCGACTCGGGCGTGGTGATGAGGATGTGCGGCGGATGGGAGATCATGCGCTGGCGCTCCGCGGCCGGGGTGTCGCCCGAGCGCACGGCGGTGCGGATGTCGTGCAGCGGCAGTCCCTGGCGGCGGCCCGCGCGGGTAATCTCCGCCAGCGGCTCCTGCAGGTTCTTCTGGATGTCGTTGCCCAGGGCCTTGAGGGGCGAGACATAGACCACGTGGGTGTGGTCGCGGGACGGTTCCGCCGAAGCGATGAGTTGGTTGATGGACCAGAGGAAGGCCGCCAGCGTCTTGCCGGATCCGGTGGGCGCGGCGATGAGCGTGTCGCGACCCCGGGCGATCTCCTTCCAGCCCGTCGCCTGCGGCGGCGTGGGCTTGCTGAAACGCCCCCGGAACCAGTCGCGTACCAGAGGGTGAAAACGGTCGATCACTGCGTTAGAGTTTAGAGTCTGTCCGAGCCGTTGTCCATGACCTTGCTATCACCCGGGATGGGCGTGACCGTGTCGTTCACGCCGCAGATGGAGAAACGCCTCACGCAGCGCGCCGTGCGGATGATCAAGCAGTCGCTGAGCCGGTTCCCGGAGCTACGAAACCTGGAAGTCCGGATCGGCCACACCCGGACCAAGCTCGGCGTCGCGTTCATTCCCACGCGGCTCCGGCTGCCGTTGTACATCCGCCTCCGGGTCCGGGGCCTGACCTACAACACCATCGGCCATGAGCTGACCCATTTGTTGCAGGGGTTGACGAAGCTGCCGCCTCCCGAGGGAACCCCCGCGTGGGCGCCGTTGCCCGGCGGCGAGACCCAGTGCGACATCTATACCCTCGCCCGCAGCGAACTCTTCTGCGACGACGCCCCCACCTATCTGCGCATGCCGCGCGCCGTGCGCGAGAACTGGCGGCACTACGCCGGCCGCGTGCGCTCCCTGTGCGTGGAGGCCATCCGCCAGCGCCCATCCCACCGCACCTACATCCGCTGGCTGGAGTCACGGATCGCCGAGTTGCCGGAGCGAGTGCCCGCGTTGCGATCAAACGTTCCGGAGCAGTTGTCCTTGTTTTGGTAGCCTTCGGGGGGGCCTGGCAGGTTGTTGAGAAACTCCCTACGACATGGGTCGGCGCCCTTCGACTTCGCTTCGCTACGCTCAGGGCGAACGGAATCTTCATCAGAACGCGGGATCGTTGAACTCCTCCGGCCACCGGACAGCGGCTTGGTAGTAGGAAACGTCGATATATTTCTCGGGCGGAGGCGGGGGAGAGGCGATGAAGCCCATGCCGGCTCTGAGGTCGAGGGCGGCGGCGATACCGGGGATGTTCAACGCGGCCTTGGGGTAGAGACCTTGTTCGGGGTCCAGCAGGGAGTCCAGGGTTTCCTCGGCCGCGGCGCCGGTGAGGGCGTTGTGCCGGGCCAACAGGTCGAGGCAGTGCCGACGGTTTCCGGGTGCGAAACACCACTCGGTGGCAGCCACGTAGCAGCGGATGTAGTTGACCAGATGCGCCCGGTTCTCTTCCGCCCAGGACCGGCTGGCCAGACCCACCGTCGCTTGGTACACGGGCACCATCTCCTCGCCCCGGGCGATGACGTGGCAGCCCTTTTCCAGGGCGGCCCCGACAAAGGGCGTTGTCAGCAGCGTAGCGTAGAGTTTCCCCTCGATCAGGGTCTGGTAGCGGCTCTCCCAGCCCCCCACCTCCACGAGCTCGTATTCGTCCGGGCCGAAGCCGCGGTCGCGCAAGGCCTTCTCGAGGATGAAGACGAAGCCGCTGTCCCGGGCGTCCACCGCCAGCGGCTTGCCCCGCAACGACTCCATCGTCGGACATTCGGGCGCGCCGACGAGGCTCAGCAGCCCACTGTGGAGCCCCATGAACGCGAACAGGTCCGAACCGGGCTGATTCTCCACGTCCGCGACCACGTCGTCCGCGGCCGCGTGGCCGATGGTGCAGCGCCCGGTACGCACCGCCTCCACGAGATAGGCCGAGCCCGGCGTGTACTCGATCTCCACGGCAAGCCCGCCGCCGGCAAAGATGCCGTTCTCCACCGCCGCATGGACGGGCAGATTGTAGGCGGCGCGGAACTGGATGAGCTGGATGGGGGTCGGGGAAGCCATGATGGTAACCGGAACTAAACCATGCGCCGGTTCTTCAAGGCAAGGCGGAGGGCGACCGCCGGTCGCCCCTACAGGTCATCGCGCCTTGCCGACGACACAAGAATCCCGCCCATCTTGTCATGCAAATTGACCGGACAGCACACCGGGAGATCGTTGCGCCGGACCCGTGCCGGATATACGTTCAATGGGCGCGACTCGTTCCTTGAGCGGAAATCTGGTCCGGACCGCTGGGAGAACGCGGCACAAGTCCTGCCGAGCGGAGAAATCAGGAGCACCATGCGGCAATCCAGTTTCCAGCACGTGGGCCGGGACGTTCCCCGGGTGGACGGCGTCGACAAGGTGACGGGGCGGGCCAAGTATACCGGCGACATCGTGCTCCCCGGGATGCTCGAAGGCCGGATCCTGCGGAGCCCGTTGCCGCACGCGCGCGTCCGGGCCATCGATACGTCGAGGGCGGAGGCGCTCCGGGGCGTGCGCGCGGTGGTCACCGCGAAGGATCTGGCCGGTATCGACCCGTTCTACAACGGCCGGCCGGTGGTGGCCATGGACAGGGTGCGTTACGTGGGCGAGCCGGTGGCGGCCGTGGCGGCGGAGGACGAGCACACGGCGGAGGCGGCCCTCGCCCTCATCGACGTGGACTACGAGGAGCTGCCGTCGGCCCTGGGCATGGACGCGGCCCTGGCTCCGGGTGCGCCGCTGATCCACGAGGATGCTCCCGGCAACGTGTGCGCCCACGAGCGGGTGGAGCAAGGGGACGTGGACCAGGGTTTTGCGGCTTCGGACCGTGTCTTCGAGGCCCGCTACACGTTTCCCATGGTGTATCACTACAGCATGGAGCCCCACGGCGCGGTGGCCCGGTACGGTGATGACGGCATCGACCTGTGGTCGTCGGCGCAGCACCCGTTCCTTGTGCAGGGCGATATCGCGCGCATCTTCGGCGTCACCCGCTCCCAGGTACGGTTGCGGGTCTCCTTTCTGGGCGGCGGCTTCGGCGGCAAGTCCTACAGCAAGTTCGAGCCCCTGGTGGTGCTGCTGTCGCGCAAGGCGGGCCGTCCCGTGCGGCTCTGCCTGTCGGTCCCCGAGGCCATGGTCACGGTGCGGCGGCACGGCGCCACCGTCGACCTCAAGACCGGGGTGATGAACGACGGCACCCTGGTGGCGCGGCAGGCCGAGATCCATCTCGACACCGGAGCATTCACCGAAAACACCCGGATGGTGGCCCAGCTCGCCGCCACCCGGGTGCTGGGACCCTACCGCATCCCGCACCTCCGGAGCGACGTCTACTCCGTCCACACCAATGCCGGCTCGGCGGGCTCGTTCCGTTCCGTCGCCGCCCCTCAGACCATCTTCGCCTGCGAGTCGCAGATGGACGAGATCGCCGCCGACCTGGAAATGGACCCGGTGGCGTTGCGCGACATGAACCTGCTCAAGCGAGGTGAGATACTCCAGCCGAAGCTACGGCCGGTGGATGTGAATCTCCGTTCGAGCCTGCGGCGTTTGGTCTCGGCATCCCGCTGGCGGCGGCGTGCCGGTGTCCGGAAGGCGCCGCTGGGGATGGCCTGCGGCGCCACCAACGCCGGCGGCACATTGCCGGTGTCCGTGGCGCTGGTGCGCCTGGGGCCCGACGGCTACGTCTCGTTACTGGCTGGCAGCACCGAAATGGGGCAAGGCGTCAAGACGACGTTCACCCAGATCGTCGCCGAGGAGCTGGCGTTGCCGCGCGATCGGGTCCGGGTCGTGCCGGTGGACACCACCGTGACGCCCTACGACCACTCCACCGGGGCCAGCCGCTCCACCACGGTCATGGGCCGGGCGGTGCAGGCCGCGGCCCGGGACCTCAGGCGGCAGTTGCGCGCCATCGCGGCCAAGGCGTTCGGGGTCACGCCGGGCAAGGTGACGGTGTCGGAGGGCCGGCTCGTGGCCGGTGAGCAGGAGATGTCGTTCACCGACGCCCTGGCGTGCCGCTTCGGCATCGTCGCCGGCGAGATCGTGGGACGCGGCACCATGGGCCCGGAGATGGTCCGTTGGAAGACGCCGGTGCTCTGGGAAGTGGGTATGGGAGTTGCTGAGCTCGACATCGATCGCGATACGGGCGCGGCGAAACTGGTGAGCTACGTCTCCGTGGCCGACGTCGGCAAGGCCATCCATCCGCAACACTGCATCGGGCAGGAAGAGGGCGCGGCCATGATGGGCATCGGCCACACCTTCATGGAGCAGATGATCCACGACGACCACCAGTTGCTGAATCCCAACCTCGTCGACTACCGGGTGCCCAAGTTCGAGGACCTGCCAAGGGAGTTCCACACGTTCCTGGTGGAAAACCGCGACGGCATCGGCCCCTACGGCAGCCGCGGTATGGGCGAGGGCGGCATCTTCTCCGTGGCCCCCTCGGTGGTCAGCGCCTTGGCCCGGGCCACCGGCGCGCGTATCCGGGACCTGCCGCTGACCCCGGAGCGGGTGTGGCGGGCGCTCAGGAGCCAGGGGTGAGGGCCCGGACCTTCGACTCAAGCCACGCGTGCAATTGGGTGAACCGGAAGGAGCCGGTTTCGAAGAGCTGCATGAAGAAGGCGTACGCTTCCTCGTCGTCGCAGTCGATGAATCGACCATTCATGCGCAGGAAGGTGTCGGTGACGAAGAAGGCCACCCGCTTGTTGCCGTCCACGAAGGGGTGGTTGTTGGCCAAGCTCTCCATGAGCGCGGCCGCTTCCTCGGCGAGGCTGTCATAGTACCCGAGCTGGGGTCGCATGAGCGCGGCCGCCAGGGCGCCCTCATCGCGTATGCCCGTGGTCCCGCCGAAAGCGGCGATCAGGGCTCCGTGCATGGCCATGACTTCCTGGAGGGTGGGGAAGTCATGCGTCATTTGGCCAGCAGCTCGCCCAGGCGACGGTTGCGCTCGACGCTGGCCTGGAAATGGGCCATGACGGCGGAGCGAGGCTTCTCTCGAGAGCGGTTTTCGATGTACTCCCGCAGCGCATCTTCCAGAACTGCTTGAAAGTGGCGCCCTTCCTGCTGCGCGATCTCACGCATCGTCGCCAATAGCTCCGGAGGCGCCTGGCTGGAAAATTTCTCACGTGGCAGCCGCATGACCGCTCCGATCCGCCCCTACTAGGTTGTTGCCGTGGCTAGCTGTCAAGATCCAGCTTGACAGGTATGGACGAATTTCTCTAGCAGGTTGCTGAAAACTCCCTGCGATATGGGTCGGCGCCCTTCGACTTCGCTTCGCTCAGGGCGAACGGAATCTGACTTAAACATTCGCCTTTAGCCCTTCGACAAGCTCCGGACAGGCTTCGCGAAGCGAAGTCGAAGGGCGCCACACGGTGTTTTTCAACAACCGGTTAGGCGTCTTCGCGGGCGCGGAGCCAGGCGCGGATGCGGTCGGGGCTCAGGGGGAGGTCCTTGACCTCGATGCCGAGGGCGTTGCTGACGGCGTTGCCCAGGGCGCCGGCGGTGCCGACGATGCCGCCCTCGCCGGCGCCCTTGACGCCCAGCGGGTTGTAGGGCGAGGGGGCTTCTTCCAGCACCAAGTCGTCGATGGGGGGGACGTCGGTGGCGGTGGGCAAGAGATAGTCCAGGAACGTGGTGGTGAGGAGCTGGCCGCCCTCGCCGTACACGAGCTCTTCCAGCACCACGCCGCCGATGCCCTGCACCGCGGCGCCCACGGTCTGACCGTGCACCATCAAGGGGTTCACCACCCGGCCCACGTCCTCCACCACCAAGTACTTGAGCACCTCCAGCATGCCGGTCTCGGGGTCCACGGCCACGTGGGCCAAGTGCACGCCGTAGGTGTGGGTGATGTTGTTGGAGTTGTAGTAGGCGGTGGCTTCCAGCTCGGGGACGCCCTGCTCGGGGGTGATGGATTCCCGCATGTGCGCCACCAGCTCGCCCAGCGGCAGCGCCGGCGCCTCGGTGCCGGTTTGGACGATGTTGCCGTCCTCAAGCGACAGCTCGGCCGCGTCCGTGTCCAGGTGCCGGGCGGCGGCCTCCAGGATCTTGTCCTTCAGTTGCAGCGCGGTGAGGTGCACGGCGTTGCCGGCCATGACCGTGCCGCGGCTGGCGAAGGTGCCCCAGCCGAAGGGCGAGAGGTCGGTGTTGCCGTGGAAAACCGAGATGGCGTCCATGGGCACGCGCAGGGCGTCGGCGCAGATCTGCGCCATGGCGGTCTCGTGTCCTTGGCCGAGCTGGGCGATGCTCAGGTAGACGCTGACGCCGCCGCCTTCGCCCACCACCATGCGGGCGCCTTCGTAGGGTTCCAGCCCGCCGGTGTTCTTGACGAAGTACGACAGGCCGACACCGTGGTAGCGGCCATCGTCCCGGAGACCCTGAAGGCCCTGCATCTCGTCGTACTCGAACCGTTCCAGGGCCTGCCGCAGGGCGCTGGCGTAGTCGCCGCTGTCGAGGATGGTCGGGTGGTTGCTGGGTCGGGTGAAGCCGATCTCGTAGGGGATCTCCTCGGGCGTCACCAGGTTCTTCTTCCGCAACTCCACCGGGTCGAGGTCCAGGTCCCGTGCCATCATGTCGAGCATGCGCTCACGATAGAAGCAGGACTCCACGCGTCCGGGGGCCCGCAGGGTGCCCAGGCCGGTCTTGTTGGTCATGACGCAGTGGATTCTGGCCTCGTAGTTGGGGATCCGGTAGGGGCCCGTCAGCAGCGCGGCCGTGGAACAGGGCACCAGCCCGCCGTGGGTGCGCACGTAGGCGCCCATGTCGCCGTAGATCCGTGCCCGCAGGGCCAGCAGCGTGCCGTCCTTGCGCGCGGCGATCTCCAGCTCGCAGGTCACCTGGCGCGAGTGGTTGGCGGCCAGCAGGTGCTCGCGCCGGTCCTCAATCCATTTCACCGGCAAGCCGAGGCGCACCGAGGCGAAGGGGATCAGGAAGTCCTCGGGATAGAGCTCGCCGCGGATGCCGAAGCCGCCGCCCACGTCGTTTTCCTCGAAGTGGCATTTGTGTTCGGGCAGTTGCAGGAAGGCGGCGATGGTTTGCCGGTTCAGGTGCGGCAGCTTGGTGGCGCCGTAGACCCGGAGCTCGCCCTTGCCGCGGTCGAAGTGGGCCACGGTACCGCGGGTCTCCATGGGGTTGCCGGTGAAGCGGTGGACCCGGAACTCCTCCCGGCGGGTGTAGTCGGCTTCCGCGAAGGCCTTGCCGGCGTCGCCGATGGAGACATGGTGGACGCCGGCCAGGTTGGTGCCGTTGTGCTCGTGCACCAGCACCTTGTCCTCCAGCGCCTCGCGCACGTCCATCACTTCCTGGAGAATCTCGTAATCGACGTCGATGGCGTCCAGCGCGTCCTCGGCCAGGTAGCGGCTCTCGGCCACCGCCACGGCCACCGGCTCGCCCACGTAGCGCACCACGTCCCGCGCCAGCGACGGCTGCAGGTACTTGTCCAGCCCCGGGATCTTGTACATCCGGATGGGGACGGTGGCGTCCAGCTCGCCGATGTCCTTCAGCGTGAACACCGAAACCACCCCCGGCAGAGCCTCCGCCCGGCTGGTGTCGACATTCAGGATACGGGCATGGGCGTGGGGACTGCGGAGGATGGCGGCGTGGACCATGTGGGGCAGCTTGATGTCGTCCACGTAGGTGCCCGCGCCGGTGATGAACCGGATGTCCTCGCGCCGCCTGATGGGAGCGCCGATGTATGATTCCGCCATGTCAGGGAGCCTCTCGTTCAGGGGAATGCGCCATCGCTGCCGGCACGAAATAGCCTCCAGCAACTCGAAAGCAGGTTACTCCCGCGAAAACGGGAATGACGGAAGGGTGCCGGAATGATGACTGCGGCCGCCGGCGCCATTTTCCTATCACTGACGGGATTTGCCGCCCACCTCCGGGGCCGCCTGGCCGATGGCCTCGATAATGGGCTGGTAGCCGGTGCACCGGCAGATGTTTCCGGATATGGCCTCGCGGATCTCGGCATCGGTGGGCTGCGGGTTCTCCTTGAGGAAGGCCGCCGCGGTCATGAGGAACCCCGGGGTGCAGAAACCGCACTGGAGCGCGTGCCGGTCCTGGAACGCCGCCTGCAAGGGGTGCAGCCGGTCGCCGTCCGCCAGCCCTTCGACCGTCTCCAGGGTCGCCCCCTCCGCCTGCACCGCCAGCAGCAGACAGGAGCGCACCGCCTCGCCGTCCATGATCACCGTGCAGGCGCCGCACACGCCGTGCTCGCAGCCCAGGTGCGTGCCCGTGAGGTCCAGCTCGTTCCGGAGGAAATCCGCCAGGGTCATGCGCACTTCCACCAGCTTCTCGTAGGCCTTGCCGTTCACCGTCAGGTTGAGGATGCTCTTGGTGCTCATGCGGCCTCCGTGCCTCTCGCCGCCGCCACGCGGAGCGCGCGCCGGGCGAGCACGCCGCCCACTTCCTTGCGGTACAGCGCCGATGCGTGGATGTCGGAGTCGGGCTCCAACTCCTCGAACACGATGCGCTCGACTTCCTTGAGGGTGGCGTCGTCCAGGGCGGCGCCCTGGAGGCGCTGTTCCGCCTTCTCGACCCGGACGGGCCTGCCGCCGACGCCGAACAGGGTGATGCGGGCGTCCGCGCAGGCGCCGCCGTCCATGTCCACCCACAGCGCCACGCCCACCATGGCGAAGTCGCCCTTGCGCCGGGCCACCTCGTCGATGGCCCAGAGCCGGCCCGCCTTCCAGGCAGGCACGCGGATCTCCGTCAGCACCTCGTTGGCTTCGCAGGCCGTGGCCATGTAGCCCAGGTAGAAGTCTTCCGCGCTCACCACCCGTTCGCCGGCGGCGCTGGCGAGCACGAAGTCGGCGCCCAGGGTGACGGTCACCGCCGGCAGCTCGGACGCCGGATCGGCATGCACCAGGCTGCCGCCTACCGTGCCGCGGTTGCGGATCTGGAAGTGGCCGATGAGGGGTACCGCCGCCGCCAGCAGCGGATTTCGTTCGACGAGACCGGCGTCCCGTTCGATCGCCCGCTGGCGCGTCATCGCGCCGATGCTCAGGCTGCCGTCGCCGTTGGCGGCGATGCGGTCCAGGCCGGGAACGCGGTTCATGTCCACGATCACGGCCGGACGGGCCAAACGCAGGCTCATGAGCGGCATCAGGCTCTGTCCGCCGGCAAGGATCTTGCCGTCGTCGCCGTGCTCGTCGAGCAGGCGGACCGCTTCATCGAGGGTATCCGGGCAGTAGTAGGTGAAGGGTGCGGGTTTCATGGGGACGAATGCTGCTTTCTGGGGTGCCTAGCCAATTAACCCGAGGTTGTCAAGATGAGCGGAAAGCCGGCGACCGCGCCGAGGGACTGGATGAAGTTGCGTCTGGTCATGCTCATGGTCGCCATCCTTCCCGGCACCATCGTTCTTGACTTTTAGGTGTGGCGCAAGTAGTTTCGCTACCTTGACTATCCGGGCACCTGCGCGCGTTGGGTGCCGCATGGAGCAGCGAAAGGAGATCACACGATGAGTCGATTGCAGAGGTTTCTGGTAGTTTCGTTAATCGCGGTCTTTGTCGCGACGCTCGCGCCGGCGGCCCTGGCGGAGAGCTACAAGTTCGGCGCCTCGAAGCCGGGGGGCTCCTGGTATCCCATCGGGACCGTGTTGCAGCGGCTGGCCGACAAGAACTACGGCGACAAGGTGACGGTGGAAATCGGCGGCGGCACCTCCAACCTGCTGAACGTCATGGCCGGCAAGTTGAGTTTCGGCCTCTCCAGCGCAACGAGCATTCAGGAAGCCCTCAAGGGGGCGAAGATGTTCAAGGGGAAGGAGGCGCAGGCCAAGAAGGTGCGGGTGGCCGCGGTGCTGTACCCCAACTACCTGTTCTGGCTGGTGTGGGCGAAATCCGATGTCACGTCCTACGAGCAACTCAAGGGCAAGCGAGTCAACGTCATGCCCAAGAGGTTCTCGTTCCAGGCGCTGAACCAGCAGATGCTGGGCGCCCTGGGCATCAAGTACGAGGACTTCTCCAAGGTCAACTATCTCGGCTTCAACGACGCCGTGGCCCAGATGAAGGACAACCACATCGACGCCTACCTCGGCCCCGGCGAGGAGAACTACGCGCCCATCGTGCAGTTGGCGGCGCACGCGCCGATCCGCATTCTCTCCTTCTCCAAGGAGGACATTGCGAAGATGAACACGGCCAATCCCGGCGTCGGCCCCTTCACGTTGGACAAGAAGAACTACGATCAGAAGAACGACGTGAACACCGTTCAGACCTTCCTGCTCATCATTACGAACGAGGACGTTCCGGAGGAGCGCGTCTACAAGCTCACGAAGACCGTCTACGACAACCTGGGCGACTTCGCCGGAGCCGTGAAAGCCTTCGAACGCGTCAAGGTGGCCAACGCCACCAACGACGTGGGCGCGCTGCGGCACCCCGGCATGGACAAGTACCTGAAGGAGAAGGGCATCCTCAAGTAGAGGGACCCCAGGCAAAGAGGGCCGGCGCAGAACGCCGGCCCTCTTTTTCGCTTCGACATCTTCAACCAACGTGAAACCGACCTGACGTGAGTGAATGTTCGGGTGTCCGCGCCGCATCGGACACACGGCAGAGAGCGGTCCTATGCAGCGCAACCTGACAGGGGTCGCCGGGATCATCCTGACCCTGGTGGCTTTCACAACCTCGGCCTACCACATCTACACCGGCTTCTTCGGGCAACCTGAAGCGTTCCTGCATCGCGTGATCCACGTCACGTTGATGATGGGCATTACCTTCTTGAGCTTCCCGGCGTTCCGCCGGCCGGATGACGGAAAGCTTCCTTGGTACGATGTCGTGGTCATCGGCCTGTGGCTCACGACCATGGGCTATCTCTTCTACGAGTACGAGTGGATCATCCAGCACATCGGCTACACGGAGGATTTCGCTCCGTTCCAGTTCGTCCTGGCTTTTGGCGCGGTGGCGCTGACCCTCGAGGCCTGCCGTCGCGCGGTCGGCTGGCCGCTGGCGGCGCTGGCCTTGATCATTTTCCTGTTCTCGTTCCTGGGGCCCTACCTGCCCGGATTCCTCAATCACTTGGGGTACACGCCGTCGGAGGTGGCCGATAACCAATACTTCCTCACCGATGGGCTGTTCGGGCTGCCGACGCACATCTCGGCCAACTTCATCTTCCTGTTCATCGTCTTCGGCGCCTTCCTCGAGAAGTCGGGCTTCGGCCTGTTCACCATCGAGTTCGCCACCGCCCTGGCCGGGCGGTTCCGGGGCGGCCCGGCCAAGATCGCGGTGGTGTCCAGCGGCCTCATGGGCTCCATCTCGGGCAGCAGCACGGCCAACGCCGTCATCACCGGCTCCTTCAGCATCCCGATGATGAAGAAGATCGGCTTCAAGGACTACATGGCCGGGGCGGTGGAAGCTTCGGCGTCCACCGGCGGCCTGATCATGCCCCCGGTGATGGCGTCCGCGGGTTTTCTGATGTCGGAGTACACCGGCATCCCCTACGTCAACGTGATGCAGTACATCCTGGTCCCCGCGGTGCTGTACTTCCTCGCCGTGGGCATCATGGTGCACATCTACGCGGTCAAGGAGAAGATCCCCACGGTGCCGCGGGAGGACTTGCCGAGCCTCAAGAAGACCATCATGGACCGGGGGCACCTGGCGCTGCCCCTGATCATCCTGATCTATCTCCTGGTGGCCGGATTCAGCCCGGGCTACGCGGTGGTGCGCTGCATCGTCGGCATCGTGATCGTAAGCTGGTTCCGCAAGGCGACACGCATGGGCCTCAAGGACATCTGGGATGCTCTCGTGCAGGGAGGCATCCAGTCCACCGTGGTGGCCGTGGCGATCATCACCTCCGGCATCATGGTGGGCATCTTCGACCTTACCGGCGTCGCCATCAAGTTTTCCGGCGTCATCGTGGACCTGGCGGGCGGGCACCTGTTGCTTGCCCTGGTCTTCGTCATGATCACCGCCATCATCCTCGGCATGGGGCTGCCGCTGTCGTCCGCCTACATCGTGCAGGTGGGCATCGCCATCCCGGCCCTGGTGGTCATGCTCAGGAACATGGGTCTCGACGCCGACGCCATCGTGCCCCAGGCGCACCTCTTCGTGATCTTCTTCTGCGCCATCTCGGCCATCACTCCGCCCACCGCTCCCACGAGCTACGCCGCCGCGGCCATCGCCCAGTCGCCGGTGGTGCCCACGTCCATCGAAGCCGTCAAGCTGGCGCTGCCCGCCTTCGTGCTTCCTTACGCGTTCGTGGCCAACTCCGCGCTGATCACCATCGGCACCGCCGCGGAGGTCACCGTAACCGTTGCCTTCGCGGTGTTGAGCATGATCGCCATGGGTATGGCCGTTCAGGGCTACTGCTATCGGAACCTTGATGGCATCACCCGCCTGCTCTTCCTGGCCGCCAGCCTGGGCATGGTCACGCCGTGGCTCCAGTGGAACATCGTCGGCCTGGCGGTGGGCGCGGCCCTGACCGGGTGGGAGTGGTATCGTTCACAGTCCCGCGCCGCGGCTGCCGGATAGCCGACCGTCATCGGCACGGAACACAGGCGAGTCGAAGCCGGCCTCCCGGGCAAGCGCCCGAAGCCTTGTTTTCAGCCTTGTAGAAAGGGGACCTTATCGTACCGCTCGCACATGACACCGCACTATCCCCCGCCGGAGTCGCAACGGCAATCGTCTATTGCGAAGGGAACTTCGGCGGCATTGATGGAAAGACTGCCAACGGTCTCGTTCGTCACTCCGAGCTCTATAAGATCCTTTCGGTCATCGACAGTGGGAAGGCCGGTCTCGATGCCGGCGCCGTGCTCGACGAACCGCCCAACGGGATTCCCGTCTGCCACGACCTGGCCGATGCGCTGGCGCGCGCCGGCGCCACGCCCGACTACTTCATTTTCGGCATGGCTCCCGCGAGCGGCAGGTTGTCGTCCCGCGATCGCGGGATTCTGCTGGAGGCCATCGACCTGGGAATGAACGTCGTGAACGGGCTTCACGAGTTCCTGACCGACGACCCGGAGTTCGTAGCGGCAAGCGCCGCGCGAAACGTGAAGATCGTGGATGTCCGCAAGCCGCCTGCCAAGGAGGGCCTACGGACCTTCAGCGGCCGCATCGCGGAGGTCATCTGCCCCCGCATCGTCGTCCTCGGCACCGATTGCTCCGTGGGCAAGCGGACCACCGCAACCGTCCTGACTGGGGCACTCAATGACCGTGGCATCAACGCGGTGATGATCGGCACCGGCCAGACCGGCCTGATCCAGGGCGCCCGCTACGGGGTGGCCCTCGACGCCGTTCCTTCACAGTTCTGCGCCGGCGAGTTGGAAGCGACCATCCGCGAAGCGTTCGAGGCCGAGAACCCCAACGTGATCATTGTGGAAGGGCAAGGCGCCCTCAGCCACCCCGCCTACCCCACCTCCGCCCTGATCCTCCGTGGCGCCTGCCCCGACGGCGTCGTGCTGCAGCACGCACCTGCACGCGCCCATCGTTGCGACTTCGAAAACATGCCGATGCCGGAACCGGCCGACGAGATCCATCTCATTGAGACCTTCTCCGACACAAAGGTCATCGGCCTCACCATCAACCACGAGAACATGACCGACGCGGATGTCAGCGCCGCCATCGCGGCGTACCAGGACGAACTTGGCATCCCCGTCACCGACCCGCTGAGCCGACCACCGCAGATGCTGGTGAAGATGGTTCTTGCGGCGTTTCCGGGGCTGTGAGAAGGCCGCCCGCTGCCATGCCATGGCCGCACGGCGCCAAGCTTGACTTGGCCGCGTGGGAGTGAACTCGGGCGCGGGGTTGATGGCTTGAGCCGCAACCACGTGGTTGCGTAGTCGCCGCACTTTACTATACTGGTCTAATCAACTAGTTGATTGGAGCAAGCACATGATCGAAGTCGGAGCGTTCGAGGCGAAGACACATCTGTCGTCGCTGCTCGACAAGGTCACCCAGGGAGAGGAAGTGGTCATTACCCGCCGCGGTGTTCCGATAGCTCGCCTCGTAGCTGCCGGGGAAGCGCAACGGGTGGCGACGGAACGCGTGATCGAGGGCATTCGCAGCCTTCGGGCGGGTCTGAAGCTCGGAGGTCTGGACTGGAAGAAGCTACGCGATGAAGGGCGCCGGTGAACGATGTTCGTGCTGGACTGTTCCATCACCGTCGCCTGGCTGTTCGAGGACGAGTCCACGTCGCAGACAGACGAACTGCTGGACCGCCTGAAAGACTCGGTAGCGCTGGTACCCGCGCTCTGGCGTCTGGAGCTGGGGAATGTTCTGGCAAGGGCGGAACGACTAAAACGCATAACCAATGCCCAGATTGCCGGCTTCCTGGATCTGCTGGATCGTTCTCCCATCGTAACGGACACGGAAACCGAAGGCCGGGCGTTCCGGGAAATATTGACGCTTGCCCGAAATGAAGGCCTGACCACCTACGACGCGGCCTATCTCGAGCTTGCCGCGCGCCGACGGTTGCCCTTGGCTACGCTGGACAAGGAACTCATCCGCGCGGCCCATCGCGTCCAGGTAGGTACCCTGCCCGTTTAGTTCCAGCCTGCATCCCCAATTCAGGGGATTAATCGGACTCCGACGCTGAGATTGGCGACGCGGTTACGGTCAAGAGGACAGTTAAAGACGGCGAGGTGCCCGCACCCTGGGCATCACCTCCTCCGCGATCAACTGAATCACCGACTCGATCCCGCCTCCCGGCGGGGCCAGCACCCAGGTGCCGAAGCGGCGGATGCCCATTTCGGCGATGCGGATGATCTTGGCGGCGACTTCCTCGGGGGTGCCGGCCCAGGCGAAGGCGTCGACGAACTCCTCGGGCACCAGCGGTCCGGCCTCGAACATGAGCTCGTAGTCCCGCTTGGCGATCATGGCCTCCAGTTCGGCGGGGACCGCCATGCCCAACTGGGTGACGAAGTCCCGGTTGGGGTAGCTGCTCCACAACAGGAAGGCGATCATCTGCCTGACTCCGGCCCGGGCCTTGTCGCGGTCCCGGTCCACGCAGGTGTCGACCCTCGAGATGATCTCGATCTCCTCGGGGTCGCGGCCGGCCTGTCGCGCGCCCTGCCGGACGAAGTCCCAAGCGGTGCCGACACCTTCGGGGGTGGCCATGGTGGCGATCATGGCGCCGTCGGCGACGCGCCCGGTCAGGCGGAAAACCGCCGGGCCGCGGCTGGCGATGATGATGCGGATGTCGGGCCGGGCCTTGAATCCCAGCACGCCGTTCTTCACGCTCACCACCTTGCCGTCCACCGTCGCGGGCTTGCCGGACCACATGCCTCGCATGATGGCGATGGCGTCGGCCATGGCGGCCACCGGACGTTCCCGCTGGACGCCCATGGCGGGGAAGCCGGAGCCGCCGGCGCCGATGCCCACGATGACGCGGCCGGAGGAGATGTCGTCCACGGTGGCCATGGCCGCAGCGGTCAGGGCCGGATGGACGCTGTAGGGGTCGGTGACCGCGGCGCCGATGCCGATGCGCTCGGTGTGGGCGGCGCTCAGGGTCATGTTGGCCACCATGTCGCGGCCGAACTTCTCGTTGGAGTGCCACAGGCGGTCGAAGCCGAGGGCCTCCGCGCTCTTGATGATGGCCACGCGCCGGGCCAGCGGGTAGGAGGCCACGGTCCGCGAGCTGAAGCCCAGGTCGAATTGAATCTCGCTCATTCCTCGGTGTTTCCTTGCTGGGTATAGCCGGCTCTCCCCGCGGTTTCTCCGGAGAAAGCCGCGCGGGACCGGCGGTTCGGCGGCCGGCTACCCCGCGCGCAACGCCGGCAGCACGTCGGCGGCGAAGCGTTCCTGCTGGAGCGGCTGGTCCGGCGCGCCGAAACGCACCACGATGGTCCCGGCACCCTGCTCGACGAACGCCTGCAGCCATTCGATGCAGCCGGCCGCGGGGCCGTTGTACGGCGGTTGCACGGCCGTCATGGTTTCGTAGGGTACGTTGTAATAGCCTTCCATGAACGCGCGCATCTCCCGCTCGGCTTGGGCAGCATCGTCGTTCAGGTTGACGGAGACGTAGACGGCCCGGGCGAGCCGGCCGGCGTTCTGCCCCATCTCCTGTCCCAGCTCTTCGAGCCGCTGCCAATGGCGGCCGAACTGCTCCGGAGACTTGGGCAGCGGGAACCAGCCGTCCCCCAGCCGCAGCACCCGGCGCAGCGCGTTGTCCACGCCGCCGGCGAGCCAGAGCGGTATGCCCGAAGCCTGGGCCGGCCGAAGACCCAGGCGGACGCCGTCGAGCCGGAAGTGGCGTCCGTGGAAGGTCACTTCCGGTTCCGTCCACAACCGCCGCATCAGGGTGACGCCTTCCTCGAAGACGCCGATGCGTCGCCGGAAGTCGACGCCGCAGGCGGTGAACTCCCGCTCGACGCTGTTGTTGTTGCCGGCGATGCCGATTCCCAGGATCAGCCGGCCGTTGCACAGGAGATCGAGGTTGGCCGCCTCGTTGGCGAGCACCACGGGGTGGCGCAGGGCCGGGAGCAGCACCGCGGTCCCCAGCTTCACCCGGTTGGTGCGCGACGCCGCGGCGGCCAGCGTGGTCAGCGGTTCCAGGCGCGGCCGGGCGAGAATGCTGTCCCCCACCCAGACGGAGTCGAAGCCCAGTGCCTCGGCGCGCTCCGCCAGTTGGACGATGCGGCTGCAATCGGGCGTCGCCTGCGCCATCACCACTTCACGCGTGGGCAGCAGGTAGCCTATGGCGGTTCTTGCCTGTGTCATGAAATTCTTCCCCTCCCCACCCTGGATTCCCGCCCCCGATCGGAGTCAGGGACATGCGTTTGCGGGAATGACGATTCGTTGTGGTGTCGGTTGTAGCCCCTACGCGCCGTTGAACGGCTTCATGACCTCCTCGGCCAGCCATTGGATCTGCTCCAGCATCTCCGTGCCGGTATCCGAGGGGAACTGCAACGCGCATACGTGGTCGATGCCGCCCTTTTCCAGGAACGCCACCTGCTCCAGGATGCTGGCCGGGCTGCCGATGAGGTTGTTGTTCTCGGCCAGGGCCGGATCCCGGCCGGTGTGCGCCAGGGATACCCGGTGCTGGACCATGCCGGTGCTACGGTAGCGGGCGCGCGCCTCCTCCACGGTCTTGCCGATGCAGAGAGTGAATTGAGAACACGCCTCGACTGCCCGGGGATGCCGTCCGGCCTCCTCCGTGAGCCGCCGCAGCAGCGCCACGCGTTCCACGATCTGCTCGAAAGGCCGCCAGCCCGGGAGCCATCCCTGGCCGAGGCGGGCCGCGCGTTGGATCATGGCTTCGTTGTGCCCGCCCACGAAGATGGGAAGCGGGTCCTGTAGCGGCTTGGGGCGCATGGCGATGTTCCGGAAGGCGATATGGCGCCCCTCGTAGCTGGCGTCGGCGTCCCGAAACAGGCATTGCAGCGCCGCCAGGCTCTCGTCCAGCAGGTCGCCGCGGCGCTCCGCCTTCCGCCTCGGCCACTGGGCGTCGAACTCCTCCCGGTAGGCGCCGATGCCGGTGCCCAGGATCACCCGGCCGCCGGTGAACCGGTCCAGGGTGCTCACCTGCTTGGCCAGCAGCACCGGGTCCCGCAGCGGCATCACCAGCACGGCCGTGCCCAGCCGGATGCGGGTGGTGCGGGCGCCCACCGTGGCCAGGGTCACCAACACTTCGTAGAAGTTGGGCGGCTCCGGCCATTTCTGCCGCGCGTAGGCCGCCGGGGTGACGTGGTCGTTGCCCCAGACGGCGTCGTAGCCCAGCCGCTCGGCCTCCTGCGCCATGTGGACGAACGCTGCCGGTTCTACGAACGGCACGGGGTTGACCAAGCCTTCGGTACAGGTGGGGAGCTGGATGCTGAATTTCATGAGTGGTCAGGCCCTCCGCCCCGCCCCCGGATTCCCGCTTTCGCGGGAATGACCGAGGGGTTGCAGGAATGACAAAGGGGGATGCGGCAATGACGGATGTGTTTCATGACGGCTTCATGCCTCCGCGCGAAAGCCGTAGGCTTCCTCCAGGGCCTCCAGGAATCGCGCGATGTCGCCGCCCACGGTGGGGATCTCAGGCGCGGCTCCCGCGGTGGCGGCGGTGTCCTTGAGGCCGCTGGCGGTGTTGACGACCACCACCGTGTCACTCCGGCTGATGCGGCCTTCTTCGCACAGGCGGCCCACCGCGGCAAGGGCGGCCAGCGACGACGGCTCGGCATAGATGCCTTCGTCCGCCGCAAGATCCCGTTGCAGGCCCAGCAATTCATCGTTGCTTGCCACCCGTGCCGTCCCGCCGGAGGCGCGCAGCGCATGCAGCGCCTGATAGGTGCTTTGGTTTACACTGATGGAGCCGGCGACGTAGGGCGTTGGCGCGGCGATCTCCGGGATGGCGTCCTCGCCGGAGGCGAGCGCGGTACTCAGGCAGCCGGCCATCTCCGCCGCCACCATGCGCGGCTTCCTGGGGATCAACCCCAGGGCGGCAAGTTCGTCGAAGCCCTTCCACATGCCGAACAGGGCGTCGCCGTATGCCACCGGCAGCACGCACCAGTCGGGCGGCTCCCAGTCCATCTGCTCGCAGGTCTCGTAGGCCAGGGTCTTGTAGCCGTCCACGCCGTAGGGGTTGCTGCCTACCGGCGGCCCGAAGTAGGGCGAGGTCGGGTACCAGCCCCACTCGGCCACCCCGGTCTGCAGGAGCTTCCAGCGGTCGGCCTTGGTGCGGGTGGCCATCACCATGGCGCCGTAGGCCCGCATCTGGGTGACGATGGCGGAGGCGGCGCCCTGGACGGTGAGGACGATGCAGGGCAGCCCGATACGGGCGGCGTAGGCCGCGGCCGCGGCGCCGGCGTTGCCGGTGGAGCTGACCCCCACGGCCTTGGCACCGAACCGCTTGGCCATGGCCAGGGCGGTGAACGCCAGGCGGTCCTTGAAGGAGCCGGATGGATTCTGCGATTCGTCTTTCAGGTAGAGCCGCTCGAGCCCGAGCCGGCGCCCGTAGCGTTCACAGTGGAGCAGCGGCGTCTCCCCTTCGCCCAGGGAGGCGGCATCCTGGACATCCGGGGGCAGCAACTCCCGGTAGCGCCGCATGCCGGTGGGCCGGTCCCGAAGCGACCCGACGGAGAGTTCCCGGGCGGCGGCATCCAGGTCGTACCGGGGCGTGAGGTTGGCGGGGGCCTCCCGCCGGCATTCCGGGCATCCGTCGAAGCGGGGCTCGATGCCGAAAGACGCGCCGCATCGGATGCAAGCGAGGCCGGTAAGGTGGCTCATATGGATCTGGATCGCTCGACGTTCAGGTACGCGGCTCCAGTACCTGGAGGTGCCGAGGCGACGAGGTGAGCCGCCGGTAGCCGTCTTCGGTCACCACGATCATGTCTTCCACCTGGACGCTGCCCCAGCCCATCTCGTAGTAGGGGGTCTCGATGCACAGCACCATGCCGGCCTCCAGCGGCGTGTCGTCGCCGGGGGAGATGGTGGGGCGGTCGTAGCCGCCGAGGCCCAGGCCGATGCCGTGTCCCACATGTTGGCGGCCGTAGTGGGGGATGCCGGTCTCGCGTACCTCGGCTACCGTGTCGTTGAAGATCTCCGAGGCGATCTTGCCCGGCTTGATGAGGCTTAGGGCCAGATCTTGGCCTTTAAGTATGGCATTGTAATAACTGGAGAATTTCTTGTCCGGCGAGCCGAAGAAAAAGGTGCGCGACATGTCCGTGAGGTAGCCCTTGTAGAGGCATCCCACGTCGAAACGGATCATGTCGCCTACCTTGAGCGTGTCTTCCGGCACATTGGTCATGCCCAGGGCGGCGCTCCGGCCGAAGCCCACGTGGTTCATGTTGGGCTCGGCGCCGCGCCGCACCTGTCCCAGGTCGAAGGCCATGCACATCTCCGCCTCGGCCATGCCCTCCCGGGCCTCGTGGGCGGCCTCGTAGATGGACTCCTCGGTGACCCGCACCGCCTCGGTCATGCGCTCGATCTCGGCGGCGCTCTTGACCATGCGGATCTCCCGGAACGCCGACATGGCCGGCACCAGCTCCAGATGCGGCAGCCGCTCCTTCAACCGCTGGGCCAGCGCCGGGTCCAGGCCCCGTTCGTCGTAGCCGAGCCGGCTCCGGTCGAGGCCGGCGTTCTCCAGCGTGCGGACGAGGCCCTCGAAGAAGTCCTTCACCGGCTCCAGGTCGATGCCGATCTCGCGGATGCGTTCCTCACGAGGGGTGAGCGGCCCGTTGTCCTCCATGACACGGTGGAAGGTGCCGTAGGTGGCCACCCCCGCGGGCGGCACCGTGTCCACCATGTAGTCCACCTCGCCCCGGGGAATCACCAGCCAGGGCGCCGTGACTGCGTCCCGGGTGACGACGGCGGCAATGTCCTGCCGGCGCCACACCCCGCTCAGGTAGAAGACGTTGGGAATGTTGGTGGCGGCCATCAGGCCGTCGAGGTCCCGCTCGGCCAGCACGCGGTTGGCCCGCGGTTCGTTGATCCACATTGGAGTTCTCCCTGGAGTTGGAATGCAGCTATGCAGCGGAAGGACTGACTATAGGGAAGCGTGATCCAGGGTGTCAAACAAGGGTGTGTCGGACAGCGTGTCCCACAACATACCAATCAATTACTAATCTGTTTATAAATTAGTAATTGATCACAGGACCGTCAGCCGCTTCGCCAAGTCAGAGGGCGCGGTGAAGGTGAAATACTGCCCGGTCTTCGTCCTGACGAGCAGGTTCCGCGAGAAAAGATCGAGAAGGTCGGTCCGAGCCGTCTGGTACGTGACTCTGTGGGTCTTTTTGTGCGTGTCTATCGTGTAGCGCGCCCCCGGGTGGCGCAGGGCATGCCCGAGTAGCGCCAGTTGCCGGTGGTTGATCGAGATTTGGGATTGAAGAATCTTCTCGATGCTTTGAATCTCCCGCGCTTTCTTGTCGAGGTATGTGTACAAGGCCTTGATGGCCTGCCGGATGACTTGAAGCTGAGCCAAGAGAAAGTAGGTCAGATCGTTCTCGTCGGTCTCGGTGTAGAGGAAAGACTTGGCATACCGGGTGGGCGATCTCCGAATGACGGCGGAAATCGAAAGAAACTCGAACATCCAGAAATCCTGTGAGAGTGCGGACCAATAGAACAGTGCTCTTGCGGTCCTGCCGTTGCCGTCGACGAAGGGGTGGTCGTAGGCAAGCCAGAAATGGAGGATAATCGCTTTGAGGATCGGGTGCAGAAAGGTGTCCGTCTGCTTCTTGTTCGCGAACTCACACATGGCGGCCATGCGACGGGCGATCTCTCGCGCGGGCGGGGGAGTATGGAGCAGGGTTCCATCCCCGTCGTAATAGACGGCGACGCCGTCACCCGGTATCCGCAGATGGTTGCCGGTCTGGTCTTCCCCGAGGGTTCCATCGATCAGCGTCTCGTGGATCGTGAAAACGATCTCAGGGGTGAGGGGCTGGGCGGTGAGTTCCTTGACCCGTTGGATCGCCCGGTAGTTGTTGAGGATCATCCTCTCGCTTCGATTCATGGGATTTCGGCCGGAGCGAATCATTTGCTTTGCCGCGTCGCGCGTTGTGGAGGCCCCTTCGAGTTGGCTCGAAGTGATGGCCTCCTCGATCAGGGAACTCATGACATAACGGTCCCGGGTTTGTGGATTCAGGAGCTGGTCGGTTGCCGTGATTCTCCCGCTTACGTTCCGGTCGATTTCATACAGGGATTCGAGCACGGGGTCCGCGAGGCAGTAGCCGAAGGCGTTCCCGTCCTTGTCCTTCAGAGGAATGGTCCTGCGTGTCTGGCGGCGGGCGAATTTCACGGCCGCCCACCATTCTTCGGACGAGAGTCCGGTCGGGGACTGGACGCGACGGAGGTTTTCCCAATGCCGGTACTTCTTCCCCTGTGAGGGGCTGATTCCCTGGCCTGCGAGTATCTCGGTCATCCGCCTGATCTGGTCGGGCTCCTTCAGGTTCGCGAGTATCTCCGTGAGGCTGGGCGGGGTTTGTGGGATCTTCATGGGCGATTCCAGCAAAATTACTAATTTATAGGTAAATTAGTAATTGCTGTATGTCAAGACGGTCCGTGACCGCAGGCATTTGCTCGCAGGGGCATGGCGCCCAGACGGTTCTTGTATTTTCAAAACGCCTCATGTAAGAGATAGCTCTTGAATTTTACTGGAAGATTCGGAGGAGCACATGGCCAAGCCGGCACAAGAGACTGAAACCACCACGATGGACAACATCCCCTTCTTCTACAAGTGGCAGAAGGACGAAGGAATCCCGGTCGTCGAGACATTCTTCATCAAGGACCTGAAGGAGGTGCCGCTCAAGTGGTGGGACCGCATGGGCGGTGACGGGACCCTCTTCAACATGGAGGGAGCGGGCGACGCCACCGGCGCCTACATCGTCGAGATCGCGCCGGGGAAGAGCCTGAACCCCATGCGCCATCTCTACGAAGAGCTGATTCTGGTGGTGCAGGGCCGCGGCGCCACCACCATCTGGAACGACAAGGGCGCCAAGCAGACCTTCGAGTGGCAGGAAGGGAGCCTCATTTCGGTCCCGTTGAACGTACATCACCAGCACTTCAACGGCCAGGGTGACAAGCCGGCGCGGCTGTTCTCCGTCAACAACATGCCCATCGTCTTCAGCCTGTTCCACAACGACGACTTCATCTTCAACACGCCCTACGACTTCGCGGACCGCTTCGACGGGCGGCCGGACTATTTCTCCAGCCAGGGCACGCAGCATCCCGGCCGCATCTGGGAGACCAACTTCATCGCCGACACGCGCACCTTCAACCTCCAGGAGTGGAAGGAGCGGGGCGCGGGCGGCAAGAACGTCTTCCTGGAAATGTGCGACGGCACCATGGCGGCGCACATCTCGGAGTTCCCCGTAGGGACCTACAAGAAGGCCCACCGCCACGGGCCCGGTTTCAACGTCATCATCATCAAAGGGCAGGGTTTCTCGCTGTTCTGGTGGGAAGGCGAGGAGCCCAAGCGCTACGACTGGCAGGACGGCAGCGTGTTCGTGCCGCCGGAGATGATGTTCCACCAGCACTTCAACCTCGGCCCCAGCGGCGCGCGCTACCTGCCGTTGCGTTTCGGCGGCATCAAGCACAGCATGGGCGAGGGCTACGGAGACATCTCCAAGGTCGACAAGGACGTGAAGTCCGGCGGGAACCAGATCGAGTACTACGACCAGCCGAAGTACATCCGCGAGATGTTCGAGGCTGATATGACCAAGCTTGGGGCCGAGTCGAGAATGGATTCCGGCGTGTACACGAAGCCCGCGGCTTAAACGAAAAGGGCTTGTGACCAAGGGAGGAAGCCCGCATGCTTCCTCCCTTTTTTTGTCCGCCATGGCTGCTCCGATCATCCTGACCCTACTGTCCTATCTCCTGGGATCGGTTCCCGCCGGGTTCCTGTTGGGATCGTCCGCGGGGGTGGATGTGCGCAGCGCCGGCAGCGGCAACATCGGCGCCACCAACGTGGCGCGGACGCTGGGGTGGAAGAAGGGCCTCGTTACCCTCTTCGCCGATGTCGCCAAGGGCTTTCTGCCGGTCCTGGCGGCCCACCTGCTGGACCTCGGCGCCGCGGCGGCGGCCGCGGCCGGTCTGGCCGCGTTCGCGGGTCATCTCTACCCGGTATTCCTGGGCTTCAAGGGCGGCAAGGGCGTGGCCACCGCCGCCGGCGTCTACCTTGGCGCCATGGCTCCGGGCCTCCTGGTCGTGCTGGGGGTCTTCGTCCTGGTGATGCTCGTTGGCCGGCGGGTTTCGCTGGCTTCCATGGCGGCGGGCGTGGCAGCCCCCGTTGTGGCATGGGCGTTGTCCTATCCGGTGGAAACAGTCTGGATGAGCCTCGTCATCGGAATCCTCGTGATGGTCCGCCACCGGGAGAACATCCGCCGCCTGATGGCGGGCGAAGAGCCGACCTTCGAGTTGCGCAGGCGCGGTTCGGGCGGATAAACCGCCCGTCCGGAAGGGCCGATACCCTTTTCCCTTCCTGGTCATGAACTTCATTGGCATCGATCTGGCCTGGGGCAACCGCAATCCGACCGGATTGGCCCATCTGGTGTCCGGGGATGCCGGCTGCCGCCTCGTGAGCTCGGCCCGGCGCACCACCGACACCGAAATTCTCGAGTGGGTGGAGGCCCGCGGCGGGGACGACGTCTGGCTGGGCATCGACGCCCCCATCATCGCGAAGAATCCGCCCGGGACGTCCCGGCCCGCGGACAAGACGGTCTCGGCCCGGTTCGGCCGGTATCACGCGGGGGCTTACCCGGCCAACCGGATCCGTTGCGAACGGCCGATCCGGTTATGCCGCAAGCTCCGGCGAAGGGGGTTCTCGTCGAACCCGTTGCTGCCCGGCCGCGACGGCCGCCGGCAGCTCGAGATCTTTCCCCACCTGGTTCAGGTGGCGTTCTTCGAGCGGCCCCGCATTATCAAGTACAAGAAAGGCCCCGTGGCGGTCCGGCAAACCGGCATGGCCGATTTCCAGACGGCCATCGGGACCCACCTGAGCCGCCAGGACCCTCCCCTGCTGCCGTCGCCCGAGCTCTCCCGCCTGCTTGATGACGACCCCCGGGCATTGCGCGGCTCGGCCCTCAAGTCGCTGGAGGACCGGCTGGATGCCGTGCTGTGCGCCTACATGGCATTGTATTTCCAAACCTGGGGAGAGACTCGCTGCGAGATCATCGGCGATCACGCCGAAGGGTACATCATCGCCGTCCGGAGTTGAGTTGTTTGTGCGTGCCACCTTGACTTGGTCCCATACGCCACCGCAAAGAAGTGGACGGATCTCAAGCGATGCCAACAGCGGGTGTTATTTGACAACGTGCCTGATGAATTCCTCGGTCTCCTCATTCGGGATTCTCGGATTCGGATCCTGATCCTTAACGGGCGGGCCGTCGTTGACCAGACCAAGAAGATCACTGGCCTTCGTCTGAAGGAACAAGAAATGTCAGATTGGTCCCTGCGTTGGAATTCGGATGTTCGAAAAGGATATGCATACTGGGGAATGGTGGACACGCTCTGCGGCGTCAAACTCTACAGAACCGTCAAAGTCCTCGGCTTCAATCACAATATCCAGGGCACGCCGGGGGTGACAACTGAAATAGTTGACGCGATTGGCAACTGGATCTCCAAAAGGGAAAAGGTGACTGCGGGCGCTTGAGGAGGCGTTGGCGGAGCGGATGCTGACGGCAGAAATGGAAGTCCCGTGTCTCGGCCGCCTACAAAGCCAATACCCCAAGGCCACTGATTGTTGGGCGAAGGACCGCGACTATATCGGATTCAGGTCAACTCCACATGCAACCTCCCCTGAACCACGAGGTTCTCAAAGCCAAAGAACAAGGATTCGGCGCTGAGGTTCCAAATTCGTTGCGCCTTCGCGTCCATAGATCGATCAGTTGGATCGAACGGGCGGAGCGAGCAGAGGATAACGACGCCCGCTTCATTTTCTTCTGGATTGCCTTCAATGCTGCCTACGCTGACGAGAGGGTGTTTTGGCAGCCCACGTCTTCCGAACAGAAGTTCCGCGTCGACTTCTTTCAAAAGGCAGTGTCCCTCGACAGGGGTCAACGGATCTACGAGGCGATTTGGAAGAGCTTCTCCGGTCCCGTACGGCTGCTCATGGAGAACAAGTACGTGTTCGGGCCATTCTGGCAGTACCATAACGGGATCAAGGGCACGGAAGATTGGAAGGATCGGTTCGACACCGCCAAGCGTCGGTTCCACCAAGCCCTCTCACGGCAGGACACGGAATTTGTCCTGGACATGGTCTTCGACCGACTCTCTATTCTCCGCAACCAACTCGTGCATGGGGGCGCCACCTGGCGCAGCAGTATCAACCGGACTCAGGTACACGACGGCACCGCTATTCTCGCCCTTCTCATTCCCGTATTCGTCGATGTAATGTTGGACAACCCGTTGGAAAACTGGGGACGACCTTTCTACCCGGTGGTCGCTTAGAGTGTGTCACGCTAGGTCGGGGAAGCGGATGACCGCCTCAAGAGAGACGGTGAGTTCGTATAGTTCATATCGGACCCTGGAAGGCGGAATGGGTTGGCCCTGATAGAGATGAAACCGTCGCTCGGCGATGGCGGTCTCGCGCGTTTCCGAGGTGTACTGCACGTCGAACGTCCCGTCGTCCCAGCGGCCGCCCGACCGCCAGCAGGCAAGCGGATCGCGGCCCTCACGGACCGACCGCCACACCGTTCCCGAATGAGGAGAATGTTCAACGGCTTCCAACGCGTCGAGCAGCGGCCGATCACGTATGCGGCGACGGGTCTGATGTCTGTTCCCTTGCACCGCGGTTAGATGTATGCGTCGGCGTCGAGGCGATCGAGGATCGCGATCACTTCCTGCTTGACCGCTTTCGCCTGTGCCTGATCCATTTGGGACTCCATTCGGTGTAGGGCCGGTTTATGGTCGCCCCCGGTTGAACCAGGCAATCGGTATCGTCTTCAGGTGTCTTTCGATGGCCTTGATGACATCGCTGGCAAGCGGCAGGCCCGCCTTCGCCGTTTTCCAGTGCTGGTGAAAGAGTGCGACGGTCTCGCGCGCCGTATCAAGGACAGGCTTTCGCGGCAGGCGCGCCTTGGCGGCAAGATGTGACAACTCGTCCTCGGAGAACTCATCAAAACGCTTCGTGCGGCTTACGTTAAGCGCGGCCTTTGGGTCCGGGATGTACGGTATCGTCGAAACCAGATCATAGGCCGGCGCGAGCGCCGCACGGCGTCGGTCTGGATAGATCATGGACCAGTTCTTGAGGTGCATGTCGGCATTGCCGATCAGCGTGTTGAAGGTGAGCCGGCGAATGAATTCGGCAATGTCGGCCTCGCTAGGAGGGTGATTCAAAGGTGTGATAGTAGATGGGTCTCCACTTGGCCGTTGCAGGCCACCCGTTTCAATAACTGCGGGTCCGGCCGGCAGCCCGGTAACGGTGGAAGTGATCCACCGGTCCGTGCCCGGAGCCGATGGAGAATGCCAGCCGGATCGCTTGGGTGATGAACTCCTTGGCCTCGGCGACCGCGGCTTCCACGGACTCGTTCCGGGCCAGGGCGCAGGCCAGGGCGGCTGAATAAGTGCATCCGGTCCCGTGGGTGTTCTTCGTCCGTATCCGCACGGCCGGAAACTCGTGGAACACCGTGCCGTCATGGAATACATCGGTAGCGGCGCCCCTCCGATGCCCCCCCTTCACCACGACGCTTCCCGCGCCCATGTCGACGATGCGACGGGCCATCTCCCTGATGGCGCGCACCCCGGACCCCTCCACGCCCGTCAGCGCCTGTGCCTCCGGGAGGTTCGGCGTGACCACGGCGGCCAGCGGGAACAGCCGGCTCTTCAACGTCCGGATGGCGTCCGGGCGCAGCAGCGCGTGGCCGCCCTTGGCCACCATCACCGGGTCCACCACCAGGCGCTGGACACCGTGCTGCCGGATCTTGTCGGCCACGGTCCGGATGATGCGGGCATTGGCGAGCATGCCGGTCTTCACCGCGTCGGCGCCGATGTCGTCCATGACGGCGTCGATCTGGGCGGCGACCATGGCTGCCGGCGTTTCCAGCACCCGCGTCACGCCCATGGTGTTCTGGGCGGTGATGGCCGTGACCACCGACGTGCCGTATACTCCCAGCGCCGCGAAAGTCTTGAGGTCGGCCTGAAGGCCGGCGCCAGCTCCCGAATCGGAGCCGGCGATGGTCAGTGCCTTGTGGATCTTCATGCGCGCGCCACCGAACCGGACCTCCGCAGGTTACGAGCCATGCACGGCAGGGTCAACCCGAAGAAATTCAGTTTGACATCCCCGCCGTTTCTTGATGGCATACCCGGCCACGGGTGATGCCATGACAAAGATGACTTCGAAAGATCGATTGCAGGGGTTCTTCCTCAATCTGACGCAGCGATGCTTCGGCGAGCTGGGGATCCGGGACGCGGAGGTGACGGGCTACGTGGCGGACGTCCTGACGGAGTTCGCCCGCAGCGACCGGCTGTATCGCGTCCGCTCCCGCAGGAACCAGAGACTCGACAGCGTGGTGGAGATGCTGGCGGCGGACGAAACGACGGTTTCCGGTGAGAACCCGCTCATGCAGGAGCGGCGGATGCGGAAGTACTTGGGAGACTATACGTTGTTCATGAGCGGGGTCTTCAGGTCCCACGTGGAGCGGGGAGGCTACCTGGACTACTACCTTCAGGAGGGCAGCCGATCCTACTGGAAGGTGTCCGAGGTGGACCTGTCCCTCTACCGCACCGGATTCCTGCTCTACCAGGAACTCTCGGAAAAGTTCGAGTACCTGTCCGGGGCGCTGGATTACATGCACAAGGCCTACTTTGCGGATTCGCCCAAGAAGGATCCATTCGCAGGCTTTCTGAAGCAGATTGAAGGATGGATGAAGGTGAACGTAACCGACAACTGAAGGTGATCGAGTCCCTGCTTTCCGGTCGTCGAGGCCTTCTGGTTGCCGGCGCTTTGTTCCTGCTCGCCGCCCTCACCGCCCTCGGGTACATGGCCGCCTTCCTCCTGACCCCCTACCACGGCCATTCGTCGGTTGCGGAGATCGAGATTCGGCGCGGCGACACGTTTGCGGCGGCGGCCCGCCAACTCGGTGAGAAAGGGGTTGTCTCGCAGCCCCGGCTCTTCGCGTTGTGGGCTCGGTTGCGCGGACTCGATACCAGAGTGCATCGCGGCCTCTACCGCTTCGAGGGGGCCGTCTCGCCCCGGTCGGTGCTCGACGGACTCGTCCGTGGCAGGACCGTCATCCACAAGGTCACGATTCCCGAGGGCTTCACGCTGCGCCAGATCGGCCGGTTGCTCGAGAGCAAGGGGCTGGTGACGCCGGAGAAGTTCGCGGCGGCCATCGCCGATCCGTCCCTTCTCGACTCCCTGGGGGCGGGCAGCATGGAAGGCTATCTTTTCCCCACCACCTATTTCTTCCGCGCGCTGGCCATGGAAGAAGAGATCGTCAGGACGATGTTCGCCGAGTTCAGGGACAGGTTCACCCCCGAACTGGAAGCGCGGGCGAAGGAGCTGGGCCTGACCCGCCACCAACTGGTGACGCTGGCGTCCATCATCGAGAAGGAAGGCGGCCCGGGCGCGGAGATGCCGCTGGTGTCCGCGGTGTTCCACAACCGCTTGAAGCGGGGCATGCGGCTTCAGAGCGATCCGACGGTGATCTACGGCTTGGAAGACTTCAACGGCAACCTGACGCGCGGGGATCTCCGGAGCCCGGGTCCCTACAACACCTACAGGATCCGGGGGTTGCCCCCGGGTCCCATCGCCAACCCCGGTCTGGTCGCGTTGAAGGCGGCGCTCCATCCGGCGGAAGTCGACTACCTGTATTTCGTGTCCAGGAACGACGGCAGCCACTACTTCTCCGAGAGCCTCCGGGAGCACAACGCGGCGGTCAGGAAATATCAGAAGAACCGTCCCCCGGAGACGCCGTAAACGCAGGTGCGTTAAAGTCGCTCACGGACGGGCGACGAAAGGGAGGACGCGATCATGGATGCATCCGACGTCAAGCGAGTCTACGGCCTGGCGGCCAGGGCGGGCTCTCTGGAGGGATACCTCTATACCGGCACGGACATCGAGACCGAGTATCTGCCGGGCTGGCTGGGCAATATCGAGCGGGAGTTCGACGAGCTTTCAGCGGAGGCCCGAAGCGCGTGCGCCGAGGCCCATTACGAGGTGTTGCGCAAGGTGGCGGCCTACCTCGGGAAGTTCTACGGTGCCGGGGACGCCAACGCCGTGAAGGCCCAGGGCATGGTCGACGCCGCCAAAGGTGCCATGGATTCCCAGGGCTGCTAAGCTGGTTTGATGACCGTCGGGAGGCGGCAGGGACAGGTCTTCGAGCCGGTGGAGGTGGCAGACATCCCCGGCGCGCCCAGGGATCTGGCGCGGAGCCCGGGCATATTCGCGCTGCGCGTCCGGGGGGAAACCCTGATCGGGGAGCAGATCGGCGACGGCGACGTCATCCTGGTCCAGGCGGCGCCCGTGGCGCGGGAGGGCGACACGGTGGTGGCTTTGGTCCGGGGCGACGCCACGGTCAAGCGGCTCCACCACCAGGGTGGGAGCGTGCTGCTGCAGCCCGCCGACGAGCGGCTCGTCCCCACGGTGGCCGCGGAGGAAGACGTGGAGATCCGGGGGGTGGTGGTGGCCGTGATCCGGAAATACTGAACTCGGAGCAGCGCAACAGGAGAATCTGTCGATGAACCGCCTGGCCAACGAGACAAGCCCGTATCTGCTGCAGCACGCCGGCAATCCGGTGGACTGGTTTCCCTGGGGGGAGGATGCCTTTGCCAAGGCCCGGGCCGAGGACAAGCCTATCCTCCTGAGCATCGGCTACTCGGCCTGCCACTGGTGCCACGTGATGGAACACGAGTCGTTCGAGAACGAGGCCATCGCCGCGCTGATGAACGAGAACTACGTGAGCATCAAGGTGGACCGGGAGGAGCGTCCGGATCTGGACGAGATCTACATGAACGCCGTGCAGATGCTGACCCGGAGGGGCGGCTGGCCCATGACCGTGTTCCTCACCCCCGAGGGCAAGCCGTTCTTCGGCGGCACCTACTACCCGCCCGAGGACCGGCAGGGCATGCCGGGCTTCCCCCGGGTGCTGCAGGCGGTGCTGGAGGCCTACCGGAACAAGCCGCAGGACGTGGCCAAGAACGTCGACCAGATCGTGGCGGCGCTGGATCGCATGAGCGTGCTGAGCGAGACCGGCAACGAGTTGGCCGTGGAGGTCGTCACCCGTGGGGCCGAAGGCCTGACCCCGGCCTACGACGCCGCCCACGGCGGCTTCGGCCGGGCGCCCAAGTTCCCCAACGCCGGGGTCTACAACCTCTTCCTGCGGTCGTACCGGCTGTCGGGAAACGGGCGGTACCTGGAGATGATCGCCGAGACGCTCCGGAAAATCGCCGAGGGGGGGATGTACGACCAACTCGGCGGCGGCTTCCACCGGTACTCCGTGGATGAGAAGTGGCTCGTGCCCCACTTCGAGAAGATGCTCTACGACAACGGCCAGCTCGCGCAGGTCTACGCCGAGGCGTACCGGATCACCAAGGACGGCTTCTTCAAGCGCATCGTCGAGGAGACCCTGGAATACGTGTTGCGGGAGATGATCCAGCCCGAGGGCGGGTTCTACTCCGCCCAGGACGCGGACAGCGAGGGCGAGGAAGGCAAGTTCTTCGTGTGGACGCCCGAGGAAGTTCACAACGTGCTCGGCAAGGAGCGCGGTGACATCTTCTGCCGGTTCTACGACGTCACGGACCTGGGCAACTTCGAGGGAAACAACATCCTGCATCCCATCCTCACCGTCGAGCAGGCCGCCAGGTATTTCAACAAGGACGAGCAGCAGATCGAGGCCGTTCTGGCCGAGTCCCGGGCGCGTCTTTTCACGGAGCGGGAGAAGCGGGTCAAGCCCTTCCGGGACGAAAAGGTCATCACGTCCTGGAACGGTCTGATGCTGTCGGGCGTTGCCGCGGGATATGCCATCACCGGCGATGCGCGGATCCGGGAGGCGGGTACGAGGACCGTCGATTTCATCTTCACCCGCATGTTCGAAAACGGTCTGCTGCTCCACACCTACAAAGACGGGCAGGCCAAACTGTTGGGCTATCTCGACGACTATGCGTTTCTCATCGCGGGGCTGCTGGACCTGTTCGAAGCGACCTTCGAGGATGGGTTGCTGGACCGGTCCAAGGCCCTGGCCCGGACCATGGTGGAGGAGTTCTGGGACGAAGAGAACGGCGGGTTCTTCTATACGGGCAAGTCCCACGAGCAGCTCATCAGCCGCACCAAGCCTGGGTTCGACAGCTCCATTCCGTCGGGCAACGCGGTGGCGGCGCTGGTGTTGCTACGGCTCCACCACTACACCGGAGAGCAGGATCTGGTGGAGCGCGCGGAGAAGACCCTGCGTCTTCACTATGACGCCATGGCCAAGGAGCCGTTCGGCCTGGCCCACATGCTGGCGGCCCTGGACTTCCATCTTTCGATGCCGGCGGAGATCGTCATGGTGGCGGGAAGGGACGACCCGGATGCGCACGTGATCGCGCGGCAGGTACAGGACAGCTATCTGCCCAACAAGACGCTCCGGTGGGTCAGCCCGGATGCCCGCCTGGCCGAGATCTCCCCGCTGCTGGAGGGGAAATCGCAGATCGACGGCAAGGCGACGGTCTACGTCTGCCGCAATTTCACCTGTGCGGCGCCGGTGACCGACTGGGAGGGGCTGGGGCCCCTTCTGGAACCTTAGGGGCCGGTTCTTGGACTATGGTAATAGTTCATAACTCCTTGTTTTAACGCTGAAAGGAAAATAATGGCCGAAAAGATAAGGTTGGGCGTCATCGGCGCGAATCCTACCCGTGGATGGGGTCCCAGGGCGCACCTTCCCGCCATTGTCGCAAGCCGCGACGTGGAGTTGACGGCGGTGTGCACCACGCGCAAGGAGAGCGCCGAGGCGTCGGCTGAGAAGTACGGTGCAAGGATGGCGTTCCATGACTACCGCGAACTGCTGGCCTGTCCCGATATCGAGGCGGTGGCGGTGGTGTTGGTGGTGCCGAACCACTATCACGTGACGATGGACGCGCTCAACGCCGGCAAGCACGTGTTCACGGAGTGGCCTCTGGGAAAGACCGGCGCGGAGGCCGTGGCGATGCGTGATCTCGCCGAGGCCAAGGGGCTCCGGCACATGGTTGGCTTGCAGGCCCGGGCGAACCCCTCGATCCGGTATGCCAGGGACCTGGTGGCGGACGGCTACGTGGGCGAGGTCATGGCGTGCCACGTGAGCGTGGCGCGGGGCGGCGTGCTGGAACGGCCCTCGGACCGGACTTGGCAGAGGGACGGTTCCTTGGGCGCCAGCACCTTGAATATCCCGGGCGGTCATACCATCGATGCGCTGCGCTTCATCGTGGGCGATTTCAGCTCCGTTTCCGCCGTGGTGAGCACCCAGGCGCGCCAGTGGTTCGAGACCGACACGCAGCGCTACGTCGACGTCGACGCCCCGGACAACGTGCTCGTGAGCGGGCGGTTGGCCAACGGTGCCGTGGCCTCGGTCTACGTGGCCGCCGTACCCTGGAGCGCGGCCGGCTACCGCATGGAGATCTACGGCCGGGAGGGCACGCTGGTGGCCTCCTCCGGCAACACCCCGCAACTCCTGGCCGTACGTCTTCAGGGAGTCAAGGCCGGCGGGTCCGGCCTCGAGGAGCTGGAGGTGCCGGCCGAGTACGTGACCGCGCCGGCGGAAACGCCGGAGAAGGAGCCCAGGAACGTCGGCGAAATGTACGTGAGATTTGCCGGCGCCATCCGCAACGGCACCGGCTGCGAACCCGATTTCAACACCGCCGTGGACTTGCACCGGCTCATCGACGCCATCGCGGCGTCGTCGGCGCAAGGGCGCGCCGTGGAGCTATAGTGTCCTGTCCCACGTAATTTTGCGGCAGGTCGGCGCCCAGGAACTCCCTGCGCCGGCAGGTCGCGTCGGCACCTCGGACGTTCGGACCCGGGCCGTCGCGGTGTTCGAGGCGTCGTCCGGAAACGCGCGGGCAGGAGCAATGAGCCGGCCACAAGACAGACCGGCAGATTGGTAAAGAACTACGTGGGACAGGACACTAGGGCGCAACGCCCGGGTCGGACCGTTCAGGACCGCCGCATGGCCGCGGCCCGGGCCAGGTCCTCGAGCATCGGCACGGTGGTTTCCCAGTCGATGCAGGCGTCGGTGACGCTCTGGCCGTAGGTGAGCGGGGTGTCGGGCTTGATGTCCTGGCGGCCGGCCACGAGGTGGCTCTCCATCATGACGCCGCAGATGCTGTCGGAACCGGCGGCAACCTGCTCGCATACATCGGCGCAGACCTGGGGCTGCCGCAGGTAGTCCTTTTGGCTGTTGCCGTGGCTGCAGTCGATGAGCACGCGGTGTGGAAGTTCGGCGTCGCGCAGCTTTTGGGCGGTGTCGTCAACCACGCCCTGGTCGAAGTTGGCGCCGTTGTTGGAGCCTCGCAGGATGACGTGGCAGCTCTCGTTCCCCGACGTGGAGATGATGGCGGCGATTCCCTGGCTGGTAACCCCGAGGAAGTGGTGCGGGTGGCACGCGGCGCGCACTCCATCGATGGCGATCTGTATGGAACCGCCGGTGCCGTTCTTGAAGCCCACCGGCATGGACAACCCGGAAGCGAGTTCGCGGTGCACTTGGCTTTCCGCCGTGCGCGCGCCGATGGCGCCCCATGATATCAGGTCGGCGGTGAATTGCGGCGTGATGGTGTCGAGGAACTCCGAACCCGTCGCCAGTCCCATGTTCGCCAGATCGAGCAGCAGGCCCCGGGCGATCCGCAGCCCCTGGTGGATGTTGAAGCTGCCGTCGAGGTCCGGGTCGTTGATGAGGCCCTTCCACCCCACGGTCGTGCGGGGTTTCTCGAAGTAGACACGCATGATGACGAGCAGGTCGTCGGCGAGGCGGTCGGACTCCCGCTTCAACCGGCCGGCGTACTCAAGCGCGGCTTTCGGGTCGTGAATGGAGCACGGGCCGGCGATGACCAGGAGTCGTTGGTCCCGGCCGTTGATGATATCGGTTATGGCGCGACGGGCGGCAGTCACCGTCGACGTGGCCTGTTCGGTAATCGGCAGTTCTTCGTCCACGACAATCATCGGAGGGACCAAGGGACGGAGATTCTCGATTCTGAGGTCGTCGGTAGTTTGGATCATGACGTTCCAACGATGGTATCTAACACAGTTTTTCAGGAGAGGCGAATAACGGGCGGGGGTGGTGGGACGGCGTTCTGGACGGGCGGTGGCCCAACGCTCCATCGGCACGCAGGTCGGCGACGGATGGGGTATAATGTTGCGGGCATGGAGAAACTGAAGAACCGATCATGTACCAGTCAGATACCATAGCGGCGGTGGCCACGCCTCCCGGCGAGGGAGGCGTGGCCGTGGTACGCCTGAGCGGCCCGGATGCACGACGCATCGGCAGCGGGATCCTCGGACGCAAGGATGATGGCTGGGAGTCGCACCGATTGTATTACGGGAGGGTGCGTGATCCGGCTCGCGGGTCTGTCGTGGACGAGGTCATGTTTGTATTCCTTCAGCAGCCGAAGAGCTACACGGGTGAAGACACCGTCGAGATCCATTGCCATGGGGGCCCCCATGTGGTCCGCCAGGTGCTGGGTTTGGTGCTGGCGCAAGGGGCACGGCATGCGGAACCAGGAGAATTTACCAAAAGGGCATTTTTGAACGGACGTTTGGATTTAACCCAGGCCGAGGCGGTCTTGGACCTCATCCGCTCACGCACGGACAAGGCCGCGGATGTCGCCTTGGATCAGATGGAGGGTGGCCTTTCGCAGGAGGTCCAGGACCTCAGGGAACGACTGGTGGACACGTTGGTGCAAGTGGAGGCTGCCATCGACTTCCCGGAGGAAGAGATCGAGTTGCTCCAGCGCGCGGAGCTGGTCCGGAAGGTGACCGGAGTCGTGGACAGGATGTCGGCTCTCATCGACAGCTACGAGTGGGGTCGACTGATTCGCGAAGGCGTCCGGGTGTGCATCGTCGGACGGCCGAATGTCGGCAAGTCGAGTCTGATGAATGCGCTGCTTGGGGTAGATCGGGCCATTGTCACCGACACCCCCGGAACGACTCGGGATTTCATCGAGGAGACGGTGAATCTCAAGGGGCTTCCGGTGGTCCTGTGGGACACCGCGGGTCTCAGGGAGAACACCGAAGGTGTCGAGCAGATCGGCATTGATGTGACCCTCCGAAGGCTTGCGGAGAGCCAGGGATGTCTGCTGGTGCTGGACGGATCGTCGCCGCTTACCGGCGAAGACAGGAAGGTAATGGAGAGGTTGCGCGAGAGTCCGGGCCTTGTCGTCATCAACAAGATCGACCTGCAGCAGAGGATCGACCGGGCGGCGGTGTCGGGGTTGTTACCACGTCTGCGGCAGATGGAGGTGTCGGCGCTTACCAACCAGGGGCTCGATGAGTTGCGGACCGCCTTGCATGATTGTTTTCTGGATTCCGCGGAAGAGCCTGAAATCGTCATAACCAATGTTCGACACAAGGCAGCGCTGGACCGTGCACGGGACAGCCTGGTGGAGGTCCATCGAGCGATGGACGACGGGTTGCCGCCCGATATTGTCGCGGTGGATTTGCAGGAGGCTCGTGACAGTCTCGAAGAGATCATTGGCACCGTCACCAATGACGACGTTCTCGACCGTATCTTCTCGCAGTTTTGCATCGGCAAGTAGAACGCGGCTGTTCTGTAGAAGACAAAGGTGCCCGGGTGGGCTTCAAACCCGCCCGCGCCCGGGCGGCGCGTTGGTCCGGTATGGAGTCAACCAGGCGCCCGGGGACAGTCTTTGTGCTACGTCGCGTGGAAGTTCGTCAGGAAATTTGGCACAATCGTTTGGCAGTATTGGAGTGATGATCGGGAAGTCCGCGAAGGATGTTTCACGTGAAACAATCGGATAAGGCAAAGGGCAAGGTTTACGACGTCATTGTGGTCGGCGCCGGACATGCGGGCATCGAAGCTTCTCTGGCGGCCGCTCGCATGGGCTTCGACACTTTGATGTTGACTCTCAACCTCGACCATATCGGGCAGATGTCGTGCAATCCCGCCATCGGCGGCATCGGTAAAGGTCACCTCGTCAAGGAGATCGATGCCCTCGGGGGTGAAATGGCCCGGGCCATTGACGAAACCGGCATCCAGATTCGCATGCTGAATACCAAGAAGGGGCCGGCCGTCAGGGCCTCGCGGGCGCAGGCCGACAAGGCTCTTTACCGCCAGCGCATGAAGCGCGTGGTGGAGAACTGCGAGAATCTGACTCTCAAACAGGCCAGTGTCGAGACACTCTTGTGCCGGGATGGCCACGTCACGGGCGTCGAATCGCAGATGGGCGAGGTCTTCGAAGCAAGAAGGACCATCTTGACCACCGGGACCTTCCTTCAGGGTTTGATCCACGTAGGCGACCGCAATTACTCGGCCGGCCGCGCCGGGGACTTCGCCGCCCAGGGCCTGAGCGGGTCGTTGAGTGCGCTGGGCCTGCGGCTGGGACGGCTGAAGACCGGGACGTGTCCGCGGTTGAACGCCCATACCATTGATTATTCGAGACTTTCCGTCCAGTACGGCGATGAGACGCCGGCGCCGTTCTCCTTCGGAACGGAGAGGATCGAGCAGCCGCAGATTCCCTGTCACATCACGTACACGAACCCCAACACTCACGACATCATCCGGGCGGCCATCCACCGCTCGCCCATGTATTCCGGGGTCATCAAGAGTCGCGGACCCCGTTACTGCCCCTCCATCGAAGACAAGGTGGTGCGTTTCGCCGAAAAAGAGAGGCACCAGATCTTTCTCGAGCCCGAGGGTTACGACACGGTGGAGGTCTACCCCAACGGCATCTCCACGAGCCTTCCGCTCGACGTGCAGGTGGACATGGTCCACAGCATCGAAGGTCTGGAGGAGGCCGAGATCATGCGGCCGGGCTATGCCATCGAGTACGACTACGTGGAGCCCACCCAACTGAAACCGTCCCTGGAGACCAAGGCTATCAGGGGTCTCTACCTTGCGGGGCAGATCAACGGGACCACTGGATACGAGGAGGCAGCCAGCCAAGGCTTGATGGCGGCCGTCAACGCCTGTCTCAGCCTCCGGGGCCAGGAGCCGTTGATTCTTTCCCGTGACCAAGCCTACATCGGCGTGCTCATCGACGACCTGGTCACCAAGGGTACCGACGGCGAGCCCTACCGGATGTTCACTTCCCGCGCCGAGTACCGGTTGCTGCTGCGTGAGGACAACGCCGACCTGCGCCTTACCGAGCTGGGCCACCGTATCGGGCTCGCCACTCCGGAGTCCCATGGGCGAACCGCACGGAAACAGGAACAGATCACCGAATTGACGCATCGACTCGAGACCGCCCGTATCCATCCGTCCCGGCCGGTCCAGGCCCAGCTCCAAGCGCTCGAAACGGCGCCCATCCGAAACATCACGACCTTGGCGCAACTGCTTCGCCGTCCGGAGATTACCTTCGCGGACCTGACGTCCTTCGGTCCTGAGCTCGAAGGGGTGCCCTCGGATGTGGCGCTTCAGGTGGAAGTATCAATAAAGTACAGCGGTTACGTGGATCGGCAGGCTCAGGGTCTCAAGCGGTTCCAGAAGATGGAAAACGTCACCCTTCCGGATGACCTGGACTACGGGCAAGTCAACGGACTCTCCCGCGAGATCAAGGAAAAGCTGTCTCACGTTCGCCCCCGTTCCCTGGGACAGGCCTACCGGATCTCCGGCGTGACGCCTGCGGCCATCTCCGTGCTCTCGCTCTACCTGTACAAGCAGAAGGCCGGCTGACGGCGAGAGGCTGGCCCAGGACTCGTGCCCGTCACAGACCCAGCAAACAACGAGCGACTACTGATCTCGGGCGCAAGGTCTTTTGATGTCGAACTGTCACCGCTTCAAACCGGGGCGTTCGCTTGCTACCTTTCCCTGCTTTCGTTCTGGAGCGCGCGGCTCAACCTCACTGCCATCCGTGAAGAAGAGAGCGTAGTACGGCTCCACTTCATAGACTCCCTTTCCGTCGTCCGGTTGTTGAGTCCTGCCGGCAACCTGTTGGACGTCGGCAGCGGGGCGGGTTTCCCTGGCATTCCCATCAAGCTCGCGCTTCCGGACAAACCCGTGTATCTTCTGGAGCCGCGCCGGAAGCGGGCGAACTTCCTGAGGCAAGTCGCGCGTGAACTGAAGCTGACGGGCGTCCACGTGATCGAGAACCGCATCGAGAACCTGCGCGATCGGAAACTGCCGGAAATGACGGAAACCATTACCCGTGGATTCTCGGACCTTCGCGGGTTCCTCAGGGTCAGCGGAGACCTCCTTGTCCCCGGAGGCATAGCCGTTCTCATGCAAGGGCCCAAGGGGAACGCGGTCCTGGATGAGGTCCGATCACACCTGCCCGACTGTGGCCTCTCGGCGGAGAGAAGCATCCGTTTCGAGTTGCCCTTCGGTGGTGAGCGCCGGACAGTGCTCACGTTCCAAAAGTCCTCCACGTCGGAGCAATGTTGAGAGAAGTGATTACGCCTGATTCGGCGCCGTGTCGATGTTTCACGTGAAACACCGCGCTTCCTTTTCGAGCCCTGGCGTGTTACAAATCAGAATGCTGTCAAGTTAATAACATACTGAAATATAACGAGTTTTGGGAAAGATAATCGCCATAGCCAATCAGAAGGGCGGCGTCGGAAAGACCACCACGGCGGTGAACCTCGGCGCATCCCTGGCTGTCGCCACGAAGAGGACGCTGCTCGTGGATCTGGACCCGCAGGGAAACAGCACCACGGGCTTCGGGGTCGATCCCCGGTCTCTCAACAAGAGCGTCTACGACGTGATGCTTGAGAATTGCTTCGTCACCGAGGCGCTCTGCGCTACGGAAATGCCTTCGCTGTCCCTGTTGCCCGCCAACCGGGACCTGGTGAGCGCGGAACTCCAGTTGATTGACATGGAGAACCGCATTGGACGGTTGAGGCAAGCCCTGGAAAGCGTCAAGTACCGTTTCGACTACATTCTGCTGGATTGTCCACCGTCCCTGGGCCTGCTCACGCTCAATGCGCTGGCGGCGGCGGATTCGCTGCTGGTCCCCCTGCAGTGCGAGTATTACGCCCTTGAGGGCTTGAGCGCGGTCCTCGACACCATGAACCGAGTCCAGGCATCCTACAACCAGCATCTGGAGTTCGAGGGCGTGCTTCTTTGCATGTACGACGGCCGGAGCAACCTCTCGGCCCAGGTCGCGGAGGATGTCCGCAACCATTTCCCCGACGGTGTCTTCCGCACGGTTATCCCGCGAAATGTTCGTCTTAGCGAGAGTCCCAGCCATGGCAGGCCGGCACTGCTCTACGATGCCCGCTCGACCGGGGCACAGAGCTACCTGAGCCTCGCCGCTGAATTGATGGGCCAAAAGGAGCGGAGTCATGCAGAAGAATAGACTGGGACGCGGTCTCGATGCCCTCCTGCCGGGCAAGGAGCCGGTCGTCCAGGATACCGACCCGGAGGCTTCCCCGACGGCGGTCGCCCCATCGTTGATCGTCCCGAATCCGAACCAGCCGCGGCGGATCTTCGACGACGCGAAGATAGACGAGCTGGCGAGTTCCATCGAGGCGAGCGGCATGCTGCAGCCGCTAGTGGTCCGGGCCACGGCCGGCGGCTACGAACTCATCGCGGGCGAGCGTCGCTTGCGTGCCGCGCAAAGGCTGGGGCTTTCGGAAGTGCCGATTATCATTCATGAAACAGCAGATCCGAGCTCGCTGCTGCTGGCCCTGATCGAGAACCTCCAGCGTGAGGATCTGAATCCCGTCGAGGAAGCGGCGGCCTTCGCCGAGTTGCAGGAGCAGTTCAACCTGACCCAGGAACAGGTGGCGGAAAGGGTCGGCAGGAGCCGGTCCGCGGTGGCCAACTCGCTGAGGCTCCTGTCCCTGCCCGACCCGATCAAGGAGCATGTCTCCCGCGGCGAGTTGGCTGCCGGGCAGGCCCGGGCGCTGCTCGGACTGAAGGACCGGTCGATGATGGCGGCCGCCGCGCGCGAGGTGATGGCCAGGGAGCTGTCCACCCGCGACACCGAGGCCCTCGTGAAACGGCTGAACACCCCCAGGCGGACCAGCAGCGACCGCCGTCCGGACCCCGATCTGGCCCACCTTATCGAAACACTGCAGCGCCGCCTGGGCACCCGGGTCCGCCTCACGCAGCGGGCCGGCGGCGACAAGGGGAAGCTGGAAATCGAGTACTATTCGCAGGACGACCTGGACCGGATTACGAGCATGATGATGGGACAGGGTAGCGGCGGCTCGCAGGGTGTCCCTCGGTAAACCACAAGGTGGTTGTCTCTTTGACAAGCACAGATGTGAGTGCTATAGACCTGTCCGTGGTTGCAGTTGAAAGAGGTTGCCTATCCTCGGACTGCAAGCAGAGCCCCTTCAGGCGTGGCCGTACAGGGTCGCGAATCCGTGTAACCGGGCAGATTTTCAAAAGTTTTCCTTTGTCGGGACGTCGAAGCGCGATCACGGCGAGACGTAACCGGCCAAACCGGGAAGGAAAAACTTATAGAAGCCAACTGACGACATCTCGGTTCACCCCATCTCCGAATCTTCGATGACCGGGGCTCCGTCCGAGTCCGGCGTCATCAACACCGAACGCGAAGCATGATCAGCATAGACTATTCCTTGGTGGCCCAAGTTGTCCTGTTCCTGATCCTCTGGAGCATTCTCCGCCGGGTGCTGTTCGGGCCCGTGGGACGTTTGATGGCGGAACGGGAGCGCAGGACCGACGGCGCCCACGCGGAAGCCCGCTCCTTGGTCGAGGAGGGGAAAGAGCTGCAGGAGCGGTACGACGCCGCCATCGCCAAGGCGAGGGCCGAGGGAGAAGCCATCAAGGGCGAGATCCGGGAGGAGGCGTTCAGAGCCCGCAACGCTATTCTCTCCCAAGGGCGTGACGCCGCCGCCCAGAAGATCCAGGAGATTCGCGAAGAGGTCCAGAAGGAACTGGACGCGGCGCGCCGCGTCGCCTCGGCCAACGCCGATGCGCTGGCGGAGGAAATGGCGGAGAAGGTCCTGGGCCGGAAGCTGTCATGACCTTTTTGACCGACATGCTGGTCCCTGCGGCATGGGCCGCAACCGCTGGCGAGGGCCACGTCCCCTCCATCACGGAGTTGATCTTTCCCTTGGTCAACTTCCTGATCTTTGCCTTCCTGGTCAAGCGCTATGGCCTTCCGCTGATAAAGCAGCACCTTGAGCAGCGTCGCCAGGGACTCGTCGAATCCGTGGCGACGGCACAGCAGGCCAAGGGCGACGCTGAGGGTTACGTCCGCAAGTATCGGGAATTGCTGGAAGTCCTCGACGATGAATGCGAACGGATCCGGATGGAGTTGAGGGCCGAGGGCGAGCGTGAACGGGAACGGATCGTCGCCGCCGCGGAAGAGTCGGCCGCGAAGCTCAAGGCCGACGCTGATTTCCTGGCCGAACAGGAGGTCAAAATGGCGCGGCAGCAGATTCGCGGAGAGATGGCGCTGCTGGCGGAGGCCGCCGCGGAACGGGTGATCCGGCAGCACATGGCGGCGGCCGACCAGGCGCGCATGGTGGAGAGTTTCTCGGGGCAGATACAGGAACTCTGACGCCGGTGCGGGTCCCTGTTGGGAACGCGAAGCCGTGCCGATCAGGCCAGGAAAACCGGGTTCATAACCGATGATCGAAGGAAAACTGAGCCGCCGTTACGCAAGAGCCGTTTTCGAGCTCGCCGCCGGCCGGGAGGAGGCCGTCGGGGCCGAGCTCGACGGGTTTCTCGACGTGTACGGGGACCCCGACCTCAAGAAGGTATTGGGCAACCCTGCTTTCGACCAGGACCGCCGCAAGAATATCGTGGTGGAGTTGGCCGGACGCTTGGGCCTCTCGGACCTGACCACCAACTTCCTTTCGCTGTTGGTCACACGGGACCGCCTGGACGGGCTGCCCTCCATCGCGCGCCACTACCACAGGTTGCTGGACGATTCGGCGGGCCGGGTGAACGCCACGGTCGTCGTGCCGCAGGCCCTCGGCGAAGATCAGCGAATCAGTCTGGCGGCGGTGGTCGGCGAAATGACCGGCAAGACCGCCCTTCTCACGGAAGAAGTGGACTCGGGAATCATCGGCGGCATCATCGTAGAGGTGGGCGGCAAGGTCTACGACGGGAGCGTGCGGACGCAGCTATCGAGTCTCAGGAAGAACATCGAACGGACCTACTAGCGCGGGGACCCGCGAGGTCGGGGTTCGAGCGAGCGAGCGCGCGTGACGGAGAGAGCACGCATGGAGGGGCGGGTTTCCAGCCCGCCCGTATCGCGGAGACAGTACACCAGTTCAGGAGCGAGCCATGGAAATCGGCACCGCCGAAATTACCAGCATCATCAAGAAGCAGATCGAAGACTACGACAAGGGCGTCAAGGTCGAGGAGGTCGGCACCGTCTTGTCCACCGGCGACGGCATCGCCCGCATCTTCGGCTTGGACAACGCCGCGGCCGGAGAACTCCTGGAGTTTCCCAACAACGTCTTCGGCATGGCGCTGAACCTGGAGGAGGACAACGTCGGCGCGGCGCTGTTCGGCGAGTCGCACCTCATCAAGGAGGGCGACCGGGTCAACCGCACCGGCCGCATCGTCGAGGTCCCCGTCGGCGACGCGCTCAAGGGCCGGGTGGTTTCGCCGCTCGGAGAGCCCCTCGACGGCCGGGGCCCCATCGAGACCACGGAACGGCGCCGCATCGAGCTCAAGGCTCCGGGCATCGTCGCGCGGCAGCCGGTGACGCAGCCGCTCCAGACCGGGCTCAAGGCCATCGACTCCATGATCCCCATCGGGAGGGGCCAGCGGGAGCTCATCATCGGCGACCGCCAGACCGGCAAGACCGCGGTCTGCCTGGACACCATCATCAACCAGAAGGGCGGCGACGTCACCTGCATCTACGTGGCGGTGGGCCAGAAGCGCTCCACCGTGGCCCAGGTGGTGGACCAGCTCAGGCAGTACGGCGCCATGGAGTACACCATCGTGGTGGCGGCCACCGCCTCGGAGTCGGCTCCGCTCCAGTACATCGCTCCCTACAGCGGCTGCACCATGGGCGAGCACATCCGGGACAACGGCGGCCACGCGCTGGTCATCTACGACGACCTCTCGAAGCACGCGGTGGCCTACCGCCAGCTCTCGCTGCTGCTGCGGCGCCCGCCGGGCCGCGAAGCCTTTCCGGGCGACGTCTTCTACCTGCATTCACGGCTGCTGGAGCGCGCGGCCAAGATGAGCGACGACAACGGCGGCGGCTCGCTGACGGCGTTGCCGATCATCGAAACCCAGGCGGGCGACGTCTCCGCCTACGTCCCCACCAACGTCATCTCCATCACCGACGGCCAGATCTATCTGGAGACGGACCTCTTCTACTCGGGCGTCCGTCCGGCCATCAACGTCGGCCTGTCGGTGTCCCGTGTCGGCGGCAATGCGCAGATCCGGGCCATGAAGCAGGTGGCCGGCGGGCTTCGGCTGGACCTTGCCCAGTACCGCGAGATGGCGGCCTTCGCCCAGTTCGGGTCGGACCTCGACGTGGCCACCCAGCGGCAGATCGCCCGCGGCAGCCGGCTGGTGGAGATCCTCAAGCAGGGGCAGTATCAGCCCATGCCGGTGGAGAAGCAGGTGTTCATCATCTACGCCGGCACCAACGGCTTCGTCGACCAGGTCGCCCCCGAGGACCTGCAACGATACCAGAACGAGCTGTTCGAGTTCGCGGAAGCGAAACACCCGGACCTGTTCCCGGCCATCGCGGAGAAGCGCCAGATCGACGATGACATCAAGGGGCAGGTGGAGACGGTGCTGAAGGAATTCAACCAACAGTTTGAAGCGTAAGTGGCCACCATCAAGGACATAAAGAAGCGGATCTCCTCGGTCCGCAACACGCAGCAGATCACCAAGGCGATGAAGGCGGTGGCGGCGGCCAAGCTGCGCCGGGCCCACGACGCCGCGGTGGAAGCACGGCCGTACGCGGAGAAGATGCGCGAGCTCTTGTCGAACCTTTCCGCGCGGGTGTCCGAGGACAGCCACCCCCTGCTGATCGAGCGGGAGGAGAAGCGCATCGACGTGCTTCTGGTCACCACCGACCGCGGCCTGTGCGGCGCCTACAACAGCAACGTAATCCGCCTGGCCGAGAACTTTCGCGCCGATCAGCGGGAGAAGGAACTCACCTTCCGCTTCGTCGGACGCAAGGGCTCGGAGTATTTTCGGCGCCGGGAGGTGGACGCCATGGACGACGGTCCGGTGACATGGCATGCGACGCCGGACGAGCTCGCCTCCGTGGCCGCCGGCCGGCTCATCGGGCGATTCCTGAACGGCGAGTCCGACGCCGCCTACATCGTCTACAGCCGGTTCCGCTCGGCGCTGTCCCAGGTGCCCACGGCCGCCCGGATCATCCCCGTGGCGCCCTCGGAAATGGATGAGGAGCAGCAACTGACCGAGTACCTGCTCGAGCCCAGCATTGGCGACCTGCTTTCCAACCTGTTGCCCAAGAACGTGGAGGTGCAGGTCTACCAGGCGTTGCTCGAGGCCACCGCCGGCGAGCACGGAGCACGAATGACGGCCATGGAATCCGCCACCACCAATGCCGCGGACCTGATCAGCGACCTCACGCTTCAGATGAACCGGGCGAGGCAGGCGGCCATTACCAAGGAGCTGCTGGAAGTGATCTCCACGGCGGAGGCGCTAGGTTGATTTACCGAGGCGGTTTTCGGAGCCGCCCATGACACTCCTGTTATCGGAGGACGAGAACGCTATGAAGATGGGGAAGATTACTCAGGTCCTGGGCGCCGTGATCGACGTGGAGTTCTCCGACGGGCACTTGCCGGCGATCTACAACGCCATCAAGGTCACCAACAGCGCCATCGACGACCGGGAGTGGAACCTGGTGGTGGAAGTCGCGCAGCACCTGGGCGAGAACACCGTCCGCTGCATCGCCATGGACTCCACCGAGGGACTCGTCCGCGGCCAGAACGCCATGGATACCGGCGCCGGCATCAGTGTGCCCGTGGGCGAGAAGACCCTGGGCCGTATCCTGAACGTGGTGGGCGAGCCCGTGGACGAGGGCCCGCCCATCGAAGCCGATCAGCATTCTCCGATCCATCGCGAGGCGCCTCCCTTCGTCGACCAGGAAACCCAGGTCCAGGCCTTCGAGACCGGCATCAAGGTCGTCGACCTGCTGGCGCCCTACGCCCGCGGCGGAAAGGTCGGCCTCTTCGGCGGCGCCGGCGTGGGCAAGACCGTCATCCTCATGGAGCTCATCAACAACCTGGCCATGAAGCACGGCGGCTACTCGGTGTTCGGCGGCGTCGGCGAACGCACCCGCGAGGGCAACGACCTCTGGCTGGAGATGAAGGAATCGGGCGTCCTCGACAAGACCACGCTGGTCTACGGGCAGATGAACGAGCCGCCGGGCGCCCGCGCCCGGGTGGCGCTGTCGGCCCTGACCATGGCCGAGTACTTCCGGGACGAGGAGGGGCTGGACATCCTGCTCTTCATCGACAACATCTTCCGTTTCACCCAGGCCAACTCGGAGGTCTCCACGCTGCTGGGCCGCATGCCCTCGGCGGTGGGCTACCAGCCCACGCTGTCCACCGACCTGGGCGAGCTGCAGGAGCGCATCACCTCCACGCACAAGGGCTCCATCACCTCGGTGCAGGCCATCTACGTGCCGGCCGACGACCTCACCGACCCGGCGCCGGCCACCACGTTCTCCCATCTGGACGCCACCACGGTCCTGTCCCGGCAGATCGCCGAGCTCGGCATCTACCCGGCGGTGGATCCCCTGGACTCGACCTCCCGGATCCTCGACCCCCGGGTGGTGGGCGACGAGCACTACGACGTGGCGCGCCGGGTACAGGCGATCCTTCAGCGCTACAAGGACCTCCAGGACATCATCGCCATCCTGGGCATGGACGAGCTCTCCGAAGAGGACCGGCTGACCGTGTCCCGGGCCCGGAAGGTGCAGCGCTTCCTCTCGCAGCCGTTCCACGTCGCCGAAGTCTTCACCGGCACGCCGGGCGTGTACGTCGAGCTCAAGGACACCATCGAGGGCTTCAAGGCCATCGTCGACGGCAAGCACGACGACCTCCCGGAGCAGGCCTTCTACATGGTCGGCACCATGGGGAGCGCCATCGAGAAGGGACAAAGGCTCGCAGCCGAGTAGGTCATGGCCGGCAGCATTTCACTGAGAGTCGTCACTCCGGTGCGTCTGGTGCTCGAAGAGCAGGTGGACGAGTTGACCGCGCCCGGTCCCCTGGGCCAGCTCGGTATCCTGCCCGACCACGCCGCGCTGATGACCACCCTGGACATCGGCCAACTCGGCTACAAGAAGTCCGGCTCCAACTCCGTCATCACGCTGACCGGCGGCTACGCCGAGGTGCTCGACAACGTGGTCACCGTACTGGCCAACGCCGCCGAGTTTCCCGCCGAGATCGATGCCGCCCGGGCCGAGACCGCCCGGGCAAGAGCCGAACGCACCCTCGAAGACCGCGACAACGCGGACGAAGAGGCGCTGGCGGCGGCGGAAGCCGCCCTTGAGCGCGCACTCCTCAGGCTCGAAACGGCCGGTCAGCGCTGACCGCCGCGCTCGTCGTCAAATCGAACAATCAGGCGGCCGTTCGAAGCTGGGCGCGCCGCCTTCACGCCCGTGCGGCGTCAAGTCCTGACCTGCTCGCTTCACACCGCAAGTACACGGATCCGATCCGGCCCGAACCCGGTACGCTGGCCGGGGGCGTGGATTTCGGCTAAGATGTGGAACATGTTGCGCTATTTCACCGCAGGAGAATCCCACGGCCCGTGCCTCACGACCATCATCGAGGGCGTGCCCGCGGGGTTCGACATCGACATCGAAAAGGTCAACCACGATCTCTGGCGGCGGCAGCAGGGTTACGGCCGTGGCGGCCGGATGCTCATCGAGAAGGATGAGGTGCAGGTACGGTCCGGGCTCCGGTGGGGCAGGACCCTGGGCTCGCCGGTGACCTTCGGCATCGACAACCGCGACTGGAAGAACTGGACCAAGAAGATGTCGCCGTACGCGGAGCACGACGGCCAGGCCATTCCGGTCAAGAAGCCCCGTCCGGGCCACGCGGACCTCACCGGCATCTTGAAGTACGGCCACTCGGACATCCGTAACATCCTGGAGCGCGCCAGCGCCCGCGAGACCGTGTCCCGGGTGGCGGTGGGCTCCTTCTGCAGGCAGCTCGTCGAGCCGTTCTCGGTCAAGGTGCGGGGCTACCTTCGCTCTCTCGGCGGCATCGAGGCGGACGTGGAGGGGAAGAGCTACGACGAGATCTTCGAGTTGGCGGAGAACTCCCCCGTGCGCATGGCGGATCCGGAGGCCGAGAAGAAGGCCATCGAGCTCATCGACGCGTGCAAGAAGGAAGGGAACACCCTGGGCGGCGTCTTCGAAGTGGTGGCCACCGGGGTTCCGCCGGGCCTGGGAAGCCACGTCCATTGGGACCGCAAGCTCGACGGGCGGCTGGCCCAGAGCCTCATGAGCATCCAGGCCATGAAGGGGGTGGAGTTCGGGCGCGGTTTCGACGTGGCCATGCGGCGCGGGTCCGAGGTGCACGACGAGATCTTCTTCGACCCGCAGCACATGGTCTCCGATACCAGGCCGCGCATGCAGCCCACCGATTTCTATCGCGGCAGCAACAACTCGGGCGGGGTGGAAGGCGGCATGACCACCGGCGCTCCGCTGGTCGTCCGGGTGGCGATGAAGCCCATTTCCACCCTCATGAGCCCGCTCCAGTCGGTGAATCTCGACACCAAGCAGCCCGAGGACGCCTCGGTGGAGCGTTCGGACGTCTGCTCCGCGCCGGCGGCGGCCGTTATCGGCGAGGCCATCGTCTCCTTCGAGTTGGCGCGGGCGTTCCTGGAGAAGTTCGGCGGCGATTCGCTGGCAGAAATCACTCGCAACTACGACGGCTACCTGGACCAGATCAAGAGCCTCTGAGGCCGGGTCATTACCGATTACGCGAACATCGCTCTGACCGGTTTCATGGCCGCCGGCAAGACCGTGGTGGGCCGCGGGCTGGCGCGGGCGCTGGGCTGGTCGTTCGTGGATCTGGACGCCGTCATCGAGGCCGGAGAAGGCATCCGCATTCGTGAGATTTTCGCCGGCCGCGGAGAGGGTTATTTCCGGGAGCGCGAGAAGGCGGCGCTGCGACAGGTGCTGGAAGGGTCCGATCAGGTCATCGCGCTGGGAGGCGGCGCGGCAGTGGACCGGGACAACCTGCGGCTGCTCAAGGAGCGCAGCCTGCTGATCTGGCTCAGGGTGTCGCCCGAGACCGTTCTGCGCCGGGTGGGACAGACCGACGACCGCCCGCTGCTGCAGGGCTCCGACAGGCTCAAACGCATCGAGGAGCTTTCGGCGCAGCGGGAAGGCATCTATTCCGAGGCCCACGTCACCGTGGATGCCGACGACCTCACCGTGGACAGGGTGGTGCAGCAAATCCAGCAGCAGCTATGCAGACCGTAACCGTCAATCTGGGACAGCGCTCCTATCCCATCGAGTTGGGCGAGGGGCTCCTTCCCCGCGTCGGCGAGCTCATGAAGGCCCAGGGAATCGCCGGCCGCGTCGGCATCGTGTCGAATCCGCCGGTGGCCGGCCTTTACGCGCAGGAGGTCCGGGAGTCCCTCCAGGGCGCGGGCTACGAGACCGCGCTGGTGCTGATTCCGGAGGGCGAGGGGCACAAGGATACGGCGTCCCTGGGGTTGATCTACGACGCGCTGGTGGAACACCGCTTCGACCGGAGCGCCACGCTGATCGCCTTGGGCGGAGGGGTCATCGGAGACATCACCGGCTTCGCCGCGGCCACGTTCCTGCGCGGCATCGGCTACGTCCAGATCCCCACGACCCTGCTGGCGCAGGTGGACGCCAGCGTGGGCGGGAAGACCGCGGTCAACCACGAGCAGGGCAAGAACCTCATCGGCGCCTTCCACCAGCCGCGGCTGGTGGTCATCGACATGAAGACGTTGCGGACCCTGCCGCCGCGAGAGTTCGCGGCGGGAATGGCGGAGGTGATCAAGCACGGCGTCATCCAGGACGCCGGCTACTTCGGGTTCCTGGAAGATGAGATGGATGCGCTGATGCGCCTGGATCCGGCGGCCGTCGAGACCGCCGTGGCCGGCTCCTGCCGGATCAAGGCGGCGGTGGTGGAGGAGGATGAGCGGGAGGACGACCGCCGCGCCATCCTCAACTTCGGTCACACCATCGGCCACGCGCTGGAGGCGTTCACCGGCTACGAGCGCTTCCTCCACGGCGAGGCCGTGGCCATCGGCATGATCCAGGCGTCGGCCCTGTCGGCGGGCCGGGGCCTGCTGAGCGCCGCCGAGCTGGGACGCATCGAGGCGCTGGTGCGCAGGGCCGGCCTGCCGTGGCGGATCCCGGACGACATCGCCCTGGAGGACCTTGTCGCCGGCATGGCGCTGGACAAGAAGTCGCATGCCGGCAAGATCAAGTTCGTGCTGTGCGAAGGCATCGGCGGGACCCGCTTCCAATGGTTCTCGGCAGCCGAGATCGTCCGGGAGCTGGCTTCCGGCCGCTGACATCGCACGGGAGCCCACCACCATGCCCGACACGAAGATCCTGGTCCTCCACGGACCCAACCTGAACCTGCTCGGCTCCCGGGAGCCCGAGATCTACGGCCACGACACCCTGGCGGACATCGACGCCCGCCTGGCCGCGCTGGCCGGGGAGTTGGGCGTCGCGGTGGAGGCGCGCCAGTCCAATCACGAGGGTGAGTTGGTCACCTGGGTCCAGCAGGCCGGCACGGAGGGGTTCCGCGCCGTGATAGTCAACGCGGGCGCGTACACCCACACCAGCATCGCGCTGCGCGATGCCCTGGCCGCGTGCGAGCTTCCGGTCATCGAGGTCCACCTCTCCAACATCTACAAGCGCGAAACGTTCCGGCACACGTCCCTGATCTCCGGCGTGGCGATGGGGCAGATAGCGGGCTTCGGCGCCCAGAGCTATCTGCTGGCGCTGCGGGCCGCGGCGGAGACCGGAGCGGCGGACAAGTAGGCGGCCCGCCCGCCGAGAGGCGGTGGACCATCGGCCCGGAACGTCATGGCCTCTTTCCCCCTGTTCATCCTCGCCCTGGTCACCGTCACCCACGTCATCGGGGCGTCGGCGCAGTACGGCATCAATACCTTCGCGCCGTTCTACCAGGAGGAGTTGGGTCTTACCCGCGCCCAGGTAGGGCTGTTCTTCACGGCCTTCTACATCGGCATGGCGAGTTTCTCGTTCGTCGCGGGATGGTTGAGCGACCGGTTGGGCGTGCGAAGGGCATCATGCATCGGCCACGTGTTCGCCGGAGCCGCGGTCATTCTCGCTTCTTCCGCGGGCTCCTTCGTCCGGGCCTTCATCTGCTTTCTTCTCACCGGCCTGGGCTACGCCTTCCTCAACCCCGCCTCCACCAAAGGGGTGCTGATGTGGTTCCGGCGCCATCGCGCCACCGCCATGGGAATCAAGCAGACCGGGGTGCCGGCCGGCGGCGTGGTGACCGCGCTGGTGGGCGCTCCCGTGGCGGCGGTCTTCGGCTGGCGCGCGACGCTGGCGGGCCTGGGAGTGGTCAACGTGCTGTTCGGCGTGGCCTTCTGGTTCCTCTGGCGCGAGCCCCCCGAAGCCGAAGGGAACGGCCGGGAACGTTCCGGAGCCGCCGGCAGCGGGAGATTGCGGGTCAGGAGCCTGCTGGCCCTGAGTTGCGGCACTGCCCTTTTGCTGATCGGGCAGATGTCGCTGCTGACCTATTTGCCGTTGTTCCTCAAGGAGAAGCTGGCGTTCTCCACGGTACACGCCAGCCAGTGGCTGTCTATCACCCAAGGCGGGGCGGTGGTGGGCCGTGTCGGCTGGGGCACGGTCAGCGACCGCCTCTTCGGCGGCAGACGCAAGATCGTGCTGGTGGTCATCGGCGTCATCTCGGTGTTCCTGGCGGTCGCGTTGAGCGTTCTCGACAAGGGCGTCTCGCCGGTCATCCTGGTGCCGCTGACATTCCTCGCCGGGTTCACCATGATCGGTTATCAGGGTGTGTCCTATTCGCTGATCAGCGAGATCGCGGGACAGTCCCGGGCCGGCATGGCCCTGGGCCTGATGATCACCATCAATGCGCTGGGCACCGTGGTGGGCACTCCCACGTTCGGCGGCATCGTCGACGTCACCGGCTCCTACGCCATCGCATGGCAGGCGCTGGCATGCGTGCTGGCCCTGGGGACGGTGAACATCGCCGTGTTCGTATCCGAGGCCGGCCAAAGCGGCCGGCCATGAAGGCACTTACGGACCGGCCGGTGAGGTCATGCGGTAGCCGAACCGGGCGAGTGTCTTGAGGCATTCCTGCACCCCTCCCTCTTCCGTCGTTCCCGCTTTCACGGGGATGACGGAAACGGAGCACCGCGCCTTGAATGGACCTGGGCGATCCGGCGGCCTGCTGGCATTCATCCACGGCAGATGTTATAGTTGACCGAAGTTCTTCCTGTTGCTTTCACCAACCCGCAAAGATTGAAGGGCGGTAAAGTCGATCCACATGATGGCTTCTTCCGAGTCCGACTACAAAGCTGACAAGATCAAGGTTCTCGAGGGGCTGGAAGCTGTCCGAAAACGCCCCGGCATGTATATCGGAGACACCTCCGAACGGGGTCTCCATCATCTGGTCTATGAGATCGTCGACAACTCCATCGACGAGTCGCTCGCCGGCCAGTGCGACCGCATCGAAATCACCATCCACATCGACAACAGCGTGACCGTCATCGACAACGGCCGCGGCATTCCGGTGGACCTCCATGCCACGGAAGGGCTGCCGGCGGCGGAGGTCGTGCTCACCAAGCTGCATGCGGGCGGCAAGTTCGACAAGGGCGCCTACAAGGTCTCCGGCGGCCTGCACGGTGTGGGGCTGTCGGTGGTCAACGCCCTGGCGGAACATCTCGAGGTCGAGATCAAGCGCGACGGCAAAGTCTACCAGCAGGCCTACGAGCGTGGCGAGCCCCTGGCGCCGCTCCAGGAGACCGGCACTTCCACCGAACGGGGTACGCGGATCACGTTCAAACCCGATTCGGTCATATTCGAAACCGTGGATCTCAGCTTCGACCTGCTGTCCCAGCGGCTCCGGGAACTGGCGTTTCTGAACCGCGGTCTGCGCATCCTGATCGAGGACGAGCGTCACGACAAGCAGCACGAGTTCTACTACGAAGGCGGCATCGTCTCGTTCGTCGAGCACCTGAACCGGGTCAAGACCGGGCTCCACTCCAAGGTCATCTACCTGCAGGGCGAGAAAGACGGCACCGACGTCGAGATCGCTCTTCAGTGGAACGACAGCTACAGCGAGACGGTCTATTCCTTCGCCAACAACATCAACACCACCGAGGGCGGCACCCACCTCAGCGGCTTCAAGGCGGCGTTGACCCGAACCATCAACAACTACGCCGCCGGTTCCAACCTGCTCAAGAAGGACGAGGACAACCTGCAGGGGGACGACGTCCGCGAGGGACTGACCGGGGTCATCAGCGTCAAGGTGCCGGAGCCCCAGTTCGAAGGCCAGACCAAGACCCGGCTGGGGAACAGCGACGTCAAGGGAATCGTGGAGGCTCTGATCAACGACCGGTTGTCCACCTACTTCGCCGAGCACCCCGGGGACGCCAAGAAGATCGTCTCCAAGGGCATCGAGGCCGCCAGGGTGCGCGAGGCCACCCGCAAGGCCAAGGATCTGGCGCGGCGCAAGGGCGTGCTGGACTCGGCCTCGCTGCCGGGCAAGCTGGCGGACTGCCAGGAGCGCGACCCCGCGTTGAGCGAGATCTTCCTGGTGGAGGGCGATTCGGCCGGGGGCTCGGCCAAGCAGGGGCGTGACCGGCGCAATCAGGCCATCCTGCCGCTCAAGGGCAAGATCCTGAACGTGGAGAAGGCGCGCTTCGACAAGATGCTGTCGTCCCAGGAGATCCGCCTGCTGCTGACGGCCCTGGGCGCGGGCGTCAAGGATGACTACAACGCGGAGAAACTGCGCTACCACACGGTCATCATCATGACGGACGCGGACGTGGACGGCTCCCACATCCGTACGCTGCTGCTGACCTTCTTCTACCGCCAGATCCCCGACCTGGTGGAGAAGGGCTACCTGTACATCGCCCAGCCGCCGCTGTACAAGGTCAAGCGCGGCAAGCAGGAACGCTACCTGAAGGACGAGGGCAGCCTCGAGGACTACCTCATCGAGAAGGGCACCGAGAACCTGCGGCTGCGCTCCGCGGAAACGAACGGGAACGGCGGTGCCAACCGCCGTAGCGAGGTCAAGGGGGCCGCGCTCCAGACCTTCATCAAGAAGGTCGTGCGGATGGACAAGCTGCTGCAGCTCATGGCCAGGAAGCACAAGGAGCGCGCCCTGATCGAGGCGCTGATGCTGCACCCCGACTTTGGCGCCGAGCAGCTCAGCGACGAGCAGGCGTTGCAGGACCTCGCCCTTCAACTCGCCTCCTACGTCAACCTCCGGGCGCCGGAGGTCGGGCCGATGTCCGGGGTGGTGGAGGAAGACCCGGAGCATAACTGCTGGAAGCTGGTTTGCTCGACCCGTTCCAACGGCAGCGGCATCCGTACCGTGATCGACCGGGAGTTCCTGACCAGCCCCGAGTACCGGGAGCTCAAGCGCCTCCACGGCGAGTTGCTGGCTTCCGGCCACTCCCCCTTCATGGTGGAGGAAGGCGAAGACAAGAGCCCCGAGTCCTCCGGGAGGACGTTGGTTTCCCACAAGGATCTCCTCGATTTCGTCATGGAGCGGGGCAAGAAGGGGCAGTACATCCAGCGATACAAGGGTTTGGGGGAGATGAACCCGGAGCAACTCTGGGAGACCACCATGGATCCCGAGTCACGGGTGCTGCTGCAGGTCCGCGTCGAGGACGGCGTCGAGGCTGACGATATCTTCTCCACGCTCATGGGAGACCACGTGGAGCCCCGCCGGAAGTTCATCGAGGATTACGCGCTGACGGTGCGTAACCTGGATATCTGAACCCGTATCCGTGTCAAGCATGAAACGACAAGCGCCGGCGCGACCGCCTTCCTCCTCGCCGGCAGCGCGCCGGACGCATTTCTCCAGTTGAGCCCCGTGTCATGGAAGCCGGAATGAGACAACAAAAGGTCCCCGTCTACATCGAGGACGAGATGCGTCAGTCCTACGTGGACTACGCCATGAGCGTCATCGTGGGGCGGGCGCTGCCGGACGTGCGGGATGGTTTGAAGCCGGTGCATCGGCGCGTGCTGTTCGCCATGCACGACATGGGCAACCACTGGAACAACGCCTACCGTAAGTCCGCCCGGGTCGTGGGTGACGTCATCGGCAAATACCACCCCCACGGCGACGCCGCGGCCTACGACGCCATCGTCCGCCTCGCGCAGGACTTTTCCATGCGCTACTGCCTGGTGGACGGGCAGGGAAACTTCGGCTCCATCGACGGCGATCCGCCGGCCGCCATGCGCTACACGGAAATCCGCATGGCGCGCATCACCCAGGAGTTGCTCGCCGACATCGACAAGGAGACCGTCGACTTCCTGCCCAACTACGACGACTCCATGGAGGAGCCGTCGGTGCTGCCGTCGCGGCTGCCCAACCTGCTCATCAACGGCGCCTCGGGTATCGCCGTGGGCATGGCCACCAACATTCCGCCGCACAACCTGAGCGAGGTGATCGACGGCCTCATCGCGCTGGTGGAGCGGCCCGAGCTGACCATCGACGAGCTGATCGAGTACATCCCCGGCCCCGACTTCCCCACCGGGGGGTTCATTCACGGGCGCGAAGGCATCAAGCAGGGGTACAAGACCGGACGCGGCAGCGTGCAGATGCGCGCGCGGGTGTCCACCGAGACCGTCAAGCGTACGGGCAAGGAGCAGATCATCGTCTCCGAAATCCCGTACATGGTGAACAAGACCCGGCTCCTGGAACAGATCGCCAACCTGGTCAACGAGAAGAAGATCGAGGGCATCTCCGACCTGCGGGACGAATCCGACCGCGACGGCATGCGCATCGTCATCGAGCCCAAGCGCGACGCGATGCCGCAGATCATCATCAACGCCCTGTACAAGCACACGAGCCTTCAGGAATCCTTCGGCGTCAACATGCTCGCCATCATCGACGGCCGCCCGAAGCTGCTGAACCTGAAGGAGATCCTGGAGGCGTTCCTCGAGCACCGCCGGGAAACCGTCACCCGGCGCACCGCCTACGACCTGAGGAAGGCCGAGGAACGGCTGCATATCCTCGAAGGGCTCAAGATCGCCCTGGACAATCTCGACGCCGTCATCACCCTGATCCGGGAGTCGCGGGACCCCCGCTCCGCGCGGGAAGGCCTCATGACCAGCTTCGGCCTGTCCGAGGCGCAGGCCCAGGCCATCCTGGACATGCGCTTGCAGCGGCTCACCGGGCTCGAGCGCGACAAGATCGTCGAGGAGCACCGGGCGGTGGCTGCCAACATCGCGGAGCTTCGGGCGATTCTGGCGGACGAGAAGAAGATTTACGCGATCATCGTCGCGGAGCTCCGGGAGATCAAGGAAGTCTACGGCGACGGCCGCCGCACTGCCATCGTCGACAAGGCCGAGGAGATATCCATCGAGGACCTCATCGTGGAGGAGGACATGGTGGTGACCGTGTCCCACGAGGGGTACATCAAGCGCAACCCTATCACGCTGTACCGCGCGCAACGCCGAGGCGGCAAAGGCAAGGTGGGCACCACGACCCGGGACGAGGACTTCGTCGAGACCCTGTTCGTGGCATCCACCCACTCCCACATCCTGTTCTTCACCACCATCGGCAAGGTCTACCGCATCAAGGTGCATGAGTTGCCCCAGGGTGGCCGCTCCGCCAAGGGCCGGCCGGTGGTGAACCTGCTGCAGCTTCAGGAAGGCGAGAAGGTGTCGGCGTTTCTGCCGGTGCGGGAATTTCAGGAGGGCCGCTACATCATTTTCGCGACCCAGAACGGGCTGGTCAAAAAGACCGACCTGATGGCCTATTCGAGTCCCCGGGCCACCGGCATCCGCGCCATCGCGCTGGACGAGAACGACTCGTTGATCGAGGTCCGGCTCACCGACGGCGACCAGGACATCCTGCTGTCCACCATGGATGGGCAGTCCATCCGCTTCAAGGAGGAGCAGGTCCGCCCCACCGGGCGCGATACCATGGGGGTCATCGGCATCCGGCTCGAGGAGAAGGACCAGGTGGTGAGCATGGAGGTGCTGCACCCCGGCGCGTCCATCCTCACGGTCTCCGACAAGGGCATGGGCAAGCGCACCGGCACCGGCGAGTACCGGTCCCAAGGCCGTGGAGGCCGGGGTCTCATCACCATGAAGACCACCGAGCGGACCGGACGCGTGGTGGGCGTCCAGCAGGTGGTGGACGAGGACCAGTTGATGCTCATCACCGACGGCGGCAAGATCATCCGGCTCCGCATCGGCGACCTGCGCATTATAGGCCGAAACACCCAGGGCGTGCATCTCATCGATCTCGACAACGGCGAACGCGTGGTGTCCCTCACCCGGGTGGTGGAAGACGACAGCTAAACCATCGCCTCCGATTCCCGCGTCACGGTGCGAAATGGTAGCAAAGCCCCGAATCCGTCATTCCCGCTTTCGCGGGGATGACGTTTGTGTGGTGTCAGTTCCTATCCTTTCGGGTGCTCCTGAATGTCCATCGGCATCATAGGCGCGGGCGGCTGGGGCACGGCCCTTGCGGTGCTGCTGTGCAGGAAACACGACGATGTCGCCTTGTGGTGCCACTCCGAGGAGACCTTCGCGCGGATACAAGAGACCGGCGAAAACACCGCCTATCTGCCCGGCGTGAGGCTGCCTGACCGCCTCCGAACCACCCGTTCGCTGGAATCCGCCGCATCCGGCCGGACCCTGCTCATCTGCGTCACCCCGTCCCATTTCCTGCGCGAAGTCATGGGCCAGGCGACGCCGTTCGTGGCGCCCGAAACCATCGTCGCCTGCGGCTCCAAGGGAATCGAGGAGTCGACGCTGATGACCATGGGCGATGTGTTGGCCGAGGTGCTGGGCCACTCCGAACGGCACGTGTTCCTTTCCGGACCCACTTTCGCGTTGGAGGTGGCCAAGGGATTGCCGACTGCCATAACCGCGGCCGGCTCCAACCCCGGCGTGGCGCGGACGGTACAATCAACCCTCGGCTCCCCCGAATTCCGGGTCTACACCTCGACCGATGTCGTCGGCGTCCAGATGGGTGGCGTCATCAAGAACGTCATCGCCATCGCCGCCGGCGTCAGCGACGGCCTGGATCTCGGGCACAACGCCCGGGCCGCGCTTATCACCCGAGGCCTGGCCGAAATGACCCGCCTGGCCGCCAAGACGGGCGCCGACCCGGTCACACTCGCCGGCCTCCCGGGTCTCGGCGACCTGGCGCTCACCTGTACCGGCCACCTGAGCCGCAACCGCAAGGTCGGCGTCGAGCTTGGCCGGGGACGCCGCTTGGCCGACATCGTCTCGGAAAGCCGTATGGTGGCCGAGGGCATCCGCAACACCCGCACCGTCCACCTGCTGGCCCAACGCCACGGCGTCGAGATGCCCATCGTGGATCAGATGTACCGTGTCCTCTACGAGGACAAGGACCCCATACAGGCCGTCCGCGACCTCATGAGAAGGACCCAGCGAGCCGAGGCGGACTGAGCGCAAGAACCTTGATGCACTCACCCTGAAGCCCTTCTTTGCAGTTGCCGGCCGATCTATGTCAAATTGACAAGCGCTCACCCGTATGCTTGAGTTATGTAACTGAAAATGAAGGTGCGACGATGAAACGGACTTATCAACCAAGCAATCTGAAGCGCAAAAGAACCCACGGCTTTTTTGCACGAATGGAGACACCGGGCGGGCGCAATGTGCTGAGGCGCCGGAGGGCCAAGGGAAGAAAACGGTTGACCGTCGTCATCCCACCGAAGGGTCCTCGTTCCTAGGACAAGCCGTTGTCCGGTGTCCGCGAGAGTTTCCCAAAGGAAGCCCGCCTGACCAGACGTTCCGAATTCCTGCTGCTGTCGCGCAGAGGCAGGAAGTTCTACACGCCGCACTTCATCATCATCCGAAGCGACAACGACCATCCGGGGAAACGGCTGGGAGTCACGGTCAGCTCCAAGGTGGGAAACGCGGTGGTGCGCAACCGCGTGAAGCGGGGGCTGCGCGAGTTCTTCCGTCGTGGACGGGAACACTTTCGTCCCGGCCAGGATACGGTCATCATTGCCCGCAGAGGAGCGGGACAGTTGAGCTACCCGGCCATGACCGCGGAGCTCCGGAAACTCGTCGGCGTCCAGCGCCAGGCGGGTTCGCAGCCGCTGTGATCTCATGACTTCGATTCCCCGCACCGCCGTGCGAGTCTGCATCCGGGCCTACCAGCGATTTCTTTCGCCGCTGTTGCCGCCTTCCTGCCGGTTCTTTCCGACCTGCTCCGCCTACGCGCTACAGGCGGTGGACCGTCACGGCGTCGTCAAGGGGCTTGGCCTCGGTGTCCTGAGGATTCTGCGCTGTCATCCGCTCCACGCCGGGGGATTTGACCCGGTTCCGTGAAAGTTCCATGGAAAAGCGAGCCTTCATAGCGGTCGTCGTCTCGATCCTGATCATCATCCTTTACCAGGAGTACATGCGGCGTTTCTATCCGCCGGCGCCGCCCCAGCCGCCTGCGCGGGAAACCGCGCTGCCGCCGGCGGCGCAACGTGCCGCTCCGGCCCCGGTACAGGCTCCGGCGCCCTCCGCCGCACCCGCCGCCGAGGTTGCCGGAAGCGTCCGGGCGGTCCCGGTCCGGGAAGTGACGGTAGAGACGCCCGACTACATCGCGCGGTTCACCAACCAGGGAGCCCGGCTCAAGAGCTTTCTGCTGAAGCGGTACCGCGCCGGAGTGGCGGCGGACAGCCCGTTGATCGATATGGTCTCCCACCGACCGGGGCTGGAATATCCTCTCGGGCTCCGCCTCGATGACACGCCCGCCGGCACCGACCAGGGAATCGTCTACGAAGTTCAGGGCACGGACCTGACCCTCGATGAGGGCAGGAACGGCAGCCTCGCCTTCGTCGGTTCGACGCCGTCGGGCCGTCGCGTGGTCAAGCGATTCGCCTTCAGCGGCTCCAGCTACATGGTGGACGCGGGCGTATCGATCGCCGGGTCGCCGCAGGGCGCAACGCTGCTCTTCACTACCAGCGGCGAGAACAAGGGCGTCAAGGGCGATGGCATTTTCGAGGGGGTGATCGCGCTGCGCGAGGGTGACGTGACGCGCGAATGGCCGGGCGACATCGAAGGCCGGGTCAACCTCAACGGCCCGCTTTCATGGGTCGGCTTCGGCTACACCTATTTCTTTTCCGCGCTCATCCCCGTGGAAGGGATCGAGGCGGACGCGGCCGTGACGCCGAGCGCCAGCCGGGATCCAGGATTCGTCCTGGAAACCCGCGGCCGGGTGCTGTCGAGTGGAGAGCGCACCGCCCGCTACCAGCTCTTCATGGGGCCCAAGGTGTTGAACCTGCTGAGGTCCTTCGACCGCGGTCTCGAGCAGTCCATCGACTTCGGCTACTTCGGCTTCATCTCGGTGCCGATGCTGCACGCGTTGCATTTTTTCCAGACCTACACCGGCAACTACGGTCTGGACATCATCCTGCTCACGCTCATCATCAAGCTGCTGCTGTGGCCGCTGACGCAAAAGAGCTTCGTCTCCATGAAACGGATGCAAAAGCTCCAGCCGCAGATGCAGCGTCTCAAGGAAAAGTTCGGAGACGACAAGACCCGGCTCAACAAGGAGATGATGGACCTCTACAAGCGGAACAAGGCGAACCCGCTTGGAGGTTGCCTGCCGATGCTCCTTCAGTTCCCCTTCTTCATCGGCTTTTACAACGCATTGCTGACGCCCATCGAGCTGCGCCACGCGAGTTTTCTGTGGATCAAGGATCTGTCCCGTCCGGACTGGGAATCGCTCCCGTTCTCGGCATTCGGCTTTGACGTGGGCATTCCCGTGCTGGTGCTGCTCATGGGCGCCAGCATGTTCATTCAGCAATGGATGTCTCCCGCCATCGGCGACCCCAACCAGCGGCGCATGATGATGCTCATGCCGCTGGTATTCACCGTGATATTCGTAAGCTTCCCGTCAGGACTCACGATCTACTGGTTCGTGAACAACATCCTGAGCATCGTCCAGCAATACATGATCAACCGGAAAGAGCGTTGACGGCCCGCGCCGGGGCATGTCGCGACCGGTGGAGGAGAGGCGTGTGATGAAGCAAGTCGAAACGGAAGGAGAAACTCTTGACGACGCCATCGCCAAGGCGCTGAGCCTGCTGGGCGTCGACCGGGACAAGGTATCTCTGGACATCCTCGCGGAGGATAAGGCCGGCGTGCCGGGCTCCGGTCGCCAGAACGCGCGCGTGCGGGCCACCCTGCGCGAAGCCGCGGCGTCGCCGGATGAGGAAGATGCCGGGGACGCGGCGCCGCCGCCGGACGAGCCCGCGGAAGCGGTTCCGGCGGAAGCAGAGCCCGGCGACGGTGAGGCTGCCGGGGAACCGGCGCACACGGAAGCGCGTTCCGCGGAGGTCCGGAAGGTCAGCGTCGAGGTTCTCGAACAGATACTCAGGCTCATGGGCGTCACCGCGAAGGTGGCGGTCAAGCCGGGCGCGAGCTCTTCGGAGTTCGTCCTCGACATCGAGGGAGACAGCAGCGCCCTGCTCATCGGCCGGAGGGGTCAGACCTTGGAGGCGCTACAGCATATCGTCGCCCGGATCGTGGCCGAGAAGGTCGAGCCGGACGCTCCCCAGCCCATCGTCGATGTGGAAGACTACCACGGACGGCGTGTGAAAACCCTGGAGGACATGGCGCTGCGGCTGGGCGAGAAAGCCAAGCGCAATCGCAAGTCCGAGGGGATCGACGACCTTAGCGCCCGGGACCGGCGCGTCGTGCATCTGGCCCTCAAGGACGACCCTTGGCTTACCACCAAGAGCCTCGGGCAGGGCGCCTACCGCCGCCTCCTGATCATCCCGGAAGGGGACCGGAAGGACCCCGGGGAACATGCCGGGGACGACCCGTAAAAATCCGGTTTTATGTTGAAAGGACATTGACCCGCGGGTCGGTCATAGTGTATTTATATTGACCGGCTGACCGGTCATACTAAGATGCCTATCGTCGTCGACAAGGAACGCAAGCGTTCGGAGATTCTCGAAGCCGCCATGAAGGTCTTCGCGCGCAAGGGCTTTCATCGCTCCAGGATGGAAGAAGTCGCGGCGGCCGCCGGGATCGGCAAAGGGACCATCTACGAGTACTTCGAGAGTAAGCATCAGCTCCTTCAGGCGCTGCACGGCTACATGCTGGCCAAGCTCAAGGACTACTACGCGGAGAAGCTGAAGGGCATCGAGGAGCCGCCCCGGATCATCGCCGGCTTCCTGGCCGCCGCCCTCGCCAGTTTCCGCGAATGGGAGCCCTTCTTCTACGTATTTTGCGACGTCTGGGCCGAGGCGGGCCGGGCCGAGCAGCAGAGTCTCCTGCGGATGCAGTTGCGTGATGCGTACCAGTCGTCCATCGACGACCTGGTCCTGGTGGTGGAGGCGGGCGTGGCCGGAGGCTTCTTCCACTGCGACCACCCCAGGCTCGCGGCCCAGCAAATCCTCGCCTCCGTCGACGGGCTGGCGCTGCACTGGCTGTACGACGACGATGCCTTCGACCTCGACGAGATGGCGGAGGCCCTCACTCGGGCGGTGATGAGGAGCCTGGAATGAAGATACGCATCGCCCTGTCGATAGTGCTGATCCTCCTGGTAAGCGCCGTCACCGCGGTGGGCGTGTACGTCATCAGCGACGTCGAGGAGCCGCCCCGGGTCCAGCCGGCGCCCGTGCCCGTGCCGGTGGAGGTGGCCCCGGTGGTCGCCGCGGATTTCGTGCACCGGATCGAGGCCCTGGGAACCGTCGCCGCCGTGCGGGAAGGTCCCGTCAGCGCGGAGATAAGCGGCCGGATCGTCGGGATACCGTCGGAGATCGGCTTGGGCAGCGTGGTCGGGAAGGACGATCTGCTGGCGCGGGTGGACGCCAAGGACTTCGAGATCGCCGTGCGCAAAGCGGCGGCGCAGGTGGCCAGCGCAAGGGCGAGGGTCCGCAAGGCCGCGGTGGACATCGAAAGGCAGCGCAATCTGGTGCGGCTCAACCGCGAGCAGCTCCGGCTGGCGCGGGCCGAACACGAGCGGCTCAAGAAGCTTCTGAAGAAGGGGTTGGTTTCGAGCCAGGAGGCGGAGCGGCAGGAGCTGGCCTGGCGGCAGATCGAAGAAGAGTTCGAGTCGGCCCGGAGCGGAGAGCGGGAGACGCAAGCGCTGCGCGCCATCGCCGAGGCGGATCTCGCCCTGGCCGATGTTCAACTGGAGCAGGCGCGGGAAACGCTGGGCGATACCGAGATCCGCGCGCCCTTCGCCGGCGTCATCGCGCGCAAGAACGTGACCCTGGGCGAGCGTGTCGCTCCGGGACAGGTGCTCTTCCAGTTGTCCGACATCGAGACGGTGAAGCTCGACGTGCGCATTCCGGCCGCCGACATCCACCGGATCGGCTCGCGGATCGTGGCCAGGGTCCGGGTGCGCGGATTGGAGGAGGAGTTTACCGGAAGGGTTGTCAACATCGGCCCGCGGGCGGACCAGCAGACCCGTTCGTTCCCGGTGGAGATCCTCATGTCCAACTCCACGGGACGCAAGCTCCTTCCCGGGATGTTCGCGCGGGCGGTCATCCCGGTCCGCGACTATCCCGGGGCCATTATGGTCCCGCGGGAAAGCGTCCTTTTCGAGGACGGCAAGGCGGCGGTTTTCGTGGCGGACCCCGAGGGGGGTGTGGCGGCCCGCCGTGAGGTGCGCATCGCCCGCCGGTTCGGGGCGCGTTACATGATCGCCGCGGGTCTTGAACCCGATGAGCTCCTGGTGACCGCCGGACAGCGCCTGTTGCTGGACGGCGCCCGTATCCGGGTGGTCACGCGCCGGGATCTGTCCTCATGAAGAAGCTGATCCAGTTCTCCATCGGCAACCCCGTCGTCGTCAACCTGCTGGTGCTCCTGATCATCACCGCCGGCGTGGTGTCGTTTCTCCGGCTCAAACGAGAGCTGTTCCCCGACTTTTCCCGCCGGGTGGTCCGTATCGATACGACCTACGCGGGCGCCTCGCCCGAGGAGGTGGAGGAGCTCATCACCGCCAGGATCGAGGAGCGGGTCCGCAACGTGGACGGCGTCAACGAGATGCTCTCCACCTCGCGCGAGGGCCAATCCGAAATCCGCCTTCAGATGCAGTCGGACACCGAGATGAGCCGTGCTCTCGGGGACGTGCGCGCGGCCCTGGACCGGGTCGGCGGATTGCCGCAGGAGGCCGAAGAGCCCCAGGTGAGCGAGGTCCTGTCCACCATCCCGGTGATCACCGTGGCATTGAGCGGCGACATACCCGAGGAGGAGCTGCGGGAGGTCGGCAAGGACGTGCGGGATCGGCTCAGGCGCATCGACGGCGTCGCCGCCGTGTCGGTCTTCGGCGTCCGCGAGAGCCGGATACTCATCGAGATCGAGCCGGAACGCCTGGACCAGTACCGGCTGAGCCTGGACGAGATCCGCGCCGCCGTGAGCAATCAGAACCGCAACGTGCCCGGCGGCGCGCTGAAGACCGCCCGGGGCGAGGTGCTGGTGCGGACCCTGGGGGTGGCCGGAGGCGTGGCCGACGTGGAACGCATGATCCTTCGGTCCACCGACACCGGACACGCCCTCACCGTGGGGGACGTCGCCGGCGTGCGCGAGTCGTTCGAGGACCCGACGTTACTGGCGCGTTTCGACGGGAAGCCGTCCATCAACCTCGTGGTCATCAAGGAGCGGAGCGGCGATACCATCAGCGTCGCGGAAGGCGTCCGCGACGCCGTGGCGGAAATCCGCAAGATCTTGCCCGGGACCGTTTCCGTAGGTGTCTTCAGTGACTTCTCGGTGTTCATCCGGAACCGCTTGGGCACCCTGGGCGAGAGCGGCGCCATCGGCCTGACCATCGTGCTGGCGACGCTCTGTATCTTCGTCCGCGGACGGATCGCCTTCATGACCTCCCTCGGCATTCCGTTCGCGGTGCTGGGTTGTTTGGTCCTGATGGCGGTTTTCGGCGTCAGCCTCAACATGATCTCCGCCTTCGGCCTGATCCTGGTCCTTGGCCTTCTGGTGGACGACGCCGTCATCGTCACCGAAAACGTGTACCGCTACGTCGAGCAGGGCCTGTCTCCCAAGGAGGCGGCCCTCCAGGGCACCTACGAGGTTGCCTGGCCGGTGGTCACCACGGTGTTGACCACTGTCGCCGCGTTCGTCCCGTTCCTGCTGCTCCCGGGAACCATGGGCTTCTTCCTGAAGCCGCTCCCCATCGTGGTGACCTTCGCGCTGCTGCTCTCGCTGCTGGAGGTGTTGTTCATCCTGCCCTCGCATCTCTCGGACATCATCACGCCCGCCTATGCCAACAAGGTGCGCCGCGGCGAGCGTTTGTGGCTGACCCGGCTGCGCCGTCGTGAACGGCTGACCGGTCTCCGCCGTCTGCACGTGCGCGGCCAGCGCTTGTGGTTGACCAGCCTGCGCCATGCCTACGAAAGGGTCCTGAGACTCGCGGTCCGCTGGCGTTACGTGGCGGTGACCTTAATCGTGGCGGCCAGCGTGCTGCTGGCCGTGGCGGCCCAGTACCGGGTGCCCTTCGTGCTCTTTCGCGATTTCGAGTCGAGCCAGTTCTTCGTGAACTTCGAGACCTCGGCCAACGCCAAGCTGGAGGACACCGAGGCCGTGCTCGTTCAGGCCGAAGAGATTGTCCTGGGTTTGCCGCCCGGTGAGCTCAAGTCCCTGGCCACCACCGTCGGCGTCGCTTTCCTCGACGTCAACAGGGTGACAAGGGGAAGCAACGTCGGCCAGCTCACGCTGGAGCTCCGCGACGACCGCGTCCGGAGCACGGCGGAGATCATCGACGATCTCCGTGGCAAGATGGAGCGGATACCGGGTATCACCAAGCTCCAGTTCCTGAGCCTCCAGGCCGGGCCCGGAGGACCCGCCATCGAGGCCCGGGTCATCGGCGACGACCTTGAAAGCCTCAGGCGGCTGACCGAAGAGGTCAAGGGCTTCCTGGCTACCCTGCCCGGGGTACGGGACATCCGCGATGACCTCGTGGCGGGCAAGGAGGAACTCCGCATCAGCCTCAAGCCGGAGGGCCGCACGCTGGGTCTCGATGTGAGGGGCATCGCGCGCCAGGTGCAGCAGGGCTTCCAGGGGGTCGAAGCCTCGAGCATCCAGCGCGGAGACGAGGATGTGCCCATCTTCATCCGGTTTCCCCGGGACCAGCGCAGCCACGTCGACACCGTGTCGCGTATGAAGCTCACGCTGCCCTCGGGCGAGCGCGTCTTCCTGCGTGACGTCGCCGACATTCGCACCGGAGTCAGCCCGAGCCAGATCAACCGGGACGACCGCAAGCGGACCCTGAGCGTCTTTGCCGAGGTGGAGACGGGGAAGACCACCGTGGTGGAGGCCACGGACGCCTTGAAGCGGCAGTTCGCCGACGCCGGCCGGCGCTACCCCGGGCAGCGGGTGGTGGTCAAGGGCGAACGGCAGGAGGTGGAGGAGTCTCTGGGCGCCCTGCCGCAAATCTCCCTGATCACGTTGTTCGCCATCTACTTCGTGCTGGGCTCCCTGTTCAAGTCGTTCATCCAACCGTTCATCGTCATGGCCGCGATTCCCTTCACCCTGGGCGGTGTCGTGATCGGCCATCTCGTCATGGGCGAGAACCTTAGCTTCATGTCCCTGCTGGGCTTCATCGCCCTGGCGGGAGTCGTGGTCAACGATTCACTCATCCTGGTGGACTTCATCAACCGCAGCCGAAGAAGGGGCACGCCGGCACACGATTCCATCATCCAGTCCGGCGTCGTGCGCCTGAGGCCCGTCTTGCTAACCACCGTCACCACCGTGGGCGGGCTCGTGCCGCTGGCCTTCTTCGCCACCGGCCAGGCCAGATTCCTCTCGCCCATGGCCATCTCGGTAGTCTGGGGACTCTCTTTCGCCACGATTCTCACGCTGATCCTCACCCCCTGTCTCTACGCCATGCTCGACGACGCCAAGGGGATCGTCAGGAAATTGTTTCGTTCCGGGGCGGCGACGCCCGACGGAGTCGCGGCCCCGGAAGACGCCGGAATTTGACAGGGTCCGAGGCGCTTCCTATAAGTGATCGCATGCGCTGGCGAACCTCATTCATTCCCACCATCAAGGAAGAGCCGTCGGACGCGGAAGTGACCAGCCACCGGTTGCTGGTGCGCGCCGGCATGATCCGGCAGGTCAGCCGCGGGGTTTACGACTTCCTGCCGCTGGCGCTCCGGACCCTCCGGAAGATCGAGGCCATCGTGCGCGAGGAGATGAACCGGGCCGGCGCCCAGGAACTGCTCATGCCCGTCACCTCGCCGGCGGAATTGTGGCAGGACAGCGGCCGCTGGGAGATCTACGGCAAGGAGCTGCTGCGCTTCAAGGACCGCCACGAGCGGGATTTCTGTCTCGCCCCCACCCACGAGGAGGTGATCACCGATCTGGTGCGCCGCGACGTCCGCTCCTACCGCGAGCTGCCCATGAACCTCTACCAGATCCAGACCAAGTTCCGGGATGAGGTGCGTCCGCGCTTCGGCCTGATGCGCGGCCGCGAGTTCATCATGAAGGACGCCTACAGCTTCCACCTGGACCGGGCGGACGCCGAGCGCGAGTACCACAACATGTACGACGCCTACCGGCGCATCTTCACCCGTTGCGGCCTGGAGTTCCGGGCGGTGGAGGCCGATTCCGGGGCCATCGGCGGCAGCCTGTCCCACGAGTTCCAGGTGTTGGCGGAGTCGGGGGAGGACGCGCTGGCGGCGTGCGGCGCGTGCGACTACGCGGCCAACGTGCAGAAGGCGGAATCCCGTGTGCCGGCGGCCGCAAGCAGCGGCCCGTCCGCCGCGCCCGAGACCGTGCCCACACCGGGCCTCAAGACCGTTCCGGAGGTCTCCGAGTTCCTGACGGTGCCGCCGGAGCGGTTCATCAAGACCATGATCTACCGCAAGCCGTCGGGAGGGTTGCTGGCGGTGCTGGTGCGCGGCGACCACGAGGTCAACGAGACCAAGCTGGGAAATCTGCTGGACACCATCGCGATGGAGATGGCGGACGAGGAGGAGGTGCAACGGACGGTGGGGGCGCCTCCGGGCTTCCTGGGTCCGGTCGGCCTGCCCCTGGAGGTGTGGGCGGACCACGCCGTCGAGGGCATGACCGACGCCGTCATCGGCGCCAATCAGGCGGACGCCCATACCATCCACGTGGACCAGCCCAGGGACTTCACGCCTGCCCGTTTCGAGGACCTGCGCCTGGTCAAGGCCGGGGACCCGTGTCCGCGCTGTGACGCGGGGTTCATCGAGGAGTACCGCGGCATCGAGGTGGGCCACGTCTTCTACCTCGGGCGGAAGTACAGCGAAGCCATGGGCGCCACGATCCTCGACGCCGAGGGGCACGAACGCGTCATGGAGATGGGCTGCTACGGCATCGGCGTCACCCGGCTCATGGCGGCCGCCATCGAGCAGAACAACGACGCCGACGGCATCATCTGGCCCATGTCCATTGCGCCCTTCGCCGTCGAGCTGCTGCCCCTCAACTACAAGGAGGAATCCGTCCGGGAGGTCACCGAACGCATCTACCAGGGGCTGAGCGAAGCCGGGCGCGAGGTGCTCGTGGACGACCGCGACGAACGGCCCGGCGTCAAGTTCAAGGACGCGGATCTGGTGGGCGTCCCGTTGCGGGTGACCATCGGCGCCAAGGGGCTTGCCAGGGGCATCGTGGAGCTCAGATGGCGCGGGGAGGGAGCCACCTCCGAGGCGCCCGTGGAGAAGGCCGTGGAGTGCATTGGCGCGGCCCTGGACAACGGACGAACATGACGTCGGAGATCAGGCAGCGGTTGATAGTGGCCCTCGATCTGGCCGACCCGGCGAGAGCGAAGACCCTCGCGGCCCTGCTGGCGCCCGAAGTGGGGATGTTCAAGATCGGCAAGCAGCTCTTCGTGAACGCCGGGCCGGACGTCGTCCGCATGATCCACGATCTGGGCGGAGAGGTCTTCCTCGACCTCAAGTTCCACGACATTCCCAATACCGTGGCCGCGGCGGCGGTGGAGGCCGCCCGGCTTGGGGTCAAGCTGTTCAATGTTCACGTCTCCGGCGGCCGGGAGATGATGCGGCAGACCGCGGCGGCGGTGGAGGAGGTGTGCGGCAAGGAAGGCATGCGGAGGCCGTCGGTGCTGGGCGTCACGGTCCTCACCAGCCTGGACGCATCGGACCTCCAGTCGATGGGGGTTCAAGGGGCCGTTCCCGCCCAGGTCGTGCGGCTGGCCGGGATGGCGCAGGAGGCGGGGCTTGCGGGCGTCGTCTGTTCGGCCCAGGAGGTCAGGGACATCCGGCGCGCCTGCGGCGACTCCTTCCTCTTGGTGACTCCCGGCATCCGGCCCGCGGGCCAGCAGGCCGGCGACCAGAAGCGCGTCATGACCCCCGGCGACGCGGTGCGCGCCGGCATCGACTACATCGTGGTGGGAAGGCCCATCACCGGCGCGGACGACCCGGCCGCGGCAGCCCGGTCGGTGGTCGCCGAGATGGCCGGCGGGGCGTGATGACGCGGTCTTTGGACCTCGTCAATTGAAATGTTAAGTTAGGAACCCATGCCCGTAGCGACTATCGAAGAATCCCTGGAAGACATCAGGCAAGGCAGGATGGTCATCCTGATGGATGACCAGAACCGCGAGAATGAGGGCGACCTCACCATGGCCGCGGAGCTGGTGACGCCGGACGCCATCAACTTCATGGCCACCTGGGGACGGGGTCTGATCTGCCTGACGCTGACCGAGGAGAAGGTCGACCAGCTCGGCCTCACGATGATGGTCAGGGACAACACCGCACCCTTCGGGACCGCGTTCACGGTCTCCATCGACGGGGTCAGGAACGTCACCACCGGCATCTCGGCTTCCGATCGGTCCGAGACCATCCTGGCGGCCATCGCGGACGACGCCGGGCCCAAGGACCTGTGCACCCCCGGGCACATCTTCCCGTTGCGGGCCAGGGACGGCGGCGTGCTGGTGCGCACGGGTCAGACCGAGGGTTCCGTGGACCTGTGCCGGCTGGCGGGGCTCAGGCCCGCCGGGGTGATCTGCGAGATCATGAAGGACGACGGCACCATGGCGCGGCTGGCGGACCTCGAGGAGTTCGGCGAGAAGTACGACCTCAAGATCTGCACCATCGCCGACCTCATCCAGTACCGCCTCAAGCACGACTCGCTGATCCACCGCGTCGCCGACACCCGCCTGCCCACCCGATACGGCGGCGACTTCCGGGCGGTGGTCTACAACACCCACGTGGATTCCGCCGAGCACCTGGCGCTGATCAAGGGCGAGATCTCGGAGGACCGCGAAACCTTGGTGCGGGTATGCACCAAGTTCCTCCCCGGCGACGTGTTCGGCTTCGAATTCTTCGACACCGGGTCCGTCATCAAGCAGTCCATGGAACTGATCGCCAGGGAAGGCGCGGGGGTCCTGCTCTACCTCCAGCCCGAAGGCAAGGGGTTGCGCACAGAGGAAGCCAGAGAGGCCAGGAACTTCCGCGACTTCGGCATCGGCGCCCAGATCCTGCGCGACTTGGGCATCCGCAAGCTCAAGCTCGTCACCAACAACCCCAGAAACCTCGTGGGCCTGTCCGGCTACGGCCTGGAGGTCACCAGCTCCGTCGCCTTCCCCATGCGCCCCGGCACCATCCCCAGGCCCGCCGCCGAAGGGTGAAGCCGCTTGGCCGACTACTGGAAGGTCAGCAGGCGCGGATCGTATTCGAAGGTTTCGGCGTAGGTGAGCGCGGTGCCATCCGGCAACAGTGCCGGATCCTCCACGTGGACCAGCTTCTCCAGCACACAAAGTGCCGGACCGGTGGCGCCATAGGTTACGGGGCGCCCGCGCGTATTCCAGCGGCCATCGTGGTGCAAGCCGAAGCGGCCGGCATCCTCGGCGTTCGAAAGCCGCCACAGCCGCATCAGGCTGCGGCGCCCCAGGCGATCTTCGCCAGGATGTCTTCAACGAGGCGGGTACCCGACGCTGTTTGGATCAGGTCCATGGGGCGTCGGTCATCCAGGGAAGCGAGGCTCTTGCGAAGCCAGAGATCGGCCTTTACCCGGTTTGCGAAAGTCTTTTCCGCCAGCGCGATGACCCGAGCCGCGCGTGCTGCACGATCAGATTCCTCAACCGTCAACCTCCCGGGCCCTGCCTTTCGGTGGGAAAGAGTGCGGGGTTTTATGATCAAGTCGCCAATTTCCTGATCCGTGACCCCTCGCTGCTTCAAGGCGTCAAGGGCTATGACAGAGAACCCATGTTCCACTGCTTGGGTCATGTCAGCATCAGTGTCCACGTCTACGCCGAGGGCTCTTCGCCCTCCGAGTATCGCTGCTGCGGCGTATGCGAGTGAATTCATGCCCCCGGCGGTCGTCATGTCCATCGTCGGTTGATTGTCGTCTGAAGCTCATGGTTCTGCCTGGACCAAAGTTTTCCGCAGGTACCTGTGAACCGAGTTCCGCAGGCGCTTGAGGGCGTCGTCGATGGAGCGGAACATCCGCTCTTCAATCAACTCGCCGTTGATCCAGTAGTCGAGCGAGGGTGCGTCGGTGAAGTTGATTTCCAGCACCTTATCGCCCGGAGGGTCGCCGGTGAGCAGGACGCGGATCGAGTAGCCCGCGTCGATGGCCAGCGCCCGGGCGTAGCGCGGGATTCGAAGGGAGTCCTTGATGTGGTCGAGGCGCTTGGCGGGGAACTCGCCGACGCCCAGCGAGAGGTATACCCAGCGGTCTTCGTTGGTGTCGAGCTCGCGCAGGGCCTGGCCGTTGATGTCCACGATGTTCTTGAGCGCCTGTTCCTGCCGGTAGTCCTTCAGGAGCTCGAAGGCCCAGCGCTCGATGACACCGATGGGCTCCCGCTCGCCCCTATCCGGCTGGAGCTTGGTGCCGGTGTCGATCCACCACTTCACCTCCTGGACGGCGGGGTCGCCGGCTGCGCCCGCTTCCTCAGAGGCGGGGGCTTCAACGTCGGGTTTGTCAGGGTCGGACATGGCGTCGTCCGTTCAGGCGGCGCCCCTACACCTTGAACTCGTTCAGCGTGCTCGGCGCGAACAGGCTGTCCACCTCGAGCGGCTGCTTGATCAGGCCCTGCTCGTGGGCGTAGCCCACCAGCGTCTCCAGGACGTGGCGGTTGGCTTCGAGCCCGTAAGGCCAGGGGTCGGGTCCCATGAGATCCTTCTCCTTTTCCATCTGCTCGATGGACCAGGCCAGCATGTACTTCAGCGCGGAGTACTCGTAGACGGATTCGGCGCAGAGCCGCTTCGACTCGCAGAAGGCCTTGTAGAGGTTCTGGGCCACCCAGGGATGGCGTTCGTAGACGTCCTCCCGAAACACCACGGTGTGCATGATGGGAAAGATGCCGGTCTTGCGGAAGTAGTCCTCTTCCACCGGACGGAAGTCCGGGAAGAGCCGCGCCACCCCGGGGGAGCGGCGCACGAACGGCGACGGCATGTGGGCCGAGATCAGGGCGTCGAGCTCGCCGGTCTCCAGCATGGAAGAGAGCGTCTGCCCCGGCCCGATCGGGGTGATGGAAAGGGAGTCGGGCAGGTCCGGACGGAGCTTTTCCTCCCGGCCGGGGGTCTCTTCCCCGCCGGTGAACCAGTTCACCTTCTCGAGATCGACACCGTACTCGTGCTGCAGGATGCCGCGCTGCCAGATGGCCGCGGTCATCTGGTACTCGGGGACGCCGACCCGCTTGCCCGTGAGATCGCCGGCTTCCTTGATGCCGGAGCCGGTATGGATGTAGATTCCGGAGTGCCGGAAGGCGCGGGAGGGGAACACGGGAATCGCCACGAACCGCGGGTTTCCCTTGTCCTTGGACATCAGGTAGGAGCCCATGGACATCTCGGCGGCGTCGAAGTCCTGGTAGCGCAACATGCGCCAGAAGGTCTCCTCCACGCGGAACGGCAGGTAGGTCAGGTCGACCCCTTCCACGGGGACACGGCCCTCCTGCAAGGGGCGTGTCCGGTCATAATCCCAACAGGCGACGGTGATGCTTACTTTGCCCATGGCGGTTCATCTCTCCCATTTTGCGGGGTGGCGGCGGCCGTGGATTGCCGGGGCCGCGACTCTCGGGAGCAAGGTAACAGGAATGGTTGGGCAGTGTAAGGAGGCCGGCGGAGCGCAGGGGCCGGTTTGTTGACCGGGAATGGCTTTTGTGTATATAGTGACCCTCTGCAAAAGGTTATTGATTTCTTTATCTTACCCGAGGAAAAATGCTTTTCGACTTCGCCAGCGTGCTGTGTTTCACTTTGTTGGGTGCGGCCTTCGTCTGGGTGAACCTGTTGATCGGCCGCCTGCTGCGGCCCAACAATCCCCAGCTCAGGAAACTCTCCACCTATGAGTGCGGCGAGCCCGCGTCCGGAAGCGCGTGGGTCAACTTCAACGTCCGGTTCTACTTCATCGCCCTGATCTTCATCATCTTCGAGGTGGAGATCGCCTTCATCTTCCCGGTGGCCGTCGTCTTCCGCGACTGGCTTCAGAACGACGCCGGTCTGTTCGCCTTCGGCGCCATCGCCGTCTTCACCCTCATCGTGTTCCTGGGCCTCATCTACGACTGGTGCAAGGGCGACCTGGAGTGGGTGAAGAACTAGCGGCGGCGCGGACGGCCAGGCCACCAGGCAGGTAACGACGACATGACGGCAAAAGAGATACACGAGCGCGTCCGACAGCTTTGCCCCGGCGGCGTGGAGGACCTCGACGAGCAGGGCCTGGAGCCGTTCTTCAAGGTGAAACCGGCCAGCCTCAAGGAGGTCTGTCTGGCGTTGCGGGACGACGACGCGCTGAAGCTCGGCGTGCTCTCCGACCTCACCGCGGTGGATCTCCCGACGGACAACGTCATCCGGGTCGTCTACCATCTGTACTCCTACGAGCCCCGGCAGGAGATCGTGGTCAAGGCGGACGTGGACCGGGATGCGCCCCGGATCGCCACGGTGGAAGACGTCTGGAAGGTCGCCAACTGGTTCGAGCGGGAGGTGTTCGACCTCTTCGGCGTCGTCTTCGAAGGGCATTCCGACCTGCGCCGGATCCTGCTGCCGGAAGACTGGGTCGGTTATCCCCTGCGCAAGGACTTCGTGGAGCAGGAAGAGTACGACGGCATCAGCACCGAGCGCGAGCCGCTGGTTCCGGAGAACATGCGTTGACGAAGGAAGGAACTCATGGCTGAGGTCGCCGAACGCACCGGCTTGCACACCGAAGACATGACCCTGAACGTGGGTCCGCAGCATCCGAGCACCCACGGGGTGCTGCGGTTCGTGGTCAAGACGGACGGGGAGGTCATCAACGAAGCCATCCCGGACGTCGGCTACCTGCACCGCTCCATCGAGAAGATCGGCGAGAAGTGCACTTGGCACGGCTACGTTCCCTACACCGACCGGGCCGACTATCTGGCCGCCATGTTCGCCAACCAGGGCTTCTGCATGGCGGCGGAGCGGCTGGCCAACGTCGAGGTGCCGCCCCGCGGCGAGTATTGCCGGGTCATCGCCTGCGAGCTCAACCGCATTGCCAGTCACCTCATCGCGGTGGGCACCTTCGGGCAGGACATCGGCGCCATCACCCCCTTCCTGCATGCGCTCCGGGAGCGGGAGACCATCAATGACCTCATGGAGGAGATCTGCGGCGCTCGCCTCACCTACAACTACCTGCGCATCGGCGGCGTCGGCTACGATATCAAGCCGGAGACGTGCAAGCGCATCACCGCGTTCCTGGACCACTTCGAACCCATCGTCGACGAGTACAACCGGCTGCTGTCCTACAACAAGATCTTCATCGAGCGGCTGGCCAACGTCGCGGTGATCTCCAGGGAGGACGCGCTCCAGTACAACCTCGTGGGCCCCAACCTGCGGGCGTCCGGGGTCCGGTGGGACATCCGCCGGGACATTCCCTACTCGGCCTATCCGGACCTGGACTTCGAGGTTCCGGTGGGACGCGGCGAGCGCGGCACCTTGGGCGATTCCTACGACCGCTACTACGTCCGGATACGGGAGTTGATGGAGAGCTGCAAGATTCTCCGCCAGTGCTTCGACAAGATGCCCGACGGCCCGGCCATCGCCAAGGTGGCGCGCAAGTTCAAGCCGCCGGCGGGCGAGACCTACGTGCGCATCGAGGCGCCGCGCGGGGACATGGGCTACTACGTGGTCAGCGACGGCAGCGAGTACCCCTACCGCGTGAGGATACGCACCGGCTCGTTCACGGCCATGAGCATCATCGACAAGATCAGTCCGGGGATCATGGTGGCCGACCTGATCGCGCTGATCGCGAGCCTGGACGTGGACGCTCCCGAGATCGACCGCTAGGCTGAGAGATGAATACCGTACAAGACCTGATCGCGACGTTGTTGCCGGGCGCCGTTCCGGTGGCTCTGGCCTATGCCCTGGCGGCTGTGGCGGTGGCCTTCGTCGTTCTGTCCGCCTTCGTGGCGCCGCTGGCCGGCGTGACCAGTTGGCTGGAACGGCGCGTCTGGGCGCGCATGCAGTCCCGGGTCGGCCCCAACCGGGTGGGGCCCCAGGGCTTGCTCCAGTGGCTCGCGGACGGCGTCAAGAACATCCAGAAAGAGGACATCATCCCGGCGTCCGCCGACAGGAAGCTCTTCCTGCTGGCGCCGTACATCGTCTTCTCGGGGTTCCTGGGCGCCTTCGTGGTGATCCCCTTCGGCAGTTGGCTGATCCCCGCGGACCTCAACATCGGCATCCTCTATCTGTTGGCCATCACCTCCCTGGTGGTGGTGGGGATCCTGATGGCGGGCTGGTCCTCCAACAACAAGTGGTCGCTCCTTGGGGGCATGCGCTCGGCCGCGCAGATCGTCAGCTACGAGATCCCCGCCGGCCTTTCCGTGCTCACGGTGATCTTCCTGTCGGGCACGCTCAGCATGCAGGGGATCATCCAGGCCCAGGGCTGGGCCCCCTGGGAGTGGTTCATCTTCTACAACCCCTTCACGCTGGTCGCCTTTTTCATGTTCTTCATTTCCGCGTTGGCCGAGGGCAACCGCACGCCGTTCGACATTCCCGAAGCCGAATCCGAGCTGGTGGCCGGCTACGTCACCGAGTACAGCGGCATGCGCTTCCTGTTCTTCTTCTTCGCGGAGTGGGGCAACCTGTATGTCATCGGCGCCATTGCCGCGACCCTGTTCCTCGGCGGCTGGCAGATCCCGGCGACGATCTTCGGGATGACCATGGCCGAACACCCGCTGCTCAAGGGCGTGCTGGAGTTCGCGGTTTTCTTCGTCAAGGCGTATCTCTGGGCCTTCGTCGCCATGTGGGTGCGCGGCACCCTGCCGCGGGTGCGGGTGGACCAGCTCATGGCCATGTGCTGGAAGTACATGGTGCCCATCACGTTCATCTGTCTCTTCGGCACCATCCTGTTCTTGGTGATCTGGCCCGAGGGGAACATGACGTTGACGCTCGCCACGTTGGCGGTGTCGTGTCTCGTCGTGCTTTATTTCGTTTGGCGGGTGGTCTTCCAGATCATGCACTCGCGCCCCACCCTCTATTTCAAGCCGTACGTGTAGGATCCAGGATCGGCGGGGAAACGTCCATGAACGGAGTCATCGAATACTTCCAGAACGTCAAAGACACGGTGGTGAGCATCTTCGAGGGGATGACCATCACCTTCTCCCACTTCGTCCGCGAGCCGTCGACGGTGCAGTATCCCGACCGCATCGCGCAGCAGGTGCAGGCGACCCTGCCGTTGCGCTACCGGGGCATCCTCGAGGTCGACATGGACATCTGCACCGGCTGCCTGGCGTGTGAGCGGGTGTGCCCGATCAACTGCATCGCCATCGGCATCGAGATGAACAAGGAGACGAAGCAGCGCGACTTCAGCCAATTTGACATCGACATATGCAAGTGCATGTATTGTGGGCTGTGCATGGAGGCCTGCCCCACGGGATCCATCCGTCACACGCAGGAGTTCGAGGGCGCCTGCAACAATCCCGCCGGTCTGGTGCGGCATTTCATCACCGAGAAAGTGCCTCTTTACAAGCCGCAGAAGGGTGGGGAGACGGAACCCCGAATGATTCAGAAGGTGGAAATCGGAAAGAGGTACATGGACGAGGTGGCCGAGCCGGAAAACTGACGGTCCGCCGGCCATCTCGGGGTTCGCAGGACTCTTCGTCGGACAGGCTCCCGGCCCCGCCGCTACGGCGCGTGGCCTGTGCGAGCCGCCAGTATCCCCGTTAAAGGGTGTTTTGATCATGGAGATTTCCTTAGACGTCCTCATCTTCTATCTGGTTTCGCTCGTCGTGGTCGGGTCTGCCTGCATCGTGGCGTTCTCGCGCAACATCGTGCATTCGGCCTTTTCGCTGCTGGGCACCTTCGGCGGCGTGGCCGGGCTCTACGTGTTCCTGGGCGCGGACTTCGTGGCGGCGGTGCAGGTGTTGATCTACGTCGGCGGCATTCTGGTGCTGATCCTGTTCGCGGTGATGCTGACCCACCGGATCAGTGACATCGACATCACCAACCGCACGGTGGGCCGGATTCCCGGGCTCGTGGCGGTGGCGGTGTTCCTGGGCATCCTGATCTACGCCATCGGCCGGACCGACTGGGTGAAGGTCAAGGAAGTGGCGTACGAGCCCACCACGGCGATGATCGGCAACCTTTTCCTCCGCGACTACCTGCTGCCGTTCCAGATCGCCGCGGTGGTGCTGCTGGTGGCCCTCATCGGCGCCATCACGCTGTCGCGCAAGGAAATCAAGGAATAGAGTTTCGCGAGATGGCTGCATACGTTGCAATGTTGACGAAGGTCGGACTGGAGCACTACCTGGTGGTGGCGGGCATCCTGTTCGCGCTGGGCATCTACATCGTTCTCACCCGGCGCAACGCCATCAGCATCCTTCTGGGAGTCGAGCTGATCCTGAACTCCGCCGGCCTGAACTACGTCGCGTTCTCGCACTTCAGCACCGGAAGCGTCGACGGGCAGATCTACACCGTTTTCATCATCATGCTGGCGGCGTCCGAGGCCGCCATCGGCTTGGCCATCGTCCTCGCCATCTATCAGCTCTTTGCCACCATCGACGTCGAGGCCACCGAGACGCTCAAGGATTAGCCGGCCGATTCGTCAGCCTTCACGAGTAGCTTCGCCATGGATCACCCCGTTCAAACCGATTTTCTGCGCTGGATCGTGCTGTTCCCGCTGCTGGGCGCGGCGGTGAACGGTCTGCTCGGGGCGCGCATACAGGAACGCGCGGGCAAGCGCATGGTGGCCTTCATCGCCTGCGCCCCGGTGACCCTGTCCTTCCTGCTCTCGCTGTGGGCCTTCGGCCGGCTGCTGGCGCTGCCGGCAAAGGAACGCTTCCTCATCGACCCGTTCTACACGTGGATCCCCATGGGCTCCTTCAGCGTGGACGTGGCGTTCTGGGTGGACCCGCTGTCGGCCATCATGATCCTGGTGGTGAGCGGCATCGGCGGACTGATCCACTTCTACTCCATCGGCTACATGCACGACGACCGGTCCATGTGGCGCTACTTCGCCTACCTGAACCTGTTCACCTTCTCCATGCTCCTGCTGGTGACCGGCGACAACCTGCTCGTGATGTTCGTGGGCTGGGAGGGCGTGGGGCTGTGCTCCTGGGCGCTCATCGGCTTCTGGTACACCGACCACACCAACACCCGGGCCGGCAACAAGGCCTTCATCGTCAACCGGATCGGCGACTTCGGCTTCGTGCTGGGCATCTTCCTGCTCTACTGGACGTTGTCCGGGCAAGGCCAGGGCACGCTGGTGTTCCGCGAGATCGCGGAGCACGTGGGGCTCCTGGCCAACCTGGAGCTCTGGGGCGTCGGCGTGGCGACGCTCGTGACCATCCTGCTGTTCATCGGCGCCACCGGCAAGTCGGCGCAGATCCCGCTCTACGTGTGGTTGCCGGACGCCATGCAGGGCCCGACCCCCGTGAGCGCGCTGATCCACGCCGCCACCATGGTGACGGCCGGGGTCTACATGATCGCGCGGCTCAACGGGCTGTTCTCGGCGGCCCCCGCGACCCTGCAGATCATCGCGGTGGTGGGAGCCGCCACGGCCTTTTTCGCCGCCACCGTCGCCGTGACCCAGACCGACATCAAGCGGGTGCTGGCCTACTCCACCATCAGCCAGCTCGGCTACATGTTCCTGGCCATGGGGGTGACCGCCTACTCCGCCGGCGTCTTCCATCTGCTGACCCACGCGTTCTTCAAGGCCTGTCTCTTCCTCGGCTCCGGAAGCATCATCCACGCCATGCAGGGGGAGCAGGACATGCGGCAGATGGGCGGCTTGAGGAAGGTGATGCCGGCGACCTTCCGGACCTTCGCCATCGCGGTCCTGGCCATTGCCGGAACGCCGTTTCTGGCGGGCTTCTTCTCCAAGGACGCGATCCTGTGGCAGGCCTGGGCCACTCACAACCAGTTGCTCTGGGGCGTGGCGGTGTTCGTGGCGGGGCTCACGGCCTTCTACATGTTCCGCCAGTTCTTCATGGTGTTCTTCGGCGAATGCCGCGCCGACCACCACGTGCAGGAGCACCTGCACGAGTCTCCGAAGATCATGACCTGGCCGCTGTGGATCCTCGCGGCCGGCTCGGTCGTCGTGGGCTACCTTGGGCTGCCGGCGTTCATGGGCGGCAGCATGCTCGACCAGTGGCTCGATCCGGTGATCCACGTCCCCCATGGCGAGCATCATGCGGTGATGGAAGAGATCGGGGTCATGAGCGTGTCCATTGCCGCCGCCGCCGCGGGGGTGGCGCTGGCGTGGTTCCTGTACTACGTCCGCACCCCGTCCCGGGATGAGTCGCCGGAGGCCAAGGGATTCGCGTACCGCATATTGTTCAACAAGTACTACGTGGACGAGGTCTACCAGTTCGTCTTCGTCGGCGGCACCTTGCTGCTGGCGCGGATCGGAGCGGCGTTCGACCGCTACATCATCGACACCATCGTGGATGGAACGGCCAGGGTCACCATCGTCATTTCCTGGTTCAACGGCCTGTTCGACAGGTACGTCATCGACATGCTGGTCAACGCGGTGGCCAACGTGACCTTCGCGGTGGGCAACAATTTCCGCAGGGTCCAGACCGGGAACATCAACAGCTACCTCTACGTGGTGGTAGGAGCCGTGGTCGTCGCCCTGATCGTCAAGCTGCGCTACTGGAGCTGATTCAGATCGGAGAGAGTCGGATAGGAGAGATGCGAAAATGACCGAACATGTGCTGAGCTACATGGTCTTCTTCCCCCTGGCCGGGATGCTGGTGGTGCTGATCCTGCCCAGCGGGCGCCATGATCTCATTCGCTGGGTTTCGGCCGCGGCCACGGTGCCGCCGCTCATACTGGGGGTCTGGCTGTACGCCAATTTCGACACCACCACCGCCGGCATGCAGTTCGTCGAGCGGGCAGCCTGGATCCCCGCGTTCAACATCGAATACTTCATCGGGGTCGACGGCCTCAGCGTCTCCATGGTGCTGCTGACGGCGTTGCTCTCCTTTCTCTGCATCTTCGCTTCCTGGGGCATCGACAAGGGGGTCAAGGGTTATTTCGCGCTGTTCCTGCTCCTGGACACCGGCATGACAGGTGTGTTCGTGGCGCTGGATTTCGTGCTCTTCTACGTCTTCTGGGAAGTCATGCTGCTTCCCATGTACTTCCTCATCGGCATCTGGGGCGGCCCGCGGAAGGAATACGCCGCCATCAAGTTCTTCCTCTACACGCTGCTGGGCAGCGTGCTCATGCTGGTCGCGATCCTGGCGCTCTACTTCTACTCCGAGCCCAACACCTTCGACATGACCAAGCTCATGGACCGGAGCAGCCTCTACAGCACCACGCCGCTGGCCATGTGGCCGTTCAACGTGTGGGGCTGGGGCTTCCAGCATGTGGTGTGGATGGCGCTGTTCATCGGCTTCGCCATCAAGATCCCGGCCTTCCCGTTCCACACCTGGCTGCCCGACGCCCACGTGGAAGCGCCCACCGCCATCTCCGTGATTCTGGCGGGCATCCTCCTGAAGATGGGCACCTACGGCATCCTGCGGATCAATTACCCGATGCTGCCGGCGGCCACCGCCGACCTCGCGTTCTGGTTCCTGGCCGCCCTCGGCGCCTGGAACATCGTCTACGGCGGCCTCTGCGCCATGGCGCAGACGGACATGAAGAAGCTGGTGGCCTACTCCAGCGTCAGCCACATGGGCTACGTCATGCTGGGGATGGCGGCCTTCAACACCCAGGGCATCAACGGCGCGGTGCTGCAGATGTTCAACCACGGCACCATCACCGCCATGCTCTTCCTGCTCGTGGGCGTGATCTACGACCGTGCGCATCACCGCGACATCGACGGCTTCGGCGGGCTGGCGGGCATCATGCCGGTGTACGCTGGTTTCACGGCACTGGCGTTCTTCGCCTCCATGGGGCTTCCGGGGCTCTCGGGCTTCGTCTCCGAGGTGCTGGTGCTGCTGGGGGCCTGGCCCAGGTACCATGCGCTGACCATCATCGCGGCCCTGGGCATCGTCATCACCGCGGGCTACATGCTGTGGATGATGCAGCGCGTCTATCTCGGCCCGCCCAACGAGAAGTACCGTTCGCTGCCGGACATCAACGGCCGCGAGATCTTCACGCTGTTCCCGCTGGGAGTGATCGTGGTCATCGTCGGCGTCTACCCGCGGGTGGTGCTCGACCTGCTCCAGGCCTCGCTCAACAACATCAACCAGATGGTGATCTCGCACCTGTCGTAGCGCAAAATGGACCTCGGTAACCTCGCAAGCCTCAAGCTGTTCCATCCGGAGATCGTCCTCGCGGGAACCATCATCCTGCTGACGGTCCTGGACCTGGTGGTGGCCAACAAGCGGCTCTTGGCCTACGTGGGCGCGGCCGGATGCCTGGCCGCCCTGGGCGCCACCGTGGAGCTTTACGGCACGGAGCCCACGCTGCTCTTCCACCGCATGGTGGCGCTGGACAACTTCGCCCTGTTCTTCAAGGTGCTGACCCTGGTGGCGCTGGTGGCCGCCATCTGGATGTCCATCGGTTCCGGCGAGGTCCGGCAGGTACACCTGGGCGAGTACTACATCGTGCTGCTGACCTGCGGCTTCGGCATGTTCTTCATGGCCTCGGGCAACAACCTGCTGATGGCCTACCTCGGCCTGGAGCTGGTGAGCCTGACGTCCTACATCCTGACCGGTATGCTGCCGCACAACCGGCGCTCGGCGGAAGCGGCGCTCAAGTACCTGATCTACGGCGGGGTGGCCTCCGGCACCATGATCTACGGCATGAGTTGGGTGTTCGGCATGGCCGGCAGCCTGGACTACGCCGCCATCAACGCGGCCATATCCCAGGGCGACGGCAATCAGGCCGGCCTTTTCATCGCCTTCGTGTTCATCCTGGCCGGGTTCGGCTACAAGATGGCCTTCGCGCCCTTCCACATGTGGTCGCCGGACGTGTACCAGGGGGCTCCGACGCCCTTCACCGGTTTCCTTTCGGTGGCCTCCAACGCCGCCGGTCTGGCCATCCTGATCCGCTTCTTCTACCCGGCCGTGTCCACCCTGGGACAGGAAGGGATCTGGACGTTCCAGGCGTTTCCCGCGTTGCAGTGGACGGACCTTCTGGTGGTCCTGAGCATCGTCACCATGACCTGGGGCAACCTCTCGGCCCTCAACCAGAACAACGTCAAGCGGCTGCTGGCCTACTCCGGCATCGCCCACGCGGGCTACATCATGATGGGTCTGGTGGTGCTGAACAACGACGGGCTCACCGCCATGCTGTTCTACGTGGTGGTGTACCTGATCATGAACCTGGGGGCATTCCTGGTGGTGATGGTGGTGGCCAACGCCACCGGACGCGAGGACATGGAGGCCTACCGCGGGCTGGCTTGGCGCGGCGCCGCGTTCCCGGCCATCTGCATGGGGGTGTTCCTCTTCTCCCTCACCGGCCTGCCGCCCCTGGCGGGATTCATCGGCAAGTTCCTGCTCTTCGCCGCCATCATCCACGCCGGGTTCTACGTGCTCGCGGTGGTGGCCCTCCTCAACACGGTCATCTCGCTGTACTACTACGTGCGGATCGTCCGCACCATGTTCCTGGACGCTCCCACTCCCGAGGACGGTCCGGTGGCCGCCACCCCGAGCGCGCTGCCGCTGCTCGGAGCCCTCGTGGTGCTGACCCTGGTGCTGGGGGTGTACTGGGGGCCGTTGCTCGACTACACCACCGGCTCGCTGGGCTTCTTCATGAAGTAGGCAGATGCCTGCCTGCCGGCCTGCGGTTCCTCGGTGTCATTGCCTCGTCAATGGTGTTCCCCATGGCGACAAGGCCGCTCCCCAGCCCGCTCTCTTCGCGATGGACAGTGGCGACGCCGGAAGACAACGTTCTGTGTCGTGGAAGAGTGATGAGGCCCGTGATTCGGGGATGCTTGCAGGCGTCGTGGGCAGACCCGTGGCGTCTCGGAAACCGAAGGAGTAGTGGGTTACCCAGAGGAACTAGCGCAGGAGCGCCCGGATGTTGGGCGGTATCTCGCGGTTGGCGTCCACGGTCTGTTTGATCTCGTCGGCCAGAACATCCATCCGGTCACGGGCCGGGAGCGCCCGGTCCACGATCACCCACTTCTTCCCGTTGACCATGCAGGCGCCGCTGCGCACGCTGTAGCCGAACTCGCGCGTCAGCCGTTCGCACCGGACCTGGATCCCGCACTGCTGCTCCGCATAGCTCCGAAGTTCCCGGAACAGTTTCTCCTGCGGATTGTCCCTGGATGGAGTCTTTCCAGCCATCCCCTGATATTATCACCCTTCCGGCCGGGTTGTCATGCATGGTGTTGGTGAGGATAGATGCAATTTGTCGCGGCAGCCGTCCAGATGCTGGCCACATCGGACAAGGAGGCGAATCTTCGGGAAGCCGAGGGATGGATTCGCCGGGCCCATGCCGAGGGAGCACGGCTCGTGGTGCTGCCGGAGGTCTTCAACTGGCGTGGGCGCGGCGCGGAAACGGCGGCCCACGCCGAGCCGGTGCCCGGGCCTTCCACGGAACGCATGAGCGCGGTGGCTGGCGAGCTGGGTTTGTATCTTCTGGCCGGGTCGGTCCTGGAGGCCGCGGACACGGCCGGCCGCGCCTACAACACCAGCGTCCTCATCGGGCCGGGAACCGGCATCGTCGCCAAGTACCGGAAGATCCACCTGTTCGACGTGGACATCGAGGGCGAGGACCCCATCCGCGAATCCGAGTACCGCCGGCCCGGCGACGCCGTGGTGGTGGCGGACACGCCGCTGTGCCCCATGGGGCTGTCGGTGTGCTACGACCTGCGTTTCCCGGAGCTCTACCGCCGTCTCGCCGCCGCCGGCGCCAGGGTGGTCTTCGTGCCCTCGGTGTTCACCGTGCCCACGGGCCGCGCCCACTGGGAGACGCTGCTGCGCGCCCGGGCCATCGAGAACCAAGTGTACATCATCGCCCCGGACCAGAGCGGCCGCCACCCCGCCAGCATGGAAGCCTACGGCCATTCCATGATCGTCGACCCTTGGGGCAAGGTCATCGCCGAGGCCGGCGCCGAGCCGGGCCTGGTGCTGGCCGCCGTCGACCTCGCCTACCTGGACGAGGTACGCCGCAGACTGCCGGCGCTGGACCACCGCAAGGGGTTTCTTCTCGACGGGTGAACCTTTTGGAGCGTTCGTGAACTCAATACAGCCCCAACCCCTTCCACACCACCCCCTCGTGGAGTGGCGCGCCCATGACCACGATAAAGACGATGTAGACGAACGCCCAGGTGACGGCGGTGATGGACAGGGTCGTGAGCCAGCGCTCGGCGGAGCGGAGCCGCATGAACAGGACCATGAAGAGCGGGATGGCCACGAGGTAGCCGATGAAGTAGATCAGGGCCACGAGCAGCAGCAGCCAGGCCGCGAAGTTGAGCTCCCGGCGGAAGACGGCGCCGGAAGGGCGGCTTTCCTCGGAGGGTGCGGCGGCGCGGCTGGTCTCGATGCCGAAGAGGTCGTATTCCTGGAAGAAGCTGAAGCGGCGGGCCACCGCGGGAATCATGTCGATCAATAGCTGGAACAGCGTGAGCAACAGCGTGGGTACGGCGATGACGAGCGGCACCAGGCGGGCCCTCGGCTGGTAGCCCAGGGACAGGACCAGGAAGACGAGCACGAGAACGAAGACGCCGAGAGTGAACAGGGTCCGGTCGTTCAGCTTCACGGGTGCACCTCGAATCGGAGAGGCGGCGGTGGGGCCGCCTTCAAGCGTCTCTATGCTCCAGCTTCAACGAGAGGCCGTCCCGCCGGATATGGACCTGCCGCAGCTCGCGCACACTGGCGAGCTGCTTCATCAGCTCGGAAACCGGACGGCGCGCATCGAGGAACTCCGCCGGCGCGCCGGCCGCCAGCATGGCCTTCACCGAATCCGGGCTGGCGATGACCCGGAGCACCAGCTCTTCGTCCGAGACCCCGGGACCGCCGAACTTCTGCCGCACTTCGTCCAGGGAGGGTTCCGGCCGGATCCAGCCCGCCCACTCCCGGGCCCGCGGCCGGCTCAGGATCCTGTCCTTGACGTCCGGGTCCATGAGCCGCGCGCCCTCCTCGCCCCAGTGCCCCAGGGCGTACTGGATGCTCTGGTCGGTGACCTCCTTGTAGCGGCCCCCCGCCATGACGTTGACGGCCGCCTGGGTGCCCACGAACTGGGCCAGCGGCGTCACCATGATGGGATAACCGTACTCCTCGCGCACGCGCCCAGCCTCCTCCAAGGTCTCCTCCAGCCGGTCGCCCATGCCCACGGCCTCGAGTTGGAAGCGCAGGTTGGAGATCATGCCGCCGGGCACCTGGTGCAGGTACTGGGCGTAGTCGTACTCCCTGGGTGCCCCGATGGGAAAGTTCTCCTGCAAGGCCACCCGGGTGAAATGTTCCTCCACGGGCCTGACCGCATCCAGGTCCACCATCGGCGTCAGCCCGAGTGCCTTGGCGTTTGCCGCCACGTTGAAGATGGAGGGTTGGGCCGAACCGTTGGCCAGGGGCGGAATGGAGGTATGCAGCGTCTTGATCCCCAGCTTCATGGCCTCGACATAGTTGAAGGGCGCGAGGCTGTTGTTGCAGTGGGCGTGGAACTCCAGCGGGATGTCGCCGGCGTTGGCCATGACGAGCTGGAGCATCTCCCGCGTGCGGTCCGGCGTCAGCAGCCCGCCGACGTCCTTGAAGCAGATGCGGTAGGGCCGCAGCGCCGCCAGCTCGCAGACTTTCCGCTCGTAGTACTCGTTGGTGTGCTTGGGGGAAACCGAGTAGATGACGTTGGCCACCACCTCCATGCCCATTCCTCCCAGGCGCTTGATCTCCCTGGCGAGCACGTCGTAGTCGTTCCACGGGTTGGACGAGCGTGTGAGGGTGATGCCGTGGGCGATGACACGTTCCAGCAAGAGATGGAGAACGCACGGGGGAATGGCCTCGAAACCGGAGCCGATGCCGCCGTGATAGCGCAGCCGGGTCCTGACAAACTGCTTGACCCCGAGCCGCACCCAGTCCCAGGGATTCTCCTTCAACTCCCGCACCTGCTTGATGATGCTGGCGAAGCCGAAGAACTCCATGGACTCGAAGCCGCAACGGTCCATCTGCCGGGCGGCGCCGAGCATGTGGCCGATGCGCATACGCAGGGCCCAAAGGCTCAAATGTCCGTCCCTGAGGGTGGTGTCGATGAAACGTATCTCGCTCATGTCCGTCCGTTCGTTTCAGGCGCGCAAGAGACGGAGCCAGGAGGCCAGGGAATCGACGTTCTCCAGGGACCACAGCGTGTCCACGAACTTCCGTAGGCTGCCCCCGCTCCCGATGCGCGCGTGCTCGGCGCACTGCTGAAACTTCTCCTCCAGTGCCGGCCGGCCCGGGCGTGCGGCGGGCCGGTCGGGCGCGGCTTCATAGTACCGAAGGCCGCCGGTTAAAACCAGTTCCACGCCGGCGGCCGCTCCGGAGCCGCCCGGCGGGCTCAATCCGGGGTCCCGCGCCAGCTCCACCCGAGACATCAGCGCTTTGACCCTCGGGTCGCGCACCCGGGCGTCCGTGTAGTGTCCCGGGGTAACCTGGCGGTCCAGCAGCGCCGCCGCGGCCGTGTAGGGCAGGCTGAACTTGCCTTCCATGCCGCTTCCGGGACGGTCGTAGACCAGCGGACGCGCGGCGTCGGGGTGCAGGCGGACCCGCACCCGATGGACGGCGTCCGCGCGCACCCGGCGGCGCTCCAGCAACGCCAGCAGCGCATCCAGCATCGGATGCATCACGCCCGCGCAGGGGTAGCGCTTGATGGCGACGCCCGGTTTCCTCAGGAACCAGGGATTGCCGAAGCGCAGCAGTTCCGGGTCGTAGCGGTTGCCGCAGGCGGCGCTGAAAAACCCCATGGGATCCTCGAAGGCGCCGGCGGAAGCGGTGAAGCCTCTTGCCGCAAGGGTGGCCGCCAACACGCCGTTCTCCGCCGCCCGGCCCGCGTTCAGCGCCTTGGCCATGGTACCCCGGTTGGCGCGCAGCCCGGCGCTCAATCCGCCGGCAATGCCCAGCGCCCAGCCGGTCCGCTCGCGGTTGAGACCCAGGAGGCCGCCGCAGGCCGCGGCGGCGCCGAAAACGCCCAGGGTGCCGGTGGGGTGGAACCCGTCCATGTAGTGGTCCGGCTCCACCGCATCGCCCAACCGGCAGGCCACCTCCACGCCTACTGCGTACGCCGCCAGCAGTTCCGAGCCGCTCGCGCGGGTCTTCTCCGCCAGCGCCAAGGCCGCCGCCAGCACCGGCGCCGTGGGATGGACCTGCTGCCCGAAGGGCCGCCCGCCCGCGGTGGTGAGCTGGGCGTCGTCGTAGTCCAGCACGTGCCCCTGCGCCCCGTTGGCCAGCGCCGCCATCTGGCAGGGGGCCTTCAATGCGGTCCCGATCACGCGGGCCTCGCCCCGGCCGCCGATGGAGGCCACATGCGCCCGTATCCTTCGGCTTGCCGCCTCCGGCACCCCGCCCAACATGACGGCGAACCCGTCCAGCAGGTGCTCCTTGGCCCTCTCCCGGACGGCCCGGGGCACTCCGCGGCTGCGCACCCGCTGGAGGAACTTCGCGATCAACTCTGACAGGGGTTCGGCAGGCATGGATCCTTCCTGGGACCGACTATACGTGAAAATCGCCGGCCTATGTGGGAATTATCGAGGTAAATCTGATAACATGCGTCTCCTCGCGACTCGCCTGTCAACGCGAAGGAAGGAGATGCTGATGGCCGATCGGGTGACCCTTGAGGTTTTCTCGGATTTCGTCTGACCGTGGTGCTATCTCAGTACCGGGCGTATTGAGAAACTGCGGCAGAACCACGATCTGAACGTTGTCTACACCCAGTTCCCGTTGCATCCCGAAACCCCGCCGGACGGCAAGCCGCGGAACATGAACGGCCCGAGCCGGGTGGATACCATGCTGGCCCGGGAGGGCCTGCCGTTCACCGAGCGGAAGTTCAGCTACAACAGCCGGTCGGCCCAGGAATTGGCGAAATGGGCCAAGGACCAGGGCCGGGAAGACGCCTTCAACGACGCGGTGTTCCGGGCGTACTTCGTCGATGCGGCGAACATCTCCAAGCCGGAACTGCTGCTCCAAGTGGTGGATGAGGCGGGGCTGCCGGTGGAGGAGGCGCGCCAGGTGCTGGCGGACCGTACCTTTGAGCAGTCGGTCAACGACGACTGGCAGCGCTGCCACTCCCTCGGCGTGACCGCCGTGCCCACCTACCTGTCGGAGGGCCTGGCCATCGTCGGCGCCGAGCCCTACGAACAACTGGAGCGGCTCGTCACCGAGGCGGGCTCGCGGCTCGCGGCTGCCGAGTAGTGCCGATCATACCCGAAATCGACTTCGAACCGTTCATGAATGGCGCTCCGGCTGCGCGCCGCCGCGTGGCCGCGGAGGTCCGCGCGGCGTGCACCGAGTTCGGCTTCCTCAACGTCGCCAACCTGCCGTTGCCCGAAGGGTTGCTCGAACGGGTGTCGGCCAGGGCCAGGGAATTCTTTGCCCTTCCCGGCGAGATCAAGGAAGCCATCGGCAGGTCCGACCTGGACGTGATCTCGGGTTACGTCGGCGTCGCCGTCGAGCACCTCGACACCCAACAGCCGGGGGACCTCAAGGAATCCTTCAGCCTGAACCAGGCCAGCCTCGGGCTGCTGGACCGCTGGCACATCCCCGTGCCCGGTTTCCGCGAAACGGTCCTGGACCTCCACGACGCCGGCGCGCGGGCGTGCGCGGCGCTGCTCCAGGCCATGGCGCTCTCCCTGGACGCGCCCGAGGATTTCTTCGTGGACAAGCACGCGCCCCATGCCAGCACGGCGCGTTTCTTCCACTACCCGCCGGTGGAGCATCAACCCGGAGCCGGCCAGTTGCGGGCCGGGAGCCACACCGACTACGGCACCGTAACCCTCGTCTTTCAGGATGGGGTGGAAGGACTGGAGGCCTTTGTGGACGGCCGCTGGCTGACGGTGCCGGTGGTACCCGGCACCGTCACGGTCAACGTCGCGGACCTGCTGTCGCGCTGGACCAACGGCATCTACCGGTCGCCGAAGCACCGCGTGGCCTTACCCGGCCCGGAAGTCAAGCAGTCGCGGTACTCCACGGTCTTCTTCTACAACCCCAACAGCCAGATCACGGTCCGGTGCATGGATTCCTGTTGCGGCGACCACCGTCCCCGGCAGTTCCCGCCCATCGAGGCCGGAGAGTTTCTCCGGCAGCGCCGCGCTTCCCAGTACTCGCGGACCACTCCCTGAAGGATGACGTCACGCGATTGCTCCGAATGAACGCGTCCGTCGGCTGGCTCCTCGCAGGATGCGGAAGCCTGATCTCCGGAGCTTCGCTCTTCATCCTGCTCTCGGTAGAAGTTGGGATAGCGGTCACCCTGCTCGGCATCGGTGCGCTGGGTTTCGCGGCGGGTCTCGCGCGGTCCGCTGCCGCGGACCGACGGCTCGTCGCGGAGGTGGAGCAGCACATCAACGAACTGCGCGAGCAGGATTTGAAAGAGGTCGAGGAACGCTGGGTGGCCGAGGGCGTGTCGCCGGCGGAGCTGGCCTGGAGCGCGCTCCAGCGGTCGCACGGCCCCGAAGCGGACGGGCCGCCGTCGGAACTGGACGAACGGATCGGCAAGATGATCCAGGCCCGCTGCGACCGTGTCTGGGACGGCATCCGCGACCGGCGCTACGTGAAGCAAGAAAACGGGGAGATCGCGGGCCTCGACGGCCGCGCCGTTTTCGACGAGGTCCGCGATGTCGTGGAGGAAGTCGCCCGCCTGTACGGGAAGGATGCCGAGAGGGCCGAGATGGATGCGCGTATCGGTGACATCGCGCTCGCCGCCCGGTCCGCCATCGGCGAGCTCCTGCAAGCGGCGCGGCAGGTGCCGGTCGTCAACGTCACCGGTTGGACGGTTCGGGAAGTCGTGGTGTGGCTCGAACGGGTCCAGAAGGCTCGCCGCCTCTATCGGATGTACACGCCTTGGCAGCATTACCTGCGCGGTGCGGTGCTGGCCGGCCGCATTGCCCTCGGTGTGAACCCGGTCACGCTGGTAGCGTCGACTCTCGCCGGGGAGGCATTGACGCGGGTCGGCAAACAGGTGATCAAGACGTACGCCGAGGGCTGGCTGAAGGAACTGCTGGAAGGTTCCGTAGCGCTGGTCTATTTGCAGGTGGCGCGCACATACGATCCGGGCCACACGTATCGGAGCGCTGACTGGCTGGGGTTGGTCGAGGCGCTTCGCATTCACAAGCTGGTTCCGGGCGTCGACCACAACCGCAAGGTCCTGCTGGACCGCATTCTGCGCGCCCAGATTCCGGACGAGTTCGCCAAGTTGACGCTGCTGCGCGCGCTTGCGGACGATGGTGAACCGGACTCCACGCTGACGCCGCCAGTCGACTTCACCTCCCTGCCCCCCGCACGACGCCAGGCGATTGCCGAGTCTCTCGGCGCGACCCTGCGGGACATGCGCGGATTGAACGAGCCGAAGGCCAGCGACGCGATAGAGGAAATGGAGAAGGAACTGTCTATCGGTCTGCAGGTTGATCTGATCGGCAGCGGCAGCCGCGAGGAGATACGCATCGGGGAGGGATTCATTCTGCTCGCGATGCTTGCCCGCCATTGGTGTGGACTCGACATCGGAGAAGCGCAGCAGGTGATCGAAGGCAGCGCGTTCGCCGTGGCGGCGCGCAAGCGTATCGGCGATGCCGGCGTGAACCGCGTGCTGCTGGAGAAGGCGATGCCCGTGGCCCTCGACGATGGCGGCCTCGAATCCGACCGCGTCGCGGAGAGTGAGCAAGACTTGATCGAGCCCCCGCGCGATCTGGTCGGAGACCCCCTGGCCGAACCACTGATCGCCTCCTTCGTCGATCTACTGGCGACGAAGGCTGCGGCGGACTGGCCGGTCGAACACGACCATATGGTGCTGTTCAATGCTTCGGTGTTGCTCCCGGAGCGCAAGCAGGTCGCCGCGCTCTGGGCGCAGTACCTCAAGGCGGTGGAGTCGCGGCTGCGTGATCGCCTGAAGTGCGGGACGCTGTCGACTGTCCCGCCAGGATCGGCGCCAGCTATCCTGCGGCAGATCGGCGAACGAGCACTTCCTGCGCCGGCTGGCCGCGTCGTCACGTCGGACGTTCGGACCCGGGCCGTCGCGGTGTTCGAGGCGTCGTCCGGCAACGCGCGGGCGCGCTGGGTGCTCCTGTTCGCTGACCGCGTCGTTGTTGGGGAGGTTCCGAGGATGGATCTTTCACTAGACGACGGCGAGCCGAGCACCTACCTGAAACACGAGGTCCGTTTCCACCGTTTGTCGCGCCCCTTGGCGGATTCCCTCGTTATCCGTTGCGGTGACGACCAGCGTCTGATCGTCGAAGGTTCCGTGACGGGCACCTTCGCCGGGTACTTCGGTCCCGTGCTCGAATCGCTGGGCCTCGATGACGCCGCCCTCGAGATCGTAGAGAACCCCTGAAATCGCCAGCCACAGCGCCGCTCGGACACTTCCTGGAGCTACTTGCACGGCGTGCCGGATGACGGGCAGGGCGTGCTTCACGTAGCCGCTTTTGAAAGCCTGTCTCGGGTCAAGAGGTTGCGCTCGAGGAAATCGAGCAGCACCGGCGCCACCGTGACGTTGGGCTCCTGATCCACGCGGCGGCGGTCGGGCTCGTTGGGAAGGTAGGTGAACCACGAGTGGCCGGCGTTGGGGACGAAGAGGGTTTCCACCTTGGCGCCGGCCGCCCGGAGCGCGGCGATGAAACGCTCGGACTGGTTGTGGTGGACGATGGGGTCCTGCTCGCCGTGGATGATGAGGTACGGGACCCCCGGCGGCACGCCCCCGGCCTCGACTGCCTGCAGCGGCGAGAACCGGCGGTAGTCCTCCGGCGCCTCTGCCGGCGTCCTGCCCATCAGCGCGCCCACGGGGTCGTCCTGCCGCGCCTGGGTCACTTCCCACCAGTCGAGGAGATCGTAGATGCCGTAGACCCCCACCACCGCGCGCAGGTGCGGCCGGACCCAGTCCTCCAGGGCCAGCAGCGCCGCCATGTGTCCGCCCGCGGAGTCCCCCACGAGCCCCAGCCGCGCCGGGTCGACGCGTAGCGCGGCCGCCTCCTCCAGCAGCCAGCGCAGCGCCAACCGGATGTCCTCGTGCACGCCGGGCCACGAGGGCGAGACGTCCTTCGACAGCCGGTAGTCCACCGCCACCAGCGCGTATCCGCGTGCGGCCAGCCACGGCCCCCACTCCTGGTACTGGCGGTGGCTTCCGCGGGCCCAGGCGCCGCCGTGAAAGCACAACAGCGCCGGGTGCGGCCCCGGGCCGGCGGGCAGGTACACGTCGTTGCAAAGCCTGCCGTCGGGGCCTCCCCCGTACCGAACGTCGCGCCGGATCTCTATCTGTGCGCTCATCGCTCTCACCCCGGATATCTGGCCGACAAGAAGCGGCGAATGGCTTCCGCGCAGGCTTCCGGCGCTTCTTCGGCAATGAAGTGGCCGCACTCCACGGTGCCCTCGGACACGTCGTCGGCCCATCTTTCCCATATCGGGCGAAGCGGTTTGGGCCTGCGCGGCGACCCCCGCAGGACCAGGACCGGGCATCGGAGCTTCTTTCCCGCATGGCGGTCTTGCCGGTCATTCTCGAAGTCGATCGTTGCACCGGCCCGGTAGTCCTCCGCCATCGCTTGCAGCACGCTCGGTTTTCGAAACGCCGCCTTGTACGCTTCCACCGCGGCCGGGTCCAGTACTCCCGGCCGTCCGGCCCACCGGTCCAGCAGATGCAGGAGGAAGAAGTCCGGGTCCGCGCCCATCATTCGTTCCGGCAAGGGCGGGGGTTGAGCCAGAAAAGACCAATGGAACCGCCTGATGGAAACGTCCATGTCCGTGGCCTCCCAGCTGTCCAGCGTCGGGACGGTGTCCAGGCTCACGAAGTGGCTGACCCGTTCGGGACTATCGAGCGCCAGCCGGTAGCCGACCCTGGCGCCGCGGTCATGGGAGACCACGCCGAACCTTTCATGTCCAGCCTCCGACATGACGTGAACCATGTCCTTGGCCATCTCGCGCTTGGAGTAGTTGACATGCCGGGGATCGGCCGCGGGTCCCCGGCTGGCTCCGTAACCGCGGAGATCGGGGATGACCAGTGTAAACGCATCCATCAGCAGGGGAGCCAGCCGGTGCCACTGGACATGAGTTTGCGGGAATCCGTGCAACAGCAGGAGTGGTTCGCCTTGACCGCCGACGCGGCAATGGATGGTAGCATTCTCGCAGCGGATATCGTGTGTCGCAAATCCCTCGAACATCGGCATCGCTCGCAGCCCCGATGGTCGCAGAAAGGGGCCAAAAATGCAAAGTTCTCCAGGAAATGCCCTCGGCGGTGCGCGGAGCGACATCCACCAACATCGCGGAGAGTCCACGAACCCGTTTCTATCGGCTATATTGAAAGCTGTCCGTCCGGGCGCCTTGGCCGGCGGACCACGACCAATCCAACGCCTATGAAGACACATTCCGCAGTACTCATCCCCGGAGACGGTATCGGCCCCGAAATCACCGCGGCCGTGCGCCGTATCCTCGAAGCCGCGGGAGCGCCCATTGAATGGGTCGAACGCAAGGCCGGCGTCGCCGCTCTCGAAGACGGCCCCGACGTGCTGCCCGAATCCACCACGGAAGCCATCGCGCACCACGGGCTGGCCCTCAAGGGACCGTGCACCACTCCCGTCGGCGAGGGTTTTACCTCCGTCAACGTCCAGTTGCGCCAGCGTCTCAACCTCTACGCCGCCGTGCGTCCGGTGCGCTCTCTGGCCGGGGCGCCCACCCGCTTCCAGGACGTGGACCTCATCATCGTCCGGGAGAACACCGAGGGGCTCTACAGCGGCGTGGAGAACCAGGTCACCGACGACGTCGTGATGAGCATGAAGGTGGCCACCAAGAGCGCCAGCCTGCGCATCGCCCACTGGGCCTTCCGGTTCGCCACCCGGCGGCAGCGCCGCAAGATCACCGTCTTTCACAAGGCCAACATCATGAAGGTGACCGACGGACTGTTCCTGCAGTGCGCCCGCCGCATCCACCAGCACGAGTACCCGAACATCGAGTACGAGGAGAACATCATCGACGCCGGCTGCATGAAGCTGGTGCAGGACCCCGGCCGCTTCGACGTGCTGCTGCTGGAGAACCTCTACGGCGACGTTATCAGCGACCTGTGCGCCGGGCTCGTGGGCGGCCTCGGGGTGGTGCCGGGGGCCAACTTCGGCGAGGACCGGGCGGTTTTCGAAGCGGTGCACGGCTCCGCGCCGGACATCGCCGGCACCGGCACGGCCAATCCCTTGGCCATGCTGATGTCCGCGGTGATGATGCTGAACCACCTGGCGGATACGCGCGAGGACGAGAGCTGCCGTCAGACGGCGGAACGGATCAAGGGCGCGTACGACCGGGCCCTCGAAGATGACTGCAAGACCCGGGACCTGGGCGGCAGCCTCGGCACCGAAGCCTTCGCGGACGCCGTCATCGAGCGGCTCGCCGGCTGAAGGCCCTTCGGACCGCGGTCCCGCTCGCGGCCGCGCGCCGTCTCGCCGCCAACTCCGTGAAAACTCAACACCCGTCAACGCCTGAGTCGGAAGAATCGTCATTCCAAGCTTGACCCGGAATCCAGGCGTGGGGGGGCGAGGACAAACCGCCCGCCCAGCGGCATCCCCTGGACCGCGGATCAAGTCCGGGGTGACGGGCGGGTTCGATGCACCTGTTTCCCTTGACACGGCGTCTCTGCGGAGATAGCTCTAGGGTCAGACCTTGAACTATGCCTTTTGGGGTGGAACATGGCACGTCCGTTACGGATCGAGTACCCGCATGCGCACTACCACGTCACCTGCCGCGGGAACGACCGCAGGAGCATCTTCAGGGACGACGGCGACCGGGAGGCCTTTCTGGAAAGGCTGCGGCGGTCTCTGGAGATCTACGAGGTGAAGCTGCACTGCTACGTGTTGATGAACAACCACTTCCACTTGGTGGCGGAGACTCCGAAGGCCAACCTCTCGGAGTTCATGCGGCATTTCAACGTGGCGTACACGTCGTTCTTCAACCGGCGACACCGGCGCACCGGCCATCTCTACCAGGGCCGCTTCAAGGCGATCCTGATCCAGCCCGACGCCTGGCTGCTGGAGTTGAGCCGGTACGTGCACATGAATCCGGTGCGGACGCCCCGCCTCCGGCGAGGCATCGTGCCGGACCAGGTCGGACAACTGTGGCGGTATCCCTGGAGCAGCCTCGGCGGGTACGTTTCCGTGGGGCGCCGGCAGTCGTGGGTCCACTATGACGAGGTGCTGTCGCGGACGGGCCATTCCCGGCGGCGGTACGGCCGGTTCGTCCAGGACGGGTTGGAGCAGGGCGTGTCGAGTCCGTGGAAGCAACTGCGAGGGCAGGTCATCCTGGGCGATGACCGCTTCTGGGCGAGGGCCAGCCAACAGTGGGCCGGCGTCGCCGGGGCCACCGGCCAAACGGCGTTGCCGCCGCCCGTGCAAGGGATGGACCCCGCCCGGATCACGGCCGAGGCGGCGAGGTACTTCGATCTGGCCCCCGAGCGGCTTCAGCGGAAACGGGGACGCTGTCGTGACCAGCGCGGTGTGTTGATGGAGCTGCTCTACCGGCACGGCGGAATGACCCAGCAGGCCATCGGCGCGCACCTCGGCGGCCTGGACTACACCGCCGTGAGCCACGAGCGGCGCCGGGCCCGGGAGCGCATGGCGCGGAACGAGGTGATGGCCACCTGGTGGCGGGATCTTGATACCGCGCTCGAGTCCGTCCGGACCGATCCTACCGGAGGGCCGGCATGACCTCCCGGGCGAAGAGGTCCAGGGCCGCCATGGAGGCCTCGCGGGAGATGCCCGGGACGGAGAAGCGGCAGATGACGTGGTCCAGCCCGAGCTCCTGCCGGAAGCGCGAGATTTCCCGGATGCAGGTTTCGGGGTCGCCCAGGATGATGCGGTTCTCGGCCAGCCGCTCGATGGTGAGCTCCCCGTCGGGCCGCTTGATGATGGGGTGCGGCCACCGGAAATACATGTTCTCGTAGGCCCGGATGAAGGAGTCCCCGGCCGACTCCAGCGCTTCCGCCGTGGTGCCGGCGACGAACACGTAGCGGAACGCGGCGATGGTTCCGGGGTCCTTGCCCAACTCCTTCCGTTTCTCCCGGTACGACGCCACGCACGACGAAAGCTCCGACAGCGCCGCCGAAGGACCGCCCAGCCAGGCGTCGCCCAGTCGCGCCGCGCGCTCGATGGCGGGGGCGGTCCAGGCGCCGAACCAGATGGGCGGCGCCGGCCGCTGCACCGGCCGCGGTCCCACGGTGGCGTCTTCCACGTGGTAGTAGCGGCCGTGATGGGTGACGCCGGTCTCGGTCCAGAGCCGGCGCAGCAGGGCGGCCCCTTCGTCGAGGCGGCTGCCGCGCTGCTTGACCGACAGGCCGAAGGCGGCGAACTCCTCCGGCGCGTATCCCGCTCCCACCCCGAGGATCAGCCGGCCGCCCGAGATCATGTCCACCATGGCGCCCTCCTCGGCCACGCACATGGGGTGGTAGAGGGGCAGCAGCAGCACACCGGTTCCCAGGGACACCCGGCTGGTGCGGGCGGCGATGGCGGCCAGCCCCAGCAGCGGGGCCGGGTAGAGAACTGGATTGTTGTGGTGCTCGCCGAGCCACACCGAATCGAAGCCCGCGGCCTCGGCGCGCTCGCATTCCCGGATGGTTTCCTCGAAGCTCTCGGTGCCCTGCAGCGGGCTCAGTCCCAGTTCCATTCGCTCTCCCGTTTCCCTCCGCCGGCGGGCCGGAGCCGCGCCCCCGCGGTTTCCCGGCCGACTGCCGGATGCATCAGCCGGGCCGGCCGCCAAGGCCGGCGAACGCCTCGCCCGCCCTTTCCACGAACGCCCGGACCCGGCCGGCGTCTTTGCGGCCGGTCTCGTCCTCGACGCCGGTATGCGTGTCGACCCCGGCGGGCCTTACCGTCTCGATGGCCGCGACGACGTTTTCCGGGGTCAACCCTCCGGCCAGTATGACAGGTCGAGGGCTGAGTTCCACCAGCCGCCGGCTGATCGTCCAGTCGTGGGTCCTGCCGGTGGCCCCGGACGCTCCGGTGGCGGGATCGAAGGTGTCGGTGATGAAGCCGTCCACGTGCGGCGCCAGGGCGGACACCCGATCCTGTAGCTCGGGCAGATTGCCGTCCCGCACCACCAGGCTCTTGATCACCCCCAGGTCCGGTCGCAGCGTCCTGAGCCTGGCCGCCCGGCGGTCGTCGATGGGGCCGTGCAGTTGCACTCCGGCGCAACCCAGCCGGCCGCACAGGGCCGCGATGGCGGCCGGGTCGTCGAGATACGTGATGAGCCACGCGCGCGGACCCAAAGCGAGGGTCCGGATGACGGCCGCGGCCTCGTCTGGCGGAAGGTCCTCCCGGTGCACGTCCAGGCCCAGCGGGAAGCCCAGCCTGTGGACCCCGTTCGCCGCCAGCATTCGCGCCTCGGCCTCGTCCAGGATGCCGGCGATCTGGATGATCGGATGTGCGGACACGCCCCCTCCGGCCATGGGCGGGTTTGAACCCTACCCCTACGAGCCGCCCGCCGTTTTCGCGTAGCGCCGCAGCACGTACAGGCCGTCCGGGGTGAACGGCTGCGTCGCCGCGGCCTCGAACACCTCTCCCACCGCCATGAAGGCGCCGCTCTCCACTTCCTCTTCCTGCAAAGTCAGGACTCCGTCGTAGACGCAGCGGAAGGCGGCGCCCCATACCCGGCTGTTGGCGTCCGCGTGGTAGAACTCGAACAGGCTCTCAAGCGGCACGCCGCGGATGCCCATTTCCTCCTCGAGCTCCCGCAACGCGCCTTCCAGGTAGCTCTCGCCCGCCAGCACCACGCCGCCGGCCGCGGGATCGCGGTAGCCCGGGAACACGTCCTTGGTCCGGGTGCGCTTCTGTACATAGACCTCGCCCGCGGAGTTGAACACCAGGATATACGTGGCGCGATGGGGCAGCCGTCTCGCCCGCATCTCCCGCCGCGCCGCGGAGCCGACTACGTGGTTGCGTTCGTCCACGATGGCCACGATTTCGTCGCCGGGTTCCATGGAATATGCGGGTTAACGGCCGTCCCGTGTGTTGTCAACCGGAGACCTCGGTCCGGGTAGGGCGAAGGTCAGAACGCCGTCAGCACCACGCCGCCGGCGCACACCAGCAATGCGCCCAGGACCGCCTTGGACGTGACCCGTTCGTGCTCCTTCAGCAGGAGATGGGTGAAGGTCACCGAGAACAGCGGCGTGGTGGCGATCAGCGGATCCACCAGCACCACGTCGCCCATGCTCAGCGACAGCATGTAGGAGGTGATGCCGCAGCTCGTGACGATGCCCGAGAGCCCGAACCACAGCACCGTGCCGCGGTTGACCATGACGTCGCGGTAGCCGCGCCACACCGCCAGGTAGAGGATCAGGCCGCAGAGGCTCCCCATCAACGTCAGGCAGATGGCCAGCGGCACCGAGGCTATCATGGAGTAGCCGAACTTGCGAATGGGGCTGGCGGCGCCCCCCAGGACCGAAGCGCCGAGGGCGAACAGCAGATCGCGCTTGCGGAAGGCCGTCAGCGCCCTGGCGTCGCGCAGGCCCAGCACCGTGGCCCCCAGGATGATCAATACGGTGCCGCTGAGGAGCGCCGGGGTCCATTGTTCGCCCAGCCATGCCACCGCCACGATGCCCGCGAACAGCGGCGAGGTGTTCCTGAGGGGCGAGGCCCGGGCGACGCCGACCCGGGAGATAGCGGCGTAGAACAGGAACTGGGTGGTCAGCGGCGCCACCGCCCCCGCCAGCATGAACCAGCCCACCGCGGGCCGCGACGCCTGCGACCAGTCCGCCCAGGGGGCCATCACGGCCAGCAACACCGTGCCCATGGTGGCAATGTTGAAGGTGATGGCCGTGGTGGTGGAGCCGGTGCGGAGGCCGTAGCGTACCAGGATGTGGGCGGAGCCGAAGAAAAACGCGGCTGCCAGGGCGGTCAGTGTTGCCATGTACAAGAGGGACCGGCGGCTCGTGAAGGAACCCTGCGAGACGGCACACTATACAATACCCGTGAGAGATAGGCTAACCTGTGCCGGACGGGGACGGGCGCCCAGCGCGCGCATCCCACACGGTCCAGGACGAAAGGGAACGAAGACATGAGCTACGACGACCGCAGCGTTAAACCCATGAGCTCGAGCCTGTTGCGCGCCCAGATCGGCACCAAGCTGCTGGCCGGCCTCTACGACACGGTGCCGACCATGATGACCAGCGCAATCCGGCTTTTCGTGGACTTGCCGGGAGCCGGCGGCTCCGCTGGTCCGCCCTTCGCCTTCAACATCGCCATCAGCCCGGCCTGGTGCAGCGGCATCCAGGGAGCACGGCTGGTGGGCCGGCGAAAGATCGACATCGCCTGGCTCAACCCCTCGTGTATTGCCTCCATGGCCTTTCACGGGCGGGGCGCCTTCCGGAAGCCACTGCCGTTGCGGGCGCTGGCGGTCTTTCCCTCCTATGACCGCCTGGTGGTGGCGGTGGCGAAGAAGCACGGCATCCGTTCCATGGACGAGCTCAAGCGGCGGAAGCCCGCCCTGAGGGTATCGGTGGCCACCAACGACTGCATCGACTTCGCCATCAACGCGGCGCTGCGGGCCCACGGCATGAGCCTCAAGACCTTCGAGGAATGGGGCGGCGTGCTGGATCCGGTGGTGCGGCCCAGCAATCCGCGGCGCCTGGAGGGCATCGTCACCGGCGACGTCGACATGGTCATCGACGAGGGGCTGTCGTCCTGGGCCGCCGCGGCCGTGGAACAGGAAATGGCGTTCCTGCACTTTTCGCCCAAGGCCATGGCCTCTCTCGACCGCTACGGCTTCAGCCGCGCGCCCCTGAACGGGCCGCTGTTCGACGGCAGGCTGCCCGAGCCCGTCACCGCCGTGGACTTCAGCGGCTGGCCCATCGTCACCCACGCCGACCTGCCGGACGAACTGGCCTACCAGATGGTCGGAGTCATCGAGCAGATGCGCGAGAACATCGAATACGACACGCCGGAGACCCCGCCCATGACGCAGTTCTGCACGGACACCCCGGACGGACCGCTGGACCTGCCGCTACACCCCGGCGCCGAGCGATATTACAGGGAGAAGGGGTACAAAAAATCCTCCGCATCTCATCATGCGAACTAACCGGACAGGACACTAGTACGGAGCGGCACCGAGCAGGGTGGGCTGCGTCCCGGAAATCTGTCGACGGCCGGCGGACGTGCTTCGTGTTCGCGATCAACTACCCGTTTCTCGTGCGACGCACGACGGCCGGCTCCGCTGTAACCGTCGCCTGATTTCCGGGGCGCAGCCCACCCTGCTCTCCGCACTCTGCTATGCCGAGCAGATCACGTTGACCACCGCTTGGCGCTTCTCCACCTCCACCGCCTTGAGGCCCCGCTCTAGGGCCGGCATGAGGTCGGCGGGGTCCTCCACCCGCTGGCCGTAGCCGTCGGCCACCTCCACCGCCTTCTCGTACTTGTCGACGCTGTCGAGCATGGTGATGGGCTGGTGGGCGCTCTGGGCGGCGTAGCCCTCCGGGTTCAGTCCCACCGTGGCCCGGCGCACCGCCTGCCATCGCTGGTTGTTGAAGATGACCGTGAGAATGGGGAGCTTCTGCTCCGCCCCCACGTAGTGGCTGGCGATGGGGTTGCCGAACATGTAGGAGCCGTCGCCGTGGGTGCCGATGACCAGCCGGTCCCGGGCGGCGAGCTTGGCGCCCAGCGCCACCCCGAGGCCGTGGCCTAGGCCCGACGCGGCGCCGGCGTTGAGCAGCGTTCCCGGTTGGGAGATGTCGATGTGCGTCGACGCGAGCGCGGACTCCTTCACCACGATGGTGTCGGCGCCCTTGATCTGGTTGATGCAGTGGGTGACCCATACCGGATGCAGCGGCTTGTTGTCCTTCACTTCGTCGAGCCGCCTGGCCCAGCCGTCGCGCTGCTTTTGCCACATCTCCGCCAGCGTCTTCCGGCGCTTGTCGATGCCCGCCTTGACCCGGCCTTCGTGGGCGGAAAGGGCTTCGTCCAGGGCGCTGAGGCCCACGTCGGTGCCGCAGGCCAGGGCGATGTCGCAGGGGTGGCCGCGGAGCGGCACGTAGCTGTGCAGCGGGTCGGCGCCCATGTGGATGACCTTGGCGTCCTCGCGCACCTTGTCCGTGGCCGGCAGCCACGGCACCGCCACGTCCACCACCAGGATCACGTCGGCCTGCCCGAGCAGCGGGTTGAGGTCGTAGCCCAGGTTCATGGGGTGGTCGGTGGGCAGCGACATGTAGCGGTTGCGGTACTGCACCACCGGGATCGCGTAGCGCTCGGCCAGATCGCCCAAGGGCCCCCACACCCGCGGGTTCCGTCCCGCCCAGTTGGTGATGATCAGCGGGTTCTCGGCGCCGGCCAGGAGCGCCGCCGCCTCGTCGGCGGCCGCCGCGTTGGGATAGGGCGGCGCCGGGGCATGCTGGCGCCCGGGCGACTCGTAGGTGAACTCGTCCAGCCGCTCGGACAACACCTCCCGGGGGAGGCTCAGGTAGACCGGGCCGGTGGGCTCGCTCTTGGCCACGGACAGGGCGCGGTCCACGATGGTTTCTGTTTGCTTGCCGTTGCGTAGCTCGTAATCCCACTTGGCCGCCTCGCGCACCATGGAGGCCTGGTCGAACATCTCCTGGGTCCAGTGGATGTCCAGGCTCCGGTGTCCGGCGAGGCCTTCCTCGTTGGTGGGCGTGCGGCCCGCCGTGAACAGCACGGGGATGTTGCCGCGGGATGCGTTCAGCATTCCGTTCATGCCGTTGGCGGTGCCCACGTTGACGTGCACCATCACCGTCTGGGGCTTGCCCGTGACCAGATAGTAGCCGATGGCCATGTGCATGGCGGTGTTCTCGTGCGGGCAGGTGACCGGCTCGGGAATCCGCGTCTCCAGGTTCCGGGCCTTGGCCATGGCCTCCACGATGGGCGCGAAGTCCGTGCCGGCATTGGCGAAGAAGTAGTCCACGCCCCGATCCGCCAGCAGCGCCAGATAGGCGTCCGCCACGGTCACGTTCAACAGGGTTGTCTTGGCCATCGGTTTCCTTCCTTGTACGCAGGGTCCCGGTTCATTTCCCGGTCCGTCAACGAGCGGTTCGAGGCTATTCGTATCTGATTGCGGGGCTACCGGCAAGGTAAGGGAGCGCGCGGCGCCCGGCATATGAGCAATCCCCTGTTTGAACCCGATCCATGGGAGCCAGCCGGTCAACATTCACCCGGCCCGATGCTATACATCAGGGACCGTTGGAGAGTACTTGGCGGGACCCGGGAGGAACGGTGGCAAAGGGATCGAAGCGCAGGCTTCCGAAGGTGTTCGTGGGCAAGTCCAGAATACATGGGGATGGGCTCTTCGCCGGCGAGAACATCCGGCACGGGCGGCGCATCATCGAGTACACGGGCGAGAAGATTCCTTCCGGCGAAGGCACCACCCGGTCCCGGAACGACGACGAACTGACCTATATCTTCACCCTCGACGACCAGTATGACGTGGACGGGGCGGTGAACGGCAACGATGCGCGCTTCGCCAACCACTCCTGCGGGGGCAACACCTACGTGGACATCATCCGCGGCCGTATCTGGCTCATCGCCGAACAGACCATCGAAGAGGGCGAAGAGATCACGTTCGACTACCGGCTTCAGGGGGAGGAGCTTTACACGTGCGTATGCGGCGCCGAAAATTGCCGGGGGTACATGAACGACGCCGACGACGAGCTGGTGAAGGCCGCCAGGGGCAACCAACGTCAAGCGTGAACCCGTGTCCCACCCATTCACCGAGCGGGATCTGAAACAGCTTCGGGACCGCGGCATCTCGCCCGAGCGGGCCGCGGGGTATCTGGCGACGTTGGCCGCGGGGATGCCGCCCGCGGTGCTGGACCGTCCCTGCACCCGCGGCGATGGGATCATGGTCCTTACCGACGCGGAGTTGGATCGTTTGTGCCGGCGCGGCGAGGAGGCGGCGCGGGCCGGGCGGTTCTTGAAGTTCGTTCCCGCGTCGGGAGCGGCCTCCCGGATGTTTCAGGCGCTGCTGGCGGCCAGGAGCCGGGACGCGGCGACCGTGGAGGATGTCAGGGATCTGCCGGAATACCCGGCGCTGCGGGAGTTCATGGCCCGTCTCGAGCGCTTTGCCTTCCATCCGGAGTTGGAGGCGGCGTTGGAACGGCAGGGCGGGCGCCTTCAGGGCTTGCGCGGGGCCGGGCGGTTCCGGGAAGTGCTGCACTGTCTCCTGGACGCCGGCGGACTCGGCTACGCCGGCCTTCCCAAGGGGCTCATCCCGTTTCATCGCCATCCCGACGGCTGCCGCACGCCGGTGGCCGAGCACCTGGCGCAGGCGCGGGCGTATGTCCGGGACGGCGGCGGAACCGCGCGCGTCCATTTCACGGTCTCTCCGGAACATCGATCAGGGGTGGAGGAGCACATCGCCGAGTTGTGCCGGCGCTACGAGGACCGCGACACGCGCTTCGACGTGACCCTGTCGGAACAGCGGCCCGATACCGACACCTTGGCGGCCACCCTCGACAACCGGCCTTTCCGCGAGTCCGACGGAAGCCTGTCGTTCCGGCCCGGCGGCCATGGCGCGCTGCTGGCGAACCTGAACAACCTCCGCGCCGACATCGTGTTCATCCGGAACATCGACAACGTTTCCATGAGTCCGGGCGCCGCCATCCGCTGCCGGAAGGCGTTGGCAGGCCTCCTGGTGGAACTCCAGGGCCGCGTGTTCGACTATCTCGACCGGCTCGATTCCGAACCGCCGCCGTCGTTGGTGGACGAGGTGGCGGATTTCGCCCGCGCCACGCTGTCGGTTTCGCCGGCGGAGACCGTAGCGCGTGCGCCCGCCGCCGAGCGGGTGCATTTCCTGCGGGAGACCCTGGGCCGTCCGTTCCGGGTGTGCGGCATGGTTCCGTCCGCCGGAGAGCCGGGCGGCGGCCCCTTCTGGGTCAGGGGCTCCGGCGGCGCGTGCTCGCTTCAGGTCGTCGAGTCCTCGCAGGTGGACATGGCGACGGCGGGTCAGCGGGAGGTCTTTGCCGCTTCCACCCACTTCAATCCCGTGGATCTGGTCTGCGGCGTCCGCGACCGTTCCGGAGCATGCTTCGACCTCATGCGCTTCAGCGATCCGCGGAGCGCCTTCATCTCCGTCAAGTCCGGCGGCGGGCGCCCGCTCAAGGCGCTGGAGCACCCCGGGCTCTGGAACGGCGGCATGGCGCGATGGAACACGGTCTTCGTCGAGTTGCCGCCCGAGACCTTCACACCGGTGAAGATGGTGCTGGACCTGTTGCGGCCGGAGCACCAAGGACGGTGACGCAGCCGGCGCCGGCCGTCGCGCATGGCCGGCGCAAACCCGTTCGCACATTGAAATAGCGGTTGCGCAAGTCTATATTCCAGGTATCGTTCGACTTGGCCCGCCCCAAGGCCGGCCGAATCCTTCGCAACCAGCCGGAGCCGCGCACCACGGCAAGGAAGGAAGGTCTCATGGCACTATTCGGCACGCCGTTCTGGCGGCGCAACGCCGACGGGGAGAAGAGGAGCGACATGTCCAGCGCCACTCAGGAAACCGTTCTCGCAGCCTTGAAGACGGTGCAGGACCCCGAACTGCACAAGGATATCGTAACCCTGGGCATGGTGAAGGACCTGGCGGTGGCGGACGGAAAGGTCTTCCTGACGGTGGAGTTGACGACCCCGGCGTGCCCCCTCAAGGACCAGATCAAGGCCGACGTGGAGCGGGCCCTGGCGCCCCTCGGGGTTTCGGAACTGGCGCTGGAGTTCGGCGCCCAGGTGCGCGGCAGCAAGGCCGGCGCCGGCACCACCGACCTCCTGCCGAGCGTCAAGAACATCGTGCTGGTGGCGTCGGGCAAGGGCGGCGTGGGCAAGTCCACGGTGGCGGCCAACCTCGCGGTGGCGCTCAAGACGCACGGCGCTTCGGTGGGGCTGCTGGACGCGGACATCTACGGACCGTCGGTGCCCATCCTCATGGGCGTCAACGAGGAGCCGGGCAAGGTGGAGGTGGAAGGCGGCTTCAAGCTGGCGCCGCCGGTGGCCCACGGCGTTCCGGTGATGTCCATCGGGTTCTTCCTGGAGCGGGACCAGGCGGTGATCTGGCGCGGTCCGATGCTCGGCAAGGCCTTGCAGCAGCTCATGTCCGACGTGCAGTGGGGCGAGTTGGACTACCTGGTGGTGGACATGCCGCCGGGCACCGGCGACGTGCAGATCACCTTCTCGCAGCAGCTCAAGTGCAGCGGCGCGGTGCTGGTGGCGACGCCCCAGGACGTGGCCCTGGCGGACGTGGTGCGGGCCAAGTCCATGTTCGACAAGGTCCAGATCCCCATCGTGGGGATGGTGGAGAACATGAGCTACTTCGTGTGCGACGGGTGCAGCAAGCAGCACGAGATCTTCTCCCGGGGCGGCGCCAAGAGGGCCGCCGACAGCTTTGGAGTGCCCTTTCTCGGTGAGATCCCCATGGTGTCCGCGATTCGCGAGTGGGGTGACAAGGGCGTGCCGATCCTGGCGCGGGAACCCGACTCGCCGACGGGCCAGGCTTTCCTGGAGGTGGCGGCGCGGTTGGCCGGTCAGCTTTCCATCGCGTCGGAGGCGGCGGACAAGGCCCCCGGCCTCAAGATCGTAACGAGTTGACCGCGGGACATTCGTGGCTGTTCCCGTAGAGATCAATCACGTCAAGGCCCAGGGCATCGTCCGCATCACCTGGGACGACGGGCACTCGGGCGAGTATCCCAGGGAGCACCTGAGGGGCTACTGCCCGTGCGCGCTTTGCCAAGGGCACGAGGCCGCGATTGAGAAGCGCTTCGTGGAGGTACCCGATGCCGGCCTCGAGGCAATCGAGCCGGTGGGCAACTACGCGGTCTGTTTCCGCTGGAGCGACGGGCACATGACCGGGATCTATACCTTCGACTATCTGCGTTCGTTGTGCCCGTGCAGCGAGTGTGAAGAAGTCGAGCAGGAGGCGAAATGATTACCAAGGAACAGGTCTACGAAGCGCTGCAGGACTGTTACGACCCCGAGATCCCGGTGAACATCGTGGACCTCGGCCTGGTCTACGACGTCGAGGTCGAGGACGGCGCCGTGGCGGTCAAGATGACCCTGACCGCGCCGGGATGCGGCATGGGCGGCATGATCGCCTCCAACGCCCAGTCCCTGATCATGGAGATCCCCGGCGTCAAGGAAGCCAACGTGGACCTCGTGTGGGATCCGCCCTGGGACCCGAGCCGGATCAGCGAAGAAGCTCGGGAAAAGCTCGGCATCGGCTAGGTCGCGGATCGCGGCAGCCCATCCCTCGTCCCGACCCCTACCCACCATGGATCAGGGCTGGATACACGTACGCGGCGCGAAGCAGAACAACCTCAAGGACCTCGACCTCCAGATCCCCCTCAACGCATTGACGGTAGTGACCGGCGTCAGCGGGTCGGGCAAGTCCACCGTCGCCTTCGACATCCTCTACGCGGAGGGCCAACGCCGCTACGTGGAGAGCTTTTCGGCCTACGCCCGGCAGTTTCTCGATCGCATGGAGAAGCCGGACGTCGAGGCCATCGAGAACATCCCGCCCACCATCGCCATCGACCAGACCCGCCCGGTCAAGACCTCGCGGTCGACGGTGGGCACCATGACCGAGCTGTACGACCATCTCAAGCTGCTGTTCGCCAAGATCGGCATCCTGCACTGCTCGGGCTGCCGCAAGGTCATATCCAAGGACAGCGCCCCGTCCATCACGAGGCACCTCCAGGCCGGCGGCGAGGGGATGCGGTGGGTGCTGACCTTCCCGGTGGCAGTGCCGCCGGCGCTGCCCTGGGAAGACGTCAAGGGAGGACTGCTCCAGGCGGGTTTCCATCGGCTCCTGCGGGATCGCGAGCTGCTGGAGCTGGAACCCCTCGACGCCCCACCCGGCGAGGTCGGCGAGGTCGTCGACGTCGTGGCGGACCGTTTCGTGTACCGCAAGTCCACGCGCAAGCGCGTCACGGATTCGCTGGAGCAGGCCTTCCAGTTCGGCAAGGGAAGGCTCGACCTCCATGACCTGGAGGACGGCTGGCGCCGGGAAGGTTTCAGCAACCGCCTGCACTGCTCCGCCTGCGACCTGTCCTACGCCGAGCCCCAGCCCAATCTCTTCTCGTTCAACAGCCCGCTGGGGGCCTGCGAGACCTGCCACGGGTTCGGCCGCTCCATCGACCTCGACCTCGACCTGGTGATTCCGGACCCTTCCAAGTCCATCGCCGAGGGCGCCATCAAGCCGTGGACCACCCGGGTAGCGCGCTGGGAGGTGCGGGAGCTCAAGAAGTTCTGCGAGCGCCGGGGCATCTCCCTGGAGCGGCCGTTCGCCGAGCTGGACGAAGAGGACCGGCGGCTGATCATCGACGGCGAGGGAAGCTGGCGCGACGGCAAGTACTACGGCATCCGCGGCTGGTTCGAGTGGCTGGAGCGGAAGAGCTACAAGATGCACGTGCGCGTGTTCCTGGCGCGCTACCGGCGCTACGTGACCTGCACCGACTGCCAGGGCACCCGCCTCAAGCCCGAAGGCCTGAATTTCCTCATCGCCGGGCGGAACATCGCGGACGTGAACCGCATGAGCGTGGCCGAGGCGCATGCGTATTTCCAGGCGCTGGAGCTCGATTCAAGCCGCGACCAGGTGGCCACGCTGGTGCTCCACGAGATCCGCCGGCGCCTGGACTATCTCATGGGCGTGGGGCTGGAGTACCTGACCCTCGACCGGCAGTCGCGGACCCTGTCAGGCGGCGAACTCGAGCGGGTGGACCTGACCACCGCCATCGGCTCGTCGCTGGTGAACACGCTGTACGTGCTGGACGAGCCCTCCATCGGCCTGCACCCGCGGGACAGCCACCGGCTGGTGGAGATCCTTCACCGCCTCCGCTCCAACAACAACACGGTGGTGGTGGTGGAACATGACCCGGAGATCATCAAGGAGAGCGACCACGTCATCGACCTGGGGCCGCGGGCGGGCGAGCACGGCGGCGAGGTGGTGTTTGCCGGCTCCTACGACGAGTTGCTGGCAAGCGAGACCTCCCTTACCGCCGACTACCTGACGCAGCGCAAGGTCATCCCGCTGCCGGTCCGTTACCGGCCCAGGATCCGGGGCCGTACCCTGGACATACTCGGGGCCCGGGCCAACAACCTCAAGGGCATCGACGTGACCATCCCGCTCGGCAGGCTGGTATGCGTCACCGGCGTTTCCGGCTCGGGCAAGTCGACCCTGGTGGACGAGGTCATCGCCCGGAACATCCGGCGGCTCAAGGCCTCGCCGCTGGCGACGCTGACGGACTGCGACGAGATCCGGGGCATCGACCGGGTGCCCGAGGTGATCCTGGTGGACCAGTCTCCGCTGGGCACCACGCCCCGGTCCAACCCGGTGACCTACATGAAGGCCTTCGATCCCATCCGGCGCCTGTTCGCCGGCGTGGACCTGTCGCGGTTCCGGGGCTACACGGCCTCCACCTTCTCCTTCAACGTGGAGGGCGGACGCTGCGAGTCCTGCCGCGGCGAAGGGTTCGAGAAGATCGAGATGCAGTTCCTCTCGGACGTCTTCGCCACCTGCTCGGAATGCGGCGGCGCCCGCTACCGTCAGGAAGTGCTGGAGGCCACCTACCGCAACCGGAACATCCACGACGTGCTCGGCCTCACCATCGCCGAGGCCATGAAGTTCTTCGCGGACCAGCCGGAGATCGTCCGGGGGCTGCGCCCGCTGGCGCGGGTGGGGCTGGAATACCTGCGCCTGGGCCAGCCGGTCACCACCCTCTCCGGCGGCGAGTCCCAACGCCTCAAGTTGGCCGCCCACATCGTCCGGGCGACGAAGACCGGCACGCTCTTCATCTTCGACGAGCCCACCACCGGCCTCCACTTCCACGACATCCGGCGGCTGCTGTCGGCCCTTCAGGAGCTGATCGATCAGGGACATTCGGTGATGGTCATCGAGCACAACCCCGAGGTGATCAAGTGCGCCGACCACATCATCGACCTGGGGCCCGAGGGCGGCGGCGGCGGCGGCGAGGTGGTGGCCACGGGTACGCCGGCGGAAGTGGCCGAGGTGGAGCGTTCCCACACCGGGCGCTATCTGAAGGACCATCTCGCGCCGGTGCGGTCCCGGTTTGCCCCCATCCTGGTCAAGACGCCTCCGCGCCGGACGGCGCCGGCGCGGTCCAACGGGACCGGAGCCATCCAGGTCATCGGCGCCCGGGAGCACAACCTCAAGGCCATCGACGTGGACATCCCGCGGGACCGGCTGGTGGTGGTGACCGGCCTCAGCGGCTCCGGCAAGTCGTCCCTGGCCTTCGACATCATCTACGCGGACGGCCAGCGGCGCTACATCGACAGCCTCTCCGCCTACGCGCGGCAGTTCATGAAGATCATGGCGCGGCCCAACGTGGACGTGCTGGCGGGCATACCGCCCACCGTGGCCATCGAGCAGCGCCTGAGCCAGGGGGGTCGGAACTCCACCGTGGCCACCGTCACCGAGCTGTACCATTACCTGCGACTGCTCTACGCCAAGGTGGGCAAGCAGCACTGCCCCCAGTGCGGCGGCGCCATCACCTCGCTCACCCGCAGCCGCATCCTGGACCGGGTGGGGCGCAAGTACCGCGGCAAGGACATCACCGTGCTGAGCCCGGTGGTGCGCGGCCGCAAGGGCTACCACAAGGACGTGATGATGGCGGCCCGTCGCCTGGGCTACGGCCGCGCCCGCATCGACGGCGCCATGACGGCCCTCAACGCGTCGCTGCTCCAACAGGGGCTGGGGCGTTTCCACGAGCACGACATCGACATCGTGGTGGGTACCGCCAAGGCCGGGCGGCTGAGCATGGAGACGGTGCTGGGACAGGGGCTGCGCCTTGGCAACGGCGTCATCCACGTGCTCGCCGAGGGCGCCGAGGAAACCTACAACGAGCGCTTGTTCTGCCGCGCCTGCGGCGTCGGCTACGAGCCGCTGGACCCCCGCCTGTTCTCCTTCAACAGTCGCCAGGGCGCCTGCCCGGACTGTCACGGCGTGGGCTCCTCCGAGGAGTTGGACGCCGACCTGGTGATGCCGGACCCGGAGATGAGCCTGACGGAGGTGGTGAACCGGCTGTGCGCGGACGCGCCCGAGGGGCGCGCCGGCCTCAAGCGGCGGCTGAACCAGTGCCAGGGGGAGCTGGAACGGAAGCTCGGCATCCCCGGCGACGTCCCCATCAGGACCCTGTCGGCCAGGCAACGGGACGTCCTCCTGAACGGCCGCTCCCGTCCGTCGGCCCCGGGCCTGCTCAAGACGCTCGCCGGCCTCCAGGTGAAGAGCGACGGCCCGCTGGCCGGCTATCTCGGCTCGTTCGTGAGCGAGCGCACCTGTCCGTCCTGCCATGGCGCCCGGCTCAATGCCCGGGCGCGCAACGTACGCATCGCCGGCAAGGCCATCTGGCAGATCACCGCCCTGTCGGTGAAGGAGGCGCTGGGTCGTTACGCTTCTCTGGAAAAGCGGCTGGGCAAGAACATCGCCGACAAGGAACGGCTGGTGCTGGAGAAGACCCAGAAGGAGATCCACCACAAGCTGCGTTTCCTGGACGAGGTGGGCCTGGGCTACCTGACCCTGGACCGGCGGGCCAACACCCTGTCCGGCGGCGAGGCTCAACGGGTGCGCCTGGCGGCGCAGCTCGGCTCCAACCTGCGCGGCGTCTGCTACATCCTGGACGAGCCCACCATCGGCCTGCACACCCGCGACAACCGCCGGCTCCTGGCCACCCTGCGGCGCCTGGTGGAGGCGGGCAACACGGTGTTGGTGGTGGAACACGACGAGACCACCATCCGGGCGGCCGACGTGCTGGTGGACCTCGGTCCCGGCGCCGGGGTGCGGGGCGGCCGGGTGGTGGCCATGGGGACGCCGGAGGAGGTGCGCGCCAACCCCGCCTCGGTTACCGGCGCCTTTCTGGGCACCGCCCGCCGGCGGCTCTGGCCCGAGCGGCCGCTCCGGGGCGGCGAATGGCTGGAGGTGACCGGCGCCAGCGAGAACAACCTCAAGAACCTCAAGGTGCGGCTGCCCTTGGGCAAGTGGACGTGCGTCACCGGAGTGTCCGGCTCCGGCAAGAGCACGCTGGTGAAGGAGGTTCTGTTCAAGGGCCTCAAGACGAGGCTGGGACACAACACCGGCCGGCCCGGCCGGCACCGGGACCTCGCCGGCTGGGAGCCCATCGAGCGGGCGGTGGAGGTGGACCAGACCCCCATCGGCAAGACTCCGCGCTCGGTTCCCGCGTCCTATGTGGGTTTCCTCGACGAGATCCGCCGCATCTACGCGCTCCACCCGGAGGCGCGCATGCGCGGCTACGCGCCGAGCCGGTTTTCTTTTAACGTGAGCGGCGGCCGCTGCGACGAGTGCGCCGGCCAGGGCCGGATCCGCAAGGAGATGAGCTTCCTGCCCGACGTGTTCGTGAACTGCGACGGCTGCGGCGGCCTGCGCTTCAACGAGGAGACCTTGTCGGTCCAGTTCAACGGCAAGAACATCGCCGAGGTGCTGCGGATGACCGTGGAGGAGGCGGTGGAGTTCTTCCGTGCCTTCCCCAAGGCCTACCGCCCGCTGAAGCTCCTGGACGAAATCGGTATGGGCTACATCACCCTGGGGCAGGCCAGCAACACCTTGTCGGGCGGCGAGGCCCAGCGCATCAAGCTCGCCTACGAGCTCGGCAAGGAGTCCCGCGGCAAGACCCTCTACATCCTCGACGAGCCCACCACGGGCCTCCACTTCGCCGACGTCGAGAAGCTCATCGACATCCTCCACCGCCTCGTCGACGCCGGCAACACCGTCATTACCATCGAGCACAACCTCGAGATCATCAAGGACGCCGACTACCTCGTGGACCTCGGCCCCGAAGGCGGCGACAAGGGCGGCCGCGTCGTCGCCCACGGCTCCCCGTCCAAGGTGGCCCAGGACGGCAAACGGTCCTACACGGCCCGGGCGCTGCGGGAGTATCTGGAGGCGAACGGGGCGGGGTAGGGTTGCATTTGCGGGCTAAAACGGAAAGAAAAGGGAACAGACTTCACCGGCAGATCTCAGGAGGAAACACATGATCATCGAGATGAGAACCTATACCCTCAAGCCCGGCAAGACGCCGGACTTCGAAAAGGCGTTCGAGGAAGGGCTGGAGCACCGCGCCAGGATCTCCCCGCTGGGGGCGTTCTTTCATTCGGAGGTGGGGGCGCTGAACCAGGTCATCCATATATGGCCGTACGAGAGTTTCGAAGAGAAGGACCGTATCGGCGCCGAGGCCCGGGCCACCGGTCACTGGCCGCCCAAGGTGCGCGAGTTCATGGTGACCCAGGAGAGCAAGATCTTCCAGGCGGCGCCCTTCTCCCCGCCGCTGGAGCCCCGCGAAATGGGCAACATCTACGAGATCCGCACTTACACGGTGCATCCGGGCTCCATTCCGACGCTGATCGAGCGCTGGCAGGACTGCATCGAGGACCGGGTCAAGATCTCGCCCCTGGCCGCCGGCTGGTTCACCACCTACGGCTCGCTGAACCAGTGGGTCCACATCTGGCCCTACAAGGACATGGGCGAGCGGTCCCGGCTCCGCGCCGAGGCCATGAAGCTTCCCAACTGGCCGCCGGCCACCCGCGAGATGCTGCTCCACCAGGAGAACTCCATCGTCGTGCCGGCGTCCTTCTCGCCGTTGCACTAGCCGAAACCCGCCGCTACTCAGGCGTCAAGATCGCTTCACGCGCCGCTCGGCCGGTTGTTTGGTGCACGATCCCAAACTGCCGGCCCCGGCAGCGTGGAAGTGTAGGCGCAGCCAAGGAGTCTCGACGATGACCACTTCGACAACGACGGTTGGATTGTTTGGCTGTATCGGCCTCTTCGCCCTCACAGCGACCTGGGCGTTGGCGCAGCATGATCACACGATGTCCCCTTACGCGCATACCCAAAGCGCCGAGTTCGCAACCCTCACGCCCGACGAGGTGCGCGAGTTGCGGAGTGGCGAAGGCATGGGCCTCGCTCGACCGGCCGAATTGAATAGTTTCCCCGGGCCGCGGCACCTTCTCGATCTCAAGGCCAACCTCGATCTCACCCGGGAACAGATCGCGCTCATCGAGGCGATTCACGCTAAAATGAAGACCAGGGCCATCGCCAAGGGCGAGGCCATACTCCAGGCGGAGTCGCACCTTGCGAACCTGTTTGCCGCGGGACGGCCCACCGCGGCGGAAACGGCCCGTATGACCGAACATCTCGGAATCATGCGCGGACAACTCCAGGCCATCCACCTGCTCGCGCACATCGAGAGCACCCGCGAGCTCACCGCCGAACAGATCGAGCGCTACGATTGGATCCGAGGCTACCGGCACTGAAGCCGAGCCGGGAACCGGAAGCGGGGGGAGGGGGCATGGCAGAGAGCGATATCGAGATCGCACGGAAATCGGTGCTCAAGCCGATCTCGGAGATCGGCGACCGCTTGGGGGTTCCGCGGGAGGCGCTGTTGCCCTACGGACACACCAAGGCGAAGATCGATCTCTCCTACGTCGGTTCCCTCTCCGACCGCAAGAACGGCAAGCTCGTGCTCGTCACCGCCGTCACGCCGACGCCTGCGGGCGAGGGCAAGACCACCACGTCGGTGGGTCTGGCCGATGGGCTGAACCGTATCGGCAAGGAGACGGCGGTCTGTCTCCGTGAGCCGAGCCTCGGACCGTGTTTCGGGATGAAGGGCGGGGCCGCGGGTGGAGGGTATGCGCAGGTGGTGCCGATGGAGGACATCAACCTGCACTTCACCGGCGACTTTCACGCCATCGGCACCGCCAACAACCTGCTGGCCGCGCTCATCGACAACCACATCCACCAGGGCAACGCGCTGGGGCTGGACGCCCGCCGCATCTCCTGGCGGCGCGTGGTGGACATGAACGACCGCGCGTTGCGCGAGATCGTCTGTTCCCTCGGCGGGCTCGGCAACGGGTTCCCGCGCAGCGAGGGCTTCGACATCACCGTCGCTTCGGAAGTGATGGCGATCTTCTGTCTGGCCGCGGACCTGGCCGACCTCCAGCGCCGTTTGGGCAACATCGTGGTGGGGCAGACCCGCGCCCGTGAGCGGGTCACGGCCCGCGATCTGAAGGCGGATGGAGCCATGACCGTCCTGCTCAAGGACGCTCTCTCCCCCAACCTGGTCCAGACCCTGGAGAACAGTCCCGCCATCATCCACGGCGGGCCGTTCGCCAACATCGCCCACGGGTGCAATTCGCTCATCGCCACCCGCGCCGGCCTCAAGCTCGCCGACTACGTGGTGACCGAAGCGGGCTTCGGCGCGGACCTAGGCGCCGAGAAGTTCTTCGACATCAAGTGCCGCAAGGCCGGCCTTTCGCCCGACGCCGTCGTGGTGGTGGCCACCGCGCGGGCGTTGAAGATGCACGGCGGCGTGGCGCTGGCCGATCTCGGCAACGAGAACGTGGCCGCGGTCAAGGCGGGCGGCGCCAACCTGGCGCGCCATCTCGCCAACGTGCGGCAGTTCGGGGTGCCGGCAGTGGTGGCCGTGAACCGGTTCTCCACCGACACGGAGGCCGAACTCCAGGCGGTGACGGAGGTCGCGGCCGCGCTGGACGTCCCCGCCCTGATGTGCACCCACTGGGCCGACGGCGGCGCCGGCACCGAAGCCCTGGCGCGCCGGGTGGTGGAGGTTGTCGAGGCGGGAGAGGCGGCCTTCCGCCCCCTCTATCCCGACGACATGCCGCTGTGGGACAAGGTCGAGACGGTGGCGAAGCGCATCTACCACGCCGGCGGCGTTACCGCCACGCCGGCGGTGCGCAACCGCTTCAAGGCGCTACAGGACGGCGGCTACGGCCACTATCCGGTGTGCATGGCCAAGACCCAGTACAGTTTCTCCACCGACCCCGCCCTCAAGGGCGCCCCGGAGGGCCACGAGGTGCAGGTGCGCGAACTGCGCCTGTCCGCGGGCGCGGAGTTCGTGGTGGCCATTTGTGGCGACCTGATGACCATGCCGGGCCTGCCCAGGACACCGGCCGCGGAGAGCATCCACGTCAACGCCCAGGGCCAGGTAGAGGGTCTTTTCTGAGGTCGCGCCGCGTCTACGGAGCGGCCTGACCGTCCCCCTCCATCAGATAGCTCTGGATGAAGCGGTCGATGTCGCCGTCGAGGACGGCGTCGGCGTTGCCGATCTCGACGCTGGTGCGGTGGTCCTTGACCATGCGGTAGGGGTGGAGCACGTAGGAGCGGATCTGGCTGCCCCAGGCGATGTCCTTCTTGGCCTTGGCGTATCGGTCCATCATCTCCCGCTGCTTCTCCACCTCCAACTCGTAGAGCCGGGAGCGCAGGATGCGCATGGCCATGGCCTTGTTCTTGTGTTGCGAGCGCTCGTTCTGGCAGGCCACCACGATGTTGGTGGGAAGGTGGGTGATGCGCACGGCGGAATCGGTCTTGTTGACGTGCTGGCCGCCGGCGCCGCTGGCCCGGTAGGTGTCGATGCGCAGGTCGGACTCGTTGACCTCCACGTCGATGGCGTCGTCGATTTCGGGGTAGACGAACACCGAGGCGAAGGAGGTGTGGCGCCGGGAGTTGGCGTCGAAGGGGGAGATGCGGACCAGCCGGTGAATGCCGGCCTCGCACTTCAGGTAGCCGTAGGCATACTCGCCGGCGATGGTGAAGGTGACCCGCTTGAGGCCCGCCTCCTCGCCCGGCTGGTATTCCATGATCTCGGTCTTGTAGCCCCGCCGGTCGCCCCAGCGGAGGTACATGCGCAGCAGCATCTCGGCCCAGTCCTGGGACTCGGTGCCGCCGGCGCCGGGATGGAGCGTGACGATGGCGTCCCGGCGGTCGTCCGTGCCCCCCAGAAGCTGCCGGAGCTCCATGTCCGCCAGACTGTCCGAGACTTCCCTTAGCCGGGTCTCCGCCTCTTCCAAAGCCTCGGGATCGTCCTCTTCCTCGGCCAGTTCCAGAAAGAAACGCGCCTCCTCGATGCCGGAGCGGCACTTGCCGTAGTCGTCCACGGCCTCCCGGAGCGCGGATTGCTCCTTGAGAACCTCCTGGGCCTTGTCGTTGTCGTTCCAGAAATCGGGCTTGGCGGTGAGGGCTACCAGCTCGTCGATGCGTTTCTGCTTGCCGTCGACGTCAAAGACGCCTCCGCAGCCGGCCGAGCTTCTCTTCGAGCTGTGTCAGTTGTTCGCGTGCTTCGTCAAACATGGCGGGCTCCTGCGACGGCCGGGTTCTCCAACCTCGGCTCGGCGATGGTTTTCAATATAGCGGATGTTCCGCCGGACGACAAAAGTGCCGGAAGGGACACTATGTCCTCCCGGCCTTGAGCTGTCTCCGCAGGCGCCGCTCCAGGGCGCGCATCTCCCGCTCGTCCTCGGGGGAGCGCTCATGGTCGTAGCCCAGGTTGTGCAGGATGCCGTGTATGAGCAGCACCTCCATCTCGTCGTCGAACGACCGTCGCCGTTGCCGCGCCTGACGGGCCGCCTTCTCAACGGATATGATGACGTCGCCGATAAGCCGCGGGCCGGAGGGCGGTGGATCGTCCACCGGGAACGACAGCACGTCGGTGGGTTCGTCGCGCGACCGGAAGTGCCCGTTCAGGCGGCGGATATCCTCGTCGCCCACCAACGCCAGACTGAGCTCGCAGTCCTTCAGGTCCAGCAGGCGCAGGATACGGCGGGCCTTGGCTTTGAGTCCGCGCACGGGCACACGCCTGGCCGGACCCTGGCGCACCACGTCGACGGTGACGTCACCCATCCCGTTCTTCGTCTTGCCGGGTGTCGCGCTCGTAGGCGGTGATGATGTCCTGCACCAGACGGTGGCGGGCGACGTCCTTTTCGGTGAAGGTGATGAAGCGGATGCCCTCCACCTCCTGAAGGATGCGCCAGGCCTCCTTGAGCCCGGACAGCCGGCCGGCGGGCAGGTCGATCTGGGTCACGTCGCCGGTGATGACGGCCTTGGAGCCGTAGCCGAGCCGGGTGAGGAACATCTTCATCTGCTCGGGTGTGGTGTTCTGTCCCTCGTCCAGGATGACGAAGGAGTCGTTGAGGGTGCGGCCGCGCATGAAGGCCAGCGGCGCCACTTCGATGCTGCCCCGTTCCAGCAGGCGCCGGGCCTTGTCGAAGTCCACCATGTCGTGCATGGCGTCGTACAGCGGGCGCAGGTAGGGGTTCACCTTCTCGGCCAGATCGCCGGGCAGGAAGCCCAGCTTCTCGCCGGCCTCCACCGCCGGGCGGGTGAGGATGATGCGGGCGTAGTTGTTCTTCATCAACTCGGACACGGCCATGGCCATGGCCAGATAGGTCTTGCCGGTTCCCGCCGGGCCGATGCCGAAGACGATGTCGTGGCGCCGGATGGCGTCGATGTAGCTCTTCTGGGCAATGCTTTTGGGGGTGATGGTGCGCTTGTGGGACGAGATGTAGATGGTGTCGAGAAAGATCTCCTGCAGGTTCGCCTTGCCGTTGCTGCTCAGGATGCGGATGGCGTAGTCGACGTCGCTGCCGTACACGGGGTAGCCCCGTTCCAGCAGCCCGTAGAGCTGGCGCATGACCTCCCGCGCCAGCTCGGACTCGGGCGGGTCGCCCTGGATCTCCATCTCGGTGCCGTGCACCCGGAACTTGACCCCCAACACCCGCTGCGCGATCTTCAGGTGCTCGTCCTGGTTGCCCAGCAGTTCCCGGAACAGCCGCGGATCGTTGAATGCCAAGTGAGGCACCTGCAGCACGCTCTCGATCGTGGCTTGATTCACTCGGTTCCCTTGAAGATGAGGATATCCATCAGGATATGTTCGACACGATCTCCCGGGCCAGCCGCAGCGCGTCATCGACCTTGTCCGGCTGCTTGCCGCCGGCTTGGGCGAAATCCGCGCGGCCGCCGCCGCCGCCGCCCACGGCGGGCGCCACCTGCTTGATGATGTTCCCCGCGTGATACCGGCCGTCCCGGCCGCTGCCCGTCCCGGCCGCCAGCATCACGGTCTTCTCGCCGGGACAGGCCAGGAATACGAAGCCCTCGGGCAGTTGCTGCCGGAGCTGGTCCACTGTCTCCCGAAGCTGCCGGGCGTCCATACCCTCTACTTTCTCGACGATGAAGCTCGCGCCCGCGGCGTTCCTTTGCGCCTTGCCGAGAAGCTCCGGCACCCGGTTCTGCCCAAGCTGGCTCTTGAGCTCGGCCACCTGGCGCTCCAGTTCCTTCTGGCGCTCCAGAAGCCGCCGCACCTTGTCCACGGCGTCCTCGCTGGTGCTCCGGAGCAGGTCGGCAATCTCGGCGAGAACCCCGTCATAGGCGCGCATCACGTCGAAGGCGGTGGCGCCGGTGACGGCCTCGATGCGGCGCACGCCCGCGGACACGCCGCCCTCGGCGCTCAGCCGGAACAGCCCGATGTCGCCGGCCTGGTGGATGTGGGTGCCGCCGCACAGCTCGGTGGAGAAGTCGCCGATGCGCACCACCCGCACCCGGTCGCCGTACTTGTCACCGAAGAACGCCATGGCGCCCGCTGCGATGGCCTCATTGTAGTCCATCTCCTCGGTGGAGACCCCGCCGTTCTCGCGGACCCGCTGATTCACTTCGCGCTCGATGCGTTCGAGGGTCTCCGCATCCACCGGGCCGTCATGGGTGAAGTCGAACCGCAGGCGGTCCGGCGCCACCAGCGAGCCGGCCTGACGCACCCCCGCCCCCAACCGCTCGCGCAACACCGCGTGCAGGATGTGGGTGGCCGAGTGGTTGAGCATGGCGCGGTTGCGGTGCTCGCTGTCCACCGCCAGCTCCACCTCGTCTCCGGCCGCGACACGGCCGCTCACGACCTTTCCCCGGTGCACCGACACCTCGGGGGTCGGGTGCCACGTGTCCAGCACCTCCACGGTGTCGCCCCGGGCGGTGCGGATGAGGCCGCGGTCACCCACCTGGCCGCCGGACTCGGCATAGAACGGAGTTTCCGCGGCGACGAGATCCACGGCGTCGCCCTCGTGCGCCTCCTCCACCGGCGCGTCGCCGCGATAGAGGGCGGTCACCCGCGACTCGTGGCTCAGGCGGTCGTAGCCCAGGAAACGGCTCGGCGGCAGCGCGCCGGTGACGTTTGGGACGTCTGCCGAGGGAGAAACCGAGGCAAGATTCGCGCTCCCAGTGTGCAGGCCCGCGGTTGCGCGCATTGAGAGGCGCCCGGCCCGCCCCCGTGTCCGTTGCTCCTCCATCAGCCGCTCAAAGCCCTCGTGATCGACGGTGATACCCTCGCCGCGCAGGATGTCCTCGGTCAGGTCCACCGGGAAGCCGTAGGTGTCGTAGAGGCGGAAGGCGACGTCGCCCGGGAGCGCCCGGCCGCCGGTCTTGCGCAGTTCCGCCAGCGAGTCCTCCAGCAGCACCAGCCCCTTGTCCAGGGTGTCGGCGAAGCGCGCCTCCTCGGCCTTGATGGTCTCCCCGATGCGCTCCCCCTCGGCCCTCACCTCGGGGTAGGCGGTTCCCAGCACCCCGGCCACCGGCGCCACCAGCCGGAAGAGGAACGGCTCATCGAAGCCCAGCAGCCGTCCGTGCCGGGCCGCCCGCCTGAGCAGCCGGCGCAGCACGTAGCCGCGGCCGTCGTTGCCCGGCAGCACGCCGTCGGCGATGAGGCAGCTCACCGCCCGGGCATGGTCGGCGATGACGCGAAAGGACACGTCGGCCGCGGCGTCCCCGCCGTAGGCCTTGCCGGCCAGCTCCTCGGTGGCGGTGATGATGTTGCGGAACAGGTCCACGTCGTAGTTGGAGAAGACTCCCTGGAGCACCGCGGTGATGCGTTCAAGCCCCATTCCGGTATCCACATGCTTGGCCGGCAGCTCGTGGAGATCACCGCCGGCGTCGCGGTTGTACTGGATGAAGACCAGGTTCCAGAGCTCAATGTAGCGGGCGCAGTCGCCGTTGACCGCGCACACGTGACCGGCTTCTCCTTTGTGGTCGCAGGCCTCGGGACCCCGGTCCAGGTGGATCTCGCTGCACGGCCCGCAGGGGCCGGTGTCGCCCATCTCCCAGAAGTTGTCCTTCTCGTCGAAGCGCTGCACCCGCTCCGCCGGCAGGCCGGTGATGCGATGCCACAACTGTTTCGCCTCGTCGTCCGTGCGGAACACCGTGGCGTAGAGCTTGTCCTCGGGCAGTCCCCATACCCCGGTGAGGAGTTCCCAGGCCCAGGCGATGGCTTCCTCCTTGTAGTAGTCGCCGAAGGACCAGTTTCCGAGCATCTCGAAGAAGGTGTGGTGGTAGGTGTCACGCCCCACCGATTCCAGGTCGTTGTGCTTGCCGCTGATGCGCAGGCACTTCTGGGCGCTGGCGGCGCGCCTGGACGCGGCCCGCTCCACCCCCAGGAAGATGTTCTTGAACTGGACCATCCCCGCGTTGGTGAAGAGCAGGGTAGGGTCCTGTTGCGGCACCAGAGACGAGCTCTGCACCACCGTGTGGGTCTTGTCCTTGAAGAAGTCGAGGAAGCTGTCGCGTAACTCTTTGCCGGACGTCATGACGGCCATTGATAGCATTCCCGCGAGCGCGAAGGCAATGTTGTCCTACCCTCCGTCCGGTCCGTTGGCGGCTTCGCGCTGGGGGCTCTTGAGGCCGGCCTTGGCGCGTATCAACTCCACCAACTGACCGGCGATGTCGGGGTGGTCGCGCAGGAACTGCTTGACGTTCTCCCGTCCCTGGCCGATGCGGTCGCCCTCGAACGAGTACCAGGCGCCGCTCTTGGCGAGAACGCCCATGTCGGCCCCGATGTCCACCAACTCCCCCTCCCTGGAGATTCCGGTGCCGTAGAGGATGTCGAACTCGGCTTCCCGGAACGGAGGAGCCAGCTTGTTCTTCACCACTTTCACGCGGGTGCGCCCGCCGATGATCGAGTCGGCGTCCTTGAGCGCCCCGGTGCGGCGGATCTCCATGCGCAGGGAGGCGTAGAACTTCAGCGCGTTGCCGCCGGTGGTGGTCTCGGGGTTGCCGAACATGACGCCGATCTTCATACGGATCTGGTTGATGAAGATGACCACCGAATGGGAACGGGAAATGGTGCCGGTGAGCTTGCGCAACGCTTGGGACATGAGCCGCGCCTGGAGGCCCATATGCGAGTCGCCCATCTCGCCCTCGATCTCGGCCCGTGGCACCAGCGCCGCCACCGAGTCGACGACCAGCACGTCGATGGCGCCGCTTCGCACCAGGGTTTCGGCGATCTCAAGGGCCTGCTCGCCGTGGTCCGGCTGCGAGATCAGCAATTCGTCGGTCTGTACCCCGAGCTTTTGGGCATAGCTCAGGTCCAGCGCGTGCTCGGCGTCGACGAATGCCGCCATCCCGCCCATCCGTTGGGCTTCGGCGAGGATGTGGAGGGCCAGGGTCGTCTTGCCGGAGGACTCGGGACCGTATATTTCCAGCACCCGGCCGCGCGGCACCCCGCCTACCCCGAGGGCGATGTCGAGGCCGATGGAGCCCGTGGGTATGGTGGGGATGTCGCGGATTTGCCCGCCCTCCCCAAGCTTCATGATGGCGCCTTTGCCGAACTGTCTCTCAATCTGACTCACGGCAAGGTCGATGGCTTTCTCCTTGTTCGCGTCCATGGGGATTCTCCTTAGTGGGTTTTTGAAACCGGGCCCTCGTGGCTTGCCGCGCCGGCCGAACCGCTCTCGCCGGCCTTCAGAGGAAACACCTCCAGCGCGGAGTATACGGCGCCGCCGGGTCGGAGCGTGCTCTGGAAAAGAGTCACCTCGTCGATACGAAACTGGCCGAACTCATGGTCCCGCCAGCGCTCCAACTCGTCCTGAAGACGTCCGCCTCGTGGCTCGGGCCGGCGCCAGCGGCCGATGGTCGCGTGCGGCCGAAACGGAGCCGTGGACCGCTCGATGCCAAGGGGTTCCACGGCCCGGTTTACCCGCCTCGCGACGAGCGCCAACTCCGGCGCGGAGAGCCCGACCCAGAGGACTCGCGGCTGCCGGGTGTGCGGAAAGACGCCCAGGCTTCTGGCCGCGACGCGGAAGCCGTTGATGTCGAACAGGGCGTCCCGCAAGGCCCCGCGCATGGAAGCAACCTGGGCCTCTTCGACGTTTCCCAGGAACTTCAGGGTCAGGTGGAGGTTGGGTGCCGGGATCCAGCGAACCGCCCGGTCGCCGAACTCGGCACGCACCACGGACATTTGCCGGACCAGTGCCGGGCCCACCGGAACGCCGACGAAAGCTCTCAAGGTCGGCATCATTATCTCTTTCGGCAGCCGGCGGGATTTCTTTAGCGGCCGGCTTCACGGAGGTGTCGGAGAGGGCAGCCCCGCGGTCTTGCGATCCGCCTCCATGCGTTCGAAGAACAGCTCCTTGGTGTCCTCGAAGATCTCCATCAGCAAGGGGTCGAGCCGCCTTTCCACCGGCACGTTGGCCTTCAACGGGTCCACGTAACGGTTGTCCTGCCACATTTCGAAGTGAAGGTGGGGACCCGTGCACAAGCCGGAACATCCCACGTAGCCGATGGTCTGGCCTTTCTTCACAAGGGCGCCACGCCGTATCCCGTGCCCGTAGCGTCTGAGGTGCGCGTACCGTGTCTTCATGCCGCCGCCGTGGCTGACCTCCACCAGACGGCCGTAGGCGCCCTTCCATCGCGAGTGGGTGACGCGCCCGTCGGCTACGGTCCGGATGGGCGTCCCGGTCCGGGCGGCGAAATCCACGCCGTAGTGCGGTCGCCGCACCTTGAGGATCGGGTGGAAGCGGCGCAACGAGAATCGTGAGCTGATGCGCCTGAACTCGACGGGATAACGTAGAAACGACCGGGATACCGAGCGGCCGTCGGGGTTGTAGTAGTGGCCGTCGTCGTCCGTGCCCTGGAAATAGACGGCTTTGTACCTGCGCCTCTGGTTCACGAACTCCGCGGCCAGTATGCGGATCTGGTCGGAACTCTTGCTGCCGGGGCGAAACTTCCTGCGGTAGAGCACGCGATACGTGTCCCCGGCGCGCAGGTCTTGCTGAAAGTTGATGTCCCAGCCGAGGATGTCCACCATGCGGGAGATGACGGCGACGTCAACGCCGGCTCTCTTGGCGCTGCCGTAGAGCGACCCCTCGGTTATCACGCCGCTCACGGTCCGCACCTCCTGCTGGTACGGCACATCGTCCTCGTAGAACAGGATATCCTCCTGGCTGCGATACCATGTAAGCCGCAGGTCGGAACGAAGCACGATCTCCAGCGCCTTCAGGCGACCGGCGCCGTTGGAGCCGGCGGTGCCGTTGCCGTTCTCGTGCGCCTTGAAGTAGAAGTCGATGCGGCTGCCGGCTCGGAGCCTGCGTACGTGCTTCCGCTTCTGGAGGGCCTTGAGCCAAAGGCGCCTCTCCTTGTCATCCAGTTCGTATTTCCGGAGCACACCCCACAGGTGTTCTCCGGACTTGAGCCTGTGCCTCACCCGCTCGGCGTTCTCGAGAGCCGGCATCGGGCGGGCCCTGTTCAACTCGCCATTGGGCGTTGGAGTGTACTCCAACAGCCCGTTCCGCTGCTTGATCCGGGCCAGCGCGTATTCCGAAAGAAAGCTGCCTTTGCGTGCGGTGGAAGGGACTCCGTTGGAAGGGAGACGGATCACGGTGCCTTCCGAGCGCCTGCGCCCGAGCACCGAACCGCTCCCGAAACGGATACTGTTTCCGACCTTCTCCCAAGTCAGCTTGCGGCCCTTCCTGACCTCGAGCTCGACGGCCTTGAGGTTGTCCTTGCGGTGCCTGGCGGGAGTCCTCTCGAAGTACAGGTGAAGGCGCTGTCCGGGTCTGAGCCTGGTGACGGGGTACTGTGCGTCGATGGCGTCGAACCAGGCTTCGCCTTCCTTCCCGGCGACCCCCAGGGGCCTCAGTACCCCCCCCAGGGTCTGGCCGCGGCGGATGATGCGGATGACCTGTTCCAGGGGTTCGAAGGACCGCGTGGGAGGCGGAGGCTGGTCCGTGACCGCGGTAGGGGAGCCGGCAGGCGGGCGCTTTACCGGCGCGGGCGAGGGTGGCGCCGCGGGCTGTCTTTCCACTACCTGCCGGTTCCTGCCCAAGTACCTGATCCGGTCGCCGGTCCGTTGCCATGTCAGCAGGTTCCCGCCTCTCGACTCGATCTTCAACGCTGCGAGAGTTGGCCGGCTTCCGCTTCGGGAAACGAAGTGGAGGACGATCTTCTTCCCGGGATAGAGCCGCTTCAGCGAGTACTGTTTGCCGACGGCCAGGATCCAGGGCTGCGCCGCGTTCCAGGAGATTCCCTTGGCCCGCAGCACGCGGCCGAGAGTTTCCCCCTTCCGAAGGACGTGGGTCACCGGCTCGACCGGCGAGGAAGCATTCGCCGGCGTTTTGGCAACCTTCTTCGCCGGAGCCTTGGCGATCCTCTTCGCCGGCGTCTTCGCGGCGGCCTTGGCGGGAGCCACGGCAGGCGCGGCGGCCACCGCAGGCCGGGCAGTTGCTGTTCTGTGGTAGACGATCTGGCCGTGGCGGACTTGCCAGAATTTGGGGTTCGAGCCGGCGCGCTCGATCCGAAGGCCGGTCAGGTCGCCACGGCCGCGAGAGGCCCACGGCGGGTCCTTGAAGTAGAAGTGGACGTCGTCCCCGTCGTTGAGGATTCTGGCTATGCCGATCTGTTTGGCGACGGCCTTGAGCCAGAGTCTCCGGTTCTGCGGGGAGACCCCGAATTTCTCCAGCAGTTGGGGCAGCGTCTCGCTCCCCGCGACTCGCTTGGACACGCGCCATTCGCTCGTTTCCAAGGCTGCCGCTGCTCCGCCCGGGTCGACGGAGGGCTGCAAGTCGTCGGCCCGTGTAATGCCGGCGGTGAGGATGAGTGGCAGGCACACGAGCAGCGACCCGAGTCGCGAAAATACCCGGGCGCCGCCGGACGCTGCATGATGCGCTACGGCTAACATGGAGACAGGATCAGTCACACAGGACTATATTAATACATAAAACGCCTGATACGAAAACGAAAAACAGCAAAACGGCAAAAGAGCGCTTGCCCGGCCCGGATCAAGGCTGCTCCGTCGAGCGATTGGCCTTCCGATACCCCAGTGCGTCCTGGGCGATAATCAGCTTGTGGATGTTCGAGGAGCCCTCCACGATCTGATAGGATTTTGCGTCCCGCAGGTAACGCTCCACGGGGAACTCCGTGGAGTATCCGTAGGCGCCGAGGATCTTGAAGGCTTCGTCGGCCGCATGGGCCGCGGCCTCCGCGGCGGCGTACTTCGCCATGGAGACCTCCAGGTTGTTGGGTTGCCCGCGGTCGGCGAGGCGGGCCGCCCGGTACACCAGCAAGCGCGCGGATTCTTCCTCCACGATCATCCGGGCCAGACTGTCCTGGACCATCTGGAAACGTCCGATCTCCCGTCCGAACTGCCGGCGCTGGTTGGCATAGGCCACGGCCGCCTCCCGGGCCGCCCGGGCCACCCCCAGGGCACCGGCGGCGCAGCTCAAACGCGTCTGGTTGAGTTGCCACATGCACATGGCGAAACCCTGGCCCTCGGCGCCGATGCGTTGTGCGGCTGGCACCGGCACATCGTCGAAATCCAGGGTGCCCGTGGGCGAGGCCAGCGCCCCCATCTTGTCCAGGGTGCCGCGGCCGACGCCGGCGCCGTCCAGCTCCACCATGAAGGCCGACAGTCCGCGGCGCCCGGCGTCCCGGTCGGTTACGGCGTAGACCAGCGCCCAGTCGGCGATGGGCGCATTGGAGATCCAGACCTTGGTGCCCTTCAGGACATAGCCCCCGTTCGTCCGGGTAGCCCGGGTAGACATGGAGGCCACGTCCGAGCCGGCGTCAGGTTCGGTGATGGCGAAACAGCCGATGCGCGAGGCATCCACCAAGGCCGGGATCCAGCGGCGTTTCTGCTCCTCGGTGCCGAACCGCGCCAGGGTCACCGAGGGGGCCATCTGGGTGTTGACGTGCACCCGGACCGAGCTGTGCACACGGGCGACCTCTTCCGTGAGCAGCACCATCGCCAGATAGCCGAGGCCGGTGCCGCCGTAGGCCTCGGGAACGACGCAGCCGAAGAAGCCCAACCGGCCCATCTTCTCGAAGGTTTCCCGGCGGAAGTGATGGTTCCGGTCGTCTTCCGCCGCGGTCGGGGCGATCTCCTTCTCCGCGAACTCGCGGCCCAACTCCCTGACCGCGAGCAGTTCATCCGAGAGCTCGAAATCCATGGTTCCTCCAGTGGAGAACAGCCATTATGGCCCGTCCAGAACGTCACGCGCAACGATGAGCCTCTGGATCTCCGAGGTCCCCTCGTAGATGCGCAACGCCCGCACGTCGCGGTAGAGCCGCTCCATCACGCTGCCCGCCACCAGCCCACGGCCGCCGTGGATCTGCAGGGCCTGATCGACGATGCGCTGGGCCGCCTCGGTGGCGAAGAGCTTGGCCATGGACGCCTTCCGGCGCAGGTCGCCGTCGCCCCGGTCGTGGGCCCGGGCGGCCTGGTAGACCAGTAGCCGCGCCGCCTCGAGCTCGGTGGCCATGTCCGCGATCTTGAACCGGATGGCCTGGAAGCGGCTCAGGCTGCGGCCGAACTGGCTACGGCGTCTGGCGTGGCGCACCGCCTCGGCGAGGGCGCGCCCGGCCATGCCGGTGGCGGCGGCGCCGACGCTGCAACGGAGCGCCTCCAGGGTGCCCAGGGCGATCCCCAGACCTTGTCCGGGCTGGCCCAGGAGTTGGGCGGCCGGGACACGACAGCCTTCGAGCGCCACGGTGCCGATGGGATGAGGCGAAATCAGGTCCAGACGCTCCCTGACCTCCAGGCCGGGGGTCGCCGCCTCCACCACGAACGCGCTGAGGCCCTTCCCCTTGCGCGCCGGGTGGGTGCTGCCGAAGACCACGTAGAGATGGGCCAGGCCGGCATTGGAGATGAGGCTCTTGACGCCGTCGAGCACGTAGGCGCCGTCCCGCTTGCGCGCCCGCAGCCGGGCGGCGGCCGCATCCGAGCCGGCATCGGGCTCGGTCAGGGCGAACGCCCCCATGTCCCGGCCCGCGGCCAGACCCGGGAGCCAGGCCGCCTGCTGCTCCGTCGTGCCCGCCGCCATCACCGGCCAGGCGGCCAGCGCCTGCACCGCGAACAGGGTGTCCGCCAGGGGAGACACGCCCGCCAGGGTCTCCCGGATGACGCACAGGTCCCGCACCTGAACGCGGCGGCGTGCGCCGCCGAACTCGCGCGGCACGACGTAGCGGAAGACTCCGTGCCGCGCGAGCTTCCGGAACACCGCGCGCGCGGCCCCGTCGCCTCCGTCCGTGGCGGCTCCGTCCAGCTCGGCCTGCGCCCAGGCCGTCAACGCCGCGCGTAGCCGCACCTGCGGCGCGGTCAGCCAGTCCTGCATGTTACCCAGTCCGAACTCCTTTTCGCGGATGGCTGTCAACTGCGCTCCGGATTCCGGCGGATTCCCGACGGCCTTGTCTAGTGTCCTGATCCACGTGGGTCGGGACACTAGGACTCCCGGTTGAATCGAGGCGCCTGCCGTTCCATGAACGCGTGAAAGCCTTCGCGGAAGTCGGCGGTCTGCATGCAATGGGCCTGTGTCATGGCCTCCATCTCCAGGGCGGCGTCGAGGTCCATGCCGGCTTCGACGTCCAACAGCTTCTTGGTGACTCCGATGGCGTACCGAGGACCGTCCTGGAGCCTGCGGGCCAGCCGCAGGGCCTCGGTCATGAGGTCGCCGTGCGGCACCACCCGGTTGGCCAGGCCGATGCGGTGGGCTTCGGCGGCGTCGATGGTATCGCCGAGCGACAGCAGTTCCATGGCCCGTCCGAGGCCCACGATGCGCGGCAGCAGATGGACCGCGCCCATGTCGGATCCGGCGAGCCCCACCCTGACGAAGAGGAAGGCCATCTTCGCACGCTCCGACAGCACCCGAAAGTCGCTCGCCAGGGCGAGGACCGCGCCGGCGCCGGCGGCGATGCCGTTGACCGCGGCGATGACCGGTTTCTCCAGCAGCCGCAGGTTGCGCACCACGTCGCAGGTAAGCCGGGTGAAGCGGTACAGCCCGGCCGCGTCCATCTTCAACAGCTCGCCGATGATGTCGTCGACGCTCCCTCCGGAGCAGAACCCCTTGCCGGAACCGGTGAGGACCAGCACGTGCACCCGGCGGTCCGCGGCCAGGGAGCCGGTCAACTCCGCCAACTCCCCGTAGGTTCTGAACGTCAGGGCGTTGAGTTGCGCGGGGTTGTCGAGGCGGATGGTGGCTATGCCCTCGTCCAGTACGTAGTCGAAACTGTCGTATGCCATGCTGTCATCCTGTCGCGCCGTCGGGGCAGGGGCGGGTTTGAACCCGCCCCTGCACGTTACACTGCCGTGTCCGTCAGCACATGACCGCGCCGCCGTCCACGTTGATGGCCTGTCCGGTGACGGCATCCCCGGCCGGGCCCGCAAGCAACACCGCGAGGTCCGCTACCTCGGCCGCCGTCATCAGCCGCCCGAGGGGCGAGGTCCGGGCAAACCGCTCCAGCACCTCCGTTGGCGTGCTTCCCATCGCGGCGGCCATGCGCCGTGCGTTCTCGTGCGTCAACTCGGTGTCCACGTAGCCCGGGCAGACGGCGTTGACGGTGACGCCCTTGCGCGCGGTCTCCAGGGCCATGACCCGCGTGAGCCCCAGCACCGCGTGCTTCGATGCCGTGTAGGCGGCGGTATGAGGATAGGCTGTCTTGGCGGTGGTGGAGGCGATGTTGATGATGCGCCCCCAGCCGGCGCCGATCATCGGTTCCAGAAACCGCTTGCAGCAATGATAGGTGCCCATGAAGTTCACCCGCATGACCTCCTCCAGAAGCGCGTCGTCCATCTCCAGGAAGCTTGCGGCCGGGGCGATTCCGGCGCCGTTGACGAGGATCTGGACCACGCCTGCCCGGCGCGCGGTGGTCTCCAGGACGTCCACCGCCGCCCGGGAGCCGACGTCGCAGACCACCGGCACGGCTTCGCGTCCGTACCCGCGGATGGTGGCCGCCAGCGCCTCGAGGGGCTCCCGGGTCCGCGCTGCCAGAACCACGTGGCAGCCCGCGCGTGCCATCGCCAGGGCCACGGCCCGCCCGATACCGCGGCCGGCGCCGGTGACGAGAGCGATCCTGTCCGTCAGCGAGCTCACAAGGACATGTTTTTATCAGACGTGCCGCCGGGGCGTAACATGAATGTGCCGGGAAACAGGCATGGGCGGCCGCCGCGTCGAAGTTCCGTCCACTCGGTGGCATGTGTTTTGCGGGACCGGTTTGTCCAGGAACCGGGATTCCACTTGTTGGCGGGGTGACGCTTGGGATAGAAAGTGCTTGCACGGTCGCCGCGGAGCGAGGCTCCCATGTCTACGGGTCACAAGGAGGTCGTCATGCAATGGCTCAAGAACTTCGCCGCACTGCTGTGGATCGCGGTGTTGGCGTTGTCGTGGATGGTCCAGACGGCTGCCGGTCAACAGGCGGCGCCGGAGGCGCTGACGTTGCAGCAGGCCGAGAGCATCGCCATGGAGAACCATCCGGGGATCCGCGCGGCGAACGAGCGGATCAAGGTGCAGGAGGCGTTGGTGGAAAGCGCCCGAGCGCGTTACTACCCAACCCTCGGGGCCAGGGGCACTTACGAGAACAAGCCGCGGCCGGCGACCCCGAGGGCCGAGCAGAACTTCTACAGGACCACGGGCGAAGTGGACTGGCTCCTGAGCGATTTCGGTCGCCGCGAAGGCACGATTCGCCGGGAGAAGGATACGCTGGAAGCCCGGCGTTTCGCTCGCGGGACTTCGGTGGAGGACGTGGTGTTCATGGTGCGCCGTGCGTTTTTCGAATACCTGCGCGCCCAGGCCCTCGTGCGTGTGGAGCAGGATACGGTCAAGGACCGCGAGACCCTGGTGCGGCAGGCCCAGGGCTTCTTCGACGTGGGGACGCGTCCGAAGATCGACGTGGCGCGCGCGGAAGCGAGTCTGTTCGCGGCCGAGGCCGGCCTCATCGGCGCCCAGAACGGCGTCCGGATCGCGTGGGCGCGGCTCAAGAATGCCATGGGCGTGACCCGCTTCGAGGAGCGTCCGGTGGCCGCCGACGTGCAGATTCACCCGCCCTCGTTGTCGCTGGCGGACGCGGTGAAGGCCTCTTTCGAATCGCGCGCGGAGCTCAAGGAGGTCCAATCGCGCCTGGAGGCCCAGCAGGAAGCCATCGACGTGGCCAAGCTGGGCCGCATGCCCAGGCTCCGCTTTGACGGACAGTACGGCGAGGCGTGGCACGACGACCGGGACATCTTCAGCTCCATGCTGATCCTGGACATTCCCCTGTTCACCGGTTTCACCGTGAAGCCCGAGGTAGAGAAGAACGTCCGTGACTACGCGGTGATCAAGGCTCAGGGAGAAGAACAGCGGCAGCGCATCGCGCTGGAGGTGGAGGAGGGCTACCTCAACCTGTTGGAGGCGGGCGAGCGGATCAAGGCCAACGAGGCGCAGAAAAGGTCGGCCAAGGAGAACCTCGATCTGGCCAACGGCCGCTACCAGGTGGGGGTCGGCTCCATCATCGAGATTACCGAGGCGCAGGTAATCAACACCCGTGCTCAGACGGACCACATACGGTCGGTCTACGATCACAAGGTGGCGGAGGCGCGGCTCGCCCGCGCCATGGGCCGGAACTCCGCATTCAACCCGTAGGCGGCCCGCCGGAGCAGCCGGGCGGCCTTTCCCCGGGCTCGTTCAGGGACTGGCGGGCGGCCGAGGCAGCGCCGGCGGCTTGCCGATCCCTTCCCGCCGGAGTTGCTTGTCGATTCCCTCCAGCAATTCCGGCTGGTCGCCGGCGGGGCCGCTCTTTTCTCCGGTGTCCTTGGGCTCCCTGACTGTAAAGAGCGCCGGATCCGAAGCCGGCGGCGTGGGCGTGTCCCCCTGCTTCGTCCCGCTGCCGAGCTTGGAGTCGATGTCTCCCAATACCGTTGCCGGGTCGCTGGGCGCAGGACCCGACGGCTTCTCATCCGGCGGAAGCTCGGTTACCGGCGGCGTGGGTGCAGCGCTCCCCGAGCCTCCCCGAGTCCCCAACGTCTTGTCGATGTCTTCCACGACCGCCTTGGCCGCCGTCGTTTCGGCAGGGGCGGTCGTTTTCGCCTCGTCGGCCCTGTCGTCCTTCGAGGAGGCGAATGGATTGAGGGAGTCGAAGAAGCCCGTGATCTTCTCCGCGACCGTGGGTTCCTCGGCGGCAACCCTGCCCTCTCCGGCAGCGGTTTGCCGGGGCGCGGCCGTCCTCTCCTCCTCCGGTTCGCCGTCGTCGTCCCACGAGAGCGGGTTCAGGTAGCTGTACCACCGCTTATCGTCCGGGTCCTCGTGGACATAGCCTTCCTTGGTGACGAATTGCGGTTTGGGCGGCGCCTCGGTCTTCTCCCGCGCCGGCGTCTCCGTTCGTACGGCCGAGGACTCCGGTGTCGGGAGGTTGCCGGCGCCATTTGCCGGGATGGCGGCCAGCGCGGTTTGAGCCCGTTCCGCCGCTGGGGTACCGGGATAGTCGCGCAGGGCGTTCTCGAAACGCACGCGCGCGGGCAGGTAGTTCTCCTCCTTCAGGTAGAAATTGCCCACGTAGATCTCGCGCTCGGCCAGGTGGGCGCGGGTCTCGGCCAGCTTCTTGCGGGCATCCGGAACGTGCTCGGATTCGGGGTGATCCTGGATCACCGATTCGAAGTACGCTTTGGCGGCCTCGACCTTCTCCAGGTCGCGGTCGATGCCGGTGAACTGGTCGAGGTTGACCCGGCCGAGTTGGTACTTCACGAAGTGTGTGTGCCGCCCCGTGGGTTGAAACGTGAGGTAGTTCTTGTAGGTCTCGTCGGCTTCGATGTAGTCCTCATTCCGGTAGTAGGCTTCGGCGATCTTCAGTTCCGCGGCTTCGGCTTCCTTGCTGAAGGGGTAATCGTCGCGGAGTTTCTGGAAAAACGAGATGGAGCGCGCGTATCGTTCCCTGTCGAAATAGTCGATGCCGTCCTGATACAACGCCTCGGCCGTGGGGTCGGACTCCGAGCGCGGGTCCGCGCTGAACAGGTCGGTGACGGCGCCGGTGATGTCTCCCATCTTCGGCATCTTCGGGCGTTCCTCCGTGGACCCTGTGCAGCCGCTCAGGACCGATGCGGCCAGGATTCCGCAGAGAATGGTCTTCAGGCGTTTCCATTGACCCGTATGCGCGTCTCTCAAGGGCATGATGGCAAAAATCTATCACGCCGCCGGCGCAGGCTTCAAGCGCTCCGGGGGCGGGCGAGGGTCCTGTTCGGGCAGGGGACCCCTCATCCGAAATCCCTGGCAAACGCCTGACGCTGCTCGGTGTTGCCGAGCATGATGAGCTCGCTGCCCTTGTTCAGCGAGGTGTCGGGCGGCGGGTTGGTGACCACCGTGCCGTTCTGCTGGACGCCGACGATGGTGAGGCCGGTGCGCTCGGAGACGGCGCAGCCGCCGAGGTCGCGGCCCACGAGGGATGAGGGGGCGGGTACCACGAAGAGTTCGACGCCCTCGCCGATGACCAGCAGCTCGCGGGCGTGTAGTTGGGCGAAGATGTCCTCGACGCCCTGGGATGTGTAGCTCAGGGCGAAGTCGGCTCCGGCGCGGTAGATGGCCTCGAGGTTCCGGGGGTGGGTGAGGCGGCTCAGGATCAGGACCTCGGGATTGAGACGGCGGCAGTAGACCGCCAGATAGATGTTCATGGCGTCGTCGCTGCCGGACAGCACCACCGCCGGCGTGTTGGCCAGGCCCGCCTCCATGATCAGGTCCCGGTCCGCGGCTTCGCCCTGGAAGAGTTGTGTGGGAATCTCGCCGATGCGCGGCCGCAGCGCCTCGTTGCGCTCGATGAGGTGCACCCCCACGTCCTTGCGCCTCAGCGCCCTGGCGGTGGCGCGCCCTACCTTGCCGCCGCCGATGACCAGCACCGGGTTGTAGTTGATGTCGTAGATCACCAGCAGCAGGTTGAGTTCCAGGACCTGCTGCTCCGTGCCCGCCACCACCAGCAGGCTGGAAGTGGAGAGGTAGGTGTCGGGCCGGGCCGGCAGCAGCTTGCCGCGTTCCCACACGCTGACGATCTCCACCCCCGTTGCCTCCCGGATCTGGGTTTCGCGAATGGTGCGGCCGGCGAACGGCGTGTTGTGGACCGCGAACTCGGCGATGCGCAGGTTCCGGATGCCGCCGATGACGTGCACTTCGGCATGGCCCGCGTTGACGCGGTTGGCGAGACGTTCCGCCAGTTGCTGGTGCAGGGGCAGCACGTGGCTGCAGCCGCTCAGTTCCAGCACGTCGATGGAATCCTCGGCCTCGGCGGTGGCGACGATGGGAACGTTCGGAGCCACGTCACGGGCAGTGATGGTGATGTTGGTGTTCACCTCATCCGCGAGGTTGGCCAGTATAAGCCGCGCGTTCGCCGCCCGCAGATTGACGTAGGTCTCCCGGCTGTCGACGTCGCCGGTGATGACCGACAGCCCCTGGCGCTGCTTGCGCGCGGCCTCGGCGGGATCGGGTTCGATGAGGTAATAGGGGATGTCGTAAAGGGCCAGGCGCTCCACCAGACCCGTCGCCAGCGCGTCGTATCCGCAGATGACCACGTGGGCCGCCACTTCTTCCGGAACCTCCCGTGGGGCGCGGCCCCGTATCTGCGCTTCCAGCCAGGGCGCGTAGAACGAACGGATCAGGGTGAAAGGCAGCATGATGAGCAGCAGGACGATGCCGGAGAGGAGGACGAGAATGCTGAAGACTCGGCCGATGTCGCTGTCGAACACGATGTCGCCGAAGCCCAGCGTGCTCATCACCGTGAGAGTCCAGTAGAACCCCGTGATCCAGGAGTGGTCCTTCCCTTCCACGCCGACCATAATGACGTGGAAGGCGACGGAGTAGACCAGGACGATGCCTAGCAGGACGCCGAGAAACCTGAACAAGACGCCCAGGTTTCGCCGGGTTTCCGGGAGCTCCATGAAGGAGGCGAGCAGGCTGACAAGGACTTTCACGACAAGAGCCTACGGCTGCGAAGCACCTCTGCCAAGTGGATGCCGGCGTGAGCGGTTCAGTGCTCGTCCAGCCAGCGCCCGATGCCCACGAGTTCCCAGTCCTTGCGATAGTAGCCGAGCAACTGAACGCCCAGCGGCATTTCGTCGAGCGCCAGCAGCGGCAGGTTCAGGGTGGGAACGCCGACGACCGACGAGAGCTCGCCGTAGATGGAGTTCCCCACCGGCATGCCCACGGGCGCGGCATCCACGGAGTTCAGGGTTACGAACGCATCGGCCCGGCCCGCCATGGCCTCCCACTGCCGCCGGAAGTCCCGGCACCAGTCCAGGGCCCCGGCGTAGTCGTCGGGCGTGAGGCCGCGCCCCACCTCCACCCGCTCCAGCACTCGTTCGCTCAGGAGTTCGGGGCAGCGGTCGGCGTAAACAGCCAGCGGGTAGCGTCCTTCATAGGTCAGCATCAGCAGGATCACCTCGGGCAGTTCCCTGAGCTTGTGCTCCAACGCCTCCACCTCCGGGTCGTCGGCCCGGCCCGCCACCTCCACGCCCGATGACCGCAAAGTGTCGACGTATCCCTCGAAGACCGCCCGGGTGTCCTCCGCGGTGACGTCCCATCCGGCGGTCTCGAGCCGGACCAGCCGGCGCGGCTTCTCCGCGGGCGGCAGCGAGGACTCGCCCGTCAGGCTCGGGTGGCCGGGGTCCCCGCCCGCCGTGCGGGAGATGAAGTAGGCCGTGCTCCACATGTCCTGCAGCGTGCCGGCGAGGATTCCCAGGTGGGCCAGGCTCGGCGCCGACGGGAAGCCTCCCAGTGAATTGAGGGCGCCGTAGGAGGCCTTGATGGCATAGGCGCCGCAGTAGGCCGCCGGCCGCAGCACCGAGCCGCGCACCTGCGTGCCGGTGGCCGCCGGCACCATGCGCGCCGCCACGGCGGCGGCGCTGCCGCTGGAAGAACCCCCGGGGGTCCGCGACGTGTCCCATGGATTGCGGGTGGGTCCGGGCGTGGCAAAGGCGAACTCCGTGGTCACCGTCTTGCCGAGGATCAGCGCGCCGCCCTTGCGCAGGCAGTGGACCGCGGCGCCGTCCCAGCCGGTGTGGAAATCCTTGAGCACCGGGCTGCCCACCTCCATCGGCATGTCCTCGGTCTCGTGGACATCCTTGATGGCCATGGGCATGCCGTCCACCACCGACAGGGGTTGCCCGTCCCTGTATCGCGCGCCGGCGGCGTCCGCCGCCTTGCGGGCGCCCTCCACGTTCAGCCGGACGAAGGCCCTGACCTCGGGCTCGATGGCGTCGATGGTTTCCAGGCATCGCTCCAGGTAGGCCCGCGGCGTATCGCTGCCGTCGAGGAACGCGGGGATGGCGGTTGCGTAGCACAAGAGGTTTGCGTTTGCGGGGTCGTAGAGAACCTTGCGTCCAGCCATGGGCTCCTTTCGGCGGCGCGGGGCGCCGTTGGCTCGGGGTGTCCGCGGCCGGGTCCGGCGCTGCTTCCGGGGGGGCATCGGCCGTCTGGTATTATAGACGACAAAATGCCAAGTAAAAACGACCCATTGTCCTGTCTCCCGAATGCAATGCTGAAACTACGCAGACGCCTCCTCGCGGGCATGCTGATGCTTGCGGCATTCGCCGGCCCGGCGGTGGCCTCCGAGCGTCTGCTGGTGTTCGCCGCGGCCAGCCTTCAGGGTACGGTGGACGCCGTCGCCCGGCGGTTCGAGCGGACCGGCCGGGCCCGGGTGGCGGTCTCGTTCGCCGCCAGTTCCGCGCTGGCGCGGCAGATCGAGCGCGGCGCGGGCGTGGACGTCTTCGTGTCGGCGAGTCCCCTGTGGGTGGACCGGCTGGAGCGGGGACGATGGCTGCGGCCGGGGACCCGTGGCAACCTGCTCGGCAACCGGCTGGCGCTGGTGGCGCCGGCCGGCCGGGCCGCCCCCGTGGCCATCCACTCCCGCTTTCCGCTGGCGCGGCTCCTGGGGGATGGACGGCTCGCCATGGGCGACCCGAGCCACGTCCCCGCCGGGCAATACGCCAGGGCGGCGCTGAAGACCTTCAGGGTCTGGCAGGCGGTGGCGCCGCGGGTGGCCGGCACCGCCGACGTACGGCGGGCGCTGGCGCTGGTGGCCCGGGGCGAGGCACCTTACGGCATCGTGTACACCACCGACGCCAGGGCGGAACCCAAGGTCGCGGTGGTGGGCACGTTTCCCGAGCACACGCATCCGCCCATCCACTATACGGTGGCCATCCCCGCCGCCAGCACCCATCCGCTGGCCGAAACGTTCCTGAATTACCTCTGGTCCCCCAAGGCTCGGGCGGTCTTCGAGGACCGCGGCTTTACGGTGCGGGAGCCGTAAAGGAATGTGGTCTCCGAGCCCGGCCGAGATCGAGGCCCTGCGGCTGAGTGTCCGGATCGCCGCCTGGAGCACGGCGGTCAGCCTCCCACTGGCGGCGGTGGCCGCGTTCGTGCTGGCCCGCTACCGCTTCTGGGGCAAGGAGGTGCTGAACGGCCTGCTGCACATGCCCCTGGTGCTGCCGCCGGTGGTCACCGGCTACCTGCTGCTCGTGGTGCTGGGGCGCCGCGGCTTGGTGGGCGCATGGATCGAGCAGACTTTCGGCCTGGTCTTCGCCTTCCGCTGGACCGGCGCCGTGGTGGCTGCGGCCGTGGTCTCCTTTCCCCTGATGGTCCGACCCATCCGGCTGTCGCTGGAAGCCGTCGACCGACGTCTGGAGTCCGCCGCCCACACCCTCGGCGCCAACCGTTTGTGGACCTGGTTCACCATCACCCTGCCCCTGAGTCTCCCGGGCATGGTGGTGGGCGCCATCCTCGGCTTCACTCGGAGCCTGGGCGAGTTCGGCGCCACTATCACGTTCGTTTCCAACATCCCCGGCGAGACCCAGACCCTGTCCCTGGCGGTCCATTCCGCGCTTCAGGTGCCCGGAGGCGAGCCCGGAGCCATGCGTCTCACGGTGATCATCGTCCTGATCACCATCGTGGCGCTGGTAGCCTCGGAGATGCTGGGCCGTTACGTCGCGCGGAAGACGCAGGGATACTCCCATGCTTGAAGTCGACGTGAAACGGCGGCTAGGGGAGCTGGAGATCGAAGCCCGGTTCAGCAGCGACCGCGGCGTGACTGCCCTCTTCGGCCGTTCCGGCTCCGGCAAGACTTCCATCGTGAACATGGTGAGCGGGCTGCTGACACCCGACGAGGGCCGCATCGAGGTGGACGGCCACGTGTTGTTCGACAGCGCCGCGGGCATCGACTTGCCGCCGTGGAAACGCCGGCTCGGGTACGTCTTCCAGGAGGGGCGCCTGTTTCCCCACCTGACCGTGCGGCGAAACCTGCTCTACGGCTCGCGTCTCACCCCCGTGGCCGAGCGCCGCCTCACCGCGGGCCAGGTCATCGGGCTGCTGGACCTGGACGGGCTGCTGAAACGCCGGCCGCAGTCTCTCTCCGGCGGCGAGAAACAACGGGTGGCGGTGGGCCGGGCGCTCTTGAGCAACCCCCGGGCGCTGTTGATGGACGAGCCGCTGGCGTCCCTCGACGTGCTCATGAAGAACGAGATCCTGCCCTACATCGAGCGGCTCGACGAGATGGGCATTCCCGTCGTCTACGTGAGCCACTCCCTCGACGAAGTGTCGCGGCTGGCGCGCAACCTGGTGTTGGTGTCCAACGGCCGGGTGACCGCGTCGGGCGGGGTGGACGAGATCCTGAGCCGGCTGGAGCTGTGGTCTCCGGAGGACGAAACGGAGACGGGAACGATGCTTGCGACCCGGGTCTCCCGCCATGATGCCGCGGCAGGACTCACGCACCTGGAGTTCCGGGGCGGCGAGTTGCGGGTCCCGCTGGTGGACATTCCGGCGGGGGCGGCGGTGCGGGTGTGGATTCGCGCCCGGGACGTCAGCGTGGCCACCGAGCCGCCGCGAGGGTTGAGCCTGCGCAACGTGCTCAAGGGAACCCTGGTGGAGATCGGCCCGGGCGACGGTGACGGGCCGCTGGCCGAGCTCAAGCTGCACATCGGCGAGGTGCCGCTGGCCGCCCTGGTGACCCGGCAGGCCGTCCGCGAGTTGGCGCTGGCCCCGGGCCAGGAAGTGTACGCCCTCATCAAGAGCGCCAATCTGGACCGGCGCCAACTGAGCCTGGTGGCGGCCATGGCCGGGCCGGACCGGTAAGGATCGCCCATGGCCGCGGCGTCCCGAAGCACCTTCTCGTCCCTGCGCAACCGGAATTTCCGGTACCTGTGGGCCGGCACCTGCTTCCTCAGCGGCGGACTGTGGATCCAGCAGGTCACCCTGGGATGGGCGACCTACGAGATGACGCGGTCGTCCATCCTGCTGGGGGCCATCAACGGTCTCAGGTTCCTGCCCTTTCTCATATTCAGCCCGCTGGCAGGCGTGGCCGCGGACCGCACGGACCGGCGCCGGCTCATGATTACCACCCAATGGTTCGTCCTGGTGACCGCGCTGGGCATGGGCCTGGTGGTGAGCCTGGAGCTGCTGGAGGTGTGGCACCTGTTCGCCTTCACGCTGGTGACCGGCGTGGTGTGGTCCTTCAGCGAGCCGGTGCGGCAGGCGCTGATCCCCGACGTGGTGCCGCGGGAGGAGCTGATGAACGCCGTGGCCCTCAATTCCGCGGCCTTCAACTTCACCAAGGTCATCGGCCCCAGCGTGGGCGGGGTGCTCATCGTCCTGTTCGGGCTGGCGGGGAACTTCTACATCCAGAGCGCCACCTACCTCTTCGTCATGTGGATGATCTACCGGATGCACGTTCCGGAGCGAATCAGCGAAGCCGCTGCCTCTTCGGTGCTGAGCAACCTGCGGGAGGGCATCCGGTACGTATGGGCGGACCCGGTCGTGTTCTCGGTCATGGCCACCGCCATGATCCCGCGCCTGTTCGCCATGCCGTATCAGGCTCTCCTGCCCATTTTCCAGAAGGACGTGCTGCAGGTTGGCGCGGACGGCCTCGGCCTCATGATGGCGGCGCCGGGCCTGGGCGCCATGCTGGCGATGTTGAGCGTCGCCCATTTTGCCAGCCGGGTGAACCGGCCCGGCTTCCTCATGATCGCCGGGCTGGTGATGCAGGGGGCCTTCCTCATCCTGTTCGCGTTCATGCGCACTCTGCTTCTGTCGCTGGTGACGCTGGTGGTGGTGGGCGGCTTCCAGGTCATGTTCATGTCCGTCTCGAACATGGTGCTGCACATGACCGTCCCCGACAGGCTGCGGGGCCGGGTCATGAGCATCTACATGCTCGACCGCGGCATCACGCCCGCCGGAGCGCTGCTGGCCGGTGTCAGCGCCCACTTCATCGGCGCCCCGCACACGGTGGCGGCCATGGGCGCCATCGTGCTGGTTCTGGCCGCCGTGGTGGCGGCGTTCCTGCCCGGCCTGCGCAAGGTGCGGGCGTGAGTGCCCGCGCCATCCCGACCGGACCGCACGGTACGGCACCGGACCGCACGGTACACCTCCGTCATTCCCGCGAAAGCGGGAGTCCAGGAGCGGGGTGGCGATCCTTGACAACACGCGGCTTCCGCTGTTTCCATTAGTCATTCTCGAACCAGACCTACTCTGGAGGCGTGGTGGACAACGGCAGACGACGGAACGGGGCGTGGGTGGATGTCGACCGCGGCATCATCAGCAGGGAGATCTTCGTCAACGAGGACATCTACCGCGACGAGCTGGAGCAGATCTTCGCGCGCACCTGGCTTTTCGTCGGGCACGAGAGCCAGATCCCCGAGGCCGGCGACTTCTTCCTCTCCCGAATGGGCGAGGAGTCGGTGATCGTCACCCGGGACCCGCAACGGCGGCTCCACGTCCTGCTGAACACCTGCCGGCACCGGGGCATGAAGGTGTGCCGCTATGACCAGGGCAACACCGCGGTGTTCACCTGCCCCTACCACGGCTGGAGCTACTCCACCGACGGCGGCCTGGTGAAGACGCCGGGGGATCTCTACGGCGTTCCCCAGTACCGCGCAGGCTACCGCGAGCAGCTCGACAAGTCGGCGTGGGGGCTGATCCACGTGGCCGGGATGGAGGTCTACAAGGGGACGATCTGGGCCACATGGGACGAGTCCGCGCCGTCCTTCGAGGAGTACCTGGGCGGCATGCGCCTGTACCTCGATGCGTTGCTGGACGCGCGGGACGGCAGCGAGGGCGGCTCGGAGGTGCTGGGCGGCATGGTCAAGTGGCGGATGCCCTGCAACTGGAAGTTTGCCGCCGAGAACTTCGCCTGGGACACCTACCACAGCCCCACCACCCACAAGTCCGCGGAGATCGCCGGGCTGGGGCCGGGCGGGGAAGGACAGGAGCGCCACGGCTCGGCCCACAAGAACCAGGCCAGGCGGTTCACCAGCGGACTGCTGGCGTTCCCGGGCCTCGGCCATGCCACCATCACCGGGCCGCCGGAAATGGGCGCCGAGCCATCGTTCCCCGAGTTCCCCAACGACCCGCTGGTGGCGGAGTACTTCGAGGAGGTGGAGCGGAAGCGGCGGGAACGCCTGAAGGGGAAGGTCACGGTAACCCCCGGCAACGGCAACGTCTTCCCCAACACCGCGTTCCACCCCTGGTTCCCCCGGACCATGGTGGTGTGGCATCCGGTCGGTCCGAGCACGACCGAGGCATGGCGCTGGTACCTGGTGGACCGGGATGCCCCCTGGGAGGTCAAGGACCTGCTGCGCCACTACTACATGCGGTTCTCCGGCCCGGCCGGCATGGTGGAGTCGGACGACATGGACAACTGGATCTACGCCACCGAGGCCAGCCGGGGCACCATCGCCCGGCGCTACCCCTACCACTACGGCATGGGCCTGGGGTTCGCCCAGCCGGTGGAGAACCTCCCGGATGCGGTGACCGTCAAGGCGTCGTTTTCCGAGGAAGGCGCCCGGGCCTTCTACCGGCGCTGGGCGGAGCTCATGAATGACGAGTCGTAGGACCACGCCGGCCGAGACGCTCCCGGGACGGGAAAGCGGCGGATATCCGGCCGCCGCCGGCGCCGGCAAGGGGCTGCCCTACCTGCTGCTGGCGCAGGAGGTGCACGAGTTCCTGTGCGCCGAGGCGGACCTGCTGGACGAACGCCGCTACGAGGAGTGGCTGGCGCTGCTGACCGACGACATCTCGTACTGGGCGCCCATGCGGCGGAACGTGCAGTTCGGCCGCTGGGACACGGAGAACACCCGCCAGGGCCGGGACATGAACTGGTTCGACGAGGGCAAGGCCACCCTGCGGCTGCGCATCAAGCAGATCACCTCCGGGGTCCATTGGGTGGAGGAGCCGTCGCCCAGGGTCTCCCGCATCATCTCCAACGTCCACGCCATCCGCGCCACGCCCAGCCTGGAAGAACCCGAGGAAGTCAGCGTCAAGTACCGGATACTGATCTACCGGAACAAGCTCGAGGACAGCACCGACATCTTCGCCGGCAAACGCGACGACGTGCTGCGCAAGGTGGACGGCCACTGGAAGATCTGCAAGCGCACCATGCTGCTGGACCAGAGCGTGCTGCTGGCGGCCACCATGCCGTTCGTGCTGTGAGGCCTGGGCCGGGCATTGCCGGATACCCCGGGATTCGTCAGACGTCGATGAACAGCTCGCGCAGGTCCGGCCGGTGCGAGATCAGCCCCTGGGCCGTGGAGTAGTCGAGGAACTTCTCCAAGCCCTTGCGGTTGGCCTCGATGCCGTGAGGCCAGGGGTCGCGGCCCAGGACTCCGGCGGTGTTGTCCACGTACTCGGAAAACCAGGGGAGCACGCCGGCCGAGCTAACCAACTCCAGCCGCTTCAGGAACGATTCCTTCTCTTTCCTGAGCACCCGCTCCACCTTGCGGGCGATCCCGAGCCCCTTCTCCAGGTGCTTCTCCCTGATGGCCATGAGGTGCATGATGGGAATGACTCCGTGCTTCCGGAAGTAGTCCTTTTCCCGTTCGACGGCGTCGGGGAACAGACATCGCACGGCGCCTTCCGGCACCGGCGGCCGGGTCAGGTGGGCGTAGATCACCGCGTCGAGCTTCTTTTCCAGCAGCCAGTCGAAGAGCCGCGCCTCCTTGCCCACGTACACCGTCTTTTCGGCGATGGCCGGCGGCAGCTTGACCCGCTCCACCCGGCCGGTGAACCAGCGGATGTCCTCCGGCCTGACGCCGAAGTCCTCCTGGAGAATGCCCCGGATCCACACCGCCGCGGTCATGTGGAAGTCCGGCACCCCGACCCGCTTGCCCTTGAGCTGCTCCCCGCTCACCAGCCGGCTGCCCTTCCGCACGAACAGCGCCGAGTGCCGGAAACGGCGGGAGGTGAAGATGGGGAACGCCTTGTAGGCGCGCCAGCCCTGCTCCCGCATCATGGTGTAGCTCGACAGGGAAAGCTCGGTGACGTCGTACCGGGGTGACTTAAGCACCTGCCGGAACAGCTTGTTCGGCGGGTCCACGTAATGCCAGCGAAGGTCCAGGCCGTAGGCCTGGTGGCGGCCGCTGGTGAGAGCGCCGAAGAACGGGTAGTCGTTGCTGGCGACGTCGAGGGGGACCCCACGGGATCCGGCGGTTGCCTGTGTCTGGGCCAAGTCTATCTCCTTCCGGGAGCGTTCGTTGACGGCTGAAGGCCAGTGATGCGAGTTGGACCTTGAGTTCGCAAAGCTGTGATCCTATCCCCGAACCACATTCTCAGGGTGATTTCAATTACATGGGGCTCGACATCCGATACCATGACAGGGGACGCGGAGCAGCTTCACGGTACCACGCTACGCCGCCGCCCGGGCGCCGGCAGAAACGACCTCACATCCACGACATGCCGCTGTTGAGCAGTCCGCCGCTCCGGGCATTATCTTGCCAAGTGGGCGAACTGGACAATGCTGAGTATCCGTTGTATCGTGTCAACGTGGCAAGGGCGAGGCACCCGAAAAAGGATGTAGAAAGTGCATTGCGTGATGCTGAGACAGCAAGGTGGACAGTCACTGTGACGGCATCCGGGCATCGTTGGGGCGTTATGCGGTGCGGAGAGTCGAATCGCTTTGGGTGCCAGGTGTCAATCTGGTCCACGCCTCGCAGCACCGGAGTTCACGCGGAGCAACTGCGCCGCTTCATCAGACGGTGTCCACACAAGTAGTACGCGGACGACGGGGAAACCTGAAATGCCAATACACCATTTCACTCTGATCGTTGACGGTCCCGATTTGCAGGACGATGCCCTTATCGACGCGGCTTTCGAGGCGGGATGTGACGATGCTGCGGTCGGCCGGGTCGACGGTATCCAGTATGTCGATTTCGACCGGGAAGCCGCCGGCCTCGACCAAGCCATCATCTCGGCAGTGGCCGACCTGGAACGTATCAATGGCGTCGCCGTGGTGCGGATCGCCGACGCAGGTTTTGTCTCCATGGCGGACATCGCCTCGCGTATCGGACGCACACGGGAAGGGATGCGGCTCCTGATTACTGGAGCACGGGGTCCCGGTGGGTTTCCTCCGCCGGTCACGGATCCCCGCAGCCGTTACCGATTATGGCGGTGGTCGGATGTAACGCACTGGCTCACGCAGCACCTTGGCGAGGAATTGGCAACTGCAGACGATGAGATTCTCGCGGCCTTCAACGCCAGCTTGGAGCTGCGCCACCACAAACGCCGGCTCACCCGGCCGGATCGAATCAGACTCGATGCCTTGGCTGGATCGTGAGGGAAGGTTGGACTAGGGTCCGTATCCTAGGCCACCAAGCCAACCTGGGTTCGAAGTGGCAGCCTGCATCGCCGGGCGAGGTTTCGGAATCCGACGCGAGGACATGAAGAAGCTGCTTCTTTCAACCCGGGACAAGGTCTTCACGCTTCAAAACATGCATCAGCTCGTGGAGCACACGCACCTTGCGGAGTTCCGCTCGCGGTAACCTGAACGAGGTTCAGTCCGGCGGCGTAAACCGGCTGCTTCGCACCTCATCGCCGATCTCGAACCGCATCAGGTCCTCGCCCACCACCAACGGCCCGTCGTAGGTGCCGCGCGTGGCCGGGATCAGGTCGGCGGGCGTGGCCTCGCCGAAGAGCAGGAGATGCGTGTAGGCGGCGAGCCTGGGTTTGGTGCGGGTGAATACGACGCCGGCGTCTTGCGGGATGGTGTGGTTGCGGCGGATTCGCTCCAGGTTGGCGCGCTGGACACCCTGGCCCATGCCGTGTTGCACCTCGTGCACCAGCAGATCGACATTCTGCGAATGGGCAATGAGGTTTTCGTTGAACGTGGTGTCGCCGGACAGCACGGCCGAGCGTCCCTGGAAGTCGATGCGGTAGCCGAAGGCATCGAGTTCCTCGCCGCCGTGATCGACCTTGAAGGTGGTGACCCGGATGTCGCCGGACTCGTAGACCACCCCCTCCTCGATCTCGGTGGATTCCAGCTTCACGCCCTCCGCGGGGTAGCTGTGGCTGCGGACGCGGATATCGGTCGCGAAGGCGAGCGGCAGGTGTTCGGCCATCTGGTTCGTGCCCTCGGGTCCCCACACCTTGAGCGGTACGTTGCGCTTGCCCCAGGGCATGCCGATCCAGCCGGTGAGCCAGAGATCGGTGAACCCCACCACGTGGTCCGAGTGGTGATGGGTGAGAAACATGGCGGTGACCTCGCCGAACGGAATCTCGAGTTGGAACAGGCGTTGCAAAGCGCCGCGCCCGGCATCGAATAGCAGCTTCTCACCGCCCACCTCGACCAGGGTGCTGGGCCCGAACCGGTCGAGCCTCGGCGGCGGCGCGCCGGTGCCGAGAAGGGTTACACGAAAAAGATCGGTGGATGTCTCTGCCATTGTGCCTCCTCGGCTTCCCGCGACTCATCCAGCGGCTCGATGATGTCGCCGCTCGGCGCCGCCACATCGTAGCCGCTGTTTCCGGCCAGCAGCACCATGGCGGCCATCAGTGCGATACGAGTCGTCATCATGGGGCTCTCATATCACGGGATATCCGGTTTCGGCACCCGCGCCGCCGGCGCTCCGCCGTATGGCAGTAACCGCCGCTTTCGTGATAGCCTGACCTCAAGCACGCCACCACCCATGAGTACGCAATGGCCGAGTCAGTCGCCATAGAAACGCCGTCCGGCAAGGCCGCGGCAGACGAGAACTTTCCCGTCGGTTCCTGGCTGCTGCCGGCGCGCCTTCGGCCGCACATCGCGACCTTCTACGCCTACGCCCGGGCCATCGACGACATCGCCGACAACCCCGACCTGGAGCCTGCCGACAAGGTCGCCCGCATGGACGGTTTCGCCCGGGCCGTGAGCGGCGTCGACACCGCGGATCCGGCCTTCCGCAAGGCCCACGAGATTCGCCGCAGCCTGGCGGAGACCGGGGTGTCGCACCGCCACTGCGTGGACCTGACCCGGGCGTTCAAGCAGGACGCGGTCAAGCTGCGCTACGACGACTGGACCGACCTCATGGCCTACTGCAAACTGTCCGCGGCGCCGGTGGGCCGCTACCTCGTGGACCTCCACGGCGAGTCGTCCGCGGCCTACCCGTCATCGGACGCCCTTTGCAACGCGTTGCAGGTGCTCAACCATCTGCAGGACTGCGGCGACGACTACAAGGCGTTGGACCGGGTCTATCTGCCCCGGGACTGGATGGCCGCCGCGGGCGCCGGCGTCGAGGCGCTTGGAGGAAGCCGTACCACGACGGCATTGCGGCGGGTGCTGGACCAGTGCCTCGACGGCACCGACGCACTGCTTGAGCTGGCGGACACGTTGCCCGGACGGCTCCGCAACCTCCGGTTCGCCCTGGAAGCCGCCGTCATCGTCGCCATGGCTCACCGGCTCAGCGCGGAATTGCGCCGGCGCGACCCCTTGGCCGAGCGCGTGGCGCTGACCAAGACACAGTTCGCGGCCTGCGGCGCATGGGGCATCGGCCGGGTGCTGTTCCGGCGGCACCGCCAGGATTCATCCAATGGAAACGGATAGGGCCGCGCACGTGGCGGCCCACGACGCCATCGAGCCTTGGACCCACGTCCACCGGGTGGTGGCGCGGTCGGGCACCTCGTTCCTCTGGGGCATGAGGGTGCTGCCGGCGGAGCGTCGCCGCGCCATATATGCCATCTACGCTTTCTGCCGGGAGGTGGACGACGTCGCCGACGAACCCGGGGAGACCGCGGAAAAGAAACGGGGACTGGCGGCCTGGCGGGAAGAAATCGCGCGGCTCTACGCGGGCGACCCGCGGTGGCTGACCACACGGGCGCTGCTGCAGCCCGTGCGCCGCTTCCAGATGCCGCGGGAGGAGTTCCTGGCCGTCATCGACGGCGTGGAGACCGACGCGGCGCCCGCGGTGAGGATGCAGACCCTGGACGACCTGCTGAGCTATTGCCGCAAGGTGGCCGGCGCGGTGGGCATGCTTTCCATCCACGCCTTCGGCGTGCCCCGGGATCCGGGATACCGGATCGCCGAGACCCTCGGTAACGCCGTGCAACTCACCAACATCCTGCGCGACGTGAAGGAGGACGCGGCCAACGAGCGCCTCTACGTCCCCCTGGAGATGGTGAAACGGCACGGCGTGGCGGAGGGCACCCTGGACGCCGTGTTCCTCCATCCGGGCTTTGCCGCCGCCTGCGCCGAGTTGGCGGACCTCGCTCGCGACCATTACGACAGGACCGACCGGCTGCTGACGCAGCTCGGATGGCGCCAGGTGCGGCCCATCGTGCTGATGATGGCGGTCTATCGGGAGACGCTCCGGCGCCTTGATGAGCGGGGCTGGACGCGCATCGACCGTCCCGTCCGTCTGACGCGGGCGCACAAATTGTGGATCGCCCTGCGATACGGGCTTCTCTGACGGCCGGCCGTGCCCCGGACCCACATCATCGGCGCCGGCGTGGCCGGCCTTTCCGCCGCCGTGGCATTGGCGCGGGCCGGGCATGCCGTCAACCTCTACGAGGCCAGCGGTCAGGCCGGCGGCCGCTGCCGTTCCTGGTTCGATGCCCGGCTCGATTGCGCCATCGACAACGGCAACCATCTGCTTCTGACCGGAAACAGCGCCACCATGGGGTATCTGGCGGACATCGGCGCGGCAGGCGCGTTGGCGGGGCCGGCTTCGGCGTGCTTCCCGTTCCTGGACCTGCGCACGGGCCGGCGATGGCGCCTTCGGCCCAATGCCGGGAGGCTGCCCTGGTGGATCCTCGACGCCCGCCGTCGCGTACCCGACACGCGGGCTCGGGACTACCTGTCGGGCCTGCGCTTCGCCTGGGCCGGCGCGGACCGCACCGTAACCGACTGCGTCGGTGACAGCGGCGCCTTGTTCGAGAAGTTCTGGGAGCCGCTGGCGGTGGCGGCCCTGAACAGCCCGGCGCGGGCCGGCGCCGCCCGTCTCTTGTGGCCGGTGCTGCAGGAAACCTTCGGCAGGGGCGAGGCCGCCTGCCGGCCGCGGATCGCCCGGACGGGACTCTCCGCGACGTTCGTCGACCCGGCGCTGGATCTCCTGAGCCGGCGCGGTGCAGCCATCCGCTTTGGAGCCCGTTTGCGGAGTATCGCGTTCGAGGACGCCGTGGCCCGCCGCCTGGACTTCGGCACCGACACGGTGGAATTGGACGGCGGGGAAGGCGTGGTGTTGGCGCTGCCGCCCCAGGCGGCGGCGGGCTTGGTGCCGGACGTGACCGTTCCGGAGCAAAGCCATGCCATCGTCAACGCCCACTTCCGGTTGCCGCAACCCGGCGGCCTGCCGGAAGACCTGCCGTTTCTCGGGCTCATCGGCGGCACCGCCCAGTGGCTGTTCGTACGCGGCGACGTGGCCTCCATCACCATCAGCGCGGCCGACGACATGATCGACGAGGAGGCCGACGTGATCGCCCGGAAAACCTGGCACGACGTCGCCGCCGCCTTGGCGCGGGACCCGGCGGCGCTGCCTCCTTGGCGCGTGGTCAAGGAGAAGCGGGCGACGTTCGCGCAGACGCCGGCGCAGACCAAGCTCCGTCCCGACACGCGAAGCGGTTTCGCCAACCTGTACCTGGCCGGGGACTGGATCGATACCGGGCTTCCCGCCACCATCGAGAGCGCCGTCCGGTCGGGCCACATGGCCGCGCGCGCCGTCCAAGGTACCGTCCCCTAGGAGAAGTCGTGGTCCGTGTCAGGCGGCCAGCCATGATTGACGCTCCGGGGCAACTGCTGCATAGTGAGTTTCGCCGCGGGCGACTGCGGCGTCGGAGGGAATCCAATGGTAAAACGACCGCTGCGAGTCGTCCTGGCGCAGCCGAGAGGCTTCTGCGCCGGCGTGGTGAGAGCCGTGGACATCGTCGAGCGAGCGCTCGAAATCTACGGCGCTCCCGTCTACGTGCGCCACGAGATCGTCCACAACAAACATGTGGTGAACGGGTTGCGCGCCAAGGGCGCCCGGTTCGTCGAAAAGGTCTCCGACATCCCGAAGGACGCGGTGACTGTGTTCAGCGCCCACGGCGTGTCCCGGAAAGTCGAGGACGCCGCGGATGCCCGAGGTCTCCAGGTGATCGACGCCACCTGTCCGCTGGTGAGCAAGGTGCACGTCGAGGCGCAGCGCTATGCGCGGCAGGGTTACGAGGTGGTTCTCATCGGCCACTCCGGGCACCCGGAGGTGGAGGGCACCATGGGGCAGGTGCCGGGCACGGTGCACCTGGTGTCCAACATCTCCGACGTGGAGGCGTTGGAACCCGCCGACCCGGCGAAGCTTGCATACGTTACGCAGACGACCCTGAGCGTCGACGATACCCGCGAGATCATCGCCGCGTTGAGGTCCCGGTTTCCCGAAGTCCGGGGTCCTGACGTGAAGGATATTTGCTATGCGACGCAGAACCGGCAGACCGCGGTGCGGCTGCTGGCGGCCGAGTCCGACGTGATCCTGGTCATCGGCGCGGACTACAGCTCCAACTCGAACCGGTTGCGTGAGATCGGCGATGAGGTGGGAACCGACAGCCACCTCATCCCGGATGCCGGCAGCCTGGACCCCGCCTGGCTGGAAGGGGCGAAGACCGTGGGGATCACCGCGGGCGCCTCGGCGCCGGAAGGACTGGTGCAGGGATTGGTGGACCGGCTCTGCGACATGTTCGACGTCACCCTGGCCGACCTCGACGGCATTGAGGAGAACGTCACCTTCAAGCTGCCGCGGGAACTGGTCGGCACACAGGGGACGGCCGTTTAGCGCGTGCCGGCCCGCCGCATCGCCATCTCTTCATTCACCGCCAGTGTCCTGCGCAGCTTGGTAATGAATTACGTGGCACAGGACACTAGAAATTGTAGCTCAGGTGCAGTTCGATGAAGCTGTCGCGCCGGGTCGGGTAGGTGGTGCGATCCGCCCTGTCCACCGCCAGGAAGAAGGCGCTCTCGAGGTGCAGCGACCAACTGTCCGAGAGGCGGCGGTTGAATTCGACGAACAGCGAACGCGTGGAATGCTCGGCGTCCGCCAGCAGGCTGACGACGACCTCGGTGCTCTGGACGTCGTTGAACCCCAGGCGCGCGCCCAGGAAGAGGTCGTTGTCGAAGGGATGGGTGGCCGTCTCCCTCCGCCTGTCGTAGTTCCATTCGGCGAGCAGGCCGAGGTCGAGTTCCGACTCGAAGATGCCGCTGAACGTGTACTCTCCGCCCGCGACGAAGGCCGCGTAGTCTTCCCCGCGCCCCGCCAGATTCGAGAAGCCGCTTCGGTGAATGGCCTCGAGCTTGAGCAACCATGACTCGATGGTGAGCTGGGCGTCCAGACCGAACTGGCGGATCTGCTCGTAGTGTGGCACCAGCAGCAACTCCAATCTTTCGTTCAGCCTGGGCCGCTCGCAGACCAGACAGGGCTCCCGGCTGGTGCCGTCGAAGACGCTGATACCCAGATCCAGCGGGCCGAAACTGTGGCTGTACCGCGCCGCGAGGTCCACGTGCCATTCCTCGGCCGCGCTTTCGTAGGAGACGCGCTTGTCGTCTACCACGAACTGGCCGCGCAGGCGGCCTTCCCGGCCCGAGTAAGTGCGTTCCCGGTGATACGGCAGCGCGAAGAACTCCGCCACGCCCCACTCGCCGGACCATGTCACGTGGGCCATGAGTTGCCCGAGCTTGGCTTCTTCGTTGGGATTCTCGATCAGGTCGGTCTGGTTGACGATGTCCACCAAGTGGCGCGATTCCGCGACCCCCCAGAACACCCGGTCCGCGCCCAGCCGCAACTCCCACTCGCCTTCGCCGAGCGCGCCGAAGACCAGGAAGTAGGCCTCCCGCACGTCGAAGTGGGTGCGGCGGGAGTCGCCGCCGTCATAGCGGAAGAAGGGCGCCAGGGTGACGCTTCTGCCCTCGTCGTCCTCGGCGTACAGCTTGGGCTCGACCACGATGCCCGAGGCGTGGGAGCGCTGGCCGGGGTGGGCTTCGTCCCGGTGGTACCACCGGCTCTCCAGGCCCACCCGTCCGGACACCTCGATGGCCGGGGCCCGGCCGGCGGCAAGGACGGATGCCAGGACCAGTGCCGTCCCGGCCGCCGCGATCTGGAGAGAGACGCGCGGCATCAACGCGCCCGTTTCAGGCCGGTGCGGGTGAAGTCCCTTTCATTGAGCTTGGTCCGGTACTTGAAATCCGTCCAGGTCAGCAGCGTGCTCTTGCCCGTCAGGTGATTGACCATGGACATCTCGTGCGCCTGCCAGTAGCGATCCAGATACTTCTGGTACTTGGCCAGCGTCAGGGTCTTCAGATGGGCGTTCTTCCGGTCGTAGTATTCGACCTTCCAGAGCCGGAGCTCGTCCTTGTCCTGCCACACCACCTGGCGGCGATAGCCGGACCTCTTGGTGACCGGGAAGCGTTCCACCACCGTGCACGTGGTGTCGCCGCAAGGCTCGTCCCGCAGGTATTTGTAGGTGTATCGTTCCACTTCCGAGCTGCCCATGTCCTCGTAGGCGAACTCGCTGCCCATGAAGGAGCCGGAACGATTCGACGAGCTGATGCGCTTGACCCGTTTGAGCGCCGGCAGGAAGAGCCATTGGTCGTCTGCCTTGTCCTTGTGCGCATGGATGAGGAAAGCCGTCCCCTTGACGTCCCGGGGCTGGTCGAACACGAACAGGCTCTTGTCTCCGTCTCCGGGCGCCTCCAGAACCTTGAGACGGCTCTGACGCTTGCTTTCCTGCCCCTGCTTGTTGCGCAGCACCATGGTCTGGTGCGCGGTGAAATTGCCGAAGCCCGTTGCCCGCTCGCGAGTTTCGCGCGCGATCCGCAACCCCTTTTCCTCGGGGGTCTCCGACCGCGCCGCCGGCGGGTCGCCCAGAGAAGCCAGGAACGCAAGACACGACAGGGCAAGTACCCATCGAACAGGCAAGACGTGAATCATGATTCCCTCCGGTCAAGGGCCATTAACAGAGTGGGCAAAAGCAGGTTCAGGCTACCTCCGCTCGACCGGCGACGTGGGCCAGCAACTCCTTGGCCTGTTGATGGATCCCGTCGGCAGTCAAGCCGTACTTCTCGCGAAGCAGGTCCTGGGGTCCCTGCTCGATGTACCAGTCGGGCAACCCCAGGCACTTCGTCCTGACCCCGACAATACCTTGACTGGACAACAGTTCAAGAACGGCGGAGCCGAATCCGCCCATGGCCGAGGATTCTTCCACCGTGAGCAGGCACTTCACGTCCCTCGCCACGCTCCCGATCAGGTCGCCGTCGATGGGCTTGACGAACCGCGCGTTGATCACCGCGGCGGAGATTCCCTCCTGCGCCAGCCGTGCGGCCGCCTCCACCGCCTGGTGCACGGTCACGCCGATGGCCACCAGCGCGATGTCCGTGCCTTCCCGCAGCAGTTCGCCCTTGCCCAGGGGCAGCGCCTGCGGCATCGGGTCCATGTCCACGCCGAGACTCGATCCCCGGGGATAGCGGACCGCCGCCGGCCTGTCGTAGCTGATGCACGACTTCACCATGTGCTGCAGCTCGTTCTCGTCCTTCGGGGCCATGACCACCATGTTGGGCACGTGACGGAGGTAGGCCAGATCGAAGGCGCCGTGGTGGGTGGTGCCGTCCTCGGCCACCAGTCCGCCCCGGTCGATGCAGAACGTCACCGGGAGATTCTGCGTGGCCACGTCGTGGACCACCTGGTCATAGGCCCGTTGCAGGAAGGTCGAGTAAATGGGGATCACCGGCCTCATGCCCTGGGCGGCCATGCCCGCGGCAAAGGTCACGGCATGCTGCTCGGCGATGCCGACGTCGTAGAGCCGCTCGGGGAAGAGGTTTTCGAACGCGCCCAATCCGGTCCCCTCGGACATGGCGGCGGTGATGGCCACGATACGCGGGTCTTCCTTGGCGAGCTGGATGAGCGTGTTTACGGCGAAGCTGCTGTACGAAGGTCTCGCGGACTTTTTCTTGGCCCTCCCGGTTTCGCGGTCGAAGGGCGAGCTGGCATGGAACCACACGGGGTTGTCCATGGCCGGACCGTAGCCCAGACCCTTCTTGGTGACCACGTGCAGCAGCGTGGGACCCTCCAGCTTGAGCACGTTCTCCAGGGTGGGCAACAGATGCTCGAACTGGTGGCCGTCGATGGGTCCCACGTACCGGAACCCCAGTTCCTCGAACAGGAGCCCGGGCAGCAGCAGCCCCTTGACCAGCTCCTGGGCGCGGCCGGCCAGTCGCTGCACCTGTTCGCCGATGTGGGGCATCTTGCCCAGCACCCGCTTGGTCTCCTCGGTGATGCGGTCGAAGAACTCGCCGGTGATGGTCCGGTTCAGGTAGGCGGAAATGGCCCCCACGTTCCTGGAGATGGACATCTGGTTGTCGTTGAGGATGACCAGGAGATCCCGGTTCAATCCGCCCGCCTGCTGAAGACCCTCCATGGTCAGACCCGAAGTCAGCGCGCCGTCGCCGACGACGCACACGACCTTGTGTGTCTGTTTCCGCTGCTCCCGGGCCTCCACGAATCCCACCGCCGCCGAGACGCCGGTGCCGGCGTGGCCGGCGTTGAACGTGTCGTACTCGCTCTCCTCGCGCTTGCAGAACCCGCTCAATCCGTCGAATTGACGGATGGTGTGGAACTGCTCCCGACGCCCGGTCAGCAGCTTGTGGGCATAGGCTTGGTTGCTGGTGTCCCAGACGATCAGGTCCCTCGGCGTGTCCAGCAGATAGTGAAGGGCGACCGTCAGTTCGATCACCCCGAGATTGGAGGCCAGATGGCCGCCGACGTTGGAGATGACTGAAATGATCTCTTCGCGGATCTCTTCGCACAATTCGGGGAACTGCTCCGGAGAGAGTTTCTTGAGGTCCGGTGGCCGGCTGATCATGCGCAGAACGGACATGATGGGTCCTCCCGTTTCAAAGGCAAAAAATAAACCTTCACGCGCACCTTTTCGCCGTAAGCAATTGAAGTTTCACAGAGTAGGTGTGCCGTGTCAATATGCGGTCCGGGGTCGGCTTCGGAGTCTGTCGCCCGTGGGACGGCCAGCCCGGCTGACGGTCTTGACCCCTGGTGCCGCGGGACGCTATATAGAATCATTCCTGTTTCTCGGGCTGGGCACACCGCCGGCCCGATTTTTGTTCCACAAAGACGCGAGTTTCAGCCAATCTCAATTCAAGGAGTTGTCTCATGGGAGAAGATATCAGCGAGGCCGTAACAGAGAAAACCAAGTTCACCTACGACCACTGGATGGAGGGCTTGGGACTTCCGATCCACACGGGGTATTTTATCGGGGACCTGCGCACTTGCGACCTCGAATGGTGGGAGGACCGCAAGTGCAAGGCGGCCTTCATGCAGCTCATGGGTCAGGAGGGCGTCACCGGAGCCTGGATCCAGGAGATCGCTCCCGGGGAGTCGAGTCCGCCGGTGCGGTTCGCCCTGGATGAGGTGTGCTACGTGGTCGAGGGCCGCGGCACCACCACCGTTTGGCGCGATGACAACGGCACCAAGAAGACCTTCGAGTGGCAGAACAACAGCATGTTCATCGTCCCCCGCAACTACCACTACACCATCAACAACATGCAGGGTGACAAGGTGGTCCGGCTGCTGCACTACAACTACCTGCCGCTGGCCATGTCCTCCGTGGGCGACCCGGATTTCTTCTTCGACAATCCGTTTTCCGGCCAGGACGTCATCGCTTCCGAGGAAGGCGAGTTCTACTCCGAGGCCAAGATGGTGACCGACTCCGGCAAGTGGAACGTGTGGAACCGGCGGGTCTACTGGTACGGCAACTTCTTCCCGGACATGAGGGCCTGGGACAAGCTGGACGAGAACAAGAAGCGGGGCGCCGGCGGCCACAGCGTGTTCATCGAGTTTCCCAACTCCGAGCTTTCCTGCCACATGTCGGTGTTCGCGTCGCGCACCTACAAGAAGGCGCACCGCCACGGCCCGGGCCGGGTCATCGTCATTCCCGCGGGCGAGGGCTACTCGATCCTGTGGGAAGAGGGCAAGGAGAAGATCGTGGTGCCCTGGCACGAGGCCAGCGTCTTCGTGCCGCCCAACAAGTGGTTCCACCAGCACTTCAACGCGGGTACCACCCCCGCGCGGTATTTGGCCTTCCATCCGCCCATGCAGTTCCACGGCTACGCGGAAAAGGTCGAAGACAGGGCCAAGGACCAGATCGAGTATCCGGACGAGGATCCGTTCGTCCGGGCCAAGTTCGAGGAGGAACTGGCGAAACGGGGCACCACGAGCCTCATGCACGAGGAAGCCTACACCAACCCCGACTACGAGTGGTCCAAGGGGATGGGAAAACAGTAGGTCCAGGGAAATCGGACACAGCAAGAACAGCAAGCCATGCACGACGACGCAGACAATCCCGAACACTTTCACCCCGGCCCCGATGCCATCGTGGAGGACATCGAAGGGGTCGAGATGTTCTCGCTCACCAGCGTGGGCATCGACATCGGCTCCTCCACGTCGCACCTGGTCTTTTCCCATCTGACCCTCAGACGGGAAGGGGCCGGGCTCTCGGCCCGGTTCCGGGTCACTGACCGGGAAGTGCTGTACCGCTCGCCCATCATGCTGACGCCGTACAGCTCCGGCACGCTCATCGACACGGCCAAGGTGGAGGACTTCATCCACGAGTCCTACCGCGTGGCCGGCTACACCCACGACGACATCGACACCGGCGCCGTGGTGATCACCGGGGAGGCCCTCAACAAGGAGAACTCCCGGCCGATCCTGGAGTATTTCGCCAAGGATTCCGGCAAGTTCATCTGCGCCTCGGCCGGACCCAACCACGAGGCGCTGCTGGCGGCCTACGGCTGCGGCGCGGTGGACCTGTCCAAGTCGGCGGACGCCACCGTCCTCAACATCGACATGGGCGGCGGCACCACCAAGCTGTCCGTCATCCGGGACGGAACGGTAACCCAGACCGCGGCCATCAGCGTTGGCGCCCGTCTCATTGCGTTCGACGAAAACAACGTGGTGACGCGGGTGGAGCTCCCGGCCAAGTTCATCACCAAGGAGCTGGGCACGCCGGTGGAGGTGGGTCAGACCATTACCGACGACGTCAAGAAGGCGTTCGCGGCCTACATGGGGACCTATCTCTTCAACGTCATACAGGCCAAGCCGCTATCCGACCTGGAAACCCATCTGCTGGTGACGGATCAGTTGCCGGGTTACGACGGCCTCGGCAGCATCGACCACATTGTCTTCTCCGGCGGCGTCTCCGAGCACATCTACAACCACGAAACTCCGTCCTACGGGGATGTGGGCCCCTACCTGGGCAAGGAGATCCGTGATCACATCGCCGAGCTCAACCGGGCGGACCTGGTCAAGGAGCCCACGGAAGGCATCCGCGCCACCGTGATCGGCGCCGGCGAATACACGATCCAGGCCAGTGGCAACACCAGCTACATCTCAAGCGAGACGCCGCTGCCGGTCTATGGGCTCCAGGTGGTCAAGGCCCTGATCGACGAGAATTGCGACATCCAGGGCACCATCCGGACGGCCTTGGCCAAGTTCGACCTGGAGAAGTACAAGCCGGGTCTGGCGCTGGCCCTGGGCCTCGAGGGAGTGCCCAACTACAAGTACATCCGGCGCGTGGCCGAAGGCATCGCCGCGGTGGTGAACGACGCGGAAGATCCGGCAGACCCGGATCTCAATGTATTCCTGATCCTGGACATGGACGTGGCCAAGTCCCTTGGCGGCATCCTCAAGGAAGAGTTGAAAGTCGCTCCCGAGATCATCGCCGTGGACGGCATCGACGTGGGCGACCTGGACTTCATCGACGTCGGCAACGCCATGGGGGTTACCGAGGTCATCCCGGTCACCATCCGGTCGTTCATGTTCCCGGAAAGCCGGCTGGTCTGACCCGGGCGAGATCGGCGACGCAGAAATCCCCGGCCCGGCAGTACCCACTGCCGGGCCGTTTTTGTTCGAGCGCTGGCGGACCGCTGACAATTACACATTGACCGACTCGTGTGGTAAGGAAGGTGCTTTGTTTCCAGGGTCTCGACACCCGCATCTTCAACAACCTTCCAGAGGTGAGCCAATGGCGGAAAAGCACAGCGTGGGGGTTTCCACACCCCGCATCGATGGTGAATACAAGGTAAGCGGCAAGGCCAAGTACGCGGTGGACGTCACGTTCCCGGACATGCTCTGGGGCAAGATCCTGCGCAGTCCCATCTCCTATGGCCGCATCAAGAGCATCGACACCAGCAAGGCCATGCAGGTACCGGGCGTCGTCGGAATTCTCACCGGCGAGGACGTCGCCGGACTGCGCATCGGCCGGCGCGTGGTGGACATGCCCATCGTGGCCGACGGCATCGTGCGCTTCATCGGCGAGAAGGTGGCGGCGGTGTCCGCCGAGACCGAGGACGCGGCCGAGGAAGCCGCCGCGCTCATCGAGGTGGAGTACGAGGAATTGGATCCCGTCCTCGATCCCGTGGAGGCCATGGAGTCCTCGGCGACGCTGCTTCACCCGGAGGTGCATACCTACAAGGGGCTGCCGCAGAAGCTCGACGGCCCCACCAACCGGGTGATCTACGTCAGCTGGGAAAAGGGCGACATCGACAAGGGATTCGAGGAGGCGGACGTCATCGTCGAGAACACCTTCACCACGCCCAAGGTCCACCAAGCCTACATCGAGCCGCATTCCTGCGTGGCCAGGACCGACCCGGCCACCGGCGCGGCCGAGATCTGGGCGTGCAGCAAGGTGCCCTACGGCATCCGCGGTCAGGTAGCCGCCGCGGTGCAGGTGGACCCCGAGACCATCGTGGTGCATCCGTGCTACATCGGCGGCGACTTCGGCGGCAAGGGCGACTTCATGGACATCGCCCTGTGCTACTCGCTGTCGAAGAAGAGCGGCGGCCGTCCGGTCAAGATCGTCATGGACTACGACGAGGAGTTCATTGCCGGCAACCCGCGCCACGCTTCCATCATCAAGGTCAAGACCGGGGCCAAGAAGGACGGCACCATCACCGCCCACCACATGGACTTCATCTTCGATACCGGCGCCTACTGCGCTTTCAAGCCCAACGGCATCCTCGGCGGACCGCAGAAGTCCCCCGGCCCCTACAACATGCCCAATACGTTCGTGGAAGAGCACATGGTTTACACCAACCAGGTGCCGTGCGGGCACATGCGCTCGCCGGGCGACCCGCAGGGATTCTTCGCCAACGAGAGCCAGCTCGACCTGCTGGCCGAGGCGCTTGGCATGAATCCGGCGGAGCTGCGCAAGAAGAACCTGCTGGAGGGGGTCCACGACTCGCCGGTGGGCGAGAAGGTCGACTACGTCGGCTCCAACGCGGTGTTCGACAAGGCCCTTGACGAGGTCAAGTACTACGAGCCCCGGCCCAAGAACGTGGGCAGGGGCATCGGCTTGGTGCAGTGGTCGGTGAACGGCGGCAAGGGGTTGGTGAAATTTCGGCTGGACGAAACCGGCACGCTGACGGTTTCCTCGGCCATGCTAGACCAGGGCGTCGGCACCTTCACGCTGCTGGAGCAGATGGCGGAGCAGGAGCTCAAGATCCCGGCCGAGAACATCAAGTTCGAGCACTTCGACACCAGCGCCGGCATCCAGGACTCCGGCCTGGGCGGCAGCCGCGGCACCCGGGTCTATGGCAACGCGGGCTACGACGGCATCATGAAGACGCGGGAGGAGCTCCTGGACGCCGGCGCCAACGCGCTGGACGCGCCCAGGGAAGACCTCGACCTTTCCGACGGACAGGTGGTGCACAAGAGCGCCGACCGGGGCATGAGCTACGCCGACGTAGTCAAGGCCAAGGGCTCGGCCATCGAGACCGAGGGGCTCTACGACGACACCTCCAAGGTGGCGGATGCCGCCATGTGCGCGCAGATCGCCGAGGTGGAGGTGGACCCCGAGACCGGCAACATCGAGCTCAAGCGGCTGGTCACGAGCCACAGCACCGGCACCATCCTGAACCCGCTCATGCACCAGGGCCAGATCGAGGGCGCCAGCATGACCGGCATCGGCTACGGCCTGATGGAGCACCTCATGGTGGACGACGGCAAGGTCACCACCGCCAACTTCGGCGACTACAAGATCCCCACGGTCCGGGACGTCCCGGAGCTGACCACCCTGGTGACGGAGCACAAACGCGGGCCGGGCCCCTACAACAGCATGGCCATCGGCGAGACCGCCAACATCCCCACCGCGGGAGCCATCGCCAACGCCGTGGCCGACGCCTGCGGTGCCCGCATCACGTCGCTGCCGATCACGTCCGAGAAGGTGTTCGAGGCGCTGAGCCGGAAGGGGTAGCCGGCAGAACGGCCAAGTCCGAAGGGACCGCGGATGAGGCGCGCTAGTGCAGCGACCGCGGCTCGCCGAGCACGAACTCGGCGATCTGGGCGTCGAAGCGGTCGCCGTCGGAGGTGACCATCTGGTAGGTGCCGTGCATGGTGCCGTAGGGGGTCGACAGCGGGCAGCCGGAGGTGTACTCGAAGGACTCTCCCTCTTCCAGCACGGGGCTTTCGCCCACCACGCCCGGACCCTTGACCTCCTCCATGTGGCCGGAGGCATCCGTGATGATCCAGTGGCGGCTTACGAGTTGCACGGTTTCCGAGCCTTCGTTGCTGATCTCCACGGTGTAGAGATAGAACCAGCGGTTGTGCTCGGGGAATGAACGGTTGGGGTCGTATTCGGTGCTGACCTCGACCCGGACCCCGCGTGTGACCGCCTTCGAGCTACCCAAGGCAACCTCCCCTCACTTCGCTTCCCCGCACACCGACAGGATGGTGAGCGCGTACACCTTGGTCGCGGCGACGAGATCATCGATCTTCATGGCGCGGTTCCGCGCCTGACTGATGGTCTCCTTCTGCCGCGGCGGCCCGTAGCATACGGCCGGAATCCCCACCTCGTTGAACACGTTCATGTCCCGCCACATGCTGATCTCGGCCGACGGCGGCGCCGGGGGCTCGGTGCCCATGACGTCCCGGTGTGCCTGGTCGATGGAGTCGATGAGCATGTCGGCGTTCCGCGCCACGTGCCCCCTGGAATACTGGTAGACCGACACCTCGGAGTCGAAGTCCAGGGTCGCCATCACCCCCTCGATTCCGCGCTTGATGGCTTGGGGATCGGTCTTGGGGACGATGCGCACGTCGTAGTAGATGTCGCAGTAGCCGGGACCGCCACGCACCCCCACCACCTGGGCCTTGGGGATCATGGTGCCGCCTGGAAACTCGAAGCGCGCCTCGTGTTCGTAGTTGATGGCCCACTGTTCCAGCGCCATCACCGCATGGGCCATCTTGATGTACGGGTTGGGATGCTCGCGCAGGGATTCCCCCCGGGCCAGCCGCGGCGTGTACAGCTCGCGTCCCTGGCAGCGGATCTTGAGCCACACCGCGCCGCATTCCCCCATGATGATGCCGAATCCGGACGTTTCCCCCACGAGGCAGTAGTCGGCGGTGACGCCCCGGTCGATCAGCCACTTGGCGCCGAGACCCTCGCCGGGGAAGTTCACTCCCTGGGTGTCGTCCACCGACGGCTCGCCGGTCTCGAAGGCGACGCCGGTGACGTACAAGTCGCCGCCGAGCGCGATGCCGGCCTTCTTGATCGCCCTGGTCGCGATCATGAAGGCGCAGAGCTGGGCCTTGTCGTTGATGAGGCCCTTGCCGAACATCAGCTCGCCGTCGACCCATGCCCCCTCCATCCGTACGTCCGCCTCGGAGGCGTCGGCCGGAAGCTCGGGGCCGGTGTCCATGTGTGCGTTGAGGATCAGGCTGGAGCCGTCGCCCGAGCCCCGGATCATCCCGACGGCGTTGACGCTTTCGTCGGTGATCCACTGGAGCCAGCTCTCGATGCCGTTTCGCTCGAGCCATGCCACCACCGCTTCGCCAAGGGCCCTTTCCTTGGCGTGCGGGCTCGGCATGCCACCCAACTCCAGGCACAACTGGACCAGATCCTGCCGGTCGTCGTCGATGACCTCCTTGAGGCGCTGCGCGGTGTCGCTCATGGCATTATTCATACTTGAGGGGTCCCGGGACTGCAAGGAACGCCACCCGCGGAGGGCGCTCCGCCGGCCTCGTCGCGCGGATTCGCGGCCGGCCGCGCGATTTGGTACACGGTCAGGAACGTTCGAAAGGGGGACGGAATGGCGCAACAGAAACCGAATTCACGGATGAAGCGGGTCAAAACGATGCTGGAGTTGGCCGCCGGGGTCTACGCCGACCGCAAGCTCGACCTGGGGGTGGCGCTGGACGTGTCCATCCGTTCCACTGACGAGGAAGACAATATCTTCCCACCGCTCCGGTTCGGCGTCCACGGCGAGCTCCTGGGCGGCATGAAGACGCCCATCGAGGTGGGGAAGCGCCGCGTGGACGTCTCCCAGGTCAACCCCTCGGTGATCGCCACCATGTGCTACCTCGGCAAGGGATACTACAAGGAAGCGCTGCCCCTGCGCGCGCTGGCCAGCTTCCCCTCGTGGGATCGCATCGCCTTTGTGGTGTCGGCGGAACTCGGCGTCCGCTCGGTCCGGGACATCGTCAAGAACAGGATACCGCTAAGAGTCTCCACCCGCACCGCGGGCATCGACAACTCCACCCACTACGCCATCTCCACCATCATGTCGCTCTACGGGCTGACTTTCCGCAAGATCACGCGTTGGGGCGGCGAGATCGACGAGTGCGCCCATCCTTCCTCCCCCAAGCGCATCGAATCCATCAAGGCGAGGCGCGTGGACGCGGTCTTCGATGAGGGCTTGTCCACCAAGTGGCTTGAGGCCGCGCTGGAGAACGGCTACCAGGTGCTCCACCTCGACGAGGACGTGATCCGGGGCATGGAGGCCCTGGGATTCAAGCGCGCGGTGATTCCCAGGCGGCGGTTCCCCGGGCTCAAGGAAGACATCCGCACCGTGGACTTCAGCGGCTGGCCCATCATCACCCACAAGTGGTTGAGCAAGGACATGGCCTACTCGCTCTGCGAGTCCATCTACCGGCGCCGCCGCGACATTCCTGTGGACGCCGCACGGCTGAACATCAAGGAGGTCTGCCGCGACACCGACGCCAGTCCGTTGGGGATTCCGCTGCATCCTGGCGCGAAGCAGTTCTACAAGGACAAGGGGTTCTTGTAGGTTGTACGCCTGAAGCCGTACGATCAAATTTCTGGTAGCTACCAGAAAGGTCAGGAAGACGACGCGTAGTGCACGCGTGGTCGTCGTCTGACTAATCCCCGGCCACGGTCAACGTCATGCGGTGGCCCTGGACGACCCTGACCTCGGCACCCGCCGGTATCGCCGCGGCACCGGCCTCGGTGTGCGCGCGCCACAGCTCACCGCGTACGTAGACGTAGCCGGTAGGGTCCAAGGGGTCGCGCGCGACGCCGCGCAGGCCCACAAGCCGGGCGGCGCCGGAGGCTTCCAACTGGTAGGCTCTGCGCAGGAACGGATAGAAGACGACGTCCTTCAGCACCACCACCCCGAGGACGGTCAGGCCCACCCACACCGGCAGCCCCAGCCACGCGTGCAGCAGCGTCACCAGCACGGCCGTCAAGGCCCAGCCGGGAATCTGAAACAGGTAGTAGCGGGTGACAGTTCGCACTGGTTCTTGGCGTCCCGCCTCGCAACGAGGTGTTTGGGGCAGGACGTTGTCTACATGGCGCCGGCGAAGAGCCGCAGGGTTTCGCCGCGGTCGGCGTCGCCGACGTTATAGGGAATGATCGCCACCTGGTTGATGGCACTCTGCTTCAACTCTGCCACTTTGGCCCGGCACTGGTCCGGGGTGCCGGCCACCGCGAACTTGTCCACCAGCCAGTCCGGGATCACGCGCGCCTGGGCGGCGAGCGGGTCCATGTGCTGGTAGTAGTTGTAGGCTTGGTGGATGTCGTCCAGGACCTTCTGCTCCTGCTCGTCCAGGGTGAAGGGCAGCGGGTGGGCGATGACCCGGGCCACGTGGGCCTTGACCGCGTCCTTGGCGCCGGGGTTCTCGGACACCGCGCACGGGACCCACAGCACCAGGTCGATGTCGGAGAGCTTGCGGCCCGCCGACTCCGCTCCGGCCGCGATCCGCTCCACCGCCCGCTCGATGGCGCCGGAATCCACGCCCACGAGGATGATGACGCCGTCGGCGATGCGCCCGGAAAGCTCGAGCATCTTTGGGCCGCTGGCGGCCACGTAGAACGGGATCTGCCGGTTCTGGGCGAAGTTGAGGTGTATCTTGCTGCCGCTCTCAAGCTCGGCCTCGCCGCCCTCGATGACGGCCCGCATCTGCGCCACCGCCTCCTCGAACTCCGCCAGCCGCGCCTGTTTGCGGCCCATGGTTTCCAGCGAGCTGTCGCCCAGGCCGATGCCCACCGCGAACCGGCCGGGGGCCAGCTCGTCCAGGGTGGCATACGCGCTGGCGAGCACCGAGGGATGCCGGGTCACGGGGTTGGTGACGCCGGTGCCGATGACCACCTTCGAGGTGTTGAGCGCCACCGCCGCCATGTTGACGAAGGCCTCGCGCCAGATGAGGTGCGAGTCGCCGACCCAGATGTGGCTGTAGCCGAGATCCTCCGCCTGCTTGCTGAGTTGGATGATGCGCGACATGGATTCGGTGGGAAACATTCCCACGCCGTACTGTAGTGAGCTCACCGGGAAACCTCCCTGGATGCCGGCCGCGGCGTCCTGCCCGCCGGCCGTGCCCCTTTTGTCAGTGCCGGCAGTAAGTTACAGCCACACTGCACCTCAATTTCATAGTCCAAGAAACGACCCCTCAGCCGCTGATGACCACTCCCCGCTCGGGGGGCGGCGTCTGCTGGCTCCGCCCCGCCACGGTGAGTTCGCCGTCGATCATCACCACCGAGATTCCCGGCAGGTCGCCCTTGGCGAACGAGTCCAGGGCGTCACTGGACACCGAGCCGGTGATGCGGTCCATGATCACCAGGTCCGCGGGCCTGCCCTCGGCGATGATGCCGAGGTCGAGGCCGTGGGCGCGGCCGGTGTTGCCCGTGGCCATGGCTACGGCGTGCTCCGGCGCGACGCCGCCGAGGGAGGCCAGAAAGCACATCTCGCGCAGGATGCCCCGGGGGACCACCCCGGTGCCGCCCGGCGTGTCCGTGCCCACCAGCACCCGGGCCTCGGCTCCGCACTGCCGGACCGCGTCCGCCAGCACCATGCCCATGCGCAGGTTGCCGGAAGTGCAGATCTCGACGTAGTACTCGGTCTCGGCCACGATGCGGCGCAGGTCTTCTTCCGGCATGGGGATGGGGCCGCCGGTGCTGTGGCCGATGACGTCGGGGTCGATGGCCTTGACGATGTCCACCCCCGCCACCTGGCTCACGCCGGAGCGGGAGACACCGCCGGAATGGATCTTGACCTTGATGTCCCGCGCCCTGGCCCACTTCACGTAGCGCTCCGCCTCGCCCGTGGGCAAGAGGCTGTAGTCGTAGAAGATGAACTTGACCAGCCGGACACCCGCCTCGGCGATGGTATCGAAGTCCTTCTCTTCCAGGCCTGGCACCAGCAGCAGCGTGCCGCCGTGCACCCGGACGCCGGTGGGCCGCAGGTTGTCCCAGCAGCGCTTGGCGACGATGGAAAGCGATACCGCGCACAGCGGGTCCGGTGGTAGCGGCAGCCCGGGCACGTGCAGCTCCCCGGCGGAAATGATGGAGGTGACCCCGCCGTGCATGTAGTGGGTGATCCATCCCATGGAGTTCTGGGCCGGCGTGAAGTTGCCGAAGGTGGGATGGGAATGCGAGTCGATGAGTCCGGGGACCACCGTGGTGCCGTTGGCGTCGATGGTGCGGTCCACGTTGCCGCCCAGGCCGTTACCGACCTCCTGGATGATGCCGTCCGCCACGAGCATGGAGTCGGCGTCCCGGAGGGGGTCCTCCAGCATCCCGGTGGCCAGAGTCCCGATGTTCTTGATCAGCGTTGTGGACATGTACGGACGGCCCCTTTGCGGCAGAGATTCAGATTCAGGACCGTAGCACAGAAACCCGTCGAATTCAGGCGCCGCGCCGCCACCGAGGACCGCGCCGTCACTCCGCACCGCCGCCCTTTGGTGACGGGACCCGTCCACGGCGAACGGGTCTTTCCCGGCTCAGTGCGACAGGATCTGGCTCAGGAACAGCTTGGTGCGGTCGTTATGGGGGTTGTTGAAGAACGGCTCGGGGGCGTTCTCCTCGATGATCTCGCCGCCGTCCATGAAGATCACGCGGTCGGCGGCGCGGCGGGCGAAGCCCATCTCGTGGGTCACCACCAGCATGGTCATGCCGGTCTCGGCGAGCTCGAGCATGGTGTCGAGCACTTCCTTGATCATCTCCGGGTCGAGGGCGGAGGTGGGCTCGTCGAACAGCATGATCTTGGGCTGCATGCACAGCGAGCGCGCGATGGCCACGCGCTGCTGTTGCCCGCCCGAGAGCTGGCCCGGGTACTTGTCGGCCTGCTCGGGAATCTGCACGCGCTCCAGGTACCGTTGCGCGATTGCCTCGGCCTCGTCCTTGGGCAGCTTGCGCACCCACATGGGCCCTAGAGTGCAGTTCTCCAGCACGGTGAGGTGGGGAAAGAGGTTGAAGTGCTGGAACACCATCCCCACCTCGGAGCGGATCTGCTCGATGTTCTTGACGTCGCGGGTCAGTTCCGTGCCGTCCACCGCGATGGACCCTTGCTGATGCACCTCCAGCCGGTTGATGCAGCGGATCAGGGTGGACTTGCCCGAGCCCGACGGTCCGCAGATCACGATGCGCTCGCCGGCGGTCACGCGCAGATTGATGTTCTTCAGCACGTGAAACGTGCCGAACCATTTGTGCATGGCCTGGATCTCCACCATCACCCTGGAGGAGTCGACCGCGGATCGGATGCGTTCGGTTTCTTCTTCGATGGTAGCCATGAGGAAAATCGCTGACGGTCTGCTAACGGTCTCCGACGCTCAGCCGTCCTTCGAGCCAGAGAGAATATCGCGACATGGCGAAGCAGCTCAGGAAGAAGAAGAGCGCGATAAAGAGATACGTCTCGTTGGACAGCCCGTTCCACTTGGCGTCGGCGAGCACCGCCCGAGCCACGCCCAGCGGGTCCAACAGGCCGATGATTACTACCAGCGTACTGTCCTTGTAAAGCCCGATGAAGACGTTGACCATGCCGGGGATGGCGATTTTGAGGGCTTGGGGCAGCGTGATCAGCCAGGTGGTCTTCCAGTAGGACAGCCCGAGGGAGTCCGCGGCCTCGTACTGGCCGCGGGAAAGGGCTTGCAAACCGCCGCGCACCGCTTCGGCGAGGTAGGCCGCGGCGAACAGCGTGACCATGATGAGCACCCGGATGAGAAGATCGAAGTTCGTCCCCGGGGGCAGGAAGTAGTTGAGCATGGTGGAGGCGATGAATAGCAGCGTGATCAGCGGCACCCCCCGCACCACTTCGATGAAGGTGACGCACAGGACACGGATCGCCAGCAGCCGCGACTGCCTGCCGAGGGCCAGCAGGATGCCCAGCGGCAGCGACGCCACGATGCCGGTGACGCCCAGGATCATGGTGAGCAGAAATCCGCCGTAGGCGTCGGTGTCCACCACCGGCAGGCCCAGGCCGCCGTAGATCAACCAGGCGCCCACCGCGGGATAGGCCAGCGAGAACCACAGCAGCTGGCTGCGATAGGGCGTGCGGTCGAACAGCACCGGCGCCAGCGCGGGAAAAAGCAGGACGAAGGTGAGCACCGGACGCCAGCGCTGGTCGGCGGGATAGAAGCCGTAGACGAACTGGTCCAGCCGGGTGGTGATGACCGCCCAGCAGGCGCCCTCACCCTGCTTGCGGCAGTCCACCCGGGAGCCGGCCTCCCACACCGCTTCCAGGACGAACCAGCCGATGGCGGCGGTCACGAACTCGTAGATCAGCCAGATGGAAACCAAGGTCAGCGCGGTGCTGAACACCGACGAGAACAGGTTGGCGCGCAACCAGCCGATGACGCCGGCGGTGCCCGGAGGCGGCGGCAGGTTCGGGTGCTGTCCGGGCGGATAGGTCGGGGTTGCGGTGGCGGGAAGTGACATCAGCGCTCCACCAGCCGGACCCGGCGGTTGTACCAGTTCATGAACACGGAAATGCTCAGGGAAACGGCCAGGTAAACCAGCAAGACCAGCATCATGCACTCGATCTCCCGCCCTGTCTGATTCAGCGTGATCCCCCCCAGGGTCCCCACCAGGTCCACGTAGCCGATGGCGATGGCCAGGGACGAGTTCTTGGTGAGGTCAAGGTATTGGGAGGTGAGCGGCGGGACGATCACCCGAAGCGACTGAGGCAGGATCACCAGGCGCAGGACGCGTCTGCGGGAAAGTCCCAGCGCTTGCGACGCCTCGACCTGGCCCTTGTCCACGGCGAGGATGCCGGCGCGGACGTTCTCGGCAATGAAGCCGGAGGTGTAGAACGCCAGCGCCCAGGTCAACGCCACCAGCTCCGGCGTGAGGTAGAGTCCGCCCCGGAAATTGAACCCATGGAGCTCCGGCACGTCGAAGGAAAGGGTAGCGCCGGCGGCCGCGTAGGCAAGCCCCGGCAGTCCCATGATCAGGGCGGCGGAAATCCAGCCGCCGGGAAGCTGCCGGCCGGTGGCTTCCCGGACCCGGCGTACGTGACGGTGGACGAAGACCGCCCCCACGATGGCCACCACGAGAGCCAGCGCGACCCACTCGAACCCCGATTCGAACACGGGCTTGGGAACGTAGAAGCCCCGGTTGGTGAGGAACGTGGCGCCGCCGACGGTCATGGCCTGCCGTGGATGCGGCAGCGTGTTGATGAATATCCCGTGCCACAGCAGGATGAGCAGCAGCACGGGGGTGTTGCGGGTGAACTCGACGTAGCAGTACGCCAGGCGCGACACCAGCCAGTTGTCCGACAACCGGAATATGCCGACGAGGAAACCGAGCACCGTGGCCAGGATGATCCCGAGGAAGGCCACCACTCCCGTGTTGATCAGCCCCACCAGCGCTGCGCGCAGGTGCGTGTCCCGGTTGGTGTACTCGATGAGCGTCTGGTTGATGTCGTAGTTGGCGGGGAGCCAGAGGAAGTCGAAACCGAAGGTCTTGTCGAGGATGGCGAAGTTGGCGACGACGTTGGCGATCATCCAGGCCACGGTCGCGAACACGCCGAGCAGCACCAGGATCTGGATGGCGACGCCACGTACCGCCTCGTCGTACCACAGGCTGCCGAGGCTGAGCACGGGCCCTGGAGGCGGACCGGGCCTGTCGTTAGGTTGCACCACGCCCGATAGTCATAGGACATGAGCCGTATGGATTACCAGTATCACGCGCAATGGCGGCGCGACACTGGATCCACACGGCTCATGCTGGTGTGAAACCAGTCCGGTCTACCGGAACGGCGGGGCGTAGAGCAGGCCGCCGTCGGTCCACTGGGCGTTGAGGCCCCGGTCCAGGCCGATGGGGGTCTTCTTGCCGAGGTGCTTCTCGAAGACCTCGCCGTAGTTGCCCACCTGCGCGATGATGTTCACCGCCCAGTCCTTGGACAAACCCAGCCGCTCGCGGCCCTGCAGCTCCTCGACGCCGAGAAGGCGGTTGACCTCCTTGTTCTTGTTTTCCTTCGACGCCATCGCCTTGGCGTTCCTGGAGGTCACGCCCATCTCCTCGGCCGCGATCATGGCGTTGAGGGACCAGCGCACGATGTCCGCCCACTGATCGTCGCCGTGGCGAACCAGCGGCCCCAACGGCTCCTTGGAGATGATCTCCGGAAGCACCACGTGGGCGTCCGGGTTGTCGGTGGCGGCTCGGGTCGCCGCCAGGCCGGAGCGGTCGGTGGTGTACACGTCGCAACGGCCGGCCAGGTAGTTGGTGCGCGCCTCGGTGTTGGTCTCGATGGGCACCGGCTCATACTTCATGTTGTTGGCGCGGAAGTAGTCCGCGAGGTTCAGCTCGGTAGTGGTGCCGGTCTGGATGCAGACCGAAGCGCCGGCCAAGTCCTTGGCGGACTTGACGCCGAGTTTCTTGGGGGCCATGAAGCCCTGGCCGTCGTAGTAGTTGATGCCCACGAAGGTGAGTTGCAGGTCCACGTCCCGGCTGAAGGTCCAGGTGGTGTTGCGCGACAGCATGTCGATCTCGGCCGAACGCAGCGCGGTGAAGCGCGTTTTGCCGGTGAGGTTCTTGTACTTGAGCTTGTTGGCGTCGCCGAACACCGCGGCGGCCACCGCCCGGCACACGTCCACGTCGAAGCCCTTCCACACGCCCTTGTCGTCCGGCGCGGCGAAGCCCACCAAGCCGGTGTTGATGCCGCAGATCAGGTGCCCCCGCTGGCGGACATCGTCCAGAGTACCCGCCGACGCCAGGGACGCCGTCGCCAACGCCACGGCCACCAAGCCTACCGAAAACGCGCGTATCGAATTCGTCATCGCTACTCCTTTCAGGCAATTTCGGCTAACCTAACCCTTGGGCTATTGTCCTGTCTGGTTACTTCGCACCACAATCTACTGTACGGCACCACGGCCATGACGTCAAGAATTTTGCGCCAAGTGTTAGCGCCAAGGCGCGGATCCGGAACGTCGCGGGCTAACGCCGTTCTTCCGGTATCAAGCCGCGGGGCGCGAAGCGCAGGACGAGCAGCAGCACCAGTCCCATGACCACCGGTCGCATGTGTGCGGCGCTTGCCATCAGATGGCTCCGGACCGGGCTGTCCGCGGCCAGAGGCGAGGTGATGAACTCCATCAGCCATAGGCCCATGGGCTCGGCTTCCACCCAGAAGTACCACACCACGAAGCCGCCCAGGACGGCGCCCCAGTTGTTGCCGGAGCCGCCGACGATGACCATGACCCAGATGAGGAAGGTGAAGCGCAGCGGATGGTAGGTGTTGGGCGTGAACTGCCCGTCGAGGGTCGCCAGCATGGCGCCGGCGATGCCGATCACCGCCGAGCCGAGCACGAAGACCTGCAGGTGCCGGGCGGTGACATCCTTGCCCATGGCCTCGGCCGCGGTCTCGTTGTCACGGATGGCCCGCATCATCCGCCCCCAGGGCGCCCGGAGGGCCGCTTCGGAGAGCCACATCAGGACCGCCAGCACCAGCACGAAGAGGCCCGCGTAGCAAAGCTTCACCACGATGGAGGAAAGGTCCACCTGCGACACGCCGAGGCTCACCGCCCATTCCCGGAACCACGGGGCGTTCTGCAAGTCCACCTCGTAGGGTACCGGACGCGGCAGGCCGGTGACGTTCTTGACGCCCCGGGCGAGCCACTCCTCGTACTTGAGGAACGCGACGATGATCTCGGAGATGCCCAGGGTGGCGATGGCGAGATAGTCGGCGCGCAGCCCGAGACTGATCTTGCCGGCGGCCCAGGCGGCGCCCGCCGCCAGCGCGCCGCCCACGAACCACGAGAGGACGATGGGCAGGCCGAAACCGCCCAGGTAGCCGGTCACGGACGGGTCTACCGCTTCGATGGCGTGCACCGCCGGCTCGAACAGCGTCCGGGCCGCGAAGTATCCGATGACGACCACAAGCGTCACCGCCAACTTTCGGTACCCCGGGTGGCGCATCCGGCGGTAGACCAGCACCGCGGCCACGATGGCGGTCGCCGCCATCGCCAGCGCCAGCACCACGCCCGTGCCTCCCGCCTGCCAGGCCGGCCCTACCGGCGGCATGGAGACCAGCACGCCTGCCAGCCCGCCCAGGGCGGCGAAACCCATCACCCCGGCGTTGAACAGCCCGGCGTAGCCCCACTGGATGTTCACGCCCAGGGTCATGATGGCCGAAATCAGGCACAGGTTCAGGATCGCCAGAGCCAGCGACCAGCTCTGGACCACGCCCACGAGGCAGATGAGGGCCGCCATGGCGGCGAGCAGGACCGGCTTGCGGGGGGTCTGCAGCGCCCGGCCGACGCGAGCGGAAAACGGCCTGTGACCGTCACCGTCACTCATGACGACTTCCCGCTGAAGACCCCGGTGGGCTTCACCAGCAGCACCACCACCAGGATGAAGAACGACACGGCGAACTTGTAGTCGGTGGAAAGGAACTGCACCAGACCGTCGGGGCGCCAGCCCTCCGGCCCCAGATAGGCCAGGAACTTCCGGTAGGGGTACGTCAGGAACACTTCGGAGAAAGCCACCACGAAACCGCCGACGATGGCGCCCAGCGGGTTGCCCAGGCCGCCGACGATGGCGGCGGCGAAGATGGGCAGCAGCAGCGACAGGAACGTGAACGGCTTGTAGCTCTTGTCGAGGCCGTAGAGCGTTCCCGCCACCGCCGCCAGGGCGCCGACGATCAGCCATGTGACCGCCACCACCTTCTCCGGGCTCACCCCTGACAACAGCGCCAGATCCTCGTTGTCCGAATAGGCGCGCATGGACTTGCCGGTGCGCGTCCTCTCGAGGAACCAGAAGAGCGCCGCCACCAGCACCACCGCCACCACCACGCTGAGGGTCTGGGTGGTCTTGATGGCAAGGCCCTCCGACAACCCGGTGAAGGCCTTGAACTCCCGCACCGTGAGCAGGAAGCGGGTGCCGTCGGTGAACACCCGGTCGGCGGGGCCGATGACGAAGCGGATGAGCCCGTTGATGACGAACATGAGCCCCACGGACACCACCAGCAACATGACGGGCGGCGCCTTGGTGCGCCGGTAGAACCGGAACACCCAGCGGTCCGTCAGCAGGCAGAGACCGGCGGTCACCGCCATTCCCAGGGGCAGCGCCAACAGCGCCGTGGGCAGCGGCCCGAGACCCACCCCCCAGGACTGCAGCAGCCAGGTGAACAGGATCGTGACCATGGCGCCGAACGACATGGTCTCGCCCTGGGCGAAGTTGGAAAAGCGCAGGACGCCGTACACCAGCGTTACGCCCAGCGCGCCAAGGGCAAGCTGGCAGCCGTAGGCGGTGGCGGGGACCACCAGGAAATTGGTGACGAGCACGACCGCGTTGACGACGTCTTCCAACCCGTCATCCCCCGAGAAACGATTTCCGGACCTCGGGGTTTGCCAGCAGCATCTGCCCGGTTCCGGTAAAGCGGTTGCGCCCCTGCACCAGCACGTAGCCCTTGTCCGCCAGCTCCAGGGCCTGGCGGGCGTTCTGCTCCACGATGAGGACGGCGACGCCGCTGCGGGATATGTCGAGAATGCGTTCGAACAGCTCGCGGGTGACGATGGGCGAAACGCCGGCGCTGGGCTCGTCGAGCATGAGCGCCCGGGGCCGGTTCATCAGCGCCCGGCCGATGGCCACCTGCTGGCGCTGGCCGCCGGACAGCTCGCCCGCCGGCTGGCGGCGCTTGTCCCTGAGGGCCGGGAACAGGCCGTAGACCTCGTCCAGAGTGCCCGAGATGTCGTCGTCCCGGACGAACGCTCCCATCTCCAGGTTTTCCTGGACGGTCATGGAGCGGAACACGTTGTCCGTCTGCGGCACGAAGCCCATGCCCTTGTGGGCCCGCGCCTGGGGCGCCAGCGCGGTGATGTCCTCGCCGTCCAGCCGCACCGTCCCCGAACGAAGGTTCAGCATGCCGAAGAGCGCCCTCATGGCCGTTGACTTGCCGGCGCCGTTGGGACCCACCACCACGGTGATCTCGCCGCGCTCCGCAGCGATGGCGCAGCCTTGCAGGATGTCCGGGCCGCCGTAGCCTCCGGTCAGATCCTCGCCCACCAGGAAGCTCATGAGGTCCGCTCCTCCCGGGTCACCAGCCCGCGGCCCAGGTAGGCGTCGATGACACGCTCGTCGGAGCGCACCTCGGGCGCAGGGCCCTGCATCAGCACCTTGCCCTCGGCCATGACGATGACCGGATCGCACAGGAGCGAGATCAGGTCCATGTCGTGCTCGATGATGCAGAAGGTGTAGCCGTGGTGGAGGTTGAGGCGCAGAATGGCGCCGGCGATGTCCTTCAACAGCGTCCGGTTGACGCCCGCGCCCACTTCGTCGAGCAGCACCACACGGGGTTCGGCCATCATGGTGCGGCCCAGCTCCAGCAGCTTTTTCTGCCCTCCCGAGAGGTTTCCGGCCAGCTCCCCCGCCACCGGCTCGAGCTTCAGAAAGTCGATGACCTCGTCGGCGCGGGCGCGGATGGTCTCCTCCTGCGCGCGGATCCTGCCGGGCCGGAACCACACGTCCAGCAGGCTTTCGCCCGACTGGCCCGCCGGTACGGTCATGAGGTTTTCGCGGACCGTCAGCGTGGAGAATTCGTGGGCGATCTGAAAGGTGCGGAGCACGCCTTTCGAGAAGAGCTCGTGAGGCGTGAGCCCGGTGACGTCTTCGCCTTCGAGGTAGACCTTGCCGGAAGTGGGCTTGTGGACACCGGCGATGACGTTGAAGAGGGTGGTCTTGCCGGCCCCGTTGGGGCCGATGAGCCCGGTGATGCTGCCGCGTTCGATGGTGAGAGACGCGCCGTCGACGGCCCGGATGCCGCCGAAGTGCATGTGCAGGTCTTCTACGGCGATCATCGACGCGTGGACCTCCGCCCGGCCGCCGGAGGTGGCAGGAATCCAGGCCCCGCGATCTCCGGCGGATGCTCGCGGATGTCATTCCCGCGAACGCGGTAATCCGTGTGAGGTGGGGCAGGGGAAGCGTCCCTGCAGCGTCCCCCCGCCCCACCTGGATTCCCGCGTTCGCGGGAATGACGAGTTCGGGACCGCATCCGCCCGCCCGCTACGATGGCTACCGGTACTTGACGGTGGTGATCTTGCCGCCCTTGACCACGATCTGGCGGTAGTTGCCGGCGCTCTCGCCCGGTCCGATGAGCTCTACCGCCGAGGCGCCGACATAGTCCACGTCGCCGCCGCCGGCGAGGATCTTGAGCGCCTTGGCCAGCTCGCCCGGATAGATCTTCTCGCCCGGCGCGTTGGCCACCATCATGACCTTGTCCTTGAGCTTGCCGCTTTCGGCCGACTTCGCCGCCTGCATGGCGAGCATGATCAGTGCGGCCGCGTCATAGGATTCGCCCACGAACGCGCTGTCCGACTTGACCTTGGCCGCCTCGGCGATCTTGTCGAACTTGGCCTTCCCCGGACTGTCCGTGCCGGGGTGGGCGCCGATGGCGCCTTCCAGACCCTTGCCGATGGCCTCCACCAGCTGGTCGCCGATCATGCCGTCGGGCAGGTAGAACTTGTCGAAGGCGCCGGTGTCGAGGGCGCCCTGGATGATGCCCTTGCCGCCTTGGTCGAGGTAGCCGGCCACGATCAGGATGTCGCCGCCCGCGGCGGCCAACGCAGCCACCTCGGCGCTGTAGTCGCCCTTGCCGTCCTCATGGGGCGCCGAGATCGTGATCTTGCCGCCGCCCTTCTTCACGTTGGCGGCGATGCTGTCCGCCAGACCCTTGCCGTAGTCGTTGTTGGTGTAGGTCAGCGCGGCTTCCTTGATTCCCATCTCCTTCAGGATGTCGGCGACGATCATGCCCTGGCGGGCATCCGAGGGAGCGGTCCGGAAGAAGAGGCCGTTGTCCTCGACGGTGGACAGGCTCGGGGACGTGGCCGACGGCGAGATCATCACGACGCCGTTGGGCTTGGCCACGTTCTTGAGCATGGCGGTGGTGACGCCCGAGCAGTCCCCGCCGACGATGGCGTTCACCTTGTCGGAGGTCACGATCCGCTCCGTCGCCGCAGACCCGGCGGCGGAGTCGCCGCAGGTGGAATCGGCTCGCACGGAGACGACCTTCGCGCCGCCGAGCAACGCGCCGCTGTCACTGACTTCCTTCATCGCAAGCTCGGCGCCGGCTGCCATGTGGGGGGTCAGCGACTCGATGGGTCCGGTATAACCCAACACCACGCCCAACTTGACGTCGGCTCCAAGGGCCGTGGTCGCATACACGGATACGAAGACAAACAGGATACCGGGAATCAGCTTTCTCATGGCTCGCTCCTTTCGAGTTCGATGTACCTGGGTTCACTTGGCTAGACTGATCCAATCATAGGCTCATTCATATGCACATTCACATTTCGAATCAAAGGGTTCTGAAATGGAATTCCATTCCATTGCCGCCATGGGCCCGTTCAGGCGCCCAGCTCCTTCACCCCGTTCAGGGCCGCGATCTTGTAGGACTCCCCCATGGTCGGAAAGTTGAACACATTGTCGATGAAGTAGTCGATGGTGCCGTTGTAGCTCAGCACCGCCTGCCCGATGTGAATCAGTTCGCAGGCCTGGTCGCCGATGATGTGCACCCCGAGCAAGTGTCCGCTGTTGGGCTCGAACAGCAGGGTGAGCATGCCGTGCGAGTCGCCGATGATGCCGGCCTTGGTGACCTCCTCGTAGGTGGCTACGCCCTTGGCGTAAGGGATGCCCTTGGCTTCCAGTTCCTGCTGGGTGTAGCCCACCATGGCGATCTCGGGGATGGTGTAGACGCACATGGGGAACAGCGTCCTGCGTCCGCCCGCGCGGCGTCCCAGCGCGTAGTTGGCGGCCATGCGGCCCTGCTCGCTGCTGGTGGAGGCCAGCGCCGGGAAGCCGACCACGTCGCCGGCGGCATAGATGCTGGGCACCGACGTCTGGAACAGCTCGTTGACCTTGATGAGCCCGTGCTCGGTGGTCTCCACCCCCACGTCCTCCAGGCCCAGGACCTTGACGGCCACCTCGCGTCCGCTGGCGATGATCACCGCGTCCGCCTCGAGCACCCGGCCGTCGGCAAGCGAGACCCGCGCCTTTTCCTCCCGGCCGGACATCCGCTCGATCTTGTCGTACCAGGCGCCCCAGACGAACTCCACGCCGTAGTCCTCCATGCGCCGGATCAGCATGTCGACGATGGAACGCTCGGCGAACGTCAGGAAAGTGTGGTCACGCTGGATCAGCGATACCTTGCAGCCCAGAACCGCGAACGCCGAGCCGTATTCCGCTCCGATGACCCCCGCGCCGACGACGATCAGCGACTCGGGCAGCGCCTTGCGCTTGAACTCCAGGGTGAACACGGAGTCGGAGTCGAAAATGACTTCGTTGTCGATGGGTATGTCGGGCGTGAAGCGGGGCCTCGAGCCCGCGGCGATGATGATCTTCTCCGCCTTCAGGGTGATGGACTCCATGGGGTTCTTGAGCACCCAGGCGTGCACCGAGTTGGGCCCGTCCAGGGTCGCGTGGTAGCCGCGGAAGACATCGATCCGGTTTCGCTCGCGGTAGACCCGCAGCCGGTCGTCCATGGTCGCCACCCGCCGTTCCACCACTTTCCGCACCCGGATGAACAGGTCCGAGAGGGTAATGTCTTTCTTTTCGGTGAAATCGGTGCCGTAAAAGGGGCGTTGGCGGACCCCTCGAAGGTAGATGATGGCCTCGCGCAAGGTCTTGCTGGGGATGGTGCCCGAAAGGAGAGTGATGCCGCCCAGGGTGTCCTGCCGCTCGAGAACGGCGACCCTGGCGCCGAGTTCGCACGCCTGAACGGCGGCGGTGTAGCCCGCGGGGCCGCTGCCGATGACGATGACGTCGTAGTCGAAAGCCTGCATGAGTCGTATGTCCGCTACGGCTGGTCCAGCTCCGGGTCGGGGTCCGCTCTTCGAAGGTTTTCCTTAGCAGATAACGGGCGGGGATGTCACGCAAGGCCCCCGGATCGAGTCCGGGGTGACGGGGAGGTCGTACCGTGGTTCGGCGGGAAAGTGTTTCCCGATGGCGGAAGAAGCGGAAACCTCGAGCCGCTACGGGGCGTTCAGGGCGCGGTAGACCAGCATCAGCCCGGTGCAGATCAGCAGCGCCAGGATGCCCCGGTTGAACGTCTGTTGGCGGATCCGGTCCTGCGCCTTCAGGCCCAGGTAGAAGCTCACGAGAATGAACGCGGTGACGAACAGCGAGAGCTTCATGGCCTCGATGGTGAACAGGCCCCAGGTGGAGATGGCCACGATCTGCCAGAACTTGGCCATGATGAAGGCGGTGGAGATGGCCTTCACGAAGTCGGCCTTGTCGAGTTTCAACCCGTGCAGATAGAGGGCCATGACCGGACCCATGGTGTTGGTCAGTCCCAGGAAGAAGCCGCCGGCGAACCCCATGACCGGGGACATGACCGGTTCCGCCCTTGGCGAGGTGGTGAGGGTGAACGAGAATAGCCCGGAACCCGCGAAGAGGATCACCACCGTTCCCAGGATGAGGTTCAACACCCACAGGGGGAGCTGGGTCAGCTCCCAGGTGCCGAGGAACACGCCCGCCAACGCGAACAGGAACATGGACGAGAAGCGCCGGAAGATGGCGGTGGGGACGCCGTGGCGAAAGATCTGGCTCAGGTCCATCACCACGCTGGGCAGCACCAGCACGACGATGGCCATGCGGATGTCGAGCAGCAGCGTCAGCATGGGGGTGGCAATGAGCGGAAAGCCCATGCCGGCGGCGCCCTTGACGAAGCCCGCGAAGAAGATGGCCGCGGCCACCAGGGCCAGGGTGCCGTCAAGCTCCATCGCGCCGGGTGCACGTATCCGCGAGCCAGGACACTACGGCTTCCATCGCTTCTGCACGTCCTGCAGGCGCTCGCCGCGCTCCACCGGGACGGCGCGCTCGTCCAGCTTGGCGCCGGTGCGGTGGTGCTCGCCCTTGACCGCCAGGGCCGCTTCCTCGTCGAGCTCCGACGGCCACAGGCCCAGGGAATAACCGTGCCACGGGTTGCCGTATTTCAGCTCCGGCATGCCGAGTTCGTCCCACAGCTTCCGCGCCCGCTCCATGTACTCCCGGGTGGGCAGCGACACCGGCGGGAACTCGGCCTTTTTGGTGGCGTCGATGAGGAGTGACGAGTCCTCGCTGTCGTAGTCGCCGGCGTGGCCGTGCATGCGCACCAGGTTGATGGGCGAATGCACGGTCTGGCGGCCCTCGATGATGCGCACGTCCTTGTGCGGCTGCGAGCGGTGGCAGATGGCCCAGTTGACCGCTGCGAAGTTCTCGGGGTCGATGTCGTCGTCCACCGCGATCACCACCTTGCCGAGGTCGTAGCGGAAACCCAGCACCGCCATCATCGCCTGCCAGGGCTCGAGCTTGTGGGTCTTGCGCATCTGCACCACCACGAACTGGCGCAGGTTCACCAAGGGCTCGTGCATGCCCACCCGCACCACGCTCTTGAGGCTGCAGTGGTTGCGCAGGTGGTCCAGCACCAGCGACTCCCAGCCCCGGTGCTTGATCTTGCTGCTCTCGCTGGGCGTTACCTGGCTCAGCACGCCCACGTAGTGGGGGTTCCTCCGGTGGGTGATGCAGGTCACCTCGAACACCGGACTCAGGCTGCGCGGGTCCATGTAGCCGTGGGACTCGCCGAAGGGGCCCTCGGGCTCGAGCAGATCCGTGCGGATGTAGCCCTCGATGACGATCTCCGCGTTGGCCGGCACCTCCAGGTCCACGGTCTCGCACTTGACCAGTTCCATAGGCCGGCCCAGGATGGCGCCGGCCACGCCCAGTTCGTCCACCCCGTAGGCGATCTTCTGCACCGCCACGTAGGAGAGGCAGGGCACCGCGCCGATGACCCCGGCGGCGGGGAGGGGCTGCCCCAGGGCGCTGGCCTTGTTCCAGTGGATGGCCAGATCCTGCTGGGCGCTGATGAGGTAGACGCCGGTCTTTGCGGGGGACTTGATCTGGCCGCGGTAGTTGCCGACGTTCCGGATGCCGGTCTCCGGGTCCTTGGTGATCCAGTGGCAGGCGGTGAAGTAGGGGCCGTTGTCGAACCCCGGCGTCGAGATGGGCACCGGGAATTCGTCCAGGCCGCCGTGCTCCAGGAGACCGTCGCCGACGTGGATCTCCTCCTTGACCGGGCCGGTGTCCACCAGCTCCGGCGCCAGTGGCGCGGCCACCGCCGCGGACCACTTCTCGAAGCTCTTGCCGGGCTCGCAGCCCATGCCCAGGGCGTAGATGGCCTCGTTGGACGCCAGCGCTCCCACCACCACCGGGGTCTCGTACCGCCGGCCCTTGGCGTCGGTCACGTTGTCGAACAGGAACGCCCTGCGCTGGTGGTCCGGCAATCCCAGGAACTGCCAGCGCACCAGCGGATGCAACTCCGTGTCCTTGTCCACCGGGGCGGCTACCCGCATGAGCAGGCCCTGGCGGTCCAGCAACTGGAGATATTCCCGGAGGTCCTGGTACATGGGGGTCCTCTCCCGCGACACTAGCGCCCTTTGTACTGCGGCTGCCGCTTCTCGCTGAAGGCCCGGGGGCCCTCGCCGGCGTCCTCGGTACCGCCCACCATGGCGCGGAACCCGGCCTCGAAGCGGATGGCGTCGGCCAACGGCAGGTCGAGGCTCCGCAGCACCACCTCCTTGACCGCCTGCAGCGCCAGCGGCGGCCCGTCGGCGATGGACCGGGCCAGCTTCTCCGCCGCCGGCAACAGCTCGTCCCGCGGCACCACCCGATTCACCAGGCCGCAGCGGAAGGCTTCGTCCGCGGAAATGGACTCGCCGGTGTAGAGCATTTCCAGGGCCCTGCCCAAGGGCATGAGGCGGGGGAGCCGCACGGTGCCGGAGCTGCCCGGGAAGAAACCGCGCTTGATCTCCGGCAGGCCGAAGGAGGCGTCGTCGCTGCAGATGCGGATGTCGCAGGAAAGGGCGATCTCGAAGCCGCCGGCGAGACAGTACCCGTGCACCGCCGCGATCATCGGCTTCCACACCGGCTCCCGGCGCCCCGGGTCCCGGGCCAGCGCCGACGTCCAGAACTCCCGCGCACGGGGGTCGCCCGCCACCGCCCGCTCCTTCAGGTCCATGCCGGTGGAGAACGCCCGCTCGCCGGCACCGCTCACCACCGCCACCCGAACCGCCGGATCCGCCGCGAACGCGTCCCACACCCGCCCCAGCTCCGCCCACATCTCCTCGTTCATGGCGTTGAGCCGCTCTGGCCTGTTCAGGGTGATGAACGCAACGCCGTCCTTGGCTTCGAGGTCGATGCAGGATGCCATGCCGTTCTCAGGATTTACGAGAGCTAGAGAGTATACTCACTTGCGGCGAAAATCGTCAGAAGGAGTTCTGCATCGTCAATCAGCCGGTACTCGGGATCCCGGCCGGACAACTCTGCGCTACGATCCAGGATAAGCGGCACTCCTTCACCGCGTTTGTCCATAATGTTCCGTCGGTCCGTCGTCAACCAAGCCCCGTCAGGGACTGCACACTTGGCCAAAAGGCTGCAAATGGCCTCGTTCCGCGCTGACTGCCGGTAGCGGAGGTTCTCAATGGTCAACGAGTTAGGAACGGTTCCGGGGGAATATATCTCCAGGCGGTTCTCGAATAGTCGCAGTCTTACCTTGGAGCCATGAATCGAGTAGTCCCTGTGGGCTACTGCATTCACCATAGCCTCGAACACGGCGGTTAGCTCATATTGTGGTTTGTCCGTGCGTCCTTGTTCCTTGTATGCCGCCGTCTTCATGTTCCTAGCCACGAATCGACAGGCCTCGACAATCTGATGGTCGAGAGGTCCTGTCACATCCGCGGCGTCTAGTTGGTAGGCGTCAACCGTCGAGGGTCGGATAACGTCTCCACGATACGCGACTGCTTGGACATACGCATTGGGCAACCACAGGCGCGGATCTTCGGTGGCCATCAAGATGCCGGCCACCGTTGGCTTCACCGTGCCGTCCTCGTCGGCACGTACCATACCAAGCTTGTTGAGAAAATCGTCCCGGTCGTCGTCGGAGCGGGACGTGCGGAACCGCTGCCACAAGCGTGGCTCCAGATTGTCCATTCGGGCGGTCCCGACGACCTGCTCGTCGAAGCGGATGAGACGCGTCTGGCTGCGTTGCTGAAAGAGACGGGCAAGCCGCTCCGGGGACATAGGGCGTTTTGAATCGGTCGTCCGAGCCATGAAACCGCCCGGGCTTCGATGGACAAACAGGCTGCGCGGCACTTCTACCCTTACAACGGCCAATGACTCACCAGAGCTTGAAGGCAACCGGAGCCGCTCCAGAACGACGTCTTCAATGGGGGGATCGATGGAATCCGAGCACACTTCGCGGACCAGATCCACGACCGCATCCAGGCGCTCCTCTGGAACACCAGTCACTTCATGAGTCTTGTCCTCAACCCCGAGGACAAACACACCACCATGACTGTTGGCGAAAGCAGCCAGCCCGTCTGCGAGCGCGTCGCGGCTGGGTCCCCGGACTTTACCGCCAGCGAAGCGCACTTCTTTGAACTCCAGACGGCTGCTTTCGCCCAGCCGAATCGCGTCCAGTAGCTCTAGTGGGTTGTCAAACATACTTGGGGTCTCTTCCCAGACGCGCCCAGCGGCGTGCGAACGCTTCACGACCGCCTTCCATGACTCGGCACACCTCCTCACGCACTGACGTGTCCTGAAGCGCGCCACGCTGAATGACGCGACACTGGCCCGAACTAAAATCCAGCGCGTGGACCATCTCGGCATCCCCATTCACCACGACATTGGGGTTGTGCGTTACAATGATGAGTTGCCTGCGCAGCTTGTTCGCGCGAATTTGGCGTACGATCAAGTCGTAGATCAGGTGATTGTCCAGGTCATCTTCCGGTTGATCGAGCACCAAGGGTTCGTCTCCAAATGCGAGCAGAAACGCCAGCAGAGCCGCCGCGCGTTGGCCCTGTGAGCCTTCTCGGATCGGCGCCCACTGGTTGTCGCCACGGCTGTATTCGATGCGCAGGTCATCTTCGGGGAACCAGCAACGGAGGTGATCGGCAAACTCCGGCCTTTCCAACCGGCGCTTCAGGTAGTTTCGGAAGTGACCGCCGAGCCTTTCGTCAACGTCGATCATCCTCTGCTTCACTTCAGCGAGCTTCTCCGCATGATCGGTTGCTTGCGACAATTCGACTACTAAACCGGACTTGGGCTCACCGTTAACCAAAGGGAGTAGATCGCCCTCGAAGCGTTCATCCTCGACGTCCAGCATTGCACGCAGGCTGCGCTCAATCACTTGCGCATCAAAGCCAAACGGGATCACTTCCATTTTCACGAACGCATTCGCGGCCAATGCACCGTCCACAAACGCCGCTCGTGCGTCTGCTATCGCTTTGCGTGCCCAAAACACTCGTTGCCATTGAGCCTCAATATCGGTTTGCAACCGCGCTGCCTCCTCCTGCAACTGTTCGAGTTCCTTGCCTTGTGCTTCCAAACGCTGCCGTTCCAAGACGAGATCGCCAAACACGCGTGGGTCGGACACCCCCTGCTCCGCCAATGTGACCTGAAGCGCGTCATAGGCTGCATGGGCTTGACCCGCGCGTTGGCGCCATTGGTTGAGCCGATCATGTGAAACAAGAGGTTGCGTCGTAGCGAGCAAGTTTCCACCTGCCTCGGCCAGTGCTTCAAGCGCTTCCGACAGTACCTTCTCTACCTCACGGCGCCACTCCAAGGCGTCGGCATCCAGTTCGGTATCAAAGACATCCTCTGGCCAGTCGTCGAGTATCAAATCCTGCGCGAATGTCTGGATCCGTTCAGGTATCTCCTTCAACTGCTCTAATGTGGCGTCGATTTCCCGTCGCTGTCTCGTCGCCTGTTGGTGGGCTTTCAGGACCTCCGCATGGTGTGATTGAGTCAAAGTCTCGAGCTTGCGAGACACCTCATCGAGCTTGCGCTGCAACTCCTGCCGACCAGCCAAGCGTCCTTCGAGTTCACGGAGTCTAGCTCGTTGGTAGAGGTATGTGTTCTTTGCTTCGTCGAAGGTCCGATGCTGCGCAGCAACGTGTGCTTCATCATCGATAATATCGAGTAGGGCTTGGCGATTGTCGCCCGCCATTGCTGCAATCTGTCCCTGTGACAGCAAACGGATTGGAAAGCGCTCGGCATGGATTGCCTGGCTGGCAGAGGATCGCCACTGGCCATCAGCGTCGCATTCTTCGACAACATCTCCTGTTCCATCCGGCCGCCACCTTAGCCTGTGGACGATACCTTCGCGCAGCAATTCGACCCTAATTTCGGTGTTCTCCCGTAGCGCGCCGCCACCGTCACGGCCTTTGATTGGTTTCACGAAAGCTTCGAGGTGACGACGCGGGTCTGCGTCTTCGCTGAGTCTCTTGAGTTCAGACTCGCGACGATACGCCAACCGGATCGCACATACGAGGGTGGACTTGCCCGTGCCGCGGCCGCCGACCACGGCATTGTAGAAGGGACTCAACGCTACGGTCTCGGGGACTCCGTTCCCCATAAAGCGGGCGCTTCGAACCTGCAAACCGGTAATGAAGTGCGCGGGCGTCTTGAACGGCTCGAACCCACCCTCATCGCTACGCCGAATCGAAACGCCGTTGCCGTCCAACAGAGCTAACCGGAGCCCTTCAAGTGAAGGCTCTGCCATCTTCACCCAAGTGTACTGGGAACCAGGACTGAATTCGCCCTGCAACCTATGGCAATCACTGCCGAGGACTTCCGACCACAACAACTTACGTTCGTGATAGATTTCAGGTTTCGGGTTCCTTGTATCCACCACCTCCATTGCCAGAATACCGGGTTCATCCAGAACTTGACGGACGGAATTGGCGTCGAGTGCGCCGGAATTCCCCTGTTTCAGGCGCAACAACCCCTTTTCACCATCAGCATGGGCCGGAATCGGGATGCCTCCGGCGTTCAACACAGCCTTGACGACCTCCGCAGCCCCCTTACGTGTGACGCCGTCGCTTTGACCCTTGGTGCCGTCGTAGTCCACCTGTCCCAGCAGGGTGTCAACCTGGGCCGTGTCGGCACTTGGATCGAGTATCGCCAGCAGATGGAAACCGCCGTTCACTGAAAGTTCTACGCCCGGAAAGAGTGTCAGTTCACGAAATCCACCATGTCCGGTTTCTGACGCCGCCTGCTGTTTCATCTGTTGATAAGCATGCCTGAGCTTATCGATCCACGAGCCGCTGTTGTGATCGGTTACGACCACGCAGTCGACACCCGCCGCCATGTAGCACTGTAGCCAACCCTCGGGTGACAGTCCCGGCTCCGCAAAATCAAAAGAAGCGGGTGTATGTGTGTGGAAATCGAATTTCCACCAGCGCGAACCCGGATACGGCCACTCGTCTTTTGTGCTGCCGCTCATGGTTACGTGCCTCCACCTCTCATAGGAATCATTTCGGCAGGCAAGCGGTACCTCGGACTCCCTTTTTAGCACGTTTTACTGTTGCCCTTGAGCGATCGGAAGAGCAGGCAAGCGACGGAGTCTGTCTATCTCATCAACTGCCATGACCCCTTCGGTCGGCGCATCGTCCGTGACTTCGCACAGGGGAGCGAAAAGGACGTCGATCGAACCTGCGCACGTCTTTGCCGACGGGTCAGAGGAATACCTCTGAGTTCGGCGGTGCGGTGGCGTTTGGTGCTAGTCGATGAACTTCGCCAAGGTCTCGCCCCAGATGGCCTTGGTGACGTCCAGGCCGATGTTGCCGGCGGCGATGTCCTGGATGCGGGCCTCGTCGATGGGAAAGCTGAACTGCTCGTTGCGCATGCGCAGACGCTGGATGCCCCGCTCCACCATCAGGCCCCTGGCGCCGTCCACCGCCTCCTGCGTGGTGAAGGCGTCGGCGATCTGGTAGATGTTGGCGGGCCCGTGGCCGCGCTCGTCGTCGAGCACCACGGTGAAGGCCTCGGAAAGGCGGTCGTTGAGCTCGCTGCCGCTCAATTGGGATGCTGCGTAGAACAGGCCGCAACTGCCGCCCTCGAGCAGTCCCTGGGAGTTGATGAGCCGCGCCCAGGGTTCCTGGCGGGCCTCCTGCTCCCGGAACACCTCCGCCAGCCGCACCCATTCCTTCATGTCGGGCAGCGACGGATCGGGAGTCCAGCGATTGTAGCGGCGCACCACCTCCTTGATGTCCACGGGCTCGCCGGTGAGCCATTCGATGATGTCCACGCACCGGTTGCCGTGGTTGAGCTCCTGCTTGGTGCGCCAGAGGTTTTCCTCCAGCCAGTTCCGGTCGACGTCGCCGCCCCACCGGTCGACCCAGTACTGGTCCGACTTCATGAAGTCGCCGCCCACCTTCTCGACGACCTCCTTCAGGCCCGTGAAGGTGCTCTCGATCTCCCGGCCCGCCTGCTTGGTGAGCCAGAGGACCTCCTTTTCCCGGTCCCGCTGGTCCCAGTTGAAATAGGTGTCGGCGATCTCCGCCTCGCCCGCGGCGAAGACCGCCGACACCCGCGCCAGCTCCCGCGTCGCCCGTTCCGTGAAACCGTTCCCTGTCTCGCTCATGTCCGCTCTCCTGTTGTTGCTTTGCGCTTTCCGTGTATCGCCCGCCAGATGTTCTCCGGCTTGAGCGGCAGACTCATGATCTTGACCCCCAGCGGCGCCAGCGCATCCTCGATCGCGCTGGCCAGCACCACCGGCGGGCCGATGGCGCCGATCTCCCCAACTCCCTTGAACCCGCCCGGGGTGAAGGGCATGGGCGTCACCATGTGATGGATCTCCAGGTCCGGCATCTCCGCCATGGACGGGATCAGGTAGTCGGCGAAGTTTCCGGACAGGAGCTGTCCCTGCTCGTCATACACCAGCTCTTCCAGAAACGCGCCCCCGACGCCGTGGGAGATGGCGCCGGTGATCTGGGTGTCGACGATCATCGGGTTCACCATGTTGCCGGAGTCGTCCACGGTAAGATACCGGAGGATCGTGGTCTCGCCGGTGGCGGCGTTCACTTCCACGTAGGCCACGTGAGCGGCGTAGGGGAACGTCGAGAAGTTCGACGTCCGGCCCTTGGCGTCCGGCTCGAAGCTGGTGTTGGGATTGATGAAATAGTGGGTGTCGTGCAGGCCCGGATCCATGTTCCCCGGCAGTTGGTTGATGGAGTAGTAGGCGATGTTGGCCACTTCCTTGACCGTGAGGGCAACGCCCGGCTTGTCCCGGCCCAGAATCACGCCGCCGGTACATTCGAGGGCCTCGGGATGGGTCCGGAGCGAGTGCGCGGCGATCGCCAGTATTTTTGTCCTCACGGCGCGGCTGGCCTTGATGGCCGCCGAAATCGTCACCGTCGAGAACCGGCTGGCGTAGGACCCGCTGGACGCCGAGACCAGGGCGCTGTCGCCCTCGAACACGTGCACGTCCTCGAAGCGCACGCCCAGCTCGTCCGCCACCACCTGGGACAGGGTGGTCTTGTGGCTCATGCTCATGTTCACGTCGCCCGAGAACACCCAGGCCTTGCCCACCGGGTCCACCCGGACCGTCACAGTCTCGTAGCCCGCGTTGTAGGCATTGGGCCGGAGCGAGCTCAGGGGCTCCAGCAGGAACGCCAGGCCGACGCCCCGGTAGCGCCCCTCCAGGCGGCACCGGTCCCGGTCCGCCAGCAGGTCGGCGTAGTCCGCCTCCGCCAGCGCCTTCCGCAGGCACGCGGGGTAGTCGCCGCTGTCGTAGGTGGACCCGGTAACGCAGGTGTAGGGGAACTCGTGGGGCTGGATCAGGTTGCGGCGCCGGATCTCGTCCTTGCCCAAACCCAGCTCCAGGGCGGCCCGGTCCATCACCCGCTCCATGATGAAGTTGGACTCGGCCTTGCCGTTGGCCCGGTGGGGGCCGGCGGCGGTCTTGTTGGTGACCACGCCGAAGGAGGTGGTGGCGTAGTTGTCGACACGGTAGGGCCCGGGGATGAAGTTGGCGGTGACGAAGGCCAGGGAGGTGCCGCCGCTGGGGTAGGCGGCGCCCAAGTCCACGATCACATGGGTCTTGAGGGCGGTGATGCGGCCGGCCCGGTCGAAGCCCGCCTCCACGTGGTCCACCTGGGCCCGGGAATGGTGTGACGCCACCATGTGCTCGCTGCGGCTCTCCCGCCAGCCCACCGGCCGGTTGAGCTGGAGCGACAAGAGCGGCATCAGCACCTCTTCGGGATAGAACGCCCACTTGATGCCGAAGCCGCCGCCCATGGTGGGCGAGATCACCCGGATCTTGAGGTCCTCGCGGCCGAGGGTCTCCAGGACCAGATTGGGAAGCGCGTGGGGCACCTGGGTGGACGACCACAGCGTCAGCAGGTTGTCCCGCTGGTCGACGCTGGCGATGACTCCCCGGGGCTCCATGGGCGTTCCGGTGTACCGGTGTTGCACGATGCGTTCCCGGATCACCACCGGGGCTTCCTCCAGAAGCTTCTCCACCGGCCCTTCGCTGAAGCGGAACTCGTACTGGATGTTGTCGGGCCACTCCTCGTAGAGCCGCACGGACCCCCGCTCCAGCGCGGCCTCCACGTCCACCACCGGAGGCAGGGGCTCGTATTCCACCCGCACCGCCTCCGCCGCGTCCGCCGCCGCGTAGCGGTCCTCCGACACCACTACTGCCACCGCCTCGCCCACGTGCCGCACCCGGTCCACCGCCAGACAGTAGTGGTCGGCGAACCGCACCCGTGGGTAGTCGCTGGTGTACGGCTTGGTCCGGGTGAAGGGGAAGGGCGCCAGGGGCCGGGACAGGCGCCGGACATCCTCGCCGCTCATGGCCGCCACCACGCCCGGCTGCTCAAGCGCCTCCGACAGGTCCACTCGCATCACCCGGGCGTGGGCGTAGGGGCTTCGGTGGATGGCGGCATGGAGCATCCCGGGGACCTCGATGTCGCCGATATAGGTGTTCTTCCCCTGGATGGAGTCGAAGGACTCCTTGCGCTTGATGCTCTTGCCGACGTAGGTCGCCATGGTGGTTCGATCAGCCCATCGTCTCCGCCGCCCGTTTCACCGCCTTGATGATGTTCAGGTAGCCGGTGCAGCGGCACAGGTTGCCGGAATAGGCCCGGCGGATTTCCCGGTCGGAGGGATGGGGATTCTCTTCGAGGAACGCCGCCGTGGTCATGAGCATGCCGGGGGTGCAGAAGCCGCACTCCAGCCCGTCGCACTCCCAGAACGCTTCCTGGATCGGATGCAGCGTTCCGTCCCGGGCCAGCCCTTCCACCGTGCGGATGTCCGCCCCTCCCGCCCGGGGGGCCAGCACCTGGCACGACTTCACCGTCACGCCGTTCATGAGCACCGTGCAGGCGCCGCAGTTGCCGGTGTCGCAGCCCACGTGGGTACCCTTGAGGCCGGCCTTGTCGCGGATGAGGTCCACCAGCAGGAGCCGCGGCTCCACCTCGAACGAGAAGTCCGTGCCGTTGATGGTGGTGTTGACGGTGATCCGTTGCATGATCCGCGGTTACGATCTTTGCGCGTGACTCGCCCGCGCCCTTTCCCGCGCCTTGGCCAGGGCCCGGTTCACCACCACCGGGGTCATGGCCCTGCGGTAGTCCGCCGACGCGTGGACGTCACTCACCGGATCCGCATCCTTCCCGGCGAGCGCGGCGGCTTCAGCCAGATCGCCGTCCGCGAGCCTCGTGCCCTGGAGCGACCGGCCCGCGGCATCGGCGACGAACGCCGTGGGACCCACCGCGCAGAGGGCGACGCGGGCATCGGAACAGGTGCCGTCCGGTGACAGGCTCACCAGCGCCGCGGCCCCCACCACGGCGTAGTCGCCGGCCCGGCGCGTCAGCTTGACGTAGGCGTGGCCGCGGACTCCCGCCGGGTCTGGCACGTCGATGGAGGTTACCATTTCGTCGTCCGCCAGACAGGTTTCGAACGGACCGGAGAAGAACTCATGGGCGGCGATGGCGCGGCTTCCGTCCGTGGATTGCGCCGTCAGCGTCGCCTCCAGCGCCAGCGCCGCGGGGGCGAGGTCGCCCGAGGGGTCCGCCTGGCACAGGGTGCCGCCGAGGGTGCCGAGGTTGCGGATGTGAATGTCGCCGATGCTTGCGGCGGCCTCGGAAAGGAGCGGCAGGCGCTGTTCCAGCGTGCGTTCGAGGGCGCGCTCCGTCACCAGGGCGCCCAGGCGCACCGTATCCGCCTCTTCCCGGATGCCGTCCAACTCCTGGAGCCGCCCGATATCGATGATGACCGCCGGACGGACCAGCCGCAGCTTGAGCATGGGCAGGAGCGACTGCCCTCCCGCCATCAGGCGCGCTTCATCCCCGTGCTCGCGGAGCAGCGCCAGCGCTTCCGGAAGCGAATCCGGCGCCCGGTATTCGAAGGGCGGGGGGATCATGGGAAGGCGGGCGCGGCTACCCGCGGGAGCGCGCCAGCCGCCACTCCTCGCCGCGGACGGTCTCGTGGAAGAGCTCGTCCAGGTTGGGTTCCTTCTTGATCATGCCCTGCTCGCGGGAATAGCGCGCGAGGGTGCCGAAGTTGTTGCGGTTGGTGTCGTTGAGCCCGTAGACCCACGGGTCCTCGCCCATGGTCTCGAGCTGCTCCTCCCAGGAGTCCCGGAAGAACGCCAGCGGCACGATCCTGGGATTGTTCATCCGGTTGTAGGTCCACTGCTTGGCCTTCTCGAACGCCACCATCATGTTCATGGGCACCCAAGGGTGCTTTTCCACGATCTCCCGCTTGATGACCGTCGTGTGCATGATGGGGAAGATGCCGGTGCGCTGGAAGTAGTCCAGCTCCACCTGCTTGGGATCGTCGAAGAGGCGCTTGACCCGGGCATCGCCTTCCAGGATGGGCGCGAGGATGTCGGGGTGGATCACCGCGTCCAGCTCGCCCTCGGCGAGCATTTCCTCGACCCGCTTGCCCTTGGGCAGACGCTCCATCCGAAGCCCCTCCGGCGGATCGAAGGGCACGTCCTCCTCCCTCTCGGCGCGCCATTCCAGGTCCGTGAACGAGACGCCGTACTCGTCCTGCAAGGTGCCGCGGATCCACAGGAGCGCCGTAGCCTGCCAGTTCTTGAGCCCTACGGTCTTGCCGATGAGGTCCTTGGGCGACCGGATGCCCTTGTCTGCGTTGACGAAGATGAAGCCGTGGCGGAACCGGCGGTGCAGGAACACCGGGATGGCGGTCAGGTCGTCCGCCTCGCCGCGGTCCTTGGCCAGCAGGTAGGACGAGCCCGAATGCTCGCCCACGTCGAACTCGCGGAACCGGGCGATGCGCCAGTGGCGGGTGGACGAGTCCATGTCCGTGAGCACGGTGAGCTCGATGCCGTCCGGCTGGATCACCCCTTCCTTGAGGGCCCGGATGCTCTCGTAGTCGCCGCACGCCAGTGTCAGATGCAGTTTTTCGGCCATGGTCTTGCCTCCCGGTACTTGGTCAATGCGAGCTTGCGCCCTTCAACCACGCTTCGCTGCGTGTGACCTGGGCCATTCGAAAGGCTCGGGTCAGACGTAGCGAAGCGTAGCCGGGCGAAGTCGAAGGTCAGTCGATGGCGAGCCGCTTCGCCCGCCGCACAAAGTAGTCCCACATGCTGCCCAGCCGGTGCGGCGTGTAGATCTGCTCGTACTTCTCGCGCGCCTCTTCGTCGCTGCTCCAGGTAGGATCGCCCGCGGCGCTGGCCAGAAGCTGAATGCGGCACGCCTTCTCCAGGAAGATCGCGTACAGGGTGGCGGTCTCCACCGATTCGGCCACCACGGTGGTGCCGTGGTTCTTCATCAGCACGGCGCGGGCTTGGTCCAGCTTCTCGGCCACCTTCACTCCCAGCTCCGGGCTCCGGATCAGCACCGTGGTATAGTCGAAGAGCGGCAGCCCGTCGTGGAAAATGGAGCCCTCGTGGCTCACGGGGCGTAGCGGCTGTCTCAGTGAGCCGAACGCCGTGGCGTGGGGCGGGTGGCTGTGGATGACGCAGTTCACGTCGGGCCGGGCCTTGTAGATCTCGGTGTGGATGAACACCTCGGAGTGACGCTCGTAGTCACCCTCGATCTTGTTGCCGTCGAAGTCCACCTTGATGATGTGGTACGGGCGGATCTCCTCGAAGCCGTAGCTGTGGGGCTTCATCAGCAGCGCGTTCTCGCCCGGCACCCGGGCCGATACGTGCCCCAGGATGTTGTCCCAGTGCCCGTCGATGGCCAGGATGTTGCACGAGATCGCCACCTTGTCCCGCAGCGCTACCAAGTCGTCCATGAAATCCCCCGATCGGGCGTTCACCCGTTCCCTTGCCTGAGCCTGAACCGCTGTATCTTGCCCGTGACGGTCTTGGGCAGGTCGTCCACGAACTCCACCCAGCGCGGGTACTTGTACGGTTCCAGGCTGTCCTTGACGAAGTCCTGCAGCTCCTGGGCCAACCCGCCGGCGCCTTGGTGCTCGGTCTTGAGGATGACGTAGGCCTTGGGCTTGATGAGGCCGTCGCCGTCCGCCTCTCCGGTCACCGCCGCCTCAAGCACCGCCGGGTGCTCCATGAGCGCGTTCTCCACCTCGATGGGCGACACCCAGAGCCCGCCCACCTTGAGCATGTCGTCGGACCGGCCACAGTACCAGAAGTAGCCGTCGTCGTCCCGGTAGTAGGTGTCGCCGGTCTTGAGCCACTCCCCGAGCATGGTGCGCTGGGTCTGCTCGTGCTTGTTCCAGTAGCAGGGCGCGGTGGCGTCGCCGCTGACGTAGAGGTTGCCCACCTCGCCGTTGGGCACTTCCCGCCCGTCGTCGTCCACCACCTTGGCGACGAAGGCCGGCGTCACCTCGCCGCTGCTCCCGGCCTTGGCCCGCCCGGGGCGGTTGGCCAGGAAGTCGTGGGTCGCCTCGGTGGAGCCGACCACGTCCAGCAGCTCCACGCCGACCTTGTCCCGCCACTGGTGGAACAAGGCGGGCGGCAGCGGCTCGCCGGAGGACAGGCAGACCTTGAGGGAGCCGAGGTCGTACTCCTTTTCCACCCGCAGCATGCGGGAATAGAGCGTCGGCACCGAGAAAAAGAAGGTCGGCCGGTACCGCTCGATGGTCTGGAGGATCTTCTCCGGATCCGGCCGTTCGGGCCACAGCACCCCGGCGGCGCCGAAGCGAAAGGGGAAGTACAGGGAATTGCCCAAACCATAGGAGAAGAACAACTTGGAGGCGGACAGGCAGACGTCATCCTCGGTCATGCCGAGCACGGGCTTCACGAACAGATCGGTGATGGTGATCATGTCGTGCTGGAGATGGACCGCGCCCTTGGGATTGCCGGTGCTGCCCGAGGTGTAGTTCCACATGGCCACGTCGTCGCGTCCGGTGGGCTCCGCCTCGAGCTCCGCGGACTGGCTTTCCGTGAGGCCGTCCCACCCGGTTGCGCCGTCCCGCGCTGTTCCCACCACCACGATGTGCCGCAGGTGACGAGGCCGCTCGCTGATGGCGTCGATCTCGGGCAGCGCGGACTCGTGCGCCACCACGATGCGGGCGCGGCTGTCGTTCAGGAGGTACTCGTAGTCCCTGGCGTGCATCCAGGGGTTGACGGGAATGGGGACGGCGCCGATCTTGATGGCGCCGAAGAAGCTGAAGGCGAACTCCGGGCAGTCGGGAAGCACCAGCAGGATACGCTGCTCGGTTTCCAGGCCCAGGCCGCGGAAGGCGTTTCCGGCTCGGTTGACCGCCGCCTGGACCTGCCGGTAGCTGAACCGCAGGTCCTCGTACAGGATGGCGGTACGTTCGCCGCGGCCCGCGGCGACGTTGTCGTCGACGAACGTGGTGGCCGCGTTGTAGGGATCCGGCAGTTCGAGTCGCGGAGCGCTCATGCTCTTGTCGAGTCGCGCGGACTTGGCCGCCGGCCAGTCCGCGGCGACGGCGGGTTCGGCCTATTCTCCTCCCACCATCTCGGAAGTTTGCTCTGTGGCCACGACCACGGACTTGACCTCGCTGTAATGCTCCACAGCCTCGTTGCCGTGCTCCTTGCCGACGCCGCTCTGCTTGACGCCGCCGAAGGGGAGCTCGTCGTAGATGATCTGCGCGGAGTTGACCCAGGTGTAGCCGGCGTCAAGGTTCTCGGCGGCGAACATGGCCTTGTCGATGTCCTGGGTCCACACCGACGAGCCCAGGCCGAAGATGGAACCGTTGGCCAGCGCCAGGCCCTCTTCGAGGCTCTTGATCCGCACCACCGGCAGGGCCGGTCCGAACACCTCGTCCGACAGCAGCTTGGACGCGGGGTCGACGTCCACGACGACGGAAGGGTTCAGGAAGTTGCCCTTGTCGTATTCGTCGCCCTTGGGACGGTCGCCGCCCACCAGCACCTTGGCACCCTTCTGCACCGCGTCGGCCACCTGCTCCTCGACTTCCTCGCGCTGCGCCTTGGTGTGCAGCGGTCCGAGCATGGTGCCGCGTGTCAGGCCGTTGCCCACCCGCAGCTTGCGGACCTTCTCCACCAGCTTCCCGATGAATTCGTCGGCGATGCCGTCGTACAGGTAGAGGCGCTTCACCGCCAGGCACGCCTGCCCGCAGTTGAAGAAACGGCCCACCGAGGCGGCGCTCACCGCCCGGTCGATGTTGGCGTCGTCGCACACGATCATGGGGTCGCTGCCGCCCAGTTCCAGGGTGACCCGCTTGACCTCCTGGGAGGCCACCTCCATGATCCGCTTGCCGGTGTCGGTGGCGCCGGTGAAACCCACCTTACGGATGGCCGGGTTGCGGAGTATCTCCTCGCCCACTGCACCGCCCGGCCCGGTGACCATGTTGATGGTGCCCTTGGGAAGCCCCGCCTGCTGCACCAGCTCGACGCAGCGGGTGGCCGTCAGCGGCGTGGTGCTGGCGGGCTTGATGACCATGGCGTTGCCGGCCAGGAGCGCCGGGCCCACCTTGTTGCCCATCAGCGACACCGGGAAGTTCCACGGCACGATGGAGCCCACCACGCCCATGGGCTTGTGCATGATGAGCCCGTAGCGCCCGTCGGCGAGCTTGACGTAGCCGCCCCGCAGGGTCTTGGCCATGCCCGCGTAGTGCTCCAGGGTGTGGGCGAAGCGGCGGATTTCCAGCACCGACTCGCGCAGAGCCTTGCCCTGCTCCTTGGTGAGCAACTGGGTCAACTCCTTCTCATTCTCCAGCACGAGCCGCGCGGCCTCGGACAGGCACTCTCCACGCTTGGAAGGCGCGAACTTGCCCCATTCCACCGCCGCCTCTTCCGCCGCCGCCACGGCCCGTTTCACGTCCTCGGCCGTGCCCTTGGGAATGGTATCCACCACCTCGCCCGTGGCGGGGTCGTAGATGGTCGTGGTCTCGCCGCTTGCCGTATCCGTGTACTCACCTGCAATGAACATCTGCATGGGACGAACTCTCCTCGTGAATGAATAAATTTGCAGCCCGCGGGACTTGGCCGGGATTTTGCGTCGTAACCGGTGTAGGGGCGGTTTCGGCGAATCTGCGTCAGTCGAAGGCTGAGGCAGAATGAACCATGTCAGCGCAGGCCTGTCAAGGAACTGTGTTGACCGGCTCAGGGCCAACGCTTTGGTCAGGTGAACCAGAGCATCGCCGAAGTGCGTGAGGACGTACGCGAGCTTCAGCGGGACGTAACCACCCTGCGGGAAGAAATGGGGGCTTTGCGAGAGCGCACGACCCAGGCCGCCGGGGCATAAGAACGAACCTCATGCGCAACGGCGCCGGAACACGTCAGAACGGCGTCCGGATTTCCTTGCCGCTCGTCTCTACGTAGACCTTTTCCGACGTCACCGGCTTGCCGTCGAGGCAGTCCTTGAGCCAGTCCACGACGATGGTGCGGGCCGCCGGGTTGCGGAGCGAGTGGCGCTCGCCCTCGTAGACGTAGAGCACCTTGGGGCAGGTGGCCCCGTCTACGACCTCGTAGGCGAACTCGATGGGACAGAGCTCGTCGTCCTCCCCCGCCACGACCATGTAGGGGCAGCGGATTCTCGCCGCCACCCCCTCCAGGGTCAGGGTCTTGCAGAACTCGTCGAACTCCGCCTCGTTATCGTAGCCGGACATGTACATGTAGTTGAGCTTGAAGGTCGGCGCGGCGGTATTGAAGATGGTGTACTGGCTGGGCTCCATGCACACGCCCACCACCGCGCAGGCCCTGAGCTCGGGCACCGCCGCCGCCATGCGCGTGCCCCAGTAGGAGCCCATGCTGGAGCCGTAGACCGCCACCCGGTCGCCGTCGATATCGGGGCGGGTCTTGAGAAAGGCGTAGGCCGCCTTGGCGCCGTCCTCGCAGTTGGAGGCGGTGACGGTGATGCCGCGCTCCCGGGTCTCGCCCTGTCCCGGCCCGTCGATGGACAGGATCGCCAGCCCCCGCTGAAGCAACGGATCGCCCGTCAAGGGGTTGTCTTCCTTCACCCCGTCCATGCCCGGCTGATAGAGGATGCACGGGAACCGCTCCCCCGGCGCCGGCTTGTGCGGCAAATGCAGCAAGGCGGCCTGCTTGCCGCCCGGCACGGAGAGGTCCACCCGCTCGATGGGATGGTCGGCGAACCCGATGTAGCGGTCGTAGCAGTCCCGCTTGCTCTCCGCCCAGGCCATCCGCCGCGGGTTGCCGTCCTCGAAGATGCCCCACTGGGCCGCGGTGTAGTAGGTGGCTGCCACGTAGTAGTGCTCGCGCGCCTCCACCGTGTGTCCCAGTGCCTCGGCGGCCCGCCCCCGCTGCTCCCGCCGCTCGGCGGCGTGGGAGAACTCCCGCGGGAAGTCCGTGAACTTCTGCACCCGCTGCCCGATCCCCCGAAGCTCCCCGGCGATGCCCGGGCCGCAGTTCCTCAGCATCTTGCCCGAGCGGCCCTGATCGAAGTCGAGGCCGCTCACCTTGATGACCTGGTCCAGTATCCAGCGCTGCTCCTGCCAGCGTTTCATCTTCCTCTCGGTGCTTGCGCGCATGATCGTAATCCCCTCTCGCCGAATCGAAGTGTGGCCGTGCGACTTCCGGTCCACGGTCCTTGACCCTTCCGTTCAGGTCTATATACAATCGCCCCCGCCGTAATCAATGTCCCGGCGGGAAGGGGGCCGGCGGCGGCTTCCGAGCGAGGGTACCATGGCAAAGGCCGGACCGGACGCAAGACAACTCGATGAGCGCGTCGAAGCGCACATGGCCGAGACCGACGCCGGCGTCCGGGTCGAGCTTCTGCCGGTGGACTACAGGAACATCACGCCCGTCTCGCCGTACTCGGCGTGAACGGTCGCCGTCCTGCGTGTCCCATGTCCTTTACCTGTCGCGTAGCTCTCCGGGCCTGTCTGATCGCGGCGCTCTCATTCATGCTGCCGGGGGCGGTGGAATCGGCCTCCCTGGACGACGAGTATGTAACCTGGGAGCGCCACTGGGCTGTCACCGGCAAGAAGTTCGAGATTTCCCTCAAGCGCCACCGTCTCAACAAGAACGTCCGATACCCGCGACCCGTCATCCTCATCCACGGTCTGCTGGTGGACAGCCGTTTCCTCGACTTCGGCCGCGGCGGCCTGGCTACGCACTTGGCCGAAGCGGGCTTCGACGTCTGGAACCTGTCGCTCCGCGGCACCGGCCGGAGCTTGAACCCGCTGCGCTGGGGCGGGAAACCCTGGACGCTGGACGACATCCTTGAGGACGATCTCCCCGCGGTCCTCGACTACGTGTGGAAGAAGACCGGCAGCGCCGAGGTCTTCGTGGTGGGCTACGAGATGGGCGGAGCTCTGGCCTTCGCTCATGCCGGCAAGGTGCGGGAGCACGGCGTCGCCGGCATCGTCGGCATCGCCGCGCCCATGTCCTTCGACAGCCCCGAGCAGGACGCGCTGGACATCCTGCTCAAGCTCGACGGCCGTCCGGTGGTGCGGGACGCTCTGCTTTCCTGGAACGCGTCCGGTTTCAACCGTATCCTGTTCAGCCTCCCCGGGTTCAGGGACATGTTCTACAATCCCGGGAACCTCGAGCCGCGGGTCGCGCAGGCGCTGCTGGAAGAGCTGCTGATACCGGTCAACCCCGGAGTCCTGGAGCAGTTGGTCACCATGGTGGAAAAGGATGAGTTCGTCTCCGCCGACGGCGAAACAAGCTATCGGGACACACTTTCCAGTATCCGGTTGCCGGTCCTCATCGTGGGCGGCGGCGTGGACCCCATCGCGCCGCCGGGCGCGCTGAAGAAGGTCTACCAGGAGCTGGCCTCGGAGGACCGCGACCTCATGATCTTCTGGTCGGACCCCGACGAGGACGTCAGCTACGGCCACTTCGACCTGATTCTCGGCAAGAAGGCCAAGACCGAGGTCTTTCCCTTGGTCCGGCGATGGCTGGAAGCCAGGAACCGTTGACCCGAAGATCCCTTCACCACGGGCTTAAGTTCCGTCCGCTTCCGCCGACTATTCCTTCATGGCGGGAACCACGGCGATTGCGGAACAGGCGCAGGGACTCCTGCTCTTCCTTTTCGGGTGCTGCATCGGCAGCTTTCTGAACGTCTGCATCACCCGGCTCCCCGCCGGCGAGTCGATCCTCTTTCCGGCATCGCATTGCCGTGCCTGCAAGCGGCGGCTTCCGGTCTGGGCCAAGGTCCCGCTGGCCAGCTACATTCTGTTGCACGGGCGGTGCGCCGGTTGCGGCGTCCGCATTTCCCCGCGCTATTTCCTGGTGGAACTCGGCGCCGCCGCCATGACGGTGGCGGGGTACCGCCGGTTTGGCCCCGGCCCCCTCCTCGTGGCCCGGCTCTCCCTCGCCGGCACGCTGCTGGCGGCGGCCGTCATCGACATCGAAACGGGAATCATCCCCGACGCCGTCACCGTCTACGGCACCGCGTGGGGGTTCGTTCTGTCGTGGTGCGGCCCGGCGCTTTCGATCCCGGAACTGCCGACGCCGGCGGGCTCCCTGCTAGGGGCGTTGTTGGGCGGGGGCGTGCTGCTGGCCACGGCCCGGGGCTACCGCGCGGTCACCGGCAGGGACGGCCTGGGCGGCGGAGACGTGAAGCTGCTGGCGATGATCGGCGCCTTCATGGGCTGGGACGGCGTTCCCGGCGTCCTCTTCCTGGGCGCTCTGGCGGGGTCCCTCTGGGGCATCGGCCTCACGGCGTTCCGAAGCGACGTCTCGCTGGCGACGCCGTTGCCGTTCGGACCGTTCCTGGGCATGGCCGCCTTGGTGCGGGTCTTCAGAGGATGAGCGAGTCTTCGCCGCGAGCGATCCAACGGACCGCGGGATTCTCGCTGCTGGGGCAACTGATCACCCTGGCCTTGGCCGGCATCATGATCGCCATTGCCGTTCCGGCGTACCTGAAGGTCATGCCGAGGCACCGGCTGAACGGCGCCGCGCGCCAGCTTACCGGGGACCTCATGTGGGCGCGCATGCGGGCAATCCAGAGGAACAACCGCTACCGGGTGTTCTTCGTCAGCCGGCATGAGTACAGGATCCTCGACGATGCGGACAATGACGGCACCGTGGACCCCGGGGAATGGACCCTTACCCGGGACCTGAGAACCGACTACGAGGGCGTGGTGATGCATTCCAACAACAATCCGGTCTTCAGTCCCCGGGGTACGGCCAGCAGCCTCGCCACCATAACGCTCGCCAACGCCGCCGGCTCGAAGCGGGTCAGCGTCAGTATCGCCGGCCGGGTGCGGATCCGGTGAGGCCGCGCGTCATGCAACCATGCCTCGCGCGCGCAGGTTTCTCCATGATCGAACTGCTGGTGGCGATGTTGATCCTGTCCACGGCTCTCCTGGGGATCGTGCGTCTTACGGTCGGGGTCATGGAGGGGAACCGCGCGAGCCGGCATCACGGGGTGGCCACGCTGCTGGCGCAGGACCGGATCGAAGGCCTCAAGGGCCTCGCCGGAGGAAGCCCGCTCACGGCCACCGAGGACTACGGGACGATACCCGGCTTCCCTTCCTACAGGCGGGTCACCGATGTCCGCCAAGATGCCCCCGAAGCCGGCTTGAGCACGGTCACGGTGACGGTGTACTGGCGCCGGGACGCGCGCTCGGCAGTCCTCCGAACAATTCTGGCCCGGTGATTTCGCGTAAAACGGACAAGCGCCAGGATCGGGGATTCACGCTGATCGAGCTGCTGGTGGTGCTGTCGATCCAGGGAATCCTGTTGGCGGCGGCGGCCACGAGCTTTACCGGCCAGATCACCGCCTACGATCTCCAGGAACAGCTCAACGCCATGCAACAGACCGCCCGCGCGGCCATGTCCCTGGTGATCCGGGAGGCGCGGACGGCGGGGTACGACCCGGCGGGGTCCGGGCTCGCGGGACTCTTCCACCATCCCGACCGGCTCATCATCACGGCCGACCACAACGGCGACGGGGACGTGTCCGACGCCAACGAGCGGGTAGTCTATTTCCACGACCCCGCCCGCCTGCAGCTCAAGCGCGACACCGGGGGCGGCGGCCAGCCGGTTGCGGAAGACGTCCAGGACTTCACGGTGGAGCACCTCGGCGCCGCGGGCAACGCCACCACGGTTGCGGCCGAGATACGGCGAATCCGCGTTACCGTGACGGCGAGGACGGGCAAACGGGACCCGCGCTACCCGTCGAACGGCGGGTACCGCACACACACGCTACGCTCGGTCGTGACCCCCGCCAACCTGGGATTGTGACTTCGCCGCCGGCGATGACGGCCGCGAGACCGTCCCGGCGGTCAGAGACTGCCGGCATCAGGGCCTTCCGGACTACTCGGGAGGCCGGACCAGGACGTATTCGCAGCCCTGCTTGTCCGGCAGTTCCCGGAGCTCGGCGATGACCTCCTCCGCTTCTTCGCGCGAGTAGAACAGCCCCACCGTGCTGACCTCGCCGTCGGGCCGGCGCTCCTGAAGGTAGAACTTGCCCACGCCGTGCCTCGGTGCCTCAGTACTTGGGGGTCTTGTAGCCCGCCCGCTTGCGCTCCTTCATGAAGGTCTTGAAGGTGGTGCGGTGGCTGCGGACGTTGTAGGGGCAGACGTCCACGCACAGGTGGCAGTACTCGTCGCGCAGGCGGGAGTAGGGGTAGCACTTCTCCAGGTCGATCAACCAGCGCTTGATGCCGTCGGTGACCACGTAGTCCTCGGGGATGGCGTCGCCCGGGCAGTTCCGCATGCAGACGTTGCAGTTCATGCAGAAGTCCTGGACGCCGAACTCCCGCGGCTCGTCCACGTCCAGGGGCAGGTCGGTGGTGACCATCCCGGGCCTGAAGTCGGCGCCGTACTTCTCGTTGATGAGGCTCCCGTGCCGGCCCAACTCGCCGAACCCCACCTGGTAGAAGACCGGTATGGCCTGGACTTCCCGGACGCCGTTGTGATGAGCCCAGGCCGGATATCCCAGGTCGCGGATGTACGCCGCCAGTTCGGTGGACAGGTCGGAGCACGCCGCGTAGACCCGCATGGCCTCCTCCTCCACCGCGTCCGCTCCTTCCAGCACCTTGTGGTAGTCCTCGGTGATGCAGGCGGCGATCACGAACTCGTGGGGGACCTCCTTCCCCAGGTCGACCATGCTGGGAGTGAGCCGGCAGATCCCCACCAGGTCGGCGCCCAGTTCCCGCGCCTTCGCCTTGATCCGCGCGGTCATGGCGGACCGGTCCGTTACTTCCACCCGTTGCGGGTTCACCGGACCGTCCCGGAACTTGGCGTTCTCCGTCCAGCGTTGCGTATAGGCGACCACCTTCCCGGAACGACTGGCGTAGTGGGGCACCTCCTCCATTCCCATGTCATGGACCATGGAGGCCAGCACCGGGTCGGCCATCCCCTGCATTCGTCTCGGCGTGGTCCCGCGCATGGAGCCCTCTCTTGTTGAGGACGCCCCCGGTGGGAGCGTCGCCTCTACGCTGCCGCCCGGACCAGCCGTATCAGAACAAAGGGCCGCCTTGCAATACGGGTTCTCCCCCCGGCGGCCGGACGGCGCCGGCTGCGCAGCCGTCCGGTTGGGCAGCCGTCCCATTCTCGTGTAATATCCTGTCCATGCTGCGAGCCCGCCTCGATCGGGCGGGGCAGCCGTTGACCACCGCGGGTTCGAATGTTGCGTTTTGTGACCATCGAGGGAGGTGACGGGTCGGGAAAGACCCGGCACATCAGGTTGCTCGGCGAGTATCTGGATACCCGCGGGGTAGCTCCCCTGATTACCCGGGAACCGGGCGACACCCGGATGGGCAAGGAGATCAGACGGCTTCTGGTGGAGGGCGGCCCGGACTCCCTGTCCGACGAGACCGAGCTCTTCCTGGTCCTGGCTGACCGGGCTCAGCACGTGCGCGAGGTGGTCCGACCGGCCTTCGAGCAGGGCAGGCTCGTGATGTCCGACCGCTACGCCGACTCGACCCTGGCATACCAGGGTTACGGGCGCGGCATGGACCTGGAGCTGTTGCGCCGGTTGAATCTCGTGGCGACGGGCGGCACCATGCCGGAGCTCACCATCATCCTGGACTGTCCGGTGGAGGCGGCGCTGGCCCGGGCCGCGGAGCGGATGGACCGGCAGGCGGTGAGGGAAGACCGTTTCGAGGCCGAGGGCGCGGCGTTCCACAGCCGGGTGCGCGAGGGCTTCCGGGAGCTCGCGGAGGCCGAGCCTTCACGTTGCGTGGTGGTCCGTTCCGACGGTCCGGTGGAGGCCACCCAGGAGCAGGTCCGGCGGGTCGTCGCCGAGCGGCTGGGCGCGGGGGCCGGCGGGGCATAAGGCCAAGAGCACGATGCCGAGGTTTCAGGACATCGTCGGCCACCAGGGCCAGATCGAGCTGCTGCGGCGGGCCGTCCAGCGCGACCGGCTGCATCACGCCTACCTCTTCGTGGGCCCGGAAGGAACCGGCAAGCGCGCCGTGGCCACCGCGCTGGCAGCGGCGGTCCAATGCCCGGAAGGGGCCGGAGACGGCTGCGGCGAGTGCGCGAGCTGCCGTTGTGTCGACGACCGCAACCACCCGGATGTGCACTGGCTGGAACAGCGCAAGGGCAAGCGGGACATCGCCATCGAGCAGGTGAGGGGGCTGCAGCGGGACCTGGCCCTGCACCGCTTCAGCGGCAAGAAGAAGATCGCCGTCGTCGACCCGTTGACGCGCATGAACCTCCATGCCCAGAACGCGCTGCTCAAGACGCTGGAGGAGCCCCCCGGCGAGTCCCTGCTGATCCTCGTCGCCGACAGCACCGGCGGGGTCCTGCCCACGGTGCTGTCCCGCTGTCTCCGGCTCCGGTTCTCCCCGCTGACGGTGGAGCAGGCGGCGGTGGCGGTGGCGCGGCGCAAGGAAGTCCCCGAGGAACGGGCACTGCTGCTGGCCGCCCTGGGCTACGGCAGCTTGGGCAGGGCGCTGGCCGGCGACGATGAAGGGATGCTGGAGGAGAGGCAGGTATGCTTCCGCCGGCTGGCTGGTCTGGCATCCGGCGACATGCGCGGGATCACGGCGCTGGCCGAGGAGATGGGCGCCGACCGGGAGAAGACGCTGCGATTCCTGGAATGGGTCAAGGGATGGTTGCGCGATATCATGGTGCTCCAGGTAACCGGCTCCCCCTCGGCGATCTACAACCGGGACCTGCTGGAGCCGCTCCGGCGCGCCGCCGCGGAACGGCGGGTGACGCAATCCACGGAGGCTCTGGTCGAGATCGACAACGCCACCCGGGCCATTCACCGGAATTTCAACCGGCGCATGGTGCTGGAAGGCTTCATTCCCAGACTACTCGCTTGAAAAGGATCGTCAGACCGCCATGGACCGCATATACTTCACCACCCCGATCTACTACGTGAACGCCCAGCCGCACCTCGGCCACACCTACACGACCATCATCGCGGACACGCTGAAGCGCTACCACCGCATGCGCGGCAGGGACGCGTATTTTCTCACCGGCACCGACGAGCACGGCGACAAGATCGCCCAGACGGCGGCCGCGGACAACATCGACCCCAAGGCCTACGCGGACCGGATCAGCGGGCTGTTCCGCTCCACCTGGGACACCTGCGGCATCGCCTACGACCATTTCATCCGCACCACCGACGACTACCACAAGGCCACGGTGAGCCGGATCCTGCAGCACATCCACGACGCCGGCGACATCTATTTCGGCGAGTACGGCGGGTTCTACTGCTACGGCTGCGAGCGCTTCTACACCGAGAAGGAGCTGCAGGACGGCAAGTGCCCGGACCACCAGACCGAGGCCGCCTACATCGAGGAGAAGAACTACTTCTTCCGCATGGGCAAGTACCAGGACCGCCTGATCGAGCACCTCAACGAGAACCCCGATTTCGTCACTCCGCAGCGGTATCGCGCGGAGGTGCTTTCGCTCCTGCGCGAGCCGCTGGAAGACCTGTGCATCTCCCGGCCCAAGAGCCGGCTGCAGTGGGGTATCCCGTTGCCCTTCGACGGGGACTACGTCACCTACGTGTGGTTCGACGCGCTCATCAACTACGTGAGCGCGCTGGAACACAAGGGCGCGGATTTCTTCGACGCCTACTGGCCCTGCTGCAACCACCTCATCGCCAAGGACATCCTCAAGCCCCACGCCGTGTTCTGGCCCACCATGCTCATGGCCGCGGGGCTGCCGCTCTACCACCGGCTCAACGTCCACGGCTACTGGATCATGGACAAGGGCAAGATGTCCAAGAGCCTGGGCAACGTCATCCGCCCCCTGGACATGAAGGAACGCTACGGCATGGACGCGTTCCGCTACTACCTGTTGCGGGAGATGGTGTTCGGCCAGGACGCGACCTTCTCCATGGAAGCGTTCGTGAACCGCGTCAACGCTGACCTGGCCAACAATTTCGGCAACCTCGTGAGCCGCGTGCTGGCCATGCAGAAACGGTATTTCGGCGGCATGGTGCAGCCCGCGGGCGACGGCGCCCGGCCCGAGGACCGGGAGTTGAAGGAAGCCTTCATGGCGGCGGCGGAAAACGTGGACCGGCACATGGAGGAGATGGCCTTCCACCGGGCGCTGGAATCGATTTTCGTGGCGTTGGACAAGACCAACCAGTACATCGTGCAGACGGCGCCGTTCACCCTCGTGAAGGACCCGGATCAGAAAGGGCGGGTGGGCGAGATCCTGCACCATGTGCTGGAGAGCGTACGGCTTACCGGCGAACTGCTGGCGCCTTTTCTCCCGGAGACCGGCGCCGCGGTGCGAAGGCTCCTGGGACTTCCCGCCAGTGACACGCTCAAGGCTGAGTGGGGCGGCTCCTTCCCCGAGGGGCACCAGGTCCAGCCGCCCGAGATCCTCTTCCCACGGATCGAGGAGACGGAAACCGACGCAGAGTGATTCCCGCCTCCCCGTCATTCCCGCGAAAGCGGGAATCCAGAAGCAGTGCTGCCGGAAGAAACGCCGAACTCGCAACCCTCCACATCTTCGAGATGAGTCACATGAATACCGGCCGTCCACCTCTCATCGACACCCACTGCCACATCCAGACCGAGGAGTTCGACGAGGACCGCCACGAGGTGCTGGCCCGGGCCAGGGAAGCCGGCGTCGACACCTTGATCGTCGTCGGAGGCGCCGGGGACCTCTCCACCAACGACGCGGCGGTGAGACTGGCGGAACAACACCCGGGGCTCTACGCCACCGTGGGCATGCACCCTCATGATGCCAAGGACGTGGCCCCGGAAGACATGGACCGGCTGCGCGGCCTCGCCGGGCATCCCAAAGTCGTCGCCATCGGCGAGACCGGCCTCGACTTCCACTACGACAACTCGCCCCGGGACATCCAAAGGGAGATGTTCGACCGCTTCGCCGGCCTGGCCGTGGAGACGCGGCTGCCCATCGTGGTCCACAACCGGGAATCGGACCGGGAGGTGGCGGAGACGATTCGAAACCGCGGCGGCGGAAAGCTGGAGGGGGTGATCCATTGCTTCACGAGCGACGCGGCGGCCGCCCGCTCGTTCCTCGACCTCGGCTTCTACCTGTCGTTCTCGGGCATCGTCACCTTCAAGAACGCCGAAGGCTTGCGGGACGTCGCCCGCTGGGCGCCCCTGGACCGGCTGCTCATCGAGACCGACGCGCCGTTCCTGGCCCCCGTGCCCAAGCGCGGGCGGCGCAACGAGCCCGCCTACGTCCGCTACGTGGCCGAGACCCTGGCCCAGGCCCGTGGTATCGGCGTTGAAGAAGTCGCCGAGGCCACCAGCCGCAACACCCGGACGCTGTTCCGGCTGCCGACCGGCGACACCCCGCGGGAATCATGATCGACGGAACCACCAAGCTTCTGGGTGTTCTGGGATGGCCGGTGGAGCATTCCATGTCGCCGGTGATGCACAACGCCGCCATCCAGGCGGCGGGCCTGAACGCTTGCTACGTTCCCTTGCCGTGCCCGCCCGAGGCTCTGGGCGAGGTCATCGCCGGCCTCCGCGGCATGGGTTTTCTCGGCGCCAACGTCACCATCCCGCACAAGCAGGCGGTCATCGAGCATCTCGACGGGTTGAGTGAGGAGTCCCGCTTCACCGGAAGCGTCAACACGCTCTACTGGGAAGGCCACCGGCTGGTGGGGACCACCACCGACGCCACGGGCGCCGTGCTGAACCTTCGTCAGGCAGGGATCGAGTTGGACGGCAAAAGGGTCACGGTGCTGGGAACCGGCGGCGCGGCCCGGGCGCTGGCCTTCGTGCTGGCACGGGGCCGTTGCGCCGGCGCGGGCGGCGGACAGGATGCCTTCCACCTTCCCGAGCTCAACATACTGGGCCGGGACCCGGAAAAGACCGGCAGGCTGGCACGGGACATCGCCGCAAACAGCGCCGCCGGCACCGCCGTCCGCTCCGGCACGCCGGCCGAGTTCGCCGTCCTCGGAAGCGGAGCCGACCTCGTCATCAACTGCACCTCCGCCGGCATGGCACCGGACGTTCAGGGGTGTCCCATCGACGCTGCGCTGCTCGAGCCGCGCCACGCCGTCTACGATATCGTCTACCAGCCCCGGGAGACCGTGCTGCTCGGAGAGGCAAGGCGGCGGGGGTGCCGAACGGTGGAGGGCATCGGCATGCTGGTGCACCAAGGCGCCGCATCCTTCCGCACCTGGTTCGGCGGCGAGCCGGACACGGAGGTCATGTTCGCATCGCTCCGGGCGTTCGGCTACGAGTCGTAACGCCACCGACTTCCGAACAAAAAGGGGGAGGACGCAGGTCCTCCCCCTTTTGTCTGTCGCGGGCTCCGAGTGGGCCCCGCCGATCCTAGTAGTCTTCCGGCATGGCCGGGGCAGCGGGCTGCTTTTTCTCCGGCTTGTCGGTGATCATGGCCTCGGTGGTGATCAGCAGGCCGGCCACGGACGCGGCGTTCTGCAGCGCCGAGCGCACCACCTTGGTGGGATCCAGGATCCCGGCCTGGATGAGGTCCTCGAACTCGCCCTTGGCGGCGTTGTATCCGTGGGCGCCCTCGCCCTTCTTGATGGCGTCGACGATCACGGAGGCATCTGCTCCGGCGTTGGAAGCGATCCAGCGGGCGGGCTCTTCCGCGGCGCGATGGACGATCCGGACGCCGAAGGACTCGTTCTCGTTGACCTCGAGGTCCTTCAATTTGGCGGCAGCCCGGATCAGGGCCACGCCGCCGCCCGGTACGATGCCTTCCTCGACGGCCGCGCGGGTGGAGTGCAGTGCATCCTCGACCCGGGCCTTCTTCTCCTTCATCTCGATCTCGGTGGCGGCTCCCACCTGGACCACGGCCACGCCGCCGGCCAGCTTGGCCAGCCGCTCCTGCAGCTTCTCGCGGTCGTAGTCCGAGGTGGTCTCCTCGATCTGCGCCCGGATCTGCTTGATGCGGCCCTCGATGTCGGCCTTGCCGCCGGCGCCTTCGACGACGGTGGTGTTTTCCTTGTCGACGATGATCTTCTTGCACGTCCCGAGATCGTCGAGGGTCACGTTCTCGAGCTTGATGCCAAGTTCCTCGGCGATCATGCGGCCGTTGGTGAGGATCGCGAGGTCCTCGAGCATGGCCTTGCGGCGGTCGCCGAAGCCCGGGGCCTTGACGGCGATGCACTTGAAGGTGCCGCGGATCTTGTTGACCACCAGGGTCGCCAGGGCTTCGCCCTCCACGTCCTCGGCGATGATCAGCAGCGGCTTGCCGCTCTTGGCGATGTTCTCCAGCACCGGCAGCAGGTCCTTCATGTTGGAGATCTTCTTCTCGTGGATCAGGATGTAGGGCTCGTCCAGCACCCCTTCCATGCGCTCGGGGTCGGTGACGAAGTAGGGGGAGAGGTAGCCGCGGTCGAAACGCATGCCTTCCACCAGCTCCAGCGTGGTCTCCAGGCCCTTGGCCTCTTCCACCGTGATGACGCCTTCCTTGCCGACCTTGTCCATGGCGTCCGCCAGGATCTCGCCGATGGTCTTGTCGTTGTTGGCGGAAATGCTGCCGACCTGGGCGATCTCGGAGCGGTCCCGGGTCGACTTGGACAGCTTCTGGAGTTCGGACACGACCTTCTCCACCGCCTTGTCGATGCCCCGCTTCACCGCCATGGGGTCATGGCCGGCGGCGACGATCTTCAGGCCCTCGGTGAAGATGGCCCGGGAAAGCACCGTGGCCGTGGTGGTGCCGTCGCCCGCCACGTCCGAAGTCTTGCTTGCGACCTCCTTGACCATCTGGGCGCCCATGTTCTCGAACTTGTCCTCGAGCTCGATCTCCTTGGCGACGGTGACGCCGTCCTTGGTCACGTTGGGGGCGCCCCAGGATTTTTCCAGCACCACGTTGCGGCCCTTGGGGCCCAGGGTGCAGGTTACGGTGTCCGCGAGGATCTTGACCCCTTTCAGGACCTTGGCCCTCGCCTCCTCACTGAATCTTACGTCCTTTGCAGCCATGTTCGCCGTACCTCCTTATTCGACGATTCCCAGGATATCGTCTTCCCGCATGATGAGATGCTCTTCTCCGTCCAGCTCGATCTCGGTGCCGGAATACTTCCCGAACAGGACCTTGTCGCCGGTCTTGACGTCGAGGGCCAACACCTTGCCGTCCTCGCGCTTGCCCGAGCCGACCGCGACGACCATGCCCTCCTGCGGCTTTTCCTTCGCCGCGTCGGGGATGATGATGCCCCCGGCCGTCTTCTCCTCCTCTTCGAGCCTCTTGACGATGATCCTGTCGTGCAAAGGCTTCACTTTTGCCGCCATAAGAACCTCCCTTTAAGAGTGAAATGATAGGATTTGAGCGCGAATCTAAGCACGATTTCGCCACAGTCAAGGGGGTGTCTGGACCCTTTTGCCTGTTTCGTAGTAGATTTCGGTCCGAGTCCGGCGGGTTGTCTGCTCTACGCCGCCCCGTTGGATCCAAATTTTCTCATGGAGGTGTGTGAGTTGCTGAAAATCTGGGGAAGAAAGACCTCGTCCAACGTGCAGAAGGTTTTGTGGTGCTGCGGAGAGCTGGAGATCCCGTTCGAGCGGATCGATCTGGCGGGAGAGTTCGGCGGCAACAGGGAGGAGCCCTACCTGAGCCTGAACCCCAACGGCGTGGTCCCCACCATCGAGGACGGCGGCTTCGTCCTGTGGGAGTCCAACAGCATCGTCCGCTACTTGGTCAACAAGTACAATGGCGGCCGGCTCCTGCCCGGCACTCCCGAGGGGCGGGGCAACGCCAACCGCTGGATGGACTGGCAGTTGACCACCATGAACGCGTTCCTGGTGCCGATCTTCTTCGGCATCGTCCGCACCCCCGAGGCCGAGCGCGACCCCGCCGCCATCGAGAAGGCAGTGGCCGCGGCCGTGCCCAAGTGGCAGATCGTCGAGCGCTACCTCGAAGGCCAGAGCTACCTCGCCGGCGACTCCTTCAGCATCGGCGACATCCCCGCCGGCATCTGGGCCTACCGCTGGTTCAACATGGCCATCGACCGCCCCTCCATGCCCAACGTGGAGGCCTGGTACGCGCGCTTGTGCGAACGCCCCCCCTACCGGGAGCACATCATGATCCCGCTCACCTGAGGGGGATCATGATCCACCGGACGCGAAACGACTGGAGTTGAAGCGGAAACGAAAAACGGCAGGCTACAGGCAGCGGATCAGAAATGAACTGGAAATGAACGTGGAGTTCATACTGGCCCTGCGTGGCTGATGGGCACGGCGTCCGTGCCCGCGGCACGCGGTGTTATCTCCCGTTCGACTTCAAGGCGCAACGTGGCCTCCGCGGTATCCAGATCGTGCCGGGTCTGAAGATTGATCCAGAACTCCGGAGTGGTGCCGAAATAGCGTCCGAGACGCAGGGCGGTATCGATGGTGACGGCGCGCCGTCCGAGAACGATATCGTTCAGCCGAGGTCGGGGAATTTTTAGCTCCTGGGCGAGCCGGTATACGCTGAGCGCCAGCGGCTTCAGGTACTCTTCCCGCAGAACTTCGCCCGGATGGACTGGCGGCAACCGCCGCCCGGTAGCCACATCCGAGAAATCGACCATTTGCCGATCGACGTCTTCGCGCTTGATGGTCATGCTCGCTGCCCCCCTCAGTGGTAATCGGTGCGAACACAGCCGCGGTCCGCTTGTCGGCGAAGCTCTTGATCATCTTCAAGCGTAACGCAAGGCGGAACGTAGTGTCAAGCGGAGTCCCCCTCGCGAACCTGTGGTTGGGTGCCTACGAAAACAAGTCCAACTGGCTGTCCGGCTTCTGGTCCCGCCGCCCGGGGCGCCTCGACCGGCTCTGCTCCAGCAGCCGCTCTTCGATGTCGGCGAGGTAGGGGGAGGGCGCCATGTCGCGGACCTTTCCGCGCCAGCGGCGCTTGCGGGCTCGGCAAAGGTAGAGCTTCGTTCTTGCGCGGGTGACGCCGACGTAGAAGAGCCGGCGTTCCTCGTCCGGGTCCTCGGGGCCGGCTCCTCCCCAGCTCAGGGGCAGCAGGCCATCCTCGCAGCCGACGATGAAGACCACCGGGAACTCGAGGCCCTTGGCGGCGTGGAGGGTCAGCAGCGAGATGCGGTCGGCCCGGGGATCCCAAGCGTCCACCTGGGTGCCGAGGGAGAGTTCGGACAGGAAGCGGTGGAGGTCGTCGCCGCAGGCGGCGGCCAGAGGTTTCAGGAGCTCCAGGGCCTCGGCCGTTTCCTCCGCCGGGGACGCGTCCTCGCCGCAGGCGGCTTCCAGGCGTTGCCGCAAGGCGCCCGAGCCGGGCGAGCGTTCCAGGGCTTCCACCAGCGCGGCCACCCCGGGATGGGACAGCAGGGGGTCGTGGGAGCGCTGCTGGAAGGGCATGCCGGAGCGCTGCAGCGCCTCCACCGCGGGACCGGCCTGGGCCTCGGTGCGGTAGAGCACGGCGAAGTCCGAGAACGAGAAGTCGTGTCCCTGCCCGGCGGCGGTGCGGCCGCTGTCGATGGAGAAGAAGCTGTGGCCGCCCAGGGCTTCCTCCAGCGACTGGACGATGAATTCCGCCTCGGCCTTCTCGCTCCGGGCCTCGTGCAGCGTCACGCGGTTGGAGGCGTCGTCGAGCACCGGGATGGACGGCGCCGCCGAGGGCGCCGCGGCCATGACCTGGGAGGAGAGGGTGACGATGTTGGCGTCGGAACGGTAGTTGCGGCCGAGGCGCACCACCCGGGCGCCCTGAAAGTCCTCCGTAAACCCGGCGAAGAAGCGCGGGTCCGCGCCCCGGAAGCCGTAGATGGACTGGTCGGGATCGCCGATGGCGCAGATGTTGCCGTCGGGAGGCGCCAGCAGCCGGATCAGCCGGACCTGCTGCTCGTCCACGTCCTGGTACTCGTCGATGCACACGTGGGGATACCGCCGCCGCACCGCGTCGCGGATCTCGGGGTCCGCTTCCAGGGCGTCCGCGGCCCGGATGACGAGGTCGTCGAAGTCGCATTGGTTGCGGGCCTCCATCTCGCGCCGGTAGGCCTCCCATGCCCGGCCGAGCTTTTCATCGGCCGGCGGCGCGCCGGTGCGTTTGGCCTGGGAGATGGCCGACAGCCCGGCACGGGCCTGCCGCTCGGAGATCTTGAGGGCGTCCCGCAGCAACCGGAGCCGCTCGGCTTCGGGCGCCACCCGGAAGCCGCGCTGCAGCCCGGCGGCGTTCCAGTGCTCCCGGAGGATGCCCAGCCCCAGGGAATGGAAGGTGTGCAGCGGGATGTCCGCCCAAGCGTCCGGCAGCAGCGCCCGCAGACGATCCCGCATCTCGTCCGCCGCCCGGCGGGTGAAGGTCACGGCCAGACACCCCGCCGCCTCGGCGTGGCGGCTCGCGATCAGATGGGCGAGGCGGTGGGTGAGGGTCCGGGTCTTCCCCGAGCCGGGTCCGGCCACGATGAGCAAGGGGCCGTCCACGATCTCCGCGGCCCGGCGCTGGTCATCGTCCAGCCCGGCCAGGAGATCGCGCGAGAGCGCTACCGGCAGCGAAAGTTGCTCCGATGGTTCCTCTTCCCGCGCCGGGTGGGGCGCAGGCACGGAATCCCGCGGCGCCGGCTCCGGGCCGGACTCTTCCCGAGGGGCGCTCGCCAAGCCGTGGCGCGGTCCGGCCGGTGGGGACTGACCCGCCGCGACGGTCGCTGTTGCCTCTCCGAATAGTGAAGCCCCCCGGCTCCTGCCCTCGAGCTCCCCGTCCCGGAACAGGCGGATGGTGCCGTAGACGCCGTCGTAGCCGGCTTCCCGGATCACCTCCCGCCGGCGCAGACGCGCCAACGCCTCCGCCACCAGGGACGACGCCGCCGGCTCGATATCCTCCAGCGGCAGCGCGTTCAGAAGTTGGAGCTCCGGTCCGAGCCGGGCCAGCAGCCCTTCGTAGTCCTGGGCCACCCGCTTGCTCTTGGGGCCCACCCGGAGGATCTCCCCCAGGATCTCCGGCAGCGGGATCAGCGCCTGAGCGTCCCCGGCGGTGTCCGGCGGCGCCGCGTCCTGCGCCCGGTCGGCCAGGTCCTCGACCCGGTGCATGACGCCGACGGTCAGGGGCTTGCCGCACGCCGGGCAGCGGCCGTCCCGCCTGCGGGTCTCGTCCGGCTCCAGGCGGACGTTGCAGTTGCGGTGGCCGTCCAGGTGGTACTTGCCCTCTTCGGGAAAGAACTCCAGCGTCCCTCCGTACCCCTCCCCCGTCTCCAGCGCCCAGCGGAGGGCGAAGTAGTCCATGTCGGTGTGGAACACGCACACCTCGCGGCCCAGCTTCTCGGGCGAGTGGGCGTCGGAGTTGGACATGAGCCGGAAGCGGTCCAGGGATGACACCCGCCAGTTCATGGGCGGGTCGGACGAGAGGCCGGTCTCCACCGCGAAGATGTGCGGCGACAGGTCCCCGTAGCAGTGGTCCACGGCGTCGAAACCGGACTTGGAGCCCAGCGCGGCGAACCACGGGGTCCACACGTGAGCCGGCACCAGGTACGAGCCCGGGCTCGACTCCAGCGTCATCTCCAGCAGATGCCGGGAGTCCAGCCCCAGGATCGGCCGTCCGTCGGAGTGCAGGTTTCCGATCTTCGACAGGCCGGCCACCAGCCGGTCCGCAGAGTCGAAGTCCGGACAGTAGACCAAGTGGTGTATCTTCCGGGTCTTCTCGCCCTTCTTGTAGATGGTGGAGATCTCCACCGACAGCATGAACCGCACCGGCGCAAGGCTGCCGGCGCAGGCCGGCGGGAGTTGTCCCTCCACGGCCCGCTCGAGGTCCGGGCGCAGCCGGAACAGCCCGGGCTCCGCGGGGACGAGCTTTTCCTTCAGCTCCGCGCGCCACGCCGGATGGGTGAAATCGCCGGTGCCGACGACGCCGATGCCCTTCTTTCGGGCCCAGATGGCCAGGTGCTCCAGGTCGCAGTTCCGGCTGGTGGCGCGGGAGAACCGGGAGTGGACGTGCAGGTCGGCGTAGAAGGTCATGGGCGGCTACGGCGCCTCGGGGAGCCGCCGCCCCTGCCACGCCCGCTTGATGGGCGTCACCAGCGGCAGGCCCAGGGCCGCCAGGATGAGCAGGGTCAGCACCAGCGAGACGGGACGGGTGACGAAGATCAGGAACCCCGTGTCCGAGATCAGCAGCGTCTGGAACAGCGAGACCTCGGCGATTTCTCCCAACACGTAGGCGAGGATGAAGGTGATGAAGGAGTAGCTGTACTTCTTCATGCCGTAGCCGATGAACCCGAACACCAGCACCGCGAACGCATCCAGGAGGTTGTTCCGCAGCACGAAGGCGCCTACGAAGCTGATGACGAGGACGATGGGGATGATCAGCGATATCCGGATCCGCGTGATCTTGACCAGGTGGTTGGCGAAGAGCAGGCCCAGGATGGATGTCCACACGTTGGCGGCGATCAGCGCCAGCACCAGGGTGAACACCGTGGCCTGGTGGGTGGTGAGCAACTCCTTGCCCGGGTTCAGCCCGAGCAGCAGCAGCCCCACCAGCAGGATGGCGTGGGGCGCGCTTCCGGGGATGCCGAAGGCCACCGTGGGCAGCAGCGCGCCGCCGTCCTTGGCGTCGTTGGACGCCTCCGGGGCAAGCACGCCTTCCGGCGCGCCGCGGCCGAAATCGGCGCGGTTGGGCGAGGTGGCCTGGGCCTGGGCGTAGGCCAGGAAGGCCGCCACGTTGGCGCCGACGCCGGGGATGATGCCCACCACGCAGCCGATGACCGCGCTCCGGAGCAGCAGGAACGAGTTGGCCAATACGAAGCGGATGCCGTCGAACACGTCGCGAGCCGTGGGGCGGACCACCTCGGTCTGCTGCACCAGCTCCTCGCCCTTGACGGCCAGGAAGAACATCTCGGAGACGGCGAAGATGCCGATGGCGATGACTCCGGTGTGGACCCCGTCCCAGAGGTACAGGTAGCCGAAGGTGAACCTCTCGTCGCCGGTGATGGGAGAGTATCCGATGAAGGCCACCAGGAATCCCAGCCCCGCGGAGATGAGTCCCTTGATCGGCTCCTTCTGGGTCAGCGACGCGATCAGGCTGATGCCCAGCAGGGCCATGAGAAAGAACTCCGGGGGGCCGAAGGAGAACACGACGGAGCGCACCACCGGCAGCAGCAGCAGAAAGATCAGGTAGCCGAACACCGAGCCCAGGGCCGACGCCGTCGCGGAGATGGCCAACGCGTACCCGGCGCGTCCCTGCCGCGCCAGCGGGTGGCCGTCGAAGACCGTGGCGATGTTGGCCACGGTGCCGGGAACGTTGAGAAGGATGGCGGAGACGGACCCGCCGAAGGTGATGCCGCCGATGGAGGCGGCGAAGACCATCATGGCCAGCGCCGGCTCCAGCGCCATGATGATGGGCAGCGACAGCGTCAGGATGACGATGCCGCCCAGGCCGGGGAGCGCTCCGAAGAGCATGCTCACCGTGGTGCCGAACAGCACCACGAGGACGTTGGGAAACCCGAAAACGTTGACGAGCGCTACACCGATGGCCTCAATCACGAGTCGTCTCTTTCGGTGCGTAAAGGACCGGCCCGGGTGACCGCGGAAGGGACGTTCCGCGAATCATTCCAGGCCGGACGGTGCGGTAGCAGGCCGTAAGCCTACTTCTTCTGCTGCGCTTTGTAGAGAGCGATCAGGTTCGCGTAGTCCTTGATCAGGTTGTTGACGAGCATGGCCGTCTCCTTGCCGGTGGCCGGGGAATGGATGACCTGGGCCTTGCTCTCTAGCTCCGCCTTGGACTCGAGGATGACCTGGTGCACGGCGTTCCTCAGCACGTCCGCCACGGCCTGCGGTACCTTGGGCGGCGCGGCCACGAGTATGTACAGGATGCCGCCCGCCATGAGGTCCTTGCGGCCGAGGCTCTCCGCCGAAGGCACGTCAGGGAAGAACGGATCCTTGTCCTTCTCCGAAGAGAGCTGGACCAGTCCGCGGACCTCTCCGGACTTGATGAAGGTGATCACGCCGCCGGTGGTCTTGATGGTGGTGTCCACGTCGCCCCGTGCCACCGCCACCACCAGCGAACGCCCGCTCTTGTACCCGGTGACGTCCTTCACCTGGATGCCCGTCTTGTCGATGATGTTGGCCAGCACGAAGGAGCCGGCCGAGGCGGGACCCACCGACGAGACCTTCAGCGGGCGCTTCTTGCCTTCCGCGATCAGGGCGTCGAGCGATTTGATGGGGGAGTCCCCTTTCACGAACAGAAACCGGGGCGCCGTCGTGATCTTGGCCAGATAGGTGAACTTGGAAAGGTCGAAGCCCACGTCCCGGGTGGCGGATTGCGCCAGCCCGCCCGCCGGCAGCATGCTGCCGATGACGCTCCCGTCCGCCGGCGAGGTGAACAGTTTCTTCGTCCCCACGGTGCCGCCGGCCCCCGGCAGGCTCACCGCCTTGACTTCCTTGACGCCGTTGCCTTCAAGCTTCTTCTGCAGCTTCGGCGCCAGCAGCAGCGCCGACGTCCCGGTGCCGCCCCCGAGCCCGAAGGGGACGATCCAGGTGATCTTGGCCGGCAGCTTCTGGGCGCCGGCGTTGGAGCCCGCCACCAGGCACAGAAGCATCGCGGCCGCGGCCGCCACCGATATCCTGAAGGACCTCGGCAAACTCGTTCTTCTCCACATGGCTCACCTCCGTGGCAAACTTGCCAAACCCCAGTCACTCGGCCGTGCGCGATACGCGCGTCTCACATCCCTGTCCATGCACACCCGCGGGGTTATCACAGGAGCACGGTGGTTTGCAATTTGAGCTCAGTCGAGCCCCGAGCAGTCGAGCTGGATGTCCCAGAGGGGTCGCTGGTCGTCCCGGGTCGGGCAGAAGACGTCGACCTGGAGCAGCGTGGCGCATCCGGGGCAGACATAGCCCAGCAGCACGCCCCGGTAGGGTTCACCCGATGGGACGCGCCCGCCCGCCAGCTCTTCGAGGTCCATGGTGATCTCGACCGCGGCGTGCTTGTAGTTCTCGCCGCCGTTGCAGAACGCGTGGGCGCACTTGCGGCATCGCACCAACAGGCGGCCGCCGGTGCGGACGAGGTCGAGGTACTCGTGGAGGTGCAGCAGGACCTCGCCGTCGGCGTCCGTGGCGTCTGTCCCGTCGGGGCTGCCGTTACCGGCGTTTGTCGGTGTATCGGGCCGGGACCCCCTTGCCAGGCGCGCCGTCCGAAGCTCCCTGCGCCGCTCCGCGGTGGCGGCGACGTCCACGCCGCCGGCGCGGTCGAGCCTCACGCCGAAGATCCGGTCGGCCACGTCGGGACTCGTGCGGCCGGTCCGGACGTCGCCCTCTACCTGCGCGGGGCTCCGCTCCAGCGGGTCGCCGAAGCCGCCGCCGCTCTGGGTGACGTCGGTGATGAACGACAGCTCGGGGATGGAAACCCGCGGCCGGAAGCCCTCGGGCAGGTCCAGCCGGCACCAGTCGAGGCCCTCCAACTCGTCGGCGCCGGTGGGGTAGGCGCCATCGCGCAGGCGTTGCAACAGGTCGTCGGTGCGATAGAGCGCCCGGTTGCCGCCGAAGCCCGCGGGATAGCCGCCGAAGAGGCCGAAGCCGTTGGGCACGGCGCCGTAGGGGCGGTAGTTGGCGGTCACATCGGTGGAGCCGTAGACGAACAGCAGGCGCTCGCTGCCGTATCCGCCGCGATGCCTGCCGAAGCCCGAGCCGTCCTTCACGTGCCTTCGCGCCAAGTAAATGAACGGGTACTGCATCTCGATGCGCTCTATGTCGGAGATGCCTCCGGAGGGGATGTTCATGTGGCCCCCGGTGTCTACGCCGTCCCGGTCCGGCCTCGCCCCGAGGCCGCCGCCGTGGATGTCGTAGAGCCCTTGGGCGTTGGCCAGCCCTTCCCGGTTGTGGCCGCCGTACATGAACCCCGGTCCGCCGGAGTACCAGGCGCCGAACCAGCCGGCGTTGACGTCTTCAAGGCGCCCGGCGGCGTAGAGCATCTTGGCCAGGCATTCGCTGACCGCGGCCACGAACATGCCGCCGATCATGGGCGCGAGCCCGCAGGCCGCCGGAAAGGTGCAGTTCAGCACCGAGCCCTCGGGCACGCTCATGCGGATCGGCGCCAGCTTGCCGTCGTTCCACGGTATGTCCCAGAAGAGCTGGTTGGTGAGCGCGATGTTGAGGTGCGCCACCGTGCTCGGAAGGGTCGAGTTGGTGTCGCCGGAGGTCTGGGGGCTGGTGCCGTCGAGGTCGATGTCCAGGGTATCGCCCTTCTTGGTGACGGCGCAGATGACGGCGATGATGTCGGCGTCGGACTGGTCGGCCTCCCGCGCGGAGTAGTAGACCCGCGAGCGCCACACCCCGTCGGGCAGCGACCGCAGCTTGGTCCGGGCCATCTCCTCGGCGTCCGCCAGCGTCTTCTCGCCCGCCGCCTCGATGAACTCGAGGCCGAACTTCTCCACCAGGCTCAGGTAGCGGGAAGCGCACACGTTGTTGCCGGCGATCATCGCCTTGATGTCCAGCCCCACGTACTGGGGGTCCCGGCACTGCTCGGTGAGGGTGCGGAACACGTCCTCCCGGAACTCGCCCCGCTCCACCACCTTGACCCCCAGGATGCGGATGCCCTCGTGGAAGATTTCCAGGGCCGCGCCCCGCAGCACGCCGCCGGTGTCGGCGGTGTGGGTGCTGGTGGCGATCCAGGCGATGAGGCGCCCGTCGAGGAAGATGGGCTTGATCACCATCATGTCGTAGGTGTGGGACCCGGCCACGTAGGGATCGTTGAAGAAGAGCTGGTCGCCGTCGTGGAAACCCGGCGACTCGCCGTACCATTCGATGAGGTACTTGATGGCGTCCGAAGTGGCGGCGGCGAACCGCAGGTGGCCGGAGCAGGCCAGCACCATGGTGCCCTTGGCGTCGTAGAACGAGCTCATGACCTCGCCGCCCTGGGCCACGATGGGCGAGGCGGTGACGCGCTGGAGGGTGGAGCGCCCTTCCTCGCCCACCGCCCACAGGCGATGGAGAAACATCTCGTAGCGGATGGGATCAACGTCCATGGTGAACCTCCGGCGGCAACCGGTCAGATGGTCTCGGCGACGTAGTAGTCGCCGATGCTGGGCGCGGTCTGCCAGGGGTCGATGGTCTGGCGGAACTTCACGTGGGTCGGCGTGCCGCGCCAGCGCTCGTGGTGCTCGCGGGTCGGCCAGTGGAGCAGGACCATGACCCTCGAAGGATCGTCGTCGCTGCACATGATGAACCCGCCGTGGCATCCGGCCTCCTTGCTGGCCTGGATGGCTTCCTTGTAGGCCTTGACGTATTCGTTTCGCTTGTCGGGATCGACGGTCTGAACCCTGACCTCGTAAATCATGATTTGACCTCCTGTATGATGCAGTCTGCGGGACCCCGCATGGCGCGTTTCCTCCGCGGTCCCCCGCCACGTTGACTTTACGGCAGCGTGCAATGATATAAGGACACGGACTGTTTGTCTTGCGGAAAGGAGCCTTTTCCATGCGCATCGTCGATCTCAGCATGACCGTAGAGGAGTGCGACTCGGCTCCGTTCGCCCCCGACGAAACCTACTTCAAGATAAAGCCCATCATCAACTGGGAGGAGAAAGGGTTCGTCTCCAACCTGGTGGAGTTGACCGTTCACGCCGGCACCCACATCGACTCGCCGCACCACTTCTTTCGCGACAAGCCGTCGGTGGAGCAGCTTCCGCTGGAGCCGCTGATGGGCACGGCGGTGGTGCTGGACCTGTCCTTCCGGTGCCAGCCCGGCGCGCGCATCACGCCCGAGGACATGGAGCGGGCCGAGGCGGCGCTGGCGGAGCAGGGCGTGACGATCGATCCCGGAGGGATTCTGCTTCTCCGCACCGACTGGCCCAAGGGGCACCGGACCACCGATCCGTCCTGGTGGAACGACTCGCCGTTTCTCTCCCGCGAGGCGGCCCAATGGGTCGTGGACAAGCAGCCAGCGGTCATCGGCTACGACTTCGCCCAGGAAGAGAAGGGCGCGGACTACCAGCACGCCGACGAGATACTGGGCAGCGGCATGACCGTACACCGCACCATCCTGCCCAGGGTCACCTGTCAGATCGAGAATCTCATCAACCTGGACCAGATCGGCGCCTCCGCGAAGATCATCGCGCTTCCGGCCAAGTGGAAGACCGAATCCGCCCCGGCGCGGGTGGTGGCGCTGCTGGACTGATGGCGGCGACGCGCACGCGCATGGTGTCCCGGAGGCTGCCCACGCGCCGCCGGCCTCCGCAAGGGAAGCCGCGCCCGGACCGCGCTCCGTCGTGCGCTTCATTCAGGTTCCCTCGTCCCCGATGAAGGCCGTCCAGGTGCACGCGCTGGGCGGTCCGGAGGTGCTCCGCTACGAGGAGGTGGAGGCCCCGGAGCCCCGGGAGGACGAGGCGCTGGTGGAGGTGGCCGCGGCCGGGGTCAACTACCTGGACATCTACTACCGCTCGGGTTTCCACTGGGGCGGGCATCACGGACGGCAGCTCCCCTACATCCCCGGCGCGGAGGGCGCCGGCACCGTGCGCGCGGTGGGGAGCGGCGTCTCCGAGGTCCGGATCGGCGACCGGGTCGCCTACGGCATCTCCAACGGCTACGGCTCCTACGCCGAGCTGGCCGCGGTGCCCGAGGGCCATTTGGTGCGGGTGCCCGAGACCGTGGACCTCCGGACCGCGGCCGCGGCCATGCTCCAGGGCATGACCGCCCACTACCTCATCCGCGACACCTACCCCGTGGGACCGGGCGATGCCGTGCTCGTCCACGCTGCCGCCGGCGGTACGGGACTGCTGCTGGTGCAGATGGCGAAGATGCGGGGCGCGCGGGTGCTCGGCACCGTGTCGACGCCCGAGAAGGCGCGCATCGCCCAGGATGCCGGCGCCGACGCGGTCATCGATTACACGACGCAGGACTTCTCCGCCGTGACGCGCCGGCTAACCGGTGGACGCGGCGTCAACGTGGTCTACGACTCCGTGGGAAAGAGCACGTTCGAGAAGAGCCTCGACGCGTTGGCGCCGCGCGGCTGCATGGTGGTCTTCGGCCAGTCCAGCGGTGCCGTGCCGCCCTTCGACACCGCGGTGCTCAACGCCAAGGGATCGCTCTCCCTCAGCCGCCCCAGTCTCACCCACCACACCACCGACCGCGCCGAGATCCTGGCCCGGGCGGGAGACGTGCTGGGATGGATCGAGTCCGGAAAGCTCGCCGTACGCATCGGCGCCACGCTCGCCCTGTCCCAGGCTGCCGAGGCCCACCGCCTACTGGCATCCCGCACGACTACCGGCAAGATCCTGCTGGTCACGTAGTCGTCGCTTGCCCCGGAAGTCGAGGATGACTGGTGTTACTGGTGAAGCTTACCTTTTGTCGGTAGGCGTTCTCGCGAAGTACGCCTACGAATGCAGGTCCTGCGAGAACCATTCGGTGGGCAGTTCTCTCCCCAGGCCCCGCTCCTTCGCCAACTCGTAGATCCGCGCTCCGGCGGCAGCGAACTGGAGGCCCAGCCCCACGTAGTTGAGCATGCAGGTCACCTCCGATGGGCGCTCTCGCGACGCCGCCTTCCCGGCCATGAGCTCTCCCAGTTCCGGCTTGAGACTCCAGTCGGCTTCGGTGCCGCTCAACTCCTCCCGGCGGTAATCGCCCTCGCCGGCCTCGGGGATACGCTCTTCTTCGCCGGGCAGCGTCACCAGCCGGGCCGCCTCCCGGCTGGAAACCACCACCCGGTCGCAGCGAAGCAGCGCGTCCACGGTCATCTCGCTGGAGCGCACGGTGGCGATGTGCATGCCGTTTCCGATCCACGCGGCGGGGAAGAAGGGCACCAGCGCGTTGGTGGTGAGGAGGACGATGTCGGCACCGCGGGCGGCGTCCTCGGGAACGTCCACGGCCCGCACCGCGGCTTCCGCCCGCTCATCCATGTCATGAGCGAAGCCCCGCCGATGCTCCCCCGTCGGGCTGAAGACCCGCACCTCTCGGATGGGCATGGCCGAGCACATGGCCAGCAGGCCGGACCGGGCCTGCCAGCCGGAGCCGTAGAGCCCCAGCACCGACGATTCCGGCCGCGCCATGTACTTGGCCGACAAGGCATTGGTGACGCCCACGCGGATGGCCTGGACCAGGCCGTCAGGGAAGATGGCCAGCAGCTCGCCGGTGGCGGTGCTGAAGAGGAACACCAAGCCCACGTACTTCCCACCCATGGCCAGCGGCACCTTGACCCGGCGCCTCTGGCCGTCCACTTCCGGCCAGGTGACGATATCGGAGGTCAACCGCGCCGCGGTCACGCCGAACCGCGGCATGGAGCCTCCCGCGGACTTGAGGCCGTGGTAGCTGCCCTCCAGGGGGCCGGGCACCAGCAGGTCCTGCCGGGGCAGGTTCGCCGCCGCGCCGTTGCCCAGGTCGATGAACGCCGGCTCCATCACCTCGAAGCACTCCTGCAGGGTGAAGCAGCTCTCGACCTCCTCGTTGGTGAGGATGAGCGTCATCGTGCCCGTATTTCGGCGCCCCCCGGATGGGGGTCAACCCAAGGGTTGTGCGTACTTGGTCCTCAGTTCCGCGAAACGCCGGCCGGACTCCCGGCACCCCTCCGCGAAGTCCTCCGGCATAACGTCGTAGGGCGGCCGGATGGGGCCGGGCTTGCAGTAGCCGGAGGCGCCCATGATGCCGGAGACGCCGTCGCGCACCAGACTCTCGGCCAGCCGGGCGGTCTCGTCCAGGTCCACGGTTTCCACGGCCTCCAGGCTGTCGGCGCCGTCCTTGGCGGGCGTCGGCATGATCGCCAGCACCCCTTGCACGTCCTTGGCTTCGAGCATGTTTCCTCCCTGGGCCCGTCGTCGCGCCCGTCCCGTCCCGATCATGATGACCTCGGTCATGACGGATCCTCCCAGGCACGGGTCGGCGGCCAGTCTATCCCGTTGATTCCCGGCGGTTCAAGGACTCGTCTCAACGGTATGCGAACAGGGCTTTCCTTGGCACCGACAATATGTGCTATTGCAGGTGGAATGGAACATTCCAACGAGGGCAAGGACGGCAAAGGGTCGGCAGTGGACACGCCGGATCACGGCCCCCTCGAGATGGCGCCGGAGGCCATGCTCGAGCTCGCGCACAAGGCCGCGGAGATCCTGGTTGAGCGGATCAAGGGCCTGCCCGGGGACAACGCCTGGGACGGGGACTTCCAGCAGGCCCTCGACGCCAGGCTCAAGGAGGATCCGCCCGAGGACGGACGGCCGGGCGCGGAGGTCATCGAACGGGCCGCGCGCGAGGTGCTCCCGTTCGCCACGCGCCTGGATCACCCGCGTTGCTTCGCGTTCATCCCGTCGTCGCCGACGTGGCCGAGTGTGCTGGCCGACTTCATGGCCGCCGGCTACAACTTCAACCAATGCACCTGGTTGGTGGCGAGCGGCCCCAGCGAGGTCGAGCTGGTGGTCCTCGACTGGTTGAAGCGCTGGATCGGCTACCCGGACAGCGCCGGAGGGCTCCTGACCAGCGGAGGCTCGGCGGCCAGCGTGGACGCCTTCGTCGCGGCACGGGAAGCCGCCGGCAACCCCGACGGCGCCACCGTGTACATGAGCGACCAGAGCCACAGCGCCCAGGTCCGCGCCGCCAGGATCACGGGCGTCAGGCGGGAGCACACACGGCTGCTGCCGACGGACGAGCGGTTTCGCCTCGATGTGGACGCGCTGGCTCGCGCCGTGGCCGAAGACCGTGCCGCCGGCCTGAATCCCGTCACGGTGTGCGCCAATGCCGGAGCCAGCAGCACCGGGGCCATCGATCCGCTCGAGGAAATCGCCGACTTCTGCGAGGCGGAGGGCATCTGGCTGCACGTCGACGGCGCCTACGGCGGTTTCGCGGTGGTGACGGAGCGGGGCAAGGAGCTCCTGCGCGGCATTGAGCGCGCCGACTCGGTGAACCTGGACGGCCACAAATGGTTCTTCCAACCCTACGAGGTGGGCGGCCTGCTGGTGAAGGACGCCGCCACCCTCGAAACGGCCTTCGAAGTGCACCACGATGTCCTCCAGGACACCATCTGGGGCGCCAACCATCCGAACTTCTCGGACCTCGGGCTGCAGTTGAGCCGCTCGGCGCGGGCATTGAAGATCTGGATGTCGGTGCAGACCTTCGGCATGGCCGCGTTCCGGCAGGCGGTGTCGCAGGGGATGGAGCTGGCGGCCCGGGCCGACGATTACGTGCGGGAGAGCTCCATGCTCGAGACGCTGAACCCGGCGTCGCTGGGGATCGTGTGCTTCCGGGTGAACCCCGCCGGCCGGGACCTCGACGAGGAGAGGCTGGAAAAGGTCAACCGGAACGTGCTCGCGCGCGTCTTCTGGGAGGACCGCGCGCTCATCTCATCGACGACGCTGGCCGGGAAGTTTTCCCTCAGGCTGTGCATCATCAACCACAACACCACCTGGGACGACGTCCGCGAGACCCTGGAGGTCATCGAACGGTTCGGGGCCGAGGCGCTGTAGTCAGCGCCTCTCTCCCGGGAAACCCCTGGTGACGGCCAGAACCCCGGCCAGGCAGGCCCCGGCCACGTCCGTCCAGATGCCTTGGTTCACGCCGCTGGCCGGAAAGAACAGCAGCAACTCCGTTTGCCCTTGAGATCGCCCAGGGTCCTGATGTCCGAGTCGTGGCGCACTTAGAAGCCGCGGGGGCCGCCTTGTGACCCCGGTTTTGTCTGTGGTAGACGGGGGTTCCGGCGCCCGCCACGCATGCGTGACCCGGAGGAGGTGGAACATGGACGAAACGCGCCCCGCGGACCATTGGCGTATCGGCAAGGACAACACGGCGCTCATCGTCGTCGACATGCAGAATATGTGGGTGGACCCCAGGGGCGCCCGCTACCTGCCGTCGTCGGAAGACATCATCCCGAAGATGCAGGAGCTGCTGGGGGTGTGCCGCTCGTCGGACGTGCCGGTGATCTATCTCCACACCACCAAGCGCAAGGACCTGGCGGACGTGGGCGTGTTCGCGGATCTCAAGCCCGTTACCCACCACACCGATGATCCCTGGACCAACATCGAGGGGGCGCCCGGCGCTGAGTTCCTGGAGAGCGTGAAGCCCGAGGAGGACGAGATCACCATCAAGAAGTTCCGCTACAGCGGCTTCTACGGCACCAACCTGGAGAACATCCTGCGGCGCCTGGGACGGGACACCGTCGCCATCACCGGCGTGGCCACCAACGTGTGCTGCGACAGCACCGCCCGGGACGGCGCCATGCGCGACTTCAAGGTGCTCTTTCTCTCGGACGCCAATGCCTGCTTCTCCGACGAGGAACAGGCGGCCACCCTCGAGAACTTCGACAAGCACTTCGGCGTGGTGATGGACTCCGCAACCTTCCTGGAGAAGCTCCAGCAGGCCTGACAGGCCGCGGTTCCGGAAGGGACGGCACATGGCCGAGGCTCTCGGACTCATGAGCTCCATCGGCGACAACGCGCCGCGGGTCGACGGACCGGCGAAGGTCACCGGCGCCGCCCAATACACCGGCGACCTGGAGTTTCCGGGGCTCGTACACGTCAAGGCGCTGAGGAGCGTGCATCCCCACGCCCGGCTCGTCTCCGTGGATGCGAGCGCCGCCGAGGCCCTGCCCGGGGTGGTGGCGGTGCTCACCGGCGCTGACCTCCCGCCAAGCCATTCCCATTTCGGACCGGTGGTCAAGGACCAGCCCATCGTGGCGGTGGACCGTGTTCGGTACGCGGGCGAGGTGGTGGCCGCGGTGGCGGCCGAAGAGCCGGGTACCGCGGAAGAAGCGGTCGAGCTCATCCACGTGGAGTACGAGCCGCTGACGCCGGTGCTGGACCCGATGGAAGCCATGGAGCCCGGCGCGCCGGTGCTTCATGAAACGCGCGTGCAGTCCGAGAGCCGTCTGGACAAGGGCCACTACCACTACGAGGACCGCGCCAACGTCCTGACCTCCTACAGCGTGGGCCGTGGCGACATCGAGGAGGGCTTCGCCGCCTCGGACCTGGTCTTCGAGGACGTCTACACCACCCCTAAGATCCAGCACGGTCACCTGGAACCCCACGTGGTCACTGCCCTCTGGGATGCAGCGGGCAAGCTGACGGTTTATTCCGCCACCCAGAACCCGTCGTCCATCCAGGTCCAGCTCGCCGAGCTGTTCGAGCTGCCGCAATCCATGGTGCGGGTGGTGGTGCCCTACGTCGGGGGCGGCTACGGCGGCAAGGTGCACCTGCGCCTGGAACCCCTGGCCGCGGCGTTGGCCCGCAAGGCGCGCCGGCCGGTGCAGTGGAAGCTCACGCGCGAGGAAGTGTTCCTCACCGGCCACTGCCACGCCTCGGTGGTGCGCATCAAGACCGGCGTGAAACGCGACGGCACGATCCTGGCGCGGGAGGTGGCGGCGGTCTATGACACCGGCGCCTACGCCCTCACCGGGCCGTCCACGTCGCGCAACGGCGGCGAGGTGTCCGGCGGACCCTACCGCATTCCGCACCAGCGCCTGACCTCCTGGTGCGTCTACACCAACACCCCGCCCACCGGCCCCTACCGGGGTTTCGGCGTGCCCCAGGTGTGCTGGGCCTACGAGGCGCAGATGGACAACATGGCGCGCCGGCTGGAGCTGGACCCGCTGGAGATGCGGCTCCGGAACCTCGTGCACGACGGCGACGTCTTCGTCACCGGCGATACCCTGGAGGCGGTGGGGTTGGAGGACTGCCTGCGGGCCGCCGCCGAGGCCATCGGGTGGCAGGGCGGGACGGAGCAGGCGCCGCGGCCGCCGGCGACCCTCGTGCGCGGCAAGGGCGTGGCGGTGATGATCAAGACCACCATGACGCCGTCTCATTCGTCCGCCAGCGTCCGGCTCAACGCCGACGGCTCGGCGACGCTGCTGTCAGGTAGCGTGGAGATTGGTCAGGGGGTCCAGACGAGCCTGGCGCAGATGGTGAGCGAGGTGCTGGGCCTGCCGCGGGAACGGGTTTCCGTCACCCTTCCCGATACCGACGTGACTCCCTTCGACCAGTCCACCAGCTCCAGCCGCACGGTCTTCAGCATGGGCAACGCCGCCGTCCGGGCCGCCCGGGAGGTGGCCGGCCAGCTACTGGAGATCGGCGCCGGGGAGCTCGAGGCCGACCCGGGCGACCTGGAGTTGCGGGACGGCTTCGTGCAGGTGGCCGGAGTCCCCGAGCGGCGGCTCCCCATCAGCGACCTTTTCCGCGCCCGCTTCGGCGGCGTGTTGGGAAGCCTCTTCGGCAGCGCCGGCTTCCAGAGCCGGGGCGGCGTCGACCCCGCCACGGGCAAGGGCAAGGCGTCCGCCTTCTTCTTCCTCTCCGCCTGCGCCGCCGAGGTGGAGGTGGACACCGGAACCGGCAAGGTGCGGGTGGTGCGCCTCGTCACCGCGGTGGACGCCGGCAAGGCTATCAACCCGCGCCAGTGTCATCTTCAGAACGAGGGCTCCATGCTCATGTCCCTGGGCTCGTCCCTGTTCGAGGAGATGGTGTTCGACAACGGCCAGCCCATCAACTGCACGTTCCTCAGCTACCTCCCCCCGTCCATGCAGGACCATCCCGAGACCTTCTCGTCCCTACTGGTAGAGCACCCCCATCCCGACGGCCCCTTCGGCGCCAAGGGCATGGGCGAAGCCGCCCTCGGCCCGGTGGAACCCGCCATCGGCAACGCCGTGGCCAACGCCTTGGGCGGGCTGCGGGTGAAGGACCTGCCGTTGAGGCCTGAACGGGTCCTGGAAGTACTAGGCCGCCCGGAGCCGTCACCCCGGACCCCGGGTCAAGCGTGATCGGGGGCCAGGACACTATGACATACTCTCCTGGTTGTCGTCCCGCCGGGTGAATCCCTCGAAGAGCCCCTCAAGGCGGGCCATGCGTTCCCGGAGGTCGCCGATATCCCGCTTCATGGCGCGCAGATCCGGCAGAATCAGTCCGGCCAACGAGACCCCGGTGCCGATGATGGCCAAGAGGATGTAGACATCGTATGGAACGGCACTCATGGCGTGGACTCCTTTCAAGAGCAGCCAAACAGGAACGATTGTACCGAAATCGGGTGCCGAGTCAATTCAGCGCCCTCCATGCCACCAGGCGGACCCGCTCCGGGGGCGTGGCGCCGGCGGGGTCGTGCTCCAGCAACGCTTCGACCGTGGCCCTGGCGTTCTCGCGCGGGCAGGGGTCGGCCGCGGGATGGCATGCGGACGACCGCAGGCGGATTCGGGCGGGAACGGCGCCGGTGACCGGGGTCGCCGTCACCGTGTAGCTGCCGTCGTGGAAAACGAGGGCGCTGAAGAGGGTGGCGGGCGCGAGGATGGCGGCGAAGTCCCGCACGCCGTCCTCGTCGGAAAGCTCGTGCCGGCCGTGGGCGAGGCCGGCCTCGGCGATGTGGAACACGGCCACGCTCTTGTAGTGGGCGCCCGCGATCCGCAGGTCGGTCAGGGCCGCGTTCATGGCGGCGCCGCCCACCGCTGTCAGCACCGCCACCAGCATGAGCACCGACGGCAGGACGACGCCCGCCTCTCCTCCGAGGGGAGCCCCGGGTTGCCGCGTCTCCGCGCCTGAAGTCTTTCTTCCCATCCCTCAAGGGAAGATCGGCAACGGACGCGGAAACCTTAGTCCCTCAGAACTTTTCGACCCAGGGTCTCAGCTCGATTTGCGACGCCCATGCGCTCCGGTGCTGGCGGTGGAGCTGCAGGTAGGTCTCCGCGATGCTGTCCGGGCTCAGCCAGGTGTCCGCGCCGCGTCCGGGGTCCCGCTTGGGCGAGTCGATGCCGCCGTCGATGACGATCTGGGCCACGTGGATGTTCTGCGGCTGAAGCTCCCGCGCCATGCTTTGGGCCAGGCCGCTGAGGCCGAACTTGCCCATGGCGAAGGAGGCGGAGTTGGCGTAACCCTTGACGCTCGCCGATGCGCCGGTGAACAGGATGGTGCCGCCGCCGGTCCGGAGCATGCTCCTGGCGGCGGCCTGTCCCACCAGGAAACCGCCGTAGCAGGTCACCATGATGGCGTCCCTGACGGCGCTGGAGTCGAGCTCCGCAAGCGGTCCGCGCACCCGGGCGCTGGCGTTGTAGACCACCACGTCGGGGTCTCCGAGGTCCTGTGCCACCCGGGCGAACAGGCTGTCCACGTCCTCGGGGACTACCGCATCGCACGGGTAGGTACGGCAGCCCGTGCTGTCCGACAGGGCCTGGAGCTTGTCCGGGTTGCGGGCCGCGATGGCTGCCTTCATGCCTTCCCGGGTGAACAGCCGCACCAGCGAAGCGCTCAGCCCCGGCCCTCCGCCCACCACAACGGCTACTTCCTGATCTGCCATGATCTGCCTCCTTCGCGATCCATGAGTGTCGTCTTCCGCAACGGGCTTCGCCTCTCAACCGTACAACAGGGCCTTGTCCCGTCCGGCGTCGTAGATCTCGGTGCCGCCGCAGGCGATGCGCACCACCTCGTCGAGCGTTGCGCCGCCGTCAATGGCTTGCCTCACGGCCGGGCGGCCGGTCAAGAGGTCGATGGCCGGGACGTCGGCCCGGAACTCGTAGGGCTCGGTCCGCCAGGCGAACGATTCCGGCCACAGCTTCCGCACGGCCGTCAGCACGGCCAGGCCGGTGCGGTAGGGCTCGAAGGCCCCGCGGTCGGTAATGTGCAACTGCAGCGCGCCGCAGCGCCGGCCCGTGAACTTGTGGAACGCCGGCTCGATGACGCAGGGCCGGAACGCCACGCCGGCAAGGTCGTGACGCCGCAGTTCTCCGGCCAGCGCCGTCGCATCGATGAAGGGCGCGCCGAACAGCTCGAAGGGACGCGTGGTGCCTCGCCCCTCGGACAGGTTGGTGCCTTCGAGCAGGCACATGCCCGGGTAGACCAGCGCGGTCTCCGGGGCCGGCATGTTCGGCGACGGCATCACCCAGGGCAGGCCGCACTGGTCGTAATAGGCGCTCCGCGCCCATCCTTCGCACGCCACCACCTCCAGTTCGCAGCCGATGCCGAAGGTGTCGTTGTACAGGCGCGCCAGTTCCCCCAGCGTCATGCCGTGCCGCTGGGGCACCGGGTACAGGCCGCAGAAGTTCTCCAGACCCTCATCCAGGCCGCCCCCCTCCACCGCCGCGCCGCCGATGGGATTGGGCCGGTCGAGGACCACGACCTTGACCCGGGAGGCCTTCGCCGCGCGCATGCAAAGGGCCATGGTGGCGGCGTAGGTGTAGTAGCGGGCTCCCACGTCCTGGATGTCGAATACGAACGCATCGAGGCTCGAGAGCCGCTCGGGCGTGGGCGCAAGGGACTCGAAGGTGGCGCCGTAAAGGCTGACCGCCGGGAGGCCGGTGGCGGGGTCGGTGTCGTCCTCCACCCCGACCATGTCCTGGGCCGACCCGCGAAGTCCGTGCTCGGGGCCGAACAGGCAGCGCAGGTCCACGTCCGGGTGCCGGTGCAAGAGATCGGCGGCGTGGGTGAACTTGCGGTTCACCGTGGTGGGGTTGGCCGCCAGTCCGACGCGCGCGGACCCTAGCCAGCGGCGCGGGTCGTCGAGGAGTCTTTCCAGTCCGGTGCGCACCCGGTCATTGTAGCGAAGGCGGCGGGGAAAGGACACGACACGAAAACGGGCGGCCGGGGGCGGGGAACGGCGGCCTAACCCCCACTCGTCTTGGAGTAGACCAGCAGCAGGGTCCCGATGAAGGTGAACGCGACGCCCACGCACACCCGCATGTTCACGGTCTCCACGTCGCGCAGAAAGATGGCGGTGAGGACCACGGTCAGCACCGGGTTGGTGCTGATGAGCGGCTCCACGATGACGATGTCGCCGGCCGAAAGCGCGTAGAAGTTGGCCAGCATCCCGGTGGTGTTGCAGATCCCCGCGGCCACGAACCACCAGAACACCGAGCGGGACATGGGCAGCACCTTGCGCGGGCCGCCCTGGCCGTAGATCATCAGGATCGCCAGCACCAAGCCCGTGGTGGCGTTCACGCACGAGGCCATGAGCGGCAGGTTCTCGATGAAGAAACCGAGCTTGCGGACGCTGGCGGAGAAGGAAAACGACAGCGCCCCCAACAGCGGAAAGATCAGGTCGGCGCGGCGCCAATCGGCCTTTCCCTCGTGGGTGCGCGAGATCACGATGACGCCGCAGATGATCAGCACGGTGCCGAAGAACGCGCCCAGCGTCCAGTGCTCCCCGACCAGGATGACGGCCAGGATCGAGGCGAACATGGGCGTCGTGCTCACCACCGGGATGGAGCGCGCCACCCCCAGCCGGTCGATGGAGACATACACCAGCCAGCGGCCCAGGCCGGACGCGAACAGGCCTCCCACCGCGAAGTACCAGATGGCGTGGGTCCAGAAGACGGCCAGGGGCAGGGTGGCCGCCACCATGGACCAGAGCGTCAACGCGGAGATGGCGATGGAAATGGCGAAGCCCGCCAGGGGATTGGACTGTGCAAGCCCGCGGCGGATCAGGATGTGGGAGACCGCGAAGCCCAGTGACGCGATCAGGGCGTAGAATATGGCCATGTGACATGGAGGGGTGGGCGAGATGCGGCATCCTCGCGCACTTCCGGCCGCATGGACGTTCCGCTCTTGGGGTCAGGCCGCCGGACGGGCCGAAGGGACACCTACCGTCCCGCCTCGTACCAGCGCGCGACGCGGATCTTGATGGCCCCGACGGGACAGTCCCATTCGCAGATGAAGCAGCCTTGGCAGTCTTCCTCGTACATGGCGAACGGGTAGCCGTCCTTGCCGATCCGGATCACGTCCGTCGGGCACGCGTCGTCGCACGCCGTGCAGGAGATGCAGGCTTCCCTGGAGATCTCGACCTTCGGCAGATGCAATTCTTCAGCCATGGCAGCCTCTATTCCCCTTCCTCCACCGCCTGTCCGGCGACCTTGAAGAAGGGGTGCATGGCCTTCCCGGTCCTGGGCCGGTAGTGCACGTAGAACTCATCGCGCGGGATGGGCTCGTCCCAGATCTTCAGCGCGCCGTTCTCGATGATCGACTTGCTCAACACCAGCCACTTCTCGTTGTCGGTCTCGGGATGGTCACGGTTGATCACCGAGCCGCGGCTTTCCTGCCGGTGCAGCAGATAGTCCAGCACCGCCGTCAGCGCCTCGATGGAGTTCCGCAGTCCCAGCACCTTCACCAGGTCGTGGGGGTCCCTGGCCATGACGTTGTCATAGGTGTCCAGGATGTCCGTGAGCCCGCGCCGCACCCGGGTGATCTTCTCGTCGCTGAGGATGACTCCCAACTCGTGCAACAGGTCCGCGGCCCTGCCGTGGACCTCGTTGAAGTCGGTCCCTTCCGGCTTGACGTATTGCGTGGTGCTCTTGGACAGCGACTCCACCTGCTGCCCGACGGCGCCCTGGAGGTCCGCGTTCCGGGCGTAGTCGGCGGCGTGCAGCCCGGCCCACCAGCCCAGCACCATGCACCAGGAGAGGTTGAGGTTCGGCGAGATGTTCATGCCGTCGCTGCTGGCGCCGGCCGCGAACAGCCCCGGCAGCGAGGTCCGGCACTGGTCGTCCACCACTGCGCCGCCGCCGTGGCTGGAGCCGTAGGTGGCCGCCAGCACCGGCAGATACGGGACCCTCTCCTTGCTGATCTCGTACCCGGCTGCCTCGAAGGTGTTCATGATGATGGGGATGACCTCGTACAGCAGCCGGATGTTCTCCGGCGGCAGCTTGGTGCAGTCCAGGTACACGGGTCCGTTGCCTTCCAGCATCTCGAGCGCCACCGCCTGTCCCAGCGACAGCCGCCGGGTGAACTCGGCCTCGGATTCCGAGAACCGTTTCATCACGTCCTCGCCCCGGCTGTTGAAGTAGCTGGTGCCCATGGTGGTGAAGTGCTCGATGCCCGGGGCGCACATGAACTCCATGGTCTGGAGGTACTTGCTGCCCACCGCCATGTTGCCCATCACCGCGCCCGCCCGGATCTGCATGGCGACCCCGTCGCTGGTGATGTTGAGGGGCATGCCGGCAAACCACTGGCCCGGCCGCTTGTAGCCGAAGTTGAACCCGCCCGCGCACATGACCACGGACTTGGCCTCGCACACGTGGACCTCGCGCTCGCGTCCGGATACCCCCAGCGCGCCCACCACCTGGCCATCGGTGGGATGCCTGCCGTCCGAGGTCAGCAGGTCCGTGACCGAGACCCGGTTGAGCACCCGGACGCCGTCGCGCAGCGCCACTCCCCGTATCACCTTCATCATGGCCGTGCCGCCGCCCACCAGCCCCGCGGCCAGGCCGCCGCTGGCCGCCGCCCCGGAGCCGCCCTTGCCGCGCCAGAGCTCGCCGCCCTCCTTGACGAACTTCACGCCCCAGCCGTCGAGGATCTTGAGCACGTCGTAGGTGGCGTGAATGGCTTCGATGGCCTTGGTCTGGTTGGTGAGCACGCCGCGGCCGCCGAGGTGGAGCATCATGTCGTCGCCGGGCATGTAGGTGATGTAGGCCCCGGACGCCAGCGCGGCGCAGCCGCTCCGCCCGAACACCGACTTGTCCACCAGCAGCACATCCGCCCCCGCCTCCCGGGCCCGGATCGCCGCCATGGCGCCCGCCGCCCCTCCGCCAATGACCAGTACGTCGGCCTTGTGATGAATCGTCTTGTAGCTCATGGTCCCCAAGTCCCCTCGGCCACCTGTTCGTAGACCAACAAGAAGGGCTCTGTCAAAGACCGCCGCCGGCAGTCCCCGCCCCCCTCAACGTCACCCCGGACTTGATCCGGGGTCCAGAGTGGGGGGCGGGGTGGAAGGAGACCGCGACCGCAGGGCGGGCGCGTCGGGTTCCGCTTGCGCGCCACGGTGCGCGGGGTTTATTGGAAACTCCAGGTTCTCACTTCAGGGGGGTACGCATGAACGACAATCGGTACGCGGACGTTTACCAACGGGCGCTGAACGACCCCGAGGGTTTCTGGGCCGAGGCCGCCGAGGACATCCACTGGGACAAGCGCTGGGAGAGGGTGCTGGACGACTCGCGGCCGCCCTTCTATCGCTGGTTCGCCGGCGGCGCGCTCAACACCTGCTACAATGCCCTGGACGTGCACGTGGAGGAGGGAAACGGCGGCCGCCCGGCGCTGATCTACGACAGCCCGGTGACGGACAGCGCCAGGGTCTTCACCTACGCGGAACTCCGGGACGCGGTGGCGACCTTCGCCGGCGCGCTCCGCAATCACGGCGTGGGCGCGGGCGACCGGGTGATCGTCTACATGCCCATGGTGCCGGAGGCCGTGGTGGCCATCCTGGCCTGCGCGCGTCTCGGCGCGGTCCACTCGGTGGTCTTCGGCGGTTTCGCCGCCAACGAGCTCGCCACCCGCATCGACGATGCCCGGCCCAAGGTTATCGTGAGCGCGAGTTGCGGCATCGAGGTCAACCGCGTGGTGGAGTACAAGCCCCTGCTGGACGAGGCCATCCGGTTGGCGCGGCACAGGCCGGCCGCCTGCCTGGTGCTGCAGCGGCCCCAGGCGCGGGCCGCCATGACGGCCGGCCGCGACGTGGACTGGAACGAGGCGGTGGCCGCGGCCGCCCCGGTCCCGTGCGTCTCCGTGGCCGCCACCGACCCGCTTTACATCCTTTACACCTCCGGCACCACGGGGCAGCCCAAGGGCATCGTGCGCGACAACGGCGGCCACGCCGTGGCGCTCAAGTGGAGCATGAAGAACATCTACGACGTGGACGCGGGCGAGGTGTACTGGGCCGCCTCCGACGTCGGCTGGGTGGTGGGCCATTCCTATATCGTCTACGCGCCGTTGCTGAAGGGCTGCACCACCGTCCTCTACGAAGGCAAGCCCGTGGGCACGCCGGATCCCGGCGCCTTCTGGCGGGTCATCAGCCAGCACGGGGTCAGCGTCCTGTTCACGGCGCCCACGGCGTTCCGGGCCATCAAGAAGGAGGATCCCCGGGGCGAGCACGTCAAGAAATACGACCTCGGCCGTTTCCGCGCACTGTTCCTGGCCGGCGAGCGCTGCGACCCCGACACCCTGGTGTGGGCTCGGGAGATGCTGGGCGTCCCGGTCATCGACCACTGGTGGCAGACGGAGACCGGGTGGCCCATCGCGGCCAACTGCATGGGGATCGAGACGCTGCCGGTGAAGCCGGGATCGCCTACGCGTGCGGTGCCCGGTTACGACGTCCGCGTGCTGGACGACGAAGGCCGGGACCTGCCGGCCGGCGAGATGGGCAGCATCACGGTCAAGCTGCCGCTGCCGCCGGGTTGCCTGCCGACCCTGTGGAACAACGAGGAGGGCTACCGCAACGCCTACCTGGAGCAGAATCCGGGCTATTACGTCACCTCCGACGGAGGGTACTGCGACGAGGACGGCTACCTGTGGATCATGGGACGCATCGACGACGTCATCAACGTCGCCGGACACCGGCTTTCCACCGGCGCCATGGAGGAGGTGCTCGCCGCCCATCCCGCGGTGGCCGAATGCGCGGTGCTGGGCGTCGCCGACGCGCTCAAGGGGCAGTCGCCGCTGGGGCTGATCGTGGTGAAGGCGGGGGTGGAGACCACGGAGAAGGAACTGGTGCCGGAACTGGTGGCCCTCGTGCGCGACAAGATCGGTCCGGTGGCCGACTTCAAGCAGGCCCTGCTGGTGAAGCGCCTGCCCAAGACCCGCTCCGGCAAGATCCTGAGGGGCACGGTGCGAAGCATGGCCGACGGCACCCCCTACAACGCCCCGGCCACCATCGACGATCCAGCCATTCTGGACGAGATCGGGGAGGACCTGGGCCGTTTGGGTTACCCCAAGGCATGACGGCTCCCTCTCCCTGCCGTCTGACGATCACTACCGAAAGAGCAGCTTCTTTCCGCTGGTGGCGCAGTCACGCAAGTACAGATTGATCAAGGTCTGGTAAGGAACACCGTTCGTCGACCGAATGATCGGGGTCCTCGATGAGAAGTGCACGATGGTCCCCTTGATCGAAGAGCGGGAGGTCATGTAGGTTGACGTCAGCCCGAGTGCCCCGGCGCCCGGCAAACAGTCAAGGAAAGGAGACAGGTACATGCTCAAGATCGAAGGGGTTACGCATTGGTCGATCCCCGTGAACGACCTGGGCGAGGCGGAGAAGTTCTACGGCGATCTGCTGGGCCTCAAGTCCCTGGGGCGGCTCGCCAACGACGTCATGGCGTGCTTCAACGTGGGCGACCACAACATCCTTCTGTGCGAGCGCAGGGAGATCCCGGACAAGGCGGAGGACGACCGCGTCCACCACTCCTTCACGGTCAGCCCGGAGACCCTGAACGAGGCATGCAAGGTGTTCAAGGATAAGAACGTGGCGGTGGTGGAACTCTACTACCGCAAGGGCGGCTATTTTCCGGGACGTGAGCTCTACTTCTCGGATCCCAGCGGCAACCGCCTCGAGCTCCGGGACCCCACCTGGAAGGACGGCATGCCCGAGCCCACCTTCGACGAGGTCGCCGCCTCGTAAGTCGAAACAAGGAGAAACCATCGATGACGCAGGTCCACCCCGACACGACTTCCGACGATTCCGTTGCCCCCGAGCTGGAGGTCAAGGAATACACCTACGACGACTGGATGGCCTCCACCGGCGTGCCGATCCATCGGGGCTACTTCATCGAGGACCTGCGTACGGTGGAGCTGGGCTGGTGGGAGGAGCGGGGCTGCGAGAGCGCCTTCATCCAGCTCGTGGGACAGGAAGGGGTCACCTCCGCCATGGTGCAGGAGATCCCTCCGGGGGGAACGCTGCCGCCGCTGAAGTTCGCCCTCGACGAGCTGGTCTACGTGCTCCAGGGCCAGGGCGTCACCACGGTGTGGCCGGGCGAGAACGGCGCCAAGACCAGCTTCGAGTGGCAGCCCCGCAGCCTGTTCCAGGTGCCGCACAACTACCACCACACCATGAGCAACATGCGCGGCGACCAGCCGGTGCGGCTCCTGCGCTACAGCTATCTCCCGCTGGCCATGTCGCTCAACACCGACCCGGCGTTCTTCTTCAACAATCAACACGAGGGGGAGGATTTCCTGTCCAACGGCGGCCAGCTCTACTCCGAGGCCAAGCTCGTGCGCGACGGCGACCCCACCCGGACCTGGGGCGGCCGCAGCGGCATCTTCTGGTACGGCAACTTCTTCCCCGACATGGGCTCCTGGAACAAGCTCAACCGCAGCAGCCGCCGGGGCGCGGGCGGTCACAGCGTGCTCATGACCTTCCCCAACTCCGAGATGTCCTGCCACATGTCGGTGTTCCCGTCCCGCACCTACAAGAAGGCCCACCGGCACGGCCCGGGCCGGGTCATCGTCATCCCCGCCGGGGAGGGCTACTCCATCCTGTGGGAAGAGGGGAAGGAGAAAGTGGTGGCGCCGTGGCACGAGGCCAGCATGTTCGTCCCTCCGGGCAAGTGGTTCCACCAGCACTTCAACGCCGGCGGCACGCCGGCCCGCTACCTGGCGCTCCATCCGCCCCGGCAGTTCCGCGGCCACGCCGAGAAGGTCGAGGACCGCGCCAAAGACCAGATCGAGTACGCGGACGAGGATCCGTCGATCCGCGAGCGCTTCGAGGGCGAGTTGGACAAGCGGCAACTCACCAGCCTGATGCCGGACGAGGTCTACCGCCACCGCGATTTCCAGTGGACCTACCGCGACGCCGAGACGCAGGCGGCCGGGTAACCGCGGCCGTCACCGGACTGGTATCCGACCGGCCATGCAGATCATCGATTCGCAGGTCCACATCTGGGCCGCCGAGACCCCGGACAAGCCTTGGGACCGGGTGGACGCCGCCAAGCCTCACCGCCCCGAGCCCCTGGGACATGAAGAACTGCTGCGCGAGATGGACGGCGCCGGCGTCGCCCGCGCGGTGCTGGTGCCGCCCACCTGGGAAGCGGACCGGAACGACACCTCGCTGGCGGCCGCGCGCCTCCACCCGGACCGCTTCGCGGTCATGGGCCGGCTGACCCTGGACGCGCCCGAAAGCCGGGAGCGCATGGCCGCCTGGAAGGAACAGCCGGGCATGCTGGGGATCCGCCTGACCTTCCATCGCGGCCGGTACCGCGCCTGGCTGGACGACGACACCATCGACTGGTTCTGGGCCGCGGCCGAGCGCCACGACGTCCCGGTCATGGCGCTGGCGCCCCATGCGCTGCCGCGCCTCGCCGAGGTGGCCGCGCGCCACCCCGGGCTGCGTCTGTGCATCGACCACATGGGGCTCAATTCGAGCCTCATCGGCAAGCCGCTGGCTCCCATCGTCGACGGCGTCGTCAAGCTCGCGGCCCTGCCCAACGTGGCCGTGAAGGCCTCGGCGCTGCCGTGCTATTCCACCGAGAGCTACCCCTATCCCTCGCTTCACCCGCAGATCCGGCGGGTGGTGGACGCCTTCGGACCCCGCCGGGTGTTTTGGGGCACGGACCTGTCCCACCTTCCCTGTCCCTACCGCGAGGCGCTGACGCTGTTCACCGAGGAGCTGCAAAACCTGACGGCGGCCGAGAAGGAGTGGATCCTGGGGCGGGCGTTGGCGGAATGGCTGGACTGGCCCTTGTCCGAAGCGGCCTGACTCAGGATCACGACTTCATGGGGAGAGACTACCGGCACGTTTCCGCGGACAGCCACTTCGAAGCGCCGCCCGACCTGTGGCGGCACCGCATCCCCGCAAAGTACCGGGACCGGGCCAGCCGGAGGATACGCCTTCCCGACGGCCGGGACGCGCTGCAACGGGAGGGGCGGCCGCTGGTGTACGGCGGCACCAGCTACTATGCCGGCCGGCCCCCGGAAGAGTTCGATCCCGCCACCATCGACTTCGACAACACACCCGGCTGCGGCGGCCCCGAGCAGCGGCTGCGCGAGCAGGACCAGGACGGCATCGACGCCGAGGTGCTGTTCGCCCTGGAGGTGCGCGGTCCCGGTATCCGGGACCGGGAGGTGTACGCCGGCATCATCCACCACTTCAACGCATTCATGGCCGAGGAGTACTGTGCCGTCGATCCGGAGCGCCTGATCGGCGTGGGCATCCTTCCCAACCGCGGCATCGAGGACGACATCGCGGAGATGGAGCACTGCAAGCGCCTGGGCTTCAAGGCGGTATGGCTGAGCACCTACCCCAGCGGCAAGGGCTATCCTTCGCCCGAGGACGACCGTTTCTGGGCCGCGGCCCTGGACCTCGACGTGCCGGTGGTGGTGCACACCTCCTTCACCACCAAGGTCGGCAGCCGGGAGACGCCGCTGTTCCAGTATCCCCAGGAACCCCCGGGCGAGCGCCGCCCGCCCACGGACTTCGTCCAGCGCCTGGCCCGCCAGGGCCCGTACCACTCGGGCTCGGTAGAGGCCAGTCAGATGGTGGTGGCCGGGATCTTCGACCGGTTCCCCAGGCTGCGCATCTACTGGGCCGAGAACAACGTGGGCTGGCTGCCGTACTTCTACGAGCAGATGGACCACGAGTATTCCGTCAACCGCTTTTGGGCCGAGCGCCAGATGGGGCTGCCGCGGCTGAAACGCCTGCCCAGCGAGTATCTCAGGGAGCACGCCTACTGGGGGTTCTTCGAGGATCGCGTGGGCGTCCGGCTGCGCCACGACGTGGGCGTGGACCGCATGATGTGGGGCAGCGACTTTCCCCACGTCGTCACGCGCTGGCCGCACTCCATGCAGCTCCTGGACGCGCAGATGGAGGGCGTCCCCCCGGACGAGCGCCACCGCCTGGTGGCCGCCAACGCCATCGAGTTCTTCCGCCTCGGATAGCCGGCCGCGATCGCCGTCCCGGGCTTGACCCGGGGCAGGGGTGGGGTGGGTGGAATGGTCGGGGCGACTGGATTTGAACCAGCGACTTCACGGACCCGAACCGTGCGCTCTACCAGGCTGAGCCACGCCCCGACTTTCGGTCCGGTGGAACCCGGGCCGTCGACAGGAAATCTAACACACGGCGGATGAGACGTAAACGAGGCTGGCTGGAAAGTAGTGCGTCAGAGCCGAGACTACCCTTGCCGCAGATATCCTGGATCAGATGCGCGGGCTGCCGTCTTCGATTCGGCCGGTCGTCATCGCCGCCGCATGCGGGCGGCAAAGAAGCCGTCGGTGTCATGGCGGTGGGGCAGGGTGACGAAGTGGCGTCCGGCGGTCATGGCGTGGGCGGCGCCGGGAAGGTGGGCGGCGGCGTCCTCCAGGGCGAACTCGGCGTGGCGCTCGACGAATGCCCCCACCAGCGTTTCGTTCTCGATCGGCGAGAGGGTGCAGGTGGCATACACGAGGAGGCCGCCGGGGCGTACCCGTGAGGCGGCCTGTTCCAGAATGGCGGCCTGCAGCGTCGCCAGCCGCTCAAGGTCCTTCCAGGTGCGGCGCCAGCGGATCTCGGGGTGCGCCCGCAGCGTTCCCAGGCCGGAGCAGGGCGCGTCCACCAGCACGCGGTCGAAGCTGTCCGGCTCGCCCGGAAGGTACCGGGCGGCGTCGCCGGGGCGGGCGTGGATGCAGCTCAGGCCCAGGCGGCGGGCGTTGTCCGCCAGCCTGCCGAGGCCCCGTTCCGACACGTCGCAGGCCAGCACCTCGCCCCGGTCGTCCATCAGTTCCGCCATGTGGGTGGTCTTGCCGCCGGGGGCCGCGCAGGCGTCCAGCACCCGCAGGCCGGGCTCCGGAGCCGCCAGGAAGCCCACCAGTTGGGAGGCTTCGCCCTGCACCTGGCACAGACCCTCGCGGAACTCGGCGAGGCCGCCGGGGGAGGCGGTGCCGCGCACCCGTACCGCCAGCGGCGACCATGCCCCGGGCCGGGCGTCGACGCCGCGGTCGCGCAGCCGCCGCACCAGTTCGTCCCGGCCGATCCTCCGCCGGTTGGCGCGCAGCACCAGCGGCGCATCCTCGTTGTTGGCTTCCATCAGCCGCCGGCTCTCGTCCGCGCCGAACTGCTTCCGCCACAGGGCGGCGAGCCACGGCGGGTGTGAGACCAGCGCGGCCTCCTCCTCGGCGTTTCCGGACGCGGGCGGCGACCAGGCCTCGGGCTCCCGGTCCGCGATCCGGCGCAGCACCGCGTTCACCAGCCGCGCCTTGCCCGGTCCGGCGCGTCTCCGGGCCAGCTCCACCATCTCGTTGACGGTGGCGTAGGCGGGCACCCGGTCCAGGAAGAGCAGCTCGTAGCCCCCCAGGCGGAGCAGGTTGCGGACCAGCGGGTCCAGGTCCTTCAGCGGTTTCCGGAGCAGCGCGCCCAGCACCCAGTCGATGCGGCCGCGCCAGCGGAGCGTGCCGTAGACCGTCCGGGTCAGCAGCGCCGCGTCGGCGGCCGGCAGGGCCGCCCGATCCAGGCGCGCGCTCAGCAGCACATCTGCGTAGGCCTGCCGCCGGTCGACGCGGTCCAGCAGGGCGAGGGCGAGCGCACGTGGGTTGTTGGCGTCCTGCCCCATGAATAGATCCTGAACGGAGGGTCCTTTTTGCCGTCGGCCGCGTATGTCACCCCGGGGCCCGGGGCGACGCGGGGTCGAACCGCATCCCCTGCCGGAGCCCGGCGCCTCGGAGGAAGTCCTCCGCCGGCATTCGTTTCCGGCCTTCCGCCTGCACCTCGGTGAGCAGCAGCGCGCCGTCGCCGGCGGCCACCCGGATACCGTCCGCGCCGGCCAGCATCACCGTTCCGGGCGCGTCGGCGCCCGGCGCGGGAGTCCCGTCCGCCAGCCTCGCGCCGTGGACCTTGATGCGTTTCCCCTGCCACCAGGTGAAGGCCGAGGGCCAGGGGGTGAAGGCCCGGACGCGCCGCTCTATCTCCGCCGCCGGGCGGCGCCAGTCGATGCGCCCGTCCTCCTTCCGGAGCATCGGCGCGAAGGTGACGGCGGCCGGGTCCTGGGGCCGGGGCGTGAGCGATCCCCGCTCCAGGCCGGCCACGGTCTCCACCAGGAGCCCGGCGCCCAGGGGCACCAGCCGCGCCTCCAGCGTGGTCACGGTGTCGCCGGGTTCCATGGCGACCTGTTCCGCCAGCAACACTGGCCCCGCGTCCATCTCCGCCACGAGTTGCATGGTGGTCACCCCGGTGACGGGCTCTCCCTGGAGGATGGCCCATTGCATGGGCGCGGCGCCGCGGTACTTGGGAAGCAGGGAGTAGTGGACATTGACGCAGCCCAGGGGCGCCAGGTCCAGGATGGTCTGGGGCAGGATGCGCCCGTAGGCCACCACCGCCATGAGGTCCGGCCGCCAGCCGCGCAGCCGCTCCAGCAGGCCGGGGTCCTTCATCTTGAGCGGCGTCAGCACCGGAATCCCGTGCTCTTCCGCGATCCGGCGCACCGGCGAGGGCGTGGTGGACTGGCCCCGCCCCGACGGGCGGTCCGGCTGGGTCACCACCCCCGCCACCTCGTGGGGACCGTCGAGCAGGGTCTGAAGCGAGGACGCCGCCGAGTGCGGCGTGCCCATGAAGACGATGCGCATGGAATGTCTCCGGGAGTGTGTCTACGGGCTGGAGACGGGCGCGCCGGAGCGCGTCCGGTACGGATGAATGCGACGACCCCGGGTTCAGATGACGACGCCGCGGTTCTCCGGCATCTCCCTGCCCGTGCGGATGGACTTCTTGAGCTTGCGCACGTAGAGATCGCGCTTGAGGCGGCTGATGCGGTCGATGAAGAGCTTGCCGTCGAGATGGTCGATCTCGTGCTGCAGCGCCACCGCCAGGAGCCCGTCCGCCTCGATCTCCACCTCGTCGCCGTTCTCGTCGTACCCGGACACCGCCACCCGCTCCGCCCGCTGCACCTCCGCGGTGAAGTCGGCGACGCTGAGGCAGCCCTCCTCGAAGACCACCTCGCCCTCGGCCTCGTGGATCACCGGGTTGGCCAGCTTGATGACGTTGTCGCCGGGGTTCTCGTGGTCGAGGTCCAGCACGATGATGCGCCGGGAGACCCCCACCTGGGGCGCCGCCAGCCCGATGCCCGGGGCCGCGTACATGGTCTCCAGCATGTTCTGCATGAGCTCGGCGGTCTCGCCGGTGATGGCCTCCACCGGCCGCGCCGGCGCGCGCAGGATCGGGTCCGGAAACTTGAGGATGTCGAGGATCATGTCTGGCTGGCGTCCTGAAATCGAGATATCGGGGGAGCCCCCCCAAGGAAGAATCTATAACATGTTGTAAGGATCCACATCAACGTGGATCCGGGCGGCCCGGCCCTTGGGCAGGAGCGCCACCGCGCGCCGGGCCACGGCCAGGAGCGCCGGCCGGTTGGCCCCCTTGAGCAGGATCTGCCAGCGGTAGCGGTTGCGCAGCCGGGCGATGGGAGCGGGCGCGGGGCCGAGTATCTCCACCGGTTCCCGGGCTTCCCTCCGGCGCAGCTCCCGGGCGAGTTCCCGGACGCTCCGGGCCACCTTGTCGCCGTCGGCGCCGTCGACGCGCAGGTGCACCAGGTGCTGGAACGGCGGGTAGCCCAGCTCCCGCCGGAACGCGGTCTCGGTGGCGAAGAACGCCGGGTAGTCGTGGTCCCGGGCGTGGCCGAAGCAGTAGTGGCCCGGCACCAGCGTCTGCACGATGACCCGGCCCGGCCGGAGCGCCCGGCCGGCCCGGCCGGCCACCTGGCTGATGATCTGGAAGGTCTTCTCTGCCGCCCGGAAGTCCGGCAGGTTCAGCGAGGAATCGGCCAGGATCACACCCACCAGGGTCACCCCGCCCACGTCGTGGCCCTTGGCCACCATCTGCGTGCCCACCAGGACGTCCAGTTCCCCCTTCTCCCACGACCGGAAGATCCGTTCCTGGGCGCCCCGGGGGCCGGTGGTGTCCCGGTCCATGCGGCCGATGCGCGCCTTGGGCAGCAGCCGGCGAAGCTCGTGCTCCACCCGCTCGGTGCCGAACCCGATCTCGCTCAGGGACAGGTTGCCGCAGCCGGGGCAGGCGTCGGGCTTGCGTTGGCGGAAGCCGCAGTGGTGGCAGAAGCTGCTGTTGCGCCCGAGATGGTAGGTGAGGCTGATGCTGCAGCGCGGGCATTGCACCACGAAACCGCAGGACCAGCACTGGAGGAACGAGGCGAAGCCGCGGCGGTTGAGGAAGATCAGGCTCTGGAGTCCCTGCTCGTGGTTCTCCCGGAGCGCGCGCAGCAGCGGCGCGGAGAAGAGCTTCTCCCCGGCGGCCTGTCCGGGCCGGCTCTTGAGGTCCACGATCTCCACCGCCGGCATGGGCCGGGCCTCCACCCGCTCGGTCAGCTCCAGCATCCGGTACCGGCCGCTGAGGGCGTTGTGGTAGGTCTCCACCGAGGGAGTGGCAGAGCCCAGGATCACCGGGCAGCCGACGATGCGGCCCCGCACCACCGCCAGGTCGCGTCCGTGATAGCGGACGCCTTCCTCCTGCTTGTAGCTGTAGTCGTGCTCCTCGTCCACGACGATGAGCCCAAGCTCCCGGGCCGGGGCGAAGACCGCGGAGCGCGCCCCCACCACCACCCTGGCCAGGCCCTGGGCCACGCGCCACCATTGGCGCCAGCGCTCGGCGCCGGTGAGGCGGCTGTGGAGCACGGCGACATCGCCCGGAAAGCGCGCTTCCAGGCGGTCCAGCAACTGCGGCGTCAGCGCGATCTCCGGCACCAGGATCAGGCTCTGCAGGCCCCGGCGACGCACCCGCTCCATGGCCTGGAGGTAGACCTCGGTCTTGCCGCTGCCGGTGACCCCGTGCAGCAACAGGGTCTCGAAGCCGCCCTGCCGCAGCCGCGGCTCCATGGCCCCGAGGGCCCGCTGCTGCTCCCCGGTGAGCACCGGCGCCTGGCCGGGCGCGGCCGCCCCGGCGGCGTTTTCGGGCCGGGCCGCCTTCCGGCGCCGGGCCTCGCGCACGTGACCCCTCAGGCGCTCCCCCAGGGTCACCGCGCCGGCCGCCGCCAACCGGTCCAGGGCGGCCTTGGCCCCGCGGCGCGGGAACAGCCGGCCCAGCGCCGCCGGCGCCAGCGGCCCGCGCCGCCGGAGCGCATCCAGCACCTCCCGGTCCAGTTCGCCGTGAAAGCTTTCCGGGTCGGCGGCGAAGGCCGCCACCACCCGGCTCTCGGTGCGCAGCAGCGGCGGCAGCGCCGTGGCCAGCATCTCCCCCAGGGACGCCACGTAGTAGTCCGCCGCCCAGCGGCACAGATCGAGGAACCCCCGGTCGAACAGCACCTCGTCGTCCAAGGCCTCGGCGATCTCCTTGACCCCCGCCACCGGGGATTCCCGCTCGAACCCCACCACCACCCCGGTCACCCGCCGCCGGCCCAGCGGCACGAGCACGCGCATCCCCGCCTGCAGCCGCCCTCCCAACGCCTGCGGCACCGCATAGGTCAACGGCTCCTGAAGCGGCGCCGGCACCGCCACCAGCGCGTATTTCCCCCTCGCGTCCATCTCCCCGAATTAATCACGAGACCGCCCCGGAATGCCACGCCCCGCCGCCGGCCCATCACGGCGGAGGCAACCGTCGGAACGCTGACGACCGCCGTGGGCATGACAGTACGCCGGGGCGTGAAGAGTCCGATTCCCGTGACGCCGCACGGCCGCCGCTGTCGGTGCTGGAAACCACGGCCCAAGACGCGCAACTCCTCGACAAGGCGCAAGGTTTCGGCCGCGCAACGCCGGCCGTTCACAATCTCCGGCCGCCCTTGCGCGTTGCCCTCGGAAGCTGGCCCGGCATTTGCGTTGCATCTCCCCATGCGCGGCCTTGCCTCACGACTCCCCTGGTCCCGCCGGGCGCGCTCCTGGTTCGCGCTGGATGTCGGCTCCAGCGCGGTCAAGATCGCGGAGGTGGCGGACGGTGGGGGCGTGGCGCGGGTTGGTTCGCTGGCGGTGTCGCCCGGGGCGGTGGAGAACGGTTTCGTGCGCCGGCCGGACGTGGTCGGAGACGCGGTCCGCGAGTTCGCCGGCCCTGCCCGTGGCCGGCCGCGCCAGGCGGTGGTGTCGGTGCCGGGCCGGGGGGTCATCATGAAGCGGTTGCGGGTCTCCGCCCAGCCCGTGGAAAAGCTCGACCGGGCCATCGAGTTCGAGGCCATGGAGGCGATCCCCGAGGACCTCGACGCTGTCAACCTGGACTATCACGTCCTCGGCGCCTCGGAGGACGGAGGACTGGAGGTCCTGCTCATCGCCGCCCGCAAAACCCTGGTGGAGGGCTACGTCATGCTGGTGGACGCCGCCGGCCTGGTTCCGGCCGTGGTGGATGTGGACTACTTCGCGCTCCGGTCCGGCGCCGGTGCGTCCGGAGAACCTGCCGCCGATGCTCTCATCCACGTGGGCGCCCGCTCCACCATCCTCCAGGTCCCGGCGGGCGACCCGCCGGGACGGACCCACGAGTTACCGTGGGGCGGGGAGCAGGCCACGGAGAGTCTGGCCGAGCGGTTGAGGGTGCCCCGTGACGAGGCCGAGGCGCTCAAGCGCGGCGACCCGCCGCCGGAGGTGGCCGGGCTGTTGGAGTCCTGGTGCGTCCGCTTCGCCGCGGATGCAGGCCGGGGCCTCAGCCTGCTGGGCGGGCTCGGGGACGGGACCGGTCCGCGCCGCATCGTGCTGAGCGGCGGCGGGGCGCTTCTTCCCGGCCTCGGTCCGAGCCTGGCCCAGTCACTGGACGCCGACGTCCGCGTGTACCGTCCGTCCCTTGTCGGCGAGGTCCCGTCCGCCCCGTCCACCCCGGCGGCCCGGCCGCAGGGGCCGGAGTTCGCAGTCGTGGCCGGACTCGCTACCAGGAGCCCGTCCGAGTGACAAGCGGGAAGGAGGGCGCCTTCAGCGCGGCAAGGGGGGATCCCATGAGCGCCTCGATCCGTGTCAACCTGCTGCCGACCCGGGAGATTCGGGAGCTGCGGCGCAAACGCCGGGTCCTCCTGGCCGGCGCCGCCGCCCTGCTGTTGGCCGCCGGGGCGCTGGCTGCCGGCAACCTCTCTCAGCACCGCAGGGGCAACGCCCTGGAGTCCGACCTCGCGGCTCTCCGGCAGAAAGTGGCGGCCCTGCGCGTGAGGTCCAGGGATGTCAAGATCCTGGAAGAGACGGTGAAGCAGGCGCGTCTGAAGAGCCGCGCCGTCGCTGATTGGCTTGAGCGGCGGGCCGAGCATCCGCGGGTGCTGCGCGGGCTCTCGACCGCGGTTCCGGAGAGGCTGTGGCTCACCCGCTACGCCGAGTCCGGCGACGCGACGGTGCTGGAGGGACAGGCCATGGACGACGACTCCATTGCCGGGTTCCTGCGCGCCCTCGCCGGCACGTTCGAGGCCCGTGACCTCATGGAGGCCGGTGAGGCAACGGAGGGAGAGGGCCTGAGGCGCTTCGTCGTTCACGGGCGAAACGGGCTGCCTCCGGTTCCCGCGCCGCCCCGCGACTGACCGAGCCCTTCAAGTTTCCGTGATCCCGGCGGGGAACGGCAACCGTTGAGTCCATCATGCGCTACTACCTCGACCTCCTGCTCGAACGCTCCCTGGTCCAGCAAATCCTGTTGGTTCTGGGGAGCATCCTCTTGCTGGGGGCACTGGACCATGTCCTGGTGCACCGTCCCCAGGCGGGCCGCCTGGCCCGGGCCGCGGCGGATCTCGACCTCGCCCGCCTCGACGAGGCGCGGTTGCGCCGGGAGCTGGGCCGCCTGCCGCAACTCCGCGAGGAGCTGGCCGGGCTGCGGCGGGAGTTGCAGCGGCGCCTGGCACGGGCCGGCGAGCCGTCTTCGGTGCTGGAGAGCGTGAACGTGCGGGCGGCCGCGGCCGGGCTCGAGGTGGTCCGTTTGCACCCGGGCGCAGCCGTCGAGGGCGAGCATTTCACCGAGCATCCCATGAAGGTGGAGCTCGAAGGGGGCTTCCACGATCTCCTGAAGTTCCTCGAACGCTCCCCGGGACCGCGCCGCCTGACGACCCCGAGGAACCTGGCCGTGGAGGCGGCTGACGTGGAGGACGGCCGTACCGTCCTCCGCATCACGCTGGACATGGCCACGTTGCGGATGCGGCCCGTGGAAGAGGCCGCCGCCACGGTAAACGTGGGGGTGGCCGTGCCGGAGCCCGGGGGCGCCGCCGCCACGGAGGCGCAGGCCCCGGCCGGAACGCTCCCGCCGCCTCGACGGGACCCGTTCCAGCCCTACCGCTCCCCCGTGCTGCCGTTCCCGGACGGCCCGCCGGAGCCGGAAGCGGCCCCGGACCTGCTTCCGGCTCCCGACCCCGCGCCGCGATTCCGGGCGGTGGGCATCGTCTGGCAGGAGCGCGCCGCCGTGGCGCTGGTGAGGGATGCCGAGGGTTACGGCCACGTCGTCCAACCGGGCTCCCGGCTTGACGGCCGCCGCATCCGGGTCAGGGCCGTCACCCCCTGCGAGGTCGTTCTGGAAACGGCTCGGACCGGCGCGGAACCCGGGGAGACCCTCCTGACCGTGCCGCGTTGCCATGTGGCCCCGGCGACCGACGAGCCGTCGGGCGGGTGACGGGCCGGCCATGCGTCATCGGACCATGAACGATACCGATCACGTCATGGGTTCACAGGTGCTCGTTGAGCCAGTCCACCGACAGGTCCAGCAGGTGGGTCAGGTGCGGCTCCTTGTAGACGTCGTGGTGGTTGACGCCGGGAATCACCTCGTAGTGTTTGGGCTCGGGTGAACAGTCGTAAAGGCTCAACTGCTCGTCGAGAGGGGTCAGGCTGTCGAGTTCGGCGGATACGTACAGGGCCGGGCTCGTCATCTCGTGGGCGATGGTCTCGGGCTTGTACTCGATGATGGCGTCGGCGCACTCCAGCGGCATCTCGACCTGGCCTCTCTCGGGGTTGGCGGCCACGGTCTCGTTCCAGAATTCCCATCCCTCGGGCGTGGTTTCCATGATGTGGTAGGGGTGCACGCGCCGGGACTGTCCGCTCAGGACCCGGCGGTCCCGGTCCTCCTCCAGTTCATTCACGAACGCCTGCCACTCCCACTCCCGGCGCAGGCAACGGAGCCAGCGCTCGCCGTCGCCTACGCCCACGACGCTGACGATGCAGCGGACGCGTTCGTCCACGGCGGCCGCGTAGGCGGCGTGGGCGCCGCCGAAGCTGGTGCCCCAGACGGCCAGCCGCCCGGGGTCCACCTCGTCGCGCACGCCCAGGCAGGTGAGGCCGTTGCGGATGTCCTCGATCTGCTCCAAGGGAATCAGGCGGTGCCGCGGCCCCTCGCTCTCGCCGAAGCCGCGGTAGTCGAAGCGCAGCGTCGCGTACCCCTCGGCGGACAGGCGCGCGGCCACCGCGGGCATGAGGGACTCCTTGAGGCCGGCGTAGCCCTGGCACAGGACGACCCCCGGGCGGGGTTGCGAGCGGTCGCGGGAATCGGGGACGGACAGCACGCCGGAGAGGGCGTAGCCGGGGCCGCTGTAGAAACGGATCTTCTCTTCCATGATGCCTCCTCGGTGGGGATCACCGGTCACCCGCGCCGCCGCCACCGGGTGCCGGCGACGTAGATGTGCTGCGTCCCCATGTTTACCACCACCACCCGGGCCAGATGAAACGCGATCACCGCGGGGACGCCGATCTGCAAGGCCTGGGCGGTGATGGCCATCTCCGCCAGCCCGCCGGGCGAGGTGGAGATGATCATCGTGGCAATGGGGAGCCGGAAGCCCCAGGCCAGGGCCACGGCCACCACCATGGAGGCCGCCAGCACGAAAAACGAGTTCAGCAGCGCGAACGGGATGAACAGCTTGTAGCGCGCGAAGAACGCCCGTTCGTAGCGCGCCCCGAGCACCAGGCCGAACATGAGCTGGGCGAAGTTGGTCATCCAGTCCGGCACCGCCGAGAGCGGCACCTCGCTCACCGTGAAGGCCGCGCCGAAGAAGATCGGCATGAGCAGGTAGCCGTTGTGCATGTGCAGGCGCTCGGAAATCTCCCCCAGCACGAACCCCGCCAGCAGCCAGGGCACCAGCACGGCCACGTCCAGCGGCACCGTGGGCTTGTAGTCGCCGGTCTCCAGCGGGATGCCGCCGTAGGTCAGGGCGAAGGGGATGACCAGGACCAGGATGGAGACGCGCAGGCTGTGGGCCACCGCCACCGGCGCGATCTGCGCGCCGTACCGGTGGGCCAGGTTGGCCATGGCCATGGCGCCGCCCGGGATGGACGCGAAGAACGTGGAGCGGGTCTCGACCCCCGACACCCGGCTGAGGATCACCGCCCCCAGCGCTCCGATCAGGAAGGTGGACAGGGTGGACAGGACGATGGGCAGCCAGTAGCTGGCCAGCGCCGTCACCACCGGCGGGGTGAAGTAGAGGGCTATTCCCGAACCGAGCAGCACCTGGCCCATCTGCCGCGCATAGGGCGGCGAGTCCATGGCGACCCCCCGGAGGTTGAGCACGGCCACGGCCACCATGGGCCCGATCATCCAGGGGATGGGCAGGTCGATGGCGGCGCAGGCGTACCCCGCCGGAACGCCCACCGCCAGGGCGGCGAGGATGGCGGGGAGGCGCTCCCGGAGATCCGCCAGGCTCCGGCGCAACTCCGCCACGGCCCGGGAACGGAGGCTCATGGACGCCGGCCGCGGTGCCGGGACAAGGCGCCCGTCATACGATGTTTCTTTCCCGGAAGGAACGGATCTCCTCGGGGCCGTAGCCCAGTTCCGTCAGGGTCTCCTCGTTGTGCTCGCCCAGCTTGGGCGGCTTGAGCCGGAGGGTGACGGGGGTGTCCAGCAGGTTGAGGCCGTTGCGCACCAGCTTGAAGGGGCCGAAGTCGGGATGGTCCACCTCCATCAGGCGGTCCAGGTATTTGACCTGGGGATCCTCGAAGACCTCGGCGAAGTTGTTGATGGGGGCGCAGGGAACGTCCCTGGCTTCCAGTTCCTTCAGCCAGTGGTCCCGTGGCGCCGATTGCACCACGGCGCCGAAGGTCTCGGAGATGAAGTCGTAGTTCTGCGCCCGCGCCGGGCGGTCCTTGGTGCGCTCGTCGGTCTGGAAGTCCGGCCGGCCCATGACCTCGGTGACGCCGATCCAGAACTTTGGCGGATGCGAAAGGTGGATGACGAAAGGTTTGCCGTCGCCCGCCACCAGCGCGTAGACGCCGGCGGTCTTGGTGCGGCTTCGCATGCTGTGTACCTGGCCGCTGAAAAGAAACTGTGTGAGGCCGAGCCCCAGGAAGCAGATGGTGGACTCCAGCAGCGACGTCTCCACCTTCTGTCCGGCGCCGGTCCGCTCCCGGGCGGCCAGCGCCGCCAGCACGCCGTAGCAGCCGAAGACGCCCCCGAGATGATCGGAGAAGGCGGCGCCCGGGCCGTGGGGCTTGTCCAGCTCCGTGAGTACGCTCAGGAGCCCGCTCAGGGACTGGCCGATGGTGTCGTAGCCGGGCCGCTTCCGGTACGGGCCGTCCTGTCCGAAGGCGGATATGGAGCAGTAGATGATGCGCGGGTTCATCTCGCGCACCACGTCGTAGCCGATGCCGAGACGATCCACCACGCCGGGCCGGAGGTTCTCGACGATCACGTCGGCGTCCCGGGCCAGCTTCAGGAACACCTCCTTGCCCTCCGGCGCCTTCATGTCCAGGGTGAGGCTCTTCTTGTTGCGGTTGAGGGCACAGAAGCTCGGGCTGTAGTTCCTGGGCTCCTTGTCCCAGGTGCGGAACGGATCCCCCTTGCCGGGAGTCTCGATCTTGGTCACGTCCGCCCCCAGGTCGGCCAGCAAGAGCGACGCGTAGGGGCCGGCGATGTAGTTGGTGATGTCGAGGATCTTGATGCCTTCCAGTGCTCCGGGCATGGGGCAGGACCTTTCCAGTGTAGTGTTCGCTTCAGCGGGTGCGGTTGTACTCGTAGTCTTCGCGCTCGGTGGCGCCGGACCGAAACTCCGGCAGGAGCGGCGCCCGGGTGGTGTTCACCTGCGCGTGGACGTCCAGCGAGGCCTGGTCGACCCAGCGCTCCACCAGCAACAGCTTGTCCGGGTTCACGGCGCTCCGGAACACCTCGAATTGCTCGCACCCCGGCTCCTTCATGACTTCCTCGCAGCGCCCCCGATAAGCATCGGCAAGCTCCGCGCCCTTACCCTCGACCGCATTGATAGTGACGATGAGTCGCAATGACATTTCGATTCCTCCCTGCAAGTGTGGATGGACCCGCGTAACCGCGAGTCCCGTGACGGGACTTCACAAGTGTGTACCAGATTAGCCGAAGGGCCGCGAGATGGCGCGCCTTGCGGACCCCGCCCGGCCTCACGCCGGCTCGGGCATCTCCGCCAGCAGCCGCCCGTACCCCGGAATCGGTTGCCGCACGCCCAAGCGCATCTGGGTCTCCCAGCAGCGCGCCGGCAGCGCGTGCACCACCGGCACCCCGAGGCCGGCCTCCAGCGGTTCGATGATGTCCAGGGTCTTCCAGGCCGAACCCAGCATGTAAATGCATTCGCCCCCCGGATGCCGGGCGAACATGCCCGTAAGCTGCCGCTGGATCTCCGAGGCGGGCACCTTGGGCACGTCGGCGAAGGGCACGTCGATGCCCTCCATTCCCAGCACCTCGAAGCCGGCGTCGGTGAGGTAGGCGCGGAACAGGGCGTTCAACTCCTCGGGAAAGTAGCTCGCGCCCACGATCCGCCGCACCCCCAGGGTGCGGAATGCGCGCACGTGGTTCATTCCCGACGTTATCATGGGGATGCCGTAGCGGCTCTCCCAGGCCCGGATGGTCTCGCGTTCGCCCTCGTACCCCAGCAGCATGAACGGCGGCGCCCCGATGACCCGGATCAGGTCCGGTTTCAGCACCGCCAGCTCGGCCGCCTTGGCCTCGTAGCCGGGCATGGAAGCCCGGAACTCGTCCTGGTTGCCCCGAGTGAACTCCATGCTCAGGTGCACCATCTCTATGCTCGGCGGCAGCTTCGGGTCCAGCTCCTTGTCCCCAAGCACCCCTGTACGGTTCGTAGGCCAAACCGAGCCCACCAGATACCGGCTCTTCGACCGCGACGTATCGTTCACCACAAGCATCTCCTTGACAGGCCAGGTCACCCATGCCTGCACCATCGTCTCCCCCGCAGCCGCGCCCCCGGGCTTGACCCGGGGTCCAGGCGGTCCGGTCTATTTCGCGGTGACGTGGACGCCGCCGAAGGGTTCGGGGCGGTTGCCGTAGAGGAGCAGACGGCCGGTGCCTACGTTGGTGATCTGGTAGTAGTCCTTGGCGGGGAAGAAGACCACCTCGCCCTGCTCGATGATGCGCTCACCCCCGTTGATATCCTTGACGCTGGCCTTGCCTTCGACCACCAGAAAGGTCTCCGGCTCGGCGTGAAAGTGCATGTCCGTGTGATCGCCGGGCATGAAGTGAAGCATCCAGGTGCAGGACTTCTCCGTTCCGAAGAGTCGCGTAAACCGCTGTTCCTTGTCCGCCTTCTCCGCAAGATTTGCGAATTCCATGGACGACCTCCTGTGTTCGAGGGTTGCCGCCGTTCCATGCGGCATCCAAGCCAATATCACAAACCCTTCCTCACCGTCACCCCGCCGCTCCGCCCCTTCTGGACCACGGGTCAAGCCCGGGTCCAGAAGGCCTTTTCGCCTTGTGCGGCCGTCGCGGTTGCCTTGTTGGCGGCGGCCGTGATACGCGCGTTAATCAAAATCTCTCGCGGACGGAACAGGAGAAAACTATGCGCGGCGTGTTGTTCAAGGGAAACCGGGAGTGCGAGATCCGGGAATTTCCGGACCCCCATGCGGGGCCGGGCCAAGCGGTGGTGAAGATCCGCGCCTCGGGCATGTGCGGCACCGACCTTCACCGGTACCGCGGCGGCGTGGCCATCGACGCCATCACCGGCCACGAGCCCTGCGGCGTCATCCACGAACTGGGCGCCGGCGCCCCGGCCGGGCTCAAGGTGGGCGACCGGGTGGTGGTGCACCACTACGAGGGCTGCGGCATCTGCGAGATCTGCTCCAAGGGGTTCGAGCAGGCCTGCCCCCACGGCCACGTGACCTTCGGCGGCGTGGACGCCCACGGCGCCAACGCGGACTACATCCTGGTGCCGTCGCGTCTGCTGGTGCATCTGCCGGAAGAGCTGTCCTTCGAAGGCGGCGCGGCCATCTCCTGCGGCACCGGCACGGCCTGGAACGGCCTCAAGAAGATCAACGTGGCCGGCGGCGACGTGGTGGCGATCTTCGGACAGGGGCCGGTGGGGTTGAGCGGGACCCTGTGCGCGAAGTACATGGGCGCCAAAGTCATTGCGGTGGACGTGGTGCCGGAGCGGCTGGAGCTGGCCCGCGCCTACGGCGCCGACCACGTCATCAACGCCTCCGACATCGACCCGGTGGAGGCCATCAAGGAGCTCACCGGCGGGTTGGGATCGACCGCGTCGCTGGAGACCTCCGGCAATCCGGAGTGCCGCAGCCAGATCCTCAAGGCCATGCGCACCTTCGGGCGCTGCTGCTACGTGGGCATGGGACCCCCGTCCACCATCAACTTCCGGGACGACGTCATCTTCAAGGTGGCTACCATCATCGGCTCCTGGACCTTCAACAAATCCGAGTTGATCGAGATCTGCCGCTTCATGGTGGAGGAGAAGGTGCCCCTGGACGACCTGGTCACCCACCGCTTCGCCCTTGACGACGCCGTCGAGGCCTTCCGCGTCTTCGACAGCGCCACCACCGGCAAGTGCGTGTTCGTACTGGACTGAGGGCGCTTTCACTCGGTATATATAAACGGTATATACCGCGATGTGTTGATAGAGCGAGTGATCACCGCGCTCCGGCAAGCCCGGGTCCATTTTGCCATCGCCGGCGGGCACGCGGTCGCACTGCACGGCGCGGTGCGAGGCACCTTGGACCTGGACCTGGTGCTCGCGTTCTCCCGCGAGAATTTCAAGGCCGCGGAATCGGCGCTGAAGCGCATGGGGTTGCAACCCCGCCTGCCGCTGAAGGCGGAGGAAGTGTTCGACTTCCGGGAAGAGTACATCCGCAACCGGAATCTGATCGCCTGGAGTTTCATCAATGCGGCGGACCCCACGGAGATGGTGGATATCATCATCACGGAAGATCTCGCGGCGATGCAGGTGGACATGCTGCCGATGGGAAGGCTCCGTCTGCCCGTGGTGGCGGTCCGCGACCTGATCCGGATGAAGGAGAAAAGCGGGCGGCCGCAGGACATCGAGGACATTCGGGCACTGAGGAGTATCGCCTCATGAGACCGGTGCAGTACTTCTCGAAGGAGTATCTGGAGCAGTGCAAGCAGATGAAACCCGCGGACATCCTGCGGTTTCTCGACGAGTTTCGCAGGCTCCATTCGCCCGCGGCTCGCCGGGGAAGCAGGCTGATCAGCCTCAAGGTCCCCGAACATCTGCTGGAAGCGTTCAAGGCCAGGGCGAGCCTGCACGAAGTGCCCTACCAGACACAGATCAAGAAGTTGATGATGGAGTGGGTAACGGGGCGATCCACGGACGCGGATGCTCCGAAGCGGGCGAGCTCTCGCCGCCGAGGCTCGGCGAGGAAGTCCTAGCCCGCGTCCCAAACCGGCGGGAAGCGCCGTGAACCGCCAGGAGGACCACGATGCCCATATGGCAAGAACTGAGTTGGCCGCGGATCAAGGAGTGCGCCGAGAAGGGGTGCGTGGTGATCATTCCCATCGGCGTCATCGAGCAGCATGGGCATCACCTGCCGCTGGACACGGACGCGTTTTTCGCCCAGGAGATGGCCCGGGCGGCGGCGCGGCGGGACCCGGATATCCTGGTGGGGCCCACGGTGCCCTTCGGCTTCACGCCCAGCAACAAGAACTTCCCCGGCAGCATCAGCCTCACCGCCGGCACCTGGTCGGCGTTGATCCGAGAGATCGTCCGGTCGGTGCACCGGCACGGGTTCACGCGCATCGCGCTGTTCAACGGCCACGGCGGCCAGGTGGCGCTGTCGCGGGCGACGGTGTCGGCGCTTCAGGACGAGGAAGGGATCCGGATCGTGGTGCTGAACTGGTTCGGACTGGTGAACGAGGACATGGACCGGCTGTTCCCGGACGAGAACATGCCGGGCGGCCGCGTGGGCCACGCCGGCGCGGTGGAGACCTCCATCAACCAGCATCTGCGCGGGGAGCTGGCCGCCCAGGGCAGCCTCGAAACCCACCTCGGCCCGCAGATGCCCGACTTCGTGCGCAGGGTAGGGGGCTACATCCAGACGCCGCGGGAGGACCTGTCGCCCTCGGGCGTCATGGGCGACTCCACCCTCGCCACCCCCGAGAAGGGCGGCGAGCTGTTCGAGTTGTGCGTGGAACGATTGTGCGCGTTCGCGCGGGAGTACCGGGAGTCCGAATAGGCGGCCCCGCCGCCCCGCCACTGGACCCCGGGAGGGTCCCCCCTCACCCCATCACCGCCCGCGCCGCCTCCTCGATGCGTCCGGCCGTCGGGGTCACGTAGTCTTCCAGGGGCACGGCGAAGGGCACGGGCACGTGGGGGATGGCGACCCGCTTGATGGGCGCCTTCAGGCTTGCGAAGGCCAGGTCCGCCATCAGCGCGGCCAGCCCGGCGGCGACGCCGCAGTTGTCGTGGCTCTCGTCGGTGACCACCAGCCGTCCGGTCTTCCCCACCGACGCCAGCAGCGTGCCGGTGTCCAGGGGCTCCAGCGTCCTCGGGTCCACCACCTCGGCCGATATGCCGTCCGCGGCCAGGGCTTCGGCGGCCGCCAGCGCACGGGGCACCTGGACGCCCGCGGCCACGATGGTGACGTCGCTGCCTTCCCGGGCCACCGCGGCCTGTCCGAACTCCGTCTCGTACTCCCCGTCCGGCACCGGTCCGCGCTCGCCCAGCAACCGTTCGTGGGCGAAGAACATGGTGGGGTCCTGGCTCTTCAGCAGCGCCGTCCGCAGCAGCCCCTTGGCGTCCGCCGGCGTGGCGGGCATGGCCACCTGCAGCCCCGGGGTGTTCCAGTACCAAGGCTGGGGGCTGCCGGAGTGCTGTACCCCGCCGCCGCCCCGGATGCCGTAGCGCATGAAGTAGGTCACCGGCACGTTGGTCCGGCCGCCGGAGTTGGAATAGGCGACGGCCGCTTCGTTGTTGATCTGCGGAATGGCCTCGTAGGAAAACGTCGCGGTGCCGATGTCCACCAGCGGCCGCAACCCGGCCATGGCCGCCCCCGCGGCGATGCCGCAGTAGCCCAGCTCGGCGATGGGCGGCGACTTGATGCGGCGTCCGTGGCGCTCGCGCACCGAACGGAACTTAGCCGCGGCCGGACCCGAGCTCACCAAGCCGCCGCCGATCAGCACCACCCGCGAGTCCTGCTCCATGGCCTCGGCCAATCCCTCGACCAGAGCCTCCCCCAACGTCATCTCGCGCGCCATGGCTAGTCACCCCTTCCCGCGTACGCGTACTTGACCGCTTCCGCTGCCGCCGGCAGCGGGCTCGTCAGGGCGAACTCCGCGGCGGCGTCGGCCTCCCGCCGCACCTCTTCGTCCACCCGCACCACCGTGTCCCGGTCGCAGTCCGCGCTCTCCGCCAGTTCCCGCGCGTAGGCCAGGATGCCGTCGCCCTCGGCATACCAGGGCCGCACCTTCTCGGGCACCGGGCTCGGGTCCCACGCCCACTCGATGTCGGTGACCCCGCCCACCAGCTCGGGATGGGCGCCGTCGTTGCCCGGCCACGGATGGGTGCTGGCTTCGACGAAGAACGGTCCCTCGCCGGACCGGATGCGCCGGACCAGCTCCCTGACCGTGCCGTACACCTGACCGACGTCGCCCCCGTCCACCGTGGTGGTCTCGACGTTGAGCGCCCGCGGAATTTTGGCCAGGTCGTTGGCGCCCTCGTTGACCCGTCCGGCCCGCCGGTAGTTGTTCTCCATCAGGAAGATCACCGGCAGCTCCCACAGCCTGGCCATGTTCAGGCTCTCGTAGAAGACCCCCTCGTCCATGGCGCCGTCGCCGAAGAAGGCCACCGTGACCGCGCCGGTCTCCTGCAACTGGGCGGCCAGCGCCGCCCCCGAGGCCAGGGCCGTGCTGCCGCCGACGATGGCGGAGGTGTGGGGCATGTTCAGGTCCGGCGCCGCCACGTGGAAGGTGCCGCCGCGCCCCAGGCAGTAGCCGGTCTCCCGGCCGATGATCTCCGCCAGCACCTTGCCGGGGTCGCCGCCCTTGGCGATGACGTGCCCGTGGTTCCGGTGGGTGCTGAACACGTAGTCCTCCGGGGCCAGCGCGGCGCAGACGCCGGCGCCGGTGGCCTCCTGGCCGATGTAGATGTGAAAGTGGCCCCGGATGAGGCCCTCGTGTTCCTCGTTGAACCGGACGACGTGCTCTTCCGCGCGCCGGATCATGAGCATCTTCCGCAGCAGCTCCAGCCGCTGTTCTCGTGGCATGTCGGGCAGCATTTCCCCTCCCGGTCTGTTCCGCTCGCCCTCGGGGAGCGGTGGTCCAGAGTTGGCAGGGGGGAATCTACTCCGGTCGCCGGTGGAGGTAAAGGGACGGACCGGGCGGCGGCGGGAGGGGTGGGGCACGGGTGCCCGGCGGGCCGCCTAGTGCTCCCTCAGCAGCTTTCCGTACCCCGCGATGCGGTCCTCGATCCCCAGGGTGCGCAGCGCCCACCACAGGATGGCCTGGCTGCCCTGCACGACGTTGACCCCGAGGTCCTGCTCCAGGGTCTCGATGACGGCGCCGGTGGCCCAGTGGGGGGAGCCCAGGTGGATGGTGTCGATGTCCGGGTGTTCCTGCTTGAGCTCCCGGGCCAGCCGCAGCGGCACCTCGGAGGGGATCGCGCCCACCTCGATGAACGGCACGCCGGCGAACTTCTGGCCCACCAGGGCGGTCTTGTCCGGGTCGGTGAAGCGCTCGTTGGGCAGGTGCTCGGTGCTTCCCGGCGCCGATGAGTAGGTGACCGACCCCACGACCTTCGCCCCCAGCACGGCGTCCGCTTGGTGGTAGGCGGTGGTGCTGTTGGTGACGGGGATGCCGGACTCGTCCCTCAGCGCCTGCATGGCGTCTTCGACCCGCTGGGCGCCCCCGGAGTAGTTCACCGGGCCGCCGCCGAAGACGATGATGTCCACGCCGGCCCGGACCATCTCCCGGGTGGCCCGGACCGCGTGGTTCCAGCTCTCTTCGGCCTCCCCGGACTCGGCCGAGTGCCGCGCCACCATGAGGGTGGTCAGTGCCAGGGTGATCCCCGGCGGCGCCATCTTGTAGAACTCGTAGGGAAAGACCTCGGTGACGATGGGCGGCGACGTGTATCCGATGCGCGCGCGGTGCCCGTACATGGCGGTCTCCTTTCGTGGACTCCTGACCTTGAAGCGGAATGAGTGTTCTTATGCTGAGGAGTATATTCACACTCCAAAGGAGAAGAAAATTTCCCAGGAAGGATGCGCAAGACTGGCGGTAGGAGTCCGGAAGCCCCCGGCGCGGGCTCCGAGGACAGGAACCCGTCGGCGAGCGGTTCCTGGAGACAACCCTGCCTCCAGGAACCTTCGACAGTATACTCAGGCCGTTCTTCGCGCCTGCACTGCCGCTACATGCCGGCCTTCACCTTGGCCGCCACGTCCGCCGATACCCATTTCGTCCACACGTCGCCGCCGGTCTTTATGAAATGGTCCGCGGTCTCTTTCGCGTCGGCCTTCTTGTCGGCCTTCCACGCCAGCAGCTTGTTCACCACCGAGTTGGGCCACGACACGCTCGACACGAACTTGAACGCATCCGGCTCCCTCTCCGCGAACTTGCCTACCACGTAGGTCAGCACCGCGGATTTCGGGTACATGTTAGGCTTCGGGTCGGCGCAGTCCTTGTCGGTGATGCACTTGTACGTCGCGGGGTCGTGCTTCATGCCGCCGAGCTTCACCATGGGGTATTTGCCCAGCACCGACGTGGGCGCCCAGTAGTAGGTGAAGATGGGCTCCTTGCGCTCGTAGGCCTTGGCGATGGCTCCCGCCAGCCCGGCGCCGGACCCCGGATCGAACAGCGTGAACTTGGCCTTGTCGAGCTCGTAGGCCTTGAACAGGTTGGCGTTGATGATCTGGCAGGCCCATCCCGAGGGACAGCCGTAGAAGCGGCCCTTGCCGGGCTCTTCCTTGTCCGCGAACAGGTCGGGGCGCTTCATGACAGCCTGCAGCGTGGTGAGCTCCGGGTTTGCCTTGACCACGTACTCGGGCACCCACCAGCCTTCCTCGCCGCCGTCGCTCAGGATCTCTCCGGCCTTTTTCAGCCGTCCTTCCTTCTCCGCCTTGTTCACGACTTCCTTGACGGAATTGATCCAGATCTCCGGGGCGATGTCGGGCTCACCCTTCTCGGTCATGGACGTCACGGTCGGCACCGTGTCGCCGGGCACCAACTCCACCTGACACCCGTATCCCTTCGCCAGGATGATGGCCTCCACGTGCGCCGCCACCGCCGCCGAGTCCCAGTTCATCTCGGAGATCGACACCTTGCCGCACTTCGCCTGCGCCGCCGCACCTAGGGCCAGCACCAGAAACGCGCCCGCCAGAACGCCCACTATTCGAGACTTCATACCATCCTCCTTTGCTATAGCCGTCCACGCGCCGGCCTCATGCCGGCGCCCAAGGAATTGTCCCATGTTCGTACTCGGGGATTATCCCCCAAGTAAACGATAGCCGCAACCCTTCCGGAACCTCGACGCCGTCGCCGCCAAGGGGGGAGGTATGGCAAACTCCGTCAATTTGAGCTATTTGCGCCGGAAAGCGAGTTCCAATGACCTTTGACACGCTCACTTCAAGCACGATGGACCTCCGTAGCCTCGCCGTCGGCACTGGCAGGTTGGGTAGACCCTTGCCAAAGGATTACAAGGTCCGGATGTGCGAAACGATCCTTCGTGCTCTGGAACACCATGCCCACCTGCATGTTTCGCCCACCTATGGCCGTTCGTTCGAATACTTGAAACGGTTTCACATTCCTGAACACGCGCGAGGCCGCACCATTGCGAAAGTGGATTTCTCCGAGGCGGCGATGCCGGAACTGCAGATCCGGCTGACCAGACGGTTGTTTCCCGACGTACCGTTTTTCGAAGTGCAGATAGCCGGAGACCTGCGACCGCTGCGCATGCTGCAAAACCATCATACCGCCGATTTCTTTGCCTTCCTGGACCGAATGAAGCGCAAGTACGGGATTTCGCGTTTCTATTTCTCCCCTCTGTACCACGACTGCAACAGTTTCGAGCCGCTGGCCGGCCGCGAAGATGTCTCTTGGGCTGTTCATTGCTCCCTGGTCGAACGGGAGTTCACCGAGGATTTCCTTGCCCGGCGTGTCGACGGTGAGAAGATGATCTTTCTGCGGGCCTTTGGTGACGGAATTCAACGATTCGGCGATTGGTACTGTCCTCCGTCAAGGTACACCAAACCGGCGGAGACCTTTCGGGCCCAGCGGGACAATTTGACCGGCCTGCTCGACGAGCTCGACATCACCGAAGACGCCGCGCGACTGTTCTATGCCCTGCATCATCCGAAGGCGGACCTGCTGGTGATGTCCCTCTCCAAAGGTTGGCAGCTCGACAAGCTCGTCGAAGTCGTGAACATGCCGCGCGACGACGCGCTCTGGAGTTCCCTGGACGCCTATTCGAAAGCGTGGGCGAACCTCGGCCGCCGGAGGTTCGGTTTCGCTCAACCGCCGAATCTTTCGTACATGCCACGGCACGGCCTTGTATCGCTGCTGAGGGCGGGCATTGGGACTGGAGATCGCCGCATCGCCACACGTGTCTTGCAGCACTGCGGGTTCAAGGCTCTCGGTCTTGGCCGCATCAAGAGGAAACTCTTGAAAGGCGTCAATTGATGACCGTCGGGGACCCGGCCGACAGAACCATGCGCGACACCTACGACTACGTGATCGTCGGAACGGGTGCGGCGGGCAGCGTCCTGGCGCATTCACTACCCGCCACGTCGTCGATCCTGTTGGCGGATATCGCTACGCACCACGCGGCGTCCCCGGCCGTGAGACAACCGCTCCCGTTTGTGAGCCAATGCCCCACCCACTACACGCCCGCGTTCAGCGGCGCCCTCGGAGGCAACACCGCGTTGTGGTCCGGCAAGGTATATCTACCCACGCCGCAAGAGCTGAAGGACTGGCCGGTAGGTTTTGAAGAGTTGCGACGGTTCTCGGCGGGGTTGGCTGAGAGATTTGGAGTGCCGCATTCCTGGCTGCACGACATACGTCAGCATGCGAGTGGTGCGGTGTTTCACAGGTCGTACCGATCCAACTGGGGAAATCTTTACGAGTATTTGAACCTGGAACATGCGCCGAACGTAGATGTCCTGGAGGAACACAGCCTCGTCGGCCTGACAAGCTCACGTGGGCGGGTGACGTCCATCGAACTGGGTTCGAGAGCCGGGTGCCGAAAGACGGTATCCGTACGCCACGGTGTCATCCTGGCCGCGGGCGGGTTGGGCAACACCCATCTGTTGTTGAACCTGCTCGCTCCCGGTCTCGAATCCAGCAATGGCCGTACCGCTTACGGTCAACTCTGCGACCACCTCCATTTCAACGTGGGGCGCATGGAGTCGGTCGACCCCTTCGCCAACATACTGAAGGGGTACTTGCAGACCACAAGCAATGAAAACGGCAACCTGGAAGACTGTCTGGTTCTGGAGAGCGACGAGGGGATGGTGGGCGTTCAGATCGACGCACCGGCGCCGGCGATCAAGGTCTTTCGGCGCACGATGTACCGGACGCGGCACATCGTGATGAAAGTCGCTATGGCGTTCATGGACCGGCACGTCAACCGTTGGGCTCGCCGCTTCGCACGACTCGCGGTCAGGGGGACCGCCCGCGGCCTTCGGTCCCTGGAGTTGTTCTTCTCGCAGCCGCCGGATGACTGCAATCAGGTATCCCTTTCATCGAATGAGGACGAATTCGGTTTGAAGAAGATAGACATCAGCCATCGGCTGGATGCGGGCACGATTCTTGGGCATCAGTCGCAACTGCAAGAATTGTTTGGCGCGAACGTCAGGAATATGAGCCTTGGGCAACTCGGCGAGAAGAACGTCTACACCGGGTTGCATCCAAGCTGTACCACGCCGATTGTGGATGGGGAGACGTACGGGACCTTGGATACCGACCTAAGAGTGAGAGGTTTCGAAAATCTCTACTGCGTGGGATCGAACGTGTTCCCTTCCAACGGGATCACGAACCCCACTTGGTTGATAATGGTGTTGGCTTACCGGCTTGGGGTTACTCTCCAAGACACGACCGAGACGGTCAGGGACATTCCGGCAGGCCATTAAATCACGTCACGGCCGCACACCCACCACGCTGGAATCCACCTTGGTCAGCAGGACGGGGACATCCGCCGTTGCCAGGTACTCGTCGACGGCCTCTCGATTGCCGGCCCAGTGATGGTAGTCGTCGACGATCAGGACGCCCCCGGACACGAGCCTCGGGAACAGGTGCTCCATTTCGTGCCGTGTCGATTCGTACCAGTCGGTGTCCAGGTGCAGGATCGCGATTTCCTCGGGCACGGTGGCGGGTATCGTATCCTCGACTCGTCCTTCCACGGTCACGATGCGTTTCGGATCATAGCCGGTAGTGTCCAAATTGCCCATGACTTCCTCGAGGCCGGCGCGGCACCAATCAGAAGAATCCGGTCCCGTCCGGACCTGGCGGTAGTGCTCCCGCGCGTCCGCCGTCCCGTCGATTTTCTTGTCCTTTTCAGTCGGTTCCGTCATTCCGGCGAAGGTGTCGTACAGATAGAAGGGCCGGTCCGTCACGCCGAGCTGGCGAAGGGTCCTCGCCATCGCCATGACGCCTCCGCCGCGCCAGACGCCGCATTCCACGACGGCGCCCGGTATGGAATACCGGGCGACATACCGCGCAGCTTCTATCAGGGTGAACACGCGGTCCATCGACAGCATGGTGAAGGGTTGAACCTGCGAAATGGTGCCTTGCGCCTTGTCGTCGAAGTTCTGTAACTGGCGTTCCAACCGCTTCGGTTGCCTGTTGTTACGGAAGCAGCGCACAGGGTTCCAGTCAGTCCATTGCTCTTGTAAGGACGGTCAAGCCATAGTCTTCGTCTTCCTGTTCGCCTTGCGCCGGCATCCGTACGACCTCGAGCGCCCACCGATCCTGTTGACCGACGAGGAACTCGTGAACCGCGGCCGTGATGCCGGAGAATTTCTGCTTCACCACGACGAACTCGTTGTCCGTACCGAGACGCAAGCGCTGCGCGGCTGCCGGCCATGGACCCCTCAAGCCCTTGCCGATCTCGGCGACAAGCCGGTTGACGAGCCGTGACCGGAGCCGGAACACATTGGCCACCAAGTGATAGTCATCCAGCACGATCACTCCGTCGGGGGCCATCAAGGGGCTCAGCAGCGCAAGCTCCTTGCTGACCGCCGCATGATTGTGGTCACCGTCGAGGAAGGCGACATCGATGGGTCCGTGGGTCCAAACGGCCAGGAGATCCCAGGAGCGGCCCTTGAGCGGCGAGACCAAGTCCGCTTCATGCGAATACCATCGATGCCAGATCTCGGCCCGGCTGAGCGTCATTCCGGCCAACGGATCCCCCGGCGGTTGCTTCTCGACGTGCCAGTTGCGCGCTTGATGGTGGTCGACGACGTCTATGGTGTAGATACAACCCGAGACCGTTTCGCACAGGGCGCGGGCCATGGTTACGGCCGAGAACCCTCTGGCGGTGCCCACATCCAGAACCACAAGAGGCCGATTTTCGACTTGGTGCTGACGGACCAGCTTGTAGAGAAGCAGTCCATGTTCGCCGCCGTCGCCGCCCCTCAGGATGTCGCATGACCGGCGATACCACTCCGGTGCCGGACCGTCCACGCGCAGTTCGGCGAGTTTGCGGTCCAAGGACGCACGACGAAGCGGTTCGGAATCGTCTCCATAGGCTGTCCAAGGCTCCGCAACAGTCCATGGCGGTTATCCATCAACTGGCGTCGATTTCCTCGATTGGCGGCGGCCCGGCGCGGCGAACGGGCCAGTTGGAAGTCTTTAACCCACTGACTCAGCACAGAAAATCGTGATCGCAAACGAGCAGGTGACAGGCTGAAGACTCAGCGTCAACTCGTCGGTTCAACACTGTTGCAACACCATGCCGGGACTCATAACCCGGCGCAACCGTGTCCCTCAATGGCTCGGAATCGCGAATCTCGATGCCTTTGGGAGAAGCGCGCGGCTAAAGAAGTTTGACGAGTGCGACGATCAGACCACCCTGCGCGATCATCCCGCCGAACAGCCATTTAACAAGGTCAGCCTTCACCGCTTCAATGGCAGCCTTGGTTTCCTGCCGTAGCGCATCGATACCGGCCTCAACCCTGGCGATGTCGGCCTTGGTTTCCTGCCGCAGGGCATCGATACCAGCCTTGGTTTCCTGCCGCAGCGCTTCGATACCGGCCTCAACCCTGGCGATGTCGGCCTTGGTTTCCTGCCGCAGGGCATCGATACCAGCCTTGGTTTCCTGCCGCAGCGCTTCGATACCGGCCTCAACCCTGGCGACATCGGCCTTGGTGGCGAGATTGGCATTGAGGAGGGCGACGTGCTCTTCGGCGAGAGTTTCGGCCTGTCTCTCGGTGAAGCCGCTCTCGGTCAGGTGCTTGACGAAGCGATGAGTGTCGAAGGCGATTGCTTCCGTCATGATCCAATCATAGCAACGGCATTGACACGCGACAAGGACTATCGGGGTTGCTGGTCGGCGATGGGGGTGATGATCCGGAGATCCGCGATTTCCTCGGGTCGGCTCCCTCCACTGCCGCTGCTGGCAAAGCCAGGGGCATGCCGCTATAAAGGCATCTTTCCCGGCGGAGGCCGAGTCCCATGGGGACCGATGGTCTTTGCCGAGTTCGATACACATCGCCTCGCTTGACTCAGACGGAATCTGGAGGCAGGGATTCGGTCTTTGTGGCTAGGAATGCCTGGAATGGAACCTTACACCGTTGCGTTGACGAGTTGCGGACGATTCGATCTTCTGGAACGGACGTTGCGCACGCTCCTGCCCCGACTGGACGGGCCGCTTGCGGGAGTGCTCGTCGTCGAGGATTCAGGCGACCCGCGTGTACGCGATGTCATCGGACAGTTTACAGGGTATTTCGGAAAGATTGACGTCATCATCAACGATCCGCCTTTGGGGCAGGTGAAAAGCATCGACCGGCTGTATCAAGCAATAGAAACCGAATGGATTTTCCATTGCGAGGATGACTGGGAGTTTTTTGCGGACGAATTTGTCGAGGAGTCGTTCACCATTCTGAAGGAGTTCGACTGTTTTTCCATGGTGAACTTGGCGGACTTCAACGGTCGCGAAGAATTTTTTGCCTCGAATCGATGTCTTCCCGGGCCTCTATCGTTTTCGGGGGTCCGATTTTTTGCCCTGGATCCTTTCATCATGGATCGTTCGTTTCGCCCCTTGGCGGGGTTGTCATTCAATCCCGGATTGCGACGAATGCGTGACTACAGAATCATAGGCCCTTACCGCAATGTTGGAGTGACCGAACGACTCGTATCCAACTGCTATCAAAAACTCGGTTTTTCCCACGCAGCTCTCGCGGCCCCGGCCTGCCGCCATCTCGGGTACGGCCGCCATCTGCACGACCATGTCGCGCCGTTCACTGTCGGCGGCAAGATGGCAGTCTACGCAAAGAAGCGTTGGGCATCGCTACGCCGAAGGCTCGCCCCGGAAAGGGATCCGGTCCGCAAAGCCTTGCGGCGTTTGGAAAAGGCAGAAGGGGACTTGCCCGGAGCGATTGCGTCTTCGAGAGCACGCTTGACAGCATTGTGACACTACGCTGGCGGCGACAACAGGCAACCATGCCCGTTTCTTCGCTACCAGACGGTAGGTCGATCAAACGGACACATCTGCGGCGAGAGACCCGGCGAAACGGAAAGTTCCTGATGTGACTCCACTCGCGCTGTACTGCCGGATCGTGAACGCCCGCAATTTCGTCAGGGGGCGGCCTCTACGTCTGGCGCCGTTCGACGAGGGCGAGATCCTCCATGCCTCCGACGCCACCGGCCGGCTCTTCTTTTGCCGCCGTGGCCGCCATCTTCGATACAAACGCGGTATCGGCCGCCTGATGGAGCAACTGGTCCAGGCGTACCACCTGCAGCACGTGCCGATGGGAGCGGGCAGCCTCTTGATCGACTGCGGCGCGAATATCGGCGAGTTGGGCATCTGGGCTCGATCGAAGAACGTGGAATACCTGGCGTTCGAGCCGGAAACCGTCGAGGCCCGCTGCGTCGACCTCAACGCCTACGAAGGCGAACCGAAGACGATCCGGAAGGCGCTTTGGAACCGGAACACCACCCTGGAGTTCTTTTCGAAGCCCGACTCCGCCGACAGTTCGGTCATCGACCCGGGTGACACCGTGGTACGCCGAACCGTAGACGCCGTACGTCTCGACGCGGCGGTCGACCTCTCGGCCCGCACGGGCACGGTGGTCCTGAAGGTGGAAGGTGAGGGCGCCGAACCCGAGATTCTGGAGGGCGCTACCGGGCTTCTGCCGTTTGTCGACTTCGTCACCGTGGATTGCGGGCCGGAGCGTGGCCGTCAGGAGGCTCATACGTTCGTCGAAGTGAACGAGTTCCTCGTGGAAGCGGGATTCCGCCTCCTGCAGTTCGGCATCCCGCGCACCACCGCGCTCTATCGCAATAGGAGCAAAGGCTAGTCCGGCGAACTCGCTCCGCTTGTGGCGAACGAGTTGCCGAGCCGTATGAACTCCTCGTTGTCCGTGAAATGCTCGGTCAAACGTCTGTTGTCGCCGTCACAGGCGAGGGATGCGACGAGCATGCGGCTCGGGGTCAGATACCGTTGCCGGGTCAGCCAGTCCCTCGACCACGGGCACAGGTTTGAGGCGTTCAGCAACGCCACCGCCACGCTGTGTTGACCGAGGACGTAAAACCGGCGGTCTTTTTCCCGCCCACGTCGCCGCGTATACCGGGTCTGAAACGGCCCGTGATCTCCGGAAACGATGAAGATGGAATCGGAATATCGCCTCCTCAAGCGGTCAATGTCTTCAATCACCTGATGTGCGCGTCGCACCCCCTCGACGAATTGTCGTGTATATGCCGCAAGCATCTCCCTGTCTTCCTTGCGGAAATCCCACGAAGCGTGCCCGATGGGCGAATAAATGTAGAAGGCGGAAAACAGGGGGCTTGTTGCGCTCCGTTCCGCGCGGTCGATCAGATCGAGGACCGTTTCGGGCCACTCCTTCGTCCTGTTCTCGCGCTTGTCCTCGTCCTCGGATTCCGCGACGTAGAATCCGGAGAAAACGGATTGCGAGAATTCGGAACAGAACCCGAGTTTTCCGTACGGGGACACACAGACGAGGTCGTATTTCAACTCTTGAGCTTTCCCCTTGTAGTAATGGTCGACAAAGTCGCCCTTCCTCCAACCAAAAAACTCATTGGAAAACCCGGTGCTGATGCTGTAACCGTTTCGCCGCAGCAATACGGTCAAGCGGCTCGGCGATGAACCCGAAAAGACGCCGCGATCGCGGTTCTCCCGCCCCAGATTGAACAGCGTGCTCCAGGAGCGGCTGGTGGGGACACTCTCGACGAATCCCAGGCTGCCCGCGTTGATCGTGTCGCCGAGCGTTGCCAGATAGTCCGCAGCGGTATTGTCGACGCCCATGTATTCGCGTGAGAAGGCCGAGTGCGTGAACGAATCCAGCATGATGACATGGATGTTCGGCCTCTTGTCCATCTCGACCGTATCGAAGTCACGGGATGACCCGGTGGGGAGGGAAAGCCCGGCGTGCGACGCGAACGATAGCACGCCGACGAGGAGGAGGGCGCAGGCTGTTCCGCGGACCCGCCGGAGCCCGATGCGGAAGTACAAGTACATGACTGCGAAGAGCAAGACGCGAAGTGCCTTCCGCACCGCGCTGCTATCGATCTCCATGGATCGAATCCAGACGTCCCAGGCAAACGGAATGCTCAGAACGACCAGGACCGCCAGAGGGAGCCACGATCGGTTGAAACGTCGGCCTTTGGCCAGAAACAACGACAGTAGCAGCACAAGCCCGGCGAGCCATGCTCCGTAGAATACGAGCATGTATTCGAACACGCCGTCGCCCGATTTCCAGAACCCGAACGAGAGCAGGTTGCTGGCGAAATAGATCTGCAGAAGGACAAACAGGCATATCGCGTGCACGGGATTCACTGCCACGGCGGGACGAAGGAAGTCTGCGGAGGGAATCTTCATGGCTCGAGTCTCCGGAATTCGAAGACGGTCCTCGTGGTCGGATCCAGGTCATGGACCGTCACGATCTCAGCGTGTTCTTCAAGGGCCCGTTCGAAGTTCTCCCTATCATACCCCTCGAAGACGTCATCGCGGTCGCGCAGGAGACCCTGGGCCATCGGATCCGGTTTCGGGACGAATTCAATCAGCCCCCTTGACGCCAGGCCGCAGACCCATCGAACGAACTCTTCCATGGGAATGTTCCGGCCGATGACGAGATGGTGGATGAGCGCGAAGCAGAACACGGCGTCCACCCCGCTCAGCCGTTTCTCCAGGGCTGGCCTCTCTTCCCGCAGCCACCCCAGGTCGGGCGATGGATTTGCGATGTCCCAGAAGAGGAACTGTGCCGGCCAACCGTCGCGCCGGGCCTCGGTGGCGGCCACCTCCAGCGCCCCGCCATCGCTGTCGACGCCGACCACCGCGCGGGCGCCGGCGTCGATGGCAACCTTCGAGTACTCGCCGGTGTTGCAGCCCAGGTCCAGGAGTAGCGCCGGTTTGGTTTTCGTCACGAAGTCTCGCGCCGTACGCGTCTTGCTCGTCCGGGACCGGTCGTCATAGGAGTTGTGGGCCGCGTATTTCTGCCAGTAGGTGCGCCCGCCGCGCGCCAGCCCTCCGGTGTACCGCCGGAGGTTGTCGGTGAGCGCGATCAGGTTCCGGCGCGGAATCCGGCGCCGGTTCCTGATCGCGCCCGCTTCCGCCGACGAGGACCCCAGTTTCCGCATCGCCCACGCCTGGGAATGAACGTGCATCAACACCTGCGGCCGGCAGCGGGTGGCGAACGGGAGTGCCCGCGACACCTCGATGAGGTCGAGGCCGTCAAGCCGTCCCCGGAACCACGGGTTGAACTCGATGCCGGCGAACGCGGTCAGGCACAACGGCGCGAAGAACTGCTCGCAGAACTGCTTGTAGCCGAGAAAGGGAGCCCCCTCCTCGTACTCGGTAAACGAGAGCACATCGATGAATATCGGGCGGGAACCGATGAACTGCACGTTGAAGGCCGAGGCGTCCTTCAGCGTGTAGCCGTTCCTGAGAGCGTCCACGAGCAGGTCCAGGGTGAGACATGCCGCCTGCTTCAAAGACTCGAAGGACCACTCGTAGGGATAGGTGATCAGGGGGAGCGTTTCGTGCTCTACCCACATGGCCCAGGCACGGACCTCGGATTCGGGAACGCCCGCCGCCATCGCCACCTCCGGGGCGACCTCTCGTGTTTCGACGATGCGCGTGCCGGTGCGCTCCCTGAAGAAGTCGGACCGGAGAAAAGCGCGGAGACGATCCGCGGCCTGGTGCGCGATGCCCCTGAAGACCCGGTCCGAGGCGATGAAGACGTGCCCTTCCGGATCGCGGAACGAGCCGCCCGCTCTATCCACCAGAGAGGGTTCCCTCATTTTCAGGGGCGCGCGGGTTGCTGCCCGAGTTGTCGGCCTTCGACTTTCGCTGCCCGTTCCGGCCGAAAAAGCTCCGCAGTCGCCAGTACCAGTGCTTCCAGGTGAGGGCGACCCCGGCCAAGGCGGCCACGATCCCCTGGATCCACAAGCTCACGGAACCTGGATCGAGATAGGCGTGCGCCGGCCCGGCGGCGGCGATGGAGGACACGAACGAAACGAAACCGACCAAGAATCTCATGTCAGAGCAACTCCATGGGACGCTAGGCATCGATGATCGACAGCAACGCGTCGACGTACTTCCCGAGGGCGTGTTCGTCGACCACGATCTCGTAACCGTGCGCGCTCATTCGGACGCGAGTGCGCCATGGCCTCCGGGGGGCGACACGGCCCTGGCGCGGCGAACGGGCCAGTTGGAGGTCTGCAACCCACTGACTCATCGGAGAAAATCGTGATCGCAAACGTCTCGATGCCTTTGGGAGAAGCGCGCGGCTAAAGAAGTTTGACGAGCGCGACGATTAGGCCGCCCTGGGCGATCATCCCGCCGAACAGCCATTTCACAAGGTCGGCTTTCACCGCCTCAATGGCAGCCTTGGTTTCCTGCCGCAGCGCTTCGATACCGGCCTCAACCCTGGCGATGTCGGCCCTGGTTTCCTGCCGCAGGGCATCAATGGCAGCCTTGGTTTCCTGCCGCAGGGCATCAATGCCAGCCCTGGTTTCCTGCCGCAGGGCATCGATGCCAGCCTTGGTTTCCTGCCGCAACGCTTCGACATCGGCCTTGGTGGCGAGGTTGGTATTGAGGAGGGCGACGTGCTCTTCGGCTAGCGTCTCGGCCTGCTTCTCGGTGAAGCCGCTCTCGGTCAGGCGTTTGACGAAGCGATGAGTGTCGAAGGCGATGGCCTCGGTCATCATCCAATCATAGCTATTCCACCGGCGGAGGACAAGAGAGTATTCCAGTCCCCTGTACGCCGCGAAGCATCTTCAAGGACCCTAAGGCAAGGTGCGCCAGACCCGGAGGCTTCTCGACATCCACAAACTTGACGATGGCACCGAAGTCGGTGCGGGCTTTGCGAACAAGGTTGCCGAGACCCTCGAACCGGTAGTCGGGGTCCGCCTCAAATGACGGCGAGCTAGGGCGACGACCCTACCCGCGGCGCCCCTCGACGATGGACAGCAGCGCCTCGACGTACCGCCCGGGGGCATGTTCGTCCACCACGATTTCGTAACCGCGCGCTCCCATCCGGACCAACCCCTCGCGGTCCCCGACAATCCTTTCCAGGCAAGCTTCCAGGTCCGCTTCGTCGTCCGTCCGGAACACCAACCCGTTCTCGCCGGGCCGGATGTAGCATTCGGTGCCGTTGGAATCGCTGCACACCACCGGAAGCGAGTGCGCCATGGCCTCCAGCGGCGACACCGCCGCGGCTTCCCTGCGGCTGGCCAGCACGAACACGTCGTGTCGCCGGTACTCGTCCTGCGCTTCGAAGAAGGGCAGGTTGACCTTGAACGAAACATGCTCGCCAAGCCCCAACTCGGCGGCATGGTCCCGAAGGCGGGCCAACTGCTGTTCCTGGTCGGAGTTGCTGCATTCGCCGAGCACCGTGCAGCGTACCGGATGCCGTCGGGACAGTTTCGCCACCATCTGAAGCAGCAGGTCGTGGTTCTTCCGGGGCTCATATTTCCCCACGGTCAGGATGCGGACGGTGTCGTCGGGAAACCACGACCTCTTGTCGGGCGCGGTCTGGGGCTCCATCACGAACGGCAGGTAGTGCCAGTTGCGGGGAGCCGGGTGTCTGTCCGCCGCACCGAGCACGGGGGTGATCCAATGAGCTCCCTTCATCCGGAGCATCGCGGAAGTCGCGAACTTCCGCCATCGCTTCACCCTGCGGCCCAGGGGGTGATGCAGGGGAACCTGGGTATACAGGATCAAACGGTGACCCAGCACCGCGGCCATGAAGGCCGCCAGCCGTCCGTAGGCGGAAAGGGGATCGCGGACGATCACCACCGAGGGCCGCCGTCGCCGCAGTTCCTCCCACAGGGCGCGAGGCGGCGGTAGCCGCGTCGACGGCCATCGAGTGTCGTGCCGCTTCCCTCCGAGGGCTCGCGCAATTCTTTCCTGGGCCGGCGAGAACCCCAGCACCGTCGGGTCCAACGCCTGGTATTCCTCGCTCTGCCCGCGCGCGAGGGCGAGGAAGGAGACCTCGTGCCCCGCGTCGAGGAGGGCCTTCACCGCGAAGTGTTGGTTGGTGTGGAACCTGGGGGCCGTGTACAGGAAATGCATGTCAGCGCAGGGGCGCGCCGGTGAATTCCCCGGCGGGCTCGCCGAGCAGGGCGCGGACGATGCGGGGGCTGGAGCGGCCGTCGCCGTACGGGTTGACCGCGGTGGTCATCCCCTCGTACTCGCGCCGGTCCTCCAGCAGGCTTCTTGCGGCGTCCACGATCCGCCGGGTGTCCGTCCCGACGAGCCTCGCGACGCCGGCGTCGACGCCCTCCGAACGCTCCGTGACCTCGCGCATGACCAGCACCGGCGCGCCCAGGCTGGGCGCCTCCTCCTGGATTCCGCCGGAATCGGTCAGGACGAGGTAGGCGGCGTCTATCAGGTGCACCATGGAGGCGTAGTCCAGCGGCGCCGTCAGTTGGACGTTTTTGATGCCCGCGAGTATCCGGTTGACGGTTTCCCGGACAGCGGGGTTCATGTGCACGGGAAAGACCACCTGGAGTCCGGGATACAGGGATGCCAACTCCCGGATGGCCGTGCAGATACGGACCAGCGGTTCCCCCAGGTTCTCGCGCCTGTGAGCGGTGACCAGGATCAGCTTGTCCCGGTCCGGCCGGCCGGAGCCGGCCGCCCGCGCCAGGATGTCGCGGACGCCCGGGGGCGGCGGCGTGGACAGGACGTGGTCGAGGGCGTCGATGGCCGTGTTGCCGGTGACGATGATGGATTCCTCCGGGACGCCCTCGTTCAGGAGGTTGCGCCGGGCCGCCTCCGTGGGAGCGAAGTGCAGGTCGGCGACGGCGCTGACGATCCTCCGGTTGGTCTCCTCCGGAAACGGTTGCCAGCGGTCGTGGGTCCGGAGCCCGGCCTCCACGTGGGCCACCCGCACCCGCGAGTAGTGCGCGGCCAGCGCAGCGGCCGCCGTGGTGTTGGTGTCTCCCTGCACCAGGACCCAGTCGGGCTCCTCGGCCGCGAGCACCGGCTCGATCCTGCCCAGGGCCGCGGCCGCGACCGCCGTGGGCGTCTGGTCCTCGGTCATCAGGTCCAGGTCGTGGTCGGGCCGGATGCCGAACAGTTCCAGCACCTGGTCCAGCATTTCGCGGTGTTGGGCCGTGACGCACACCGCATGACGAACCGGGTCCCCGCTTGCGGCCCTGGCATGGAGCACGTGGAGGATCGGGCTCATCTTGATCGCCTCGGGACGGGTGCCGAAGACGGCGAGGACCCTGGTGGGCTTGCGCGATGAGGTCATGGCAGGGGGTTGTGGTCTAGCCGCCGGCTTTCCCCGCGGTGTGGGGGCCGGCGACCTCGCGGACCGCGGCGGACGCGCCCGGCTGGAAACGGGCGCCGCCGTCGATGAGCTGCCAGTTGTCCTTGAACCACGCCACCGTCAGCGCAAGCCCCTCTTCGAAGCCGGTGCCGGGCTCGTAGCCGATCAGCTCCCGCGCCCGGTCCACCGACGCCAGTAGCCTGCTCTTGGTGTCCCATTTCCGCCGTGAGACGAAATGGACCCCGGCTTTGTTGCCGGTGGCCGCGTTGACCATCTCGGCCAGATCGCCGATCCGGGTCTCGCGGCCGGATGCCAGGTTGAACTCCTGCCCGACGGCCTCCTCCGCGACGCCCGCCCGCAGCAGCCCGTCGACGATGTCGCCCACGAAGGTGAAGTCCCGGGTTTCGTCCCCGTTGCCGGTGATGGGCAGCGGCAGTCCCTTCATTGCCCAGTAGATGAAGTTCGGTATCACGTTGCGGTACTGTCCCGGCACTTCGCCCGGTCCGTAGGAGTTGAAGAACCTGGGTTTCACCACCTTCAGTCCGTAGTGGTGGTAGAAGAAGTTGCCGTACAGTTCCCCCAGCATCTTGGTGGCCTGGTAGGGCGTGCTCAGATGAAGGGAGACGAACTCCTCGCGCAACGGCAGGGGCGCGTCGCCGCCGTAGATGGAGCATCCCGACGACGCGTACACGAAGCGTTGGACGCCGGCCAGCGAGGCGTACTGAAGCAGCCTGAGCGTTCCCATGCCGTTGACCTCCAGGTCCCGCTCCGGATGGTCCACCGAGTTCTGGTTCGCGAAGAACGCCGCCAGGTGATAGACGACGTCCGGCCGCTCGAAGAAGACCCGCTTGAGCACCACCTCGTCCAGGATGCTCGCCTCCACGAACAACACGTTGGGGGAGGACGGGACGTTCCAGCGTTCGGCCGAGGACAGGTCGTCGAGGATGGTCACCCTCGCGCCCAGCTCCACCAGCCTCCGGGTCAGATTCGACCCGATGGCGCCGGCTCCCCCGGTCACCAGCACGCGTTTGTCTTCATAATGGTCGTATACCGTCTCCATGGCCTCCGCCTCGCCCGGCGTCAGAGAATCGCCGTGACCGCCTCGGTAAATTGTTCGATCCGCCTCTCCCAGGTGTGTTCCCGGAGGACGTGATCGTATGCGGCGTCCACGATTGCCTCCCGTTCGTCCTCGTGCCGCAGGTAGTGGAACAGCGTGTCGTCGAAGTCGCCGAGATCCGGGTCGAACATCACGCAGTGCTTGCCCTCCTCGAACAGGCCCTGGTACGCCGGGGACCGGCTGCACATGAGCAGGCTCTTCACGGCCATGATCTCGTAGAACCGGGTCCCCACCAGTTCCACGGCGCTGGGCGTCGACAGCCAGATCCTGCTCCGTCCGATGGTGCGGGCGTAGTCTTCGTTGAGCGGCAGCCGGAAGATACGCAGCCGCCCCCCCTCGGACCAGAAGACCCTCATGCCCCAATACCGCGGCCGCTTGATCGGCCACTTCCAGAACATGCGGTCCTTGACCCGGGCCCTGACATCGGTCCACTGCGTGTGCAGGGAGCCCGAGAAGCCGAAGGAGTACCGCTTCCTCTCGCCGTAGTCCTGGAACAGTTCCGGGTCCACCGCGAAGGGAAAGTGGATGAAGGGGACGCCCACCTCGCCTTCCCAGGCATTGTAGTTGTGGTGGGTCGTGAAAACCAGCCGGATCCGGTTGTCCTGCACGAAGCGGAACTTCTCTTCGAGCTTCTTGTACTCCTTGTTGAGCACCAGCACGCTGGGCACCCCGGCCTTGGCGACATTGATGGCCGGGTGGGGATCGACCTCCGGAATGGTCGGGTCCTCCACCTCCCAGCCGGCGCCGAAGCAGATGAGCTGGGGTTCGAAAGGACAGAGCTTCAGGACGTCGTCGATGGTATGCGCCGGGTCGTATCCGTCCAGCTTCGGGCCGTACCGGAACACCCGATGAACCCGCGCCAACGCCTGGGTGAACTGGTGCTGGTAGTACGCGCCCTTGTACCGGCTGAAGTCCGGTTGCAGCAGAAGGATGTCGAGTTTGACCGTCACGTCCTCGTGCTCCCTGTCGTCGCCCTCCACAAACCGGAAAGGGTAAGGCTTTTCAAATCATGTCCATTCAGAAGTTCTGCCAATAGACTCGCCGTCTTGCGCAGGCTCCTGTTGCTCCACCATTCCAGACCATGGGGAGGAGGCTTTCCAAGCCAGGATTCCTTTCGGAAGGGTTTTCTATACCACGGTCGCGGTTCATACCCGCGGTAGCCGAAGTGGGTATACCCCACGATTGTATTCCGGTTTCCGGACAGCCCGGTCAACAGTTCTTCGACATCCGCCAGCGCCCATCTCCTGAAGTAGCGGATTCCGTCCTGCATCTGAAAGATGTCCTTTGCGGGGAGTGGAGGATCGTCTCCGTCGAGGAGGTAGTCATGAGTCCAGACCAGGTCGAACACGTCCCTCACGACATCCTTCACGAAATGCGGGCTGTCCGGCGAGGATCCTTGCACCTTGAGGTTCTCTTTCTTGCACATCCCCGGCGGTTGATTTTCGGGATGGCCGCCGTGTTCAACGTATATCTTCGGGTACTCCTTCAAGGCTCGATGGAATTGTTCGATTCCTTCCTGGAACTCGTCGCGCGTGTCGCTGACCTGGGAGTACCCGTGATACGCAATCTCGTGCCCGAAATCCTTGAGCTCCAGCATGAAGTCCCGGTACGCATCATTGGCGAGGCAGTCGGTTTCGTTCGCGCGGCAGTGTCTCGACAGGGGTGAGCCGTCGTCCTTCAGGGTACAAAAGACTGATGTGGTGACGAAGATCTCGTGTCTGCTCAATTCGCGGAACACCTTGCGGTAGTTTGGCAGGAGCCCGTGGTCCGGGTCGTTTGTGAGGACGAAATTACCCATGGCGGCAGGTGCGGCAGGGTGGTCAGTCGGCGGCTCCGGAGCCCGCTTCGGCCGACCTTGCGGCGATGAAGTACTGGTTCTGTTCGCGGCCGTCGAACAGCCGGAACTGAAAAAGGCGGCTCTCCAACATCGTCAGACAGGAGAACAGGAAACGGTTGCTGCTCCGCCTGAACAGCCGGGAGAACGTCTTCGGGAAGCGGTAAGGGATACGGCAACCCGACCGGTACTCGAGCAGACGGAAACCCTGGAGGCGAAGGAGTTCCTGTACGTGCGGGCGACCGGCCTTCTCCAGGGCGTAGGGCGGATCGTACTTTCCCGGCAGCGCGTCGTTCCAGATGTCGAAGATCAGTATCCCGTCGGGCGTCAGCAGGCGGTCGAAGATCGCGATCGCGTTGGAGATGGCGCACGAAAGGCTGATTTGGTGGCCTATGGAGACGATGACGTCGTAAGCGTGCACCGCCTCCACGTCATGGGGGTCCGCCGCCAAGTCCAGGACCAGGGTCGGACGGTCGAAGTGACGGAGGAGGTCGGCCGACGTGTCGGAGACGGTGATGTGCGGCGCGTAGGAGCTCAGTTTCCGCGTGATGCGGCCGGAATAGGCGCCGATTTCGAGCACTTGGGGAGGGGTCCGCACGTAGTGGGTAAACACGTGGCGTAACAACTCGTCCTCGATACAATGATCGAGCAAATTCTTGCCCTTGCGGAATTTCGCCTCGTATTCCGCGAACCTCTCGGCGTTCAGATAGAAGTCCCTGGCGGACTCTTTGAGCGATTCTTGGCGGCTCTTCATCTCTTCGGCCCGTTACCTGGAGATCGTTGCCCGTCGCTCGGAAGGTCCCTTCGCGGGGGTCCCTTCGCACTCCTTCGCCCACCGCGTCACCCCGATGTCCCCGTGCAGAAGCCTCCGGAACGCCAGCCGCTTCCTCACCGAACGCCGGCCCCCGGCCACCGCCCGCCGCCACAGGATGAGCGGTAAGCTGTCGTTGTCCCGTTGCGTCGCGCTGGCGGCGCGGCGGTCTCCGTGTATATCGGAGTCGGCCGCGCCGCCGTGATGGACCGCGGGCGGGTCGACGTAGAACGTGTTGAGGCCGCTGGCCCAGAAACGGAACAGGGCGTGATCCACGGCCAGCACCATCCTGGAGTTGTTCCGCAGGAAGTGCTCGGCGGCCTGGCGCGTGATGACGTACCCCACGGTGCCCGTGTCCGAATACCGCACGCGGCCCGCGGCGCAGTCTTCCGTCAGCGAGGCACACGGGATGAAGGCGCGCCGGGGGTGTCCCCGGTACAGCGAGACGACATCGAAGGAGAACGGTTTGCCCTCCAGGGCGTCGAGGACCTCCGGGAGCTTCGGCGTCAGCCGGGCGTCGTCCTCGAACACGGCCGCCATCTCCGGGCCGTTGGCCACGAGATCCTGCATTACCTCGCGATGGCTCAGCCAGCAGGCGATGGAGCCGTTGTCATGGGGCCGGAGGCCGAGGCGCCGCCGGCCGTCCCGGTCCACCTGGGCGAGCTGGTCCTCCGAGAGCTCGCGGCCGTCCACCGCCGTCTTGACCTCGTACCGAAGGCCGGCGGCGGCGAACTCGCGCGCCATCGTGGCGCGGCGGTCCTGAGCCCGCTCGAGATTGATCAGGACGATGCGCATGCCGTCTGCTTCGATGTCTCGGCCCGTGCCCCTGTTCGGCCGTGCCGGCCGCCCGTCCCCACCACGGACGAGATCAGGTCTTCGTACGCCGCCGCCGCCCGCTCTTCGGAGAAGCTCGCCCCGTGCTCCTTCAGCCTTTGCGGGTCCGGAGGTTCATCCAGGACTTGTGCCATGGCATCCGCCAGCGCGATCTCATCGCCGACGGGAACCAGCGGGCCGACCTCCCCGTCCCGCAGGATCTCCGAGGGACCCGCGGGGCAATCGGTGCTGACGCAGGGGCAGCCGCAGGCCAGGGCCTGGATGAGGACCCCGGGCAGGCCTTCGTGCAGGGACGACAACACGAACAGCGCCGCCCGGGACATGAACGCGAACGGATTCTCCACCCAGCCCGGCAGGGAGACCCGATCCGTCAGTTTCATCTCATGGGTCAGCCTTTCGAGCTCATCCCGGCATTCCCCTTCACCGAGGATGATCAGCCGGCACGGGCGCCGCGCCGCCAGGCGCGCGAAGGCCTTGAGCAGGGTAGGGTAGTCCTTCTGCGGCGTCAGCCGTCCGGCAGCCAGCACGACCGGCGCGCCGCCGTCCCGCAGCCAGGGATGGTTCGGGCGCTGGCTCGACCCCGCGCGGAGATGCCGGGTGACCACGGGGTTGTAGATGGTCGCGATCCTGTCCCGAGGGATTCCGATGGACGAGGCCAGACTCTCGGACACGCCGTTCGATACGCAGATGAAGTGCGCGGCGCTTGGGAACAGGTGCCCGGCTTGCCGCCTCTGCCGGTCGCTGTATCGAATGATGTTGCGTACCGTGGGCACCACGGGAGGAGCATCGCCCAACAGGCTGCACCCGAGGAGCGTTGCGATCTTGGGGCGGGGAAGGCTCGGCAGCACGCAGTCGGGGTTCTCCCGTGCGACATAGGATGCCACGGCCCTGGCCTGGCGCGCCAGGAGCCTGCCGGGCAGGCAGCGTGGGTCCCAATGGAGCGCGCCGGCCAGGCGGACCCAGTCGAGCGGGGTCGAGGCCGAGGAGACCGGAGTCAGTCGAGGCAACACCTTGCCGGCGCTGTCCACCGTGCGCCGGTCCGGCCGGCGGCTCGACAGGACGAAGAGGCGCGCGCCGTCCGGGACCTCGTCCGCGTAGTGAATCCGCGTCCGGAACAGGACAAGGTCGATCTTGTGGCCGCGTTCGATCAACCCGCCCGCCAACGCGAGCATCGAGCGCTCGGCGCCGCCGCCGCCGAGATCAGGAATGACGAGAGCGACATGCACGCACGGTTCCCTTCACGAAGTCACGCTCCCATGTCCGGCCATGGCAAATCAGACCAGGCTCCCCAACAACTGCTCGTAGTCATCGCCGGCCTTCTGTGCCGAGAAGTCCGCCCCCCGCTGCCGCAGCCGGTTCCTGTCCGGTGGTCGTTGGAGGACCCGATCCATGGCCTCCGCCAGCGCGGCCTCGTCGCCGACCGGAACGAGGGGGCCGAATGATCCGTGCTGCAGTATCTCCGCCGGGCCGGCCGGGCAGTCCGTGCTGACACAGGGACAGCCGCACGCCAGCGCCTCGATCAGCACCGTCGGGAGCCCTTCGTGGACCGATGAAAGCACGAAGAGCGACGCCCGGGCAAACAGCGCCTGGGGGTTCTCGACCCATCCCGGCAGCGAGACCCGGCCGGCGAGGCCGAGGTCCGTGACGAGCGTTTCGAGTTGTTGCCGTTGCTTCCCCTCGCCGAGGATGACCAGCCGGCACGCACGGCGCGCGGTCAGGCGCTCGAAGGCCCTGATGAGCGTTGCGAAGTCCTTGCGCTCTTCCAGGTGCCCCGCCGCGACGACGACCGGCGGGCCGCCGTCCTCAAGCCAGGGATGGGCCGGCGGTTCCGATGCCTTGGCGTGCAGTTCCGCCGTAACCACGGGATTGTAGATCGTGGTGATGTGGTCGGCCAGGACTCCCACGGCGGCGGCCAGATTGGCGGCGATGCCGTGGGATACGCAGATGAAACCCGCGGCGTCCCCGGCCAGGTGACGCAGCCGGCGCAGGTGCCGGCGGCCCCGGACGAGATTGTGGACGATCGGCGCCACGGGCGGATGCCGTTTGAACAGCCGGCACGCCAGCAGCGTGGCGAACTGCGCGCGGCGGATGTTGGGGAGAACGCAGTCCGGTTTCTCGTGTTCCATGTAGGATGCCACCGCGCGCGCCTGACGCACCAGCCGCATGCTGGGCAGGCAGAGCGGGTCCCGGTTCAAGGCCCTTGCCGCGCGTATCCAGTCGGCGGATGTCGAGGTCGTGGGCGCCTCGATCACTTGTGGCCGGGTCTCGGGTGCCACCTTCCCGGGAACCGACAACTCCGTCGTGTCGCCCGCGACGAAGAGGCGTGTTCCTTGGGGAACATGACGTTGAACGATCGCCTGGAGCAGGACGATGTCGACCCGGTGCCCGCGGCGAAGCAACTCCTCCGCCAGGTTGAGCACCACGGTCTCGGCGCCGCCCCCGCCGAGGTCGGGAATGGTGAACGCGACATGCACTGGAATCACACGAAGCGTGAAATCAACGCCTCATAAGCGGCCACCGACGCCTCGCCGGAGAAGTCCTCGGCCCGTTCCCGCAACGCGTGGGCGTCGGGCGGCCGATCCAGCACCCGCTCCATGGCGTCTGCCAACCCGCCCTCGTCGCCCACCGGAACGAGAGGCCCCAGCCGCCCGTCCTCGAGGATCTCCCGGGGGCCGGCGGGACAGTCCGTGCTGACGCAGGGGCAGCCACACGCCATGGCCTCGACCAGGACGCTCGGCAGCCCTTCATAGATCGACGACAACACGAACAGGGATGCCCGGGACATGAAGGCGAACGGGTTCTCCACCCATCCGGGCAGCGACACGCGGCCGGCGACGCCCAGGCTCGCGGCGAGCTGCTCGATCTTCGTCCGCTGTTCTCCCTGTCCGAGGATCACCAGCCGGCACGGTCGCCGCGCGGCCAGCAGCGCGAACCCCCGAATCAGCGTCGGGTAGTCCTTCTCCCTGGTCAGCCGGCCCGCCGCCAGGATGACCGGCGGACCGCCGTCCGAAAGCCAGGGGTGGTCCGCGGGCTCCCCGCCCCGCGTCCGGATGTCCGGCATGAATACCGGGTTGTGGATCGTGGTGATGCGTTTCGCCGGAATGCCGGCGGCGTCCGCCAGGCTGTCGGAAACCCCGCGGGACACCCCGACGAAGTGCGCCGCGCCGCCGGCAAGGTGCCGGGACCTCTGCCGGTCTCGGCGCGACCGGTGATGAACGTCGCTGTGCACCGTCGGTATGACCGGCGGGTGCCCGCCCAGCAGGCGGCCGGCCAGCAACGTGGCCGCCTGGGAACGGGTGAGGTGCGGCAGCATGCAGTCCGGACGTTCCGTCTCCATGTACGAGGCAACCGCCCGGGTCTGCCGGAGCAGGCGGCTGCCGGGCAGGCAGAGCGGGTTCCAGCCGAAGGCGCGGGCCGCGCGCATCCAGTCCCGCGGGCCGGGACGTGCGCGCAACCGCACCGAGCGCGCGAGCACGTCCCCGTTTCGTTCTTCCGTGAGCCGGTCCGGCGCGTCTCCCGCAAGAAACACCCGCGCCTCCTCGGGAAGGCTCCGGTGGATGATGGTGTGGAACAGGACGATGTCCACCTTGTGGCCGCGCGCCGCGAAACCGCGGGCAAGCCGGTAGACCACCCGCTCGGCGCCGTTGCCGCCGAGGTAGGGGATGACGAACGCGACGTGCATGGGGGAGGCCGGACCCTGGGAAATGGCTTCCCCTACACCCTCAGCCCGCACCCCTCGAAGGCCTCCCGCGTCCGTCCCTTCTCCTCCTCGGTGAGCGGGAGGAACGGTGGGCGGACCGGCCCGCCCACCTGGCCCAATAGCTCCTGCCAGTATTTCTGGTGGGCGTGGGGCTTGCCGCCGGGGCGGGACCTGGCGATGGCCTCCCGGACGGGGTTCAGGCTGTCCCGGACCTGGCGCGCCAGCTCGCCCTGTCCGTCCAGGGCGAGCTGGGTGTACTCGTGCATGCGCCGGTCGTTCCGGGTCTGCAGCAGGTAGGGGGGCGAGGAGCAGAGGTAGAGCTGCCAGCCCAGCTCCACGATGTTGTCGAGCCACTCCTCTTCCGAGGCGGTGCTGACGATGAGCCGGTCCCCGGCCAGCTTGGTCAGGTCCGCGTACATGGGCCGGGGCACCGAGTACTTGATGGCGACGATGTTGGGCAGCTCCGCCACCCGCTGGCACAGCTCCGGGCTCATCAGGTAGCCCGAGTCCGGGTGGCTCCACATGGCGATGCCGATGTCCACCCGGTCGCACACCGCCTTGTAGTAGTGGTAGACGGCGTCGTCCCGGTCGCTGACGAAGTGCAGCATGGGCGCGTGCACCACGATGTAGTCCGCCCCCACGGCCTCGGCGTGCCGCGCCAGCTCCACCACCGTGTCGAAGTTCTGGTCCGAGCACGACATGATGGTGCCGGCCTTGCCGCGGGTCTCTTCCACCGCGATCTCGAAGTTCCGCTTGCGCTCCTCCAGGGACATGGAGAAGAACTCCCCCTGCTTGCCGGCGATGAAGAGCCCGGCGATCCCCAGGTCGTCGACCCAGTGCCGGATGTTCCGCCGCAGCCCCTCCTCGTTGAACGAGAAGTCGTCGTTGAAAGGGTTCATCGCCGCCGCCCAGACGCCCTTCATGTGCTCCCGGGCGTAGGCCTTGGCGTCGTGCTTCGAGTACTTCATGGTGGCTCCGTTCCGATGCCGCCCTGTAGGATAATGCCTCTGGAATGCGTAACCGAATTCGATGCCGAATTCAATGCAAGAGCAGCGCAACCGTTATCCGCGCGCCGTCTCCGCGATGATTGTTATGCCGTCACTTTTCGGCTATTTTTAACAACATGGTATACAGCCGAATCACTCGGCCGCCGGCCCGCAGCTTCTTCCTGTTCGGCGTGCGCGGCGTCGGCAAGAGCTGGTGGGCGCGCGTGACCCTGCCGGACGCGCCGCGCTTCGACCTGCTCGACGAAGCCCTGTTTCACGATCTCCTGGCCGACACGTCGTTGTTCCGGGACCTGGTCTCCACCGCCGCGCCGGGCGACTGGGTCGTCATTGACGAGGTGCAGCGCATCCCCGCGCTGCTGAACGAGGTGCACAGGCAGATCGAAGAACGCGGCCTGCGCTTCGCGCTGCTCGGCTCCAGTGCGCGAAAGCTCAAGACCGCGGGCACGAACCTGTTGGCCGGACGGGCCGTCCGCAAGGCCATGTACCCCCTCGTCCCGCGGGAACTCGGCCGTGACTTCAACCTGGACGAAGTGCTCATGTACGGCAGCCTCCCCGTGGTCTGGACCGCGGACAACCGTCGCGAGGTCCTCGAAAGCTATACGCAGCTATACCTGCGGGAAGAAATCCGCGCGGAGGCCGCGGTCCGCAACCTGCCCGGTTTCGTTCGTTTCCTGCCCATTGCCGCCCTGCTGCACGGACAGGCGTTGAACGTGGCGGGCATCGCCCGGGACGCGGGCGTGGCGCGGACCACCGTCGCCGGCTACCTGGACATTCTCGAAGACACGCTGCTCACCTGGCGCCTGCCGGCCTTCGAGGCCAGGCTGCGGGTACGCGAACGCCGCCGGCCCAAGCTCTACTGGGTGGACCCCGGCGTGGTGCGAGCCGTGAAACGCCAGCTCGGGCCCGTGTCCGCGGAGGAACGCGGCGCCCTGTTCGAGGGCTGGATCCTCGGCCTGCTGCGCGCCCACGCGGAAGAGCAGCCGATATTCGACAGCATCCACTACTGGGCGCCGGCGGAATCGAGCACCGAGGTCGACTTCCTGCTTCGCCGCGACGGCGAATACCTCGCCGTCGAAGCCAAGGCCGCGAGACGGTACAACACCGCCTTGCTCAGGGGACTGCGCGCCATCGAGGACCTGCCGGGACTGGTCCGGCGCGTTCTGGTCCACGACGGCCGGCGCGCCTTCCGCACCGAAGACGGCATTGACGTGTGGCCGGTGAAACGGTTTCTCGAGGCGTTGCGGTCGGGTGGGCTTTGGCCCTGAAGCCGGCCGTGCCGGCGGCCGCCTACTTGCCCGCCAGCAGCTTGGGCCAGTTGACGTCGCCCTTGGCGATGTTGCCGGGGATGTCACCGGACCACTGCTGCCGCACCCCCAGGCTGTAGTTGAGGTACAGCTTGCCGTCCACGATGCTCCAGGCGTCCGGGTCGACGGAGGCGGTGTAGCCGTTGCTCACCGCCCAGGCGCAGTAGCCGCCGTACCTGGGCGCGTACTTCTCCGGGTCAGCCTCGAACAGCGCCTTGTTCTCCGCGCTGGCGAAGGACCACGTGGCTCCCTTCCATTCCGCCCGGTGGGCCCGCTTGCCCTTCACCGGCTTCCCCTCCGCGTGGTAGGCCACCGGGTCGTACCCCCGGATGGCGCCCCCCAGATAGGTGGAGAACACCGGGTCCACGGCCCACGCCGTGCCCGCCGCCCCCGCCAGGAACGCCATGACCACCACGGGCACCACCGCCCGCCGGATTCGCTGTGCGCAACTCATCGAGGCCCTCCTGAAATGTAGACAAGGAGTGATAGTTTCATTTCAGCCGATTCCGGGCGCGTTTGCAATACGCGGAGGCGCCCTTGACGATGCTCAAGGACAGGTGTCTCGTCGCAGGAGATGTTTGTGTTTTTCATTCTGATATACCCTGCCATTGACGATTCTCTTGAAGTCCTCATGCAGGTTCTTGTCATGTGAAACAAGCACATTCACTCCAGCAACGAGCGCGAGTGCTACAATGTGCCCGTCATCGGACGCGAGACCCGTCAATACGTCCTCCTTGGCAATAACCTCGGCCTGATCGACTTCCTTGATCCGACCCGCCTGAGAGTATTCCATCAACCGCTTCTTCATGGGTCCGTGGCTTTCGAGCTCCGCTCTCATCTTTTCGGTTGGTGCGTAGACGAGTTTCCCTCGCGTCCTCAACCACTCCCGAAGGGGCCGCATGCCTGCATGTCCCATGTCGAGAAAGTCACTGTAGCTGTTGGCATCCAGGATCACGCACATTTTTCAATCCGTCAGCCCAAGCAACCGATCCGCTTCGTGGAGAAAGAAACCGCGGTAATGTTGAGGAACGCCGACCATATTCGCGCGCCTGTCGAAGGTGATGTTGTGAGTCCGCACGTGATTGCCCACGGGTTCAAGATAAATCAGTGAAACGTCCTCCGGTTTGATCCTGCCTCGTCGTATCTCGATGCGGACGCGATCGATCATATGGTCGCTATGTGTCTCGATGACGAACGAGTTGTCGTGGCTGCGATGAACGTCCACCAGAAGGGACGAGAGTTCGGCTTGGCCCTTCGGGTGCAAGTGAACTTCCGGTTGTTGCAACAAAAACGTGGCGTGACGTCCGGTAAGGATTCGGACAAGGATCGGCAGCACTTGACTGACGCCGTAACCGACATCCATCAGATTGGCCCTCGGACCGCTAACCTTTATCTGCAACTGAAACGGATCCCCCCCCGAACCGCCCAGCCTACGGATAGCGATGTCGGAGAACAGACCGGAAGCCCGACCGAAATCCAGAAGATGCGTCCTGAGTTCCGTCCACTCTGCTTTTCTTGAAATACTCAGGTTCATCAACGCTACCGGAATCTCGCTGCCGTCCGGGGTTTCCGTCTCCTTGAGGGGATCATAAGTCCGCTTCGGCTTCGAACGTACAGGTGCGATGCTCCGGATCGAAGACGAACGTAAACCAAAAAAGGGTCCGAATCGATATGCTCCGCGGGTCCCGCGACCCTCGGAGCATTTCCGGTTTACGAAAGCTTGCAGGTTTTTCGCTGCCATACTCGAGTCAGGCTGCGAGGCATCGGACGGCTCGGCCTTCTCATTCTCAAGGTGTGAACCCAAATACGGAAGCTCGACCAAGACGAACTGCCAAACGCTGGCGTTGTCCAGTCGGATATGAAAATGATCCGGGGAGTTCTGTGTCACATGGAAACCGCGGCCCCTTTCGTCCTGATCATCGTCAAGGGCCGACAACTCGATCTCTCCATCGTCGAAGACCCACCGCGCACTACGAAAGAGCGGTTCCGAGCCTCTCTCCTTCTCGGTCAGGGTAACGAAGAATTGTACTGTGGCGCCCCCGTCCGTAGAGATTTCCAGACCCAGTTGAAAATCCTGTTTTCTGGGTCGCGATCTCCTGACGATATCGGCAAAGGCCCCCATCTGGTATGGTTCGGAATTGAAATCGATATCGGCATAGCGGTATTCGAGGCAACTCCCCAGCGCATGGAGAGAGCCGAGGACAGTTGACTTACCCGTGCTGTTCTCGCCGACAAGAAACGTCAAGGGCCGTATCTCGAACGTATGGCTGCCCTCAAAACAGCGGACATCTCGAAGAAAAAACCTGTTAATCGCGCCCATAGCGCCACCTATCCCGTGGTATCCATCGTGCCGGACTCCGCCGCCATCAACCGGCCTGGATGGCGGCCCCTATATTGGCCAAGGCCTCCGCCTCACTTGCGCTCGTCTCCAAGTCACGAGCCCACGGTTTGATTTCAGCCGATTCCGGGCGCGTTTGCAATACGCGGCGGGCGGCGGGGCCGGGGCTGGCATCCACCCCCCGTCCCGTGTAGCATCGCCCCCCATGCCCGCCTCCCGCCGCGCCGTCGCCGCCTGGTGTTTCTACGACTTCGCCAACTCCGCCTTCACCACCCTGGTGGTGACCTTCATCTACGCGGCCTTCTTCACCAAGGTCATCGCCCCGGACGAGGTGACGGGGACGTGGCAGTGGTCCCGGTGCGTCGGCATCACGGCGGTGTCGGTGGCGCTCATGTCGCCGGTGCTGGGCGCCCTGGCCGACCGGGGCGGCTACCGCAAGCGCTTCCTGGGCTTCTTCACCGCCGTCGCCGTGGCGGGCGCGGCCATGCTCTACACCGCCGCCCCCGGTCAGGTGGCGTGGGCGCTGTTCTGGTTCACCCTGGGCAACATCGCCTTCGAGATGGCCGGGGTCTTCTACAACGCCTTCCTGCCCGAGGTGGCGCCGCCGGACCGCATCGGGCGGGTGTCGGGCTACGGCTGGGCGTTGGGCTACGCCGGCGGCCTGTCCGCCCTGGCGCTGGCGCTGGTGGGCTTCGTGGACGCCGAGACCCCCTGGTTCGGGTTCTCGAAGGAGGGCCACCAGCACATCCGCGCCACCAACCTGCTGGTGGCCGTGTGGTTTGCCGTCTTCAGCCTGCCGCTGTTCCTGTGGGTGAAGGAAAGGCGCGCGCCCGCCGGCGCCTCGGGCGCGTCCCTGGCCGGCTCCCTCCGCCAGCTCGCCGCCACCTTCCGCGCGATCCGCCGCTACCCCGACATCTTCCGCCTGCTGCTGGCCCGCCTCTTCTACGCCGACGGCCTCAACACCGTCTTCGCCTTCGGCGGCATCTACGCCGCCGGCGCCTTCGGCTTCACCTTCGAGGAGTTGCTGGTGTTCGGCCTCGTGCTCAACGTGGCCGCGGGCATCGGCGCCTTCGGCCTGGGGTTCGTGGACGACTGGCTGGGCGGCAAGCGCACCATCCAGATCAGCCTGACTGGGCTCATCGTGGCCGCCTCCACCGCGCTCCTCACCCGCAGCCGGGCGCTCTTCTGGGCTGCCGGGCTCCTCATCGGCCTCTGCGGCGGCCCCAATCAGGCCGCCAGCCGCTCCCTCATGGGCCGCTTCGTGCCGCCCGCCAGGCGGAACGAGTTCTACGGCCTGTTCGCCTTCTCCGGCAAGGCCACCGCCTTCATGGGCCCCTTCCTGCTGGGCGAACTGACCCGCCTGTTCGCCTCCCAGCGCGCCGGCATGGCCGTGGTGGTGGTGTTCTTCGTCATCGGCCTCGCCCTGGTGTACCGCGTGGACGAAGCCAGAGGGACGGAGCGCGCGGCGCTCCCGTAACGGCCCCCGGTCCCTACCCCTGCCGCCGCCGGATGAACGCCAGCGCCGCCTTGATCCGGCTCTCCACCCCGAGCTTCTCGTAGATCTTGTTCAGGTGGTTCTTCACCGTGTGCTCGCTGATGTAGGTGCGGTTCGCCACCTCCTGGTTGGACAGGCCCTCGGCCACGAGCTTCAGCACCTCCAGCTCCCGCCGGCTCAGGGCGTCGATGCCGTCGGGCTCCTTCTTCGCCGGCCGCGCCTGGGCATGGCGCGCCGCGATGGCCGTGAACTCGGCGGCCTGGGGCAGCCCCGGGTCGATCCAGATGCCGCCCTGGTGAACGGTCCGGATGACCTGGAACAGGGTTGTGGGCGACACCCCCTTGAGCACGTAGCCCCGCGCCCCGGCCTTGGCCGTCTCCAGCACCGCGTCCTCGTCGTCGAACGCGGTGAGGATCACCGTTCGCGTCTCCGGGTGCCTTTCCCCAAGCTCCAGCAGCGTCTGCACCGCTTCCCCTCCGGGCATCCTGAGGTCCAGCAGCAGCACGTCCGCCTTGCCCCTGGCCACTGCGGACCCGACCTCCTCCGCCCTCTCTCCCTCGCCCGTCACCACTAGGTCCTTTTCCCGCGCCAGCAGCCGTTTCAATCCGGCGCGGAACAGGGTATGATCATCGGCAATTGCAACCTTTATCGAGTCCATGAACGGTTTCTCCCGCAAGGCGTAACGCCCAACAAGGAATACCTATCCATTTTCGTCGAAAACTGCAACCTTTGACCTGCCAATCGAGCGACATTCGGCGTCCCTGGATATAAAACAGTACTTTCCGACCATTGCTTACCGTCCGTAGAATTAGTAAAACGCTCCAATGCGTAATTTTTTAGGCAGGTCTATTTTTACCCACAAGGAGGAGGACATGACCAACATCGCGAAGAGGGCATTAGGATTGGCGAGTGCCCTGGTTTTTATGGGAGCGATGGCGCTCGTGGCGTCTCCCGTTCAGGCGGCTGACGTCGATACCCGGATCGAAGCCCTTGAGCGCGAGCTTGCCCAGTTGAAGCAGAACCAGGTCGCCAGCGAAGACCGCGCCCTCGCGGCCGAGATGAAGGCACCGAAGTTCAGCTACAAGGCCGGCAAAGGCCTCACCATCGCCGCGGCGGACAACAACTGGAGCATCAAGTTCGGGCAGCGCCTGCAGGTCTATTCGACTTTCTACACGTCGGACGACAACGTCAAGGATGGCTACCAGAACGGTCAGATGCGTGTGCGCCGTTTCCGGCCGTCCATCAACGTTACCTCGCAGCAGGGGTTCTATGCCGTGAACTGGACGTTCAACGGCAAGACCACCGTCGCTTTCGACGGTGACGGCTATCTGAACTTCAACAAGATCAACCCGTTCATGCCCAGTCTGGGATGGGGCTACAACCCCTCTTTCTCGGGCATTTCCAAGAGCCTGTTCAGCGCTGAAGACGCGATCTTCTCCGACGCCCTCGCCATGGGCGGCGCGCAGGACGGCAGCATCGTGCTGTCGTGGAAGAGCCTTCCCGCCATGGGGCTGGCCAAGATCTCTCACCTGAACTTCGCCATGGGCCACGACGAGCTGGACGAGTACGGCTCCTCTCCGCCCACCACCGACGATTCCCGTTCGTTCGCGGCCTCCATCGGCATCAAGCCCATGGGCGGCGCAAAGGACGGGATGGGCGGCATCAACATGAGCAGCTTCACGTACAAGTTCGCGTACGAGAGCCTTAAGGACGGGTACAATGAAGGCGTCGGCACGCTCGGGACCGTCCACAGGACGAAGTCGGTCAAGTTGGCAGACATCGGGACAGTAATGGGCGACCACAAGTACTACGGCCACAGTCTGGATTGGAGCCCCGTGAAGTTCCTGAATCTGACCGCCCATATGGTCAAGTGGGACGCCGACGCGGATGCGGGCATGAAGGCGGTGACCTACGCAGCGGAGAAACTCTCCTACACCAACGAAGAGGTCAAGGGAAAAGACACGTTGGTCGGGCCGAATCTTTCGACGCGAGGAGTTGCAGCGTCGACGCCCGATATGGAGGATCGCGAAGTCAACGAGTTGGGGCTTGGGGTCCGTATGTGGCTGTGGAGTCCCAAGACCGGCACATTGGGCGGTAGCTCGAGCGAAGGCGGAATTTCAGTCGCTCCGACATACACCGTTGTCGACATCAAGAAGCGCGGAACCATGGTCATGCATCAAATGACCCCAGGTGATAACCCAGAGATGACTGACGACAGTGCCACCGACACAACCCCTGATACGCGCGTTCTTAGGAAGGGCGGCGAGATCACCAACACGAGCCTCATCGTCGACTTCTATGTCCCCGGCGGCTGGCTCAAGCTCAGCGGTATCTGGGACAACTACAGTTGCGACATGGCGGTGTGTCACGCCGACTTCGATGCCGTAGCCTCACGGACGGGTGCCGACAGCTTCAACACCTTCACTCTGGCAGCAGAGTACCGGTTCTAGGCTGTCGCTCACTCAAGCAAAAAAGGGCCGCCCTGATCGGGCGGCCCTTTTTTTGCCTGGAGCATTGTTTGACCGCGAAAGGGACTTCGCTTATATGGTCAGAGAGTACGGTATTGGACGGGTGGCGTTCGGGGAACGTCCGGGATTCGTGGAGATCGCAGAATGGATTCGGGCAAGAGGATAAGCCGGTTGACGGTCAAGTTTATGGTGTTGGCGCTGGCGGCGGCTGGTCTGGCGGGCTGCTGGAGGCCGGCCGGCATCGGCGTGGGCGGAAAGTACATCGACGCGGTCAACGAGCTGAGCAAGAGCCGGCAGGGCGGCAACCCGCGGAAGGCCATCGTGGATCTCCAGTACGTGGTCAGCCGCGACCCCACCTACCGGGACAGCCTGACGCAGCTCGGACGGGCCTACTACCACATGGGCCGGTACACCGCGGCGCTGGAGGTGCTCAAGCGCGCTTTGGCGGTCAACAAGAACGACGAGATCGGGTGGCTGGTGTTGGGGTTGACCCAATTCCGGCAGGGCGAAGACGACAGCGGTCTCGCGAGCTTCAAGGGCGGGCTGACGCTGCTCGCCAGGGCGACTCGCGATGGCTACCGGGAGTACACCGCGGAGTTCTGGGACGTGAAGGGAGCGGTCCGCAGGGCGTTGCGGCGCAACATTTCCCTGGCCCGCGAAGGCGTTTCACGGAAATCGGCGCTCATCGTGGCGGGCGAGGACCTGCTGTACCGAATCGCCCAGCAACTCTACGAAGCAGAGACGGACAAAGAGCACAGCGAATACCTGGAAGGCAAGAGAGACAACAGCAGGGACAGGAACCGCTGACCAAGGAACCGCAACGGCAAACCTCAAGCCGTGGCCTCCACACAACCCACCCCGGTCTCCACATAACCTCACTCCGCCTCCACACAACGTCACCCGGGGCGCCAGCCTACTGGGGTTGTGAGAGCGCAGCCATGACTTCCTTGTGGCCCAGTGCCAAGGCGGCCATGACCTCTTCGTGTTTCGCCATGAACTCATCGTGCCGCTTCGCAACGGCGGTCATGACTTCGTTGTGTCGCTTCGTATCGGCGGCCATGGCTTCCTCGTGCCGCTTCGTATCGGCGGTCATGGCTTCCTCGTGCCGCTTCGCATCGGCGGCCATGGCTTCCTCGTGCCGCTTCGCATAAACGGCCATCATTTCCGCGTGCTGCACGTCTCGCCGCTTGGCCGACCGGTTCATGAACCAAAGCCCGAACCCGATGAGGAGGCACTGGGCGGCTCCGACACTACCGGAGATCCACAGTTCGGCATACTGATAGGACAACGCGGTTGCCTGATAGGACAATGCCGTGGCCTGATGGGCCAGCGTAGCATTCTGAAAGGCCATCGTAGCCTCCTGGAAGGCCATCGTAGCTTCCTGGAAGGCCGTCGTGGCAGTCTGGAAGGCTATGGTAGAGTTCTGGTAGGCAACGGTTGCGGTTTCGAATTCGGTCATGACAATCCTCCTTGCCTCTATCAATCGGCAAGGAGCACAAATTCTAAAGCGCGTTCCAGAATTCTAATTCTCGGCAAGGCCGATTGCAACCCGCCAACACGCCGTCCTCAACAACATCGCCCTCGCCATCGACGGTCCCGCCTTTGGGCTAAAGAAAATACTTGACCGGCCGATTCTTCATTCATACACTGAAAGCGAGGAATGAGGACCATGGAGAGACTGAAGGAATATGCCGGCGTGATCGCCGCTGCTGTCACGGTGCTTGCATCGCTGGCGGCGTTGGGTTTGTGGGCCATCAACGCCCAGGTCACACCCGAGGTCAACCGGCTGGACGGGCGGATCGACAACTTTCAGTCCCTGTACACCGAAATCAACGGCCGGTTCGATCGCATAGAGCGGCGTCTGGAACGCCAGTTTGACCGTATCGATGACCGGTTCAAGCAGATCGATGACCGGTTTGTCCAGTTGGAGAGTCGCATGAACCGGAGGTTCGATGACATGGCTGCCACCATGAATGCGATCTTGGCGAGGTTTCCCGTGCCGGCCAATCAGGGGAACCAATAACCCTCAACAACATCGCCCTCGCCATCGACGGTCCCGCCTTCGGGCTAAAGAAAATACTTGACCGGCCGATTCTTCATTCATACACTGAAAGTGAGGAATGAGGACCATGGAGAGGCTGAAGGAATATGCCGGCGTGATCGCCGCTGCTGTGACGGTGTTTGCATCGCTGGCGGCGTTGGGTTTGTGGGCCATCAACGCCCAGGTCACACCCGAGGTCAACCGGCTGGACGGGCGGATCGACAACTTTCAGTCCCTGTACACCGAAATCAACGGCCGGTTCGATCGCATGGAGCGGCGTCTGGAACGCCAGTTTGATCGTATCGATGACAGGTTCAAACAAATTGATGACCGGTTCAAGCAGATCGATGACCGGTTTGTCCAGTTGGAGAGTCGCATGAACCGGAGGTTCGATGACATGGCTGGCACCATGAATGCGATCTTGGCGAGGTTTCCCGTGCCGGCCCATCAGGGGAACCAATAACCCGCCCACCCTGGACGAAATGCCCGTGCCCTCAAGAATCCGGGCGGTTAGAGAAAGTGCGGCTTCCAGGCGCCGTCCCGGAGCCGCTGCTCCGTGGCGCTGAGCCGCTCGCGGGTCCCCAGGTCCTGCCATTCACCGTCGAACCGAAAGCCGCACAGCCGCTCGGCTCCCCTGAGCATCGCCGGATACGTTGACCGCGTTATGCTGAAAGGCTCCGCGCCCTCCATGTATCGGAAGATGTCCGGCTCCAGCACGTGGACGCCGGTGAACATGTACCGTTCCAGCTTCCCCGAGGGCCGGCCGGGCGCCTCGTGTTCCAGCAACCGCCCGATGACGCCCCGTCCGTCCGTCCAGATGGCCCCGTAGGCCTCCGCTTCCGGATCCTTCCGCAGCACCAGGGTGGCGGCCGCCTGCCGCCGCCGGTGAAACAGCAGCACCTGGTCCAGCCGCAGATCGATCAGCACGTCGCTGTTCACCACCACGAAGGTGCCGTCATCCAGGAACCGACGCGCCCCCAGCAGGCCGCCGCCGGTGTCCAGCAGGGTCTCTTCCCTGGAGTACGCGACCTCCACGCCGAAGCGGGAGCCGTCTCCCAGGTAGTCCTCCACCCGGTCCGCGAAGTGGTGCACGTTGACCACGATCTCGCGGACGCCGTAGTGGCGCAGCAGCAGCAGCGGGTAGTCGATCATGGGCCGGCCGTTCACCGGCACCAGGCACTTGGGCAGGCTGTCGGTGAGGGGCCGGAGCCGCGTGCCCAGCCCGGCCGCGAACAGCATCGCCCTCACGGGATTTCCTCGAAATGCTCCGCCAGAAGCGCCCGCAGGCGCTCCAGGCCGGGCGCGCGCCGGAGGTTTCGGCCGATGCGCTCCAGGGTCGGCGGGATGTAGCGCTTGTAGCCCGGCTTGCCCTTCACCAGGTCGAGGTAGCGGAAGCGGCCCACCACCTTGAGGTCCCGCTGCAGCGCCGACAACAGGTAGGTCTCCCAAAACGCGCCGCGGTCCGGCGGTGGCTCGCCCAGAGCCTCGGCAGCCTCCATGTAGTAATCCACCAGCCGCTCTTCCAGCGCCGGCGTCACCACCCGGTCGGTCTCCCGGTCGTTCAGCAGCGAGGCCAGGTCGTACTGGCGCGGCGCCAGCAGCGCGTCCTGGAAGTCGATGATCGCCACCGCGCCGTCATGCACCATGAGATTCCAACTGTGGTAGTCCCGGTGGTTCAATACCCGCGGCTGCCCCGCCAGGTGTTCGGCCATGCCCTCGAAGGCCGCATCCAGCACCTGCCGCTCCGAAACCGGCAGGCTCCCCTTGTCCCCCCGCTCCAGCCCATACTCGGTGAAATGGGCCAGCTCCCAGAGATAGAGCCGCCGGTCGAATGCCTGCCGGAACGCCATGCAGCCGTCGTCCCGCGCCCGGGTGCCCAGGATCTGCAGCGCCAGCAGCTCGTCGACGGCCTTCCGGTACCACGCCGCCGCCTCTTCCTCCGGCGCCTCCCGCACCCGGTCCCACAGGCTCACGTCCCCCAGGTCCTCCAGCAGCAGCAGCCCCTCGTCCACCCAGTGCCCGTACACCGCCGGCACCCGCACCCCCACCCCTTGCAGGAACCGGTGCACGTTCAGGAACGGCAGCTCCTCCGGCAGTTCGTCGAACACCGCCAGCTCCTCCGACGACACCGGCAGCCCCACCTCGCTCCACTGCATCACCATCACCGACCCCGGCGCCCCCGCTCCCTCCAATGCCGCCCGGAAATAGCGCCGCGACGAAGCATCCCCCGCCAGCGCCGCCAGCCCCGTCAACCGCGCCCCCCGCCCGAACACCCGCGCCGCCTTCTCCGCCACTCTTTCGGTGAGCCCGTCCATGGATTCCATGTAGCCGATGGTGTTCCCGAATTCCAGGAGGGGTTCCATCGGCGCTCCCGGGCCGGGGTGACGAAATGGCGTAAATGTGTTAGCCCCCCTCTCATGTCGTTCCGAGTGGGCATGGCGCAGATCAACCCCAGATTGGGGGACGTGGCCGCCAACATGGACCTCTACGAGGCCGGAGTCCGTGAGGCGGCCGCGGCGGCCGTGGAGCTGGTGGTGTTCCCCGAGCTGAGCCTCACGGGTTACTTCCTGCGGGACATGGTTCCGGACGTGGCGGTGCGGCTGGAGAGCCCGGAGATGGAGCGGCTCAAGGCGTTGAGCCGGGAGGTGTCGCTGGTGGCCGGCCTCGTGCTGGAAAGCCCGGACCACCGGTTCTTCAACGCCGCGGTCTACCTGGAGGACGGCGAGGTCCGGCACGTCCACCGCAAGGTGTACCTGCCCACCTACGGCATGTTCGACGAGCAGCGCTACTTCGCCCGGGGCGGCCGGCTGCGGGCCTTCGACACCCGCCACGGCCGGCTGGCGCTGCTCATCTGCGAAGACCTGTGGCATCCGTCCACCGTCTACCTGGCCGCCCTTGACGGCGCCCTGACGGTCCTCTGTCCGTCGTCGAGCCCGCTGCGCGGCGTCACCGACGGCGCCGACCAGGACGACAACGCGCGCTACTGGGAGCTCATCACCCGGAGCTACGCCGAGACCTTCGGCCTGTTCGTGGTGCACGCCAACCGGGTGGGCTTCGAGGACGGCGTGGGCTTCTGGGGCGGCTCGGGCATCCTCGACCCTTTCGGCCGCGCGGTGTGCAAGGCGGACTACTACGAGGAGGCCTTCCTGGTCGGGGAGGTCTCCCACGAGGTGGCGCGCCGCAAGCGCACCCGCGCGCCGCTGTTGCGCGACGAGGACGTGGACCTCACCATCCGGGAATTGGAGCGCATCCGCCGCGACTGAGGAAACAGAGGGGCGATGATTCCCACCAACGTGTCACTGCTGCGCCGGATCCTGGTGGCCTTCATCCGGAACGAGGTGCGCAAGGTCGGCCTCGAGCGGGTGGTGGTGGGCCTTTCCGGCGGGGTGGATTCCAGCCTGAGCGCCATGCTGGCGGCCGAGGCCCTGGGGCCGGAGCAGGTGCTGGGCATCATGATGCCCTACCGGGCTTCCAGCGCCGAGAGCCTGGAGCATGCCCGCCTGGTGGTGGAGAAGAGCGGCATCCGCTCCGCGGCCGTGGAGATCACCGCCCAGATCGACGCCTATTTCGAGGCGTTTCCGGATGCTGACCCCAAGCGGCGCGGCAACAAGATGGCCCGGGAGCGCATGACCATCCTCTACGACCACTCCGCCCGGTGGGACGCGCTGGTGGCCGGCACCAGCAACAAGACCGAGCTGCTGCTGGGCTACGGCACCCTCCACGGCGACATGGCGTCGGCCCTCAACCCCCTGGGGGACCTCTACAAGACCCAGGTATGGGCCCTGAGCGAGGCCGTCGGCGTCCCCGACGTCATCGTCGACAAGAAACCCTCCGCCGACCTGTGGGCCGGGCAGACCGACGAGGCCGAGCTGGGCTTCAGCTACCGCGCGGTGGACGAGCTGCTCTACCGCATGGTGGACCAGCGCTACGGCCGCCCCGAGCTCATCGCCGCCGGCTTCGAGCCCGGCTTCGTCGACGACATCGCCCGCCGCATCCGGACCTCCCAGTTCAAGCGCCGCCTCCCGGTCATCGCCAAGGTCTCCCACCGCACCATAGACCGCGACTTCCGCTACTCCCGCGACTGGGGCAGGTAACTCCCTCGCTTCCAGGGGTTTGGGCGGCAGTTCCGCCTTTTTGAAAACGACAATTAAAGAATTGACCGCTCATGCCGAATTAACTAGTATGGGACATATTCACGCACGGCATTTGAGGACGGCACGTGACGGGTGAGATGATCACAATAATCGGGGTCGGCATAGCCCTTGCCGCTTTCAACTGGCGGGTAATGGTCCGGCTCGAGACGCGTCTGGACACGAGGATCGATCGTCTGGAAGGCAGGATCGACCGACTCGACGCGAGGATCGACCACCTGGAGGTCAGGATCGACCGTCTGGAAATCAGGATCGATCGCCTGGAAGGCAGGATAGACGGTTTGCAGAAGAAGCTTCACGACCTGGCGCGGGAGTTCTCCGAGTTGCGGGGAGAGATCCGAGCCAGCCGGGCTTGATGGCAGGACCTCCCCGGGTCTAGGGTCGCAACCGCCGCTTGGCAACCTCCAGCACCAACCTGTAGACGTCCCGTTTCACCAGCGAAAACGTCTGCGCGATGAGCTTGGCCGCGTCGTTGGCCGAGCGGCCGGCCTCCAGGAGCTTTCCGATCTCCGCCCGCAATGCCTCCTCGTCCACCCGCGGCGTCTCGCCGCGCCCCTCCACAACGATGACGAACTCCCCACGCGCGGGAGTCTCTTCCAGTGCTTCCGCCAGTTGAGACAGCGTCCCCCGCAGCAACTCCTCGTGCACCTTGGTCAGCTCCCGGCCCACCGCCGCGGCCCGGTCCCCCAACACCTCGTGCATGTCCGCCAGCGCCTCCCGGATCCGGTGCGGCGCCTCGTAGAACACCAGCGTCCGGTCGTCGCCCTGAAGTTGCCGCAGGGTTTCCCGCCGCTTGCCCTGCCGCGCCGGCAGGAACCCCTGGAACACGAACCGGTCCGTGGCCAGCCCGCTCACGCTCAGCGCCGCCACCGCCGCCGACACCCCCGGCACCGGTGTCACCGCCACCCCCTTCTCCGCCGCCGCCCGGATCAGATGATACCCCGGGTCCGAGATGGTAGGCGTGCCCGCGTCCGAAACCAGCGCAATATCCTCCCCCGCCTCCAGCCGCCGCGCCAGCGCATCCGCCTTGGCGCGCTCATTGTTCTCGTGGTAGCTCGTGACCGCCGTGTCGATGTCGTACCGGGCCAGCAGCTTCCGGGTCTGCCGGGTATCCTCCGCCGCAATAAGATCCACCTCCCGCAGCACCCGCAACGCGCGCAACGTGATATCCTCCAGATTGCCGATGGGCGTCGCAACCACGTAAAGCATAATCCGAACCTGTCCCGGCCCCCTGCCTCCGTCACCCCCGGTCAAACCCGGGGTGAAGACAGAGCCGAACCCGGGGTCAGGCCCCGGCACGACGCCGCTGCCAAGGATCGGGGGCAAGGCCCCGTGATGATGTTGGGTCCGCCCTCCATCATCACGGGGCCTTGCCCCCGATCCCTGCCCCGATCCCTGCCCCGATCCCTGCCCCGATCCCTGCCCCGATCCCTGCCCCGATCCCTGCCCCGATCCCTGCCCCGATCCCTGCCCCGATCCCTGCCCCGATCCCTGCCCCGATCCCTGCGCCGGTCCTCCACGCCCGGTCCTCCACGCCCGGTCCTCCCCGCCCCTTCCTCCACACCACACCCCCTTCCTCCACACCACACCCCCATCCACACCCCCATCCTCTCCACCCCGCCCCTCAGCCCCCCCCCTCCAGCAAAGCCCGCAGCCCATCCTCGTCAAGAACCCGGACCCCCATCTCCTCCGCCTTGGCCGCCTTCGACCCCGGGTCCGCACCCACCACCACGTAATCGGTCTTGCCGCTGACGCTCCCCGACACCCGCCCCCCCAGGGCCGCGATCATCTTCTGCGCCTCGCTGCGGGACATGGTCTCCAGGCTCCCCGTGAGCACGAAGCTCTTCCCGCTCAGCGCCCCCTCGGCCCGGGCCTCCGCCTTGAGCTGGAAACCGTGGGCCAGCAGCTTGTCGATGACCCCTCGGTTGCCCGCGTCCGCGAAAAAGCCGGCGATGCTCTTGGCCACCTCCGGGCCGATGTCCCGCACCTCCGTGAGGGCCTCTTCGCCCGCGCCCATGATGCCGTCCAGGGTGCCGAAGTGCTCCGCCAGCACCTTGGCCGTGGCTTCGCCCACGTGCCGTATCCCCAGGGCGGTGACGAACCGCGACAGCGTGGCGTCCTTGCTGCGTTCCAGCTCCCGCATCAGATTCTGCGCCGACTTGGCCCCCATGCGCTCCAGTGACGACAACGTGTCCTCGTCGAGCCCGAAGAGGTCGGCGCTGTCCGCCACGAGCTTCTTCTCCACCAACTGGTCGATGAGCTTCTCGCCCAGCCCCTCGATGTCCAGGGCGTGGCGGGAGCCGAAGAACTCGAGGCTTTGCTTCAGCTTGGCCGGGCACGACAGCCCCACGCAACGGTAGGCGGCTTCGCCCTCCTCGCGGTAGACCCGGGAGCCGCACATGGGGCACTGGGCCGGCATCTCGAAGGGCCGCTCGCCGCCGCCGCGCTCGCCGGCGAGCACCCGCACCACGTAGGGGATCACGTCGCCGGCGCGCTCGATGACGATGGTGTCGCCGACGCGGATGTCCTTGCGCTGGATCTCGTCCATGTTGTGCAGCGACGCGTTCCGCACCGTGACCCCCGCCAACTGAACCGGCTCGAGGCTGGCCACCGGCGTGAGCGCGCCGGTGCGCCCCACCTGGGGCTGGATGTCGAGGATGCGGGTGGTGGACTGGCGCGGCTTGAACTTGTAAGCCATGGCCCAGCGCGGCGAGCGGGCGATCTGCCCCAGGCGCCGCTGCAGCTCCAGGCTGTTGACCTTGAGCACCACGCCGTCGATCTCGTAGGGCAACGCGTCGCGCTGGCCTTCCATCTCCTCCTGATAGGCGACCACCTCGTCCACGCCCCGGCACGCCCGGGTGAGGGGCACCGGCTTGAGCCCCCATTCCTCCAGCTTGAAAAGGAAATCCGCCTGGCTGGCGAACGACGCCGGCTCCACCGCGCCCATGCCGTGGCAGAAGAGGTCCAGCGGGCGGCTGGCGGTGATCTTGGAGTCCAGTTGCTTGAGCGCGCCGGCGGCGGCGTTGCGGGGGTTGGCGAACACGTACTCGCCGGCTTCCTCCCGATCCCGGTTGAGGCGTTGGAAGCCCGCGGTGGGATAGAATACCTCGCCGCGCACCGCCAGCAGCCGCGGCGCCGGCGCCCCGTCCCGGCGCAGCGACAGGGCCACGGAGCGGATGGTGCGGACGTTCTGGGTGATGTCCTCGCCGTCGACCCCGTCCCCCCGGGTGGAGGCCACCGCCAGTTCGCCGTCCTCGTACACCAGCTCGACGCCGACGCCGTCGATCTTGGGCTCCACCACGTATTCCAGCGGGTCGGCGGTCTTGAGAAAACGCTGGATCCGCTGTTCGAACTCCGCCAGCTCGTCCCGGTTCGTGATGTTGTCCAGCGACAGCATCGGCAGGGTGTGCCGCACGGTGGTGAACCTGTCCAGCGGCGGCCCCCCCACCTTGGCCGTGGGCGAGTTGGGCAGGGCCAGCTCCGGATGCTCCCGCTCCAGCTTCGACAGACGCCGGAACAGCTCGTCGTACTCGGAATCGGTAATTCGCGGGTCGTCCAGGACGTGGTAGCGGTAGCCGTGCTCCGCCACCTTGTCGGTCAACTCCCGGATCTCTGCCTTCAACGCCTCCGGCGAATCGGTCACCGTCGAGCTCCTTCAACCCGCGCCCCGGAATTCATTCATGATGTATGTCAGCCCGCGGGCCTGTCAACAAGCGCGGCCGCCAGCGGGCGGCAGGGCTGCTCGATAGCCCGGTTTCCGAATGGATCTGCATCGGTCGGGCGCCCTCGTTGACCGGTCATGACACCTGTGATAGCAGTTTTCTCAATACGAATAGCAACGTTACATGCATACTACCCGTCGAAGAAATAGCCTGCGGTCCGTTGGCTGGGGAATCGTTTTCGCATGGTTCCTGGCCGGTTGCGTCCCGGTGGAGCCGGTTCCCGAGGCGCCATCCGGCCCGTTTGCGAATGAAGAAAAGGCCGCGGTCCCGGCCGAGGCCGGGGCGATGTACCGCTTTCTGCGCGCCCGGTTGGATCGGATCGGAGGCGATTCGCAAGCGGCGCACCGGCATCTCGAGGCCGCCAGCCGGCACGATCCGTCCAGTGCTTTCCTGCATGCCCGACTGGCCAGGTCCTGGCTTGCCCTGGGAGAGGCGGAGAAGGCGCTGGCGGCGGCAGAGGCCGCGGTGAGGCTCGACGGCAAGAACCGGGACGGACTCCGGTTGCTGGCCGGGTTGCACGGCGCCGCCGGAGAGGTCTCGCAGGCGGTCCCGTGGTACCGGAAGCTTCTCGATCTGTATCCCGAAGACACCCAGACACTCCTCTACCTGGGCGCCATCCGGATCGGCCAGGGAGAGACCGGCAAGGCGCGCGAGCACCTGGAACGATACGTCAAGCGCAATCCCGGATCGCCTCTGGGACACTACTACCTCGGCCGGGTGCTGGCCGAGGCCGGGGAGCTGGGCGGCGCCGAAGAGAGCTACGCGGCCGCGCTCAAGCTCCACCCTTCGTCCGTCCCGGTGCTGACGGAGCTGGCGCTGGTCCGCGAGTTCCGCGGCAAGCGCAGCGCGGCGCTGGAGACCTACGGGAAGGTTCTCAAGGTCGATCCACGGAACGCCTGGGCCGTGAGGCGGGTTCGTTCCGACCGGCGGGACCTCTCCGAAGCCCGCGCCGAGTTTCACCGCCTGCGCTCCGTGGAGGCGGCGCCCGGCGCCGTGCGCATGAAGGTCGGGCTCGTTCACTACGAGCTCGGCAGCCTCGAGGAGGCGGTGACGGAATTCAACCTCGCCCTGATGGAACGGCCGGAGGACCAGCGCGCCCGTTTCTTCCTGGGCCTGGCCTACGGCCGGCTGGAGGACGGCGAGAGGGCGGTGGCGCATTTCTCGCGCATCCCTCCGGAGAGTGAGTACTTCGTCGACTCGCGGGTGCAGCTCGCCTCCATCCACGAGCGGCAGGGACGGTTCCCGGATGCCGTGGCCGCGGTCCGGGCCGCCCTGGACCGGGACGGCCCGCGGCGCAAGGAGCTGTTGCGCTTCCTCGCGGAGCTGTACCGCGAGGCCGGGGACTTCCCCAACGCCATCGAGACCATGCACAAGGTGGTGGAGCTGGATCCCGAGAGCGACCGGCTCCACTTCGCGCTGGGCGCCCTCTACGACCAGAACAAGGACAAGGACAGGACCATCGAGCACATGCAGAAGGCCATCGAGTTGAACCCGGACAACGCCGCCGCGCTGAACTATCTGGGTTACACCTACGCCGATCTGGGCATCGAGATCGACCGCGCCGAGCGGCTCATTATCCGGGCGCTGGAGATCGCTCCCAACGACGGCTTCTATATCGACAGCCTGGGGTGGGTCTATTACCGCAAGGGGGATTACGCGAAGGCCATCGAGCAGCTCGAGAAGGCGGTGCATCTGGTGGTGGACGACCCCGTCATCATCGAGCACCTGGGCGACGCGTACGTCAAGGCCGGCCAGTCCGACAAGGCGCTTCAAAGCTATCGCGACGCGCTCAAGTCGGCCACCGAGGCCGAGCAGGTGAAGCGGATCGGTTCGAAGATCCGCGAGCTCGAAGGGATTTGACCGGATGCGAAGGATGCGAATCGGCCAGATCGCGGCGATTCTTTGCGCCGGGGGCCTGCTGGCGGGGTGTGTGGTCCACGAGCCCGCGCCCGTCTCCAAGGTCCAACCCCCGGCCCTTCCCGACCCCCGCCTCGCTTCAAGGCTGGCCGAGCGGAGTCAGGCGCTGCAATCGCTCCGGAGCCTGGCCCGGGTGAACTATCGGGTGAGCCGGGAAAAAGGCTCCTTCGACGCCGCCGTGCTGGTGCGCAGACCCCACAGGCTGCGGCTCGAGGCGTTCTCCGTGGTCGGCGCTTCGCTCATCGTCACCGTGGACGACGGCCACGTCACCGGGTTCCTGCCGTCCCAGGCGCGCTACTACCGCGGCAGGACTTCCCGTGAGAACCTGTTCCGCGCCACCCAGATTCTCCTGGAGCTGGACGAGATGGTCGCCCTGCTCATGGGCCTGCCGCCGGTGGACTCCGGCGCCGGGTGGGACGCGAAGTCGCTGGCATTGCGGCGCACCCGCGCCGACGGCGGCGCCGACGTCCTCACCTTCGATCCGGAGGGCAAGGCGCCGACCGGCTGGCGGCGCGTCGGCCCCGACGGGGAACCCCGGTACGTCGCCACCTTCGAGGATTTCTCGGACACCCCGTTCGGACGCTTTCCCCTGAAGATCACCCTGGAAACCCCGCCGCTCCAGCGCTTTTACCAGATCCGCTACGATCAACCGGAACTGAACATCGCCCTGCCCGAATCCCACTTCGTCCAGAAACTGCCCGAGGGAGTCGTGAGGGTCCCGCTCCCGTCACCGACCGGTTGAACCGCGAGTCCCGGGTCAAGCTTGCCCGGAGCCCGGAAAAGGGGCTGAACCGGCCTACGGGAAGAAGGCCAGCTTGACCAGCAGAGCGAGTATCGCCGGGCCGAAGCTGAACACCCCCAGGTTCAGCACTGCGATTCTCTTGTCCAGCTTGGCGATGTCTTCCTTGATCTCTGCTCTGAGTTCTGCGATTTTCTGGTCGACCTCAGCTCTGAGTTCCGCGATGTCTTCCTTGATCTCTGCTCTGAGTTCTGCGATTTTCCGGTCGACCTCGGCTCTGAGTTCCGCGATCTCTTCCTTGATCTCGGCTCTGAGTTCCGCGATTTCTTGTTTGATTTCTGCTCTGAGTTCTGTGATTTGCCGGTCGACTTCGGCTCTGAGGCTCGCGGTGTCTTCCTTGATCTCGGTCCTGAGGTCTGCGATCCCCTGTCCGAGATCGACCCCTAGGCCGGCGGTCCGATCCGCGAGTTGCCGGCCGGTGGCCACGAGATCTTCCCTGGTGGCGAGATGTTCCGTAAGGGGGATGGCGGCAGCCGCGGCCCGGGCCTTTCTCTCGGTGGCCCCGGCCTCGATCAGCGCGTCATACAATTCGGTAACGATCAAACCCATGTTTCAACCTGCGAGGTGCTCGCGGGCGGCCCGCGCCACTCAGGATAACTGCAACAGTAAATGGAACGACTGTCAAGGAATAAATCGGCTCCCGGCGGCCATTCCTTAGCCCTCCCGGAAACTTTTCTGAGCAGGGGTCTTGGCAAGAACGCCGGGGCAGGCGCGTTAGCAGGAGGTCCGCGCTTCCATGTCGAAGGCCGCGGCCACCAGCTCTTTCGTGTACTCGTGCCCGGGCGTCTCGAAGATGGCGTCGGCCGGCCCCTGTTCCACCACCACGCCGTGGTGGACCACCAGCACGTGGTGGCTCATGGCGCGCACCACCTTGAGGTCGTGGCTGATGAACAGGTAGGCGCAACCGTGCTGCTGCTGGAGCCTTCGGAGCAGGGCGACGATCTGCGCCTGCACCGACACGTCGAGGGCCGAAGTGGGCTCGTCCAGCACCACGAACCGCGGTTTCAGCACCATGGCCCGGGCGATGGCGATGCGCTGGCGCTGGCCGCCGGAGAACTCGTGGGGGTAGCGGTGGCGGGCCTCGGGTTCCAGCTCCACTTCCCGCAAGGCCTCCACGATGAGCCCGTCGCGTTCCTCCGCGGTGCGGCCGAGCCCGTGGACCACCAGGCCCTCCTCGATGATCTGGGCCACCGAAAGACGCGGGTTGAGCGACCCGTAGGGGTCCTGGAACACCACCTGCATGTCCCGCCGCAGCGGCCGCAGCGCCCGTGAGCGCAGGCCCTGGATCTCCCGGCCGTCGTAGCGGACCGAGCCGCTGCTGCCCACGAGCCGCAGCAGCGCCATCCCCAGGGTGGTCTTGCCCGAGCCGCTCTCGCCCACCACGCCCACGGTGCGGCCCTCCCTCAGCTCCAACGATATGCCGTCCACCGCCCGGACGTGGTCGACGGTGCGGCGCATGATGCCCGCCTTCACCGGATACCAGACCTTGAGGTCGTCGCACGCCAGCAGCGGCTCTGCCGCCGAGTCGGGGGCCCCGGGGCCGCCCTTGGGGGTGGCCGCCAACAGGTGCCGGGTGTACGGATGCCGCGGCCGCTCCAGCACGTCCGCGGTGGCCCCCGCCTCCACGATCCTGCCGTGCTGCATCACGCACAGGCGATCGGCCAGCTTGCGCACGATGGCCATGTCGTGGGTGATGAACAGGATCGCCATGCCCAGCCGCTGCTTGAGGTCCATGAGCAGCGCCAGCAGTTGCGCCTGGATGGTCACGTCCAGGGCGGTGGTGGGCTCGTCCGCGATCAGCAGATCCGGCTCGTTGGCCAGGGCCATGGCGATCATCACCCGCTGCCGCTGTCCGCCGGACAGCTCGTGGGGGTAGGCGCCGAGCCGGCGCTCCGGCTCCGCGATGCCCACCAGCCGCAAAAGCTCCAGGGTCCGCGCTGCCGCCGCCGGCCCGTCGAGTTCCTTGTGCAGCTTGAGGGTCTCGCCGAGCTGGCGTTCGATGGTGTGCAACGGGTTCAGCGACGTCATCGGCTCCTGGAAGATCATGGCGATGCGGTCGCCGCGGATGCCCTGGAGGGTGCGGGCGCCGGCGCCCAGCAGCTCCGTGCCCTGGAAGCGGATGCTGCCGCGGGGATGGCTGGCGGCGGGGTAGGGCAGGAGTTGCAGGATCGACAGCGCGGTGGCCGATTTGCCCGAGCCGCTTTCTCCCACCAGGGCCACGGTCTCGCCCCGGCGGATGGTGAGGGAGACGCCGTCCACGGCTTCCACCGCGCCGGCACCCGAGCCGAAGCGCACCGCCAGGTCCTCGATGGCCACCAGCGCCGCGCCCGCGGTGCCCCCGCCGGTGCCCGCGCCGACTTCGGCCGGGGTCCCGGCGGCGTCCGCTTCGCCCGGGGCCGCGGGCTCGGGGGCGAAGGTCTTGCGCGGGTCGAAGGCGTCGCGCGCCGCCTCGCCGATGAACACCAGCAGGCTCAGCATGAGGGCGATGACGAAGAAGGCGGTGAACCCCAGCCACGGCGCCTGCAGGTTGTCCTTCCCCTGTTTCAGCAACTCGCCCAGGGAGGCCGAGCCGGGCGGCAGGCCGAAGCCCAGGAAATCCAGGGCGGTGAGGGTCACCACCGCGCCGCTGGTGATGAACGGCAGGAAGGTCAGCGCCGCCACCATGGCGTTGGGCAGCACGTGGCGGGAGATGATGCGCGGGTTGCCTACCCCCAGGCCCCGGGCCGCGCGCACGTAGTCGAGGTTCCGCGCGCGCAGGAACTCCGCCCGCACCACCCCCACCAGCGCCATCCAGCTAAAGAGCAGCATGAAGCTCAGCAGCCACCAGAAGCTCGGAGTCACCACGCTGGCCAGGATGATGAGCAGATAGAGGGTGGGCAGGCCGGACCACATCTCGATAAAACGCTGGAACAGCAGGTCCAGCCAGCCGCCGAAGTAGCCCTGCACCGCCCCCGCGGCGACGCCCACCACCGAGCTCACCAGCGTGAGTATCAGGCCGAACAGCACCGAGATGCGGAAGCCGTAGATCAGCCGGGCGGTGACGTCCCGGGCCTGGTCGTCGGTGCCGAGCCAGTTCCGGAGGCTCGGCGGCGCCGGCGCCGGGGCCGGCAGATCGTACACGATGCTGTCGTAGCTGTAGCGGATAAGCGGCCAGAGTATCCAGCCGCCCTCCTCGATGAGCGCCCGGACCTCGGGGTCGCTGTAGTCCGTGTCGGTCTCCAGGAAGCCGCCGAACTCCGTCTCGGGGTAGTCCGCCAGCACCGGCGCGTACAACCCGCCGTTGTAGCGCACCAGCAACGGCCGGTCGTTGGCGATGAACTCGGCGAACAGGCTCATCAGCAGCAGTGCGCCGAAGATCCACAGCGACCCGTAGCCGCGCCGGTTGGCGCGGAAGTTCTGCAGGCGTCTTCGGTTGAGGGGCGTCATGCGGTTGAATCCAGGGGGGCGCTCAGGTCTCCCGGCTCTCGAAGTCGATGCGCGGGTCCACCACCACGTAGGTCAGGTCCTCCACCAGCTTCATCGCCAGCCCCAGCAGGGTGAAGAAGTACAGTGTGCCGAACATCACCGGATAGTCGCGGTTGATGGCCGCCTCGAACCCCAGCAGGCCGACGCCGTCCAGCGAGAAGATCACCTCGGTGAGCAGCGCGCCGGTGAACAGTATGCCGACGAAGGCGCCGGGAAAGCCGGCGATGACGATGAGCATGGCGTTGCGGAACACGTGGCGGTACAGCACCCGGCGCTCGCTCAGCCCCTTGGCCCGGGCGGTCATCACGTATTGCTGGTTGATCTGGTCCAGGAACGAGTTCTTGGTGAGCATGGTGAGGCCGGCGAAGCCGCCGATGACCATGGACGCCACCGGCAGGGTGATGTGCCAGAGGTAGTCGGTGATGCGCTGCCAGAAGCCCAGCTCGCTCCAGTTGTCCGACACCAGGCCGCGCAGCGGGAACCAGTCGAGGTAGCGGCCGCCGGCGAACAGCACGATCAGCAGGATGGCGAACAGGAAGCCCGGCACCGCGTTGCCCACGATCACCGCCCCCGAGCTCCAGATGTCGAAGCGCGAGCCGTCCCGCACCGCCTTGGCCACCCCCAGCGGAATCGACACCAGGTACACCAGCAGGGTCGTCCACAGGCCCAGCGAGATGGACACCGGCAGCTTGTCCATCACCAGTTGCACCACCGAGCGGTCGCGGAAGAAGCTGTCGCCGAAGTCGAAGCGCAGGAAGTTGCCCATCATGAGCAGGAAACGCTCGTGGGCCGGCTTGTCGAAGCCGAACTGGCGCTCGATCTCCTTGATGAACTCGGGATCGATGCCGCGGGCGCCCCGGTACCGCCCGGCGGCGCTGCTGCCGGCGTCGCTGGACTGCTGCGCCGACGGCCCTGCCTCCCGCTGGTCGCCGCCGCCGCTGAACCGTTCGGTGGCGGACACGTCGGTCTGCTGGAGCTTCGCCAGGAGCTGCTCCACCGGCCCCCCCGGCGCCGAGTGGATGATCACGAAGTTCAGCACCATGATGCCGAACAGCGTCGGCACGATCAGCAGCAGCCGGCGGATGATGTAGGCGAACATGGAGTAGCTACGTCATCTCGTGCCCGGCCCCTCAGCCCCCTGACCGCTTCGCTTCCAGCTCCTCCGCCTTCCTGGCGTCGACCCACCAGGTGTCGAACTGTACCCCCTGGGTGGGGGTCGTCTCCGGGCGGCCGAGGCGGTCCCAGTAGACCAGGCGGTCGTAGGGGATGTGCCACTGGGGGATCACCCAGTGGCCCCACTGGAGCACGCGGTCCAGGGCGCGCACGTGGTTGACCAGGCTCTTGCGGTCGGGTGCGTTGATCACGCCCTCGATGAGCGCGTCCACGGCCGGGTCCTTGATGCCCGCGAGGTTCCGGCTGCCGGGCCGGTCGGCGAAGTCCGACCCCCAGTAATCGCGTTGCTCGTTGCCGGGGGAAAGGGACTGTCCCCAGCTTCCGATGACCATGTCGAAGTCGAAGTCGTCCAGACGGCGGCGGTACTGCGCGCTGTCCACGGTGCGCACGCTGACGGCGATCCCGAGCCGTTCGAGGTTCTTCTTGAAGGGAAGGACGATGCGCTCGAACAGCGGGCTTACCAGCAGGATCTCGAATTCCATGACCCGGCCGGTGGCCTGGTGGGTGAGCTTGCGGGTGGTCTTGTCGATGCCCCAGCCGGCCTCCCGCAACAGCTTCGACCCCTGGCGGAGGTTGGCGCGGATGCGTCCCGAGCCGTCGGTGGCGGGCGGATCGTAGGCCTTGGTGAAGACCTCCTCGGGCAACAGGCCGCGGTAGGGCTTCAGGATCGCCAGCTCCGCCGGGCCCGGCGGTCCGGCGGCCGCCAGCTCCGAGTTGTCGAAGTAGCTGCGGTTGCGCTGGTACTGCCCGTAGAAAAGGGTCCGGTTGGACCACTCGAAGTCGAACGCATAGGCCAGCGCCTGCCGGACCTTGCGGTCCTGGAACAGCGGGCGGCGGGTGTTGATGGCGAACGCCTGCATGCCGGTGGAGCGGTCGTGCGGGATCTCCTCCTTCTTGACCAGGCCCTGCCGCAGCGCCGGGAAGTCGTAGGAGGTGGCCCAGTTCTTGGAGCTGTTCTCGTAGCGGAAGTCGTACTCCCCGGCCTTGAATGCCTCCACCGACACGGTGCCGTCGCGGTAGTAGTCGTGGCGGATGCGGTCGAAGTTGTTGCGCCCCACGTTCACCGGCAGGTCCTTGCCCCAGTAGTCCTCCACCCGCTGGTACTCCACGTGGCGTCCGGGTTCGAAGGCGCCGATCTTGTACGGACCGCTCCCCACGGGCGGCTCCAGGGTCGTCTTGGTGAAGTCCCTGCCGGCCCAGTAGTGCTTCGGCAGCACCACCAGTTGTCCCAGGATCAGCGGCAGTTCGCGGTTGGCGCCGCCGGCGAAGGTGAACCGTACGGTCCGTGGGTCGAGCTTCTCGACCTTCTTCACGTCGCCGTAGTAGCCGCGGTAGAACGGGACGGCCTTGGTGATCAGCGTCTCGAAGGTCCAGGCCACGTCATCCGCGGTCACCGGCTTGCCGTCGTGCCAGCGCGCCTCCGCATGCAGCGTGAACTGCACCCAGGAGCGGTCCTTGGGCACCGTGATGCTCTCCGCCAGCAGCCCGTACTCGCTGAAGGGCTCGTCCGCCGACCCGGCCATCAAGGTCTCGTAGATGCGCCCGATGCCCGCCGCCGGGCTTCCCTTGACGATGAAGGGGTTGAAGCTGTCGAAGGTGCCGATGGCCTGGAGCCGCACCGTCCCGCCCTTGGGCGCCCGCGGGTTCACGTAGTCGAAGTGCCTGAAGTCCGGCGCGTACTTGAGGTCGCCGTGCATGGCGATGCCATGGCTGGGTCGAACCTCTTCGCTCGAGCCTCCGAGTCCGGGCACAAGGACCGAAATCAACGCCCACAATACCGCCGCCATTACCCCACTCGATCGCATGGAACCTCCCCTCGCCGAGGCCAAAAACCACCGCCGCGCCCGAGACATCGCATGGAACAAGTATGATTGCCGGGGCACCCCATTGCAACAACGGCAGCCCGCCACCGTAACAGGACACCGCGCGGTCAGAGCAGTTCCACGTTGGCCCGCGGCACGGTGACGACCTTGCCGTCGGGCAGCCGGGCTTCCAGGACGCGGGTGCGGGCGCCGGTTTCGATGGGCTGGGGTTCGGGGGGCAGGGCGGCCACCTCCGCGGTGACGCCGAAGTGGGGGACCCGGATGATGCGGATGGGGGCGCCGATTCGCAGGCCGGTTTCCGCGTCCTCTTCCCCGCCGCCGGGCTCGACATCGTCACGGGCGACGATGATTTCCGGGCGCACCGCGCCGGCCCGCACCTGGGTGGCGCCGTTGACGGAGGCGGCGCGGCCGTCGAGGCTCTGGAGCAGGGAGTGGGTGCGCTCGGCCAGGGGCAGCCAGCCGAAGCCTTCGGTGACGATGACGGTGAGGGGGACGTCCTCGTGGCCGGTCACCGCCATGCCGAGCTCGTATCCGAGGTAGGCGGTGAGGGTCTGGTCGTCGATGGATCCCACCACCATGCCGGCGGCGCCCACTTCCGCGGCCCGCTGGATGGCCTCGAGGGTCGGGCGGGTGCCTCCCACCAGCACCTGTCCGGCCGCGTCGTCGGGTATCCTTTTCCTGCCCACCACCGTCCGGGGGCCGCCGTCCAGCATGCGGATGGTGCCGTAGCGTTCGCCGCCGACGCCGAAGATGCCCTGGATGAACGCGCCGCGGCTCTCGATGGTGACGGACTTGCCGGGGTCGATCCCCACCACCTTGCCGGGCACGTAGGCGCGCAGCTCGATGGCGTGGGGCGCCAGCCGAAGCCCCAGGTGGCCGGTGCGCCGGGCGACGAACTCGACGGTGCCGTCCACGGACGCGTGGAGGCGTGACCGGAAGAGCCCGAACAGTCCCACGTGCTCGCACACGAGATCGCCCTCGGCGACCGCGTCGCCTTCGTCCACCTTGAGCCCATTGAGCGCCTCGAGGGGCTCGATGCCGAGGCTCTCGGGTATGCGCAGGATGGTGATCTCGCCGGGCAGCTCGGCCCGGGCCACCACGGCGTACGGCGTCACGGTGTCGCCAAGCCGGCACAGGGTCTCCCCTGGCACCGGCAACTCGCGGGTCTTCCGCACCACCGTGCCGGCCAGCACCTGAAGTCCGGGTGTGAGCGCCTGGGTCATGATCCGGTGAGCCCCAATTCCTCCATGACGGCCTGCCGTTCCGCGACCTGCTGGTCCGGGGACGCCGGGGTTCGCAGCGGGCGGTTGCGGCCGTCGAGGATCAGGCCGCAGAGTCCGGTGGTGAACTCCCGCAGCAGGGCCGTCCCCGGCCCGGCGCCCACGTCGACGTCCCGGCCCGCGGGCTCGATGATGATCCGCGCCGCGGCGCCGGCATCGAGCGGGACGTGGCCGACGCCGCCGGCGGTGATGGCGCCGGGCCGGGCGCCGTCCACCGACACCTCGGCCAGCACCGACCCCGGCCTCCGCTTGCGGGAGAAGACCGGCACGACGGCGTGGGCCACGTTCACCAGGCAGTCGTGCAGGAAGATCTCCCGGGCGGCCTCGGGATGGACGGAGGCGAAGACCCCCAGGTGGGGCATCATGAAGATGGAGTCCACCGCGATCTGGGTGAAGCCCTGGAGCTCGAACCCCTCCAGGATCATGAGCGCGGCCGCCATGCGGTCCGGGGCGTGGCTGAGCACGCCGCCGGAGCCGATGACCAGGTCGAGGCCCATCATGTCCACCAGGTCCGAGCGGCCGGCGGTCTGCGAGAAGATGTCGGCGATGCCGCGCTGCTGCTGCACGCCGCTGAGCCCCACCGCAAGCGAGCGGTGATGCACCAGCGCCAGCCGCAGGGCCTCGCGGCACACCGCCTGCTCCAGCCACAGGTCCTCCAGGGTCTGGGGGATGGAGGTGGGGCGGATCATCTTGTTGCGCAGCCGGTCCCGGATCTCGGCGGCCTCCAGTGGGTAGGGCAGCCAGCGGCCGATGGATTCGGCGCCGGCCTCGATCAGCACGTTGGCCACGGAGTAGCTCATGCCCAGGTTGGCGCTCACCGTGCGGTTGAACACTCGCTCGCCGTCCCGGTTCTCGAAGACGCTGAAGACGTCGGTGGTGGCGCCGCCGATATCCACGCACAAGAGCGCCCGGCCGGTGCTCTCGGCGTAGCCGCGCACCATGTCCCCCACCGCCGCCGGCGTGGGCATCACCGGCGTCGGGGTCCACCGCAGCAGCTTGTCGTAGCCGGGCGAGTGGCTCATGACGTGGGTGAGGAAGAACTCGTGGATGGCCTCCCGGGCCGGGCCGAGGTTCTCGGCCTCCAGGGTCGGGCGCACGTTGTCCACCACCGCCACCTGGGCGGTCTTCTCGAGGATGCCCCGGACGTCGTCCACGGCGTGGCTGTTGCCCGCGTAGATCACCGGCAGCCGCAGCGAGTCGCCGAACCGGGGCCGGGGCGCCGCCGCCACCAGGGTCTCCGCCATTTCCACCACGTGCTCCTGGGAGCCGCCGTCGACGCCGCCGGTGAGCAGCACGATGTCCGGCCTCAGGTGGCGCAGCCGCTGAATGCGCTCGTGGTCCTCGCGCCCGTCGTCGGCGGAGATGGCGTCCATGACGATGGCGCCGGCGCTCAAGGCCGCGCGTTCCGCCGACTCCGCGCTCATCTGCCGCGCCACCCCGGCCACGGTCATCTGCAACCCGCCGCCGGCGGAGCTGGTGGAGAGGTAGAGGTCGATGCCGTGGGCGGGGTCCTCGCCCGACTCGACGAACGGCGCGCCGCGTCCCGCCGCCGCGTCCGCCGCCAGGATCTGCCGGCCGCTGATCTCTTCCACCTCGGCGAAAGCGTTCAGCGCTCCCACGGTCACGTCGGCCACCGGCTGCTCCACGGTGGTGGGCGCCTCCCCGCGGCGGGTCTGGCGCCACCCCTCGGGGGTCTTCTCGAACAGCAGCGCCTTGGTGGTGGTGGAGCCGCAGTCGGTGACCAGCACGGTGCGGAGCGTGTCCGGGTCGGTTTTCACGTCACCAGCCCCGCCAGCGCGCCGTACCAGTCGATCAGCAGGAACTGCACCCGCTCCACCAGCAGCGCGGTGCGCGCCATGACCGTGGAGCCGAAGAAGGCCCCGAAGCACACCATCAGGAGCCACCGGCCGGAGAGCGAGAGGCCGTTGGCCGCCCGGTTCTCGTGCCGGAACGAGAAGAAGAAGTAGTACATGACGGCCAGCAGCGTGAAGATGAAGAACGCGTTCTCCAAGCTGCCGGCCAGATTCAGGGCGCCGTCCTCGAACACCGCCAGGGGCCGGAAGCTGCTCGCCACCTGGGGCATGATCTGGTTGAAGAATCCCTTGAAGGCGAGCCCGCCGCTCATCCCCAGGGAGAAGCCGATGACCAGCTTGGCGAGCCACGCGTACCGCCGTGAGTACAGGAAGTAGTAGAAGAGGCCGAAGACCATGGGCGCGAGGTAGAGCAGCAGCCGGGGGTCGTACTCGTGGGAGAGGCTGCCGTCGGGATAGGTGACGATGTCCAGGCCGAGCATCGGCACCAGAACCTTCGGCCACAGGAAGTTCTTGACGCCGAAGACCATGCCGAAGCCGGCGGCGATGCCGATGAACAGGTGCTCGAACAGCCGGAAGAACGGGTTCTCCTTGATCAGGAAGCTGAAGATCGCCAGCGTCCCGATGCCCCCCACCAGGACCGTGGCCGTATGCCAGGTGTCCAGGGCCGTCATGGTTCCGTGTCCTGTCCGGGCCCCTTCTCCCGTCCACGCCGCGGCGCCGAAGGGCGCAGCAGCCCGGCCAGGTTGCCCAGCACGATGAAGGCGATGACCACGAGCTGGGCGACGCCGAGGCCGGTGTTGAGCATCAGCGACTCGTCCACCGGACGCCGGGGGTAGCGCTGGCGCAGCAGCTCCGAGTACCACGCCGCCCCCGCCAGGCCCCCCAGCAGTCCCTGGATCTGCCCCGAGTCGAGGTAGATGAACGCTTCCGGGATGGTGATGGAGGTGCAGCCGTGGCCGAACGCGGGCGTGTAGTCCTTGCTGGTGAAGTACTGGACGTAGTTGTCGAAGACACCCACCAGGCCGGTGAACTCGGCCAGGAAGGCGATCTGGCGCAACGTGCGCAGTCCGCTGAAGGCGGGCAGCTCGGAGATGCGGTTGCCGCGGGTGTCCTTCTCGAACAGCTCGGCGAGGTTCTCCGACTTGGGGATCGCCTGGATGAGGACGCCCGCCCCCGGCCGGTAGCCCAGGTTGATCCAGTCGCGGCCGTATTCCCAGGTCTCGCCGGGGTGCTCGCGCTCGAGTTGCCGGGCCACTTCTTCGGGGATGGATTTGAGGAACGGCTCGGCGAGGAAATAGAGCGAGAACAGGATCACCGGGATGCGCCTGCGCATCAGATGCTCCACCACCGCCCGCGCCTGGGGCTGGTTCTCGCCCTTGGTGCTGGGGCCGAAGTCCATGGCCACGAAGGCGTAGCGGCCGGGCGCGGCCTCGATGCCGTCCACCACCTCGAAGAATCGATCCGCGCCGCTCATGCGCGCCGGCTCCACCGTGTATTGGGTGACGATGGGCACGCTCAAGGCCAGAAAAACCAGCAGGTAGATCCAGCGGCGGTCGAGCCGGGCGAGGTCCACGTCAGGGCTCCTCCCGGTCGAAGGACTCCGATTCGATGGAGAACCACATGCGGAACGCCATCACCAGCCCCGCCACCCCGGCGCCGATGGTGATGGCCCGGAACGCCGCCGAGTTGGGCACCTCCAGGAGCCACAGCCTCACGTCCGGCAGCCCGGACCAGATCCATACGCCGAAGGGGATCTGCCCGAGCATGACCAGCACGGCGGCGATCATCATCAGCGACGACTCGGCGGAACGCACCCGGAAGGCGCGGTAGGCCGCGGCCGCGATGTAGAACCCCAACAGCGAGAACATGGCCGAACCCAGTGCCACGAACAGGCCCTCGAACAGCAGCCGGTAGACGTGCTTCGGGTTGGAGTGCTCGTACTCGAGGCTGCGCAGGTTGCGCCAGGGTTCGGCAAGGCCCCGCAGGGCGCGCGCCACCGCCAGGTTGGCGGCCAGGTCCGCCGCCTCGCCGTCGGTCACCGTCAGCCCCGCCGCCGCGGCGCGCGCCGCCGCGGCGCCTTCCCCAGCCTCCGCCACGTAGCGCCGCGCGAGCGCGTGATCGGCGCTGCCGAGCCCCAACCGGTCGAGGTCGAGGGCGCGGCTCTCGTCCTCGATGCGCGCCAGCAGCTTGTCCGCCGCCTGCCGGAGGCTGCGGTTGCGCTCGGCCGCGGGCAGGACCCCTCGCGCCGTTGCCTCGTGATCCGACTTGATGCGCTCCGCGAAATCCGCCAGCCGGGAGATGCCCGCCACCTCTTCTGCCACCCGGCCGGTGCCGCGCCAGTCCTGGAGGGTCACCGCGATCATGATGGCGAGGCCGCCAAGCAACGTCAGGCTGTAGAGCCACCCCCGGCGCCGGAAGACGATCCTCGAGCCGTGCTGCATGAGCAGGTTGATGAGCCCGAGCCCCGCGGCCATGGCCGCCACCGTGATGAAGCCGTTGGAGATCTGGTCGTGGTAGGCGTCGATTTTCACCCCGAACACCGTGCCCGGCAGAACGAACTCCAGGAAGAAATAGATGCCGCCCAGGAAGGTGGCGAGCTTGATGAGACGCGCCCGCAAGCTCATGACCCGAAACCCCAGCCGAGATGCATGAGCGTGTCCAGGTTGGTGAGGCCGAGATCGGGCCATACGGAGTTCAGGGTGGCGATGCCCACGCCCGCCACGATCATGAGGAAGAGGAAGAGCTTGGCCCGGTCCTGCCCGTAGAGGCTGCCGAGCTGGACCGGCTCACGGGTGAGATAGGCGGAGGCGGCGAACAGCTCCTCGCCGATGAGGGTGTAGTCGCAGGCGGCGATGAAGAACGCCACCTGCTCGGGACTCACCGAGGCGCCCACCTGCATGGCCCCCACCTGCTGTCCGGCCTCCGCCAGGATCAGCGATTCGGCGGCGAAGTGGCCGAAGAGGAAGGCGCCGGCCACGCGCTCCCGCTGCACCAGCCCGATGTAGCCGGCGGCGAAGGCGAACTGCTCCTCGGAGAGAAAGACGATGTTGCGCGGGTCGAACTGGGCCGAACGGCCCTCGGCGCGGTAGGCTTCCCGGAGCACGTCCTCGGCGATGGCCATCACCTCGGGAGTGTTCTGGGGCAGCAGCAGGCGCGAGCGGTACTGCGCGGCCTTGCGTCCCACGTAGTAGAGGACCCCGAGGCAGGCGTACAGCACCGGGCTGACATTGGTGATGCCGGTACAGAAGGAGAGGGGCCGGCCCAGCTCCGCCGACCGGCCGGCGGCTTCGTCGATGGCGTCCACCCCGGTCAGGCGTCGCACGTACAGGTCGTGACGGCGCCGCGCCACGCGAATGTAACAGAGCACCGGCCCGATCATGAGCGCCATGATCGCCAGCACCGCGGGAGTGGCGTTCTCGAAGCCCGCCATCAGCCGGCGCCGCCTTTCGCCGCCGCTGCCGTGTCCTGCAGCGCCTCGATGCGGCGGATCAATCGTTCGACGTTGCCGCGGGACTGCAGAAACGCCGGCAACTCCCGCGCCCGGGCGCCGAACAGCGGCAGCAGCATCGGCAGGCTCATGACCGCCGCGGCATGGAACAGCGACGTCAGCGGCTTGTGGGCTTCCAGGAAGAGGATCGCCGGCACGGTCATGCGGCGGGCATGCACCGCCAAGGCGAGCTGCTCGATGAGCGCGTCCGTGTCGCCGGTGTGGCTGTGGTCAGGCGCTTCCATGACGGCCGGGAGCGTAAGCCCCTGTCTCGTTGGCGTCTAACAGGATTCAGCCTGTCTATCAAGGAAACGGGGTCACGGACGACACCTCGCTTGAAGCTCTCCGTGGAGCCTTGCCAAGCGGGCTTGTTATCGAGCAAAAGGCAATACGAACCTCGTTTGCACCTCCGCCGTTTTTTGGTACATTGCGCGGGTGCGGTAGGGCCGGTTCGCAGGGAGTGTCCGCGGCGCATGGCGACACTGCTCGAAATAAGGAATCTCCACACTTCGTTCGTGACCACCGACGGTGATCTGCCGGCGGTGGACGGACTCAACCTTACCATCGAGGCGGGCAAGACCCTGGGGCTCGTGGGCGAGTCGGGCTGCGGCAAGAGCGTGACGGCCCTCTCCATCATGCGGCTGATTCCGTCGCCGCCCGGAAAGGTGGCGGAGGGCGAGATCCTCTACCGCGGCGAGGACCTCCTCAAGCTCCCCGACGAGTCCATGAGGCAGATCCGCGGCAACGAGATCTCCATGGTGTTCCAGGAGCCCATGACCTCGTTGAACCCGGTGTTCACGGTCGGGGACCAGATCATGGAAGCCATCCGGCTGCACCAGAAGGTGACCCGGCGGGAGGCGAAGGACAAGGCCGTGGAGATGCTCCGGCTGGTGAAGATCGCCGACCCCCACACCCGGGTCAACGACTACCCGCACCAGATGAGCGGCGGCATGCGCCAGCGCGTGATGATCGCCATGGCGCTTTCCTGCAACCCGAGCCTGCTCATCGCCGACGAGCCCACCACGGCCCTGGACGTGACCATTCAGGCCCAGATCCTGGATCTCATGGGCGAGCTTCAGGACCAGCTCGGCATGGCCCTGCTGCTCATCACCCACGACCTCGGGGTGGTGGCCGAGACGGCCGACGAGGTGGCGATCATGTACGCCGGCCGGATGGTGGAGCGGGCCAAGCCCGAGGCCATCTTCAGCAAGCCACTGCACCCCTACACCATCGGCCTGCTGAACTCGCTGCCCAGCGGCACCAGCAAGCGCCGTCTCGACGCCATCCCCGGCGTGGTGCCGAGTCCGCTGGACCTGCCCAGCGGGTGCCGCTTCCGTGACCGCTGTTTCAAGGCGTCCGGGATCTGCGAGGGCCATGAGCCCACCCTGGAGGAAAAGGCGCGCAATCAATGGGTCGCGTGTTACCGGACCCACTGAAGGCGGCGCGCCGAACGACAGGACACCCTATCCCATGAGCTTGCTGGAAGTCAGGAACCTCAAGACATACTTCCCCGTGGAGGAAGGGCTGCTTGCCCGGCGCAAGGGCGACGTCAAGGCGGTGGACGGCGTCAGCCTGACGGTGGAGGATGGGGAGACCCTCGGCGTGGTGGGCGAGTCCGGGTGCGGCAAGTCGACGCTGGGCCGGACCATCCTGCGCCTGATCGAGCCCACGGCCGGCGAGATCCTGTTCGAGGACAGGGACATCATGAGGGTGTCCGGCGCCGAGATGCGGGACCTGCGCCGGCGCATGCAGATCATTTTCCAGGATCCGTACGCCTCGCTGAATCCGCGCATGAGAGTCGGCGACATCATCGGCGAGGGCCTCAAGATCCATCGCATGGCCTCGGGCAGCGACCGCAGGGATCGGGTCATGTCGCTGCTCCAGAAGGTGGGCCTCCGGGATGAGCACTACGACCGCTACCCGCACGAGTTCAGCGGCGGCCAGCGCCAGCGCATCGGCATCGCCCGGGCCCTGGCCGTGTCGCCGAAGTTCATCGTCGCGGACGAGCCGGTATCGTCCCTGGACGTGTCCATCCAGGCCCAGATCATCAATCTGCTGCAGGAGCTGCAGGAGAGCATGAGCCTCACGTTCTTCTTCATCTCCCACGACCTCCGGGTGGTGAAGCATGTAAGCCACCGGGTGGCGATCATGTATCTCGGCAAGATCGTCGAGATCGCGCCCAGCAATGCCATCTACACCGACGCCCGGCACCCCTATACCCGCGCCCTGCTGTCGGCCGTGCCCATGCCCGACCCCAATCCCAAGAAGGACCGCATGGTGCTGGAGGGCGACGTGCCGAGCCCCGTCAACCCCCCGTCCGGCTGCAACTTCCACCCCAGGTGCCCCTTCCGCGAGCAGAAATGCGTCGAGGTGGAGCCCGAGCTGGAATTCGCCCTCGGCGGCCACGGCACCGCCTGCCACGTCTTCGGCGCCGGCAAACGCGCCTGGCCCAACCCCCCGCGGGAATCCTGAACCGCCGAACCCGTTATCCGTTTTCACGCCACTGACTCCCAATCCTGACCTCCGGAATCCGGTTTCCCCCCAACCCGTTCTTTGATTTCCCGCGGCCCGGTGTTACACTCCCCCCGGCTGAATTCCACGGGCAGGCGGAGGCGACTCGGCTTGCCCGGAAATTTCTCAGAGGTGCAGCTAGATGGCGGACAACGACGGCCCCGTGCCGATGACGGCGCAGGGGCATCAACAATTGCTGGCAGATCTTCAGCGCCTTAAATCCGTTGAGCGGCCCAGGAATGTCCGGGACATCGAGGAAGCCCGGGCCCACGGCGATCTGTCGGAGAACGCCGAGTTTCACGCGGCCAAGGATCGCCAATCGTTTCTCGATGTCCAGATTCGCGAGATCGAGGACAAGATCGCTCGAGCCCAGGTCATCGACGTCTCCAAGCTTTCCGGCGACAGGATCGTATTCGGCGCCACCGTCAAGCTGGTGGACGACGATACCGAGGAGAGCGTCAGCTACCAGATCGTCGGCGAGCACGAGGCAGAGCCTCGGGAGGGGAGGATATCCCTGGGCTCGCCGGTGGCGCGGTCGCTGATCGGCCGGCGGGTGGGTGACCTGGTGGAGGTGCGCACGCCCGCGGGCGTACGGAACTTCGAGGTACTGGACGTCACTTTCATCGAATAGCCTCCTTCGACTACGCCCAGCCGGCGCATCGCCGCGGCCGGGACCAACGGGGTGGGCCGTGGTTCTGGCCGGCTTGGCGCTCCTGGCTGCCGGTCCGGCGGCGGCCGACGTTTCGATACGGGCGCAACCCGGTTTCGGAGGCATCTTCCGGCTCGGCGAGCCCTTGCCGGTGCGCATCGAGCTGGTGAATTCCGGGGTGGCCGTCCGGGGCGTCCTGGAGGTGGTGGAGGCCCGCGGCGGACCCACCCGGGGCATGGAGCCCTACTCGTTCATCCAGCGTCGGGACATCTTTCTCTCCACCCACGCGCGCAAGGTCGTCTTCGTCACCGTCGATCCCGATTCGGTGGCGCAGCCGCTCCTTTTGCGCTTCACCGGCGGCGGCCGAAGCCATGAAACCTCGGTGAGCCTGCGCGGCCGGTTCACCGGCCAGCCGCTGGTCCTCCTGCTGACCCGGAGCAACGTCGCCCCGGCCATCCCGCTGGACTACCAGACCCCCGTGCCGGTTGTTTCCGTCCCCTTGAGTGATCTCCCCGAGGACGTCCGGGCCTATGGCGGAGTCTGGAGCGTCATGCTCTACGAGCAGTCCCTGCGGGGCCTGTCCCGGGGCCAGCGGCGCGCGCTGGAGCGCTGGCTCTCCGGCGGCGGGGTGCTGGTGGTGCTGGGCGGCGCCCACTTCGCCCTTTATCGGGACCCGGCCACCGCCGGCTTGCTGCCGGTGGCGGTGCGCGGCCTGAAGCGGCTGGATGCCCTGCCGGCGCTGACCGCCCGGTTCGGCGGCGTCCTGGAGGACGCGCTGGTGCAGGACGCCGGCCCGGGCACGGACGGCCGGGTGCTCATGTCGGAGGGAGACACGCCCATCCTGGCGGAGCGGAGCCACGGCGAGGGCAGGGTGGTCTATCTGGCGCTGGACGTGGGCCGCCCGCCGGTGGCGGATTGGGCCGGCCTCCCGCCGCTCTTCGGGGAGATCCTGGGCGCGCCGCCCGCCAGACCTTCGGACCCGTGGACCGCCTGGAACCGGGAAATCTTCATGACGTTGCTCCAGGACTTCGGGTTCTCCAGCCTGCGTTCGCCGATGTTGGCGCTGCTGCTGGCGCTGGGGCTCTACATCGGGTCGCTGCTGCTCTGGTTCCGCTACGGCAGGGGCGGCGGACTGTCGCGGCGCCGGCTGGTGCTGGCCCCGGCATCGCTGATGCTGGCGTGCGCGCTGGGCGGTTACTGGTACTTCGACCGGGGCGGGCACGTGCCGGACGGAATCCTGATCTCCTCCACGGTGGTGGACGGGACGCCCTGGTCGGACGTGGCGCCGGTGCACGCCAACGTGGGTCTTTTCGCAACCCGGCACAAGGACTTCTCTTTCAGCCTCGGCCGCGACCTGACCCAGCTCGATCTGGTGCCGCCGCCGGGCGCCGCCGCCGGCGCGTCGCTGGTGCTGCAACAGGCGCGTCCCCGGGACCGCATCCTGGTGCCCCTTCCGGAATGGAACGCGGCGTTGTTCCGGCTTCGCGCGGTGCGCCCCTGGCCGGTGACCATCGAGTGGGAGCACTCCCGCGGAACCTACCGCGTCGGCATCGTCAACCGCGGCTCCGGGAGCCTTACGGAATGCTGGCTCGTGATCGGTGAAGAGGGCTACAGGCTCGGGGACGTGCCGCCGGGCGGCCGCCTGCGGCGCGAGCTGCCCGAGGCCGCCGTCCCCGCCCGGGACGGGGAGGAGGAGCGTCTTCAGCCCCAGAGCGTCCGTTTCGAAGAAGAGGTCCGCGAGGTCCTGCTGCGCCGCTCGGTGTTCCCGGACGGCGGCCGCGGGGACCCCCGGACGGCTTACGTCATCGGCTGGGTCCGGGACGAGGAGCCGGAGCTTCGGGTGGCGGACCCCCGGGTGACGGCGCACCACTTCAAGCTGTTTCGTGTCGCCATCCCCCTGGGCTCCGGGGAGGAGGACCTGTGAGACCCTGGGCCAATCCGGTTTTCCGGGAAGCGGCGGCGGTCTACTGGGAAGAGGGACAGGCCTGCCTCACCTACCTGTTCTACGTCTCCGTTCTGGGCGCGTTGCAGGTGCTGGCGCTGGTGCTGCCCTCCGGTGAGGCGAGCTTCTGGGTCGGGCCGGCCTTCCTCTTCAAGTTCTCGAGCGTCGCCACGCTGCTGCTGATCGTCTACCTGGCGCTGCGGTTCGCGGGACTGGAGTTCCTGGCCTGGCGGTTCTCGCCGCTGCGGCATTGGCTGGAGGAGGAGCGTCTCGGCGTCGCCGCGGTGGTGTCCGGCCTGCTGGCCGTCCTGGCGGTCCACGGCCTGGTCCTGCTCTTGCTCGCGGCGCCGCTGCTGGGCTGGTCCGGGGCCATCGCCCGCGCGCCCCTGAGGGACATGGCCACCACCCTTCCCATGCTGTTCCTGTACGCCGTGGTTTACGGCATCTGGGGTCTCGTGGGCCTGGCCTTCTGGGAGCGCAAGGTGGACAGCCGCCGGGTCTTCATCCGCTGGATCTTCGTCTGCTTCTTCCTGATCTCCGGGGCGTTCGGAGCATGGGCGCAAACATTGAATCCGGTGGCGTTTCTGCTCTATCATCTCGGCACCCTGGAGATGACGGCGCCCTGGGGGCCGGCGTGGCCCCCGGCCCTCGTTCATTGGACCTTCCAGGGCTTGGTGTTCGTCGTCGGCCTGGGGCTGCTGGCCCGTGGCCTGAAACGCGTCGAGAAAGGCTACTCGTGACCGATCCGGGAGCGGTTCTGAAGGAGAAGCTGGCCGACCTGCGCCGCTGGGAGCGGCGCAAGCGGCGCGAGCGCCTGCTGCTGGAAAGCCTTTTCTACACCGCGTTGGCGGCGGCCGGGCTGGTGGCGGCGCGGGCCCTGCTGGCGGTGGACGCCGCGCTCCTGTGGCTGGCGCCGGCGGTCTTTGCCGCGGCCGCGGCCGGCGTGTTCCTGCTGCGCCCCTGGCGCGAGCAGGCGTTCCTGCGCTCGCTCACGCAGGTGGACGACCGGCTGGAGCTCGACGAGCGGGTGCTGACGGCGTGGGACATCCTGTTCCGGCGCCGGGAGATGCCGGAAGGAAAGGTTGCCCCGGAGGAGGCTCTGGTGGTGGAGGAAGCCGCCGGAAAACTCGGGGCGGCGCCGCTCCGGCCGATTTGCCGGCGGCAGCTCACTTGGCACGCGCTGGCCGGCCCGGCGCTGGCGCTGCTGGCGGCGGCGGGGTTGTGGCTGCCCCCCGGCGGCGCCCCCCAGGCGGCGTCGGCGCCGGACAGGATGGCCCAGGCCATCCAGGAGCACGCCCGGGAACTGGAAGAGCGGGCGCGGGAGCAGGACTTGGCCGAGAGCCGGCGCATGGCCGACGCCTTGCGGGAAATGGCGGAACGGCAACTGGCCGAGGGCGGCCCGGAAGAGTCCCGCCTCGCGGCGTCGGTGGGAGCCATGGCGGACGTGCTCCAGGAGATGACCCGGTCGTGGCCCCAAGGGGCGGGAGTGGAGTGGCCGGCGCTGTCCGACCGGGCGCTGGAGCAGTTGAGGGACCATCTGCGGCGTTCGGAGTTGCGGAAGCAGGACGGTTCGTCCGCGGGCATGAGCCGGTCCGAGCTGATGGAGTCCCTGGGAATGTCCTCCCTCGACCAGCGGCCGGGAGGCTCCACGGACATGGCTTCGGAGGAAGTGCGGGAGTTCCTCGACCGTTTGGAACGGGAGGCCCGGCAAGAGCAGGACCGGCGCGCGTTGGGGGAGACGCGGCAGTTCCTCACCGAGCTGCTGCTCGGCGACGCGCCCGATGAATCCGTCGCCGAATCGTCCCGGCCCGGCGATCCCGCCGAGCGCTCGGAAGAACCGCCGGCGGCGGGACGGCGGCCCGGGAACGAGCCCGGCAAGGTGCAGCAGGAGGCCCACGATCCGGCCTTCCAGGCCCGCGTGCGCACCCACCTGCAGGGGCTCCTGGGGAAGGGGTCGAGCCGGGGCTTCGGCTTCAGGGGCGAGGCCCGGGCGGGCGACGGCACGGTGGCGGAAGAGCCGGTGGTGGTGCGGTACCGGCGGCAGGTGGAGGCGGAACTGGCATCGGAGGAGATTCCCGCCGCCTTCAAGGAAACCATCAAGAACTACTTTCTGTCCCTGGGCGTGACCCGGCAAACGCCATAACGTCGTGTCCGCCATGCAAGTCGGCGAATCAGAACAGGAGTCAACGTGAATCTGGACGCTTCGACCGAAGGGGTTCGGCACCGCATGCTCAACGCGCAGCGCGCGTTCGAGGAAGTCAGGAGCGAGATGGGCAAGGCGGTGGTGGGCCACGAGGAACTCATCGAGGGCATCTTCATCGCCCTGGTGTGCGGCGGCCACTGTCTGCTGGAGGGGGTGCCCGGCCTGGGCAAGACGCTGATGGTGCGCTCGCTGGGGGAGCTCATGGACCTGAGCTTCTCGCGCATCCAGTTCACTCCGGACCTGATGCCGGCGGACATCACCGGCACCAACGTGGTCAACGAGGACCCCTCGGGACGGAAGGTGTTCGAGTTCGAGGCCGGTCCGGTGTTCGCCAACATCGTGCTGGCCGACGAGATCAACCGCGCCACCCCCAAGACCCAGTCGGCGCTGCTGGAGGCCATGCAGGACCAGAGCGTCACCGCGGGCGGCGCGCTGCACCCCATCCCCAGCCCGTTCATGGTTTTGGCCACCCAGAACCCCATCGAAATGGAGGGCACCTATCCGCTGCCCGAGGCCCAGGTGGACCGGTTCTTCTTCAAGCTCATCGTCCGTTACCCGTCGTACGACGAGATGGGGCGGATCGCGGAGCTGACCACCGCCGCGCCGTCCGGAGCCCTGGCCAAGGTATTGGCGGCGGAGTCGGTGCTGGAGATGCGCGAGACGGTGCGGGCGGTTCCGCTGGCCGGCCCGGTGCGGGACTACGCGGTGCGGCTGGTGATGGCGACCCATTCCGAGACCGAGCACGGCACCGAGCTGGCGCGGAAGTACGTACAGTACGGCGCCAGCCCCCGGGGCCTGCAGGCGGTGATCCTGGCCGCCAAGGCCCGGGCGCTCCTTTCCGGGCGGCCCAACGTCTCGTTCGACGACATCCGCCGGGACCTGATGCCGAGCCTGCGGCACCGGCTGCTGCTCAACCTCGCCGCGGAGGCTTCCGGCATCTCCCCGGAGGCGGTGCTGGAAGAGGTGGTGGAGCGGGTGCCGGAGGTGCCGTCCTGATGGCCGAGGCCGAGGCGCACCGTTTCCTGGAGCCCGATTTCCTGGCGCGGCTGGACAAGCTGCGCCTGGTGGCCAAGCGCCTCAACTGGGGCATGGCCCGGGGCGAGCATCCCACCGTCCGCAAGGGCTACAGCCTGGAGTTTTCCGACTACCGCAAGTACAGCCGCGGCGACGACCTGCGCTACGTGGACTGGAACGTGTACGGGCGCCTGGAACGGCTGCTGCTGAAGGTCTTCACCGCCGAAGAGGAGATCACCGTGTACCTGCTGCTGGACACCAGCCGGTCCATGGCGGAGGGCTCGCCGTCCAAGCTGGAGTTCGCCAAGAGCGTGGCCGCGGCGCTGGGCTACATCGGCCTCAAGACCCACGACCGGGTGGGGGCCGCGGCCCTGGGGGAGGACGTGACCGCGCAGTTGCCGCCGGCCCGCGCCCGGCGTCAGATCCTGGCCCTGTTCAACTTCCTCGAGTCGCTGTCCTGCGCCGGCCGCACCGACCTGGAGACCTCGGTGAAGACCTTCACCCGCCTCTGTCCACGGCCGGGCCTGGTGGTGCTGTTCAGCGACCTCCTGGACGCCGCCGGTTGCGATGCCGCGCTGGACGAGTTGGCGCGGAAACGCCACGATGTCTTGCTGGTCCATGTGCTCGGCGACGGCGAGACGCGGCTGGACCCCGGCGGCGACGTGTCGCTGGTGGACGTGGAGACGGCCCGGGAGCGCCGGGTCTTTCTCGACCGGGACCTGGCGGACCGGTTCCAGCGGGAGGTGGAGGAGTTCTTCGCCGGCGCCCGGCGGCTCTGCGAGAGCCGGGAGATGGACTACCGGCGCGCCACCAGCAACGTGCCCTTCGACGACTTCGTCCTGAGCTACCTGACCCAGGACCGGCGCCCCGGATAACGCCGTGCTGTGGCTCTTTCCCGCGGCGTTCTTGTTCCTGCTGGGAGCCGTCCCCCTCATCCTGCTGCTCAACAGCCTCAGGCCCAGGGGGCCGCGGGTTCCGGTCACGGCCCTCTTCCTGCTGGAGAAGGTGCTGCGGGAGCGGCCCATGGGCCGTCGCCTCGGTTGGCTCTGGCGCCGCAACCTGCCCCTCATCCTGCAGCTTCTGGCGGCCCTCGCGGTCATCGCCGCGCTGGCGGGCCCCGCCCTCCTGGGGGTCGGCAGCGCCGGCCGGGACCTGGTGGTGGTGATGGACCTGAGCGCCAGCATGAAGGCGGCGGGCGAGTCGGGCACCCGTTTCGACGCCGCCCGCGCCGAGTTGCTGGCGCGCATCGACGCACTGGGCGCCAACGATCGCATGATGCTCGTCGGCGCGTCGGCGCAGCCCGAGGTGGTCCAGCCCTTCACCCGGGACCGGTCCGCCCTCCGGCAGGCTGCCGAGGGGTTGGCCGCCACCGACGCCGAGGCGCCGGTGAAGGAGGCGGTGCTGCTGGCCGACACCTTCCTCGGGCGTCAGGGGCCGCACCGGGTGGTGGTGATCACCGACGGCGCCTTCAGGGGCATCGAGGAGCTGCCGCTGGCGGCGTCCTACCTGGAGCTCGTCCAGGTGGCCGGGGGCACGGACAACGTGGGCATCCTGGGCTTCCAGTTCCGCCGCGTGGCCGGCGAGGCCGGCGAGTACGAGGCCATGGTGGTGGTGCAGAACTTCACCGAGCGGCCGGTGCACGCGCCCTTGATCGTCACCGTGGCCGACCGGGTGGTGAGCCGGACGCTGCTGTCCCTGGAGCCGCTGGCCCGGGAGGTGCTGATCTACGGGGTGCCGGGCCCCTTGCGGGGGCGCGCCACCGCGCTGCTGAGCATCGACGACGATCTGCCCACGGACAACCGCGCCTTCCTGGCGTTCCCGGACCGGCGCCCCACCCGGGTGCTCTACGTGGGGCCGGGGAACCCGTTCCTGGAGCGGTTGCTGCGCTATTTCCCCCAGGTCACCCTGGCCCGCATCGACCGCATCCCGGTGGACCGGGTCACCGAGCAGGTGGCGGCCTACGACGTGGTGATACTCGACCGCGTGCCGGCGCCGCCGCTGGAGCGCGGCAACTTCATCCTCATCCGCACCGTGGCCGACGGCCTTCCTCTGAGGGTCGCCGGCCGGACGCCGCGGCCGTCGCTGGTGTCCACCGGCGCGGGCCACCCGCTGACCCGGGGCGTGCGGCTCGGCGGGCTCTACGTCCGCGACGCGCTGGAGCTGGTCTCGGATGGCGGCGTGTCCCTGGCCGAGTCCGCGCGCGGGCCGTTGATCCACGCGGTGGAGTCCGGGGATCTCAAGGCGCTGGTGTTCGCCTTCGACCTCGCCCAGTCGGACCTGCCCTTCCGGGTGTCGTTCCCGCTGCTGGTGCGCAACGCCTTTTCGTGGTTCCGGCCCGCGGCGCGGGAGTTCCCCGCCAGCCAGGTGACGGCGGGCCTGCCGTTCGTGGCGGACGTGGGAGTGGACGAGGAGCGGCTGATATTCGTGAGCCCCGCCGGCGACAGCAGCCCGGTGCGGATCCGGGAGCGCAAGGGAACCTACGCCGGCACCTCGGAGGTGGGTTTCTACCGGTTCCGGGGAAAGCGCGGCGAGGGCGAGTTCGCGGTGAACCTGTTCAGCGAGGAGGAGTCCCGCATCCGTCCCTCGTACCATGCGGCTCCGGGGGGCTCGGCCACGGCGGCGGAGCAGAGCGGTCCGGGCGCGCGTCTCGACCTCTGGCCGGTGCTGCTGGCGGTGGCGCTGGCGCTGCTGCTGGCGGAGAGTATCCTGGTCTGCCGCGCCCGCCGGTCGCTCCTTCCCCTGTGGCTGCGGGTGCCGGCGGCGGCGGTGCTGCTGTTGGCGCTGGCGAACCCGCGGATCCTCGCCCAGGACCCCGAGCTCGACGTGGTGATGGCCGTGGACCTTTCCCACAGCGCCGGTGAGGAAGCGCGGGTCCGGGCCGCGGAAGTGCTGGAGCGGGCCCGGGAGCTGGTGGGCGCCCGGGTGCGGCTGGGGCTGTTCTCCTTCGCGCGCCGCCCGCAGTGGGAGTTCCTGCCCACCCATGAGCCGCCGTTGAGCGAGTTGCCGCCGCCGCCGGAGCGGGACGCCACGGACCTTGGAGCGGCGCTTCAGGGCGCCCTGGGCGAGCTCAGCGAGGGACGGGAAAGCCGGATACTGCTCATATCCGACGCCAACGAGAACCGGGGCTCGGTGGAGCGGGTGCTGCCCATGCTGCGGTCCCACGGGGTGGCGGTGTGGCCGTATTCCGTGAGCCTCGCCGAGGGGAAGAACGAGGTCTACCTGTCGGAGCTCACCGTGCCCTCGGTGGTGGACAGCGGCGAGACCTTCGAGATCAAGGCCGCCCTCACCAGCACCCGGGCGTCCTCGGCGGGCGTGACGCTGCTGCGGGACGGGCGCGTCATCCGTTCCCTGCGCCGGGAGCTGGCCCCCGGCGCCAACTGGCTGAGCTTCACCGAAAGCGTGGAGCGGCGCGGCACCCATACCTATGAGTTGATGGTGGACGCGGACGCGGACGTGCTGGCGGAGAACAACCTGCTGCAGGGCATCGTGAGCGTCAAGGGACCCTCCCGGGTCCTCTACCTTCACGGCGCCGATGCCGCCCGGCGGTTCATGGCCGAGGCGCTGCGGGTGCAGGGGTACGAGGTGGCGGAGAAGACCCCGGCGCGGGCCAACCTGACGCTGCCGGAGCTTTCGGGCTTCGACTTGCTGATCCTGGACAACGTGCCCGCCTACCAGCTCTCGCAGGTGAAGATGGAGCGCATCGAGCGGTTCGTGCGCGACCTCGGGGGCGGCCTCATCGTGCTGGGCGGCACCCGGAGCTACGGCGCCGGCGGCTACTACCGGACGCCGCTGGAGCAGACGCTGCCGCTGGAGATGCGCCCGCCGGCGCGCATGGAGTTGCCCCACGTGGCGCTGCTCTTCGTGGTGGACAAGTCCGGGAGCATGGGCGGCGGCCCCTTCGGCACCACCAAGCTGGACCTGGCCAAGGCGGCCACCATGGCGTCGGCCGAGCTGCTGAACCCCGCCGACGAGGTGGGGATCCTTGCCTTCGACTCCAATTGGCAGTGGGTGGTGCCCTTCCGCGCGGCCGGCGGCGGCGAGAGCATCGCCGAGGACGTCGCCGCCCTGAGCTCCGACGGCGGCACCGACCTCCGCAAGGCCATGGTGGAGGGTCGCCGGGCGCTGGCGGCCAAGGAGGCGGCCATCAAGCACGTGCTGGTGCTGTCCGACGGGCTCACCGAGAAGGAGGACCTGCTGGAACAGGTGACCCGCATGGCGCAGGAGAAGATCAGCGTCTCCACCGTGTCCATCGGCGGCGACGCCAACCGGCGCCTGATGACCCAGCTTGCCGGCAGCGGCAACGGCAGGAGCTACGCCGCTGTGGACCCGCGCACCATCCCGCAGATCTTCACCACCGAGACGCTGCTGATCTCACGGGACCTGCTGGTGGAGAAGACCGTGACGCCTGTCGTGGCGGGGCCGGCGGGACCCATGCGCGGGTTTTCCGGGGGGCCGCTGCCGCAGGTCCTGGGCTACGTCCTGACCCACGTGAAGCCCGGAGCGGAGACCCACCTGCGGGCCGGCGAGGACCCTTTGCTGGTGTCGTGGCGTTACGGCCTGGGCCGGGTGTACGCCTTCACCTCCGACGTCTCCGGCCGCTGGGGACGGCATTGGGTGCAGTGGCCGGAATTTCCCCGGTGGGCCGCGCAGATGGCCCGGCTGGCGGTGAGGAGCGTCTCGGACCACCGGCTGCGGACCGACTTCGTGCGGGAAGGCGAGGTCATGAGCGCGGTGGTGGACCTCTTCTCGCCCTCGGGCCGGCCGGTGAACCACCTGAAGCTGCAGGGTCTGCTGACCCGGGCCGATGAGACGCTGCAGGAGGAGACCTTCCGGCAGGTGGCGCCCGGCCGTTACCGGACGCGCTTCGCCACCCCGCGCCGGGGCATCAACCTGCTCACGGTGAAGCAGCCGCCGGGTCCGTCCGGCGCCCCTGCCGTGGCCCTCACCGTCCCCTTCATCGTGCCGTTCTCGAAGGAGTACCGGGAGATGGACGCCAACACCGTGTTGCTGGAACGGCTGGCCCAACAGACCGGCGGCAGGCTGTTGCGTGACGAAACCCTGGCGGAGGACGTGGAGAGCCTCTTCACCGCCGACCCCGACGCCGCCGGCACCGCCCGTGGCATCTGGTGGGCGCTGGCCGCCGCCGCCCTGGGCGTCTTCCTCCTGGACCTGGCCCTGCGCGCCGTCATCCAGGTGCGGCGGGCGGGGTGACCCTGCTCGCCGCCGCAGTCCCGGCAAGGCCGTCGTCGAGTGCTCGCCCCCACTGCCAGGCAGCCGCCTCGCTGCCGGCCAACCACTTGCCGGATCCGCAGCTATTGCGCCCGGCTTTCAGCATCCCGCTATTGTTTATATCGTCCCATTCGGAGTCTTCGACGTACCTGTACCATCGCATCCTTCACTTCCGAGCAAAATATGGGCCATCACAAAGTCAACGCCGGTGACAATGCCGTGCGCACCAGGGTGAAACGCCATCCCATTCCGGTCTGCGCCCGGCAGGACTGTGGAAGTGTGGCCCTTGACATCTCCGCTTACTCTTCCTAACCCTCTATCGAAACGCATCCAGCCGGGCGCTCGTGTGTCGGGTCTTCCGCGGAATACCAGAACCTGTGCCTGGTACTGAGGAGCTACTGAGCCTTGGCGAATGGGCGGAAACACTTCAACTCCTGTTGAAGTGCGTTCAGCGGCCCGGCGGTTTGCTTGGCCGTGGCACATTCAACGCAGGAGGGAGTCATGCACAAGGAAATCGCAGCAGTGCTGGCAGCGCTCGTATGGGTGATGTCCGCCGCGGGAGCACTCGGAGCCGAACAGGCGGGGCCATACGCGTCTGTCACTGGCGCGTTGGTTGCGCCGCGGGATTCAAAGTTGACGGACGAGAGGGACGATACGCTCGGCGTCAGGCTCAGCAGGGCCGGCATCAAATCCGCATTCGGCTTCACCCTGGCAGGTGGATACGTCTTTGGGAACGGATGGAGAAGTGAACTCGAAATCGGCTACCGAGAGTTCGACATCAAGTATATCGAGGTCGATCCGGTCACCTATACTTATACGGACACCGAAGGCACCGAACAGACCGTCGAACTGACGAACAAGGTGAAAAGCAAGACGAAAGGCAAGGCGAGCAACATGTCCGTGATGGTCAATGCGCTCTACGTTTTCCAGGAACTGAAGCTCCCGGTGCTTCCTTATGCAGGCGCCGGCCTCGGTTGGGTGCGACACAAGGTCACCGACATCACATTTCCCCACTTGCCGGGCTTCAGCCTGGATGGGACTACGGACAAGACTTTCGGTTACCAGTTCATGCTTGGAGTCAAGTACCCCATCGAGACATTCGAGCTCGGGGTCGGCTACAGGTTTACGGGTTCCACCAAGCCCGACTTCGATGGCATGGAAGCGTCTTACCTGGCCCACAACGTCGAGTTGGGCGTGACGTTCAGATTCTGAACCAGGGAACCAGGGCGGCGGCAGTGTACATGGCCCTTGCCGCCCCTCATGGTGCAGTTCAAGCCGTCTGGAAACGCCGTCGTCCTGCCGGCCCGCACTCGTTGAGCCCTCCGATTGACCTGCCCTCCGGCCGTGCCATAATGGATCGATGGCCGAAACCGAGTCCATACACGGGCAGCAGGAACCGGCAGCCGTCCTCCCGGCGGATTTCCGGTCGGGCTTCGTCTCGATCCTGGGGCGGCCCAACGTGGGCAAGTCCACGCTGCTGAACCAGTTGCTGGGGGAGAAGATCGCCATCGTCTCGCCCCGGCCCCAGACCACCCGGAACCGGATCATGGGCATCAAGACCCTGCCGGAGGGGCAGATCCTGTTGCTGGACACCCCGGGGATCCACCGCGCCCGGTCGCTTTTGAACCGGCGGATGGTGGACGTGGCCAAGCGCGCTCTCGGGGACGTGGAGGCGGTGGTGTGGGTGGTGGACGCCACCAGCGGACTTCGTGGGGACGACGAGGACATCGCCGGGATCCTTTCCGGAAGCCGGCGCGAGACCCTGATCGCGCTCAACAAGATCGACGCGGTGTCCAAGGGACGCCTGCTGCCGGTGATGGCGCGGTTGGCGGAGCTGTTGCCGGAGCGGGAGATCGTGCCCATCAGCGCCCGGACGGGCGAGAACGTGGCGCTCCTGGTGGAGGGGATGCTGAAGCGGCTGCCGTCCGGCCCCCGCTACTTCCCGGAGGACGAGTTGACCGACCAGACGGAGCGGTTCATCGCGGCCGAGATCGTCCGGGAGAAGGTGTTCCTGCGCACCCGCCAGGAGATACCCTACGGCACCGCGGTCTCGGTCCGGAGCTTCGAGGAAAAGGACGGCGGCGCCCTGGTGGTCATCGCCGCCACCATCCACACCGAGCGGGAGAGCCACAAGCCGATCCTCATCGGCAAACGCGGCGCGGCGCTGAAGGAGATCGGCAGCGCGGCGCGGGAGGACCTGGAGCGCCTGCTCGGCTGCCGCGTCTACCTGGACCTCGCGGTCAAGGCCACCCCCGGCTGGAGCCGGGACCCCCGGAGCCTGGAGGCTTTCGGCCTGTAAGATCCTTCCCCTTCGCTCCGCTGGGGCTACGCCCCGCCCTGGGACGAGCGGGATTACGCGCGAGGCGAAGCCAAGGGGCGCGATGCATCCTCGAACATGAGCACTCCCGAAAACATGCCGGTGGTGGCCATCGTGGGCCGGCCCAACGTGGGCAAGTCGACGCTGTTCAACCGCCTGAGCCGGGCCCGCCGCGCCATCGTGGACGACCAGCCGGGGGTGACCCGCGACCGGAACTACAACCCGGCGGCGTGGCGCCGCCACCGCTTCATGCTGGTGGACACCGGCGGGCTGGAGCCGGACGAAACCGAGGGACTCAAGGGACGTATCCTGCACCAGACCCTGACGGCGGTGGACGAGGCCGACGTCATCGTGTTCCTGCTGGACGGCCGCGCCGGGCCGACGCCGCTGGACACGGCCGCGGCGGAGCTCCTGCGGCGGGCGCCCAAGCCCGTGTTCTACGCCGTCAACAAGCTGGACACCGGCCCCCGGGAGAGCGACCTCTACGAGTTCTACCAACTCGGCGTGGAACGGCTGTTCCCGCTTTCGGCGGAGCATGGGCTGGGGGTCGCAGACCTCATGCAGGAGGTGGTAGACGCCCTGCCCGGGGACCGCGAGGCAACCCCCGAGGCCGCCGAGCCCCTGGCCCTGGCGGTGGTGGGCCGGCCCAACGTGGGCAAGTCCACGCTGGTGAACCGGCTGTTGGGCTACGACCGCTCGCTGGTGGACTCGCAGCCCGGCACCACCCGGGACGCGCTCCAGGCTTCCTTCACCTGGCGCGGCAACCCCTGCCGTCTGACGGACACGGCCGGCATCCGGCGCAAGGCCCGGGTGGTGGACCCGGTGGAACGCTACAGCGTGAGCCGGGCGTTGCGCTCGGTGGACGCCGGCGACGTGGTCATTCACCTGCTGGACGGTTCCGAGGGGGTCACGGACCAGGACGCGCAGGTCATGTCCTATGCCTTCCAGCGGGGCAAGGCCACGGTCCTGGGCATCAACAAGTGGGATCTGCTGGATACGGACCAACTGAGCCTCCGGACCTACCAGGATTTTTTGCGCCGCCGGCTACCGTTTGCCGATCATGTGCCGATAGTTTCTATATCGGCATTGGAGGGGTCGGGCATGACGAAGCTGATGGATACGGTGATCCGGGCGGGCAGCGACCAGCGCCGTTGGATCAAGACCCCGGCGCTCAACCGCGCGCTGCACCGGCTCACCGAGCGCCACGCCGCGCCGCAGTTCCGCGGGCGGCCGGTGAAGTTCTACTACGGCACCCAGACGGACGTGCGGCCGCCGACGTTCAGGCTGTTCGTCAACCATCCGGAGGGCGTCGGCGACGGCTACCGGCGTTACCTCGTCAAGGCGCTGCGCGCGGAGTTGGGGCTCGAGCACACGCCGTTGCGCCTGACCCTGCGGCCGCGGGCGGGCCGGACAGGACACTAGTGTCCTGTCCCACGTAGTTCTTTACGAAGATGCGCAGGATTTCTTGTTGTCGGCAAGGCGCGATGACGAGCAGTGGCCGTTACCACGCGAGGAAGAGCAACGCAGCCGACGACAAGAAAGACAAGCAGATTGGTAATGAATTACGTGGGACAGGACACTATGGTGCCGGGCGTCGGCCGGCGGGAGCTGGCCTGGCTGGCCTTCGGCCGGGTGCCGGGGCTCGGGTCTGTCGGCTTCCGGCGCATCGCGGAGTCCTTTGCGGACCCCGCGGACGCGTTCTTCAGCGGCCGCGGAGCGTTGCGGGAGGTCCCCGGCCTGACCCGCGCCGCGGTGGACGGGCTGTTGGGCTTTTCCGAATGGGACCGCCTGGCCGACGAGATGCGCCGGGTGCGGGAGGCCGGGGTCCGGCTGGTGCGCTACTCCGACGCGTCGTACCCGGAGCGCCTGCGCGCCATCCACGACCCGCCCCCGGTACTGTACGCCCGGGGGTCGCCGGAGGCGGCCGGGCGCGCCGCCGTGGGGGTGGTGGGGACCCGGGCGCCGAGCGAGTACGGCCGCGAGATGACCCGGCTCCTGTGCCGGGGGTTGGCGGCCGCCGGCATCGCCGTGGTCAGCGGCATGGCCCGGGGCATCGACGGCGAGGCCCACGAGACCACGCTGTCCGGCGGCGGGTGCACCGTGGCGGTGCTCGGATCGGCAGTGGACGTACCCTATCCGCCCGAACACCGGGATCTCTGCCGCCGCATCGAGGAGAACGGCGTCGTGCTCTCCGAGCACCCCTTGGGGACCCGTCCGCTGCCGCACCACTTCCCCGCCCGCAACCGTATCATCAGCGGCCTCTCGCTGGGCGTGGTGGTGGTGGAGGCCACCGAGCGGAGCGGTTCGCTGATCACCGCCCGGTTGGCGTTGGAGCAGGGCCGGGAGGTGTTCGCGGTGCCCGGTCCGGCGGGGGCCGGACGCAGCCGGGGACCGCACCGGCTGATCCGCGAGGGCGCCAAGCTGGTAGAGGATCTCGGCGACATCATCGAGGAGATCGCGCCGCAACTGGCGGCGGAGCCGGCATTCGCGCCTGCCCCGCCCGCGGGTCCGGACCGGGCTTCGCTCGGAACGGCTCCCCTCGGCGGCGCCGCCGGAGCGATCCTGCGGGACCTGGAGGCGGGACCGCTGCAAATGGACGAGGTGATCCACCGGACGGGCCTCCCGCCGCACCGGGTCTGCGAGGTACTTTTGGAAATGGAGCTGCAGGGTCTGCTCCGGCAGTTGCCAGGAAACAGATATGCGCTAAACTCTGCCGTAGCCGGCGGCGCTGTTTCGGGTTCGGGATGAACGACAACATGGAGCGTGTCAATGTGGTGGGGGGCGGCCTCGCGGGGTGCGAGGCCGCTTGGCAACTCGTCAGACGGGGGGTGCCGGTGGACCTGTACGAGATGCGGCCGGTCACCGGGACCGCGGCCCATACCACTGGCCATCTGGCAGAGCTGGTGTGCAGCAACTCGTTCCGTTCGCAGTCGTTGACCACCGGGGCCGGGCTGCTGAAGGAAGAGATGCGGCGCATGGGCTCCCTGATCATTACCCTCGGGGAGGCCCACCGGGTGCCGGCGGGGTCCGCCCTGGCAGTGGACCGGATCCGCTTCGCCGAGGCCGTTTCCGAACGCATGTCTTCCCTGCCCGGCCTGCGCCTGATCCGCCGGGAACTCGACGCCGTGCCGCCGGGGCCGGCCATCATCGCCACCGGACCGCTCACCGCCGATCCCCTCTCGGAGCGCCTGCGGGAGCTTCTGGGGGCGGAGCATCTCTACTACTACGACGCCATCTCCCCGGTGCTCACCGCGGAGTCCGTGGATTCGTCGGTGGCGTTCCGGGCGTCCCGTTACGATGAGCGGCCCGGCGACTACCTGAACCTGCCGTTGACCCGGGAGGAGTACTACCGGCTGGTGGATGAGGTGGTGGCGGCGGAGAAGGTGCCGGTGCGAAGCTTCGAGCGTTTCTTCGAGGGATGCCTGCCGGTGGAGGAGATGGCCCGGCGCGGACGGGAGACGCTGGCGTTCGGCCCCATGAGGCCCACCGGGCTGGTGGATCCGGCTTCCGGCCAGAGACCCTACGCGGTGGTTCAGTTGCGGCAGGAAAACCGCGAGGGCACGCTGTACAACCTCGTGGGCTTCCAGACCAAGATGACGTATCCCGAGCAGAAGCGGGTGTTCTCGCTGATACCGGGGCTGGCCAAGGCCGTGTTCGTGCGCTACGGCAGCCTGCACCGGAACACCTTCATCAACGCGCCCCGGCACCTGTTGCCGACGCTGCAGTGGCGCGGGGCGCCGCGGCTCTTCTTCGCCGGCCAGATCACCGGCGTCGAGGGATACATCGAGTCGGCGGCGTCGGGGCTGCTGGCGGGCGTCAACGCCGCCCGGCTGGCGGCCGGGACGAAGCCGGTGACGCCGCCCGGCACCACCGCCCTGGGATCACTGCTCCAGTACATCTCCGATACCGGGCGGGAAGGCTTCCAGCCCATGAACGTCAACTTCGGCCTGTTTCCGAATCTGCCCGGCAGGGTCCGGGGCCGGCGCAAGAAGGAACTCATGGCCGAACGGTCCCTGCGGGACCTGGAACGCTGGTGGCTGGAGACCGGCGAGGGCGCCGCCGCCGTGCGGGAAGCGTGAGGCCGATGGACGCCGCGGCCGCCAGCCTCGTCACCCTCGAGGACGTCTGGAAGAGCCACGAGCCCGGCAGTCCGGCGGCGGTCTCCGGATTGAGCTTCGCCCTGGGGCGGAACGAGATTCTCGCGTTGCTGGGCCCCAGCGGCTCCGGCAAGACCACGACGCTGCGCCTGATTGCGGGCTTCGACCGGCCCGACAGCGGCAGGATCCTGCTCAACGGAGCTCCGGTGTCGGGCGAGGGCATGTGGATCGAGCCCGAGCAAAGGCGCATCGGCATGGTCTTCCAGGACTACGCGCTGTTCCCGCACCTGACGCTGCTGGACAACGTCATGTTCGGGCTCCGGAACGGGTCCCGGCAGTCACGGGCCGATGCCGCGCGGGACATGCTCAGCGTGGTGGGGATGGCCGAGCTGGCGCACCGCTATCCCCACGAGCTTTCCGGCGGCCAGCAGCAGCGGGTGGCCCTGGCCCGGGCGCTGGCGCCGGGTCCCCTGGTGCTGCTTCTCGACGAGCCCTTCAGCAATCTCGACGTCGATATGAGAGCCGAGATGCGCGACGAGCTGCTTCGGATCCTGCGCGCGTCGGAGACCAGCGCCATCATGGTGACCCACGACCAGGAGGAGGCCTTGGCGGTGGCCGATCGGGTCGGGGTGCTGAACCAGGGGCGTCTCGAGCAGCTGTCCGAGCCGGAGGTGCTCTACCGCCGGCCGTGCACGCGCTTCGTCGCGGAGTTCGTGGGCCAGTCGGATTTCATTCCGGGGGTGGTGGGCGACGCCATCGAGACCGAAGTGGGGAGGTTCCCCAACGACGCCGGCCTGCCCGCCGGCGCCAGGGTCGACCTGGTGGTGCGGCCTGACGAGGTGGAGTTCGAACCCTCCGACGACGGCGATGGGGTGGTGTCGCGCCGCCGGTTCCGGGGCGCCGAGAACCTCTACCACATCACGCTGCGGTCCGGGACGCGCCTGCGCAGCAGCCAGCCGTCCACCCGCGCCCTCGTGGCCGGAACCCGGGTCAAGGTCACGGTCCGGCCCGCTGAGCTCATCGTTTTTCCGTGCGCCGCGGAGTCCCGCGACGACCGGGAGGATGGCCTCCAGGCGCCGCCATGAGATTGACATTCCACACCGAATCTGAAGAAATATGAACCCGTGGCGGCCACCATCGCGTTGGCGTGGTGGCCCTTTTTCGTTAACGGGCTTGCGTGGGAAACGCATTTCGGGGAGTCTCGATGTCTCTGAGGAGTGACAAGATTTGGATGGACGGGGAGCTGGTGGACTGGGATGACGCCCGGTTCCATGTCATGAGCCATGCGCTCCACTACGGCACCGCCTATTTCGAGGGAATTCGCTGCTATTCGCTGGAGGACGAGCGGTCGGCGGTCTTCCGGCTGGCCGAGCACGTCAAACGTTTCCGGGATTCGGGACACATCCTGGGCACCCCCCTGCCGTACGGCATCGAGCAGATGACCGAGGCGATTCTGGAGGTGATCCGGGTCAACCGGCTGAAGGAGTGCTACATCCGGCCGCTGGCGTTCGTGGGCGACGGCGAGATGGGGCTGTACGCGCTCAACAACCCGGTGCGGGTCATCGTGGCGGCGTGGGCCTGGGGGGCGTACCTGGGGGACGAGGGTCTCAAGCGGGGCATCCGCGCCAAGGTGTCTTCCTATACCCGGCATCACGTCAACGTGACGATGACCAACAGCAAGATCTCGGGCAACTACGTGAACTCGGTGCTGGCCAAGCACGAGGTGAAGCAGGCGGGTTACGACGAGGCCATCATGCTCGACCCCGAAGGGTGCGTCTCGGAGGCCAGCGGCGAGAACCTCTTCATCGTGAAGGACGGGGAGCTGAGGACCGCGCCCGTGACTTCCATCCTCCCCGGCATCAACCGGGCCAGCGTCATCGAGCTGGCCCGCGCCAAGGGATACCGGGTCCACGAGGAACGCTTCGCCCGGGACGCCCTCTACATCGCCGACGAGGCCTTCCTCACCGGCACCGCGGCCGAGGTGACTCCCATCCGGGAGGTGGACGACCGGGCCATCGGCGAGGGCAGGCCCGGGCCGGTGACCCTCGATCTGCAGCAGGCTTTCTTCGACGTCATCCGGGGGCGGGACGAGGGCTACCTGCACTGGCTGACGCTGGTGTGACCCGGCGTTCCGATCACCGCTGGTGGCGCGCGCGGGTTTTGAGTCCGCCCCTGCACCTCCGCGGTTCCTAACACCTCCGGTTCCAACTCGGGACGGAGTATTTCTTCTCCACCAGCGACGCGATGGCGGCGCGCGGGACTTCGGCGTCCCCGGGCGCGGCGTCCCAGCAGCGCATCAGCAGCGCCTTGATGCGTGAAGCGGGTTGCCCCAGGTTGGTGAGAAAGAAGCGGTGGCCGCGGCCCCGGCGGTAGGCCGGGGTTTTGGGCGGATACGGCAGGATCTCTTCCATCAGCGGGATCGGGAAGTCCAGCAGGAAGGTGCCGTGGAACAGCAGGAAGCGCCGCCGTCGGCGCTGCGCGTTGCCCGAGAACTTCCGCTGGCCCACGGCGAGGTCGGTGGCGCCTTGGCGGCGGACCGGCAGGCCGGTGGCTTCCGCCAGCGCGCGCCGGTGGCGCTGCATGATGAAGGCATTGGCGGAATCGATGCGCTCCAGCGGCCGTTCGCCGGCCATGCGCAGGATGAGCGTGTAGCTCAGGCAGCCGGGACCCTGGACCACGGTGCCGCCGCCGCTGCAGCGCCGCAGGACGGGAATGCCCCGGGCAGCGCACGCGGGCGCGTCGACCTCGCGCTCCAGCCGGCTGGCCATGCCGAGCACCACGAAAGGCTCCGGGGATTCCCAGAAGCGGAGGACCTCCCGGTCCTGCGTCCGCTCGCAGTCGTCCAGCAGCGCCTCGTCGCAGGCCAGGTTGGCTTCTGGGGTCGGTAGTGTCAGATCGAGGCACTGCATGTTCGTGGTACGGCCGGCAGCCAGCTTGCGGCGGGCCGTCCTGGAGCGGCTCCGCGCCCGGTCCGAAAGGACTTGACAGGCGTGGGCGGCGCCGAATATGTTGCCCCCCGCACGTGTTGCTTCCGCAGACCTTGGTATAATATCCCTGGAACGTCATGAGTGCCAAAGAGTCCATAACACCTGTCCATTTCGCGACGGAGGAAGAGTTCCGGGGCGCGGTGGAACCGAGCGGCGCCGGCGCGTCGCCGGACGACACGCTGCTGAATTCCCTCGAGTCCCTGCTCGGCGAGGTGGTCCGGAAAGGTCCGGAACAGGCCGACGTGCTGCTGGCGCAACTGCTGGCGCGCATCCGCGACCGGCAACGCGCCCCCGCCGCCAGCCTGAATACGCCCTACCTCAACACCATTCCACCGGAGCAGGAGCCGCCGTACCCCGGCGACCGCCGCATCGAGCGGCAGGTGAAGAGCTACGTGCGCTGGAACGCCATGGCCATGGTGGTCAAGGCCAATCGTCTGCAGGCGGGCATCGGCGGCCATATCTCCACCTACGCTTCGGCGGCCAACCTCTACGAAGTCGCATTCAACCACTTCCTGCGCGGGGGTGACGACGGAACGCCCGGCGACCTGGTCTATTTCCAGGGCCACGCATCGCCGGGCAACTACGCCCGCGCCTACGTGGAACACCGGCTGAGCCCGCGCAAGCTCCACCTCTTCAGGCAGGAGCTGGCCAAGGGAGGGGGACTGCCGTCCTATCCCCATCCGCACCTCATGCCCGATTTCTGGCAGTTTCCGTCGGTTTCCATGGGACTGGCGCCCATCATGTCCATCTACCAGGCGCGTTTCGCCCGCTATCTGGGCGCCCGGGGACTGCTGGCCCAGGAGCCGCGGGTGTGGTGTTTTCTGGGCGACGGGGAGAGCGACGAGCCGGAGGCCACCGGGGCGCTCTCCATGGCGGCGCGGGAGAACCTCGACAACCTCGTGTGGGTGGTCAACTGCAACCTGCAGCGGCTCGACGGGCCGGTGCGCGGCAACGGCAAGATCATCCAGGAGTTGGAGGCCCTGTTCCGGGGCGCCGGCTGGAACGTCATCAAGGTGATCTGGGGCTCGGACTGGGATCCGCTGCTGGCGGCGGACGCCAGGGGGCTGCTGGCGGAGCGGATGGAGGCGGCGGTGGACGGGGACTACCAGAAGTATTCCGTGGCGCCCGGGAGCTATACGCGAAAGCATTTTTTCGGCACCCGGCCCGAGCTTCTGGAGATGGTCAATCACCTCAGCGACGACGACATCCGCAAGCTGTCCCGGGGCGGGCACGACCCCCAGAAGGTGTATGCGGCCTACAGCGCGGCGCTGCGCCACAAGGGCGGCCCCACGGTGATCCTGGCCAAGACGGTGAAGGGCTACGGCCTCGGCGAGGCCGGCGAGGGGCGCAACATCACCCACCAGCAGAAGGCGCTCAACGAGAAGGAGCTGCGCGACTTCCGCTCGCGCTTCGGCGTGCCGCTGCCGGACGAGGACGTGGTAGAGGCGCCGTTCTACCGGCCGCCGCTTGACAGCGAGGAGACGCGGTACCTGCTGGAGCGGCGCAAGAGCCTGGGGGGGTTCCTGCCCCGGCGCCAGGGGAAGACCAAGGCGCTGGCGGTGCCCGGAGATGCGACCTACGAGGAGTTCCACAAGGGTTCCGCGGAGACCCGAGCCTCCACGACCATGGCCTTCGCCCGGCTGTTGAGCAAGCTGCTGCGGGATCCCGATATCGGCAAGAAGATCGTGCCCATCATTCCGGACGAGGCGCGGACCTTCGGCATGGACACGCTGTTCCGTCAGGTGGGCATCTATTCCTCCAAGGGGCAACTCTACGAGCCCGTGGACCGGGAGACGCTGCTGTTCTACCAGGAGGCGCGGGACGGCCAGCTCCTCGAAGAGGGCATCAGCGAGGCCGGGGCCATGTCCTCCTTCATCGCCGCGGGGACGGCCCACGTCAACTACGGCACGCCGATGATCCCGTTCTACACGTTCTATTCGATGTTCGGATTCCAGCGCATCGGCGATCTCATGTGGGCCGCCGCGGACAGCCGGGCCAAGGGTTTCCTGCTTGGGGCCACCGCCGGGCGCACCACCCTCAACGGCGAAGGGCTGCAGCACGCGGACGGTCACAGCCACCTGTCGGCGAGCACGGTTCCGGCCCTGCTCACCTACGATCCGGCCCTTGCCTACGAGGTCGCGGTCATCGTCCGGGACGGCCTGCGGCGCATGTACCAGCGCGGCGAGGACCTCTTCTACTACCTCACGCTCTACAACGAGAACCACGACATGCCGGCCATGCCCGCGGGAGTGGAGGAGGGCATTCTCAAGGGGCTGTACAAGTTCAGGAGAGCCGAGGCGGGGTACAAGCTTCGCGCCCACCTGTTGGGCAGCGGCCCGCTCCTGTTCGAGGCGTTGAGGGCGCAGGAGATCCTCGCGGAGCGTTACCACGTGGCGGCGGACGTCTGGAGCGCCACCAGCTACAACCTGTTGCGCCGGGAGGCTCAGGCGGTCCAGCGCCGGAACCTCCTGCATCCCGAAGAGAAGCCGCGGAAGTCGTATGTCGAGTCGCTGCTGGAGCCGGAGGAGGGTGTCTTCGTGGCCGTGTCCGACTACATGAAGATCGTGCCGGACCAGATCGCGCCTTGGGTGCCGGGGGGTCTGGTGACGCTGGGGACGGACGGCTTCGGCCGCAGCGATACCCGGCCCCGTCTGCGCCGTTATTTCGAGGTGGATGCGGAGTCGGTGGTCATCGCGACGCTTCACGCCCTGTCCCAGAAGGGCCGGATCAGGAGATCGACCGTGGCGCGGGCCATGCGCGAGCTCCACTACAATCCGGCCAAGCCTCATGCCGGAATGGCCATCTAGGCTGCCTTCGCATCATGGATGTAACGCTTCCCAAGCTGGCCGAAGGGGCGGACTCTGGCACCGTCGTCAACGTCCTGGTCTCGGAAGGAGACCAGGTCCGACTGGACCAGACCCTTCTGGAGCTGGAGAACGAGAAGGCGGTGGCCCCCATCCCTTCCCCCGCCGCCGGCAGCGTGGCCCGGATACACGTGCTGGCGGGGCAGGTGGTGTCGGTGGGCCAGGTGCTGGTGACCATCGACGAGGGGAGCGCTTCCGCGCCGGTTGTGGAGGCGCCGCCGCCCGCGACGGAAGCGCCGGCCGAGGCGCCCCCGGCCCGCCTGCCCGTCTCCACCAGCGGCGCGCCGCCGCCGGCCTCGCCCACGGTGCGGAAGATCGCGCGGGAGCTGGGCATCGACCTCACCCGGGTGAAGGGGAGCGAGCGCGGCGGGCGCATCGTCATGGCGGATGTCCGAAGCTACGTCCAGGGGCTTCAGCAGCTCGCCCTCGGTCCGTCCGCCCCGCCGGCGGAGCCCGCGGTCAACGTCTTCAAGACCCTGGACCTCACCAAGTGGGGACCGAGCAAGCGGGAGAGGATGTCGCCGCTCCGGCGCACCATCGCCCAGCGGATGACCGATTCCTGGACCACCGTCCCCCACGTGACCCAGTTCGACGACGCGGACATCACCGGGCTGATGGAGCTCCGGAAGCGTTACTCCAGGGTCTACGAGAAGTCGGGGGCGAGGTTGACGGTGACCTCGTTCGCCATCGGGGCGGCGGTGTCGGCCCTCGACAAGTACCCGGTCTTCAAGACCAGCGTGGACTACGAGGCGCTGGAGATCGTCACCCGCGACTACGTCCACATCGGGGTGGCGGTGGACACCGAGGCGGGCCTGATCGCGCCGGTCATCCGCGACGTGGACAAGAAAAACCTGCTGGACCTGTCCAGGGAGCTGGACGAGCTGGCGGAGCGGACCCGGCAGCGCAAGCTGAACGCGGACGAGATGCAGGGGGCGACGTTCACCATCTCCAACCTCGGAAGCATCGGCGGTTCCCACTTCACGCCCATCGTGAACAGCCCGCAGGTGGCGGTTCTGGGCATGGGGCGGGGCGTCGTCCGGCCGGTGGTGCGGGACAAGAAGGTGACGCCGCGGATGGTGCTGCCGCTGGCGCTCTCCTACGACCACCGGGTGATCGACGGCGCCGACGGAGCGCGTTTCCTGCGCGAGATCGTGCGCTGTCTGGAAGACTTTCCCGAAGCGGACATCAAGTGGCCCGTATCGTGACGCCACACTAGAAACGAGATCGGTCAGGAGACCCGTGGAACCCATCAAAACGGAAATCGTCGTGGTCGGCGCCGGGCCCGGCGGCTATGCCGCGGCCTTCTACGCCGCGGATCTGGGGAAACGCGTGTTGCTGGTGGAGCGGGACGAGCGGCTCGGGGGGGTCTGCCTCAACCGCGGCTGCATTCCCTCGAAGGCTCTTCTCCATGCCACCCAGGTCATCGACGAGGCGGCGCTTTCGGAAGCCCGCGGGGTCGCGTTCGGCAAGCCCAAGGTCAAGCTCGACAAGCTGCGCGGGTGGAAAGAGTCGGTCATCGACAAGCTGGCCGGGGGGCTGCAGGGCCTGTGCTCGCGACGGGGCGTCCAGCGTCTCCACGGGCGCGGACACTTCGAGGACTCCCGGACCCTCCGGGTGGAGACGGCCGGAGGACAACAGTTCGTCAACTACGACAAGGCCATCATCGCGGTGGGCTCCAAGCCCGCCATGCCGGCGGCCTTCGATCTGGGGAACCAGCGGATCATGACCTCCACCGAGGCGCTGGAGCTGGCGGACGTGCCGGGCCGCCTGCTGGTGGTGGGGGGCGGTTACATCGGCATGGAGCTGGGGACGGTCTATGCCCGCCTGGGAAGCGAGATCGTCCTGGTGGAGGCGCTGAACCACCTGCTGTCCGGCGTGGACGCGGACCTCACGCGGCCCGTGGCCAAGGTGGCCGAGTCGCTCTTCAAGGAGATCCGTCTCAAGACCAAGGTGCTGCGCATGGCCACCAGCGGCAGGAAGATCAAGGTGGCCATGGAAGTCAACGGCGCCGTCCGGGAAGAGAGCTACGACCGGGTCCTGGTCAGCGTGGGCCGGACGCCCGGCTACCAGGACCTCGGCCTCGAGAACACCGGAGTCAAGGTCGGCGCCAACGGCTTCATCGAGTGCAACGACCAGCAGCAGACCGGCGACCCCGCCATCTACGCCATCGGCGACGCCAACGGCGGCGCCTTGCTGGCGCACCGGGCCACCAAGGAGGCGCGGGTGGCGGTGGAGGCCATCGCCGGCGAGTCCAGCACCATCGCCGGCGTGGTGATCCCGGCGGTGGTCTTCACCGAGCCGGAGGTCGCCTGGTGCGGGCTGACCGAACGGGAAGCCAGGGCGGGGGATGTGGCGGTGGAGGTCGTGAAGTTTCCCTGGGGCGCCTCCGGGAGGGCGCTCACCCTCGACCGCCCCGAAGGCCTGACCAAGCTGATCCTCGAGCCCGGCACGGAGCGCATTCTCGGCGTGGGCATCACCGGCGCCGGCGCCGGCGAGTTGATCGGCGAGGGCGTGCTTGCCATCGAGATGGGGGCCACCGCGCGGGACCTCGCCGAGTCCGTCCATCCGCATCCGACGCTCTCCGAGACCCTCATGGAATGCGCCGAGCTGTTCTACGGCACGGCCACTCACACGCCGCCCCGGAAACGCGCCCGGAACAGCGCCAAGGCGGCTTCCGAAGGGGCGTCGGGCAGCCGGCCCGCTTGACTTGAACCGGGCTGTTTGTTAGCCAAAACAACAGGGTAGGAGACCGTGGCCGCGGGCCGCCAACGCAGTGGATGAGCGCGGGAGAGCCTGCCGGCACCCCAGGAGGAAGTGAATGACCTACGTGATTGTAGAGCCCTGTATCGACACCAAGGACACGGCGTGTGTCGATGTTTGCCCTGTCGATTGCATCCACCCGACCAAGAACGATCCCGAGGTATTCGAGAAAGAGAATATGCTCTACATCGATCCGGAGGAGTGCATCGACTGCGGCGCCTGCGAGCCGGTATGTCCCGTGGAGGCGATATTCGAGGAAGCCGCAGTTCCGGAAAAGTGGCAGGAATACACCCAGATCAACGCCGACTGGTTTCAGAAATAGCCGCTAGTCCGAGCGGGCGCCGTGCCTGCCCGCGGCGGGCTCGGCAGCCTCTTGGTCCCTTGTGACCCCATTGTCCCCTGCCACCCCATCGTAACCGAACGCCCGGCAGAAACTCCGCACCAGCAGGGACTTGACCGTTTCCATCTCGATGGATCTCCCCGCCTCCCGTTCGATGGAGGTGACCTGCGCCCAATCCAGCCCGCAAGGGACGATCCTGTGGAAATAATCCAGTTCGGGCGCCACGTTGAGGGCGGCGCCATGGTAGGTGACGCTGCGTCTGACGGCGATGCCGATGGCGCAGATCTTCCGGTCGCCGATCCACACCCCGGTGAAGGGCGGGCGCCGCGCGCCCGCCAGGTCGAAGCAGGCCAGCACGTCGATGATCGCCTGTTCGAGCCCGTGCAGATAGCGGTGCACGGCGCGGCGTTGCCGGGACTTGAGATCGATGATCGGGTAGGCCACGAGTTGACCCGGGCCGTGGTAGGTCACGTCGCCGCCGCGGCTGGTGGCGCGCACCGGGACGTCGCCGGCGTCGAGTATGTGGCCGTGGGCCTCCCTTCGGCCGGTGGTGATCACGTGCGGATGCTCCACCAGTATCAGGCAGTCGTCCCGGGGCTCGCGGGTCTTCTCTTCGAGGAACCGTTCCTGAACGGACAGCGCCGCCTCGTAGTCGAGACGGCCCAGATCGATGACGCGTAGCGGGCTGGACATCCTGTTTGACGGATATCACATCCGAGATGAAAACAAAGCGACAAGGCATGGTTGCCGCGCGCCCTTCTTGACTCCCGCCGCTGCTCGCACTATGAAACGGGCCAGACGCGTGGGTGACATCGAATCGAACGGGCCGCAGGGTCCGGGAACCGGAGTGAACGAGGTGACGGGAACCATCAGGAAGATTCTCAAGGACAAGGGATTCGGCTTCATCGAGCCGGATGACGGCGGCGACGACGTGTTCTTCCATCGGAGCAGCGGCGCCCCCCGGGTCCGGTTCGAGGATTTCGGTGAAGGCGACAGCGTGCAGTTTCAGACCCGCGCGGGCGACAAGGGGCCTGTGGCGTTCGGCATGAAGCTCCGCTGAGCCTCCCCTTCCTCGACCGCCCTTCCTCGCAAGCCACCCGCATGCCGGACGCCGCCAACAGGATGAAGGACGCGCATGACGCGCGCTGATCGTCCCGGACGCCCGGACGCCGCCGGCCTGCCGGCGGCGGCGAAGCAGGCGTTCCTGGAGCACTTCGAAAACATCCGGAAACGGTATCTCCCCGAAGTCCTCTTCCTCCTCGATGACGTGCTCCGGGAAGCGGAGCTCGGCGCGTCGGGGCTGGCCGAGATGTGCCGCTACCACTTCCGGACGGGCGGCAAGCGGCTGCGCGCCCTGCTGCCGCTGCTGGTGGCGGATTGTCTGGGGGAGGATCCCGCCAGGGCGGTTCCCATGGGCGCGGCTTGCGAGATGCTGCACAACGCGACGCTGGTCCACGACGACGTGCAGGACGGCGACGAGGCGCGCCGGGGACAGGAGACGGTATGGCATCGCTTCGGCGTCGCCCGGGCCATCAACCTCGGCGATGCCATGTTCTACTTGACGCTGTTGCTGGCGCAACGGGCGCCGGTGGCCGTCGAGCGGCGTGAGGCGCTGGCGCGGCGGATGCTCGTCGAGACCCTGAAGGTCATCGACGGGCAGGAACAGGAGTTCGCGTTGCGGGCGAGCGCCCGTCCCTCGCTGGCGCGGTACTTCGACATGGTCGAAGCCAAGACCGCCCGACTCTTCGTCCTCGGCATGGCCGGCAGCGCCGAGATGCTGGGCCGGGAGCCGGGGATGCTGGAGGGCCTCACCGAGGCGGCGCGCCAGCTCGGCATCCTGTTTCAGATTCAGGACGACGTGCTGGATCTCTACGGCGACAAGGGCCGTGACCAGCGCGGCAGCGACATCGCCGAGGGCAAGCGCAGCATCCTGGCGGTCCACGCGTTGGAAAACGCGTCTCCGGAAGACGCCCGTTGGCTGCTGGAGGTGCTGGACAAGGACCGGGCGGCCACGTCGGCCGCGGACGTCGAGCGGGTCGCGGGACTGTTCGACCAGCTCGAGTCGCTGCCCTTTGCGGTGCGGGAGATGCACGACCGCAGGCAGGCGGCTCTGGACGCTGTCGGGGCGCTGGAGCAGCCGCGCCTCTTCGCCATGATGCAGGGAATCTCGGAGACCGTGGTGGAGCCCATAAGGGATCTCGTGTAACGTTAGCGGCACGATGTTGCAGGGGCGGGTTTCAAACCCGCGCGTGTCCGGCCCGCGGCGCCGTCCGGGACAGCGCCGGCAGCTCCGAAGGAGTTTGATCGCAATGAAGATGTTTCTCGCCGGAGAGTGGGTCGATCGACCGAGGATGCAGGAGGTCGGCAACCCGTATGATGACTCCGTCATCGACAGCGTGCCGAGGGCCGGCCGCGACGACGTGGAGCGGGCGCTCGCGTTCGCCCAGCGCGGGGCCGCGCTCATGGCCCGGATGACCGCTCACGAGCGGTGGCGCGTGCTCACCCGCGCGGCCGCCCTCATGGCGGAGCGCGTGGACGAGCTCGGCACGCTCATCTCGAGCGAAGAGGGAAAGGTCCTGGCCGAAGGGAAGGGCGAGGTGCGCCGGGCGGTGGAGACCCTGACCGCCTCGGCCGAAGAGGCCAAGCGGGTCCACGGCGAGACCGTGCCGGTGGACGCCGATCCCGCGGGAGCGGGCAAGCTGGCTTTCACGCTGCGCGTGCCCTGCGGCGTGGTGGTGGCCATCGGCCCGTTCAACTTCCCGCTGAACCTGCTCTGTCACAAGGTCGGTCCCGCCATCGCCGGGGGCAACTCGGTGATCATCAAGCCGGCTTCGGACACCCCGCTGTCGGGCCTCAAGCTGACCGAGATCCTGCTGGAGGCCGGGGTTCCGCCGGAGGGCGTGCAATGCCTGACCGGCTCGGGCAGCGAGATCGGCGATCCGCTGGTGGCCGACCCCCGGGTGCGCAAGATCACCTTCACCGGCAGCCGCGAGGTGGGGGAGAACATCTGCCGGGTGGCGGGCATCAAGAAGGTCACCATGGAACTGGGGTCCAACTGCCCGGTGATCGTGATGCCGGACGCGGACCTCGACAAGGTGGCCGCGGCGGTGGCCGCCACCGGCTACGCGAACTCGGGGCAGGTCTGCATCTCCACCCAGCGCGTGCTGGCCGACCGCCGCGTGTACGCGGACTTCCTGGGCGCGTTGGCTCCCAGGGTGGAGGCGCTGGCGACCGGCAGCCAGCTCGATGCCGCCACGCAGGTGGGGCCCATGATCAAGGAGAACGAAGCCGTCCGTGTCGAGCAGTGGGTCAACGAGGCCGTGGGCCAGGGTGCCCGGGTGTTGGCCGGCGGGTCCCGGGACCGCGCGGTCTACGCGCCCACGGTGGTGGCCGATGTCTCCCGCGACATGAGGATCACGCGTGACGAGCTGTTCGGTCCGGCGGTGGGGGTGATGCCGTTCGAGTCCATCGACGAGGCCATCGAGCTCGCCAACGACACGGTGTTCGGCCTTTCCGCCGGGATCTTCACCGAGAACATCGGCTGGGCCATGAGATTCGCCCGGGAGGTGGAGTCGGGCAGCCTCCACGTGAACTGGGGGCCGCAGTGGCGGGCCGACGTGATGCCGTACGGCGGGCTCAAGGAGTCCGGTTTCGGCAAGGAAGGGCCGCGCTACGCCATCGAGGAGATGACCGAGCTCAAGACGGTCGTCTTTCATCTGTAGGGGCGGGTTTCAAGCTTGGCCGCACGGCACCGGGAGGCTGACCAAGACATGCGCACAAACGGCCGCGGGGACCACGACTTGCGCCCCCTCGACATCACGCCCGGTTTCATCAAGCACGCCGACGGCTCGGCCCTGATCGAGATGGGCGACACCCGGGTCATCTGCGCCGCAACGCTGGAAGACCGCGTGCCGCCGTTCCTGCGCAAGACCGGCAGGGGCTGGATCACGGCGGAGTACGGCATGCTGCCGTCGTCGTCGCCCACCCGCATACCCAGAGAGTCCTCCCGCGGCAAGGTGGGCGGCCGCACCCACGAGATTCAGCGGCTGATCGGACGCAGTCTCCGGTCGGTGGCGAACATGGACTGTCTCGGCGAACGGACGGTGTGGCTCGACTGCGACGTCATCCAGGCGGACGGCGGCACCCGGACCGCCTCCATCACCGGCGCCTACGTGGCCCTGTGCTGCGCCATGGAGAAGTGGGCGGCGGACAAGACCGTGCCCGGGGGACTGCTCGGAGACAGCGTCGCCGCGGTCAGCGTCGGGGTGGTGGACGGACAGGCGGTGCTGGACCTCGACGCGGGCGAGGACAACCACGCCCAGGTGGACATGAACTTCGTGATGACCGGCTCGGGCAAGTTCGTGGAGGTCCAGGGGACGGCCGAGAAGGAACCCTTCGATGCGGAGCAGCTCGATCGGTTGATCGGCCTCGCCCGCGCCGGCATTCAACGGATCCTGGAGATCCAGCAACGGGTGCTGCGGGACCGGCGGGCCGCCAGTCTTGATATCGGCGCCACATCAGGTAAACTTCAGACTCGGTGACGGGGCGTAGCGCAGCCAGGTAGCGCACCTGCCTTGGGAGCAGGGGGTCGGCCGTTCAAATCGGCTCGCCCCGACCAAACCCCGGCGTGACCCATGGAAGGCGGGTCGTGAAAAGCCGCGGAGTCGACGGAGTACCGGGAACGGCCTTGAAGGAACGGTTCGACGCGCCAGTAGCTCAGGTGGATAGAGCAACGGCCTTCTAAGCCGTGGGTCAGGGGTTCGAGTCCCTTCTGGCGCGCCAGCAACAGGTGCTTTGGTTACGGGTGTTCTGGTGAGTGTAGCTCAATTGGTTAGAGCACTGGACTGTGGCTCCAGGGGTTGAGGGTTCAAGTCCCTTCACTCACCCCAATAAAGCGCGTATGGGCCGCTAGCTCAGTTGGTAGAGCAGCTGACTCTTAATCAGCGGGTCCGGAGTTCGAGTCTCCGGCGGCCCACTCCCCCCCTCCTCAACAAGGCTCACGGACATTCTCGAGCAGTCTCCGCCGCGGCCGGGAGTTATCTTGACTTGCGGTTCGCGGGGTTGCTACAGCACGGTCATGGGCGGCGCTTTTTGGCAAGCCACCGGCAGGCGAGAGTGGCGGAACTGGTAGACGCACTAGACTTAGGATCTAGCGGGCAACCGTGGGGGTTCGAGTCCCCCCTCTCGCACCATCGAGGAAACGCCATCGCATCACGGCGGGCTCGCCTTCCATCGGCAACACGGATTCGGGAACCTCGCGCGCGCGGGATTGGAAACACAATGGAGCCACAAGGGGCAGGACTGGAATGAAGTGTGAAGTCGAGGTGTTGACGCCGACGCAGAGAAAGCTTCGGCTGGAGGTGCCGGCCGACCGGGTCGGCAAGGCGTTCGCCCGCATCTACCGGCAGGTCGGACGGCAGGCGAAGGTGCGCGGTTTTCGCGCGGGCAAGATCCCGCAGCACATATTGCGCGGCCTCTACGGTACCGACATCCAGGCACAGGCCCTGTCCGAGCTGGTGGAAGAATCGCTCGCCGGCGCCATGAAGGAACAGGGGCTCGAACCGGTGTCCGAGCCGCGGCTCGAGACCGGTGAGCTGGACGAGGGGCTGCCGTTCGCGTTCACCGCCGTCATCGAGGTGAAGCCTGACATCGAGCTCAAGAACTATCGTGCCGTGCCGGTCGAGCGCGTACGCGCCGGCGTGGAGGACGAGGACCTGGAACGCGCCCTGAAGGGACTTCAGGACCGGAACGGACAACTGGAGCCGGTGGAGGGGCGTGACCGGGTGGAGGACGGCGACTACGTGTTCATCGACTTCGCGGGCTCGGTGGACGGCGAGGCCTTTCCGGGCAGCACGGCGGAGAGCTATCCGGTCGAGGTGGGTGCGGGCAAGGCCTTGCCGGAGTTCGAGCGGGGTCTGGTGGGAATGGAGCGCGACGCGCCCCGGACCATCGCGGTGAACTTTCCCGCGGATCTCGGGGATGAGCGCCTGGCCGGGAAGACGGCCGATTTCGAGGTGACGGTCAAGGAGATACGCAACAAGGTGCTGCCGGCCCTGGACGACGAGTTCGCGCGGGACTACGGCGAGTGCGAAACGCTCGAGGAGTTGCGCGAGAAGCTGCGCTCGGAGCTGCAGAGCGAGATCGAGGCGTTTCAGGACCGGCAGTTGAAGGATCGCATCGTGGAGCGGCTCATGGAGGAGCACGACTTCGAGGTCTCTCCGTCCATGGTCGATCGGGAGTTGTCGTACCTCGCGCGCCGCGCCGCGAGCCAGCGGGAGCTGTCCGCGCCGGATGCGCCGGAGCCGACCACCGACGAGCTCAGGGAAGAGCTGAGGCCGCAGGCGGAGCGCCGCGTCAAGATGATGCTGCTGATCGAAAGGATCGCCGCGGCGGAAGGGATCACGGCTTCCGAGGAGGAGGTGGACGGCCGCATCGAGGCGGTGGCGCGGGCCAGCGGAGACCAGGGGGCGGCGGTGCGCCGGCAGTATGGACAGGATTGGGCGCGGGAGACGCTCCGCTCCCAGCTCGTGTCCGAGAAGACGTTGGATTTCCTGCTGCGGGAGGCGGAGGTCACGGTGGTGGAGCCTCCGGAAAACGGTTGATGGCGAAAACAAAAGAGGATAGACTTTCCTGGTGGCGTCGCCACTCGGGTTGAGGCAACATGAACTTCATTCCTTTTGTCGTAGAGCAGACCGGTCGAGGCGAGCGCGCTTATGATATCTACTCCCGACTCCTCAAGGACCGGATCGTTTTTCTGGGTAGCGCCGTCGTAGACGAGGTCGCCAACCTCATCACCGCGCAGTTGCTGTTCCTGGAGTCGGAAGACCCGGAGCGCGACATCTACTTCTACATCAACTCGCCGGGCGGCTCCGTGACCGCCGGTCTGGCCATCTACGACACCATCCAGTACATTCGCCCGCAGGTTTCCACGGTCTGTCTGGGTCAGGCGGCCAGCATGGGCGCGGTCCTGCTCGCCGCCGGCGAGAAGGGCAAACGCTACGCGCTGCCGCATTCGCGCATCATGATCCATCAGCCCCTGGGCGGGTTTCAGGGGACCGCGGCCGACGTCGACATCCAGGCGCGCGAGATTCTGCGAATGCGGGAGGAGCTGGGCGCGATTCTCGTCAAGCACACCGGTCAGTCGCTGAAGCGAATCGAGCGGGATACGGACAGGGACCTGTTCATGACCGGGCAAAAGGCGCTGGAGTACGGATTGGTGGATGAAGTGATCACCAGTCGCCTTGACGTAAACACAAAGGGGTGAGGGGGAACTTCGATGCCCAAGCATGGGGATGACCGTTCGGGCAGCCTTGTCTGTTCGTTCTGCGGCAAGAGCCAGGACGAGGTGCGCAAGCTGATCGCAGGCCCCACCGTCTACATCTGTGACGAGTGCATCGACCTGTGCAACGACATCATCGCGGAGGAGTGCGAGAACGACGACGCCATCGCCTCGTCGTCCGGGGTCCCGAAGCCCGTCGAGATCAAGCGCGTGCTGGACCAGTACGTGGTGGGCCAGGATCCGGCCAAGAAGATCCTCGCGGTGGCCGTGCACAACCACTACAAGAGGATCGACAACCAGATGCTGACCGGGGACGTGGAGTTGCAGAAGAGCAACATCCTGCTGTTGGGCCCCACCGGCTCCGGCAAGACCCTGCTGGCGCAGACGCTGGCCCGGCTGTTGCAGGTCCCCTTCACCATCGCCGACGCCACCAGCCTGACGGAGGCCGGTTACGTGGGCGAGGACGTCGAGAACATCATCCTCAACCTGCTTCAGTCCGCGGACTACGACGTCGAGAAGGCGCAGCGAGGCATCGTCTACATCGACGAGATCGACAAGATCTCGCGCAAGTCCGAGAACCCCTCCATCACCCGTGACGTATCGGGAGAAGGGGTGCAGCAGGCGCTGCTCAAGATCATCGAGGGCACCATGGCCAGCGTCCCTCCCAAGGGCGGCCGCAAGCACCCGCAGCAGGAGTTCCTGCAGGTGGACACCACCAACATCCTGTTTATCTGCGGCGGCGCGTTCGTCGGTATCGAGGACATCATCCGCAAGCGCACCGGGCGCAGGCGGCTGGGTTTCGGCAGCGTCGAGACGGACCTCGACATCCGCCCGGATTTCCGCGTGGTGCACGACGTGCAGCCCGAGGATCTTCTCAAGTTCGGCCTGATACCGGAGTTCGTGGGCCGGCTGCCGGTCATCGCGACGCTGGATGAGCTCAGTGAAGAGGCGCTGGTGCAGATCCTGAAGGAGCCGAAGAACGCCCTCACCAAGCAGTACTGCAAACTCTTCGAAATGGAGGGGGTGCACCTCAACTTTACAGACGAGGCGCTTTGGGCTATTGCACGGGAAGCGATGAAGCGGAAGTCGGGTGCCCGCGGGTTGAGAGCGATCATGGAGAACACCATGCTCGACGTGATGTACGAGATGCCTTCTCAACCCAACATCAAGGAGGTAGTCATTACGGAGGAGGTGATGGCCCGCAACGAACCTCCGATGGTCGTGTACTCGAAGGCGGCGGAGAGCGCGTGAGAGGGGTTACCGATGCTATTTCGCAGCGACAAGAAGGATGACGGCGGAGAGGGAGCGGGCAACGCGGTGCAGGCGCCGTTGCTGCCGCTCCGGGACATCATCGTCTTCCCGCACATGGTCGTGCCGCTGTTCGTGGGACGGCAGAAGTCGATCCGTGCGCTGGAGGAGGCGTCCCGCAACCAGACTTCCATTTTCCTGGCGTCCCAGAAGGATGCCAGGACCAACGAGCCCGGCGAGGACGACATCTATCCCATCGGCACGCTGGGGAACGTCGTGCAGATGCTGAAGCTGCCGGACGGGACCGTCAAGGTCCTGGTGGAGGGCAAGCGGCGCGGCAAGATCGCGCGATACCTCACTCATCCGGAGTTCTTCCTGGTGGAGGTGGAGGAGCTGGAAGACGTGGTGGAGCAGGGCACGGAGGTGGGCGCGGTGGTGCGCGAGGTCCACAGCGCCTTCGAGAACTACGTCAAGGTCAAGAAAAAGATCCCCCCGGAGATGGTCATGTCGGTTTCTTCCATCGAGGAACCCGGCAAGCTCGCCGATACCATCATCGGCCATCTCGGAGTCAAGCTGGAGGAACGGCAGGTTCTCCTCGAAACCATCAACGCCGGCGAACGTCTTGAGAAGGTGCTCGGGCACATGCGGGCGGAGATCGAGATTCTTGAGGTGGAGCGGCGGATTCGTTCGCGCGTCAAGAAGCAGATGGAGCGCTCCCAGAAGGAGTACTACCTGAACGAGCAGATGCGGGCGATCCAGAAGGAGCTCGGGGAGAAGGACGAGTTCAAGAACGAGATGCAGGAGATCGAGGAGAAGATCAAGCAGAAGAAGCTCTCGGCCGAGGCCAAGGAAAAGGTCGAGAAGGAGCTCAAGAAGCTCAAGATGATGTCGCCGATGTCGGCCGAGGCGACGGTGGTCCGCAACTACATCGACTGGATTCTCAGTCTGCCGTGGTACGACTACACCGAGGACAAGCTCGACATCGGTGAGGCCGAGAAGGTGCTGGAAGACGACCACTACGGGCTGGGGAAGGTCAAGGAGAGGATCCTCGAATACCTGGCGGTCCAGAGTCTGGTCGGCAAGATCAAGGGCCCCATCCTGTGTCTGGTGGGACCGCCGGGGGTGGGCAAGACCTCCCTCGGGCGCTCCATCGCCCGGGCCACGGGACGCGAGTTCGTCCGCGTGTCCCTCGGCGGCGTGCGCGACGAGGCGGAGATCCGCGGTCACCGGCGCACCTACATCGGAGCGTTGCCAGGGAAGATCATCCAGTCCCTCAAGAAGGCCGGGTCCAGCAATCCGGTTTTCCTCATGGACGAGGTGGACAAGATGTCCATGGATTTTCGCGGCGACCCGTCGTCGGCGCTGCTGGAGGTGCTGGACCCCGAGCAGAACCAGGCTTTCAACGATCACTACCTGGACCTCGACTACGATCTCTCCAAGGTGATGTTCATCACCACGGCGAATACGCTGGACGGCATCCCCCGGCCGTTGCAGGACCGGATGGAGATCATACGGATCGCGGGCTACACCGAGCTGGAAAAGCTGAATATCGCGAAGAAGTACCTCGTGGTGAAGCAGCTCGAGGCCAACGGGCTCAACGACGAGAACATCGTCCTGTCCGACAAGGCCATCCTGGGGCTGATCCGGCACTACACCAAGGAGGCGGGCGTCCGGAACCTGGAGCGCGAGATCGCCTCCATCTACCGAAAGGTCGCCGTTGACGTCGTGAAGAACGATCGGGCGGCGAAGACGACCGTGGGCGGAAGGAACCTGCCCAAGTATCTCGGCCCCGCCAAGTTCCGATACGGCATCGCGGAGGAAGAGCACCGGGTCGGCACCACCACCGGATTGGCATGGACCGAGCTGGGCGGCGAGCTCTTGTCCACCGAGGTATCCATCATGCCGGGCAAGGGCCAGTTGACCATCACCGGCAAGCTCGGGGACGTCATGCAGGAGTCGGCCCAGGCGGCCATGAGCTACGTGCGGTCGCGGGCGGTGGACCTGGGGTTGGAGAAGGACTTCTACCAGAAGAACGACATACACATCCATGTGCCCGAGGGGGCGATTCCCAAGGACGGGCCGTCGGCCGGCATTACCATGGCGACGTCGCTGGTATCGGCCCTGACCCGGATTCCCGTGTTCCACGACGTGGCGATGACCGGCGAGATCACGCTGCGAGGCAACGTGCTTCCCATCGGGGGCCTCAAGGAAAAGGTGCTCGCCGCGCACCGCGGCGGGATCAAGGCCATCCTCATCCCCGAGGAGAACAAGAAGGACATCAACGAGATCCCGGCGGCGATCCTGAAGGCCGTCGAGTTGATTCTGGTCGCACACATGGATGACGTCCTCAAGCGGGCTCTCGTGGTCAGCGATCCGGAAGCGCTGTTCGCACACCAGGACCTCGACGACCCGCCGGCTGACGCGCCCGCGGGCTTCGACAAGAAGGACGCGGAGCCCAGACCCAGTCTGCCTCAGTGACGGGTATCGTGTCCCCAGGGTTCGGGCGGTTAGCTCAGTTGGGAGAGCATCGGCCTTACAAGCCGGGGGTCACAGGTTCAAGTCCTGTACCGCCCATTCGTTCCTCCAGGCGCGGCGTCGCGCGGACGGAAATGCGTGTGATGGGACGCCGTGGTTGCAATCGTCGACGATAACCGGTATAGATCCCTCTTGGTTCGGGGCCGTAGTTCAGCTGGTTAGAACGCCGGCCTGTCACGCCGGAGGTCGCGAGTTCGAGTCTCGTCGGCCCCGCCAAACATTCATTGTGAGCGAGATGCGAACGGTTCAGATGACAAGAGAACAGTCCTTGGCCCAGCGCCGGTGGTACATCATCGACGCCGAGGACAAGGTTCTAGGACGAATGGCGACGGAGATTGCCAGGGTCCTGCGCGGCAAGCACAAGCCGGCGTTCAGCCCGCACGTGGACGCGGGCGATTTCGTCATCGTCGTCAACGCCAAACGCGTCAAGCTCACCGGCGCGAAGGAGAGCGACAAGCGCTACTATCGCCATACCGGCTATCCCGGCGGGTTGCGCGTCGCAACTCTTTCCGAGATGCGGGAAAAGAAACCCGAGCAGGTGGTGCGTCTGGCGGTGAAGGGCATGTTGCCGAAGAACCGTCTGGGACGCGGCCAGCTTGACAAGCTCAAGGTCTACCGCGGCCCCGAGCATCCGCATCAGGCCCAGTTGCCCGAGCCGCTCGAGATTAGCGGTTAGAGAACGACATCATGGCGGACGAACCCATATACGCCACCGGCAGGCGCAAGACCTCCGTTGCGCGCATCTATCTGAAGCGGGGCAACGGCGACATCCGGATCAACAGCCGGTTGCTGGAGGACTATTTCGGTCGTGAAACGGCCAGGATGATCGTCCGCCAGCCCTTCCACGTGACCCGCACCCTGGGAGACTTCGACATCGTCGCCAACGTCAAGGGCGGCGGAATCTCGGGTCAGGCCGGCGCCATCCGGCACGGTATCACGCGCGCCTTGATGCAGGTCGACGAAGGGTTCCGCCCCCCGCTCAAGAAGGCGGGTTACGTCACCCGAGACCCCCGCGCGGTGGAGAGGAAGAAATACGGCCGGCACAAGGCACGGAAGCGGCCGCAGTTCTCCAAGCGTTGATCGTCGGCCGGGTATCCCCCGCCTGCTTCATTCCGAGCCTGTGTACAGATACAGGCTCAACAACCCCGTCAGCATGTTCGGCAACCACGCGGCAAGCCAGGGCTGCATCGCCCCGGCCCTGCCTAGCGATACGCAAAAGCCCAGCAGCACCCAGTAGGAAAATCCAATCGCGATGGTCAGGCCGAAGTTGAGGGCGAGGCCTCCCTTCCGCCCGGGCTTGACCGCGAACGCCACGGCCATCAGTATGATCAGGGGCGTTACCAGCGGGATCGCCAGCTTGGTGTGCAGATGGACCCTGTCGCGTACCGTGTCGACCCCCTTGGTCTGCAGGTCGGCGATCCGCTGCCGCAACTCGAAGTAGCTGAACTCGTCGGGCGAACGGGCGAAGATGCGGAAGTCTTCCGGCTGTTGGTCGAGCGGCAGGGTTGACCCGAGCGCTCGCCGGTCGAGGTTCTCTCCCTCCAGCAAACGCCACTCCGTGCCCCCGTACGGTACCCAGCCTTTGCCGTTCCAGGTCGCCGACGGCGTTTCGATGAGCCCTTCCATCGTGAACTCGGGAGTGATCCGGTAGATCACCAGCCCATGGAGCCTGTTGGCCTCCGTGTCGAAGTCGTCGGCCCGAATGAATGCGCCGCTGCTCCGCATCCAGATTTCCCTGTCGCCAAAGACCGATTGCCGCTTCTTCTTGTGCACCTCCACGTCGTAGATGTGCTTGGCCTGCCGCGTGGAAACGGGTACCGCGGTTTCGTTCCATACAAACGCGGCGGCGCTGAGGCCGAGGGCGGCCAGCAGGAACGGCAGCGTAAGCCGGTGGAGGCTGATGCCGGAGGCGCCCATGGCCACCAGTTCGTTGCCCTGCGCCAGTGAGCCGAGGGTCAGGAAAGCGGCGAACAGCGCGGCGAAGCCGATGACGCGGGAGATCATGAGCGGCAACCGGTAGATGAAGAACCACACGGCCGTCGACAGGGTGGCCCCACTGCCCATGAAGTTGTCGACACGGTTGAAGATGTCGCTGGCGAGGTGCAACAGGATCACCACCAGCAGCGTCGCGCAGAACACGCGGAAGAACTGCCTCAGCAAGTAACGATCTAGCGTTGTGTCCCACATACCGGTTGACAAGGACGCGCGGGAGATTGCGGCAGGGACCGCGGCGCCGCGGTCATTTTGCCGCGGCCTGCCGGCTCGGGCGTCTTCGGCCCAGGACCCGAATCCAGCTCCGGGGCCTCATGTCCAAGCGAGACTCGCGGAAGGTCCCGAGGAACAGGTAGAGGGAGATGAGTCCGACGGCGATGTTGGGCAACCACAGCGCCAGCCACGGCGGCAACTTGCCGTTCTCCCCCATGGCCGTCCCCACCGAGAGCAGGGCGTAGTAGGCGAACAGCCAGGCAACGCACGAGGCAACTCCCTGTGAACGCCCCCGCGCCGATGGGTTCCTCGTCAGCACGATGGCGATGCCCAGCAAGGCGAATACCAGCGGCGCGAACGGTAAAGAGAATCTCCGGTGCAGCTCCAGCCTTTCCGGGATGGCGTCCATCCCCTGCGCGAACCTGGACCGGATGGTCTCGCGCAGCGGTTGCAGCGGCATCTCCATGGGGCTTCGCTGCCCGCGGTTCAGCGGCGACAGGATGCGGTCCAGTTGGAGGTTCAGGTCGTAGACGTTGAACGATGTCTGGCTGAATCCGTCCACGGGGTCCCTGCGCTCATGGATCCTGCCGTCGAACAGCCGCAGGCCGATGGAGTCGGTCTCCTTGTCGGACAGTAGCACGCCTACCCGCGCGATGATAAGATTCTCCGCGGCCTCGTCCCGCTGGTCGACGATCAAGACACCCTGGAAGGTGTTCCCCGGAGGAACGACCTTGTCAATATAGATCAGCACCTTGGGGAAAAGGTCGTTGAACACGTTTTCCCTGAGCAGTGATCCGGCCCGGTTCTTGGCGACGGCGTAGAGTTCCCTCTTGACCGCCATGTTGGCGGCCGGCCGCACGAAGATCGACAAACCGAGGGTCAGCACCGATACCACGACGGCCACCAGCGCCACGGGCGTCAGAAAGTGGAAAGGTCCCACGCCACAGGCCTTGAAGGCCAGCGTCTCGCTGTCCCGCGAAAGGCGGCCGCAGCCGTAGAGAATGCCCAGCAGGAAGGCCATGGGCAGCGTCGTTTCCAGCAGCGTCGGCAGGATGAACGCGAAGAGTTTCCCGATCTGGCTCAAGGGGGCGCCGCGGCTGACGACCAGCTCGATGAGCTGCACGATGCGGCCGGTGAGGAACACCAGGGTGAAGGCAAGAAGACCGACCAGGAAAGGCGGGATGATCTGACCGGCTACATACGCGCTCAAGGTCCGATGCACACCGGCCATGGTAACTGTCTTTGATGAATTCCTCAATCCAGAGCCCGGCGTTGATCTATGGCATTCACCCGGTGCTGGAAAAGCTCAGGGCCGCACCCGGCGACATCATCGAGGTCTTGTTGGTGAGCGGCCGGCGGGGCTCCGCGCTGAGCCGGGTGGAGCAGGCCGCCCGGCAGGAGCGTTGCCGGGTCTCCGAGATCGACGCCCGCGCCCTGAGCGCCCTGACCCGGGGGGGGCGGCATCAAGGAGTCGCCGTCCGCGCGGCGCCCTTCGCCTACGGCTCTTTCGACGCGCTGTTGGCGGCGCCCGCTGCCGAGGCTCCGGACTGCGTCCTGTTCCTGGACGGAGTGGTGGACCCGCGGAACCTCGGCGGCATCCTGCGCACTTCCGAGGCCATGGGCGTCGGCCACGTCGTCATACCCAGGGACCGGGCCGCGGGGGTGACGGCGGCGGTGGTCAAGGCATCTTCCGGCGCGGCTCACCGCGTCCGGCTCTACCGGGTCCCCAATCTCCTTCGCGGGCTCTCGGCGCTCCGGGAAAGGGGCTATTGGGTGGTGGGGCTCGATGCCCAGGCCGAAGGCAGGGTGTGTGACCCGGCGTATCCGGAAAGGCTGGCGGTCGTGTTGGGCGGGGAGGAGCGCGGCATCCGGCCGCTGATACGGCGCAATTGCGACTACCTGGTCTCCATCCCCATGCAAGGCCGGGTGGGTTCGTTGAACGTGGGGGTGGCCTGGGGCACGTTCGCCTACGAGTTGGCGAGGCAGCGGCTCGCTGCCGTTTCAAGCCCGGCCCGTTGACATTTCCCATAACAAATGCTTTATATTCCGTTTGTCGGAGCCAACATTTGCCCTGTTTTGCGAAAGAGGGACAGGGGAAGTGTGGCTTTTTGTTCTCGGGCGCGTGACAACGGCTGCATCCGCTGGCGTAGCTCAACGGTAGAGCAGCTGATTTGTAATCAGCAGGTTGTAGGTTCAAATCCTATCGCCAGCTCCAAGTCAACGATTTCATTTAACGGAGCCCTCTTGTGACGAGGCGTTCCGATTTGTGCGAGCAGCGGGATTGACGAGTCAGGGAGAGGTTCCCGAGTGGACAAAGGGAGCAGACTGTAAATCTGCCGCCGATCGGCTTCGGAGGTTCGAATCCTCCCCTCTCCACCATCAGTTGAAGGACTCCAGGGCGACGGGAGTCGTTTTCTTGCGGGAATAGCTCAGTTGGCTAGAGCACGAGCCTTCCAAGCTCGGGGTCGCGGGTTCGAATCCCGTTTCCCGCTCCATTGTGAACCGGTGTGGATGCCGGGAGGCTCGTTCTCGAGGCCCCGGCGCTGAACGAAGACACCACACGAGAACCCGTGGAACGCGGCCAGGCGGATCGGACGCCACGGTCGTGCGGGACCCCATGCCCAGGTAGCTCAGTCGGTAGAGCACGTCCTTGGTAAGGACGAGGTCGGCGGTTCAAGCCCGCTCCTGGGCTTTGCCTGTTTGTAAGCCATTGAATCAGACCAGGTGAAATCTAGAGGAGGAGAAGATGAGCAAGGCAAAATTCGAGCGCACAAAGCCGCATCTCAACATCGGCACCATCGGCCATGTCGATCACGGCAAGACGACGTTGACGGCGGCCATCACGAAGGTGCTGGCGGAAAAGGGATCGGCGGATTTCGTGCCCTTCGACCAGATTGACAAGGCGCCCGAAGAGCGGGAGCGTGGAGTCACCATCAACATCGCGCATGTCGAGTACCAGACCGACAAGCGTCACTACGCCCACGTGGACTGCCCGGGACACGCGGACTACGTGAAGAACATGATCACCGGCGCTGCCCAGATGGACGGAGCGATCCTCGTGGTGTCGGCGGCGGACGGACCCATGCCTCAGACCCGCGAGCACATCCTGCTGGCTCGCCAGGTGGGCGTTCCCTCCATCGTGGTCTATCTCAACAAGGCGGACATGGTGGACGACCCCGAACTGCTGGAGCTGGTGGAGCTGGAGGTCAGGGAATTGCTGTCCAAGTACCAGTTCCCGGGCGACGATATCCCGGTTGTCACCGGCAGTGCCCTGAAGGCCCTCGAAGGCGAGGAGAGTGAGCTCGGCACCGAGTCGGTGATGCGGTTGATGGACGCCGTCGACAGCTATGTGCCCGATCCGCTCAGGGACGTGGACAAGCCGTTCATCATGCCGGTGGAGGACGTCTTCACCATCAGCGGCCGGGGTACCGTCGTCACCGGTCGGGTGGAGCGCGGCATCCTGCACGTGGGCGACGAGGTCGAGATCGTCGGCCTGAAGGAGACCCAGAAGACGGTGGCGACCGGCGTCGAGATGTTCCGCAAGCTGCTCGACGAAGGGCAGGCGGGCGACAACATCGGCGTTCTTCTCAGGGGCGTCAAGCGTGACGAGGTGGAGCGGGGCCAGGTGTTGGCCAAGCCCAAGACCGTCACGCCGCACACGAAGTTCAAGGCCGAAGCGTACATTCTGACCAAGGAAGAGGGTGGCCGGCACACGCCGTTCTTCAACGGCTATCGCCCGCAGTTCTACTTCCGCACCACGGACGTCACGGGCGTGGCGACGCTGCCGGAGGGCACCGAGATGATCATGCCCGGCGACAACATTCACATCGACGTCGATCTCATCACCCCCATCGCCATGGACGACGGCCTGCGCTTCGCCATCAGGGAAGGCGGCCGCACCGTGGGCGCCGGGGTCGTGACCGAGATCGTACAGTAGCGGGGGTGAGAGATGCGTGACTTGGTGGGGCTCGCCTGTGACCAATGCAAACGGAAGAATTACACCACGACCAAGAACAAGAAGAAAACCACGGACAAGCTCGAATTCAAGAAGTTCTGCGCTCATTGTCGTACCCACACGGCGCACAAGGAAATCCGGGTCTGAGGCAGCCGAACCGGGTCAGTAGCTCCAATTGGTAGAGCACCGGACTCCAAATCCGGCTGTTGCAGGTTCGAGTCCTGCCTGACCCGCCAGCTTATTGCCGGCGATGGAAAAACTCACTGATTCGTTCGCCTCCGTGGGGCGGCTGACCGACTTCGTTCGCGAAGCCTGGCAGGAGCTCAAGCGGGTGCACTGGCCCACCAGGAGGGAGACCTACGCGGCAACCGGGGTCGTGGTGCTGGTGGTGATTTTTTTCGCCATTTATCTCGGCCTGGTCGATTTCCTGCTTTCGTACGCGAGGCAGTGGCTGTTGCGCTGAGGCAACCGGGTATCCCATGGAAAAGCACTGGTATGTCGTCCACACCTTCGCCGGGTTCGAACACAAGGCCAAGGCCGCTCTGGAGGAGGGGATCAAGGCGTCCAAGGGCAAGGTGGAGAATCATGTCAAGGAGTTGATGGCCGGGGACGATCCGGAGAAGCAGGACAAGATCAAGGCGTTGGAGGAGAAGCTTGACCGGTTCGGCGAGATTCTCGTGCCGGCGGAGAAGGTCGTCGAGTTGGTGAAGGGCAAGAAGCGGACGTCGTCGCGGAAATTCTTCCCCGGCTACATCCTGGTTCACATGGCGATGGACGACGAGACCTGGCACATCGTCAAGTCCACGCCGAAGGTCACCGGGTTCGTGGGCGGCACCACGCAACCGCCGTGGGTCAGTGAAGAGGAAGTGAGCGAGATAACCCACCAGATGGAGGAGGGGGCGGTGCGGCCCCGGCCCCGGGTGGTGTTCTCGGTGGGTGAAAGCGTGAAGGTCATCGACGGACCCTTCTCGGAGTTCAACGGAGTCGTCGAGGAAGTGAAGCCCGACAAGGGCAAGCTCCGAGTGCTTATAAGCATCTTTGGCCGGGCGACCCCGGTGGAGCTGGACTTCATACAGGTGGAGCGGAGCTGACGGCGAAAGAGACCGGCGGATTATCGTGTGACTTGACAGGACAGGACGCAAAACATGGCCAAGAAGGTGATCGGCGAGATCAAGTTGCAAATACCGGCCGGGCAGGCGAATCCCAGCCCGCCGGTGGGGCCCGCGCTGGGTCAGCGGGGCGTGAACATCATGGAGTTCTGCAAGGCCTTCAACGCGGCCACCCAGACGGAGCCGGGCATGATCATTCCGGTCGTCATCACCGTCTACGCCGACCGCACCTTCAGCTTCATCACCAAGACCCCTCCGGCCGCCGTGTTGTTGAAGAAGGCGGCGGGGATCGACAAGGGAGCCCCGGAGCCGGGCAAGGAAACCAAGGGCCAGGTGACGAGGGCGCAGGTTCAGGAGATCGCCCAGATCAAGATGTCCGATTTGACCAGCGCCAGCATCGAGGCCGCGGTCAAGACGGTCGAAGGCACCGCCAGGAGCCTCGGCCTGAAGGTTGTCTGATCGGGCCGGGGGCTGCCATGAAAGCGAAGGGCAAGAAGTACCAGGGCGTCGCGGAAAAGGTGGACACGACCCGGAGGTACCCCCTCGACGAGGGGATACGGATCGTCAAGGAAACCGCCACCGCCAGGTTCGATGAGACCGTCGAGTTGTCTGTCAGGCTCGGGGTCGACCCGCGCCGGGCGGATCAGAACATTCGCGGTGCGGTGGGACTGCCGCACGGTCTCGGCAAGCCGGTCAGGGTGCTGGCGTTCGCCAAGGGCGAGAAGGAAAAGGAAGCCCAGGAGGCCGGTGCCGAGTTCGTCGGCAATGACGAGTTGATCAAGAAGATCACCGAGGGCTGGCTGGACTTCGACAAGGTGGTGGCCACCCCCGACATGATGGGCGCGGTCGGGCGCATCGGCAAGATCCTCGGGCCCCGGGGGTTGATGCCGAACCCGCGGTCCGGGACCGTGGCGGCGGAAATCGGCAAGGCGGTCACCGAGATCAAGGCAGGCCGGCTCGAGTACCGGGTCGACAAGGCGGGCATCGTCCACCTGCCCATCGGCAAGGTGTCGTTCGAAGCCAACGCGCTGCTGGACAATGCCAAGGCGGTGGTGGGCGCCTTGCTGCGGGCCAAGCCCGCGGCGGCCAAGGGAACTTACATCAAGAGCGTGGCCGTGGCCGCGACCATGGGACCGGGCGTCAGGATCGATCCGGCGGAAGTGCGCATCATGGCGGTGTGAGCCGCTGCGGATTGGATGGGAGAGCAGCGTGGATCGTCAGGAAAAAACGGCAGTCGTCGACGCGTTCCAGGACAAGTTCCGGACCGCCTCGATGGCGGTGGTGACCGACTATCGGGGGCTGTCCGTCAGCAAGATGACGCAGCTTCGTTGCGACGTTCGCGAGGCGGCGGGCGAATACAAGATCGCCAAGAACAACTTGGTCCGGCTGGCCATCAGGGACACGGCGTATCAGGCCCTCGAGGAGTTCCTCACCGGGCCCAACGGTTGGGTGTTCGCATACGACGACCCCGTGAGCCTCACCAAGGCGCTGGTCAAGTTCGCGGATCAGAATGACCGGTTGACCATCAAGGGGGCGGTTCTCGACGGAGCGTTGCTCCAGCCCGCTCAGGTCAAGGGCTTGGCCACTCTGCCGAGCCTGCCCGAGTTGCAGGCGCAGGTGCTTTCGTTGATGCAGGCGCCGGCCGGGCGTTTGTTGCGCACGATCCAGGAGCCGGGAAGCCAACTGGTACGTCTGCTCGACGCGCTCAAGGACCGCAAGGTGTAGGGAAGGTTCCAAACCCGGCCGTGTCCCGCCCTCGGCGGGCAGGCACGACGGCGGCAAGGTTCGGAAAATCGAAAGATCAAGCAAGTCAAAGGGGGAGTTCCAATGGAAGTGAGTCGGGAGCAAGTCAAGGACTTCATCAAGAACATGTCTCTTCTGGAGGCGGCCAGTCTGGTCAAGGAGTTGGAGGATGAGCTCGGGGTCAGCGCGGCGGCGCCCGTGGCCGTGGCGGCGGCGCCCGCGGCGGCCGAGGCTGCCGAGGAGAAGACCGAGTTCGACGCCGTGCTGACCGGCGCCGGCGAGAAGAAGATCCAGGTCATCAAGGTGGTGCGGGAGATCACCGGCCTGGGTCTGAAGGAGGCCAAGGATCTCGTGGACGGAGCCCCGAAGAACGTCAAGGAGGGGGTCTCGAAGGACGAGGCCGAGGAGGTCAAGACGAAGATCGAGGAGGTCGGAGGGAGCGTCGAAGTCAAGTAGCGTAGCGGACGTCCTTCGACTTCGCTCCGCTCCGCTACGCTCAGGACGAACGGGAGAGGGAAGGCCTGTCCCGAGCGTAGTGGGCAGCGGAGACGAAGGATTATTCTCAGAGGCAAGTGAAGGGGGAGCACATGCCGGTCCAAGTGGCCAACAATGTGAGACTGCGCCGGGATTTCGGGCGGATCAAGAAGATCATCGACCTGCCCTATCTCATCGAAATCCAGAAGAACTCTTACGACCTTTTTCTGCAGCAGGATGTCCCCGAAGACGAGCGGCAGGACATCGGGCTGCAGGCGGTATTCAAGTCCGTTTTCCCCATCCGGGACTTCAACGACACGGCTTCGCTGGAGTATGTCAGCTACGCGTTGGGGGAGCCCAAGTACGATGTCGACGAGTGCCATGAACGGGGCATGAACTTCGCCGCGCCGCTCAAGGTCACGGTCCAGCTCGTGCTTTGGGACGTCGACGCCCAGACCGGCTCGCGCAGCATCCGCAACGTGAAGGAGCAGGAGGTCTACTTCGGCGAGGTGCCGTTGATGACCCGGAACGGCACCTTCATGATCAACGGCACCGAGCGGGTGATCGTCAGTCAGCTCCACCGTTCGCCCGGAGTGTTCTTCGAGCACGACAAGGGAAAGACCCACGCCAGCGGGAAGTTCCTGTACTCGGCCCGGGTCATCCCTTACCGCGGCTCGTGGCTCGATTTCGAGTTCGATCCCAAGGACATCCTGTTCGTCCGCATCGACCGGAGGCGGAAGTTCCACGTCACCGTGCTGTTGCGCGCCCTGGGGATGCAGCCCGAGGAGTTGCTGAACTATTTCTACAAGACCGATACGGTGGTGTGCGACGTCGACAAACCCATGCTGGAGGTCAAGCCCCGCCAGCTTGCGGGCTTGAAGGCCACTCGCGACGTCAGGGATCCGGAAAGCAACAATCTCATCGTGCGGGAGGGGCGCCGCTTCACGCGCGCGGTGCTGCGCCAGATGGAGAGCGCCGGCATCAACCGGATCCCCATCGCCTGGCAGGACATCCTGGGCCGGGTGGCGGCTCATGACGTCGTCGATCCCGACTCGAACCAGGTCATCCTTGAGTGCAACGAGACCGTCACCGAGGAGAAGCTGGACGACGTCCGCGGCAGCCGGGTCAAGCAGTTGGACCTGTTCTTTCTCGATGACACGGACACCGGCCCCTATCTGCGGAACACGCTGTTGCAGGACAAGATGCAGTCCTGCGACGAGGCGCTGCTGGAGATCTACCGGCGTCTGCGCCCCGGCGATCCGCCCACCATGGATACCGCCACCACTTTCTTCAACAACCTGTTCTTCAGTCCGGACCGCTACGATCTGTCGAGGGTCGGGCGGCTGAAGCTCAATCACCGGCTCAAGCTCGAGGTGCCCCTGGAGCACGGCGCTCTCCGCAAGGAAGACATCCTGGAGGTGGTGCGCTACCTCATCGAGCTGCGCAACGGCAACGGCTCCGTGGACGACATCGACCACCTGGGCAACCGTCGCGTGAGGCCCGTGGGCGAGCTGGTGGAAAACCACTTCCGCGTCGGCCTCGTGCGCATGGAACGGGCCATCAAGGAGAAGATGAGCCTCCAGGACATCGACACGCTGATGCCCCAGGAGCTGATCAACCACAAGCCGGTCTCCGCGGCCTTGAAGGAGTTCTTCGGATCGAGCCAGCTTTCGCAGTTCCTGGACCAGACCAATCCCCTGTCCGAGATCACCCACAAGCGCCGGCTCTCGGCCCTCGGCCCCGGCGGCCTGACGCGGGAGCGGGCGGGCTTCGAGGTGCGGGACGTCCACCCCACTCACTACGGGCGGGTCTGTCCCATCGAGACCCCCGAGGGTCCGAATATCGGCCTCATCGCCTCCTTGTCCACCTACGCGCGGGTCAACGAGTTCGGCTTCATCGAGACCCCCTATCGGGAGGTCGGGGACGGCAGGGTCACGGACCGGATACGTTATCTGTCCGCGCTGGAGGAGGAAGACCACGTCATCGCCCAGGCCAACGCCGCCCTCGACGACGAGGGCGGGTTCACCCAGGATCTCGTTTCCGCGCGCAAGGCCGGCGAGTTCGTGATGGCCCATCCGGGAGAAGTGAATTTCATGGACGTTTCGCCCAACCAACTGGTGAGCGTCGCGGCCTCGCTGATTCCCTTCCTGGAGAACGACGACGCCAACCGGGCGTTGATGGGCTCCAACATGCAGCGCCAGGCAGTGCCCCTGCTCCGCACCGAGGCGCCCCTCGTGGGTACCGGGATGGAACGGGTGGTGGCCCGGGATTCCGGCGCCACCGTGGTGGCCGCCCGGGGCGGCACCGTCGAGAGTGTGGACTCCACCCGTATCGTCATCAAGTCGGACGAGCCGTCCAGCGCCTATGCGGACACCGGCGTGGACATCTACAGCCTGGTCAAGTACCAGCGCTCCAACCAGAACACCTGCATCAATCAGCGCCCCATCGCCCGCGTCGGCGACTACGTCAACGAGGGCGACGTGGTGGCGGACGGCCCCTCCACCGAGATCGGAGAACTGGCGTTGGGCCGGAACCTGCTGGTGGCGTTGATGCCGTGGGGCGGCTACAACTTCGAAGACTCGATCCTCATCAGCGAGCGCGTGGTGAAGGAGGATATCTATACCTCGGTGCACATGGAGGAGTTCGAGTGCGTGTCCCGGGACACCAAGCTGGGCCCGGAAGAGATCACCCGCGACATTCCCAACGCCGGCGACGAGGCCCTCAAGGACCTGGACGAGAGCGGCGTGATCCGCATCGGCGCCGAAGTCAAGCCCGGCGACGTGCTGGTGGGCAAGATTACCCCCAAGGGGGAGACGCAGCTTTCGCCGGAAGAGAAGCTGCTGCGGGCGATCTTCGGCGAGAAGGCCGGAGAGGTGCGGGATTCATCCCTCAAGGTGCCGCCGGGCGTCGAGGGCACCATCATCAGCGTGAGAATATTCTCGCGCAAGGGTCTGGACAAGGACGAGCGCACCAGGCAGATCGAGGACCAGGAAGTGGCACGCCTGAACAAGGATCAACACGACCAGATCCGCATTGTCCAGGACGGCGCCATGAAGCGGTTGAAGGAGCTGCTGGCGGGCCGTCGCGCCGCGTCGCGGCTCACCGACGAAAACCGCAAGGTGCTGATCTCCAAGGGCGAGGAGCTGACCGAAGAGTTGCTGGACGCCATTCCCCTCGCCTTCCTCGGAGATCTCAAGCTGGATGATCCGGCGCTGGAGGGCGAGGCGGGCCGTGTCGTGTCCAGCACCTCCGCGCAGGTGGATTCCCTGAAGGTGCGCTTCCAGGACAAGATCAGCCGGTTGACCAGCGGCGACGAGTTGCCTCCCGGCATGATCAAGATGGTCAAGGTGCTGGTCGCCATCAAGCGCAAGCTCCAGGTCGGCGACAAGATGGCGGGGCGTCACGGCAACAAGGGCGTCATCTCCTGCATTCTGCCGGAAGAGGACATGCCGTATCTGGAAGACGGAACGCCGGTGGACATGGTGCTCAATCCGCTGGGGGTCCCGTCCCGAATGAACGTGGGGCAGATCCTGGAGGCCCACCTGGGCTGGGCCGCCCGCAGTCTCGGCCAGCAGATCCAGATTCTGCTCGACCAGGACTCGTCGGAGGTCGCCGGCCGGCTGAAGGACTATCTGGGCGAGGGCGAATCGAGCAAGGTCGGCCTCGACGGCCTGCCCGCCGGGTCGGTCCGCCGGTTGGCCGAGAAATACCGGCACGGCGTCCATCTGGCTTCCCCGGTGTTCGACGGCGCGCGGGAAAACGAGATCTTCAACCTGCTGAAGAAGGCGGACCTGCCGGTCACCGGACAGGTGACGCTGTACGACGGGCGTAGCGGCGAGCCTTTCGACGAAAAGGTGACCGTCGGCGTCATGTACATGATGAAGCTCCATCATCTGGTGGACGACAAGATCCACGCGCGCTCCACCGGACCCTACTCGCTGGTGACACAGCAGCCGCTGGGCGGCAAGGCCCAGTTCGGCGGCCAGCGGCTGGGGGAGATGGAAGTGTGGGCGCTCGAGGCGTACGGGGCGGCTTATACGCTGCAGGAGATGCTGACGGTCAAGTCGGACGACGTGACCGGCCGGACCCGTATGTACGAGGGCATTTTCAAGGGCGATCACTTTCTCGAGCCGGGATTGCCGGAATCCTTCAACGTCATGGTCAAGGAACTGCAGAGCCTGTGTCTGGACCTGGAGCTGGTGGAATAGGAGGCATCATGGAAGAGGTATACAGTCTTTTCGAGAAGCCCAAGAACCCGATCAGCTTCCAGGGCATCAAGATCGCCCTGGCCTCCCCGGAAAAGATCCGTTCCTGGTCCCACGGCGAGGTGCGGAAGTCGGAGACCATCAACTACCGGACGTTCAAGCCCGAGCGGGATGGCCTGTTCTGCGCCAAGATCTTCGGCCCCACCAAGGACTACGAGTGCAACTGCGGCAAGTACAAGAGGATGCGCCATCGCGGCGTGGTGTGTGAGAAGTGCGGCGTCGAGGTCATCCAGTCGAAGGTGCGCCGCGAGCGGATGGGACACATCGAGCTGGCCACGCCGGTGGCGCACATCTGGTTCCTGAAGAGTCTCCCCAGCCGCATCGGCGCGTTGCTGGACCTGTCGTTGAAGGACCTGGAGAAAGTCCTGTACTTCGAATCCTACGTCGTCCTGGACCCGGGCGCCACCAAGCTCCAGTACAAGGAACTCCTCACCGAGGCCCGCTACCGCAAGGCGCTGGAGGAGTACGGCACCGACTTCAAGGCGCAGATGGGGGCCGAGGCGATTCGCGAGCTCCTGAGCCACATCGAGGTCGACAAGCTGTCCGAGGAGCTCCGGACGGAGCTGCGGGAGGCCAATTCCGAGGTCAAGAGGAAGAAGCTCGCCAAGCGGCTAAAGGTGCTGAACGCGTTCCGAAGCTCGAAGAACCACCCGGAATGGATGATTCTGGAAGTGATTCCCATCATCCCGCCGGACCTGCGTCCGCTGGTTCCGCTGGACGGCGGGCGTTTTGCCACCTCCGACCTGAACGATCTCTACCGCCGGGTGATCAACCGGAACAACCGGCTCAAGCGCCTGATGGAGTTGAGTGCCCCGGACATCATCATCCGCAACGAGAAGCGGATGTTGCAGGAGGCGGCCGACGCGTTGTTCGACAACGGCCGGCGCGGCCGGGCCATTACCGGTCCCAACCGGCGGCCGCTCAAGTCGCTCAGCGACATGCTCAAGGGCAAGACCGGCCGGTTCCGCCAGAACCTGCTGGGCAAGCGCGTGGACTACTCGGGACGTTCCGTCATCGTGGTGGGCCCGGAGTTGCGGCTGCACCAATGCGGGTTGCCGAAGAAGATGGCCCTCGAGCTGTTCAAGCCCTTCATCTACAACAAGCTGGAGGAGCGGGGGCACGTCACCACCATCAAGAGCGCCAAGAAGGCGGTGGAAAAGGAACGGCCCGAGGTCTGGGACATCCTCGACGACGTGATCAAGGAGCATCCGGTGCTGCTCAACCGGGCGCCCACGCTGCACCGGCTGGGAATCCAGGCGTTCGAGCCGGTCCTGATCGAGGGCAAGGCGATCCAGTTGCATCCCCTGGTGTGCGCCGCCTACAACGCGGACTTCGACGGCGACCAGATGGCCGTGCACGTGCCGTTGTCGGTGGAGGCGCAGGTGGAGGCCCGGGCGTTGATGATGTCGACCAACAACATCCTCTCCCCGGCCAACGGCAAACCCATCATCGTGCCTTCCCAGGACATCGTCCTGGGGCTCTACTACCTCACCCGGGAGCGTCCCAACGTGAAGGGCGCGGGCAAGGTCCTGGCGAGCCCGGCGGAGGCCCGCATTGCCTACGACCAGGGTGAGGTGGCTCTCCAGGCGCGGATCCGGGTCCGGGTCGACGGTGAAGCCTACGACTCCACCGTGGGGCGGGTGCTGCTCTACGAGATCGTGCCGCCCCAGATCCCGTTCTCGGAAGTCAACCACGTCATGAAGAAGAAGGAGCTGGGGAATCTCATCGACCTCAGCTACCGGCTCGCGGGCAACAAGGCGACGGTCATCTTCGCGGACAGGCTGAAGGACATGGGCTACAGCTACGCCACCAAGGCCGGAGCCTCCATCGCCCTCAAGGACATGGTGATACCGGCCAGCAAGGAGCGGTTGCTCAAGCAGGCCTACGGAAGCGTCCAGGAGATTGACGAGCAGTACAACAACGGTCTCATTACCGACGGCGAGCGGTACAACAAGGTCGTGGACATATGGGCCGAGGTCACCGACCGGATATCCGACGAGATGCTGCGTGACCTGGGAACCGAGACCGTCACGGACGAGCAGGGCTACACCATGCGGGTTCCCAATTTCAACCCGATCTTCATGATGGCCGACTCGGGAGCCCGGGGCAGCGCGCAGCAGATCCGGCAGCTCGCCGGCATGCGCGGCTTGATGGCCAAACCCTCGGGGGAGATCATCGAGACGCCCATCACCGCCAACTTCCGGGAAGGGCTCACGGTCCTGCAGTACTTCATCTCCACCCACGGCGCCCGCAAGGGTCTGGCGGATACCGCCCTCAAGACGGCCAACTCCGGCTACCTGACCCGGCGGCTGGTGGACGTGGCCCAGGACGCCATCATCACCCAGGAGGACTGCGGCACGCTGGACGGCATCGAGATGGCGCCGCTCATGGAGGGGGGCGAGGTCATCGAGCCCCTCGGCGACCGTGTGCTGGGCCGGGTGGCGCTCGAAGACATCAAGGATCCGTTCAGCGGCGAAGTCATCGTCAAGGCGAACCAGGAGATCGACGAGGGGCTGGTGCAGCGGATCGAGGACGCCGGCCTGGAGCGCATCTGGATCCGCTCGGTGCTCACCTGTCAGTCCAAGAAGGGCGTGTGCGTGATGTGCTACGGGCGGGATCTGGCCCGGGGCGAGATGGTGAACTCGGGCGAGGCCATCGGCGTCATCGCGGCGCAGTCCATCGGCGAGCCCGGCACCCAGCTCACCATGCGTACGTTCCACATCGGCGGCACCGCCAGCCGGCGCGCCGAACAGACCACTCTGGAACCGCGCACGGACGGCTACGTCAAGCTCATCAACGTCAGCACCGTCACCAATCGGGAAGGCGAGCTGGTGGTCATGAACCGCAACGGCGAGCTGGCCGTCGTGGACTATCCGGAAGGCGCCGACAGGTCGCGGGAAAGGGAGCGGGAGCGCTACCCGCTGGTGTACGGCGCCAAGCTCAAGAAGGAGGACGGGTCCACGGTCAAGGCCGGCGAGCTGCTGGCGGAATGGGACCCGTATACGATCCCCATCATCACCGAGATCACCGGCTCCGTGAAGTTCGGCGACATCCTCGAGGGGACGACGATGGAGGAGAAGGTCGACGAACGAACCGGCCTTTCCACCAAGGTGATCATCGACTTCAAGAACATCGACAAGCGGCCGCGGCTCTCCATCAAGGACGACAGCGGCAAGACCGCCAGGCTTTCCAGCAACAGCGAGGCCCGGTACATGCTGCCCGTGGGCGCGCACATCAACGTCGCCGAGCACCAGGAGGTGTCCGCGGGCGACGTGCTGGCCAAGATTCCGCGGGAGACCACCAAGACCAAGGACATCACCGGCGGGTTGCCGCGGGTGGCAGAGCTGTTCGAGGCCAGGAAACCCAAGGAGTTCGCGGTCATCAGCGAGATTGACGGCGTGGTATCCTTCGGGCGGGACACCAAGGGCAAACGCAAGGTGGTGGTGACTCCGGACATCGGGGAGCCGCGTGACTATTTGATCTCCAAGGGCAAGCACATCAGCGTGCACGAGGGCGACCGGGTCCGTGCCGGCGAATCGCTGATGCAGGGCTCGTCCAACCCTCACGACATCCTCGGCATTCTGGGCGAGAAGGCCCTGGCCAAGTACCTGGTGGACGAGATCCAGGAAATCTACCGGCTCCAGGGTGTCCGCATCAACGACAAGCACATCGAGGTCATCGTCAAGCAGATGCTGAGGCGGGTACGCATCAAGGAGAGCGGCGACAGCGACTTCCTGATGGGCGACCAGGTGGAGAAGTGGCGGTTCGAGGAGGAGAACCAGCGGGTGTTGGGCGACGGCGGCAAGCCGGCGGTGGCCGAGCCTCTTCTGCTGGGCATCACCAAGGCTTCGCTGTCCACCGACAGCTTCATTTCCGCCGCCTCGTTCCAGGAAACCACCAAGGTTCTGACCGAGGCATCCATCAACGGCAGGCTCGATCCGCTCAGCGGATTGAAGGAAAACGTCATCATGGGGAAGCTGATCCCCGCCGGGACGGGACTGGCCGAGTACAACGTCCTGGATGTCGAATGTGACGAGCAGCTCGGGGAGATCGACGTGTCGGAGGTGGAGGTCGCCTGATAGTTGACAGGTGGCCAAAGTTCCGATAAAATCGGCGGTTTGTTGCGAGAGTAGAACAATATGCCTACGATCAATCAGTTGGTCCGCAAGGGACGCGTCCTGCAGCGGCAGAAGAACACCGCGCCGGCCTTGCAGGGCTGTCCGCAGAAGCGGGGAGTGTGCACACGGGTCTACACGTCCACGCCGAAAAAGCCCAATTCCGCGCTGCGCAAGGTCGCCCGGGTCCGTTTGACCAACGGCGCGGAGGTAACGTCCTACATCCCCGGGATGGGGCACAATCTGCAGGAGCACTCCGTGGTGCTGATCCGGGGCGGCAGGGTCAAGGACCTGCCGGGGGTGCGTTACCACATCATCCGGGGCGCGCTGGACTCCATCGGTGTTCAGGAACGCCGCCAGGGCCGGTCGAAATACGGAGCGAAGAGGCCGAAGTAGGGACATGCCGCGCAAGGGTGAAATAAAACGGATAGAGCTGCTCCCGGACCCGAAGTACGGGGACAAGCTGGTCACGAAGTTCATCAACAACATGATGAGCAGCGGCAAGAAGAGCATTGCCGAGGGCATCCTGTACCGATCGTTGGACATCATCGCGGACAAGGCGAAGACCGAACCGCTCGGAGTCTTCAAGCGGGCGGTGGACAACACCAAACCCATGGTGGAGGTCCGTTCCCGGCGGGTCGGCGGCGCTACCTACCAAGTGCCGGTTGAGGTGCGTCCGGACCGGCGGCTTTCCCTGAGCCTGCGCTGGCTGATCAGCGCGGCCAGGTCCAGAAGCGAGAAGGCCATGGACGAGAAGCTCGCCGGGGAGTTGATGGACGCTGCCAACCAGCGGGGCAACGCCGTCAAGAAGAAGGAAGACACACACCGAATGGCCGAGGCCAACCGGGCCTTCGCCCATTACCGCTGGTAGTTGCCAATCGATCATTGTCCGATCAAGGAGGCGGTAGAACCGCCTCCTTTTTTTGCCGTCGTACGCACGCGATTACGAGAATGAGCAGACAGATTCCACTAGACCGGACCCGCAACATCGGCATCATGGCCCACATCGATGCCGGCAAGACCACCACGACCGAGCGCGTGTTGTTCTACACCGGCATCAACTACAAGCTGGGCGAGGTGCACGACGGCACCGCGACCATGGACTGGATGGTCCAGGAGCAGGAGCGGGGGATCACCATCACCTCGGCGGCGACCACGTGCCATTGGCGCGACCACCGGATCAACATCATCGACACGCCGGGCCACGTGGACTTCACCATCGAGGTGGAGCGGTCCCTGCGAGTGCTGGACGGCGCCATCGGGGTGTTCTGCTCGGTCGGCGGCGTGGAGCCCCAGACCGAGACGGTATGGCGGCAGGCGGACAAGTACGGCGTGCCGAGGATCGCCTACATCAACAAGATGGACCGCGTCGGCGCCGACTTCCTCCGCGTGGTCGGGATGATCGAGGAGCGTCTGGGGGCCCGGCCTCTGGTGATCCAGCTTCCGGTGGGGGCCGAGGACGGCTTCCAGGGAGTCGTGGACCTGGTGCGGATGAAAGCGGTCCTGTGGGACAACGAGGATCTTGGCGCCAGTTTCCGGGAGGCGCCGATACCCGCCGACCTGCAGGCCCAGGCGGACGAATACCGCGAGACCATGCTGGAGACGCTGGCGGATTGCGACGACGCCATCATGACCGCGTATCTCCAGGGTGACGCCATCCCCGAGGACCGGCTGATCCAGGCCATTCGGGCCGCCGGCCTGAAGCTCCAGCTCGTCCCCGTGCTTTGCGGCGCGGCGTTTCGCAACAAGGGCGTGCAGCCGTTGCTGGACGCGGTGGTCGATTACCTTCCTTCACCGTTGGATGTGCCGCCGATCCACGGCACGGTGCCGGACGCCAACAAGGAGGAGGTCCGCCCGACCTCGGACGATGAGCCGTTCTCGGCGTTGGCCTTCAAGATCATGGCCGACCCCTTCGTGGGATCGCTGACGTTCTTCCGGGTGTATTCCGGAACGAGGAAGTCCGGCGCGTTCGTGTACAATGCCTCCACCGGCCAGCGGGAGCGTGTCGGCCGCATCCTCAAGATGCACGCCAACAAGCGGGAGGAGATCGACGAGGTCTGCGCCGGGGACATCGCCGCGGCCGTGGGCCTGCGCAGCGCCAAGACCGGTGACACGCTCTGTGACGAAGACCGCCCCATCCTGCTCGAGGCCATCGATTTTCCCGAGCCGGTCATCGCCATCGCCATCGAGCCCAAGTCCCGCGACGACCAGGAAAGGCTCGGGACCTCTCTGCAGAAGCTGGCCAAGGAGGATCCGTCCTTCCGGGTCACTGTCGATCAGGAAACCGGCCAGACGTTGATTGCGGGCATGGGAGAGCTCCATCTCGAGGTCATCGTCGATCGGCTGTTGCGCGAATTCAAGGTGGGCGCCAACGTCGGCAAGCCGCAGGTGGCGTACAAGGAGACCATACGCCGGACGGTGGAGCAGGAAGGCCGGTTCGTCAGGCAGTCGGGCGGCCGCGGGCAGTTCGGCCACGTCTACCTGCGCGTGGAGCCCCAGCCCACCGGAAGCGGGTTCGAGTTCGTCAGCGGCATCAAGGGCGGCGTGATCCCGCAGGAGTACGTGCCCGCGGTCAGGAACGGCGTCGAGCAGGCCATGACCAACGGCCGCTTGGCGGGATATCCGGTGGTGGACGTAAAGGTCACTCTCCTGGACGGCAGTTACCACGACGTGGACTCCTCGGAGATGGCGTTCACCATCGCCGGTTCCATGGCCTTCAAGGAGGCCCTGGGAAAAGCCTCGCCGGTGTTGCTTGAGCCGGTGATGGACGTAGAGGTGGTGGTGCCGGAGGAGTTCATGGGCGACGTGATCGGGGACATCAGCTCCCGGCGCGGCAAGGTCCTGGGCATGAACTCCAAGGGAAACGCACAGGTGGTGGATTCCCGTGTTCCCCTGTCGCGGATGTTCGGCTACGCGACGGACCTGAGGTCCAGGACCCAGGGCCGGGCGACGTACACGATGCAGTTCTCGCGCTACGAGGAAGTGCCGGAAACGGTGAAGGAAGACATGATGGGCCGGGAGGCGCGTGTCTAGTCACTCGGCGTGATTCGATAGGGGTGAGGGTGTGAACGAGAAAATCCGCATTCGGCTCAAGGCCTACGACTACCGGGTCCTGGACCAGTCGGTGGGCGAGATCGTCGAGACCGTGAAGAGAACGGGCGGCCGGGTCGCCGGCCCCATCCCTCTCCCGACACGCATCGAGCGTTTTACCGTGAACCGGTCGCCGCACGTGGACAAGAAGTCGCGGGAGCAGTTCGAGGTCCGCACCCACAAGCGGCTGCTGGACATCCTCGAACCGACTCAGCAGACCATCGACGCGCTGGGCAAGCTGGATCTGGCGGCCGGCGTGGACGTGGAAATCAAGCTTCAATAGGCTGGAGAGATGACGGGTCTCATCGGAAAGAAAATCGGCATGAGCCAGCTCTTCGACGACACCGGGAACGTGGTTCCCGTGACGGTGGTCGAGGCGGGCCCGTGCGTGGTGGTGCAGAAGAAGGACGAGGCGAGGGACGGGTACAACGCGCTGCAGTTGGGTTTCGGCACCCAGAAGAACCAGCGCGTGAACCGTCCTCTGCGGGGCCACATGGCCAAGGCGGAGAAGGGTTCCTTCCGCGTGCTTCGCGAGTTCCGGGTCGACGATGTCTCGGGCTACGAGGTGGGCCAGGAGCTCACGGTGACGGATCTGGTCGCGGCCGGGGATCTGGTGGACGTCACCGGCACCTCCAAGGGCAGGGGCTTCGCCGGCGTCATGAAACGCTGGGACTTCCGCGGGTTCTCCCGCACCCACGGCACCCACGAGTATTTCCGGCACGGCGGCTCCATCGGGAACCGTTCCTATCCCGGCAAGGTGTTCAAGGGAAAGCGGATGGCCGGGCATTTGGGCAATGGGCGCGTGTCCATCCAGAACCTTCGCGTGGTGGAGGTCCGCCCCGGGGAGAACCTGCTGCTGGTCAAGGGCTCCATTCCGGGCTCCAATGGCGGGTTGGTCCTCGTCCGCAAGGCGGTCAAGGGGTAGGGCATGGAATTTCGCAGGATCGAGCCGGATCTCCCGGACAGCATTTTCGGCGTGGCGGTGCGGCCGCACCTGTTGCATCAGGCGGTGGTCATGCAGTTGAACAACCGGCGCGCCGGCACGGCGTCCACCAAGACCCGCGGCCTGGTCCGCGGCAGCGGCAGGAAGCCGTGGCGCCAGAAGGGTTCGGGAAGGGCTCGCGCCGGCAGCGTCCGTTCGCCCATCTGGGTCGGCGGCGGCACCGTGTTCGGGCCGATGCCGAGGGACTATTCCTACCGGATCCCCAAGAAAGCCCGCCGTCAGGCGGTGCTGTCCGCGCTCAGCCTGAAGCGCCAGGAAGAGAAGCTCGTGGTGGTGGAGCCCGAGGATGTCACCGGGATCAAGACCCGCCTCATGGCCGAAGCGATGGCGGCGCTGGGCGTGGGGAACTCGCTTTTCGTCATCGCCGGCAGAGACGAGAACATCGAGTTGTCCGCGCGCAATCTGCGCAACGTGAAGGTGTTGCGGGTCGCGGGGTTGAACGTGTACGACCTGCTGCGGTTCGAGTACCTGGTGCTGACCCGGGAAGCGCTGGAGAAGATAGAAGAGAGGTTCTCGCAATGAGGGGCGTTCGGGATACGGTTCTCGCTCCGCTGATCTCCGAGAAGGGCGCGATGCTGGCCGAGTCGTCCAACCAAGTGACCTTCAAGGTGCGTCCGGACGCCAACAAGATCGAGATCCGCAAAGAGGTTGAGACGCTGTTCAAGGTCACGGTGCTGGACGTCCGGACCGCGCGCTACCTGGGCAAGGTGCGCCGGGTGGGCCGGAACACCGGACGGTTGCCGCTGTGGAAGAAGGCGATCGTCACCCTGAAGGAAGGGGACCGCATCGACTTCTTCGGTGTGGGTTAGAAGGACAAGGGTTGTAGGCCATGTCGATCAAGCACCGCCGCCCGACTTCTCCGGGGCGCCGTTTTTCCACGGGCTTCGGGTTCGACGAGATCACCAGCGACTCGCCGCACCGGCCGTTGCTGCGCCCGCTCAAGGGGCACGGCGGACGGAACAACGCGGGCAGGATCACCAAGGACCATCGCGGAGGCGGGCACAAGCGGCGCTATCGCTTCATCGACTTCAAGCGCGACAAGAAGGGGGTCGCCGGCCGGGTCGAGGCCATCGAGTACGATCCGAACCGGTCCGCCCGGGTGGCGCTCATCTGCTATCTCGACGGCGAGCGGCGCTACATCCTGGCCCCGGACAAGCTGGTGGTCGGCAGCCGGATCATATCCGGCGATCAGGACATCGACATTCAGCCGGGCAACTCCCTGCCGTTGCGGTACATCCCCACCGGGACGCTGGTGCACAACATCGAGCTCAAGGCCGGCAAGGGCGGTCAGATCGTCCGGAGCGCGGGGGGATCCGCCCAGGTGATGGCGAAAGAGGGCAATTACACGCTTCTCAAGCTCCCGTCCGGGGAATTGCGCAACGTCCGCTCCGAGTGTCGCGCCACCATCGGCGAAGTGGGCAACAGCGACTATGAGAACGTGACCTACGGCAAGGCGGGGCGGTCCCGATGGATGGGCCGCCGGCCGGTGACCCGCGGCATGGCCAAGAATCCCGTCGACCATCCGCACGGGGGCGGCGAGGGTCGGTCCAAGGGCAATCATCCGCAGACGCCCTGGGGCAAACCCACCAAGGGGTACCGGACACGGGGCGTCAAGCCTTCGGACAAGTACATCGTGAAGCGCAGGAAGGGAAGATAGACATGGCTCGTTCGATCAAGAAGGGTCCTTTCGTGGACGACCACCTGATGCGCAAGATCGACGAGATGAATCGGTCGCAGGTCAGGCGGGTCCTCAAGACGTGGTCCCGGCGCTCGACCATCACCCCGGACATGATCGGTCACACCATCGCGGTCCACAACGGACGGAAATTCCTTCCGGTGTTCGTCACCGAGAACATGGTGGGCCACAAGCTGGGGGAGTTCTCGCCCACGCGCACGTTCCACGGCCACGCGGGAGACCGCAGGGGAGACGCCCGGGGCGTGAGGAGATAGGTTATGGAGGCGCGCGCTGTCACGAGGTTCGCTCGAGTCTCGCCCCGCAAGATGAGACTCGTGGTGGACCAGGTAAGGGGTCGCTCGGTGGGGGAAGCGCTGACGGTCCTGAAGTTCGTGCCGAAGGGCTGCGCCGGCATCGTGGCCAAGACGTTGCGGTCGGCGGTTGCCAACGCCGAGAACACGCAGAGCGTCGACGTGGACCTGTTGTACGTCAAATGGGCCGAGGTGGGCCAGGCCGGGATGTGGAAACGGTTCATGCCGCGCGGAATGGGCCGCTCCAACCGGATCCGTAAACGCTTGAGCCACCTGACCGTAGTGGTCGACGAAAGGGCCTAGGGACACCAAGATGGGACAGAAGACGCACCCCAAGATTTTCCGCATGCGTGTCATCGAGACTTGGGACTCCAAGTGGTACGCGGGCAACGACTACCCGGAGTTGCTGCACGAGGATCTCAGGATCAAGAGCTTCCTCAAGGGACGCCTCCATCATGCGGGCATCTCCAAGATCGAGATCGAACGGGCTACCAACAAGGCCAAGATCAATATCCACACGGCCCGGCCGGGTATCGTCATCGGCAAGAAGGGCGCCGAGATCGAGAAGCTCAAGGAGGAGTTGGGGAAACTGTCGCCGCGGGAGGTCTTCATCAACATCCACGAGGTGAGGCGGCCCGACCTGGACGCCCAGTTGGTGGCGGAGAACGTCGCCCTGCAGCTCGAGCGTCGGGTGGCCTTCCGCCGCGCCATGAAGGAAAGCGTTTCCCGCGCGTTGCGCATGGGAGCCCAGGGCATCCGGATCCAGTGCGGCGGCCGGTTGGGCGGGCAGGAGATCGCACGCACGGAGTGGTACCGGGAAGGGCGCGTTCCGCTGCACACCCTGCGGGCCGACGTGAGCTACGGGCTGGCGGAGGCCAAGACCACCTACGGCGTTATCGGCGTCAAGGCGTGGATTTTCAGGGGCGAGATTCTGACCAAGCAGGAAGAGCAGCAGAAGGCCTCTCTGGGGCTATAGGGCATCGTGTGCCATAGCCGGAGCGAAGCATGCTTGAACCAAGAAGAATCAAGTACCGCAAGGTGCAGAAGGGTCGGAGGGGCGGATTCGCCCAGCGAGGCTCCACCCTTTCCTTCGGCGACTACGGGCTGAAGTCCGTGGACCGGGGTTACATCACGGCGCGTCAGATCGAGGCCGCCCGCGTCGCCTTGACGCGCTACCTGAAACGGCATGGCAAGGTCTGGATCCGGGTCTTTCCCGACAAGCCCATCACCCGCAAGCCTGCCGAGGTGCGCATGGGCAAGGGCAAGGGTCCTCTGCATGCGTGGGTCGCCGTGATCAAGCCGGGCAAGCTGTTGTTCGAGATGGAAGGGGTCCAGCGGGACGCCGCCAGGGAAGCGTTCCGGCTTGCCTCGCGAAAGCTCGGTCTGGCCACCGCGTTCGTAGAGCGGTAAACGGGGTCCTTGATGCAGGCGAAGGAATTGCGAGACCTGAGTGCCGACGAGTTGAGCCGGAAGCGCACGGAGTGCAAGGAGGAGATCTTCCACCTGAAGCTGCGGCGCGCCACGGGCCAACTGGAGAGCCCCATGAAGCTGCGGCAGTCGCGGCGCGATCTGGCCCGGGTGGAAACGGTGCTCTCGGAACGCCGGTCTCCGGCAAAAGAAGAAGGCGATCATGAGTGAGCGTGGTGTCACCAAGCAGCGTGAAGGGGTCGTCAGAACCGACCGGATGGAGAAGACCGTCGTCGTCGAGTTGGAGCGGACGGTCCTTCATGCGCGTTACAAGAAATACCTGAAACGCCGGACCCGGGTGAAGGCCCACGACGAACGCAACCAGTGCCGGGTGGGAGACCGGGTCGTGATCGTCGAATGCCGGCCGCTGAGCCGCGAGAAGCGCTGGCGCGTGAGCCGGGTCTTGAATCGTCCCGCCGCGGGCGAGGCTGCCGTTTCGCAGGCCCCCGCGGCGCCTGAGAGCGCAGGGGTTTAGGCGATGATACAAGTGGGGACGGTGCTGGACGTGGCGGACAACTCGGGTGCCCGAAGGGTCCAGTGCATCAAGGTGCTCGGAGGGACCCGGCGGAAGTACGCCAGCGTCGGCGACGTCATCGTCGTGTCGGTCAAGGAGGCCATGCCCAATTCCAAGGTACCGAAAGGCAACGTGGTCAGGGCCGTGGTGGTGCGGACCGCCAAGGAGCTCAGTCGCGTGGACGGCTCCTACATCCGTTTCGACAACAACTCGGCGGTCCTGATCGACAACCAGAAGGAACCGGTGGGTACGCGAATCTTCGGTCCGGTGGCGCGGGAGCTCAGGGCGAAGCGTTTCATGAAGATCGTTTCGCTGGCGCCGGAGGTGCTATGAGCCTGTTCGTCCACAAAGATGACAACGTGATGGTGGTGGCCGGGAAGGAACGCGGGAAGACCGGCAAGATCATCAAGGTGCTGCCCAAGAAGAGCCGCGTGTTCATCGAGCGGGTGAATCTCGTCAAGCGCCATTCCAAACCCCGCAGTGCGCAGCAGCCCGGCGGCATCGTGGAGAAGGAAGCCTCGATTCACGTCTCGAACGTCATGATCATGTGCGACCCGTGCAACGCCCCGGTCCGGGTGGGATACAAGATCCTCGCGGACGGTCAGAAGATACGCGTCTGCCGGCGTTGCGGCGAGGGACTGGGCTGACACCCGTCGCGGGCCCGCGGAATGGAATGGAACGATGGTAAGGCTCGAAGAGAAATACAATGAGGCGACCGTGCCGGCCATGATGGCGGACTTCGGCTATCGCAACCGGCTCCAGGTGCCGCGTCTGAAGAACGTCTCCATCAACGTCTGCATCGGTGAAGCGGTGCAGAACGCCAAGCTGCTGGACTCGGCGGTGGCGGAACTGGCGGCCATCAGCGGCCAGCGGCCGGTGGTGACCCGGGCCCGGAAGGACATCTCCAACTTCAAGCTGCGCCGCGGCAATCCCATCGGATGCATGGTGACGCTGCGCCGTCAGCGGATGTACGAGTTCCTGGATCGCCTGATACAGGTGGCCCTTCCGCAGGTGAGGGATTTCAAGGGCGTCCCGGCGCGGTCTTTCGATGGCTGCGGCAATTACTCGTTGGGAATTCGCGAGCAGAGCATCTTCCCGGAAGTGAGACCGGAGTCGGTGGAGCGGGTACACGGCCTGACGGTGTCCATCGTGACCACCGCCCGCACCGACGAGGAGGGCAGGGCCTTGCTGAAGCATCTCGGACTGCCGTTCGCCGGCGACGGGGGTACTACAAGTGGCTAAGAAGTGTCTTCGCATCAAGTCGGAGAGAACGCCGAAGTTCAAGGTTCGTCAGTACAACCGCTGTCCGCTTTGCGGCAGGGCCAGGGCGTTTTATCGCCGTTTCCGGATGTGCCGGATCTGCCTTCGGCTCTACGCCCGCCGGGGAGAGATTCCCGGGGTCATCAAGGCAAGCTGGTAGGAGGCGCAGTCTCGAATGAGCATGACCGATCCAATTGCGGATTTGCTGACGCGGATGCGGAACGGCGGGATGGCGAAACACGAGACCGTCGACGTCCCGTGGTCCCGTCTCAAGGAGAGCATCGTGAAGGTGCTGGTGGAGGAAGGGTACGTGAAACAGTTCCGGCGCGTCACGGTGGATGGCCAGGTCCAGGATACCCTTCGGATCCACCTCAAGTACGACCGGGAACACCGCCCGGTGATGAGCGAGTTGAAACGGGTCAGCCGGCCGGGCCGGCGCGTGTATCTGGGCTACAAGGACATCCATCCGGTTCGCAAGGGCCTGGGCAGCCACATCCTGTCCACGCCGAAGGGGATCGTGGTGGATCGGGAAGCGGTAAAGGCCAAGGTCGGCGGCGAGTTGCTTTGTTCCGTCAGCTAGTGGCCTGCACACCAGGAGTCCTTCGTGTCACGTGTAGGAAAATTGCCGATTGTCGTGCCCGGAACGGTCAAGATCGATTTTCAGGGCGCCGAAGTGCAGGTGCAGGGTCCCAAGGGTACGCTGACCCACAGCGTGCCGCAGGGCGTCACGGTGGAGGTGGACGGTGATCGGCTGCACGTCCGCCGGAACGACGAAACCAAGACCGTCAGGGCGCTGCACGGGCTTACCCGGAAGCTCCTCGCCAACATGGTCGAGGGGGTCAGCGAAGGCTTCAGGAAAGTGCTGGAAATCAACGGGGTCGGCTACCGGGCCGAGTTCAAGGAAGGGTCTCTGCACCTGACGCTGGGGTTCTCGCATCCCATCGTCTATCCCCTGCCGGCCGGCGTGTCCGCTTCGGTGGAACGGCTGACCGTGATCACCCTCGAGTGTCATGACAAGCAGGTGCTGGGCCAGACGGCGGCCGAGGTGCGGCGGTTCCGTCCTCCGGAGCCGTACAAGGGCAAAGGCATCCGGTATCAGGGCGAGCTCGTCCAGCGGAAGGCCGGCAAGGCCATGGGCGGGGCGGCAGGTTGAACCAACGGAATCGGGTGGGGCCATGTTGACGAGCAAGAAGGTCGTGAGCCGCAAGCGGCGGCAGCGGAGCGTACGGAAGCTAATCACGGGAAGCGACTCGTGTCCCCGGCTGTGCGTGTACCGGAGCTCCAGGCATATCTACGCGCAGGTCATTTCCGACGAGAGCGGGGTCACCCTGGCGAGCGCTTCGACGGTGTCGAAACCGGCCGCGGGTTCCGAGGAGAGCAAGGGAGTCGACGCGGCCAAGGAGGTCGGCCGGCAGATCGCGGAACGGTGCGGGGAGAAGCGGATCTCCCGGGTGGTGTTCGACCGGAACGGGTTTCTCTTTCACGGACGGGTAAAGGCGCTGGCCGAGGCGGCACGAGAGGCCGGCCTCGTTTTTTGATCCGGGGGTTGTCTTGGAACGAGTCGATGCGCAGGGGTTGGAGTTGAAGGAGAAGGTCATCCACATCAGCCGCGTGGCGAAGGTGGTCAAGGGCGGACGGAGGTTCAGCTTCAACGCGCTGGTGGTGGTGGGTGACGAAGCCTCGGTGGTGGGATACGGCCTGGGCAAGGCCAACGAGGTGCCCGAGGCCATCCGCAAGGGAGTCGAGCACGCGAAGAAGACGCTGCTGCGGGTGCCGCTGGTGGATGACAGCATTCCATACGAGGTCACGGGACGTTTCGGCGCCGGGCACGTGTTGCTGAAGCCCGCCGCGCCCGGCACCGGCGTGATCGCGGGCGCGGGGGTACGGGCCGTGGTTGAAGCGGCCGGCATTCCCAACGTCCTGAGCAAGTGCATCGGCTCCAACAACCCGCACAACCTCGTCAAGGCCACCTTCGAGGCCCTCAAGAATCTGAAGTCGCCTCAAGAGGTGTCGGACTTGCGCGGGAAGCCGCTGGCGGAGATTCGGTAGATGCCCTGTCGGGACAGGACACCAAAAGGAGCCGTTCATGGATCTGCGTGAGCTACGGCCCGCGAAGGGCACCCGGCGCGCCAGGAAGCGCGTGGGCAGGGGCATGGGCTCCGGCACGGGCAAGACCGCCGGCCGCGGACACAAGGGCCAGGGCTCGCGCTCCGGCGGCGGCGTCAGGCCGGGTTTCGAGGGCGGCCAGATGCCGCTCACGAGGCGCGTGCCCAAGCGCGGTTTCCACAACCCTTTCAGGACCAGCTACACCCCCGTCAACCTCGACGGGCTCGACAGGTTCGACGCGGGTCAGGAGGTTTCGCCCGAATCGTTGCGGGCCGCGGGATTGGCGGGCAAGGGCTTGGTGAAGATCCTGGGCCGCGGAGAGTTGTCCAGGCCGCTGACGGTGAAGGCCCATGGCTTTTCCCGCAGCGCCGTGGAGAAGATCGAGGCCGCGGGAGGCCGGGTAGAAATCCTGTCGCATGCTTGAAGGTTTTCAGAGCGCTGGCCGCATACCGGAGCTCCGGCGGCGTATCCTGTTCACTCTGGCGATGCTCGCGGTCTACCGCGTAGGCGTCGCCATACCGACACCGGGTATCGACCGCGAGGGGTTGGCGGCGTTCTTCGCCCAGGTCGAGGGTACCATCTTCGGCCTCTTCAACCTGTTTTCGGGTGGGGCGCTGGAGCAGTTCTCGGTCTTCTCGCTGGGCATCATGCCCTACATCAGCGCGTCCATCATTTTGCAGCTCCTGACGGTGGTCTTTCCCTATCTGGAACGGCTGTCGAAGGAGGGCGACGTCGGGCGCAAGAAGATCACGCAGTACACGCGATACGGCACCATCGTGCTCTCGGTCATCCAGGGCATGATGATCAGCTTCGGCCTGGAAGGCACCCGTGGTCCCAACGGCGAAGCCATCGTGTTGGAGCCGGGCTGGAACTTCCGCCTCATGACGGTGCTGACGCTGACCTCGGGAACCGCCTTCATCATGTGGCTCGGCGAGCAGGTTACGGAGCGGGGGATCGGCAACGGCATATCGCTGATCATTTTCGCCGGCATCGTCGCGGCGCTTCCGTCGGCGGTGACGTCGACGTTCCAGTTCGTGCGCGAGGGCGAGCTGAGCATCTTCTTCGTGATCCTTCTGGTGCTCTTCGTGGTGCTGGTGGTGGGCGTCATCATCTTCATGGAGCGGGGACAACGGCGGATACCGGTGCAGTACGCCAAACGGGTGGTGGGACGGAGGATGTACGGCGGACAAACATCTCACCTGCCGCTCAAGATCAACACCTCCGGCGTCATCCCGGTGATCTTCGCTTCGTCGGTGCTCATCTTTCCTGCCACCGTCGCCCAGTTCGTCCAGAACCCTTGGGCGCAGACGCTGGCGGGCTCCATGGCGCCGGGACGCTGGCTGCACGACCTGCTCTATGTCGGCTTGATCATGTTCTTCTGCTACTTCTACACCGCGGTGGTGTTCAACCCGGTGGATGTGGCCGAGAACATGCGGAAGTACGGCGGTTACGTGCCGGGGATCCGTCCGGGCAAGCGGACCGCGGAGTTCATCGACCGGGTGTTGTCGCGGATCACGCTGGGCGGCGCCGTCTACCTGTCGCTGGTGGCCTTGCTGCCGACGATCTTGATCTCGCAGTTCAACGTGCCGTTCTTTTTCGGCGGAACCGCGCTGCTGATCGTGGTGGGCGTCGCCTTGGATACCGTCTCGCAGATGGAGACCCACATGATCTCCAGGAACTACGAGGGATTCATGAGGCGGGGGCGCATCCGTGGCCGGAGGGGTTGAGGAGCGCCGGACACGGCCGAGGTGATCCTCCAATGATTTATCTCAAGTCCCGGGCCGAGATAGAGACCATGCGCCGGGCCAGCGTCATCGTGGCGGAGGTGCTGGAGTCGCTCAAGGAGCTGGTGGAGCCGGGCATGACCACCCTGGAGCTGGACGAGGTAGCGGAGCGGCTGACCTACGAGAAGGGGGCCAAGCCGGCATTCAAGGGCTATGCCGTTGCCGGCAGGGTGTTCGAGCACAGCCTGTGCACGTCGGTCAACGAGGAGATCGTCCACGGCATCCCCTCGGACCGTATACTCAAGGAAGGGGACATCCTGGGGATGGACTTCGGGGTGGTGTACGAGGGTTTCTACGGCGACTCGGCCGTGACGGTGGGCCTGGGCCGGGTGAGCAGCGAGGCCGAACGTCTCATGCGGGTGACCGAGACGGCGCTGGACGAGGGCATCGAGATGCTGCGCGAAGGCAACCGCTTGGGAGACCTGGGGAACGCCATACAGGAGATCGCGGAGCGTTCCGGTTACTCGGTGGTCCGGGAGTTCGTGGGACACGGCATCGGCAGGAAGCTGCACGAGGAACCCCCCGTGCCCAACTACGGCGACGCGGGCAAGGGATGCCGCCTGCGGGCGGGTATGGTCCTGGCGGTCGAACCCATGGTCAACGCCGGGAAGAAGGAAATCAGCATCCTGGACGACGGCTGGACCGCCATCACCCGGGATCGGAGTCTCGCGGCCCACTTCGAGCACTCCATCGCCGTTACCGAAAACGGGCCTTACGTGCTGAGCCGCCTGTAGGGGCGGGTTTCAAACCCGTCCGCGCCGCGGCTCCTCCGGGAAGGACAACGAGGTCGGATGTGAAAGTAAGAGCGTCGGTCAAGAAGATTTGCAACAAGTGCAAGATCGTTCGAAGGAACAGGGTCGTGCGGGTCATCTGTGTCACCCGCAAGCACGCCCAGCGGCAGGGCTAGCCGGAACGATTTCGCGCCCCCGCGGGTGCGGGACACGGGCGGGTTTGAACCCCGCCCCTACGGGAGGAAGGACTCATGGCACGTATTGCTGGGGTGGATCTGCCCAAGAACAAGCAGATGGAAGTGGCGCTGACCTACATCTATGGCATCGGCGCGACCACGTCCCGGAACATCCTCAAGGAAGCGGGAATATCGTTCCAGCTCAAGTCCGATGACTTGTCCGATGATCAGGTCGTGGTGATACGGCGGATCATCGACCAGGAAATGAAGGTCGAGGGCGACCTGAGGCGCGACGTCACCATGGACATCAAGCGCCACATGGACATCGGCTCCTATCGGGGCCTCAGGCACCGGCGCGGGCTCCCGGTCAGGGGGCAGCGTACGCATACCAACGGGCGCACCCGGATGGGTCCCCGGCGGGCCATCGCCGGCAAGAAGAAGCCGCCGTCGAAGGGTTAGGCCCAAACCAGAACAGGAGCATCCATGGCTCAGGCCGCTAAGAAAGCGCGTGACGCGAGGGCGCCGAGAAAACGGCGCGGACGGAAGAACATCGCCGAGGGGGTGGCGCACATCCATTCCACCTTCAACAATACGATCATCACGATCTCGGACACGCAGGGGAACGTGGTCGCGTGGTCAAGCGCCGGCGCCATCGGCTTCAAGGGATCCCGCAAGGGCACGCCTTTCGCCGCGCAGCAGGCGGCGGACAACGTGGCGCGCAAGGCCATGGACCACGGAATGCACTCGATCCAGGTTTACGTGCGCGGACCGGGCTCGGCCAGGGAGTCGGCCCTGAGGTCGCTTCAGTCGGCCGGGTTGAACATCAGCCTGATCAAGGACGTGACGCCGATTCCCCATAACGGCTGCCGGCCGCCCAAGCGCAGGCGGGTCTGAGAGGAGATAGTCAGATGGCCAGGTACCATGGTCCGGTTTGCCGGCTCTGCCGGCGAGAGAATTTGAAACTGTTTCTCAAGGGCGATCGATGTTACACGGACAAGTGCGCCATCGAGCGGCGCAACTATCCCCCGGGTCAACACGGCCAGCGCCGGCTCAAATTCTCCGAATACAGCCTGCAGTTGCGGGAGAAGCAGAAGGTCAAGCGCATGTACGGGCTGCTCGAGAAACAGTTCAGGAGCAGCTTCGAGACGGCCGAGAAGTCCCGTGGCATCACCGGCGAGAGTTTGCTGGTGATCCTGGAGAGACGGCTTGACAACGTCGTGTATCGACTCGGATTCGCGTGTTCCAGGGGGGATGCCCGCCTGCTGGTGCGGCACGGTCACGTTCTCGTCAACGGACGGCGCGTGACGATTCCCTCGTATCGCGTGGGAGTCGGGGACGTCGTCGCGGTGGCGGAGAAGAGCCGCAAGTCGGAGCGGGTCATGACCGCCATGGAAGGCGCCCAGCGGCGCGGTGTGCCGGACTGGATCGAGTTGAACCAGGAGAGCTTTTCCGGGACCGTCAGGGTGCTGCCGAGCCGCGGTGACATCACCACGCCCATCAACGAGAAGCTCATCGTCGAGTTGTATTCCAAGTAGCCCTTCGGCGGTGTTGGAGACCCTATGCAGAAGCATTGGAGCGAACTGATCAAACCGGACGCCATCGAGGTCGACGAGAAGAACCTGACCTCGACCTATGGCAAGTTCGTCGGCGAGCCTTTCGAGAGGGGTTTCGGCCAGACCATCGGCAACAGCCTGCGGCGAATCCTGCTGTCGTCGCTCAGGGGCGCGGCCATTACCTCGGTGCAGTTGGAAGACGCCCTGCACGAGTTCTCCACCATCCCGGGCGCCACGGAGGACGTGACCGATATCATTCTGAACCTGAAGGAGGTGCGGCTGAAACTCCACGACTCCGAGCGGGAGGTCATCCGCATCGAGTCGTCGGGCCCGGAAGAAGTGCTGGCCAAGGACATCATCTGCGGCCCGCAAGTGGAGATCCTCAATCCGGAGCATCACATCGCTTCGCTTTCGAAAGAGGGACGGCTGAACGCCTCGCTGGTGGTGCGGATGGGCCAGGGGTACGTGCCGGCGGAACGCAATCGGGAAGAGGAACAGCCCGTGGACACGATCTTCATGGACGCGGTCTTCTCTCCCATCCGCAAGGTGAACTTCACCGTGACCAACGCCCGGGTCGGCCAACGCACGGACTATGATCGTCTGGTGATCGAGGTCTGGACGGACGGGAGCGAGAAGCCCGAGGATGCGCTGGCCCACGCGGCCCGGATTCTGCAGGACCAGGTCGACATCTTCATCAATTTCCAGGAGGGGCCGCAGCTTTCGGAGAACGAAACGGATGCGGAAGCCTCGCCGCTCAACGAGAATCTCTTCCGCGCGGTGGAGGACCTGGAGTTCTCCGTCAGGGCGCAGAATTGCTTGCAGAACGCCGATCTGAAGTACATCGGCGAACTGGTGCAGAAGACCGAGCAGGACATGCTCAAGACCAAGAACTTCGGACGCAAGTCCCTGAACGAGATCAAGGAGCTGCTCGGCGAGCTGGGTTTGGAGCTGGGCATGAGACTGGACCACTTCCCCAGCCGCGAAGAGCTCGAGAGCCGGAAACAGGACGAGCAGAAGGAGACAGCGTAGGCCATGCGGCACCTGAAGAAAGGCAGAAAGCTGAATCGCAGTCCCAGCCACCGGCTGGCCATGTTGCGCAACATGACCACGTCGCTGCTGCGCCACGACCGCATCACCACCACCGATGCCAAGGCCAAGGAGTTGCGGCGTTGGGCTGATTGGCTCATCACCCTCGGCAAGGACGGCAGCCTGCATGCTCGCCGTCGGGCGCTGGGGTTCGTGCAGGACAAGGCCGTGGTCGCGCGGTTGTTCAACGAGCTCGGGCCGCGCTTCCAGGATCGCAACGGTGGTTATACCAGGATCGTCAAGGTGGGACGTCGACGCGGCGATGCGGCGCCGCTTTCCGTCATCGAGTTGCTATCGTCCGAGGCCGGGGAAGAGACGGCGGCGGACCATACCGCCGAGAACCGGCCGGCCTCGACCGCCTAGAGGCGGGCTCCGGCGTTCGTCACACCACTCTGTTGCCGCAACGAAGTCCGGGAAACGGCCCGAACGGTTTACCGCGCTGGTGTCAGTTCGGAACCGATTGGCGTATATGCTCAACCATCGAAAGTCGACGGACGGCGGCCGTGTCTACTTCAGCCGCGCGCAGCTCGTCACCGTTACCGTCCTTTTCGGCATTGCGTCGGTCGTTATCTTCTTTCTCGGCATCCTGATCGGGCAGAATATCGAGGAGCGGAAGATCCTGCAGCGGGAGGAGGAGGCGGCCAAGGTTCCGGTCAACTCCGAAGCCAGGAAGGATGACCACATCACCTTCTACGAAACGTTGACGAAGCCCGAGCCCCGGCCGGACGTCACGCCCACGCCGCCAGCGAAAACCCCTCCGACACAGCCTCCCTGGACCGTGCAGATCGCCGCTCATCGAACCCGCGTCACCGCCGACAGCATGGCGGCGGAGCTCATGAAGCGCGGACATCGAGCCTACGTAACCTCCGGTGAGCTCAGCGGGAAGACGTTCTACAGGGTCCGGGTAGGGCGGTACGGCACTCGCCAGGAAGCCTTGGTCGCCCTCCAGCGACTCAAGACCCAGGACTACAAGAACGCGATGATCACGAGGAACCAATGAACATCCAGCAGGCGATAGCGCGGTTGGTGGGCGGCTCGAACCTCACCGAACAGGAAATGGTGGATGTCATGAACCAGGTCATGACGGGCGAAGCCACCCCGATCCAGGTGGGGGCGTTCCTGACGGCGCTGCGAATCCAGGGCGAGACCGTGGAGGAAGTGACCGGCGCGGCCCGGGTCATGCGGGAGAAGGCGTTGCACGTGGACGCGGGCGACGGTTGCGTGCTGGATACCTGCGGCACCGGTGGTGACGGCAAGAACACGTTCAACATCTCCACCACGGTGGCCTTCGTGGTGGCGGCCGCCGGCGTTACCGTGGCCAAGCACGGCAATCGAGCCGTATCCAGCGGCTCGGGCAGCGCGGACGTGCTGGGCGCCTTGGGCGTGAAGATCGACGTGCCCAAGGAGATGGTGGAGCGTTGCCTGCGGGAGGTCGGGATCGGCTTTCTCTTCGCGCCGGCGATGCACGGGGCCATGAAGTATGCCGCGGCGCCGCGCCGGGAGGTGGGCATACGGACCATCTTCAATCTGCTCGGCCCTCTGACCAACCCCGCCAGGGCCAGCCGTCAACTCATGGGCATCTACGACGGCACGCTCATCGAGATGGTGGCGCAGGTCCTCGGGAACCTCGGAAGCGAGAGGGCCATGGTGGTCCACGGCGAGGAAGGCCTCGACGAGATCTCTCTCGGAGGCCCCACCGCCGTCGCTGAATGGAAGGACGGCGCCGTCGCCCGCTACACCCTCGACCCCGAAGACTTCGGCTTCGAGAAGCAGCCCGCGGCACGGCTCGCCGCGACGGATCCGGCGGAATGCGCCGCCATCGTGACGGCGGTCCTGAAGGGGGAGCCGGGTCCCGCCCGGGACGTGGTGGTGCTCAATGGCGGCGCGGCGCTGTGCGTCAGTGAACGGGCGGAAACCATCGCCGAGGGCATCGGCCTGGCCCGGGAGTGCATCGATTCCGGGGCGGCTCTGGGAAAGCTCGAACACCTGATCCGGCTCACCCATGCGTCATGACGGTGGCATCCCCATGAGAAACGACATCCTCGACCGGATTGTCGCCCACGTGCGTTCACAACTCGATCCCCGCCGGCGGGCGCATCCGGTGGAGGCGCTGAAGGACAGTCCGTTGTATCGCCGGAACCCGCGGGGGTTTCTGGAATCCCTGTCGAGACCCGGACGCCACATCATTGCCGAGGTCAAGCGCGCCTCGCCCTCCCAAGGCGTGATTCGCCAGGACTTCGACCCGGTGGGCATCGCCTCCGGTTATCAGGCCAACGGCGCCACCGCCCTTTCCGTGGTGACCGAGGAACGGTTCTTCGACGGTTCCCTCCGCTATCTGTCCGACATCCACGCGGAGGTCTCCCTGCCGCTTCTCAGAAAAGACTTCGTGGTAGACGCCTACCAGCTCACGGAAGCCCGGAGTTTCGGCGCCGACGCCGTGCTCCTCATCGCCGCGCTCCTGGACGAAGGCGAGTTGGCGGCGCTCCACGCCGAGGCCCGGGCGCTTTCCCTGGACGTGCTGGTGGAGGTGCATACGGAGCTGGAGCTGGAGGCGGCGCTCGGAGTCGGCGCGAGCATGGTCGGCATCAACAACCGCGACTTGCGGACCTTCCAGGTGGACCTCGGGGTCGCGGAAGCGCTGCTGCCCAGGATCCCGCCCCATGTGTTGCCGGTGTGCGAGAGCGGCATCAAGGACGTCGGGCATGTGGAACGGCTGGAGGCTTCCGGCGCCCGGGTCTTCCTGGTCGGCGAAACGCTCATGCGCGCCGGGGATCCCGGCGCCAGACTCGCCGAGCTGCTGGGGGCGGCCGGCGCGGCCCAACACCATGGTCAAGGTTAAGATCTGCGGCGTCACCAGCGCCGGCGACGCGTTGAGGGCGGTGGATTACGGCGCCGACGCGCTGGGGTTCAACTTCTACCCGCCCAGCCCGAGGTACCTTCCGCCCGAGCAGGCCGCGCGGATCCTCGGGGAGTTGCCGGCCGGGATCTGCGCCGCCGGGCTCTTCGTCAACGAGACCCGGCAGCACGTGAAGTCGGTGCTCCGGACGTGCCGCTCCGGGGGAAGCGCCGGGCTCACGGCCGTGCAGTTCCACGGCGATGAGGCGCGGGACTATTGCAGTCGCTGGCCGCTCAAGGTCATCAAGGCGTTCCGGGTGCGCGATGAGGAGACCCTCGGGGAGATCGGCGAGTATCCGGCGGACTATTACCTCCTGGACTCCTGGAGCCCCGGGTTCGGGGGGTCGGGATCCACCTTCGCCTGGGAATGGTTGACCGTTCCCATGGCCCGCCCCGTGATCCTTGCGGGCGGTCTCGATATAGGCAACGTGAGCGAGGCGGTGCGTGAGTTGAGGCCTTTCGGCGTGGACGTCTGCTCGGGAGTCGAGGCGGCGCCGGGCCGCAAGGATCCCCAGCGCATGAAAGACTTCATCGCGGCAGCCAAGGCGGAATGACGCGGGGGCGGGTTCGAACCCGCCCCCGCCCTGGTCCCGTGACTTCCTATAAGAAAAGCCTTGATCTCATTTACAACCTCCGCGGCGCCGAGATCGATCTCCGGCTCGAGCGGGTGGCTCGGGCGTTGTCGTTGTTCGACAACCCGCAGCACCGGTTCAAGGTCTGCCATGTCGCCGGAACCAACGGCAAGGGTTCCACGGCCGCGATGGTCCACTCGGTGCTGTCCGCGGCGGGCTACCGCGCGGGACTCTACACCTCGCCGCACCTGTCCGCCTTCCCCGAGAGGATCCGCGTGGGCAAGCGGCGCATCAGCCAGGCCTCGGTGACGGCCTTCGTCGGGGAGATCGCCGGGCGCATGCGGCGGGCGGCCGTCTGTCTCACGTTCTTCGAGTTCGCCACCGTGATGGCGTTCCTGCACTTCGCCCGGGAGGGGGTGGAGGCCGCGGTGGTGGAGGTGGGTCTCGGGGGACGGCTCGACGCCACCAACGTGGTGCGGCCGGATGTCACCGTCATCACCACCATTTCACGGGACCACGAGCGTTTCCTTGGCAGCCGCATCGGCTCCATTGCCCGGGAAAAGGCCGGCATCGTCAAAGCGGGGGTTCCGCTGGTGTGCGGCGCCCTGTCTCCCGCGGCGAAGCGGGCGGTGAACGGGGTGGCGCGGGCCGCCGGCGTCGCGGTGCTTCATTGGGCCAGGGACTTCTCCGTCGCCGCCCGTGACCACCGCTCGTTCGACTATCGCGGACCGGAATGGTCGCTGCAGGGGCTGGACCTGGGGTTGCGAGGGGAGTATCAACGACACAATGCGGGAGTGGCCCTGGCCGCCCTCGAGGCGTTGAGGCCGGTGTTGCCCGTCCGGGAGAAGTCGATTCGTTCCGGTCTGGCGGCGGTGGCTTGGCCGGGCCGGTTCGAGAGGGTGTCCGGGCGCCCGGCGGTCATCTTGGACGGCGCACACAACCTTGGGGCGGTGGAGGCGCTCGTCGGCGAGATCCGGAGGCTCCCGGGCTGCGGGAAGGTCCGGTTGCTGTTCGGCAGCATGGTGGACAAGGACTGGCCGGCAATGCTTGCCGCGCTGTGCGCGGTGTCCAGGGAGGTGGTGTTGACGCGGGTCCCGTCCGGGAGAGGGGCCGACCCGCGTTCGTTGCTTTCGGCCGTGCCCGCGGGACTGCCGGCAACCACGGCGGACGATCCGGTTGCCGCCATTTCGCGGCTCGCGGCCGACCGGCGCCGGCGGAACGATCCGGTTCTCGTGGCCGGCTCCCTCTATCTCGTGGGCGCGGTCCGCGGCAAGGTCCTTGAACTGGCGGCGCGATCACGATAGCCCAGTGAATGTGGCGGTCAAGACATGCTTCGATCGAAATCAAACATCCGGACCCTGACGTGGCTGCTGCTGGCGTGGTGCCTCCCGTGGCCCGTCGCCGTGGCGCAGGCCCAATCCGAAGGCGATACGGAGCGGGTCGAGGTATTGGCCGGCGAGTCCATTCAGGTGAGCGAGGGGGGCGACACCATCGAGGTCCGGGGCAACGTGGAGGTACGGCAGGGACAGACCGTCTTCGGAGCCGATGCCGTGGATGTCCGCCGGTCGGCGCAAACGCTGCGCGCCGAGGGCTCGGTAACTCTCCGTGATCCGCGGTACCGGCTGACGGCGTCGCGGCTCGAGATGAACCTGAGGGACGAGACGGCCACGATTCTCGACGGCGAGGTGTTCATCGAGGAAGGCCGTATCAGCTTCAGCGGAAGCCGGCTGGAGAAATTCCCCGGACAGGTCTACACGGTCGAGGACGGGCTTTTCACCACCTGCTTTTGCGAGACCGGAACGTCTCCGTGGCGCATCGGCGCCCGGGAGCTCCGGCTGAGCGGGGAAGGCGATGTGGAGGCGGACGACGCCACCTTCTATGTCTACGACGTTCCCGTCCTCTACCTGCCCTACGTGTCCGTTCCCCATCAATCGCAACGCACCACCGGGCTGCTCTTCCCTTCCGTCGGCTGGTCCGACGAGAACGGGCTGCTGTACCGGCAGCCCTTCTTCTGGGCGCTGGACAAGAGCAACGATGCGACGCTCAACATCGTCTCGGAGTCCAAGACACGCCTTGGCGTGGCGGGGCAGTACCGCACGGTGCTCAACCGTGCGGCCGCCGGGCGCCTGGACGTCGCCTACTTCAGCGAGAAGATGCGCGACACCCGGGTGGTAGCGAACAAGCGGATCGCCGATCCCGAGATTCCCGAGGACCGCTGGAGCGCCATGCTGACGCATCGCCAGCGCGGCCCGTGGACCACCTTCAGCGACGTGGCGCTCTACAGCGACAGCCTGGTGACGCGCGAGTTGCTGGAGTTCTCCGACCTCGGCTCCGATGCGAGACGGCTTGCCCGTACGAGCCGTTACAGCGCGTCGCGGCTCGGGTTCTATCGGCATGAGTCGGGCATGACGCTCCAGGGGTTGCTGGACTACCAGCAGGATCTGGTCCAGCCGCGAAGGCACACGCTGCACCGGATGCCCCACCTCTCCTTCACAGGCGCCCGTCCGCTTGACAACCGGCTCGACTTCGGCTGGAACGTGCAGCTGACGAATTTCGTGCGCGAGAAGCGCGCCGACGGTCTGAGAGTGGATATCAGGCCGGAGTTGACCTGGCCGGTGACGCTAGGCCGTCACTTCAGGCTCGCCACCAGCGTTGCGCTGCGCGAGACCCTGTACCGGCTCGACACGGTGGAGGGCAGGTTCGACGCGGAGCAGGACGGCTTCAGCGGCAAGTTCCCGCGCAACAGTTCCCGGGAGTTGCTGGAGGTCCGCGGGCGCCTGGCCACCTCGCTGAGCCGCGCCTATGAGTTGAACGGGGACGCGTGGAGCCGGATACGGCACGTGGTGGAGCCGGCGGTCGAGTACCTGTTTATCCCGCATACGGACCAGAGCAGGCTCCCCATCTGGGACGGCATCGATCGGATCAACCGCCGCAACGTGCTCACGGCCTCGTTGACCAATCGTTTCTGGGGGACGTCCGGGCGCGCCGCCGCCGCCGAACGCGTGGCGATGCGTCAGTTGGCCGTCGCCCGGGTGGCCACGAACTTCGACATAGACCGGTCGCGCGAGGGACGGGACGACCTGTCCGATGTGGACGTGGACGTCCGCTTCAGCCCCGCCAGGAACCTCGACGTCGATGCCGCCGCGGGCCTGGACCCGGGGCCGTGGAATCTCCAGCAAGCGGCGCTCGGGTTCTCCGTGTCGGCGGCCGCGCCCATCGAGACAGGAGTCGCCGACAGGGACTTCGCGCGCCCCAACCGCCTTTCGCTGCGTTACCTCCACATAAGGGAGAATCCGCTTGCGCCGCTCGCCGGGGACGCCAATCTCAACCCCGCCGCCGACTGTCCGGGGGACAGCCGGTGCGAGCAACGGGATCCGTTGAACGGCCTGCAGGCCGATGCCCTGTTGCGTTTGACCGACCAGATCCTGTGGCTCTACGACGGCAGCTACGACGGCGAAGCGGGCCGGATGACGCGCAACCGGGGGAGCATCAAGTATCTTTCCGAGTGCGAGTGTTGGACCTTCGCGGTTTCGGTCGACAGGCACACCAACCCGGATCGCACGCTTTACTCGGTCAAGTTCAATCTGCTCGGCCTGGGTTCCTAGGAGCTTGCGCCGCAGGAATTCGCGAGAGCGAAAATTCGCTATCGCCGTCCCTTCTGTCTCCCGATCACGGACCGTATCGGAACCGGTCCGAAATTTGCGTCCCCTACAAGGCATGACCGCAAAAGCCCTGAAGGTTGTCGCCTCGTTGATCGTGGGTCTTCATCTCTGGGAGGCTCCGGTGATGGGCCAGGGCGCCTCTTTGCGCCCGCCCGTTTCGGAAACCGGCCCGTCGGGGGCCGTTGCGCCCATCGGTCCCGCCGGGGGCGCCGGGACGGTGACCCTGAACTTCGACGGCGCCGACCTCGTGGAGGTCATCCACCTCCTGGCGCGGCACCTGCGGCTCAACTACACCATCGACAAGGACGTCGGGGGCATGGTTACGCTGTTCAGCGGCCACCCGGTACGGCGGGACGACCTGTTGCCGATCTTCCACGAACTCCTTCGAATCCATGGCGCCGTCGCCGTCAAGCGAGGGAACCTGTACCGCATCACTTCCATCGCGAAGGGTTCCGGGTTGGCCCGTCCGGGCGCGGCGAAGGGCCCCGGTCTGGCCATGCACGTCCTTCCCGTGCGGTTTCTCCCGGCGAGCGCCATGAAGCGGTTGCTGACGCCGTTCATGGGCAAGGGGGCTTCGATTCTCGAACATGTGCGGGGCAACTATCTGGTACTTGTCGATCTGCCGTCAAACATCCGACGTCTGGCGGAAATCAGGGATCTGATCGACGTCCAGGTCTTTGCCGGGACCCGCATGGAGCTTTACCGACCCAAGGCAGCGTCGGCTCGGGAGCTTGCGCGGGAGATGTCGGCGGCCATGAAGCTGTTCGCGGCCTCCGCGGCGCAGGAGGACAACTTCGCCGCCCGGTTCCTGCCGCTGCCACGGATCGATCAGCTCCTGATCATCGCCTACAGCGAGGCCGCGTGGCAGTACGTGAAGCGCTGGATCGAGCGCATCGACGTTGCCGCCGAGGGACCTGGACGGAAGATTTTCATCCGGCCGGTGGAGAACGGCAAGGCGACGGAACTGGCGCGGGTGCTCGGTCAGCTTTACGGGTCCGGCGGGCCGTCCGGCCGCCAACCCGACCCGCGGTCGCGCCGGGACGGGGTCGGCGCCGCGGCCGGACTCCCGGCCGCGGAAAGAACGGAAGGCAGCCGGCAAGGACTGCCGGCCTTTTCCGGGAGCGCCGATGGCGACGGAGGTCTCCGGGCGGCCGCGCGCCGGGATTGGCCGGGCTGGACGCAATTGCCGGCCGCTCTGCCGCCCGCCGCCGCCCGCCTGGCCCGGAACGAAGCGGAGCAAGGGGTACGGGTGGTTGCGGAGCCGGCCACGAACTCGCTGGTCATTCTCGCGACGCCGCGGGAATATCGCGCCATCGAGGAAGTGCTGGGGAGGCTGGACCTGGTTCCGCGCCAGGTCCTCATGGAGGTGCTGGTGGCGGAGGTAACGCTCTCCGAAGACTTCGAGTTCGGCGTGGAATACGCGCTTTCGAAAGGAGGCTTCGCGGCCGCAGGAGACGGCTCCCCGGCAAGCCAACAGGACAGCGCCGGCTTCCGGGCGTTGGAATCGGGGTTCGCGTCCATTGTCGAAGCAGGAAGGGAATTTCGCGTGTTCGTCAACGCGCTGATGCAGGACGCCCGTGTCAAGGTGCTGTCTTCGCCCCATCTGCTGGCCGTGGACAACCGGCCCGCGCGGATTCGCGTAGGGAGCGAGCAGCCCGTGGCCACCGGAATGGTGGTTTCGCAAGAGGCTCAGGCGACCACCACGACCATCCAGTTCAAGAACGTCGGCCGGATTCTCACCATCGTGCCCCAGGTGAACTCAGAAGGTCTCGTTCATCTGCAGGTCAGGGTCGAGGTCAGCGACGTGGGCGAACGGGTGGTGGTGGGGAGGCAATCCTTCGCCGCCTTCAACGTCCGGGACGCGGAGACCACCGCCGTGCTTCAGGACGGCCAGACCCTCGTCATCGGCGGCATCATCACGGACACCCGCCGTCGGACCCGACTCGGCATTCCCCTGCTCATGGAACTGCCGGTCCTGGGCCAGCTCTTCCGCACCGACGTCGAACGGTCCGAACGGACGGAACTGGTCATCCTGATCACGCCCCGCGTGATCCGCAATCGAAGGGAAGGCGAGCGCGCGACCGAGCGTTTCCTGAGTCGGGTCCGGGCCGTCAGGCGGGAGCTGGAAGCCGGCCGGCCGGCCGCGGCCGGGCCGGCGCCGACAGGAAGCGGGCCGTCGTCCAGCCCGCCCTAGCGCGGGCGCTTCTTCAACGCCTCCCAGGACTTCAGCCGCTCCCGGATTGTCCGCTCATACCCTTCGTCGGCCGGCTCGTAGTAGCGGCGTCCCTCGATCTCCGCCGGCAGGTACTGCTGTTCCGTGACGTGACCGGGGGCGTCGTGGGGGTAGCGGTAGTCGGCGCCGTAGCCCAGGGACTTCATCAGGCCGGTGGGCGCGTTGCGAAGATGAAGGGGAGTGGGCAGCGCGCCGTGTTCGCGCACGTCCCGGGTGGCCTCCAGCAACGCGCGGTAGGACGCATTGGACTTGGGCGCGGCGGCCAGGTAGACGGCCGCCTGGCTCATGGGAATGCGTCCCTCGGGCAATCCCACGAAGTGGAACGCGTCCTTGGCGGCCACGGCCACCTGCAACGCCCGCGGGTCGGCGTTGCCGATGTCCTCGGCGGCGAAGATGACCATTCGGCGGGCGATGAAGAGCGGGTCCTCACCAGCCTCGATCATCCGCACCATCCAGTACACCGCGGCATCGGGGTCGCTGCCCCGGAGGCTCTTGATGAAGGCGGAGGTTAGGTTGTAGTGCTCCTCGCCGGACTTGTCGTAGCGGAGCGGCCCGAGCTGCAGGGCCTGTTCGACGTGGATCAGGTCGATGCGGGCGGCGCCGGAGTCGTTGCGGGCCAGCGTGACGGCTCCCTCCAGGCCGTTGAGCGCCACCCGGGCGTCTCCCTGCGCCCGCTGCACCAGCGCCGTCCGGGCCTCCGGCGCCATGTCCAGGCCGGCGTCCCAGAGTCCTCGTCCGCCTTCCGCCAGCGCCCGGTCCACGACCCGCGTGAGCGTCTCCTCGGTCAGGGGGTGCATCACGCACACCCGGCAACGGGAGAGCAACGGCGCGATCAGCTCGAAGGACGGGTTCTCGGTGGTGGCGCCGATGAGGGTCAGCAGTCCGCCCTCGACATGGGGGAGGAAGGTGTCCTGCTGGGACTTGTTGAAGTGGTGGATCTCGTCCACCAGGAGCACCACCGGAACGGCGCTCCGCTGCAGCCGCCGGGCGTCCGGGAGGAGGTTCTTCAGCTCCCGCGTGCCGGAGCTGACCGCGGAGAACTGGATGCAGTGGGCCTGGCAGGCATCGGCCAGAAGCCGGGCGAGGGTCGTCTTGCCGCATCCCGGCGGACCCCAGAGGATGATGGACTGGAGGCGGCCGGTATCGGCCATGCCCCGCAGGAGCTTGCCGGGGCCCAGGAGATGCTCCTGTCCCAGCACGTCGTCCAGGCTGGACGGCCGCATCCGCTCCGCCAGGGGCGTGTTCTTCCCGGCGCCGCGGGAACTCGCGGAGTCGAACAGTTCCACGGCATCGTCAGCGCGACGCCCGCGGCCTGCGGTCCTCTTCCAGACGGGCGCGCTTGCCCGAGAGGTTTCTCAGGTAGTACAGCTTGGCTCTGCGGACCCGGCCCTGGGTGACGATCTCGACTTTCTCGATGCGCGGCGAGTGGAGCGGGAAGATGCGTTCCACCCCCACGCCGTAGGACGTCTTGCGCACCATGAACGTCTCGCGGTTGCCGCTGCCGGAGATGCCGATCACCACGCCTTCGAAGACCTGGATCCGCTCCTTCTCGCCTTCCACGATGCGGACGTGGACACGGACCCGCTGCCCGGGCTTGATCGCGGGCGCTTCCCGCGTCTGCTCCTGTTCGATTCGGTCTATGACGTTCATTCGACGCTCCCTTCCAGCAACCGTCCCAGTATGCGATCCAGCATGATGGCGGACGCCGCTCGCACGGAAAGATGATTGTAATCGTCCTTGCCCGCGATGGGCTCCAGCACCAAGTCCGAGCGGGCGAAGACGGAGTCCGCCAGGCCCCAACCCGTGCCCAGCAGGATCATGCAGGGGACATCGTCTCTTCTTAGCATCTCCCGCATTTTTCCAAAAGTTATCAGCTCCCTGCCCGGGACGGATCGGGCCGATGTCGCCACCAGCCGGGGGACGGTGCCGCGCTCCCGCTCCACTTTAGCCACCGCCGCATCCAGCGTGTCGCAAAGCCGGACCCGGGACAGGGCTTCCCTGCGCGTGCTGGTGTAGTCGCCGCCGTAGCCCCGCTCCCAGTGATCGATGATCCTGGCCGCCAGCTTCTGCAGAGCCTTCACCGGGTTGACGACGTGGAAGCCCGCAACCCCGTAGGTGCGGCAGGTGCGCGCGATATCGTGTATGTCGAGATTGGTGATGGAGGAGGTGACGGTGTCGCCGCGGCGGTCGGACACGGGGTAGTGCAGCAGTGCCACGTAGACGTCGGCCCGGGGCGTGACGGCCTCGCCGGGCGCCTTGGCCAGCAGGTCCGGCCGCAGCCGCTCGGTGGTCTCGACGCTCATCTTGTGGCGCCACCGGCGGATCGCCTCGTGGTCGCCGGAGAGCAGGACCTCCGGGACCTTCATGCCCCGGTACTCCGCCGGCCGGGTGTATTGCGGATATTCCAGCAGACCCTCCATGAACGACTCCTCCCGGGCCGATTGCTCGTTCCCCAGGACGCCCGGCACCAGCCGGGCCACCGTGTCGATGACCGCGAGAGCCGGTATCTCGCCGCCGCTCAGGGTATAGTCCCCGATGGAGAGCGTGTCGTCGACATGGTCCATGACCCGCTCGTCGACCCCTTCGTAGCGGCCGCAAACCAGGACGACTTCCCGGTGCCGCAACGTCTCCGCGGCGGTCTCCTGAGCGAAGACCCTGCCGCGGGGCGACAGCAGCACCACCCGCGGGTTGTCTAGCCTGCGCCGGCAGTCCTCGATGGCTTCGATGAGCGGCTCCGGCTTCAGCACCATGCCCTGGCCGCCGCCGTAGGGGTAGTCGTCGGTGGTGCGGTGCCGGTCCGTGGCATACTGCCGCAGGTCCACCAGGTCGATGGAGAGGAGGTTCTTCTCCCGCGCCCGCTTGAGGATGCTGTGGGCCAGCGGCGACTCGAAGATCTCCGGAAACAGGGTGATGACCGAGAAATGCATGACAGGCGCTTTGGCGGTGTTGCCGTCTTTCGCGTCGGCTCGGGCGCGGGCGGGTCTGAACCCCGCCTCTACAGTTCCAGCAGCCCGTCGGGCGCGTCGATGGTCACGGTCCTGTTCACGACGTCGATCTGCCGGACGAATTCCTTGACCGCGGGGATCAGGTGCTCCTTCGCGGGGCCCGCAACCACCAGCAGGTCGCCGCCCTGCCGGGGCCATATCCGGGTCACGGTGCCGACGCGCTCACCCTCGGCGTCCACCACCTCGAAACCCACAACTTCCTCGTAGTAATACTCGGCCGCGCCCAAAGGCGCGAGCGCGTCCTGCCGCACCCACAACCGGCAGCCCACCAGGTCCCGGGCCGCGTCCATGTCATCGATGCCGTGGAGCTTCAGAAGAGCGGACCCCCGGTGAGGCTTGGCCCCGTCGACGCGAAGCGTGAACCGGGTTTCGCCGCGGGCCAGATCCACCTCCGTGGTCGAATAGAGCGCGCGGCCTTGCGGGTTGTACAATCTGAGCCGGAGCCAGCCGGCGACGCCGTGCGTGCCTGCGATGTCGCCCAGGGCGATCTTGTTGCTGGACAATGGGAAGGAGGGAGCGGTTAATCTTCTTCGTCGACGATTTCCAGAACGACCTTCCGGTCGATCTTGGCGCCAGCGGCGTTCAATATCGTTCGCAGCGACTTGGCGGTGCGTCCCTGCCTGCCGATGACCCGGCCGAGATCTTCCTTGGCCACCTTGAGCTCAAACACCGAGGCGTTGTCGTCCTGCGTTTCCGTGACCTCGACGGCCTCGGGCTCGCTCACGACGGACCGGGCCAGATACTGTACCAGTTCCTTCAAGAAACCTGTCTCCTGCGCGCTCGGTCCGGCGGCTTCGGCAAACGCCGGGACGCCAGCGGGAGGCGGGCGGGTTCGAAACCCGTCCCTACGCCGGCGCGGCTGCGGCTTCCTTCGCGGCCCTCTTGATGAGATTGCGCACGGTCTGGGTCGGCTGCGCCCCCTGCTCCAGCCAGCCGTCGACCTTGGCCCGGTCAAGCTTCAGCACGGCGGAGGGAGTCGTGGGGTCATAGGTGCCCACCTGCTCGATGAATCTGCCGTCGCGGGGAGTGCGGGCATCCGCCACCACGATACGGTAGTACGGCCGCTTCTTGGCGCCGTGGCGACTGAGTCTGATCTTCACGCTCATACGGGGTTCTCTTTTCTCTTTGTTTTCTAAAGTATTAGCTCATTGGAACGGCGTTGACAAACGGCCGAGCATGCCGCGCCGCTTGCCCCCCGACTTCTTCATCCGCTGCATCATCTTTTTCATCTCCATGAACTGTTTCATGAGACGGTTGACGTCGGTGACCGTGGTTCCGCTCCCTTCGGCGATGCGCCGGCGCCGGCTGCCGTTCAACAGCGCCGGGTTGCGCCGTTCCTTGAGCGTCATGGAGTTGATGATGGCCTCGACGCGCTTGATTTCCTTTTCCGCGTTGGACATGTCCACCTGCTGGCTCAGCTTCCGTCCCCCGGGCACCATGTCCAGCAGCCCGCCGATGGAGCCCATCTTCTTGATGGCCTGCATCTGCGTCTGGAAGTCCTCCAGGGAGAACTCCCCCTTGCGCATCCGCTGTTCGATCTCCGGCGCGGCCTTCCTGTCCACCGCCTGCTCCGCCTTCTCGATCAGCGACAGCACGTCGCCCATGCCGAGGATGCGTGACGCCATGCGGTCCGGAAAGAAGGGCTCGAGGGCGTCCGCCTTCTCCCCGACGCCGGCGTAGAGCACCGGCTTGCCCACCACCGCCCGTACGGAGAGCGCCGCCCCGCCCCGGGCGTCGCCATCCAGCTTGGTGAGGATCACGCCGTTGAGGTCCAGGACCTTGTTGAAGCCCTGCGCCTGATTGACCGCGTCCTGGCCGATCATGGCGTCCAGGGTCAGGAGGATGTTGCGGGGCTCCAGCGCCGAGCGAATCGCCACCAGCTCCTGCATCATCGCCTCGTCGATCTGCAGCCGTCCGGCGGTGTCCACGATCAGCACGTCGCAAAGGCGCTGGTCCGCCTTCTTGAGGGCGTCGCGGCAGATCTCCACCGGCGCCGAACTGTCGCCGGAGTCGTACGCCGGGAAACCGTGCTCGTCGCACAGCGTGCGCAGTTGTTCCCTGGCCGCCGGCCGGTACACGTCCGCGGACACGAGGTAGGGAGTGCGCTTCTGCTGCTTCTTCAGGTGCAGCGCCAGCTTGACGGCGGTGGTGGTCTTTCCCGACCCCTGAAGCCCCACCAGCATCAGCACCACCGGCTGCCGCCCCTTGAGATCCAGCCCGGCGGCCTCCCCGCCCAGGATCTCCACCAGTTCTTCCCTGACGATCTTGATGAGCTGCTGGTCCGGCGTCAGGCTCTGAAGCACGTCCTGGCCCATGGACTTGGCCTGGACCGACTCGATGAAGCTCTTGACCACCTTGAAGTTGACGTCCGCCTCGAGCAGCGCCATCCGCACCTCGCGCAGCGACTCCGCCACGTTGGACTCGGTGATCCTGCCGTGGCCCCGCAGCCGCTTGAAGGTCTGCTCCAGCTTGTCGGTGAGTGTTTCGAACATTGGGAATGAGGTCGTTTGCTGACGAGCCGGCAGGGGAAGCCAGAAAATCAGGGATGGTAATATAGTCCCCCCTTGGCAATAAAGCAAAAAGGGCCTGGAGCATCTCTTGCGAGACGCCCCAGGCCCTGGGTTCAGCCTGTATGGCGCGTTACATCATGCCGCCCATGCCACCCATTCCGCCCATGCCGCCCATTCCACCCATGCCGCCGCCCGGAGGCATCGGAGGCATGGCCGACTTGTCGTCCGGCTTCTCGGCCACCATGGCCTCGGTGGTGAGCAACAGGCTGGCGATGGACGAGGCGTTCTGGAGCGCCGTCCGCACCACCTTGGTGGGATCGATGATCCCGGCGGCCAACAGGTCCTCGTAGGTTTCCGTGGCCGCGTTGAGGCCGACGTTGCCTTTGCTTTCCTTCACCGTTTGCAGGGCGATGGAGCCGTCGATGCCGGCGTTGCCGGCGATCCGCCGGAGCGGCTCTTCCAGACACCGCTTGACGATGTTCACGCCCACTTGCTCGTCATTGGCGACCTGGAGCTTGTCCAGCGCGGGAATCGAGCGCAACAGCGCCACGCCGCCGCCCGGGACGATGCCTTCCTCGACCGCCGCCCGCGTCGCGTGCAGGGCGTCTTCCACCCGGGCCTTCTTTTCCTTCATCTCGACCTCGGTGGCCGCGCCGACGTTGATGACGGCAACGCCGCCCACCAGCTTGGCCAGGCGCTCCTGGAGCTTCTCCCGGTCGTAGTCCGACGTGGTCTCTTCGATCTGCGCACGGATCTGTTTGATGCGGCCCTCGATGTCGCCCTTCTCGCCGGCGCCGTCCACGATGGTGGAGTTTTCCTTGTCCACCACCATGCGCTTGGCCTGGCCGAGATCCTGCAGCGTCACGTTCTCGAGCTTGATGCCGAGCTCCTCGGCGATGAGCTTACCGCCCGTGAGGGTGGCGATGTCTTCCAGCATGGCTTTTCTGCGGTCACCGAAGCCCGGCGCCTTCACCGCCACGCAGTGCAGCGTGCCGCGGATCTTGTTGACCACCAGGGTGGCCAGGGCCTCGCCCTCGACGTCCTCCGCCAGGATGACGAAAGGCTTGCCGGTCTTGGCGATCTGCTCCAGCACCGGCAGCAGGTCCTTCATGTTGGAGAGCTTCTTCTCGTGGATCAGCAGGTAGCAGTCGTCCAGCACGCATTCCATGCGCTCCGGATCGGTGACGAAGTAGGGGGACAGGTAGCCGCGGTCGAACTGCATGCCCTCCACCACTTCCAGGGAGGTTTCCAGGCCCTTGGCCTCCTCGACGGTGATGACGCCTTCCTTGCCGACCTTGTTCATGGCCTCGGCGATGACCTCGCCGATGGTCGGGTCGTTGTTGGCCGCGATGGTGCCCACCTGGGCGATTTCCTTGGGGTCCTTGGTTTCCTTGGACATGCTCCTGAGGGACTCGGTGACCGCTTCCACGGCCTGCTCGATGCCTCGCTTCAGGGTCATGGGATCGTGTCCGGCCACGACCATCTTCAGCCCCTCGGCGAAGATCTGGCGCGCCAGCACGGTGGCGGTGGTGGTGCCGTCGCCGGCGATGTCGGACGTCTTGCTGGCGACCTCCTTGACCATCTGGGCGCCCATGTTCTCGAACTTGTCCTCGAGCTCGATCTCCTTGGCGACGGTGACGCCGTCCTTGGTGACGTTGGGCGCGCCGAAGGATTTGTCGATGACGACGTTCCGGCCCTTGGGTCCGAGAGTCACGGTCACCGCGTCGGCCAGAATATTGACGCCGCGGACGATGCACTCCCGAGCATCCTGCTCGAACTTGACGATTTTCGCTGCCATTAGGTCCTCCTTGAGAAGCGTGGGGGTTTATTTTTCGACGATGCCGAGGATGTCATCCTCGCGCATGATGATGTGCTCTTCGCCGTCCAGGGTGATCTCGGAGCCGGCGTACTTGCCGAACAACACCCGGTCCTTGACTTTCACGTCCAGCGGAGTGACCTCGCCGTCGCCGTTGGCCTTGCCCTTGCCCACCGCGACGACCTCGCCCTCCTGGGGCTTCTCCTTGGCGGTATCGGGGATGATGATCCCGCCCGCGGTCTTTTCCTCTTCCTCGATCCGCTTGACGATGACCCGGTCCTGTAAGGGCCTGATGTTCATGTTCTCTCCTCCTTTTCCAAGTTCGCCGTAAAACGTATTTCGGTTAGACCGATAGACGTGCACTATGAGGTGCGGCGGTAAATCTAAGCACGGTCCCGGCGCTGTCAAGGGGGCGTGGACAACTTTTGTCGGAAATCTGCCGGCGGAACGGGACCGGCAACGTGCAGAACCTGCCCTCAACGTTTGCCGTGTCACCGAAATCTTGACAGAATGGCGGCCAACACCCTGTAAACACGTGATGAACCTCCTCAAACCGCCGCCCTTGAGGCCCGGAGACACCATCGGAGTCATCGCCCCGGCCGGAGCCGTGTACGAGGACCTCCTGGCCAGGGGCGTCCGCGCCCTGGAGGCGAGCGGGTTCCGCGTGGTGCTGGCCGAAGGAATCCTGGCGCGCAAGGGCTACCTGGCCGGCAGCGAGCAGCAGCGCGCGGAAACGTTGGAGCGCTTCTTTCTGCGGGACGACATCGCCGCCATATTCTGCGCCCGCGGCGGTTTCGGCTCGATACAGCTCCTGCCCGCCCTCGACCCCGATCTCATCCGCGCCCATCCCAAGATCTTCGTCGGCTTTAGCGACGTCACCGCCCTGCTCAACTGGATGTCGCAGCGTTGCGGCGTCGTGGCCTTCCACGGCCCCATGGTCGCGGTGGAGTTCGCGGGAGAGCTCGAAGGCGGCGTGAGCAGCGGGTTCTGGGACGCCCTCACGGGCAAACGCCGGCTCTGGCAGATCAAGGGCTCCAGCGTGCTCCGCGGCGGCGCCCCCGTCCGTGGCGCGTTGGCCGGCGGTTGCCTGTCGGTGCTGGTGACCACCCTCGGGACCCCTTACGAGATCGACACCGCGAGAAAGATCGTTTTTCTGGAGGACGTGGGCGAGCGCCCCTACCGCATCGAACGGATGCTGACCCATCTGCGCATGGCGGGGAAGCTGGACGATGTCGCCGGCGTGGTGACCGGCGCCTTCAACGACTGCGAGTCCGGGGCCGAGCGGGACGTTACGGAGGTTCTGGCCGACGTCTTCGCCGACGCCCCCTATCCGGTGGTGACGGGCCTGCCCTGCGGCCACGCTACCCCGAACACCCTGCTTCCCATCGGGCTCAACGCCGAGCTGGACGGGCGCAACGGCGTGCTGATGCTGGTGGAGCCGGCCACCCGGGCGGCGTGCTGATGTGGCGCACGGTTGACGAGACCTGCCGCCGCGGCGTTGACGAAGGCGCCTTCCCCGGCGCCGTGGTGCTGGCGGGCGACGGCGAGGGCACCCTCTTTCATCGCGCCTATGGCCATCGGGCGCTGGCGCCCGAGCGGCTTCCCATGATGCCCGACACGGTTTTCGACATGAGCTCCCTCACCAAGCCCATGGCCACCACCACCGCCATGATGCTGCTGGTGCGGGACCGGTGCGTGCGTTTGAACGATCCGGTGAGCAGCGTGGTCCCGGAGTTCAGCGCCGGGGCCAAGACCGCGGTCACGTTCCGCCAGCTCTTGAACCATTCCTCTGGCCTCCCGGCCTGGAAGCCGTATTACGGAGAGGGTGGCGGAAAACCAGGTGTGGGTCGCCGCCGGATCTTGGAGCAGATCCATGCCGAACCGCTGGTGGCCGCGCCGGGGGAGCGGGTCTGCTACAGCGACCTCGGCTTCATCCTCCTGGGCGAGGCCGTCGAACGGCTGAGCGGGAGGCCGCTGGACCGGTTCTGCCACGACGAGATATTCGCGCCGATGCAACTGGCGTCCACGTTCTTCGCGGACCTGGGCCGGTGTTCCCATGCCCCTCTGCCGGTTCCCGTCGAGGCCGTTGCCGCCACCGAGGACTGCCCCTGGCGCCGGAAGATACTTTGCGGCGAGGTCCACGACGACAACGCCTACGCCATGGGCGGGGTCGCCGGGCATGCCGGCGTGTTCTCGTCGGCACCGGACGTTCACCATTTCATCCGTTTCCTCGGCCGGTGCCGCGCCGGCGCCGAGCCCGAGTTCCTCCCCGCCCCGGTGGTACGCGATTTCCTGGAGGCGGAACGGACCCTGCCGGGACAGACCCACGTGCTGGGCTGGGATACGCCTTCGCCCGGGGGATCGTCCAGCGGCCGGCACTTCTCCGCCCGTACCGTGGGCCACCTGGGCTTCACCGGCACCTCCATCTGGTGGGACCTGGAGCGGGACGTCCACGTCGTATTCCTCACCAACCGCGTGCACCCGTCCCGGGACAGCGGGGCCATCCGCGAGTTCCGCCCGCTGGTGCATGACGCGGTGATTGAGAGCCTGTGTTCATGATTCCGGACCTGAACCCCGGCGCCCACGTCCATTTCGTCGCTGTCTGCGGCGTCGGCACGGGTTCCCTGGCCGCCCTGCTGCGGCAGCAGGGGTACCGGGTCACCGGCTCGGACGAGAACGTCTACCCGCCCATGAGCACCTTCCTGGAAGAAATCGGCATCGACATCCTGCCCGGTTTCAGCGAGGACCACCTCGGCGAGGGGCCGGACCTGGTGGTCATCGGCAACGCCGTGTCCCGGGGGAACCCGGAGGCGGAGGCGGTGCTGCGCCGCGGCATCCCCTACGTGTCGCTGCCCCAGGCCCTGGGCCGGTTCCTCATCGACGGCAAGCACTCGGTGGTGGTGGCGGGCACCCACGGCAAGACCACCACCACGTCGCTGATGTCCTGGGTGCTGGTGGCCGCGGGGCTGGACCCGAGCTTCTTCATCGGCGGCATCCCGGTGAACTTCGGCAGCGGGTTCCGCTCCGGCGGGGGCCCGTGGGTGGTCATGGAGGGCGACGAATACGACAGCGCCTTCTTCGACAAGGGGCCGAAGTTCCTGCACTACAAGCCGGAGCGGGTCATCCTCACGAGCCTGGAGTTCGACCACGCCGACATCTACCGGGACCTGGAGCACGTGAAGGACGCCTTCCGGCGCCTGGTGGAGATCATCGCGCCCGACGGCGGATTGCTGGTGTGCGACGAAGCGGTCCATGCCCGGGAGATCCTGGACGCCGCCGCCTGTCCGGTGCTGTCCTACGGCATCGGCGGGTCGGCCGATTGGCAAGCCCTCGACGTCCGGGCCACGGGCGGCCGGATGGCCTTCACTCCCTGCTACAAGGGCGTCGCCGAAGGCGCGGTGGAGGTGCCGTTGATCGGCCGCCACAATGCCAAGAACGCGCTGGCGGTCTACGCCACCGCCAGGGAGATCGGCTTGCGCCCGTCCGTGGTCCGCTCGGCCATGGCGAGCTTCCGCGGCGTGCAGCGGCGGCAGGAGATTGCCGGCGAGGAGGCGGGCGTCCTGGTCATCGACGACTTCGCCCACCACCCCACCGCGGTGGCGGACACCATCGCCGCGGTGCGGGAGGCTTGGCCCGGGCGGCGGCTCTGGGCCGTCTTCGAGCCCCGCAGCCAGACCAGCCGCAGGCGGGTCTTCCTCACGGAGTTCGCCCGGGCGCTGGCGCGGGCCGACCGGGTCGTGCTCCCCGACCTTTACCACCCGGAGAAGATTCCCGAGGAGGAGCGCATCTCCCCCGCGGAGCTGGTGGACTGCATCAACCGGCGCCGGGGGGACCGGGCCGCGTGCCATCTCGCCGGAGTGGACGAAATCGCCCGGATGGTGGTCCGGGACGCGGTGGCGCGGGACGTCGTGCTGGTGATGTCCAACGGCAGCTTCGGCGGCCTGCCGCACAAGATCGTGGCCGGGCTCGGGCGGCGGGAATCTTGACTTGCCCGCAACCGTCGACTAGACTCCAAGCTGTGGAAAATGACGCGAACAAACTTCGCCTGACCGACGCCGCCGTCGCCCACGTCAAGAAGATCCGCGAGCGGGAGAAGCTCGCCGGCCGGGGACTGCGGGTGTCCGTGATGCCGGGAGGATGTTCCGGCTACTCCTACAAGCTGGACTTCGACGACGGCCCCGGGGCTGAGGACGTGGTGCTCGACATGGGGGGCCTGCAGGTCTACGTGGAGACGGCCATCCTGCAGCAGCTCGATGGGACGGTCATCGACTACGTGAGCGAGCTCCAGGGTGCCAGCTTTCGCTTCTCCAATCCCAATGCCACGGGCACCTGCGGGTGCGGCACCTCCTTTTCGGCCTGACGGCCGGCCTCGCATCCCCTTTGACCGGAACCAACCCATCTCCGAGGTCGTTGTCTTGAAAGCGGTCCAGTTTTACGAGTACGGCGGGGCCGACAAGCTCCGCTACGAGGAGGCTCCCGACCCGGTCCTGCGTTCGCCGCGCGACGTGATCGTGCGCCTCGAGGCGGCCTCCCTGAACCACATCGACCTGTGGAACCGCAAGGGTCTCACCGGCATGAAGGTGGAGTTCCCGCACATCCTCGGCGCCGACGGCGCGGGCGTGGTGGAGGAGGTGGGGAGCGAGGTGACACATCTGAAGAAGGGCGACGCGGTCTGCCTGTATCCGCCGGTGGGCTGCGGCGCTTGCGAGTTCTGCCGCACCAGCCGCGACTACATGTGTGTGCGGCTGCGGGTCCTGGGCGAGGGCATGAAGGGATCGTACGCCGAGTACGTGACGATTCCCGCCGCCAACTGCTTCGCCATCCCCGAGGGTTACAGTTTCGAGGAGGCGGCGGCGTTTCCGCTGGTGTTCATCACGGTCTGGCGCATGCTGGTGACCAACGCGAGGCTCGCGCCCGGGGAGACGGTGCTCATCCTGGGCATCGGCGGCGGCGTGGCCATGGCGGCGCTGCAGATCGCCAAGGCCATGAACGCCTGGGTGGCGGTGACCTCGAGCAGCGGCGAGAAGCTCGACCGGGCACGGGAGCTGGGCGCCGATCACGGGTTGAACTACCGGGAGTGCGACTTCACCCGTGAGATACGCAACGTCACCGGCAAGCGGGGGGTGGACGTAGTGGTGGACTGCGTGGGGGGCGAGAGCTGGGCCAAGAGCCTCGCGGCGCTGGTGAAGGGCGGGCGGCTCGTCACCTGCGGCGCCACCACCGGCGCCACGCCGCCGACGGACATCCGGCGGATCTTCTGGAACCACCTCAGCATCTTCGGGTCGACCCTGGGCAGCCGGGAGGAGTTCGAGCAGGTGTTGCGGTTCGTGGAGACGGCGGGGGTCCGGCCGGTGCTCGACAAGAGCTTTCCGCTGGCCGAGGCGGCCGCGGCCCAGACCAGGCTGGAGACCGGGCAGCAGTTCGGCAAGATCACCCTGGTGCCAGGGTCGTAGGGGCGGGCTTCCAACCCGCCCGTGCGGCGGCGCGGCGCCCGGAGGAAACACCCGCGGCATGCGCATCATCGGAGGGACAGCGCGGGGAAGACGCATCAGGGCGCCCAAGGGGAGCACCATCCGGCCGACGGCCGACCGGGTCCGGGAGGCCCTGTTCAATATCCTCCCCAGGGATTTCTCCGGCAGGCAAGTGCTGGACCTCTTCGCCGGCACAGGGAGCCTGTCCCTGGAGGCCCTGAGCCGTGGGGCGGCGTCGGCGCTGCTGGTGGACCAATCGACGGAGGCGGCGGGTCTGATTCGCGGAAACCTGGAAACGCTCGGCTTCATGGACCGGGCGCGGATATGGTCGACACCCGTGGGCAAGGCCCTGAGCCGGCTGGCGGACGAGGGCGCGGCGTACGACGCGATATTTCTGGATCCTCCCTACGACGGCGGCTGGGTGAACAGGACCATGCCCATGATCTCCCGGGCGGGAATACTCAATGCGGGAGGCGCCGCCGTGGCGGAGCACAGCGCACGGGAAAGAGTCGACGAGGAATACGACGGTCTGGTGCGCCGTGATTGCCGGCGGTACGGCGGCACGGTGCTCTCCTTCTTCGAACTGAGCGACTGAGGCGGTCTGCACATGGCGGAAATCAGCACTGCGGTCTATCCGGGGTCCTTCGACCCCATCACCAACGGCCACGTGGATCTGGTGAGACGCGCCCTCCGCATCTTCGACCAGGTGATCATCGCCATCGCGTACAACCAGGAGAAGGGAGGCGCCCTCTTCTCGGTGGAAGAACGCATGGCCACGGTTCGAAAGGTCTTCGAGTCCGAGGAACGGGTGCGCGTGGACAGCTTCCAGGGCCTGCTGGTGGACTATGCGGAGGCGGTGTCGGCCAAGGTGGTGATCCGGGGGCTGCGGGCGGTGTCGGATTTCGAATACGAGTTCCAGATGGCGACCATGAACCGCAGGCTTAAGCCGAATATCGAAACCTTCTTCATGATGACCAGTGAATCGTCCTTCTACATCAGTTCCAGGCTGGTCAAGGAGGTGTGCGGGCTGGGCGGCGACGTCACCGCGTTCGTCCCGGAAGTCGTGCTCGAACAGCTTCGGGAGAAGTTTCCCCGGCCGTAACACGCGCCCGTTTCCCCCTGGGGGTATTCCACCTGCTGTTTCAGTTTGATCCCACTATAGTAATCTAGTAGAAAAGGGCGACAAACCCTCCATGAACCCAAGAACTTACGGGGGTGGGAACTATGGACCAACTGCCACTCTTTTTCACTTATCATGATCGCGTCTTCGGCAAGGGCTTCATCGCTGACGTGTTCTCGCGCGGGCGCGTTCTAGCGGCCAGCGAGGACGACGAGCACTGGGTCTATGGCGTCCAGCCGGGGAGTTTCGCGGCGACCGGTGATGGGCCGACAGATGCTGTCAGGGCATATCGGCAATCCTTCCGTAACGTGCTGTTTGACTTGGCTGAAGAGTCAGAGTCCTCAGCAGCATTCGAGGCGGCCGTCAAAGAGATGTTCTTCGACGTTAACATCTTGCGAGAGCGAGAGTGGCTCTCGGCTGTAGATGAAGTCCGAAGGGGTAAAGTCGAACTGGAGATCCAGCGGGAGAGCGCGGATTCTGAGAGCTACATACGGGTTGAGTTTAAAGATTTGGCGCACGTCTTGCCGGCCGACAATTACCCTCAACAAGTCGGATCCGTGCTAGCCGGATCCGTGCTAGCCGCCTGACACACCAGGTGGCTACGCGGCTCGTCAGGCTCGGCGACATTTGGGGCATGTTGGACGTTTGTGCTCCCGGCTACGCCCGCCGTACGACAAAACACAATCACCTCGTGACTTATGGTAGCAAGACGGCCAGGATACCGATTGGACCGCATGGGAAGAAGACGAACTCCACGGAGATTGAGTCCGGACATATACGCCAGCTTGCGCGACAATTGAATATCCTGGTCTGCGCTCAAGCACAACTTCCAGGTATATTTTCAAACTGAGCCACTACCGTCTCCCGGCTACGGTTGACAGCGCCACACCGACGGGCTACAACCATCCTGCGGGGTGGAGCAGCCCGGTAGCTCGCAAGGCTCATAACCTTGAGGTCGCAGGTTCAAATCCTGCCCCCGCAACCACCGAGACCGACATCTCCCGCATGGAGATGTCGGTCTTCGTGCTTCCGCGCCCGTTTCCGGCCCATTTCATGCGGCGCCTGACGTATGATCGAAAAAAGTTGGTCGGGCGGCACCGCCGCCATCCTTTCAGGTCAGTACGCGGAGCGCGGTTTCCGGTGCCTTGTCGAGCACCCGCAACAGGGCGCGCGCCGCGCCGGTCGGGCAGCGCTTGCCCTGCTCCCAGTTGCGGATCGTCTCATGCGGCACGTCGATGCGGCGCGCCAGCTCGGTCTGCGCCAGCCCGAGCCGCCGCCGGATCCGCCGCGCATACCGCGCCATGTCCTGCATGGCCTCTTTCTTGTCCTCCCGCTCCTGCGCCGCAATCTCCGCCTCGGTGGTGGCATCCACCCCGGCGGAGGCCTACGAACGAGGACTCCAGAGGCAGGCTGGGCCTCACACCCCGCCCGCCCCTCTGCCAGTTCCATCGGAACACGAAGACGTGATAGACGGGACCTTGGCGGCATGATCGAACGTCTGGAATACACCTTAACTCCGCCGCCTTCCTGTCCTACAAACCAGGACCACCTCAGTGATTGCGACGCAATCAAGGCGCGACTTGACCGTTTAGTTTGATTTCCGCCAAGGTTTCAAACCCTTGCGACGCCTACAAGGCGAAACGGAAGTCCGGCTTCGCCGAAAAGGATATCGCAGGCCGCGCCTCCAATCAGCGCGTAGCTGTCTTCGTGCCCGGCGAAATACTCTCGAAACCGGTCAGCTCCTTTCACCATGTCCAGTGCTCCAGTAGTCGGTCGACGGCCATGGACAAGCGTTCATCGGGATCGTCCCAAAACTGCGCGAAGAGAGAGAGAGGATCGACCACTCGGTTGCGAGCCAGTATCCTTGGATCGTATCTCCAGGTCGCAAGCGCTGCATCCGAGTCATAGGCAGCCTCCCGCTGTTCGGCCCACCCGGCCGCGAGCAGGTCGCGCAACTGTTGCGGCGTCACTGCGTAAACCGGTGGTGTCGTTGGCGGGCTGAGATCGCTGAAGCGTGCGAGGGCATGCTCGCCAGCCAGCGGCACGTCAGGGGGGTGTTTCCTCCAACGGACATGGGTCAGCCGACGTTCGGGACGAACCAGGAGTGTCTTGGAAAGGTCGATCAGCAAGCGTCCCTCGGAGCGGAACGACAAGAATTTCCTGCGGCCGTGCCGCTCTACCCGGGCAAGGCCGACCGCGGCAAGCTCGTCAAATGCCCGGCTCGTGGTCATGATCGAATACCGAAGAGGTTCCGTGAGTTCGGTTGGCGTCCACGGTCGCGCCGGCTCATCCTGGAAGAGGTGGAAAAAGAGCAATAGTTGAGTCGATGGCGACAGTTTGTCAGGCCGTTTCGGTTTAGGTGCCCTGAAATGTTCGCGCAAGTCGGTTGCGAGCTCCGGAATAAAGAGCTGATTACCGGGCACGGCGAAGGCGACGCCAGCGGCAACAAGTCGTGCGCGCAAGCGAGCTGTGAGTCGTTCGGTTGAATACACGACTATTCCGTCGAACTTCCGCTTTGCCAAGTCGAGGTGCTTCCTGATCTCTGCTGGCGTGTGTTCCACGGTTTGGCCCGCCCACATGAAGAGGAGTGGCGTTTGACCGGCCCGCGTTTCAAAGAATTGGTAGAGGCGGGTCAGAAAGACAGGCAGCGCCTTATGCCCGTCCCAGTCCTTCAGAGGGACCTCGCGCTGTAGAATGGCTCCGAGATAGCCCTGTAGGCGGTCACGATGGTAGCTGTAATCCGAAGAGATGTGACGGCTTTCTAACATTTTTCTCGAATATTATCATGATTTATGTTGATGTTCAATCCTAATGTTAGACAACGCGGTCATGTCCCAAGTCCCCTTTGCTCAATTGACAACACAGGGGCGAGCGATGGCCTTCGGGCCGGGGGGTCGCATGCGCCGCGACGATGCGCTATCAAACTGATAGCATTGTTGGGGATTGGAGGTACGCCGATGGCGACGATCAATGTGCGACAACTCGACGACGATGTGGTGGACCGCCTGAAGCGGCGCGCCTCGTCGAACAACCGCTCCCTGGAAGGCGAGGTACGACACGTTCTGGAGTGCGCCGCCTACGATGACATGGCGACGAAACGCGCTGCTTTCCTGGAAGCGTCGGACCGGCTGCGGGAGAAGACCAGGGGCCGCAAGCAAACCCCGGCGGAAGTGCTGATCCGCGAGGACCGCGAACGCGGTCACCGCGACGATTTCTGATGCGCTTCGTCATCGATGCGAGCGTGGCGGTCAAGTTACTGGTTGACGAACCCGATTCGGATGCTGCGCGGGAGCTGGCGGCGAGCGGACAGGAACTGCACGCGCCGCGCCTGATGGCTTCCGAGGTTGCCAATGCGCTTTGGCGCAAGGTGCGGGTGGGTCAAATCGAGCGCGCCGATGCGGGCGCCGCCATGGCTTTGCTTCCCGACATGCCGTTGCGCTGGAACGATGACGAAACCGTCACCGCGGACGCGGTGCGTCTGGCGCTGGCCCTCGACCACCCGGTTTACGACTGCGTGTATCTCGCGCTCGCGCACCGCATCGGCGCGACGGTAGTGACGGCGGATCGTCGATTCGTGACGGCCGTTGCGCCCACCGAGCACGGTGAAACCGTGACGACGCTGGCCGATTACGTGGGAAAGCGCTGCATGGGCTCCGCCGTGTGACGATCAGGTGCCGAAGAGCAGCCATGCCTGCGGGTGCCGCCCCTTCCCGCGGATTGCACCTGTCTAATCCGACTGATAACGTCAGGAGCATTCGTGTCAAAGGGAGTGGGAACCATCGGTGACGAGAAGTTCGATTTTGGCGATCTTTCGATTGCCGTGGTGATTCCGTGCCGCGACGAGGAGGCGGCCATTGCCGGAGTGGTGGAGGACTTCAGGGCGGCGCTCCCCACCGCGCGCTTCTATGTCTACGACAACGCCTCGACCGACCGCACCGGAGAGACTGCGGCCAGGGCCGGCGCGGTGGTCCGCTCCGACCCGGTGCCCGGGAAGGGCCACGTGGTGCGCCGGATGTTCGGCGACATCGACGCCGATGTCTTCGTCCTGGTGGACGGCGACGGCACCTATCCCGCGGACCGCGCTCCGGAGATGATCGCGCGTCTGATCGATGGCCCGCTGGACATGGTCACCGGCGCGCGAGCCTTTGACCTCAAGGCCGCCTACCGTCCGGGTCACCGGTTCGGCAACCGGGTGATCACCGCCATGGTGGGCCTGATCTTCGGCCAGAAGTTCTCCGACGTTCTGTCGGGATACCGGGTCTTGTCCCGCCGTTTCGTCAAGTCCTTCCCCGCGCTCTCCAAGGGGTTTGAAATCGAGACCGAGATTGCCGTGCATGCGCTCGAGATGCGTCTGCCCTGCGCCGAGCTGGAAGTCCCGTATCACGAACGGCCTCACGGGTCGTCCAGCAAGCTCAGAACGGTTCGCGACGGGATCGCCATCTTCAAGACCATCTTCGCGCTGATCAAGGAGGAGCGGCCGCTGGAATGTTTCTTCTCCGTGTTCGTGTTGCTGGAACTGGCCGCCGTCATCCTCGCTTGGCCGCTCCTGACGGAATATCTGGAAACCGGCTTGGTGCCGCGCATCCCCACCGCGGTGCTCTCTACCGGACTCGCGCTGCTGGGCTTCCTGAGCCTGGCATGCAGCCTCATCCTCGACACCGTGACCCTCGGACGCCGGGAGATCAAGCGCCTGCACTATCTCGGCCAGCCAAGCCCGCCCTCGCGGTCCCGCACATTCTCCAACCCCTCTGACCCGTCCCCGCATGACTGAACCGCCTGTGCACGAGCGCCGTCTTTCCGGTTTCCTGCCCTATGCGTTGGCCGCCGTGCTGTGCTTCGCGGCCCTGTTGCCTTTCGGTCTCGGCCGGGACGGCGGAGCGGCCAGACTGCTGGCGGGTCCGGACGACTTCATGCGCGCGGTGCAGGTCCTCGACTGGATCGACGGCCAGGGCTGGAACGACATGGTGCAGCGGCGCCTGAATCCGCCGGCCGGCGTGGACATGCACTGGTCGCGGCTCGCCGATCTGCCCCTGGCCGCGGTCATCACCCTGGCCGAACCGTGGCTCGGCCGCACAAGGGCGGTGGATTTTGCGGTTCTGGTGGCGCCGCCTCTGCTCGGTGGAGTGTTTGCCGCGCTGTTCCTCTGGGCCGCCGTCCCGCTGATCCCGGACCGGGCCGCCGCATTGCCGGCCGCGGTGCTGGCAACGCCAGCTCTGGTGATCCCCTTGCTGCAAATGTTGCCGGGACGGGTCGACCATCACGGCCTGCAATTGGTGTTGACCGCCCTGGGCGCCGGATTTCTCTTGCGGTCCCTGGCGCCTGGAAGATCATGGGCGGCCGTGGGGCTCGGCATCGCAGGCGGCGCGTCGCTGGCCGTGGGTCTCGAAACCCTGCCGTTCCTGGGCGCCGCCACCACCATCCTGTGCCTGGCGTGGGTGTTGGGCGGCCGACCGGCGGCCACGGCGTTGACATGTTTCGGCGGAGCCTTGGCCGCGACCTCGGTCATCCTCTTGTTCCTCACTCTGCCTCCGGCCGCGTGGGCGACCGTCGCGTGTGATCGCCTGTCCCTTCCTCACTTGGCGCTGGGCGGCATGGTCCTGGCCTCGGGGGCCGCTGCCACGGCTTTCGGGCGCCTGCGGCCCGAGGCGCGTTGGCCCGTGCGATTCGCCACGGTGGCGGCCGTGGGCATGGTCGGGCTAGCGGCGGTGGCGGCCGCCTTTCCCCAATGCGCGGGGAGTCCTCATGCCAGCTTTTCCGACGAAATAGGCTTCTGGCTCGACAAAGTGGCCGAAGCGCAATCGCTTGCGGGTCTTTTCCAACGGGAACCGGGTACCGCCGTCTCCGCCGTCAGTCTGCCACTCGCCGCACTGGTGGCCGTGGGCTGGTCCTGGATGCGCGCCTCGGACCGGACGGATCTGCGCTGGCCCGCCATGGCACTGCTGGTCCTTTCAGGCGTAGTGCTGGCCGCCTGGCAAATCCGGGGGGGAGCTTATGCCGGACTGGTGGCGAGCATCGCCCTGGTTCTGCCAGCCGCGGCAGTCAACAAACGGGTGGATGATTTGGAAAGCGTGCCGGCGAGGATCGGGTTACGGCTCTGTATACCGTTGTTGTTGATGCTCGCGGTAGTTGTGCCGCCGCGGCTATTGCCGGGCTCGAACCGGGCGGCGGATAGGGGGAACGCTGAATGCGATGTCCTGTCCGTGGTTGGCGATCTTACCGATCCCGCCGGTTTGGGCGCCGGCGTTCGAACGATTGCGGCGCCCATCGACGTGGGGCCACGCATCCTGTTCCTCACCCGCCACAAGGTTCTCGCCGCGCCCTATCATCGCAACGTGGAGGGGCTGTCGAACAACCGCCGCATCTTCGCCGGCACCGAGGAGGAGGCGCTTGCCACCGTAAGGGCGCTTGGCGTCGATGCGATCCTGTTCTGCCAGAAGTACGCGTTCGTGCCGGCCTATGGAGATCGACCGGCCTTTCTCAGTGACCAGCTTGCCTCCGGCGATCCGCCCTGGTGGCTTGTCCCCGTCACGGAACAGGACGGAACGGCCCTGTATCGGGTTCATCCAGGAGTCGCTCCGAATCGATAAGATTTGCGGGATGTCTTTCCGGTCGAGCCATCGGTCGCCGGCTTCAAGGGACACCGAACGGCACCCGGTCACTTTGACTCGGTGTCCGCCGCCAACCGCTCCTTGAGGGCCCGGAACCCGGCTTCGTCGAGCCCGGTGGCCGACTCGATCACGTCCCAGGTCACTCCGGCCTTCAAAAAGCCCTCCACCGTCTCCACCTTGCCGCGTTGCACGCCCTGTAGCATGCCCCGTTGCATGCCTTCTTCGAGGCCCTGCTCCCGGCCTTCCGCCAGAAGTTCGTGAGCATACGCCATGATGTCTCCTTCCTGGCCGCTTCAGCTTCGTGGTGAAGGTGTCCCAGGTCGCGCGGTCCTGTGTTGCCAGTGAGGTGGTCCTGGGTAGAAGCACTCACCAACCTCGCGGGCCGGAAACCGGACGGCACCCGGTCACTTTGACTCGGTGTCCGCTGCCAGACGCTCCTTGAGAGTCCGGAACCTGGCTTCGTCGAGCCCGGTGGCCGACTCGATCACGTCCCAGGTCACTCCGGCCTTCAAAAAGCCCTCCACCATCTCCACCTTGGTGTGTTGCGCGCCTTGCTCCCGGCCTTCCGCCAGAAGTTCGTGAGCATATGCCATGGTGTCTCCTTCCTGACCGCTTTCACGCCGCTTCAGCGCCGTGGTGAAGGTCTCCCACGTCGCGTGGTCCTGTGTTGCCATCACATATAGAACGAATATCCCAAATGGGCTTCCCGCGCCACCCGAACCCAGCGACGCCAGCAGCCTCGCAGCCCCTTCCAATGCCGCCCGAGCATGCCTTCCGGCCGCGGCCATCATCAACAACTGCGCGATGCGGCCCGCCACCCCGCCTTCCACGCTTTCGGGCTCCAACTCCGTCTGGTCCAACAGCACGTGCTCGAACCGGGGCACCCACGGCCATCCCCGAACCTCCTCTCGGAACAGGTCCGCAAACTCTTTAGAATGCTGCCACTCTCGGCTCCCTTGGTACAAGACCAACGGCAGGATGGGCGACAATTTCGTGAGCCCGGGCTCGTCCCGTTGTTCCGCATCCCAGATGCGGCAACAATACTTCAGCAATCGGAACCGCATCCACGCATCGGGAGTCGATTGGTGCTCGAACAGCAGGTAAAGCCGCACCGGGTATATTTTGTCCCCATAGCCCGCCTCGAAGAGCAGATCGGTTTCGCTCTCCCGCAGGGCGTCGTCGATGAAGGTGCCGTCGATGAGCCGGAGGCTGTCCCAATGGACCTTGTCCGAGACGTCCCGTGGCAGGGCCGAGCGGAGCAGGCTGGCGGTTTCGGCGGCATCGGAGAAGACCGCACGGAACAGCCGGTCATGGGGGTGTTCGATTTCTGCCGCCATACAGGACCCTCCCGGACGTGAACGAGAGTGACGGGGATTGGAAGCATCCCTGTCCTGTACTTGTGAATCGGCACCGTGCGGCGGAACTTTAGGTTGGGTGCTGGTCCGGGCTACACGTCGAGGAGGGCTCGGGTGTTTCCGCCGGTCAGTCTGTGCCAAGACCCCACTCCAACGGGGAAGCGTCCGGGCACCCCAGCGCGCAGCCACCCCTAACGGTCATTTCGGCGAAAGGGGGAATCCAGGGGCGCAAATGGCAGTTGCAAGGGACAGGGTGGCAGCGCTGTTGCGCCGGCTGCATCGTGGCGGCCAACTGCACTAACGCCGATAAGTGAGGTGATCCCGGTTTACGGGTCAGCGAGACGGCAAAAGGGGTATTCCAGACAGCGGGTCGTCCCGCCAACGTCCTGTGTTGGAGCCAGTGAACGGTTCCCGGTCACTTTGACTCGGTGTCCGCCGCCAACCGCTCCTTGAGGGCTCGGAACCCGGCTTCGTCGAGCCCGGTGGCCGACTCGATCATCTCCCATGTCGCCCCGGCCTTCAAAAAGCCCTCCACCGTCTCCACCTTGCCGCGTTGCACGCCCTGTAGCATTCCCCGTTGCATGCCCTGCTGCATGCCCTGTTGCATGCCTTCTTCGAGGCCCTGCTCCCGGCCTTCCGCGAGAAGTTCGTGAGCATATGCCATGGTGTCTCCTTCCTGGCCGCTTTCACGCCGCTTCAGCGCAGTGGTGAAGGTCTCCCACGTCGCGCGGTCCTGTGTTGCCATCACATATAGAACGAATATCCCAAATGGGCTTCCCGCGCCACCCGGAACCAGCGACGCCAGCAGCCCCGCAGCCCCTTCCAACGCCTCCCGAGCATGCCTTCCGGACGCGGCCATCATCAACAACTGCGCGATGCGGCCCGCCACTCCACCCTCCACACCGCCGGGCTCCATCTCCGTCTGGTCCAACAGCAGGTGCTCGAACCGGGGCACCCACGGCCATCCCCGAACCTCCTCTCGGAACAGGTTGTCAATGGCAACCGAAAACTGCACACATTTGGCAATCGAAAACTGCACACTTTCGAGAAGAGCGTCCGTGCAGAAGTGACGCTCTGCGGTTGGTTCGGTTCATGGGTCATGGTCTGGACGGAGGGAGCGGAGCGAGCGGAGTCCAGGCCATGACGGGTTGCAGATCGGCAGGACATGGCGCTCACAGGACGCCTCCCTGGCGAGGCTGCTCGTCGGCTGACCGCATGAGGTTGCGGTGTTCGCGCATCCTGTAGCTGTTGCCGCGGATGTTGACGATGTGGCAGTGGTGGAGGAGCCGGTCGATGAGGGCAGCAGCCATGACCTCGTCGCCGAGGACGCTGCCCCAGTCCTCGAAGCCCTTGTTGGAGGTGAGCACGGTGGAGGCGCGTTCGTGCCTGGCGTTGATGAGCTGGAAGAAGAGCACGGCGCCGTCCTGGGTAACCGGCAGGTAGCCGATCTCGTCCACCAAGAGCAAGGCGGGATAGGTGAGGACCCGCAGCCGGCGGGAGAGCTCGCCTGCGGCCTTGGCCTCCAGCAGCGACTCGATCAGTCCGGCCAGGGTTCCGTAGTAGACGCGGCGGCCGGATTCGGCGGCGGCGACGGCTAGGCTGATAGCCAGATGAGTCTTGCCGACCCCGGGCGGCCCGAGAAAAATGACGTTTTCGCGGCGATCCAGGAAGCCGAGTTCGTGGAGGCTCTCGATCTGCTCGCGCTTGATGCTGGGCTGGAAGGCGAAGTCGAACTGGGCCAGGGTCTTCACGGCCGGCAGCCGCGACGAGCGCATGGCGGTCTGGAGGCGGCGGTTGTTGCGCAACCCGATCTGGGCGTCCAACAACTGCTCGATAGCCTCGCTGGCGGTGGCCGCCCCGCTGTCGGCCTGGGCCAGGACGTCGTCGACGGCCTCGAGCGCGCCCGGCATCTTCAGATCCGCCAGCATCGCCCGCAGCCGGTCGCGCCGGTTGCCTGCCTCGGCCCTCATGACACCGCCTCCGCGTAGACCCTGAGCGAGCGCCGCTCGACGTCTACGGTGACGGGCAGGGGGCGCCGGGCTTGCTGTGGAAGCCTGTGCATACCAAGGCGCCGATACGGGCAACTCGCCAACGGCAGCAGCGCCTGCTGCTCGTCGCGCTCGAAGCGGTCCACCGGGCGCTCCCTGGTGGTGCCGTGCCAGCGCCGGTTCGCGGTTCCCTCAAGCCACAAGCGCGCCTGCTCGTTCAGGTCCTCGTCGTTCAGGAACTCCCGGCCGTAGAAGAAGTTGTTGCGGATGTAGCGGATCGGCCGCTCCACCTTGCCCTTGGTTTGGGCTCGGTACGGCCGGCATGCCCGAGGCCGGAACCCCCAGTGCGCGGCGAACCGCAAGAAGTCCGCGTTCAACACCAACTCGCCCCCGCCCGCGCGGCCGTCCGACAGCACCACCGTCCGCATCTGGTCGAACAAGAGCTCCTGCGGCACCCCGCCGAAGCACTCGAAGGCGCTCTCCAGCCCTTCGATCAGCACTGCCATCGTCTGCCGCCGGTAAAACCGCAGCCACAACAGCCGGGAGTGGCTCAGAACCATCACCAAAGCATGCCGCCGCCCCCAGGGAAGCGTGAACGTCGCAAAGTCCACCTGCCCCTGCCGTCCCGCCGGCGTCTCGAACCGCACCACCGCCTCCGCCGGCTCCCTTGGCCGCACCGCCCGAACGTACTCCCTCACACGGACGTACCCGCCCGTGTAGCCTGCCCCTCGTACCTCGTCGTACAGCCGCTTCGCCGACAACCGCGGATACTCCTCCAGTCGCGCCTCGATGATCCCCTTGTACGGATCCAGCTTGTGACACACCGGCGGCCTCGCCCTGTATCGCGTCCCGCCTCCCGACAGATCCCGGTCCAACTGTCCTGTCTCGATCCACTCGTGGATCGTCCGGCGACTCACCCCGAACCGCCGCGACAGCTCCGTCTTCGTTACACCCCGTTCCAGATAGTGCCTAAGCAGCATCCTCGTCTCCCATCCGTGCATCTGTGCTCCGCTCCGTTCCTGTTGGTCTTGCCAACAGCCTGGACCCGAGCACTCACGCCAGCAATCAATGTGTGCAGTTTTCGATTGCCATAAATGGGAAATTTACAGTTGCCACCAACACAGGTCCGCAAACTCCGTAGAATGCTGCCACCGCCGGCTCCCTTGGTACAATACCAACGGTACGATGGGCGACAGTTTCGTGAGCCCGGGCTCGTCCCGCAGTTCCGCATCCCAGATGCGGAAGCAATACTTGAGCAACCGGAACGGCATCCACGCATCGGGAGTCGATTGGTGCTCGAACAGCAGATAGAGCCGCACCGGGCGTACTTCCTCCCCATAGCCGGCCTCGAAGAGCAGATCGGTTTCGCTCTCCCGCAGGGCGTTGTCGATGAAGGTGCCGTCGATGAGCCGGAGGCTGTCCCAATGGACCTTGTCCGAGACGTCCAGTGGCAGGGCCGAGCGGAGCAAGTCGGCGGTTTCCGCGGCGTCGGAGAAGACGGCGCGGAACAGCCGGTCATGCGGGTGTTCGATTTCCGCCGCCATACAGGACCCTCCCCGACGTGAACGAGCGTGACGGGGATTGGAAACATCCCTGTCCTGTAGACAGGAATCGGCAGAGCGCCGCGAAACTTTAGGTTCAGGTTGCGGTCCGGGTGAGTCGTCCACGGGGTTTCGGGCAGTTCCGCAGTAAAGTCCCGGTCAGGACTTCACTCGAACGGGAAACGGCACCGCCACCTCAAAGCGTCGTTCCCGCGAAAGCTGGAATCCAGGGGCGGCGAGCCCCTTCTCAGCACGAACCGAATCAAGGAGATTGTCAGGGCTAATCTCGGGCTGTACCACGAGTTGTTACACGGCGCCTGGACCCGAGGGAGGGGAGGGCGTGTCCTGTTGCGCCAGCGTATCGCCTGAACTAACCTTGAGCCGAGGTGCAAGCGACATGAACCGATTTCTCGTGACCGGCGCCGGCGGCTTCATCGGCCACCACACCTTCGCCGCATGTACTCTTGAAATCTGCGATCAACTCGAGCTGCCGGCTGGCCAAGTCCACTCCACTGGCGGGGAGGTGCGAACGGAGGGTGAAGGTGCACTGGCCGCCCTTTTCTCGGGTTATCGCATTTGGGCCGAGCTTCCTGTCTGGCACTGAGGTACATCCGAAGATGGACGTTGGCCACCGTGGCGCCGGAGACGCCTTCCGGTCGCGCGCAGGTCGTTGGCTGGGAGTCCTGTTGGGTGTCTATGCGCTGGCGGCTCTGTCCCTGCTCGCATTCAGAGCCGATCTGCGCCTTATCCTTGCGGCGACCCCTTGGTGGGTCGTTCCGGCCTTTATGGCCTTTGCGTCCGCCGGCTTTGCGGTACGGGTGGCACGGTGGTTGTTGCTGGCTCACACGGCGGGCCTCGATGTCCGGGCCAACAGCCTCGCGACGGTCTATGTCGGCGGCTTCCTCATGAACCTCACGCCTGGACGCATCGGAGAGCTGTGGCGTAGTTGGGTGCTCTGGCGCCTGTGGCGGGTGAGATACCGCCGCACCCTGCCACTGCTGATCTGTGATCGGTTGCTCGATCTCTGCGCCCTCCTGCTTTTCGCGGGCGCGGGGTTGGGGCTCGGCGCGGGTCCCGGGTGGTTGGCGACGCCGAGTCTGGCTGCAGCCTCGGCACTGGTGATGCTCATGGCGTTGCCGGGCTGGGCACGACGCGCGATCAAGGCACTCTGGGCAGCAACCGGCCGCCGAAGACCGCGTCGGTTCGCGCTGCTGCTGTCCGTCTGCCGCAACGTCGCGCTGCTGCTGAAGCCGGCCCTCTTGGTCAGGCTCCTGTCATTGAGCCTGCTTGCATGGAGCATGGAGGCCGTCGCATTGCACATGCTCATGCCGGTGATCGGAGGAGAGCTACCGCTACGGGCGGCGATGGCGGCCCTTGGCCTCGGCAACGTCGCGGGAGTCATCACCTTCCTCCCCGGAGGCATTGGCAGTCAGGAACTCACGATGGCCCTGCTCATCGCCGGTGTCGCCGGCAACTCGACTGCAAGCGCCATGGCGATGGTCGGAATCATGCGCGTGAGCACGCTTTGGTACTCCGCGGCGCTGAGCGTGCCGTTTTTTCTGCATCTGTCCCGCCGTTGCATGGGTTCCACCGCGTGACGAACAGGTAGCGGCGGCCTTTGGATCCGAGAGGTGGGTAGACTATCTCCGACTGTTCGTAGCAAATGTGGTGGCGACCGCGGACCGGTTTGGCTGGACGTGTCGGATAGTCAACGAACGGGTGAATGACTTTTAACGGCTGCAGGCTACGTCGTCGACTCGGTGTCCGCTGCCAAACGCTCCTTGAGGGCCCGGAACCCGGCAAGCAACGAGTTGGCGAGGCCGGCATGAACTGTTACATGTGCCAAGATGTAGTTGGGCCGATCAGGTTAGGCAGAAAACGGCTCTGACAAGGTATCCGTGCCAGTCCCCATGACCCACGAATGACACCGGCAAACGGAACATCGACCTCTTGGTCACCTGGGCATCAGCCTGGCTTGACGTTCAGAAAACCGTGAGATCAAGCAAGGTTGCGAGAGTGCCCACTCCCACCAAGAGCAACGGTTGGCTGGCGCCGGGAGCCCACTGGTTGGTGGCACTTGGCGTGGTAGTCTACTTTGTCACGCTCCTCAAATGCGCTTGGCTCTCCGACGACTACTTCATCACCCTGCGGCAGGTAGAGCAGGTGTTTGCCGGAAACGGCATTCGGTTCAACCTGTACGAACGCTCCTTTCTCAGCACCTCAGTGATCTACTTCTTCGTCCTTTTGCCGCTCCGCGTCCTCACGTCGGACCCTTTTATCCTACACGCCATCGTCGCGCTGACCTGCAACGCCGCGCTGCTTTGGCTCCTCTGGGTGCTGGCCGGCAAGGACGTCCGAGCGTGGTTCCTGGCACTCGGCCTGCTGTTCGCGTCCAAGGCCCACTTCGACTACTCGTGGTTCGGTCAGGAGAACCCGATCGGCCATGTGCTGGCCGCGGCCATTGTCCTGATCTGGCTGCGGATGTATCCGGATCTGCGCCACGGGGAGCCTCCGGACCGGTTCCATTGGCGCTGGTTCGTTGCCCTGATCGCTGTCGCGCCGCTCTATCGTCACGACTTCGTCATGCTCGCCTGGCCCCTTGCTGCCTGGGCGCTCTGGGACAACCGCGCACGCTTGGGAGCGAAGGGACTCACTCGGTCCATTGGCTGGATGCTGGCCCCGCTTTTCCTCTGGACGCTGTTCTCCCTTATCTACTTCGGGTTCCCCTTGCCGGCCTCGGCCTACGCCAAGCTGCCGGCGGACGCCGGTCTTCCTGGCTTGGCGTTCCGTCTCTTGTCTGCATTGGACTATTACCGTTTCTCCATACACAAGGACACCGTGATGATGGTGGTCCTTTTCGGATCCCAGTTGCTCTGGTTTGGGCGTGGTCCAGCACGAGTCATAGCCGCTGCCATTGGGTTGGCTCTGCTGTATGTTATCTTCGTCGGGGCTGACTACATGGGCGGGCGCTTCTTTACTGTCCCATACGTCATACTGATCGCTCTCCTTGCAGGTATGAGCAGCCACTGGGAAACACACCTACGCGGGCGACTGGAACCGGGACGATGGCGATGCCTGCGCGCACTCTCGATTACCGCCCTGGTTGTCTGGATCGGTCTGTGGCCGCACTCACCACTCACAGGACCGGTCGTCTACGCGGAGACCGTCCTGGATTTCGCGACATACCCGACCGGGATTGCGAACGAGAGAGCCGCGTGGCATCCGAAGACGGGGATTACGGTCTGGTGGCGGTCCGTGGGAGCCGGGACCACGTACCCGGACGATGTGACGGTGCGACTCGGCTCTCTGCTTCGCGACTCGAAGCAGGCGACTTTCCACGTCTGCAATCTTGGCATGACACCGTACAGTGCCCGGCTTGAGCAGAATTTTCTCGACGTCTGGGGTCTGGGCGACAAGTTCATGGCAAGTTTGCCTGTGACGGTATGGCGCCCGGGCCACTACGTGCGCGTTCGGCCGACGGGACTGGCCGAGTCGACCGCGTCACGATCACAAGCCTTTGTAGACGCCGGGTTGAACCGTTACTTCCGCAGCCTCCGTGTGGTCACTGGCGGTGAGCGGCTTCTGAGCGCGAACCGGTTCAAGGAGATAATCAGGGTGAATCTCGGACTGTACGATGAATTGCTTCACGGGGCCTGGACTCCGAGGGAGAGCGGGGTTACTTTTGCGGACAGGAGCCTTCAGTTGTTCCTGGAGCAGGAGCTTGGCAGTGTGCCGACTCACGGCAAAGGCACTGATGCTTTACCCTTGCATTGCCACCTGATTCGCGATCAGCGAGCGGATGGGGTATTGCGTCAGCGTATCCCCTAACCTTGACCCGAGGTACAAGCGACATGAACCGATTTCTCGTGACCGGCGCCGGCGGTTTCATCGGCCACCACCTCGTCACCCACCTCAAGAGGCTTGGGCACTGGGTCCGCGGTGTGGACATCAAACGACCGGAGTTCACCGTTTCCGACGCCGACGAGTTCGAGCTGCTCGACCTGCGGCGTTGGGAGAACTGCCTTCGAGCCACGAGAGACATTGACGCGGTCTATGCTCTCGCGGCGGACATGGGTGGAATGGGGTACCTGTCGTCCAACCACGCCCGCGTCCTGCGGAACAACGCGCTCATCAACCTCCATACGCTGGACGCCGCGCGGGAGAACGGCGTCCGCCGATACCTCTTCAGCTCGTCCGCCTGCGTCTACCCGGAGTCGCTCCAGACCCGGACCGACGTAGCGCCGCTCAAGGAGGCGGACGCTTACCCGGCGGCGCCGCAGGACGCCTACGGATGGGAGAAGCTCATCGCTGAACGGGCGCTCGATTACTTCTCTGCGGATTTTGGCATCGAAACCCGCATCGTCCGCTTCCACAACATCTACGGACCGCTCGGGACCTTCGACGGAGGCCGGGAGAAAGCGCCCGCCGCGCTGTGCCGCAAGGTCGCCATGGCCCGCAGCGGCGGCAGCATCGAGATATGGGGCGACGGCCTGCAGACTCGAAGCTTCTGCTACATCGACGATTGCATCGAGGGCCTGCACCGTGTGATGGAGTCCGGCCACGCCGACCCGCTCAACCTCGGCTCCGATGAGATGGTCACCATCAACGGTCTCGCCAAGATCATCATCGACATAAGCGGTAAAAGGAACGTCACGGTCGAGCATATTGACGGTCCACAGGGAGTGCGCGGCCGCAACTCGGACAACACGCTGCTGCGCGAGGTGCTGGGTTGGGAACCGCCCACCCTGCTCAAGGACGGTCTCGCCCCCACCTATCGCTGGATCGAGTCCATGGTTCGAAATGGCTGACGCTCCTCCGCCTCGCGCCCTTCCCGACGTGGGCGTCATCATCACTGCAATCGATGAAACCTGGTCTCTGCGCGAAACCGTCGATACCCTGCTCCGCGAAAACGCTGACGCCATCCACGAGATCATGATCGGCATCGCGTCGCATACCACGCCGGCGTGTCGGGCGGTGATCGCCGAACTGGAAGCCGTGCATCCAGCTATCGTGCGCCATCACGAACAGACGGAACTCCGCGGCGCGGGCGGCGCAAATCGAGAATGCATCCCGCTGATGCGTTCGCCCTGGATACTGCTCATGGCGGCCGACCTGGAAACGCACCCCGGAACGGCACCGGAGATGATCGAACGCGCGCGAGTCGGTGACGTGGATATCGTCGCCACGTCCCGCTGGCTCGGCGGTGGCCGCTTCGGCGACTACTCGCCGCTGAAGCGGGTGTGCAACTGGCTGTTTCAGTTGATGTTCTCGGCCCTCTACGGTGTCAGGCTGACCGACATGACCTTCGGCTTCAGGCTCTATCGAGCGCGGGAACTGCGTCGCTATGCGTGGCGCGAGACAGGCCACGCGTTCTTCTTCGAGGCGCTGGTCACGCCGCTGCGATGCGGCGCCCGGGTGGCGGAGGTCCAGACACACTGGCGCAGGCGCCGGGAGGGAACGACCCACATGCCGGCCACGGAGTACCTACGGTACTTCCGGATCGGTCTATCCACCCGAGCAAGGCCCGTGCGCAGTCTGATCGTTGCGCCGACAGAAGGGAGCCGAGGTTGCCCTCGACCGCACTGATCACGACCACGATCCACGTCCCCGAGGCATTGCACGGATTTGCGCGCGACGCCCTTGAACATGGTCGAACAATCAAAATCTACGTCGCTGGGGATCGAGGGACGAACGCTGCGGCACCCGACTACTGCGCCCGACTCGCCAGCGACACCGGCGTCGAGTGCGAGTACTTGGGGCCTGCCGCCCAGGAGGCTTTTCTCTCTCCCTGGCCTGAACTTCGCGCCCATCTGCCCTGGAACTGCATACAACGACGCAATGTGGCCATCCTCAAGGCGGCGTGCGACGGTGCGGATGTCGTGGTCACCATCGACGACGACAACTTCATCGCCGAGAAGGACTATTTCTCCCATAGCGCCGCCGCCGGTAGCCGTCTTGACCTGACGGCGTATGGGAAGTCCGGCGAGTGGTTCAACGTATGCCGGTTTCTCACGACGGCAAATAACTATCAGTTCGTGCCGCGAGGATATGGAATGGCTGCCCGGGCCGACCTTGACGACGGATCTGCGCCCGTGGCGAGTGTGCCGCTGTCGCTGCCCGTCGCTGTCGTCGCCGGGTTCTGGCTCGGCGATCCCGACATCGACGCCGCCACCCGCCTCGCCCATCCCGTATACGTCATCCGTTACCGCCTCGAACACAACTTTTTCCTGGCTCCCGGCGCACGGAGTCCCTTCAACTCGCAGAATACCACCTTGGCGCGCGCCGTGCTTCCCGCGTACTTCCTGTCGCCCAAAGTGGGTCGGTACGACGACATCTTCGCCAGCTTCATTGTCAAGCGTATCGCGGATCACCTCGGCTGGGGTGTCTCTTTCGGGCGACCCTTGGTCAGGCAGGAGCGCAACGTGCATGATCTCCTGCACGACTTCGACCAGGAACGTCTCGGCATGGGCCTCGTGGACTCCCTGACCGAGGATCTGGCTAAGGTGACCCTTCGGGGCGACACCTTCGCCTCATGCGCTCTGGAAATCTGCGACCAACTTGAGCCGCCGGCTCGCCATGTTCACTCCATTCGGGGGGGAGGCGCACTGGCTGACTTCTTTGCGGGCTACCGCATCTGGGCCGAGCTTCCTGTCTGGTCTTGATGTTTCTCCGAACATGGACGTTGGCAGCCGTGGCGCGAAGACGCCTCCCCGTCGCGCGCTGGTCGCGTTGACTGTTCATTGGGCGATGGTTGAGCGGTGCAAGGGGAGTCCACAGTGTCGGTGAAGCGGATGCCGGAGTCGGTTGGGGGTGCCGGCGCCCCACGGTCGACACGGTTACCTGTGGAGTCACAACCCCAACGCCACCAAGCCCGGCATCCTGGTCAGTCGTCGCACGGCATCGGTGCCGGTTCCCCGTCGGCAATTTCCTCTTCGGTGACGAGGGCTGTCACGTCGCAGAATCGGTAGACGTTCTTTCCGGACGGGTGGATGTAGATCCGGTGGGGCAACATCTTCATCCTGGTGCCCACAAGCGTGTTGAAGATGAGCCGCCAGTTGTTGATAGGGGTTGCGATGGACGCAAAGTCTGGGGCCTCGCCCCCGGGCATGCGTAGGGCATTGATGATTCCTGTTTTCATGCGAAGTTCCCGCCGTGTGAAGGACGCGTAGTCAACGTTCCGCCCTTCTCCGCGCCCGGTTAGGGGCCAAGGCCCTTCATCAGATTGGATGACGAACAGGAGGTCTCGGCCGTCCTGTTTGCGCCGCTCCATCTGCTGATCGATGACCCGAAGCATCGCGGCGTTGAAGAACTTGAGATATTCTACGTAAGCGGCCTTGAAATCGCGCCACGCCCTCGCTTTGCCGGGCGTATAGAACACAGGCGGTTCGAGGCAGTGCCCAGCGGCGTTCATTGTGATGGGATCATGGGGCACCATTGTGTGCGCGAACACGAAAACCGGCTCCGGCCCGTTGCCGGCCTCCCCCAATTGCTGCAACTTGCGTTGGATGCGGTTGCATTCGCTTCTTCTAATGGAACTGACGGAAAACCGACTAGGCACTAGCGTCCGGTAAATCAGGGCTCGCTCGAATTCGGAAAGATTGTTCAGAAACGCAGAGGCCGTGTCGTTTACGTCCGCCCAACGGTTGATGCGCGTCGGTTCCCACCAGCTGCCGTAGTTGTGGAACCGGTATCCCAGCTTGCGCAGCCGGTGCTGAACCACATTGTTTTCAATCGTGTCATAGGCGGGACGCCGCTCGTCGCTCCCAATACCGTAAGCATTGGTGAACCCCTCCAGGTAGCCGCCGTTCAGGGTGGAAGCAAGCGACTGAAACGTCTTGTGATAGTTGGCATGAGCATTCTTCGCGACCCGGAATCCGCGTGCTTCGAGCGCGGCATAAAACGAGCTGTTGTCCAGTTGGAACTCCCGCTTGAGGGTCGCCGCGCTCGCGTAGCGGTCGGGCACCACGTAGATGATGTCCGGAAGCGACGCGGTCGTGCCGCGATGACTCGCGACCGCTACCAGGGTCTCGTCCTGGAAGTCCCGGGATATGACCGGGGCGCTGTCATACAGGATCGAAGGTGCGATTGCCACGAGGGAGGAACCCGCCATGGTTGCCGCAACCGCAAGCCCACCGGCGGCTCCGCGCAGTCGATCAACGCGACGCAAGATGCGGTGGAGTGCCAAGGGGCCGACAACGACCGCCGCTCCGGCCACGATATGTTCGTATCCAAAGTCAGGGAGCAGAGCCTCAATCGGATGGAACGCGAAGTAGGCGTAAAGCGCCATGGGGAACACACGGCCGAGGGGCGGCAAAACCGCCATCAGCGCAAGAGTCATAAGCACCGCGAGGATGGCCAAGATTGCGAGCGGCCGCACGACGTCTGCCAACCCGATACTGTCGATATTGGCGAGGACCGAACCGCACACGATCGCCAGGGCAGCACACAGGGAAGCGCCGGCCCACAGGAGCGATTCCGCGAGGGTGGCTCTCACTTGCGTACGGGCCTCTCAAACCAGATGAGCTCGCGTCCGGTTTCCGAGACCGTGCGCCGGGCCACGATTCGGGCGTGGGGCTGCAGTGCGGCCACAAAGCGTTCTAGTATCCTGTCCGATTAATTAGTTGAAAAACAATACAGGGTGTAGTACCATGGGGAGAAGGGTGAAGGAGGCACCATGGCACGACCACCAGCAGGGATCGTTTTGAGTGAGGAAGAGAAGGCGGAGCTTGAGAGATGGAGCCGGCGGCGCAATACGCGAGCGGGTCTTCATCTGAGAGCGGGCGTGATTTTGGATTGCGCGCGAGGTTACACAGGGGAGGAGGTGGCGAAGCGACACCACACGAGCCAGCAGACGGTGTCGAAGTGGCGGGGGCGGTTCGCCCGAGAGCGACTGGCGGGACTGTCCGATGCTGTACGAAGCGGCCAGCCGCGCAAGCACAACGACATACGGGTGCAGGAAGTGTTGGACGCGACACTGAATCGACGGCCGAAGCATGCCACGCACTGGAGCGTGCGGAGTTTATCCGAGGACCTGGATGTGCCACGGGATTTCGTTCATCGTGTATGGCGAGCATTCGGGCTCAAACCTCACCTGTCGCGAAACTTCAAGCTATCCACCGATCCGCACTTCATCGACAAGGTGCGGGACGTGGTGGGTCTTTATCTGAATCCGCCGGACAAGGCGCTGGTGTTGTGCGTGGATGAAAAAAGCCAGATTCAGGCATTGGACCGTACCCAACCCGGTTTACCGCTGAACTACGGCACACCCGAGACTCGGACCCATGACTATCGGCGCTATGGCACCACCACGCTGTTCGCCGCACTGGAGGTAGCCACGGGTCGAGTGTTGGGCAAGCTGCACCGCCGGCACAGAAGCCAAGAGTTCATCGCCTTCTTGCGCCACATCGACTCGCAGGTCCCGGCCGCCTTGGAAGTCCACCTCATTCTCGACAACTACGGTACCCACAAGACCGCCCAAGTCAAGAATTGGCTGTTACGACACCCCCGATTCCACTGTCATTTCATCCCCACCTACAGTTCCTGGATGAACTTGGTGGAGCGCTTCTTCGCAACCTTGTCCGAACACCAGTTACGCCGAGGCACCTACCGCTCCGTGGTCGCTCTGGAGAAAGCCATACGAAATTACCTCGACCTGCACAATCAACATCCCAAGCCGTTTCGTTGGACCAAGTCCGCTGATGCCATCATTGACTCCGTCACCAGCGTTATTAAACGAATTAACCAGACACCACACTAGCGAATAGTCATCGAAGATGTCCTCGCGTACCGCCAACATCGTGCGCACCGTGGGATCGTCCTTGCGCACGAACTCGATCAGCCCACGCGGCGCCAGGCAGGTGATCCAGCTCAGGATCTCGGGCAGCGGGATGTTGCGGCCAATGGCGAGATGATGCGTGAAGGCAAGGGCCAACACGGCGTCCACTTGGGCGCAGCGCTCGGCGAGACCCTTGTGTTCCCGCGCATTCCATCCCTGGCTGGGGCTCGGGTCGGCGCAATCCTGATAAAGGGGCAAAAAGTCCAGGTCGTCCGCTTGAGCCCGCGCGAAGGCCTGTTCGAGCGCTCCGTGATCCGCGTCGAGTCCCACAACCTTGCGGGCGCCGGCGTGAAGCACGCATGCTGCATAATCGCCGGTGTTACAGCCCAGATCCAGAAGAAGCGAGGGCCGCACGGATCTCACGAATTCCGCCACCGCGGCGCGCTTCTCCGCGACGCCTGTCTCGGCCCGGTGGGTGCTACGGGCGTAGTTTGCCCACGGCGTTTCGCGGGTCGCCTTGGGGCGCAGCCGATTGATCCAGTTGCGCAGTTGGACCAGCAGACTGCGGTAGCTCGACAACGGAAGGCCACGCGCCCGCGCCTGGACCGCCCTGTTTAGCAACACCTTGCCGGTCCGCGCCTGCAGGTGCGCCGGCGCGACGACATGGGACAGCATGCCGAAGGAGAAGCGATGACGCCATCTGACGAGCTGTGTGAGGCATTTGGCCGGAATACCCTCGGGTCGCCCTCGGTACCAGTCCTGGAAAGTCAGCCCAAACTTCGCGTACAGCAGCAGGGGATTGAGGAATTGTTCGCAGAATTGCCGGTACCCGGCCCAGTGTTCATGTTCCCGGTAACGACGGAAGGAGAGCGTGTCGACGAATATTGGGCGCGGACCCTGGAACTGGATGTTGTAAGCGGAGGAATCGGACAGCGCCACGCCGCAGTCGAGCAGCCTGACCTGGATGTCGAGATGCGCAAGCGCCGCCGCCTTGAGTGCGCCGAAAGGCCACTCGTACGGATAGGACCAGAACGGAATGCGAGGATGCTCCAGAACCAGCCCCCCGGCTGGCACTTCCGATCCGAGGTTGTCGGGTTCGACCTCCTCCGCGCCAAGCACCAGACCTTCGTCTATCAAGGGAACGAGCGCCCCGCTGTCCTTGACGAACGCATAGTCTGCGAGGCCCCACGGTTGAACCGCCCTGAACACCCTGTCGCCGACCAGATGAACCTGCCCGGTTCGGTCTCTGAAGGAAGCCGGGTCGATCATTACTGCCGGGAACGCGGTTCAGTCTTTGCAGCAGGCGCGGCTTCGTCACGTGCGCTGCGACGGAACCGGAACAGGTTTTTCAAATACCGCAAAACTCCGGAGCAGAAGAACAATACCGCCGCGATTGCCCCGACCACGGTCTGCAGCACGATGCTGGCAACTCCCGGATCGATATAGGCATGGGCCGAGCCGTTCATCATGACGAGGAATGCCAATGTCATGAAAAACCATCGGATCAACATATTCCACCTCATTGGAGTTGGCCGTGGCCCGCCAAGCGCTCCTGGGTGAGGCGCTGGACTCCGGTCGCTACGCTTGTCTGTATGTTTGACGGACATACCACCAACTGGCCCTGCGCCTTCTCGGCCGCGATCCACCCGAAACAGTATCCGCCGGACCACTCTTCGTCAAGGCCGACGCCGTTTCCCTTTCCCAAACCGCCCAAACCAGACAGACTTACCATCTGAAACTCACGAATTTCCCTGAACGGGCCATTCCGTTTGGGAATCAACGGCTATCATGTTCATTGGGCGATGGTTGAGCGGTGCAAGGGGAGTCCACAGTGTCGGTGAAGCGGATGCCGGAATCGGTTGGGGGTGCCGGCGCCCCACGGTCGACACGGTTAACGGCGGTTTCGTCGTGTTCTCCCACAATGATGGGCGTGTACGAATGCCATCCACGTACAGGCGCGTCGTTCTCGTTGCGTCGAAGGATGCGCAAGGGTCCGAAGGCTCTTTCCAGGGAATAGCCAGGAAAATAGGTATCGGACGTCGTAGAGACGATGTGACTCGCCGATGCGTGGATTGTGGCCTTATGTGGAATGAGGCTGCGTCCAGTGTGTGCGTCGTAGAACGGCACGCTCCGGTGCAGGTAATAGTAGCCTGGCGTCTGGAAGTAGGATCGGTCGATGTGCCACACCGATTTCACATATGGGGCCCGGGCAAGATAACGGTAAGCGGCAAAGGCAGGATCCTGTCCCCGCACGAAGTCGGTATATCCGGTCTCAAATGACCAGGCGAGATACACCAGCCGTTGGTACGGTAGCAGGTTCAGGATTCCGAACAAAGAGAGGCCAGCGAAAACCGCTGCCACGGTTTGTGTCACCCAACGTCCCTTGACACGCTCAGTCGCGAACTTTGTCACGACATCCGCGCCAATCATCAGCCAGAGCGGAATCACTACGAAAATGAAGCGGTATTCCTTGTGCGCCTGTAGAGAATGAAGCAGCAGAGTCAAAGTGACAAGGGCAAGCAAGAAGCCGTAGCGTCGCAGGTGGCGTAGGGACTCTACCAAGGTGATGGCGCAGACGCCGCCGCTGGCCAAGGCGAGCCACAGGAAGTAGAGCCAGAGAGGGCTATTGTCGGCGTGGCCAATGGCGGCGCCAATAAGGTGGAAACGCGAATACAGGGCGTAAGAGTGAAACAGCCCGCCATTCCACGTAACGGCATCGAATATCCCGACCAAGAGTACGGCGGTTGCCGCCACGAGGGCCATGGGCATACGTCGACGGGAACGCAAGAACACCACTGCCAGAACCATCACCGCCAGCGGCGCGTATTGAATGCGCAAGGCCGCGGTCAGGACCGCGAGGATGGGTGTCCAGCACACTCTGTCGTCCACCGAGGGGCGCACGGCCAAGGCCAACAGGCCCATGAACGCCGCCGTGGCCAGGAACTCGGATAAGGGTTTGTGCGCGAACCCGGCCAGTTCGTACCACAACGCTCCGGCCACCAAGGCCAATCTCGCGGTGCTTTCGCCGAAGTGTCGACGCGCGAACACATACATGGCCGCGGGGATCGTGAGGGAGATCGCGCACAGCGCAAGTTTGACACCGCCCACGTACCAGAACGGCTCTCCCAAGCCGAGGGTGTCAAAGAGCTTCAGGATACCGGCGATTGCTCCCGGAATGAGCCATGAGCGTGCCTCGTAGAACCACTCCCAGTACTGTACGCCGTTGCCGAACACCAACCGGTGGGCTGGTTCCAGATACTGCATTATTTCGTCGGGATGGAGGACGAAGTCGTTGGACAGGGCGATGGCCGCGCGCACGGCGAATGCCAGGACGAGCACCGCGGTGACGCCCTTCCAGGGTTGCGGCCCGGGGGTCTGCCGGTGCAGTAGAGTTTCCAGAGTTGCCTGCGTGCGTGTCATTCGCCATTCACTCGGTGGATTTGCGGTAGCCCCAAACCAGCCTGTAAGCTTACGGTCATCAATGGAGTCCAAGCAACGCGCATGAACTGAATACCACGATGGCGGAAAAGGGTACCAACGGGGCGGCATGGTAGAGGTTTTCGCAGTCGCGTTCCGCCGATTGGCGTCATGGGCGCAGGCCTCCGAGGCCCGCAAGGGCCGGGGCCTAGTGCTGCTGGTGCTTATCGCCTATTTTCCTGCATTCTCCGGCGGTTTTGTCTGGGACGACGTGATTCTCGTCGCTGAACCCTTGATCCGCCGCGTTGACGGGATTGTGTCCATCTGGTTTGCTCCGTCGGAGCTAAACTCTGAGTTTCATTACTGGCCGGTCACCTACACGAGCTTCTGGATCGAGCACAAGCTCTGGGGTCTTCACCCCGCGGGCTACCACGCGGTCAACATCGTTTTACATGCCCTGAATACGGTTTTGCTCTGGCGCGTACTTGTCCGCCTCTTGGTTCCGGGTGCGTGGCTCGTGGCCGCAGTTTTCGCGATTCATCCGGTGCACGTGGAGTCGGTGGCCTGGATCATTGAACGGAAGGACCTGCTCTCCGCCCTTTTCTATCTTGGCGCGGTCCATGTTTGGTTGCGGTTCACCGAGACGCCGGGGCTCAGTCGCTACCTGTTTTCCCTTGCGCTCTTCGCCTTGGCATTGCTTTCCAAGTCCATCGCGGTGACTCTGCCGCCGACCCTCCTGATCATTCAGTGGTGGCTCCATGGACGTGTGACATGGCGCGATGCCGCGCGCGTCGCGCCGTTCTTGGCGCTTGCGGTTGGCATTACGCTTGCCGACCTCGCCTTGTACCAGGACAGAGCCTACCTCCCCTTTGATTACTCGTTGGTCGAGCGAGCGCTCATCGCGGCGCGGGCGCTTTGGATGTACGTGTACCAGCTCGCGTGGCCGGTGCACTTGCCGGTCTTCTACCCTCGCTGGGAAGTCCACACGGGCGACATCCTGGGCTGGCTGGCACTCGCGGCCTTGGTTTCTCTTGGCGTGATGCTGTGGTGCGCCCGCGGCCGTATCGGGCGTGGCCCCTTCGCGGCGGGGTTGTTCTTCGCGGTGACCCTTTCGCCGGTCCTCGGCTTTGTGGACTTCAGCTTCATGCGCATCGCCTTCGTGGCTGATCGCTTCCAGTACCTGGCCAGCATCGGTCCGCTGGCCCTCCTGGGCGTCGTGTTTCACAGGGCGGGTCGACTACGATTCCTGGGTCAGCCGGGCACGGTTGTCGCGGCCGGCGTCATCCTCCTGGCCTTGGGTGTCCTGAGTTGGCAGCAGGCGGGCATCTACCGTGACGGCCTTGTGTTCGCCCGTCACGTCGCCGCGTCTAGTCCGCGGCACTATTTCGGACAGATCATCTTGAGCGGAGCACTGAATGGCAGCGGTTACCACGACAAGGCCCTCGAAGCTGCGAGGCGAGCGGTGGACCTTTCCATGGGCATCAGCGGGTATTCCCAAGGCGAGGTAGACTTGACTCTCGGTAACGCCCTGCTGGCACAAGATCACCCCGGCGAGGCGGAGGCCGTTCTTCGTCGTTCTCTCGCGTCCTGGCCACGTGGCCGTGAGGCGGGGCGTCGACTGGAGCTTGCGCGGGCTCTGGTGCGCCAAACACGCTATGACGAAGCCTTGGGAATCTACCGAAAGTTGATTGCGGATGACTCCGGCAACGATGTGGCTCACCTTCAGAACGGTATCGCCCTCTTTCAATCCGGGCGCTACGAGGCCGCGGTCGAATCGTTCAGCCGGGCGCTTCCGGTGGTCCGGCACGTGAACAATGAGCCTGCTCTGCACTCGCTGACGGGTGAGGCCCTTCACAAGCTGGGGGGTTTCGGTGCCGCGGCATCGCACCTCGACCAGGCCCTCGCATTACGGCCTGGTCACATCCGGCTCCTCCTCGCCCGGGCGGATCTGGAGGCCGACCGGATACGGGCTGCGGGTGTTTCGGTCAGCGACAGCGGACATTCCACCGAGCAAGGCCCCACGCCCCGAGCCGATGCGGATACGGCGGGACACGACGCTTGGCTCGCCGAAGCGCAGGACCGCTGCAAGGCGCTGATCGAGCGCGAGCCGGAGCATCCGCTGGTCCGAGTCCTATTGGGCACGGTGCTCCTGAGGCTGGAGCAGTTCGAGGCCGCGGAGGCAGCCCTCGACAAGGCATTCTCGCTCGCCCCGAGCCGCCCGATAGCCCGCGAGGCGCACCGGGTCATGGGCCAGGTCCGCGAGAAGCAGGGCCGGACCGAGGACGCGGCCCGGCATTACCGGAGTGCGCTGGATGTCGACCCCCTCGACGCGGAGGCCCTGGAGCCGCTGGCGGCGATTCGTTTCGCGGATGCACGGTTCGAGGACGCCTTGGCGCTGTACCGGCGGCTCGTCAAGGTGAGGCCCTTCGTGGCGGGGGCGCACCTTCGACTCGGCATGACATTGCATCGCCTGGGTCGGTATTCGGATGCGCTGGCGGCACTGGGGCGCGCTCTGGAATTGGCTCCGGGGTCGGAGGAAGCCCGGGAGTTGCGGGATCGGGTACGGGAGGCGTTGCGTTCGCGGGGGGCCGGGTCCGGCCCCGGATCAAGTCCGGGGTGACGGGAGGAACTTTGCTTGAAATGCCGGGTGATGTATGGGAGTTTGTGTCGGCAGGAAGGGGGGGTACTCCAGTGGGTTGACCAGGATCCACATGGGAAGGAGCACGATGAAGGCAGGGACGAGAGACTTGGCAGGTACGGGAACGTCATGACGCGCGCCAGCATATTGGTTGTCCGGGGCGACGGGCCGGATGCTGACGGTTTGGAGCAACATCTGCGCGGTTTGGGCTACGATGTGTGCGCGGTGGCGGCTTCCGTGGACGAGGCGGTTGAGCGGGCGGCGGAAACGGCTCCTGACGCGGCACTGATGGACCTCGATCCCGCCGTCGCCCTCGATTCCGGCGCGGAAGTGAACGGCGCGGCAGCCGGCATGAACGGCGTCGACGCCGGCGCGAACGGCCCCAGCCCCGAGATGAACGGCCTTGCATCGGCCCGACGGATCGGCGCGGCGCTCCATATCCCCGTGGTTTGTCTGACCGAGACGGCGGACGGTTTCGGCGGAATTTTCTCCCCGCCCCCTTCCACGGGTTACCCGTTGACCTTCGTGCTGAAACCCTTCGACGCGCGGCAGCTCCGCCTGAGCCTCGACACGGCTCTGTCCCTGCGTGAGTGGGAAGGCAGACACAGGGAAACCCGAACCCGGTTGGAGCACCGAGTCGAAGAGATGCGGGAACACATCCACATGATGGATGTCATTTTCAACAGCATGGAGGAGGGCGTGCTCGCCACGGATCAGGACGGGGAGCGCTTGGCATTCAACGTGGGGGCGGTTCGGATCGGCGGCATGCGTGAGCCCAACAACAACATTGATGAATGGGCGGCCATGCATGGCGTTTATCTTCTCGACAAGAAGACGCTGCTGCCGGTGGAAGAGAATCCGCTGGTGCTAGCGATGCTGGGCCGGGAGACGGACGATCAGGAATTGTTCGTGCGCAATGAAGTTCAGCCCCAAGGCGTCTATATCAGCGTCACCGGCCGGCCGTTGAAGGACATCTCCAACCGCCAACGAGGTGGGGTGATCGTTTTTCGTGACATTACCGCCCAGAAGACGGCGGATGTAGCGATGAGGGGCGCGTTTGCGGAGGGGCGGGTGGAAGGGGTCGATACGATCCTGCACAACATCGGCAACGCCATCAGTTCCGTGACCACCGGCGTCGAGACCATCCACTCGGAACTCGAGGACGACCGGTTGGTGCGCCGGCTCCGCGCTCTGTCCGACGCCATCGAGGCACATGGAGACGACTGGATCGACTATCTCCAGAGCCACCCGCAAGGCCGGAAGGTGAGGCCGTTCATCTTAAGCCTCGCCGAAGACATCTCCCGGCAAAACCGAAGGTTGGCGCGGACGGTCGGGCGGGTGCGAGACAGGGCCGGGCACATCGCCGACATCGTGCGTACACAACGATGGCCCAGCGGTCCGGCCGCCGCCGAGAGGAACGTCAACCTTCGGAAGACTCTCTGGGATGCCGTCAGGGTGGTGCAGGAGTCGCACGCCGATGAGCGTGTCCGGTTCCACGTCGACTGCGCCAAGGCGCCGAAAGAGGTCTCGATTCATGAGAGTCCGTTTCATCAGATGCTCATCAACGTAGTCGGGAACGCGGTGCAGGCGATTCGTCAGCGCCGCGAGTCGGCTGCACTCGACGAAGAGCCGTGCGTTCGGATACAGGCCGGCAGCGCCAACGGTTCGCTCGACGTCGAAGTGACCGACAACGGCATCGGTTTCGTTGAGCGGGACACCCGCAAGTTCTTTGCCGCGGGCTACACCACCAAGGAATCGGGCACCGGACTGGGTCTTCATTCGGCGGCCAACTTTGTCGTTGGCGCGGGCGGGCGCATTGAGATTTCGAGCCCCGGCCTCGGCAAGGGCGCCACCGTGCGCATCGGGCTGCGGTTGCCCCCCCCCCCCCGTATTACGCACAGTTGGGCTGAGCCGGGCGGTACGGCATGTGAGCCATCCGTCCGGCCCATGAGGATGCTGGATGGAGTTTGAGGGGTACACCAACCGGCGCGTGTTGATCGTCGACGATCAGAAGGAGATTCACGACGACTTCGCGGAGATCCTGAACCCACGGTCGTTGGCGTCGTCGGGACGCGAGCTGGCGTCCGCGTTTCTCGCCGAGGAGGAACCGCCCCGTTTGCCGGACTTCGAGATGCTGCACGCCAGGAGCGGAGAGGACGCCTGCGGGATCGTGAGCGCCGGAAAGGAAGCGGACGTTCCCGTTGCCGTCGCCTACGTCGATATCCGCATGCCTCCCGGCATGGACGGTATCGAAACCATCGGCCGCATCAGGAAGATCGACCCCGACATCGAGGTCGTCATCATGACCGCCTACACGGACCGGTCCTTGCTCGATGTCGTCGAAACCGTCGGGCCGCTTCACAAGGTGCTGTACGTCCGCAAGCCCTTTGCGCGCGAAGAGATCCAGCAGATCACGCTCTCTCTGGTGGGGAAGTGGAACGTCGAGAGGAAATTGGCGGAGAACCGGCGGCAGCTTTCCATCGGCTATACGCGGCTGGAATCCGTGCTCAACGCCTCACGGGAGGCCATGGCGCTGTATGATCGTGACGGGCGCCTCCTGTTTGCCAATCAGGGCTACCAGACCTTGGCGGGCCTCACGGAAATCGAGTTGAAGGAGCTTGATCTGGATGCGGCAACGGCCCGATTCAAGGAGCGGTTCCACGCCCCCGAGTTGCCAGCGCTGGAGAGGGAATCCGCCTTCGGGGATAGGGGAGAGTTGGTGGAGCAAAGAGGCAACGGCAAGGCGGGCGAGAGCCGGTTGTTCTACCGCGCGACTTCGCGGGTGCGTGACAGCGGGGGGACGGTGGTGGGCGACCTCCATGTCTACCGGGATGTATCCGGAGACGTGGAAAGCGAGCACATGAAGGCCGAGTTGCTGCGGTTGCGCGCCGAGTTGGCGGAGGCCACGGAGTCCGTGGAGGGCATGGTCGGCGCCAGTCGACCCATGCAGCAGGTCTACGCACTGATTCGCCAGGCCGCGGGGAGCGACATCACCGTGTTGATTCGCGGCGAGAGCGGTACTGGCAAGGAACTCGTGGCGCGGATGCTTCACGCCAACAGTCCTCGGAACAAGGGGCCGTTCGTGGCCCTCAACTGCGCCGCCATCCCCGAAGCACTGATAGAGAGCGAGTTGTTCGGTCACGAACATGGGGCGTTTACGGGCGCGACCCAACGGAGAATCGGCGCCTTCGAGCGGGCCAACCGCGGGACCATCCTGCTTGACGAGATCGGCGACATGCAGCCCGCGCTCCAGGCCAAGCTCTTGCGGGTGTTGCAGGAACGGGAAGTCCAGCGTGTGGGCGGTTCCGGCACCACCGCCGTCGATGTCCGGGTCATCGTGGCCACCAACAAGAACCTCGAGGACGCGGTCAAAGAGGGGGATTTCCGTGAAGACCTGCTGTATCGCGTTGCCGCCTTCCCCATCGAGATACCGCCCCTCAGGCAGCGTCGTGGGGACATCACGATGCTGGCCGATCACTTTCTGAAGATACACACCCAACGCAGCGACCGGCCCCTTAGGGGAATTTCCAGCGCCGCGAGCCGGATGCTGTTGCAATACGATTGGCCCGGCAACGTGCGCGAGCTCGACAACGCCATTGAGCGCGCCGTTCTGCTGGAGCAGACCGACGTGCTGCAGGCGGAGAGTCTGCCTCCGCAACTTTTCCGCCGCCGCGCGCGTTCGGAAAGGCGGCTCCCGGTGGCGGCGCCGTCGTTGGTTGATGTCGAGCGGGAGGCCCTCGCCCAGGCGCTGGAAGCCACCGGAAACAACGTCACCCAGGCGGCCCGGACACTGGGCATCAACCGGGTGACACTGCACCGGAAACTGAAACGGTACGGCCTCACCGACAGGGACTGAGGTCGTTTGCGGTTTCACGCAGTGTTGCGTTTTTTTGGTATACGATGCAAATTGCAACACTTTCGAAACAATTGGAAAAATCTCATTTTAAATCAGATAGTTATGATTTTCCTGCCGAGAAACTTCGTGTTGTACGGTCGCACGGCGATCAATTTTGTCGCGCCGCTGGAATTCGCGGTTTCCAGATTCCTCGCCGTTAGCCCCCGTTAAACCGGGCAATTTCCCCTTCAGGCCCCCTCGGGTACAGATGGCACGCACTTTGCGTAACATACCCTCGGTTCACCCGGCCATCGTGGTCAAATCGGTCATTGACGGACAGAGGGTATTGAAACAGAGGGTATGAATTTGGCGATTCGTAAATTGCTTCCGAGGTTGCGCGGGCTTTCCTCCTTTTCGGTGGGGCGCTTGCGGCCTTTCGCCTTCTGCCGCCGCGCGTCGGTGGCGTTGGAGAGCGTCGCATACATCGCCTTCACGGTAGGCATGTTCGGTACCGCGTTCGAGATTGTGAAAGTGGTGAACACCGGCGACATCCTGGAGCGCGCGGCCTACGCTGCCGCGCGTGACCATGTGTTGCAGCCGTTCCAGGCGAGAAACAAGCACGAGTTGGAAAACCGCGCTTGGGACGCCATACGGGAAGAGGTGGGCAAAGACACGCTGGACAGCAACGTGGTGGATGTTCGGTTCGAGGTCTACAAGAACCCGTCGAAGATGCAGGCCGGCGAGGTGTCCACCGACAAATTCGGCCAGAAGGGTGGGGGTCCGGGCGATATGGTGGTGGTGAAGCTGACCTATGAGCCCACCGGCGGTTTTGCGTGGTGGCGACAGAAATTGCTGGACAATGGCGGGAGCGGCGACGTCGCCTTCACGGCGCTGGCGGTGACGCGCAACGAACTGGCATTGGCCACCAATCCTGAAAAGGACGAGAAAGTCTCGCAGACCGACGGCCCGGATTCGCAGACCGACGGCCCGAATTTGCAGACCAGCATTCCGCAGACCAACGACCCGAACACCCCGACCAGCAATCCGGATTCCCAAACCAATGGCGATCCGGATTCCCAAACCGATGGCCCACTTGAGACGAGCCAGCTCCCACGTTGAGGTAGGCCAATGAAAAGCTTGAAACGCAAAATGTCTTCAAGTGTCCCCGCGGTGCTGTCATCGTGGTGGCGGAGCACGCGCGCATCCGTAAGCATAGAGTTCGTCGCCGGGTCAGTGCTCTTTCTCGCCATAACGACAGGCTCTCTGGACATCTACCGGCTCATTGAGGCGAAATCGTTGGGCACGCAGGCCGCCAACACCATGGCCGAGTACATGTCGTTGGCGAGTACGCCGCCGGCCCAGTGGGTCAACGACTTGGCGAAATTCTCTCACGAGAAACAGATAGGGGTGTCGTCAAAGGCCGCATTCGTCATTTCCGCGATCACCAAGTCTGATCAGCAGGGCGCCACGAGTGTGCAGTGGGACCACGAGGTCCTGCTGGCTCCCAAAGACGGGGCTCCGCCCACGCTTGTCGAGGCTTGCGGCGACCGCACTCTGATCGGCAAAGGCGGCGCCCTCCCCACGGAGTTGGCAATGACTGGTGGCGAGACGGTCATGGTGGTGGAGGTTTGTGTCAAGCCCGGCGGGTTGATTTCGAGCCGTCTCTTTTCCACAAAACTGTATCAATACAGGATCGTGCCGGTGCGTGCCGATCTGCCGACCATACAACAGTCGTGAATGTCGCGGTGTTGACGCAATGAAGAAAACATCACACATACTGGTCCGCTTTGCCCGTGAAACCGCTGCCGCGGTGGGACTCGCGTCCGTCATGCTTGGCTCGGCGGTATTCATGACCGTGGGCGTGGTCGGCGATCTGACTTGGGTGTCCCACCAGAAGAACATGCTGGAGGCCGCCATCGATGCGGGCGGGATTGCGGCTTTCAAGGAGATGGGAACCCTGGCCCCGGACGCCACCGACGAAGAGAGCGAAGAGCGAGACGCTGAACTCGAGGCCACGATCAGGCGTTATGTCCTGGCCAACGTGCCGCAGGCGCATCGCGAGGAGTTGGGCAAGAGTCTGAAGGTTGCCCTCAAGCACGGCAAGGAGAGCAATGAAGAATCCGTGACGGTTGAGGTGACCGCGAAATTGCCTGGATCCATTCTAGGCAAGTCCTGGGGCCTTGATCTCGCCGGACAGGAAGTCAACGCTCGTCTCCAGGTCAAGCGTGCTATCGTCCCCGTGGACATTGTACTGGCATTGTCCGTCAGTACCGAGATGAGATCGAGTATTTCGAAAGCTAACAAGCATTATGTGCATTTCGAGCAAAACCCGGACTCGCGGCTCGTAGCCGCCAAGAATGCAGCCAACACGCTCGTCAGTGCCCTGTTCCGTGCCGGCGGAGACCACGTGTCGGTAGGTTTTGTGCCATATACGGCGGTCGTCAACGTCGGCAAGAATCGGTCAGGCTGGGTGGATGACATCGGTAAGGGAGACAAGGTCATACCGCCGGGCCGCGGTTTCAGCCCATGGGAAGGCTGTGTCTTGCACCGAGCCGACCACTTGTCAATCGCCACGCCCGCCCAAGCGAAGTTCCCGTCGTATTTTCATCCCAAGACACGCGCGTACTGGATGAATGAACCCGACTGGTTGGATGCGGACGGCCCGCAATTGTACTGCATCAGAACCCCAATCGCGCCGCTGTCGAACGACGAATCCGCAATCCAACAAACAATCGCCGACTTGTCGCTGTGGGGAAACACGGGCAACATGACCCATCTTGGCGTCCAATGGGGTAGGAGGGTGCTCGCACCTGATTGGCGGGTGTCTTGGGGGGGTAAGGAGCCCGAAGGGGACCCAAAAAAGGTTCTTGTGTTGCTGACGGACGGCACGAACAATATCGGCGCTACGAGTTATTCGGCCTACGGCGAACCCGGAGCCGGAATCAGCGGGTTGGGTGGGCAGCCCAGGGACGACAGGGTAGCGAAGCTTGACCAAGCCACTCGGGATCATTGCGAACGCGCCAGGAACGAGGGGATTCATGTTTACGGGGTGTTGGCCGTACCCAATGATTACTCGAGACGCGAGGCGATATTTGACCTGCTTCGTGATTGCACGGGTTCTGCAGACAGGGTGTTCAAGACCGGTTCTCCGGCCAAACTCACCGAGGCGTTCGAGAAGATCGGCAAGGCGGTAGGGGAGATACGGCGGGTCAAACCGCCAAAGCCGTCAGCTGGTGGCTAAATCTAAATTGGTAGCAAATCAGGAGAAGGAGAAACACAAATGATTCTACGTATTGCGCAGTATTTCCGGAGCAGTCGCGCTGTGTCGGCGCTTGAGTACGCCGCGATCGTCGGCATTATCATCGTCGGGCTGGCGGCCGCCCTCAATTCCTTCAGGAACGAGATCAAAGATTATCTGACCGACGTCTCGAGCGAGATTTCCACGCTCACATAACCAACGACAAGACTCCAGGGTGATCAGCAAGGTATGGCGGTGTCTCTACGCCGCCATACCTTGGTTTGCGTTTATGTATAACGTATTACGGCGGTTCTCTGTCGTGGCGGTGAGAGCATTCTCGGCTCCCGCTATTGCGGGGATGGTGCTACTCTCCGCGTTCAATCTCAACGGCCAGGATACTCCCAACGGGCGGTTGTTGATGATCGACGCCGGCCAAAGCCGGATGCTCCGGCTGGACTGGCCTGCAGCTACGGTATCCCTTACCGACCCGACCATCGCAGACGTGCAGGTGGCTTCTTCCGATGTGCTGCTGGTGTACGGCAAAGTGGCTGGTCGCACCTCGTTGGTGGCACTCGGGAGCGACGGGGAACTTGTAGGACGCTGGACGGTGGTGGTGACGGTGGAGCTGGAATCGGTACGGTCAGCTCTGGCGGAGGAACCGGAGCTTCGAGACTTGAAGGTTCGTCCGTGGCGCCAGGGAGTTGAACTCATCGGGGTAGTCGCCTCACCGGACGCAGCGGAGCGGGCTTTGCAGTTGGCCCGGGCTTCCCTGCCCGAGAAGTCGGTGGTGATCAATCGCCTCTCCATTGCGAGCCCTCAGCAGGTCAACCTCGAGGTGCAGATCGCCGAGGTCCAGCGTAGCGTGAGCGAAACGCTCGGCATCAACTGGCAAGCGATGAGCACACGCGGCGACGGAATTTTCGGCATGCGCGTCGGAAACCTTCTTCTGGGCGACTTGGACCGTATTCCTGGCGCATCGTTGCAGGGAGGACAGGCGTCATCCCTGTTCGGCTCCCACACGTCGCCCACCGGTTCCGCGTCGGTACGTGGCCTGATTGACGCTCTCGCCACCGCGGGGCTGGCCACCGTACTGGCCCGGCCCAACGTCACGGCTGTATCGGGCCAGACGGCGAGCTTCTTTTCCGGCGGCGAGTATCCGTTGCCCAGCGGGTTCGAGGACGGCCAACTGTCGTTCGAGTACAAGCAATACGGTGTGTTGCTCGACTTCGTCCCCACGGTGGTGGACAGCGGCCGGATTTCGCTGACGGTGCGGCCGGAGGTGTCCCAGCGCGTGGGAACCGATGCGCTCAGGTTGTTCGGCACGGAGATACCGGTCATCGACGTGCGGCGGGCCGAGACCACCATTGAAGTGGGGAACGGCGAATCCATCGTCATCGCCGGACTCTATCGCAATCAGAGCGACAACACCGAGGCCGGCGTGCCTGGACTCAAGGACGTTCCCGCGTTGGGCCTTCTGTTCGGCACCCGCTCGGTGAGATCCAATTCCACGGAGTTGATTGTCGTGGTCACGGCGCGCTTGATTTCCTCCACCGACCGTAGCGGGAGAGAGACCGGGCAGCGGGAGTCGAGTCGCCGTGTTCTGGGTTACCATTACTGAGCCCCGCGGAGTGCGGTCCGCGGGTGTTTCCGGGAGACATGGTCATGTGCGCCTTTCCACGAATTTCCAGAGCGGCGCTTTGCCTCGTCGCGGTGGGATGGATGGCGGCGGCGGGTTGCGCGCGGTCGCCCATCGACGTCGAACGCGCTGCCTTCGTCGCCCCCGCGGCAACATCCTCGCGTGTCGCGGCCGAGACGCAACTGCTGCTGGCCCAGGATCAGGCCCGCCACGAATTGAATCGGGTGGAGGGCGCGATTTCGCGGCCGACGCCTTCCCGCGGCGCGCTTCACGAAGCCTACCTGCGATGGCTCCGCGGGGAAGTGAAGGAACTGTCCGGCTCCGGGACGGGCGGCGACAAATAGTTCCGGCTTGACCGATGGAAACGGCGAGCCAGCAGATATGCGCGTTCGCGGTGGATTCCCACACCGAGGCGCTCCTGTTTGACGCGTTGGGCGACGACAAGGGCACCACGGTCCTCCGTGGCGACATGGCGGCGGTCATCAAGCACTTGACCGGGGCGCCCTCGCCCAAGGTGGTGATCGTGGACCTCGACGGCAGCCCGTTCCCCGCCGGGCGCATTCACGAGTTGTCCGCGGTGTGCGAGTTCGGCACCAAGGTGATTGCCTTGGGCTCCAACGACACCGCGCGTCTTGCCCGGGAGTTGCTTTCCGCCGGCGTCAACGACTACCTTCCGAAGCCCGTTTCCGCGCGCGAGATCCGCGAGGCCGTCAGTCTGGCCCTCGGCATCGAGGCCGGCCCCGGGCGCATGCACGCCGGGCGCGTGATCGCCTTCAGGGGATGCGGTGGCGGGTGCGGCGCCACCACCTTGGCGGCGGTGACCGTGCACGCTTCGGCCGCCCGGGGCAGCTATGTCGCCGCCCTCGATCTCGGCCGCGTGTTCGGCGCCCTGCCGTGGATGCTCGACGTCGAGCCGACGGCTGGACTTGCCGAGTTGCTGGACGCCGCGGCCGACAGCGGGTTTTCCGGTATGGACATGCTCGAGTCGGTGAGCGGGTCCGCGGGTCCGCGGGTCGCGATCTACGGCTACCGGTCCAACGAAGGGGTGCCGCCGGAACCCAGCCCGGACGCGGTGCAATGGATGATCGGGCACCTCGCCAATCGTTCGCACCTGGTGGTGGTGGACGGGATGCTGGATGTGAGTACGTTGTTCTCCGTGCTCGAGAACGCGGATGAGCGGGTGCTCGTCTACGAACCGACCCTCGTGAGCCTCAGCCGGCTGACTCATACGATGATGGCGATGGGCGAGGGCAGGGAAGCCATCCTGGTGGAGAATCACACGCGAGGGCAGAAAAGCGCGCTTTCCTCCAACCAGATTCGCGATGCGTTGGCGGGGCGTGAGCCCGACATCGTCATCCCGTTCGAGGCAAGGCTGCCCGCGGCCACGGACCGCGGAAATCCGTATGAATCGCTGGGCAAGCAGTACCGCGCGGGCCTCGACCGGCTCTTGGACAAGCTCACGCGGCGGACGATATCGTTGGCGGACGCGTCGGGCGCGCTCGCGGCCCCGGGCCCGCGATAACGGAAATCCATCGGGGAGGAGAGACTCGCCATGGCGTTGAGGTCGTTCGGGCGCCGCCCCAGGGCGGAAGAAGTTGATACGGGCGAGGCGGTGGCCGCGGAAGCGGCGGCGGCAGTTCCAGTTCCGACGCCCTCGCGAATGCAGGATACGACCATCGCCGACATCGCGGCGAGGTTGCATCCGTTCGTCACCCGGGCCATGGACATGACTGAAGCCGCCAAGCTGCGTCCAGAGGATCTCGCGACGCAACTCCAGGCCTTTCTCGAACGGGAAGGGACCGGGGAAACCCAGGGACTTACCCCTTTCGATCGGCGGCGGGTGGTCGCCGCGCTCATCAACGACATCAAGGGTCTGGGGCCGCTTGAGCCGTTGTTCCAGGACACCAGCATCTCCGATATTCTCGTCAATGGCCTCCGCTCGGTCTACGTGGAACGCCGCGGCAAGCTGACTCAGGTGGACATCAAGTTCCGCGACGGTCAGCACCTGTTGCGCATCGCCCAGCGCATTGCGGGTTGGGTCGGCCGGCGGGTCGACGAGTCGAGCCCCATGGCGGACCTCCGGCTGCCGGACGGCAGCCGCGTCAACATCATCATACCGCCGCTGGCCATCGACGGCCCCACCATCTCGATCCGGCGTTTCCTGTTGACCGGCCTGACCCTGGAGGACTTGGCGGCGCAGGGGATGATCGCGCCGGGCATGGTGGCGCTGCTCCGGGTGTGCGTCAAGGCGCGCCTGAACGTCCTCATCTCCGGCGGCACCGGGGCCGGCAAGACCACGTTGATGAACACCCTGACCAGCGAGATCAGTCCGGACGAGAGGCTTGTCACCATCGAGGACGCCGCCGAGTTGCAGGTGCAGCAGCCCCACGTGGTGCGTCTGGAGACCCGCACCATGAGCGCCGAGGGCACCGGCGAAGTGTCGATGCGGGCCTTGGTCATCAACGCGCTCCGGATGCGGCCCGATCGCATCATTGTCGGCGAGGTCCGCGGCGGCGAAGCCATGGAGATGCTGCAGGCCATGAATACCGGGCATCCCGGGTCCATGTCCACGATCCATGCCAATACGCCGCGTGACGCACTGATACGGCTCGAGAACATGCTGTTGATGGGCACGGCGGAGATGCCCCTCCAGGTCATCCGGCAGCAAGTGGCGTCGGGCCTCGATCTCGTCGTACAGGTGGAAAGGATCCCTTCCGGTAGACGTTGCGTAACCAGCATCACCGATGTGGCCGGGATGGAGAACGATGTTGTTCTCACCGAGGAGATGTGGCGTCTCTCCCGCGAAGGGTCGGAGGAAGTCTTCGAGGGCAGCGGCCGGCAACCCTCATGGGTGAAGGCGGTGGACCGCGCGGGCCTGCGCGCGGAGCTGCAGCAGGCCCTCCAGGGCGCGCGCCAGGACAGCGGGTTGGGGCGGTGACGTCATGATCACGGTGGAGACTTTGGCGGCAACGTTTCTGGCGGCCGTTGTCTGCCTCGGCCTCTGGCTGAGCGCGCGGGCCGGCGACAAGGCCCTCGACCGCCGGGTGCGCCGGGTGGCCGCGGTGCTCGCCGGCGGCCATGGGGACGACCTGGCGGAGGACGGCACCAAGGATGTCAGGGTGAGCGCCTTCCGGACCCTGCGGGCGAAGTCGCAGTTGCGCGAGTTCCTCGACAAGCGGTTCTGCATGCTGGATGGCCGCGACGCGCTTCCCAAGGCGGGCGTCGTTGGCTTGGTGGCGGCGGTTCTGGTGGCGGTGATCGCTCACTTGATGCAGTTCGGGCTCCTGGTGGTGCTCCTGGCGCCCGCGGCCGGGGCCGCGGGCGCTTGGGGTTTTCTTTCGATGTGGGACTCCCGGGTGCGCGCCGAGTTCGTCAAGCAGTTCCCCGAGGTCGCGGACCAGATCGTGCGTCTGGCCCGTGCAGGCGTCCCCCCGGTGGAAGCCATCACCGAGGTGGCCAAGGAGGTGCCGGAACCGGCCAGGCATATCCTCCGGCAGATCTCGGATGAGCTGTCGTCGGGCCTCGACCCCGATACCGTGCTGCGCGACGCCGCGGACCACGTCCGGGTGTCGGAGTTCACCCTCTTTACTTCGTCGCTCACGTTGCAGCGGACCACGGGCGGCAGCATCGCGGTCACCCTCGGCAATCTCGCCGCCACGGTGCGGGCACGCATGGAGGTGGAGGCCAAGGCCCAGGCCGGCACGGCGCAGACACGCATCACGCTTTGGGTGCTGGCCGTGGTGCCGGTGGTGTCGTTGTTGAGCCAGTTCTACACGAGCCCGGAGACGGTCGAGGTGCTGTTCAACACCGAGCAAGGCGCGAAGCTGTTGCGCTGGGGATTCGGCCTGATCGCGGCGGGACTGCTAAGCGCCCGGATCATTGCCGCCAAGTTCCTGCGATGATGTCCTCGCCGGTCATGGCATGGGCGCTGGCTTTAGCCGGGGTGGCCTCGCTGGCCTTGCTGGTGGCGTCCATCCGCTTCCTGTTCAAGGACGGCCGCGGAGCGCTGGCCCTTGACCGGCGTTTGCAGACGGTGCGGAAACGCGCCCTCTCCGCCAACGGGGGGGTGGATTTGCGGTTGGAGGACGGTTCCACGCGCGCCCCATCCGTTCCGATGCTGTCCGTGTTCGCGGCCGCCGTGTTCAGGGTGGCCGCCATGCTGGCGCCCATCGAAGCCTCCGAGCGCGCCAAGGTCGCCGTCCTGATGGTGAAGGCAGGCATAAAGCACCGCGATGCGCTGGCGATCTTCCTGTCGCTCAAGCTGATCCTGATGCTGTCCGTGGGCGCGGCGGCCGGGTTCCTGGCGTGGGGCATGGGGTTGCTCGGCGGGCACGCCTTGGTGATCGGCGTGGCGGTCCTGGCCGGATTCGTGATAGGCGGCCTCGTGCCCGAGTTGGTGTTGCGGCGGCTCCTCGCCCGGCGCAAGCTCATCCTGTCGCGCGCCCTTCCGGACGCGCTGGACCTCATGGTGTTGTGCGTCGAGGCCGGGTATACGTTCGAGCGCGCTCTCGCCATGGTCGCGCGGGAGCTCCGGTCCCTGGCCCCCGACCTGGCCCGTGAGTTGGCCTCCGTGGAGACCGAGTTGCGCGTGGGCGCGGAGCGCAAAATGGTGCTCCAGGAACTCTGCGACCGCACGGAGACCGACGGCATACGCGATTTCGCCATGACCATCATCCAGGCCGAGCGTTTCGGCACACCCATCGGTCAGTCCATCCAGAACATTGCCAAGAGCGAACGTGCGCAACGGGCCGCCCGCATCGAAACCCAGGCCGGCCGCCTGCCCGTCATCATGAGCCTCCCCATGCTTCTCCTGGTGGTCCCCGGCATCCTCATCCTGTTGGGCGGCCCTGCCTTCATGAACGCGTTCAGGGCCCTCGAGGGACTGGGATGATTACTTCGTCACCCTTACTTCCTCCTGTTTGGCGCCCCGGAAGACCCGCACGGTGATGCCCGGCGGCTGCTCCGGAGCGGCCGTCGGCAAGGGTGGAGACTGAAGCGCGGCAGGGGCCTGGGCGGCGAGTCCAGGCATTGCCGTTGCGACCGGTTGCGTTAACGGCTGCACCGGTGCCGGTTCCGCCGGGGGCGGAAGCGGCAACAGGTCTTCGAAAGCGGTGGGTGTGCGGTCCTCGCGCCGCCGGACATCGGTGAGAGAGCGCATGGCCAGGGAAATGTCCCCCTTGTTCCTGGCGAGAATCAGGGCCTCGGCGTCCGCGGGTTGCAACTCGAGGGTTACTGTGTTGACTGCATTTCGGGGCGCAACCTTGGCTATGAGTCCCGCCGCGCTCCCGCTCCCTCCCGCGCTGCTTTCCACCTGGCGGTTGACGGCGACGACGCGGATATTCTCGAGGATCGTGGCGGTGACCGTGTTCGCCTGGCGCGTGGCTTGATCCTGGAGTTGCGCGGTCAATATCACGTCCACGTGGTCGCCGGGGTAGATCAGGGCGGCCTCGCTGGTGGCCGCGTCCACCCGGATGGTAACCGCGCGGTGGTCGGGCTTGAGCGCCGCGGCCAGAAAGCCGTGCTCGCCGGGCCGCACGATCGCCGACCAATTCAGCGCCATCCCCTTGTACACGGCCCGGCGCACCACCGAACCGATCACCTGCGACTCATTGGTCTTGCCCTGGAGCATGTGTGTCGAGAGGACCGAGCCGTTGCGGACCGGCGTCCAGACGAGGTCGCTGGCGGTGATCAGGGTGCCGATATTGAGGTCGTTGGCCGCGCTCAGCACCACGGGCACCGGTTTCGGCGGTGGTTCTTCCTTCGGCGGCGGCGCGGGTTCCGGGCGCAGGTACAACCATGCGCCGCCCATGGTGGCGCCGACGGAGACGACGCCCATCAGGAGAAACAGAAGCGCGGCGCGGGAACTCTTTACCAGGCGGGACCTTTGCATGCCGGAACCCCCTTCAACCGCTCCCGGTCAAGGCAAAGGCGCGCAGGGCCAGGAGCGCGATGGCTGGCGGCGCGATGGCCACCGCAAAAGGAATATTGTTGCGCAGCCGGCGGGTGGCGTCGAAGGGCAGAAGGCAGACGAGGCCGATGGCCATGCCCAGCAGACCCACGCCGAACAGGAAGGTGCTGATGTCGGTCGGTCCGATCCACAGTCCGGCCACGGCCATGAGCTTTCCGTCGCCGGCGCCCAGCGCGCCCATCAGGAACAGGCCGAAGCCCAGCACCAGGAGCACGCCGCCGGTGGCGATGTACGCCCACAGCGGCATCATCCCCCGATGGGGCAGCGCCGCGATCTGGACCGCGAACAGCCCGAGGATGGCGAGGGGAATCAGGTTGGGGACTTCGCGGCGGCGCAAGTCAAAGACCACCGCCGCGCCCAGCAATCCGCAACAACTCATCAGCAGCAACAGTTCAAGCAAGGGAACCCTTTCCTAGTGTCGCGTCTCGCATTCCTTCGAGCCGGATCGCTACCGCCGGACAAAGCATTCGCGGCCGCGGTCTTTCAACGTCTCGCAAAGACGTTGGGCGCCGGCAGCGCCCGGCAATGGGCCCGCGAAGAGCCTGTAGAACACGCCCTTTTCAGGAATCTGGGCCTTCACCACCCGGGGAGTCAGGGCGCCCAGCAGGTTCTCCTCCGCGGCCGAAAGCCGTCCCCAGGCAGCCAGCGCGCCGTCCTCCGAACGCGCCGCGAAGAGTTGCACCAGGACCGCGCCCGCAAGGGCGTTCGCGGGGGCGCTGGCGCTTTCCCCGGCGCTGGCGGCCGAGTCCTCCCGCGGGACCGGGACGAAGCAGCCGTGGCCGCGGCCCTTCAGCAGGCGGCATAGCCGCCGGGCCGCGGCCTTGTCCTCCAGCGGGCCGGCCCGCAGGCGGTAGAAGATGCCTTTTTCGCCCAGCTCGGCCTTCACGACGCTGGGTGTCAGGGAATCGAGCAGGTCCTTTTGCGCGGCCGAGAGCCGTCCCCAGGCGGCCAGCGCACCGGCCTCCGAACGCGCCGCGTAGATCTGAACCTGGACCCCGGCGGCCGCGGAAGCTGCCGTCGGACCGGGCGCTGTTTCGGAGTCCGATGTAACCGCGGGTGCCGCCGCCGCCTCGGCAGTGTCTGACGTGGCGGGTGCGGATGCCGTCTCCACGGGTTCGGAGGTTGCCGCCGGCTCGGGCGTTGTTTCGGAGTTCGATGTAACCGCGGGTGCCGCTGCCGCCTCGGCAGTGTCTGACGTGGCGAGTGTGGATGCCGTCTCTACGGGCTCGGAGGTTGCCATGGGCTCTGGAGTTGCCGCCGGCTCTGGAGTTGTTGCTACTGGCTCGGAGGCAACCGCGGGCTCAGGAGTTGCCACTGGCTCGGAAGTTGCCGCGGGCTCAGGAGCTGCCACGAGTTCGGGAGCTGCCGCCGGCTCGGAAACACCTGCCGGAGTCGAATCTATCACTTGGGGCGTGACTTCCGGTGGAGCCGAAGCTGCTACCGGAGCCGGTGCCTGCTCCGGCCTGCTCCCTTCCTCCATCAACCGCGACAGCTCCGTCGCGTCGCTGTCCAGCCAGTGGGACGCGGAGTACTTGGCGTAGAGCCGTCGCGCTTCGTCCCGGTCGCCCGATTGCGCCATTGAACGGACGAGATTGGCGGTGATCATCGGATGCGACGACAGCTTGACGGCCTCGTCGTAGTGCTGGCGTGCCCGCGCGTGGTCCCCTTCCAGGGTCGCCACCACGCCGAGCCCGTTGACCACCCAGGGCTCGGCCGGCGTGTTCGTGGCCAGCTCCGACGCGGCGAGGAAATGCCCTTTCGCCACGGCGACGTTTCCCTGGCCGAGTTCTGCCCGGCCCGCGCCCAGGAGCGCCGCTGCCTTGGAGGCCCCGGTCGCGGAGCGCTCTTCCGCCTCGGCGAAAAGCTCGCCGGCCCGAGGGAAGTCGCCGTTTCTCAAGGCCAGGTAACCGAGCCCGAGCCTGGGTTCCGCGGCGTCGGGGTAATGGCGGTAGAGTTCGCCATACAGCCGCGCCGCGGCCTCGAACTGGCCCGCTTCGGCCGCCGCGGAGGCCACGTTGATGCTGCTGCTCAACTGCTGTTGCTTGGCGGCGGCGAGCATCTCCGGGTTCTTCAGGGACGCGCAGCCACCGAGGCCGAGGGACAAGACCAGTCCCGCGTTCGCCGCCAGGATGCACGCCTTCCAGGAAAATGTTCCGAGTTTCGCTCTCACGCGCGGTGCCTTGCCTTCCGCCGCCGCCACTCAGGGACGGTCGGGTCCTCTCTGCCCGGGAGGAGTGTCCGCTGAAGCCTGTCGAGGCGCCGGCGCCGCGCCGGTCTGCTGCAGGCGTTCCGCCATCCTGACGATCATGGCGCGGACCCGGTCGAGCGCTCCGGCCAACTCTGCGACCTCGCCTGTCGACGACACGCTGATCCGGTCGCCGACCTGGCCCTGCTCCATCCGTTGCACGCGGTCGGTCAATGAGCGCACCGGTTTCAGCACCCAGCGGCCGAACACCCAGCACAACAGCATCGAAGACAGCAGCAACGCCGCGCACAGCGCGGCGCCGAGCCACAGGAGTTCTCGTCCGAGATTCCCCTGACTTCCCGCCACCGATCCGGAGAGTTCCGGCAAGGCGCGGTGGTCGCTCAGGTTCGGCGCCTCGGCGATGATCATCCAGTTGAAACCCGGGAAGTCGCCTATGGCCGGAGCGAAGAAGGACGTGCCGGCCGAACGCGCGAAGGCGACCAGATGGCTGGACGCGCCTGCCGAAGGATTGGCAGAGTTCGTTCGGGCGGCAATGAACGATCCGGCTCGTTCGCCGTCGTAGGACGAAGCCAGATGCTCAAGGGACGCGTCGGTGAACAGGCTGATTTCCGGCTGCATGATCCGGCCGGGAGCGTGCGTCGAGCGCGTCTCCGCGATCAGCAGTCCATCCGCTGTCGCCACGAAGAACTCCGTTCGCGGCGCGACCCCGGCGTCGTTGAGCGCCGAGCCGGGCAGATGCGCATGCAAGAGCTGGCCGGGTACGGACAGTCTGCGCGCCACGCGGTCGGAGAACAACTGGGCGAAACGCAACGGCATCACCGCCTTCATCACACCGATGGAATTCCCGGTCCCCACGTCGCGGATCGCGACCGCGATGTCCATCGCCCACGCGTTGGTGGAGGAGTTGAACACGATGCCGCCCACGAAAATTCCGGACGACCAGGTCTGCTGCCACCACTCCTCGTCAGACTGGACGAAATCCGTGGCGGGGCCGCTCAAGGCAACGTTGAAGCCTTGGGCGTCCGTGAAGAAGACGCCGGTGAAATCGGAGGAGCCCCTGATTTTCTCACCGAGGAACGCGCGCGCTTCGGCCGCGAGTCCTAGGCTCTTGCGGGTGCGGAACTTACTCTCGATCTGCCGCAGACTGAGACTGTCGAACCCTTCCCTGGCGTGGGCGGCTCGCGCCGTTTTCACCGCCTCAACCACCACCGGCGACGCGGCCCAACCCCGCACCTCGGTAATCCGCTCGAGCAGGAACGCGTCGATGTTCTCCGACAGCCGCGTTGCGGCTTCCTGGAGCTTCAGAGCGTCGCTGTGCAAGGCCAGCGATTGAACCCCGGAGGAAGCCCCTCCCGCCATGCGCATCCACAGCCAGAATGCTCCCGACCCCGCCGCGGCCATCAACGGAACCCACAACAGGAAGAACACGGCCAATCCGAAACGAATGCCGAGGGATTGAGTCATGGTATCCAACTCCGGTAACAGCGCAAGTCAGCCAAACCGCGAGGATGCCCTACTTCATGAGTCGTCAAGGCGTTTGGCCGCATCGTAGAAGCGCTGCGCCTCGTCGACATCGCCACGGGACTCCTGGATTTTCCCCATGCAGCCCAGGATGGCCACCTCACCCTTGCGATTGCCCAGCTCGTGGTACAGTGTCAGCGCGCTGTCGAGATAGGCGAGGGCGCGCGTCAACTGGTCCTGGCCCATGAAGGCCAGGCCGATCGCGTGCTGCACCAGGGAGGCGCCGGGCCGGTCTCCGGTTCTCAAGCAGATGCGTATCCCTTCCTCGAGGTTCCTCACGGCGAGGTCGTGGGAGCCCGATTCGGTCAGGATCAAGCCGAGGTCCGCAAGCGCCTGGACCTGCCCCGCGCCGTCGCCCGCGTCCTTGAACCGTTGCACCGCGTCGGAAAGGTGCGCGCGCGCCTTGTCCGTCTGGCCCATGCGCCGGTGGAGGCGGCTGGCGTTCAGATGCAGCCGCGCGATCCAGAGAGCGTCGCCTTGCGGTCCGAGGCCGTCGATGGCCTTCTCGTAGGCTTCAGCCGCCTGGGCTTCATCACCCTGGATACGGTAGAATTCCGCCAAGTTGGATGAAGCCATCGCGCGCACGCCATCGTCTCCGCCGGTCTCCTGAAGGGCCTCCCTGGCGTAGACGACCGCGGGGGGGATCTTTCCGCGCGCCAGGCTCGTTACCGCCAGCGCGTTGAGAACGGGTCCGAGCCGGTCGCTCCGCGGCAGTGCTTCCTTGAGGTGCGCCTCGGCCTCATCGTGAAGGCCCAGGACGTTCTCGATGATAGCCAGCCGAAGGTACTCGTTCGCGTCCACCGGCTCGCGCGCGCTCACCCGCCGTTCCATGTCGTCGCGCGCCGCGTTCACCGCCGGGCCGGCCCACTCCGGCAATGGAGCCCCGACCATCTCCACCATCAGCAGGTCGCCGGGACAGATCTCGGCCGCAAGCGAGCGGATGGCGTCCGCGGGCCGGTCCTCGGAAGGGGTTCCGGCCGCCGCGGGCAAGCTGACCGGCGGGGCCGGCGGCGGCGCGGGCGGCTTCCGTTCCGACTCCACCCGGGCAACGGCGGGACCTTCTCCCGCGAAGCCGCCTCCGGAAGGCTCCGTCCTCGCGCCGGCGTGTTCCTCTTGTCCAACGGGATGGCGCGCCGGCGGGCGCTCCACCCGTTGTGCGCCCGCCGGCTCACCGGACCTCTCCGGCGCCTCCTGCTGGCTTGCGTGGTAATCGCCGCGGTCCGGCTCCTCCGGCGGCAGGTAGTCCGCCGTCTCGGCGAGGGGTTCGGTCGCCTCCTCCCCGGCGGTTCTGGTGGGCGTCGGAGTGCGCCTCCACCACGAAAGTTCGAATTCGGGTCCTGTCTCGTCCTCTTGCGGACTGGCAGCCTTCGGCTCCTCCGGCAACTCGGCCGGAGGCTCGGGTTCAGGTTCGGGCTCGGGCTCGCCGTACCGTATCCCTCTGTAGAAGAACCCGGGCCCGCTGTCTGCCTCCGGCTCGCCGGCGGCTTCCCTGTCCTCGCTCGCGGGCTCGGTTTCCCCCGCGATCTCGCCGAACGCCGAGGCGTTCTCCCACCAGGGAACAACGGCGGCATCCCCCCCCGCGGGCTGTTCCCGCCCGGCGGGGCCGGACGGCTGATGCTCCGACAGCACGGACAGGTCCACCGGCTCGCCGGCGGCCTCGAGTCCTGCTGCCGGCTCGTCGCCGGCGTCGCCGGCGGATTCTCCGTATCGCACTCCGCGATAGATATAGGACTTCGGACGGGGAGAATCGGTCGTCTGTTCGGCCTGTTCTCCGTCTTCCCGTTTTCTTCGTTCCATAGAGGGACCCCCGGTTTGCGGTTCTTTGGCGAATGACGACGGTGGCTGACAACGCGCCGTTGACAAAACACCATCCTGTCATTCTACGACAACCAACGCGAAGATACCAACATTGTCAAGGAGGCCGGCCCGAAGTATAGCAATCCGTCGAACACGGTGGTAGTCTGACCGGTGTTCATCCGCGGACGCCGCACCGGTGCGGCCGCGTTCCAAAGACAAGCAGGAGGAGGAAGGTCATTCGTGATGGGACGACCCGTTATATTATTTGCCATGGGGCTCGCGTGGGTGTTGTTGCCCGCCGTCGCGTACGCATTGGACGGCAGAGTGGACCAAAGGCCGGTGCCGGAGTGGCAGGTGACGGCGGACACGGTATGGACTTGCATCGCGGCCATGCTGGTGTTCCTCATGCAGGCGGGCTTCGCCATGGTCGAGGGCGGGTTTACCCGCGCCAAGAACGCGGTCAACATCATGATGAAGAACGTCGGGGACTTCGCCATCGCCTCGCTGGGCTTCTGGATGTTGGGGTTTGGCCTCATGTTTGGCGAGGGCAACCCGTTCATGGGAACCACGGGTTTCTTCACTGCGCCGGACATGGGCGACCTGTACCCATCCCTGGCCTGGGCATCGGTTCCGACCATGACGGCATGGCTCTTTCACCTGATGTTCTGCGCCACCTCCGCCACCATCGTGGCCGGCGCCATGGCCGAGCGTACCAAGTTCGGGAGCTACCTCATATTCAGTTTCCTCATCTCTCTCTTCTTCTATCCGGTGGTGGGCCACTGGGTGTGGGGCGGCGGATGGCTTGCGACGCTGGGCATGCTGGACTTTGCCGGGTCCACGGTGGTGCACTCCACCGGCGCATGGTTCGCCCTGGCCGGGGTGATCGTGCTCGGACCCAGGATCGGGAGATACAGCGAGCGGGGACTGCCGCTTGCCCTTCCGGGTCATAACATGATGATGGCGACGCTCGGGATGTTCATCCTGTGGTTCGGTTGGTTCGGCTTCAACACGGGAACCCTGATGAGCGCCAGCGTCTACCAGATAGCGGTGATCGCCGCCAATACCAGCCTCGCGGGTGCGGCCGCCGCCATCGGCGCCACCGTGGCCGCGTGGTTCCTGTTCGGCAAACCCGACATCACGATGACGCTCAACGGCGTTCTCTGCGGTCTCGTGGCCGTCGCCGGCGCATGTGCTTATGTGGAACCGTGGGTTGCCGCCGTGTTTTTCGGCTTTCTGCCGGGAATCCTTGTCGTATTCTCCGTGCTGGCGTTTGATCGGATTCATATAGATGACCCGGTGGGCGCCATATCCGTTCACGGCACGGGCGGCGCGTTCGGGACGATCATGCTGGGACTGTTTCACGGCGGCTCGGGACTTTTCTACGGTGGTGGAGTCGACCTGCTCCTGGCCCAGTTCGTGGGTGTGGTGGCCGTCTTCGTCTTCAGCATGGTCAGCGGCTTTGTGATGTTCAGCCTGATCAAGGCCGCCGTGGGATTGCGCGTGTCGCCGCAAGCCGAGAGGTCCGGTCTGGACATGGCCGAGCACGGCAACGATGCCTATCCCGAGTTCGGCCCCTAGCCCAAACCGCTGCCCCAGCGCCCGGTCGCGAGAGGGCACAGTAACCTGCCCGCGCTCGCGGGTGTCGTCGTTTTCAGGGCGCGTTTGGCCGCCGAGTTGGCGAGAGAAAAGGGCCTTGTCAAATGACTACCGGCCCGAGATGTGGCGAGACCGCTGGATCGCGACGCGTGGGGGCGCTCATGCCGCGAGAGGCGCGCGCCTCTCGTTCCGGGATTGGCCCGGAAAGACAGGGGGCGGAGGCGTGTCAGTCCAAGCGAATGCGCACGACGACGCCGCCCATCACGTCGCCGTCCTTGAAGTCGGTCCGCGGACTGTCCGGGTGGTCGTTGTGGCACCTCGCACAGGCCGGCGACACCGCGACGCTGGCATAGACCGCGGTCAGTTGCTCGGTGCCGTCGACGGTTTCGCGACCGTAGTACGGCTTCGTCGGGTTCGCGAGAACGCTTTCGAGTCCGGTGTTCTCGATGTCGGTGCCCGGCGCGTTCTCCGCCCGGATGGGCCACTTGGACATGAGCGCAAAACTGAACCGGTCGGTCTGCGTGGCCGCCCGTTCCGAGGCCATTCTGAACATCTGGGCCGGCAACGGCAATTTGTCATGTTCGGTCGGCCATTGCTCGCTGGCGCTGATCACCCCTGCCACGTCCTGCAGCCGGTAGACCACCTGGTTCGAATAGACTGTCAGTGCGGAAGACGCCGCGATGAACAGGGCGTCGGCCATCATTTCCGGGGTAACCTGCGCCTTTTGTTGGGCTTTGGCCTGGGGGTTTCTCTCACAGGCAGCAAGCGCCGCGACGAGCAAACCGAGCACGAGGCAGAGAAGATGCTGTCTGCCCGCAAAGTGTTTCATGGCTTCAGCTTCCCTTCCTGGTAGGCAAGACCCGTAAGAGCCGCTCGCGGGCTTCTTTGCTGCATGAAGCCCGGTACCAAGGCGGGGCGGGCGTGTCAAGCAGAGTCCGCGCCGTTAGCGCAAGGGGATGCGGATCACGACGCCGCCCATCACGTCGCCTGTCTTGAAGTCCGTCCGCGGACTGTTCGGGTGGGCGTTGTGGCAGGTCACGCAGGCGGGTGAAACTGCGACATCGGCATACACCGCGGTGAAGTGAGTAACGCCCCTGATGGTCTCCTGGCCGTAGACGGGCTTCGAGGAGTTCTCGGCGACGCCGTCCAGGCCGGTTCGTTCCACCTGGGTCTTGGGAGCGTTGTCCTTGTTGATGGGCCACTTGGACAGCAGAGAGTAGCTGAACGTGTCGGTCTGCCTGGCCACCAACTGCGCGCCCATGCGGAACATCTGCGCCGGAAGCGGCAAGCTCTTCCGGTCATGCCAGTCCTCGCTGGCGTCGACTACTTCCTCCACGTCCTGTAGACGGTAGACGACCTGGTTCGAATAAATGTTGCGGTCGGCTGACATGAGCGCGAACAGCGCGTCCGCCATGACCCTCGGGGAAATCCCGGCGCGTTGCTCCGATCCGGAACCTCCGCTTGATTCGCTGGGGCGTTCGGTCGAAGCAGGTTCGACCGATGGGTCGCCTTCGTTCGAGGAGCCGCCATCACAGGCGGCAACCCCTCCAACAAGCACCGCGACGGCCGCGACGCCGAGCATACGCGCTCGAAACGGCGGATATTTCATAGGGTTAGCCTGTATAACACTCACGGTAAGTCGAGGCAACCTGAGCCGTTGCGGTCGCGGTCGCCTGGCGCTCGGGGACTGGTTCTGCCCATCAGTTCCGTTGCAGCCGGTTCGCCATCCTGGAGATGACTTGGCGGACCTGATCGAGGGCGCTGGCGAGGTCGGCGAATTCATCGTTGGATGGCGCGGTGATCTTCCCGCCGATCTGCCCTTGTCCCAGGTTCCGAACCCGGTCGGTCAGCATGCGCACGGGCGCCAGCACCCATTTGCCGAACAGCCAGCACAGCAGGACCGACGCCAGGAACAGCGACAGGCAAGTCGCGGCCGCGAGCCAGAGAACGCCGGACAGCCGACCTGCCTGATCCGGCGTCTCCGGGACGCCGGGCAAGACGGAAAAACCACTCAGGTTCGGAGCGTCCACCAGGACGATCCAGTCAAAGCCGGGAAAGTTTGCAGCCACCGGGGCGTAGACGTCCGAGCCCCCCGAACGGGCGAAGGCCACCAGATGACTGGGTTTCTCGGAATCGCCCTCCGGACCATCCCGGTTGGCGATGAACGCTCCGGAACGCTCGCCCCCGTAGCCTTGATTGAAGTGACCGAGCGACTCACCTGAAAGCAGGTTGAGCTCGGGCTGCATGATGCGGCCGCGGGCGTGTCTGGAGCGCGTTTCCGCGATCAACTGCCCGTCGGCGCTCCCCACCAGCAAATGGACCCCGGTCTCTGCCGGGTCCGCGGATCTGGAGTCGCCGCGGGTCCTCGCGGCAGCCAACTGAGCATGCAGGAGTTGGCCGGGAGCGGAAAGGCGGAGCGCGAGACGGTCAGCGAACGCCTGGACGAAGCGTATCGAGACCACTGCCTTCAACACCCCGATGGAGGCCCCGGTGCCGGGGTCCTGGATACGCACCGAAAGGTCCAGCCCCCACACGCCGGCCGACTCGTCGAACTCGATCTCACCGACGGAAAACCCGGACGACCATGCCCGTTGCCACCACTCTTCGTCAGACTGCACGAAATCGGAGGTGGGGTTCGTCAGCGCCACGTTGTAGCCCCGACCATCCGTAAAGAAGACCTCCGCGAAATGCGGGGAACTCTTGAGCTGTTCGCGAAGGTACGCCTCTGCGTCGGGCGCGAGGCCCAGGGTCTTCTCGATACGGAACTTTTCCTCGACCTGTTGAGTGGACAGCGCGTCCAGACCCTGCTTTGCGTGGGCGTCGCGCAACCTGTTTACCGCGTTCACCACCACCGGCGACGACGCCCATGCCCGCGCCTCGCCGATACGGTCGATCATGAAACGGTCGATGGCTTCCGCCAGGATTGCGGCGACCTCGGTCAATTTCGACGCGTCGCCGCGCAATGCAACGGACCGAAGACCGACGTACGGGCGTTCCTCGGCCTTGCTGCCTGCCATCCACAAGTAGACGCTCCCCGTCAAGGCCATCACGGGGAGCAAGATGACTGCGAAAACGGTCAGTCTGAAACGGGCTTCAAGAGAACGGCTCATGGAAAGGTACCTCCTGCGCCTTCCGGTCCAACGCCTCCGGGATGGCAGGGATTTGTGGCCTTGCGATGAAGTGACCGGATGGTCCGGTCACCCCCCGCGGTGCGCGACAACTCGGCTGCTGTTCAATGCGGCAAACGGTCCAAATGGGTTGGCAAATGGGGTCTGCTAAAATGGGGTCTGCTAAACGGTCGGCAAACTCGCAATTGTTGTATAGCATAGTTGTTTCGAGCCGGCGAACACAAGCCGGCGCAAGGGGCGCAGGAGTCCGCCAAGCAGGAGCGGAGCGGTCGGAAAGGGCCGATGGTGTTGCGAACATCCGAGATTCGTGGATAATCTCTATTGCAGATGATTAACGCTTCGAACCCTTGGACGGGCTTGAAGGACCCTTACCGGCTTGAAGAATGAGTGACGCCGCTTCCATTCTCGCGATAGGAGATGTGCACCTTGGCACGGCCTGCTCGGGTGTGCCCGACTGGATCGAGTCTCAAGGCGTGGACCCGGGCGAGTTCACGCCCGCGGCCGCGCTCCGGCTTGCCGTCGATCTTGCCATCGAGAACCGTTTCGATGCCGTGTTGTTCGCGGGCGACGTGGTGGAGAGCACCAATGCCCGTTTCGAGGCAATGGCGCCGCTTGAGGAGTGCGTGCGACGGTTGCTCGAGGCCGGCATCGAGGTGGTGGCGGTGGCAGGCAACCACGATGTCGAGGCATTGCCGCGGCTGGCGGCGCTGATCGACGGGTTCAGCGTGCTGGGCGCCGGCGGCCGCTGGGAAGCCCGCACGATATCGAAAGGCGGGATTCCCGTGGCCGAGGTGGTGGGCTGGTCGTTCGGTCAGGAGCGCGTGCGCCAGAGTCCGCTGGCGGAACTGCTGAAGCGGCCGTTGCCGGCGCCGGCGCGTCCGGTTCCGCGCATCGGCCTGCTGCACGCCGACCTGGGCGTCTCCCGCGGCCCCTACGCGCCCATCAGGCAGACGGAGCTGGATGACGCCGGGTACGACGCCTGGTTGCTGGGCCATATCCACAAGCCTTCCATCGAGAGCTTGTCCGCGTCGAAGGGGACGCGGCCATTCGGCTATCTCGGATCGCTGGTGGGTCTCGACCCGTCGGAAACGGGGCCTCACGGCCCCTGGCTTCTGAAGATTTCCAGCGAAGGCAGCATCGACCTTCGGTTGATCCCCTTCGCGCCTTTGCGATGGGAACCGGTGTCCATCCGGGTGGACGGACTCGAGCATGTCGACGATGTCGGCGACAGGCTGATGAGCGACGCCGAGCGCCTCGTCCGCCGTCTCGCCGGCGTCGCCCCGTTGCCTCGGGCGCTCGGTCTGCACGTGCGGCTCACCGGGACGAGCGGCTGTTACGAGGACATCCGGCAGTGGATCGCGGGCGGCGAGTGGAGCACCATGGGACGCGTCGTCGACGGCACGGTGGTCTTCTTCAGCAAGGTGGTGGACGCGATGGAGTTGCGCCTGGACCTCGCGCGAATCGCATCCGGCGACGACCCTGCGGCGATGATGGCGCAGCGGCTGCTGGCGCTGTCGCGCGACGATGGCCGGGCGAGGGCGCTGCTCGACAAGGCCCGCGCGGAGTTGGGAGAAGTGGCCCGGGAGGATGTCTGGAAGCCCGTTCAGGAGCATCGCAGCGCAGTGGATCCGTTATCGGACGACGCCATGCGGGAGGTCCTCTTCAAGGCCGGCAAGGCTGCCTTGAACGCCATGCTTGCCGGCGGCGAGCGAAGGAAGGAGACGTGAAGCTCAAACGGCTCGCCATCAACCGGTTGCCGGGCATCAGCCAACCCTTCGAGATCGAAGCGGCGGGGTCGGGCTTCCACGTCGTGTTCGGACCCAACGGGGTCGGCAAGTCGAGCATCTGCCGCGCCCTCGAAAGCGTGTACTGGGAAGACCGTCATCCCTCGCTGCTCACGTCCGTAAGCGCCGAGTTCGAGTTGGATGGAGAATCGTGGTCTGCGCAGCGCGAAGGGAATCGCGCTGATTGGCAGCGAGGCGACGACGGGCATGTCCTCCCGAGCCTCCCCCCTTCCCACAACCACCGCTGTTTCTTTCTGCGACTGCGCGATCTGATCGATCCGTCCCGGGACGGCACCGCCGACATTGCTTCGGAGATCCGGCGGCAGATGTCCGGCGGATTCGATCTGGACAAGATCGGCTCGGACCTGTTCTCCGGCGTGTCTCGCCAGGTTGGCCGCCGGCAACGCCGGGAGCTCAACAACGCGTCCGACGAGGTGCAGAAGGCGGTGGTCCAGCAGACCGACCTCCAGCGGCGCGCGGACGATCTTGAATCCCTGAGGAGTCGACTCGAAGAGGCCGATGCCGCCTCGGGCCGGCTGGTGCTGGTAGAGCGCGCCATCGGGCTGGCGACCCGGCGGCAAGAGCTCTCCGGGATCATGGAGCGGATCCACGCGCTGCCCGGCGCGCTGGCCAACCTCACCGGCAAGGAAGTCGAAGAAGTCGAGCGGTACCAGCATCAGGCGGACACGTTGGCGGAACGGGAGCGCTCGCTGGAGCAGCAGTTGCTCAAGACGCGCGAGGCGCGACAGCAGACCGCCCTGGACACCCCGGTGGAACCCTCCGATCTCGCGGCTTGGCGCGAGAACGCCGACGAGTTGAGCCGCATCGAGCTGGAGTTGGACGCGGCAAGGAGCGAACGGAACGCCACCCGAAGGAAGCTCGGCGCGGCCTTGCACGAAGTCGGTGACCATGAGGCCCATCTCGTGGGCGGGACCGCGCTGACACTGTCCGAGCACGGCGAGTTGTTCGCTTTCCTGCGTTCGAGCCAGGAGTACGCCATTCAGGCCAATACGCTTCGTGAGCGGCTGCGTCAGCTTCAGCGCGCCGAGCTGCCCGCGGAAGCCGAGCGAGACCTCGAAAGGTTGCGCGCCGGGGCCGAAGCCTTGCGCGGGTGGCTGCGAGCGCCTGAGCCCGAAAGCGTCGCCGCCAGGGTCCGCACCCGGTGGCCGTGGCTGTTGTTCGCCGGAGTCATGACTCTCGCCGGCGCGCTGGCCCTGCTTATCGAGAAAGTGGGCCTGGTTTGGGTACAGGAACGGTCGATCGCGCTGGTATCCATCGCCGGGCTCATTGGAGGGCTGGGCGTCGGCGCCGCTCTGGCCGTCTTGATGCTGGGCCACCGGGGTCGTTCCGACGCGGACAGAAGCACCGCGCGGTCCGTGTTCGAGGATCTCGGCCTGGACCCCCCCGCTGAATGGGATCTTCCCACGGTACGGGCGCACCTGAACCGGCTGGAGCGCGTAACCGCCGACATGGAGGCCGCCATCGAGCAGTCGCGCGACAACAGCCTGCAACGGCGGCGGCTGGAGAACGAGCTGGAGGGGCTGTCCGAACAGGAAACCGCCCTGGAAGTCCGCAGGAAGGAAATCGGGGAAAGACTTGGGTTGGAGACGATCCCGCCGGACGCCGAGTTGGTTGATTTCGCGCGCGCTCTCGACCAACTCCGTATGGCACGGAGCGAAGACGAAGCCGCGGCGGGCCAGATGGAAAGCCTTGAGCACAAGTATTCCGCCCTCCTGTCCAACCTGACCGGGATCCTGGAACAGCATGGCGAGGCGAAGCCGGAGGATGCCGCAACGGCCAAGGCGCGGGTCCACCACATCGCGGATCGGAGCTCCCGGTTGGAGCAGGCGCTCTCCGACGAGCGGAGCATCACGGCGAAGATCGAGGAGATCGCCGTTGACCGCGAGGCCACCGCCAAATCCATCGCGCGGATCTATGGGGACGCGTCGTTGAGCGAAGGCGACATGAAAGGCCTCGTGGCGTTGATCCATTCGTTGCAGCACTATAGGGACCTGATCAACGAACGGACAAGCCTGGAAGGCCAGATCGGCCTGGACCACGCGGAGCTTGCCAAGGCCGGGGCGGAGAGACTGGCCGAGTCCGACGGATTGTCCCTTGAGCGGCTCAAGGACGACCTGTTGCGCGTGGAGGCGCGAGCCGGCGAATTGCGGAGCGAGATTGCCGAGATCACGACTCGGACGGACGCGGCCAGGAACGGCAACGGCACGCAGGGACTCATTGCCGTCCGTGAAGAGGCCCGCGCCAAGCTGCGCGATCTCCGGGACGACGCACTGTACGCCAAGGCGGGGCACTTCCTCATGGACGCGGTGACAAGGGAATACGAGCATAGCCGGATGCCCCGGGTGCTTGAACGCGCGCGCGCCCATTTCTTCGCGTTCACCCACCACAACTACAAGTTGGAGTTGGGCAAGGACAATGGCGCTCCGCGGCTCTTTGCCCGCGAGGCGCGCGGCGGAGAAGTGCGGGAGATCGACGAGCTGTCGGACGGGACACGGGTCCAGTTGCTGCTGGCGGCGCGCATCGCGTTTGCGGAGGAAGTGGAGCAAGGCAAGACCATGCCCCTGTTTCTCGACGAAGCGCTGGACCAGAGCGACCCCCGGCGCTTCGAGGCCGTGGTACGGAGTCTGGGACGCGTGGCAAGAGAACAGGATCGGCAGATTTTCTATCTCACCAGCGATCCGATGGACGTGGATCGAATCCGGGATGCTCTCCGCAAGGAGGACTGCGAGTTGACGGCGGGGATCGACCTGGGCCTGATACGCACGCAGACGGCCAGCGTGAGCGGATTCCAGGCGCTCAAGGTCGAACTCGGACCGGCGGTTCCGGCCCCTGACGGCCTGTCGTCCGAAGAATACGCAATGGCTCTCGACGTGCCGGCATTCCGCCCCGAGCTCGGCTATGCGGAGCAGCATTTCTATTACCTGCTGTGGGACGCCCCGGACCTGCTGCACGACTTTCTCCTGAACGGAATCGAGCGCGCGGGCCAGTGGACGACGGTCGTGGACACGCCCCTCGCCGAACGGCTGGGCTCCCGCTCGGTCTCGCTGGCGGACGTTACCGCGAGACTGGACCTGCTTGAGACCTTCTGCGAGTTGTGGATGAAGGGGAAGGGCCGGCCCGTGGACCGCGTCGCCCTTGAGGAATGCGACGGCTTGAGCGAACGCTTTATCGAAGACGTGGCTGCTGTCGCGCGGGGCCTGGATGACGACGCCAGACGGCTGATGGCCGCGCTCGACGACAACAGCGACCCGCGCCTGCGGGATTTTGAGAAGAGCAACGTCGAGAAGCTTCGACATCATCTCACCGAAACCGGTCACCTTGACGACGCCCCCGTGCTCACCGAGAACGATTTGCGGCTCGCCGCGCTGATCACCCCGGCAGCCGCGAGCCTGCCTCACGGCGTCGCCAACGACTGCCTGGGGCGCTGGTGGGTGTGGGCTCAGGGATCGTCCCGCCTCTGAAACCAAGTGAAAACCGTGTGAAAGGGCCTCGGTCTGCTTGTGACGCGCAGCGTGCGGCGCTGCAGAACTATTTTGCAAAGGGGGACTTGTGGGTTACGTGCCTGTGCTCGTGATACTGTTGTGGACGACAATAGCGGCGGCGGATGAAGCGCTCCTGAGTCGGATGGAGTTGGAAGCCCAACTCCTGCGAGTTGGTAGAGAGACTGCCGAAGCAGCGAGGCTCGAGATAGCGGAGGTTGCCAAGGAGACTTCTCTCTGGAAGGAGTACCAGGCCACGCAGGAAGAGTTGAAGACGGCAATGGCGAAGAACAAATGCCGGCCTCCGCATCCCAATGCACTCCCGATAGAACGTCGCTACAAGGAACTGTGTCTCGGTCGCTTCAGGGCAGGACACGCTGCTTCGAACGCCAGGGATGCTGTCGTAAGGGAGCTTCGAGACAAGGCCTTGGCTCTCGGCGACGACCTGAAAGCCATCAATGATAAATTCGGGTGGGAAATCTATCGAGAGAAGATGCGGCCGGGACTCCAGGAGCTGGGGATCGAGATGACCGACGAACTTCAACTCCAACTCAGGGATCTATACAAGTCCAGCCTGCCGGGACCAGCCAGCTCCCCGTGACGGGCGATACGAGCACCACCTCGACCGCCGGGGTCGGGAGAACGCTCCGCGGTCCTTCTTCCGGCCGAACGATCTTCAAGGCTCTCCTGGCAGAACCTCCGACTTCGGGGCCTCCTTTTCGGGGTCCGCCAGGAACGAGCGCCACGCGTCCCAATAGCGCGCACCGCCGGCGAGCCAGGTGTCGTTGTGGCCCGATCGCCGAATGACGTGAAAGCGCTTCGGCGCATTGGCCAGCGCGAAGAGCCGCCGGCCGTGAGCGATGGGGATGAGTTCGTCGGCGTCGCCATGAAGGATGAGCACGGGCGTTCTCACCAGGGGAAGGTGGCGGGCGTTGTCGAACTTCTGGGAAACGAGCCAACTCACCGGGAGGAACGGGAACAGTTCCTTCCCTATGGCCAGCAGAGTCTCGAAGGGCGATTCAAGGATCAGGCCGCGGGCGGCAGCGCCATCGGAGACGGTGCGTATCGCCACGGCGGCCCCCAGGGAACGCCCGAAGACGAATATACGCTCCGGCGGAACCCACCGGCGGAGCCACGCGTAGGCCCCACGGGCATCGTCGTACAGTCCCGACTCCCAGGGCTCTCCCTCGCTTCGGCCGAACCCCCTGTAGTCGAACAGGAAGACTCCCGCCCGCAATTCCTTGTGGATCGCCGCGATGTGGTGAGCCCGGTGCGAGAGGTTGCCCGCGTTGCCGTGCGCCCAGAGCAGCACGGGGCGGTGGGGACCGGGAGGCTTCACGTACCAGCCGTGCAGCCGGACGCCGTCGGCGGCCTGGAAGCTTACGTCCTCGAAGGCTACCCCGTAGTCGGCCGGGGTGACGGTGATCTCGCGGATAGGGTGGTAGAGGTAGTAGTTCTCAAGGTGACCGGTGTAGCTCAAGGTCGTCACGAGGACCACCGGGAAGGAGTAGAGCAGCACCCGCTCCCATATCGCCCTGCGGAACATCACGCTTCAAACGCCGCCAGCAAGCCCGGGGGTCAGAGCTTGTCGAGACGGTCGCGCCGCACCCGTTCGGCCTTGGACAGTCGCCGCGGGTTGCCTTTCTTCCGGTTGGTCGGGCCGCGCGGGGGAGCCTCGAAACCGTCGTCATCCTCGACGATGTCCGGCCCCGCCGGGTCCGTCCGCATCTTCGCGAGGAACTCGCCGACGTACACGGCCACGGCTCCGCTGCTTTCCACGCTGCGGCGCAGGTCCCGGTCGGAGGTCACCACGATGCAGGTGGCGCCGATCTCCCGGGCCAGCCGTTCGATCACCGCATCGGCTTTCTCGCCGTGACGGGAGAACACCACCGTCACCTCCCCCACCTGCTGCCATGTCTCGTCGGTCCGGCCGTTTCGCCACCCGTCGAAGACGGTGGTCAGCGAATGCCCCGTGCGTTCCTGGTATGCCGTGACCTCCTTGACGAGGCCGGCCCGCTTCTGCTCCAGGTCTCCGCGCAGGCCCTGTTCACTGCCGATGACATTGTAGCCGTCGACCACGATATGGAACGGCATGGATGGATTCTCCGTAAAAGTTGGACGTACAATCCTGAAATATAACGGTTTCCGCCAACCGGCGCGAACTGGAGGATGCCGCCGGACCTGGACAAACCGAAGGTTCCTCCAGGGGTCCCGGGAGCCGGGGGATTTCACTCGCCCCAGGGAAATGTTGTAAGCTCCCTTCTACCAACACTGTCCCGGCTCGGAGCCCACGCGGAGGAACCGCCGGGAGGCCCGAACCGCCAACCCCGCAAAGTAGAAAGCGAGTCAGCAGCAATGTTCAACAAGGCTCAACGCATCCAGGAGTTGCCGCCGTATCTGTTCGCGGAGATCGACCGGAAGAAACGGGCGGCGCAGGCCAAGGGCGTGGACCTGATCGATCTGGGCATCGGGGATCCCGACATTCCCACGCCCGGAAGGATCATAGAGAGACTGGCCGAGACCGCCGCCAAACCCGCCAACCACCGCTATCCCAGCAGTTCCGGCATGATGGCGTTCCGCCAGGCGGTGGCCGACTGGTACGGACGGCGCTTTGGCGTGGCGCTGGACGCGGCCACCGAAGTGGTTTCGCTCATCGGCTCCAAGGAGGGCGTGGCCAACATGGCGGTGGCCTACGTGGACCCCGGCGATGTGGTGCTGGTGCCCACCCCTGCCTATCCGGTGTACGCCATCGGGACTCGCTTCAACGGCGGCGACGTCCACTTTCTTCCCTTGACACGCGAGAACGGTTTCCTGCCCGACCTCTCCAGCATACCCGCGGACGTACTCGAGCGGGCGAAGATGCTCTGGCTCAACTATCCCAACAACCCCACGGGCGCGGTGGCGGACGAGAGCTTCTTCAAGGAGGCGGTGGAGTTCGCTCACCGGCACGGCATCATCCTGTGCCACGACGCCGCCTACACGGAGCTCGGCTTCGACGGCTACAGGGCGCCGAGCATCCTGCAGGTGGACGGCGCCAGGGAAGTCGCCATCGAGTTCCATTCGCTGTCCAAGACCTTCAACATGACCGGCTGGCGCATCGGCATGGCGGTGGGCAGCGCGGAGCTGGTGGGAACCCTGGGGCAGGTGAAGTCCAACGTCGACTCGGGGGTCTTCCAGCCGGTGCAGGAAGCGGCCATCCTCGCCCTGGAACACGCCGAGGAATTTCTGGAGCCTATCCGTGAAGTGTACCAGGAAAGGCGTGACACGGTGGTGGACGGCCTCCGCCGGGCCGGCTTCGAGCTGCCCGCGCCCCCGGCCACCTTCTACGTCTGGCTGCCCGTGCCCGGAGGGTGGACCTCCGCGGACTTCACCGCCCGGCTCCTCGACGAGGCCGGCATCGTCACCACTCCCGGCAACGGCTTCGGCGAGCCCGGCGAGGGTTTCATCCGGCTGACGCTGTGCTCCCCGGCCGACCGTCTCAAGGAAGCCGTGGAGCGGCTGGAGAAGGTCAGCTTGTAGCGGGACCGTGCGGCATCGCGCCTACATCGGGGTGGGCTCGAACCAGGGAAACAAGGAGGAGAACTGCCGCCGGGCCGTCAGGGAGGTCGGGCGGATGCCGCGGACCCGGGTACGGCGGGTCTCTGCCTGGTTCGCCACCGAACCGTGGGGCGCGGCCAGCACGGAATGGTACGTCAACGGAGTCGCGGCGGTTGAAACGGGCCTGGACCCCGGAACCCTCCTGAAACAGTGTCAAGCCGTCGAACGGGAAATGGGCCGTCGCCCCAGCCCGGTGCGCTGGGCGGACCGGGTCATTGATCTGGACATCCTGTTCTTCGATGATATGGTCTTGGAAGGACCCGGGTTGGTCATTCCGCACCCGGAGCTTCACCGTCGCCGGTTCGTGCTGGCTCCGCTGTGCGAGATCGCGCCGGATCTGAAGCACCCGCTCTTGGGTAGCGGCGTCCGGGAAATGCTCGACCAGGTGGAAGACAACGGCCGGGTCCGGGAAATGGCCTCCCTGTGAGGCGAGTCGACCGTGAGTGTCATTGACGGTGCCACTGCCATGTTCCTCAAGTTTCTGATACTGGGCTTGCTGGGCTATCTGTTCCTGGTGCTGATCTACTCGAGCATCAAGCGCAAGGGCAAGGGAAGTGCCGCCGACCCGTCCCAGGGCGAATCCATGGTGCTCGATCCCCACTGCAAGAGCTACGTCCCGAAGAACGAAGCCTACCAGTCACACGGCCACTTTTTCTGCAGCGAGGAATGCGCCCAGGCCCACGCGGCCCAGCAGGTATAGGGGCGGATTTCAGAACCGCCGGCGCCGGGCGGTCTAGATGTAGCAGTCCAGAAAATCCTTCAGCAGGGTCTTGCCGGTCTCGGCGAGGATCGATTCGGGGTGGAACTGGACGCCTTCCACCGGGTGGCGGTTGTGGCGCACGCCCATGACCACGCCGTCCCGGGTGCGGGCGCTGATGCCGAGCTCGTCGGGCAGGCTGTCCGGGTCGAGCACCAGGGAATGGTAGCGCATGGCCGGGAAGGGGTTCTCCTGGGACCGGTAGATGGTCCGGGAGTCGTGCAGCACTTCCGACATCTTCCCGTGCATGATCTCGTTGGCCCGCACCACCCGCGCGCCGTAGGCGGCGCCGATGCATTGATGGCCCAGGCACACGCCCAGGATGGGGGTCCGTTCGCCGAACCGCCGGATGACCTCGCACGAGACGCCGGCCTCGTTGGGCGTGCAGGGGCCCGGTGACACGACGATGGCGTCCGGCCGGAGCGCCTCGACCCCGTCCGCGTCGATGCGGTCGTTGAGCGCCACCCGGACCTCCGCGCCGAGCTCGGCCAGGTAGTGGTAGAGGTTGTAGGTGAACGAGTCGTAGTTGTCGATGAGCAGGATCACGCTACCGCTCTTTTCTCCAGGACTCCGCCAGCTCGATGGCCTTGAGCATGCCGCGGGCCTTGTTGAGGGTCTCTTCGTACTCCGTGGCGGGATCGGAGTCCGCCACGATGCCGGCGCCCGCCTGAATGACCGCGGTGCCGTCGTGGACGGTGATGGTGCGGATGGCGATGCAGGTGTCCAGGTTGTTGCTGAAGCTCAGGTAGCCCACCGCGCCGGCGTACAGCCCCCGCCTCTGCGGCTCCAGCTCGCTGATGATCTGCATGGCCCGGACCTTGGGCGCCCCGGATACCGTCCCCGCGGGGAAGCATGAGCCGAACAGGTCCAGCGGGGTCTTTCCCCTGGCCAGCTCGGCCTTGATGTTGGAGACGATGTGCATGACGTGGGAATAGCGCTCGACGGTCATGAGCTGGTCCACTTCCACCGAGCCCACCTCCGCCACCCGCCCCACGTCGTTGCGCCCGAGATCCACCAGCATGATGTGCTCGGCGCGTTCCTTGGGGTCGGCCAGGAGATCCTCCTCCAGGTCCCGTTCTTCCCGTGCGTCCCGGCCCCGGGGCCGGGTGCCGGCGATGGGTCGAAGCTCGATGTTCCGCCCGGTGAGGCGGACGAGAATCTCCGGGGACGAGCCGATGATCTTCAGGTCGTCGAGCTCGAGAAAGAACATGTACGGAGACGGATTGGTGAAGCGCAGCGCGCGGTAGATCTCCAACGGCTCGACCCGCGTGCGAGTCTCCAGCCGCTGGGACAGCACCACCTGGATGATGTCGCCCGCGGCGATGTATTCCTTGCCCTTGCGAACCATGGCGTGGAATTTCCGCGGCGAAACGTTGGACTTGAAACGGATGCTCGAGCCGGAACCGGTGAGGCTCCGGGCCTCCAGGTTCTTGGGCGACTTCCGCAAGGATGACCGCAGGTTCTCGATGCGGGAGACCGCGTCGCGGTAGAGCGCGCGCAGGCGCGCGCCGTTCTCGATAGGGACGTTGTCGATGATCGTGATGGTGTGCTTGAGGTTGTCGAAGCTCACCAGCGTGCGCACCAGCAGGAAATAGATGTCCGGGAAGCGGCTGGCCCGTTCGGCCGGGTTGGGAACGTCGTGCAGCATCTCCACCGCGTCGTACGCCACGTAGCCCAGGGCGCCGCCGGTGAAAGGGAGATCCGGCACGGCGGCAGCCGGCCGGTACCCGTCGAGAATCTCCGTCAACGCGGCCAACGGGTCGTCGCAGGTCCGCGACTCCTTCTTCCGGCCCCGGGTGATCTCGACCTCGCGGCCCCAGGCCTTGAAGACCAGCTCCGGCGCGGTGCCCAGGAACGAATAGCGCGCCCAGCGTTCGCTGCCTTCCACGCTTTCCAGCAGGAAGGAATGGCGGCTCTTCTTGAGGCGGCTGTAGAAGGACACCGGGGTCTCCAGGTCCATGAGGGTCTCCTCGTAGACCGGGACCACGTTTCCCTGTCTGGCGAGCTCCGCGAACTCGCGGTACGAAGGTTGGATCATCGGCGGTGTCTTGGTGGGTGTTGAGCGCCTAAGGAAACAGGTTCAACTACTGCCAGGATATTCTAGCTGAAATGGGTCCTTGGCGCGAATGTGCCGAGCCGTAACCGCTGGACAGGAGCGCGGTAGCGCTAAATTGACAACTCTATCGTTGTTTGTCATGATAATCAGCAACTCCACCGTTGATTGTTGATATGTCTTCGCCAATCATCCCACGGTATCTCGATGCACGAGAGCTTTTGAAACAGAGGTCCTGTTTCCTCTTTGGCCCGCGGCAGACGGGAAAATCCACCTTGATCCGCCAGCAACTGGCGGACGTCCGTACCTACAGCCTGCTCGATCAGGCTCTGTTCATCCGTCTCTCCAGAAATCCGGCGCTCATCAGAGAGCAGCTCACACCCGAGACGCGGGTCATCGTCATCGACGAGATTCAAAAGATGCCGGCCCTGTTGAACGAGGTCCAGCTCATGATTGAAGAGCATGGCATTCGCTTCTTCCTGACCGGGTCGAGCGCGCGTACGCTACGACGCAAGGGCGTCAATCTGCTCGGCGGCAGGGCGCGTTCCCGCGTGCTGCACCCGTTCGTCAGCGCCGAGTTGGGCGAGCGCTTCCGTTTGGACAAAGCGCTCGAATTCGGGTTGTTGCCGTCCATTTACTTCTCCGACTCCCCGGCCGAAGACCTGGCCGCCTATTCGGGAGACTACCTCAAGGAGGAAGTCGCGGCCGAGGCCTTGGTCCGGAACATCGGCGCATTCAGCCGGTTTCTCGAAGTGGCGGCCCTGTCACACGGACAGATGATCAACTTCGTGCGGATCGCGAGCGATGCCCAGGTGCCCGCGTCTACCGTGCGAGAGTACTACGGAATTCTCAAGGACACGTTCATCGCGCACGAGGTCGCGTCCTATACCGAAACCCGCAAACGCAAGGCGATCTCGACATCCAAGTACTACCTGTTCGACATCGGCCTGGCGCGGCACCTCCAGGGACGCCGCGGTCTGCCGTTGGGGACGGCCGAGTATGGCGAGGCATTCGAGAGCTTCGTGTTGCAGGAGATCAAGGCATTCTGCGACTATCACCTGCTCGAGCCCCCCAGGTACTGGCGTTCGAAGTCACAGCTCGAAGTGGACTTCGTTGTCGGCCGACTCGCCGTCGAGGTAAAGGCCAAAAGGGCAGTGTCCAGTCGTGATCTGAGGGGATTGCTGGCGCTGCGTGAAGAGAATCTCCTTTCACACTTTGTGCTCGTGTCTCTGGAACCGATGGCCCGTCGGGTGGACGGCATCGATATCCTCCCGTGGCGCGAGTTCCTTGCCCGGCTGTGGGAGGGTGTGTGGCCGACCTCGTGAGAGCCTGCCGGATGAGAGCCCCCCGGATCGGGTTGTTGGTCGGTGCGTTCCTGCTCGCGGCTCAGGCCGGCTGCGACCGTTCACCACGCGTGGTCTTCGAAGGCGCTGGCGGAATCAAGGCCCGCTTCCGGGTGGAGCTGGCGGACACCGCCGAGAAGCGGCGCATGGGGTTGATGTACCGGACCGAGCTCGGGGCGGACGAGGGGATGCTGTTCGTGTTCCCGCAAGAGAGGAATCAGTCGTTCTGGATGAAGAACACCCCTCTGTCCCTGGACATCATCTTCATGGACGCGCGCCGGCGGGTAGTGGGGATCATCCACGACACCGTGCCGTTCTCCACCCGCTCCGTCAGCGTGGGCGTTCCAAGTCGTTACGTGCTGGAGGTCCGGGCCGGCGTGGCGCGCCGAAGCGGCATCGCCACGGGCGACGCGGCCCGCTTCAAGGGCGTCAGATCTCCCTGAAGAAGTAGGGCCGGATGGGCTGCAGGCGCTCCTCGTAGGTGTCCGGATTGAGCAGCCAGAGGGTGGCCGCGATGCTGCTCAGCAGCGAGTTGCCGTCCTGGGACGTGAAGCACATGCCCACCACCTCGCGGTCTCCCCGCAGCGCCAGGCTCTGGGTGACGATGGCCGTGTGGTTCAGGATGCGCCCGAACAGGCCATGGTCCCGCCCGAACGAGAACACGGACGCCGAGGACTTCTTGTTGGTGATCGCGATGCGGCGGTTCGCCCGGATCCGCTGCATGAGCTGCTCCATGGCGATGGCGCGCTTCAGGATCAGGTTGAAGTGGATGGTGTGCATGTACTGGGTGTTGATCTTGAGAGCGGAGGAGTAGATGTCGAGGTCCAACCCCAGGGACTTGAACAGGTAGTAGGCGTCGCGCCCCTGATGGGTGCCGAACCTTTCGTCGTCGTGCCGTCCCACCTCGGGCGCCGGAATGAAGTCGCCTTCCTGGCTGATGTCGTTGGCCCGCCGCATGCAGACGAACCGCCCGGCCTCGAGGTTATCTTCCTTTTCCGGCCCCAGGGCAAGGGTGTCGATGAGCACCGCCAGGTTGTGGGTGTTGCAGCTCACCACCTGGATGAAGCGGTCCTCCTCCCTTCGGAGCGCGGCGTCGTTGATGCCCCGGGCATACATCTTGCCGAATCCGAACTCGCTGCCCTGGGCAATGAATCCCTTGCCGTTCTTCCCGGCGTAGTGCTGGTAGTTCTTTTCCCTGTTCTTGTTGCCGACGGGCGTGCAGTCGATGACCACGGAGGCCCGCTCGATGGCGGCGGCCGAATCGAAGGCCGGGTCCATGCCGAGCTTGGAGAACTCTTCCCAGTGGTCCTTCTCGACGCTCAGTCTGGCGCCTTTGCCTTGAAGCGCGGTGATCTTGGAGCGGTCGGTGAGCCGGGGGGTCTGCTTGTTGAACGTCACCTCGTCGATGCCGAAGGCTTCCCTGAAACTCGCCAGGATGCCGATGAGCGGCTCGCCTATGGTCCCGGTGCCGACTACGTGAACGATCTTCTGGTCCATCGGTTCAACTCCTCGAAGCTGCCGCCGGCGGCATCGTGACACGTCCTTCCATGTTTGACTTGGAGTGGTACACTGGTCGTGTAGCCATGGCAGGAGCGGCCGCCTGAAGGGTGTTCTTCATAGCATACAAGCCGGCTTCATGTAAGGAAAGGGGACATTTTGGACAGGAGCCTTGCCAACCGGGCCGCGTTCTCCGCGGCGGCGTTCTTCGACGAGCGGTTCGGCGTAACCGCACGGGACCTGGATCGGGTCCTGGGCCGGGCCATGGCCGCGCAGGCGGACTACGCCGACCTCTATTTCGAGTACCGGACCAACGATCAGGTCCATCTCGAGGAGGGTCTGGTGAAGCACGCCTCGGTATCCACCGCCAACGGCGTGGGCGCGCGGGTGTTGTCCGAGGACAAGACCGGCTACGCGTTCACCGACGACGTGACCATCAGGAACCTGGATTCGGCGGTGCGGACCGCCAACGTCATCGCCAACGACCGGGGTTCGGACCTGCCGGCGCGGGTTCCCACCCCCGCCGGCCCCCGGCACGACCTCTATCCGGTGCCCGGGTCCTTCCCGGACGTCCCCCTGGAACGCAAGATCGGTCTGTTGCAGGACCTGGACCGTTTCGCCAGAAAGGCCGACCCCCGGGTCAAGGGGGTGTTTGCGTCCCTGTTGGTGGAAAACAAGGTCGTCCTCATCGCGTCGTCCCAGGGCTGGGCGCTGGGGGACTTCCAGCCCCTGGTGCGCTGCAACGTCCGCTGCATCGTCGAGGATGGAGGCAAGCGGCAGGCCGGCTACTTCGGATGGGGCGGACGCATGGCCCTGGATGACGGCGCCGACGCCGAGCGCTGCGAGGCCCATGCCCGGGAGGCGGTGCGCCGGGCGCTGGTGAATCTCGAGGCACAGCCAGCGCCGGCGGGCCCCATGGACGTGGTCCTCGGGCCGGGCTGGCCCGGCATCCTGCTGCACGAGGCCATCGGCCATGGGCTGGAGGCCGACTTCAACCGGCGCAAGACTTCGGCCTTCTCCGGTCGCATCGGCGAGCGCGTGGCCACGGAGCTGTGCACGGTGGTGGACGACGGCACCATCCCCTGGCGGCGGGGTTCCCTCAACGTGGACGACGAGGGCACGCCCACCCAGCGCACGGTGCTGATCGAGAACGGAATTCTGCGGGGCTACATGCACGACCGGTTGAATGCCTCCCTCCTGGGCATGGATCTCACCGGCAACGGTCGCCGCGAGAGCTATGCCCACGTGCCCATGCCGCGCATGACCAACACCTTCATGCTGTCGGGGGATGAGGATCCGCGGGACATCATCCGCTCGGTGAAGGACGGTCTCTACGCGGTCTCCTTCGGCGGCGGCCAAGTGGACATCACCAGCGGCAAGTTCGTCTTCTCCGCCAACGAGGCCTACCGGATCGAGAACGGCCGGGTCACGCACCCGGTGCGGGACGCCACCCTCATCGGCAACGGACCCGACGTGCTGACGCGGGTCAGCCGGGTGGGGTCGGACCTTGCCCTGGACGACGGCATCGGCACCTGCGGGAAGGACGGCCAGGGCGTGCCCGTGGGAGTCGGGCTGCCCACCATACGAGTGGACCAACTCGTGGTGGGCGGCACCACCGTGCGCGGCGCGGGCGCTTTTCAGGGTTAGGACGATGGAACGTTTGCCGGTGAATCGGGAGCTGGCGGCCGGGCTGCTGGCCCGGGCCAAGGAGAAGGGCGCCTCCCAGGGCGACGTGACGTTGGCGGAGCGCGAGGGCGTGCGGGTAAGGGTGCGGCTCGGGAAGGTGGAGACCGTGAGCCAGGCCCGCGAAACCGGGCTCGGCCTGCGGCTTTTTTTCGGCCGCAGCTCCGCCGCCACTTCCACCTCCGACCTCTCTCGCGCCTCCCTGGACCGGCTGCTGGAAGAGACCTGCGCCATGGCCCGGGTTACGGCCAAGGACGAGTTCGGCGGCCTGCCGGAGGCCGGCGAGCTGGCCGCCGAGGTGCCGGACCTGGACCTGCTGGACGAGGAGGCGCGGGACATGCCGGTGGAGCGCGGCATCGAGGCCGCCCGGGAGGCCGAGGAGCACGCGCTGCGGTACGACGCCCGGATCACCAACTCGGAGGGCGCGGAGTTCCACAGCTCTTTCAACCGGATCATCCACGCCAACTCGGAGGGCTTCGCCGGCGAGTACGCCGCCTCCGCCTTCCACCTGTCGGCGTCCCCGGTGGCCGCGTCCAACGGCTCCATGGAGCGGGACCATTGGTCCTCGGCGGCGCGCCGCCGCGACGGCCTGGATTCTCCGGAAGCGGTGGGCCGCGAGGCAGGCCGTCGGGTGATCCGGCGGCTGGGCGCCCGCAAGGTGCGGACCCGCGAGGTGCCGGTGGTGTTCGACGCGGCCGTGGCGGGCACCCTGGTGCGGCACGTGGGCCAGGCGGTCTCCGGCTACGCCCTCTATCAGCGCGCGTCCTTCCTGTGCGACCGGCTGGGGGAGCAGGTGGGTTCCGGGCTTGTCCGGATCGTCGATGACGGCACGATTCCACGGGCCCTGGGGTCGCGGCCGTTCGACGGCGAGGGGGTCGGCGTCCGGCGGAAGCACGTGGTGGATGAAGGCTTCCTGAGGAACTACCTGCTGGACGCCTACAGCGCCCGGAAGCTGGGCGGCAAGTCCACCGGGAACGCGAGCCGCGGCGCGGGCCAAGCCTCGGGGGTTTCGCCCATGAACCTCTACCTTACCCCCGGCGAGCACGGCCTTGAGGATATCATCGGCTCGGTGGAGGACGGCTTCTACGTCACCGAGCTTATGGGCTTCGGCGTCAACCTCGTGACCGGCGACTATTCAAGGGGCGCCGCCGGCCTTTGGATCGAGAAGGGCGAGCTGGCCTACCCCGTATCCGAGCTCACCATCGCGGGAAACCTCAACGACATGCTGAACCAGGTCGAGATGGTCGGCAACGACCTCCGCGCGCAGAGCCCGGTGGCGGCCCCCACGGTCAAGATCTCGCGCATGACGGTGGCGGGGGAGTAGGTCGGTGAAGTCCTTAAATGGCGTTATTTTGCGGTTGATAACTGAAAAATAGCTGCACTATTTCAGTTTTCGACTGCATTTTTGCGTCATATTGATCTACAATGGCTCAAACACTTTGGAATTGGATGACTGGTGTTCGAGCGACTTATCGAGAGACCCCTGGAATCCCGCAAGAGTTTTTTCCTCTTCGGCCCGAGGGGCACGGGCAAGACCACATGGTTGAAGTACCGGCTCCCCGACGCGCTTTTCGTCAACCTGCTTCAGTCCGAGTACTACAATCGCTTGTCCGCCAATCCCGGGCACCTCAGGCAATTCATTCCCCCGGACCACGCCGGCTGGACGGTCATCGATGAGGTGCAGCGTATACCCGCGTTGCTCAACGAAGTCCATGACCTGATAGAAGCCCGCGGGCTGTGCTTCGTCCTGACCGGATCCAGCGCCAGGACATTGAGGCGGAAAGGCGTGAATCTGCTGGCCGGCCGCGCCTTGACCTATCGCATGCACCCGCTGACGGTGGTGGAACAGCGGGGTGCCTTCAACCTGCGCGACTCCATGCAACTAGGCCATCTGCCCGCCCGATTCAGCGAAACCGATCCGGCGAAGTACCTCAAGGACTACGTGCAGACATACCTGCGAGAAGAGGTCATGCAGGAGAGCCTGACGCGCAACATCGGCCATTTCTCGCATTTTCTGGAGGTGGCGAGCTTTTCCCAGGGAACTACCGTCAACATCAGCGCGGTTGCCCGGGAGGCGCACATCGACCGCTCCGTCGCGGAGAACTATTTCTCCATCCTTGAAGACCTCCTGATCGCCGTGCGCCTGCCGGTTTTCTCCCGCAAGGCCAAGCGGAAGCTCATCTCCCAGAAGAAGTTCTATTTCTTCGATGCAGGCGTGTTCCGGGCCATCCGGCCGGCCGGACCCCTGGACTCCGGCGCCGATCTGGACGGACCTGCCCTGGAGACCCTGGTGCTTCAGGAGTTGCGGGCCGTGAACGACTACCACGACTACGGCTACCAGATTTTCTTTTGGCGTACCCGAAACGATCTGGAAGTCGATTTCGTCCTCTACGGGCCGCGCGGCCTGCTGGCCATCGAAATCAAGCGCTCGACTCAAATCCAACGCAAGGACACCAGGGCGCTCCGGGAATTCAAGAAAGACTATCCTCCGGCCAGGTGTTTGGTCTTCTTCGGCGGACCGAGTCCGCTCTATACGGATGAGGTCACCGTCCTGCCCATCGAACATGCGTTGGGAAATCTCCAAGAGATTCTCGCCAACGGCGCATAAGCTCTGCCGCCAGGCGAAAGACGGCTCGCATACAGGTGCTTCATTTCGGATCCGGGTATCGTGTCAGTTTGATGATCCGATCATCGAATTGACACGATAGGGCAACCTTGGCAAATTGACGGAATGTTGCGCCGCCATTTGACCGAGGCCCTGAAGGCCGCTGCCGCGTCTTATCCTGTGGTGACACTCACGGGTCCCAGGCAGTCCGGGAAGACGACGCTGGTTCAGGCGCTCTTTGCCGATCATCGCTACGTGTCGCTCGAGGCGCCGGACGTTCGCGCCAGGGCCATTGAAGACCCGCGCGGGTTCCTGGCCCAGGGCGGCCGTCTGATCCTGGACGAGATCCAGCGCGCGCCCGAGTTGCTTTCCTACATTCAGGGGCTGGTGGATGCCGACCCCCGGCCCGGTCGTTTCGTTCTCACCGGGTCCCAGAACCTGCTGCTGATGGAATCCGTGTCTCAGACGCTGGCGGGGCGCACGGCGTTTCTCCGTTTGTACCCGCTTTCGCTTGCGGAGTTGTCGGAGAACGACCCGGTTGACCCGCTGAATCTTGGTACTCCTGCCGGAGCCGCGGGCCGTCCACCGGACAAGGGCCTCTGGAACACGCTGGTCGAAGGCTTTTATCCGCGCATTCACGACCGCGGCATTCCCGCGAGCGAATGGCTGGCCGACTATTTTCGCACCTACGTGGAACGCGACGTGCGCGAAGTCATGCAGATCTCGGACGCCAGGAGCTTCGAACGCTTTGTCCGGCTGGCGGCTGCCCACACGGCGCAGGAACTCAACCTGGTTTCGCTGGCCGGTGACGTCGGCATCACGCAGCAGACCGCCAGACGCTGGCTCACGGCCCTGGAAATCGGATATCTGGCCACCACGCTCCCGCCTCACCACGCGAACTATCGCAAGCGGCTGCGCAAGCGCCCGCGGCTCCATTTCCTCGACACCGGGCTCGTCTGCTATCTGCTCGACATCCGCGACGCCGCTACGCTGGAGCGCCACCCCCTGCGCGGCGCCGTGTTCGAATCGTTCGTGGTCTCGGAGTTGGTCAAGAGCTTCGCCGCCATGCGCCGGGACCCGCCCCTCTACTTCTGGAGAGACGCCACCGGCCACGAGATCGACATCCTGATCGACGCCGGCGGACGGCTCGTCCCGATGGAGGTGAAGTCTGGCCGGACCGTGGCCGCCGACGCCGTCGACACCCTCGTCTGGTGGACGGCGATCCCCTCCAATCCGAACCGTGGGGGCGTCCTGGTCCACGGCGGCGAGGAGAGCTTCGACTTCAAGGGGTTCCGGGTGTTGCCGTGGTTCCTGGGGTGAGGACGGACACGCTCACAGCACCTTGTACCCCTTGCCCAGCACCACCCGCATCAGTGCGTCGACGCTGGTGACCTCGGGGTCGAACTCGATGACGGCGACCTTTCGCTCCACTGAGAAATCCACCTCGGTGACGCCGGGAGAGCTGTTGAATGCTTCGGTCAGCTCCGGTACGGCGGTGTCGGCCAGGTCTTCGATGGAGATGATGGCGGTTTTGGTGTTCATGGCGTGACGGTTCCGGCGCCGGAACTGGCGGTGCGATCCAGCTCCAGCAGCCGCTTGATTTCCCGGCCGGCGCGCTCGGCGTCGGGCGCCGGCACGCGCATCTCGAAGGCGGCGAAGAGCCTGCGCTCCTCGCTCCGGATGTGCTGCTCCAGGAGGTCTCCGAAGTCGAACAGCGACTTCCGCAGTCCTCCGGGCTCCCCCATCCGGGCCGCCAGCCCGCGGAATTCCCGGTGCTCGCGTTCGAGTTGCTCCACCAGCTCCCGGCATTCCTCGTAGGCCGCCATCAGCGGAAAGAGGGCCGTCTCTTCGGCCTCGAAGTGCGGCGTCAGGTTCCGGTTGAAGAAGCGCGAAACTTCCGCCGCGCACGCTTCGAGGGCCGCGGGGTCGCCGGGGTTGAGCTGCCCCAGAGCGTGCTTGCGGCAGCGCAGCGCCAGCGCCAGGCCGCGGTGGTGGTCGTGGGACAGCGGTATCAGAGAAGGGTGTCGTTTGGCCATGGAGACCTGCGCAAATTGACGGTGTCGGGTCGATGGGCTACCCTTCGCGTCACAAACATCCTGGAGGTTGATATATGGCAGACGACATGATCGTCAAACGCGAAGTCGTGATGGAGGCCGACGCCGAGATGCTGGAGCGGCAGCAGAAGCGTGGCGAGGCCCGCGGCTTCACGGTGATGTGCGACGAGGGCGGGCGCATCGGCGGCGACAACACGGCGCCGCCGCCCATGGCGTATTTCGCGCTTTCCATCGGATTCTGACTGCTCACCCAGCTTTCCCGGTACGGGGAAATGATGAAGGTGAAGATCGACAAGGCGCGCGTGCACGTGACCGCGCGCTTCAGGAACGAAGGCTCGGTGTTGCGGGAGACGGTGCAGGCCGAGGGGGTCGGCGTCGAGACCAAGCTTGACGTGGAGTCCGACGAGCCGCCGGAACGCGTGGCCGCGGTGATCCGCAACTCGGAACAGGGTTGCTACATCATGCAGACGGTCATGAAGCCGACGCCGGTGGAGACCCGGGTGACGCTCAACGGCGCCGACTTCGACACGAGCCGGAAAGAGGGATAGACGCGGTGAGCGCTGGAGAAGTGGAATCGCTGGTCTTCGACGTCGACCAGGCCGAGTTCGAGGCGCGGGTGCTGGAGCGCTCCAGGGAAACGCCGGTGGTGGTGGACTTCTGGGCGCCTTGGTGCGGACCGTGCCGGGTGCTGGGGCCGGTGCTGGAACGGGTGACGGAGGAGTACGGCGGCAAGCTGCTGCTGGCCAAGGTCAACGTGGACGAGAACCAGGAACTGGCGGCTGGCTTCGGCATCCAGGGGATCCCGGCGGTCAAGGTCTTCAAGGACGGCGCCTTGGCCACGGAATTCACCGGCGCGCTTCCCGAACCCGCCGTGCGCGAGGCGCTCGCCCAGGTCGTGCCCTCGCGCGAGGACGAGCTGGTGGTCGAGGCGGACCGGTTGTGGTACGCGGGCGAGGCCGAGAAGGCCTTGGAGATCTACGGGCAGGTCGTGGAGGAATCGCCGCACCACCCGGGGGCGCTCCTGGGACTGGGGCGGGGGCTGCTGGATACGGAAGCGGAGCGCGCACTGTCCTTTCTGGAGAGGGTCCCTCTCGGCGGGCCGGAACGCAACGAGGCCGACCGGCTGATGGCCCGACACAAGCTGAGCGAAGGCGACGGCGCCGACGTGGAGTCGCTGCGGCGGGAGCTCGAGTCGGCCCCGGACCGCATCGACGCGCGTTTCCGGCTGGCGCAGGCGCTGGCGGCGGAAGAGCGCTACGAGGCCGCCCTCGAGGAGTTCCTGGCGGTGCTGAAGCAGGACCGCGCCTTCAAGGACGACGGCGCCCGCAAGGCCATGGTGCAGATCTTCGAGGTGCTGGGGCGCAGCGAGTTGGCCGACCGGTTCCGGTCTGAGATGGCCAAGGTGCTGTTCAGCTAAACAGTCAGGCGACACGTTCCGCAGGCTTAATACGAGTTTGCGGGAGATGAGGTTTCCTGCTGACTCTATTCCGCCCGGATCGGAACGCACGCATCCGTCTGAAGATGTTTGACGGCCACTCGCTGGCGGCGTAGCCTGATACAAAGGAGTTGTTGGGAAGCTTCCTTAATCATCAACGATCCAGAGCATGGTTCCAATTTTGGAAGCGCCGCTCGTAGTCGGGTATTGGGGGCGGTGCAACTTTTTCTACGCGAGGCATGAAATGTCGTTAATCGCCAACGAGCTAAGAGAGGTATGGGACGCACTTAGGGCCAACAACCGTAGCCGCGACGATAGCCTGTCAGAAGTTCGTGTCAAGCGATTGAGAGGCATTCAAGATCTTCGAGTGCCCATTGAGTACCCGGTCTCAGTGTTGGCAGGTCCAAACGGTTGTGGCAAGTCGACAGTGCTTTTGGCCTGCGCGTGCGCCTATCGAGATCCGAACCGTAACCCGAAAGAGTTGGCTCCCAGCAGCTTGTTTCCCAATTTTACTGCTAGCCAGCAAGGCACTCTGTCCGACGCTCTCGACGAGACTGAACTGGAGTTCCACTACCTCCACGGCGGTGAGCGTCTCTCTATGGTGTGGCGGCGCGGAAAGTCATGGAGCCGCAGCTACATGGGGCGAAAAGGAGGAAGCCAGCCGCAAAGAGGTGTCTATCTCCGCACCCTCGCCAATCTTACCAATCCGTCTGAGGTCCGTAGCGTCCTCCAGCTTGGCCGCAAGCAGTTTCACACAGAGACTGTCGAGCCGAATCTTCTGATCTTCGCCCACAGGATACTCCCTTGGCGATACCGCAACCTTTCGGTAATCAGCGCAAAGTCTGCCAACGACCTGCTTTTTGCCGAGATTGGTGGTGTTAACGAGACGAGTTACTCCGAGTTTCATATGTCTTCCGGAGAACGGACTATATTGCGGATTTCAAAGGATATCTCTCACCTTGAGAATGCGTTGGTGCTGATTGACGAGGTCGATACCGGGCTTCACCCCTACACACAGCAACAGGCGATGCTGGAATTGCAACGCAGCGCATTGCGAAGAGGTCTGCAGATCATTGTCGCGTCACACAGCCCGGTAGTTCTCGACGCTGTCCCACCGGAGGCGCGGATTTTTCTCGATCGGGAGGAGATTACAGGTGATGTCGTTCGAATGCCCCTATACAGGGATATTTTCCAAAAGGCACTTTACGGGCAGTCTCGCGACCAGCTTTCTGTCTTGTGCGAAGACGAAGTTGCAGAGGGATTGATTCGAGGGGTGCTAGACGTGCTCAACGTCGAGATGGGCTTGCGTCATGAAGATGTCGTGATTGGCAGAAACACAGGAAGGGATGAGTTCTCCAGCCATATCCGTACTCTCGGTAAGTTTGGTAAGCTCAAGGACTTTATTTTTGTGCTGGATGGAGACTCCCGTGACCATAAGGGTCATCTCCAAGCGATTGCAGAACAGTTCGGACACAGGGTGCTGCCCTTGTTTCTCCCAGGAGAAACTCCACCCGAGCCGTGGATATGGGAGGCTCTCCAGAGTCGGCCCGACGAATATGCGACCAGACTCGGTCTCTCCGTATCGGATATCGAACGAACCATGCAAGAGTTTGCCCAACTGGCGGGGGGCGCCGTACACGGTCGGGATGAGGCCAAGTCAGCTTTAGGAGCGTTTGCCGCCAGGCTGAACAGGACTTTGCCGGATGTGGCCCGGATCGTCGGACAGAAGGAAGCGGAAGACGAAAGAGTTGATGAGTTCATGATGGAACTGCGAGAACAGATCGGTGCCTGGAGACAGTTGTGACTCTCTCCGACCGTTTCCCGGTTGGAGATGTCTCGGTAGGTTCCCGGTCAACTCGCCCTGTCAGGCTCTGTACTATCCAACCCATCCCCTACGCTTGAGCCCGGGCCGCCTCCCTTGACGCCACCGCGGTGGCATCCAGCCGCGCCCGCAGCCGCGGGTAGAACCGCAGCGGGTTCTCGAACAGGATCTTGTGCTTCAGCTCGTCGCTCATGTCCTCGCGGCCCATGAGGTGCGGGATGTCCTCGCTGAAGTCCCTTTGGTCCCGTTCGTGGGGATAGTCCGAGGCCCAGAGAAGGGTATGCTCCGGCACCAGCCGGGCGGTCTCGGGCAGCAGCGTCTCCTCCACCTCCGCGGCGAAGTAGATGTTGCCTTCCCGAAAATACTCGCTGGGCTTGCGCTTGCAGTTGGGCGAGTACTGCCCCTTCCGTTCGTACTCCTCGTCCAGGCGGTCCATCAGGTAGGGGACCCAGCCCGCGCCGCATTCCAGCACGCCGAACCGCAGCCTGGGGAACAGCTCGAACACGCCTTCACAGATCATCGCCACGATCTGCCGGAACTGCGCGAACGGATGCTCCAGGGTGTGGGCCACCATGAAGTTCCGGGTGTCGTCGATGCCCAGGTCCGGAAAGCTCATGCCGCCGTGGGGCGACACCGGCACGTCCAGCCTTTGCGCCTCCTCCCACAACGGGTGAAACTCGGGTCCGCTGAAGAGCTTCCCTCCCGGGGTGGCGGAAGGAAGCACCGCGCCGACCATCCCCAGCTCCTCGACGCTGCGGCGGAGTTCCTTGACCGCCTCGTCGATGTCCTGGATGGGCAACAGCGCCACCCCCACCAGGCGCGGGCTCACGCGCATGAAGCGGTCGTGCAGCCAGTCGTTGTAGGCCCGGGCCATGGTGATGGCCCATTCGTGGTCCCGGATGGCCGCGTGGGTGAGTCCCTGGGTCGGGTACAGCACCGTCAGCTCGATGCCGTTCTTGTCCAGGAAGTCGAGCCAATGCCCGGCGTTGGGTCCGGTGCCGCCGCCCACCCAGCCGCCCGGTTGCCGCAGCGAGCGAAGGTAGCCGTCCATGGTGAGCCCCGGCCAGAAACCGTAGGACCGATGCCATTCCAGTCCGGCGTAGGGCCCGCCGATGTAGTCGCGAAGCTCGTCGTCGAGCTCCATCACGTGCCCGTCGGCGTCGATAATGCGTTGTTGGGACATGGCTTCTTCCTCTCGTTCAAAGGTCCTTGAATGGCGTAGATACTAACCCGGAACCTACCTCCGGGCAAGCCGGACGTGCCTGTGCGGCGGGCGGGCGGCCCCGGTCCCCTGTCGCCGGGCGCCTTCTTGTCTGGTATCCATAGTGCGTTGGCGCTAGTGTCCTGTCCGGTTAATTGATTAACCAGACAAGACACTAGACAGCCTGTACGTTCCAGGGAGGAGGTGCGCGTGATGTCGAAGCTGCGAATGCTCATGGTGACGGCGGCGGCGTTGCTGGCATTGGCCACCGCGGCGGCCGCGCAACGCGGAACCGACGGCGAGCTCAGGATGCTCTACTGGCAGGCGCCGTCGGTCCTGAACCCGTTCCTCTCCGGGGGAAGCAAGGACATCCACGCCGCGGCGTTCGTCATCGAGCCGCTGGCGCGCTACGACGACAACGCCGACATGGTCCCGGCGCTGGCGGCGGAGATCCCCACCGTGGAGAACGGCGGGGTCGCGGCCGACCTCAAGTCCGTCACCTGGAAGCTCCGGAAGGGCGTGACCTGGTCCGACGGTACGCCGTTCACCGCTGCCGACGTCGCCTTCACGGCCGCGTACTGCATGCACCCGGACGGGGGCTGCAACGCCGCGCCACGGTTCGAGAACGTGGCCGCGGTGGAGGCGGTGGACGACCACACCGTACGGATCTCCTTCAAGGTCCCGATGCCGTTCCCCTACGGGCCGTTCGTCGGCTCCACCTGCCCGGTGATCCAGAAGAAGCAGTTCGAGGGTTGCCTGGGAGCCAAGGCGCCCGAGTGCACCGAGCAGAATTTCGGCCCCATCGGCACCGGCGCCTTCAAGGTGGCGGAGTTCCGGCCCAACGACGTGGTGCGCTACGAGATGAACGAGCGCTACCGCAACCCGGACCAGCCGGCCTTCTCCTCGGTCCTGGTAAAGGGCGGCGGCGACGCCGTGTCGGCGGCCCGGGCGGTGCTGGAAACCGGCGAGTTCGACTACGCCTGGAACCTCCAGGTGGAGCCCGAGATCCTCGCCGCCATGGAAAAGGCCGGCAAGGGCAAGGTGGTGTCGGCCTTCGGCAGCCTGGTGGAGCGGCTCATCGTGCAGCTCACCAATCCCGATCCCGCGCTGGGCGACAAGCGGGCCACCTACCAGGACGGCAAGAACCCCCACCCCTTCCTCTCGGACCCTGCGGTGCGGCGCGCGCTTTCCCTGGCCATCGACCGGAACATCCTGGTGGAGGCGGGTTACGGCCAAGCCGGCCGCGTGACCTGCAATATTCTGCCGGCCCCGCCGGTGTACGCCTCCACGGCCCACGACTGGTGCAAGACCCCGGACGTGGCCGCCGCCAACAAGCTGCTGGACGACGCCGGCTGGGCGCGCGGCCCCGACGGCATCCGCGCCAAGGACGGAGTGCGCCTTTCGATCCTCTACCAGACCTCCACCAACTCCGTACGCCAGGGAACCCAGGCGCTGATCAAGCAGATGTGGCGGCAGATCGGCGTCGAGACCGAGCTCAAGAACATCAGCGCTTCGGTGTTCTTCGGCAGCGACCCGGCGAGCCCGGACACCTACCAGAAATTTTACGCGGACATCCAGATGTACGCCAACCAGTTCAACGGCACCGATCCCCAGGCCTACATGCAAAGCTGGCTGTGCAAGGAAATTCCCGCCCCCGGCAACCAGTGGATCGGCAACAACATGCCGCGCTACTGCGATGCGGAATATGAGAAGCTCGCGGCGCAGTTGGCCAAGACCGCGGGCATCGGGAAGCGCGCGTCCATCGCCAAGCGCCTGAACGACATGCTGATCGACTACGGCGCGTTGATCCCGCTGGTCCACCGCGGCGAGGTGGGCGCCCACGCGCTGTCCCTGGGCGGGGTCCGGATCAACGCCTGGGACGCCTTGCAGTGGAACATCCACGAGTGGCACCGGCGGAAGTAGGGCCCACGCGTGAGCGCCCATGTCACGTTATGTGGCCAGACGCCTGCTCTTCGCGGTCCCGACGCTCCTGGTCATCAGCTTCATCGTTTTCGCGCTGCTGGACCTCGCCCCCAGTGACCCCACGGCCCAGCTTCCGCTGACCATCCCGCCCGAGACCCGGCAGGCCATCCGGGAGAGCCTGGGTCTCGGGCAGCCGTTCCACATCCGCTACCTCAAGTGGCTCGACCAGTTCCTGGTGAACGAGCCCCTCAACCTGCTGGAGCGGATGTGGGGCATCGAGATCGGCGACTCCGCCGGCCGCCTGCGGGTGCGCTCCTGGGCCACGCGCGCCCCGGTGGTGGACCTGATCGCGTCCCGGCTGCCGCAGACCCTGACCGTCGTCGGCATCTCCTACATCGTCGCCATCCTCATCGCGGTGCCGGTGGGCGTCCTCTCCGCATGCCGGCAGTATTCGGTCTTCGACCAGGTGGGCACCTTCGTCACCATGGTGGGGTTCTCGGTGCCGACTTTCTTCACCGGAACGGTCCTCATCGTGGTCTTCAGCGTGGGCCTCGACTGGTTCCCTTCCATCTATGACACCACCCACCGGGTGACGGATCTGGAGAGCCTACTCGTCCAGATCCGCCAGATGGCCATGCCGGTGATGGTGCTGGGGCTCTTCAACGCGGCGCAGCTCAGCCGCTTCACCCGCTCCGCGGTGCTGGAGAACCTGAACCAGGACTACGTGCGCACGGCCCGCGCCAAGGGGATGGCCGAGCGCAGCGTCATTCTGGTCCACGTGCTGCGCAACAGCCTGATCCCGGTGGTGACGGTCATCGCCCTGGGGCTGCCGACGACCTTCGCCGGCGCCATCATTACCGAGCAGATCTTCCGCATCAACGGCGTCGGCCAGTTGCTCATCGGCGCCATCGAGGGCGGCGACATCCCCACGGTCCAGACCGTGACCTTCATCTTCGCGGTGTTGATCGTGGCGTTCAATCTGGTCGCGGATGTCGTCTACGGCGTGCTGGATCCGAGGATTCGCTATGATTGACGCATCCGCGGATCTCCCGGCCCAAGGGCCGCGGCATCGCCCTCCCGCCCCGGGCGTGTGGCAGCAGTTCCGGCGCCACAAGGGCGCGGTGGGCGGCGCCGCCGTGTTCGCGTTGACGGCGCTGGGGGTATTGCTCGGCGCCGCGTTCTACGGCGTCGATCCCCAGTACCTCGACTACCTGTCCCGGAACCAGGGCATCTCGCTGGCGCATCCCATGGGCACCGACAACCTCGGGCGCGACACGCTGGCGCGGGTGTTGGCGGGCGGGCAAATCTCGCTGGCCGTCGGCGTCGCCGCCATGGTCCTGTCCCTGACCCTCGGCACCTTCGTGGGCGTCATGGCCGGGTTCTTCCGCAGGCTCGACGGTGCGCTCATGCGCTTTACCGACCTCTTCCTGGCGCTGCCGGTGCTGCCGCTTTTGCTGGTGGGCATCATGCTGTTCCGGGATCCACTGCGCGCCGTCCTGGGACCCGAGGCCGGCATCTTCATCCTGATCGTGGCGGTCATCGGCCTGACGAGCTGGATGCAGACCGCCCGGTTGGTGCGCGGCGAGGTGCTGGCCGTCAAGGAGCGGGAGTTCGTCATCGCTGCCCGCGGCGTCGGCGCGGCCCCTCGCTACATCATCCTGCGCCACGTCCTGCCCAACGCCGTGAGCCCCATCACCGTCGCCGCCACCCTGGGCATGGCCAACGCCATCATCACCGAGAGCGCCCTGAGTTTCCTGGGCCTGGGCTTCCCCTCCGACTTCCCCACCTGGGGCCGCCTGCTCTTCGACGGAGTCCCGTTCCTCGAGATCGCTCCCGCTCGCGCGCTCTGGCCAGGCTTGGCCATTTCCCTCACCGTATTGAGCGTGAACTACATGGGGGACGGCCTGCGCGACGCCCTGGACCCGCGCGTCAGGCGGCACTGAACAAGGACCGGCCGACCCTGGTCCAGACCCTGGACTCATTCCGCTCCGGCACCAAGCTGACTACCTCGGTGCCGGCCTGCTCTGGTAGCGAACCCCGGTTTCGTGAGCCAGGGCATACCAGAAGGTTCCGCTGTTCAACGCCAGACACGCAGGTCGAAAAGGGACCGGGATGCGCTCCACGACTAGTTCGCGCACGGGGTCGTAGCGGAGAAACGCGTAAACCTCATGGCGCTCATCGCTCCAGTCGCCGAGGGGTCCGGGGTCGCATTCGACGCACCAGAGTTCGTCGCCGTACGAAGTAGGGCTGAGGACTTGGTGGTCCATACGGATGGTCCAAAGGTTCCGTCCGCTCTCGGGGTGGATGCAGAAGAGCTTGCGGTTGCGCCGGTGGGTCAGCCACAGCTTGCCGTTTACCACCGTGACGCCGGATGCGGCGCCGTCCGGGCAGTCGAAACGGCGCATTATCTGAGTCGTTTCGGGAGACCAGAGCAGCAGTTGCTGCCCAAGCCGGCCACCGCCGGTGATGAGCCATATGCCTTCGCTGGACGGGCACACGTGGCGGACCCCCGGTAGTGAAAGAACCTCGTCGCAGGATTCCTGAACGGGATCGTAGGCGACCACCGTAGAATTGCCGGCGGATGCGAGCCATAGGCGGCCCGCATACCATTGCATACTCGTGATGGAGAGTGAACCGATGTCGATCATGCGTGTGGGGTCGTTTACGAGGGTTCCATCGCGCCTCTGACAAGTAAACGGATATCTTCCAAATCTGCAACGAAATCGTCGGCACTCACGCGACAATAGCGCCAGCAAGTGAACTCGGAAGCCCAGCGCATCGCATCTCTTGCCTGTATGGACTCGCCCCGGATCCGCAGTCTGCCCGTGGCTCCGCGTATATAGTGCAATGCGCCGTCGCGGTCATCCGGGTTGAGTCGGGAAATTTCTTCCACGTTCGGTTGGTCGTGCCAATCGGGGAAAGTCCCGGGTTCACCTGCCCGTCCTATGCTCGCTCTAGCGGGGCCGGCGCCGAGATGGAAACGGAGTCCTATCGCTCGTCTGCCGCCAAAGATTTGACTCGCGACGAGCCTTGCGTTATCAACGGGCGGAATTCGCGTTGCTTGAGGGTTCCGAAGACACCCTTGATTGCGTTGTCCGCGTTCTCGTACAAACCACGCCATGTACCCTGCCGCCTTTGATTATACCGTCGCCGAATCCGTGGACCAGGCCATCGACCTTCTCCAGCGTCATGGAGACGGCGCCAAGCTCCTGTCCGGCGGACAGAGCCTGGTGCCGCTCCTGAAGCTGCGTCTGGTCCAGCCGGCCCACGTCATCGACATCGGCCGCCTTCCCGGGCTTTCCGGCGTGCGGGAAGACGAGGCGGCGGGCATCCTGCGCATCGGCGCGCTGGCCACCCATGCGCAGGTGGGTGCGTCCGCCGCCGTCCGGGAGAAGCTGGGCTTGATGGCAGAGGCCGCCGGGGTCATCGGCGATGCCCAGGTGCGGGGTTGGGGGACCCTCGGCGGCGCGCTGGCCGAGGCGGACCCGGCCGGGGACTGGGGTCCGGTGGTGCAGGCCCTGGAAGGGAGGGTGGAGTGCACCGGGCCGGCGGGTGTCCGGGTAGTGGATGCGGCGTCGTTCTTCGTCGACGCTTACACGACGGTGCTGGAGGACGACGAGCTCATCACCGAGGTCCAGGTGCCTTCGCCGCCGGCGGGCAGCGCCGGGGCTTATCTCAAGATGGAGCGCCGGGCCGGGGATTTCGCGGTGGCCAGCGTGGCGGTGCAGCTCGAGCTGGACGGCGCGGGGAGTTGCACGAAAGCCGGCGTGGCTCTGGGGGCGGCGGGGCTCACGCCCATCAAGGTGCTTGCGGCCGAGGGGACCCTAGCCGGTCAGGAGGTCACGCCGGATGTGGTGGACGCCGCCGCCGGTCAGGTGGTGGAGGCGGCAGACCCTCTGGCCGACGTGCGCGGGTCGAGCGACTACAAGCGCGCGGTCTGCGGAGCATTGTTCCGGAAGGCGGTGGATATCGCGCTACGGCGCCATCGCGGTGAAGACGTGAGAGGCGGGCATGTCCGATAGAGTGAAGATCGGCATCACCATCAACGGCGCGCCGCACGAGGCCGAGGCGCCTCCGCGCATGCTGCTGGTGGACTATATCCGCGACGTGGTGGGCCTCAAGGGCACGCGTTACGGGTGCGACACCAGCAACTGCGGCTCGTGTACCATCGTCATGGACGGCAAGAGCGCCAAATCCTGCACCTTTCTGGCGGTGCAGGCCCACGGGCGCGAGATCACCACCGTCGAGGGCCTCGCGTACGGGAGCGAGCTGCATCCCTTGCAGGCCGCCTTTCAGGAGGCCCATGCGCTCCAGTGCGGCTTCTGCACCTCCGGCATGTTGATGTCCGCCCATGGACTGCTTTTGCAGAACCCTGACCCTTCTCCCGACGAGATCAGGGAGGGGATCATCGGGAACCTGTGCCGCTGCACCGGCTACGTGCCGGTAATCGAGGCCGTGGAGTCGGCTGCCGGCAAGCTGAAGAGCAAGGGGGGTGCGCCATGAGCGCCGCGCCGCGCAAACCCCTGGTAGGCAGTCCCATCATGCGCAAGGAAGACCCGGAGATCCTCCGGGGCCAGGCGCACTACACCTTCGACATCGACCTGCCGGACATGCTGCACGTGGCGGTGTACCGGAGTCCGGCGGCTCACGCGCGGATCCGGAAGGTGGACCTGTCCCGAGCGCTGGCGCTGCCCGGCGTGGTGGCTGGCTTGACCGGTGAGCAGGTACGGCAGCTCGGCTACGTCAACCCGCTGTCGCCGTTCCCGTTCCAGAGCCGGGACCCGTTCAAGCGCGGCAACCCCACCATCAAGTTCTTCGACCACTACTGCCTCGCGTACGACAAGGTGCGGTTCGTGGGCGAGCCCGTGGCCGCGGTGGTGGCCACGGACCGGTACATCGCCGAGGACGCGCTGGATCTCATAGAGGTGGAGCTCGATCCGCTGCCGCCGGTGGTGGATTCCGTAGCGGCCCTGGAGCCGGGGTCCGAACGCCTCTACGAGGACTGGGACAACAACGTCATGCTGACGTTCCAGGTATCCGGCGGCGACGTCGAGGCCGCCTTCCGGGAGGCGGACGTCGTCGTCAAGGAGCAGATCCACAGCGGCCGTTTCACCGGCACCCCCATCGAGACACGGGCGGTGGTGGCCGACTACGACGCCAGCGTCAAGACGCTGAGCCTGTGGAGCACCACCCAGATCGGCCACGCCATCGGTACGTTGGTCGAGAACACCATCGGGCTCCCGGGCCTGAAGGTCCACGTGAACTTCCGGCGCATCGGCGGCGGTTACGGGCAGAAGTGGGCGTTCTATCCGGAAGAGATACTCGTGCCGCTGCTGTCCATTCTCGTGAATCGGCCCATGAAGTGGGTGGAGACCCGGCGCGAGCACATGACCGGCACCATCCACGCCCGCGAGCAGACCCATCACATCGAGGCGGCGGTGCGCCGGGACGGCACCATCCTGGGCGTGAAGGACCGCATTGTGGCCAACATCGGGGCGGCCTACCCCACCGGCGGGCTGGCGTCCATCGTCACCACCGGCATGTTCGTGCCCGGCGCCTACCGGATCGCCAACTACGAGGGCCAGGTCCAGGGGGTGGTGACCAACAAGACCCCCTACGGCGCCCACCGGGGCTTCGGCAAGTCGGAAGCCTGCTTCGTCATCGAGCGGATGGTGGACCGGATCGCCGCGAACCTCGACCTGGACCCGGTGGAGGTGCGGCGGCGCAACTTCATCCCGCCGGACGCCTTCCCCTACCGCTCCGTCACCGGGCCCCGGTACGACAGCGGCCGGTACGAAGAGGCGCTGGACAAGGCGCTGGAGCTGCTGGACCGGGACCATTGGCGCAACGTGAAAAAGGAGGCCGCGGCCGAGGGGCGCTACCTTGGCATCGGCACCTGTCTCGTCATCGAGCCGTCGAGCTCCACGCGCATGGGTTCCTACAACGCCGGCTACTATAGCGTGCGCATGCGCATGGACCCCAACGGCAAGGTGTACGTGTTTCCCGGCGGCAGCGACGAGGGCCAGGGCCACGCCACCTCCATCTCCCAGCTCGTGGGCGACGAGCTGCAGGTGTCGTTCGACGACGTCATGGTGGTGGAAGGGGACAGCCTGGCATGCCCCTACGGCTCGGGCTCCTACTCCAGCCGTTTCTCGGTGGTGGGCACCACTGCCGTGACCCTGGCGGCACGGGCGCTCCGGGACAAGCTGACCCAGATCGCCTCGGTGATGCTGCGGCACCCTCCCGGCGGGCTCGAGTACGCCGAGGGCAAGGTGTCGGTGGAAGGCCACCCGGAGCAGGCGGTACCCCTCTCGGAGATCGCGCGCGTGGCGTACTTCTATCCGTTCCAGCTACCCGAGGGCATGGACCCGGGGCTGGAGTTGCTGTACCACTTCCGCGATCCCAACATCGAGTTCGAGGCCGACGAGCGCGGCCGCGTGGCCATGTTCAGCAGCTTCCCCTACGACGCCGAGGCCGCGGTGGTGGAGGTGGAGGCGGATACGGGCCTGCTCAGGATCCTCAAGTTCGTCTCGGTCCACGACTGCGGCAACATGCTCAACCCGCTCATCGTCAGGGGGCAACACGTGGGCGCCCTGGCCCACGGCTTCGGCGGCGCCCTCTACGAGGAACTGCCCTACTCGGAGGAAGGCCAGCCCATGGCGGCGACCTTCAAGGACTACTTCCTGCCCACGGCCATGGAGATACCCGAGATGGTGCTGGAGCACATCGAGACCCCCAACCCGTTCACCCCCGGCGGCTTCAAGGGCGCGGGGGAGACCGGCACCGTGGGGCCGCCGGCGGTGCTGGCCAACGCGGTGGAGGACGCGCTCAAGCCCCTGGGCATCGCCGTCCGGCGGCTGCCCCTGACGCCCAACTATCTGTGGTCGCTCATCCAGGAGGCCAGGAGAAGCCGGTCGTAGGAAAGGAAAACGCCCCATGTCCGACAAGGTCCTGCTGGAAAAGACGGGCGACACCGCCACGCTGACCCTGAACCGTCCGGAGGAAGGGAATGCGGTGGACCTCGAGCTGATGCTGGCGTTGACCGAGCGGCTGGAGGAGGCCGCGGCCGGCAAGGATCTCCGGGTGCTGGTCATCGAGGGCAGGGGAGACCACTTCTGCTCCGGACGCCAGCCCGACGTCCCCAGGCCCGAGAACGCCGCCCAGTTCGCTCAGGCCCTCGGCCGCATCGTCCGGGTCAACAAGCTGCTGCAATCCTTTCCCGGAATCAGCCTCGCCGTGGTCCGGGGAAAGGCCTTCGGCTTCGGCTGCGGACTGGCGGTCCAGAGCGACGTGACCCTGGCCGCCGAGGACGCAAGGTTCGCGTTTCCGGAGATCAACGCCGGGTTCCCGCCCACCATCGTCATGTCCTACCTGAGCCGGTGGATACACCGGAAGAAGGCCCTGGAGCTGGTGATGACCGGAGGCGAGTTCAGCGCGGCAGAGGCGGAGCGCCAGGGTCTGGTGAACCGGGTGGTGGCGCCGGACCGGTTGGCGGACGAGAAGAAGCGCTGGATGGAGACGCTGGCGGCCCGGGACCTGGGGGGGCTGCAGGCGACCAAGGCATTTTTCAGGGACACCGCCGAGTGGTCCACCGAGGCGGCGGCTCAGTACGGGGTCACCCGGTTGGCGAATTTCCTGGCGAGCCGGGCAGGGAAATAGCGGTCAGCGCTTGAGGTCTATCCTGCGCCCGTAGCTGACCTCGCCCTTGTCTATCCTGAGGGAGAAGCCGCACTCGGGGTTGGTGCAGACCCACGCCTTGTACATGACCGAAGCACCGTCCTGACCGTAATCCGATAGCGGGATCAACGTGCCATTGTCGCATTTCTGACATTTCGGCAACTCCATCTCCACTCCTCCTTTGGCGGAAACCGGTCATGCAGATCCGCGAAAAGCCGTCCCTGCCCGCCTGTTTCAGGCCGCGACCCGGCTAGTCGAAGGATGCGCCCGCACATTATAGAAAATCGGCACCGAAAGCAAGTTTATAAGGGTTGCCGCCCACTTTGATTTGACAGCCTCGACGGGCCGGGGATATGATGACCTCGGGCTTCTCGGTGCCGACCGCCGTCGTCTGAGGCGTCCCCTCCGTTGCGTATATCTTGCGTATATCGCGTCCAATCTCATGTCGGTTGTCGCCATTATACCGGCGCGTTACGGATCCACACGGTTCCCCGGGAAACCGCTGGCCAGGATCGGTACGAAGCCGATGATCCAGCACGTCTACGAGAGCACCGCCACGGCGGATCTCGTGCGCCGGACGGTGGTGGCCACCGACGATCCGCGGATCCTGGACGCGGTGCGGGCCTTCGGCGGCGAGGCGGTGATGACCTCCAGGGATCACCTGAGCGGAACGGACAGGCTGGCCGAGGCGGCCGGCGGCCTCGACGCCCAATGGATCGTCAACGTCCAGGGGGATCTGCCGTTCATCCGGACCGACACCATCCGCAAGAGCGTCGACTGCCTGGTGCGGGATCCGGCCGTTCCCATGGCCACCGCGCGCACCCCCATCGCCTCGGAGGACGAGTTCCTCAACCCGAACGTGGTCAAGGTGGTAACGGACCAGCAGGGCTTCGCCTGCTATTTCTCTCGCGCGCCCATACCGTTTCGCCGGGAGCCGGCCGCCGCGCCGGCACAGTGGGGGCATCGTCACCTGGGCATCTACGTCTACCGGCGGGACTTCCTGCCGCGCATCGCCGCCCTGCCTGCCGCGGCGTTGGAGCTCACCGAGGGGTTGGAGCAGTTGCGGGCGTTGCACTACGGTTTCCGTATCCGGGTGGCGGACGTGGTGGAAACGGGGGTGGAAGTGGATACGCCGGAGGACCTGAAGCGGGCGGAGGCGTACTGGAACCGGCTCCAGCCGAGGAAAAGCCATGGCTAACTTGCGGCAGAAGTTCATTTTCGTCACCGGCGGGGTGATGTCGTCCCTCGGCAAGGGGCTGGCGGCGGCGTCCATCGGCGCCCTGCTGGAGAGCCGCGGGCTCAAGGTGACGCTGCTGAAGATGGACCCCTACATCAACGTCGATCCCGGCACCATGAGTCCGTATCAGCACGGCGAGGTGTTCGTCACCGACGACGGCGCGGAGACGGACCTGGACCTGGGGCACTACGAGCGTTACGTCTCCTCCACCACGGGACGGGCCAACAACTTCACCACCGGCCAGGTGTACGACACCGTCATCACCAAGGAGCGCCGCGGCGACTACCTGGGCGGCACGGTGCAGGTCATCCCCCACATCACCGACGAGATCAAGCGCCGGATCGTGGCCGCGGCCGAGGACTACGACATCGCCATCTGCGAGGTGGGCGGAACCGTCGGCGACATCGAGGGGCTTCCTTTCCTGGAGGCCATACGGCAATTCGGCCGCGACTGCGGCCGGGAGAACGTGGTCTACGTGCACCTCACTTACGTGCCGTACATCGCGCCCGGGGGCGAGCTCAAGACCAAGCCCACCCAGCACAGCGTGAAGGAACTCACCGGCCTGGGGATCCAGCCCGACCTCCTTTTGTGCCGCACCGACCGTTTGCTCAGCCGCGGTCTCAAGTCCAAGATCGCCAGCTTCTGCAACGTGGACGAGAGCTCGGTGATCACCGCCAAGGACGTGGAGTGGATCTACGAGGTGCCGCTGGTGCTCCACCAGGAAGGGCTGGACGACCGGATCGTCGAGCGGCTGCAGATGTGGACGGGCGCCCCGAACCTGCGCAAGTGGCAGAAGACGGTGCATACCCTGAAAAACGCCGGGGAATCGGTGCGGGTCGCGGTGGTGGGCAAGTACATGGAGCTAAAGGAGTCGTACAAGAGCCTGCTGGAGGCCCTGGTCCACGGCGGCATCGCCAACGGGGTGCACGTCGAGCTCGATTGCATCGACGCGGAAAAGATGGAGAAGCAGGACGTCCAGAAGCTCCTGGACGGCGTCCAGGGCATCCTGATACCCGGCGGGTTCGGAGACCGGGGCACCGAGGGCAAGGTCCGCGCGGTGCGCTACGCGCGCGAGAACAAGGTGCCTTTCTTCGGGATCTGTCTCGGGATGCAGATCGCGGTGGCCGAGTTCGGCCGCCATGTCTGCTCCCTGAAGGGCGCCAATTCCGTGGAGTTCGACCCCGGGACGAAGCATCCGGTGATCCACTTGATGGACGAGCAGAAGGACCTGGACCGGATGGGCGGGACCATGCGCCTGGGAGCCTATCCGTGCGTGCTGGCCGCCGATTCCCTGTCGGCCAGGATGTACCGGAAGCGGCGGATCTCGGAACGGCACCGGCATCGCTACGAGTTCAACAACCGCTACCGCGAGATCATGCAGGAAAAGGGGCTGAGGATAAGCGGCCTCTCTCCCGACGGCAACCTGGTGGAGGTCGTCGAGTTGAGCGACCACCCCTGGTTCGTGGGCTGCCAGTTCCACCCCGAGTTCAAGTCCCGTCCGACGGACTGCCACCCGCTGTTCAAGGGTTTCATCCGGGCCGCCTTGCAGCGGCGTTCGTCCGTCAAGGAAGTCCCGCGTATGCGCATCGTCGCGGACTCGGCGAGACCATGACCGCCAGCGAGGTCTCCATCGGCGGCATCCGCGTGGGGGGCGGGCGCCCGCTGGCCCTGATCGCCGGCTCGTGCGTCATCGAGAGTCGGGACTCGGCGCTGCGGCACGCCGGATACCTGCAAGAGCTGACCCAGCGCCTCGACATCCCGTTCATCTACAAGTCGTCCTACGACAAGGCGAACCGCACGTCCGTGGAATCCTTTCGGGGTCCGGGGCTCGACGAGGGGCTCCGGATTCTCGAGGAAGTGAAGCGGCAGTTCGGCGTCCCGGTGCTCACCGACGTGCACGAGCCGGAGCAGATCGCCCCGGCGTGCGAGGTCGTGGACGTGGCCCAGATTCCGGCCTTTCTCTGCCGGCAGACCGACTTCGTCACGGCGGTGGCCCGGGCCGCCAGGGTGGTGAACGTGAAGAAGGGCCAGTTTCTCGCGCCTTGGGACATCCGCAACGTCGCGGCCAAGGTCGTGGCGGCGGGCAACAGCAACCTGCTGCTGACCGAACGCGGGGTCTCTTTCGGCTACAACAACCTGGTGTCGGACATGCGCTCGCTGGTGATCATGCGCGAGACGGGTTTCCCGGTGGTCTTCGACGCCACCCACAGTCTGCAGCTTCCCGGCGGACTGGGGCAGGCCTCGGGCGGCGACCGGCAGTTCATCGCGCCGCTGGCGCGGGCGGGCGCGGCCGTGGGCGTGGACGGCCTGTTCATGGAAGTCCACGAGGACCCGGACCGGGCGCTGAGCGACGGGCCCACCTCCTTTCCCCTGGACGCCCTGGGCGAGCTGCTGCGTACGGTCAAGGACATCGACGACCGGATCAAGGACCACGGAGGCGGGTAATATGGGCGGGGCGGCGGACGCCATTCGCAAGGCGCAGGAGGTGCTGGACATCGAGATCGGCGGGATCGTCGCGGCCAGGGACCGTGTGGGCGACGCATTCGTCCGCGCCGTGGGCATCCTTCATGATTGCGCCGGCAAGGTCATCGTGACCGGCGTCGGCAAGTCCGGCCTCATCTGTCACAAGATCGCGGCCACGCTGGCCAGCACCGGCACCCCCTCGTTCTTCCTCCACGCGGCGGAGGCCAGCCACGGCGATCTGGGCATGATCATGCGGGACGACGTGGTCCTGGCGGTGTCCAACAGCGGCGAGTCGGAAGAGGTGCTCAAGATGCTTCCCCTCATCAAGCGCTGGGGACTCAGGCTGGTCGCCATGACGGGGAATCCGCAATCCGCCCTGGGCCTTTCCGCGGACGTGATCCTCGACGTCGGAGTGCCCGCGGAAGCCTGTCCGCTGGGCCTGTCGCCCACAGCCAGCACCACGGCCGCGCTGGCCATGGGGGACGCCATCGCCGTGGTTCTGCTGGAGCGCCGGGGATTCAAGACCGAGGACTTCCTGCTCAGGCATCCCGGCGGCGCGCTGGGCCGAAGGCTGCTCGTCCGCACCTGTGACCTGATGCATCGGGGCGAGGAGATCCCGCTGGTGTCCGAGGACACGCCGCTCACGGACATCCTTCTGGAAATCACGTCCAAGCGGCTCGGCGTCACCGGCGTGGTCGATGGGGAGTCGGCGCTGGTCGGCATCATCACCGACGGAGACCTGCGGCGCGGTCTCGCCAGGAGCCACGGCAGGGCGGACATCCTGGATCGCCGCGCCGTCGAGATCATGACACGGGATCCCAAGACCATCGACGGCGATTCGCTCGCCGCGGAAGCGGTGGCGCTGATGGAAAAGTTCTCGATCACCTCCCTCTTCATCAAGGCCGGAGACTCGGAGCGGCCCCAGGGGATCATCCACCTCCATGACCTGCTCAAAGCCGGCATCGTCTGAACCCGCCGCGCTACCGGCGGCCGAAGAGCTCCGGCGGAAGGTCCGGGCCGTGAAGCTGCTGCTGCTGGACGTCGACGGGGTGCTGACCGACGGCGGCATCGTGATCGACGAACGGGGCCAGGAGGTCACCCGTTTCGACGTTCAGGACGGTCAGGGCATCAAGCTGCTGCAACAGGCGGGCATGCGCGTCGGGCTGCTGACCGGACGGGCCTCCCGGGCGGTGGCGGTGCGCGCCGAGCGCCTGTCCATCGACATGGTCTACCAGAACGTGGCCGACAAGCTGCGCGGTTACGACAAGGTCAAGGCGGAGGCCGGACTGACCGACGCCGAGGTCGCCTACGTCGGTGACGACATGCAGGATCTGCCGGTGCTTCGCCGGGTGGCGTTCGCGGTGGCGGTGAACAACGCCTGGGACGGCTTGAAGGCGCACGCCGACTACGTCACGACCCGCCGGGGCGGGTATGGCGCGGTGCGCGAGGTGGCCGAGTTGCTGCTGCGGCTTACCGGCAGGTGGGACGCGCTGTTGAAGGAATACGACCGTTGACGCCGGCGTGCCGGCGAGGGCCGCGGATGGACCCCGCACCTATGGACCCCGCACCTGACGCAAGATCCATGCCCGTTGCTTTACACGCAAAGCCGGACTTGTTATTCGGACTAGTGTACCCATGCGGTCGAAACGGTTACTGATACTCGTGGTCATGGTCGCGGGGGTGGTCTTCGTGGGCTTCGAGGTCGTGCAACATCTGCGGGAGCAGGCGCTCCGCGACCCCGGTGCGCTGTTGCGGCTCACCCCCGGGGCGGCGGTCCAGGTCAAGAACTTTCACCGGAGCATGATCGAGGACGGCCGCAAGACCTGGGAAGTGAAGGGAGCCGAGGCTACCTACTTCAAGGGCGAGGAAAGGGCCGTCATACGGCATCCGCGGCTGATCTTCCACCGGGAAGACGGCGGGACGCTGGAAGCCACCAGCCGGGAAGGGAGCATCTTCCTGTCCGGCGGCCAGCTCGAACGGGCGGTGCTGGAAGGTCCGGTGGAGATGACCTACCAGGCCGCGCGGTTCCGCACCGACAAGCTCATCTACCTCCATTCCGAGAACCGGGTGGTGTGCCCCGGAAAAGTCTGGGGGGTGGTGGACGGCGCCGAGTTCGAGGGTGAGAACATGACCTATTCGCTGACCCACGAGACGGTGGTGCTTCGCCGCGCCGTGAAGACCACGATTCACCCGAGGCGCCTCGGGCGCGCCAAGGCTTCCGGGTGACCGAAAGGACGCGAACCGATGAGACAAGACGTTGCCCGGAGCCGGACTCGTGGAGTTCGCTGGCTGGTGTGTCTGTGCCTTGCGGCGTCGCTGCCGCTGCAGGGCACGGTCTCCGTCGCCCGGGCGGCCGAAGACGGGAAGCGGGATTCCAGCGGCCTTTTCGGGGACAAGGACACGCCGCTGGTCATCACCGCGGACAGCATGGAGCTCGAGCGCAAGCGGAATGTCATCGTGTACCGGGGCAATGTCCTGGTGGAGCGGGAGGAGATGAGGATCGCCAGCGACGTCCTGTCGGCGCGGTACGATCCCGAGGATGGAGTGCTGAAGAGTATCGTCGCAGAGGGAAAGGTGCGGGTGAACCACTCGGGACGCGAAATGACCGGCGACAAGGCGGTGTTCGACGGTCTGAAAGAGACCATCACCGTGTCCGGCAACACCATCGTGCGCGACGGAATGAACAGTATCTCCGGCGACCGCATTACCATCTACATCAACGAGGACCGCAGCGTGGTGGAGAACACCAAGGGGCGCGTCAAGGCGGTGATCTTCCCGGGACAACTGAAGCGTTGAGCCGGAGAGGCCACGCGGGTTGTGTCGGATGAACCTTCTCAACGCGGAAGGAATCGTAAAGGCCTACCGGGGCCGGCGGGTCGTTGACCGGGTCACGCTCAACGTCCGGGGTGGAGAGGTAGTGGGTCTCCTGGGGCCCAACGGAGCCGGCAAGACGACCCTGTTCCACATCGTCATCGGTCTGGTCCGGGCCGACGGCGGGAAGGTCACGCTCAACGGCACCGACCTTACCGCCGCTCCCATCTACCAGCGGGCGCGGGCGGGGATCAGCTACCTTCCACAGGAGTCCTCGGTGTTCCGGGGGCTGACCGTGAAGCAGAACCTGCTGGCCATCCTCGAGACCCAGGGGATCGGCAGGGACGAGGAGGAGAAGAGGAGCCGGCTGCTCCTGAAGATGTTCGGCCTCGCCCATCTGGCCGGGCAGAAGGCGTACACGCTATCCGGCGGCGAACGGCGGCGCGTGGAGATCGCCCGCGCGCTGATCCTGTCGCCTTTCTTCGTGCTGCTCGACGAACCCTTCACCGGCGTCGACCCCATCGCCCTGGGGGAAGTCAAGTCCGTCATTCAACGGCTGACCAAGGTCGGAATCGGGGTGCTGATAACCGATCACAACGTGAGGGAGACCCTGGAGATCTGCACCCGCGCCTACATCCTGAGCCAGGGGGTGGTGCTGGCGGAGGGAACGCCCGGCGATATCGCCGCCAGCGACAAGGCGCGCGAGGTCTACCTGGGCAAGGGTTTCAGGCTGTAGCGTTATTGTCAGGCAGGACGCCCCGATGGCACTCGGTATCAAGCTCTCCCAGAAACTCGTGCCGCAACTGGTGATGACGCCCCAGTTGCAGCAAGCGATCAAGCTCCTCCAGCTCTCCCATCTCGATCTCCAGGAACGGATCTCGCAGGAATTGGAGGAGAATCCCGCCCTGGAGGAAGCCCGCGACGAGGACGACGGCGGTCCGGAGATGGTCCGGGAGCCCGATGCGGCTCGGGAAACGCTGGTGGCCGACCGCATCGCGGAGTGGCAGGACTATCTGGGAGCCAACTCGCGTCACGACATGGCGAGTCCCGAAGTGGTGCGCGAGGAGGAGGACTTCCCCTCCCTGGAGAACACCGTCACCCGCCGAGAGACGCTTCAGGAACACCTGCTGTGGCAGCTCCGCATGGCCGGGCTCGATCCGTCCGGCGAGGATGCCGGCACGGTCATCATCGGCAACCTTGACGAACGTGGCTACCTGGAGATGTCCTTGGAGGAGATCGGCGCGCTGGCCCATGCCACGTCCGATACGGTGGAAGACGTGCTGACCCGCATCCAGCTCTTCGATCCCGTGGGCATCGCCGCGCGGGACCTGCGCGAATGCCTGCTGGTGCAGCTTCGGAATGCCGGACTGGAGGACGGCGTTGCCGTCGACATGGTCGCCCATCACCTCCATGAACTGGAATACAAGCAATATGGCAGGATAGCCGAGAGTCTGAACGCCAGCGTCGACGAGGTTGTCGAAGCGGTCCGTCTCATCGCCTGCCTGGAGCCCAAGCCGGCCCGCGGCTTCGACGACGACCAAGTCCGCACGATTGTCCCGGACGTGGTGGTGCAGGAGGTGGCGGGGGAGTACTCCATCCTCCTGAACGACGACGGCGTCCCGCCCCTGCGGGTGAGCGCGCTGGTGCGGCGTTTGGCCCGCGAGCAGGGAGAAGATGTCCGCAAGGCAAGAGAGTACCTGGAGAGCAAGGTCCGGGCCGCCACCTGGTTGATCAAGAGCATCCACTGGCGGCAGCAGACCCTCTATCGCGTCAGCGAGAGCATCTTCAGCTTTCAGCGCGAGTTCCTGGAGCACGGCGTCACCCGGCTGAAGCCCCTGGTGCTGCGCGAGGTGGCGGCGGAGATCGGCATGCACCCCTCCACGGTGAGCCGGGCCACCTCCAACAAGTACGCGCACACGCCGCAAGGCGTTTTCGAGCTGAAGTTCTTTTTTCAGAGCGGACTTCCCCGCAACGACAGCGCCACGGTGGTCTCTTCGGAGTCGGTGCGGGACAGGATACGGAAGCTGGTGGAATCCGAAGATCCCGGCAAGCCGCTGAGCGACCAGGAGATCGCGGGCGAGTTGCAGGGCGTGGGCATCGACATCGCGCGCCGGACGGTGGCGAAGTACCGCGAGCAGCTCGGGATTCTGCCGTCGTCCCGGCGGCGGGAGCCGTTCGCCCACCATCGGGCCGCGCGGGGGTGAGGCGTTGCCGGCGTTTCGCCGGGCGCGGACATGAGCAGTCGGGCTGCCCCGGGCAGCCGTCCACAAAGGGGGTAGGGGTTGCGAATCACGGACGTTCTGGATGCGGAAGCGGTCATCCCCAGCCTTGAGGCACGGGAGAAGTCCGCTGTCCTCGAGGAGATCGTGACGCGCCTATCGAGCCACTTCGGCTTTGAGGATTCGCGGCGGCTGCTGGAGGTGGTCCATGCCCGGGAGCGGATATGCAGCACCGCCATCGGCGAGGGCGTCGCCATCCCTCACGGCAAGCTGCCCGGGCTGGAACGTGTGTACATCGCCTTCGCCCGCAGCCGGGAGGGTGTCGATTTCGACGCCCAGGACGGCACGCCCACGCATCTCTTCTTTCTCTTGGTGGCGCCGGAGGGTTCGACCTCCGAGCACCTGAGCGCGCTGGCCCGGGTGTCGCGGCTGGTGAAGGACGCATCGCTCAGGGAGGACCTCATGCAGGTCCAGACCGCCGAGGAGGTGGTGAATCTGATCGAGGAGAAGGAGCGGAACCTCTGACGGATCGTGATGCGTCCGTGTGAAGCACATGCATGGCCGGCTTGATATCGTCGTCATCACCGGCATGTCGGGTTCCGGCAAGAACGCCGCCATGCGGGTCCTCGAGGACAACAGCTTCTTCTGCATCGACAACCTGCCGGTGCTGCTGATCCCCAGGTTCATCGACCTGTGCCAGGGCTACCGCGAAGGAATCGAACGGGCCGCTTTCGGCATCGACCTGCGCGGCGCGCGGTTCATGGAGGGCTGGCACAAGGTGCTGGCGGACACCCGCGCCGCCGGTCACCGCGTGGAGGTGGTCTTCCTCGACGCCAGCGACGAGCTGCTGCTGCGCCGGTTCAACGAGACCCGCCGGCCGCATCCGCTGCAGGGCGACGGTTCCGTCCAGGAAGGGATCGCCAGCGAACGAACGGCGTTGACCGGGATGCGGGATTCCGCGGACCGCGTCATCGATACCACCCGTCTGAACGTCCACGATCTCAAGCAGGTGGTGGAGGAGTCGTGTGTCCGGGCGCTGGGCAAGCGGCAGATGTCGGTTTTCCTCGTGTCCTTCGGCTACAGGTACGGGATCCCCACCGAAGCGGACATGGTTATGGACGTGAGGTTCCTTCCCAATCCATTTTTTGTTAGTGGGTTGAAGGCCAAGAGCGGATTGGCTCCGGAGGTTCGCGAGTTCGTGCTCAGCCGGACGGAAACCCACGCGTTCGTGGAACGGATGAACGCGTTGCTGGAATTCACGTTGCCCAACTATGAACGCGAGGGCAAGAGCAACCTGACCGTGGCCTTCGGTTGTACCGGCGGCAAGCACCGGTCGGTGGTTCTGGCCGCCGAGTTCGCGCGGCGCCTGGAGGCGACTCCGTGGCGCATCCAGTTGCGGCACCGGGACATTGACAGATGATCCATGCATCGCGTTAAGAAGAAGCTCGAGATAAAGAACCGGCTCGGCATGCACGCCCGGGCCTCCGCGTTGCTGGTCCAGACCGTCAATCGGTTCTCCGCGGAGGTGAAGATCTCCAAGGACGACAACGTCGTGAACGCCCGAAGCATCATGGGCGTTCTGACGCTCGGAGCGGCCAAGGGCAGCAAGATCCGCGTGGAAACCAAGGGCGATGACGCCCAGGAAGCGATGCTTGCCATCGAGGAACTCATCGAGGACAAGTTCCGCGAAAGCGACTAAGGAAAGGGTCGAAAAGGAATCATGACGAACAAAGACTTTGTTTTCACCTCGGAATCGGTCTCGGAGGGGCATCCCGACAAGATGTGCGATCAGATCTCGGACGCGGTGCTTGACGCCCATCTGGCGCTGGACCCGGACAGCCGCGTCGCGTGCGAGACTCTGGTCAAGAACGATCTGATCGTGATCGCGGGCGAGATCACCAGCAGGGGCAAGGTGGACTACGTCGGCGTGGCGCGCCGGGTCGCCCTCGACATCGGTTACGACCATCTGGACAAGGGTTTCGATGGCAACACCTGCGGAGTCTTCGTGAAACTGGTGAGCCAGTCGCCGAACATTTCGCAAGGGGTCACCGAAGGCCAGGGGCTCCACAAGGAACAGGGCGCGGGCGATCAGGGGATGATGTTCGGCTACGCGTGCGACGAGACCGACGAGCTCATGCCGCTCCCCATCAAACTCGCCAACGATCTCGTGTCCGATCTAGCCGAGATCAGGAAATCCGGGAAGGTTCCGCTCTCCGGGTTCCTTCGCCCCGATTCGAAGTCCCAAGTCAGCGTCCAGTACCGGGATGGCCGGCCGCACAGGGTCAGCAACGTGGTGGTTTCGACCCAGCACAACTCCGAGGTCGCGCATGACGATCTCAAGAGGGACATCATCAACAGTGTCATAAGGGAGGTAGTGCCGTCCCAGTACCTCGACGGCGACACCGAGTTTCTCGTCAATCCCACCGGCAGCTTCGAGATCGGAGGCCCCCAGGCCGATGCCGGCCTCACCGGCCGCAAGATCATCGTGGACACCTACGGCGGCATGGGGCGGCACGGCGGCGGGGCGTTCTCCGGCAAGGACCCCTCCAAAGTGGACCGGAGCGGGGCCTACATGGCCCGCTACGTGGCCAAGAACATCGTGGCTGCGGGACTGGCCCGGCGTTGCGAGATACAGCTCGCGTACGTCATCGGTGTCGCAGAGCCGGTCTCCATCGCCGTCGATACCTTCGGCACCGGCAAGTTGCCGGATGCGGAGATCGTGAAGCTGGTGCGAAAGAACTTCGATCTCACTCCCAAGGGAATCATCGACGCCCTGAACCTGCGGGCGCCCATCTACGAGAAATCCGCTGCCTACGGCCACTTCGGCCGCAAGCCGGAGAACGGCTTCTTCACTTGGGAGAGGACCGATCGGGCTGCGAGCCTGGGCAGCGGACTCGAAGGCTAGGACCAAACACACATCTGCAACCCTTCCGGTGGTGGCGGCTGCACGGCGGTAGTGTAAGCGGGCCGGCGGAGATGGAGAGGACTATGGCGAAATCGAAATTCGATATTGCCGACGCACGCTTGGCGGCGGACGGCTGGAAGCGAGTGCTGTGGGCGGATCAGGAGATGCCGGTGCTGCGCGACGTGCGCGCCCGCTTCCAGAAGGAGAAGCCGTTCAAGGGCCTTCGGTTTTCCGCCTGCCTGCACGTGACCGCGGAAACCGCCAACCTCGCACGCACCCTGAAAGCCGGCGGCGCCGACGTGGTGCTGTGCGCGTCGAACCCGCTGTCCACACAGGACGACGTGGCGGCGGCGTTGGTGAAGAAGGAAGGTATGTCCGTATACGCGGTGCGCGGAGAGGACCACAAGACCTACTACCGGCATCTGCGGGCGGCGCTGGATCACCGGCCGTCCATCACCATGGACGACGGCGCGGACCTCGTGTCCATGCTGCATCAGGACTACGCCAACCTGGCATCCGGGATGGTGGCCTCCATGGAGGAAACCACCACCGGGGTCATCCGGCTGCGGGCGCTGGAGGCCGACAAGGCGCTCAAGATCCCCATCATCGCGGTCAACGACGCCGCCACCAAGCACCTCTTCGACAACCGCTACGGCACCGGCCAGTCCACCATCGACGGCATCATCCGGGCCACCGACGTGCTGCTGGCGGGCAAGCGGGTGGTGGTGGCCGGCTACGGTTGGTGCGGCCGGGGCGTGGCCTCGCGGGCCCGGGGCATGGGCGCCAAGGTGGTGGTCACCGAGGTGGACCCCGTGCGCGCCCTGGAGGCCTCCATGGACGGCTTCGACGTCATGCCCATGAAGGACGCCGCCAAGGTCGGCGACCTCTTCATCACCCTCACCGGCGACATGCACGTCATCGGCAAGGAACACCTGAAGGCCATGAAGGACGGCGCCATCATCTGCAATTCCGGCCACTTCGACATCGAGATCGACATCAAGGCCCTCACCGAAATGGCCACGAAGCGCGAGAAGAACGTGCGCAACCACGTCGACTCCTACACCCTCCCCAGCGGCAAGCGCCTCTTCCTCCTCGGCGAAGGCCGCCTCGTGAACCTGGCCGCCGCCGAAGGCCATCCCGCCTCGGTCATGGACATGAGCTTCGCCACCCAGGCCCTCGCCTCCGAGTGGGCCGTCGAGAACCGCGACAACCTCTCTCCCCAGGTCTACGATGTCCCCCAGGCCGTGGAGGAGTGGGTCGCCAGCATCAAGCTCGGCACCATGGGCATCCAGATGGACAAACTCACCCGCGAGCAGAAGAAGTACCTGTCGTCGTGGGAGATGGGGACCTGAGGAGACTTCTCGGGCATTCCCGCCGCGACTAAGGGCGTTGCCGGACGAACTCTTCGGCGGTCAAGCCGATATCGCGGGCGATACGACGTAACAGGATTGGAGAGACGTCGCGGCCGCCGTGCATCGGTACGGTAGTGCCACGACCGTCTGGATGGCGGAACTGCTTGTGCGAACCACGCTGGCGCACCTCGACAAAACCGAGTGCGGTGAGGATGGCGATGACTTCTCGTGGTTTGAGGACGGGAATGGTCGCCACGGCATCAGGTTACGACCACGGTTTGCGTACCCACATATTCCCCGTCCAGCGTCGGTTCCCCGTCATCCAGGAGCATGGCGACGACCTCCTTGAGATTGTCGTTGAGTTCCTCAAGAGTCTCGCCCTGACTGTGTGCTCCCGGAAACCCCGGGACGTATCCAACATAGAGGCGTGTATCCGGGCAGCGTTCCACAACGGCGGTGTAAGTGCGCATGGGTATGACCGTGGGACCCCTCGTGGCGTTACTGGGCGGTAGACTATCTCTCAGATCGAGCTCGGTCAAGAACGCTTCCTTTAGTTATCACAGGCTGATAACTTTTTTGCGGCGTGTCCACGGGCACGGAGTCCTTCCTCCGACAAAAGTCTACCACAGATGAATTCCAGATCGCAGGCGCACCGATTCGGGCGTAGTCCTGCTTATGCGTACAGCTCTACGCGAATTTATACCAACCGAATAAAGAGTTCATTGGCCAGCAGGAGCCCCCGCGGCGCAAAGCGTAGGCGTTTGTTTTCCTCTACCAGCAGCCTCTGTGAGAGCCAATCCGCAAGATCGGCGAAAGCATCCTCAGGTTTCGTTCCGAACCGCCGGCAGAACCCCGGTACCGAAACCCCCCCGATCATCCGGAGCCCGGTGAACAGGTGCTCCCCCATGGCTTGACGAAGTTCCGGCCGCTCGCGCTCGGTGACGGCGTCACCGGTCTCGCTGACGTGGCGCATGTACCCGCTCGGCAACCGCTCGTTCTGCCAGCGTTCTCCCAACGGGTCCTCCGGCCGGCGGTGGTGGCTGTGGGCGCCGGCGCCGATGCCGAGGTAGTCGCCGCCTTCCCAGTAGTTGACGTTGTGGCGGGACTCAAGGCCGGGGCGGGCGTAGTTGGAGATCTCGTAGCGCTCCAGGCCGGCGTCGGCCAAGGTGTGCTGGACGCGGGCGGCCATCTCGATCTCCACGTCTTCGTCCAGGGGTTTCAGCAGGCCCTGGCGGTAGCGGGCGTGGAAGGGCGTGCTTTCCTCGATGGTGAGGTTGTAGGCGGACAGGTGCGGCGGCTCGTTCTCCAGGGCCTGTGAGAGGTCATGGCCCACCCCGTCTACGGTCTGGCCGGGGATTCCGTAGATCAGGTCGAGGCTGAAGTTGTCGAAGCCGGCCTTCCGGACGCTCTTGAGGGCCTGGCGGGTTTCCTCGGCGCTGTGGACCCGGCCCAGGAACCGGAGCAGCTTGGGGTCGAAGCTCTGCGCTCCGATGCTGATGCGGTTGACGCCGCAACTCCGGTAGTCGCGGAAGCGGCCGGCATCCACCACGCCGGGGTTCGCCTCCAGGGTAATTTCCATTCGCTCGCCGAAGCCGAAGAGCCTGGCGGCTTCGTCGAGCACGGCGCCGATGCTGCTTCCCTGAAAGGTCGAAGGGGTGCCGCCGCCCAAGAAGACGGTCTTGATGGAACGGCCCGTCCATGCCTCCCGCTCGGAATAGTGCCGGAGTTCCTGGAGGAGCGCCCCGGTATACTCCTCCTCGGGTATGCGCGCGGCCACGTGCGAGTTGAAGTCGCAGTAGGGGCACTTGCTGACGCAGTAGGGGATGTGGACGTAGAGGGAGAAAGCCGCCGCGGGCGGGTTTGAGTCCTGCTCCGTGTGCTGCGTCAGGCCGTGCGGCATCAAGGCTTGATGTCCTGCAGGAACCAGTCGCTTGCCACTTCCTTGCCCAACCCCATCTTCTCGGCGGCCTTGAGGATGCAGTGCCCCATGGCGGCGAACTGGACGCCGATGCCGATGTTGTTGAGGAAGAAGGTGATCTGGCCGGCGCCGGTGCGCCCGGTGGCGCGGCCGGACAGGAAGTCCGAGATCTCCGGGTAGACGCTCCAGTCCCGGGGCTTCTCCTGGCGAATTCCCGGCAGGTGGTCGATGCCGGGGGGCAGGTGGTGCCGGATGCCGCCCATCTGGGTGTGGATGCCGGTGATGTCCGCCTTGGCGAAAACGGTGTCGTCGTGCTCGAACTCGCGGATGGCGTTGTAGTGTACGCCGGGCTCCAGCATGTCGCCGGTGATGATGGGGGACGAGGTGCTGGTGGCGGTACAGATGATGTCGCATCCGGCGATGGCCGCGGCCACGCTGCCCGTGGGCTCCACCTCGATGCCGTCGGTCCGGCCCATCTCTTCGGCGAAGGCCTCCCGGTGCTCGGGGCGGGGACTGTAGACCTTGACCGTCTTGATGGGGAGCACGTGGGTCAGCAGGCGGAAGTGGGCGCGGGCCTGCCCGCCGGTGCCGATGAGGCCCAGCCGGGCGGCCTCCGGCCGGCACAGCGCCTGGGCGCCCAGGGCGCTGGTGATGGCCACCCGGGTCTGCTGGATGACGCCGTCCGGCAGGATACCCATCAGTTCGCCGTTCTCCAGGCTGTACAACTGCACCAGCCCGAGGAACAGCCCCTTGCCGGCCAGCGGCAGCTTTTCCAGCCGAATCGAGCCGTTGTAGGTCTCCTCCCGGACCACGTCCGAGGTCACCCGCAGGGCCAGGGTGCCGAACCGCTCCACCGCCCCTTCCACGGACTTGAAGCTGTAGGAGGCGTCGGCCATGGAATGGTGCGTGTAGATGTGGGTGGTGGGGCGGTTCACCGCCCGCCCGTCCGGGAGGTCCCGGTAGGCGGTGGCCATGGCCTCCAGGCACTCGTCGATGTTCATGGCCTGCCGCACATCGTCGTTGTTCAGTATCCGTGTCATGGGGTTCCTTTTGAGAGCGTCATCCGGCGGCGCCTGCCGCTGCCGTGTCCCTGCCCGGTCCCGCGCCCGCGGCCCGGATGGCCCGGACCCGCTCCGCCGTGGCCGGATGCGAGTCATGGTAGGCGGAGTACCACGGATGGGGCGTCGGATTGCTCAGGTTGTTGACGGTCAGCGCCACCAGGGCCTCTTCCAGGGGCTTGCCGTCGTCCAGCAGCCGAACCGCGAAGCCGTCGGCCTCGTACTCGTGCCGCCGCGAAATCTGGTTCATAAACGGCGACAACCAGAATGTAAACGGCCCCGAGATCAACGTGAAGATGACCAGCGCCGTGTGGTGGGCCGGCGCGTCCAGTCCGAAGGCCCGGAACAGGGGCGGATAGTCCAGCAGCAGGCTCAGCACCCAGAGCCCGGCCAGGGTGAAGACGGCGCTCAGGGCCAGGCCCTTGAGCACGTGGCGCATCTTGTAGTGTCCCATCTCGTGGGCCAGCACGGAGAGGAGCTGCGGACGGTCCAGTTGCTGCAGCAGCGTGTCGAACAGGACGATGCGCTTGGCCTTTCCCAAGCCGGTGAAGTAGGCGTTGGAATGCCCGGATCGCCTGGAGCCGTCCATGGTGTAGATGCCGCTGGTCCGGAGACCCACCCGTTGCGCCAACTCCGCGATGGCGTCCCGCAACGGGTCGTCCGCCACCGGCGAGAACCGGTTGAAGAGCGGCGCGATCAGGGTGGGGTAGATCACCAGCATCAGGCCCTGGAAGGCAAAGATGAACGCGAAGACGCACACCCACCACCAAGCGCCGGCGGCCGTCATGAGCCACAGCACGCCGTAGAGAAACGGCGCCCCGATCACCACCGCCAGGACCGTGCCCTTGAGCCGGTCCATGACGAAAGTGCGCGCGTCCGTCTTGTTGAAGCCGAAGCGCTCCTCCAGCACGAAGGTCGAATAGACTCTCAGGGGCAGCGACATGACCGCGAAGACCCCGCCGACGGCGAGACAGAACAGGATGCCGGCGGCCTCCGGCACCGGCAGGAACGCCCCCGCCTCGCGGGCGAGCCGGTCCACCCGCGGCAGCACCCCGCCGAACAGCACAAGCAGCGTCAGCGCTACGCCGTAGACCGTCGAGCAGCGCGCAAAGCGTCCTTGGGACAGGGCATAACGTACCGATTTTTCGCGGGTTTCGGGGCTGATGTCGGCGGCGAACCGGTCCGGCGGCCGGCCCTGCCGCCACTGCCGTTCCAGGTGCCGCATGTTGGCTTCGTTGAGCAGGGATTCGACGATCAGCTCCGCGGACAGAAAGCCCAGGAACAAGCAGGCGATGACCATTTCCATGAGAAATTGCGTAAGACGGAGCGCTGTGGTTATCATAGTGTAGGACGAGTGTCCTGGCGGGTCAATTCAGATGCGGACCGGCGCGCCGGCCGACCTGGCAGGACACGAACCCGATTTGTCGCCGAGGCAACGCCTTGGTCCGCCTTGCCCGGCGTTCTGGAGGTTTTCCATGCTGTCCAACAAGGTAAGCGAGATCATGACGACCGCGGTCATCACCGCCGAGCCGTCGAGCACCATCCGGCAGGTCACCCGGCTCATGGTGGATCGCCGGGTGGGCCGGGTAGTCATTACCGAGAACGACGCCCCGGCCGGTATCTTCACCGAAACCGACATCCTGAGACGGGTGATGAACCGCGTGCTGGACGTTCACAAGACGCCCATACGACGGGTCATGACCACCCCGGTCCAGGGGGTTCCCGAGGGGACCTCCATCGTCGAGGTGTTGGGACGGATGTACAAGGGGCGTTACCGCCACCTGGTGGTCTACAGCGACAACCGGCGCATGGTCGGCCTTGTCTCCATGCGGCGGATACTCAACCTGGTGGTGGAGCTCGGCGCGAACCTGCGAGACTCGCGAACCGTGGGCGAGGTGGTTTCCGGCGCGGTCCTGGCCGTGGATGGCTCCATGCCGGTGACCAAGGTCATCGACAAGTTGGTGCGGGAGCAGACGGGCTGCGTCATGGTTTCCGTCGAAGGCAAGACCGGGGGCATTTTTACCGAGCGGGACGTGCTGACGCGGATCGCCCTGGAAGACCGGGACATGGGGCAGGTGCCGGTGTCGGAGGTCATGACTCCCGATCCGGTGGTCACCAGCGGGTCAACGCCGGTCCAGGAAGTGTTGGCGCAGATGCGCGACAACGGGTTTCGTCACATGCCCGTGGCCGGCGACGGCGGCGAGTTGGCGGGCATCGTCTCCGTGGGAGACGTGCTGCAATACGCCAAGGCCCTCGACATCGACGATGTTGTCCGCAAGGCCTGGAAGGAGATCGAGGAGTTCTGGGAGTCGGAGGAGAACTATACGCCGGGTTAGGCCGGAGGGAAAACCGCCGTCATGGTGCGGCATTCACTGTCAAAAAAGGGTTAAGTCCTTGTTTCGGTTACGTTCTGTTGGTAGACTAGCGAGCCAACACGCTTCGCCCCACAACAATGGAGAACGACATGCCCGTTGTCAACGATCTCAGCATTAGCGTCGCTACTGCCAACGGTTCGGGAAGTGCCTCGTCCAACAATATCCTGTTCAAGTCCATCTTCAAGATGGGCATCCCCTGCTCCTCGAAGAACATGTTTCCGTCCAACATCCAGGGGCTGCCCACCTGGTACCAGATCCGGGCCAACGCCGACGGCTACCTCGGACGGAAGGACGTCATCGACGTCATGGTCATGTTCAACGACGACACCTCGGACAAGGATATCTACCGGGTCCGGGACGGCGGGCTGATCCTTTACGACGACACCAAGCCGCTGCCGGACCACCTGAAGCGCGACGGCGTCCAGTATCTCGGCGTCCCCGCCAACGCTCTGGTGCAGAAGCACGTGGAAGCGGGGCCGTTGCGGGCCAAGCAGCGCAACATGCTGTACGTGGGCGCCCTGGCCTACCTCTTCGGCATCGACATGGACACGATCCGGGAGGTGCTGAGCGACACCTTCGGCAACAAGCCGGCGGTCATCGAGTCCAACCTGCTCTGTATCGAGCTCGGCTACAATCACATGCGGGACAACGGCCTGAGCCAGTCCATCGCCATGCTGGAAAAGATCCCCGGCGGCAACGACGGCAAGATCGTCACCGAGGGCAACACCGCCTGCGCGCTGGGCGCGATCTACGGCGGGGTCACATTCTGCGCCTGGTACCCCATCACCCCGTCCAGCTCCCTGGCCGAGGCGCTGGAGCGGTACCTGCCGCGGTTGCGCAAGGACAAGGACGGCAAGAACACCTACGCGGTGGTCCAGGCCGAGGACGAGATCGCCGCCACCAACATGGTGGCGGGCGCCGGATGGATGGGTGCCCGGGCCATGACCTCCACCTCGGGGCCGGGCGTCTCGCTCATGAACGAGACCCTGGGCCTGCAGTACTTCGCGGAGATCCCCGGCGTATACTTCATCATCCAGCGCGGCGGCCCCTCCACGGGACTCCCGACACGCACCCAGCAGGCCGACATCCAGTTGATGCACGTGGCCTCCCACGGCGACACGCGCCACATCATCCTCATCCCCCACGACATGAAGTCCAGCTTCGACCTGGCGCGCAAGAGTTTCGACGTGGCCGAACGTTTCCAGACCCCCGTGTTCGTCATGATGGACCTGGATCTGGGCATGAACCTCTGGGGGTCGGATCCGCTGGAGCTGTTGCAGGAACCCTTTGATCGCGGCAAGGTCCTCAGCGCGGAGGATCTGGACCGGCAGGGAAGCTTCGCGCGCTACCTGGACGTGGACGGCGACGGTATCCCGCAGCGGACGATTCCCGGCAATCGCCATCCGCTGGCGGCCTACTTTGCGCGCGGCTCCGGCCACGACTCCCAGGCGCGCTACTCAGAGGATGAGAAGGACTACAAGGACACGCTGGACCGGCTGCGGCAGAAGTACGAGACGGCGCGTACCTACGTGCCCAAGCCGTTGATCGAGTATGCGGCGGACATCAGCGCCGGGGTGATCTGCTTCGGGTCGAGCTACGAGGCCGTGCGCGAAGCGCGCGACCGCCTGAGGGCCGCCGGCGTGGACACCAACCACCTGCTGCTGCGGGCGCTGCCCCTGGCGGACGAGGTGCGGGAGTTCGTGGCCGCCCATGATGTGGTCTATCTCATGGAGCAGAACCGCGACGGTCAGATGGCCGCCATATTCAGGGAAGAATATCCGGAGTTCGCCACCCGGATCGCCAGCATCCTCATTTACGACGGCCTTCCCGCCACCGCCGGCGAGATCGTGCGGCAGGTGGAGCAGCATCGCGAAGCAGTCAACAACGGTATCGGAACGAAGGTAGATGAACCATGGCAAAAGCAAATCGCGTCGATCTGACGGAAAAAGACTACAAGGGGGCGGACTCCACCATGTGCCGCGGCTGCGGCCATGACGCCATCTCCGCGTCCATCATGCGCGCGTTCTTCGCCAGCAGCGTGGACCCGCGCAACGTCATCAAGATGAGCGGCATCGGCTGCTCGTCGAAGACGCCGAACTACTTCATGAACCAGGCCTTCGGCATCAACGCGGTGCACGGCCGCATGGCCTCGGTGGCCACCGGCGCCAATGTCGGCAACCATACCATGGTCCCCTTGGGGATCTCCGGCGACGGCGACACTTCGGCCATCGGCCTCGGCAACTTCTGCCACATGATGCGCCGCAACGTGAACATCACCTACGTCGTGGAGAACAACGGCGTGTACGGGCTCACCAAGGGCCAGTTTTCCGCCACCGCGGATGAAGGCACCGTGATGAAGGGCGGCAAGATCAACGACATGCCCGCCATCGACCTGTGCGAGCTGGCCATCACCCTCGGCGCCACCTATGTGGGCCGGAGCTTTTCCGGCGACCGGAAGCAACTCGCGCCGTTGATCCAGGGCGCCGTGGCCCACAAGGGGACCGCCATCCTGGACGTGCTGAGCCCCTGCGTCACGTTCAACGACCATTCCGGCTCCACCAAGAGCCTCAAGTACATCCGGGAGCACCTGGACCCGCTCCACGACATCGACTTCATTCCGCCCTACGAGAACATCGAGGTGGATTACCAGGAAGGCACCGATCAGGAGGTGACCCTGCACGACGGTTCGCGGATCACGTTGCACAAGCTCGGGCACAACTACGATCCCACCAACCGGATGCAGGCGGCGACCGCGCTTCATGCCGCGGTGGCCGAGCACAAGTTCCTCACCGGCCTCATCTATCTCAACGAAGAGCGGGCGGAGTTCATCGACGACCTCAATCTCTGCGACACGCCGCTGGCCTATCTGGACCAGGACGCGGTGCAGCCGCCGGCCAGCTCGCTGGATGAAATCAACGCCGAGCTCATGAAGTAGCCCGCGGGCGCAGGGAACATGAGCGAAGCAAGCGAAGTCCTGATCGTCCACACGTCCGACCTGCATCTGGGCGCCGACAGTATCCTGACCGACGATGTATCCGGCAACATGCCGGTGCTCCAGCAGGTCCTTGCCGCGGCCCGGGCCCAGCAGGCCGACCTCGTTATTCTCGCGGGAGATACCTTCGACCACAACCGCCAGGGCGGCACGTTTCTGGAGGAGGTTTCGGGCGTCATGGCGGACGCCGGGCTTCCCATCGTCATCCTGCCGGGCAACCACGACCCGTTGACCCCGGATTCCGTCTACCGCAGGGCCGAGTTCGGCGACGCCGGCAACGTGCACGTGCTGGGCCTGACCACGGAACGTGGCGACTTCCCGGAGCTGGACCTGGAGGTCTGGGGTCGCCCCCACGTGGACTACCTGGACATGATGCCGCTGCCCGAGCCTCCGGAACGGCGCACCCGCTGGCAGTTGGCGGTGGCCCACGGCCACTACGTGGAAGACCAGCCCAGGCCGGAGGTGCTGCTCGGCTCGTGGCTGATCCGCCAGGAGGACCTCACCACCAGCGGCGCCGACTACGTCGCCCTGGGCCACTGGAACCGCGCCGTCCAGGTGGGCGACCGGCAGATCCCCGCCTACTACTCCGGCTCCCCAAGCTACGCAGGCACCGTCAACGCCATCCGGCTCCACGGCGACGGCCGCGTCGTGGTCACCCAGATCCCGGTGTGACCGGACCCCACTCATCCGCCATTCAGACGTGAGGGCCGCCCAGTGTTGCCCTAGGAGCTTGCGCCGTAGGAATTCGCGAGAGCGAATTTGCAGCCGTGAATTCCTGCGGCGCAAGCTCCTAGTCCCCCCGGCCGCTGGACCCCGGGTCCATTCCGCCCTTGGCACTTCAGTGATGGTGCGAGTGTTTCTTTTGCAGTCCGCCGTGACCCATGCGCAGGATGTCTTCCCGGGTGACACGGGTCCCTGCCAGGAGCTTGGGCAGCATGAAATCGAAGGCGGTGACCGGGTCGTGCAGGACGCACCCGGACAGGCCGAGGACCGGTATGTCCTCCAGGTAGCTCATGAGGAACATGGAGCCGGGGAGCACCGGGAAGCCGTGTGAGACCACGTCGGCGCCGCTGCGGCGGATGCCTTCGGGAGTGAGGTCGTCGGGGTCCACGGACATGCCGCCGCTCACCAGGATGATCTCCGCGCCCTTGGCGGCGAAGTCCTTGATGTGGCCGGCGATGACGTCGGGATCGTCCGGGGCCAGGGTGACCGGCTCCAGGATCGAGCCCATGCCCTCAACCTTTTCCCGCACCCTCGGCTCGAAGCCGTCCGTGATCCGGCCGGTGAAGACCTCGCTGCCGGTCACCAGCAGGAAGACCTTCCTGGCCGGCATGGCCGTCACAGACACGATGGAACCGTCCTTGCACAGGGCTTCCGCCCGTGCCACCAAGTCTTCCTTTACCACCACCGGGATGGTGCGGGTGCCGCCCACCACCGTGCCTTCCCGGACGAACCCGCCGGAGGGAAGGGTGGCGAGGATGAGGTCTCCCAGCTCGTTGAAACGGAACAACCGCTCCTCGTCCACCTCCAGCATGCCGTCTCGTTCCGCCACCAGGTTGACCCGGCCCTCGCTCGGGTCGGTGAGCGTCAGGCCGTTTCCGGCCGAGGCCCGCGCCAGTCGTTCGGCGGCGTCCTCTTCGTGCAGGTCGTCCGGATCGAGATCCATGATGTAGATGTGGGCTTTGCCCACGTCCAGCAGCCGCGGCACGTCCTCCTCGGCGATGAGGTGTCCGCGCTTGAACCGGGGACCCTTGTGCCCTCCCGGTATGATCTCGGTGATGTCGTGGGCCAGGCGGAGGCCCACCGCTTCTTCAACTGGAATGACCTTGAGCATCCGTCAGCTCTCCCTCCAATACCACGTCCTAGTCCCGTATATCCTGGGTAAACCATTCCCTGGGAATCTCCCGGCCGGCGCCCAGCTCCCGAGCTTTCCGCACCACGTACCCGGCCACCGAGGCGAACTGGAGCCCCTGGGTGCCGTCGTTCAGGAACAACGTCACGTCCGAGTCCCGGGTCCGTCCCTGGACCGTGCCGCCCATGAGATCCGTGAGCAGAGGGTGCTGGCCGGAGAACAGGTCCACTCCCGGGTTGACGATGCGCTTCGTCTCGTCGTCGGTGCCGGCTACGTAGGAGGCATATCCGGCGATGCGCCGCATGCCTTCGTCCAGTGTCCCGATGGTGCCGCGCCCGAGCTTCACGATGACGTTGCAGCGGTCGAGGATGCCGGGTTCCCATTCGTTGCTGCGGACGCAAGTGACGAAGGCGCCGTCCTCCACCCAGCCGGAATTTTCCACCACCACCCGGACCGAGTCGGTGCAGGTGGCCACCATGTCCGAGCCCCGGACCACCTCTTCCACGCCCTCCCGGGCGGTCACCGGCACGCCCAGCATCTCGCTCATCTTGCGCGCGTAGGCCTCCCGGTTGGCCGGGGTGGGGCTGTAGATCTTGACTTCCCGCAGCTTCCGCACTTCCGCGAAGGCCCGCAGGTAGGTCTCCGCCATGCCGCCGGAGCCGAGCATGCCCACCACCGCCGCGTCGTCCCGGGCCAGGTACCGGGCCGCCAGGCCGGCGCAGGCGCCCACCCGCATGTGCTGGATGATGCCGTCGTTGATGATCGCCAGGGGTTCGGCGTTCCGCGCCGAGAATACCAGCACCAGGCCGCAGTAGGTGCCGGGCTCCATGCAGTACTTCTCCACGGTGCCGCCCTCCGGCCATTCCAGCATGTCCGACTTCATGCGGATGGCGAAGACCCCGAAGGAACGCGACGCCCCTTCCATGGTCCCCCAGCGGTACATGCGTTCGGGTTCTTCCTGCGGCACGTAGAGGTCGATGCGGGGCCGGTAGACCGCCCGCTGCGCCAGCAGGTCGCGGTAGCCGGTTTCCAGGGCGTCGATGCACCCCTTCATGTCGAGGATTTCGTCGACGGTTTCATTGTTGATGAGCAGCATGGGTATTCCTGAAAAGAGTGTTTCTGAGAAGAGGGCTTGAACCGGGGACGGACGGAGACACGAGAAGAGAACGCCGGCCATGGGGGCCGGCCGCGACGCGCGTCAACCCCCCAGCGTAATCATCTCGATCTTGTCGTGCTGTCCGGGGTCGTAGCCGTCGGGAGAGCGGATGGCTTCGAGCCGCTCGGCCGAAAAGCGGTCCTTGCGGCCGGTCCAGATGGCCTCCAGCCACTGCCGGATCTCGTCGTCGCCGGCGCCGTTCCGGAGCTGGGCCTTGAGGTCGTGCCCGGTGCGGGAGAAGAGGCAGGTGACCAGGCGACCGTCCGCGGTGAGGCGGCCGCGGCTGCAGGTCCCACAGAACGGCTCGGTGACGGACGCCACCACGCCCACGGTACCCTTGCCGTCGCGGAAGGCGTAGTCCACCGCCGGGGCGTTGCCGTCGGCCCTGCCCACCGGATCCAGCGGATAGCGCGCGCCGATCCGCTGCACGATCTCCGCCTTCGGCACGGTCCGCTCCAGCCGCCATGCGTTGGCCGTCCCCACGTCCATGTATTCGATGAACCGCACCACGAAGCCGTGGGTCCGTCCGAGCTCCACCAGCGGGAGAATGTCTTCCTCGTTGACGCCGCGTTCGATCACCGCGTTGATCTTGATGGGGTCCAGTCCGGCCTCCCGGGCCGCGAACAGCCCCTTCAGGACGTCGTCCAGGTCCCCCCGTTTGGTGACCTGCCGGAACCGTTCCGGGTCGAGGCTGTCGATGCTGACGTTGATGCGTCCCAGCCCGGCCGAGCGCAATGCCCCGGCCATCTCGCCCAGGCGCGCGCCGTTGGTGGTGAGGGCGACATCGTCGATGCCCGGGATGCCCGCGAGCTGACGGACCAGATCCGGCAGGTCGCGCCGCAGCAAGGGCTCGCCCCCGGTCAGCCGGATCTTCCGCACTCCCAGGGGCGCGGCCAGCCGCACCACCCGGCCGATCTCCTCGTAGGTAAGGATCTCCCGCTTGTCGATCCAGTCGTAGTGGTCGAACGGCATGCAGTAGGTGCAGCGGAAGTTGCACCGGTCGGTCACGGAAATCCGCAGGTCACGCAGCGGGCGATTCAATTGGTCCGTCAACACGATGTGTCAATATGGAATCTGGGACTTCCCAAGTCAAGGAACTTCCGGCCGCACGAAACAGGGGCCGTGCAACACGACAAGAGCGTGACGGATGGAGTCGAGATTATGCCAGCGACGCAACGAACTCGGCGTGTTCGGCGGCGTCCAGACCTTTTTGAAGTTCGCCCATGACTCGGGCCATGTCGCCGGCCAACAACGCCGCAACTGCCAGCCGCAATCCCGGAAAGGTGCTGCTTTCGTACACACCATCGGGACCGGGTGAGATTCGGACGTATTCGCCGTCGCGCAGCAGAAACCAGTCGAACTCCTGGTCCTCCACGCGCCAGACCAAGTATTCCTTCACGCCCGCGGTACGGTATGCGTCCATCTTGTCGTGCAAATCGTAGGAGACCGTGCTCGAGGAAACCTCGGCCACAAGCTCGGGCGCACCTTCCACGTAGTCATCGGCGCTGACCCGCGAGCCGGCGCGGTTCTCGGGGTCCAGGCGCAACAAGGCGTCCGGCTGCGGCTCCGTGTCCCAATCCAGACGGACGGTCGCGTTGCCGCCATGCCGAACTCCCTCCGTGAAGGCGGCGTAGGTTCCCAGCCATGTCAGCAGCCTTGCGTGCGGCTCGCCGTGTTTCCCGAAGCGAACGGGTGAACCCACGTACACCACTCCTTTGATGAGCTCCGCCTTCTTCAAATCAGGCATCGCGTCATATCGCTTCTCGAACTCGTCCCGGGTCAACCGGTCACCGTTCTCGAGCGGGGGCGGCGGCGTTTCACGCGAACCCGTCCCAAGAGTCGGGTTCGTGTCGTTTCCTCTCGCGGGCGTGTGCGAGATCACCATGATCGCGTCCTCCGTTCGCTTCCGGGAAATTCTACAAGGCCCCGGACGGCGAAACAACGCGAACGGCGACCGGAACGGTGCCGCTCGTTCCTTTGCCGACCGGCAGGTGTCCCTGGAAACTCACCCGATGACCGTGCCTTGACGGACGCGCCGTCAAGGGGAATAATCGCAAGATCCGTGCCTGCATCGGGGTTCCGAGGGCAGTTGGCCGGCAGGCGCTCATTCAGAGAAGGAGTCACCAATGGGCAATACATGGGAAGATATTCTGACCGATCGTGACAAGGAAGTGTTTGCGCTGTCGGGTTACGGCGCCAAGGCGGGTTTCGGCCAAAGGCCGGCCGTGCTCATCATCGACGTGAACTACAACTTCGTCGGCGACCGGCGCGAGCCGATTGTGGAGTCGGTCAAGCGCTTCCGCAACAGTTGCGGCGAGGAGGGGTGGGTCGGCGTGGACCACATCGTCACGCTGTTGGAGGAGGCCAGGAAGAAGCACCTGCCGATCTTCTTCACCACCGGCCACGGCGAGGAGGACTCCGTCGCCTTCGGCCGCTGGCACGGCAAGAACTCGCGCGGCGGCGAGGATTTCGAAGAACTGGCGAAGAAGGGCAACGACATCGTTGCGGAGATCGCGCCCCGGAAGGGCGAGGTGGTGGTGCGCAAGCAGAAGCCCAGCGCCTTCTTCGGCACCCCGCTCACCAGCATGCTGAACGAAGTCCATGCCGACTCCCTGTTGGTGGCCGGCACCACCACCAGCGGCTGCGTCCGCGCCTCGGTCATCGACGCGTTCTCGTACAACTACGGCGTCAGCGTGGTGGAGGAGTGCACCTTCGACCGCGGCCAGTCGTCCCACAAGATCAACCTCTTCGACATGAACATGAAGTACGCGGACGTGGTGTCGCTGGAGGAGACCGTCGACTACATCCGGGGCCTGGCGGACAACTTGTACGCTCCGGCGCTGTAAGCCGGCGGCGACGCCAGCCGGTACCCGCGTCTCGTTGTAGGGGCGGGTGTCAAACCCGCCCGTGCCCGCTTCAAGAAGGCGGGGCGCGCCACTGTATCCGATGGACGAATTCGCACGGCACATCGAGGGCTTCGGCGGCTATCTGCGGGATCAGGCGCGGTTCTCCCCCCATTCGGTCAAGGGTTACCTCACCGACGTGGAGGGGTTGCGCCGGTATCTGGAAGAGAACGGGCTCGATCTGGGCAGCCCCGGAACGTCCGCGCTGCAAGCCGTGGACAGGCAGTGGATCCGGGGCTACCTCAAGACGCTCCACGAAAGCCGCAAGAAGAGCACCATCGGCCGGAAGCTGGCCGCGCTGAAAGGGTTCTTCCGCTATCTCCTGCGGGAAGGCGTCATCCACCGGGACCCCCTGGTGGGTTTCTCGACGCCAAAACAGGAATCCCCGCTTGTGACCTTCCTGTCGGTCGACGAGGCGTTCCGGGTGCTGGGCTGCCTGCCGGAAGACGGTATTCTCCCGGCCCGTGATCGGGCCGTCATGGAGGTGCTTTATTCGTCCGGCGTCCGGGTCAGCGAGCTCGTGGGCCTTGACTGGCGCGACGTCGATTTCTCTCTGGGCGTGCTCCGGGTCCTCGGCAAGGGGTCCAAGGAGCGCATCGTGCCCGTGGGGGAGGTGGCGCTGGCGGCGCTGCGGGGCTACGCGGACCACCAGCGGAGCCGGTGGGGGCGGGCGGCGCGGGGCGAGGAGCCGGTGTTCCTGAACCACCACGGAAACCGGATCACCACCCGCAGCGTCGCCCGGATCGTGGAGAAATATCTGCGCCTCGCCGGAATCCCCGTACGCATGGGTCCCCACGGCCTGCGGCACACCTTCGCCACCCACCTGCTGAACGCCGGCGCGGACCTGCGCTCGATCCAGGAACTGCTGGGCCACGTGAGCCTCTCCACTACCCAGCGCTACACCCACGTCAATCTCGACCAGCTCACCGCCGTCTACGACCGCGCCCATCCTCGGGCCTGAAGGCCCCGGTAGGAAGTCCGGAGATGCCGTCCGGGCCTGCCCGGAATTCCGTTTCCGAGGGGCGAGGGCCTGCGAAGTCGGCGTTTCCGTGTTACAGTTGGGGGTTTGCTTGCAGGGCGACGGGCCTGCGTTTGAACCGGGCCAGGCAGTTCTCGCGGAGCGATTCGATTGACGATATTCGATTGACGATGTTTCACGGAACCACCATTCTCGCGGTACGGCATGGGGGCAGGATCGTGGTGGCGGGCGACGGCCAGGTCAGCCTCGGCGACACCGCCCTCAAGCACACCGCCCGCAAGGTGCGAAAGCTCTACGGCGACAAGGTGCTTGCGGGGTTCGCCGGCGCCACCGCGGACGCATTCACGCTGTTCGAGAAGTTCGAGGGCAAGCTCGAGAAGCACGGCGGCGTGTTCAAGCGGGCGGCGGTGGAACTCGCCAAGGAGTGGCGTACCGATCAGGTGCTCAGGCGGCTGGAAGCGCTGATGATCGTTGCCGATGCCGAGGATTGCCTGGTGGTGTCGGGCAACGGCGACGTGGTGGAGCCCGACGACGGCGTCATCGCCATCGGCTCGGGCGGCAACTACGCGCTTGCGGCGGCGCGCGCTTTGGTTCATCATAGCGCGCTCGATGCCCGCGCCATTGCCGAGGAGTCCATGAAGGTGGCCGCGGCGATCTGTGTCTATACGAACGACAAGCTGACCATCGAGGAGTTGCCCTGATCCCGGGCGAGGCGTGGCGCGCCCGGACGGCGCGGGCCAGCGGTTTCTCCGGACTTTCGCAAGACGGATCCCATGAAGGATGAAAGCCGACAGATGAGCGTTCGGACGTCGGACGGACAGTCGTTGACGCCCGTCATGACGCCCCGCGAGATCGTTTCGGAGTTGGACCGCTACATCGTGGGCCAGCGCGACGCCAAGCGGGCGGTGGCGGTGGCGGTGCGCAACCGGTGGCGGCGTCAACTGGTGCCCGAGGAGTTGCGGGACGAGATCGCTCCCAAGAACATCATCATGATCGGCCCCACCGGTGTGGGCAAGACCGAGATCTCCCGCAGGCTGGCCAAGCTGGCGCAGGCGCCCTTCATCAAGGTGGAGGCGTCCAAGTTCACCGAGGTGGGTTACGTCGGCAGGGACGTGGAGTCCATCATCCGGGACCTCATGGACCAGTCCGTCAAGCTGGTCCGGGAGGAGGAGCAGGAAAAGGTCCAGGTCAAGGCCAGGGACCTGGCGGAAGAGCGGGTGCTGGACCTGCTGTTGCCGGAGCCGCAGGCTCCGGCAAACGGCGGGGAGGAGGGGTTCCGGCCGTCGCCGGACACCCGGGAGAAGCTCCGCCGGATGCTCCGGGCGGGCAAGCTGGACGATCGCGACGTCGACATCGAGCTGACCCAGAACATGACGCCGATGATCGAGGTGCTGACCCCGCAGGGGATGGAGGAAATGGAGTCGAACATCAAGGAGATGTTCTCCAACCTGCTCCCCAAACAGTCCAAGCGAAAGACCGTGAAGATTCCCGAGGCCATGAAGCTGCTCACCCAGGAGGAAGCGGCCGGGCTGGTGGACATGGACACGGTGGTGGGCGAGGCCACCCGGCGGGTGGAGCAATCCGGGATCGTGTTCATCGACGAGATCGACAAGATCGCCGGGCGGGAATCGCTCCATGGCCCCGACGTGTCACGGGAAGGGGTCCAGCGGGACCTCCTGCCCATGGTCGAGGGCTCGACGGTGAGCTCGAAGTACGGGCTGGTGAGGACCGACCATATCCTCTTCATCGCCTCCGGCGCCTTTCACAACTCCAAGCCGTCGGATCTGATCCCGGAATTCCAGGGCCGGTTTCCGATCCGGGTGGAACTCAGCTCGCTGGACAAGAACGACTTCGTTCGCATCCTGACCGAGCCTAAGAACGCGCTGATCCGCCAGTACGTGGCGTTGCTCGAGACCGAGAAGATCCGGCTGTTTTTCCAGGAGGACGCCATCGAGGAAGTCGCCCGCATCAGCGCCGAGGCCAACGAGAAGATGGAGAACATCGGCGCCCGCAGGCTGCACACGATCCTCGAGAAGCTCCTGGACGAGGTCTCCTTCACCGCGCCGGAGATGCCGGGCCGGGAAGTCCGCATCGACGCCGGCTACGTGAGCGAGCGTCTCGACGCCATTCTGAAAAACGAGGACCTGTCCCGGTACATTCTCTGAACCCCCCGCACCGGAGTCGCGTAACGTGGATGATTTCATAGGCAAGGCGGAAGTCCTGCTGGAAGCGCTTCCGTTCATCAAGCGTTTTTTCGGCAAGACGTTCGTGGTCAAGTACGGCGGCGCGGCCATGGTGGACGAGACGCTCAAGCAGAGCTTCGCCCAGGACGTCGTGCTGCTCAAGTACGTGGGCATCAACGTGGTGGTGGTTCACGGCGGCGGGCCCCAGATCAACGAGACGCTGGGGAAGATGGGCATCGAGAGCCGCTACGTGCGCGGCATGCGGGTCACCGATTCGGAGACCATCGACATCATCGAGATGGTGCTGGTGGGCAAGGTGAACAAGGAGATCGTCGCGCTCGTCAACCAGCACGGCGCCGCCGCCGTGGGTCTCAGCGGCAAGGACGGCCAGCTCATCCTGGCGCGCAAGATGAACGTGGCCGTGCCGGGCGACGGGGAGAGCACGGAGATCATCGACATCGGCATGGTGGGAGAGGTCGTCCGGGTGGACCCCACGGTGATCCGCTCCCTGGACGGCAAGTTCATCCCGGTCATCGCGCCGGTGGGCGTGGGCGAGAAGGGGGAGACCTACAACATCAACGCGGACCTGGTGGCGGGGAGGGTGGCCGCCGCCCTCGGAGCGGAGAAGCTCATCCTGCTCACCGACGTGGAAGGGGTGCGGGACCGGGAGGGGGAGCTGATCAGCACCCTCACCATCTCCCAGTCCGCCGGCCTCATCGAGCGGGACGTGATCTCCTCGGGCATGATCCCCAAGGTGGAGTGCTGCGTGGACGCCCTCAACGGGGGCGTGGTCAAGACCCACATCATCGACGGCCGGGACCGGCACGCCGTCCTGTTGGAGATCTTCACCGAACGGGGCGTGGGGACCGAGGTGGTCCGAGACTCATAGGGGCGGGTTTCAACCCGTCCCGATGGATGCACCATGTCGAACCTTGAAGCACAACAGTTGACCGAAGCACACGTGATGAACACCTACGCGCGCTTCCCCATCGCGTTGGTGCGGGGGGAGGGGACGCGGGTGTGGGACGCGGACGGCAAGGCCTATCTGGACTTCGTCGCCGGCATCGCCGTCAACAGCCTCGGCCACTGCCACCCGGCCGTGGCCAAGGCCGTGTCCGAGCAGGTGCGGAGCCTGATCCACGTCTCGAACCTCTACCACATCGAGCCCCAGGCCCGGCTCGCCAGGGCGCTTTGCGAGCATTCCTTCGCCGACCGGGTGTTCTTCTGCAACAGCGGGGCCGAGGCCAACGAGGCCGCCATCAAGCTGGCGCGGCGTTACGGCTCCGAGCAGGCCGGAGGCAGGAGCGAGGTTATCACCGCCCTCAACTCGTTCCACGGGCGCACGCTGGCGACCCTTACGGCCACCGGCCAGGAGAAGATCCGGCTCGGCTACGATCCGCTGCCGCCGGGATTCCGCTACATCCCGTTCAACGACCTGGACGCGGCGGAAGACGCGGTGGACGAGCGCACCGCGGCGATCCTGGTGGAGCCCATCCAGGGCGAGGGCGGGGTGGTGGTGCCGGACGTGTCCTACATGCGCGGGCTGCGGCAGCTCTGCGACGACAAGGGCCTGCTGCTCATCTTCGACGAGGTGCAGGTGGGCATGGGGCGCACCGGCCGGCTCTTCGGCTACGAGCACTTCGGCGTGGAGCCGGACGTCATGACGCTGGCCAAGGCATTGGGCGGCGGGCTGCCGCTGGGCGCCATGCTGGCGCGGGAAGAGGTGGCCAGGAGCTTTCCGCCGGGATCCCACGCCTCCACCTTTGGCGGCAATCCGGTGGTGTGCCGCGCCGGGCTGGCGGTGATGGAAACCATCCTGGAAGCCGGCTTGGTGCAGCACTGCGAGGAGGTCGGGGGCCTGTTGCGCCAGGGGCTGGAGGCGCTGGCGGAGCGTTTCGACTTCATCCGGGAGGTGCGCGGCAAGGGGCTCCTCCTGGGCATGGAAATGGACCGCGAGTGCGGGCCGCTGGTCCAGGAATGCATGAAAGACGGTCTGCTGGTGGTGCTGGCGGGCGCCAACGTGCTCCGCATGGTGCCGCCGTTGAACATCGGGAAGGCCGAGGTGGACGAGGCGCTGGAGATTCTGGCGCGGGTGCTGGAGCGGGTGTGACGGCCATGAAGAAACGGGACGTATTGACGTTGCGGGATCTCGCCCGGGCGGACCTGGACGAGGTGCTTTCCTTGGCCGCCGCCCTCAAGCGGGAGCGCGCGGAAGGGCATTTGCGGCCGCTCCTGGCCGGGAAGAAGCTGGCGCTGGTGTTTCAGAAGCCCAGCCTCAGGACCCGGGCCACCTTCGACATCGGCATGACCGAGTTGGGGGGCAGCGCGCTGTTCCTGGGGCCGGACGAGGTGCAGCTCGGCGAGCGGGAGACCCCGGCCGACTGCGTGCGGGTGTTGAGCCGCCTGGTGGACGTCCTCGCGGTGCGGACCTTCGCCCAGGAGATCGTGGCGGAGATGGCGGCCTTCGGCTCGGTGCCGGTGATCAACGCGCTGTCGGACCTGTACCACCCGTGCCAGGTGCTGGCGGACCTCCTCACTCTGCAGGAGTGCAAGGGCCGGATCGAAGGGCTCCACGTGGTGTTCGTGGGGGACGGCAACAACGTCGTGCATTCCTGGCTGCTGGCGGCGGAAAAGCTGCCGTTCCGGTTTACGCTGGCCTGCCCCGAGGGTTTCGAACCCGACAGGGAGATATTCGACTCGGCGGTGGCCGCGGGCGCGGAGGTGGCGGTCACCCATGATCCGGCCGCGGCGGTGAGCGGGGCCGACGCCATCTATACCGACGTGTGGGCGAGCATGGGCCAGGAAGCGGAAGCCCGCGACCGGAAACGGGCCTTCGCGGCCTTCCAGGTCAACGGAGAGTTGGTGGCCCGGGCCAGGGACGACGTGGCGGTGATGCACTGCCTGCCGGCGCACCGCGGCGAGGAGATCACCGACGAGGTCATCGAAGGCCGCCATTCGGTGGTGTTCGACCAGGCCGAGAACCGCCTTCACGCCCAGAAGGCGCTGATGGTCTGGTGCCTGGCCGTGGGGACGTAATTCAAACCATCGACGGGGAGATTCATGAAACCGAACAAGGTCGTGCTGGCGTACTCGGGCGGTCTCGATACGTCCGTGTGTCTGCGCTGGGTGAAGGAGACCTACGACTGCGAGGTCATCGCCTACTGCGCCGACGTGGGGCAGGAAGAGGATCTGGAGGAGGTCCGGCGCAAGGCGCTGGCCACCGGCGCCAGCAAGGTGGTGGTTGACGATCTCCGGGAGCCGTTTGTCCGGGACTACGTGTTTCCCATGTTGCGGGGCAACGCGGTCTACGAAGGCTCCTACCTGCTGGGCACCTCCATCGCCCGGCCCCTCATCGCCCGGCGGCAGCTAGAGGTGGCCATCGAGGAGGACGCCGAGGCGGTGTCCCACGGCGCCACCGGCAAGGGCAACGACCAGGTGCGGTTCGAGCTGACCTACTACGCCCTCAAGCCGGACATCCAGGTCATCGCGCCCTGGCGGGAGTGGGACCTCAACTCCCGCACCGCGCTGATCGACTACGCCCGGCGTTACGACATCCCCGTGCCGGTGACCAAGGACAAGCCCTACAGCATGGACCGCAACCTGTTCCACATCAGCTACGAAGGCGGCGTACTCGAGGATCCCTGGCAGGAGCCGCCGGCGGACATGTTCCTGTGGACCGTGGCGCCGGAAGAGGCGCCGGACCAGCCGCAGCGCGTCGAGCTGGAGTTCGCCGCCGGCGACCCGGTGGCGCTGGACGGACGGCGCCTGGAGCCGGCGGAGATGCTGGCGGCGCTCAATGCCCTGGGCGCGCGTCACGGCATCGGCCGGGTGGACATGGTGGAGAACCGTTATGCCGGCATGAAGTCTCGGGGCATCTACGAGACCCCGGGGGGGACCATCCTGCACGCGGCGCGCCGGGCGGTGGAGCACCTCACCCTGGACCGGGAGGTGATGCAGCTCCGGGATTCGTTGATTCCCCGGTACGCCCAGATGATCTACAATGGCTACTGGTTCGCTCCGGAACGGCAGATCCTGCAGCAGGCCCTGGACGCGTCGCAGGAGCGGGTGAGCGGCACGGTGCGGCTGAAGCTCTACAAGGGCTCGGCAACGGTGGCCGGAAGGAAGTCGCCGGTGTCGCTGTACGACCCGGTCACCGCCACCTTCGAGAAGGACGAGAGCTACAACCAGGCGGATGCCGAGGGTTTCATCAAGCTCAACGCCTTGCGGCTCAAGATGGGCGGGCGGGTGGCGGGCGCGTAACCGGTATGGCCAGGAAGAAACAGCTATGGGGCGGCCGGTTCGCCGGCTCCACCGCCGATTCCGTGGTGGCCTTCACCGCCTCGATTGACGTGGACCGGCGCCTCTACCGGCACGACATCGACGGCAGCGTGGCCCATGCCCGCATGCTCGGCAAGCAGGGCATCATCCCCGCCGGCGACGCCCGCAAGATCGTCGCCGGACTGAGGGCGGTCCGGAAAGAGATCGAGAGCGGCGCGTTCCCCTACAGCGTCGCCGATGAAGACATCCACATGAACATCGAGCGGCGGCTCACCGAGAAGGTCGGCAGCGTGGGCGAGAAGCTGCATACCGCCCGGAGCCGGAACGACCAGGTGAGCCTGGACATGCGCCTCTACCTGCGGGAAGCCCTCGACGGCATCCTGGGGGACCTGGAGGCGTTGCAAAAGGCCCTGGCGGGAGCCGCCCGGCGTAACGAGGGCGTGTTGATGCCGGGCTACACCCACCTCCAGCGGGCCCAGCCCGTGCTCTTCGCCCACCACCTGCTGGCCTACGTGGAGATGTTCGAGCGGGACAAGAGCCGCTACCGCCACTGCCGGGCGGAGACCGACGTCATGCCCCTGGGCTCCGGGGCGCTGGCGGGAACGAGCTTTCCCATCGACCGGACCTACGTGGCCGAGCTGTTGGGCTTCCCGCGCCTCTCGGAGAACAGCATCGACGCCGTCAGCGACCGGGATTTCGTGCTGGAGTTCCTGTCGGCATCCGCCATCCTGTTCGTCCATCTGAGCCGCATGGCCGATGAGCTCATCCTGTGGTCCAGCGAGGAGTTCGGCTTCATCGAGTTGCCGGACGCCTTCTGCACCGGCAGCTCGATGATGCCGCAGAAGAAGAATCCCGACGTGGCCGAGCTGATCCGCGGCAAGACCGGCCGGGTGTACGGCCACCTCAACGCGCTGCTGACCATCATGAAAGGGCTGCCGCTGGCCTACAATCGCGATCTCCAGGAGGACAAGGAGCCTCTCTTCGACACCGTCGACACGGTGTCGTCGTGCCTGCTCATGGCCCGGGAGCTGCTGAACGGCCTGCGGGTGCGGGGCGAGCGGATGCTGGCCGCGGCGGAGGAAGGCTTCATGAACGCCACCGACCTGGCGGACTATCTCGTCGGCCGGGGCCTCAGCTTTCGCGCCGCCCACGACGCGGTGGGCCGGTTGGTGCGCCACGGCATCGATGCGCAACGCAAGCTGCAGGACCTGTCCCTGGATGAGCTTCAGGGGTATTGCCCGGCCATCGGGCCGGACGTCTTCAAGATCCTGACGGTCCGGGCCGGCGTCGAGCGCCGCCGCGCCCCGGGCGGCACCGCCTCCGCCAACGTGCGCAGGCGGCTCAAGAAGCTGGGGGTGTAATGGCAGCCAAATCCGTTATTTCCGCAAGAGCGTGTCCCGGACGCCGATCCGGGACGGGAATCCAGGAGTGGCGGCGTGGCGTTGCGGCAGGGCGGCTCTGTCTGTTGCTCCTGCTTGCGGCGGCACTGGCCGCCGGTTGCGGCAAGAAGGGCGCGCCCCGGGCGCCCGAGCTGGTGATGCCCGTGGCCATCAGCGACCTGAAGCTCGTGCTGGAGGACCGCAGCATCCGCCTGGGCTGGTCGCATCCCCGCAAGGCTCTCGACGGCCAGCCGCTGACGGACCTGGAGGCCTTCGTGGTGTACCGCATGAGCACCGCGGCGGACTGTCCGGATTGCCGCGCCGCCTACAACGAGCGGGCGGTCGTCAACGTGGAAGACGAGGGCCGTTTCTTCAAGCAGTCCGATTACGGGTTTACGGATACCGAGCTCCGTACCGGCACGGTGTACCGGTATCGGGTCCGGGTCCGGTTGTCCGACGGCTCCCTCGGCAGGCCGTCCAATGAGGTCAGCATCGTATGGCGGCAACGGTAGAGGATCGCTTCACCCACAGGAACGACACGCTGTACTGCGAAGACGTGCCGGTCAGGGACATCGTCGGCGCGGTGGGGACGCCGGTGTACGTGTACAGCCTTGCCCGCTTGCGTGACGCCTTCCGGGGCTTCGACCATGCTTTCGCCGGAAGCCGGCATCTCGTCTGCTTCTCGGTCAAGGCCAACTCCAACCTCGCGGTGCTGCGCGCCTTCGTGAACGAGGGCTCGGGTTTCGACATCGTTTCCGGCGGCGAGCTCTTCCGGGTGCTCAAGGCCGGCGCCGACCCGCGCCGGGTGGTGTTCTCGGGGGTGGGCAAGACCCGGGACGAGATGGCGTACGCGCTCCGCTCCGGCATCCTGATGTTCAACGTCGAGTCGGAGCAGGAGATGGAGGCGCTGAACGAAGTGGCGGGGAGCATGGGGGTGACGGCGCCGGTGAGCTTCCGCATCAATCCCGACGTCGACCCGCAGACGCACCCGTACATTTCCACCGGCATGAAGAAGAGCAAGTTCGGCATCGCCATCGAACCGGCTGCCGAGGCCTACCGCCGCGCCATCGCCCTGCCCAACGTGGAGGTGGTGGGCGTGGACTGCCACATCGGCTCCCAGCTCACCTCGACGTCGCCCTTCGCGGCCGCCGCCGAGCGGGTCCGGGCCTTCATCGAGGCGCTCCAGCGGGAAGGGGCGGACATCCGCTACGTGGACCTGGGGGGCGGCCTCGGCATCCGCTACGACGACGAGGAGCCGCCAGACACGGGGGACTACGCCAAGGCGCTCATGGAGGGGATCCGGGGCCTGGACGTGACCCTGGTGCTGGAGCCGGGCCGATCGATGGTGGGCAACGCCGGAATCCTGGTCACCCGGGTGCTCTATCTCAAGCGCACCGAGGCCAAGAACTTCGTGGTGGTGGACGGCGCCATGAACGACCTCGTCCGGCCCTCGCTCTACGGCGCGTTCCAGGGTCTGCGGCCGGTGGACCGGCGCGAGGCCGAGCCCATGACCGCGGACGTGGTCGGCCCCATCTGCGAGAGCGGCGACTTTCTCGCCCAGGACCGCCGGATCGAGACGCCGGCCCCGGGGGATCTCATGGCGGTGATGAGCGCCGGGGCCTACGGCTTTACCATGGCCTCCAACTACAATACGCGGCCCAGGGCGGCGGAGGTGCTGGTGGACGGCAAGGAGTTCGCCGTGGTCCGGGAACGGGAGACCCTGGAGGGGCTGGTAGCCGGCGAAACGATCCCCGGTGGCCTGTAGCCTGCCTCAAGGGGAGTGCGGTCGGCGAACGGCCCGCAACACGACACGGGCGCGGAGGAGCCCATGAGCGAGATCACTTTTACCAAGATGCACGGCTGCGGCAACGATTTCGTGGTGCTGGACTGCATGGAGGCGCAGCCCGCGGGTCTGGCCGACATCGCCAGGAACCTGTGCCACCGCCGTTTCGGCGTGGGCGCCGATCAGCTCCTCACCATCAAGCCGTCGGATTCCGCGGACTTCCGGATGGAGATCTACAACGCCGACGGCGGCGAAGTGGAGATGTGCGGCAACGGCATCCGTTGCTTCGCCATGTACGTGTACGAGCACGGCCTGACCGGGAAGCGGGAGATCGAGGTGGACACGCTGGCGGGCGTCATCCGGCCGCGCCTCAGGGGTGACCGCGTCGAGGTGGACATGGGCCCGCCCGTGCTCGAAGGCCGGGACATCCCGGTGGACGCCGACGGCCGCATCGTCAACCATCCGCTCACCGTCGACGGCGCCGGGTATTCGGTCACCTGCGTGTCCATGGGCAACCCCCACTGCGTGCTCTATGTCGACGACGTGGACGCGCTGGACTTGCCCCGCCTGGGGCCCCGCTTCGAGAATCACGCCTTCTTCCCCAACCGGGTCAACACCGAGTTCGTCCAGGTGCTGGGTCCGGGCGAGGTGCGGATGCGGGTGTGGGAGCGCGGTGCCGGCGAGACCTGGGCCTGCGGCACCGGCGCCAGCGCCGTGGGCGTGGCCGGTGCCTTGACCGAACGGACCGAGAGGAAGATAACCGTACACCTCATCGGCGGCGACCTGGACATCCAATGGGCCGACGACGACCGGGTCTACATGACCGGGCCGGCGCAGGAGGTTTTCCAGGGCAGCGTCCGGGTCTGAGGCGTAAAAGGGCAACAGGGTCCTGCGACGGCCTCACCCGTCAGGGTGCCGCGCCGGACTGAACCTCCGAGGGATGACGACATGTTTAGCGGATCGATGACCGCCATGGTGACGCCGTTCAAGGACGGCGGAGTGGACTACGCTTCGCTGGAGGCGCTGGTGGAGTTCCAGATCGAGCAGGGCACCCACGCGCTGGTGCCGTGCGGCTCCACCGGAGAGTCGGCCACGCTGGACCACGACGAGCACCACGCCGTCATCGACGCGGTGGTAAAGGCGGCAAGGCAGCGGGTTCCGGTCATCGCCGGCACCGGCTCCAACTCCACCCGGGAGGCCATGGAGCTCACCCGCGCGGCGGAGAAATCGGGCGCCGACGGCGCATTGCTGATCTCGCCCTACTACAACAAACCGACCCAGGAAGGCATCTATCACCACTACCGGGCGGTGGCCGGGCACGTGGGCATCCCGCTGATCGTCTACAACATCCCCGGCCGGACGGCCTCCAGGATGGAACCGGAGACCCTGGCGCGGCTCGCCGAGATCGGCAACATCGCCGGCGTGAAGGAGGCCACGGGCTCGGTGGACCAGGCCATCGACGTCATCCGGCTGTGCGGCGATTCCCTGGCGGTGTATTCCGGCGAGGACTCGCTGGTCTACTCGCTCATGACCTTGGGCGGCAAGGGCGTCATCACCACCACCGGCAACGTGGCGCCGCGTGCCATGGCCGACCTGACCGAAGCCTGCCTGCGGGACGACTGGGCCGCCGGCCGGCGGATCCAGTTCGGGCTGATGCCCATGATCCGCTGCCTGTTCAGCGAGACCAACCCAATTCCGGTGAAGGCCGGTTTGGCCGCAATGGGCAAGTGCGGCCCGGAGATCCGCCTGCCGCTGACTCCCATGACCGAGCCGAACCTGAAGCGGCTGAAGGGCGCCATGGTGGACTACGGCTTGATTGACGCATGAGCGACCTGGGCCTCATCGTTTGTGGACCGGGAGGAAGGATGGGCGGCGTGCTGGTCCGCCTGATCCAGGACACTCCGGGCGTCACCCTCGCGGGGGCCGTGGACCGGCCCGGGAGCGGGCGGCTGGGACAGGACGCCGGGGAGGTGGCCGGCGCCGGCCGTCTGGGCGTCGAGATCGGCGACGGCATCGAGCCGTCGGCGGGAGAAGGGCGCGTCATCGTCGACATGACCACGCCCGAGGCTTCCGTCGCCCACATGAAGGCCGCGGCCAAGACGGCCACCCCCATCGTCATCGGCACCACGGGATTCAACACCAGGCAACTCAGGCAGATACGCACCCTGGCAGCCAGGACCCCGACCGTTCTCGCTCCCAACATGAGCCTTGGGGTCAACCTGCTGCTGGGCTTGGTGGGCCAGATGGCGCGCAGCCTGGGCGACGCCTATGACGTGGAGATCGTGGAGGCGCACCACCGGTTCAAGAAGGACGCGCCCAGCGGCACCGCGCTGGCGCTGGCCCGGGCCGCCGGCGACGCCTTGGGGCGCAAGCTGGAACGGGTGGGCGTGGAGGGCCGTAGCGGTTTCGGCGAGCGAAAGAAGACCGACATCGGCCTCCTTTCCGTCCGCGCCGGGGACATCGCGGGCGAGCACACCGTGATGTTCGGCGGCATCGGCGAGCGCATCGAGCTGGTCCACCGTGCCCACAGCCGCGAAGCTTTCGGGCGCGGCGCCATCCGGGCGGCCCATTGGGTGGCGGGAAAGGAAAACGGCCTTTACGGCATGCAGGACGTGCTGGGCCTTGCATACGAGCGGGTGTGAAGCCCGCCTACAGCCATGATGCCATGAAAATCATATATATTATGCACCGTTTTCATGGTAGCTTGGTATCATGTTGATTCGCCGTAGGTCTTTCGAGGCGATCCGTACTGCACTGGGGCGCGCATCCGTCGTGGTGCTGGCGGGTCCTCGCCAGTGTGGGAAGACGACGCTGGCGCGTCAGTTCCTCGATCCCGATTCAGTCAATTACTTCGACCTGGAGTCTCCGGCCAGCCTAGGCCGGCTCGACGAGCCCATGACGGCCCTGGAACCGTTGCGCGGCTTGGTCGTCATCGACGAGGTGCAACTCAGGCCGGAGTTGTTTCCCGCATTGCGTGTGTTGGTGGATCGGACTCCATCGCCGGCCAGATATCTGGTTCTGGGGAGCGCATCCGGAGGGCTGCTTCGCCAGACGTCCGAAAGCCTTGCCGGCCGCACGGAGCGGGTGCTCCTCGGCGGCTTCATGGCGAATGAGGCGGCGCACCATTCAAGTGACGCTCTCGCTAGACTGTGGCGTCGCGGCGGGTTGCCCCGGTCCTTTCTCGCCGAGGGTGAGGAGGACAGCGTGGCATGGCGCCGCGAGTACATCCAGACTCTTCTGGAGAGGGACTTTCCCCAGTGGGGCGTCAGCGCGCCGGCTGTCGCCATGGGGCGTTTCTGGGCCATGCTGGCTCATTACCACGGTCAGACCTGGAACGCCGCGGAACCAGCGCGCGCGCTGGGGGTCCGCCCCGCCGTTGTGGCGCGTTACCTCGATGCGCTGACCGATGCCATGATGGTGCGCCAGTTGCGGCCCTGGTTTGCCAACATCAGAAAGCGTCAGGTGAAGGCGCCGAAAATCTATGTTCGCGACTCCGGTCTTCTGCACCAGTTGCTCGGCATTACGACCGAGAAAGCCCTGCTCACCCACCCGCGGATGGGCGCGTCGTGGGAAGGCTTCGTCATCGAGCAGGTGTTGTCGACGGAGGCCCACGACGAGGCGTTCTTCTGGGCGACTCACCAGGGGGCGGAGATCGACTTGGTCCTTCGGCGGGGCGATACCCTCTACGGCATCGAGTGCAAGTTCGCCGACGCGCCCAGGGTGACCCCATCGATCCGAAACGCGTTGACGGACATCGGATTGGCGCGGGTGGCGATATTGTACCCCGGCACCCGGCGGTTTCCGCTCTCCGACCGGGTCGAGGCTGTGCCGTTGGAGACGTTGAGTCGCGGCGACCCGGTGTTCACCGGGAATTGAGGGCCGGAGGGTGACTTGGGAAGCTCAGGTTTTGTGCTACTCTGTTGACATCCGGAACTGCTTATATTAATCACATTTTTTATTCTCAGTGGCTTCAGAATCTCCAAAATCCGACTCTGAGTCGACGGAAGCGGAAGTCGAACGGCTGGCCGAGCGTATCGGCCGGTTGATCCGTTCCGTCGAGCCCGATAAGCGGGAGGATTTGAAGGAACTCGCCTTTTCGTTGGTGCGTGAGGAGTTGATCCGGGGCGAGGAACCACAGCAGGCACCGAGCGGGTCCACCCCGGCGCCGATGAACCCATTGGGCTCCGGTGTGCTGTTTTTCTTGTTGGGGGCAGGCCTTTCATTCGTGTTCGGGCCGGTGGGTCTGGCGTTGATGGCAGGCGGCCTGTTCTTCATTGTCTGGGGCGCGGTGATAAGCTGGTTCAAGAAGTAGGGATGCTATGGCTACCAACGAGAAACGGGAAATAAAGCGAGGCATCTGGAGCCGCCGGGACTTCTTCGGCCGCCTTGGCTGGCTGGGGTTCGGGGTGTTCTCCGTGGTCTCCCTATTTGGCTTCATGCGGTCGGCATTTCCGCGGGTGCTCTTCAAGCCGCCTTCCACGTTCAAGGCCGGCCTTCCGTCCGACTACGCCATCGGCGAGGTGAGTGAGAAGTTCAAGAAGGACTTCCGCGTTTGGATCGTGCGCGAGGAGGCGGGTTTCTACGCGGTCTCCTCCGAGTGCACCCACCTCGGGTGCACGCCCCGCTGGCTCTCCGCCGAGAGCAAGTTCAAGTGCCCCTGCCACGGCAGCGGCTTCTTCAAGTCGGGGCTGAACTTCGAGGGGCCGGCGCCGCGGCCGCTGGACCGCTTCGAGATTGCCGTGGCGGAAGACGGCCAACTCGTGGTGGACAAGGCCAGGAAGTTCCGCATGGCGCCGGGTGGAGAACCGGACGAGCAGCATCCCAACAGCATCCTGAAGGTTTGAGACGGATCATGATCAACCTGGAACAGATCAAGAAGGATATCGTCGAGAGTCAGGTCTGGAAGTCGATCTTCCGTCACGGCTACGAAGACACGCCGCGCAACCGCGTGCTGATGGTCACGGGCAACGTGTGGATGCACCTGCATCCCGCCAAGGTCCGCAGGCACGCCGTGCGTATGCGGTTCACCTGGTGCATGGGAGGGCTGACCTTCCTCATGTTCCTGCTCACGGTGGTCACCGGCATCTATCTCATGTTCTACTACCGGCCGGTGCCGCAATATGCCTACGCGGACATGAAGTACCTGGAGTTCGATATGCCCTTCGGCATGCTGATGCGGAACATGCACCGCTGGGCGGCCCATGCCATGGTCATCTTCGTGTGGCTGCACATGTTCCGGGTGTTCCTGACCGGTTCCTACAAGCCGCCGCGGGAGTTCAACTGGATCGTCGGCGTGTTGCTGCTGGTGCTGACCCTGCTGCTGAGCTTTACCGGCTACCTGCTGCCGTGGGACCAACTCGCCATCTGGGCCGTCACCGTGGGCGCCAACATGGCCCGGGCCACGCCCCTGTTGGGGCATGAGGGACCCTTCGCGGAGTTCGTCGGCGCCAATCCGATATACGATGCGCGAGCCTTCCTGTTCGGCGGCGGCGACATCGGTCCGCACACGCTGCTGCGGTTCTACATTCTCCACTGCATCTTCATCCCGCTGGTGGCCAGCCTGCTCATGGCCGTGCACTTCTGGCGCATCCGCCGGGACGGCTTCTCCGGCCCTCCGCTCTAGGTGCGTCGGCACGGGTTTCATTGCATCGCTAAGGGAAGGGGTGCCATCGTATGGCTGAGGCCGAGGAAAGAAGCCGGATGATCGTCGTCGACGACAAGATTCACACGTGGCCGCATCTGGTGCGTGGCGAGTTCCTGGTGACCATCTTCGTGATGGTGGCCATGACGCTGTGGTCGCTGCTGGTGGACGCGCCACTGGAGGAGCCCGCCAACCCGGCCCGCACCCCCAACCCATCCAAGGCGCCGTGGTATTTCCTCGGGTTGCAGGAGATGCTGGTCTACTTCGATCCGTGGTACGCCGGGGTGGTGCTGCCGACCTTCATCATCATCGGCCTCATGGTGATCCCCTTCATCGACATCAACGTCAAGGGCAACGGCTACTACACGTTCAAGGAACGCAAGTGGGAGATCCTGACCTTCTTCATCGGCTTCCACGTCCTCTGGGTGGTCACGATCATCATCGGGACGTTCTTCCGCGGGCCGGGTTGGAACCTGTTCTGGCCCTGGCAGCGGTGGGATCCCCACAAGGTGGTGGCCCTCACCAACGTGGATCTGCCCTACCTGGTGGGGCTGCGGGACTACTGGGTCCAGGCGGGCTTCGGACTCTTCCTGGTGCTGCTCTACTTCGTGTTCTCGACGTGGCTGTTCTACAAGTGGGTCATCTGGATCAAGGGCAAGGAGTTCATGGTCCGGTGGGGCGCCGTCCGCTTCGCCATCACATCCTTTCTGTTCATCACCATGATGGCGCTTCCGGTCAAGATGTTCCTGCGGCTGGTGTTCAACATCAAGTACATCATGGTCACCCCGTGGCTTAATATCTGATGTTCTATGTAGCTAAGCTCGTTCAGGCCTTGGGCCTTGCCGCCGTGGGTTTCACGTTGTTCGTGGGCATCTTCCAGGGCATAGCCATGGCTGAGGAGATCATCATGACGCTCATCGGCGTGGCGGTGTTCTCGCTCGGGCGTCTGTTGGAGAGCAAGGCGGCTTGACGCGACGGTAGGGTAGAGATTCTCTGCGTGCTGTAAGGGAGCATGAATGGCGGTTCGCGGCGTAGATCCCAACGAAGAAAAGAAATCCTACGGGACGGTCTTTTTCGTAGGCTCCATCCTGTTGGTGGTGGTGTCCTTGTGGGCGGTGTTCGACGACAACATCACCAGGCGGGTGTGGAAGGTCCATCAGGCGGAGTTCATCCAGACCGACTACGAGAGCGCCGCGGCGGCGTTGGCCAAGGAGCAGGAGCGGCTGAACGCGGATCCGAAGTACGCGGAGTTGGTGAAGCAACGAGCCGCCGAGGTGGAGAGCCTCGAGAGGGGCGAGAAGGGCGCCCGGCTCGCCGAGCTCCGGGAGCTGCAGCAGCGGGTCGAGGTGGAGTACTTCGACGCGGACCAGGAGGTCAAGTTCGTCAAGAGCGAGCTGGACGAGGCCTGGTACGAGTTCGACCACGCCGTCCAGTTGGGACAGGACGCGGGTCCGTACCGCAGGCACATCCAGGAGCTGCACGCCCAGCAACGCGCGCTCGAGCCGGCCCTGGAAGCGGCGCGGAAGAAACGCGCCGACGTCAAGGCCGAGATAAGGGAAGTCCAGGGCGGCGTCAAGAAGATCGACGACCAGCTCTACGAACTGGAGGGCGACAAGCGGAAGTGGCAGCGGCAGATGGACAACGCCACCGTCACCGTCGGCCCCGAGGGCTTCCCGCAGTTCACCCTCTACAAGATCCCCAAGATCCAGCAGGTGGTGCTCAAGGACTTCGACCGCAACAATTTCGACCAGCAGGTGGACCGGGTGGACCGCTGCCAGTCGTGTCACATCGGCATCAACCGGGCCGGCTTCGATGACCTGCCGCAGCCCCTCACCACCCATCCGAAACGTACGGTGTTTCTCAGCGATACCGCCCATCCGCCGCGCTTTTTCGGCTGCACCACTTGCCACGAAGGACAGGGAGAGGCGGTCAACAGTCTGGCCCAGGCCCACGGCAACGTGAAGTTCTGGGAGCATCCGCTGCTCGAGGACAACGACGTGCAGGCCAACTGCGTTACCTGCCATCTCAACGTCGCCGGCCTGGAGGGCGCCGACGTGGTGGCACGGGGGCAGCGGATCTTCGAGCAGGTTGGGTGCACCGGCTGCCACCTGGTGGAAGGTTATGGCGACATTCCCAAGGTCGGCCCCAGCCTCAGAAAGGTCCGCGCCAAGGTGGATCCCGCCTGGATGGTGCAGTGGATCCTGAACCCGCGCGAGTTCCGGCCCGATACCCGCATGCCGCACTTCTATTTCAAGGAAGACGAAGCGCTGGCGGCGGCATCCTACCTGTGGGCGGCGTCCAAGAAGGAAGCCGACGAGTGGCTCAAGCAGTCGCCCATGCCCGAAGGGTACCGGCCGGGCGACGCGGCCATGGTGGAGAAGGGCAAGGAACTGGCCCGCTCGGTGGGGTGCCTCGGATGTCACGGACTGGCCGAGGGTGAGTTCACAACCCGCGTCGCGGGCAAGGATCTGGTGCCGAACCTGAAGGACATCGCCGCCAAGGCGAACCCCCGCTGGACCTACAACTGGCTGCGGAATCCCAAGGGCTACAACCCGGATACCCGTATGCCGAGCCTGAGGTTGACCGAAGACGAGGCGCTGGCGCTCACCGCCTACCTGATGACCCTGGGCACGAAGCCCGAGCCCAACCCCGAGGTGGCCGCCCGCCTGGAGCAGCCCGCCAACATCGCCAGGGGCGAGAAGCTGGTGCGGAAGTACGGCTGTGCCGGCTGCCACGACATCCCCGGGATGGAGAAGGAATCCCGGATCGGCGTCGAGTTGACGACTTTCGGCTCCAAGCCGCTGGAGGAGCTGTTCTTCGGCAACGACACCCGCATCAAGCACACCTGGAAGGACTGGACCTTCAACAAGATCCACAATCCGCGGGTGTACGCCACCGAGCGGGTCGAGCAGTTGATGCCCCACTTCGACCTGCCCGAGGAAGACATCAAGGCTCTGCGGGTGCTGTTGCACGGTTTCGTGGAGCGGAAAGTGCCCGTGGCCTTCAAGGCGGATCACTCGAATCTGGCCCAACACATCTCCTCGGGCCGTCGCATGGTCCAGGAGTACAACTGCGTCGGCTGCCACGTCATCGCGGGCGAGGGTGGCCACATCCGCAAGTACTACGAGGAGAACCCCACCCTGGCGCCGCCGCCGCTGAACGGCCAGGGCGAGAAGGTCCAGGCCAACTGGATGTTCGGCTTCCTGCAGAACCCGGAGACTCCCATCCGGCCGTGGCTCAAGGTCCGCATGCCCACCTTCGGCTTCGATGGGCCCCACGCGGACACCTTCGTGAACTATTTCGTGGGGCTTTCCGAGGTGGAGATCCCCTACGTCCACGTCGATGAAAAGCAGGTGCCGGCGGGTTATCTGAAGGCCGGCGCGACGTTGTTCTCCGACGACTACTTCGAATGCGGGAGCTGCCACGTGCAGGGCGACAAAAAGCCCGAGGGGCCGGTGGAAGACTGGGCGCCGGACCTGAACCTGGCCCGCCAGCGGTTGAATCCGGACTGGATCGAGAAGTGGATACTGGACCCGCAGAAGCTCCAGCCGGGAACCAGGATGCCGTCCTTCTATCCGGGCGGCCCCGAGGACATCCTCGGCGGCGACGAAAAGAAACAGATCGAGGCGCTGACCGACTACATCATGACGCTCGGTTTGAAGCCGCCCGCCACGGCCAAGGCCGAAAGCGGAAAGGCGATGGAATCCGGGCAGACGGGTGTTGAGGAAGCCGACAAACAGGGTTAACCTGAAACCATGGACAATTCGGCAAGAGGAGAGACTGATATGAACCGCAGGTTTTCATTGCTCGCCGCATCGGCACTCGTGATGACCGTCACGCTGACCTTGGGCGCCTACCAGAGCGCCTTCGCCGCCGGCGGCACCATCTCCGGCGCCGTGCTCTTCAAGGGCACCGCCCCGGAGCCGAAGAAGCTCAAGGTCACCAAGGACAAGAAGCGCTGTGACAAGTCGCCCAAGTTCGACGAGTCGCTGGTGGTCAAGGACGGTAAGCTGAAGAACGTGGTGGTGTACATCGCCGAGGTCAAGGGCGGCCAGAAGCTGGAGAAGAAAGGGGTCACCCTGGACCAGAACGGTTGTGTGTATCAACCGCACGTCCTGGCCGTCGCCGCCGGCGCCGACGTCACCATCCTCAATCCGGACAAGGTGCTGCACAACATCCACACCTACAGCAAGACCAACAAGCCCATGAACCGGGCGCAGCCCAAGTTCAAGAAAAAGCTGAAGGTGAAGTTCGACAAGCCGGAGATCATGGAAGTCAAGTGCGACGTCCACGGCTGGATGAGCGGCTGGATCTTCGTGGCCGGCAATCCCTACTACAGCGTCACCGGCGAGGACGGCGCCTTCAGCCTCACCGACGTGCCCGCCGGCAAATACCAGGTACAGATCTGGCACGAGAAGCTCGGCACGCAGACCAAGGAAGTCGAGGTCAAGGACGGGGAGACCGCCAAGCTCGACGTCGAGTTCGCCGGCTGATCTCCGGAGCCGTTTGAAGTCAAAACGCCATGCCGACGTTGTCGCCGGCATGGCGTTCTTGTTTCGGAAACGTCATTCCCGCGAAAGCGGGAATCCAGGGGCGGGGAGAAGGAGAGTGGCTACATCCCCACCCGGCTCTTGAAGAAGTTCCAGGCGCGTTCCATGTCCGGCGGCGGCAGGGCCTCCTTCTGCCGGGAGCCGGCGGCTTCCCGGGGGAGGAAACGCGGCGTGCCTATCTGCATGGCGCCATAGAGCACGTGCGCCGCTTCCTCCAGGTAGATGGCCATCATCACCGCTTCCGGCATGGTCCTCCCCACCGTCACCTGGCCGTTCCCCTGCAACAGCACCGCGGCCGCATCCCCCAGCGCCGCGGCCGCGCCTTCGCCCAGTTCACGGGTGGAGATGAGGTCGATGGTCCTGAATACCGGCACGCCGCCGCTGAAGAAGCTGCCGTGGTTGTGCACCGCTTCCAGGGGGGTGTCCGTCACCGAGAACATGTTGGCGGTCCTCGCGTGGATCCGCGCGATGGCGTTGACGTCGGGCCGGGCGTTGAAGATGGCCGTGTGGAGCGCGGTCTCGAAGGACGGCGGCACCGGCGCCTCCAGCACCTGGCCCTGGAGATTCATCACCACCAGTTGTCCGGGCTCCACCAGTTCCAGGGCGACCCGCGGCGTGATCACGAACAGGTCCGAGTCCGGAATCCGCGCGCTCACGTGTCCGAATCCCTGCACCAGCCCCTCACGGCTCAGGATCCTGGCGGCCGCGATGATGTCCTCGTTGAGCTGTTCGATTCCATCCGGCATGTTGCTTCCTTTCGATTAGGCGAACGTCGCAGGATCCAGGTGCGGGGGAGCGGCGATGACGCGTCAGGCGCGAATTTCACGCCTCTGTTCGGACACGCGGAATTGCAGCTTCTTGCTGGGCTTCATCGACGGAAGGGGATTGAACCGCAACTTGAAGTCCGCGGGGGCCACCTCGATCGTGAAGTAATGCGCGACCATCAGCACGTTGATGGCCAATTGCAGTTCCAACCACCAGGAGCCGAGACAGGTGTGCGTGCCCAGCCCGTAAGGGGCGTACCCGGCACTATGGTGCTCGTTGCGCGAAGGCAGATAACGGTCGATGTCGAATTTGAAAGGTTCCGGGAAAACGTCGCTCATGTAATGCGTGGCGGTCTGCGCGATGAAGATGTTGCCCTTGCGAACATGTGGATTGAGCAGCACTTTACGCAAAGGGACGGCCGGAATCTTCTTGGTCAGGGCGGAATGGCGAAGCAGCGGCCCGGCAAGGTTGTGAGCCACCGCCTCGGCGATGGAACGGCCGATCAGTTCCAACTGGCAGATGACCTTGATACGCGCCTCGGATGCGTCATCGAGCTGGAACATGAAGCGCAGGACGTCGCACGTATTAAGGAGGCCGACGATGATGATGTCTCTCGGGGTGGGAGTCTCATTATGGAGGATCACGTTCGTGATGCGCGACGTCACGAATTTCACCGCCGTGCCCTCGTCGTTTCCGGCGGCCGCGGCGGCTTGGCCGGCCGGTCGAGAAAACGTCCAGAAGTCGCCCTGGTGGTGCTCCAGGATTTTCATGCGGACAAGACGGTTCAACGTCATGTCCACGATGGACTCCGCCCGTGGAGCGAGCCGTTCGATCCAGTACCGGGCGTTCCGTTGGACGGGATCTTCGGCGATCTCCTTGAGAATGGGGTCGAGGACGGGGTCGCCCACCTCTGTCCGGTCCAGGAGGATCATGGACTCCATGTCGGTGTCGATGCGGGATACCAGCGACAACTCCGCGAGCATCGCGCCGACGGCGGCGCAGTTCAGGTCCCACCCGGGCACCTGGTGAAAGTAGCCGGACTCTCCGTTGAAGAGCATCAACAGAAGCTCTTCCGGCAGACTGAGTTGCCGGGTCGCCATGCCGTCTGTCGAGAGAGCCTTTGTCTCCCCTCCTGACGAGAATGTTGCTTATCAAATTTGCCATCAATCTAGCACAGCCGTCGGGCCGGTGGTACGAATTCACTCAACCCCCAGACCGACGAGTTGGGCTAAGGCCCGCGTGGGAGCCTGTCCGAGAAACCAGGAATCCGAGGTGGGGGAGGGCAAACCGTATGCAATTCGGCAAACTGTCAAACGCGCTCAAGCAGGCGTACCACGGGTCGAACGTGAGCCGTCGCGTGCAACACTTCGACGGCTGGATCGACCGGGCGACGCCGGAGTCCGCGAGGGGGTACGACCATACCGAAACGGTGAAGGACTACTATGACCTCTGCAGCGAGTTCATGGTGTGGGGTTGGAGCGAATCCCTGCACTTTGCGCCGCTGACACCGCAGGAGAGCCTGGAGGACTCCATTGTCCGGCATCAACGGTTGATGATCGCCAAGCTGGAGTTGCGAGAGAGCATGACCGTGGTCGACGTCGGTTGCGGGATCGGCGGCCCGATGCGCCGGGTCGTCAATGAGTCCGGCGCCAGGGTTGTGGGGATCAACAACAATGCGATCCAGTTGGAGAAGGCGAGAACGTTGAACCGCGAGGCGGGGCTCGACGGCATGGTCGATTACGTGACGTGCAGCTCGCGCGAGGTCTTCATCGCTGAGCGATTCGGCGCCGTCCACGAGCCGCTCGACGTTCAGGTCGTCGTCGACCGACTCGCTGTGGTTGTAGTTGGTGAGGGAGTCCACCCGGCTGGACCAGGGCACCTGCCACGCGGCCTCGGTCAGCTCCTCGATGGCGCCGAGGGCCTCCCGGGTGAAGACCGAGCCCCCCTTGGGCGCCAACGCGATCACCGCCGCATTGGTCGCCGTATAGGTATCCTCCAGGGCGTCGTACGCAACCAGTTGAGGATTGTCCTCGTCCAGCATGTCGCGCCAGTCGTTGGAGATGTTGATGAACTGGAGGCCGGCCGTCAGAATCAGCATGACCGCCGCGGACGACGCGAGGACCAGCCATCGGCGGCGCAACGTGAACTCGATGTAGCGGTCCAGAAAGGCAGAGTGCATGCTGGTCGATTCAATAGTTGGGAACCCTTGCCGGAGTCAACGGAAGAGGGCTGGCCGGCCGCAAAACCGGTTTTCGTTCCTTGCCCCACGGCAACAAATGCGTTAGGGGATTCAACGCGTGCCGCACGATCAGGAGGACGGCCATGAATTCCAGCACACCGAAAGCTCGGCCTCGAATGCACCAAACCGTGAAGTCCGAGAAAGGTCGGGGGTGAACCGGTGAGCGTCGATCAAGAGAGCCGCAGGATGTCGGGTGGCCACGCGGTGGCGTGGTCGCTACGCAACGAAGGGGTGCGCCACGCCTTTTCCGTGCCGGGCGAGAGCTACATCGCCCTGCTGGACGGGTTGAGGGATGTACCCGAGATCACTCTCGTCACCAACCGGCACGAGGGCAGCGCCTGCCTCATGGCCGAGGCCTACGGCAAGACCACCCGCGCGCCGGGCGTGTGCATGGTCACTCGCGGCCCCGGCGCCACCAACGCCAGCATCGGGGTGCACCTGGCCAAGTACGACTCGACCCCGTTGATCCTGCTCATCGGGCAGGTGGCGCGGGCGCACCGGGGCAAGGAGTCCGGCCAGGAGATCGACTACACGCATTTCTTCGGCAGCATCGCCAAGTGGGTCATCGAGATCAACGACCCGCGGGAAGTGCCGCGCATCATGGCCCGGGCGTTCCACGTGGCGCGGTCGGGCCGCCCGGGGCCGGTGGTGGTCTCGCTCCCCAGGGACATGCTGGAGGAGGAGGCGGACATCACCATGGTGGAGTCCTACCCCGCGGTGCGTCCCAGCCCCGATCCGGAGCTGGTCCGGGAAATGGTGGAACGGGTCAACCGCGCGGAGAAGCCGGTGTTGCTGGCGGGCTCGGGCGCCCAGTACGCCCGCGCCCGCGACGGACTGGTGGCCTTTGCCGAGAAGTTCCAGATGCCGGTGCTGAGCGCGTTCAAGCGCCAGGACGTGTTTCCCAACACGCATCCTCACTACGTGGGCAATCTCGGAAGCCGCAACAACCACGCAAAGCAGATCGTGCGGGACGAAGCCGACCTCCTGCTGATCGTGGGGTGCCGGTTCAACCAGCAGGTTTCCGGCGGTTACACTTTGCCCCATTCCGGGCTGGCGACCATTCAGATTGACGCCGACGCCGGCAATATCGGGCAGAACTTCCGTCCGGACCTGGCCTTGAACGCGGACCCGGCACAAACGCTGGCCGCGGCGCTGGCATACGAGGCCCTCGGCCCCAACGAGGCCCGAGCCGCCTGGATCGCCGACTACCACGCCCGGCAGCGGCGCTACGCGACGCCACCCGAGCGCCCCACCGGCGCGGTCTCCATGGAGCGGGTCATGGCGGACATCAAGGCCACCGTGCCGCCGGATACCATCCACACCCACGACGCCGGGAGCTTCGGCGGCTGGGTGCAGCGCTACCTCGAGTTCGACCACGCCGATTCCTACATCGTCCCCAGCCTGGGCAGCATGGGCACGGGGGTCCCCGGCGCGGTGGCCGCCAAGCTGGCCCATCCGGAACGGACCGTCATCGCCCACGTGGGCGACGGCGGCTTTCTGATGACCGGACAGGAGATCGCCACCGCCCGCCAGTACGGCGTGAAGATCATCGTGATGGTGTACGCCAACGGCTCCTACGGCACCATCCGCATGGACCAGGAGGCCCAGTACCCGGGCCGGAACTACGGCACGGACCTCGTGAACCCCGACTTCGCCGCCCTGGCAAACGGCTACGGCGCCCTGGGGATCAAGGTCAGCCGCGATGAAGAGTTCCTGCCAGCGTTGAAGCAGGCCCTGGCCGCCCCCGGCCCCGCCCTCATCGAGGTGCTGACGGATCTGGAGTACGTCTCCCCCACCACGACCCTGACCGAGGCCGCCGCCACGCGGAGCGTCGCGTAACGGGGCGCCGGGGGTGACGGTCCGCCGGGGTGAGGAGGTGCCGATCCTACGCCGTCACTCCCGGTTCAACTCCGCGATGTAGTCCCGCAGGCCCGCCTCGAGCTTGTACTCGGGCGCGTAGCCCAGCTCGTTCCCGGCCCGGGTGATGTCCATCCGGGGCCGCGCCGGCGTAAGCGTCCCCCGGCTGAGGCGGATGTCCGGGAAGATCGCGTGGAGCGCCGCCTCCACGTCCTCCGCGGTGGTAAGCGTGCCGCTGCCCAGGTTGTAGACGTCGTGGGAGAGCGGCGTGGCGTGCACCGCTCGAGCGATGCCGTCGGCGAGGTCCTTGACGTAGACGAAGTCCACGGTCTCGTAGGCGTTGAGCACCGCGTCCTCGCCGGCCATGGCAGCCCAGACGGCCTGCTGCACGGCTACCCCCGGGCCTCCGGCTACCGCCCGGTACCCGTACACGCCAGCGAAGCGCAACATGACCAGCTCGAAGGCCTGTCGGGCCGCAAAGGTCCTGAGCACGTGCTCGCACGCCACCTTCGAGGAGTTGTACACCCGGCCGCGGCCGTCCTGGGGCGAGTCTTCCCGCAGCAACTCTCCGGCGTCGGCGTCCCGATACACGGCCTGGGTGCTGGCATGCACCAGCCGCCCTACGCCGGCGAGCCGGAGGGCTTCCGCCACGTTGAGGGTGGCCACCAGGTTGACCTGGAACCCGGCATAGAGGTTGGGGATGTTGGACTCTCCGACAGAGGCGGCTAGGTGGATGACGCACTCGGGCTTGACCGTCAGAAAGGCGTCCATCAACGCCGCCAGATCGCAAATGTCGCCCCGAATCAGCGGCAGGTCCTTGCCGGTGACGTGCCGGACGTAGTCGGGCTTGGCCACCACGTCGAAAAACGTCACCTCATCGCCGCGTGAAACCAGTTCCGCGGCCACGTGGGAGCCGATCAACCCGGCCCCGGTAATCAATACACGCATGTGGGTCTCCCTTTCCATGTTTGCGGACGTGCCGGGAATCTACACCAAACCGGCCGTCGGGTCCATTTTGCCCCGGTCCAGTTGCCGCCGCCGCGCTTCCTATCACCTGCAAACCCTGCTACCCGTGACAGGTGATCACAGGCGGTTCAACACACCGCGCACATGCACCGGGCCGGATCTACTACGGCTGGTACATCGTCGCCGTCGGGTTCATCGCCAACGTCACCTCCTCCTTCGCCCTGGCCAGCACCCTGAGCATCTTTCTCAAGCCCCTTGCCGCGGATCTGGGCGTGTCCCGCGGTGTCTTCTCCCTGCTACGCTCGGGCGAGGGGATCATCAGCGCGTCCATGGCGCCTGTCGTGGGGACGCTGGTGGACCGGCACGGCAGCCGATGGCTCGTGACCGTGGGAGCGTTGGTGGCGGCGGTGGGCTATCTTCTGCTGAGCCAGGCCGAGGTCTTCTGGCACTTCGTGCTGGTGCGCTGGACCTTTGTGACCGTGGGCGATGCCTTGCTCGGTTACATGGTGATCAACGTCATGATCTGCCGGTGGTTCATCCAGAAGCGCGGCCGCGCCATCGCGTTCTCCAGCATGGGGATCGGGTTCGCCAAGATCGTCATGCCGTTCCTGGTGGCGTCGCTGCTGGTGTCGCTGGGCTGGCGCCACACCTGGGCGCTGTTCGGTGGGTTGACCGTGCTACTCGTGGCTCCGGCGCTGATCTACATCCGGCGCTCGCCCGAGGACATGGGACTCCATCCCGACGGATTGCATCCCGAGGTCGTGGCCCAGCGTGAGGCGGCGCGGCCGCTTGCGCGGGCCGCTGCCGAGGACCGGATCTGGAGCCGGAAGGCCGGGCTGCGAACCCGCGCCTTCTGGCTCATCGTCGCGGTTTTCGGCGTGTCGTCCGTCGGCGTCACCGGCCTCAACCTGCACGTGTTCCCCTATGTCACGGACCTCGGTTACTCGCCTCACGGTGCCGCCGGGATCATGGGAATCATCGCATTGACCCAGCTCGCCTCACCGCTGGTCTGGGGCCTGATCGCCGAGCGCGCGGACGTGCGCCGGGCCACCCTGGTCAAGTTCCTGATCCAGGCGGCCGGCCTGACCCTGGCCATCACGTCCGACTCGCTGGCTCTGGTGTACGCCGGCTTCTTCTTTTACGGGGTCGGGCTCGGTGGTAACATGGTGCTGCCCGATCTGATGTGGGCGCGGTTCTTCGGACGGCTGTCCATGGGCAGCATCCGCGGCCTCGGTTTCCTGTTGATCCACGGGTTCGCGGCGCTGGGGCCGCCGTTCTTCGGCTTTCTCTTCGACTGGCTGGGCAGCTATACGGTTTCCTTCGCGCTCTTTGCCGTGACGCTGGTGATATCCGGGTTCCTGAGTCTGTTCATCATCGCCCCGCCCCAGCCCGATGCCGCGTAACCGGACCCTGAATTTCGAAATAGTGGATCGCCGTTCAATTACCCATCGGGAGTTTCGTTAATGGTCATCGACGTTCACACCCACATCGTGCCCGAACACTTCCCTCCGGTGGGGAATCGCGCCGCCGGCAACCGCTGGCCTTCCATGGACCACACCGGGCCGGAAACCGCCAACGTCATGATCGCGGGCCGGAACTTCCGCACCGTGCTGGACCGCTGCTGGTCCGTGCCCCGGCGTCTGCGGGAGATGGCCGAGGCGGACTACGCGGTGGACCGCCAGGTGCTGTCGCCAATGCCGGAACTTCTGGCCTACCGTCTGGATCCTCGGGACGGACTCGACCTCGCGCGTTACCTGAACGAGGTGGAGATGCGCATGGTGGACCAGGCGCCGGAACGCTTCTACGCTCTGGGCTCGGTGCCGCTGCAAGACGTGGACCTCGCCGCCGCGGAGCTGCGGCGGGTCAAGTCCCTGGGACTCCACGGCGTCGAGTTGCTGAGCAACGTCAACGGCAAGAGCCTCGGCGAGCCCGAGTTCCTGCCCTTCTTCAAGGCCGCCGAGGAGTTGGACGTGCCCATCTTCGTCCACGCCCAGCACGTCACCTTCATGGACCGGGTGACCGGGCCGCCGTTCATCGAGAACATCGTGGCGTTCCCGCTGGAAGGCGCCCTGGGCATCGCCAGCATGGTCACCGGCGGCCTCATGGAAGCCTGTCCTGGGCTGCGGCTCTGTTTCAGCCACGGCGGCGGCACCTTCACCCAGCTCCTGCCGCGCCTGGAGAACGCGTGGCACAACAATCCCCGATTCCACGCGCTCATGCCCCGGAAGCCCTCGGATTACGCCCGCATGTTCTTCTACGACGACGTGTTCTTCGACAATCGCACGGTCCGTTATCTCATCGACACGGTCGGCGCGAGCCAGGTGGTCATCGGCTCGGACTATCCGTTCATGTTCCGGGAACAGTCGCCGGACGACGAGTTCAACGAGTTGAACCTCACCGCCGAGGAGCGCGAGTGGGTGTCGTCCGCCAACTGCCTGCGTTTCCTGGGGCTTTAGTGTCCTGCGTCCCGGTCACAGGGGGCTGAGATGGACTATCTCGTTCGAGGCAAATTCATCGTCACCATGCAACCCCGGTACGGGACCCAAGGGGTGATCCGCAACGGGGCGGTGGTGGTGTCGGGGCGCGATGTGGTCGAGGTGGGGCCGTACCGCGACCTCAAGCCGGCGTACCCCAACGCCACCGTGGTGGGATCGTCACGGTACTGGGTGGTTCCGGGTTTCGTCAACGCGCACCAGCACGGCAAGGGGCTTACGGACTTTCAGCTCGGGGGCTTGGACGACTGCTTCGAGATCTCGCGGTTCGCGGGCGATGCCCGGGCCGGTCTGGACCCCTACCTGGACGTGCTCTACGCCTGCAAGACCATGATCGAGTCGGGCATCACCACGTGCCTGCACTACAACTCCAGCAGCTCCCCGGACACGTACGAGGCCCACGTCGACGAACGGCTCCGCGCCTACCGCGATTCCGGCATGCGGGTGTCCTTCGGCCTCGACATCCGCAACCGCAATCATATCGTGTACGGCGACGACGAGTTCCTGGCGTCGCTGCCGCCGTCGCTGCGGGAACAGGCGGTGGCGCGCTACGGCAAGTCCCGGACCGCGGCGCCCGACGACTATTTCCGGGCGGCGCGCCGGTTCGCCGGCGAAATCGGCGACGGCCGGGCGCGGCTGTTCCTCACCCCGGCCGGGCCCCAATGGTGCACGGAGGAGTTGTTGCGCGCCATCCGCCGGGAGGCCACCGAGCACGGCCTGGGGATCCAGATCCATGTGCTGGAGACCAGGTACCAGCGGTCGTATTTCCTGCGGGAGTACGGCAAGAGCGCGGTGCAGTGGCTGGCGGGGCTGGATTTTCTGGCGCCGGACGTGAGTCTGGCCCACGGCGTGTGGCTCAACCGCAAGGACATCGAGACCACCGCCGCGAAGGGCGCTGCGGTGGTGCACAACCCGAGTTCCAACCTGCGCCTGCGCAGCGGCATCGCCCCGCTGATGCACTTCCATGCCGGCGGAGTGAGGCTGGGCATGGGGCTCGACAGCAGCCCGCTGAACGACCGGCCGGACATGCTTCAGGAAATGCGCCTGGCCGCCAACCTCCAGCGGGTTCCCGGCGTGGGCCCGGGGCTGATGCCGCTGGCCGAGATCTTCCGGGCCGCAACCGCGGGCGGCGCCGACATCCTGGGCTGGGGCGCGAGTTGCGGCACCCTGGAGCCGGGCAGGCGCGCGGACCTGGTGCTGGTGGACTCGCGGCCCATGTCGGAGCCGTATCTCGCGAGGCATCAAACGCCGGTGGACGCGCTGATCTACCGCGGCGGGGCAGGCGCCGTGGACACCGTGATGGTGGACGGCGAGATCCTCTACCGCGGCGGCAAGCACGTGCGCCTCGACGAAAAGGCTCTGTTGAAGGCGGTGAAGGAGAAGGTCGCGCCGCCGTCCCGAAAGCGGGACGGCGGGGTCGACGCGCGGCTGCTTCCGCGGGTGAGGGATTTCCTCGAATCCCGGGAAGAGCATCCGCCGGAGCCGTTCTACAAGTTCAACGACGCCGGTTGAGTGACGGGTCCCGCCTCATGCGAGGCAAGACCGTGATTCCCGCCCGGCTTGACGCCGGCAATTTCCAGGCGGTATCTGATGACCATGGAGGGTTGAGACCATGATCAAGGGCATCGTCATTCCGGTGATCACGCCGTTCGAGCACGACGGAACGGTGGACGAGCCGATGCTCCGGAAGCTGGTGGACTTTTACGTCGGCGCCGAGGTCCAGGGTCTCTTCATGCTGGGTTCCTCGGGGCAGGGGCCGGCCATGTCCATGGCCCAGCGCAAACGGACCGCCGAGGTCGCCATCGAGCAGAACGCCGGGCGCGCGCCCCTCATCGTGCACGTGGGGACGGCGGATGCCGAGAGCACGGTGGAGCTGGCGCGCCACGCCGAGGAGCAAGGCGCCGACGGCATCGGCGTGATCCCGCCGTACTACTACTCCGACCACTCGGAGTACGAGATCATGGCCCATTTCCGGGCGGTGGCCGGCGCCGTGCCGCTGCCCATCTTCATTTACGAGAACCCCAAGTACTCGGGCATCTCCATCGCGCCGCCTTTCGCCCAGCGTCTGAAGGAGGAGATCCCCACCATCCGCGGCATCAAGGTGGCTTACGGCGCCGGCGCCATGCTGGACTACGTGCGGCTGTTCCCGCCGGACGTGTCGGTGTTCACCGGCAACGCGGATATCTTCGGGCTGGTGCCGTTCGGGGTGGCCGGCATGATCAATCCGCCCACGAGTTGCCTTCCCGAATTGTGCGTGGAACTGTGGCGCGCGCTGGAACGGGAGGACTACGGGCAGGCGGTGCAACTGCAGCGCCGGGTCAACGATGTCACCGCGGTCATCATCGGACAGATCAAGCGCCACGGCCGGGCCGTGGTGGCCGAGATGTACCGGATGCGCGGGTTCGACATCAAGCGCTTCCCCAAGTGGGAGACCAAACCGTTGCCGCCGGAGGCGCGGGACTCGGTGCACCGGGAGCTGAGCCGCGGCGGCCTCCTGGATTGATGCCCGCGTCCGTATTCGAGCCGGTCCGAGGTCGCCCCGTGGAAACCTTCAGAAGCACCAACAAGGACATCCCGCGCGTGGGGCGCGGCACGCCGGGCGGAGAGTGGCTGCGGCGCTACTGGCTCGCCGTGGGCACCGAGGCGGAGCTTCACGACGTTCCGCAGGCGGTGCGCATCCTGGGCGAGGACCTGGTGCTCCTCCGCGACGGCCAGGGCCGGTTGGGCCTCATCGGCCAAAGCTGCTCCCACCGCGGCTCGTCCCTGGAGTACGGCGACATCGAGGAGCGCGGCATCCGTTGCCCCTACCACGGCTGGCTCTATGACGTTACAGGCAACTGCCTGGAGCAGCCGTCCGAGCCGCCGGAGACCGAGTTCTGCGCCAAGGTGAAGCATCCGGCCTACCCGGTGAGGAGCCTGGGAGGGCTGATCTTCGCCTACATGGGTCCCGACCCCGCCGATCCGCCGCCCCTGCCCAACTATTCCCCGCTGGTGGACCACGGCGGTCAGCGGCTGGTGGAGAGCACCCGGTACTTCGACTACAACTGGTTCAATTTCTACGAGAACAGCGCCGACCCCTGCCACGTGTGGATCCTCCACAGCCGCAGCGCCTACGGCGAGCAGACCTGGGGCGGTTCGTTTTTCAGCGCCAAGAGCCCGCCGGCCTACGAGCCGGTGGAAACCCCCTACGGCATGAAGATGGTCATGTCCAAGCCCGGCCGGGTGGAAGGCACCGAGTTCGTGGACGAGATGAGCCTGGGGCTGCCGAGCATCCTGCAGGTGGGCGACACCGAGTTCGTGCACGCGCGGGTGGAGCCGGAGGTGCTGGAGAAGGTAGGCTCCAACTACGAGCACTTCATGTTCCTCACCCCCAACGACGACGACCACTTCATGCTGTTCACGGTGGACTACTACACCGGCCCGGACCCGGACATCTTCGAGCGGCTGGCGCGGATGCGGAAGCGGGAAGCCCCCAAGGGTGAGGTCAAGCCCCACGACACGCGGCCGCTCATGCCCTTCCGCGGCAACATCCGGCAGGAGGACATCGTCACGCAGGGCACCCAACGGCTGCTGGGCGAGCGCGAAGAACGGCTCGGCAGCTCCGACCGCGGCATCATCATGCTGCGGCGCATGGTCCGCGAGGCCATCGACGACGTGGCCGCGGGCCGGGAGCCCAAGGCGTTGAGGCTCGAGGGAAACGCCGAGGGTCTGGTGAAGCTGGACTCGTTCGTGGGGGTACGCGACACTAGATGCCCAGGATCGTAGTCACCGGCGGCAGCGGCCGCCTCGGACAGCATACCATCGGCCACCTTCTCGAGCACGGTTACGAGGTGTTGAGCCTGGACGTCGTGCCGCCGCCGGCGAAGCTGTGCGACTCCTGGCTCTGCGACCTGCGCCGCTCGGGCGATCTCTACCAAGCCTTCAGGGGCGCCGATGCCGTGATCCACCTGGGCGCCTACCAAGCCCCCAACCTGGCGCCCGACTGCGAGACCTTCGGCAACAACGTCACCGCCACCTACAACGTGCTCAAGGCCGCCGTGGACCTGGGCGTGCCGCGCGTGGTGTGCGCTTCGAGCATCGCCGCCTACGGCTTCCTCTACGCCCCCAGGATCTGGGAACCCGACTACCTGCCCCTCGACGAGGACTATCCCTGCCGGCCCCAGGACCCGTACGCCCTGTCCAAGGTGTTCGGGGAGCAGCTTGCCGGCTCCTGCACGCAGTACAGCGACGTCACCGTGGTCAGCCTCCGGTTCAGCGGCGTGAACTTCGACCCGACCTACGGCACGCTGCCGGAGCGCTGGGCCGACCCGGCGGTGAGGATGGGAACCTTCTGGAGCTACGTGGACGCGCGCGACGCCGCCGTGGCTTGTCGGCTGGCGTTGGAGGCGCCTCTTTCAGGACACCAGGTCTTCAACATCGCCGCGCCCACGAGCCGTTATCCGGATCCCACGGAAGAGTTGGTCCGGAGATACATCCCCGGCTCCCGAATAAAGGAAGGTTATTCAGGCCATTGGGGGGGCCTCGACGTCACCAAGGCGGGGAAGGTCCTCGGTTTCACGGCCGCTCACGTCTGGCGGGACTACCTCAACCCGGACGGTTCCCCGAAAACGTGATTTCAGGCCAGCGCCACCGTGTCCACTTCCACCAGCGCTCCCTTGGGGAGCCCTGCCACCGCCACCGTGGTGCGGGCGGGCCTGGCGGAGCCCAGGTAGCTTTCGTAGACGGCGTTGACCGCGCCGAAGTCGGCCATGTCGGTGAGGTAGATGGTCGTCTTGACCACTTGGCTCCAGGAGCTGCCGGCCGCCTCAAGGACCGCCGTCACGTTGTCGAGCACCCGGCGCGCCTGCTCCTCCACGCCGCCCGTCACGAGCTCGCCGGACTCGGGCACCAGCGCGATCTGCCCCGCCGTGTACACGAAACCGTTGGCCTTGACGGCCTGCTCGTACGGGCCGATGGCCGCGGGCGCCTTGTCGGTATGGACTACTTCCATGGACATGGGTTCTCCTTGTCTGTTGGAAATCCCGAAAATCTACTAGAAATAGACGGATGACGTTAGGCCTCCATCGGGATGTTTGAGTCATGCGCTTGATCACCGCCCACAAGATACTCATCGGGACGTCCGTCGTCTTCTTCATCTTCTTCAGCGGGTGGGAGCTGACGAACTACTTCGGCGCGGGCGAGGGCTGGGCGCTGGCGCGGAGCGTGCTGTACATCGGCGTTGCCGCAGGCTTCGCCGTCTACTTCAGGACCCTGAAGAACAAGGTGCTGTGAGATGACCGCGGACGCCGATGGCTTCCTCGTTCCGGTTACCGAGGACGAGATCCGCCGAGAGCGGCGCAAGGCGCGGGAGCTGCGGGACAGCCAGTGGTGGAAGAACCGCGCCGGCAAGGGGTTGTGCGTTCACTGCGGCGGCCGGTTCCCGCCGCGGGAGCTGACCATGGATCACCTCGTTCCCGTCATCCGCGGCGGCAAGAGCACCAAGGGTAACGTGGTCCCCAGTTGCAAGCCCTGCAACACCACCAGGAAGCACAGCCTGCCGTTCTGATCCGCGTCTGTTTTACGAATCACTTCGGGGCGTAGTCGCTCCGCAGCATCAACATCTGCACTTTCGCGTTGAGGCCGTAGCGGGTCAGGTCCTCGAAGACGGCGCTGACCTTCTCGTTGCCGAAATACTTCCCCGCATCTTCGATGCTGTCGAACTCGAACTCCACCATGCGGTGCGGGGATGCGCCGTAGTAGTCGTCGTAGGAGGTTATGCGCCGTACCTCGGCAGGAGCCTTGAGGTCTTCGGCGACGCTGTTGACCCAGGCAATATACTTGTCCTTGCCGTCCAGGGGATAGTCCACCGAAACGACGTACTTGACGGGATACCGGCCCTCCATCGCCTCCTGGCCCTGGACTTGCGACGTACCCCCGAGCAGCCCGAGTACGGCGAACGCCAGAAGTCCGGCCGCCGCCACGACGGACTTCGCAGACTTCGGATACCGTTTGGATGTCATGGTCCACTCCTTTCGTTCATGGATTGTGATGCCTTCCGTCGGTCCAGGCGCACGCTCACGCTCCGGCGGAGCTCTGCGCTACCCCCCGAACGTCCCCCGGTAGTCTTCCCACGCCTTCGGGCCGGCCCGGTCGAAGACCTTTTCGCGGAGGCCGCCGGCGTACTGGGCGGGGATGAAGTTGATCTTCTCGGTGAGGGAGGGCTTCAGGCGCACGCCCTGGGCGCGCAGTTCGTCGGCCATGACCAGGTTGTCCAGGACCACCCGGATCTCTTCGTGGTCGGTCCACATGGCTTTGTAGACGATGCGACCTTCCTTGCTGACGATGTAGATCATGTTGGGGAGGACGCCGTAGAGTTGATGGACGGTACCCTCCAGGTCATCCACCAGCAGAGGGTTTTCGATGCCGTCCTGGTCCCTGCACTGGCGCGCGTATTCCAGTTTCTGCTCGAAGTCCTTGTGCGGACCGTAATGCTCCCCCGGATGGGGCTCACGTACGTAGATGGTGAGGAATTCGAAGCCCTTGCCGCGGTAGTTCCGGTACATTTCGTTGAGGGGCGAGACCTCGCCCACGAAGGGCGGTCAGGTGATGCTGCCGAACTCCAGCAGCACGTGCTTGCTGCCCTTGAACCCGGAAAGCCTGACCGTATCGCCGTCGAGGGTCGGGAGGGCGAAGTCGGGGGCTTCCTCTCCGGCCCGCAGGCGGGCGGTGAACTCGCCGGCCTTGGCCGAGCTTTCCGAGCGGTTGAATGTCTCGTAGTTGTAGGCGCTGACCGATTGACTCATCTGCCGACTCCTTTGCCTTTGTGGGGCTGTGTGCAGTGCCGAATTGCCACGATTCTACTACCGAACCAAGAGAAAACGGAAACACGCCGGCGTCACCGGCGTGCGTCCGCCTCCAGCGCCTCCACGAGCGCCCGCATGTCCGCGGGCATGGGCGCTGTCCATTCCAGAGGCTCGCCCGTTTCCGGGTGGCTCAGTCCGAGCCGTTCCGCGTGAAGGGCCTGCCGCCGGAAGCCTCGCATCAACTCCGTCAGCTCCGGCCCGCGAGCCTTGGCGACGGCGCCGCTGCGTCCGCCGTACATCGGGTCGCCGACCACGGGGTGTCCGATGTGGGCCATGTGCACGCGGATCTGGTGGGTTCGGCCGGACTCAAGCTGCACCTCCAACAGGGTGTGGCTCGGGTAGGATGCTTTCACGCTGTAATGGCTGGTGGCCTCCCGGCCGCGCTGTTGTACCGACATGCGGGTGCGGTGTACCGGGTGCCGGCCGATGGGCGCCGCGATGGAGCCGCCGGTGCGGACCACCCCGCTCACCAGCGCCAGGTATTCCCGCCTGACGCGCCGCGCCTGCAGTTCCCGCACCAGGCGCAGGCGCACCGTATCGGTCTTGGCCACCACCAGCAGGCCCGACGTGTCCTTGTCGAGCCGGTGCACGATGCCGGCGCGTGGAACGGTCTCGAGGGTGGGGGCGTGGTGCATCACGGCGTTGAGCAGCGTGTTCTCGAAATTGCCCGCCCCGGGGTGAACCACCATCCCGGGCGGCTTGTTGATCACAAGCAACGCGTTGTCCTCGTGGACGATCTCCAGGGGAATGGGTTGAGGCTTCCAGGAAACCTCCACGGGTTGCGTCAGCTCCATCTCGATGCGGGCGCCGGCCGCGACCTTGTCGGAGCACTCCGGGACGCGGTCGTCGAGGCGGACGTGTCCGTCCCGGACGAGCCGCTGGAGGCGAGAGCGCGAGTGGTCCGGCAAGAGCGCCGCCAGGGCCGCATCCACCCGTCTGCCTTGGAGCGTTTGGGGAACGGTCAGACGGACGGTCCCGGAGACCGGGTCTTGAGTCGGCATGTTCATTGGACCGAGGGCGGTAGCCGATCCGTCGAAGGCGGCCGGACCGAGTTCAAAGCTTGTTCCTTTCGCTGGGCGATTGCAACGGATCACGTTCCCTGTCCCACGCCGCCCCGACATTGACGGCCGCGCGGCCGGGCCGTAGACTCTGGCGATGGACCTGCGAACCTACATCGACTCCGTCAAGCGCCTCGCCCCCGAGCGGCTGATGGAGGTCACCGGCAAGCACGACATCAACCTGGAAGTCTGTGCCATGATCGCGGATCTGGAGAAGCGGAAGCAGGAGCCGCTGGTGCTCTTCTCCAACATCGACAACCTGAGCGGCGAGCCCTCGGAGTTCCCGCTCCTGATGAACGTGTTCGCGTCCCGCGCCGCCTGCGCCGTGGCCCTGGGCCTGCCGCCCGAGCAGGCCGGCCGGGAGCTGATGATCGAGTTCCAGGCCCGTGAAGCGAGGCGGGAGAAACCCGTCGTCGTGGGTGCCGCCGACGCGCCGGTGAAGCAGGTCACGATGGACCCCAACCTCCACTTCCTGCCGGTGCTGACCCACCACGTCGCGGACCTCGGCCCTTATCTGACCATGACCTGGTGCGCCAGGGATCCGGACACCGGCGTCTACAACTCGTCCTTCCACCGCTGCTACGTGCGCGACCCGAACCACTTGGTCATGTTCTTCGAGCGGCGCCATCTCTGGGACTACTTCGTGCGCGCGGAGGAACGCAACGAAGCGCTGCCGGTGGCCTGCGTCATCGGGCACCATCCGGCCTACTACCTCGGCAACTGCATCTTGAACGGCATCGCCGAGGACGAATACGAGAGCATCGGCGGGCTCATGGGCGAGCCGCTGCGGCTGGTGCCGTCGGAAACCTTCGGCGACGAGCTGCTGGTGCCCGCGGACGCGGAGATGGTCGTCGAGGGCCGGGTACTCCCGCACCAGCGGGAGATGGAAGGGCCCTTCGGAGACTTTACCGGCTTGTACGGCGGCGCGGGGGAGTCACCGGTGGTGGAGGTCACCGCCATCACCCATCGCCGGGGCGCCTGGTGCATGGATATTCTGGCGGGACACCGGGACCACCGCCTGCTGGGGGCGGTTCCCAAGGAGGGCAGCATCTACCGCAAGGTCCAGGCGGTGGTGCCCACGGTCCAGTCGGTCTGTCTGCCGCTGAGCGGCGCCGGCCGGTTCCACTGCTACATCAGCATCGACAAGCGCTGCGAGGGCGAGGCCAAGCTCGCGGCCATGGCCGCGTTTACGGGAACGGAGCTGCTGAAGCACGTCATCGTCGTGGACGCGGACATCGACGTGTACGACGAGGAGGAGGTGTTGTGGGCCGTGGCCACCCGGGTGGATGCCGCAACCGACATCTCCATCATCGACCGGGTCAAGGGCAGCCGCCTGGATCCCGTGCACCCGGGTCAGGATTGGGGCTCGAAGCTCATCGTCGACGCCTGCCGCAACGCGGACATCGAGTTCCCCGACCGCATCGCCGCCGCGGAGTACCGGCCCGGGCAGCCTCGCAGGGGGAACGGTTCATGAGCGGTGCGCGACCGCGTGCAGGGCAGGAAGCCGGCGAACCGCGGGTCCGGGTCACACAGACGTCCTGCGCCCGGAGCGGCCGGGATTGGCGCATCGTCTGGCGCATCGACAACCTGACCTCTTCCGAGACGCGGTTGCTGGACGCCCGCTTCCCGCACGGGAAGTTTCTCAGCGGCCTCATGGAGCTGGACCCTGTCCGCGTGGCGCCGTCGGGCAGCACGCATCTGGAGGCCGTGGTAGCTTGCAACGGTAGGGACGTGGTGGAGAATGCGTTCCTGATCACTACGGTAGAATGGCAAGGGGCGCGTTGGCGGATACTGGCGCGCATGACCGTGCGCTTCGCAAGGGATGGGGCGCCCGCGGCCGAGACCGATCTGGTGACGGTTCAACGAGTCGGTTTTTCCGAGCCGGAACGTCAACCGAATGCCGTGAATGTCTGACGGTTGACATGGATGGGACTGAAGACGTGGATTAGCGGTTTGGAGGGGAAAGCATGACCGAACGGGAGATATACATCTTCAAGCGCATGGGCGGCTGATACGGGAATTGAGGCCTCGGCTTCGAAGAGACCGCGGGTATGGTCTCCAACACATTGGGCATGGAACTCGACGACCTCGTCGCGACGCTGAAAGGCGTGGGTGAGACCTGCGGCGACGACCCCGAGTACCAGAAGCTGCGCGCGCCGCTGCCGGACGACTGGCCGCTCTAAGGCGGCCCGCCTCGCCTGTCCCGGTACGTCGTTCCCGCGAAAGCATGCCCTCGACCCCATCGGGGGGCGGGAATCCACGCAGGGTGGGGTAGTTCGTGCTCTACCGCGCTTGCGCTTGCCGTGCCCGCGGCAGGCTGTTCTCCGCCTGACGTGGGTCGAAGGGCCGGACGCCGGGCCAGAAGTCCCGCCGCCCGGTCATGGCCTGGACGTGGCCGTCCCACTCCAGCGTGAACGCGGTGATGCCGAGCTTCACGGCGCGCCGGATCCGTTCCCGGACCTCCGGATCGGCGGCGGCTTGGCAAAGGGTATCGATCTGCCGGGAGCCGTGCCCCACGTCCTGTTCCGCATGGATGCGGTACGTCTCCACTTGCCGTTCCGAAAAGCCGTAGTATCCCGCCAACTCCTTGTAGACCCGGGCGGCCGCGCCGTCGGGGCCGCCGTGCTGGCTTTCGACGAACGCAAGCATGGCCACGCCCTCCAGCGCGGACCTTCGCTGGCAGCAGCCGATGATCATCTCGATGGCCGCCAGCGTGCCGGGCGTGGGCTCGGCGTTGTCGGCTTCGTCGCGCGAGATCCCGGCTTCCTCCAGGAACTGGTACATGATGTCCACGTGGCTGCGGTCGCCCGACAGCTCTTCCATGAAGTTCTCGAGCACCACGTCCGCCAACCCCTGTTCCCGGTTCGCCACCGCGTTGACTGCCATGTAGCCGAAGTAGATGGGGTTGGTGCGGACCCGGAGATAGTGCTGCACCTCCCCCAGGACGATCTGTTCGCGGCTCCACCGGTGGTCGACGATACCCTTGAACCAAGGGTGCTCCACCATTGGCACCTGGTTTGCGTAATCCCACAACTCGTCGATGAACTGATCCGGTGACGTCACGACAGCACCTCCTTGGCGGGATTGATCCGACCCATGTAAACGAGCATACTCGTATCAGGGGGCCAAACCAATACCGGCAGCGACCGTCGCCGTGGACGGAGGATGGTCGCTGCCGAAGAAGCCGAAGACGGCCCAACGCGCGGGAGCAGGGACATGCCTTGGTGGGGCTGGTTGAGTCTTGGAATCCTTTTGATGGGTGTGGAGTTGACGGCCGTCGACGCCGCGTTCTACCTCATCTTCGTCGGGGCCGCCGCGGTCCTGGTCGGGCTCATCGGCCTGGCGGGAGTGGAGTTTCCCGTTTGGGGTCAATTGTTGGCATTCGCGATCCTGGCGGTGGTGTCCATGGTGTGGTTCCGGGGGAAGCTCTACGACCGGATCCGCGGCGGTCTGCCGGGTTTCGAGTACACGGTGGCCGGCCGGATCGTATCCGTGGGTGAAGACGTGCCTCTCGGCGCACAGACCCGGGTCAGCTTCCAGGGCACGCAGTGGACCGCGGTCAACGTGGGCCCGGCGCCGATCATGGCAGGCGCCCAGGCGCGGGTTGTGGGCAGAGACAGCCTGAATCTGTCCATCGAGGGGTTGCCGGGCGACAGGGTGAACGAACCCGAGGAAGGAAAGTAGATGGATATGGGTTTTCTGATCACCACGGGCGTTATCGTCCTCGTGGTGCTGATAGTGCTGATCAAGACGGCGGTGGTGGTGCCTCAGCAGAACGCGTACGTCGTCGAGAATCTCGGGAAGTTCTCGCGCACACTCGGCCCGGGGTTCAACATCCTGGTGCCGTTCCTGGAGCGTGTCGCCTACCGCCACAGCCTCAAGGAGCACGCGCTGGATATCGAGGAGCAGATCTGCATCACCTCGGACAACGTCCAGGTGGGGGTGGACGGCGTTCTCTACATGCAGGTGGTAGATCCGGCAAGAGCGTCCTACGGCATCGGCAACTACGTCTTCGCCATCTCCCAGCTCGCCCAGACCACGCTGCGCAGCGAGATCGGCAAGATCGAGCTGGACAAGACCTTCGAGGAGCGGGGGCACATCAATCTGAGGGTGGTCGAGGAGCTCGACCATGCGTCCGATCCCTGGGGCGTGAAGGTCCTCCGTTACGAGATCAAGAACATCAACCCGCCGTCGGACGTGCTCTCCGCCATGGAGAAGCAGATGCGGGCGGAGCGCGAGAAGCGCGCCACCGTGCTGTCGTCGGAGGGCGAACGGGACGCCAAGATCAACGAGGCCGAAGGCGAGAAGCAGCAGGTCATCAAGGCTTCGGAAGCGGCCAAGCAGCGGCAGATCAACGAGGCTGAAGGTGAGGCCTCGGCCATCCTGGCGGTGGCCGGCGCCACCGCCGAAGGGCTCAAGAAGGTCGCGGAAGCCCTGGACACGGAGGGCGGCGACAAGGCCATGCAGCTCCGGGTCGCCGAGAACTACCTGGAGCGGTTCGGCAACCTCGCCAAGGAAGGCAACACCCTCATCGTTCCGGCGAATCTGAGCGACATCACGTCCATGATCAGCGCCGCCACTACGGTCCTCGGCGCCACCTCGGGGCGGGGGAACCGGGAGCCTGAACAGGGCGCGTAGTGAAACTCGGCTTCTGAGCGCTGATTGATAAGCCGAGGGGATGAGTATATAGACGGTGGTGTACGGAGGATTCCGATCATGGGGAAAAAGGAACCAGAGGCAGACCGTCCGAGAGTCTACTACACATCTCGGGGCGAGCGTTACGTCCAGGCTGACGAACTCCTGCGGAGTACACGCGGGCGGGACGCAGTCAAGAAGATGGCGGACTTCGCCAACAGGCAGCGTGAACGGAAGGCCTCGGAAAATACCTCAGACTAGCCTCGCGTACGCAATTGCGGGCGCGATCTAGCTCCTCCATCGAGCAAGCACCTTGGCCTTGGGTTGGCTGCTGATTCCCGCACTCGGGGGTTATTGGTTCCTCACGCATTGCAACTGGACGCGTTTCAACGCAGCACGCGCGTCCGGTTATCATCTCTTCTTTCAGGCCGCGATCGCCGGTGCGGTCCTGGTTGTCGTTGCATACGTCATCGCTTCACTAGGATTCCATGTGTGTCCGTATGGCGGTGCATTGTGGCAGTCCTTCGTACCTTTCTCCTACTCTGGCACCGCTGTATTGAGTGCGATGTTGGGGGTCGCGTCGCCACTGATCTTGAATCGCTTCCATGGCAAAGGAACGGCCACCAGACAGGCGGCACGGGACAAGGGCGACCTGATAGAACTACTTCTCGCGGAATCGACAGAACGGCAGTTATTTGTCGAGCTTTCACTACGTACGGGGAAGTCCTACATAGGATTGGCCCTCAATAGCGGACTCCAGGCCCACGGGGAATCTGACATCGCCCTTGTCCCGCTGGCCAGTGGATATCGAGAACCTGGCAGTCAAGAATTGAGAATCACGACCTACTATTCCGACATCATTGGGGAATGGCTTGATGAGTTGGATGAGTCTGGGGAATGGAACGAGGAGCGGGAAGTGTCGGAGGAGCGACTTGATGATTTGAACGATTTTCGGATCGTTGTCCCCATGTCGGAAATCGTGTCGGCGCGGTTGTTCGATCTCGATGTGTACGAACGTTTCCAAGAAGAGTCTTGACCTCGGAAGGAGCCGGTGTCCAACGCGCGAGCGTGAACGAATGGGGCCTCGATGAAGGATTCAAAGGCTGTAGCATTGCTCGCGGGCTTGGTGCGTACTTTCAGGGCGGGAGACATCGAGATGCGCTTCGACGAAAGGCAACGCGCGGCCCTCGACCTGCTCTGCCGCAAGGGTTTCGTGGACCTCTCCAACGACGGTTTTCGCCTGACCGAAACCGGCGGGTCCTACACGGTGCGTTCGCAGGTGCCGCCCGTGACGCCCAAGGGAATTCTGTTTCTGGAGCGTCTCCCCATCAACGAATTCACCGACCGGCCGGGGCTGTTCCGGTTTCTCGGATGGCTGTGACGGCGTCCGCTCCGTTTGAAAGGAATACACCATGGACGGGCTTGCAGACAGGATCGCGGCATTCGTCGTCGACAATGATTTCGACAAGCTGCCGCCAGACGTCGTCGATGCGGCGAAGGCAGCGGTCCTCGACTGCGTCGGCGTTGCGCTGGCGGGCTCCGAGGAGGAGAGCGCGTGCATCTGCGGCACGCTGGCGCGGCAGGAATCCGGGGCCGCCGAGGCAACGGTCATCGGCCAGGGTTTCCAGACCTCGGCCTCCTTGGCCGCGCTGTGCAACGGCACCTCGGCGCACGCCCTGGACTTCGATCACAGCTATCTCATGGGTCAACCCACCGCCGGCCTGATCCCGGCGGTGCTGACCATGGGGGAGGCGACGGCGGCCAGCGGCAGGGACGTCCTCGCCGCCTACGTGGCCGGTTTCGAGGTGGTGTCCCGGCTGGCCCGTTCCATGCCGCAACTCTCCACGCACGGCCACTGGCACGCGACATCGAGCTTTGGAACGGTAGGGGCCGCGGCCTGCTGCGCACGGCTGGCGGGCCTGGACGCGGGCGCCATGCGCAATGCCTTGGGTATTGCCGCTTCCATGGCGTCGGGAATGGTGTGGAACTTCGCCACCATGACCAAGCCGCTGCACTCGGGCCTGGCGGCCCAGAATGGCGTGATGGCCGCGCGTCTCGCCGGGCAAGGTCTCACTTCCAGCCCGGCGGCGCTCGAGGAGGGCAAGGGGGTGTTCGACTGCTTTGGCCGCGGGCTTGAGTGTGACCCTGGCCCGTTCGAGACTCTCGGCCGCGGCTTCGACCTCGCCGGCATCGGCGTCAGCGTCAAGCCGTATCCCTGCGGCGGCCTGACTCATTCCGCCGTGGACGCCGTGCTGGAGCTGCGGCAGGAAGGTCTTCGGCCGGACCAGGTGGATTCCATGCGGGTGGGCGTGACGTCCCAGGTCTTCGACCGGATCATGAACGCGTTGCCGGCCAACGGCATCGAGTCCAAGTTCAGCATGCCCTACATTCTGGCGAGGGCGCTGGTGGACGGGGCGCTGGTGCTGGATACGTTCACGGACGAAGCCGCGGCGGACCCGGCGGTCCGGGGCGTCGCGGGAAGCATCGTCATGGAGCTGGACAATGGCCTCGTGGAAACCGCGGACGGCGCCCGTCCCGCCGACGTCACGGTCCGTCTCAAGGACGGCGGCGAGTTGCGCCGGCGGGTGGACCACTCACGGGGCAGGCCCGAAAAGCCCCTGACCCCGGCGGAGTTGCGGCACAAGTTCGACACCTGCGCGGGCAGGGTGCTGGAACCTGAGCGGGTCGGGCGAGTTGCCGACCTCATCGACGGCCTGGAGGGCGTAGAGAGCATCGGCGGGCTTTGCGAGCTGTTGGGCGGGTCGAAGTGACCGGCCGGGAGCCGCTCAGTTGATGACCGACAGCGCGGTCGCTTCGAGCGCCGTGACCACCATGGCCTCCCGGTCCAGCATGGCCTGGATGTCGGGAACCACCTCGTTCTTCCAGTAGTCGCTCTCCGCGATGAGCTTCGCGAAGGCTTCTTTCTGCTCCTGGCTGTCGAAGCGGCGCAGCCAGACGTAGGTGTCGTCATCGTCCCGACCGGTGAAGCTGCCGGAAACCACGACTCCGTTGGAGGCGTGGAACGGAAGGATCTTCTCTTCCATGGTCTTGACCCAGGCGTCGCGTTGGCCGGGCCTGGTCTTGTACTGGCGCAGTTCAAAAAACATGAAATCTCCTTTCGCGCGGGCGGTGGCGGGTCCGGCGGGCGCTACTCCCGGCCGTTGTCCGATTCGTCGTCCTCGAGCTCCGGGACCCAACCCTCGCCGAACTCCTCGGCCTCCTGAAAGCCTTCGGTCCGCCACTCGTCGATGAGTTGCCGGATGGGGATCTTGCGCCGCATGAGTCCCTTCATCAGGTCCTTGTACATGGGTGCCACATGGGTCCGGGCGTTGATGGGGCAGACCGTCAGGCAGATCTTGCAGCCCTCGTACTGCTCGAAGAAGGGCCGGCACTGCGGCGTGTCCACGTGCCAGCGCAGGATGCCGAAGATGTCCTGCTTCTTGGGCACGATGGCATCGCCGGGGCACAGGTTCGTGCACGCGTTGCAGCGCAGGCAGAAGTCATCAAAGCCGTAGTTGGCCGGCTGCGCCTCGGGAATCAGCGGCATCTCGGTGGTCACCGCGCCCAGCCGCACGCTCGGGCCGAACTTCTTGGTGATGAGGGAACCGTGCCGTCCCAACTCGCCGAGGCCGGCCTTCCAGGCCACCGGAATGAAGAGGATGTCGCCCTCGTTGGGGTATCCCACCGCGTGGTAACCGTAGGAGCGGATGTACTGGGCCAACCGGACGGAGACGTCCGACAGCAGGTAGTAGACCTTGTGCACCTCCATCTGCGCCAAGGGACCCAGCCGCTTCATCTCCTCGAAGTCCATGTGAATGGCGAAGGAGATGGCCACCTTGTGACCTTCCGGCGGCTTGGTGCCGCGCACGTAGTCGAACTCGTCGATGGGCGCCACGCCGACGATTTCGGCCCCCATGTCCAGCGCCACCTTCTTCATCGTGCGGGTCACCCCGGCCCAGTCCCTGGTCTCCAGGCGGTCGGGATTGACCGGACCGTCGTGCAGGTTGCGGCGGTCGTGGTCTTCCCGCATGAACATGAACCGCCGGGTCTGCGGATGGCGCTTCGCCTTGGTGGTCGCGCCCACCTTCTTGCTCGGGAACGGCCACTGCTTGACGGGCTGCTCCCGGCGCTCGGTGAATAGGATGCCGCTGGGCTCCATGTGTTCTCTCCTCTCTGCGGGGAGGCTCGCACGAAACCGGAAGGGACCCCGGTCCGCGACAGCACGGATCTTACCAGACGCGCCCAGCGGATTCCACGCCAAACTTCTCCCCCGGGCAGCCGGAACGCTGCTCTTGTGTTGCCCGGCCGCCTCCTTTACGGTTTCGAAACAGCATCGTCCGTACCGCCTGGCGCTCGGAACGACCGGAGGAAACACATCATGCAAATGACCGCGGGGCATGCAGTCGCGGAAGTTCTGGCGCAGCTCGGCGTGCGCAAGGTGATTGGCGTCGTGGGATCGTGCATGCTCGAGATTCTCGACGGCATATACGGTAGGGACGACATCCAGTTCCTGTCCACCCGCCACGAGCAGGCCGCCGCCCTGATGGCCGACGGCTACGGCCGCATCGCCGGACGGCCCGGGGTGTGCATCGCCACCAACGGCCCCGGCGCCACCAACCTCTTGACCGGGGTGGCCAACGCCTTCCACGCCCAGAGCCCGATGCTGGTCATCACCGGCGCGCCGATGCTGAAGGACATGTTCCGGGATTCGAGCCAGGAGATCGATCAGCAAGCCATGTTCCGGCCCGTGGTCAAGTGGTCGGCGCAGGTGCGCAAGCCCGAGCTGGCGGCGGCGTTTACCCGGGAAGCCTACCAGCGCACCATGGCCGGGGTGCCCGGACCCGTGCATCTGGATCTTCCCCGGGATGTCCTGAACGAGACCGTGGAGCTGGCGGACATGGGCGGGCTGATTCACGGGGAGGTGGCCGCACCCGCCCCCGAGTCCGCGGCCGTGGCCGCGGCCGTGAGCCTCCTGGAGAAGGCGCGCCGCCCGCTGCTGCTGGCCGGCGGCGGGGTCCTGTGGTCCGAGGCCAGCGACGAGATCGTCGCGTTATCGAAACGCCTCGAGGCCCCGGTCATGTCCTCCACCGGCAGGGATGACGTGGCGCCGCACTCGCATCCCCTTTACCTCGGCACCATCGGCCGTGGCGCGCTGCCCGAGGCCCAGGCCTTCTTCAAGGAGGCCGACCTGGTGCTGGCGGTGGGCACCAGCCTGGGCCACACCACCACGTTCTGGCATCCGGAGTTCTTCGCGCCCGGCACGAAGCTGATTCACATCGCCCAGGACCGGAACAACATCGGCCGGGTCTACCCGGCGCAGGTGGGCATCCAGGCGGACGCCCGGACCGCCCTGAAGGCTCTGCTGCGGTCGATCAAGAGGAAAGGAGCCGGCCGCCCGGGCTGGGTGAAGAAGGCCGCCAGGGTGCGGTCTGCGCAGGAGCGGCACCGGAACGAGGCCGCAGGCTACAATGGCCGCCCGCTGGACCCTCGGCGGGTCCACGCCGCCCTGCGCAAGGTGCTGCCAAGGGACGCCATCATCACCCTCGACGCCGGCGTCGGCCCCGGCTACCTGTACGAGTACCAGACCTTCGAACGTCCCCGGAGCCTGTTGGCCCCCCAGGGACTCGCCGCCATCGGCATCGGTTATCCCGTGGGCCTGGGCGCCAAGCTCGCCGCGCCGGAACGTCCGGTCGTCACCATCAGCGGCGACGGCTCCTTTCTCTACAACGGCGCCGAGCTGGAGACCGCGGTGCGCGAAGGCATCCCCACCACCTGCTTCATCCTCAACAACTTCAACTACGGCTCCGAACGCGCTTACCAGAAGTTCTACTACGACGAGCGCTATATCGGGGACGCCATCGGTAATCCGCCGTTCGATGAGTATGCCCGTCTCTTCGGCGCCGGCGGCATCCGGGTCACCGAACCGTCCGATCTCGAGGACGCCTTCGCGGAAGCCCTGCGCCTGGGCCAGACCCGACCCGTCCTGGTGGATGTCCTGTGCACGCCGGACGTGTTCCCGGAGCCCCGGCGGAAGGAGACGGTGAAGGTGGACCGGCTGTCGCAAGCAAAACGGCTGTGAGCTCACAACCTGCTGGAAGTGGCGCGGCAGGGTTCGGCGTGGCGTTGAACGGCCATCCCGGCGGCGACACCCCACCCGAATGGACCTGGGCAGCGGCTGCGTTCAGCCGTGGGGCTTCAGGCGGTGATGTCGAAGTGGAGCAGCGTGGCAGCGGTCTTGTAGTAGGCTTCCCGGCAGTCCGCCTCGGACGAGTACGAGCCCGACCGCATCCGCCGCGCGCGCACGGCGACCCGGAGCGGCGCGACATCGAAGGGGTAGGGAGCCATCTTCACGGACCCGTCGGGATTCGGCGTGATGCGCAGTTCGACTCCGCCGTCGGGCGAGTAGCCGGCAGGGATGGGCGCCAGGCATTCTTCCCTGAAACCGTCGTCACCGTAGCCGTCACAACAGAAATACAGTGACAGCAGGTCGAAGAGCTGGAGCATGCGGTAATTGATCCACAGCTCGTCTTCGAATCCGGCGTTTCCGGCGGCGAGCGCGGCCTTGTCCTGTTGTTGTTGGTCTTCGAGTTCGCGGAGCACGGTCCGGACGCTGTTGCCGAGGTCGCGGACTCTCGGCTTCGGACGGGTCAGGACGTCGTAGCGGCCGCGCCACAGGCCGGTGCGATGCATGGAGACGAGCAGCCCGGCGTAGATGTCATGGCCGCGGACCCAGTCCACGTTTCGCCGGTAGGCCGTGAGTTCTGTCGCCTCGAACCCCGGTATTCTCTCCCGGTGACCGTAGGGCCGGCCTTTCTCGACGTCCATCCGTGGCAAACCTTCCCATTCGCGATAGCCGCTGTCGTGGTAGGTGGTGGCGAACACCAGGGTGTCGTAGGGCCGGAGTTGCGCGAACCGGTCGTTGCCCCAATGGGCGGCGAACTGCGCCGACAGTTCAGCGTGCTCTTCCTGTGTGCTCACGTACGTGGAACCGTCACCGACTTCCCGTATGACCATCGCCGCTCCTCCCTTGCCTGCGGAATGTCTCTTCTCATCTCAAATTCCTTCTCCGTGCGTCAAGAGCGGTTGTCCCGGAGCTCACCCTATTCTATCTTCTCCGGTTGTGACCCAGCCCCAGCATGGCAGTGCCCGCATCCTTCATCGTCTGCAAACGGCCGGCGGGTTTCGTTTCCCCGACTACGAAGGCGGCTCCATCGTAAACCTGCTCTCGTCCATCATCCATGCGCTGGGCGGCGCATCCCCGCATTCCGGGCTCAAGAACCTGGATCCCGGCGTATTCGGCGGCGCTTCCCGGATTGTCTATCTGGTCCTCGACGGCGTGGGCTTCAATCAGTTGAGCCGTTTCATGGCACGGGGCGGGGGAGAGCATTTTTTCTCCAGGCAACCGTTCGAACGCATCACCACGGTTTTCCCCAGCACCACGGCGGCGGCGATAACCACGCTTTCGACCGGAGCCACTCCCGCCGAGCACGGGGTGCTGAGCTGGCATCTGCACCTCCATGACCTGGGCCTCGTGGGCGCGGTGTTGCCGGGGACGACTCTTACGGGAACCCCGATGGCGGGTGACGATTTCAACCTCAAGCGTTATCTCGGGCTGCCGTCCTACCTGTCCTCGGTGCGCAGCCACAAGCGGCTTCTGTCTTTCGGCGCTCTGGGGCGCAGTTCCTACTCCAACGCGGGCACCCGCTGGAACGGATACGGAGCCTACAGGACCTTGGCGGGCATGGAGCGGCAGATCGTGCGCTTCGCCCGGCAGGGCCGACGCGGCGTCGCCTACGTGTACTGGCCCCTGTACGATACCCTTTGTCACCGCAAGGGCGTCCAGGCCACGGAGACGCGGCGCCACCTGGCCGAGATCGACGTGTCCCTCGGACGCCTCGCGGCGGGGCTGGCCGGAACCGGGACCCTGCTGCTGGCGACCGCGGACCACGGGGTCGTGGACGCGCCGCCGCCCAACCGCGTGGAGTTGGCCGCGGTGCCGGGTTTGCTGGACTGCCTCGCCCTGTTGCCCTCGGGGGATGGCCGGCAGGTCTCCTGCTTCGTTCGCGCGGGGCGAGAGAAGCGTTTCCACGAGGTGGTGGCGCGGCACTTGGCGGCCGCGTGTGTCTGCATTTCGGGAGAGGAGCTTCTGGAAAGCGGGCTCCTGGGGCCCGGCCGCCCCCATCCCGCCTTGCGCGGCCGGGTCGGCGACTACGTTCTGTTGGCCCGGGACGACTACGCCTTCCGCGTGACAGCTTCGTTGACCAAGGCCCGGGTTCACAAGGGCAACCATGGCGGACTCTCGTCCGATGAAGTGCATGTGCCCCTCTACGCCCTGCGCTTCTGAAGCGAGTCGACCATCGACGTGCCCCCCTGGATTCCCGCTTTCGCGGGAATGGCGGACTCGCCCTTGACCTTCACCCGTGACGGTGACAAGAAGGCGGAGGAGCGGCGTGGTTTCCTGCACGATGTCCCCAGGCCAGCGGCTGCGGATGCTCCAGCGCGACGATGACCCATCGAAGGCGCTCCTCGACGAGGCGCGCGCGGCGATCCGACGTGAAGCTGAAGCGCCTTGCCATCAACCGGCTGCCGGGCATCAGCCAGCCCTACGAGATTGAAGCGGCGGGAGCGGGTCTTCACGTCGTGTTCGGACCCAACGGGATCGGCAAGTCGAGCGTCTGCCGCGCCCTTGAGGGACTGTACTGGGAAGACCTCCATCCTTCTCCGCTGACGTCGGTGGCCGCCGAGTTCGAATGGGACGGCGAGTCATGGTGGGGGCAGCGCAACGGGCGGCGCGCAACCTGGCAACGCGGCGTCGAGCGCAACGTTTCTCCAAACCTTCCCCCGTCCCACAACCACCGCTGTTTCTTTCTGCGCCTTCGGGATCTCATCGAGCCGTCTCGGGACGGCGCCGCCGACGTCGCCGCGGAGATCCGCCGGCAGACATCCGGCGGATTCGATCTGCACAAGATCGCGTCCGACCTGTTCTCCGGCGTGTCCGTCCACCTTCGCCGCCGCCAGCGCCGTGATTTCGGCAGCGCGTCCGACGAGGTGCAGAAAGCCGCCGTCAGGCACGCCAATCTCCAGCGCCGGGCGGATGAGTTGGCCAGCTTGCGGCGTCAGCTCCATGAGGCCGAGGACGCCGCGCGCCGGGTGGTTTTCGTGGAGCGCGCCATCGGCCTTGCGCGCCGGCGCGAAGAACTGGCCGGGATCATCGGGCGGATCGAGGCTTTGCCCCGGGTGCTGGCGAAGCTGACCGGCAAGGAGGTCGAGGAGGTCGAACGATACCAGCAGCAGGCGGACATGCTGGCGGAACGGATGCGTTTCCTGGAACAGGAATTGGGCAGGACGCGCGAGGCCCGCCGGCAAACCGGGCTTGACAGCCCCATGAACCAGACCGACCTTGCGGCCTGGCGCGAGAACGCCGACGAGTTGAGCCGCATCGAACTGGAGCTCGATGCCGCAACCACCGAGCGGAACGCCACCCGTAGAGCGCTGGCCGCGGCCCTCTCCGCCGTCGGCGGCGGCGTCAGCGCGCCCGCGTTCACCCTCTCCGAGCATAGAGACTTGTTCGCCTTTCTCCGTTCGAGCCAGGAGCATTCGGCCCGGGCCGCCGCCATCCGGGAACGGCTGCGTCAGCTCGATCGCTTCGGTCCGGCCCAGGACCACGAGCGCGAGCTTGAAAGATTCCGCGGCGGAGTGGAGACCCTGCACGCTTGGCTGCGCGTGCCGGAACCCGAAGACGCCGCTGTCAGGGTCCGTAGCCGGTGGCCCTGGCTCCTGCTCGCCATCGCGTTGATGTTGGCCGGCGCCGGGTTGGTTTTCGTCGCTCCGCCCCCGGGGCTGCTTGAAGTTCCGGGCCTGGAAGGCTCCCTGGCGTCGAACCCTGCGCCCCGGCTCCGTGTGCTCGCGCAACTGCTCGCGGGCATGGGTATCGGAGCCGGCATGGGGACCACCATGGCGGTATTGCTTCTGGGCGATCGGCGCCGTTCCCAAGACGCCAGACGGGCCGCCCGGGCGGCATACGACCTACTGGGCCTGGAAGAACCGAGCGAGTGGAATCTCCCGTCCGTGGAGTCGCGCCTGAGCAGCCTGAAGCGCGAGACCGCGGACATCGAGGTCTCCATGGGGCAGGCGCGCGACCGCGAACTGGAACGGCAGCGGCTTGAGACCGAGCTGGAGGGTCTGTCCGAACCGGAAGCGGCGCTCGATGCCCGCAGGCAGGAGATCAAGGAAGAACTCGGCTTGAATACGCTCCCGCCGGACGCGGAGCTGGTCGACTACGCGCGCGCTCTCGACCAACTGCGCCTGGCCCGTCGCGATGACGAAGCCGCGGCGGGCAAGTTGGAAGCCCTTGAGCAAAGGCATGGCGGGTTGCTGTCCGGTCTGGCCGGCGTGCTCGAAGCGAGTGGCGAACCGGAGCTGGAAGATGGCGCAATCGCCAAGGCGCGAATCCATCACCTCGCGGATCGGAACTCGCGGCTGGAGCAGGCGCTCCACGACGAACGGACCATGACGGCCCAGATCGAAGAGAATGCCGCGGACCGGGAGGCGGCGCTCCACTCCATCCGGCGAATCTATGCGGAGGCGGGCCTCGGCGAAGGCGACCTGAACGGCCTCCGGTCGTTGGCGGGCTCACTGGAGGGCTATCGCGAGCTGATCGGGGAAAAGACGCGCCTGGAAGGGCAGATCGACCTCGACCGCGCGGAGCTTGCCCAGGCCGGGGCCGGTGAATGGACCGAATCCGACGTCCCGTCCCTCGAGCGGCTCAAGGATGAGTTTTCGGACCTGGAGACGAGAGCCGGCGAATTGAGGAACGAGGTCGCCGAGATCACCGCGGGGATGGAGGAGGCAAGGAGCGGCAAGGGCATGCAGGATCTCATCGCCGTCCGTGAAGCCGCCCGCGTGAAATTGAGCGAGCTCCGGAACGATGCGCTGTACGCGAAGGCCGGCGGATTCCTTATGGACTCGGTCGAAGAGGAATATGAACATACCCGGATGCCCCGTGTGTTCGAACGCGCACGGGATCATTTCTTCGAGTTCACCCACCACAACTACAAGCTGGAGCTGGGCAAGGACGGCGACGCCCCCCGGCTGTTCGCCCGCGAATCGCGCGGCGGAGAGGCGCAGGATCTCGATGAACTGTCGGACGGGACCCGGGTCCAGTTGTTGCTCGCGGCGCGCCTTGCGTTCGCCGAAGAAGTGGAACAGGGCAAGATCCTGCCGCTGTTTCTCGATGAAGCGCTGGACCAGAGCGACCCCCGGCGATTCGAGGCCATGGTGCGGAGCCTTGGGCGCGTGGCAAGGGACCAGGGCCGCCAGATATTCTATCTGACCAGCGATCCTCTTGACATCGACCGTATCCGGGACGCGCTCGGCAAGGAAGGTTGCGACATCGCCGCCGAGATCGATCTGGGCCTGATACGAACGAAGGCGGTCAGCGTCGGAGGGCCTCAGGCGCTCCGGGTCGACCCCGGCCCCACGGTTCCGGCGCCCGATGGACGGTCGCCCGAGGAATATGGCGCGGCGCTCGACGTGCCCGCGTTCCGTCCGGAACTCGGTTACGCGGCGCAGCATTTCTTTTACGTCCTGTGGGACGATCCGGATCTGTTGTACGACTGTCTCCTGAACGGCATCGAGCGAGCGGGACAGTGGAGGACGGTTGCAGGCACGTCGCTGGCCGAGAGGCTGGGCTCCCTGTCCATCTCTCCCGCGGACATCACGGCCCGGTTGGACCTCCTGAAGGCGTTCTGCGAGCTGTGGCTGCAGGGCAGGGGCCGGACCGTCGGTCGTGAAGTCCTGGAGGAGAGCGAGGCCCTGACCGACCGCTATCTCGATGACGTGGTCGCCATTGCGCGGGACCTGGAAGGCGACGCCAAGAGGCTCGTCGCCGCGCTCGACGGGAACCAGGACCCGCGCCTGCGGGGTTTTCGGAAGAGCAACGTGGAAAGACTCCAGCTCTATCTGGCCGAGACCGGCTATCTCGACGACCGCCCGGTTCTCGACGAGGACGACCTGCGGCTCCGCGCGCAGATCACTCCCGCGGCCGGACGCCTGCCGGTGGGCATCGCCAATGACTGCCTGAGGCGTTGGTATGCGTGGGCCGGAAGATCGTCCGAGTCCAAGACGGGATAGAGGAAGCCAGACTCAGGCACCGCTCATCGAGGCGCCCTCCTGCCTGTCGCCGGCGAGCCCGCACCCGCGGTCGCTCTCCGGCACCTTCCTGTCGCGAGCGCCGCGGCATCGGAGGCGCGAGGCAGCCGGGCAAGCACTTCAAGGGCTTGACAGACGCCATGCTCATGGAGCAGACGGTGTGGTTGCACCGGGTTGGAGGACGCCCGGAGCCGAACGCCGGACAGGGTCCGTCGAGGAGGGTGGAGATGAGCGAACTGGCGACCATGAGGACCGATGTGGTGGGAAGCCTGCTACGGCCTGAGCGGCTCAAGCAGGCGCGGCGCCGTTTCGAGGCGGGCGAGCTGGATGCGGACGGATTGCGGGAGGTGGAGGACGAGGAAATCCGCGCGGCCGTGGCGCTGCAGGAGGGCCTGGGCTTGGGGGTGGTGACCGACGGCGAGTTCCGCAGGCTTAATTTTCAGGACAGCTTCGGCGCCTGCGTGGAAGGGTTTCGTTCGGGGTCGGCCCGCATGGAGATCCTGGAACGCCAGTCCCATGGCGGCACGGCGCTGCGGCGCTGGGACGTTCAGCGCGACGTGAACCCCCAGGTGCCGGTCTGGCACCGGCTGCCGGCGGTGGATCGCTTGCGCTTGGCGCGGAACCTGCCGCTGGAAGAATACCGCTACCTCGGCACCGTGGCCCACACCCCCGCCAAGGTGGCGCTGGTGGGCCCCGACCGCATCAGCCAGCGCTTCGACCACGAGAACTCGCGCGACATCTATCCCACCGTCGAGGAGTTTCTTGACGACGTCGTGGCCATCGAGAAGGCTATGGTGGCGGGCTTGGCGGAGGCCGGCTGCCGCTACATCCAGATCGACGCGCCGGGCTACACGGCCTATGTCGACGAGCCGTCGCTGGAGGCCATGCGGCAGCGGGGGGAAGACCCGGACGCCAACCTGGAGCGATCCATCGCCGCCGACAACCGGATCCTCGAAGCCTTCGGCGAGGCCGTCTCCGGGATCCATCTCTGCCGGGGCAACCAGCGCAGCATGTGGCACCGGGAGGGCTCCTACGACGCGGTGGCGGAACGGTTGTTCGCAGGACTCAAGCACCGCCGGCTGCTGCTGGAGTACGACACCGGGCGGGCCGGCGGATTCGAGCCGCTGCGGTTCGTCCGCAAGGGCACGGTGGTGGTGCTGGGGCTGGTGAGCACCAAGGTCCCCGAGCTCGAGAGCGTGGACGACCTGAGCCGGCGCGTCGAGGACGCCTCCCGCTTCCTGCCGCTGGAGCAGTTGGCCATCAGCCCGCAGTGCGGCTTCTCTTCGGACGTGGTGGGCAATCTCGTGACCCCGGACGACCAGAAACGGAAGCTCGAGCGGGTGGTGGAGACGGCGCGGCAGGTGTGGGGGTAGACGTGGTCAACGCCGCCAACGGCACGCACCAGGCTTTCGACACAGGCCACCAGCACACCGAAGGAGACCCGACGTCATGAAGATCAGCGCCATCAAGACCCGGCGGCTCTCGAACATTCCCCTGGAGTTGCCGTTCCACGAACGCCGAAGCGCCTCCGTGGACTTGGTATGGGTGGAGACCGACCAGGGGCTGACCGGGACGGCCGAAATCGGCCACGGCCCGGGTTCCGCCATCCTGCGGTTTATCGAGTCGGATCTGACGCCCTTCCTGCTGGGCCGGGACCCCCTGGAGAACGAGCGCCTGATGCACGAGATGCGTTGGCGTTTCAACCCGCGGGCCGAGCCCGGCGTGTGGAACGCCGCCGTGAGCGCCATCGACATCGCGCTGTGGGACATCAGGGGCAAGCTCTACGAGTTGCCGGTGTGGCGCCTCCTGGGAGGGGCACAGCAGTCCGTGCCCTGCTATTTCACGTTCGGGGTCCGGAGCTACGGCCGGGACGCCCTGGTGGAAGCGGCGCGGCACTGGGTGGAGCGCGGCCACAAGCGCCTCAAGCTGATGGTCGGCCGGGTCAACATCCACGGCGAGATCGACATGCGCGGCGCCAGCGGGGCGCACCGCGAGGACGATCCGTCGGAGGACGAGCGCCGGGTCCGGGCGGTGCGGGAAGCCGTGGGGGGCGAGGTGGAACTCATGGTGGACGCCGCCTGCCTGCTGCGCTACGACGCGGCGCTGCGCTGGTGCAAGCGGCTGGAGCCCTACAACCTCATGTGGTTCGAGGAGCCCATCCTTCGCAACGACCCGGCCCGGCTGGCGGCGCTGCGGCGCCATACCTCGATTCCCATCGCCGCCGGCCAATGGGAGGACTTCTACGGGCTGGCGGGGCTGGCGCGGGCCGGCGCCGTTGATTTTCTCAACATGCAGGTGGGCTCCGTCGGCGGCTTCACCATGGGCATGAAGGCGGCGGCGGTGGCCCAGGCCTTCGACCTGCCCATCGGCAACGGCGCTTACTACGACATGAACCTGCACGCCGCCGTGCCCAACGGCTGGCGCACCGAGTTCCACGTGAACGACTGGCACATGGCCAGGGCCATCTACAAGGACCCGCCCGAGCCCGAGGACGGCTGGGTGACGCTGCCGGAGACCCCCGGGCACGGGATGGTCCTGGACGACGACGCGGTGCGGGAATACGCCCGGAGCTGAACGCCCGGAATGACGTCTCCGCGGCACGGGCGGCGCTGTATCTGGCGTCGGAGGCGGCCTCCCACGTCACCGCCGCGATCCTTCCGGTGGACGGCGGCATGCGGCTTGCCGGAGCGTGAATCCGGGTGCCCCAACACCCGTTCAGAGGCCGTTTTTCGAGAACGGACACCGGCCGATCTGTCAAGCGAAACGGCCCGAATTATGGGTTGACCCCTCACCGGGGATGTTCTAAGAAGCTACTTCGCAAAATGCACAGGAAGAGGAACGACGTATGACGGCAGACACCTTGACCGTGACGGATAACCGGACTGGGACATCCTACGAGATCCCCATCGAGAACGGCGCCATCAATGCTGCCCACCTTCGACAGATCAAGGCTTCGGAGGGCGATTTCGGCCTGATGAGCTACGACCCGGGCTTTCTGAACACGGCCTCATGCCACAGCCGCATCACGTTCATCGACGGCGACGTGGGCATCCTGCGCTACCGCGGCTACCCCATCGAGCAGTTGGCGGAGGATAGCACCTACCTGGAGACCACCTACCTGATCTTCCACGGCGAGCTGCCCACAACCGCCGAGTTGGACGACTGGAGCTGGAGCATCAACCACCACACGCTGCTCCACGAGAACATCAAGAAGTTCATCGACGGCTTCAAGTACGACGCGCACCCCATGGGAATGTTGATCAGCTCCATCGCGGCGTTGTCGACCTTCTATCCGGACGCCAAGCAGATGTTCGATCCGGAGTCCCGGCGCAGGCAGATTTTCCGCTTGATGGGCAAGATCCCCACCTTGGCGGCGTTCGTCTATCGCCACAGCATGGGGCTTCCCTACGCCTATCCGGACAACGACTTGAGCTACACCGGCAACTTCCTCAACATGCTCTACAAGATGACGGAGCTCAAGTATTCGCCGGACCCGGTGCTGGAAAAGGCACTGGACGTGCTCTTCATCCTGCACGCGGACCACGAGCAGAACTGCAGCACCAACGCCATGCGGAGCATCAGCAGCTCCCAGGCCGATCCTTACTCCGCCCTGGCAGGCGCCGCCTCCGCGCTGTACGGGCCGCTTCACGGCGGCGCCAACGAGATGGTGCTGCGAATGCTGGCGGAGATCGGCTCCAAGGACAAGGTTCCGGAGTTCATCAAGGGAGTGAAGGCGGGTGAAGGGCGCCTCATGGGCTTCGGGCACCGGGTCTACAAGAACTACGACCCCCGGGCGAAGGTCATCAAGCGGGTGGCGGACGAGGTGTTCGAGGTGACCGGGCGCAATCCGTTGCTGGATATCGCCCTGGAGCTCGAACGCATCGCCCTGGAGGACGACTACTTCATCCAGCGGAAGCTCTACCCCAACGTCGACTTCTACTCCGGGCTCATCTACCAGTCCATGGGACTGCCCGTGAGCATGTTCCCGGTGCTCTTCGCCATCGCCAGGGCCTCCGGCTGGCTCGCCCAGTGGATCGAGATGCTGGAGGACCCCGAACAGAAGCTCGCGCGCCCGCGCCAGCTCTACCTCGGCTCCGACGTCCGCGACTACGTGCCCATGAACCGCCGCCAGGCGGCGTAGGCGGCCCCGGCCCCGCAACTCCCGCGAAACTTCGCGAGCGGAGCGCCGGCGCCGTGATCCCCATGACCAACCGCCACGTCACCCTGGGTCTACTGCAGTCCAGGGCGGCTCCGGCCCCGGACCGCAACCTCGCCGCCGCCGCGCGGCGTATCCGGCTCGCCGCCCAGGCCGGCGCCAGGATCGTCTGCGTCCAGGAGCTGTTCCGTTCCCGGTATTTCCCGCAGTCCGAGGAGACGGAGGCCTTTTCCCTGGCGGAATCCGTCCCCGGACCCACCACCGAGCGTTTCTGTCCCCTGGCGCGGGAACTGGAGGTCGTCATCGTGGCCTCCGTGTTCGAGGCCCGGGCGCCGGGCGTCTATCACAACACCGCGGTGGTCATCGACGCGGACGGAGCGATCCTGGGCAAGTACCGCAAGATGCACATACCGGATGATCCGGGTTTCCACGAGAAGTTCTATTTCACCCCCGGCGACCTGGGTTTCCGGACCTTCCGCACCCGCTACGCCCATGTGGGCGTGCTTATCTGCTGGGACCAGTGGTTTCCGGAAGCGGCGCGGTTGGCCGCCCTGGGCGGGGCCGAGATCATTTTCTACCCCACCGCCATCGGCTGGGGCGCCGGCGAGACCCGGGCCGCGCGTCAGGCCCAGCTCGAAGCGTGGGAGCTGGTGCAGCGCTCCCACGCGGTGACCAACGGCGTCTACGTGGCCGCGGTCAACCGGGTGGGGCGCGAGGAACGGATCGCCTTCTGGGGCAGCTCCTTTGCCGCCGACCCTTCCGGCCGGGTGCTGGCCCGGGCAGGCAGGAACCGGCCCGAAACCCTGCTGGTGGATTGCGACCTCGACGCCGTGGCGGAAGCCCGCCACAACTGGCCGTTTCTCCGGGACCGGCGCGTCGACGCCTACGGCGGCCTGACCCGGCAACTGCTGGACTGATTCGTGAGGCACGATCTGGCGGATCCCCGGACGGCGGGTTGCCGGATGCCGGCGGAGTGGGAGCCCCATGCCGCCACGTGGCTCGCGTGGCCCCACAACCAGGACACCTGGCCCCACGACCTCGAGCGGGTGCGGCAGACCTGGATCGAGATGATCCGGGCGCTCACCGCCGGCGAGCGGGTCCGTCTGCTGGTCGACGACGCGGCTTCCGAAACCTCGGCGGCGGCGCGTCTCGGGCGCGCCGGCGTCGATACGCGCCGGGTCCTCTTCCATCGCATCCCCACCGTCGATGTGTGGATCCGGGACTACGGGCCGACCTTCGTCACCGCCGCGGGCGGGTCCGAGGCCCTGGTCGAATGGCGGTTCAACGCCTGGGGGTTGAAGTACCCGGACTACGTGGCGGACGACGCCGTGCCGCAGCGGATCAACGAGGCCCTGGGTCTGCGGGTGTTCGCTCCGGAAATCGTGCTGGAGGGAGGCTCCATCGACGTCGACGGCGCCGGCCTCTGCCTCGTCACCGAGGAGTGCCTTCTGAACCCGAACCGCAACCCCGGCCGGACACGGGAGGACATCGAGGCGGTGTTGCGGTCCGCCCTCGGGCTCCGGCGCGTCCTGTGGCTCCCTGCCGGCATGGTAGGGGACGACACCGACGGACACATCGACAACCTGGCGCGTTTCGTGAGCACGGATACCGTCGTGTGCGTGGTGGAAGAGGATCCCCGGGACGCGAACCACCGGGCGCTCCAGGAGAATTTCCGCTGTTTGGCGTCCGCCGAGGACTTGCGCGGCCGTCCGCTCCGGGTGGTCCCGCTGCCGCAGCCCGATCCCGTGACGGCGGACGGCGCCCGGCTTCCCGCCAGCTACGCGAACTTCTATGTCGCCAACGGAGTGGTGCTGGTGCCGCTCTACGGCGGGCCCAGAGATCGGGCCGCCCTGGACACGCTCGCGCCGCTGTTCCCGGGCCGCCGGGTGGCCGGGATCGACGCGCGGGCGCTGATCCTCGGGCTCGGGGGCATCCACTGCGTCACCCAGCAGCAGCCCGCGACTTGACAGGCCGCACTTCTGTTTCTAGTGTGGGGACCCTTGTGTCATGGCGCGCGTCGTAGAGATCGGCAAGGTCCGCCAGCAGCGACGCCGGCGGCTCGAGCGGGACGTCACCGAGCAATGCATCGAGGTGCTGGAGTGGAATCTCCGGAACAGCCTGGATCGCTATTTCCTCGCGCCCCGCGAGGAGCGCCTGGACCGGGCCACCAAGATACGAAGGCTCAGCGAGGTCCTGGAGTACAGCTTGCGGCTGACCTGACAGGGCCGCCGCGGCAGGCGGGCACCCGGGTTCACCAGATCATGCGCGCGACCCGGTAGTGGGCCTGGACGTATTCCTTGGCCCGGGTTTCGGCGGCCTCGGCCGTCTCGCCGCTGAAACGGAGCGGCGCGCCCGAGCGCGCCAGCACCAGACAGGCATCCGCCAGCGCGACGCCGCCGATGACGACGAGGTAGGCCGACCATGAGCTGCCGTCTTCGATTGATCGGATCTCGGCCCTGACGGCGCCGTCGATGGAAGGAACGTGGATGTCGAGCTTCATGCGGCGTCAGTCTGGCGTCCAGGGGGCGTCAAGTCAAGGCGCCCGCGGCTGAGAGAGAGGTAGGCAACTTGCCGACGCAACCCAGCAGACAGATCGAAACCATTCCCAATCCACGGCAGGACCGGGACTATGAAGTGGCCATGGAATGCCCGGAGTTCACCTGCGTGTGCCCCAAGACCGGACAACCGGACTTCGCCGCCATCCGGATCCGCTACGTTCCCGGTCCACGGTGCATCGAGCTCCTGTCCCTCAAGCTCTATCTCTGGTCGTTCCGCGACGAAGGCGCCTTTCACGAGGACGTGGTCAACCGGATCCTCGACGACCTGGTGGCGGCCTGTTCGCCCAAGTACATGAGGATCATGGGCGACTTCAACGTCCGCGGCGGCATCCACACGGTGGTGACCGCGGAGCACGGCACGGCGCCCGCCGGAGCCGTCGGCGAGGGGTGATCCATGGCGGACGTGGCGGACGGCATTCACAAGATCCCGCCCCAGAACCTGGAAGCGGAGGCATCGATCCTCGGCGGCGTGCTGCTGGACAACGAGGCCATCAACACGGTCATCGAGCTGGTCAAGTCCGACGACCTCTACCGGGAGTCGCACCGCAAGATCTACCGGGCCATGGTGGACCTCTGGGACCGCAACGAGCCGGTGGACCTCATCACCCTGAGCGACCATCTCAAGGCCAAGGGAGAGCTGGAGGACGTGGGCGGCTCCGCCTATCTGGCGGAGCTCGCGAGCCAGGTCCCCACCGCCGCCAACATCGCCCACTACGCGCGCATCGTCAGGGAGAAGGCCATTCTCCGTCACCTGATCCGGACATCCACCGACATCGTCACCCGGGGGATGGAGGAGCGGGGCGACGTGGACGGCTTCCTCGACGACGCCGAGCGCGCCATCTTCGACATCTCGGAGGACCGCATCCGCGCGTCTTTCGTGCGGGTCGGCGACGTCATGACCGAGACCATCAAGAAGGTCGACGAGCTCTACCACCGCAAGGAGATGGTCACCGGCGTGCCCACGGGCTATCGCGACCTCGATCGCCTCACCGCGGGGTTCCAACCCTCGGACCTGCTCATCGTCGCCGGGCGGCCGGCCATGGGGAAGACCGCGTTCGCGCTCAACATCGCGGTCAACGCGGCCTTGCAGGGCATCGGCGTGGCGATCTTTTCCCTCGAGATGGCGATGGAGCAGCTTGTCCTGCGGATGTTGTGTTCGGAGGCCCGCGTGGACCACTCCCGGCTCCGCACCGGCTATCTCCGGGAGCACGAGTTCCCCGCGCTGGTGAAGACGGCCGGGCAGTTGGGGGACGCCCCGGTCTACATCGACGACACCCCCGCCATCACCGTGCTGGAGGTGCGCGCCAAGACCCGGCGGCTGCTGCGTGACCGGAGCCGGAAGATCGGGCTGGTGATCATCGACTATCTGCAGCTCATGCGCGGGCACCGGGACTCGCCGAACCGGGAGCAGGAGATCTCCGAGATCTCACGCTCCCTCAAGGCCCTCGCCAAGGAACTGCGGGTTCCGGTGGTTGCGCTGTCGCAGCTCAACCGGCGAGTGGAGGAACGGGGCGACAAACATCCGCAGATGGCGGACCTGCGTGAGTCCGGCGCCATCGAGCAGGACGCCGACGTGATCATGTTCGTGTACAGGGACGAGGCCTACGACGCCAGCAAGAACCCGGGCGTCGCCGAGATCAACATCGCCAAACAGCGCAACGGACCCGTGGATACGGTCAAGCTGACCTTCCTGAAGGAATACACCCGGTTCGAGGACTACACCGGACGGGACGACGAGGGCTACCCGGGCTCGGAGGAGTACGAGGGCGCCTAGTTTCCGGACAGGACACTAGGACCGTCGATCGAGAACGCTCCGCACCCGCGCCTCCACGTCGCCGTCCCGTGTCAGGTAGCTGATCATGGCGGCGGCGTCGGCTCCGCTCTTCCATGTCTGCGCGACGTTTTCCGCGGTGATGCCGCCGATGGCGACGATGGGGATCCCCACCCGCGCGCGCACGGACTCGAGCATCGAGGGTCCCCGGGACGCGTAGCCGGTTTCCTTGGTGCGGGTGGGGAACATCGGGCCGAAACCGATGTAGTCCGCTCCGCCCCGCTCCGCCGCTTCCGCCTGTTCCAGGCTGTGGGTGGAGATGCCGATGAGCTTGTCGCCCACCAGGGGCCGCGCCGCATCCAGCGGCAGGTCCTCCTGTCCCAGGTGCACGCCGTCGGCCTGGACGGCCAGGGCGATGTCCACCCGGTCGTTGACGATGAAGAGACAACCCGCGCGGGCGGTTTGCTCCCGCGCCGTCAGGGCCATGCGCAGGAACTCGTCCGCCGGCCGGTCCTTCACCCTCAACTGGAGCACCGAGACGCCTCCGGCCAGCATGGCGTCGATCACCGGGGCCAACGGACGTCCTCCGGTCTGAGCGCTGTCCACGATGGCGTACAACCGTGACGGCAGACAGCTCATGGCTCCCGCTTGACGGTGATGCGGAGGTCGGTGATCTTCTTGCGCAACGTGTTGCGATTGATGCCGAGAAGTTGAGCGGCGCGGATCTGGTTGCCGCGGGTGGCCTGCAGGCTCAACTCGATGAGGGGCCGTTCCACCCGTTCCATGATCACGGAATGGAGATTCTCCACCTGGACTCCACGGGTGCGCCGGAAATAGTCCTCGAGCTTCCCCCGCACCACATCCTCCAGCGACAGGCTGTCATAGTCGTTGGACGGCGGCGGCTCGGAGGTCGACAGGACGAAGTCCCTGGACGACAGGATCGGCCCCGGGGACAGTACCGCCGCGCGGATGATGGCGTTCTCCAGCTCCCGCACGTTGCCGGGCCAGTCGTATTCCTGGAGGTCCTTCAATGCATCCGGTGAGACGCCCGACACCTGCGTCCCCATGTCGTTGTTGACCTTGGCGACGAAGAAGTCGATCAAGGCCGGCAGGTCGGAACGGCGGTCCCGCAGGGGAGGGATCCGCAGCGGTATGACATTGATGCGGAAGTAGAGATCGTCCCGGAACCGGTTCTCCTGGACCGCCTTTTCCAGATCCTGGTTGGTCGCCGCCAGCAGGCGGGCATCCGACCGGAGCATGTCCTTGCCGCCCACCCGCCGGTAGGAGCCGTCCTGCAGCACCCGCAGCAGCTTGCTCTGAAGCTCCGGCGGCAGCTCGCCGATCTCGTCGAGGAACAAGGTCCCCCCCTGGGCCAGCTCGAAGGTGCCGAGATGCCGTTCCAGGGCGCCGGTGAACGCGCCCTTCTCGTGGCCGAACAGCTCGGACTCGAGCAGGTCCCTGGGAATGGCAGCGCAGTTTAGCGGCAGGAAGGGTTTGTCCCAGCGGGCGGAGTTGTAGTGAAGGGTCTTGGCCACCAGCTCCTTGCCGGTTCCGCTCTCTCCCTGGATCAGGATGGTGGTGTCGGTTCCCGCCACCTGGCCGATGGTCTTGAAGACCTGCTGCATGGCCGCGCTGGTGCCGATCATGTCGACCCCGGGCTCGTACTTCTTCTTGACCTCCTTCTTGAGGTCGCTGAGCTCCCGGATGAGCTGGCGCCGGTCCAGCGCCCGTTCCACCACCACCATCAGGACGTCGAGGTCGAAGGGCTTGGTGAGATAGTCGAAGGCGCCGGTCTTCATGGCGTCGATGGCGTTGCGCATGGTGTTCTGCGCGGTCATGACGATGAATGGCGTTTGCAGGCCGGACTCCTTGGCGAAGTCGAGGAGCGCCAGCCCCTCGATATCCGGGAGGCCGATGTCCAGCAGCACGGCGTCGAAGCCCGGACGCGGCCCGGCGGTGGCGGTGGTCCCGGACTCCTCCAGGAGCTGCCGCGCCTCCGCTCCCGTGGCGGAGGCGGCCACCCAGTATCCCTGGCCCTCCAGCGCCTTCCGCAGCACCCGGCTCAGGGACTCATCGTCTTCCACCAGCAGGATACGGCCTTGTTCCATGACGGCTAACTCTGTTGGGCGGGCAGGGAGACCTTGAACACCGACCCCTCGCCCAGGCGGCTTTCCACTCCCAGCCGGCCGCCGTGTTCCTTGACGTTGCGGTCGCAAATGGCGAGCCCGAGACCGGTCCCGCGGCGTTTCCTGGTGAAGAAGGGCGCGAAGATGTCGGGTAAGTCCCCCTCGTCGATCCCCGTGCCGTCGTCACGGATGTCCACCGTGACGAACCTGGTGGTATTGGAGCGGTCCGTGCGCAAGGAGAAGTCCGTCTCGATGCGTGTGGCCACGGTCATGCAGGTGGGGCGGGCCTGCAGCGCGTTCTCCACCAGGTTGAGGAACACCTGGATCAGCCGGCCGCGGTCGCCCATGATGGAGGGCAGGCTGGGGTCGAAGGAGCGCCGGATGCGCACCTTGGCGGCGGCGGCCGTATGGACCTCGAGGCCCAGGACGTGCTCCAGCAACTCGTGCACGTTCAACGGCTCCACCTGGAGCCCCGCCGGACGGGCTAGGTCCAGAAGCTGGTCGAGCAGTTGATTCACGCGGTCCACTTCGCGGATCATGATGTCGGTGTTTTCCAGCAGCGAGGGGTCGTGGCCCACCTCGGCGCGAATGAGCTGGGCCGCTCCCTTGATGCCGCCCAGGGGGTTCTTGATCTCGTGGGCGAGCCCCGCTGCCAGCTTGCCCAGAAGCGCCAGCCGGTCGGACCGCCGCAGGTCTTCCTCCATGGCCTGCCGCAGGGTCCGGTCCCGCAGCAGCAGGACGCTCCCCGCGACCCCTCCGTCCTGGTCCCGGAGGGGCGAAACGAGGGCGCTCACGGGCACGCGCCGCCCCCGCCGCCGGACGAAGTTGTTCTCCGCGTGGCTGGTGCTCTCGTCCGGCCCGAGACTCTTGTCGATCAGCGCCAGCAGCCAGCCGTTGGCGTGAAAGAGGTCGCCGGAATCGCGCTTCAGCATGGTCTGCGCGGACAGCCCGGTAAGGGTCTCGGCGGCCTGATTCACGAAAGCGACGCCGCGTGAGGTATCCACCACCATGACGGCGTCCTCCAGGCTGGTGAGAACGTCCTGCCAGGAGGCTGTCGCGGGAACACCGCCTGGATGCGGTGTGGTGAGCATGGGTTGCGGGTTGAACATGGACGGTTACACAGACGAGATGATAGCGAGTTCGCCCTTGGGGGGCAACCGGCGGCCGGCCCCCTGGCGGGACGTTTCGACGCCGGCATCGAACTTGCATTCGGGGGCGTCAATGTGTAAAAGGATAATCATCGGTGGGCAGCTTGCCCGCTTTTTTATTTGAGGTGCCGATGGCGACAAGCGAGACACTGGATCGTCTCTGGGAGATCGTTGATCCGTTGGCCGCCGGTGAGGAGTTGGAGGTGGTGGACATCGAGCTCCGGCACGAGGGAAGATCGGGCCGCGTGTTGCGCGTTTATCTGGACAAGGTCGAGAAACAGGAAGATCTCGACGCCCCGGGCCTTGCCGAGCTGAGCCGGGTCAGCCGGGAGTTGAGCGACATTCTGGATGTCCACGATGTCGTTGACGGCGCCTATACCCTGGAGGTGTCCTCTCCGGGTGTCAATCGTCCGCTCAGGAAACCGGAGCACTTCGCCCGGTGCGTCGGTCGAACGGTACGGGTTCGTACCGGCGAGTTGATCAACGGCCGGAAGAACTTCCTGGGACCTCTCCACGGCGCAGCCGGCGACGGCGTCGTGGTGGTGCAGGACGGTTGTGAAGTGTTCATCCCGTTCGGTGTCATCGTCAAGGCCAACGTCGAGTACGAGTGGGTGTCACCCTGATGCCGGAGTTGGGGGAGAAAGATGCAACAGGATCTTAATCGGGTCATCGAGCAGGTGACCAAGGAAAAGGGCATCGACAGGGAGATCCTGGTCGAGGCCATCGAGTCCGCCATGGTGTCGGCGGCCAAGAAGACGTTCGGCGCGGAGAGGAGCTTCGAGGCGCAGTACAATCCCGAAATCGGCGAGATCGAGCTGTTCGAGGCCAAGGTGGTGGTGGACGACGTCGCGGACCCCGACACCGAGATCGATCTGGAGGACGCGCGGGAGACCCTGGACCCGGATGTGGAGCTGGGCGACGAACTGCTCATGAAGATGGACTCCTCGGTGTTCGGCCGGATCGCGGCGCAGGCGGCCAAGCAGAACATCGTGCAGCGGGTGCGGGACGTCGAGCGCGAGATCATCTTCAACGAGTTCAAGGACCGTCAGGGCGAGCTGGTGCACGGCATCGTGCAGCGTTTCGAGAAGAACAACATCATCGTGAACCTGGGACGGACCAACGCGATCCTTCCGGAGAAGGAGCAGGTGCCGCGGGAACGGTACCGGCAGAGCGACCGGATCCGTGCCTACATCGTGAGCGTGGAGATGACCAGCCGGGGACCCCAGATCGTGCTTTCCCGGACCCATCCGGGGATGCTGATCAAGCTGTTCGAGCAGGAGGTCCCCGAGATCTACGAAGGGATCGTCGAGGTCAAGGGCGCCGCCCGGGAGCCCGGCGGCCGGGCCAAGATCGCCGTGACCTCCCACGACGCCGATGTGGATCCGGTGGGCGCGTGCGTGGGCATGAAGGGGACCCGGGTCCAGTCCGTGGTGCAGGAGTTGCGCGGCGAGAAGATCGACATCGTCCACTGGATACCGGAGCAGGCCGAGTACGTCTGCCGCGCGCTGGCGCCGGCCAAGGTCACGAAGATCCTGCTGGACGACGACGCCCACAGCATGGAGGTGATCGTGCCGGACGAGCAGCTCTCGCTGGCCATCGGACGCAAGGGACAGAACGTCAGGCTGGCGTCGCGCCTCACCGGCTGGGGCATCGACGCCCGCAGCGAGTCCGAGGCCGAAGAGGAAAGCCGGCAGGCGAGGCAGTCGTTGGCGGCGGTCCCGGGTGTCAGCGAGGTGATGGCCGAGTTGCTCTATCAGTCGGGGTTCAAGTCGGCCGAAGATCTGTCCGAGGCCGAGGCGGCGACCATCAACGAGATCACCGGGATCGAGCTCGAGAAGGCCCTCGTCATTCTGGACGCGAGCGCCAGGCACGTGGAGGAAGAGCGCGAACGATTGGCGCTCGAGGCGGAACAGGCGGCCGAAGCGGAACGAGCGGCCGCGGAAGCAGCGGCCGAAGCGGAGGAGTCGGCGGCCGCCGGGGCCGAGGAAGGCGCGAGCGACGCCGGCGAAACCGTCAGTGAGGCCGCGGATGCGGCGTCCGAGGGTGAGGATACGGCGTCCGAGCCGGAGCCGGCGGCCGGCGAAGTCGCCGAGGAGCCCGCCCCCGCGGAGGGTGAGGAGGAAGTGGAGCCGACCCCTTGGCAAGGGGCGTAAAGCGGCGGAATGAGCGGCCGTTCGCCCTTACGGACCTGCATGGGTTGCGGTCAGCGTGACCTGAAGTCCGTTCTGCGGCGAGTGGCGATCACGGAGGAAGGCTTGCAGCCCGAAGAGCACAGCGGACGAGGAGGCTATCTGCATGACAGCGAGGATTGCCGGCGAGCTTTCCTGAAGAGGAAGAGCCTGTACCGGGCCTTTCGCCGCGATCTGCCCCGCAAGGATCGCGAGGGCCTGTTGGCAAAGCTTGGCGCTCAACGGAGTGGGAAATGACCAAAGTGAGAGTGCATCAACTGGCCAAACAGCTCGACATCGAGCCCAAGGATCTCATCGCCCAACTCGAGAAGATCCGGGTCCGTGGCAAGAAGCCGCAGAGCTCCCTCGACGAGTCCGAAATCGAGGCGGTCAAGGCGGCGATTGCCGCCATGGAGAAGCCGAAGGTCACGGTTGGCGAAGAACGGGTCGTCGTCGATCGCACGATCACCGCCGAAGACGAGGAAATGGGCGAGGTGCAGGCGCACGAGAAGGTGGTGGAACGGCGCGTCCAGGCCAACGTCATCCGGCGCCGCCGGAGCACGGTCGAGTTGCTCACCCGCAAGCCCATTCACCCCGTGGCGCCGGAGGAGCCGGAACCGGAGGCCGAGGAGTTGGAGGCCCAGGAGGCCGCGGCCCGCGAAACCGCGCTCCAGGAAGGTGCGCCCGCGGAGACGCCGGGACAGGAAACCCCGGCGGAGGAAGCCGCCGCGCAGGAAGCCGAAGGCGGCGCGTCCGCGCCCGAGAGCCCCGAGTTCGAGCCGGTGGACACCCCGCCGGCGGAGCCGGACGCGGGCAGTCCTCTGGAGGAAGCGGCGGGACTCCGCGCGGATGACGCCGTGGCCCCGCTACCGGCGGAAGGGGCCGAGCCGGCACAGCCCGCCGCGGACGCGGCCAATGGCGCGGCCGCCGACCCGGCGCCCCGGCCCGCCGGTCCGCGAATCCTCGGCCGCATCGATCTGAACCGGAAGGCGACACCCGCGCCGGCAAAGACACCCGCGCCGGCAAAGACGGCCGCGGCCGCCGGAGAACGGGCGGCGCGCCCCGGCGGGCAGCCGGCCGTAGCCGACGGACAGGACAAGACAGGCAAGGGGGGCAAGGGGAAGAAGCGGGTCATCCGGAAGCAGGAGGTCATCGAGCTCAAGGAGCGCGAGTTCCGTTCTCCGCGCGGCCGGGTGCTGCGGAAAAAGCGCGCCTTGCCCGGCAAGGAACAGAAGAAGACCGAGATCACGGTGCCCAAGGCCAGCAAGCGGATGGTGCGGATGGCAGAGGTCATCACCGTGGGCGACATGGCCAAGTCCATGGGCATCAAGGCGGGCGAGGTCATCAAGAAGCTCATGGGCCTCGGCATGATGGCCACCATCAACCAGGTACTGGACTACGACACCGCGACCCTGGTGGCCAACGAGTTCGACTACCAGGTGGAGAACGTGGCCTTCGACGTCGAAACCGCGCTCCAGGATCAGCACGAGGTCATCGATCCGAAGGAGGCCCTGGAGCCGAGGCCCCCGGTGGTCACCATCATGGGCCATGTGGACCACGGCAAGACGTCGCTGCTGGACGCCATCCGCAGCACCCACGTCACCGACGCGGAGGCGGGCGGCATTACCCAGCACATCGGCGCCTACCACGTCGGGCTGGACGGGCGGGGTGTGACCTTTCTCGATACCCCCGGTCATGAGGCCTTCACCGCCATGCGCGCCCGGGGCGCGAAGGTCACCGATATCGTGGTGCTGGTGGTGGCGGCGGATGACGGCGTGATGCCGCAGACCATCGAGGCCGTGGACCACGCCCGGGCGGCGGAGGTCCCCATCATCGTGGCCGTGAACAAGATCGACCGCCCCGACGCGGATCCGGACCGGGTCCAGCGCGGCCTGGCCGACCACGGTCTGGTGCCCGAGGCGTGGGGCGGCGACACGATCTTCGTTCCGGTGTCGGCCGTGACCCGCGAGGGGCTGCCCAACCTGATGGAGATGCTGTTGCTTCAGGCGGACCTGCTGGAGTTCAAGGCCAACCCCAATAAACTGGCCCGCGGCGTGGTGGTGGAGGCCAAGCTGGAGCGGGGCCGCGGTCCGGTTTCCACCGTGCTCGTGCAGGAGGGCACGTTGAAGGTGGGCGATCCGTTGTTTGCCGGCCCTTATCACGGCCGCGTAAGGGCGATGATCGACGATCAGGGCCGCAAGGTCGACCAGGCGACGCCGTCCATACCCGTGGAGATCCTCGGGCTGCAGGGGGCGCCGCAGGCCGGTGAAGCGTTCTCCGCGCTGACCGATGAGGGGACGGCAAGGCATTTCGCCGAGTACCGCGAGACCCAGCAGCGCGAGGCGGAGCTGGCGAAGACCAGCAAGGTCTCCCTGGAAGAGTTCTACGACCAGATCAAGGCCAACGAAGTCAAGGAGTTGCGTGTGGTCGTCAAGGGCGACGTGCACGGCTCCGTGGAGGCCCTGGGCGAGGCCGTGACCCGAATTTCCACCGAGGAGGTGAAGATCCGTGTGATCCACGGCTCGGTGGGCGGCATTACCGAGAGCGACGTGCTGCTGGCGAGCGCGTCCAACGCCATCGTCATCGGCTTCAACGTCCGTCCCGAGCCCAAGGCCATGAGCCTGTCGGCGCAGCAGGGCGTGGACGTGCGCCTCTACACCATCATCTACGAGGTGATCGATGACATCCGCTCCGCCATGGAGGGGATGCTCGATCCCGTTTTCCGCGAGGAGTTCCACGCCCGGATTCAGGTCCGCGAGGTCTTCAACATCCGCGGCGTGGGCACCATCGCAGGCTGCTCGGTCACCGACGGCAAGATACTGCGTTCGAGCATGGTACGCCTCTTGCGGGATCAGGTGGTGGTGCACGAGGGCAAGCTCGCCAGCCTGAAGCGGTTCAAGGACGACGTGCGCGAGGTGGGCACGGGCTACGAGTGCGGCATCGCCATCGACGGGTATCAGGACGTCAAGGTGGGCGACGTCATCGAGGGTTTCGAGAAGGTCCCCATCACCCGTGCCCAGGCGCGCATGGACGGCGGCGGGGCGCAGCTCTCGGCGGACCGGTAGCCCTTCAGGCTCCCTTTGACTTCGCTGGTGGAGCGGGGCGAAGTCGAAGGACGGTACCCACATGGTGGTCGGCGTTCTCAAGATCGCCTTGATCCTGCCGGAGAATCACTCCCTCAAGGGGAAAAGATCGGTCCTGCGCAGGATCCAGTCCCGGGTTTCCGGCAAGTTCAACATCTCGGTAACGGAGTGCGGCGACCAGGAACTCTGGCAGCGGGCGCTGTTGGGGTTCGGCGTCGTCGGCAGCAACGCCAGGATCGTCGAAGCCACGCTTCGGCAGGTGGTCGAATTCGTGGACCGGATGGGCCTGGCCGAGCTCGGCGAGTCGGACATCCGGATCCTGCACGAGTAGGCTCCGGCGCCTGACGATGTCATTCCCGCGTCTATCCGTCATTCCCGCACCTCCTTCAGTCATTCCTGCTTCCGCGGGAATGACGTTTTGAGCGGTCGGCGGGACATTGGAATACATGAGGAATCGGCAAAAAACGGACATCTCGCGCTCGCAACGGGTCGGCGACTTGTTGATCGAGTTCGTCTCCCGTCTGCTGGCGCGTTCGCTCAATGATCCGCGCCTTCGTTCGGTGACGCTGACGGGAGTGGACGTCAGGCCCGACCTCAAGCATGCCAGCATCTACTTCACCGTGAGGGACGGCGTATCCGCCAAGGACGACGCGCTGTCGGGCCTGCGCGGCGCCACGGGCTTCATCCGCGGCCGCATCGCCGCGGAGCTCAAGCTGCGCTTCGTCCCCGCCCTCGAGTTCGTCCACGACGAGGCTCCCGACCAGGCCCGGCGCATCGAGGACCTCCTCAGGTCGGTCCGGCCGAAGGTGTGAGGCGGGTCATGCACTCTTCAAGGAGCGGCATCCTGCTGGTGGACAAGCCCGAGGGTCCGTCCTCGGCGCGGGTGGTCGCCGCCGTGAAGCGGATCATCGGAGCCCCGAAGGTCGGCCACCTCGGCACCCTGGACCCGTTCGCCTCGGGTCTCCTGCCGCTGGCGGTGAACGAGGGCACCAAGGTCGCGCAACACTTCCTGGACGCCGACAAGGGATACACCGGCGCGATCGCGCTGGGAACGGAGACCGACACGCAGGATCGCACCGGGACGGTGCTGTGCCGGCGCGATGCGCCCCTCCTCGGCGCGGCGGAGCTCGACGCCCTGCGCCGGGAGTTCAGCGGTAGCCTGAATCAGGTGCCGCCCATGTACTCGGCGCTGAAGCAGGCGGGGACCCGGCTCTACGAACTGGCCCGCAAGGGGATGGAGGTGGGCCGGGAGTCCCGCGCCATTCGGGTGGACCTGATCCGGCTGGAGCAGGTTGGCCGCGGCGAGTTGGAGTTCGAGATGACTTGTTCCAAGGGGACCTACGTGAGGACCCTGGCGGCGGACATCGGCGCGTTCCTGGGCTGCGGGGCGCACCTGAGCCGGCTTCGCAGGGTGGCGTCGGGACCCTTCGGGATCGCCGGCGCCGTGACCCTCGAAGACCTTCGGGAGGCTCCGGATCTGCCGCTGGTGTCGTTGAACCGGGCGCTGGGACATCTCCAGGGCGCGGTCTTCGGCCCCGAGGCGGTGGAGCGGCTGCGCCGGGGCATCCAGGACGCCCTGGCCGGCGTCGCCGAGCCCGTTGCCGGCGAGACCACCCGGCGGGTGGTGGACCGGGACGGGGAGCTGGTGGCGCTCATAGGCTGGGAGAAGGTCGTAAGGGCCTGGCAGCTCCTTCGGGTCCTGAACCCTTCGCGGTGACCCCGATGGGCCGTGCCGGCAGGTTTACAGGGACGCGGCAGGTATGCTAGAAACCATTTGAAATAAAAGAAAACAGGAGAAAGAAAAGGGTACAGATGGAATCAGCTAGGGAGCAGACCAGCGAGACGATCAGGAATTTCAGACTCCACGACACCGACACCGGTTCGCCTGAGGTGCAGGTCGCGATTCACAGCCACCGCATCGTTTACCTGACAGAGCATCTGAGGACTCACAAGAAGGACCATCACACGCGGATGGGCCTGCTCAGGCTCGTCGGCAAGAGGCGGCGGCTTCTGGACTACCTCAAGAAGACGGATGTTCGAAGGTATCAGACCTTGATCCAGCGGTTGGGTATCCGCCGATAGATACCCGGCCGTTGGTTGCCCTTCCCGCGTTCTTCTCTTCAGCCCCCACTACCCTTGAGGGGATACATATGCACACAAAGATCGAGTTGGATTATTGCGGCCGAGCTCTATGCATCGACCTGGGCAAGGCCGCCGCGCAGGCTGACGGCGCCGCGCTGGTGGGCTTCGGCGAGACCGTGGTCCTGGCGACCGCCGTGGCTTCCAAGGACGTCCGGGAAGACATCGACTTCTTTCCGCTGACCGTCGACTACCAGGAAAAGACGTTCGCCGCCGGCCGCATTCCCGGCGGGTTCTTCAAGCGTGAAGGCCGCCCTTCGGAGAAGGAGATCCTCAACTGCCGGCTGATCGACCGCTCCATCCGTCCGCTGTTCGCGGGCGGGCTCAAGGCCGAGACGCAGGTCATCATCACCGTGCTCTCCGCGGATGGCGAGAACGACACCGACGCCGTGTCCATGCTCGCCGCCTCGGTAGCGCTGCAGATATCCGACATCCCCTTCCAGGGGCCGCTGGCGGGGATTCGCGTGGGCAGGATCAACGGCGAGTGGGTCATGAATCCGCTCGTGAGCGAGATTGCGCGGTGCGATGTCAACATCTTCCTCTCGGGCACCCGGGACGGCATCGTCATGGTGGAAGGCGGCGCATCGATGGCCCCCGAAGAGGACGTGCTCGACGCGCTTTTCCAGGGGCACCAGGCGATCCAGCCGCTCATCGACCTGCAGCAGAAACTCCAGGAGCAGCTCGGCAAGCCCAAGCGGGTGCCGCCTCCGGAGCGGAAGGACGAGGCGCTGACCGCCTGGGTGAAGAACCTCGCCGAGGAGAAGGTCAAGGAGGCGGTGTGCATCGCCGACAAGAAGCAGCGCAACGCCGGCCTCGACGAGGTGGGAAACGAGGTCATGACCACGGGTTCGGAAGAGTTCCCCGGACGCGAGAAGGAGCTCAAGGGCGCGTTCCGCGACCTGGAGAAGTTCCAGCTCCGGGACTTGGTGCTGCAGCAGCGCAAGCGCATCGACGGACGCGGGCTCAAGGATGTCCGCCCCATCACCTGTGAGGTGGGCCTGCTGCCGCGGACCCACGGGTCGGCGCTTTTCACCCGAGGCGAGACCCAGGCGCTGGTGGTGGCGACTCTCGGCACGGCCGCGGACGCCCAGCGCGTCGACGCGCTCACCGGCGAGCAGTTCAAGAAGTTCATGCTGCACTACAACTTCCCTCCCTTCAGCACCGGCGAGGTCAAGTTCCTCCGCAGCCCGGGCCGGCGGGAGATCGGCCACGGGGCCCTGGCTGAGCGGGCGCTGGCGGCGGTGCTGCCCGCGGCGGATGATTTCCCTTACACCCTGCGCGTGGTTTCGGAGATCCTGGCATCCAACGGATCATCGTCCATGGCCAGCGTCTGCGGCGGCTCCCTGTCGCTGATGGATGCCGGCGTGCCCATCAAGGCCCCGGTGGCGGGCATCGCCATGGGCCTGATCATGGACGGCGACGAGGTGCGGGTGCTGACCGACATCCTCGGCGATGAGGATCATCTGGGCGACATGGACTTCAAGGTGGCCGGAACCCGCGACGGGATCACCGCGCTGCAGATGGACATCAAGATTGGCGGCGTTACCCGCGAGATCATGACGGAGGCCCTGTATCAGGCCCGGGAAGGCCGCCTGCATATCCTGGAGATCATGGACGGCACCTTGGCGGAGAACCGCGAGGAGGTCTCACAGCACGCGCCGCGGATCACCACCATCAAGGTCCGGCCGGAAAAGATCCGCGACATCATCGGACCGGGAGGCAAGGTCATCCGCGGCATCGTCGAAGCCACCGGCACCAAGATCGACGTGCAGGACGACGGCACCGTCACGGTGGCGTCCGTCGACGAGGCGGGCAGCCGCCAAGCCCTCGACATGATCGAGGGCATCGTGGCCGAGGTGGAGATCGGCAGGATCTACAAGGGAACGGTCCGGCGCGTGATGGACTTCGGCGCGTTCGTCGAGATCCTCCCGGGCACGGACGGACTGGTGCACATTTCGCAGATCGCCGACGACCACGTCCGCCAAGTCAGGGACGTGCTCAACGAGGGCGACGAGTTGATGGTGAAGGTCCTGGACGTGGACCGGCAGGGAAAGATCAGGCTCAGCCGCAAAGAGGCCCTCAAGGAAGAACAGGCATCCTGACAGGTCCATATTCTCCACGATGTTCGAAAAGACTCTGCTGGACAACGGCACCCGAATCCTGACGGAACAGCGGCCCGGCACCCGCGCCGTGAGCCTCGGCATCTGGGTGGAGAACGGGTCCCGTCACGAGGAGCGCCGGCAGGGAGGAATCTCCCACTTCGTCGAGCACCTCCTCTTCAAGGGAACCGGGACGCGCAGCGCGCAACGGATCGCGGAGGAGATGGACTCCGTCGGCGGCGTGATCAACGCCTTCACCGGCAAGGAGTCCACCTGCTACTACGCCAAGGTGCTGGACGAGCACCTGCCGCTGGCCGTTGATGTCCTCAAGGACATCTTCCTCAACTCCGTATTCGACCCGGACGAGATCGAGCGCGAGCGCAACGTGATCCTGCAGGAGATCGCCTCGGCGGACGAGAATCCCGAGGACTTCGTCCACGACCTTTTCAGCCGCGACTACTTCGGCGATCATCCGCTGGGCCGGCCGGTCTGCGGCGAGGCGGATACGGTCTCCGGGTTCGCCCGGGACGACTTGATGGGGTTCGTGGCCGACCGCTATCTTCCGGGCCGTGTCATCATCGCCGGCGCGGGCAATCTGACCCATGCCAGGTTGGTGGACGCGGTGGCCGGAGAGTTCGGCGCTCTGCCTCGCCGGCGGTTGGAGAATACCGGCGCGCCTCCGGAGATCGGCCGCGGCGTGTCCGTCCACCACCGGGAGCTCGGGCAGGTGCACGTCTGTCTGGGCGCGCCGGCGCTGGCCCACGGCGACCCAAGGCACTACGTGGCGCACGTGCTCAACACGGTTCTGGGCGGGGGCATGAGTTCGCGGCTCTTCCAGGAAATACGCGAGCGGCGCGGCAAGGCCTACTCGGTCTATTCTTTTCTGTCGGCGTACCGCGAGGCGGGCTATCTGGGCGTCTACGTCGGCACCAAGGCGGAATGGACCCGGGAGGTCATCGAGGTCGCCGTCGAGGAAATGTCCAAGATCGCCGAGGGGAAGGTGACCGGGGAAGAGCTCGACCGGGCCCGGAGCCAGCTCGTGGGAAATACCCTGCTGGGCCTGGAGTCCGCGGATTCGTGGATGAGCCACATGACCCGCGGCGAGATGCACTACGGCCGGCAGGTCCCGGTGGAGGAGATCGCCCAAGGCGTCCGTGACGTCACCCTTGACGCCGTCACCGCCCTTGCGCGCGAGTTCTTCCTGCCCGAAACCATGACCGCCACCTTGCTGGGCGACCTCGAGGGGCACAGCGTCGACGGGCTATCGTTGGGCACGGCCGTTCCGGCGGCTGCCGGCGTCAACCACTGAAACAACCCCTCTCCTGTCGGGAGAGGGCGCCCGAAGGCCGGATGGGGCAACTCCATGCCGCGGCCTGTCTGAGCCCATGGCCGAAGTCAAGATCCAGATCAAGCGGGTGCGCCAGGTCCCCTTGCCCCGTTACATGACCCAGGGGTCGGCGGGCATGGATCTGGCCGCCGCGGTGGAAGACCCGGTGGTGCTGGCGCCGCTGGAACGGACGCTCATACCCGCGGGTTTCGCGCTGGAGTTGCCCGCGGGCTATGAGGCCCAGATCCGGCCCCGAAGCGGCCTCGCGCTCAAGCAGGGCGTGACCTTGGTGAACAGCCCCGGCACCATCGACTCGGACTACCGCGGCGAGGTGCAACTGGCTATGATCAACTTGGGCTCGGAGCCCGTGACCATCCGTCACGGCGACCGGATCGCCCAGATGGTGGTACAGCGCGTCCCCCGGGTGCGCTGGGACGAAGTGGATGAGCTTCCGGCCTCGGCGCGGGAAGCCGGGGGCTTCGGGCACACGGGCGCGGCACAGGCAAAGGGCGCTGCCGGCGACGATGACTCGGCGGCGTCATGATACGGGAAAACGCGTGAGATGATCGATCGCTACACACGCCCGGAGATGGCGCGGATCTGGTCCGAGGAGAACCGCTTCGACAAGTGGCTGGAGATCGAGATCCTCGCCACGGAAGCCCTTGCCGGCATGGGCAAGGTGCCGGAGGACGCGCCCGCCCGCATCCGGCAAAACGCCCGCATCGACGTGTCCCGGATCCGCGAGATCGAGCGGGAGGTCCACCACGAGGTGATCGCGTTCCTGCGCTGCCTGGCCGAGTCCATCGGCGATGACGCCCGTTTCGTGCACGTCGGCATGACCTCCTCGGACGTCATGGACACCGGGTTCTCGCTGCAGCTCAAGGACGCCAGCGAGCTTCTGCTGAACTCGGCGCGGGAGTTTCTCTCGGTGTTGCGGGAGCAGGCGTTCCGCTACAAGGACACGCCGATGATGGGCCGTACCCACGGAATCCACGCGGAGCCCATCACCTTCGGCCTCAAGATGGCGTTGTGGCACGAGGAGATGCGCCGGAACCTGGCGCGGCTGGAGGGCGCCGCCGACGAAGTCGGCTGCGGCATCATCTCGGGCGCGGTGGGCACCTACGCGCAGGTTCCGCCGGAGGTGGAGGCCTACGTGTGCAAGGCCGCCGGCATCGCCCCGGATCCGGTGTCGAACCAGATCGTGCAACGCGACCGCCACGCCTACTTCTTCAGCGTCCTGGCCGTGCTGGCCAGCTCCATCGAGAAGTTCGCGGTGGAGATCCGCCACCTCCAGCGCACCGAGGTGCTCGAAGCCGAGGAGCCGTTCGCGGCGACGCAGATGGGCTCGTCCGCCATGCCGCACAAGCGCAACCCGATCCTCACGGAGAATGTCTGCGGACTGGCGCGGCTGGTGCGCTCCTACTCGATTTCGGCCCTGGAGAACGTGGCCCTCTGGCACGAGCGGGACATCAGCCACTCGTCGGTGGAACGGGTCATCGGTCCGGACGCCACCATCCTGGTGCATTTCATGCTCCACCGGATGACCCACGTGATCCGGAACCTCTGCGTCTATCCCGAGAACATGGAGCGCAACCTCGCGTTGAGCGGCGGGGCGGTGTTCTCGCAGGGCGTGCTCCTGCGCCTGGTGGAGAAGGGGCTGGCCCGGGACGAGGCCTACAAGATCGTCCAGCGGCACGGCCTGGTGGCCGCCAAGGAGGGGAAGGACCTCAAGCAGCAGCTGCTGGAAGACCCGACGGTGATGGAGCACATGACGGCGAAAGAGATCGACGACATCTGGGACCTCAAGGACTGTCTCAAGCACGTGGAGACGATTTTCGACAGGGTGTTCGGCGAAGCGTGAAGCGGCAGCTTCGCCGGAACGGATTCAATACCGGGCCGCACGCGCACGAGGAGAAAGATGGAAAAGCGCGAGTTCATGTACGAGGGCAAGGCGAAGAAGCTCTACGCCACCGACGATCCCGCCAAGATGATCCAGTTCTTCAAGGACGACGCCAGCGCCTTCAACAAGAAGAAGCTCGGCACCGTCATGTCCAAGGGGATCGTCAACAACGCCATCTCCGAGGTGCTGTTCAAGCACCTGGAGGACAACGGCGTGCCGACGCATTTCCTGGAGCGCCTCGACGAACGGGAGATGCTGGTGTGGAAACTGGACATGCTCCCCATCGAGGTGATCATCCGGAACATCGTGGCCGGCAGCATGGCCAAGCGCCTGGGCCTGGAGGAAGGGCAGTCGCTGTCCACCACCATCCTCGAGTTCTGCTACAAGTGCGACGAGCTCGATGACCCGATCATCAACGACTACCACGTCCTGGCCCTGGGCTACGCCACCGCCGAGGAACTGGCGGAGATCAAGCGCCTCACCTTCCGCATCAACGAGCTGATGAAGGCGTTCTTCGACGAGCGGGACCTGATCCTGGTGGACTTCAAGCTCGAGTTCGGCAAGCGCGAGGGCAAGGTCGTCCTGGCGGACGAGATCTGCCCCGACACCTGCCGGTTCTGGCAGAAGGGCTCCCTCGAGAAGATGGACAAGGATCGCTTCCGCCGCGACCTGGGCGGCGTCGAGGAAGCGTACCAGGAAGTCTGCCGCCGGGTGACCGGCGCGTAGGGCTGTTCCTTGCTCGTCAAGGTCTTCGTGACCCTCAAGGAGGGCGTCCTGGACCCCCAGGGAAAGGCCGTCCAGAACTCCCTCCACAGCCTCGGCTTCGGCGGGGTGCAGGACGTGCGCGTGGGCAAGTACCTGGAGCTCCAACTCGACGTGTCCGCGGCCGAGGACGCGGAGCAGCAGGCCCGCCGCATGTGCGAGAAGCTTCTGGCCAACCCCGTCATCGAAGACTACCGCTTCGAGATCGCGGACCCCGCGGAATAGCGGCATGCGTTGGGGAGTGGCAGTCTTTCCCGGCTCCTGCGACGATGACGACGTCGTCCATTGCCTGCGCCACGTGCTCGGGCAGGACGTGCGCACCCTCTGGCACAAGGACCGCTTCGAGGGCGGCTGCGACGGCGTGGTGCTCCCCGGCGGCTTTTCCTACGGCGACTACCTGCGGGCCGGGGCCATGGCCCGCTTCTCGCCCGTGATGCAGGGCATCGTCGAGTTCGCCCGGGCCGGCGGACTGGTGCTCGGCATCTGCAACGGCTTTCAGATCCTCTGCGAGTCCGGGCTGCTGCCTGGCACCTTGACCCGCAACGCCTCCCTGCGTTTCGTGTGCCGGCGGGTGTTCCTGCGGGTGGAGGACAACCGCTCCCCGTTCACGCGCCTGGCCCGCCCCGGGGAGCTGCTGGAGATGCCGGTGAAGCACGGCGAGGGCCGCTACCACGCCGACGGCGCGACCCTGATGGAGCTCAACGACAACGGACAGGTGCTGCTGCGCTACGCCGATGCGGCGGGCGAGGTCTCGGAGGACGCCAACCCCAACGGCTCGGTGGACGGCATCGCCGGCATCTGCAACCGCGAGCGCAACGTGTTCGGCCTCATGCCCCATCCCGAGGACGCCACCGAAGCCGTGCTCGGGGGAGAGAGCGGCCTCAAGATCTTCTCGTCCATGGTGGCCGAGTTCCGGCGCGGGAGCGGCGCGTGAGCAGTCCCGACGATGCGCCCGTGACCCCCGAGGCGGTCCGGGCCCACGGCCTGACCGACGGGGAGTACGACGAGATCCGCCGGCTGCTGGGCCGGGAGCCCAACCTGACGGAGCTGGGCGTGTTCTCGGTCATGTGGTCCGAGCACTGCAGCTACAAAAGCTCCCGCAAGCACCTCGGGCAGTTTCCCACCGATGGCGCCCGGGTGATCCACGGCCCGGGCGAGAATGCCGGCGTCATGGACATCGGCGACGGCCTGGCCGTGGTGTTCAAGATCGAGAGCCACAATCACCCTTCCTTCATCGAGCCGTACCAGGGCGCGGCCACGGGCGTGGGCGGCATCCTGCGGGATGTCTTCACCATGGGCGCGCGTCCCATCGCCAGCCTCAACTCGCTACGGTTCGGCGACGTGCGCCACCCCAAGACCCCCTACCTGGTGAACGGGGTGGTGGGTGGCATCGGCGGCTACGGCAACTGCATCGGCGTGCCCACGGTGGGCGGCGACATCTGCTTCGACGAGTGCTACGACGCCAACATCCTGGTCAACGCCTTCACCTTGGGCCTGGTGGAGCGGGACCGGATCTTCACCGGCAAGGCCCGCGGCGCCGGCAACCCGGTGATGTACGTGGGATCCAAGACCGGACGCGACGGCGTCCACGGCGCCACCATGGCGTCGGAGTCCTTTTCCGAGGACTCCGAGCAGCGCCGGCCCACGGTGCAGGTGGGCGACCCCTTCACCGAGAAGCTGCTGCTTGAAGCCTGCCTGGAGCTCATGCAGACCGACGCCATCGTGGGCATCCAGGACATGGGGGCCGCGGGCCTCACCAGCTCGGCGGTGGAGATGGCCGGGCGGGGCGGCTCGGGGGTGGAGCTGGAGCTCGCCCACGTGCCGCTTCGGGAGCGGGGCATGACCCCCTACGACATCCTGCTGTCCGAGTCGCAGGAGCGCATGCTGCTGGTGGCGCATCCGGGGGCGGTGGCCGAGGTGCAGGCCATCTTCCAGCGCTGGGACCTGGACGCGGTGGTGGTGGGCCGGGTCATCGACGAGCCGTTGTTCCGGGTGCTGTCCGAGGGCCGCGAGGTGGCTGCCATCCCGGTGGCGGCCCTGACCGATGCCGCGCCGGTATACGACCGGCCCGCGGCGCGGCCGGCCCGGCAGGACGATCTGCAGCGCCTGGATGTCGGCGAGCTGCCGCGGCCCGAAAGCATGAACCGGGTGCTGGAGCAGCTCCTGGAGTCGCCCAATCTCGCGTCGCGGGAATGGGTCTACCGGCAATACGACCACTACGTGCGCAGCAACACGGTGCTGGCGCCCGGCGCCGACGCCGCGGTGGTGCGCATCAAGGGCACCTCCAAGGGGCTGGCGGTGACCGTGGACTGCAACAGCCGGTACTGCTACCTGGACCCCCACGCCGGCGGCATGGCGGCGGTGGCCGAGGCGGCCCGGAACCTGGCCTGCGTCGGCGCCACGCCGCTGGGGCTCACGGACTGCCTCAACTTCGGCAACCCGGAGAAGGAAGACGTCATGTGGCAGTTCTCCCAGGCCATCCTCGGCATGCGCGAGGCCTGCCTGGCGCTGGAGGTCCCGGTGGTGAGCGGCAACGTCAGCTTCTATAACGAGACCGAGGGGGTTTCCATTCATCCCACGCCCACGGTGGCCATGGTGGGCCTCCTGGATGACGTCCGGCGCATCGCCACGCCGTGGTTCAAGGAAGAGGGCGACATGGTGGTGCTGCTGGGCGCGGACCGCGGCGAGCTGGGCGGCAGCGAGTACCTCAAGGTGGTTCACGATCGGGTGGCCGGCAGGCCGCCTGCCGTGGATCTCGCGCTGGAACGGGGCGTCCAGCGGACCTGCCGCGCGGCCGTGGAAACGGGCCTTCTGTCCTCGGCCCACGACGTTTCCGAGGGCGGCCTCGCCGTGGCCCTGGCCGAGGCGTGCTTTGGCAGCACGAGCGTCGGCGCCGTCATCGACCTGGAGCCGGATGGCCGTCCGGATGCCGTGCTTTTCGGCGAGGCGCACTCCCGAATCGTGGTATCCTTGAAGGAAAGGGACTACGGGCAGCTCGCGGACCTGGCGTTGAAGGAAAAGGTCCCGTGCGCGGTAATCGGCCGCGTAGGGGGATCCCGGTTGATCATCGGCGACCTGGTGCAGGCGCCCGTGGAGCGCCTGCGGAATCTCTGGTCGACGGCGTTGGAGCGGTGTGTTAAGTGAGCGGAATGTTCCTTGACGAGGACGTCATGTTCGACAAGTTCCATGAAGAATGCGCCGTGGTCGGGGTTCAGAACCACCCCGAAGCCGCCAACATGGTGTACTTGGGGCTCTACGCCCTGCAGCACCGCGGCCAGGAGTCCTCGGGCATCGTGTCCTCCCACGGCGGGTCGCTCATCTCGCATCGCCAGATGGGCCTGGTGGCGGACATCTTCAAGGAAGACATCATCAAGAACCTCCAGGGCGGCTCGGCCATCGGGCACAACCGCTACTCCACCAGCGGACAGACCGACATCAAGAACGCCCAGCCGTTCGTGGTGGAGTACGCAAACGGACCCATCGCGGTCTCCCACAACGGCAACCTGATCAACGCCAACCAGCTCCGGCAGGACCTCGAGGCGGCCGGTTCCATCTTCCAGTCCACCTCCGACACCGAGGTCATCATCCACCTCATCGCCACCTCGAAGGAGACCACCCTGACGGCCCGGGTGATCGACGCGCTCCGTCAGGTCAAGGGCTCCTACTCGCTGGTGTTCCTCACCGCCGACACCATGATCGCCGCCCGCGACCCGGTAGGTTTCCGGCCGCTGATTCTGGGCCGTTTCCCGCGAGCCGACAAAACCGACTCGTACGTGGTGGCGTCGGAGACCTGCGTGCTCGATCTCATCGAAGCCGAGTATGTGCGCGAGGTGGAGCCCGGAGAGGTGCTGGTGTTCGGCCCCGGCGGCATGGAGTCCTTCAGACCCTTCCCGAAGACCCCGTCCGCCCGGTGCATCTTCGAGTCCATCTACTTTTCCCGGCCCGACAGCAAAGTCTTCGGCCACAGCGTCTACCAGTACCGAAAGGAGCTGGGCCGCCAGCTCGCCCGGGAGAACCACGTGGATGCGGACCTGGTGACTCCCGTGCCCGACTCGGGCGTACCCGCCGCCATCGGCTACGCCGAGCAGTCCGCCATCCCGCTGGACTTGGCCCTGATCCGCAACCACTACGTCGGCCGCACCTTCATCGAGCCGCAACAGCACATCCGGAACTTCGGCGTCAAGATCAAGCTCAACGCCATGCGCGAGGTGCTCCAGGGCAAGCGCGTGGTGGTGGTGGACGACTCCATCGTCCGCGGCACCACCAGCCAGAAGATCATCCGCATGCTGCGGGAGGCCGGCGCAACCGAGGTCCACGTCCGCATCAGCTCACCCCCCACCATCAGCCCCTGCTACTACGGCATCGACACCCCCACCCACAAGGAGCTCATCGCCTCCGTCCACTCCGTCGAAGGCATCCGCGCCTTCATCGGCGCCGACTCCCTCGCCTACCTCAGCCGGGAAGGCCTCTACACCTTCTTCAAGGGCGACTCCGCCGGCTACTGCGACGCCTGCTTCACCGCCAACTACCCCGTGTTGGCCGATGACAACGGGAAGACGCCGCAGTTGCATTTGTTCGAGGCGGCGAGCCGCCGGTAAGACGATCTACCAAGACTGCCATCATGGCTAACCCGCACCGGGGTTCTGTTTGCCGCGCAGATCTCCGGTCGCGTCTGGATCCAGCATGATCTCGCTGCTGTGAGGACGCACCACGACCCGGTAGTCACTCCGTGCCCGCTCCACCGACACGTACCCCTGCCGTACGTCTTCCACGACCTCTTCCGGGCTTCGTTCGAATGCGGCACCCACGCCGCCCCCGCCCGGCCGCTCCACCCGCAGCACGTCGCCGGTTTTCAGCCGCTGGTCGCCGAACCGTGACGGCATGCTGCGTTCGTCGTCGCCGCCGGGGTTGATGATGCAGCCGCCGGTGCCGCCGGGGTGGCCGCCGTCGATGCCCTGGGGGGCGAGGGCGTGCTTGTCGGTGCGCATGGAGAAGCGGACTTCGTCCTGGAGGATTCGGTACTCGCGGACGAAGCCGAGGCCGCCGCGGTGGCGGCCGGGGCCGCCGGAGTCGGGCAGGAGCTCGAAGCGTTCCACCCGGGTGGGGAATTCGGACTCGATGATCTCCACGGGGGCGATCTTGCCGTTGCTCAGGTGGAAGGAGGTGGCGGAGGCGCCGTCCTTGCCGTTCCTGCCGCCGACGCCGCCGGCGAAGATCTCGTACTGGACGTAGCTGCGCTTGCCGTCACGGGCGCGGCCGCCCAGGGCGATGGCGCCGCTGCCGGAGCCCTCGGCGATGGTCTTGTCCGGGACCAGGGTGCTCATGGCCTGGAGCACGGCCTCGGCCACCACCAGGGCGGTGGGCATGTAGGCATTCACCGCGGCGGGGTAGTCGGGGCACACCACGGTGCCCTGGCGGAAACGGGTTTCCACCACTCGAGCCAAGCCCTGGTTGATGGGCAGGAACGGGTCGATGAGGGCGATGAGGCAGTAGTAGCAGCAGGCCCGCACCAGGGGAGGGCGGATGTTGGCCGGGCCGGTGGTATGGGGGCTGCATTCCGAGAAGTCGAACAGGATGCGGGCGCCGGTTTTCTCGACGGTGACGCGGATGCGCACCGGCTTGTCCAGGTCGATGCCGTCGTTGTCGACGCAGGCTTCGCCTTGGTAACGGCCGTCGGGCCAGGAGGCGATGACTTGGCGCAGCCGGCGCTCGGCGTGGCCGGCCAGTTCCTCGGTACTGGCCGCCACCGTGGCCTTGCCGTACTTGTCCAACAGCTCGGCCATGCGCCTTTCGCCGAGCCGGTTGGCGCCCACTTGGCCGCGGATGTCGCCCACCACCACCTCGGGCGTGCGGCTGTTGGCGTGAATGAACCATTCCATCTCTCGTACGGGGCGGCCCTCGTCCATGAACTTCACCGCCGGCAGGTGCAGGCCTTCCTGGAAGATCTCTCGCGCGGTGCCCGAGCCGCTGCCCGGTACGGTGCCGCCGATGTCACTCTTGTGGGCCATGCTGGCGCAAAAACCCACCCACTCGCCCCGGTAGAAGACCGGCGTCAGCACGCCCATGTCCGGGGCGTGGGGGCTCCCGCCCCGGTAGGGGTGGTTGACGATGTAGGCGTCGCCTTCCCGCAGCTCATCCGGTGGAAATCGTTCCAGCAGGCCCTCCGCGCAGGCGGGGAAGGCGCCCATGTGGAGCGGCAGCACCACGTGCTGGGCGATGACCTCGGCCTTGGTGTTCAGGATCGCGCAACTGGCGTCGTGGGATTCCCGGATGATGGTGGAGAAGCCGGTGCGGAAGAGCGAGGTCTGCATCTCCTGCACGATGCCGTCCAGGGCGGCGCGGATGACCTGGACGATGATGGGGTCGGTGGTCATGTCCGTATCCCGTCAGTGATTTCCATGAACCTCCGCCCGTTCCTGCCGCACGGCCGCGGTCCGCGCCTCGTCCAGGACGAAGCTGGCGCTGCTCTCCTCCACCGCCACGCCGTACACGTCCAGCGCTTTCTCCGCCGACACGTAGCCGTTCTTCACGTCCCGCATCACGGCTTTGGCATCCCGTTCCAGCGGCTCCCCGAGGCCGCCGCCTCCGGGGGTCTCCAGACGGAAGACGTCGGCCTGGCGCACGGCGACATCCGAGCACCGGGAGGGGATTTCCCGTTCTTCCCGCGAGCCGGGGTTGAGGATGCCCTTGCCGGTGCGGCCGTTGCCGCCGCCTTCGACGCCCTTGGGCGCCACCACGTGCTTGGTGGAGCGGAGCGAGAAGCGGCCCTCGGGGTTGAGGAACTCGTACTCCCGGACGAAGCCCAGGCCGCCGCGGAACCGGCCGGCGCCGCCGGAGTCCCGCACCAACTCGAAGCGCTGCACGCGGGTGGAGAACTCCGACTCGATGATCTCGATGGGGGCGATGCGGGCGTTGGACTGGTTGACGTTGGTGCCCGACACGCCGTCCTTGCCGGTGCGGGCGCCGGAGCCGCCGCCGAAGATCTCGTACTGGACGTAGCTGCGGCCGGTCTTCTCGTTCCTGCCGCCGATGATGATGGAGCGGCTGGCGCAGCCGTCGGCGATCTTCTTGACCGGGGTGAGCCGGCTCAGTGCCTCGAACAGGGCCTCCACCAGGGCGTGGACCGTGGGGTTGTAGGTGTTCACCGGCGCCGGGAAGCGGGGGTTGAGCACGCTCCCCTCGGGGCAGTTGACCTCCACAACCCGGGCCAAGCCCTGGTTGGTGGGCAGAGCGGGGTCGGTGAGGGCCGTGAGGCAGTAGGAGCACGCCGCCCGCACCACCGACGGCCGGATGTTGGCCGGGCCGCGGGTCTGGCCGGCGCTGCCGGTGAAGTCGAACAGGAGCCGGTCGCCCTTCTTGTCGATGCGCACCCGGATGCGCACCGGCTTGTCCAGGTCGATGCCGTCGCTGTCCAGGAAGCGCTCGCCCTCAGTGCTGCTGTCCGGCCAGGTCGAGATCTCCTTGCGCACCCGCTCCTCGGTGAGCTGGAACAGGCGGTCGTAGCAGGCCAGTACGGTCTCCCGGCCGTACTTGGCCATCATCTCGCCGAAACGCCGCTCGCCCAGGCGCGCCGCCCCCACCTGCCCGCGGATGTCGCCCACAACCAGCTCCGGGGTACGGCTGTTGCAGCCGATGATCTCCTCGATGTCCTTGCTGGTCCTGAAGCGGTCGATGTATTTCACCGGCGGCACCTGGAGTCCTTCCTGGTAGACCTCCCGGGCCTGGCTCCAGCAACTCCCGGGCACCGGTCCGCCGATGTCGCTCTTGTGGGCCATGGTGGCGGAGAAACCCACCCACTCGCCGTTGAAGAAGATCGGCGTCATCACGCACATGTCCGGGGCGTGGGGGCTGCCGCCGAGGTAGGGATGGTTGGTGATGTAGGCGTCGCCCTCGTGGATCTCCTCCGGCGGGTAGTTCCGCAGAATCCCTTGGGCGCAGGCCGGGAACGCGCCCATGTGGAGCGGCAGCACGACGTGCTGCGCCGCCACCTCGCCGTCGCAGGTGAGCAGGGCGCAACTGGCGTCCTGGGACTCGCGGATGATGGTGGAGAAGCCGGTGCGGAAGAGCGAGTTCTGCATTTCCTGCACGATGCCGGCCAGCCGCGCCTGGATCACCTGGAGGGTGATGGGATCGGCGGAAGCGGCGGTGTCCGTGTTGGATTCCGGATGTGCCATGGTTTCCCCCGTTAGCCCTTCGCCGTGATGAGCAGGTTCTTGTAGTCGTCCACCCGCGCCTGCTGTTCCGGGTGGATGACGGTGGTGGTGTCCATCTGCTCCACCACTGCCGGGCCGGCCAGCTCGTGTCCCGGCTCCAGGCGGTCCCGGTCGTAGATGGGCGTGTCCTGGAAACCCAGGTCCCGGCCGAAGAAGATTCGGCGCTCGCCGGTGCGGGCGCCGTCCACAGATGCCCCGGTGGCCTGGAACGGCGACAGCCGGGTCTGCGGCACGCGCCCCTCGGACACCAGCCGCACGCTCACCAGCTCCACCGGCTCGGACTCGGCCTTGTGGCCGTGGGCCTGTTCGTGGACCTCGTGGAAGCGCTGCTGCGCCAGCTCCATGTCCTCGGGCTTCAGCGGCGGGTACGGGCAGGGCACCGTCAGCTCGTAGCCCTGCCCGGCGTAGCGCAGGTCCAGGTAGGGCGTCAGCACGATCTCCTCGTCCGGGAACCCTTCTCCGGACAGCTCCTCGCGGGCCTGGCCCATGAGTTGGTCGAACAAGCTGTTGATGTCGTCCGGCTCCAGCTCCTGCATGGGCGCCAGCTTGGAGCGCACGTGATCATGCTTCACGTCCGACATGAGCAGCCCCAACGCCGAGTTGACCCCGGGCGTGAGCGGCACCAGCAGCGTCGGGATGCCCAGGTCCAGCGCCAGCCGGCCCGCGTGCATCGGTCCGGCGCCGCCGAAGGCCACCAGCGTGAACTCCCGGATGTCGTAGCCGCGCTGGGACGACACTGCCTTGATGGCCTCTTCCATCTTGACGTTGATGATCCGGAGAACGCCGTCCGCAGCCTCGTGGAGGCTCAGCCCCAGCGGTTTGGCGATGCGCTCATCCACCAGCGTCTCGGCCCTGGCCTTGTCGAGGGTGAGGCGGCCGCCGAGGAAGTGGTCGGGGTCCAGCACCCCCAGGATGACGTTGGCGTCGGTGACGGTGGCGTTCTCGCCGCCCCGGTCGTAGCAAATGGGGCCGGGGTCGGCGCCGGCGCTGTCGGGTCCCACCTGGAGCGCCCCCACCGAGTCGATGCGGGCGATGGTGCCGCCGCCCGCGCTCACGGTGTGGATGTCGAGCATGGGCAGGCTGATGGGCCGCTGGTTGATGCGCCCCTGGGTGGTGACCACCGGGCGGCCCTGGTGGATCAGCGCCACGTCGCAACTGGTGCCGCCCATGTCGAAGGTGATGATGTTGTCGATGCCGACCTTGCCGCTGGCCCCCAGCGACGAGATAACCCCGCCCGCCGGCCCGGAGAGCACCGTGGCCACGGGAATCCGGGCAGAGGTCCTGAAGGTCGACACGCCGCCGTTGGACTGCATGATGTAGAGTTGGGGGGTGGCCACTCCCAGCTCCCGCAGACGCGTCTCCAGCGCGTTCAGGTAGCGGCTCATCACCGGCGCGATGTAGGCGTTGATGACCGTGGTGCTCATCCGGTAGAACTCGCGGATCTGCGGCAGCACCTCGCAGGAGAGCGACAGGCTGGCCTCCGGGAATTCCTCGGCCATGATTTTCTTCACCGCCAGCTCGTGTTCCAGGTTCAGGAAAGAGAACAGGAAGCACACGGCCACGGATTCGACGCCCTTGGCCTTGAGGCGGCGGACGGCTTCCGCCGCCTGCTCAGGGTCCACCCGCGTCAGCGCGTTGCCCTGGAAATCCACCCGCTCGCGGATCTCCTCGGTGGTGAAGGGAGCGGCCAGCAGGCGCGGTTTCTCGAAGAAGAGGTCGTAGGTGACCGGCCCGTAGCCCCGGCTCTGCTCCATCACCTCGTAGATGCCGCGGAACCCTTCGGTCACCAGCAGCCCGGTGACCGCTCCCTTCTCCTCCAGCAGCGCGTTGGTGCCCACGGTGGTGCCGTGGGAGAAGAAGGTCACGTCCCCGGCCGGGACGCCCTGGTCGAGCAGTTCCTGCACCCCGTCGAGCACCGCCTGGAACGGCTCCCTGGGGGTCGACGGCACCTTGGTGATGCTGATCTCGCCGCTGTCCTCGTTGAAAAAAACGAAGTCAGAGAAGGTTCCTCCGGTGTCCACCGCTACTCGATATCGCGCCATCGGAGTTGCGTTAACACGATCCGTCAGGGGGTTCAAATCGGGCGGTCCTGGCCGCGCTTGGCGTAGGAACCGCCGCACACGCCGCATTCGAGCAGGCCCGACAGCAGGTAGCGGGGACGATGGGTGCTGTTGAGGCGGTTGGCATGAGCCGCGCGCGTGGCCGCGATGGACGTGGCGTATTGCTCGGAGATTTCCCCCTGCCGGGCCTTCGCGGCCTGCCACACCCGCTCTGGGTTGCCATTGACGTTGTCGCGTATTATCCAAAAATGCGCCGGCGGTTTCCGCTGGTTCGGTACAGCATACGCCAAACTGGGTAGGCGACGCTCGGCATATTTGCGCGCTGTGCGCACCGGCAGGCCGGGCGACAGGTTCGGAGGGATCGCGATGAACATGGCGAGCGAAGTCAGGGCAGCCGCCCGAGCGATGGGAGCGGGGTTCGCAGCGCTCTTGGGCGCGCGCAGCGGCCGCGACGCACATGGCCGCAGCGCAGGGGTTGATAAACGCGGCAAGCCCCTCGCGTCTGCCCGCCGTTTGCTGCGCGGCTTGGTGCCGGTGGCGCTTTGCTTGGCGCTGGTGCTCGGGTTCGCTGAAAGCGATCACGCTCAGGCGCAGCAGGTGCTACCCGTGATCGACCTGGATACCGCAACCGAGCCCATGATGCTCAGCTTGGACCGGGATCGCAATTTTACCGTCAAGCTTAACAAGCAGCCTACGGATCTAGTCCATGTGCAAATCACAACGCAGACGAAGCGCTCGTATCGGTTCCTGCGCGGCAACGAGCCGATCAGATTCGCTCGTGTAGACGGCTGGTCACAGCCCAGAATGAAATCCGCAAGCCGAACGACATACGACATGGAAATCGAGCGTGACATGTGGAACACGGGCTACACCGTGGGGATCGTCGGAAGAACCCGCAGCGCTCGAAATTCTTCCGGAACACTGGTCTTTGAGACTGCCCTCAGGCCCGACACCCTGATCGTGAAGATCGACAGTAATCTTGATGGCGTATTCGATGCCCAGATCACCCATGAAATCCAGGTCACCCATGGCCGGATCGAAATTCCGAGTTGCCCCTACAAGTACGACGGCTGTCTCAATGTCGATGAAGACGGGAAGACGTCATACAACCTGACCCTGCACCAGCCCCCGAAGCCAGGGGAAACCCTCACGGTCACGCCCAGCGTCGATTACCAGTGGCCGCATCACAATTTCGGCCCGGAAACACGCGACGGCGACGTTACGTTCAATCCGGCGAGCGTGACATGGACCCGGTCCGACTGGCTGAAACCCGGGGGCAAGACCAAAACGATTATTGTCAACGTGCCTCATGACGATGACGATAACGACGAGCATTTCACGATAAGGCACTCCTTCAACGGACCGTTCTACGACCAGAGGACCCGGCGTTACGCCACTGGCCGCAAGGATGATTCAATTCCCGCCTTTGACATCGTGGCGAGGATGTTTGATGGCGGCATCTGCGGGCGCACGAAGGCGGTGCGCGACGAGATTGTCCGCATGATCGGCGGCGGCATCCACTGCCGCGACGTGACCGACACACATCTGGCGGCCATCAGCGGCGACGTCCACAGCAACCCCCTGAATTTATTCAATAAGGGGTTGAGCAGCCTGAAGGCGGGCGATTTCGACGGGCTCACCAATCTGAAGCGCCTGCGGATGGATCGAAACAGCCTGACAACGCTGCCGGCGGGCATCTTCGACGACCTCGCGGGGTTGATGACGCTGGATTTGGACAGAAACCAGCTGCCGACGCTGCCGGCGGGCATCTTTGACAGTCTCACAAATCTCAGGGTTCTGTATCTGAATGACAACAGGCTCGCTGTGCTGCCGGATGGCGTGTTCAAGAACAATCTGGCGTTGGCGACACATTGGATGGAAGGCAACCCCGGTGCCCCGTTCAGGCCGGCGACGAATGCCGGCACCGACCAGACGGTGGCCACCGGGGAACAGGTCACCCTTTCGGGCACGGCCCCCGGGCCCTGGGCCAGCAGCGACACTGCCTGGCGGTGGCGGCAGGTGGACGGCCCGAACTCGACCACGTTCGTCCAGGGAGGCGTGCAGAGGAACGGCCAAACTGCCACCTTCACCGCCCCGGCGGCGCCCACGGTCATGCATTTCAGGCTGGCCGCGATACCAAAGGTGCTGCTTGAGGTACGTCCAAATTCGAGCGGCGGCACGTCAACGACGAGCAGGCGGCGCGGCATCCTTGACGGCTTTGCCTGGGTCACGATCACCGTCGAAGCCGGCCAGGGCTCGCCGCAACAAGACGCACAGGCGGCGCAGGTCGAGACACCCGCCTGCGTCTCCGACGCCCTGCTGGCCGACGCCCAGAAGGCTGCGACCGAGACCTGGCGGACGTCGCCGGGCCATGTCGAGCGCTGGAGCCGAGTGCTGGCCGCCTTCGGGGAGAGCAACGCCTACAGCAACAACCCGATGACCATCACCGAGGCGCAGGCGCAGGCCGACCGCGGCCTGCAGCGCTGGGCGCCGGTGGCGCCGGCGCTCCAATGCCTGGCGGCGGCACCGCAGGAACAGCCGGAACCGGCCGAGGTCCAACCGGCGACACCCGGCACGCCGGTCACCCCCGAGCTCAGCCTCTCAGCGGGCTCTGCCGTGGACGAGGGCGGCCAGGCCACCTTCACCCTCACGGCCAACCCGGCGCCAGGGTCCGACCTCACGGTCCCCTACACCGTCGCCCAGTCCGGCGAGTATCTGGACACGCCCGGCGCGGGGCACCGGACGGTGGTGCTGACAGCAGGGGCGACCAGCGGCGCGCTCTCGGTGGCCACGCTGGACGATGCGGCCGACGAGGCCGATGGTTCGGTAAGCGTCACCCTCGGCACGGGCACTGGCTATACCGTGGCCACGGGCCAGGGCAGCGCCGCGGTGACGGTGCGCGACAATGACGAGCCGGTGGTGAGCCTCTCCGCCGGCAGCGGGGTGACGGAAGGCGCCTCGGCCTCCTTCACGGTCTCGGCGAGCCCGGTGCCGGCGGCCCCGCTCGACATCACGCTGAGCGTCGGCCAGAGCGGCGATTTCGCCGCCTCGGGCGAGACCGGCTCGCGGACGGTCACCATCCCGGTCACGGGCAGCGCGACCGTGAAAGTCGCCACGGTGGACGATAGCGCGGACGAGCCGGACGGCTCCATCACGGCAACTGTGGAGGCCGGCACGGGCTACACGGTAGCGGCCTCGCCGGACCATGCCGCCACGGTGGCGGTGTCCGACAACGATGCGGCGGCGTCGGGTCCGACGATCTCGATTGCCGATGCGAGCTTCAAGGAGAACCAGCGCACGGGGTATTTCACGGTGACGCTGAGCGAGAAGGTGGACTGGCCGGTCAGCGTCCACTACGCGACGCGGGATTCGTCGCCGGTGTCGGCCGTGGCGGGCCAGGACTACCTGGCGTGGCAGCGGTCCTGGCGGCTGCGGGCCCGGTTCAGGCCGGGCGAGACCGAGACGCAGATCTACGTCCGCCTCTACAACGACAGTCATGACGAGGAGCCGGAGACCTTCGAGATGGTGCTGTTCGACGCGGACGTGAACGGCCCGCCCGGGGTATCGGTGTCGATTGCGGACGGGGTTGCGGTGGGCACCATCACCAACTCCGACCCGATGCCGGCGGCGTGGCTGGCGCGTTTCGGTCGCACGGCGGCTGAGCAGGCTCTGGACGGCATTGCCGGGCGCATCGCGGCGTCGCGCGACGCCGGGGTGCAGGGCATGATCGCCGGACAGGCGCTCGGCTTCGATCCCCGCTCCCCCCGCCCGCAGGCAGGCCCCGATGGATCGGTTGGCGCAGCGAACGGGAATGCTGCCCCTGGCAGCCTGTCCGGCAATGGCCGGCTCGTGCAGTCCGATGTCGCCCGCGGCCGTTTCGGCGACGGCGGTCCGGGATCGGCATTCGGCCATGACACTCATGGCTTCGCTTTCGGCAGCAGCGGCGCGCAGTCCTACTCGATGACGGCCCGGGAAGCCTTGCTGGGCAGCAGCTTCACGACGACCGGGGAGAAGGACGGCATGGGCGGCAGCGTGGCCTTCTGGGGCCGGGCAGCGCAGTCGAGCTTCGACGGCCGCGAGGGGACGTTCTCGCTCGACGGCGAGGCCACCACGGCCATGCTGGGCGCCGACTATGGGCGTGGCAACTGGCTGGCCGGACTGGCCCTGATGCGGAGCAGCGGGGATGGCGGCTATGCCGACAGCGGGTCGGGGTCCGGGGCAGGCAACGGTACGGATTCCGTGCGCTGCCCTCAACCTCTGGATGCCGAAGCGCGGAGGGTCCTGTGCAGCGGCGCCGTCCGCGAGGGCGACGGTGGGGTGGAGGCGTCGCTGACGGCGGCGGTTCCCTATGCCGCGCTCCGGGTCTCGGACCGGCTGAAGCTCTGGGGCGCGGTGGGCTATGGCGCCGGCGACGTGACGCTCGAACCGGAGGTAGGCGGTTCCCTCACCTCCGACATCTCCTGGACCATGGCGGCGGCTGGCCTGCGCGGCGACGTGATCGCGCCCCCGGCGGAAGGATCGGGTCCCGCCCTGGCGGTGACCTCGGACTCGCTCTGGGCACGCACCAGCTCGGACAAGACCCACGAGCTCGCGGCGTCCGATTCCGACGTGACGCGCTTCCGGCTCGGTCTGGAGGGAAACTGGAAGGCCGCGCTGGCGCGCGGCAGCCATCTGACGCCCAAGCTGGAGCTGGGCATGCGCCAGGACGGCGGCGATGCCGAGACCGGCTTCGGGGTGGAAGTCGGCGGCGGCCTGGCCTGGGTCAACCCGACCCTCGGCCTCTCCCTCGACCTTTCAGGCCGTACCCTGATTTCCCATGCTTCGGACGATCTGGAGGACCAGGGCTTTGCGGCGTCGCTGGCCTGGGATCCCGGTCCAGCGACCGCGCGGGGTCCCTCTCTGACGCTGACCCAGGACTGGGGCGGCGCCGCGCAGGGCGGGCTTGACGCGCTGTTCCGGGCCGATCCGCTGGAGGACCGCACGGGCAGCGGCGAGACCGCCGCCCGCTGGACGGCGGAGGCGGCATACGGCTACCCGGCCTTCTCGGGCCGCTTCACCGGCAGCCCGCATGTCGGGCTGGGGCTCGCCACCGGCGCGCGCGACTACAGCGTGGGGTGGCGCCTCACGCCGGCGACCCACGCCAACGCGCCCGATGTCTCCTTCGGCCTGAAGGGGACGCGCCGGGAGAGCGACTGGACGGAGCCGGAGCACACCATGGGGTTCGAAGCGACCGCGCGGTGGTAGGGCATGAACGGCAATCGTCCCTTCCATTCTGAAGCCGAAACACCGCCACAGACCGACGGAAACGCGCTATAATACTCATCCTTGCGCAGGGCTCAGCTATCGACGACAAGCGAGTGTCGGTCTCGGCTGTAGCGAGCCGGAGAGGGCCCCGGGGCTGCCGTTTCGGGGCGGGTTTCGGCGCCGTCGGGCCGCTTGACACTGCACTCGGTTTCCCGATAGAGCAGGGCCATAATCGTTTCGCGGCCGCGCCGGCCCCCGCCTGTAGCGGGCCACCGGCTGGGCCTGAGAGGAGCATTCATGATCGAAGGGTTGCAGGGCAAGGTGGTGATCGTCACGGGCGGAGGACACGGTATCGGCACCGCCTACTGCGAGGGCTTTACCAAGTCCGGGTCCCGGGTGGTGGTAGCGGACATCGACGGGGAGGCGGCGGAGAAGGTGGCGGCGGACCTGGCGAAGATGAGCGAGGCCGGTTCCATGGCGGTGCGCGTCGACGTGTCCGACGAAGGGTCCACCAAGCAGATGGTCGCCAAGACCATCGAGCGCTTCGGCCGGGTGGACGTGCTCATCAACAACGCGTCGATCTTCGCCACCATTCCCATGAGCCGCGGCCGCATCGAGGAGATCAGCCTCGAGGAATGGGACAAGCTCATGTCCGTGAACCTCAAGGGCGTGTTCCTCTGCTGCCGCGCGGTGCTGCCGCAGATGCGCCAGCAGAAGTCCGGCAAGATCGTCAACGTCGCCTCGGGCACGGCGCTTTCCGGCCCCCCCGGACGCATTCACTACGTAGCCTCCAAGGCCGGAGTGATGGGTTTCAGCCGCACCCTGGCACGGGAAGTCGGCGACGACAATATCCAGGTCAACATCCTGTGCCCGGGATCGACGCTGTCCGAGGTGAACCCCACCGAGGAGATCCTCAAGATGCGCCAGAGCAACATCAGCCAGCGCGCCATCAAGCGGGTCCAGGTGCCCCAGGACCTAGTCGGCGGCGTCCTGTTCATGTGCTCCCCGCTGGCCGATTTCATGACCGGCCAGACCCTGGTGGTGGACGGCGGCCAGAACATGCACTGACGCGTCAAACTTCCGGGATTCAGAGGAGTTACGAGCAAACACGCCGATACGATCAGCCGCCTCGCCGGCTTGCTGGGTGCGGCCTCCGTCCTCACGGACGCGGATGAGACCGGCCGCCATTCCTGGGATGCGCTGAGCCGGAGCCGCATCCATCCCGGGCATCCCATCGTCCCCGTTCATCCCCTGTGTGTCTGCGCCCCGGCCTCCACGGCCGAGGTGCAGGCCGTCGTGGCCGTGGCCAACGAGGCCCGCCTGCCGCTGGTGCCCTACGGCGGAGGGTCGGGGCTCATGGGCGCGGCAGCCTCGCTGACCCCGGGCATCGTCGTGGATCTGAGGCGGATGAACGCCGTGCTGGAGGTCGACGCAGCGGCATTCACGGCCCGCGTCCAGGCCGGCGTGGTGCTGGAGGATCTCGACTCCCGGCTCCAGGAGTCCGGCCTCATGCTGGGCCACGACCCCTGGACGCTCCCGGTGGCCACGGTGGGCGGCGCCGTTTCCACCAACAGTCTGGGTTACCGCGGCGGCAAGTACGGCTCCATGGGGAGTCAGGTGCTGGGGGTGGAGGCGGTGCTGCCCCAAGGACGCCTCTGCCGTACCCGCCCCGTGGCCAAGAGCTCTACCGGGATCGATCTCAACCACCTTTTCATCGGCGGCGAGGGCTGCTTCGGGATCCTGACGGAGGTCACCCTGCGGGTGTTCCCGGTTCCCGAGTCGCGGTCGCTCCTTGCCGTCCGCTTCGACTCCTTCGCACGGGGTTTCGAGGCCGTCCGGGAGTTCCATGCCGCCGGCTTGAGGCCGATGCTGCTGGATTACGGCGACGAGACGGAGGATCCGGAAGGACCGTCGATCCTCTACCTCGGGTTCGAGGGCAAGGCGGAGTTGACGGCCGCGGAGGAAGGTGTGGCGCTGGCGGCGTGCCTGGACCGCGGCGGCGAACGGCTGGCAGACGAGAAGGTTCAAGGGTTCTGGCGGGAACGCCACGCGGCCGCACGGCGGTTCGCCGCCAACCGAAGCGAGCGCCGGCGCCGGAGCGCCAACGGAGTGCACCAGGATTGGGTGCACGTGGCCCTGCCCGCGTCCCGGGTGCTGGCCTTCCGGCGGGAAGCCATTGCCCTGGTCACCGCGCGCGGAGTGCGTTTCCGGGAGAGCGGGCTCTGGACCGGCCCCGAGCTCTTCTCGCTGCGCCTGTCCAAGGAAGGCGGCGAGCCGGCCCGGGCCGAGCTTGGCGACGCGGTCCTGGCCCTCCTTCGAAGGGTTCACGGTTTCGGCGGCTCAGTGGAGTACTGCCACGGGGTGGGGGTCAAGCTGGCCCCGCTCATGGCCGGTGAGCATGGCGAGAGCCTGGATGTCATGCGTACGGTGAAGCGGGGGTTGGATCCCAACGGCATCATGAACCCCGGCAAGCTGGGCCTGTGACGGCCGCGGCGGTCCCGGCCGGCCTTTGACAAATGGATGGACTATTCGATAGAATATGTTCAACGCATGAGACAAAAGGCCGATCGAACACGACAAGACAGCCTGTATCCGTATGGAAAGAACTGCGCCTGCTGAGGCGCGGTTCTTTTTTTTCAGGCGTCCCATGACTGGAGGTAACGTGTTGCGCGAGCAGTTGGAGACATTGGCAGTGCTTCAGGACATCGATCTGGAGGTGAAGCAGCACAAGGACGCGCAAACGGAACGGCTCGAGGAAATCGAACGGCGCGAGGGCGAAATCGCCCGTCTGGCGGCAGAGGTGAAGACGCTGAGGGATGCGTGGGAGGAAAAGGACGGAGTTCGCAAGGGCAAAGAACAGACCATCCACGATGCCGGCCGAAAGGCCACCGAGAAGCGCATGCGCATGAACCAGATCAAGAGTATCAAGGAGTTGCAGGCGCTCCAGCGTGAGATCGGCGCGATCAAGGAGTCCAACTCCATTATCGAGGAGGAGCTGATCGAGGTCATGACCGACCTGGAGGGGCAGGAGGGGATCCTGAAGCAGAAAGAGGAAGAGCTCACCGGCCTCCGGGATGACTGGAACGGGAAGAGGGAGTCCCTCGAGGCGGAGGTCGCCGCCATCGAGGAGAAGATCGCGCAAACCCGCGACGCGCGCGAAGCCACGGCGTCCCGTCTCAGCGGCGATCTCGTGGGAAAATACGAGATGCTCTTCGACCGGCGCGGCGGCACCGCGGTGGTCGCCGTGTCGTCGGCCATATGCCAGGCCTGTTACATGAACATCCCGCCGCAGCTATGGAACGACGTGCTGCGCAACGAGCGGGTCAATCTATGTCCGAGCTGCCAGCGCATTCTCTTCTACAACCCGCCGGCCCCGGAACAGGGGGGGCAGCCCTAGTGTCGTGAGGGGTTCCCAGGGCTTGCAACCTCGTCCTGTAACCGGGAAACTGAGTCTGGGGCATAGCGGATCAGACGGTCGCTTCCGCGGCAACGCGGAGGAGGAAAGTCCGGACTCCACAGGACAGGGTGGCCGCTAACGGCGGCCTCGAGCGATCGAGGGAAAGTGCCACAGAAAACACACCGCCCGGCGGGCTCCGGGTCGAACCGGACCCTCGGGTAAGGTTGAAATGGCGAGGTAAGAGCTCACCGGTCCGTCAGTGATGGCGGATGCATGGTAAACCCCACCCGGAGCAAGACCAAATAGGAGGGTCGGGTCGTCCGCCCGAATACCCTCGGGTAAGGTCGCTGGACCCCGTGGGCAACCACGGGGCAAGATGAATGACCGTCCCGCCTCCTGTTGGGAGGCGTTACAGAATCCGGCTTAACGATCCGCTAGCCCCCACTCCCGCTTCCCGGCCGATGGCCGGACAGCCCCCCGGTCCGGGCGCCGAAAGTGGCCTTCCGGGCCCGGACGGAATTCTCCCCCATAACCCATATCTTGTAGTCCGGGTCCGCACCGGAGCCCGGTCGCGTCCAGATGTAGGGCAAAACGCCTGTTTTTCGGGTAAATTCGCCCGGTTCTTCGTCACCCGAAATATGACGTTTTTGTGTTGACAGGGGCGAGATGGTCTGGCTATATTCCCGTCATGTGGGAAAAAGTGGGATAAAATCCCATACGGCGTCAGACATGTTTCGCGGCAGATACGAGCATACGATCGATACCAAGGGGCGCTTGAGCATTCCGGCCAAGTATCGCGAAGTCCTCCTGGGCAAAGGTGACGACCGGCTCATTATCACAAATTTCGTCGTCAGCTCCAAGCGCTGCCTGGATGTCTATCCCCTGGACGAGTGGTTGGCCCTGGAGGAGGCGGTCCGCGGGAAGCCCAAGTTCGACGCCCGCATGGTGCGGTTCCAGACCTACTATCTCGCCGGCGCGACCGAGTGCGCGGCGGACACCCATGGCCGCATCCTGATACCGCCCACCCTGCGCAAGTACGCGGACCTCAAGCGCGACGTGATGCTGGCGGCGGCCAGCGAGAAGTTTCGCATCTGGGACAGGGACGTCTGGGAAAAGGCGTTCACGGAGGCCGAAGAGCAACTCATGGAAGATCCTGATTCCTTCACGGACCTGGGCTTGTAGGTCCTGGAAAAGCGTCGAAAGAAAGGAGCGATCCATGCTCGGACTTGACAGGAAGCCCATTCAGGACATTGCGGTGATCGATGTCAACGGCGACATCGACCTCCGGGAAATGGTGCGGATCAAGGACGTGATCGGAGGCCTGATCGAGAAGGAACGCCTCAAGGTCGTTCTGAATCTGAAGGCGGTGGACCACATCAACTACCTGAGCATCGGGGTGCTGCTGGACCGCCTGAGGCTGCTGCGCGAGATGAACGGCGACCTCAAGCTCTCGGGCATGAGCCCCTACCTCAAGGACATCTTCCGGGTGGTGGGCATGGACAGGGCGTTCGAGTTCTACGCCTCGCTGGACGACGCCATCGAGAGTTTCGACGATGATTGGGAGGGCACGGCCACCTGCCACTGAGCGATGGTCCCATGAGCTACGCACACCAGCCCGTGATGCTTCGCGAGGTCCTCGAGATTCTCGCGCCCGCGCCGGCGCACCGGTATCTCGATGCAACCGTGGGAGGCGGCGGGCACGCGCGGGAGATACTCGGTGGTTCGTCGCCGGACGGCGTGCTCCTGGGTCTTGACTGGGACGACCGGGCCATCGACGCGGCGGGGCGCGCCTTGGCCCGCTTCGGAGATCGGGTCATTCTCCGCCGGTCCGGGTTCACCCGCGCGCGGGAGGTGCTGGAAGAGATGGGCTGGTCGGGCGTCGACGGCATGTTGCTGGATCTGGGGCTTTCTTCCCATCACGTGGACACGCCGGAGCGCGGGTTCAGCTTCCTCGACGACGCCGACCTCGACATGCGCATGGACCGCCGCCGTCCGGTGGACGCGCGCGAGTTGGTCAATACGCTGGCGGTGGCGGACCTCGAAAGGCTCATCCGGGAATTCGGCGAGGAGCCGCAGGCCCGGCGCATCGCGCGCGCCATCGACGCCCAGCGCCGCCAACGGCCCATCGACTCCACCCGGATGCTGGCGGAGACCGTGGCCCGGGCGGCCGGCGGAACCCGAGGCCGCCGAGCCCGGGGGTCCAGGACCCCGGTGCCCCATCCGGCCACCCGGACGTTTCAGGCGGTGCGCATCGCGGTGAATCGGGAGTTGGAAAACCTCGAGGGCTTTCTCGAGTCGGCGTACGACCTGCTGCGCGCGCGCGGGCGCCTGGTGATCATATCGTTCCACTCGCTGGAGGATCGGCTGGTCAAGCGCGCGTTCCGGAAGTGGGGCCTGGACTGCGTCTGCCCGCCGCGTCTGCCCGCGTGCGCTTGCGGTTGGGACCGGAAGACCACGGCCATTACCCGCAAGCCACGGGTGCCGACCAGCGACGAGGTCCGCGCCAACCCCCGGGCGCGCTCCGCCAGGCTCCGGGCCGTGGAAAGGATCGCGTCATGAGTATACGGGGGCGGGTTCTCGGCCGGCAGGACCCGGTGGACACCGGGCCGGCGGACCCTCGCCGCAACGTGTTCTTTCCGGTGGCTCTGAGCTGTTTCCTGGTGGCGTTGGCCCTGCTGCTGGTGTGGCAGCGTCTGCGAGTGGTGCAACTGGGTTACGTGCTTTCCACGACCTCCAAGCTGGAGCGCCGGCTGGAGCAGGAGAATCGCGAGTTGCGGGTCGAGCTGGCCACCCTGACCGCGCGCGAGCGCGTCGAGGCCATGGCGCGGAAGCGTCTGGGGCTCAGGGATCCCCGGGCTGAACAGGTGGTGTTGTTGCCGTGAACAAGAAGACGGGACAGGACTCTTCCGCCAGACTGCGATTCCGGCTGCGGCTGACCGGCGGCCTGCTCCTGGCGCTGCTGTCGGCGGTGGCGGCCCGGGCCGTTCAGCTCCAGGCCTTCGACGGCGAGCGGCTGGCGCGGCTGGGCGAGCGGCAGCACCTTCAGGAAGCGAGCTTCGTGCCGAAGCGCGGCTCCATCCTGAGCCGCAACGGCGATCCGCTGGCCATCAGCCTCGATGCCCAGTCGGTCTACGTGAGGCCGCGTCGGCTGCGCTCTCCCGAGGAGACCGCGCCGAAGGTCGCCCGCGCCCTGGGCATGAAGCCCCGGGAGGTGAGCCGCCGGTTCGCGTCCAAGGCGCCCTTCGTGTGGCTCAAGCGCCAGGTGACGCCGCGTGAAGCCAAACGGATCAAGGCCCTGAGGGCGGAAGGGATCGGGCTGTACCACGAGACCCGGCGCTACTATCCCAAGGGCCATCTGGCCGGCCAGACCCTGGGCCTGGTGGGGCGGGACGCCCAGGGGCTGGAAGGAGTCGAGCGCAGCTACGACCGCCACATCCGCGGCGAGCCCGGCTCGTCGGTGGTGGAGCGGGATGCGCTGGGCCGGCACGTGCTGGTGATGGGTCTGGACGATCACAAGATCCAGCCCGGGGCCAACGTCCATCTGACCCTGGACACGGCACTGCAGCATCTGGCCGAGAAGCACCTGGAGGCCACCGTCAAGCGGTTCCGCGCCAAGGGCGGCACGGTGGTGATGGCGGATCCGTTCACGGGTGCGATCCTGGCCTTGGCCAGCTACCCGTTCTTCGACCCCAACCAGTTCCGCTCCCAGGACCGGAACCGCTGGCGCATCCGCGCCGTTACCGACACCTACGAGCCCGGCTCGGTCTTCAAGGCGGTGCTGGCCGCGGCCGCCCTGGAAGAGGGCGTGGTGGGCCGTGAGGACCTGATCTTCTGCGAGTTCGGCCGCTACCGGTACGGCGGGCGGTTTGTCCACGACTTCAAGGAATACGGCTGGCTGTCCTTCGCCAAGGTGCTCCAGCTTTCCAGCAACATCGGCGTGACCAAGGTGGCGCACAAGCTCGGCAGAGACCGCTATCACCGTTACATCCGGCGCTTCGGCTTCGGCGAAAAGACCAACGTCGATCTTCCTGGAGAGGTGCCCGGCAACGTGCGGCCGCCCCATACCTGGTACGACATCGATCTGGCGGCAACCTCCTTCGGCCAGTCCGTTTCCGTGACCCCTCTGCAGATGGTCATGGCGTACTCCGCCATCGCCAACGGCGGCCTGCTGATGAAGCCCTACGTGGTGGAGCGGGTGACGGAAGAGAACGGCAGGGTGGTGCTGGAGCGCAGGCCGGAGATGGTGCGGCGGGTGGCTTCCCGGGCCACCGCGCGCACGGTGGCGGGGATTCTGAAGGGTGTCGTGGCGGAAGGCGGCACCGGCACGCGGGCTGCCCTGACGGGGTTCGAGGCGGCCGGCAAGACCGGCACCTCCCAGAAGGCCGACAACGTCAAGGGCGGCTACTCGAAGACCAAGCGGGTGGCCTCCTTCGTCGGTTTCGTGCCCGCGGACGAGCCGCGCTTCGTTCTCCTGACCCTGGTGGACGAGCCCACGGTCAACGTGTACGGCGGCGTGGTGGCGGCGCCCCTGTTCCGCCGCATCGCCGGACCCGCCCTGCATGCCCTGGGAGCGACGCCCAGCCGGCGGCTGCTGCCGGCACTCGATCCGGGCCGGGGTGGCGGCGTCATCCGGGTGTCCCGGACCGCGGCGCGGAACCGCGGGGCGGCCCGGCCCGGCAGCCGGCCGGATCTCGTCGGATTGAGCATGCGCGAGGCCGTGGCCGAGGCCAAGAAACACAAGCTCTCGGTGGTCCTCCGCGGCCATGGCTATGTGGTGAACCAGCGCGTCGATGGCGCCGGCGGCCGGCTGGTCCTGACGTTGAAGGAATGACCTCGATGCTGCTCCGGGAGCTGCTTCATACGCCGGACATCCGGGACGAGAAGGGGTCCATGGACCGCCCCGTCCAGGGACTCGCGTGCGACTCGCGCCGGGTCCGGGACGGCTACGTCTTCTTCGCCCTCTCCGGGCAGCTCGCAGACGGGCATGATTTCGTCGAGGATGCGGTGACCCGGGGCGCCGCCGCGGTGGTGCTCCAGCGGCCGGTCGCGGTGCCGCCGCAAGCCGCCTGCGTGCGGGTGTCCGACACGCGCCGGGCCATGGCCCGGGCGGCGGCGGTGTTCCATGGACATCCGAGCCGCGGCCTGGTGCTGGTGGGGGTCACCGGCACCAACGGCAAGACCACGGTCACGTATCTGCTCGAGGCGATCCTCGGCGGCGGCAGTGATCGGTGCGGCGTGATCGGCACCATCAGCCAACGCTACGCCGGATGCCAGCGCCCTTCGCCCCTGACCACGCCCGAGTCCATCGACATCGAGGAACTCCTGTCCGACATGCTGCGCGCGGAGGTGAGGTACGTGGCCATGGAGGTGTCCTCCCACGCCCTGGACCTGCACCGGGTTGACGGACTGGACTTCGACGCCGCGGTGTTCACCAATCTCTCGCGGGACCACCTGGACTATCACCGCGACATGGAAAGCTACTTTCTCAGCAAGGCCCGGCTGTTCACGGATTGCCTGCCGGCCGGCGCCAAGGACCGGCGGGTGGCCGTCATCAACGCGGACGATCCTCGGGGCCGCGAATTGAGCCGTTTGGCGGAGGAGGCCGGCTTGGTGACGCTGACCTACGGGAGTTCGCCGGGTTGGGACATTCATCCGCTGGACGTGGAAAGCGGCCTCGGCGGCTTGAGAGGGACCCTCGCGTGCGGACCGCGGCGAATCGAGTTCGAGTCGGGCCTCATCGGCGAGGTGAACCTCGAGAACATCCTGGCGGCCGCGGGAACGGCCTGGGCGCTCGGGCTCGACCCGAGCACCATCGCGGACGGCATCGCCCGGCTCCACCGGGTGCCGGGGCGGCTCGAGCCGGTCCCCAACGATCTGGACGTGACCCTGGTGGTGGACTACGCCCATACGCCGGATGCGCTGGCCAAGGCCATCCGCACCCTGCGGCTCCTGACTCGGACGAGGTTGATCACCGTGTTCGGTTGCGGCGGCGACCGGGACGCGGGCAAGCGTCCGGTCATGGGCGAGCTCGCCGCATCGGCCAGCGACTGCGTCGTGTTGACCTCCGACAACCCCCGCGGCGAGGAGCCCATGGCGATCATTCGCGACATCGAAGCGGGGGTGCGCCGGCGTGGCATGAGACGGCTCCAGGAGGGAGACGCCGCCGGGCAGGCCGGATATCGGGTCGAGCCCGACCGCCGGCGCGCCATTCGCCTGGGCATCTCGCTGGCATCCCCGGGCGACGTCGTGCTGGTGGCGGGCAAGGGTCACGAGGACTACCAGATCCAGGGAGACCGGCGGCTGCATTTCGACGACCGGCAGGTGTTGCGGGAAGAAGCCGGCGTTTCGGGCGCTTAGGGACAGGCGGGTGAAGCGGCCATGGAGTGGGACCTTGAAGAGCTGGCGCGGGCCGCCAGAGGGACCATTGTTCAACGAGGTGCCGTGAGCGGATTCAGGGACATCAGCACGGATTCGCGCCAAGTGGAGAAGAACGGCGTGTTCGTGGCGCTCCGCGGGGATTCGCGGGACGGGCATGCATTCGTGCCCGAGGCCGTGCGCCGAGGCGGCACGTGTCTGGTGGTGGAGCGGCATGTGGACGGCGCCAACGGCGCGTCGGTCATTCGCGTACGCGACTCCTTGCGCGCCCTCGGCGACATCGCGAGCTTTCACCGGCGGAAGCTGGCGCCACGGGTGCTGGCCGTGACCGGCTCCAACGGGAAGACCACCACCAAGGAAATGCTCTTCTCCATTCTGCAACGCGCGCGCACGGTCGATGGTCCGTTGCGCGGCAAGGTGCTCAAGACCGAGGGCAACTACAACAACCTGGTGGGCTTGCCCTTGACGTTGCTCCGTCTTCGCGGCAGCCAACGCGCGGCCGTGGTGGAGCTCGGCACCAACCGGCCGGGAGAGATCCGCCGTCTCACGGCCATCGCCGATCCGGACGTGGCCCTCATCACCTCGGTGGCTCCGGCCCACCTGTCGGGCCTGGGAACCCTCGCCGGGGTGGCGCGGGAGAAGGGCGCGATCTTCCGGGGATTGAACCCACGGGGCACGGCCGTGGTGAATCTGGACGACAGCCGCGTGGTGCGCCAGAGCCGGCGCTTCACGGGCCGCGTGGTGACCTACGGTGCCGGCGGTTTCGTCCGCGGCGAAGATGCGGAGATGCTCGCCGGCGGCCGGCTGCGGTTCAACCTGCGGGTGGGCCGCTCGCGGCAGCCGGTCCGGTTGCGCCTGTGCGGCGCCCACAACGTCGGCAACGCGGTGGGGGCCGCGGCCATGGCGTACGCCTTCGGAGCGGACGCGGCGGCGATCCGGCAGGGTCTCGAGGCGGTCCGGCCGGTGCCCATGCGCATGCAGGTGGAACGCTGGGCCGGCGTCGGCATCATCAACGACGCCTACAACGCCAACCCCGCGTCCATGGAAGCGGCGCTGGCGGCGCTGAAGGCGATTCCCGGCCGGGGGCGCAGGATCGCCGTGCTGGGAGACATGCTGGAAATGGGCGCGGACGAGGCCGCCTGCCATCGTGGAGCCGGGGCGGCCGCGGCCGGTTGCGGCCTGGATGCGCTCTACGTCCTGGGCCATTTCGCCCGGGACGTCCGGCAGGGGGCGCTGGAGGCCGGCATGGCCAGAAGCGCCGTCAGGGTGGCGCGCGGCCACCGGACGCTCGGGTCGGCGTTGCGGGCCGATCTCCGCAAGGGCGACTGGATCCTGGTCAAGGGTTCCCGCGGCGCCGCCATGGAGAAGGTGCTGGCGGCCATGAAGGACGAAGGAGCGTAACGCGGTGCTGTATCTGTTGTTGTTCCCGCTGCACGCCACGTTTCCGGTCTTCAACGTGTTCCGCTACATCACGTTCCGCGCCGCCCTGGCGGCGCTGGTGACGCTGCTGCTCTCGTTCATCATCGGCCCCTACCTGATCCGGTCGTTCAGGGAGTCGCAGATCGGACAGCCCATTCGGGACGACGGTCCGGACCGCCACGCCGTCAAGGCCGGCACCCCCACCATGGGAGGGACCCTGATCGTGCTGTCGCTGGTGCTGTCCACGGTGCTGGTGGGGGACGTCACCAACGTGTACGTGCTCGTGGCCCTGGCCGTAACCGTGGGGTTCGCGGCCATCGGTTTCATCGACGACTGCCTCAAGGTCCGGCGCCAGAGCAGCCACGGCCTGAAGATGTGGAGCAAGCTGGCGCCGCAGACGGCGGTGGCCGCCATTGCCGCCGTGGTGCTGGTGATGCAGCCGGACTTCAGCAGCACCGTCGCGGTTCCCTTCCTCAAGAACGTCCAGCCGGACTTCGGGCTCTGGTACATCCCCTTCGCGGTGCTGGTGGTGGTGGGCGCCTCCAATGCGGTGAACCTGACCGATGGGCTGGACGGTCTTGCCATCGGTCCGGTGATGACCGCGGCGGCCGCGTACGCCCTGATCGTGTACCTCGCGGGCCACGTGAAGTTCGCCGAGTACCTGCAGATCCCCTACGTGTCGCGGGTGGGCGAGTTGACGGTGTTCTGCGCGGCGGTGGCGGCCGCGGGGCTGGGTTTTCTCTGGTTCAACACCTATCCGGCCCAGATCTTCATGGGCGACGTCGGCAGTCTGGGGCTGGGGGCCGCACTGGGGATCGTCGCGGTCATCAGCAAGAACGAGATTCTGCTGGTGGTGGTGGGCGGCGTCTTCGTGGTGGAGGCGGTGTCGGTGATCGTCCAGGTGGCGTCGTTCAAGCTGCGTGGCAAACGCGTGTTCCGCATGGCGCCGATCCATCACCACTATGAGCTCAAGGGTTGGCCGGAGCCGCAGATCATCGTGCGGTTCTGGATCATATCGATCATCTGCGCGCTGGTCGCGTTGAGCACGCTGAAGCTGCGGTGAGGGTTTGCGGAGGTGATCGCGACACGCGCGACGACTTGTAGGGGCGGGTTTCAAACCCGCCCGCATCCGCGGGGAGAAGGACCAGACGGGAAACCGGTGGAACTCGAGGGCAAAAGGATCATGGTGCTGGGGCTGGCCCGCACGGGACTGGCCGTGGCGCGGTTTCTCGCCGCCCGCGGCGCCCGCGTGGTGGCCGTCGACGCCCGCGACGAAGACCGGATGGGACCGGCCCGGGGCGAGCTGTCGCGGCTTTCGGCCGCCTGTCATTTCGGGCCGGAGCAACCGGGCTGGCTCGACGGCGTGGATGCGGTGGTCCCCAGCCCGGGCGTGCCACGAGACAATCCATTGCTGGCGGACTCCGTCCGGCGAGGCATCGAGGTGCTGAGCGAGATCGAGCTGGCGGCGCGTTTCAGCAGCACGCCCATGGTGGCGGTTACCGGCACCAACGGGAAGACCACCACCACCCGGCTGCTGGCCGGGATCCTCGAGGCGGCCGGACTGCGCACCTTCGCGGCGGGCAACATCGGCAGCCCGCTCATCGAGTACGTGGACGGCGACTGGGACTGGGGGGTGGTGGAGGTGAGCAGCTTTCAGCTCGAGTGGGTGCGGGATTTCCGTCCCCGGGTGGCGCTGTTGCTGAACCTCAGCGAGGACCATCTGGACCGCTACGACGGGCTCTCGAGTTATGGCGCCGCCAAGGCCAGGATCTTCGCGGCCCAACGTGCCGGCGACGTCGCGGTGCTGAACCGGGACGACCCGTGGGTATGGGGGTTGCGCGCCGGGCTCAGCTCCCGGGTGGTCTCTTTCGGTTGGGAGGAGGCGGGGCCGGGCGCCTTCGTGGCCGCGGACGACATCGTCTGGCGCGGCGAAGGAGCCGAAGAGCGCTTTCCGCTCCGCGCCGTCCGGCTGCGCGGGGTCCACAACGTCGAGAACGTCATGGCCGCCGTCTGCGCGGCCAAGGCCGTGGGCGTCGGCGCGCGCCCCATCCGGAAGGCGGCGGGGCGGTTCCCGGGCATCGAGCACCGGCTCGAGTTCGTGCGCGAGCTGGACGGCGTCCGCTATTACAACGACTCCAAGGGCACCAATGTGGGCGCCGTCCGGAAGTCCCTGGCGAGCTTCGACGAGCCCGTGGTGCTCATCGCCGGCGGCGTCCACAAGGGCGGCAGTTACCGGGTCCTGGAGCCGCTGGTGCGGGAGCGGGTCCGGAAGCTGATCCTGCTGGGCGCGGCGCGGGAGCTCATGAAAGAGGAGCTGGGCGCGTGCGCGGACACCGTGGTGGTGAAGGACTACCGCGAGGCGGTGCGGCAGGCCCGGACCGCGGCCCGGCGCGGAGACGTCGTGTTGTTGTCGCCGGCGTGCTCGAGCTTCGACATGTTCGAGGACTATGCCGAGCGAGGCCGCATGTTCAAGGAGCTGGTGCAGGCTCTATGAGCGAGATACGCAACATGGACCGCTGGATGCTGCTGAGCCTGGCGGTGCTGCTCGCCATCGGCATCACCATGGTGCTGAATACCAGCTACCTCTTCTCCCAGGAACGCTTCGGCGACGGCACCTACCTCTTTCGCAAACAGCTTGTCGCCGTCGGCCTCGGCCTGCTGGGACTTTCCGTGGCCGTGCTGCTGCCGCCGTCGGCCTACCGCCGTCTCACCGGGCCGCTGCTGGTGGTAACCCTCATCGCCATGGTGCTGGTGCTGATCCCCGGCATAGGCGTCTCCCGCGGCGGCGCCCATCGCTGGCTGGGCGTGCCTCCGTTCGTCTTCCAGCCGTCGGAGGTCGCCAAGGTCACCTTCGTGCTCTACCTTGCGTACAGCCTCTCCAGAAAGATCGGCCGGCTGGAACGGTTCGTCCACGACATGCTCCCGCCGCTGCTGGTGGCGGGGGTGTTCGTGGGCCTGCTGCTGGCGGAGCCGGACTTCGGCTCGGCGTTCATTCTGGCCGTCATCACCTTGGCCATGCTGTTCGTGGCCGGGGGGCGGGTCCGGCACATCGCCGCCGTGGGGTTGGCGGCCCTGCCGGCGGGAGCGTTCTTCATCCTGTCCGCGGACTACCGCGTGAAGCGGCTGCTGGCCTTCATGGACCCTTGGAGCGACTCCGCCGACAGCGGCTTTCAGATCATTCAGTCCTTCATCGCCTTCGGCTCCGGGCAGCTCTGGGGCCGAGGTTTGGGGCAGAGCCGGCAGAAGCTGCTCTATCTCCCGGAGGCGCACACGGATTTCATCTACTCGGTGATCGGCGAGGAGTTGGGGCTGTGGGGCGCGCTGCTGGTCCTGGGGCTCTTCGGCATCCTGCTCTTTCGCGGCTTGCGGCTCGCCATGGACAGCGAAGACCCCTTCACGCGGCTCCTGGTGTTCGGCCTCACCATGCTCCTGGCGCTCCAGGCGCTGGTGCACATGAGCGTGGTCATGGGCCTGGTGCCGACCAAGGGTTTGGTGCTGCCGTTCGTCAGCTACGGCGGCTCCGCCATGGTGGCGCACCTGACGGTGGCGGGTATGCTCCTGAGCGTGTCCTGGCGGAGGGCACGGGAATGAGGCTGATCGTGGCCGGCGGCGGCACAGGCGGTCATCTCTTTCCCGGCCTCGCGGTGGCGCGGGAGTTTCGCCGGCGGAACCGCGAGATGCGCATACTTTTCGTCGGCAGCTCTTCGGGCATCGAGAGCCGGGTCGTTCCGGAGACGGAGTTTCCCATCGAACTGTTGCCGATACGGGGCCTCAAGGGACGGGGCCTGAGGGGACTGTTGGAAGGACTCTACGGCATCCCCGTGAGCCTGTGGCGCTCCCGGGCCATCATCCGGGGCTTCGATCCCCAGTGCATCATCGGCCTCGGCGGATACGCGTCCGGACCGCTGCTGCTGGCGGGGGCGTCGCGGCGCATTCGCTGCGCGATCCTGGAGCAGAACCTGCGCCCGGGCTTCACCAACCGTATTCTGGGACGGCTGGTGGACCGGATCTTCACCAGCTTCCGCGAGAGCCTCGAGTATTTTCCCCGGGCCAAGGTGGTGTTGACCGGCACCCCCGTGCGTTGGCGGACGCTGCCCGAGGTGGACCGGGAGGAGCGCTTCCATCTTCTGATCTTTGGCGGCAGTGCCGGCGCCCGCCGTATCAACGAGGTGGCGCTCGCCGCATTGGCGCACCTCGGCGAGGCGGCGGCCGGCTTTCGGGTGACGCACCAGACCGGACGCGCCGACGAGGAGTCGGTGAGGAAGGGCTACGACCCGCTGCCGTGCGAAGCGGAGGTGCTGCCCTTCATCGACCGCATGGACAAGGCCTACGCCTCGGCCGATCTGGTGATCTGCCGGGCCGGCGCCTCCACCCTCGCGGAGCTCGCCGTCTTCGGTAAGCCGTCGGTGCTGGTGCCGTACCCGTACGCCGCCCACGACCATCAACGGCTCAACGCGCTGGCCCTCCAGCAGGCCGGCGCCGCTGAAATGATCGCGGAGCCGGAGTTGACGCCCGCGGGGCTGGCCGAAACCCTCCGCGCGCTCCATGGAGACCCCGCGCGGCGGGCGGCCATGGGCCGGGCCGCGGCGGCTCTCGGCCGCGGGGATGCGGCCGAGCGAATCGTGGACGAGTGTCATGCCCTCGTCCCGGAGTGGTCATGACGGCGCCCTTCGAGAGACGCCATCGGGTGCACTTCGTCGGCATCGGCGGCGTGGGCATGAGCGGCATCGCGGAGGTGCTGTTGAACCTGGGCTATGAAATCAGCGGCTCCGATCTCCAGGAAAGCGAGGCCACCCGGCGGCTGCGCTCCCTGGGGGCGGAGGTCCACATCGGACACGATGCCGCAAACCTTACGGAGGCGCTCTCGGTGGTGGTGATCTCCACCGCGGTGAAGTTCTCCAACCCCGAGGTGACGGCCGCCAAGGAGCGGCAGATCCCGGTGATCCCGCGGGCCGAGATGCTCGCCGAGCTCATGCGCATGAAATACGGCATCGCGGTGGCAGGGAGCCACGGGAAGACCACCACCACGTCGATGATCGGCCACGTGCTGACGGCGGCGCGGATGGATCCGACGCTGGTCATCGGCGGCCGGGTGCGGTCGCTGGCCGGCAACGCGCAGATGGGCACCGGCGATATCCTGGTGGCCGAGGCCGACGAGAGTGACGGCACGTTCCTGTTGCTGTCGCCCGCGGTGGCGGTGGTGACCAACATCGACCGGGAGCACATCGACTACTACGGCGCCACGGAAGCCCTGGCCGACGCGTTCCTGGAATTTATCAACAAGGTGCCGTTCTACGGCGTCGCAGTGCTGTGCCTCGACCATCCGACGGTGCGCGGCCTGCTGCCGCGGGTCCGGAAGCGGGTGGTCACCTACGGGCTGTCCGGGGATGCCGATTTCACCGCCGAGGGGGTCCGGATCCGGCAGATGGAGACCACGTTCTCGGTGCGGTATCGCGGCGGCGCGCTGGGCACGGTCACGCTGCCCATGCCCGGACGGCACAGCGTGGCCAATGCCCTGGCGGCCATCGCCGTGGCCACGGAACTCGGCATCGACTTTGCCGCCTCGGCGGCGGCGTTGGGCGCGTTCGCCGGCATCCATCGGCGGTCGGAGATCAAGGGGGAGATCGCCGGGGTGCTGGTGATGGATGATTACGGACACCATCCCACGGAGATCGAGGCGACCCTGCGCGCCATCATCGAGGGTTGGGACCGGCCCCTGACGGTGGTGTTCCAGCCCCACCGCTACAGTCGGACGAAGGACCTCTTTCAGGATTTCGTTTCCGCGTTCGACCGCGCCCACCGGCTCATCCTCACGGACATCTACGCCGCCGGCGAGGAACCGGCGCCGGGGGCCGGCGCGGAGGAGTTGTACCGGGCCATTCGGCGGCGGGGCCACATGGACGTGGAGTTCATCGAGGACAAGGACGACGTGGCCGTGAGGCTGCTGCCAAGGCTCGCGGATGGAGACATGGTCCTCACCCTGGGGGCCGGGGACATTCACAAGGTCGGGGAGGCGCTGATTGATTCCTTGCGGGAACAGATGCCATGACCACGGACCGGCTGGTCAGGGACCTGAGCCGCATCGCCGGGGTCGCGGTCAAGGCGGGCGAGCCCTTGGCCCGTTACACCTCCTTCAAGGTCGGCGGTCCGGCGGACTGCTTCCTGGAGGCGCATACGAGCCCGGGGCTGACCGCCTGCCTGAAGGCGGTGGAGCGCCACGGCGTGCCGCTGCTGCTGCTGGGCAACGGCAGCAACCTGCTGGTGAGCGACCTCGGCGTGCGCGGCGCCGTGCTGCGGTTGCGGGGGGAGTTTCGCAGGGCGCGCTGGCGCGGGGCGGGAGCCGAGGTCGGCGCCGCCTACGCGGTGAGCCGGCTGGTGCGGGAGGCCGTGCGCCGGGGGCTGGGCGGACTGGAGTTCGCCGAGGGCATTCCCGGCAGCGTCGGCGGCTCGCTGGTGATGAACGCCGGGGCCTACGGATCGGAAATGGAGCGGGTCGTGACCAGGGTTGACGCGGTAACGCGCGCGGGCGAGGCGTTGGCGCTCCGGCGCGAGGAGTTGCAGTTCGCCTATCGTGAGGCGCGCCTCCCGGCAGGGGCCGTCGTGACCCGGGTGGGCATGGCCCTGACGCCGGAAACGGCGGCAGTGGTGGACGCCCGCATGCGGGCCATCATGGCGCACCGGCGGGAAAGCCAGCCGTCGGGCCATCCCAATTTCGGGTCGGTGTTCCGCAATCCGCCGGGCGACCACGCCGGCCGGCTGATCGAGGCCTCGGGGCTCAAGGGCCTCCGGGTGGGCGGCGCCGAGGTCTCGCGCCGGCACGCGAACTTCATTCTCAATCTCGGCGGCGCCCGGGCACAGGACGTGAGGGGGCTCATCGAACGGGTGTGCAGCGAGGTGGAAAGCCGGTTTTCGGTGACGCTGCAGACCGAGGTCCGCCTCGCCGGGGAGTGGCCGCAATGAGGCCGCCGTCGGGAGCCCGCCGACCCCGGCGCGTGGGGGTCCTGTACGGCGGCCCTTCCGCGGAAAGGGACGTGTCGCTGGTGTCCGGCAAGGAGGTGGCCGGGGCGTTGCAACGAAGGGGCTATCGGGCGGTGTCGCTCATCGACGCCGGCGCGGACCTGGCCGCGCAGCTCCGGAAACGGCGGATCGACGTGGTCTTCAACGCGCTTCACGGAAAGATCGGCGAGGACGGCTGCGTGCAGGGACTGCTGGAGGTCATGGGAATACCCTATACCGGTTCGGGCGTGACCGCTTCGGCGCTGTGCATGGACAAGGTATTGGCCAAGCAGGTGCTGGTGCGGAACCGCATTCCCACGCCTTCGTATCAGGTGGTGAGCGCGGACGAAGCGGCGGCTTCGAGGCTGCCTTTGCCCGTGGTGGTGAAGCCCCGGACCGAAGGGTCCAGCATCGGAGTCGTCATCGTGCGCCGGCAAAGGGACATGGCCCGGGCGGTCCGCGAGGCCTGCCGGTTCGACCGGGACGCGCTGGTGGAGCAATACGTGCCCGGCAAGGAGATCACCGTGGGGCTCCTGAACGGCGAGGCCCTGGGCGTCACGGAGATCAGGCCGGCGAAGGGCTTCTACGATTTTGACGCCAAGTACACCTCCGGCATGGCCGCGCACATTTTTCCGGCTCCCTTGCCCGGCCCGCTGTACCGCCGGGCCATGGAGTTGGCGGCGCGGGTCTGCCGGACGCTGGGCTGCGAGGGCGCGCCGCGCGTGGACTTCCGCATCTCGCCGGAGCGGCGGCCGTACGTGCTCGAGGTCAACACGCTGCCGGGGATGACCCCCCTGAGTCTCTTGCCCGAGATCGCCGCCGGGGTCGGCATCGGCTTCGAGGATCTGGTGGAGCGGATCCTCGACGGCGCCGCGCTGAAGAACGGCGTGGCGGGTCGCGCGGCCTCGCCGCCGCGGGAGGCAGGCAATGCGTAGTCCGCGGGTCCGGTTCATGAAGCGATTGACCAGCCGCCGGGGAATGGCGGGCGCGTCCGTGTGCGCGCTGGCGCTGCTCGGGTGGTTGTTCTACCCCGGCTATTTCGTCGATCTGTCCCGCCAGGGCCGGTGGGCGGCGGGGCAGGCGGCGGGCGGGCTTCGGACCGCGGTCCGGGAGACCTCGAGCTTCATTCTGACGCACCCCTACTTCACCGTCCGGGAGGTGAAGGTGCTGGGGGCCGAGAAGATCAAGGGGGCCGACATCGTGGTGATGTCGGGGCTGGGACCCGACACGCCAATCTGGACCATCGACCCCGTCGAGGTCGAAGAAAGGGTACGGCAGCACCCTTGGGTGAAGCGCGTCCTGATACGGCGGGAACTGCCGGGGCGGTTGGTGATCCGCATCGAGGAATGGGAACCCGGAGGCATCGTCGCCCTGGACAAACTTTACTACGTGGCCGACGACGGGGTGGTCTTCAAGGCCCTGGACGAGCAGGATTCCGTGGACTTTCCCTTCATCACCGGCCTTCGCGCCGCCGGGCTCTCGCCGCGGGATCCCGGCACGCGGGAGAAGCTGGCCGAGGCCCTGTCCTTCGGACGGACGGTGGAGCGCACCACGCTGGGCCTGTCCGAGATCCGCTTTCAGCCCGGCGGGGGCATCGTGCTCTATCCGGTATCCTACACCGTGCCGTTCCACATGGGTTGGGGAGACTGGAGCGCCAAGCTGGAACGGTTGCGGTGGTTCGTGCGGGAGTTTCCCGGGCAGGGGGCCCGTTTCGAGGCCGTGGACGTGAGTTTCAAGGGGCAGGTGGTCGCGCGTCCGCGGGGGCGGGTGTGATCCGATGATGCAAGGAAGGGACACCGGAAGCCATGGCTAAGAAGACGAATGTTGTTGTCGGACTCGACGTCGGCACCCACAAGGTCTGCGCGGTGGTGGGAGAGCAGACCGACCAGGGCCCGGAGGTGGTGGGCGTCGGCATTCACCCGTCCCGTGGATTGAGGAAAGGCGTGGTGATCAACATCGAGGCCACCATGGAATCCATCAAGAAGGCGGTGGAGGAGGCCGAGCTCATGGCCGGCTGTGAGATCAACACCGTCTTCGCCGGCATCGCCGGCAGTCACATCGAGGGGTTCAACAGCCAGGGCGTCGTGGCCGTCAAGAACAAGGAAGTGACCGATGACGACGTCGAGCGTGTCATCGACGCGGCCAAGGCCGTGCCCATCTCTCTGGACCGGGAAGTGCTCCACGTGTTGCCGCAGGAATTCGCGATCGACGGACAACGCGGCATCCAGGAGCCCCGGGGCATGTCCGGCGTCCGGCTCGAGGCCAGTGTCCACATCGTAACCGGAGCCGTGACCGCGGCCCAGAACATCGTCAAGTGCTGCAATCGAACGGGCCTCAACGTCGCCGACTTCGTGCTTGAGCCGCTGGCCTCCGCCGACGCCGTCCTGACTCAGGAAGAGAAGGAGCTCGGGATCGCGTTGGTGGACATGGGCGGCGGGACCACGGACATCGCGCTGTTCCAGGGCGGCTCGGTGAAGCATACGGCGGTGCTGGGCGTGGGGGGCAATCACCTGACCGGCGACATCGCCGCCGGGCTGCATGCGCCGATGGCGGCCGCGGAGCAGTTGAAGCAGCGTTACGGCTGCGCGGCAGCCGAGGCGGCCCACCGCAACGAGATGCTCGAGGTGCCCAGCGTGGGGGGGCGGAGCCCGCGCTCGGTGTCGCGGCAGATCCTGTGCGAGATCATCGAACCCCGTCTGGAGGAAGTCTTCCAACTGGTACGGCGGGAGATCGGCCGGTCCGGCTACGAGGACCAACTGGTCTCGGGCATCGTCATGACCGGCGGCTCCACGCTGCTGCCGGGAATGATCGAGATGGCAGAGAGAATCTTCAACGTGCCGGTGCGTCAAGGCGTGGCCGCCAACGTCACCGGGTTGGTGGAGGTGGTGTCCAGCCCGGTCTACGCCACCGGCACCGGGTTGCTGCTGTACGGCCTCGGCAAGCAGGAGAGAAATCATTTCCGCTTCCGGGACAATGACCCCCTGTTGTTCAAGGTCCGGGGTCGGATGACGGAATGGTTGAGGGAGTTTTTCTAGCCGGAGATTGGGCGGAGGCGGGCGGCCCCCTATCCGGCTGTTCGCTCGAGACGAAACGACAGAACGTCATACACGAGGAAAAGGAGGAGGATTATGTTTGAGATGGTGGAACCGGTTGATTCCGGAGCCCGGATCAAGGTCATCGGCATCGGCGGGGGCGGCGGAAATGCCGTCAACACGATGATCGAAGAGGGGCTCAAGGGCGTGGACTTCATCGTGGCCAATACCGACAGCCAGGCGCTGGACGCGAACCGGGCGGAGATCAAGGTCCAGATCGGGGATTCTCTGACCAAGGGACTCGGAGCCGGAGCCAACCCGGAGATGGGCCGTCGCGCGGCGATGGAGGACAAGGAGCGCATCCGCGAGTGTCTCACGGGCGCGGACATGATCTTCATCACGGCGGGCATGGGCGGCGGCACCGGCACCGGTGGCGCGCCGGTCATCGCCAGCGTGGCGAAAGAGCTCGGGGCGCTGACGGTGGGCGTGGTCACCAAGCCCTTCGTCTTCGAGGGGAAGCGCCGCATGCAGCAGGCCGAGGAAGGCATCCGGGATCTCAAGGACAAGGTGGATACCCTGGTGGTCATCCCGAACCAGCGGCTCCTCAGCATCGCGGGCAAGTCCACGACGCTGCTGGAAACGTTCAAGGTCGCGGACAGCGTGGTGACGCAGGCGGTCCGGGGCATCGCGGACCTGATCGTGACGCCGGGGCTCATCAACCTCGACTTCGCCGACGTCCGCACGGTCATGAAGGAGATGGGATTCGCGCTCATGGGCGCGGCCTCGGCGGTGGGCGAGAACCGGGCGGTGGAGGCGGCGCAGCAGGCCATCTCCAGCCCGCTTCTGGAGGACATTTCCATCAACGGCGCCCGCGGCGTGCTGATCAACGTCACCGGCGGTCCGGACATGAGCCTGTTCGAGGTCAACGAGGCGGCGACCCTGATCCAGGGCGAGGCCCACGAGGACGCCACCATCATCTTCGGCGCGGTCATCGACGACGATCTCGACGAGGAATTGCGGATCACCGTCATCGCCACGGGGTTCGGCGACGCCCAGGGGCGGGTCATGCCGGAGCCGGCGGCGGAGACGGCAGAGCCGCGGAAGCCCGCGGCCCAAAGACAGGGGTCACTGGGGCTGGGGGCCAAGGACTTCGGGGACAAGAAGGTTATCCACCTCGGGACGCTCGTGGACGACGAGTTCGAGGAGCCCACCTGGGCGCACGACGACCGGCAGAAGGTTCCGGACGCCTCGCAACCTTACGACCTCAAGGAGGATGATGTGAGCGAGGATGACTTCGATATACCGACGTTCCTGCGCAAACGGATGGACTAGCTTGGGCGCCGCCGGGGAGGCCTGAAGGCTATCCCCCATGCTTTCCCCGCTGCAACAGAAGCGGGAGGGCGCCCCATGCGCCCAGGAACAGGCCGGCCAAGGTCCAGCCGGTCCGGTGACGGCCGCTCTGCCCGGCGATGACGAGGCAAAGAACCGCGTCGCAGAGGTGGATCGCGGCCAGCGTCGAGACCAACCGCTCCGCTGCCAGGTCGGGTGCGACGAGATAGACGCCCGATGCGTATCCGAGCAGTTGGATGAGATCCGTCATTTTCCCGGAGAGAAGCGGGAAAAGGGGCGCGTTTATGCCTGGACCCTTGACCCATCTTCTCGGGGTACTATATTTGAGCACGACCGAAAGATAAACGGATATGGCCGTAAGAACCATCGAGTGGCGCGACGGCGAGTTGCTGCTCATCGACCAGCGGCGCCTGCCCCGAAAAGAGGTGTACCGGGTCTGCCGCAACTACCGGCAGGTGGCCCAGGCCATCCGCACCATGGTGGTCCGGGGCGCCCCCGCCATCGGCGTCACCGCGGCCATGGGGGTCGTCCTGGGCGCTCGCCGGGTCAGGAGCCGAAAGGAGCTGGAACCGGTCATGGAGCGCGTGTTCCAAACCTTGGCGGATACCCGGCCCACGGCCGTCAATCTTCACTGGGCGCTCGCGCGGATGAGGCAAAGCTACGAGGAACACCGGGAGGGCGACCTGGAGTTGCTGAAGCGGCGGCTCGAGGAAGCGGCCCTGGCGATGTACGCGGAAGACATCGCCGCCAACCGCAGCCTCGGCGCGTTGGGCGCCGGGCTCCTGAAGGGCTCCCGGCGCATCCTCACCCACTGCAACGCCGGCGCCCTGGCCACCGCGGGCTACGGCACCGCCCTGGGGGTGATCCGGGCCATGAAGGAATCGGGCGCGGCCATCGAAGAGGTGTTCGTGGATGAAACCCGTCCCTTTCTCCAGGGCGCCCGGCTTACGGCCTGGGAGTTGCGCGAGGAGGACATCCCCGCCACGCTCATCACCGACAACATGATGGGCTACGTGATGCAGCAGAACCGCGTCGACGCGGTGGTGGTGGGCGCGGACCGCGTCGCCGCCAACGGCGACGTGGCCAACAAGATCGGCACCTACACGGTGGCGGTGCTGGCACGAGAGCACGGCGTGCCGTTCTACGTGGCGTGCCCCACCTCCACGGTGGACCTCGCCTGCCCGTCCGGAGCCCACATACCCATCGAGCAGAGGAGCGAAGAAGAGGTCACCCATATCGCCGGCAGCCGCATCGCGCCGCTGGGAGTGAAGACTCTCAATCCGGCCTTCGACGTGACCGATCATTCACTGGTTTCGGCCATCATCACGGAGAAGGCGGTGGTCACCGCGCCCTACGCGAAGAATCTCCGTGAGGTCTGCGAGCGGTAGCGCGGACCGCCGGCGTTCCCGATCATCCCTGCCATGGCCGTGATAGAGCGACAAGACGAGCTGGAAGCCTTCTTCCACGAGGCCGGAAAGCCCCGGGAACAGTGGCGCGTGGGCACCGAGTACGAGAAGGTGGGCATCGAGCGGGACACGGCCAAGGCGCTTTCGTATTCCGGCCCGCGGGGCGTCCGGGTCATCCTCGAAGGCCTGGCCGGCGACTACGGCTGGGAGCCTCAGGAGGAACACGGCTTCGTCATCGGTCTGAAGCGCGGCAACCACGCCATCACCCTGGAACCGGGCGGGCAGATCGAGCTGAGCGGCGAGCCCTGCGACGACATCCACTGCAGCAACGCCGAGTTCTCCCAGCACATCCGCGAGCTCATCGACGTGGCCGGCCGGTTCGACGTGGTGTTCCTCGGCCTGGGGATCCAACCCTTCAGCCGAGTCGAGGAGATCGAGTGGCTGCCCAAGCGGCGCTACCGCATCATGGGGCCGTACATGGCAAAGGTGGGAACCCTGGGCCAGCGCATGATGAAACAGACCGCCACGGTCCAGGCGAACATCGACTACGGCGACGAAAGGGACGCCATGGCCAAGCTCCGGACGGCCATGGGGCTGGCGCCGGTTATCGGCGCGGCCTTCGCCAATTCGCCTATTTCGGACGGGAAGCCCAACGGCTTCAAGAGCTACCGGGGTCACATCTGGACCCGCACCGATCCGGACCGGTGCGGGCTCCTGGAGTTCTGCTTCTCCCCCGACGCCACCTTTCATCACTACGTGGAATACGCCCTGGACGTGCCCATGTACCTCATCTCGCGAGACGGCGGCTACGTGGACATGACCGGGACCTCGTTCCGCAATTTCCTGGAGCGCGGCCACCAGGGCCACCATGCCACCATGGGGGATTGGGAGCTTCACCTCACCACGCTGTTCCCGGAGGTGCGCCTGAAGCACTACATGGAGTTCCGCTCCGCGGACAGTCAGGCGCCGGAGCTGATGCCGTCGTTGCCGGCGCTCATCAAGGGCATCTTCTACGACAACGACTGCCTCGGGGCCGCATGGGACTTGGTCAAGGGGTGGTCCTTCGACGAGAGGATGACGGCGTATCACGACTCGCACCGGCACGGCTTGGCCGCCCGGTTCCGTCGCTATTCGCTCGGCGACCTGGCGAAGGAAATGGTCGACATTGCCTGGGAAGGCTTGGTGCGCCAACACGCCACGAACAGACGCGGCGAGGACGAGACCATCCACCTGAAACCACTACGGGACCTGATCGAACAGGGACGGTGCCCCGCCGACCTCGTGCTCTCCAAGTGGCGCGGCGAGTTCCGCCAGGACCTGCGGGCGCTCATCAAGGACAGCTCCTACAAGCTGCCGTGAGGCCAGTGTCGCGTTCCGCAAGTACGTCGACTCGCGGAACGCGACACTGGACTTTCCGTCCGCTTCGCGCTAATATGCCCGCATCTTTCCGGAAGACTCCGGAGCGGTCAGGCTGAGCCGGCCGACTCCACGCATGGAGAACCGGGAAGACGCAGGAAAGACGCAAGAAAGACGCGATTTCCCGCTTGGATCCGGGGGAGCCGGACCGAGACGGATGAGACATTCTGGCGCCTATCGTCTCCAACGGTAGCGGGATGGCCTTCCGGATCGGTCCGGGAGGCTTTTTTGTTGGGCGTTGTTCGAGGAGGGTAGCCGAATGGGACGGAAGATGACGGTGCCGGAAGTCCGGGGCATGAAGGAAAAAGGGGAGAAGATCGTTTGCCTCACGGCCTATGATTACTGTTTCGCCCGCATTCTGGACGAAGCCGGCATCGATCTCATGCTGGTGGGCGACTCGCTGGGTTCCGTGGTGCAGGGACACGACAGCACGCTGCCGGTGACCGTGGACGACGTCATCTACCACACCAGGGCGGTGATCCGGGGACGGCGGCGCGCCCTGGTGGTGTCGGACATGCCGTTCATGACGTTCCAGCTCGGGGTGGACGAAGCCAAGCGCAACGCCGGCAGGCTCGTCCAGGAAGGGGGCGCGGAGTCCGTCAAGCTGGAGGGCGGGGTCACTCAGGCCGCCACCATCGAGGGGCTGGTGAAGATGGGCGTGCCGGTCATGGGTCACGTGGGGCTTACCCCCCAATCGATACATCAGTTCGGCGGCTACCGGATCCAAGGGCGCGGCGAGGCCGATGCTCACGCCATCCTCGACGACGCCATGGCGGTGGAGCAGGCCGGAGCCTTCGCGGTGGTGCTGGAAGGCATCCCGGTGCAACTGGCCAGGGAGATCACCCAGCGCCTGTCCATTCCCACCATCGGCATCGGCGCCGGCATGCACTGCGACGGGCAGATCCTGGTGGTTCATGACATGCTGGGCCTGTTCGACGACTTCACGCCCAAATTCGTCAAGCAATACGCCAATCTCAAGGAGACCGTCGGCGGCGCGGTCCGGAGCTACATGGAAGAGGTGCGCACGGAAGCCTTCCCGGCAGAGGAACATACCTTCCACTGACGGCGGCCTTGGTGTCCTGCGTCACCACACACCAGCCTTCCCACCGTATTGGATCTCGGTGATGGCGGCGTTATCCGGCATACGCGGCGTCCGGGACATGCAGGCATGGAGCGACCATGCCCGGCGCGAGGGGAAACGCATCGTCCTGGTGCCCACCATGGGTTTCCTGCACGAAGGCCACCTGAGCCTCGTGCGGGAGGCCGGGAAGCACGGCGATTGCCGGGTGGTGTCCATCTTCGCCAATCCGGCCCAGTTCGCCCCGTCGGAGGACTTCGACAGCTACCCGCGGGATCTGGAGCGGGACATCCGGTTGCTGACCGAGGAACGGGTGGATCTGCTCTTCCATCCCACCGCCGAGGCCATCTACCCCACGGGGTATCAGACCTACGTGGACGTGGAGGAGGTGGCCCGGCCGCTGTGCGGGGCGCACCGCCCGGGCCATTTCCGCGGTGTGGCCACGGTGGTGCTGAAGCTGTTCAATATCGTGCGTCCTCACGTGGCCCTGTTCGGGCTCAAGGATTATCAGCAGTTGCGGGTGATCCGGCGAATGACCGAGGACCTGAACGTCGATGTAAACATCGTCGAGTGCCCCACGGTACGGGAGCCCGACGGCGTGGCCATGAGCTCGCGCAACCGCTACCTCGGACCGGCCGAACGCGAGGCGGCGCGGTGTCTTCAAAGCGCCCTGGGCAAAGCGGAGGCCTTGGTGCGCGGCGGCGAGACCGTCGCCCAAAGGATCCGGGAGGCCGTGGTGGAAGAGATCTCCCGCCAGCCGCTGGCGCGGCTCGAGTACGCGGATCTTTGCGACCCCAGGGAGTTGCGCGCGGTGGAAGAGGTCAACGGTCCGACACTGCTGGCTCTGTGCGCATGGGTGGGCAACGCCCGTCTGATCGACAACCGGATTCTGGGAGGAAGCCGGCCTTGAACGAGCGCCGCCCTCACCGGCGCCGGCACCGATAGAACGGATACCGTCCCATGGCCTCTACCAGGGAAACAGCCGAGAAGACCGTTACCGTCAACCGCCGGGCGCGCCGGGAGTATTTCATCGACGAGTCCTTCGAGGCCGGGATGGTGCTGCTGGGCAGCGAGGTCAAGTCGTTGCGGGACGGACGCGCCAATCTGGCCGACAGCTACGCCCGCGTCGACAAGGGCCAGGTGGTGCTGGTCAATTCCCACATAAGCCCGTATCCCGCGGCCAACATGTTCAATCACGAACCGACCCGGCCGCGGAAGCTGCTGCTGCACAAACGCGAGATCTTGAGGCTCATGGGGAAGGTGAAGGAGCGGGGCTTGACGCTGATCCCGTTAAAGCTATACTTCAAGGAGGGGCGCGCGAAGGTGGAGTTGGGTCTGGCCCGCGGCAAGAAGCTCTACGACAAGCGCGCCACGGTCAAGGAAAAGATGGTCCGGCGGGAAATGGAACGCTCCATGAAGAGCCGCAGAAGTTGACCGCCGGGACCGTGCCTGTCTATTGGGGGCGATATGGGTTCGACGGGGGTGGGAAGTCAAAGTGGCATGCCGGGGTCCTGTTGCCCCGTTAAAAAAGCAGGACTGCAAGTAACTGCAGACAATAACGAATACGCCCTGGCTGCTTAGACAGCCAGCGTCTTGCCGGCCTTCTCCCGCGGGGTCGGACAAGGCGTCATTCAGCGGGATGGACCGATTCCCCTGCCGGAGGGGATGAGGTCGAGATCCCAACCGGCTGGCCGCGCAAGTCCCTGTCGTCGGGGACTTTCGAGGCGAGACTCAAACGGCGACTAAGCATGTAGTCACTTCTGGCGGAAAGCCTTCGGACGGGGGTTCGATTCCCCCCGCCTCCACCAATCCAGCGTATTCCCGGGTCAGCATCTTGCTGGCGTCGCTGGAAGAAGCCCTGGCAGCGGCCGGGCGTACGGTATATTCCTGTGCAACACCAGCCTGAATAGGGTTCCGCCGGCAGCCCGATGGCATCGTGCGGGCGGACCTACCCTTGCTTGGGGATGCCTTCGTAGGCGTGCTCGCCCCATAACTCCTTGACCCGCCTGTCACGGCCGCAACTGAAGCGGTAGTAGCGATACCGAAGGGGATTATTCTTGTAATAGTCCTGGTGGTAGTCTTCCGCGGCGTAGAACGGCCCGGCGGCCAGGATCGGGGTGACGATGGGTTCGTCCACCAGCGTTTGTGCCGCCTTCCTGGAAGCCTCGGCCAGGTCCCGCTCCTTGTCGTTGGCCACGAAGACGGCGGTCTTGTAGGAATCGCCGCGGTCACAGAACTGGCCCCCGTCGTCGACCGGGTCCACCGAGCGCCAGAAGGCGGCGAGCAGCATCTCGTAGCTGACCTTGGCCGGATCGTAGGTGATCTCCACCGCTTCGTAGTGACCCGAGCCTCCGGCGGTTACCTGCCGGTAGGTCGGGTCGCTGGTCTTGCCGCCGGTATAGCCGGAAATCGTCGAGACGACCCCCTGCACCTTGTCGAAATCCGACTCGACGCACCAGAAGCAACCGCCGGCGAAGACCGCCTTTTCGAACTGTTGCGCGCTTGCGCCGTGGGCGAACAGCAAGAACGCCGCGGCAACCGTGAACATGATCCGTTTCATAATGCCTCCATGTGGCTCGGCTTGTGTGCGACGATATCCGTTTCCGGCAACGAGCGGCAACACAGGGACGTTCATATCAACGACCTCGACTGGCAGCCGTCGACGTTGATACAGGCCCCGGAGATCCAGTTGGCCCGGTCCGAGGCAAGGAAAACCACCACGTCGGCCACCTCCCGCGGGGTGCCGAAGCGGCCCGCGGGGAGCTCGCGCTCGACGAACCCGGCGATCCCCGCGGGATCCTCCTTTTGACGCCGGTCCCATGAGCCGCCGGGGAACAGGATGGAGCCGGGGGCGACGCTGTTGACCCGGATGCCGTGGGGCGCGAGTTCCCGGGCCATCTCCTTGGACAAGCTGATCATGGCCGCCTTGGCGGCGTTGTAGGTCATGGGTCCGCCCCACTCGCGGCCGTAGATGGAGGCGATGTTGATGACGCAACCCCGCTTGCGTTCCCGCATGGACGGCACCACCAGCCGGCAGAGATCCAGGGCGGAGAAGAAGTTGAGGGAAAAGCCCCGGCGCCAGTCGTCGGCGGAGGCGGACAGGTCACCGCCCGGACGGGAACCGCCGACGTTGTTCACCAGCACGTCGACGGCGCCGAACCGTTCACGGGTCTCGTCGAACCACCGGCGCGCGGCGCTCTCGTCGGTGACGTCCAGTGCCGACGCCAAGACGTCCGCGTCTCGGTCGCGCAGCTCACGAACGGTCTCGTCGAGATCGTCCCGGCCCCGGGCGCAGAGGCTCAGCAGGCAGCCTTCCGCGGCCAGGCCTGCTGCGATGGCCTTGCCGATGCCCCGGCTTGCGCCGGTGATCATGACCACTCTTCCGGTCAGTCCGAGGTCCATCCCTGCCCCGTGCGATATCTCTGTCGCTCCATGCCCTTCCTGTCGTGGTGTGCGGCCCTCACGAAGCCAGGTGGGATGCGTCACGTTCGTGGGGGTTCCGCAAGCCCATCCAGCTCCACTGGTCCGGATAGCGGCGTACCATGTCCTCGATCTTCTGAACGAACAGGCGGGCATTGGTGCTGAGATCGGCCTCCCTGTCGCCGGTCTGAACGAACCGGATTTCGGGTTCGACGTGAAGGGTCAGCCGGTGTTGCCGGTCGCGGATCATGAACACCGGAAGCACGGCGGCGCCGGTGCGCAGTGCGATGGTGATGGGCCCCCTGGGCGCCGGCACCCGGCGCCCGAGGAACTCCACCTCGACTCCGCGGCTCTTGAGCTCGTCCGGGATCAGCAGCACGATTTCGTTGTGCCGGAGCGCCTCGATGACCCGCGAGACCGACTCGCGCCTGGGACGGGCGGGGATGATCTTGACGCCGGCCCTTGCGCAGTACTCGTTTTGCAGCGCGGCCAGGCGTGTTTCCTCCGCCAACTTGGCTACCGCGCTGAAGGCGTAGCCTTGGGCAACGAGCCGCGGTCCGATGATCCCGAAATTCCCGAAGTGGGCGCTCAGGGCCAGGACGCCCTTGTCCCGGGCCAGCGCCTCGCGCAGGCGTTCCTCTCCCTTGATCTCGATCCGCGAGCACAACTCGTCGTCGTCCGTGTACAGGGTCGTGATGGTTTCGAGAACCCCTTGGGTGATGTTTCTCCAGGCCTGGCGCGCAAGGGCGCGGCGCTCCCTCGCGGTGCGCAGCTCCTTGCCCATGGTGTGCTCCAGGGTCTCGTGCATCCGCTTGCGGTATCGCCACAGCAGCCGGAAGCTCACCCGTTCCGTGAGTCCGGCGATGTAACGCGGCGCGGATGCGGGCAGCCATCGGAAGCTCGCGACCAACGCTCTGATGAAGTATTCACCGGCGCGATAGCGGAGACGGTAGCCCAGGTTCCGGCGTCTGTTTCGACCCTTGTTCATGGGGTGTTCGCGGCTCTTTACCCTTGAAGTGCCAAGGTCCGGAGCCTCTCGAGGGGGCTCCGGACCTCAACCGGAAGACGGACGGCCGCGGTCTGTCGGTCCGGCAGAGCCGGCGCGGCCAAACAGGCACGGGACACTATGAGACGTGCCCAGGCGCGCCTCCCTTCGTTCCCACCCGGCCCAATGCCGACAGCCCCCCAAGGCGCCGGACGATGCCGGGAATCCTCTCCGCCGCGAAGTCGACCTCTTCCGCCGTGTTGTAGCGGCCGAGACTGAATCGCACGGCTCCCTGGAGCCACTGCGGCGGCACCTTCATGGCTCGCAGGACGTGAGACGGCTCCACCGAGCCGGCGGTGCACGCGGAGCCCGTGGACGCGCAGATCCCGAACTCGTCCAGCAGTACCAGAATCGATTCCCCCTCCAGGTATTCGAAGGCGATGTTGAGCGTGTTCGGCAAACGCACCGCCTTGCCGCCGTTGACCCGGGCGCCCGGGCAGGCGGACACGAGGGCGCCTTCGAGCTGATCCCGGAGCGCCGCCAACGGTTCGTTTTCCGCGGCCGCGTCCGTGGCGGTCAGCTCGGCGGCCTCGCCCATGCCCACGATGCCGGCGACGTTCTCGGTCCCCGCGCGGCGGTTGCGTTCCTGGTGTCCGCCGACGATGAAGGGCCGCAACGTGATCCCTCTTCTGACGTACAGCGCGCCCACGCCCTTGGGGCCGTGGAACTTGTGGGCGGAGATGGTCAAGAGGTCGATGGGGTCGTCCTTCACGTCGAGTCCGATCTTGCCCGGTACCTGCACCGCGTCCACGTGGAAGGGGATGTCCCGGGCCTTGACGATCTCGCCGGCCTCGCGCACCGGAAAGACCACGCCGGTCTCGTTGTTGGCGTACATGATCGAGACCAGGGCCGTGTCGTCCGACAGCGAGTCCCGGAGCTCGTCCAGGTCCAGCCGGCCGTCCTCGTCCACCCCGAGCCAGGTGACCCGGTAGCCCCTCTTCTCCAGATGCTGGCCGAGCCCCAGCACCGCGGGATGTTCCACGGCGGTGGTGATGAAGTGGCGCTTTTCCGGCGCGCCGTCGAGGATCCCGCGGATGGCGGTGTTGTCCCCCTCCGAGCCGCAGCTCGTGAACATCACCTCCACCTCGTCGCCGGCGCCCAGCAGTCCGGCCACCTGCGTCCGGGCGCGGTCCAGCGCCCGGCCCGCCCGGCTGCCGAAGCTGTGGATGCTCGACGGATTGCCGTACAACTCCGTGAGGTAGGGCGCCATGGCCTCGTAGACCGGCGGCGCGATGCGGGTGGTGGCGTTGTTGTCGAAATAGATGACGTCGGACATGGCGTGTCACCTCGGGTGCCGGGGTCTGCCGCGCGCTCGCGCGGGTTCAGACCACGAACGAGGCGCCGCACCCGCAACTGCGTTTGACGTTGGGGTTCTGGAACACGAAGGCCGCCTCCATGAGGGTTTCCCTGTAGTCGAGCTCCGTGCCCGCCAGGTAGAGCAGGCTTTTCAGGTCCACGATCACCTTGGCTCCCGCCTGTTCGAACACGCGGTCCATGGGCTTCGGGTCGTCGAGATCCATCTTGTACTGCAGCCCGGAACAGCCGCCGCCCACCACCTTGAGGCGCAGCCCGGTCAGGTCCCGTTCGTCTCCGTCGAGCAGTTCCTTGATCCGGCCGGCCGCCTGTTCCGTTATCTGGACCCCTGTCGCCATCTTCCTGGCCCCCTTGCCGCTACTTTCCGGCCGCCGCCGGCCTCGCCGCCGCCGCCCGTTTCGCGTAGAGCGGCGAGAGCCCGCGCAGCCGCGTGACTTCCTCCTCCACCCGGCGCACCACGTAGTCCACCTCTTCCTCGGTATTGAACCGGCCCAGCCCGAACCGGATCGAGCCATGGGCGAGGTCCTCCCGGATTCCCATGGCCTTGAGCACGTGAGACGGTTCCAGCGCCGCGGACGTGCAGGTGGAGCCGGACGAAACCGCCACGTCGTTGAGGCCCATGATCAACGATTCGCCTTCCACGTAGCCGAAGGCCACGTTCAGATTGCCGCACAGGCGATTCGTGGGATGGCCGTTCAGTTGGAGTTCGTCGAGACGCGCGAACAGGCTGGCTTCCAGCCGGTCCCGCAGCCGGGTGATGTGCGGCAGCTCGGTGGCCATTTGCTCCCGGGCGATGGCGCAGGCCTTGCCGAATCCTACGATGCCGGGCACGTTCAGGGTCCCGGACCGCATGCCGCCCTCGTGGCCGCCGCCGTGTATGGTCGGGCTCAGGCGCACCGCCGGTTTCCTGGCGCTCACGTACAGCGCCCCGATGCCCTTGGGGCCGTGGAGCTTGTGGGCCGTCATCGAGAGCAGGTGGATCCGGCACGCGGCCACGTCGATGGCCATCTTGCCCACCGCCTGGGTGGCGTCGGTGTGGAAGAGGATGCCGTGCTCCTCGGCGATGCGGCCGATCTCCTCCAGCGGCTGCACCGTGCCCACCTCGTTGTTCGCCGCCATGATCGAGATGAGCAGCGTCTTTTCGTCGATGGCGGCCCGCAGCCTGTTCAGATCCACGCTGCCGTGGGAGTCCACCGGCAGGTAGGTGACCCGGTAGCCGTGCCGTTCGAGGAACTTGCAGCAGTCCAGGACGGCCTTGTGCTCGGCCGCGCAGGTGATGATGTGGTCGCCGCGGTCCCGGTAGATCTCGGCAACTCCCTTGATGGCCAGGTTGTCGGACTCCGTCGCCCCGCTGGTGAAGATGATCTCCCTGGGCGCCGCGCCGATCAGGCTGCCGACGTTCTTCCGCGCATCGTGCACCGCTGCCTCCGCCTCCCAGCCGAATGCGTGCTTGCTCGCCGAGTTGCCGAACCGTTCCGTAAAGAACGGCAGCATGGCATCGACGACTCCGGGGTCTACCGGGGTGGTGGCATGGTTGTCGAAATAGACGGGGAGCTTCATCGAATACACCTTCCGAACCTTTCATTTAGGCCCGAAGCCTCGTGAATGTCAAGAAACAGCCGGTCCGGAACGGTGTTTCCAGTGTCCTGTCCCGCGCCATTCATGACCACATCCCCTTCAGGTATTGTCCGGTGGCCGACTCGGGGACCCGCATGATCTCCTCGGGGGTGCCGGCGGCGACCACGTGACCGCCGTTGTCGCCGCCCTCGGGCCCCAGGTCCACGATGTAGTCGGCGCACCGGAGGAAGTCCGGGTTGTGTTCGATGGCGATGACGGTATGGCCGGATTCCACCAGCCGGTCCAGGATCTCGACGAGCCTGCCCACCTCTTCGAAATGGAGTCCGGTGGTGGGTTCGTCGAACAGGTACAGCGCCGTGCCGCCCGGGCTCTTGCCCAGCTCCCGGGCCAGCTTGACGCGCTGCGCTTCCCCGCCGGAGAGGGTGGTGGCCGGCTGGCCCAGCCGGAGGTAGCCCAGCCCCGTCTGCCGCATGCTTTCCAGCCGGCGTTGCAACAACGGGATGTTGCCGAGGAAGTCCAGGGCTTCGATGACCGTGAGGTCCAGAACGTCGGCGATGCTGGCGCCCTTGTAGCGGATCTCCAGGGTCTCCCGGTTGTAGCGGCGGCCGCGGCAAACGTCGCAGGTGACCGATACGTCCGGAAGGAACTGCATCTCGATGTCCACGGTTCCGGCCCCGAGGCAGGCCTCGCACCGCCCTCCGGCGGCATTGTGGGAGAAGCGTCCGGCGCCGTAGCCCCGCATCCGGGCCTCGGGGAGACGCGCAAAGAGGTTGCGCAGGGGGTCGAAGAGTCCGCCGTAGGTGGCCGGCGTGGAGCGGCTGCTGCGGCCGATGGAGCTCTGGTCCACGTAGAGGACCCGGTCGAAGCGGTCCAGGCCCGCGACCTCCGCCGAGCCGCCCCCGCGCGCGGCCTCGTACAGGGTGTCCACCACCAGGCTGCTCTTGCCTGAGCCCGATACGCCGGTGACGCAGGTCATGAGTCCCACCGGGAAATCCACGCGGATGTTCTTGAGGTTGTGGCGGCGCGCGTTCCGGAGGGAGAGGACGCCGTCCCGTCCGCGCGCGGTCCGGTCCGCCGCCGGCATGGCGGCCGAAAGGCAGGCGCCGGTACGGGACGCGGGGTTCCGGATCAGGTCTTCAACGCTCCCGGCGGCCAGCACTTCGCCGCCCTGAACGCCCGCCCCCGGGCCCATGTCGATGACATGGTCCGCCGCGGTGATGACGTCCCGGTCGTGCTCCACCACCAGCACCGTGTTGCCCGCGTCCCTGAGTTCCCGGAGGATGCCGAGGAGCCGCGCGGTGTCCCGCGGATGGAGCCCCACCGTCGGTTCGTCGAGCACGTAGATCACGCCCGACAGGCGGGCGCCGATGTGGGCGCCAAGCCGGATCCTCTGGCACTCGCCTCCCGAGAGGCTGTCGGAGGCTCGGTCCAGCGACAGGTATCCCAGCTCCAGCTTCAGCAGGGTGTCGGCGCGCTCCCGTATCTCCCGCAGGATGTTGCCGGCAACCGCGGCGCCGCGTTCGTCGAGGTCGACGTCCTCGATGAAACGCCGGAAACCGCCCAGGGGCAGGGCCGAAAGCTGCGCGATGTTCATGCCGTTGATCCGCACCTGGAGGCTCTCGCTTCGGAGCCGCGCGCCGCCGCACTCCGGGCACGCCGGTTTCACCGCCGCGGCCTCGTCCCGGGACCGCCTCCCGGTGCGGTAGCCGAGACCCTGACAGGCGTGGCAGGCGCCGTGCGGGCTGTTGAAGGAGAAGAGCTGCGGCGTGGGCTCGGGAAACGGCGTGCCGCAGTCGAGACAGGCAGACCGCTGCGTGTAGCGGCGGGGCTCCCCGGCCGGGGAGTCGTGACGGTCGATCTTCACGACGCCGTCGCCGTGTTCCAGGGCCACCTCCATGGAGTCCGCCAGGCGCTTGGCCGCGCCGTCGCGGACCGCCAGCCGGTCCACCACCAGGTCCGCGCTGCCGGCCGTCGGGACGGCGGCGAGGCCGTCCAGCTCTACGATCTCCCCCTCCACCCTGACCCGGACGAAGCCGGCCCGGACCACCGTCTCGATCTGTCGCCGGTACTCCTCCGGGTTGTCGCAGGGCAGCGGCGCCAGCACCTGAATGCGGGTGCCGGCCGGGAGCTTCAACACGTCGTCCACCATCTGCTGCACGGTGTGCACCGTGATGGCGCGGCCGCAGCGGGGACAGTGGGGCCGGCCCGCGTGGGTGAACAGCAGCCGCAGGTAGTCGTGGGTCTCGGTCAGGGTCCCCACCGTGGAGCGGGGATTTTCGTGAAAGCGGCGCTGAGGCACCGCAACGGCCGGGGACAGCCCCGAGATGGAGTCCAGGTCCGCTCGCGCCAGCGGGTTCAGGAGCTGGCGCGCGTAGGTGGACAGGGATTGCATGTAGTGCCGTTGCCCCTCGGCGTAGACCGTGTCGAAGGCCAGCGAGGACTTGCCCGAGCCCGAGACCCCGGTGATGACCACCAGCCGATCACGGGGGATCTCCACGTCGACGTTCTTGAGGTTGTGGACGCGCGCGCCCCTGACGACGATGTTCATGGCCGTCCGTCATCCCGGCGAAAGCCGGGCGGCGAGCAGGATGGCCTGCTTCATGCTGCGGGCGTCGGCCACGCCCCGGCCGGCGATGTCGTAGGCGGTGCCGTGGTCTACGGAGGTCCTGACGAGTGGAAGCCCCAGGGTCAGGTTGACGCCGTCGGTGAAGTGCAGCAGCTTGAAGGGCCCCAGGCCCTGGTCGTGATACATGCAGATGGCCGCGTCGAACTCTCCTGCCGCGGTCCGGTGGAAGAGGCTGTCCGCGGGGACGGGTCCGGCGACGCGCATGCCCCGGCCCGAGCAGTCCCGCACCGCGGGCCGGATCACCTTGCGCTCTTCCTGGCCGAACATGCCGTCTTCCCCGCCGTGGGGATTCAGCGCGGCCACCGCCAGCCGGGGTTCCGCCACGCCGAACTCTTGCCGCAGGGACCGGTGGGTCAGCTCGATGGTGGCGCGCACCCGCTTGCGGGTCAGGGCCGCGGACACTTCCGTGAGCGGCAGATGCACCGTCACCAGAACCACCTTGAGACGCCGCCCGAAGAGCATCATGCGGACTTCCCGTGTGCGGGTGAGTTCGGCCAGCAGCTCGGTGTGGCCGGGATAGGCGTGGCCGGCATCGTTCAGAGCCTTCTTGCTGATGGGCGCCGTGGCCATGGCGTCGGCCTCGCCGGCGCGAATGAGCTCCACCGCGCGGACGATGTAGCGGTAGGACGCCTCGCCGCCGCCGGCGGTGGGCCTTCCGGGGCGGGACCGGGCAGTCCCGGGGCTGGCAACGGGTTCCACCGTGACGGGGGCTTCGGCGGGAACTTCCTGTCCAGGCTTCCGGGTGGGCCAACGGGGGGCGCCGGCACGCGCCAGCAGGGAGGGGTCTCCCACGATCAGCACGCGGCAGGAACGCCGCACGCCGGCGTCGCGCGCGGCCTGGATCGCCACCTCCGGCCCGATGCCGGAGGGGTCGCCCATGGTCACGGCGACGACGGGTCTGGACATGTCGATATGGGTTGAGCCGCGGAGGGGGCGGCCCCGTGGACCGAACCGCTACGGGGCAGCATCGCCGCCGCCGCCAGCCCCCAGCTTCGGCGGTTGGTCTTCAAAAGGCTCGTTGAGAGGCACGTCGTCGTCGTCGCCCGCTTCCGTCGTGAAGAGCGGGACGCCGAAGAGCTTGACGATCTTACGGTCGCCCGCCACGGTTTCCTCGTCGTAGATATACGTCAGCGGATTGATGTAGTCCCAGAAGTCCTTGTCTTCCTCGCCGGCCGTGGCCGCCATCAGATTGCCGACCGTGCCCCTTTCGGCCTCTTGCGCCTCGAACGCGTAACCGTCGAGCTTGACCTGTACACGATGCTTCTTGCGCAAGTCGGTCTTGAGCCACTTGGCGAATCTCTCGTCCAGCGTCTGCCGGTACAGCTCTTCGCTGATCTGTTCCGAAACCGCGGTGAAGGGCAGCCGTTGCCCGCCCTGGCGGTCTTCCATCTTCACCAGGTGGTACCCCAGGCTCGTGCGGACGGGCTGGCTGATGGTTCCCTTGTCCAGAACGGCGGCGACGCGTGCCAGGGAATCGGGCAGACTGTCGGGTTGGAGCCAACCGATGTCGCCGCCTTCCCTGGCCCCGGCGCCTTGGGAATGCGTGCGCGCCAACGCGGCGAAGTCGGCTCCATCCAACGCCTCCTGTCGCAGTTCCCTGACACGCGCAAGCACCGCCTCGGCCCGGTCGGACGGCGCGCCTTCCTCCACCTCCAGCATGATATGGCGGAGATGCACCTTCAGGTCGGTCAAGAAGCGGTGCGGATTGGCGTCGTAGTAGCGTTGCGCGTCCCCCGGCGTGATGTGAACCTTCTGCCGGACGTTGCGGTCGATGAGCTCGCCCCGTTCGAGGTCGTTCCGGACCTGGTCCCGGTACTGGTCCATTTCCTTGCCGTCCCGCTTGAGCGCGGCGGTCAACTCGGCGAGCGTGACGTTGTTCCTTTTCCGGATATTCTCGATGTACGCGTCGATGTCGGCGTCCCGCACCTGGATGCCGGTGCCTTTGACTTCCGCCTTGATGAGCTCGGCGGTGATGAATTCCTCCACCAGCCTCTTGGGTACGCGGCCGGCGGTCAGCTCGTCGAGCCGAACGTCCTGCCCCAGCCGGGTCTGCGTGAACTTGCGCAGGTCCGAGTAGGTGTGTGGAACGTCGTTGACCACCACGACGATCTTCTCCACCACCGCGCCGAAAGCCGCCGCCGGGAACGCCAGCGCCAGCACCGTTGCCGCGCGCCGGCTCAAGGTCCGTCTGCCGAGGCTCTTCATGGTGCCGTTCCTTGTTGCCATCGTATCGTAGTTTACAGCCGTTCGTGGTGCTGTAACATACCGTCCCGGCACACCGCGTGCAATAACTCACAGGCCTCGTCGATGATGGCAGGCCAGCCGGACTGCCCGGGGGCGTAGGAGAGACGCCCGTTCGGCGAGAACCGGAAATCCCGGCGGTCTTCTTCCGCGAGCTGGAGCAGCCGGTCCACTTTCAGGGGGGAGTCGGCGTGAAAGGTCAGGGACAGGCGGCCGTCCTGGTAGATGACCTGGGTTGCCAGGGCGCCGATGAGCGCGCGCCGGAGTTCCATGACCGTGAACAGGTTCTCCACCACCTCCGGGCAACTCCCGTAACGGTCGCGGATCTCGTCCCGGATCTCCGCCAGTTGCTCCGTGTCCTCCAGGTTGGCCAGCCGCTTGTAGAACAGCAGGCGCTGGTTGGCGCTGGGTATGTAGTCGTCGGGAAAGTAGGCCGGAATGCCGAGGCGGATCTCCGGCTCCACCGTGACCCGGCGCTCTTCTCCCTTGAGCTCGTGAATGGTCTCCTCCATCATCTGGGTGTAGAGCTCGAAGCCCACCGCGGCGATCTGGCCGGACTGTTCCCGCCCGAGCAGGTTGCCGGCGCCGCGAATCTCCAGGTCGTGCAGCGCCAGCTTGAAGCCGCTGCCGAGTTCGTCCAGTTCCTGCAGCGCCCGCAGGCGCTTTTCCGCGTCCCGGGTCACGGTGCCGCTGCCGGGAAGCAGCAGGTAGGCGTAGGCGCGGCGCGACGAACGACCCACCCGGCCCCGCAGTTGGTAGAGCTGGGCCAGCCCGAACCGGTCCGCCCGGTTGATGATGATGGTGTTGGCGTTGGGATAGTCCAGGCCGGATTCGATGATGGCGGAGCACACCAGCACCTGAGCCCCGTTCTCCTGGAACAGCCCCATGTTCTTCTTGAGCTCCACGGGAGTCATCTGCCCGTGGGCCACGGCGACCTTGGCCTCGGGCACCAGATCCATGATTTTCTGGCCCACCCGCTGAATGCTCTCCACCCGGTTGTGCAGGAAGAACACCTGCCCCTCGCGGTTGATCTCCCGCAGGATGGCGTCGCGGATGACGCCCTCGTCGTAGCGCGTCACGTAGGTCCTGACGGCCAGCCGGTTGGGGGGCGGCGTCTCGATGACGCTCAGGTCGCGGATGCCCACCAGCGACATGTGCAGGGTCCGTGGAATGGGCGTGGCGGTGAGGCTCATGACGTCCACGGTGGCGCGGAGCTTCTTGAGCTTCTCCTTGTGGCCCACGCCGAAGCGGTGTTCCTCGTCCACCACCACCAAGCCCAGGTTCTTGAAGGCCACGTCGCTCTGCAGCAGGCGGTGGGTGCCGATGACGATGTCGATGAGCCCGGCGCCCAGATCCTTGAGCGACTGCTGAACGGTCTTGCCGGTGACGAAGCGGCTGAGGCTCTCCACCCGCACCGGGTAGGGCTCGAAGCGGCCGCGGAACGTCTCCAGGTGCTGTTGCGCCAGGATGGTGGTGGGGGCGAGCACGGCCACCTGCTTGCCGTCCATCACCGCCATGAAGGCCGCGCGCATGGCCACCTCGGTCTTGCCGTAGCCCACGTCGCCGCAGATCAGCCGGTCCATGGGCTTGCCCTGGGTCATGTCCTTGAGGGTCTCGGCGATGGCCTGCTCCTGGTCCGGCGTTTCCTCGTACTCGAAGGCGGCCTCGAACTCCCGGTACGCCTGGTCGGGGGCCGGAAACGTGTGGCCCTCGTGCACCTCCCGGGTGGCATAGACCCGCAGCAGCTCCTTGGCCATGGCCACGATGGCCTTGCGCGTCCGGGCCTTGAGCTTGAGCCACGAGGTGCCGCCCAGCCGGTCCAGCACCGGAGCGGCGCCGTCCGCGCCGATGAACTTCTGCACCAGGTTGATGCGGTCGATGGGCAGATAGAGGCGGTCGCCTCCCTGGTACTCCAGGTGCAGGAACTCGCCTTCGGTGCCCGCCACCTTGAGGTACTTGAGCCCGCGGTAGATGCCGATGCCCTGGTCGAGGTGCACCACCACGTCGTCCTGGCGCAGCTCGCTCAGGCTGGTGATGAAGTGGCTCGGGGTCTCCCGCTTGCGCACCGGGAGGTCCCGCTTGCGGCGGCCCCACAGCTCCTCCAGGGTGATGATGACGAGCCGCTCGTCCGGGAGCCGCACACCCTGGGTCAGGCTCCCGAGCAGGATCGCGGGGCCGTTGGCGGGGCCCGCCGCGGTCTCGTGGAAGGGCCGCTCGGATACGGGCAGGTCCACATCGTAGTAGGCCAGCAGTTGCCGGAGCCGTTGCGCGTCGCCTGGATGGCCGCCGACGAACAGCACCCGCTGGTCCCGCCACTGTTCGAGATGCTCCACCAGCGGCGCCAGGGACCGTTCCGATCCCTGCTGGGTGGTGAGCTCGCTGTGCAGGTCGGTGTTGGTGTAGGAGCGCACCGACAGCGTCGAGGAGGGGTCCTCGGGCGATGCCAGGAAGTCGAGGCTCTCGCTGTGGATCTGCCGGAAGGCCGCGGCCTCCTCGCGCCAGCCGTCCGGTTCCAGGTAAAGGGCTTCGGCGCGGGGATGGAAACGCCCTTCCGCCGCCGCCTTGGACGCCCTTTGGCCCACCAGATTGCCGAACCGCTCCAGTTCCTCCTCCACCCGCGCCGGCTGATCCCACCAGAGGATGCTTCGGCGGGGAAGATGGGCCAGCAGCGACGGCAGCGGACGGTCGTGGAAGTAGGGCGCCAGGAACTCCATCCCCGCGAACCGGACCCCTTCGCGCACCGACTCCAGGAGCGCCCGCTTGTCCTTGCGGGTGAAGCCCAGTTCGTCCGCCCGTTCCTCGATGCGGAGCAGCGTGTCCCGGCTCGTTTGCGCTCCCGGCACAAACTCCCTCATGGGCAGCAGCACCAGTTCCCCGTGCGGCGACCGGGAACGCTGGGTGCGGGGGTCGAACTCCCGGATGGAATCGATGCGGTCGTCGCTGAACTCCATCCGGATGGGCCGCTCGTAGCCCGGAGGAAACAGGTCCACGATGCCGCCGCGCACGCTGAAGTCGCCCCGTTCCTCCACCAGCGGGGCCCGGGCGAGGCCCAGGTTGGCGAGCCGCCACAGCAGTTCTTCCCGGTCCACCTCCTGACCTTCGATGAAGTGCATGCTACCGAAGCTCTCCCTGGGCACCACGCGTTGCATCACCGCCGCCGGAGTTGTTACCAGCACCGGCGCGGACTGTTGCCCGAGCCGGTGGAGGCCCTCCATGCGCGCGGCCATCTGGTCAGGATGGGGAGACAGGCTCTCGAAGGGCAGGATGTCCCAGCCCGGGAACAGATGGAGCCGCCGCTCGAGCGGCGGGGAGCCGGACTCTTCGCCAAGGAAGAAGGAGAGGTCGAGAAACAGGCGTTCCGCCTCTTTCACGGTGGGCGCCAGCACCACCAGCGGACCGTCGAGTTGCCGGGCGGCCAGAAAAACGGCGTAGGCCTTGGCGCTGCCCTGAAGGCCGGAAATACGCTTCTCGCCGCGCCACTCATGGGTCAGGAGCCGCGAGATCTTGTCGTTAAGTGAAAGGGATGCCACCGGGTCGGTTACCTTGCGAGGGACGGCCGAGAAGTGTAGCGGAAGGGGGTGGTAGCCGCAACGGCGCGTACCGTGTCGAAGCCCAGGGTTCCGGACACAGGTCGGTTCCGCGGTGCCGGCTCAATACCAACGCCGGCTTCCCGCGTTGATTTGTGACCTCCTGCTTCCTATGCTTCCTGTAGTACGGCTTCACGCACTACGTGTCTGAAGGCGCGGCGAGCGAGGCCCGACCGGCCCGTCTCTTTCGATCGACTCGCTGGCCGGGTAGGATGGGGCGGAAGATGCAACGTCCCTTCGACTCCGGATCCCGGCAAGGTCCGGCCGTCGCCATGGCGGACTGGGGCTACGCCTTCCGTCGTCACGGGCGAGTTGGCACTCCATGACGAAGCAGATAAACAACGCAGGGCTCAGCCTCGGATTCGAGGCGCAACTTTGGGCCGCCGCCGACAAGCTGCGGGGCAACATGGAGCCGTCCGACTACAAGCATGTCGCCCTCGGCCTGATCTTCCTCAAGTACATCTCGGATGCCTTCGAGGCCAAGCGGACCGCGTTGCTCAAGGAAGAACTGGCCGACCCCGAGGACCCCGAGGAGTATCTCGCCGAGAACGTCTTCTGGGTTCCGAAGGCAGCCCGCTGGTCGCATCTGCAAGCCAGGGCCAGGCAGACGACCATCGGCAAGGACATCGACGTCGCCATGCTTGAGATCGAGGCCCGAAACGCCTCACTCAAGGGCGTCCTGCCCAAGGACTACGCCCGCCCGGCGCTCAACAAGGTCATGCTCGGCGAACTGATCGACCTCGTGAGCGGAATCGGCATGGCTGAGGAGGCCGACCGCTCCCGCGACATCCTCGGGCGCGTTTATGAATACTTCCTGGGGGGGTTCGCCGGCGCCGAGGGCAAGCGCGGCGGCGAGTTCTACACGCCGCGTTCCGTCGTCCGCCTGCTGGTGGAGATGCTGGAGCCCTACAAGGGCCGCGTTTACGACCCCTGCTGCGGCTCCGGCGGCATGTTCGTGCAGTCCGAGAAGTTCGTAGAGGAACACGGCGGCCGCATCGGCGACATCGCCATCTACGGACAGGAGAGCAACTACACAACCTGGCGGCTGGCCAAGATGAACCTCGCGGTGCGCGGCATCGACGCGGACATCCGTTGGAACAACGAGGGCAGCTTCCACAAGGACGAACTGCCCGACCTCAAGGCCGACTTCATCCTCGCCAACCCGCCGTTCAACGTCTCCGATTGGGGCGGCGACCGGCTGCGCGAGGACGCCCGCTGGACCTTCGGCGTTCCGCCCGCCGGCAACGCGAACTACGCCTGGCTCCAGCATATCCACCACCACCTCGCCCCGAACGGCACGGCGGGCGTGGTGCTCGCCAACGGCTCCATGTCCACGGCCACGTCCGGAGAAGGCGACATCCGCCGCGCTCTGGTCGAGGCCGACGCCGTGGACTGCATGATCGCGCTGCCCGGACAGCTCTTCTACTCGACCCAGATTCCTGCCTGCCTCTGGTTGCTGGCGCGCAACAAAAATCCCGGCGGGGACTGCCGCGACCGGCGCGGAGAAGTGCTGTTCATCGACGCCCGCAATCTCGGGCACATGATCGACCGGACTCGGAAGGAGTTCGCCGACGAGGACATCGCCCGGATCGCTGATACGTATCGTGCGTGGCGCGGCGCACCGGACGCGGCTCCGTACGAGAACAAACCGGGATTCTGCAAGTCCGCCACGCTGGAGGAAATCAGGGAACACAACCACGTCCTGACGCCCGGCCGCTATGTCGGTGCGGCTGCAACCGAAGATGACGACGTGCCATTTGAGGAGCGGTTCGCGGAATTGAAGGAAACGCTTGCGGAGCAATTCGCCGAAGCGGAGGAACTGAGCACCATCATCCAGAAAAAATTGGAGGGGGTCGGCGTGTATGACTAGCGTGTACTCCTCCCAACCTCTCGACGACGTTGCTGACTTGTTGTCTGGGGGCACTCCTCGAAAGTTAAACGAAAGCTACTGGAACGGTTTGATTCCATGGCTGACTCCCAAAGACATGGGCAAATGGTCAGGCGCCACCGAAGCGAAGGTTTCGTCTGAAGCCATTGGGAACGGCACGCGGCTTGCACCTGCAGACGCAATATTCATTGTTGTGCGCGGGATGTCCCTGCACAACGAGATCAGGGTGATTCGTCCTGCCCAAGCAATGACGTTCAATCAGGACATCAAGGCAGTCGTCGCAAGGCAAGATGTTGATCCGCGCTACCTCTACTACGTAATCCTCTCCAAGAAACCTGAACTTCTCGATGCTGTCGAGGCCGCCGGACACGGGACCGGCCGTCTTCCAACGGATAGGCTCAAAGACCTGCTGATTCCTCGCTTCGGTTGTCTTACCGAAACGGCTATTGCGGAGCTTTTCACTGCGCTCGACCGTCGCATCGACCTGAACCGCCGGATGAACGAGACGCTGGAGGCGATGGCGCGGGCGGTCTTCAAGGACTGGTTCGTTGATTTCGGCCCCACCCGCGCCAAGGCCGAAGGCCGCGCTCCCTACCTGGCCCCGGAACTCTGGGACCTGTTCCCCGATGCGCTGGATGACGACGGCAAGCCGGTTGGATGGACAAGAAAGCCCCTCGACGAGATCGCGGATTTCCTGAATGGCTTGGCTCTTCAAAAGTTTTCCGCTTCGGACCCCGACAACAGTTTGCCGGTTATCAAGATCGCCGAGTTGCGCGGAGGCATAACGCCGAAATCCAGCCGGGCCTCGCGCGATGTCCCTGACAAGTACATTGTCAAAGACGGTGACTTTCTGTTTTCGTGGTCAGGCAGCCTTCTTGCAAAATTCTGGACCGAAGGCGAGGGCGCACTCAATCAGCACCTCTTCAAAGTGACTTCGGACCGATTCCCGTCGTGGTTTTTCGGCCAATGGGTTCACCATCATCTGGAAGAGTTCCGCGCGATCGCAGCCTCGAAGGCAACGACTATGGGGCACATTCAGCGGCGACACTTGAAGGAGGCAATGACAATCTTGCCACCCGATGACGTTCTTACTTTGCTTGGTCAAGCCGTTGGCCCGCTTGTTCAACACACCATCAAGAATGATCTGGAGAGCCGAATACTGGCAGAAACCCGCGACCTCCTCCTGCCCAAACTCATGTCCGGTGAAATCCGTCTTCACGATGCCGAAAAGGTAGTCGAGGCTGTAGCGTGATCCGCGCCCCGGTCAATCCCGAGCTTTTGAGTTGGGCGCGTGAGCGCGCCGGAGTCGCGCGGGAAGATCTGGCGGCGAAGTTCAAGAAACTGCCGGAGTGGGAGGACGGGCAAACGCAGCCCACCTTGAAGCAGGCGGAGGCTTTCGCACGCGCTCTCCATGTTCCGGTCGGTTATCTGTTTCTTTCGGAGCCACCGGAAGAAACCATGCCCATTCCCGACTTCCGAACATTCGCCGGGCATGCGGTCAGGCGACCCAGCCCGAACCTGCTGGACACGATCTACGCCTGCCAGGAACGCCAGAGCTGGTATCGGGATTTCGCTCGCGTCGCTGGCGAGCCCGAGCTGGGCTTCGTCGGCAGCGCCTCGGTCGAGACGTCGCCTGAAACGGTCGCGACGCGGATGCGGGAAACCTTGGGTTTCGATCTGACGGTCCGCCGGGAGTTTCCGACCTGGACCGATGCGCTGCGGCTGTTCATCCGCCAGGCTGACGATGCCGGTGTTCTCGTCATGGTGAGTGGTATCGTGATGAGCAACACGAGTCGCAGTCTCGATCCCGGCGAGTTTCGCGGCTTCGCGCTGTGCGATCCGCTTGCGCCGCTGATCTTCGTCAACAGCAAGGATACCAAGGCCGCGCAGATGTTCACGCTCGCCCATGAACTGGCGCATATCTGGCTTGGCGATTCCGCCTTGTCGAATCTCGGAGCCGCACCCGATGCCGGATCCCGCCGGGAGGAGCTGTGGTGCAATGCGGTGGCTGCCGAAGTTCTGGTGCCACTGCATGGCCTGCAATCGGAGTTGCGACGAAACGAGCGACTCCCCGACGCACTATCCAGGCTGGCGCGTGTTTTCCAGGTGAGCACGCTCGTCATCCTTCGGCGCTTGCTCGATGCGGATTGGCTGACTCGCGAGCGTTTTGACGCGGCTTGGGCACAAGAGCACGAACGCCTGCGGAAGCTCGTCCGGACGGGCAGCGGTGGCGGCGACTTCTATCGCGCCACGGTCGCACGGGTCGGACGGCGGTTCGCCCGCGCGCTGGTGGTGAGCACGATCGAGGGCCAGACTCTCTATCGTGACGCGTTCCGGATGTTGGGTGTCAAGAAGACCGAGACTTTCAACAATATCGGGCGCGAAGCCGGGGTGATGGGATGACGGTTTATCTCGTCGATTCGAACGTCTTCATCCAGGCCAAGAATCTGCACTATGGCTTCGATTTCTGCCCCGCTTTCTGGGACTGGATGGTTGAGCAAAACGGCACGGGAAAGGTCGCGAGCATCGAGAAGGTTGCGGACGAACTGCACACGGGAGACGACGATCTGGCGAAGTGGGCCGCTGCGCGGGGCGACGGGTTCTTTCTGCGGCCGGACGACGCGGTTCTGCCGGCACTTCGCGCCGTGAGCGATTGGGCGAGCGGTCATGGATACCAGCCGGCCGCTGTCGCAACCTTCCTGCAGGTGGCCGATTACTGGCTTGTGGCGTATGCGCTGGCTCACGAGTGCATCGTCGTCACGCATGAAATCCCCGCCGATACCACCAGAAAGATCAAGATTCCGAACGCCTGCGTCGGCCTCGGCCTGCGCTGCATGAGCCCGTACGAGATGCTTCGACGCGAGCGGGCACGGTTCGTCCTGGGTACGGGCAGGGTCGCGGCCTGATGGCCAGGCTCACCGAAAGCGAAGTGGAACACGCGGCTCTCGAATGGCTTGCCGGGCTCGGCTATGCCGTACTGTACGGGCCGGACATCGGCCCGGAGGGTCCGGCGCCTGAGCGCGGCAGCTACGATGAGGTGCTGCTGGCCGGACGGCTTCGCGAGGCGCTTGCACGCCTCAACCCGCACCTGCCAGCCGAGACGCTGGAGGAAGTCGAGCGCAAGCTGCGGCAGGCGGAAAACCCGTCACTCGTCGAGGAGAACCGCCGCCTGCACCGCTATCTGGTCGAGGGCGTGCCCGTCGAGGTTGCCCGGGAGGACGGCAGTACCGGCGGCGACACCGCCCGGCTGGTCGACTTCACCGATGCCGATTCCAACGACTGGCTTGCGGTCAACCAGTTCACGGTGATCGAGGGACAGAACAACCGCCGGGCCGACGTGGTGCTGTTCGTCAACGGCCTGCCCCTGGCCGTGATCGAGTTGAAAAACCCCGGTGACGAAAACGCCACCGTCGAAGGCGCGTTCAACCAGCTCCAGACCTACAAGGACGAGATCCCTTGCCTGTTCCGCACCAACGCGGCGCTTCTGACTTCGGATGGGATTCAGGCGCGGCTGGGCTCGCTGACGGCCAGTCTCGAACGCTTCATGCCTTGGCGCACCGTGGACGGCGCTGCCGTCGCACCGAAGGGCGCGCCGGAACTCCAGACGGTCATCGAGGGCGTGTTCGAGAAGCGCCGGTTCCTGACCCTGATCCGCGACTTCACCGTGTTTGGAGACACGGGCTCGGGCGTCGTCAAGATCGTAGCCGGTTATCACCAGTTCCACGCCGTGCGCCGCGCGGTCGCGTCCACACTGCGCGCACTGCCCCAGCCTGCTTTGAGCGTGCGCGAGGACCCGGTCCAATACGGACTGCCTTCGGTTGAATCACAGCAACAGGGCGACAAGCGCATCGGCGTCATCTGGCACACCCAGGGCTCCGGCAAGAGCCTGCTGATGGCCTTCTACGCCGGACAGGTCATCGCCTATCCGGAGATGCAGAATCCGACCGTGGTCGTCGTCACCGACCGCAACGACCTCGACGACCAGTTGTTCGGCACGTTTTCGATGTGCCGCGACCTGCTCCGCCAGACCCCGCGGCAGGCCGACAGCCGCGAAGATCTGCAGAAGGTGCTGACCCGCCCCTCCGGCGGCGTGGTGTTCACGACCATCCAGAAGTTCGCGCCCGAATCCGGCGAGACCGACTATCCGGTGCTCACCAACCGCCGCAACGTCGTGGTCATCGCCGATGAGGCGCATCGCAGCCAATACGGTTTCCGGGCCAAGGTGGCGGGCAAGACCGGAGAAATCTCCTACGGCTTCGCCAAGTACCTGCGTGACGCCCTGCCCAACGCCTCGTTTATCGGCTTCACCGGCACGCCGATCGAGAAGGAAGACGTGAGCACGCCGGCCGTGTTCGGCCATTACATCGACGTCTACGACATCAACCGGGGCGTCGAGGACGGCGCGACGGTGCCGATCTACTACGAGAGCCGCCTTGCCCGCATTGAACTCGACGAGGACGAGAAGCCGGCGCTCGACGATGAGATCGCGGAGTTGACTTAGGACGAGGCCGAAGGCGAACAGGAGCGGCTCAAGCGCAGATGGGCGAACGTCGAGGCCGTCGTCGGGGCTGAGAAGCGTCTGCGTCTGGTTGCCCGCGACTTGGTCGAGCATTTCCAGAACCGCGTCGTCGGCCTGGACGGCAAGGCCATGATCGTCTGCATGAGCCGCCGGATCTGCGTCGCGCTCTACGGCGAGATCGTCAAGCTGCGCCCGGAATGGCACAGCAACGACGACGAAAGCGGCGTCCTCAAGATCGTCATGACCGGCTCGGCGTCGGACCCGAAGGAATGGCAGCGGCACATCGGAAGCAAGGCACGCCGGGAGTTGCTCGCCAAGCGGATCAAGGATCCGGACGACGCGCTCAAGCTGGTGGTCGTGCGGGACATGTGGCTGACCGGGTTCGACGCTCCGAGCCTTCACACGATGTACATCGACAAGCCCATGCGGGGGCACGGGCTCATGCAGGCCATCGCCCGCGTCAACCGCGTGTTCCGCGACAAGCCGGCCGGACTCATTGTGGACTACATCGGCATCGCGCAGAATCTGAAGTCCGCCCTTGGCCGATACTCAGGCGATGATCGGAGGCACGCGGGCATCGAAGAGGCCGAAGCCGTTGCGGTGATGCTGGAGAAGTACGAGATCGTGAGCGCCATGTTCCACGGTCTCGACTACCGCAAGGGGCTTGCCGGATCGCCACAGGAACGGCTGGCAGCACTTGCCGGCGCCATCGAGTGGGTCCTCGATCTGCAGCAACGCGAGTCGACCGGGGAAGCGACCGACGACGGCAAGAAGCGCGCCCATCGCCGCTTCAACGACGCCGTGCTGGCGCTCTCCAGGGCCTTCGCGCTCGCCGCCGCCAGCGACGAGGCCCGAAACATTCGCGACGAAGTGGGTTTCTTCCAGACGGTGCGCGCGGCACTTGCAAAGAGCGTGCCCGGCGCCGGCAAGTCCTCCGCCGAGCGGGACTTGGCCGTGCAGCAGATCGTGAGCCGCGCCGTCGTCTCGACCGAGATCGTGGATATTCTCGAAGCCGCCGGGCTGGACACGCCGGACATCTCCATCCTTTCCGACGAATTCCTCGCCGAGATTCAGGGAATGGAGAAGAAGAACTTGGCCATGGAAGCGCTGCGCAAGCTCATCGACGGCGAGCTTCGTTCACGAAGCCGGATCAACGTGGTGCAGACGCGCGCCTTCTCCCAGAGGCTGGAGGAAGCGATCGCCCGCTATCACGGCAACGCCATCACAACGGCAGAGGTCCTGCAGGAACTGATCGGACTTGCCAGGGACATCCGCGCCGCAAACCAGCGCGGCGAGGAGGAGGGGCTCAGCCAGGAGGAAATCGCCTTCTACGACGCCTTGGCCCAGAATGAAAGTGCGGTCGAGGTGATGGGCAACGACCACCTTCGCGTCATCGCCCATGAATTGCTGAAAAGCTTGAAAAGTAACGCCTCCGTGGACTGGCAGCACCGCGAGTCGGCGCGCGCCCGGATGCGGGTGCTGGTCAAACGTATCCTCCGCAAGCATGGCTACCCGCCGGATCTTCAGGACGCTGCTGTGCAGACCGTCCTGCAACAGGCCGAGGTTCTTTCGGCGAGGTGGGCCGCATGACCGTCGGCGCGGGCCAGGCTACTGTCCAGGGCGGGACCGCGCTGGCAATACCGGCGGTTGGTTTAATTGACAGAGACCCTGGCCGTTGGGACGCCTACGTGGCTCCTTTTGGTCTGGCCGAGCAGAGGCGGCGAGTGTATTTCATCAAATGCGGCGTCGGACTGCAATTCCAGCCACACTTCACCAACATAGCGATCATTCCTGGCTCCCTGTTGATACGTCGGGGTGAAGTCCTCGTTGTGTGAGCAGTCATTGTCGGCTGCCGTACAGTCCCAGTCCATAGAGATGTCATACACCGTACTGCTGACCTTTTTGATTTCTTCAGTAACTGTTCCCAGGCCGTACCTGCGGTCGGTGTAGCCTGGGACCAGGTCGTACGTATCCTCTGTCATAAAGTCGTGCCAACTGACTCCGCCCACCGGTTCGGAGAAAGTCACCCGCCACGTCACTTTCTGGGTGGTCCCGCCTGCCGGTTGGCTCACGCCGCAGATGTAAGGCTTGTAAGATGTCTGATCCGCTGCAGCCAGAGGGCAACTACCTTGAGCTCTTGCTTCACCGGCAAGGCCAAGCAGGGCTACCCCCGCCCAGAAGACGGCGATCGTCAGGTATCGTATAATGTTGTTCATGATCTCGCTCCCACTCCCGGTGTGTGAACTGTCCCGAGTATAGCGTAACCAAAAAGCAACTACCCAAGTAGAGGGCCTCGACGATCTCGGCGTCGCGCTCGGGAGTGACGCCCGTGTCAAGTTCCCTGGCGAAGTCCGTCAGCATCTGGCCCGGAAATTCCTTGGAACCAACTGTCTCATGCCACGGGGGACAAGTCCAGGAAAAATTCCAAGCCGCGCTGAGGGCTTGTGATGAGTGAGGTGAGGTGGCCTCGCCATTGAATTGTTACCTCGTGCTTCCTATACTGACGCCCGGAAGCCGCGCGGCGGTTCGGGAAGTGTTCCCGCACATGCGCGGCGGACGCTGACGCTCAAGCGCCACTCGGGCTAACTGCCGAAGTCAGAACGGTTGCACAGCCCGAGCGCTTGAGGGACGAGGAAGCGGCTCTTCGACGCCCTGCGGCGTTTTGTTCTCACACCACACGCACGGCAACTCCCCACAAAAAGGATCCCATCATGGCAAAGAGGAACCCGAGGCCCACGAGCGCGGTGCAGGCGATACCGGACCGAGGCTATCCAGACCTCCACGAACACCTCCGCCGTCTGGACGACGCCGGCCTGCTGATCCGGGTGGCGCGCCCGGTGGACAAGGACCAGGACATGCATCCGCTGGTGCGGTGGCAGTTCCGGGGAGGCATCAAGGAAAAGGACCGCAAGGCGTTCCTGTTCGAGCAGCCGGTGGACGCCAAGGGGAAACGGTACGATATCCCGGTGGCCATCGGCGTGCTGGCGGCCAACCGGCGCATCTATCGCATCGGCCTCGGGTGCGACGAGGACACGGACATCAATGCCTTGTGGGCGGAGGCGAAGACGAACCCGGTGTCCCCGGTGGAGATCCCGTCGGCGGCCGCGCCGGTGCACGAAGTGGTTTTCTCCGGAGCGCAACTCAAGAGCCGGGGCAAGGGCATGGACGGCATCCCGGTTCCCATATCCACCCCCGGCTGGGACAACGCGCCCTACGTGAGCGCCGCTCATTTCGTCTCCCGCGATCCCGAAAGCGGAGTGCACAACATCGGCACCTACCGGGCCATGATCAAGGCGCGGGACCGGGTCGGCTGCAACCCGTCCATCGAGCTGGGGCAGGGGATCTACCGCCATTGGCTGAAGTATCGGGAACGGGGCGAGAAGATGCCGGTGGCGCTGTGCATCGGCGGGGTGCCCGCCATCTCCTACGTGGCCGCGCAGAAGCTCGCCTACGACCTCGACGAGTTCTCGGTGGCGGGGGGCCTCGTCAAGGCGCCCATCCGCGTGACCGAGGCCCGAACCGTGCCGGTGATGGTGCCGGCGGACGCGGAGATCATCGTCGAAGGCTTCGTCAACACCGAATGGCTGGAACCCGAGGCGCCCTTCGGCGAGTCCCACGGCCACGTGAACCCCAAGGAGTACAACCCGTTCATGGAGGTGACCGCCATCACCCGCCGCCGGGACGCCGTCCTCTGCTCCATCATCAGCCAGGTTACGCCCTCGGAGTCCAGCGTGATCAAGAAGATGGCCTACGAGCCCCTCTACCTGGAGCATCTCCGGGACGGCATTGGGGTGAAGAGCGTGGTGCGGGTGATGCTCCACGAGCCCTTGACCGCCACCCAGAAGCTCACCGTCATCCAGATGCGCAAGCCCAGTCCCGCGGAGGTGTGGCGCGCCCTCATGGGAGCGGTGGCGTTCCGTCCCTCCATGTCCAAGATCGTCATCGCGGTGGATGAGGACATCGACCCCGACAACCTCGATGCCGTGTTCTGGGCCATGGGGTACCGCTCCAAGCCGCACCGGGACGTCCAGATCATGCACGGCATGGACGTGGGCCACGCCCCCCGGCACGACGCGCGCGGCTCCGCCGACGACTCGTGCTTGCTTTGGGACGCCACCCTGAAGGAGAAGCTGCCGCCCATCTCCCTCCCCACCCGGGAGTACATGGAGCGGGGCCGGAAGCTCTGGGAGGAGTTGGGGCTGCCGGAGCTGGAGCCGCAATCGCCGTGGTTCGGCTACTCGCTCGGGGACTGGAACCCGGAGCTGGACCAGGAGGCCGCGCTGGCCACCCGGGGCGAGTACTGGAAGACCGGCGCGAAGATCGCCCGCCAGCGCCGCTCCACCAAGGACATCCTGCCCAACGAGTCCTTCTACGGCGAGGACGAGGACTGATCGGGGCGAAAGGACCAGGCCGCCATGGACTACAAGACCCTCGAATGGACCGTGCACGACAATCCGTCGCGGCCGGGTGAGCCCTGCATCGGCGTCATCACCCTGAGCCGTCCGGACCAGCTCAACGCGGTGGACCCGCTGATGCGGCTGGAGCTCGATGCCCTGTGCAACGAGATCGCCCGCAACTCGGTCCTCAAGGTGGTGATCCTCACCGGCGCGGGCCGGGGCTTCTGCGCCGGCGGGGACCTCACCTCGGAGGGCGCGGTGCTGGGCGCCTTCGAGGGCTCGAGTGGTATCGATGGCCCCTACAAGGAGCTGGCGGAGTACTTCCTGAACGATCTCCGGCACCGGGTGCTGCAGAGCGCCATGCGCAAGCTGGAGGACCTGCCGCAGCCCACCATCGCGGCGGTGAACGGTCCGGCCGTGGGCGTGGGGCTGGAGATGACCACGCTGTGCGACATGCGGCTTGCGTCGGACCGGGCGCGCTTCGGGGAGGTGGCGGTGCCCGCGGGATTCGTTCCGGAGAGCGGCGGTTCGCGCAACCTGCCCAAGCTCGTGGGCATCGGACGGGCCATGCGCCTGATTCTCACCGGTGAGATCATCGACGCCGGGGAGGCGCTGCGCATCGGGCTGGTGGACGAGGTGGTGCCGCACGACGAGCTGATGGAGCAGGCCTTCGCCCTCGCCGGCAGCATCGCGGCCAACCCGTATCTGTCCGTGCGCCACGCCAAACGGTTGATCAAGATGTACTGGAACTGGAACCGCACCGACGAGGGCTACCGCCAGGAGCTGGAGTCGGTGCTCGAGATCACCCGCACCAAGGACTGCCAGGAAGGCATGCGGGCCTTCAGGGAGAAGCGACCGCCTCGGTACACGTACCCCTACGACGCGGGGTGGCCGTTCCCGGAAAAGGACGCGGACAAGAAGGACGACGGAGAGCAGGGGTGAAGGCCGCCCGATAACCGCGACAGGACCATGCCGGAACCATCCCGCCCGTGGCCGGGCTATCGAGAGATCCCCCGGCGACTCAACATCGCCGACGAAGTGCTGGAGCGCCCCGCGGTCGCGGGCAGCGGCGACCGGGCGGCCATGCTCTGGCGCGGCGGTTCCATCAGCTACCGGGAGCTTCGCGGCAAGGTGCACGGGTTCGCCCGGGGTCTCCAGGAGCTGGGGGTCTCGCCGGGCGACCCGGTGCTGGTGCAGATGCCCAACTCGGTGGAGTTCGCCACCGCCTTCCTGGCGGCGGTGAAGCTCGGCGCGTTGCCCGTGGTGGTCAACTCCCTGCTGGGGGTGCGGGAAGTCCGGGCCATCCTGGAGCAGACCGCGCCCCGGCTGGCGGTGGCCGAGGGCTCCCGGGCGGAAGCCCTGCGCGGGCTTCGCGGCACCGCCGGTGTGCGGACCCTGGTGTGCGCGGGGGCGTCGCGGAGCGGCGAAGTGCCCTTCGAGTCCCTCGTCCGCGAGTCTTCGGAGGCCGTCGCCACGAGAGACACCTCGGCCCATGAGCCGGCCTTCATGGTATGCACCTCCGGCACCACCGGCCGGCCCAAGTGCATCGTCCACGCGCATCGATGGATCGTCGCCCTGGGGGACCTGAACCGCTACCGTCTTCCGCCGGAGCCCCACGACGTGGTGATGGCCACCGGCGAGTGGAGCTTCATCAGCGCCCTGGGCCACAACCTGCTCTTCCCGCTCCGGAACGGGGTGTCCTGCGCGGTGCTTTCCGGCCGCGCCACGCCCGAGAACGTGCTGGAGCACGTGGTGGACTTGGGCGTGACGCTGCTCCATTCCGTGGCCACGGTCTACCGGCGGATGCTGGCCACGGAAGGGGTGGAGGACGCGTACGACATCCACACGCTCCGGGGCGCGCACTCCACCGGAGAGGCGCTTCGCGAAGCCACCTACCGCCAGTGGAAGTCGCGTTTCGGCTGCGAGATGTACGAGCACTACGGCGTGTCCGAGTACCAGCTCGTGGTGGGGCAGGGCGCCCGACATCCGGTGAAGCCGGGCTCGGTGGGGGTGCCGGCGCCGGACGTGGGCATCGACATCGTCGGCGACGACGGCCGCGGCGTGCCGCCGGGCTCGGTCGGGCGCACGGTGATCTCCACCGGCGATCCCGGCCTCTTCCTCGAATACCACGGCGACCCGGAACGGACCGAGGCGGTCCGCCGGGGCGGCGTCTACGACACCGGCGACCTGGCGTACCGGGACCGGGAGGGTTATTTCTTCATCGCCGGGCGCAGCGACGACTGCTTCAAGACCCGCGGCCTGTTCCTGGTGCCCACGGAGGTGGAGAACGCGCTCCAGCGCCGTCCCGCGGTGGCCGAGGCGGTGGTGGTGCCCGAGCCCGATCCGGAGATCGGCAACCGCGTCCTGGGCGTGGTGGTGCCGGCGGAGGGTCACGACCCCTCGCCCGAACTGGCCGAAGCATTGCGCGAAAGCCTCCGGGAGGAGCTCGCGCACTACAAGGTGCCGTACCGGATCGAGTTTGCCGAGACGATTCCCAAGAGCGCCGTGGGCAAGATCCTGCGGAGCGAAGTGGCGTCGGGACGGGAGCGTCGATCGCCGCAGCCGTGACCGGTTCGTGTCTCCGTCCGGGCCGGGGGGTCGTTCGCCTACCGGGAGTTCCGGCTTTTCTACGTCGTCGACGCTGCTCCTGGCCGCCGTGGTGTGCGCCGGCGCCACCCTGGGCATGCTCGGCTGGCGCCGCGACCTGCGCGGGGCAGACCTGGAGACTCCTCGCGGCTTGACTCCGCGCCCGCCGGTCAATAAGAGAACAGGCTGGTGCCTCCACACCGGCAGGCACCCGGCGACGGGCCGTTTGGCCGTTGATGACAAGGGAGGTTCACGACATGGCAGACCTGTCACACAAGGTGATTCACGAAGCAGCCGGCGAGCTGCTTGGGGAACTGGCGAACGAATCCGGGCGTCCGGTGTCCTGGGCGGTGCTCAACGCCCACCGGGAGCTCTTGCACTACACGCGCATGGACGGCGCGCCGTACCGTTCCAGCGTCCTTTCCCACAACAAGGGATACTCCGCGTTGTGGTTCGGGCGGGACTCGGTGGAGATCGAGAAGATGGTGGGCAACCGCGGCATCGCCGCCTACGGCGACGCGAACCTGACGTCCATCGGCGGCGGTGTGCTGATCAAGGACAACGACGGCGCCGTGGCGGGCGCCATCGGAGTGAGCGGACGTACCATGGAGGAGGACATCGAGGTGGCGGTGCGGCTGGTGGACAAGATCAAGGCGAAGGCGGGCCTTTGAAGCCACGCCAACCAAAGGAGGGAACTCCAATGAAGATGTTTCGTTCCATGATCCTGGGTATGGCGGTGCTGCTTCTGGCGGCGGGGCTCGCCGGCGCGGCGGACGCGCCGTTCTACAAGGGCAAGACCATCCGCATCGTCGTCGGTTACAGTCCCGGCGGCGGGTTCGATACGTTCTCCCGGCTTCTGGGCAGGTTCCTCAGCAAGAACGTGCCGGGGAATCCCTCGGTCATCGTGGTCAACATGCCGGGCGCCAGCAGCATGGCCGCGGCGAATCGGGTCTACGCCATGCAGCCGGGCAACGGCCTCACCATCGCGGTGTTCAACGCCGGCACGCTGCTCCAGGCCGTGAACCGGGACCCGAGCGTCAAATTCGACCCGCGGAAGTACATCTGGCTCGGCGATCCCGCCATCGGCAGCCTTCCCGAGGTGCTCTGGGTGCGTAGCGACCTTCCCGTCAAGACGTTCGCGGATTTCAAGAATTCGAAGAAGACCCTGCACTCGGGCTCCACGGGCGTCGGCTCCGCGTCCACCGCGGCCACACAGTTCCTGCGCTATCTGGGTTATCCCATCAAGGCGATCATGGGCTACCGCGGCACGGCCAATGTCATGGCCGCCATGGAACGAAAAGAGCTGGACGCTCGGGTCATGTCCCAGGCCACCATGCAGGGCAACTACCGGCGCTATGTCGAAAGCGGGCTGGTGCGTCCAATCCTGGCCCTCGGTGACGAGCCGCGGGTCAAGCCCATCCCGGGCATTGCCACGATCAAGGACCTGAATCTCAATGCCGAGCAGCAAGAGATCGCCGACTTCCTGATCGGCACCTGGAAGCTGTTGCGGCTGTTCGGTTTGCCTCCGGGCACGCCGCCCGACCGCGTGGCGACGCTTCGCAAGGCTTTCACGGATACGCTCAACAGCCCGGAGCTGCTCGAGCAGGCCAAGCGCCAGAAGCTCATCGTCTCGCCGGCCTCGCCGGAGTCCGTGGAGAAGACCGTCGCCGGGCTCTACTCGGCGTCGCCGGAGCTTCTCGCCAAGTATGACGAGATCGTCAAGGGGAAGGCGAAGTAGCTCCCGAGTTCGCAGGAGATGGATCGTGTGGGTTCCGGGTCATCCCGCCAGGCCGCGGTCCATGATGTAACGGGCGGTGGCGCGGAGGCTCTCGGCGGCGGGAACGAATTCCATGTCCAGGAGCTCCCGGGCTCGGGTATTGTCCAGTTCCTGCCTCCGGCTGAGGAGCGGGATGATGGACTGGATTTGCCGGTCGAACAGTCCCACCAGCCGGATCACCCAGTCTGGTGCGGTCCGCAAGGCGATCCTGCGCCGGGGATGCGCGTCCTTCAGGGTCCGGGCCATCTCCGCGAGCCACATGAAATCGGCCGCTCCGATGATGCGTTTGCCCACGGTGCGCGGTTCGGTGATGGCGCGGACGTGCATCCGCGCCACGTCCTCGACGTCGACGATGGAAATGCCTACGTTCGGCAGCAGGGGGTCCTTGCCGCGGAGCAGCCGTTCGATGATCCGCAGCGACGTGCCGTAGTGGTCGTCGAGCGGGGACCCGAGGATGAGGCAGGGATTGATGACGGTGAGCTCCATGCCCGGGGCGCTGTTCTCGACGAAATCCCACGCCGCCCGCTCCGCCAGGGTCTTCGATTTCAGGTAAGGCGTGATCCTGGGCCACGACGGGTCGCTCCAGTCCTCTTCGTCGAAGCGCTGTTTGCCGAGTCCGCGGGGTACGTTGGTGACGGCGGCGGACGAGGACGTCAGCACAACGCGCCGGATACCGGCCGCGCAGGCCGCCCCCAGCGCCCTCAGGGTGCCGTTGACGGCGGGCCGGACCAATTCATTCTCGTCCCGCGGTTGGACCATGGGCAGTGGCGACGCCGTGTGCATGAGGACGTCCACGCCGGACATGGCGTCGAGCCAGCCGTCGTCGCCGTCGAGATCCAACCTGACGAAGGCCAGGCGCCCGTCGAGTTCGCCGGCCGGACCGAGATGGGGCCGGACGGCGGACCGCACTTCTTCGCGGCGTGAATCCGACCGCAACGACCCGATCACCCGATAACCCTTGCGCAACAGCTCCAGGACGATGTGTTTGGCGACGAATCCGGTCACGCCGGTGACCAGGACGGTCTTCGTTTCCGTCATCGATCGGTCCCCGCGGCAGTTCCACGTCCTCAGGTCTGGTACAACCCGTCGATGAACCCGCTGTCGTCGATCTTCCGCAGGTAGTGGTAGTCCCATAGCGCCATGGGCTCGACCTGCGCCGCTGCCGGGTCCTTGCGCTTGGCCAACTCGTAGACGTTGCCCACCGCCTCGAAGGAGGCATAGGGCTTCGGGCTCAGGATCTTCGAGATGCTTTCCCACAGGCGCGTGGCGGCCTCGAGGTCGAGTTCGCCCTCGTTTTGATACCGTTCCCGGATGATCTTGATGGACTCCTCGCGGTGGGTCTTGAAGTAGGCGATGCCCTGACAGGCGCCCTTGAGGAAGCGCTCGACGATGTCCGGGTTCCGGTCGACGAAGCGGCGTCCGCTGGACATGGTGGTGAACCAGACCATGGGAAGGGGGCTCAGGGGGATGACCTTCAGGCCCGCGCGCCGAGCGAAGAGGTCCACCGGCGGGTTCACCAGCGCTGCATCCGCCTTGCCGTCCCGCACGGCCTCCCAGGTCGTGCCGCCGCGAATCCTTTCGAGCTTCACGTCGCCTCGGTCCTGGTCGAGGCCGTTCTGTTTGAGGAAGAGCCAGTTGTTGAGACCCGGGTGGTTTCCACGGGTCGCCACGACCTTCTCCTTCAGATCGGAGACCTGGTCGATGCCGGAGTCCGCCCTCACCACGAGCCGGTGGTCCAGGAGGCTGACGGTCTGGCCCAGGTAGAGCCACTGGTCGCCGCGGGTGCGCGCCGCATACGTGGACACGTGATTGCCGCCGATGAACTCGACGCTGCCGTCGGCCACCTGCTGGTGGGCGTCCTCGGAGCTGATGTAGGCGTCGTACTCGACGTCGAGACCGTGCCGCTCCCACGAGCCCGACTCCGCCACGACGTGGAGGAAGGCGAGATGACTGCTGGATCGGTAGGGGAAGTGTATCTGGTCCATGAGTGCTCCCTTGAGTTCCGTAATGCCGCTTTTCGTGACTGAATGGATGCGCCACTCATCCTACACGAGCATCGTGGCCTCTGCGAGTACCGGAAATGGGTTGAACGGGCGGCCGAAAGGGGGGTAAATGGCAGGACACCGTCCGGTTCCGATGAAACGACGCTGGCGACAGCATAAACGCCCGGAGGAATCATGAACAGAATCAGCACCGTTGTTTGCGGCATCCTCGCGGCGGCGTTGTGCCTGGCGGCCACCGTGCAGGCAGCGCCCGACTACAAGGGCAAGACGCTGCGCCTCATCGTCGGCACATCGCCGGGGGGCGGCTACGACACCTACGCCCGGGCCATTGCGCGCCACATGCCCAGGCACCTGCCGGGGAAGCCGAACATCATCGTCCAGAACATGCCGGGAGCGGGCAGTCTCATCGCCGCCAACTACCTGTACAACGTGGCCAAACCTGACGGGCTGACCTTCGCCATGCTCATCAGCGGTCTGGTGATGGAGCAGGCCATGGGCACCGAGGGGATCAAGTTCGACGCGGGCAAGTTCCAGTGGATCGGGGCGCCCAGCGTGGGCATGCCGGTGTGCGCGTTCATGGGCTTCAGCGGCATCAAGACCCTTCAGGACCTGGTGAAGTCGAAGAAGCCGGTCACCATGGGGGCGGCGGGCAGCAGCACCCGGGAGCAGCCCAGGATCCTGAAACAGTTGATTGGCGCCAACGTGAAGCTGGTGCCGGGCTACCAGGGCACCGCGGGTATTCGCGCGGCCATGACCCGCCGGGAGGTGGACGGCGCCTGCTGGCAGTGGGTGTCCATGAAGATCACCGCCCGGGACATGCTCAACGCCAAGGGGGACGGCCGGCTGATACCGGTGCTGATACAGGGCGATTCGAATGACACCCAGGTGAAGGGCCTTCCCAAGTACACCGACTTCATCAAGTCGCCGGAGGACATGGAGGCGTTCAACGCGTGGATGGCCCAGTACCGCTTCTTCCGCCCGTTCGCCGCGCCGCCCAAGGCTCCCGCCGCCGGCGTCGACGCCTTGCGCCGGGCCTTCAAGGCGACGATGGAAGACCCGGAGTTCCTCGCCCTCGCCAAGAAGACGAGGATGGTCATCGACCACGTCCCGGCCGCGGACGTCGCGGCCCAGGTGAACCGTGTGCTGTCCACCTCGCCCGCGGTGAAGGTCAAGCTCAGGAACATCATCGGGAACTGAGGCCCTGGCGGCCCGCAACGTCATACCGGAGAAGGAGAAGGCTCATGGCAAAGCCCAGGATTCGACACATCGCCATCAACACGCACGACCGCGACAAGATGGCGGACTACTACAAGGAGCACTTCGGGCTGGAGGAGAAGTCGCGCGGACCCAACGGCACCATCTATCTGTCGGATGGTTTCGTGGACGTGGCGCTCATCAGCAGTCCGAACCTGCCCTACGGCATCCATCACTTCGGGTTCGTGGTGGACAGTGTCAAGGCCATCGAGGAGTCGGTGCAAAAGACCGCCAACGCCAACACCTACGGCGCCATCGCGGAAAGCTGGATCACGGACCCCGAAGAGAACCGCGTGGACGTGTCCGAGCACGGTTGGCCCGTTTGAGCCGTCGGGGGCCGGAGTCCGCGGGTGGGCCCCGGGACATGACGGCGGGTGAGTCCGAGCGGAGGTTCTCATGAGCGAGTGGTCCAAGGCGCGTGTTGTCATCGATGAGATGGTGAACCGGCACTTCGAGAGCGCGGAGTACCGGCGCATCTTCGGCGTCCGGCTTACGCCGGCCCGCCAGGCCATCCTGGATCTTCACTACCCGCACTACATCAAGAGCCGGCGCGACTGCTGGGCGGCGGCCTCGGGCAAGGCTCCGTTGGACGTCAAGCGGGCCATCTGGGAGCACGAGAAGGACGAGTTGATCTTCGACGAGCGGCTGGGCGCGGCGCATCTGACGGACGACGACATGGCCGTGGCGACGGACGAGGCCAACCTATTGCCCGGGGCGCGGGCCGCTTTCTGGGCCTGGTTCCACCTGTGCTCGACACGGTCGTGGATCGAGAGCCTGATGATCAACCACACCACCGAACGCAAGAACAACAACGAGATCGTCAAGGGCGGCGGCTTCACGCACCGCATGGCCATGAAAAAGGCCCGGGAGATCGTCGGCTCGGTGGAGAAGCTCGACGCCAACACGCAACTCCACATGACCGCCGACATCGGCCACTCTGACATGTTCGATCCGGTGTTGGAGAAGTACGTGCGCGACGCGGATACCGGAGCCGCCGTCATCCGGGCGGCCCGGGATTGCCTGGCCCTGGACCGCGCCTACCGGGGGGCGCTGGGGTCCGCGATGAGGGATGCGCCGGAGGACCGGGCCGCGTAACCCGCGGCATGGGCTCTGACGGCGCGAGCGGAGGACGGATCTTTCCGGACGGCATCATGGATACGGTCATGGGCACGAACGGCATGGTCGCCTGCAGCCAGCGGCTCGCTTCGCTGGTGGGCGTCCAGGTCCTGTCACAGGGCGGCAACGCGGTGGATGCGGCCGTTGCCGTCGCCGCCATGCTCGGCGTGCTCGAGCCCATGTCCATCGGCATCGGCGGCGACGCCTTCGCCCTGCTCTATGTCGCCGAGACCGGCGAGATGAAGGCCCTCGACGCCAGTGGCCGCTCGCCCGGCGGTGTCGATGCGGAAGTCTTTCGCGCGCAGGGCCTTCATGAGGTCCCCCAGAGCGGGATCCATTCGGTAACCGTGCCGGGCGCGGTGCATGGCTGGGAGACGCTGCTCAGGGAGCACGGCACGCGCGCGCTTGGGGATCTTCTCGACCCTGCCATCCGCTACGCCGAGGAGGGCTTCCCGGTGAGCGCGTTTACCAGCCGCGAGTGGCGCAACCTCGAGGGCAAGCTGAGAAAGAACCCGGAAGCGGCGGCGGGCTATCTGGTCGGTGACCGCGCTCCACGGCCTGGAGAACTGTTCCGGCAGCCGGACCTGGCCCGGACGATGCGCGGCATCGCCGGGGGAGGAGTGGAGTTCTTCTATCGCGGAGCGGCGGCGGAGAAGCTGGTGCGTTGCTCGCGGAAGCTCGGCGGCACCTTCAGCATGCGCGACATGGAGGAGCACGCCTCGGAATGGGTCGATCCCATCCACGTCAACTATCGCGGTTACGAGGTCTACCAGTTGCCGCCGGCCACCCAGGGTTTCGTGGCCCTGGAGATGCTGAAGATCCTGGAGGGCCATGAGCTGTCTTCCCTCGAGCACAACGGCGCCGACTATCTTCACCTGTTCATCGAGGCGAAGAAGCGCGCCTTTGCAGATCGCGACCGGCATCTCGCCGACCGCGAGAGCATGACCGTAAGCCTGCGGGACCTCCTGTCCGAGACACGTCTCCGTGCCATGAGAGACGGGCTTTCCGCGCGCGAGGCAGCCGTGGAGGTGGCCCCGGCGCCGCTTCCGGGAGACACCGAATACATCGCCGTCGCCGACCGCCGGGGCAACCGGGTCTCCTTCATCCAGAGCCTGTTCATGGGCTTCGGCTCCGGGGTGGCGGTGGAGGACACGGGCATCATTCTCCAGAACCGAGGGCACATGTTCAATCTGGACCCCGGGCATCCCAATTGCCTTGCACCCCGCAAGCGCCCCAGCCATACGCTGATGCCCGGAATGGTCTGCCGGGGAGGGGCGCCCGTCCTGGTGGCGGGACTCAAGGGCGGCCACGTGCAGGCGCAGGTCCAGAGTCAGATCATCGCCAATGTGGTGGATTTCGACATGACGGCACAGGAAGCCCTGGCCGCGCCCCGGTTCAATCACCTGTCCGGCGTCGAAGTGTCGCTGGAACCGGGTTTCTCCGGCGAAGCGGTCAACGGTCTGGAGGCCCGGGGGCACCGGGTGGTTTCCGGGACGCCCGAGAGCTTCGGGGGCGCCAACGCCATCGTGGTGGAGCCCGGAAGCGGGGTTCTCATGGGCGCGTCCGATCCGCGCAAGGACGGCTGCGCCATCGGGTTCTGAGTGTCATCGGGGGAGGATCGAAATGGACGTCAAGGGATGGCGCAAGGCGATCGGCGACATGGTCCGGGACCACATGGCTTCCGACACCTTGAGCCGGTACTATTCCATCAGGCAGACGCCGTTGCGCGCGCAGGTCGTGATCAGGGAACTCGCCCACTTCGTGCGGCATCGCCGCGATTGCTGGGCCCATGTTTCGGGAAACTGCCCCGAGTGGCCGGTGAAGCAGAAGATCCTGCAGCACGAGTACGGCGAGGTGATCAAGGACGAGTATTCCGAGCACGGGCACATCAGCCTGATCCTCAAGCAGGGCCGGTCGGTGGGCCTCGGCGTGGACGACATCCTCAAGGCGGAACCCATTCCCACCACCCGCGCGACGCTCTACGGCTGGGCCTGGATCACCCGCGAGAAGCCCTGGCTGGAAGGGTTGGCGGCGCTGACGGTGACGGAGTGGTGCAACGACGACCGGCTGCTGATGGATCAGGGCGGCGGCAACTCCACCCGCATGGCGCGCCGCTGGATCGAGGACATGGGCATCAAGATGAAGGACATGCCCAACTTCGAAGTCCACTCCCAGGCGGACGAGGAGCACAGCGACATGTTCCTGCCGGATCTGTCCAGGCTTGCCACGGGTGCGTTGCAGGAGCAGGCGCTGCAGGCGGTCAAGGAGTCCCTGGAGCTTCTGACCATCTATCGCGCCGGCATCGCCGACGCCATGGAGCGCATACCGGCGGATGCCTGAAGGGGACGGGGCCATGAACGAGCTGGCAGACTACGACGAGATGTTGAACCAGATGACACGGGACACCTTCGCCACCGCGGAGGCGGAAAGCTTCTACAACCTCCCGTTGACCATTCCGCGGGCGCGGATCATCGCGCAGCAGTTCGGTCTGTTCGTGCGCGGCAGGCGGTCGGCGTGGGCCTACCTCATCGCGCGCTGCCCGCACATGGAGATCAAGAAGGAGCTCCTGGCCCACGAGACCGAGGAGATGCTCTTCGATCCCCGTTGCGGCTCCGACCACTACACCCTGTGGGTGCGGCACGGCGAGGCCGTGGGCCTGACCGCGGACGAGGTGCACAACGCGCGTCCGCTGCCGTCCACCCGGGCGGCGCTTTGCGGCTGGACGTGGCTCGCCTTCAATCTGTCCTGGCTGGAAGGCCTCGGCGGAGTGGCGGTGCTGGAACGGGTCAACCTGGATCCGATCATCCCCGGCGGCGCGCACCAGACCCGCGCCCAGGCGCGCTGGATGCGGGATCTCGGCCTGACCGAGGAGCAGCTTCCGAACTTCAGGCTCCATCGCGAAGCCGATACCGATCACAAGGGCCAGACCATGAAGCTGCTGGCGGACTACGCCAGGACCGACGTTCAGTGGGAGGGTATCCTGGACGCGTCGCGGCAGTCGCTGGAGTTCTGGCAGGTGTTCCTGGGCGGCATCGCCCGGGAGATGGAATCGATCCACTGATTGGCTACGGCGTGCCGCGCGCACGCCCTGACGGGAAAGGGTGACGAATGGCACGCCTGAGGCATATCGCGATCGCGACCAAGGATCCGGAGAAGACCGCGGCCTTCTACCAGAAGGTTTTCGGTCTCAAGTTCGTCAAGCAGGTGCCGGACTCGCCCCGTGGCGGCGGCGTGTTCCTCTCCGACGGACACATCAACTTCGCGTTTCTGAACTACCCTTCCGACGAGGCGGCGGATATGGTGGGCGGAGCCGGTTACGAGGGACTCCATCACATGGGGTTTCAGGTGGACGACCTCGAAGAGGCCAAGGCGCGGCTGGACGGGACGGAGGCGGAACTGCTGGGCGACACCGTGGGCTCGCATCACAGCTTCTACTTCGAGCAGAAGGTGCGGGGTCCCCACGGTGTGATCATGGACATGTCCACCAGCGGCTGGGATCTCGAGCCGCCGGAGGCCGCCGCCAAACAGAAAGCCTGAAGGTACAGCCTCAGGCGACGCGCGGACCGTCAGAGGCCGGTGGCCTTCAAGGCGTCCGCGACGGTCTGCATGGCTTCCTCGGTGAGTTCCTCGGAAGGCCAGCGCGGGTAGCGCTTGATCTTGAAGCCGCGCGCCCGCATCGCCTCCCGGTGGGCGCTGCGGCCGAAACGCTGTCCCAGGCGGCCAATGGTCCGGCCGAAGTCATCCGCTTTCTTCTGCAACGGAACCGCCCGGTCGTAGTCCTTCCGATCCAGGGCCTCCCAAAGCGCCGCGCAGATCTCCGGGATGGCGCTGGTCAGCGGCGGGATGGCTCCGCTCAGTCCGTGGGGCGTAGCCGGCAGGAGGTCGATGCTGTTTCCCGACATCACCGCGAAGTCCGCGGGCATGGCCTCCAGGTACCCCAGCAGAGGTCCCTGGGCGTAGTAGCTCGCCTTCATCCCGCACAGCGAGGGAACTTCCCGCTGCAGTGCCTTGGCCGTCGGCGGGGTGAAGGCCCAGCCGGAGTACTTGACGTTGTCGTACAGAAACAGTGGGGTGCCGTTGACCGCCTCCGCCACCGCCTTGTAGTGCGCGGTGATCTCCCACGGAGTGTGGTCGGTAAAGTAGTAGGGCGGCACCACGGCCACGGCCTCCACGCCCAGCCCTTGGGCGTGGAGGGCGAGCCGGATGGTCGTCTGCACGTCGGCCGCGCCGGCGTGCATGATGACTGGGAGACGTCCTCGTACCCGCTCCATGACGAATTCCGCGGTGGCGACGCGCTGCTCCGTGGTCATGACCGGCCCCATGCCGGTGGAACCGAGGACGAAGAGCCCATGCACCCCGGCCGCGATGTGGAACTCCAGCATCTCGCCGAGGAGGTCGAAATCCGGCTCGCCGTCGTCGTCGAAGGTGGTGAGGGTCGGAATGAAGATTCCGCGGAATCGGGGTTTCATGAACGCCTCCATGAAAGGTTTTTCAAGACAATAAAGAGGGGCATGCCGCCGCAGCCGGAAGCATGCCCCTCTCTTCGCTTGCGGGAACCGGTCCCGCTACTTCACCCGGATGTCCATGCCGTAGATGCGGGAATCGGCCGGGGGTTGATAGTCGATGTCATTCGCCAAGCCCCACAGGAACTCGTGCCGCCATTGGAAGCAGGCCGGCGCCATGTCGGTGATCAATTCCATGGCTTCGCTGAGGTACTTGTTCCGTTTCTCCGGATCGAATTCCTGTTGTTCCTTGTCAAGGGCCGCATCGATGTCGGGATGGGAGAAGCCGATCCGCGGCGAGCCGCCCTTTCTGAAGTACTGGTGGAACGCCGAGCTCGGATCGAGAACGCCGCCACGGCCCATGTAGAAGAACGGCACCTTGCCCTTCTGGACGTTGGCCCAGAGGGTGGGCCACTCCGGCGTCCGCAGCTTGGCCTTGAAACCCGCGGCGTTGAGCATCGGGATCATGGATTCGGTCACCTGCTTGTCCAGAATGTAGCGGCCCACGGGGGTCTGCAGCTCCACCTCGACGCCGCCGTCGGGGTAGCCGGCCTTGGCCAGCAGTTCGCGCGCCTTCTTGGGGTCGTAAGTGTAACGGGTCTTGAGGTTCGGGTTGTATCCCAACTGTCCGGGACCGAGGGGGCCGTCGAGCCGTTGCGCCTGCCCCTGCAGCAGGGTCTTGATGATCTTGTCCCGGTCGATGGCGTAGCACACCGCCTGGCGCACTTCCTTCTTGTCGAAGGGCGGTTTGGGCTGCATGGCCAGGAACATGAGCACGAGGGATTGGACCTTCGCGATCTTGTGTTTCGGAGAGGCTTCCACCGTCTTCATCAGATGCGGCGGAATGAGCTGCGCGACCTGCACCTCGTTGTTCAGGAGGGCGGCCAGCCGTTGCTCGGTCTCGCGCATGACGCGGAAGACGACTTCGTCCGGCGCGTCGGGATTCCGCGACATGGCCGGGTGATCGGGCCGCTTCCGGATGACCATGCGCTGACCCTGCACCAGCTCCACCAGCTCGTAGGGGCCGCCACCCATGTGGTGCTTCCGGTCGGCCTCCGCCGCGCCGTGCTTGTCGTACACCGCCTTGCTGGTGATGATCAGGCCGTCACAGAGGAAGTCCAGCAGCGGCGCCGTGGGTTTCTTGGTGGTGATCTGCACGCTGAAGTCGCTGAGCGCCTTGACCTCCTTGACCGGGCGGGCCACGGATGCCTTCTGCTTGCTCTGGGGATCGTTGAGGATGCGCCAGATGGAGTGAGCGATGTCGTGGGCCGTCACCGGGCTGCCGTCGTTGAACTTGTAGCGCTGGTCCAGCTCGAACACCCAGGTATTGGGGTCCACGACCTTCCAGCTCTTGGCCAGACGCGGCTCCCATTTACCGTCGTTCCAGTTGTACTTGCACAGGGGGCCCGCCAGTTCGGTGTAGATTCCGTAGAGCAGCGCCACGCTGTCGCCGTAGGGGTTGTGGGTCTCCATGGTCTCGGTGACGCCGATGGTCACCCGGGTCTTTTTCTGCGCCAACGACACCGTGGCGGTGAGGCACAGGGCCAGCGCCGCGACGAGCAGCGCCAGGAATGTGGTCCGTAAACGATCTCGCATAACTGTCTCCCTTCCGGTGATTGAGGATAGACGTTCGACCTTCTTCAATTTGGCGCTTCTACCAACGCGCCATGGAGTTGTCAACCGGGCCGATGCCCTGAATTCGCATTCAACCCCGCGGGCCATGGCCCGTGCGCACCCCGTTCAGAGCAGCGCGGCGGCCAGGCCTCCGGCCACCACCACGCCGGTGGCGAGCCAGCGGAACGCCGCCACCGAGACGCGCGCCCGGAGCCATCCTCCCGTGAAGTAGCCGAGGGCGACGGCGGGGAGGCCGTAGAGCACCAGCCGCCAGGTGACGGGCGTCAGCAGGTCCATTTTCCAGTAGAACGGCAGGGACAGGGCGGAGATGATCAGGAAGTAGGCGATCAGGGTGGCGCGGAAGCGGGCCGGGTCCCAACGCTGCTTGAGCCCCAGCAGCACCAGTGGCGGGCCGGAAACGGAAGTGCTGGCGGCCAGGAAGCCGGCGAACAGGCCGGCCCCCGCGCAGGGCGCGAAATCCCGCGCAAAGGGCGCGCCCGGCTTCACCTGCAACAGCAGCGCCAGGGCAATCATCAGCCAGCCGATGCCGCGTTGCAGGGTGACCGTGTCCAGCTCCCTCAGGACCATGGCGCCCAGGGGCACCATCAGGGCGGAACTCACCACGAGGATAACGAGACGGCGCCGGTCCACGTCCCGGCGGAGCTGGATGATCTGGGCCAGTCCCAGGGGCAGGTAGAGGAGGACGATGCCCGGCACCACCACGGTGGCGGGCAGGGCTGCCACCAGCGGCGGCACCGACAGGATCATCATGCCGGCCCCGGTGATCCCCTGCAGGCTCGCGGCCGACAGCACCACGGCGAAAGCGTAGAGTCCCGTTTCCCAACTCATCCCGGTGTCCGGTCCGCCGTCAGCCCGCGAAGTATCCCAAATGGCGGAGCCAGGCGAAATGAAGCGGCAGCGTCACCACCCAGGCCAGCAGGGTCAGGACCAGCAGCAGCCGGGTGGCCTGGCCGGTGCCCATTCCGGCCATCCGTGAGGCCACCACCATGGGCGGCAGCTCATAGGGGAAGGGCACCATGGACCAGTTGACGGTCTGCGCCAGCAGCACCGTGGCGATGGGCCAGCCGCTGACGGCGCTGATATCCTTGGCCAGGGTGGCGGCAATGACCGGCTCGCCCGGCACCGTGGTGGCCATGCTGATGATCATGCCCACGGCGCTCATGGCGGCGAGATTGAAGAAGTCGTGGCCGGGCTGCATGGGCAGCCGTCCCAGCAGCCATCCGGCCAGCAAGTCGCCCAAGCCGCTATGCACGACCACCGACCCCATGCCGATGATGCCGCAAATGAAGAGCCATGGGCCGAGATTGACCTTCCCGGTGAGGAAGGTGGGAGGGATGCAGCCGACCCGCGGCAACAGACAGAGGATCCCCGCTCCCAGCGCGACCCATGCGGGAGACGTCCGGTGCCATTGGTCCGTCAGCCAGAGCGCCAGGGCCGCCGCCAGGATCAGCACCAGGTTGCGTTCGGCCGCTGTCCACCGCGCGCTTGCGGCGGGCGCGGAAGCCGGTTCGAGTTCGTCCGGGAAAAGGGCCGCGAGCAGAAAGGGGAGCACCACCAGATTGACGACGCTGATGACCGGGAAATTCAACAGGAAATACTCGCCGTAGGTGATCTCGATCCCGTGAATGCTCTCGGCCGCGCCCAGGAGGACGACGTTGGGCACCGCCGCCGTCAGGATGCCGAAACTCGGGAAGATGCTGCCGGCCGCCACCGCCAGCGTGACGGCGGTCCGGCCGTTGCTGCCGGGGCCGAAACCCAACCGCTCCCCCATGCTCAGGAAGATGGGCAGCATGACCAGCACCCGGCCCATGTTGGAGGGCATGATGAAGCCCATGAGGGCGGCGGTGAGGACGATGCGCCAGAGGAACCCACGGTACGAGTTGCCGAAGTAGGTCACCGCGGCGTTGGCGATGCGGGCGCCGAGGCCGGTGGCTTGCACCGAAGCCGCAACGATCAGCCCCCCGAACACGAGCCAGGCCGCGGTTGAGTAGAAACCGGCGAAGACCGCCTCCGGCGGAGCGCCGGCCACGGTCACGGCCAGGAAGCAGAAGATGACCGCGGTCAGATACTCGGGCAGGACGGCGGTGGCCCACAGACCGATGCACAATACCACGACCCCGGCCGCGGGCAGTATGCCCGGCGGCAGTCCGGCGGGCGCCGGCGCGACGGCCAGCGCCAGCCCGGCCACACAGGCCAGGGACGCCACCCACCGGTGAGGCGCGAGAGTCATTCGGCGTCGGGTTGCCGTTCCGGAGCCTGGTCCGCGAACGCGGGATTCCGCATGCAGTTTTCGTGGATCCGGGCCAGGGTCGGATAACGCGAGAGGTCGACGCCCACACGGCGTGAATTGAAGATCTGCGGCACGAGGCAGATGTCCGCCAGGGTCGGTTGGTTCCCGAAGCAATGGTCGCCCGGGCGCGTATCGTTTTCGAGCATGGCCTCCATGGCCGTGAAGCCCTCGTCGATCCAGCGCCGCGCCCACGCGGCTCTGGCTTCGTCGTCGAGGGCGAGCTCCTTTTCCAGGTACTGCAAGACCCGGAGGTTGTTGATCGGATGGATGTCGCAGGCGACGATCTGGGCCAGCGCCCGTACCCACGCCCGGTCCGCCGGAGCCGCGGGCAGAAGGGGCGGCTCCGGAACCGTTTCCTCCAGGTACTCGATGATGGCCAGGGATTGAGCAAGCACCGTGCCGCCGTCCTCGAGGGCCGGGACCAGGCCCTGGGGGTTGCGTTCCAGAAACGCCGGCGCCCGCTGCTCGTCCCGACGCAGATGGACCGGCTGGAGATCGTAGGCCAAGCCCTTGAGGGAGAGCGCGATTCGCACCCGGTAGGACGCGGAGCTTCTGAAGTAGCCGTAGAGTTTCATGAGTCCTCCGATGCCGGCGGGTGTCGTTGCCGTCGCGGATTCCCCGGCCGGTCCCCTCCCGCGTTCCGGATCGGCGCGGGAAGCCCGGTCGTTCCCGTCTGTCCGCCGTCAAGGGGTATACTACCTCGTCGGGCGGGAAACAAAGGCGCCGGGATAGAGACGTTCCTCCATCGTGGACGACAGCGTTATTGCGAAAACCCGTGAGCCATTGCGCTCATCTTGGAAGGGAAACCCCGGCGGGCCGGGGTGGTGGGAGGACCGGGCGACACGGGCGTTGACAAGAGGGGACGGATGGTCCCATAGTCCGGGCCAAAGCGAGGGCGGCCGGCAGGGGCCGGCGGCTGGAACGGTGAGGAGAGCCGATGAAAACCATTGATGTCGTCGACGCGGATTCGCACGTGATGGAGGTCCCGGAGACGTGGGACCACCTGGAACCGGAGTTTCGTGACAGAAGGCCGCTGGTGGTGCAGGGCGAGGGCCTGGCCACCCACGCGCACATCGACGCGTGGTGGCTCATCGACGGCCAGATCCATCCGCGGTTGTGGGGGGGCGGGCACGACGTTCAGCGGCACCCCCCTGGAGATGAAGTTCGCCCGGGACAAGATATTCAACATCGGCAGCCAGGGCATGACCGACATCGACGCCCGCATCAAGGACCTGGACGCCTTCGGCATCGACATTCAGGTGATCTATTCGTCCATTCTCTTCCACCGGCTCACGGAAGACGCGAGGTTCGAGGCGGCCTTGATGCGGAGCTACAATACCTGGATTGCGCAACGGTGCGGCGAGCGGCCGGACCGCCTGAAGTGGGCGGCGGTCATCCCCATGCAGGACCGTGACGCCTGCGTGGCCGAAGTGCATCGCGCCCGGGAGATGGGCGCCGTGGGGCTCATGATCGGCGGCACCGCGGGACAACGGTTGCTGCACCACCCGGACCTGTCGCCGTTCTACGCGGCGGCCTGCGACGTGGACCTTCCGGTGTGCATCCACACAGGCTGGAGCGCCCCGGGACTCACCCAGACCTGCGAGGACCCCTACGCATCCTTGATCCTCAGCTTCACGCTGCCGGTGTTCATGGGCTTTTTCAGCATCCTGGGCGGCGGCGTGCTCGACCGCTTTCCGAAGCTGCGGGTGGCCTTTCTGGAGGCGGGCTCCGAATGGATACCCTACATGGTCGGGCGCATGGACCACTACCATCCGGTGGTGGCGATGCTGGGGAACCGCTCGAACAAGCCGCCCAGCGAGTATCTCAAGGAAGGGCGGGTGTACGTGACCTGTGAGGCGGAGGAGCCTTTCCTGCCCCAGGTCATCGACCTGGTGGGAGAGGACCAGATTCTCATCGAGGGCGATATCCCACATGCCGAGGCCCGCGAGACCGGTATCGAGGAACTCCGGGAGCGCGCCGACATCTCCGACGCGGTCAAGCAGAAGATCCTGCGCGAGAACGGCCTGGCCTTCTACAGATTTTGAGCTTGGGCTCGATCCTGCTGGATGACGCCGCCGGTTCCGTCCGTGGGACCGTCCGTCAGAGGCCGTAGAACTGCCTGGGATTGTCCGCCAGGATCTTCTCGATGACACGGGCGGGGACGTCATCGCGCGCCCGCATCACGTCCACCATGCGCGGCTCGTGGGCGGGGTCCGTGTGGCCGTAGTCCGAGCCGATGAGGAGGTTGTCCTCGCCGGTGTAGTTGAGCAGGTAGGGCAGGTCCTCGTCCGCCTCGCAGGCCACGTAGATACGGTAGTCGCGGAACATCTCCACGTTGGTCTCGTGCTTCCACCGGGGGCGCTGGATCGCGTTGCGGCCGCCGGCCACCGCGGCCCGGGATTCCCGCCGGAGCAGATGCAGCAGATAGGGGATCCAACTCGCCTTGGCCTCGATGAAGCCGAACCGCAGGCCGGGATAGCGGGCCGGCAGGTGGTTGGCGACGATGTCCCGGAACGCGAACAGGGGCAGCACCACCTGGTTGGCGAACACCGAGCTCACGGCCAGGTCGAACAGGTTGAGCAGCGTGCGGGAGCCGGACCCGGTGTGGATGCAGATGGGCAGGTCGAGCTTCTCGGCCTCCTCGTAGAGGGGAAAGAAATAGGGTTCGGCGATGCTGCGGTCGCTCTCCAGGCCGCGGAGCGTGACCCCCACCGCGCCGTTGGCCTTGCCCTTCCGCATCTCCTCCAGGGAGGCCTCCATGGAATGCAGCGGCGGCACCACCACCCAGCGGAGCCGCCCTCCGGACTTCGACCACACGTCGGTCATCCAGTCGTTGTAGGCCCGGCACAACGCGGCCTCCAACTCCGGGTCGTCGGTGAGGTAGACCAGGAACAGGGTCGGGTAGATGACCTGCACGTCCACGCCCAGCTTGTCCATGTCCGCCAGCCGCGCCGGCACGTCGGTGATCTCCCGGCACGCGGTGAGCACGTCCTTGCGCCGGACCTGGCCCTTGGAGCGTGAAGGCGTCACCAGCCGGAAGCCGCCCCTGCCGGCGGGCTTGGGAAAGAGGTTCCCGTCGATCAGCCACAGGACGTTGATGTCCGCGTAGAGCGTATCGTCCGGCACCTCGGTCATCACCGGCCGGCGGGGATGCATGGAAGGCTCCATGAACTCCCACATCCCCTCCGACTCGGATATGTGCGTGTCCGCGTCGATGACTCCCGGCATGGAACCTCCGTTCGTTGCCCGTGCACCGCCGGCGCGGGCGCTTGCCCGCGTGAGCGGCTTCGTTACTTCTCGAGCGCCTTGCGGATGGCGTCCGCCTCCCGGTTCACCATCCCCTTGAGGTTGTCGTACGTCGCGCGCGCAGCGGCCGCGTCGCCCGGGTTGATGGCGGTGCCGCTGGACTTGGCCCAGTCCCTGTAATCCGGGTCGTCCATGGCCTTGACCACGATCTCTTCCAGCTTCCTGGCCCGGTCCCGCGGCACGCCCGGAGGGATGGCTATGAGCCGGACGATCTCGTTGACGTGGTCGATGCCCGACTCCTTGGCCGTGGGCGTGTCCGGGCACGCCCATGAGCGCTTGGACCCGAGATGGACGATGCAGCGAAGGCTCCCGTCCCGGGCCAAAGGCCCGACGGTGGAGTGTTCACTGGGATTGAGCCAAGTGATGAAATCGCCGCGCATCAGCCCGGGGACACTGTCGCCGGTGCCGCGGTAGCCCGTCACCAGCTCGAACTTGAGGCCCAAGGCCCGGGCCGCGAGGAAGCTGGGCAGCCAGCGTCCGGAGCCGATGCCCTCCGACCCCCAGGTCAGGCGGCCGGCTTTCTTGAGGTCGTCCAGAGTCTTGTGGGGCGATTTTCCGCTGACGAAGATGGTGTAGGGCTCGTTGCCCATGCGCGCGATGTACTCGAGCTTCTCAAGGTCGTAGAGAGTCTTCCCGGCGCCCGCCTGGATCTGCGCCGTCACCAGGCCCAGCATGTCGAGCACGCCCACCGTGTAGCCGTCGGGCTTCGCCCGGTAGAGGCTCACGGCGCCGCGCCGCCCGCCGGCGCCGGTCACGTTCTTCACGATAACGCTGGTGCCCTTGGGCAATTGCTTGTTGATGCTGCGCGCCAGGGCGCGGCTCATGGCGTCATAGCCGCCGCCCGGCGGGAACTGCACGATCCAGTTGAGATTCCTTTCGGGGAAGTCCGCCTGGGCCGGCGCCGCCATGGCGATTGCCGCCAACAGGGTCAAAAGGATCGTCGCTGCGCGTATGATTGATTGCATCATCAGTTTCTCCCCGTGCCGCGAGTCGTTGTTTCGGAAGCGTCGATGTCGCCGCGACCACGATCACCCGTGGCCCCTCAGGCCTCCGCCTTTACGTTCAGTTCCATCACGCCGATCTTCTCGATCTCGCCCCGAAGCTTGTCGCCGTCCAGCAGCGTGTGGACTCCGGCTGGCGTTCCGGTGGTGATGAGGTCGCCGGGCCTGAGGGTCACGACGCTGGAGAGGAAGCGGATGTGGTCCCGCACCCCGCAGATCATGTTGCTGGTGTGGGAGGTCATCACCTGCTCGCCGTTGTGCCAGGCCCTGAGGTAGAGGTCCTGCGGCTCGGGGACCTCGTCCCTGGTGACGATCCACGGCCCCTGCGGACTGAAAGTGTCGAACCCCTTGCGGATGTTGCGGGTGTTCTGCTTGCCCCGGCCCCAGGGGTCCCGCTGGCTGATGTCCCAGCAGATGGTGTAGCCGAAGACATAGTCCAGCGCTTCTTCTTCGGTCACCTTCCGGGCCGTCTTGCCGATGACCACGCACAGCTCGCACTCGAAGTCCACGTCGTGGGAGATCTTGGGGATGATCACGGTGCCGCCCGGGCCGATGATGGACGACACCGGCTTCAGGAAGTCCTGGGACATGTGGTCGTCCTTGTCCGGCAGCTCCTGGTGGCCGCCGCCCATGCGCGTCTCCATCTCCTTGCGGTGGTCCATGTAGTTGGCGGCGGCGGCCCACAGCGAGGTGGGATTGTCCACGGGCGCCCGCAGGGTGACCTGGTCCAGCGGCACCGAGTCGCCGGACCGTATGCATTCATCGACGCAGGGCTGGGCGTACGGGTTGCCGGTCATCGCCTCGATGACCTGGACCATGGTGTAGTCGGCCTTCAGGATCCCGGCGGCGACCATTGCCGCCCCGATGGGATAGACCTTGCCGTCCACCACCGCCCCCGCCTGCCTCGCGTCATACGTGCAAATCTTCATGCAAACTCCTTAGCTCCTTGGTAGTGTTGCCGCCGGGTTGCGGCGTTGCTGCCTTATACCACAACGCACGAGGAGTGGGACAGGGCGCGCCAACTCCGGCAGGGTTGTGATAAGGTTGACTCCCAACGTTCGACAGGCACCTTCACGGAGGTTGAGCATGAAGACGCGGATCCGGCATATCGCCCTCAATACGGAGAACTGGGACCGGATGGCCCGGTTCTACCAGACCATCTTCGGCATGAAGAAGATCACCACCGGGATGACCGACGAGAAGGGGAACTACAACCCCAACCGCGGCCACATCAGCGACGGCGTCATCGGCTTCGCGATGCTGCAGAAGCACCCGGGGAACCAGTCCGGACTGGACCACTTCGGATTCGAGGTGGAGGAGATACCGTTGGTGCTGGAACGGATGCGCAACGACTATCCGGAACTGCTGGTGGCCAAGAGCCTGCCCCACGTGCCGTTCTCGGTTTCGCGCGGCACCGACCCCTGCGGTACGCAGTACGATATCTCGCAAAAAGGCGTGGCCAAGGTCCGTGAAGGTTATCTGGAAGACGGCTGGGACCAGCCGCGCCAGGTCAGCCACATCTCCATCCGCTCGAAGCAGCCGGAACGGGTGGCGGAGTTCTACCACAAGGTCTTCGAGCTCGACGTCGGCGAGACACCCGGTCCCGACGGCAGCTTCCGCGTCACCGACGGCAAGGTGCAGTTGCTGGTGCGTCCCTGCGACAACTCCCTCTACCGCGGCATGCGAGAGGGACTCGACCACATCGGTTTCGTGGTGGAAGACCTGGAGCGTACGCGCAAGGAAATCGGGGAGCTGAGCGACGCCGCCCCCGAATCGGCGCCCGCCAACCTGGACGCGGGCCGTTTCGGCGCCATGACCCGCGCGGACCTGGAAGGCTGCGCCATCGGCCAGTACGCCATGGCAGACCCGGACGGGGTTCTGCTGGATCTTGTCGAACAGTAGGGACCCGGACCCGACGCGGGCAACGCACAGGGAAGCGCCGCGCCGGGTCCGGGGGTCAAGGGGAGGCGCTGGATCTAGTGGCCCGCGGTCTTTTTCAAGATGCCCACGAAGGCCACCTTGGTCGGCTTGCCGGCGATCTTCCAGCTTTGGACGACCTTGAGGTTCTGGTCGTCCAGTTGCAGCACTTGGCCGCCCACGGAGTCGGTGATGAAGACGGCCCCGGGAATGGTGGTGACATGGGGGCGCGCCCAGAAGCCCGTCTCTACGGGGCTACCCAGGAAATCGCGCGCCGAGGCCAACAGGTCGAGCTTGCGGGTGTCGTACTTCCGCAACTCGCCGTCGCTCATCACGACCAGCAGTGCCTTGCCGTCGTGGCTTACGGCGCCGTTGATGGGCTTTGCGGCGTCCGAAGCGGAGACCAACTGCTTCATGACGCCCTTCTTGGCATCCACGGCGTACACGCCAACGGCGGAACCGAGAGGGAAGAAGTGATCCAGACCGGTGTAACCCCAGATCGCGGTCAGGCGGAGATCCTTGGATACACCCTCCGGAAACGGGATGAACCTCCCCTTGTACTTGCCATGGTCAGCTTCCACGGTGAGGACGCCGCCCCTGCACGCGAAGGCCGCCACATGGCCGTTTCCGGCGTCGCCGTGCAGATCCTTGCAGCCCTCCTGGCGATGCAGCACCTTCCCCGACAGGTCGACGATTTCGGCGCCGATGGGGAGACGGTAGTCCTTGGGATTGGCGGCAAAGTCCGGGTGCGGGATGGTGACTGCGAACAGGTCATGTGCCAATGGCACCGCCCCGCCGTGGTGGGCGCCCGCGTTGAGCTTGGGCGGTTTGTAGTTGGCTCGCTTCTTCCCAAGTTCGTCCTCGTTGAGCAGCACCACGTCGCCGGTTCCGTCGTAGAATATGGCGGACCACTTGCCACTGACATACAAGTGCACCGGGCGTTCGCCGGTCAGGTCCATATCGATCCGCTTGACCGGTCCGGTCACCTGGTCGAAATGGTCGCCATGGCGTTCCCGGTAGATACCGCCGTCGAAGACGTGCACGGTGTTGGCGTCGGTGGAGACCGCGAGGGCATAGCGCTTGCTCTTGGTGGCGTAGATGCGGCCGGCCGGGGACCCCATGTCGAAGGCGTCCTGCTTCACATCGCCCTTTTTCAGGTCGATGATCGACAACATGCCGGTCTCGCCGTCGCCCACCAGCAGGCGGCCCGCAACGGAAGTTGGGCTCGCGGTGGCCGTGTGGACGGCGAACAACAAAGCCACCGAGGCAGCTAGGGTTACGAGTAGCTTCAGCTTCTTGATTCTCATTGGTACATGCGCTCCTTTCACGCAGTTATATTGATAATGATAACTTGTTATTATTTTATGACGGTTGTCAAGCCCGCGGGCCTGTCGGTCAATTCATGCTGCTTTGCAGCGCCTTTCCGAAGCTGCGGGCGTTGAACTGCAGCAGCTTCTCGTAGCTGTCTCGCGCTGCATCGCCGGGATCGCCCAGCGGATCGACCATTACGGTCCGGCCGCCGAACTCGTTGCTAATGGTCTGGGCCACGCGGGGACTCAGTTGCGGCTCCACCAGCATGGCCCCGAGCCCCTCGGCGCGGGCGTCCTGCACGAGCTTGGCCACTTCCTTGGGCGTGGGCTCCTCGCCGGCGAATTCCTGGACCACCGCCACCTCCTCCAACCCGTAGCGCTCGGCAAAGTAGACCCAGGCGTCGTGGAAGGCGATGTACTTGCGCACCTTCGCCTTGGCCAGCTCCGACCGGACCCGCTGGTCCAAGGCGGTCAGCCTCCGGTGGAAGTCGTGCCGGCGCTTCTCGTAGTAGTCCTTGCCGGCCGGGTCCGCGGCGATCAACCGTTGCGTCACCGCCGGAACCACGGCGTCCCTGACACGGATCGGATCCAGCCAGAAGTGCGGATCGAATGCCCCGTGTTCCTCGCCGTTCTCCTTGGCGACCTTCTCTTCACCATGGCCGTGATGCTCATCCTTCCTGGCCGCCTCCTCTTCGCCGTGGTGATGGTGGTGGTGTTCTGCTGCTTCCAAGAGGTTCAGGTCCGGCGTGTCTATCAGCGCCACGACCTCGATTCCCTCGGGTGCCGCTGCCAGCAACTTCTCCGACCAAACATCCAACCCACCGCCGATGCTGACGAAGTACCGCGCCCGGGCGAGTTTTCGGATGTCGCTGGGCACGGGCTCGAACATATGGGGGCTTGCCCCAGGCGGCACCAACGCGGTCACGTTGACTCGCGCTCCTCCCAACTCCTCGAAGATATACGCCGCCGGAATCACGGTGGTGACGACGTTGACCGACTGCGCCCAGGCGAAGGCCGAAAACACGCTGATCCAAAAGCCCGCCGCTATGGCGAGAAACAGGCTACCCGATCTCTTCATTGCAAGGTCCTCCTGATCTTGAAATATAATGATAATATATTATCAATAATGAATCTTGTCAAACACCCCCTTGCCATTTTGTTGGTGGCCTCATGGGCCCGTCGACCAGCAACGGGAGGCCTCTTCACCGGACCACGCACAGGTTGACCTTGCGCCGTGTGCCCGGTGCCGTTCGTTACTGTATTGAGCTGAAGATTCCAGCGGCGGGCAGACACGACAGGGTCGAGCGCTTCTGACGGCGTCGACGGTCTCCGCCAGCGGTGTTCACGGTCTGCCGAACCGCCAGACGCGTTGAACAGGATCTCGGGGCATCCTGTCCGGCGAGTGTCAGCCGGTGCCCGCGACTGTCAGGAATGGCTGATGGGTTCGGGGTAGTGGCCGGGCTCCATGCAAAGCCGGTCCTTCATCGCCTCGGCTCCTACGCCGCGCTGCTCAGGAACTCCGCCAGGCGCTCCCCGATGACGTAGACGGTGGAGTTGGTGTTGGCACGTACCACCTCGGGCATGACCGAGGCGTCGGCCACCCACAGGTTGTCCAGCCCGTGGACCCGCAATCGCTGGTCCACCACCGCTGCGGGGTCGCCGGCCGGCCCCATCTTGCAGGTGCCGCAGGGGTGCTGATAGCTGTCGTAGGTCGAGCGGGCGAAGGTCGCCCAGTCCTCGTCCGGGCCGGGGTTGCGTAACTCGCCGTAGAATTCCCGCATGGGTGATGTCCGGGTCAGGTCCCGGACGAACTCCATGGCGGCGACCATCTTCTTCGCGTCCGCGGGATGCTGCAGCATCCCGGTTTCGATGGCCGGGAAGTCCCTGGGGTCGGTGCTGGTGAGGCGGATCCGCCCGGGCGCCTCTTGCTCCAGCAGTTGCGCGGAGAGGGGCAGCAGGGAGCCGACGCCCTGGATATTCGTGGGCGGCCGCAGGGTGACGCTGAAGTCGCCGTGGTCCAGGCCGGCGGTGCTCCGGGCCATGAGCCGCAGCCTCGGCAGGGTCCAGTCCACCTCGAACTCCCTGGCGGCCGCGAACGTCATGTGGATGTGGGCATGGTCCTGGAAGTTCCTTCCCACGCCGTCGAGCGCATGGGTGACCTCGATGCCGAGGGCCTCCAGCTCCGCGGCCGGGCCGATGCCCGACAGGAGCAGGAGCTGCGGGCTGCGGTAGGCGCCGGCCGCCAGCAGCACTACCTGGCCGGCGGTGTCCGTGTGGACTTCGCCGTCCCTTTCGTAGCGCACCCCGTCCACCCGGCCGCCCGACAGGGTCAGCCCCAGCACCGGTGCTTCCGCCTTGATGGTGAGGTTCGGACGCCCACGGGCCGGGTCGAGATAGCTCACCACCACGGATTGGCGGACGTCGCCCTTGATGTTGCAAACCCCGGGGCCCACGCCCACGGGATCCGGGAGGTTGGTGTCGGGCAGGCGCGGGACGCCCATCTCGGCGGCGCCGTCGACATAGGCCCGGATCACCGGAGACAGGTCCGAGTCCAGGCTGAAAGGGCGCTCGACGTAGACCGGTCCGGCGTGGCCGTGTTCGGGGTCGTCGGGGAAGTCCTGGTCCGCTTCGATCCGTTTCAGCACCTCGTGGACCGTTTCCCACGACCAGTCGGGATTGCCGGCGGCCACCCACCGCTCCATGTCGTAGCGGAGCGGCCAGACCCAGCCCATGGCGTTGACCGACGAGCCTCCGCCCATGATCCTCCCGGCCATGGGGTAGAACAGGCTTCCGTCGATGGGCCGCTCGACGGGCAGCGTGTCGATGTAGGGACTCTCGAACCAGAGCCGGTCCTTGCCGCTGGCCAGCCGGACGGTGTCCGGCGTTGGCCGCGGGTCCGTGGCGGCCTCCAGTAGCAACACCTTGCGGCGCGGGTCCTCGCTCAGCCGGGCGGCGGCGACGCAGCCGCCCGAGCCCCCGCCGATGATGATGACGTCGTAGTGATCCGACATGGGTTCTCCTTTCGGACGGGCCGTCAACGGTCCATCCGCCCGAGGACAGGTAGCGGCACCACGATCACGCGGATGGCCGCCTTATGCCGGGGTCGGCGTGGCCGCGCGGGCAAGGTCCCCGGCATCCTCCAGCGCCGCCACTCCCCGGCAGGCGCGGATCATCTCCCGGGTCGCCGCCGTCCCCAGCGTCGGATCGGCGAGGCCGTGGACCTTTTCGTCCATGGCTCCATCGGTTAACGGACATTCGAGGCTGCCGGACGCCTGTTCGACCGCCTCCTCGACGGTGCGGCCGTCCTTCAGCCGTATCGTAACCACGGCAGCCGCTTCACGGATGTGGTCGTCCACCACCGCGGACACGCGGTCGCGCACCGCCGTGACCCGTGGATCCTGCACCACCTCGTCGGTGAACTCGGCTACACCCGCTCGTCCGAGCACGAGGGCGGCCCCCGCCGCGTGGTACACGCTGAATTTGCCCTGGAGCCCGGTCTGAGGCGTCCTGTTCCCGGTGAGCTCCAACACCAGCGGGTGGACCCGCAGCTCCACGGCCTCGATGTCTTCGCCCGTGAGCCCGTGTTCCTGCTTCAGTCGGATGCAGCCGTCGAGGCTCGGATGGATCACCACGCCGCAAGGGTAGGGCTTGTAGGTGTTGAGCAGGATCTCGTAGCTTTGGCCGAGGCCGTCGCAGATGGCGGCGTAGTCCTGTTTCGTCGACAGCACCCGGGCGAATCCCCGCGGTGCTTCGAGGGCCCGCTCGGAGCCGGTCAGCCCCTCGGCTGCCAGCAGGGCGGCGGCCAGGCCGTTCTGGGCCGCCCGTCCGATGAGGAAGGGCTTCAACATGGTGCCGAACATCTCCCGCAGCCCCGCGGCCTGGGTGGCGGCCCCCGCCAACGCCCAGCACATGCGTTGAACGTCCAGTCCCAGCAGGCGCCCGGCGGCCGCCGCGGCGCCGAACACCCCGGCGGTGCCGGTGATGTGCCAGCCCGTGTCGTAGTGGTCCGGGTAGACGGCGTTGCCGATGCGGCATTCCACTTCGACCCCGAGGATCAGCGCGTGGAGGAAGTCCCGGCCGGAGACCGGACGGTGCTCGGCCAGCGGCACCAGCGCCGACGCCACCGGCCCGGCCGGATGGATGATGGTCTTCAGGTGGGTGTCGTCGAAGTCGAACACATGGGAGCTGAGGCCGTTGAGCAGCGCTGCGTGCAGCACGTCCGCTCGTTCCGTCCGGCCCAGCACCGAAGCCTGCGGTGTCCCCATGAAGGGGCCCAGCGCCCGCAACGTGATGTCCACGGATTCGTGGCCCGACCCCCCCACCGCGCAGCCCATCCAGTTGAGCAGGGTACGCGCGGCTTCGCCGCGCACCGCATCGGGTACGGACGAGAAGTCCGATTCGCAGACCCACTCCGCGAGGCGTTTGGTGACCTCCGTATCCACAGTGCTCATGGGATGGACTCCATTGCCGGGAATGACCGGTGACTTGACAACCTGGCGTGGTGTCTACAATGTTGAACCGATCAATGTACCGTGAATCGACGGAGGTGAGAAATGGACTGTGTAGACGCTGATGGCCACGTGGAAGAGTGCCTGGAGACTTTCGACGACAAGTACCTGGACCCCAATTTCCGCGGGCAGAAGCCCCGGGTGGTGGGGGTGGACGGCATGGCCTACTGGATGATCGACGAGCAGCTCTTCCCGCGCCGGGTAGGCCGGGGCTGCAACAACCTCGGAACGCCCCTGACCATCAACGGCGAGCTCGCGAAACACTCGGTGGGCAAGGTGGACAGCGTCGGCAGCCAGGATCTCACCAACGTCCCCGAGCGGCTGGCGATCATGGACGAGGAGGAGATCGCCGTGCAGGTGGTGTACACGACGCTCTTTCTCGCCTACCCGCTGACCGACAACGTCCCCTTGGCCACGGCGCTGTGCGACTCGTACAACCGCTGGCTGGGAGACCGGCTGAGTGGCAACGACCGCATCAAGTGGTCCGCGGTGGTGAACCTCGACGACGTGGACGGCGCCGTGCGCTCGGTGAATGAGGCCGCGAGCCTCGGAGCCGTGTCCGTCATGGTGCTGGGGACCGCGGGAGACCGTCTGCTGGACGACGACGTGCTGCTGCCGTTCTATGAAGCCGTGGAAGGAAACAACCTGGCGTTGGGGGTCCACGTGGGCTGGTCCTGCCCGTCGGTGAACAACCTCTATTCCCATATCTATCCCTCCGGCGTCATCGCCTTCCACATGCCGGTGCTGATGGCCTGCACCTCGCTCATTGCCGGCGGCGTCCTCGACCGGCATCCGGACATGCGAGTGGTGTTCCTGGAGGCCGGGTGCATGTGGGTGCCCTTCATGCTCGACCGGCTGAAGCACCGCTACGAGAACCAGGGCGAGCTGCTGTTGAAGTTCCTCCCGGAGTGCGTCCCCGCGCAGGCGCTGCCGGCCATGGACTACGTGAAGAAGGGGAACCTCTTCTTCAGCGCCGAGATCGAGGATTCGCTGCTGCCGCAGGTGATGGCCGAGGTGGGGCAGGGACAGATCGTCATGGGGACGGACATGCCCCACGGCGACCGGGAACGCTTTGCCGCGCGAATGTTGCGGGAGCGCACCGACATCTCCGATGCTGCCAAGGACGCCATCCTCGACGCCAACCCCAGGCGGCTCTACGGACTGTAGCCTCCGGCACGAATGCCGCCTGCTCCGCCTGAAGCGCGGAGCAGGCGGTGGAGCGTTGATTTCCAGGAGACACCCATGGCATTGAAACCTCCCCTTGGGGCCACCTACGGCTGGCGCGCCCGCATCGGGTTCGTCACCCCCAGCCCGGGCCACGAGAACAACGGCTACGAGTTCTATCTCATGGCGCCGGACGGCGTCACCATCGTGATGACCTCGCTCCACGTCACCCAGTTGACCCAGCAGCAGTACGATGACGCGGTGGGCCGCATGGACGTGGCCGTGGGCGAACTGGAGGACCGGCGGGTGGATTCCATCATCCAGGCCGGGGTGCCGCTGGTGGTCACCCGTGGATGGGGCTTCGAGGAGAAGCTGCTGGCGGAGGTGGCGGGCCACACCGACATTCCCTTTGCCACGGACATCGGCGCCTGCATCCGAGGCATGCATACCCTGGGCATGGGGCGCGTGGCCATGCTGACACCCTTCGACGAGTCCATGGACCGGCAGCTCGCCGAATACGTCGGCCACGCAGGCATCGACGTGGTGGGGCGGCGCTCCCTGTGGCCGTCCGACGAGGCCGCCATGTCACGGCGCTACGGCGTCTCCACCATGCCCCTGGCGGAGGTCTACCACGCCGCCAAGGATCTCTTCCTCTCGACCCCGGCCGCCGACGGCATCTGGATCACCGGCGCCCTCATGCCCAGCGTGGCGATCATCGACAGTTTGGAGCAGGACCTCGGCGTCCCGGTAGTCACCAGCATGCAGGCGATGATGTGGGCCGGGCTGGGCCTGGCGCACGTGTACTCGGATGTGGAAGGATACGGCCAACTGTTCGATTACACGTATGGCGCCGAACCCGCCGACGAGGACGCATGGGAGCCGGGAGAGTAGCCGTTCATGGGTGGGCGTCCGTTCTGCGAGGGATGACAGGCGCTGCGCGCCTACGCCAGCCGCGGCGCCACTTTCTCGGTCAGCAGCTTGATGGAGTTGACGACCTGCTCGTGGGGGATCTGGCCGCCGTGGTTCATGTCCAGGATCAGGCCGGTGAGGCCCATGCGCTCCCGGAATTCCTCGATGCGGTCCACCACCGACTCGGGTGAGCCGAACACCATGCGGGTGCGCAGGAACTCGTCGTAGTCGCTCAGGTGCCGTTCGGCCTGGGCCACGCGGTCGGCGGCGTTCATGGCAGTGGCTTCGGCGATGACCCGGTGGAGGTCGTGAACCACGCTGGCCCGGGGGATTTCCCGCGCCTGCTCCTCGGATTCGGCCACGAAGACCGGCACGCGTATGTGAATCTCCGGCGGCTCGGCATGGCCCGCGGCCTGCCATTCGTCGCGGTAGATCTGCAGGCGGTCCTCGTAGTAGTCGCCCATGAACCACAGCACCACGTTGAATCCGCTGCGGGCCGTGTGTGCGAAGCCCTCGGGCGTGCGCACGGCCATGTAGATGGGGGGATAGGGTTGCTGGAGCGGCCGCGGCGAGATGCTGACGTCGTGGTAGGAGTAGTAGTCGCCTTCGAAGGAGAAGGTTTCCTGGCTGAAGGCGCGCAAGACGATCTCGAAGGACTCGGCGAAACGCGCCGTGCTTTCCGAGTAGGGGATGTTGAAGCCGTCGTAGAACTTGGGGATGCTGCTGCGGCCGACACCGAAGTCGAACCTTCCGTGGCTGATGTGGTCGATGGAGGCCACCTCTTCCGCGATGCGCAGCGGGTTGCCCAGCGGCAGCACCTGCACCGCCGTGCCGATGCGGACGCGCTCGGTGCGCGCGGCAATGGCCCCGGCCACCATCATGGATGCGGAGAGCACCGAGGCCTTGGGCCGGAAATGATGCTCGACGATCCAGATGGAATCCAGCCCCATGGCTTCGGCGGCATCCACTTGGTCGAACAACTCGTCGAAAGCGAGAGTCTGCGTCCGACCCTCGCGTACATGGCAATCAACCAACAAACCGAACTTCATCCCGTCATCCCCGTTGCGCGGCCCGACGTATCCCTTGCACGTTCGCGCCGTTGTCTGTTGTCCGCTCCCGCGGACCGACACGGGGGCGGGTATGGAACCCGCCCCCGTGCGCCGGCCGCGGAGGCTCTTCTCTCTTTGTGTATGCCCGGCCGTGCCGGGAAGGGCCTGGGCTATGCTGCCTGCAGGTCCTTGTAGTGGAAGTCCTTGGAGACGGGCGCCAGTCCGCTAGCGATGACGGACCAGCTATCCCCGGCATCGTCACTGGAATAGACCTCGCCGCTGGTGGTGGCGGCGAAGACCGAAACCGAATCGCCCGCCGCTTCCAGGCACAGCGCTTCGATGCTCGCCTGCAGGCGGTCCGGGAGTCCGTTGCGCAGGATCTCCCAGGTTTGCCCGCCGTTCAGGCTGCGCGAGATGCGCGCGCCGGCGAAGTGGGTCCTTTGCCACTGGCCCGGGTTGTACTGCGCCGCGCTCAGGAACATCATGTCGGGATTCAGCGGATTGAGCACGCATCCGTCCGGGTAATCGCCGTTCTCGCACGGCCGCACGAGCCGCTCCTCGAAGTTCTTTCCGCCGTCCGCCGAGACGTACAACCCGCGTCCGGTCACTTCATACAGGCGATCGGAGTCCTGCGGGTGGATCAGCAGCCTGTGGGCATCCTCGTAGATCCCGAGAAGCTCCTCGAAGGACTCGCCGCGGTCCCGGCTCCTGAGGAGGCCCCCCACCTCGACGCTCACGTACACGGTGTCGGGGTCGTGCGGATCGAAGTTGATGTGCTTGGCGTGGGCGATGTGCGGCGGCACCGGGAACTTCCAGTTGGGCGCGCTGGGCACCGACCGCAGCGCCGGCAGCTCAGTCCAGTGCTCGCCCAGGTCGTCGCTGCAGAACAGGTGCGCGGGCTCGGTCCCGGCGTAGAGCCGGGTGCGGCCGTTGCTGCGCGACGAATTGATGCTGTAGACGTCCAGCTCGGTCAGGCCGTTCTCGCGCGCCTCCCAGGTGGCGCCGTGGTCGCCGCTTGCGTAAAGCCCCGCGTGAAACGCCCCGACGAAGAGCAGGCCGCTCTCCGGTTCCTGGTGGATGGCGCTGATGTGCTTGTCCTCCAGCATGTGGCGGGCGACACGCCAGCCGCCGGAGCCGCGTTCCAGCACTGCGATGCCCTTGCGCGTCCCCACCCACAGTTCGTCGGAACGGGAGGGGGACGAATACATGGTCGTTCCGCCGTGGGACAGTGCGATGCTCATGGCTGTGCCTCCTTCAAAAATCGGTCCCGCTCGCGCGCCGGGCGGACGGTCGTTGCCGGGGGCGGGGACCCGTGTGTGAAAGCGACGCGGACGGCGTGAAACCGTCCGTCTATGCAAGGCGGTACACCTTCGCTATGGTGGTGTCAAGCTTTGCCGGGCGGGGCCGGCATGCGGGGGCAGGAAGGGGCACGGCGGGGTAACGGAATGCAAGTCACACGGCTTAGGGTGCTATACGGGGTCCTCGGCGGGGGGAGCGAGAGCGTGGCGCGCGATCCCACCGGGTATCTGGGAATTGAGCAGGGCATCTACCGGCGGCACGGGCTGGAGTTGTCCTGGGACCACGTGCAGGGCACGGACGAGCGCAATCAGGCGCTGGCGGCCGGCGACGCCGACCTGTCCCTCGTCATCGGGCGGGCGTCGCTCCAGCATTTCCTGCGCACCGGCGCCACGCGGCTCGTGGGCTCGTGCATGAACAGCAGCCCGTACGTGCTGATGGCCCCGGCCGGGACACGCGAGCTCGCGCACCTCAAGGGCAAGGCGCTGGCATGCCGCCGCGTCGTCGCCGAGACGGCGCCGCTGGCGGAGACGTTTCGAAGCCTCGGCAGGCTGGAATTGGGGGCCGACCTCGGTCTGGACACGGTGGACACCGATCAGCACGCGCTGGACCGGCTCACCGAGGGGTCCGCGGGTGCGGCGCTGTTGCCGCGGCCCTTCGACTTCGTCGCGCGGGAACGAGGCTTCCTGCCGCTCGCCGGCTGGCCGGTAGTGGGGGACGATCCCATGCCCATAACCGTCGAAACGATGGCGGCGCGGCTGAGCGAGAGAGGCGGCGCTATCGCGGCGTTCCTGGCCGCGCACCGGGAGGCGATCCGCTACCTGCAGGGGCATCGGAGCGAGACCCTGACGATGCTCGGCCGGGTGTTCGGCTATGCGCCCGATCTCGCGGCCGTGCTCTACGACGAGTACCTCGTGTTGTTGGATCCGCGGCTGACCGTCGACCTGCCGCAAGTGGAGAAACTTCTGCGCCTGACCGCGCCCAACGCGGGCGTCGGCGTGTCCGGGTTGGTGTCGAGCTGGCTCGCGCCGGGAGCGGCAAGCCCCGAGGCGCCGGGCGCCGGTTCCCGAGCGCCCGACACGGCATGAAGAACCGTCGCCACGCCGCATGGGCCGGACCCCGTCGGGGCCACCGGACCGCCGCCCTTGCCGGAGACTGTCCCACCGGCAGTCACGGGTGCTGACGCGCCTGTCTGGATTTCAATGCCGTTGCCCGCCGAAGCCATAGCCTTGATGGCGGCCTTCGCCTACGCGTCGGTTTCGGTCTCCTCCCGGCTCGGGCTGCAATACTCCACGCCGCTCACCGCCACCTGCGTCGCCATGGCCGTGCGGATGACGCTCTTGTGGTGCGCGGTCCTGGCCACCGGCGGCGTTCCCTCGGTGGCCAGGCTGGCCCTGCTGGTGTTCGTGCTGTTGGGCGTCATGCAGACCGCCACGAGTTACCTGACCTTCACCGGCGTGGCCAGGATCGGCGCCTCCCGCAGCCAGCCGCTACGCACCACCTATCCGCTCTGGAGCGCGGTTCTGTCGGTGACCCTGCTCGGCGAGAGCCTGGGCCCCGGCGTCATGGCGGGGACGGTGCTGGTGGTAGCGGGCACGATTCTCATTTCCTGGAGTTCCGACCGCGTTGCCGTGAACCGCGGCCGGACCGCGGCGGTCCGGGGCGAGGTCCTCCACGACCCGCACCCCCGTAACCGCCGGTGGTATGTGCTGTTCCCGCTCGCCGCTGCGTTCCTGGCGGGCATCGCGTTCCCGGTGCGGCGCTACGGGCTCGACATCTCCAACGAGCCCCTGTTCTTTGCCGCTGTCCTGGCCACGGTGGCGGCGGTGTGCCTGGCGGTTTCGATGTCCGCCGGCGGTACGCGGGAGCGTATCGCCTGGGACCGGCGCGCGCTGTGGCCCTTCGTGGTCGCCGGCGCCTTCGAGACGGTGGCCTCGCTGTTCTCGCTCATCGCCGTCAGCATGGGCCAGGTGGTGGCGGTGGCTCCGTTGGTGGCCACCTCGCCGCTCTGGACCCAGGTGCTGGCCCTGCTGTTCCTGCGCGGCGTGGAACGACCCAACGTCAGGTCGGTCACCGGCACCGTCGCGGTGGTGGCCGGCACCGTCACGATCATCGCGGCCCGCTGAATCCGCTGAAGTCAGCACGTCGTCATGCTCCCCGAACTCGTCGCCGTCGTTTCCGCCGCCATGTATGCCGTGAGCTTCATCGTCGCGCGCCGGGGCCTGCGCTACTCCACCCCGGCCACCGTGACGACGTTCTCCATGGTGTTCCAGGCCGGGATCTTCAGCGCGGCGGTGGCGATTCGGGGCGGGATTCCCGACTTCAACTGGTACGCGGTGGCGCTGATGGTCGCCGCCGGCAGCCTGCAGCCCTTCGTGCGCCAGTTGACCTATAGGGGCATGCAGACCATCGGCGCCGCCCGGAGCGGCTCGCTCCGGGCCACCCACCCATTCTGGGCAGGCCTCATCGCGATTTCACTGTTGGGGGAAGAACTGACGCTGCCCGTGTTCCTCGGCAACGTGACGGTGGTCGGCGGTATCGCGGCCATTTCCCGGGAGAGCGCCAGGGCGGCCGAAGACAAGGCGGACAGCCCCGGCTGGTATGTCCTGGTGCCGCTGGCCGCCGCGGTCATGGCGGGCATCGCCTTCCCGCTGCGGCGGGCAGCGCTGATCCTGACCCCGGAGCCGGTCTTCTTCACCGCCGTCACCGGCACGGTGGGCCTCGCCTTGCTGGGAATCACCCAGGCGGTGCCGGGCCTGGCGCAACGCTACGTCTGGGACCGGCGGGCGTTCTGGCCCTTTGTCGCGGCGGGGCTCTTCGAAGGCGTCTCCGCCGGCGGCATCCTCTACGCCCTCAACGCCGGCGAGGTCGTCGTCATCGCCCCCATCACCGCCACCCTGCCCATGTGGATTCTCCTGGGCGCCGTCATTTTTCTCCGGGACATGGAACGGGTAACCCGCGGCACCGTGCTCGGGACGATGCTGGTGGTGACGGGGATCGTCCTGGTGTCCGTTGCGCGTTGAGACGCGGCGAACATGATTCTTCCGTGGTGTTGAATATGGGGTTGAACGTTCACGCTTGCGCGACACGGCGCGCGGCAGTCCTGTCACCGGCGGCGACCATGCTTCGTGCGCGACTGTCCAGTCCGCGCCCGCAACGCCTTCATCACCGTGGCCGAGCGCGCTCTCATGCCGCCCCGTCCCCTGACCAAGCGGCTGGTGAACCACGCCCGCGACGACGACATCACCGAGGGCTATGCAGCCGACTGGACCGTCGAGCAACTCCGGGAGCCCGCTCAACGCATGGCCGACCGCATCGATGCCCTGTTGCGAGCTGATCTACCCGTGCCCGGGCTTGTCCGGCGGCAAGGTGAGACGTGATGACGTGCGGGGAAGGCGGTTTCGACGGTTGGCCGCACGTCCACAAGGGCCTGTGACTCCCGGCACGCTCGTGGCCGTCGCCTATGGGCCCAGTTCGTACTCGCCATCCCGGCTACTCGCATTGCTTCCCCGTTTCCTGGGAGGAGAGACACTCGCCGATTAGCGTCGGGCTGAATTTGGCGCCAGAATCGGTGAGTTCCTGGATCACCTCCGCGTCCTTCGCCACATCCAGCGGCGCCCATCCACCGTAGTCGGCTGCGTTCGGATCAGCGCCTGCGTTGACGAGGATCATGACTGCCGCCGCACTTCCCGCCTTGTGCAGCGGTGTCTCTCCGCCACTGTTCCGTGCGGTTACGTCTGCGCCTGCGCTGACGAGCGCATGGACAACGGCTGCTTCGCCAACCATTCCTGCCCTGTGCAGCGGTGTTTCTCCATAACGGCCCCTCGCATTTGCGTCTGCGCCCTCATTCAGACACCTTTGAACGTCGCCAGCCGTTGCCTCGCGAAAAAACTCCAGGGTGTTCCACTTCGGACATGCGCGTGGGTTGGCAGAGGCCTCGGCACAGAATAGTATCGCGACTAGTGCAACAAATGCCGAGCAGAGATGGCGAAGGCAGGGAATACTGGAGACCCTCACGACTGCCTGGAAGGTCCGCGCGTCATTCAACGCAACCTCAGTCTCAGAATCACCGACCGAACGTTTGGCATCGACAATTCCACTTCCCTTTGTGTCATTGGGCCCTTCGGAACTCGAAACACTGTAGACCCGTAAAGATCGTCTTCACCGACATCCTCATCGTAGACCGACACCCAAAGCTCATCGCCCGGAAAGACTTCCAAAATGGACCGGAATCCGTAATCCAGGCGAAGGCCGGGGGTTGTCACGGTATGGGTCTTTGCCGTAATTGTCTTGCGAAGCCGGCGTGCCGTTGAGCGCGTGTCGCCTATGTCCTTCGCAAGCCGCTCGACCAATGCCTCCAACTCTCGCAGGCGCTCCCATTCCTTTGGATCAAGAGCAGCTCCGGGAACAACTTCGCTTTCCGCCTTCTTCTTCAGAAGAAATCGCCGCTCCTTGCATGCCTCACACTCGCGGCAGACCTGCCTTTCGTCGTATCGCTCGCACTTCCGGCATTCGTTATCTGCCAATAGTCCCTCGCACGCGCCTTCCGTGGTGCGGGTCAGTTCAGCCAATCGCCGAAGTCGAGTTTGAGAAAGGGGCTCACCCGGCACGACTTCGCTCTTTCTCTTCCTGGCTTGAAGCGACTCCATCTCCTTCTCCAAAGCCTTCTTTCGAGCGTTCAAAACGGAAAGCCTGTCTTCCTCGCGCCGTACGGCTTCAAGAACGAGTTTATCCCGGCGTTGAACCTGCACATAGACGTCGGGCTCGGAAAAGAGATCGCCTCCTGCATGGTTGTCCAGTGCGACTCTCCCGATGGAGACAAAATACCCTTTGCCTTGAATGCCGGTGTCTCTCGTCGTTGACGTATCCACCTTCACCACGGATCGAGTTGTGGTCGGCAACTGCTTCAAGACGGACCGATCTGATGGACTCCCCGGCGGGGTGGTCGTGGCGATGTTCACGCGCGATCCTCTCCGCACGAGGTAGGAATCGTCCGACAAACACCCGGTCAGCCCAAGCGCCAGCGGTATGCACACGCCGGCAAGATGAGCGACCGGTCGCGGAAGAACGTTCCAGAGCATATCATTTCTCGTTGTAACGCTACCCGTTGCGTTCTTTGGGAAGAACGCGGTCTCCCGACTGCGAGGGCTGCCCCGCACCGAGCGCCGCCAGTCCCACGAGAAACAGGACATCCGTGCGATCCGGATGAACCGGGGGCACAGGGTGCAACGCGAACCGAAACCGGCCGCTGCCAATCAGGGCTCTTGCACGCTTCCCCCCGGATCGGATGAAATATACGTCCTCTCTTCCGAAGCGGCGCGGGGCGTGGCGGCGAACACGATCACGAAAGCGATAGCGCGGACGAACTGCATGGACGTATCGAAAGAAAGCGAGCAGGGCAGCGCCGGCGCTGCCCTGCTTTCGGTTTGCAACCTCGAACCGGCTTCTCAATCATTTGAGGCGCCGAAGACTCCCACGAAGCTTGCAGAGCGGTCTCCGGATGCCCCGCCCAACGTGCCGCCGACCGACCCTGGCTTCCCATCCGCCTCGCCGTTGCCGAAGAACTGACCGCCCCATCTTCCCGTGTAGCCAGTCCCTCCCACAGTGCCGCTCAGATTGCCCTCGAAGAAGCCGCTGTCGGAACCGCCGATGTCGGCAGTTCCCAAGGTCAGCGAGCCAGCAATCCGGTCGCCGTCCATTTCGATACCGGTGACCGATCCGCCGATTGTTCCGAGCTCGCTTCCTCCGCCGAAATCGACCGTGAGAGAGACCCGGCCATCCACGTAGCCAATTTCCGTATCGCCGCCCGATTTGGCCGAATATACCCCGGTCACCAAACCATTGTAGCTTGCGGTGTCTCGAAGTGCCATGACACTGCGCTGGTCGAATGGATCGCTGCCATCACCGAAGGCGCCGAACACGACATCGTCGGCGTTCGTGGCATTGTCGGGCATGAACAGCCAGACACCGCCAGCCAGATAGTCGGCATCGGGTGTTGACTCAGTACGTGTCGCCCCATGCGGAGTGAAAATCCAGTCCGTACCGGTCGGGTCGAAATTCGTGCCAAAGAAGGCAGGACAGCTCCCGCCCCCGGCTCTATCGCACGAGAATGTCCCCGGAACGCCATCTAGCTCCCCATCACCCATTCGCGCGTTGATTTCGTCCAACGTCAAACCGCCGATCGTTGAACCCAAACTGTCCTCCAGTCGTAGAGCGCCCGCGATGTGCCCGCTTGGCCGCTCATGCGCATTTCCCAGAGCGGGCCGGTGAGGTGCCTGACGTGGGGCGCGTCCATGCGTTCAAGACCGACGGCGGCGATCAACCGACAGATGCGCGCGAAGCGGGCGGCCGCGCCAGCTCGAAGTCGATCTCCCCTTGGAAGAGCTTCACCCGCACCACCTTCACGGTGACCGGGTCGCCCATGCGGAAGCTCCGGCCGTGGTTCTGACCCTTGATGAGGTGGGCGGTCTCGTAATAGCGGTAGAAGTCGTCCTCCAGGGATTTGAGGTTCACCAGTCCTTCCACGAACCAGCGGTCCAGCTCGACGAAGAAGCCGAAGTTGGTGAGGTTGGTGATGACGCCGGTGTGTTCCTGCCCGATCTTGTCGGTCATGAACTGGGCCTTCTTGAGGTCCACCATCTCGCGCTCGGCGTCCATGGCCAGGCGCTCGCGTCGGGAGCCGTGGTCGGCGGCCTCGCGCAGGTAGGCGTCGAGGTCTTCCCGGGTGCCGGAATCGAGCTTCGGGCCGGCCGTGGCGCGGTCCAGGAGCCGGTGGACCATGAGGTCGGGGTAGCGGCGGATGGGGGAGGTGAAGTGCAGGTATGCGTCGGACGCCAGGCCGAAGTGTCCGATGTTCTCCCGGTCGTAACAGGCTTGCTTCATGGAGCGCAGCAGCATGCGGTTCAGCACCCGTTCCTCGGGCTTGCCGCGGCAAGCTTCCAGGGTGCGCTGGAGCTCCCGGGACGATATCTTCTCCCCGCTCCGGTGGAGCGGGTACCCCAGGGTCGAGAGGAACGGGCCGATGGCGTCCAGGGTGTCCTCGTCGGGTCCTTCGTGCACGCGGTACACGCACGGGAACTTGCGTTTTCGCAGGTGGCCGGCCACCGCTTCGTTGGCCGCGATCATGAACTCCTCGATCATGCGGTGCGCGATGGTGCGTCGGGCGCGCCGGATGTCGATGGGCATGTTGTCCTCGCCCAGCACGATCTCCGTCTCCGGCAACTCGAAGTCGAGGCTGCCTCGGGCGCGCCGCCGGTCCATGAGGAGGCGCGTCAGTTCCTCCATGGCGCGGAGGGAGTCGATCAGCTCCGGGTACTTCCCGATGACGGCGGCGTCCCGGTCCACCAGCATGCGGCCCACCTCGGTGTAGGTGAGCCGGGCGGCGCTCCGGATCACCGACCGGAAGATCTCCACCCGTTCGACTTCGCCCCGGCGGTCGATCTCCAGGAGCGCCGTGCGGGTGAGCCGGTCCACGCCCGGCCGGAGGCTGCAGATGCCCGTGGACAGCGCCGGGGGCAGCATGGGCAGGGCACGGTCCGGGAAGTAGACACTGGTGCCGCGGGCATAGGCCTCGCCGTCCACTTGGGAGCCTCGGGGCACGTAGTGGGCCACGTCGGCGATGGAGACGTACAGCCGGTAGCCGTTCGCCGTCTTTTCGATGCTGACGGCATCGTCGAAGTCACGGGCGGTCTCGCCGTCGATGGTGAGGGTGGTGAGCGGCCGCAGGTCCCGGCGTCCGGCAAGGCCGGCGGGGTCCACGTCCGTGCCGTGGCGCTGCGCCTCTTGCCGGGCCTCCTCCGAGAAGTCCTCGGGCCATTCGTAGCGGAAGATCACAGCCTGCGCCTGCGCGTCGGGGTCGTCGGGGGAGCCCAGCAGGCGCTGGAGCCGGGCTTCGGGAGGCGTGTAGCCACCGCCGTAGCGGGTCATCTCCACCGCTGCCACCTGGCCGGGACGCACCGCCCCGGCGCCCGTCAGCGGAATCGCCGGCGCGACGCGCGGGTCCATGGGCACCAGCAGGGTGCGCTCTCCGTCGGTCTGGACCACGCCCACGAGACGGCGCTGTCCCCGTTCCAACACTTCCACGACGTGCCCTTGGCTGTCCCCGTCCCGCTTCTCCTCCGGACGTACCAGCGCGCGGTCGCCGTGCATCACCCGCCGCATCTCCCTGCGGCTGAGATAGATGTCGTCCATCCCCTTCTGATCGGGGACCAGGAAGCCAAAACCATCAGCATGTCCCTGGACCACGCCGGACACGACGCTGGCGGCCTTGGCAAGGGCGTAGTGATTCTTGTGCAGGCGGATCACCCTGCGCTCGTGGATCAGTTCCTTGAGCGCTTCCACCACCGGTTCCCTTGCCGGTTTGCCGAAGCCCTTCCGTATCTCTTTCAGGCTGAAACGGTGCCCCGGCCTGGAGAGCATGAGCGAGAGGATCCGGGGTTTGAGGTTGGCGGGATCGTTCAATTACGTTTCTTCGCCGGCGTCCCGCTCGGGCATGGCGAGCTCGCCAAGAAGCCAGTCGCCGCCGAGGCCAGCGGGCCGGGGGACCTCCTTCATGTCCACTTCATCGGCCAAGGCGGCCAGTACCTCGCGGGCCAGGGTCAGGGAGTCCTCCAGCACCAGCAGGACGATGACCGTCTTCTCGGGGTCCACGGTGCGGATGATGCCGAGCAGTTCATAGGATTCCACGATGAACTTGATGTACGCGATGTCCTGCCGGCGTACATGGAGATAGATCTCGTGGTGCTCCATGTGTCCAAAGAAAGGGTTGCCGTTGCGGCGGCGCGAAAGAGACTCGGGGAGGGGAGTCGAGACGGTCAGCGCAGCATCTCCCGGAAACCCCGTTCCAATCGCTTCCACAGGCTGAAGCCGCCGTCACGGTCGCGCCGCGGCGGCCTCTCTTCCGCGAGCTTGTCGTACATGTAACGGGTGATCTGCGCGACGTTGGGTCGAGCGGTCACGTCGGGGATGCGTCCGGCCAGCCGGAAAGGCAGGCTGATGCCGTCGGCATCGAAGAGGTAGCGGACATTGCGGTAGCGTCCGCTCAGGTCGCGGGAGAACTCGGACGAGAGGACAAGGGTCCCCTGCAGATCCACGCCGCCGTCACGGTCCGCCCAGCCTCTTCCGACGATACTGTACTCGTCGGCGATCAGCCGCAGATTGCTGCTCCGGACCCGGCCGTCGTCAACGGTGAACGTGCCCTCGGCCCTGTCGAAGGAAGCCCGGTCGTCGCGGACCAGGGAGATGAAAGCGGGACCGGCGGCATCGATTCGGTCGATGCCTTCCACGGCATCCATGGCCTCCAGCACCCGGCGGACAGGATTGAAGTTGGCCAGGACCCCCTTGTCCAGGCTGAAACGGCCTCGTCCGCCGAGGTTGCGGACCACGGACGGCCAGTCCTTTCCGGAACTCCTGAATCGGCCTTCCAGGTTCAGGCGTCCGTTGACAGGCTCCGCCGGCTCGAGCGGGAACTGGGCCAGAAGGTTCCCCAGTTCCAGGGACTCCACTGCCGGGTTCAACTCGACCTCGAAGCCCTTGCCGTCGCGGTTCGTGAACGCGCCCTCGCCGCGGACCCTGCCGCCCAGCGCTTCAACGTCCAGCCCGTCGACCTTCACGCCGGTCCCGTTCCAGCGTACGTTCCCGCGAAGGTTGTGGTATGGAACCCCCTTCAGGCGCCCGTTGCTGGAGGCAAGATGGCCCTTGAACGCCAGGACGCCCTCGGTGAACTCCGCGGACCCTTCGCTCACCAGATTGCTCAAGGAGTCCGCCCGGTACGCCGCGTCTCCGGTCACGTCGGCGAGATTCAACAGGTTGGACTGCACGCTGTAGTGGAGGGTGGGGCGGTTCAGGTCCGTCAGCAGCCCCTGCAGCCGGAGGTCCGACAACCCCGACCTCAACTGGATGTTTCGGATCTCGATGTCCCTGCCGCGGAACTCCAGCTCACCCTGGAGCCCCTGGATCGTCCTGTGCTTCCCCGGCGGGCCGATGACGTTGATGCCGGCCAACCGGAGGCTGCCCGTGATCGTCGGCGGTTCGTTCCGTGGAGCCGACTGCCGCCGCAAGGTGAAGTCGGCGTTCACGGTGCCGTCGAGCTTGTAGCCCGCGCCCGCGGGTACCAGCGCCTGCCATCCCGCCAGCGGCAGGTCGGCGGTCTTCACCCGCAGCCGCACCACCTGTTCCGGCTGCTGGTGGATGGAACCCGAGAACGCGACCGTTCCGGTGTGAAGCCTCGCTTCGGACGGGTGGATGAGCAGTTGGTTCTTGCGTACCCGCATGGCCATGGCCAAACGGGCCGTCACCCCGGGCGGCTTGTGAAACCACTTGCCGTACTGGATCGCATTGGCATCCACCGTCACCGAGGTGTGAATCTTCAGGTCGTCGAGCCGACCCTCGACGACGTTGGCCAAGTTCAGGGGCTTGTGGACCACCAGCGCCGCCGGCAACACGCGGTTCGCCCAAGGGATCTGCCTGAGTTGGTCCAGCGTCACCGGGCTCAGTTGCAACTCCGCCTTGATGCGGCCCTCGTTCCACGCCGCCGCCTTGGAAAAGTCCACTTCGCCGGTGAAGGTGGCGTTGTCGGCGGCGGCGCCGAACAGGCTGCCGGTGACCCGCATCCGCGACAGCCGCGGCCTGGCCAAGCGGCCGGACACACGAGTGCTTACGGCCAGAGGCGCGGAGGGACGGAGGTAGCCGGGGAGGTGCTTTTCCAGCAGCTTCCATCCGCGAGCGGCAAACACGTTCGGCAGGGTTTCCGCGCGCAACTCGAGATCCACCGGGTTCTCGGTCCACTTCGACAGCGGCCGCGACGTGCCCACGGTACCGGTCACGGAGAACGGTTGCCCGCCGTCCGGGGTGAGGGTCCCGGAAAGATCAACGTTGACGCGCCGTCCGCCCGACGATGAGAGCGCCACGTCGATGTTGTGGAGGCGCAACTCTTCGGGTTTGTCGGATGATCGGTCGATGAAATAGAGCTTTCCGCCGGTGGCGCTCACCGTGGTGCCGGCGCCGTGGACCGACTGGAAGCCCGAGTTCAGCGGCTGCGCCGGTGTGAGAATATTGACATCGCCGTACTCGTTACGGATGACCTGAATCTCGGGCTGGTTGAGGACGATGTGGGAGATGGTGGGATTGCCGGTGAAAAGCGACAGCCACCCCAGTGAAATGGTGGTCTGGCTTGCATGGATCAACGGAGTGGCCGCGAACCGGGGGTCGTCGGCGACACGCAAGTCGGTCAACGTAATGCCGAGGCTTCCGGGGTGTTGGAGAAAACTCAGGTGGACGGCGTCGAAGGTCACCGCGCGGCCGATGGCATCTGCCATCTGCCAGCGTATCATTTCCTTGCGGTTGTCCAGCAGCGCTTCCAGCCCCACCACCGCCGCCACCGCCAGCACCACCGTGAGCGACAGGAGAACCAGGAGCCTGGATACCTTGCTTTTCATTTCTCGAGGTCTTCCCGCCTACCTCCTGAATGAAACCCTGTTCCACTCGAGGAGCGGGCGTCTAACAGACCACAATATATGCATTCCCTGTTATGTTGCCACCACATATGTTGAGTTCAATCGACCAATGGCCCCGGCTTGGGCGGCTAGCCGGCCCGTTCCACCACGGTTGCGATGCCCTGTCCCACGCCGATGCACATGGTGGCCATGCCGTAGCGGCTGCCGCGCCGTTTCATCTCATGGATCAACGTTGTCATGATCCTGGCGCCGCTGCAACCCAAAGGGTGTCCGAGGGCGATGGCGCCGCCGTTGACGTTGACCTTGTCCGGATCCAGGTCGAGTTCCCTGACGCATGCCAGCGACTGGGAGGCGAAGGCTTCGTTCAACTCGACCAGGTCGAGCTGGTCGGCGGTCAGCCCGGCCCGTTTGAGCGCTTTTCGGCTTGCCGGGACGGGGCCGATGCCCATGAAGGCAGGATCCACTCCCGCCACCGCCGAAGCGACGATCCGGACCAAGGGCTTGAGCTTCAGGGCCTCCGCCTTCTCGCGGGAAGTCACGATCAGCGCCGCGGCGCCGTCGGACAGCGGCGAGGAGTTGCCCGCCGTCACCGTGCCGTTCTTGACGAAGGCGGGCCTCAGGGCGGCGAGTTGTTCCAGGCTGGTGTCCGGCCGGGGACCTTCATCGCGGTTGTGGACCACCGGGTCGCCGCGCCGCTGCGGCACGGCCACGGCAATGATCTCATCGCCCAGCCGCCCCGCCTCCTGGGCCGCCACCGCGTTGCGGTGGCTCTTGAAGCCGAAGGCGTCCTGTTGTTCGCGGGTGACGGCGTACTTCTCCGCCACGTTCTCGGCGGTTTCGCCCAGGCTGATGAGCGGGTACAGCTCACCCATGCGGGGGTTCGGGAAACGCCACCCGAGCACGCTGTCGTAGACCGTGACGTCGCCGCGGGCGAACGGGGCGCCCCCCTTGGGCATGACGAGCGGCGCGCGGGTCATCAACTCGACGCCGCCCGCCACGAACAGGTCGCCCTCCTCGGCCCCTACCGCCCGCCCGGCCTGGTTGACCGCTTCCAGTCCGGAACCGCAGAGGCGGTTCACGGTGGCGCCGGGCACCGAGTCCGGAATGCCCGCCAGCAGGGAAGCGTTGCGGGCCACGTTGCGGCAGTCTTCTCCGGCCTGGTTGGTGCATCCCAGGATCACGTCCTCGATGGTTTCCCTGTCGATGCCGTTGCGGGCGACGAGCTTGTCGATGATTTGCGCCGCCAGATCATCCGGTCGGATGTCCTTGAGAATCCCTCCGTAGCGCCCCATCGGGGTGCGGGCGGCGTCGACGATGACGGCTTCGGGCATGATGCGCCTTTCCTGCTGCGGCGTGGACGCCGCGTTTCAGACCTGATCTTCCAATATCCCGGGACCCGGGTCAAGGAGCGGCATCGCCCTTTTCCCCGTGGTCGTAGAACCCGCGCCCCGTGGTCTCGCCGAGACGTCCGGACGCGACCAGCTTCCTCAACAGGGGCGCGGGCCGGTAGCGGTCGTCGCCAGTCTCTTCCTCGAGTCCCTCGATGACCGCGAGCACCTCGTCGAGGCCGATCTCGTCGGCCCAGCGTAACGGCCCCTGGGGATAGTTGGTGCCGAGCCTCAGGGCGATGTCTATCTCCTCGGCGGTGGCGATGCCCTCGTCCAGGCTGCGCGCGGCCTCGTTGATGATGAGGCTCAGGATCCGCGGGAACACCAGGCCGGGAGCGTCCTTGACCTCGGCGCTCTCCTTGCCGAGGCTGTGCACCAGGGATTCGGCCGCCCGGAAGGCTTCCTCGCCGGTGTCGAGCCCCCGGGCCAGCTCGATGAGGTTCCGCGGCGCCAACGGGTGGAAGGTGGCGAAACCGACCACCCGCTCGGGCCGGCGGCTCCAGCAGGCAATGGTGGTGGCGGACCAACGGACGCATGAGCTCAGGACCACCGCCGCTCCCGGCGCCGCGGCGTCGAGCTCTTCCAGCAGCAGCCGCTTCCGTTCGCGCCCGTGGGCCAGGGTGTCCACCACCACCTCGGTGGCAGGGTCCACCTCGGCGGCGCGGGCGTACCGAGCCGCGGCGAGCCCCTTGTCCGTGGCCAGCCGGTGCCAGTCCTCCGCCAGGCGGTTGGCGCCGAGGATCGCCACGCTATTCATAGCTGTAGAAACCTTTCCCGGTCTTTCGTCCGAGGTGTCCGGCCAGGTACAGCTTCTGCTGCAACGGACTCGGCCGGAAACGCGGGTCTTCGAAGAACGCCCGGTAGAGGGTCTCCGTGGCGGTGAAGTTGATATCGATGCCGATCAGGTCCTGAAGCTCGAAGGGGCCCATGCGGAAACCGCCGGATTCCCTCATGACCCGGTCCACCGTCTCCACCCCGACGCCGCCGTCGCCCACGATTCGCAGGGCCTCGTTGTAGAACGGCCGGGCGATGCGGTTGACGATGAATCCCGGCGTGTCCTTGGCGCGTACGGGCGTCTTGCCGAACCTCCTGGCGATGTCCGAGGCCTTGCCGACCGTGGCGGCGCTGGTGAGCTCGCCCTGCACCACCTCTACCAGTCCCATGAGCGGCGCCGGATTGAAGAAGTGCATGCCCAGCACCCGGGAGGCGTCCCGGACCGCGCCGCCGATGGCCGTCACCGACAAGGACGACGTGTTGGTGGCCAGCAGCGTTTCCGCGGCGCAGGCGGCGTCCAGCTTCTGGAACAGCTCCCGCTTGACCTGCAGGTTTTCGGTGGCCGCTTCGATGACGAGGGCAGCGTCCCCGAGGGCTTCCACGGCCAGTGAGCCGGTGAGGCGCGAGAGAATGCGCCCCTCCTCGGCCTTGTCGATGCTGCCCTTCTCCCGGCTGCGGCCGATGAACCCGCGGGTCCTCTCCAGGCCGCGGTCGAGGAAATTCTGGGAGACATCGTACACCACCGCCTCGAAGCCGCCCTGAACGGCCACTTGGGCGATGCCGGCGCCCATAGTGCCGGCGCCGATCACCCCGATCTTGTTCTCGTTGACCATGATCGATTTCCCGGAGAGCCCGCGGGTTTCTTCGGAGCCTACTCCCCCTTGAACGCCGGGGTCCGCTTCTCCGTGAAGGCGCGGACCCCTTCGTCGTAGTCGGCGGTGCGGCCGGCGATCTCCTGGGTGCAGGCCTCGTATTCGAGCTGCGCTTCGAGCTCGGCGTACATGGACCGGTTGAGCGTCCTCTTGATCAGCCCCGCGCTGCGCGGTCCGCGCGCCAGTCTTTCCGCCATGGCCCGGGTTTCCGCCGCCAGCTCCGCCGAAGGAACGACCTTGGTCACCAGCCCGTAGCGGAGCGCTTCCTCGGCGCCCAGGGGTTCTCCCAGCAGGAACAGTTCGGTGGCCTTGCCGAGCCCGATGAGCCGCGGCATGAAGTAGCTGCCGCCGCAGTCCGGGCCGAGACCCACGCGCACGAAGGCCTCGATGAAGCGCGCGTTGTCCGAGGCGATGCGCAGGTCGCAGGCCAGGGTCAGGTTGCACCCCGCACCCGCCGCCACGCCGTTCACGGCGCAGAGCACGATCTTCTCGGTGCGGCGGATGGCGAGGATGATGGGGTTGTAGCGCGACCTCAGAGATTCCCCCAGCGAGCCCTTCCGGTCCGGCGAACGCTCCTTGAGATCCTGTCCGGCGCAGAAGGCCCGGTCGCCGGCGCCGGTGAGGACGAAGCAGCGGACCGCCTTGTCCCGGTTGCCGTCCTTGAGGGCATCCAGAAGCTCCCGGTTCATCTGCGCGGTGAACGCGTTGAGCGCCTCGGGCCGGTTCAGGGTGATGGTGGCGACCCCGTCCCGCTTTTCATAGAGAATCGTTTCGTAGCTCATTTTCCCTTGAACTCGGGCTTGCGCTTGTCGAGGAACGCCTGCATGCCCTCTCTCCGGTCCTCCGACGCGAACAGCATGCAGAAGGACTTGCGTTCGAATGCCAGCCCTTCGTCCAGAGGCGCGTTGGCGGCCTTGAGGATGGCTTCCTTGGCCAAACGGATGGCGAGGGGCGGCTTGGCGGCGATGGTCCGGGCCATGGCCCTGGCCTCGTCGAGCAGCACTTCCACCGGCACGACCTTGTTCACCAGGCCGCACCGCGCCGCTTCCGCGGCGTCCATGAAGCGGCCGGTGAGCACCAGCTCCATGGCCTTGTGCTTGCCTGCGATGCGGGTCAGCCGCTGGGTCCCGCCGGAACCCGGGATGGTGCCCAGGTTGACCTCGGGCTGACCGAACACGGCCGACTCCGAAGCGATGATGATGTCGCAACTCATGGCCAGCTCGCAGCCGCCTCCCAGCGCAAAGCCGCTCACCGCGGCGATCACCGGTTTCGACAGGTGGTTGATGCGGTCCCTGAAGGCCAGCCGGTCATGCCCTGTTCCGGCGAACGGGGTGGCGTCCACCATCTCTTTGATGTCGGCGCCCGCGGCAAACGCGCGTTCGCCGCCGGTGATGATGAAGGCCCGCACGGAGTCATCCGCGTCGAGCTCCTCGAGGGCCAGGCACAGGTCCTTGCATAGCCCGAAGGACAGGGCGTTGAGCTGCTTCGGGCGGTTGAGCGTGGCAATCGCCACGGCCCCGTCGCGCTCGATGAGAATATTTTCGAACTCCATATAACCGGGGAGCTATACACCATGAGGTATGGGGATTCAACGTAGCGGTTTCGTTGACTTCAAGGTCCCCGTCTGACAAGATCCGTGCTGATGCCCAACGATTCGGGGTCGTCTACCACCCACCACGACGAAAAGCTGCAGCAGATTCTCGAGCACGCCGCAACGATATTCGCGGAGAAGGGATTCGACGGCACCTCCATCCGCGAGATCAGCCGCGCCACGGGCATGAGCCTCGCCGGTCTTTACTACTATTTCCGCACCAAGGAAGAGCTTCTCTGCCTGATACAGGAGCGCTGCCTCGTGACCCTGCTCGAAAACGGGCGCAGGATCCAGGAATCCGACAGGGCTCCGCAAGAGAAGATCGCGCTTTTCGTCCACAACCACCTCGGTTTCTTCCTGCACAACATGAACGAGATGAAGGTCATGTCGCGGGAGGACACCGCGCTGACGGCGGACTACGCGAAACGGATCCTGGATCTCAAGCGGCGCTACCTCAAGGTCCTGGTGGATCTGGTGGAGGAGCTTCAGCAACGGGAGGGGATCCAGAAGCTCAACGCGCGGGTGGCGGCGCTGGCTCTGTTCGGCATGATGAACTGGATCTACACCTGGTACAATCCCAGCCGGGACCCGGCGCTCCGGGCGCTCATCGCGCAGATGCTGCGCATTTTCTTCTTCGGCGTCCTCGACGGAGACGTGAAGGATGCCGGAGTCGAGGACCGGGCCCTCGAGTCGTTTCTGCCGGACGGCAGGAGCTTCGGGCTCTGGCCGGGGTCGTGAGGCAGCCGGGCGGGGAGGGCGGCGTCCCGGAAATCAGGCGACGGTTCTGCCGGGGTCGGGCTGTTCTGCTTCGCGCGAAACGGGTGGCGGATTGGGGTCACGGATCACGTCCGCCGGCCGTCAACAGATTTCCGGGACGCCGCCCTCCCCGCTCTCGGGGATGCCGCGGCACGCACCCACGACCCTACGCGGCCGCACTGGGGCGCGTGCTGACCCGCTGATACCATTCGCCGGCGTGTCGGTGACCCGGCGGCAGGCTCATCTTGATCCAGCCCGCGAAGTCCACCGCCACCTGCGCGGTGATGTCGGCGATGGTGTAGCGCTCGCCGGCGACAAAGGGATGGCGGGCCAGTTGCTCGTCGAGGACGGTGAAGAACCGTTCCACCCGTCTGCGCCCCCGTGTCACCAGCTCCGGAATCTGCTCGACGTTGCCCGGTCCGGTCAGCGCCCTCCCGGCGAGCCCCCGGGCCTGGTTGCGGAAGGCTTCGGTCACGGCCAGGAAGCCGTCGATCTCGAAGCGGTGCTCCCACATGGCCACCACGGCCCGGTCGCGCGCGTCCACACCCATCAGGGGCGGGTCGGGATGGGCGCTCTCCAGGTAGCGGCACACGGCCACCGCCTCGCTGATGGCGGTGCCGTCATCGAGTTCCAGCACCGGCACCGTGCACCAGGGGTTGAGGCTGCGGAAGGCTTCGGCGAGATGCTCGCCCTTGCGCAGGTCCACCTGCACCGTGGGGATGTCCAGGCCCTTTTCGGCGATGAAGATGCGCACCCGGCGGGGGCTCGGCGCGGTGCTGCAGTCGTAGAACCTCATCCTGTGCTCCTTGCCGGAATACCGTACTGGTGAAGCGTGGTCTCCAGGGTCGGACGGCCCAGCCGGAGCCGTCCGTCGTTCAGCAGGTACGAGAACAGGTAGCCGGCTCCGAGCATCAGGATCCCGATGAGGAAGCAGTACATGACGGCCCGGTCCGGGTACGAGTCCTTCAGGTATCCCACGTAGAGCGGGCCGCAGATGCCTGCGGCGGCCCATGCGGTGAGCACCACGCCATACATCTTCGCCATCTTTTCCGGGCCGAATACGTCCAGAATGTAGGGAGGCATGGTGGCGAAACCGCCTCCGAAACAGAGCAGCACGTAGCACACCAGCACGGAGAAGACCCACGGGTTCTCCTCGGTCATGAGGACCCCGAACACGACCATCTGGCTGGCCAGGAGAATTCGGAACACCTTGACCCGGCCGATGCGGTCGGACAGCAGGCCCCAGAACAACCGCCCCACGCCGTTGCACACGGAACTGGCGGCGATCAGCGTGGCGCCGTACTCGGCCAGCACCGCGGGTTCCACCTTGGGATCGGCCAGGCCCCAGACTTCCTGCAGCAGCTCCGACTGAAAGCTGATGACGGAGATGCCGGCGGCGATGTTGAAGAAGAAAACGGTCCACATGATGACGAACTGGCTGGACGAGAGATAGGGCAGGGTGGAGTCCGGCTCTCCGGCGTCAGCGACAGTCGCGCCCGCGCCCGGCGCCTTCACCGGGGCCCCGGGATCGCTCAATGCCAGGCTGCAGGGAATCAGGATGCCGGCGAAGATGATGCCGAGCCACAGGAACACCAGGGACAGCTCGCCCTCCGTGCGCACCACCAGAAAGGGCGCCAGCCCCTTGCTCAGGAGCAGCGCACCCACTCCGAAGCCCATGACGACGATGCCGGTGACCAGGCCTTTCTTGTCGGGGAACCACTTGGCCACGGTCGCCACCGGGGTCACGTAGCCGAGCCCGATGCCCGCCCCGCCGATGACGCCGTAACCGACGTAGAAGAGCGGCAGGTACTCCAACCACAGCGCCGCGGCGGCGATCACGTAACCGCCCGAGAACATCAGGCTGCCGGTGAGAGCCAGCCGTCGGGGTCCCAGCCGTCCCAGTGCCGAGCCCGCCCACGCCGCGGAGGTGCCGAGAGAGAAGATCGCGATGCTGAAGGCCCAGGCCGTCTCCGTGTGGGTCCAGCCGGACTGGTGCACCAGCATGGTCTGAAAGAAGCTCCAGGCATAAACGGTCCCGAAGCATATCTGCAGCATGGTGCAGAAGAACGCGATGCTGATCCTTCGAACGCCCACCTCGGGAACCTCCCGGACCAAGTCCGTTTCGGACCGCTAACCGGCGCCCTCGGCCGCCGGCGGAGTCGGCTCGTCGGGTGCGGTCTTGCGTTGCGCCACGTGAAGGAGCAGCCGCGCCAGCTCGCCGGCCTCGTCGTCTCTGGCGAGGATACGTTCGTTCTGCGCTCCGTCCGGTTCCTCCTGCCTGGCAAGCTTCACGGCGAAAGCCAGCAGGTCCCCCAACGGCCTGGCGGCGAGGTTGACGAACCAGATGGAACCCATGACTCCCACCAGCAGCAGGATGGAGATGAGGTAGACCTGTCGGCCGATGGCCCGCTGGATCTTCAGGCCGATGACGTCGAGATCCATGCCGACGTGCACGGTGCCGGCGAAACCCGCCAGGATCGGGCTGCCGACCTCCACGAACTCCCCCATCCCCGGCAGTGTCCGTTTGACCGTGGCGGTCTCGAACGGGTCGCTGTTGCGGATCGCTTCGGGGATGCCGGGAACGAAGGTGTGGGCCAGATACTCGCCGGTGTCGCTGGTGATGTAGACGTAGCGGATGCCCTGGATCTCCACGAATTGGTCGATGAGCGACTGCAGCGTGGCCAAGTTGCGGTTCAGCAGGATGTCGACGCTGGCGTCGGCGATGGTCTTGGCGATGTTCCGGCTGTTGCTCTCGTACTCGGTCGACAACTGGGTCTGCACGGTGTAGATGGTCAGCGCCGAAGTGGACAGCACGATCAGGCCGAACAGCGCGAAGATGCCGAACTGGGTCTTCTGGAACAGCTTTCGTATTTTCATGATTACCCGAACTTGGCTTTCCAGTCGTCCAGGGTGACGAACCGGCCGTCCTCGACGACTGTGTAGTAGACCTTCTGCAATCCCTGCCTGCGATCCGGTCCGAAGGACACCGCCTCGCCGATTCCCAGGTCGAAGTCGCGCACGGATAAGACTGCTTCCTCCAGTCCGGTCCTGTCCGGCTTGCCCTTCAGCCGCCGGAGGATCTCCACCATCAATTTGGCGTCCAGGAACCCCTCCAGGCTCACGAAGCTGTGCGGGAACGGCGTGTACGCCTCCTTCACCAACTCCGCGGGTACCTGGGGGTCGTAGCGCGCCATCAATTCGCGGTATTCCCCAACAGCCGGAATCGAGGTGTCCTCGTAGCTGGGCACCACCTGCGAGTTCACCAGGTACCGGGCGTAGGCATCGGGGTCGTCCTGCCCCTGCGACAGCAGGTTGAGCAGGTTCTCGCTCCCGACGAAGGAGAGGTTGGCGATGGGGACTCGCAGGCCCTGGTCCACTGCGTCGCGGGCGAAGCCGGCGCAGGCGGCGTAGGCGCCGACGCAGATCACCGCATCCGGCGAGGCCTTGCTCAGGATCTCCACCTGGGCCCGGAAACTGCCCGTGAACCGCGACCCTCGGCGGTACGTGGCCTCGCCGACCATCTCGACGCCGTGCCTGGCCAAGGCCGCCCGTACTCCCGCCCAGCCGCTGCGGCCGTACGCGTCGGCCTGGTAGAACATGGCGATGCGTTGCCGGCCGATGCGCATGAAGTTGTTCACCAGGCCGGCGGTCTCCTGGCGGTAGGAGGCCCGCAGGTTGAACGCGAAGTCGCCGTAGGGCGGCTCCCGCTGGGGCTGGGCGCCGGTGAAGGGGAAGAACAAGTAGACCCGCTGGGCCTGGAACTTCTTCAACATCGGCAGCACCCGGGTGACGGTGGGGGTGCCCACGTATCCGAAGAGCAGGAAGACCTGGTCCTCCAGCATCAGCTTGACGGTGTTCTCGACGCAGGGATCCGGCTGGTAGCCGTCGTCGTAGAGCTTCAGGACGACCTTCCGGCCATTGATGCCGCCGTTCTCGTTGATGTGGTCGAAGTAGGACTTGGCGCCTCGGTAGAGTTCCGTGCCGAGGCCGCGGGAGGGGCCGGAGAAGGCGGCGGATACTCCCAGCACGATCTCGCCGTCAGGTCCGATTCCTCGGACAGCGGCTGCATCGGCCGGGCTCAGGGAGTGGAGCCAAGGCGGGGCCAGGATCGCTGCCAGCCCGGCACGGACTACGGTCCGGCGCGTCAGACGCGTGCCCAAACCCTGCCGCGCCCGATCATCTCCAGGTGTACGACTCTGCGTGCTCACAAACGGCCTCGCTTTCCTGATGTTCGACGTGACAGGGAAATCGCCGTCCGTGTGGGAACCAACCAACGCAGATTAACGCCTATTCCCGTTTGAATCAATGCTTGCCCGCGGGGTTTCCCGACGTGGTCCCGGCCACGCGGTGCATCCGGGCGACAGCAACTTCGGGCCGTTTACGTTCCACCCCGGAACGACCGCAGCAGTTCGAGGGTCTCCCGGTCCTCCTTCAGGTCCTTGCCCTTGGGGGTTTCCAGGCACATGGGGAGGCCGAAGAAGCGCTTGTCGTTCATCAGCATCCGGAACGGCTCGAGATCGATGTGTCCCTTGCCGAGGATCTCGTGACGGTCCACCCGGCAGTCGAGCTCCTTTTTCGAGTCGTTCAGGTGGAAGGCGGCCAGGAGCTTGACCCCGATGGTCGCGTCGAACTCCGTGAAGGTCCGTTCGTAGCCGTCCCGGGTGCGGATGTCGTAGCCGGCGGCGAACGCGTGTTGGGTGTCGAAGCACACTCTGAGCCGATCGCTCTCCTTCACGCCGTCGATGATGTTGCGGATGTGCTCGAAGCGGTAGCCCAGGTTGGTGCCCTGCCCGGCGGTGATCTCCAGCGCGACGCGCACCTTGAAGCCCGCGCAGCGCCGGTGGATGGCGTCCAGGGAGCGCGCGATGGTGCGCAGGCCGGTGCGCTCGCCCGCGCCTGTGTGGGCGCCCGGGTGGGCGATGAGGCAGGGGATGGCGAGAGCCTCGCACCGCTCCATCTCGTCAACGAAGGCCGCGACGGACTTCTGCCGCAGCTCCCGGTCGGGGGCGCCGAGGTTCAGCAGGTAGGAGTCGTGGGCCACCACCGTGTGGATGCCGCTGGCCTTCTGGGTGTCCTTGAAGGTCCGGACGTCGTCCTCGGTCAGGGGCTTGGACGCCCACTGCCGCGAGGACTTGGTGAAGATCTGGATCGCCTCGCAGCCGACGCTGTCACCCGCGTGCAGCGCATTGTGGGCGCCGCCCGCGATGGACATGTGGGCTCCCAGAAGCGGGCGGTCCTTGGGTTTCTTCTTTCCCGGCGTCGACGCCATGGCTGCTTTGTATCACAAGGACGCGGTGCGCTTCATCCCTCCGGAGGAACGGAATGTTGCGACTTGCGAGGCTTTGCAGTATTTCAGGACGCTGACCAACAAGGAGGCTGACGATGGCAAACTGGCTGCTCAAGACCGAACCCAGCGTTTATTCCTTTGCCGACCTGCAGCGGGACAAGTCCACGATCTGGGACGGCATCAAGAACAATCTGGCGCTCAAGCACCTCAAGACCGTGAAGAAAGGCGACCGTTGCATCATCTACCATACGGGGGGTGAGCGGATCTGCGTCGGCCTCGGCACCGCCACCACCGGCGCCTATGCCGATCCCGAGAAGGACGATCCCAGACTCATGGTGTTCGACATCAAGGTCGGCAGGGCGTTGAAGCGCGAAGTGTCGCTGGCCGAGATGAAGCTCAACCCCAAGCTGGAAGGCTTCGACCTGTTCCGGCTGGGCCGGCTTTCCTTCGTTCCGGTGAGCGACGCCCACTACGATGTCATCATGGAGATGGCCAAGGGCTGAAGGCCCGTGTGTCGCCTGGAACGCCAAACGCCAACAGGAGGGGATCCATGAAGAAGGCAGACTTCCGTCAGTTCTATCGCGACGCCCACGCCGTCGACTCCCTCAGCGAGCGCGAGAAGATCTTCCTCGGCCTCGCCGTCGCCATGACCCGAAACTGCGATCCCTGAGTGGACCGCCGCCTTGCGGACGCAAGGAAAGCAGACATTCCCGAGGAACATCTCGACGCCGCGGTGGACGTCATCGCCGCCGTCGACGCCGGCATCCTGCAGTCCCTCAACCAGCGCATCAAGCAGCGGCAGAAGGAACGGGAATAGCCGGTTCGGTCGCCCGTGCATGAAATTGTTGAAACCCGCCTTCCAAGGTGGTAAACACCAAGATCCCACAGTGGTCGCATAGCTCAGTCGGCTAGAGCGCTTGCCTCACATGCAAGAGGCCGCAGGTTCGAGTCCTGCTGCGACCACCATCCCATCCTTCTCACCCTTCCACCACCTACCGTGGCAGTCCAGGAGCATCCTTTAATCGGGTGTACCGCACCCCGTGGCCTGGAGACCCCAGGGTGAACATCCAGAACGACAAAGGCATGGCCAAGGCCTATCAGGTTCGTCAGGTAATCAAAGCGATTGAGAAGCTGGAGGCTCAGGATGGTTGATCGCTATACGTACCGGATCACGTGGTCTCCGGAAGACGGGGAGCACGTCGCCCTATGCGTTGAGTTTCCATCGTTGAGTTGGCTCGCGCCGACTCCGGACAAGGCGCTGGCGGGCATCCGACGGTTGGTAGCTGATGTGCTGGAGGACATGCGAGCCAACGGAGAAGTATCGCCAGGGCCGTTGGCGTCCCGCACCTACAGTGGAAAATTCGTGGTGCGAGTGACACCCGAAACACACCGTGAGCTCGCCTTGCAGGCGGCAGAAGAAGGTGTCAGCCTCAATCGGTTGGTCAATGCACGGTTGGCGCGATCATGACCATGTAGCGCTGACTGGCAGGTGGCTTCCAGGAATTATGGGGGGAACGGTATGAGTTCAGGTCTCAAGATGTTTCTGCTGACGGCCGACAACCTGGTCCGGTGCCATTGGGACGGCCGTTCCAGGCAGGTGGATGTATTGGATCGTGTGCTCAAGGGCGAGGTGCTGCGCGAGGTGGCGCGGGACGCCGGGGATCCCAATCGGTTGTACGCCGCCACCGGTACGGAGTTGCATTTGAGCGAGGACGGCGGGAAGAGCTGGAAATGGATTCCGTCCGGCGGGCTCGACTATCGTGACATCTGGACCATGCAGGCCCATCCCACGCGTGCGGAAGAGATCTACGTGGGCACGCTGCCGGCGGCGGTGTACGTGAGCGGGGACGGCGGGCGGTCGTTCCGCGAGCTTGCCGCTTTCCGGAAGCTCGAGGACTACGCCCGCTGGACCTTTCCGCCGCCGCCCCATACGCCGCACATCCGCTGCATCGTGCTGGACGGCCGGGTGCCGGACGAGATCGTCGTCGGGGTCGAGGAAGGGGGCGTGGTGCGGAGCCGCGATCGCGGCGAGACCTGGGAGGACATCAGCGGTCCATCGAGCGAGGCTTCCTATCCGGAATACAACGACCCGTCGGGACGCCTGCCCTACCAGATGGGCACCCACGAGGACGGCCGCGTCTACCGCGACGTGCATTGGGTGCGGCGGGATCCCGCCGGCCTCGATACGCTGTACGCCACCACCGGCATCGGCACCTACCGCACCGACGACGGCGGCGTGTCCTGGGGCAAGCTGGAATACGACATGGGACGTTCCTACGCCATTCCCTTCGACATCCATCCCACCGTCCCGGAGCGCATCTTTCTGGGCGCCGCGGAGAACGGGCCTACCTCCTGGAAGGGCCACCGCACGGTCCGCCCGGGGCCGTACAACACCATTCGCTTCAGCCGCGACACCTCGGACGAACTGGGCGGCGCCAAGTCCGCCATCCTGCGCAGCGACGACCGCGGCGCAACGTGGCGGCGGCTGGCAGGGGGGCTGCCGCAGGGGCACGCCCACATGACAAGCTGCGTGGCGGTGCATCCCGGCGACCCCGACACGGTGGTCATCGGCTATACCGATGGGTCGGTGTACGCCAGTCATGATGCGGGCGAGGCATGGGAGAGGCTCGACCTGCCCGAGTCCAGGCTCTACGGAGTGCGGCTGCTGTCGGATTCCTGATCTGTCTCCGGCGTACCGGACGGGGTTGGCCCGTCCGGTACGCCGGTCCGTTCAACTCGAAGAGAGCGTGTGGGTGACGGTTATCCGCTCGGCCCGGTAGAACTCGCTCAGAAAATCATCCGGATCGCTGTAACGCCGGTTGGATACCAGCCGCGCCGGGAAGCTGAACGCCAGCGGGTCCACCGCGAACGGGTAGGGGTGGACGATGGCGCGGTGCTCGGCCACCGTGTCGATGTGCAGGCGAACGGGCGCGGCGCCCTTCTTGCGGGGCACGTCCACGTCGCCGAGGGTGTCGCTGGGCCCGAGCTTCCGCTTCTTGCTGTTCAGGGGATAGCGGTTGCAGACATACTGGGCGAGCTGATCGAAGACCTCGATGTACTCGTAGTTGGTCCAGATCTGTTCCTCGGAGGCGTAGTCCCGGAACGCTTCGGATTCGCCCAACTCCACGGCCAACCGTTTCCTCAGGTCTTCCTGGTGGTCGACATAGGCGCGCACCCGCGGGTCGGCGGTGCGATCGGGCGGATGGGAGTACTTGCCGTAGCCCGCGTTCATGAGCGCCACCCCGTGCATGGCGATGAGCATGGCCGCGTAGGGGTCACGCTGCAGCACGTTGTCCACGGCGTTCTTGTAGAAGTCGAGCCTGAGCTGGCCGAGGAACTTGAAGCTGCCGTCGTGGTAGTCCATGGGGAAGTTCTCGTCGTTGAGTGTGGACGGCTTCATCTCCCATTCCCACCATCCGTGGTCATGTTCCTGGGCCGCCAGAACCACCGACGCGTACGGCTCCGGGCGGTCGAACTCGTCGTTGCCCCAGTGGGCAGCGAAGAAGCCCGCCACCCGGGAGTGGTCGAACTGCAACGCCAGCATCAACTGCGAATCGTTGTAAGGATTGACCATCATGGCGAATCTTCTCCCGGGTTCGTTCCAGCGGCGCGTCCCGCCGACCGCGGCCCGCGGCTGTCCGGCTATCTCTTGCCCTTGAGCGCGTCCAGCATGGCTTGACGGTACTTGCTGTACAAGTCCACGAACACTTTCATGTCGCTGGCTGCCTTGGTGCCGTCTCCCGGCACCAGCGGTATGCCGAACGAGGCCGCCCAATCCTTGTACGGCTTGCTGTTCATGGTCTTCAACAGCATGCCCTCCAGTTGTTTGTGGAGGTCCTTGGGCAGTCCCGGAGGGGCGACCATGGCGCGAAACACCTTCACGATCAGGTTCTTGTAGCCCAGCTCGATGGCCGTGGGCGTGTCCGGGGCGTTTTTGGCGCGGGTTTCGCCGAGGTTGACGATGGGCACGATTTCGCCCGACCGGAGGAACGGCAACGTGGAGGGGTGGTCGATGGGTTGCGTGAAGACGTCGAAGTCACCCCGAAGCAAGCCCGGCAGCGTCTCGCCGGTGCCGCCGTAGCCGGCCACCACGTCGAACGGGATCTTCAGCTCGTTGGCGGCCAGAAAGGCGTGAACCCAGCGCGCGACGCCGATGCCCTCGACGCCCCAGGTCACCCGTTTCGCCTTCTGCAGGTCCTCGACCGTGCGATAAGGCGATTCGCGCCGGACCAGCAACGCCTCCGCCTCCTGCGAGCTCACCACCGCGAGCCAGGTGAACTTGTCGATGTCGTAGCCGACATTGCTCCGGATCATCTGGGTCCCCAGCATCCCGTCCGCGTAGATATGTCCGATGGTGTGGCCGTCGGGCTTGGCGCGGTACATTGCGACGGTTCCGGTGATGCCGCCGGCGCCCACGACGTTCTTGACGATGATGTCGATATTCTTGGGTACCAGGGGCTTCATGTAGCGGCCCAGGGCCCTGGCGATGGCGTCGAACCCGCCTCCGGGCGAAGCGTGGACGAGAATGGTGATGTCCCGTTTGGGGAACTCGGCGTGAGCGGTGTTGGCGAATACGATGAGGCCGAAGGCGGCGAACAAGGCGGCGAAGGTCCTCTTCATGTCACCCTCCTGGTTTGCAGTGTGTGATAGAGCGAAACGGCCGCATTATAGGGTCGGGCCGACGAACGTGTCAACGGCGGCGGCGTTTCCCCGGGAGCGTCGAAAAGATCGTCGGACACACCGTTGACCCGGGCGGTTTCGATGCTTAACTTTTCCTTGCGACAGGAGCTCCAAGATATCGACGAAAGGCATTGCGGCAAATGCACCAAAGGGTTTCAGAGAAGGAGGTATGGAAGATGTTGGGATATGAAGTGACAAGACGGCATCCGTTCGTATTCGGCGGACCCCGTGACCTGGATGCGGCGCTCGACCGATTCCTGGGGCGCCGGGAGCCGGACGCCGGCTGGAAGCCTCCGATGGACGCCTACACCAGCGACGGCCACTACGTCTTCCGGCTCGATCTGCCGGGAGTGGACCCGAAGGACCTGGACGTGCAGGTGGAGGGAAGAGTCCTGACCATCAAGGGAGAGCGGAAGGTCGAGGAGAAGGACCGGCACTACAAGGAGACATTCCACGGCAGGTTCGAGCGCGCGGTGAGGCTGCCCAGCGGCATCGACGCCGGAAAGATCGAGGCCCGGTACAAGAACGGCGTGGCCGAGGTCCGGGTGCCGCTGCCCGCCGAGGCGGTGGGACGCAAGGTGCCCGTTCAGAGCGAAGGGGGCGAGGCCACGGCCGTCGAGCACGGCTGAGCCGGGGGCCTGACCGGGCATACGGTACAGACACGGCAAGGGGGTCTCTCGGAGAGAGAGGCCCCCTTTTGCTTTCTCAGATTTCGACGATGGGCTGGCCGATGATCCACAGGCTGAAGACGGTGTAGCCGACCATGAGAACAAGCATGGGGAGTTGCGGCGCAACCGGCGGTCTGCCGGCTTGGCCGCGGTGCGCCGCCCGATGGGCAAGCCACACGGCGATGACATGGCCGGCCACGATGACGAAGAGCGAGAACAGCCACAGGAACCGGGCGTCGACCACGGTCGGGTCCGGCGTTACGCCGGCCGTGCCGAAGAGGTCCCAGCCCACACCGAATGGGTCCGAGATGTGCCCGTAGAGGAGTTGTCCCTCGACCATCAACAGCAGCAGGTAGTGGGCCAGGTGGTAGGCAATGGCGATGGGTACGAGGGTAAGAACGTAGCAAGACGCCACTTCTACCGCACCGCGCCGTCCGTCTTCCGGGCGGCTCTCCAGGTGCGCCGTGAGTCCGCAGGCCGCCAGGAACAGGGCCACGAAGCAGAGCGGCGCCAGCAGGAGCCCGGTGGTGAAGACCAAGGTGCGCGCGCCGGTGTTGCCCAGAACATGGGTCCAGCCGAGATCGTACAGTCCGTGCGAGGCCGCGGAATACCACCGCGCCCACACCGGCGTGTGGAGAAAGCCGTCGAAGCTCACCGTGGCGAGCAGCGTCACCACCAGCACCATCATGGAGACCGGCACCTTCCCGCCGTCCGCCAGCCCGGAGCCGTAGTGGCGCAGCAGCAGCCTTCCCTCGGACGTCCGGGCCAGGGGAGCGAAACGGCCGAACAGGCCGAAGACGATGGAGAACGCCTCGCCGCACTTGAGCCACGGTTCGACGCCGTACCTTGTCATGCCGGCCCAAGTGACCGCGCTGTAGACCAGGATGGCGCCGGCGAGGCTGGCGGGGGCGGTGTTGTCCGGCCACACCAACTCGGCCCAGGCGAAGCACAGGTAGAGCAGTACCGCCGGCCACGCGCCCATCCATGAAGGGACCGGCCGTACGGCGCCCCCAATGCCCGCGGGCAACAGCGCCGGCACCGCCGCCCAGGGGTTGACGGCCGGCCAGATATTTCCCGCCAGCGCGCACACGAAACCGAAACCGACCCACCAGACCACCCACACGAAAGCGGGCAGGATGTTCGCCAGCGGCTCTTCCTGTGTGCCCGACAGGCCGGCGGCGATCAGGAATACGAACACGGCCACGGAGAGGATGGCCAGCACCCTCCCGAGTCGTTCATGGGTGATGAGACGCCCGGGCCACGTCCGGGAGATGTCCAGGCTTCAGGGCGGGGCCGGAACGGCCTCCTTGCGAAGGGTTGCCAGCAGGACGAAGGTCAGGGCAACCACCAGGCCGGCGCCCGCGAGATAGTACCAGAGTGGCACCGGCAGCTCGTAGCGTTGGACGATGGCGTGGCCCCATGCCATCTCCGGGAGCACGGACAGGGTGCCGAGGCCGGCGAGGAAACGAAGGGCGGCCTTGCCGGCGGTGGGGACCCGCGTCTGCCACGCCGGCTCGTTCATGGAAGAGTTCGATGGAGCCGAACCCCGCCGGCGATCCTTGCGCTACCGGCCGACGGGTCGCGGGCGCCGCCGTTCACCGGCATTGCATATCGGTCCGCACCACCTGGTGGTGCGTGGTGCCGCTGCTGCCGCCCCGCCGGATGCCGCCGCCCGGCAGGTGAATCCAACCGTCCAGGTAGACCAGCCCGGTGACCCCGTGGACCGGAATGGGCATGTCCGGGAAACGCGTCCAGGTGTCGGTCTTGGGATTGTAGACTTCGTGGTGAGGAAACACGCCGCTGGGGCCCGCGCTGGGGTGTTCGCCGCCGAAGGTATGGAAGCAGCCGTTGACGGCGATACCGTTGAGTCCGCCGCGGGCTTCCGGCATGGGCCGCCGCGCCGTCCACTGGTTGGTCTTGGGATCGTAGACCTCGAGGGCCGGAGTGATCTCGCTACGGAAGCCGCCCCCGAACCGTCCCCCGGCGACGTAGAGCTTGCCGTCGATGGCGGCCGCGGCAATATGGTTGCGCTGGGTGGGCAAGTCCGGCAGCGTGGTCCACTTGTCCGCCTTGGGGTCGTAGACGGCGAAGTCGTGGCCCCGCGGAGGACGCCCGCCGGCGACGTAAAGCTTGCCGTCGATGACGTCATGGGCCATGGCGCTACGGGCGGTGGGCATCGGCGCCCGGGCCGTCCACTTTCGGGTCTTGGGATCGTAGGCGTGGACCGCGTTGACGTAGCGGGATTTCTCCCTCCGTCCGCCGGCATTGGTCTGACCGCCGATGACGTAGAGCCGTCCGTCGAGGGCGACGGCGGAGGCGTGGTTGATGGTGGTGGGGTAGGGCGTCGTGAGACTCCACTTGTCGGTCTTGACGTCGTAGACCTGCACCGTGTCGACGCTCTTCCGGGTGGACGGGTAGCCGCCCACGACGTAGATCTTGCCGTCGAGGTATGCCACCGCCATCTCCGAATTGGGCTCCACCAATTCCCCGCGCTTGCCCCACTCGGCCGTGGGTTTGGGATCGGCTGCCAGGACCATGGGCGCGGCCAGCGCAGCCACTCCCCAAAGCACGGCCACGGCACGGAGTTTCGAGTAAGGGTTCGGTCTATCTCCGTTCGACATCCTGCACCTCCCTTCGGATCAGCCGTTTCGATCGTCGCGACTCCCCTGATTAGACGGTCCGTGGTTCCCGTCGGGACCGCACGGCGTCTTTCCGCCCTTCGGAAAGCGGGTGCCGGGAAACGCGGTTCCAGTGCGCGTCACCCGTGAGTATGTATGACAGCAGTCTGGATTGACAAACAAGCCCAAAGACAATAGAGCCAAATTCATATGCATAGCAGCCGATTCCAGACTCGGAACCAGGAGGTATGAACCATGGGTAACGCGACTTGTGTCGATACGGACGGGCATGTTCTCGAACGGCCGGCGGATATTCGCAAGTATCTCGACGCACCCTGGAATGAACGCTCGACCCCGCTATGGCCGGGAGACCAGCCCTGGGACCCGAACCTTTTCAACGGTTTCAAGATGTCCGTCAACTGGGAGGGCCTCGCCCCCGAGGAGCAGGTGCGGCGCTGGCACACGCTGATGGACAAGCAGGACATGGAGGTGGCCATCTGCTTCCCCACGGGCTCGGGCAACATTGCCAAGAACCAGGAAGTGCCGTTCCAGGTGGCCGTGACCAAGGCCGCCAACACCCACTTCGCCAAGGAGTACAACGCGCTGTCAAACCGGCTGAGCTGCGTGGGCGTGCTACCCATGCGGGCGCCGGAGGAGGCGGCCGCCGAGCTTCGCCGCGCGGTCAACGAGCTCGGCCTAAAGGGATTCGAGATCCTGCCCACGGGACTGCCCATCGCCCTCGGTGAGACCTACTACGATCCCATCTACAAGGCCGCCGAGGAAGAGGGCGTGGTGCTCGGCGTCCACGGCACCCGCAACACCTCGCGGGAGCTCGGCGCTTCCACCCTGAGCACCTTTGCCGAGGTCCACTCCTATGCCTTCACCGCCGGCATCCTGCTGCAGTTCACCAGCATGGTCTGCCAGGGCATCACCGAGCGGTTCCCGAAGCTGAAGATCGCTTTCCTCGAGATCGGCGCCACCTGGCTTCCCTACTACATGGACCGGCTCGACGAGCACTGGGAGAAGCGCGGCGCCCACGAGATGCCGCTACTGAAACGGAAGCCCAGCGACGTGGTGCGGGAGTCCAATCTGTACTTCAGCCTGGAATCCGGCGAGTCCCAGTTGGCCGCCACCGTGGACTACATGGGCAGCGACCATTTCGTCTACGCCTCCGACATCCCGCACTGGGACAACGAGTTCCCCGAGAACCTGCGCCATCTCAGGAACCACCCGGACCTGTCGGACGAAGTAAAGGAGAAGATCCTCCGCAAGAACGCCCAGCGGCTGTTTGACCTGAACTAGCGGCGGATCATGGAACGGGACGATGTGAACGGCCGGGGCGGCCGCAAGGGCGCCCCGGCCGTCGTTCGTTGACGCTCGATCAGTAGTTGAACATCTTCTTCAGCACGGCCTTGTTCGCCGCCGGGATGTCTATCATCTTTACCACCAGCGCCTGCAGGTCCTTGCCGTGGAGCGGGTTGATCTGGATGCGTGCCTTCTTGGCGTCCGCGAGGAACGCCGGATCCTTCATCACGTTGGCGAACGCTTGGCGCATGGTTGCCACCCGTTCCGGAGGCACTCCGGGAGGCAGGGTCCAGGGCCGTCCCACGGAAAGCTGCTCGTTGTAGACATCGAGGACGGCCTTCTTGTCCGCCTTGGCGAGGTCGGAGGCCAAGGGTACGTCCTGAAGGGCAGGGTGCTTCTCACGGCCGACCTGCAGCAGGATCCGGATGAACTTCTTTTCGAACCAGCGAGCCCTGAGCGCCGACAGGGAGGCGTAGCCCCAGCCGCACATGCCGGCCACTTCGCCCTTCTCCACGGCCAGGGCAGCGGCGCCGAGGCCGCGGTAGCCCGAGGTGACCTCGAGTTTGGTCCCCACCACGCTGTTGAGCATCAGGGGCACGATGTAGATGTCGGAGCGCGGTTGCGTCGCGGACATCTTCACGGGCTTGGCCGCTTCCATCAGGTCCTTGACCGTCTTGTAGGGGCTGTCCGCCCGCACGAAGCACGACGCGGTCTCCTGCACCGGCGTGCCCACCCAATTGAACTTGGCCGGATCGAACTTGGCCTGGGGGACCCCCAACGCCTGGGTCAGCGGCAGGGTGCGGTGGATCGCTCCCAGGGTAAGGCCGTCGCGCTTGGCGATATTGTAGAGCCAGTTGGCGGCCACCATGCCCGATGCGCCGGGCTGGTTCTTCACCACGATCTTCGGGTTGCCGGGAATGTGTTTGCCGATGTGCCGCGCGGCGGTGCGCGGATAGAGGTCATAGGACGTGCCCGCGTCGGCGGACACCACGATGACGACCTGTTTGCCCTTGTAGACCGACTCGTCGGCGCTCGCGGCCTGCACGAGACACCCGAGCACGACCAGTGCCGCCAGGACGTTGCGAAGAATGGCCATACGTTGTCCTCCTTGTGGTTCATCGTACGTCATGGCCCCCCACTATGTGAGTTGTCCCGGGTTTGTCAAGCCGCACCGGCCGCGTGCCGCCAACGCCGTGCATCGCGGCGCAGCCTGTCCGGCAGGCAGAGGCCGGTGAGCTTCACGTCTCCGCCTACGGCGCGGGCCGGGCGGCGGTTACACGCTCTCCCGACAATAGAACCGCATCGCGTTTCCTCCCAAAACCGCGGCCTTGTCCTGCTCGGTGAGATCGCCGCGCTCCAGGAGCCCGTCGATTTCGTGGCGGCACTTTGTGGCGTCGAAGACCTCGCGCGGGAAATTGCCCCCGGTCGTTGGCGTGGCCGTCGGCATTGATGATTTGCATGGTTTCCCCTCCGGGATCTCCGGCCTTTACCATGGCGCGCACCACGCCAAGGGCGCGCATTGACAGCGTCATGGGGGCGAGAGTACATTCGGTCGTCGGTCGGGACAGGGACCGGCGATGTCGACCGGAGGATCGAAACCCATGGCAACGCTCAAGATGAAATACGGCGTCGTCTCCGCGGATGATCACATCCAGGAGGCCCCCGATGTATGGACTAGCAGGATGTCCAAGGCGAAGTTCGGCGACGACATCCCGCACATCATCGAGTTGCCGGACGGCACCCAGACTTGGTCGTTGGGCAGCAACGCCAAAGGGTTCGGCGGGCTCGCCCGGGTCTCGGGCGTCAACCCCAACGTGAAAAGGTGGGAAGATGTCCCGCGTTCCACATACATGGTTTCGGAGCGCCTGAAGGTGCTGGATCAGGAGGAGCTGGACGCCTCGGTGCTCTTTCCCAACATCATCGGCATCACCAACCAGAACTTCCAGAAGGAAGGCAGCGAGGCGTTCCGGCTGGCCTGCATCCAGGCCTACAACGACTGGCTCATCGACGAGTGGCAGGACGTCACGCCCCGGTTCATCGCCCAGTGCGTCGCGCCCATGTGGGACGTGGACCTGTGCGTGGCCGAGATCCATCGCGCGGTGAAGCGCGGCCACAAGGCGCTGGTGTGGCACGGCGCCCCCCACATCCTGGGGCTCAAACACTTCAACGATCCCTACTGGTACCCGGTCTTTCAGGCCTGCTGCGACCTCGACGTGCCCATCTGCCTGCACTCCACCGCGCTGCCCGCGCTGCCTCCCTGGAAGTCCCTGGAGAAAAGCGCGCAGTTCGCCCTGGGCGTGTCCATGACGTTCGTGAGCCACATGGAGATCGTCTCGAACATCCTCTATTCGGACGTGTTCGAGAAATTTCCCCGGCTCAAGACCATCAGCGTGGAGAGCGGCGTGGGCTGGCTGCCCTACCTGCTGGAGGAGCTGGACCACGAGTTCGAGGAGCGCAAGGTTGCCGAGAACTCCACCCTCACGCGCAAGCCCAGCGATGTCTTCCAGACCAACATGTGGGCCACCTTCTGGCATGAGCGCCACGGCATCCGCAGCCGCGACGAGATCGGCGTGGACAAGATCATGTACTCGGTGGACTACCCCCACGGCACCACCACCTGGCCCAAGTCGGTGTGGTGCCGCACCCACTCGCTGCAGGACGTCGATTCCGCGGAGGAGCGCAAGAAGATCCTGATGGACAACGCCGTCGGGCTCTACAAGCTCGACGTGGACGAATCCGGCATCGACCAGATTCTCTACCAACCGGGCCCCATCACCGTCGGCCCGCGGCCCGAGGCGGCATAGCCGTGGCGCGGGCGACCGCCGGTCGCCCCTACGAGGCGTACGCGGGGTCGCCGTAGGCCATCAACTCGATCAGGTTGTCGTCGGGGTCGCGGAAGTACAGGCTGGTGCCGACGCCCTGGGAGCCGGTGCGGGCCACGGGTCCGGAGATGACGTCGACGCCGGCCTGTCGGAGGAAATCCTGGGCTTCCTGCACCGTTCCTTCCCAACGCAAACAGAAGTCCGCGCCCCCCGTGGCGAAGTTGGGCGCGTGGGTCGGGCTCTCGGTCGTGTAGCGATCGACCACGTACAGGTTCACCTTCTGCGTGTCGCTGATGCGGATGATCGGGCGCTTCCCGCGCCCGCCGGGACGCTCCTGCCAGCCGGCCTCAAGGCCGATCTTGCGGTAGAAGGCGAAAGTCTCTTCCAGGTCCTTGACCACCAGGACCCAATGATCAATGGCTGCGATACCCATGTTCCGTCCTCATCTGGTAGATTCCGGTCGTTTGTGTTGGGCACACTCCGAATTGACGGGACACGACACTAGGGGAATCGGACCCTGATTTCAAGGGAAGCAGACCTATGTGGGACGCAGCCCTCGGCGCGGTAGAGAACATCTTCGGCTGTCCGTGTTTCTTCGACCTGATCCCCCGGAGTCTTGTCTTCCTGTCCCTCGGCGTCGTCATGGGCCTGTCCCTCGGCGCCATTCCCGGCCTCGGCGGGCTCGTGGGGCTGGCCATACTGCTTCCGTTCACCCTGGACCTGGAACCCCTGAACGCGTTCGCGGTCATGATCGGGCTGATCTCGGTGACGAGCACGTCGGATACCATCCCCTCGGTGTTGTTCGGGGTGCCGGGCACGGCGGCCTCCCAGGCCACCATCCTGGACGGCCATCCCATGGCCAAGAAGGGAGAAGCGGGCCGGGCCTTCGGCGCCGCCTACATGGCGTCCATGATGGGCGGGCTCTTCGGCGCCGCCATCCTGGCGGTATCCATACCGGTCCTGCGCCCCATCGTGCTCGCCTTCAGCGCCCCCGAGTTCTTCATGATGGGCATGCTGGGCATCTCCATGGTGGCGGTGCTGAGCGGTGGCGCCCCGCTCAAGGGGTTGGTGGTGGGGGCGCTGGGACTGATGGTGGGCATGGTGGGGATGGACTACCAGGTGGGGGAGATGCGCTGGACCTTCGGCCAGCTCTACCTCTGGGAGGGAGTCCCGCTGGTGCCCGTGGCCCTGGGCATTTTCGCCATCCCGGAGATGGTGGACCTGGTGATCCGCGGCACCCGCATCGCCGACGTGCCCAGGGATGCCTTGCGAGGCGTGACCGTGGGCATCCGCGACGCCCTCCGTCACTGGTTTCTGGTGCTGCGTTCCAGCGCCGTCGGGGTCTGGGTCGGCGCTACGCCCGGCCTGGGCGGCGCGGTGGTGGACTGGTTCGCCTACGGGCACGCGGTGCAGACCGAGCGCGGCGCGCGGGATTCCTTCGGCACCGGCGACGTGCGCGGCGTCATCGCCCCGGAGAGCGCCAATAACGCCAAGGAGGGCGGCTCGCTGATCCCGACCCTGGCCTTCGGCGTGCCCGGCAGCGCCTCCATGGCGATCCTGCTCGGGGTCTTCCTGATCCAGGGGATCAGCCCGGGCCCGGACATGCTCACCAAGCACCTGGACATCACCTACACCATGGTCTGGAGCATCGCCATCGCCAACATCTTCGGCACCGGGCTGTGCCTGCTCCTGACCAATTTCCTGGCCCGTCTCGCCAACGTCCGGGTCCAGTTGCTGGCGCCGCTGGTGATCGTCGTGGTGTTCCTGGCGGCATTCCAGGCCAAGCGCCACCACGGCGACCTGCTTCTGTTGTTGTCCTTCGGCTTCCTGGGATGGCTCATGAAGCGCTTCGGCTGGCCCAGGCCTCCGCTCATCCTGGGCCTGGTGCTGAGCAGCGTGCTGGAGAACTACTTCTTCATCTCCGCCAGCCACTTCGGTGTAACCTGGCTGTGGCGGCCCATCGTCCTGGTCATCGGCGCGCTCATCGTCGCCAGCCTGGTCTACGGTCAAAGGTGGACCGGTCCGGGCATGGCGGTGGGAGAAGAACCGGTTCCGGAGGCTTCCGGGCCGCGGTTCCAATTCCATCTGAGCGTGCCGGCGGTATTCACCGTGGCGATTCTCCTCCTGGTCCTTGCCGGAGTCATCACCGCCCGCGGGTGGCCGGCCCAGGCCCGGCTCTTTCCCCTGGTGGTGGGGTTGGTGGCCGTGGGCATGTGCGCAGCCCAGCTTTTCCTGGATTTGTTCCGGGTCTCCGGCGGAAGCGCGGCCCGGATCATGGACCTGGAAGCGGAGCGCGGCGTTCCGGGAGGGCTCGTCGCGCGCAGGGCCGCCGACATCTTCGGCTGGATCCTGGGGCTGCTGGCCTCCATCTGGCTCATCGGCTTCCTGTTGACCGTGCCGCTGTTCATGTGGCTGTATCTGGCGCTGCGCGCCCGCGCCGGATGGCGGCTCTGCCTGGGCTACACCGCCCTGGCCCTTGCCGTCCTGCTGGGCGTGTTCCACTACACCCTCCACATCCCCTGGCCCCAGGGCGTGGTGGCCGGCCCCCAGGAAGTCTTGCTGCAATGGTTGGGAGGGTAGAGACCCGCCCGCCGCGTCATCCCGGACTCGATCCGGGATCCGGGGTGGCGCGGCGGGGGTCTACCGCCCCTGGCTGGCGATGAAGCCGCGTAGCACCTCGTTGAATTCCCTGGGGTGCTCGCGGTAGGAGAAGTGCCCGGCCCGATTGATGATGTGCATCCGTGAACGGCGCTCGCGCATGCACATCAACTCGAACAGCCGCATTCCCTGAGACAGGGTAGCCGTCGGATCGTTGTAGCCCCACACCAGCAGCGTGGGCTTTTGCAGGCCGCGGTCCCGGATCCACCCCAGGGTCTCATCCTTCTGCATCGAGTGCCGGGTAAGGAACAGGCTTTTTCGGAGACCCTGGGTGACCATCTTCTCCACGCTCTCCTGGTACTTCGGCGATTGCGCGATCTCGACGGCCGCGTCCAGCCAGTCATCGGTGATGTGGGCGCCGCTGTAGGAATAGCGCTCAATCACCCATCGCTGGCTCTCCCGCGTGAGCCGGGGCTCGGGGGCGTCGGCGAAGACGATCTGGTTCCGGCCCATGCCCGGCGCCAGCGTGTTGGTATCCACCGGGATGCACGACCTCACCAGGTCGGGCCGTTCCAGGGTCATGCGCGCCGCCACGTAGGCGCCGCGGGAGTGGCCCACGACATGCACCCCGCCAAGTCCCAGGGCTTCGAGAAACCGGATGGCGTGGCGGATGGTTGCGGCCATGGTGTAGTCGGCGTCGGTCGGCGGGTTGTCCGTCAGGCCCTGTCCGAGCTTGTCCACGGCGTAGACGTGGAACCACCGGGCCAGGGCGTCGAAGTTGAGCGCCCAGTCCAGGCTGCAGTCGGCCGCGTCGTTGGACCCGAAAACGCCGCCGTGAATCAGCACGACGTTCTCACCGCTGCCCTTCTCGAAGTAGCGGGTGCGGATGCCGTCCACGTCAACGAACTTCTCGTCTGCGGTTTGCACCAGGTTTTCTCCTTTAAGCGGCGGAGGGAGTGCCGGCGGCTTTCCGCGTCAAGGCAGGCGGAGGGGTTCCGCCGCCCTCCCGATGGCAAAACAGCGTGTTCTTCGCTAACAAGCTCGACAGCGAGTGTAGGCCCATGAGAATCGTCGATGCAAGCAGCCGGGAGCCGGCGCGGTTGACCGCGCCAGAGAGGACCTCGCGGTCCGGGAGCACTTCATGGTCAAAGCGCACACGAAGATTTGCGAGGTCCTCGCCGAGGCGCGGGTGGATTTCGTCTTCGGCATACCCGGCGGCAGCGCCATGCGCATATTCGATTCGCTGTCCCACTACGCGGATCGGGTGCGTCCGATCCTGGTGCGGCACGAGCAGGCGGCCTCGGTCATGGCCGACATCTACGGCCGGCTGACGGGCAAGCCGGGAGTGGTCCTCGGCCAGGGGGCGTTCATCGGCACCAACGCGATATTCGGAACCCTGGAGGCCCACTTGGCGGGCTCGCCCATGGTGGTGCTGGCGGATACCACCGAGGGCGGCGATTTCTCGCTGAATCCCAGGAACGCCAGCGGCTGGGGGCACTATGGCGGCTTCGACCTGAGGAACCTGTTTTCCGGCATTACCAAGTTCTCGGTTCTCGCCGCCACCCCCAAGGAAGCGGTGCTGGGCCTTCAGATGGCCATCAAGCACGCTACCACCGGGCGTCATGGACCCACCGCGGTGATCATGCGCCAGGCGGCCATCGCGGGCGAGCTGGATCCGGACAAGCCGCCGCGGGTCCACTCCACCGAACACTGGCTCCAGGGGGAGCCGACCATGCCGGCGGTGGCGGAGCTGATATCGGCCATCGAATTGCTGAAGGGGGCTGAGCGGCCCGTCATCATCGCCGGCAACGGGGTCCACGCGGCGAAAGCCTACGACGAGCTGGCGGCCATGGCCGAGCTGCTGGGAAGCCCGGTGGCAACGACGTACAACGGCAAGAGCGCATTCCCGGAGAACCACCCGCTGGCCCTCGGCATGATGGGCCGGTACGGCCAGCCGGTGGCCAACAGCGTGATTCAGGAAGCGGACACGATCCTGGTGGTGGGCTCCCGGCTGGCCCCCAACGACACTAACAGCGAGCTGCTCATCGACAGCGACCGCCAGAGGCTGATCCAGATCGACATCGAACCCAGGAACGCCGGCTGGTCCTATCCCGTGGCGGTGGCGCTCATCGGCGATGCCAGGGCCGTGTTGAAGCAACTGCTGCAGACGGGCGGGGAGGGCCTTCAGCGGAGCCACCGGCAAGGGGCGGCGCGGCTGGAGCAACGCAAGCGCGCGGAAAACTACTTCGAGAACGCCGCCCTTCACTCCGGCGCCGTGCCCATCATGCCCCAGCGGCTGGTCAAGGATCTCAACGAAGCACTGGACCCGGAGACGATCGTCACCCTCGACGCCGGCGGCAACCGGGTGTGGATGGCCCACTACTACCAGACCCGGGCGCCCGGGACCCTGTTCGTGCCCGGCGGGCTCGCCGGCATGGGCTGGGGCGCTCCCGCCGCGGTGGGGGCCAAGCTCGTGCACCCGGATCGGCCGGTGGTGAGCGTGAGCGGCGACGGCGGATTCGCCATGTCCGTGCACGTCATCGCCACCGCGGTGCAATACGACCTGCCGGTGGTCTTCGTGGTCATGAACAACTCGGGCCTGGGAATGATCGCCACCGGAGACCTGGGCGGCGACTCGCCCGCCGCCTTCAACGACACCGACTTCGCCGCGGTGGCCCGGGGCTTCGGCGCCGAGGGTCTGCGGGTGGAAAACCCCGCCGAGATTCAGGACGCGGTAAGGGAGGCCCTGAAGAAGGGAAGGCCGACCGTGGTGGACGTGATCACCGACGGCACCGTAGGGCTCAAGAGCGTCAGCAGCGGCGCCACCGTGGGCTGACGCCGGCCACCCTTCGGTAAAGGGGTGCGCCGCGTCCGGGAGGAGTCGAAACCGTGCGCTGAGATCGGAACGGTCGCGCAGTAAATCTTTTGGAACCCCGGACAAACTGATACCATACAGGGTGTGAATGATTTCCGGTTCAACATTCCCTCCACCAGCTCGTTGGTCGCGTTCGAGGCCACGGCTCGGCTCGGCGGCGTGATACGGGCTTCCGACGAATTGAACACTTCCCAGTCGGCGGTCAGCCGCCACATCCGCAATCTGGAAACGGTGGTCGGCGAGAAGTTGTTCCGGCGCGAGGGCAGAGGGGTGGTGCTCACGGCAAGCGGCCAGGAGTACTATGCCGCCGTCAAGTCGTCGCTGGATGGCCTGCATGTCGCCGCGCACGGGCTCGGCCGCCAACCCGCCAACCTGATCGTCGTCTGCACGCAGGAGACATTCCACTTCCTGTTGATGCCTTTTTTTTCGGAGTTCAGGCGGTCTCTCGAGAAGGACGTCCCCCTGCGCGTACTGACATGCGACTACGACATGGTCGATTTGCTGTTGCCGTCGGGAGTCGACATCGTTTTCGAATACACGGCCGCACCCACCGATTCAAACGCGATCAAGGTGCTGGACGAAGAGGTCGTCCCGGTCGCTTCACCCGCTTTCCTGAAGCGGTTTGAGCGGGTGCTTGCCAGGCATCCTCGACGCTGGTCGGAGGTAGCCCGGTTGGCTCTTGCGCCGCGCGACCCGAGTTGGGCGACATGGACGACCTGGTTCCGCGCCCACGATTGCGGCCCCCCGAAAGCACCGGAAGAATCATTCGAGAACTATCTCCTGCTGCTTGAGGCGGCGGTGAATGGCGAAGGCATTGCCATGGGCTGGAACGGCTTCGTGAACCGCTATCTCGAGTCCGGACGTCTGGTCAAGGTCGGGGATGACTGGTTACGCTCGCAGATCAGCTTGTATGCCGTCATGACCGAGTCCGGATACACCAACCGAAACGCGCCCCGGTTCCTGAAGGCGCTGGCGGTGCTGAGTGAGGAGCTGGTTGGAACGAGACAGGCATCCCCGCAGCGACAACCCACTCGCGGACAGGGGCCGTTCGTCACCCACTTGTAAGGGCGTGGCGTCGTCCGGCCGGAACAGATACCCGACGAAACTCCCCGCTTCCGTTTACGGGACGCCACGGTAGCGGGCGGTGGCGAAGAAGCGGCGCAGGATACGGCTCAGGTTGAAGGCGTCCATCGCGCCCGCCAGCTCCCGGACCGAGTGCATGGCCCACTGGGGCACGCCCACGTCCACGGCGCGGACGCCGGTCTCGGCCGCGGCCAGGGGGCCGATGGTGCTGCCGCAGGCCATGTCGCTACGTACCACGAAGGTCTGGACCGGGACTCCCTCGTCGGCCGCCAGACGCCGGAAGGCCGCGGCGGTCTCGCTGTTGCTGGCATAGCGCTGGTTGGCGTTGACCTTGATGACCGGGCCGCCATTCAGCAGCGGCCCGTGGTTGCCGTCGTGCCGGTCGGCGAAGTTGGGGTGGATGCCGTGGGCGTTGTCCACCGATATCAGCATGGACCGGGCAAGGGCTCGGTTGCGGTCCTCGGGCGCCGGCAGCAGGCGTTCCAGCATCTGGGTGAGCATGGGCCCCCGGGCTCCGGAGGCGGTGGTGCTGCCCACCTCCTCGTGATCGTTGCAGACCAGCAGCGCCCCGGAGTCGCCCTCCGCTTCGAGCAACGCGCGCAGCCCCACGAAGCAGCTCAGCAGGTTGTCGAGCCGCGCTGACGCGATGAACTCCCGGTCCAGGCCGACCAAGGCCGGCGGTTGCGTGTCGTAGAGCACCAGTTCGTGGTCCAGCACCTGGCCGACCTTCGTGCCGGCGTCCGTCTCGAGCCGCTGACGCAGCAGCGTCTTGAGGTCGAACTCCTTGCCCTGACGGCCCAGCACGGGCGGCAGGTAGGTCTGAGCATTGATGGCGCGGCGCTCGTTGGCCTCCCGGTCCAGATGAATGGCCAGGCTCGGGATCACGGCCACGGGTTGCTCGAAGTCGACCAGCCGGTGCGCGATGAGCCCGTCGCGGTCGAGATAGCTCACCCGTCCCGCGATGGACAGGTCGCGGTCGAACCAGGGATTGAGCAGCGCGCCGCCGTAGACTTCGACGCCCAACCGAAGATAGCCGTTCCCTTGAGACTCGGGTTGCGGCTTGACCTTGAGACACGGCGAATCGGTGTGGGCGCCCACCATGCGGAGTCCGCTCTCGGGCAGCGTGGCCCGAGCGGGCACGGTCCAGGCGATGATCGAAGAGTCGTTGCGCGTGGTGAAGTAGCGTCCGCCGGGCTCCAACCGCCAAGCGTCGGCTTCCGGCCGGGACTGGAAGCCTGCGTCCGCCAGACATCCCGCCATCTCGCGGACCGCGTGGAACGGCGTGGGCGACGCGGCCAGGAAATCCATCAGTTGGTGGTTGAAGCGTTGTTGGCTCATGGGCGCTCCGGCGGCGGGCGACGGCGGATATTCCGGCGCGGCGCTCAGGAAAGTCGGTACTCTCTCGCCGGGTTGGTTACGGCAATCGTCTGGATGGACTGCCGGTCCAGACCGGCTTTTTCGAGTCCGCCTAGGGGGTCGGGGTCGCCCGGCGGGAACGGCGCGTCGCCGCCGAGCAGGATGCGTTCGAGGCCCACCAGGTCCCGGAGAAACAGCAGCGCTTCGCGGCTGTGCACGATGCTGTCGTAGAGAAAGCGGCGCAGGTAGGCGCTGGGCGCATGCGCGGCCTGGTCTCCGGTGACGCTCCGGTCCGCGGCGTCGTGCATGCGGTCGAAGCGGCCGATGAGGTAGGGCAGGTTCCCGCCCCCGTGTGACAGCAGGAGGCGCAGTCTTGGGAAGCGGTCGAGGGTGCCGCTCAGGATCATGGAGCCCACCGCCAGGGTCGTGTCCATGGTGTAGGCGCAGGTCTGGTTGAGGCTGAACTTCTCCGCCCGGGGCAGCGGCTGGGGCAGGGAAGGGTGCACGAACACCGGCACGTCCAGAGCCTCGCAGGCGCTCCAGAATTCGTCCAGCGGCACTTCGCCCAGGTTCCTGCCGTGGACGTTGGCGGTGACGATCACGCCCGTCGCGCCGTTGCCGGCGCAGCGCTCGAGCTCCCGCGCCGCCGCCGCGGCGTCGACCAGCGGCGCGGACGCCATCCAGGAGAACCGCTCCGGACGGGCCGCGCACAGCTCGGCGATGCTGTCGTTCAGGACGCGGTGCCAAGTGTCGCAGCGGACGCCGTCGAGGCCGTAGCCGAAGATGTCGGTCCATACCGAGAGGATTTGCCGCCCCACCCGTTGTCCGTCCATCTCCGCCAGCCGTGCGTCCAGGTCCAGCAGCCCGGGAAGGAAGGGACGCACCTCGAGGCCGTCGTCGAACCGGCAGCAACGGGCGCCGGCAGCCCTTTCTACCAGGGTGATGCCGAGTTCCCCGCCCCTCGCCGCCAGGGTGTCCAGCACCGCCGGCGGGACGAAATGCGCGTGGACGTCAACGGCGGTCACGGGAACGGTCCATCAGGGCCTTTTCCTGGCCCCCGTCGATCTCGATCATCGTGCCGTTGACGAAGTGCATCAGCGGTGACGCCAGCATGACGACGAGGTTGGCTACTTCATGGGGTTCCGCAATCCGCCCCAGGGGGATGGACCGGGGGGCCAACTGGTCGGCGACCTCGTAGGGGAGGTCCATGTCCCGGGACATGGCCTCCACCAGGCCAACCCAGCGTTCGGTGCGGACCGGACCCGGATTCACCGCCGCGAAACTGATGCCGTGCTTGCCGTACTGGCCGGCGAGGGACTTGGTCAGGTTCTGCCCGGCGGCGTTGGCCGCCCCCGGCGCCACTTCCCAGTAGGAGGTCTTGACGCCGTCGTTGCCGATGAGGTTCACCACGCGCCCGCCGCCCTGCTTCCGCATGATGGGGAGCGCGTAGCGCATGCAGCGGACGTACCCCATGAACTTGAGCTGCAGCGCCAGCGCCCAGTCGTCCTCCGTCAGGTTCTCGATGACCCCGCCCGGCGCGGCGCCCGCGTTGTTCACCAGGATGTCGATGCGCCCCAACGCCTGCGCAGCGGCCTGGATGAACCGGCGGGCATCCTCGTCCCGGGTCAGGTCCGCGGTGATGGGGACGATCTTCCGGCCGGTGGCGCTTGCCACCGCCCCGGCGGTCTCTTCCAGCGGCCCCGCCCGACGCGCGCACAGGGCCACGTCTACGCCTTCCCGCGCCAACGCCGCCACGATGGCCTTGCCGATGCCCTCGCTGCCGCCGGTGACGACGGCCGTCTTGCCCTGAAGCTCCAGGTCCATGTGCCTTCTCCCGTCAGTCCGCCTTGCGTTCCTTTTCCGCCGCGAACAGGCCGCCGTGAGCCTTGCGCAAGGCCGCCTTGGCCACCTTGCCGAGGTCGTTGCGCGGGATGGAGTCCGCCGCGATGATCCGCTTGGGCACCTTGTACGGCGCCAACTCGGTCTTGAGATAGCCGATGCACGCGCTTTCGTCGAACGATGCGGGCACCGGGTACTCCACCACCGCCACGACGGCTTCCCCGAAATCCGGGTGGGGCACGCCGAAGACGGCGGACCCGGCGACGCCCGAGGCACGGTCCAGGGCGTCTTCCACCTCCTTGGGGTAGACGTTCAGCCCGCCGGAGATCACGACGTCGGTCTCCCGTCCCAGGATGCGGACGCATCCCTCATCGTCGATCTCCGCCACATCGCCGGTCACGAACCAACCGTCGTCGGCAAACGCCCGTTCCTCGGGCCGGTTCCAGTAGCCGGCGCAGACGTTGTGGCCGCGGGTCTCCAGCACGCCGGTGGCGGCGGATTCGAAGCGCCCGTCCTCGTTGGCCACCCGCACGCACACCCCCGGCAGCGGCCAGCCCACCCAGCCGCGCCGTCCGGCGGTGCCGGGTGGGACCGCGGTGATGATGGCGGCTTCGGTGGAGCCGTATCGCTCGATGATCTCCATGCCCGTCACCTGCCGGAACCGGTGCGCGATGTCCGGCGGCAACGGCGCCGAGCCGGAGATGGCCAGGCGAAACGCTCCCGTCACGGCTTCGCGCAGGCCCGGTTCCTTCAATAGCCGCGCGTAGTGAGTCGGCACCCCCATCATGACGGTGCAGCGAGGCAACTCCCGGAGCACCGCTTCGGCCTCGAACCGGGGGACGAAGCAGATGGCGCCGCCCGCCGTCAGCAAGACGTTGATGGCGGTGAGGAGTCCGTGGGCGTGATAGGCCGGCAGGGCGTGCAAGAGGACGTCCTCGCCGCCCAATCGCCACACCTCCACCAGCGCCCTGGCGCTGGCGGTCAGGTTTCCGTGGGTGATGAGGGCGCCCTTGGGCCGGCCGGTGGTGCCGGACGTGTAGAGCAGCGCCGCCGGCGCGTCGTCGGGCAACTCCACCGCCTCCGCTCCGGTGCCGGATGCGCGGACCAGATCGCCAAAGGAGCCCCCGCTGCCGCGGAGCCCCTCCATCCGGAAACCGTGCCGTGTTGCCGCGGCCCCGAACGTCGCTATTTCGTCGGGGTCGCAGACGAACAGAGCGGGTCGAGCGTCCGCCAGCAGAGCCTCCACCTCCCGCGGCGTATAGGCGGTGTTCATGGGGTGGAGGATGGCACCCGTCTTGAAACAGGCATGGGCGAGAAACACGGCCTCGACGCATTTCCCGACTCTGACCGAGACCCGGTCGCCCGCCTTGACGCCGCAGGCTGTCAGGGCGGCGGCGGCCTTGTCGATGGCCGCCAAGACCTCGCCCGTAGATAGGGAAGGGCCATCCGGCAAGACGAAGGCCGGGTCGAGACTCCTACGGTGGCCGTACAGGGCGTGAATGAGATTGCCGCTCGTCATGGTCTGCCCTCTAAAGAAAGTAATTGACCGCCCGATCTTGCGAGGTTCGAAGCGATCGATGCCAGGTTTGAGCGCATCGACGGTGAGTTGAAGATCATCCGCAACGACATCAAGACGATTCTGTTGAGACTTCCAAACAAGGCAGTGGCTCGATAGGCCGGTCAGCGGCCCCGGAACTCGGGCTTGCGATTTTCCCCGAATGCCGCCAAGCCCTCGGCATAGTCCGCGCTGGCATCCGCGTCGAGGGCACGCCGGCGGAGCGCTTCGCTGCCGCCGTCCTCTCCCCGCGCCAGGGCCTCGAGCGCGGCCTTGGCCGCTTGCACGGTCAACGGCGCGTTCCCGGCCATGGCGCGGGCCAAGCGCCGGCCTTCTTCGATCACGGTGCCGGGCTTGACCAGGCGATGCACAACTCCCTGGGCGTGGGCCGTGCGCGCCTCGCAGCGCTGGGCGCCCAGCAGCAGTCCTCGGGCTGCGGAGTCCCCGAACGCCCGCACGAAGCGGGCAATGCCGCGCGGGTCGTAACCGAGCCCCAGGCGCGCCGCGGGCACCATGAACCAAGCGTCCTCCGCGGCGATGCGCAGGTCGCACGCGCACGCCAGCGACGCTCCGGCGCCGACGCATGGGCCGGCGATGCAGGCCAGGGTCGGCTGCGGCACCGCCTCCAGCGCGCGCAGGGCGCTCTCCACCAGGTCGTCGTAGGCACGGGTGGCGCCCGGGGCCCGAAGGCTCGCGAACTCCCGGATATCGGCGCCGGACGAGAAAACCGTGTCGTCGCCGGCCAGCAGGAGCACGCGGGTGTCGCGATCATGGGCGACGTCCTTGGCGAAGCGCCGCAGTTCGGTCCACATGGCCGAGGAAAGCGCGTTGCGGCTTTCGCCGCTGCAAAGCCGCAGCTCGGCGACGCCCCCGGCAGCGGAGAGCCGCATGGCTCCCCCGGCCAACGTCACGTCGCTCACCTCTCCCTCCGATGCGCCATCCACGAGCCGTCGGCGACGGCGCTGAACAACTCCGCCAGGGCGGCGTTGACGGCGGTGGGTTCTTCCAGGGTCAGGGTATGGCCCGAGCGCGGTACCACCACCAAGGCGGCCGTGGGCGCGGTGCGTTTGAGAAACAGGCTGCCGTCCACGCACGGGTCGTCCTCGTCACCGACCATGACCAGCAGCGGAACGTCGAGACGCGACAAGGGTTTCTCCAAATCCCACAGCGTGGGGCGCAGGCCCTGGACCTGGGACATGGTGAGGGCCAGTCCCATGGGCGAATGGTCCGCGAGCGTCTTCTCGAATTCGGCGAAGCCTCGCGGGTCCTTGGATTCGAAGGGCCTGCGCATGGGGTAGCGGGCGTACTGGGCCGCGGCCTGCGTCATGGGTTCCTCGCGGAACATGCGCGCGATGTCCGCGCACATGGCGGCGCGCTCCTCGCGTTCGGCGGGGTTCGAACCCCAACCGCAGCCGATGGCGGCCAAGGACAGGCAACGCCCGGGATGGTGGATGGCCACGTGGAGCGCGGTATAGGCGCCCATGGAGTGCCCGACGATGTGCGCCTTGTCGAGCCCGAGCCCGTCGAGCACCGCCACCACGTCGTCCCGGGCGCTGTCCTGGCTGTAGGCCTCGGGAGCCTCGGGCACGTCGGACGGCAGGTAGCCGCGGGCGTCGAAGGCGATGCAGCGGTTGGAGCGCGAGAAGAAACGCACCTGTGGCTCGAAGCTCCGGTGGTCGCCGGCGAACTCGTGGACGAACACGATGGGGACGCCCCGCCCCGACGCTTCATAGTAGAGACGGGTGCCGTCGGACGCGGTGATGGTCGGCACGGATGCCCTCCTCGAACACGGTACAATCAACCGGGAGATTCTATCCCAGTTCCTTCCGGTGCAGGCTCAGCAGCACCGCCGAACCCGCGGACACGCCCACGGCGACCAGGGAGTACAGCACCGCCAGTATCACGTCGGCGCCCGACGGCGGCGGGTTGTTGGTCCAGTACAGGAACAGATTCACGACCACGTAGAGCGCGTAGGCGTGGGCCATCCCGATCACGATGCGTTTCATGCGCCAAACTCCCAGGCCGTAGACCGCCAGGTAGAGGCCGAACACGACGCTCCACAACACGGCGTCACCGCCCGTCAAGCGGGTCCCGAACAGAACGAGACCGCTGTGCTCGCTCAGTTGAAGAGGTTTGGAGAAGTTCGAGATCGCCAGCAGCCAGAAACAGATCGCGAGTCCGCGGAAAATTCGAGCCGTTCGTGGTTCAATCATGGTCGTACTCCTAAAAAAATCCTGCGCAACTTATCACAGGAATTTGCCGGACACGACACCGGCAACCCGCCCCGCCGCGTGCCAGGATCGATCGCGCGGGAGTGGCGGTCAGACCTCGCGCAGCACCGTGGCCGGCGGCGCATGGACGAGCCCGCGGGTGCCGAGGTAGCCGACGGCGGTGACCACCAGCATGCCGAACAGCGGCCCCGCGGCCCAGAGGCGGGGGTGCAATCTGGTCGGGAGATCGAATACCTGGCTGTTGAGGATGAAGGTCGTGATCTCCGCGCCGATGACGGCGACGGTGCCCGCGAATAGACCGAGGGCCGCGAACTCGATCACCAGCGCGCCGGTGATACGCCGGCGAGTCCCGCCCAGGGCGCGCAGCAGCGACAGCTCCTTCAGCCGCGAGTCCCGGCTCGACTGGATGGACGCGATCAACACCAGCACCCCCGCGCACAGAACGAGCGCCAGCATCAGCTCCACGGCCTGGGCGACCCGCGCGATGATGCGGCGCAGGTGCGCAATGATCTGGTCGACGTCGATGACCGATACGGTGGGGTAGTTCGAAAGCAGGTCGTTGAGGAACGGCTTGCGCTCCGGCGGCAGGTAGAAGCTGGTCATGTAGGTGGCGGGCTGGCCTTCGAGGGCTCCCGGCGACAGGATGATGAAGAAATTCGGCTGCAGGCTGTCCCACTGGACGCGCCGGGTATTGGTGACGGCGGCGGTCAGCGGCAGGCCGCCGACATCGAAGGTCAGGGAGTCGCCCACCGCCAGTCCGAGGGATGCCGCGTAGTCCTCCTCCAGCGATGCCGAGGGCGCGGCTCCGGCGGACCACCAAGCGCCGTCCACCACCACGTTGTGGTCGGGCACGTCCGCCAGGAACGTCAGGTTGCGTTCGCGCCGGATTCCGGGACGGCCCCGGCCTCCGCGTTCCGGCCGCCCGTCCGGGCCCTCGCCCCGCCGCCGTTCCCACGCGTCGGCCGCGATGCCGTTCACCGAGGTGATCCGTCCGCGGATCATGGGGAACAGCCTGCCGTCGTAGCCGGTGCGGGCCGCCAGCATGGCCTGCACGGGACCCGCCTCGGCCGGCGCCACGTTCATCACGAAGTGGTTGGGGGCGCGTTCCGGAATCCGCGCCCGCCATTCGTCGATCAGCGCCGTGCGCACCAGCACCATGATGAGCAGCAGCATGATGGCGGCGCCGAAGATCACCACCTGCGCGACGTTCTCGCGATGGCGGCGATGCAGGCCGGCGAGGGCCAGCCGCCAGACGCTGCCGGCCTGCATGCCCACGGCGCGACCCCCCCGCAGCAGCATCAGGGCGAGACCGCCGAATACGGCCACCGTCGCCACGGCGCCCCCCAGCGCCCAGGCCGTGAGGGCGGCATTTCCGCTATACCAGATCAGGAGCCCCACGCCGCCGGCAGTGGCGAAGCCGTAGGTCATCGCCGAGGCCGCGTCCGGCGCCAGGTCCCGGCGGATGACGCGCATGGGCGAAACGCGGCGCAGGCCCAGCAGCGGCGGCAGGCCGAAGGCGAGCACGCAGATGAAGCCGGTCAAAAGCCCCATCCATGCCGGCCAGGCCCCCGGCGCCGGCAGCGACACCGGGAGAAATCCCCGGAGCGCCGCAATGATGCCGAGATGGGCCAGGCCGCCGAAGGCCAGGCCAGCGCCGGCGCCGGCGGCGCCGATGATCAGGAGCACCAGGGTATAGCCCCTCTGGATCTCCCCGGGGGTGGCCCCCAGGGTTTTCAGCACCGCCACGTGGTCGTAGTGTCTTCGTGCGTAGCGATGGGCGCTCAGAGCCACGGCAACGCCCGCCAAGAGCACGGTCAGCAGGCCGCCCAGCAGCAGGAAGCTTTCGGAGCGTTCCAGGGCGTTGCGGATACGGGCGTTGGCGCCGCGGACGTCGCGCCAGCGGTAGCCCGGGGCCAACTCGTCACGGATGGCGCCGTGGAGGGACCGCAGCCCGTCGTCGTCGCCCGCCAACTGAAGGCGGTAGCGGATCCGGCTGCCGGGCTGTATCACACGGGTGGCCGGCACGTCCTCGGCGCGCATCAGGAGACGTGGCGCGAATTCCAGGAAGCCGCCGCCGCGGTCCGGTTCCGACGCCAGTACGGCCGCCACGGTGAACTGCGCATAGCCGACGGACACCGTGTCCCCCACCTTGACGCCCAGCGCCGGGAACAGGCGCGACTCCAGCCACACTTCGCCGCGGGCGGGCAGCCCGTCGGCGCGCCGGCCGCCGGCGAACGGTTGGTCCGCCACCCGCAGGCTGCCGCGCAGGGGATAGCCATCGGTCACCGCCTTGACACTGGCGAGCAGGCTGCGGTCCGAGCCGGCCGCGAACACCATGGAGGGAAAACGGATCAGGTCCGCCAGGGCGAGCCCGCGCGCGGCCGCGAGCTCGCGGAAACGTTGGGGGATCGCCCGCGAAGAATCGATGACGCGGTCGGCGCCCAGGAGCGTCGCCGACTCGGCCACCAGCGCTCGCTGCAGGCGGTCGACGAACAGGCTCACGGCGGTGACCGCACCCACCGCCAGGACCAGCGCCGCCAGCAGCAGGCGCAACTCCCCGGCGCGCCAGTCGCGCGCCGCGAAACGCAGCGCCAGCCGCAGGGTCATGGCGCGGGCTCCCCCGGAAGCCGCATGCGGCCGGCGTGCAGGGTGACGACGTCGGCGCACCGGCCGGCGAGGGCGGCATCGTGGGTCACCATGACCAGCGTGGTCCCCGCCTCCTGGTTCAGATCGAACAGCAGTTCTACGATCCTGGCGCCGGTGGCGGTGTCGAGGTTGCCGGTGGGCTCGTCCACGAACAGCACCTTCGGGCCGGATGCGAACGCGCGCGCGATGGCCACGCGTTGCTGCTCCCCGCCTGACAGTTGGCGCGGGTAGTGTGTGGTCCGCGCGGAGAGGCCCACGCGTTCCAGGAAATCCCTGGCCTCGTCGCGCGCGCGCCGTTCGCCGCGCAGCTCCAAGGGCAGCATCACGTTCTCCAGCGCGGTCAGGCTGTCGATGAGTTGAAAGGACTGGAACACGAAGCCCACGCAACGCGCGCGCACGCGGGCGCGCTGCTCTTCGTCCAGCGCGGTGATCTCGTCGCCGTCGAGCCACACGCCCCCGCTGGTGGGAAGATCGAGGCCCGCGAGGATGCTCAACAGGGTGGTCTTGCCGGAGCCGGATTCACCCACCACCGCTACCCGCGCGCCGGCGTCGACGGCGAGATCGATGCTGTCCAGGATGGTCAGCTCACCCTCGGCGGTGGGTACCCGCTTGACCACGGCGCTGGCTCGCAATATGCATTCCGGCATGAGGCTGTATCCCGACATGAAGCGCTTCCAGATTAGACGGCGGCGGGTTTCCCGGAAAAGGTGGTTGCGGAGCTTGCTGGTCCTGGCGGCCCTCGCCGCGGGCGGCCAGCCGGCGGCGGATGCCGGCAAGACCGTCTTGGTCATAGGCGACAGTATCAGCGCCGCGTACGGACTTCAAACCGAGAACGGCGAGCCCGGCTGGGTGCAATTGCTGCGGCAGCGATTGGGCCCGCGCCATCACGTGGTCAACGCCAGCATCAGCGGCGACACCACCGTGGGCGGGCTGGCCCGCCTGCCCAAGACGATGGCGGTCCACAGACCCGATATCGTCATCATCGAGCTGGGCGGAAACGACGGCCTGCGCGGCTACCCGGTAACCTCCATCCGCGCCAACCTGCTGGCCATGACCGAGGCCGTCCTCGCCGCCGGCGCAAAGCCGGTGCTGGCCGGCATGCAGATGCCGCCCAATCTGGGGCCGCGCTACACGGAAGCGTTCCGCGGGATGTACCCGGACGTAGCGGCCGAGACCGGCGCCGCGCTGGTGCCGTTCCTGCTCGAAGGGTTCGCCACCGACGAGGAGATGATGCAGCGGGACGGCATCCATCCCAGCGCCCGGGCGCAGCCGCTGCTGCTGGACAATGTCTGGGCCGTGCTGGCGCCGCTGTTGGAGGCGGATTGAGGGGTCAAAAGCCATGACCAACCTACGCGTGCGGAATGCAACCTTGGCAGACGCAGAGCGTATCGCAGCGTTCCAGCAGGCGATGGCACTGGAGACGGAAGGCAAGACGCTGGATGCGGCAACGTTGCTGCAGGGCATAGCCGCCGTGTTCGATGCGCCGCAGAAGGGCTTTTACCTGGTAGCCGTTGCCGGCGCCGCCGAAGGCGGCACCGGCCCGGTCGTCGGAAGCCTGCTCATCACCTATGAGTGGAGCGATTGGCGCAACGCCACCTTCTGGTGGATCCAGAGCGTTTTCGTCGATGCCGGCTGGCGGCGTCGGAGCGTCTATCGCGCCATGTACGGCCAAGTGTTGAGCCTCGCGGGCGCCCGCGGCGACGTCTGCGGCATACGGCTCTATGTGGAGCGCACGAACACCAGCGCCCAGCAGACTTACGACAGTCTGGGCATGCACAAGTCGCACTACGACCTGTACGAGACAGACTTCACGTCATGAGCGAGGGCGGTCTGCTGTCAGCGAGAAGAGCCGTCGAGTTGTCTCAGCCTCGGGGATGGAGATCTTTCCATCCCACGCCAGTTCCACGCAACATGGCGGTCGTGCCTCAGGACGCCAACGCCGCCACCGCCTCATTGGTGGCGGGGTTCACTTCGTAAGGCCCGGGCAGGTCCAGCTCCTTGGCGATGTCGCGCATGGCGGGCAGGACCTCTTCGCCCATGAGCTTGAGGGTGCGCATCTGCGATTCGTGGTCCATGGCGCCGTCCCCGGTGCGGAAGATGATGATGCCCGGCCGCAGGTACTCCATGATGTAGCGGATGTCCTCGACGCACTGCTCGGGGGTGCCCACGATCATCCCCCGGGTGGCCACCTGGTCCTCGAAAGAGGCCAGCGCGCCGGCCCGCGTACGTCCCTTGGCGTCGGGGGCCACCATCTGGCGGCGCAGGGCCACCGCCGTCCGGGTGTTCAGGCCCGGAGGGCTCATGATCCACGGAATGGGCCTCTGGACGCCGGGGTCGAAGGGGCTACGGACGCCCTGGGTCAGGGTGCGCCCGACCTCCATGGCCCTGGCCTTCGTCTCCTCCACGTGCACGAAGAACATGTAGCCCATGTGCTGCGGACCGGCCGCATAGCCTTCCTCCTCCGCCGTCTCGTAGTAGACTTTGTACATCTCTCGGGTGAGTTCGAGTTGCGTCGAGAGCATGACGTAGGGATAGCGGTGCCGGGCGCACCACTCCACGGTCTCCCGGCTGGAAGTGCCGGGCACCCAGATGGGCGGGTGAGGCTTCTGATACGGGACCGCCCAGGGGTTCACATACCGGTAGTGGAAGTGCTTGCCCTCCCAGCGAAAGGGGCCGGGGGTGGTCCAGGTCTTGATGAGGAAGTCGTGGGCCTCCTCGAAGCGCTCGCGGTTGTAGTGGGGCGGGATGTTGTGGCTGATGCTCTCGCCGCCGGAGCCGCGCACGATCCCCGGAATCAGCCGGCCGCGGGAGATGACGTCGATCATGGCGAGCTGCTCGGCCAGCCACAGCGGGTCATCGTGGATGGGCAGGATGTTGCCGAGCAGCAGGATCTTCACTTTGCTGGTGATGCGGGCGAGGATCGAAGCCTGCACGTTGGCGACGCCGTTCATGCAGAAGGGCGCGCTGTGGTGCTCGTTGACCATCAGCCCGTCGAAACCCACCTCCTCGGCGTAGACCTTCTCGTCAAGGTAGCGGTTGTACAGGTTGGCGGCGCGCTTGGGGTCGTACTCGGCGTTGCTGACCTTGTGGATGCCGGTGCCCCATTCCTCGGGCCAGTTGTCTACCTGCCAGGGCTCTTCGGTGAAGTGGCCGATGAACATGAGTTACCTCCCGGCCTGTGACCTGGCGCAGGCCCATAGGATCTGTCTATGAAGCCATGGCGGCCAGCGGCTCGTTGGTCCTCGGGTCGATATCGTAAGGACCGGGGAGTCCCAGCTCGTCGGCGATCTCCCGAAGCTTGGGCATGACCTCCTCGCCCATGAGCTTGAGGGTGCGCATCTGCGACTCGTGGTCCATGGCGCCGTCGCCGGTGCGGAAGATGATGGTTCCCGGCCGCAGTTGCTCCATGATGTAGCGCACCTTGGGGATGACGCTGTCGGGCGTGCCGACGACCATGCCGTGGGTGGCCACCTGGTCTTCGAAGGTCGCCCTCGCTCCCGCGCGGGTGCGGCCGGACGAGTCCGCGGCCGTCATCTTGCGCCGCAGCGCCCGGGCGCTGCGGGTGGCGATTCCCGGCGGGCCCGCGATATAGGGCCGCGGCCTCTGCGCACCGGGATCGTAGGGGCTCCGCACGCCCTGGGTCAGGGTCCGGCCCACCTCCATGGCCCGTTTTTCCGTTTCCTCCACGTGAAAGAAGAACATGAAGCCGAGATGCTGGGACCCGGCTTCGTAGCCCTCTTCCCGGGCGGTGTCATGGTAGATCTTGTACATCTGCTGGGTCAGATCGATCTGGCTGGCCAGCATGATGTAGGGATAACGATGGCGGGCCGCCCACTCCACGGTCTCCCGGCTGGAAGTGCCGGGCACCCAGATGGGCGGATAGGGCTTCTGCAACGGCACCGCCCAGGGGTTCACGTACCGGTAGTGGAAGTGCTTGCCCTCCCAGCGGAACGGGCCGGGGGTGGTCCATGTCTTGACGAGGAAGTCATGGGCCTCTTCGAAACGCTCGCGGTTGAAGTGCGGGGGCACGTTGTGCGTCAGGCTCTCGCTGCCGCCGCCGCGCACCACGCCGGGGATCAGGCGGCCCTTGGAAATCACGTCGATCATCGCGATCTGCTCGGCCAGCCACAGGGGATCGTCGTGGATGGGCAGAATGTTGCCGAGGATCAGGATCTTGGCCTTGTTGGTGATGCGCGCGAGAATGGAGGAGGTCACGTTGGCCACGCTGTTCATGCAGAACGGGGCGCTGTGGTGCTCGTTGACCATGATCCCGTCGAAGCCCATCTCCTCGGCGTAGACCTTTTCGTCCAGGTAGCGGTTGTAGAGGCCGGAAGCACGAAAGGGGTCGTACTCGCTGTTGCTCACCTCCATGACACCGGACCCCCAGGCCGCGGGCCAGTCTTCCTTCTGCCAGGGTTGCTCCGTAAAATGGCCTATGAACATCGATATCAACCTCCCAGGAATTCAAGGACCGTCTTGGTGAACTCTTCCGGTTTCTCCATCTCGGGCATGTGTCCGCAGTTCTCCAGGACCGCGGCCTGCGCGCCCGGTATTCCTTGCTTGTAGAGCTCGCAACTGCTGATGGGGACGATGCCGTCCCGCCCGCCCCATACGAGCAGGGTCGGGGTCGCGATGGCCGGGAGGAGGTCCGGCAACGTGATGCTGTGCATGTAGGGACGCCAGAGGTAGCGGATGGCCGCCTCCCGGTTGTTCTCTACCTGGTCGGCCTCGTCCGGAGACCAGTCCTTGCCGTAGTATTTCAGGTATTCGGCCGATTCGCGGTCGTGGAAGGACTGCTGGAATGCGTCCTTGGCGGAGTGCAGGAAGTAGTCCCAGATCTCCCCCTCCCGAGGCTTGATGCCGGCCGCTCCCGCCAGAACCATTTTCGAGAAGATGTGGCTGTTGGCGGTCGCAAGCTCGGCGGCGATCCAGCCTCCCAGGGAAAAGCCGATGACGTTGAGCGGAGTCGACAGGCCGTAGTCCCGTACGAACCAGCTGACCCAGGCGGACAGGTCCCGCACCGACATCAGCCAATCCGGAAAAGACGAGGAGCCGAAGCCCGGCAGGGACGGAACGTACACCGAGTAGTGCCCGGCCAGAAGCTCGTGGGTCCGCAGCCAGTCGGGTACGCCCAACTCGCCGTGGAGGATCAGCAGCGGCGCACCGGAGCCGCCGCGCCGCAATTGCAGCGATGTTCCGGCTATGTCGAGGGTCTCTTCGGTGAAGGCGGGCGTCGTTGTCACTGGCTCCTCCGGTCTGGCGTTTCGAGTTGGGTGACTGGCTGCGTGAAGCATAGCCAAGAGCCTGGGGAACGTCAACGTGGAATCGGGCCACGTTGTCACCTATGTCAATACAGCGTATTGACACCTTCTTGGCTTGCCCTTATCATGTTCTCCGTGAGCAAGAACCGGCAGCTTCAGATCCGCATTAGCGCGGAAGACAAGGCGCGTATTCAGGAACGCGCGGCAAACGCGGGAATGGACGTGTCCAATTGGGTGCTCAACCTCGTGCTGCCGCCGGTCGAACGTGAATTTCAGGCTCTGTGCATGGAGCTTGTGACGCGCTCCAACCAGCGCTCGTACATATTCGCCGAGTTGCACGACCTTCTCGGCGGGCTGAACGGAGAGGAGTTCAAGCGCGCGGTCGAACATTCGCCGGAAACACGCCTTCCCGCGTTTGAAGCGGGCTACCTGGCAGCGATGATCGAACACGCGGCCATGTCGAAGAGAGTCCTGCCGCCGGGTTGGACCCGGGCGGTGCCGGCGTTGGAACGGCCGTGGTTTGCCTCGTCGTTGAAGAGCTTACGGCTGCATCTCTTGACCAATTCGCCGGCTCCGTTCCGGCGGCGGAATCTGTTCGTCGACAGCAGCGTTGGGCAGCGGGTCTGATGCAGTATTCCAGACGCGACATCGAACGGCTGTTCCAGCGCCTCAATCAGGAACTTTTCCGCAACGGAATCACGGGGGAGGTGTACCTCGTTGGCGGCGCGGTCATGTGTCTGGTATTCGATGCCCGCCGGTCCACCAAGGATATCGATGCTTTTTTCAGGCCGGCGAGGGAAGTACGCCAAGCCGCTCAACGCATTGCCGCCTCGTCCGGGATGTCCCCTGATTGGCTCAATGACGCGGTCAAGGGCTACCTGAGTCCCAAGGGCGATTTCGATCCGTATCTGGAGGCGTCCAACCTGCGCGTGCTGACGGCCGCTCCCGAGTATTTGCTGGCGATGAAGTGCTTGGCGATGCGCCTCGGCGAGGAATTCCACGACGAAGCCGATGTGCGGTTTCTTCTCCGCTACCTGAATCTGACCGACTATCGGACGGCGCTGGATATGGTGACGCGCTACTACCCGCTGGAACAGTTCCCACAAAGGACACTCTATGCGTTGGAGGAACTGCTCGCGGCGCAGGACTAGGAGCGGCCGCGGATCAAAACCCGTTCCGCATTGCCGGTTTCACGCGGAACGCTTGCCTTCCAGGAAGCAACTCAGAACCAGTCCCGCCACCGTCGCCGCCAGGCCCACCAGGAAAGCCCACCATAGCGCGTTCACGAGGGCGCCGATGAGCGTGGGCATGATATCGGCAGGTATCTGCGCGCGGGTGGCAGGATCGAGGAGGTTTTGCGGGTTCAGGAGCTTCTGGAGCACCGATTCCGGCACCGAGGCCTTCAGGTCCGCGGCGATGACGGTGAAGGTGGCGTTCATGCGTTGCAGCAGGATGCTGCCCATGATGCTCAGGATGAGGGCGCCGCCGATGGTGCGGAAGAGCATGACCGTGGAGGTGGCGACTCCGAGATTCCTGAACGGCACCGCGCCCTGGGCGGCCACCAGCGCGGTGACGTTGGTCATCCCCATGCCGGTGCCGGCCGCGCTGGTCGCGATCAGCATGACGATCATGCCGCCGGCCTCTTCCAGCGCCATGAACGGGATGTAGCCGGTGACCATCAGGGCCATACCGGTGGCGCAGACGTTGCGGTATCCCCATACCGGAGCGACCCGGCCGGCGATAAGGCTTCCGGCTGTCCAACCCACGCTCAAGGGCAGCAGGGTCAGGCCGGCCAGCGTGGCGCTTCCGCCCAGGGCGCCCTGGACGTACAACGGCAGGAACCCGATGACCCCGAAGATGCCCATGGCCGCCAGCAGGCTGAGGGCGGCGGGGCGGCTGTAGTCCGGCAGCCGAAACAGCGCCATGGGCAGCAGCGGATCCCTGGCCTTGCCCTCGATGGCGATGAAGAGCCCCAGCAGCACCACGACCCCCACCACCACGGCGATGGACTCCGCGGTGATGAGATCGACCTGGTTGGCGGCTACCAGAAGGCCGTAAAACAACAGCATCAGGGTGGAGAGAAGGATCGCGGCGCCCGCCAGATCCAGCGACCGGCGCGCGCCTTCGGCGCGCTGCTCCCGAAAACCCGCGATGATGAGCCCGGCCGCGGCGACTCCCAGGGGCAGATTGATCCAGAAGATCCAGCGCCAGTCCCAGTACTCGGCGATGAACCCGCCACCGGCCGGGCCGAGCACGGAGGCGACGCCCCACACGCTGGCGATGAGCCCTTGCATCCGCGCGCGCTGTTCGGCGGGGAAAACCACCCCCACGATGATGAACGCGAGGGCATACACCGCGCCGCCTCCCATGCCCTGCACGGCGCGGAACACGATGAGCTGGGTCATGCTCTGGGCCGCGCCACAAGCGACCGAGCCCACCACGAAAGCGCCGATGGCGAGCAAAATCAGGGTGCGCCGGCTGTAGAGGTCCGAGAGCTTGCCGAAGATCGGCGTGGCCAATGCCGAGGTGAGCATGTAGACGGAGAAAACCCAACTGTAGAGGTCGAGGCCGCCGAGTTGGGAGACCACCGTGGGCATGGCGCTGCTCACGATGGTGGCGTCGATGGCGAAGAGAAAGACCGCCACCATCACCCCGGCGACGGCGACGGGGGCTCTGTTGGATGCGGGGGCGGTGTGCTGTGACGCGCTACTCACCGCGGCCGTATGCCAGGATGGCGTCGAAGATCGGAGTGTATCCCGTGCAGCGGCACAGATTGCCGTCCAGTCCCTTTTTCACCTCGTCCAGGGTCGGGGCGGGATTCCGTTCCAGCAGGGCCTGTGCGGCCATGAGCATTCCCGGCCCGCAATAGCCGCACTGGACGGCGCCGTGTTCCAGGAACAGCCGCTGGAGCCGGTCGAGCTCCATGCCGTCGCCGCACCCCTCTACGGTGGCGATCTCTTTTCCCTCGCAGCGCGCGGCCAGCACCACGCAACTGTGGACCGCCATGCCGTCCACGCGCACGGTGCAGCAGCCGCAGTGGCTGGTTTCGCAGCCGCGCTTGGCGCCGGTCAGGGCCAGCCGTTCCCGCAACACGTCCAGCAGGAGCGCGGTGTCCGGTGCTTCCACCTGGACCTCTTGGCCGTTGACCTTGAGCTCAAGCAGCGCCATGGCCGTTCTCCTCGATTTGGCGCGCCGCCTGTAGCAGCGCCCGGCGGACGAAGACCGACACCATCTTGCGGCGGTAATCGGCGCTGGCGTGCGGGTCCGAAGGGGGGTCCACTTCCGTGGCGGCCGTCTCTCCCGCCGCCCGGGCCGTTTCCGGGTTCAGCACCGCGCCTTTGAGTGCCGCCTCGGTCCGGACAGCCCGGAGCGGAACCGGCGCCGCTCCGCCGATGCCGATGCGCACCTCCGCCACGCCGCCGGTCTGCTTGCCGTCCGGCACCACCACGGCGGCGACACCCACCATCGCCAGGTCCTCGGGGCTGATGGCGTGCTTCAGGTAGACCCCGGCCGCACCCTCGGGCGGATGTTCGATGTCGATGCGGCAGAGGATCTCGTCCGGCTCCAGCACGGTCTCGAAGTACCCCGTGAAGAACTCCGCCAGCGGCACTTCACGGGCCTCGGCGCGCCGCCGCACCGCGGCGCGGGCGTTCAGCGCCAGCAGTGCAGGCGGCAGGTCGGCGCCGGGCTCGTTGTGGCACACGTTGCCGCCGATGGTGCCGAGGTTCCGCACTGCGTTGGAGCTTACCTGCCGGGCCGCTTCCGGCAGCACGCCGACCTCTTCGCCCAGCACCGGCGACGCGATCAACTGCCGGCAGGTACTCATGGCGCCGATGGAAATACCGGCGGAACTCACCTCGACGCCGCGAAGAGCCTCGATGGGCTCGAGGTCGATCAAGGCCGCAGGCGCCACCAGCCGGTTCCGCATCATCACCAGCAGCGACTGCCCGCCGGCGATGGGCAGGGCGTCGTGCGTGTACTGTTCGCGCGCCGCCAGCGCCTTGTCCAGGTCGGCGGGCCGGATCAGCTTGCATTCCATGGTCGATCTCTCACTGCCCGTTGACCTTCCGCTGACTCTCCACCGCGTCCAGCACCCGTTCGGGATGCAGCGGCAGTTCCTTCAGCCTGACGCCCAAGACCTCGTGGATGGCGTTACCGATGGCGGGCGCGATGCCGACGATGGCCAGCTCGCCGATGCCCTTGGCGCCGAACGGACCTTCCGGCAGCGGCACCTCCACGGCGATGGGCTTTATTTCCGGGATCTCCTGGCTCGACGGGATCTTGTAGTCCATGAACGAGGGGTTGACGATCCGCCCCTGGTCGAACTGCAGCCGTTCGTGCAGGGCGTAACCCAGGCCCATGACCACGCCGCCGATGATCTGGCCGTCGACGCTCACGGGGTTCAGGCTCTTGCCCACGTCGTGGGCCGAGGCGATGCGGCGGACCCGGACGATGCCGGTCTCCTCGTCGATCTCCGCCTCCACGGCCTGGGCCGCGTACTTCCACCCCGGCACGTACTCCTTGCGCTGGGCCTTGTGGGGCAGTGTCGGGTAGTCGCCCTTGCCGCCGTAGGTGCCCCGGCCCAGAATCGGCCGTTCGTAGCTGTGGGCCCGTTCCAGGACCTCGCGAAACGGCAGCGAGAGTTCCGGATGGGCGGGCGACACCACGCGCTCCGCCGCCGCCGCGAGATCGTCTTGGGGAATCTCCACCATCCGGGAAGCCACTTCCAGGAGCTGGTTTCGCGCATCCTCCGCGGCGAGCTTCACCGCCATGCCGGTGTAGAAGGTCACCCGGCTCGAGAACGTGCCGCGGTCGTAGGGCGTGGTGCCGGTGTCCGCGCTGGCGATGCCCACCGCCTCCACCGGAAGCCCCAGCACCTCGGCGGCGATCTGGCACATGACCACGGACATCCCCTGGCCGATTTCGGAGGCCCCCACCAGCACCTGCACGCTGCCATCCTCGTTGAACTGGACGTAGGCGCTGGAGATGCTCGAATGGGTGGTGGGGGACTTGGCGATGACCGAAAGGCCCCGGCCCACGTTGGCGGGCCTGGGCTCGTTCCAGCCTATTTCCCTGGCCACGCTTTCGAGGCACTCCCGGAGGCCGATGCTCCGCACCACGTCGTCGATGGAGTTGATGTCGCCTTCCTCGAGGATGTTCTTGAGCCGCAGCTCCAGCGGATCCATGCCCAGGCGCTCGGCGATCATGTCCATTTGCGATTCGATGGCGAAGGCGCCCTCGGGCACACCCAGCCCGCGCAACTGGGTGCCGCGCATCTTGTTGGTGTAGACGAGGGTGGACGAAATCCGCAGGTCGTGGACGCGGTAGGGGCCGTTGCCGTCCTTCATGGCGCGGTTGCTGGGGGGCAGGCCTTCGGCGTGGGCGCCGGTGTCCCACAGGAAATCGATGTCCCGGGCCGTCAGCGTCCCGTCCTTCGTGACCCCGGTCTTGACCGTCACCGTGGCCGGGGTCGAGCCGGCCGCGGCGGTGAACTCCTCCGCCCGGGTCATGACGATCTTCACGGGCTTGCGGCTGTGCATGGACAGGGCCACCGCCACGGGCTCCAGCCGCGGCTCGATCTTGCCGCCGAAGCCGCCGCCCACCTTGGTGTTGATCACCCGCATGCGGCTTTCCGGAATGGCGAACAGCCCGGCCAGCAGGGTGCGGAGCTGGAACACCTCCTGGCTGCAGGTCCACACCGTCACCGCGTTGCCCCGGGCCGCCGCCAGGGTGGCGTGGGGCTCCATGTAGCTGTGATGGATCTGGCTGGCGTGGAACGTGTCCTCGAACACGTAGTCCGCCCTCGCCAGCGCCGCGTCCACGTCGCCGCGATGGTGGGAGGCCTGGTGGATGATGTTGGTTCCCGGCACCGGGTTCCACGACGCCAGGTACACCGACCGGGCCGGCCCCAGCTCCTCGTGGACCAGGGGCGCGCCGTCCCGCGAAGCCTCCGCGGCGGTGAAGACCGCCGGCAGCTCCTCGTAGTCCACGTCGACAAGGGAAAGCGCCTCCAGCGCCCGTTCCTCATCCGCCGCCGCGGCCGCGGCCACCGGCTCGCCGACGTAGCGCACCTTGTCCACCGCGAAGATCTGCTCGTCCTCGATGGCGTAGCCGTAGCGCCGGTCCGGGACGTCCCGCGCCGTGATCACGGTGACGCCGGGAAGCTGCCGGGCCTTCTCCACGTCGATGGACCGGACCCTCGCGTGGGGCAGCGGGCTCCGGAGGATCTTGCCCCACAGCATCCCCGGCTGGGTCACGTCCGGCCCGTACACCGCCTGCCCCGAGATCATCTCGGCGCCGTCCGGACGTATGACCGGCGTGCCGATTACGCGATAGTCGTCAGCCATGTCGTTCGCTCCGTGGGCACAATACAGCCCATACGGGGGAGGGGGTCAAGCACTGCGGCGGCTTGGTGGTCCAACGCCGGCCGGTCAGATGGCGCAGAGTTCGCGGAATCGACAGTTCGGTCAATAGCCAATGGGGCCGTAGCCCGAAAGGGACATTTTCGCTTTGTGGAAAAGGGGACATTTTCGCTTTGCCCTAACAAAGAGTGTAGTTCTGGCGACTACTTTGCTGTATGATTGCAAACTGGCCGATGTACTACGCACGCACTCTCGAATCGTACTGGCTGGAGGTTTCGCGGCAATTCCCCGTGCTGCTGCTGACCGGCCCGCGCCAAGTCGGGAAGACTACCCTTCTGCGGCACGTTGCGGAAGACGCTCGTCGTTATGTCTCCCTCGACAATCCGGTGCTGCGCGATCTGGCAAATGACGATCCCGCGCTCTTCTTGCAGCGGTACGGGCCGCCGGTGCTCATCGACGAAATTCAGTATGCTCCCGGACTGTTGCCGCTGATCAAGGTGATCGTGGACGACAGCCCCCAGCCGGGGCTGTTTTGGCTGACGGGGTCGCAACAGTTCCAGGCCATGAGGGGCGTTTCCGAGTCCCTGGCGGGTCGGGTCGGGATCATCAACCTGCTGGGCTTCTCCTCCCGCGAGCGACATCAACGCGATGCGGCGGTATCTCCTTTTCTGCCGACGCTGCCCATTCTGGCCGAGCGCCAACCGGCGCTTCGCGCGAGCGGCCTCGACGAGGTGTACTGCGATATCTGGACTGGTGGATTCCCCGGACTGGTTGCCGGCCCGATCCATGACCGCGAGTTGTTCTACAGTTCCTACTTGCAGACTTACCTTGAACGAGACCTCCGCGCCCTGTCACAGGTCGGCAATGAAATGGCATTCCTCCGCTTTCTAAAGGCATGCGCGGCGCGAACCGCTCAGATGCTCAATCTGTCCGATCTGGCGCGCGACGCCGACGTAAGCGTCAACACCGCGAAAAACTGGCTCTCGATCCTGCAGGCGAGCCTCCAGGTCGAGCTGCTTCAGCCGTATCATGCCAACGTCACGAAACGTCTGGTCAAACGGCCGAAGCTGTACTTCCTCGACACCGGCTTGTGCGCGTATCTGACGGAGTGGACTTCCCCCGAGACCCTGGAGGCCGGAGCCATGTCGGGAGCCATCTTCGAGACCCACGTGGTGGCCGAGATCCTGAAGAGCTGGTGGCACAGGGGGAGAAGGCCGCAGTTATATTACTACCGCGACAAGGACGGCAGGGAGGTGGACCTGCTGTTCGTCGCCGATGGGACCCTGTATCCGGTCGAGATCAAGAAATCAGCTTCGCCCAGGAGATCCTGGTTGCCCGCCTTCGCTGCTCTACGGCGGCTGGACATACCGGTGGGCGAGGGGGCGGTCGTGTGTCTCAGTGATCAGCCGGTCCCCTTGGACGACTCTGTCAATGCCGTCCCGGTCGGGCTGGTGTAACGGGGGTCGTGTCCGCGTTCGCTTGCTTCCCGGGCATCGAAGCGGCTTCGCGATACTCATGCTCTGCGGCTTGGAGGAATGCTTGACACCTGTCACGGAGGAGTCCTATGTAGTGCCCATGCCAGTCATCGACGCAGACGCGCACGTGGACGAGACCGAGGCTACCTGGGCCTACATCGACGAGGCCTACAAGCGGTACACCCCGGTCACGGTGATGCAGGATCCCGCCAGCTCGGGCGGCACGCAGCCCCAGGGCTACAACCGCTACTGGTGCGTGGACGGCCGTTTTCTGGTGCGCCGCATACGTGACGACAAGCGCACGGAGACGACGGTGGAGACCCGGGAACTGCTGGATGTTGCGGCCCGGCTGCGTCACATGGACGAGTTGGGGATCGACGTCCAGGTGTGCTACCCGACCACGTTCCTGCTGCGCTGGAGTCCCCGGGACGACATCGAGCACGCGCTGCGCAGGGCCTACAACCGCTGGATGGCGGACCGCTGGAAGCTCAGCGACAACCGCCTGCGCTGGGTCTGTCTTCTCCCCATGGGCGATCTGGACGAGGCCGTGAAGGAACTGCGCTTCGCCCGGGAGAACGGCGCCTGCGGGTGGATGAAGAAGGGGCTGGAGTGCGGCAACAAGCGCGCCGGGGACCCTTACTTCTTTCCGCTTTACCGGGAGGCAGAGGCGCTGGATATGGCCGTGTGCATCCACACCGGCACGGGCGACCCGGCGCTCACCGACGCCGACGCCACGATCCTGAGCCTCCACAACATCACCGCGCCGGTCATCGACGCCTTCACCGCCCTCGTCATGGCGGAGGTCCCGGCCAAATTTCCCGGGTTGAGGGTCGGTTTCATCGAGGCCATGGCCTCGTGGGTGCCGTTCGCGCTGTCGGAACTGCGGGCGCGCCACGAGCGTTCCCGCTGGTTGTTCTCTTTCGACTTGACGAGGAACCTGCTGAAGGAGTCCCGGTTCTACGTGGCCTGCCAGACGGTGGAGGACCTGCCCTACATCATCCAGCACTGTGGCGAGGACAATCTCGTGGCCGGGACCGACTACAGCCACGCGGATCAGTCCGCCGAGATACGCACCCTCAGCGTGTTGAGGGAGATGGGCGAGGAGGGCTTCATCACCGGCCGTCAGGCGGAAAAGATCCTGAACGACAACCCGGCGGCCTTGTACGGCATATCGTGAGTCGCCGCCCGCCGGGTGCCTGGACACCTCGAGCGGACGCGGCTCCATGATCCAGCTTCAAAACAGGAGGTCCGAACGTGCCTTTCCTGCAACGCGATGACGTAGAGCTCTACTACGAGGTAGCCGGTGAGGGCCGTCCCTTCGTCTTCATTAGCGAGACGGCGTGCGACGGCGAGGTGTGGAAGATGTATCCGGTGCCGGAGTTCTCCCGGGACCACCAGTGTATCACCTTCGACTACCGGGGCACCGGACGCTCCGGCAAGCCGTCCATTCCGTACACCACCGACATGTTCGCGGAGGACGCGGCCGCCATCATGGACCACGTGGGCGCCAAGGATGCCGTTGTCTGCGGGCACTCCATGGGCGGCCGGGTGGCTCAGCTCTTGGCCCTGGACCACCCGGGAAAGGTGAGCAGGCTGATCCTGGCGTCCTCCGGCGCGTCCTTTCCCGACACCAAGGGAATCCCCCTCAAGCTGGCCACACAGATGGTGGAGATGGGCTACGAACGCTACGTCAGCGAGAGTTCGGTGGCCGTGGGCTTTACCGAGGCGTTCGCGAAGCAGTATCCGGAACGGATCCAGCACTACCTGGACGTGCGCATGGCCGAGCCGTGTCCGCCGGAGTTCTACCTCCGCCATGTCATCGCCCGCCAGCAGCACGACACCAGTCACCGGCTCAAGGACATCGCGGTGCCGACGCTGATCCTGGTGGGGGAGGACGACCGCAGCGTCACCAGCGACATGGACCACCGGACCTCCGCCGACATCCTCGCCAACGGCATCCCCGGCGCCCGTCTGGTGCTCCTTCCCGGCGAGCGCCACAGCTATTTCTTCGCCAACCCGGACGCGTCCTTCAAGGCCATCCGGGAGTTCCTGTAGAGCCAACCGTTTACCGATTCGAGGAGGAGGATTCCGACGGGGAGTTTACCATGGGCCGCGCCGCCATTCGGTGGCGCTATTCCCTGGGCGGGAATTCGAATGTGACCTTGCCGCGGTCGTCGAGCACGAGCCAGGCGGCGAACGGCCGCCCGGATTTGGATGAGATGAAGTTCGGCAGGAGATCGGTCTTGCCCCCGGCCAGCAGCTTGGCGATCTGGGCGCGGTCCAGGGGCTGCTCCAGGATCACCGTGCCGGCCTTGAAACGGCAAGGCTTTTTCTCGGCCTGGAATGTCTCGCACAGGTACTGCGAGTCCCACTCGAAGATCCGGCTGCCGCAACGGGGACACTTGCCCAAGGGCTCCCGACCCGAGAAGTCCGCCTTGACCGCGGGCTTGTCGCGGGCGGCCTGGGCGTTCTTCCTGGCGGGCCGCGGCTCGAACTCGAACCCCACCTTTCCTTCCTGCATCACCAGGAACGCCTTGAACGGCCGGCCGGTGCGCGACGAGACGAAACCCGTCAGCAGATCGGTCTTGCCCTCTTTCAGTAGCTTGACCATCTGCTCCCGCGCCACCTCCTGCCGGAGGATGATCCTGCCGGAGCTGAACTCGCACGTGCGCGCGTCGCCCACGGCGTTTTCGCACACGTAGCGCATGGGCAGCTCGAACACCCGTCCGTCGCCCCGGGGGCACTGCCCCAGGGGTTCCTGGCCGGTGAAATCCGCGCCCGGGTCGGCCTCCCCGTCCCGTGGCTCGTTGCCGAAATCGAAGGCGATCCGGTATTCGGGGGAGAGCTTCAGCACGGCGGCGAACGGCCGCCCCTGACGGCTGCGAAATCCTTGCAGCGGGCCGATCTGGCCGTGCTCGATCAGCGCCGCGGTCTCCTCGGCGCTCAGCAGCCGTCCCGCCAGGATCTTGGGCAGGCTGACGTCGCAGCTCACGCACTGGAAGTTCCGGTAGCGCTCGTGCACCTCGCCCTTGCACTTGGGGCAAGGTACCGAGAGGGAGCCGAAGTCGCCCGGGATGGTGTCGTGCTCGTACTGCCGCGCCCGGTCCACGATCTGCCGGGTCATCTGGGCGATCTCGCCCATGAACTCGTCGCGGCTCTTCTTTCCTCCCTGCATCTGGAAGAGCTGGTACTCCCAGTTCCCCGTGAGCTCGGGGCGGGTGAGCTCCCGTACGCCGAGACCGTTCAGCAACTCCATGAGCATGAAGGCCTTGGAGGTGGCCTGAAGCTCCTTGCCTTCCCGGATGATGTAGTCTTCGTCGAGAAGCCCCTCGATGATGGATGCCCGGGTGGCGGAGGTGCCGAGCCCCTTGCCGGCCATGGCCGCCCGCAGGTCCTCGTCCGTCACCAGCCGCCCGGCCCCTTCCATGGCGCCCAGCAGCGTGGCCTCGGTGAACCGCGCCGGCGGCCGGGTCTGGTTTTCCTTGACCTCGATGCCGAGGTTCTCGACCTCCACCCGGCGGGCGTCGGCAGGCGCGTCGGCGGTATCGGCAGGGACGGCCGTGTCCACGACGGAGCCGGCCGCGGCGCCGGACCCATTGACCCTCAGGGGCGCCAAGGTTGCCTCGTCGCCCTGTGGTCGGGTGTCCCTGCCGTGGACCTCGAGCCAGCCGGGTTTCACCATGACCTTGCCGGTGGTCCTGAAGGCATGCTCCTCCACCCGGGTGATCCGGGTGGTCTCCAGGAACTCGGCGGCGGGGTAGAAAATACCCAGAAAGCGCCGGGTCACCAAGTCATAGATCTTTTGCTCGATCTCGTTGAGGCGCTTGGGCGCCTCGGTGGTGGGGATGATGGCGAAGTGGTCCGACACCTTGGCGTTGTTGAAGATGCGCTTGTTGGGCTGGACCCAGTCCTGCTCCAGGATGGCGCCGGCGAACGGCGCGTAGTCGGTGTCCTTGAGCATCCGGAGCGAGTCCTTGACCGTGCCGACGTAGTCTTCCGGCAAGGCCCTGGAGTCGGTGCGCGGGTAGGTGAGCACCTTGTGCCGCTCGTACAGGGCCTGGGCGATCTGCACGGTGCGGTTGGCGCTCAGGCCGAAGCGCGCGTTGGCCTCGCGCTGAAGGCTCGTGAGGTCGAACAGCGGCGGCGGCATCTGCCGGGTGGGCTTGCTCTCCTCGGTGGCGGTGCCGGTCTTGCCCAGGCACTCCTCACCGATGGCTTCGGCCGCGGCCTGTTCCCAGATCCGCTCGGCGCGGGCGTGGGGCTCGCTGTCCTTTCTTCGGAACTTCTCGTCGAACCAGCGTCCCTGGTACTCGCCGCCTTCCGAACGGAACGCGGCGGTGACTTCCCAGTAAGGCTCGGCCTTGAAGCTCCGGATCGCGGCCTCGCGCTCCACCACGATGGCCAGGGTGGGCGTCTGCACGCGGCCCACGGTGGTCTTGTAGAATCCCCCGGGCTTGGAGTTGAACGCGGTCATGGCCCGGGTGCCGTTGATTCCCACCAGCCAGTCGGCCTCGGAGCGGCTCAGGGCGGCGTCCGCCAGGGGCTGCATCTCCTCGTCCTCGCGCAACCCCACGAAGCCGTTGCGGATGGCGTCGGGGGTCATGGACTGGAGCCACAGCCGCTTGATGGGCTTCTTGGCCTTGGCATGGCGGACGATGTTGCGGAAGATGAGCTCGCCTTCCCGGCCGGCGTCGCAGGCGTTGACCAGGGCGTCCACGTCCTTGCGTTTGATCAGCTTGACCAGCGTCTTCAGCCGGGATGCGCTCTTCTGGATCGGCTTGAGATCGAAGTAGGGCGGTATCACCGGCAGGTTGGCGAAGCTCCACTTGCCGCGCTTCGCCTCCACTCCGTCCGGCGGAGTTTGCTCCAGCAGGTGCCCGACCGCCGACGACAGCACGTAGTCGTCGCTCTCGTAGTAGTCCGGGTGCCGTTTGAAGCCGCCCAGCGCCCTGGCCACGTCGGCGGCCACCGACGGCTTCTCCGCGATGATCAGTGCCTTGCCCATGGTGTTGTGTCGAACCCGGGAGGCCCGGGAGCCCACCGCGGACGCCTCCCATGCGTCCCGCGTGAGCATGTGAACAGTGCATATGTCCAATTTGAGCTATACCTGTCAAGTCGCCGGAGGCAAGCCGTTAGCGGGAAATCGTGAATCCATGTAATAAGGGGGCACGGAGACGGGAGGATCTGCAGACCGGCTCCCCAAGGAGGAGAGAATCCATGCCAAGCGTGAAACTGTCCACCGGCGTCGACCTCTATTACGAGACCCACGGACAGGGCGAGGCCCTGATCTTCGTGCCCTCCACCGCCTATTCGGGCGAGGTCTGGAAGCCCTCGCAGATGCCGCTGGCGGATTCCCTGAACCTGATCTTTCACGATCCGCGCGGTTGCGGGCGGTCGGTGGCGCAGCAGAGCGTCTACACCATCGAGCTCATGGCCATGGACATCGTGGCGTTGATGGACCATATCGGATGCCCCTCGGCGCACTTCATCGGCCACTCCATGGGAGGGCGCATCGCATTGTCGCTGGCCCAGAACTTTCCCGGCCGCATCAAGAGCCTGATCATGGCGGCCGCGGGCTCCGGCACCGCGGGCCGGGCCGGGCCGGACTGCGTCCCGGGGCTGCCGCACCAACTCGTCTATGAGTTGGTGGAGATGGGCTTCGAGAAGTTCGTCCGCGACGAGATCGTCGACTCCGATACCTTCTTCACCGCCGATTACCGGGCCAGCCACCGCGCCGAGGTGGAGGACTTCTTCAAGCTCGCCTGGGAGACCCACGCCAAGCTGCCGGAGTTCGTCCACCTGGTCATGGCGCGCCACAGCTTCGAGGGCACCCATCGTCTCCAGGACGTCCAGTGCCCGACCATGGTGCTCATCGGCGACGGCGACACCGTGGGGAGCAACCACGTGGCCCAGGCCCAGGTGTTGGCGGACCGTATCCCCGGCGCCGAGTTGAAGGTGTTGGAGGGACAGACCCACGGGTTCTTCTGGCAGGACCCGGAACTCACCAACGACGTGATCCTGTCCTGGGTGCAGCGCCACGGTTGATGGCGCCGGCGGCCACACCCCTTCGCTAACGATTCCGAGCCGGACCACCGAACCTTCATGCCGGATCAGGCTGCCAGGCCGAGTTTCTGGACGCGCACGTTCATTCTGCTGAGCGCGTCCCAGTTCCTGGCCTACGGGCATCACGCGGTGCTGACGCCCACGCTGCCCCTTTACCTGGACCACCTGGGCAGCTCGCCCTTCATGGTCGGGCTGCTGCTGGCGTGCTTCAGCGCCACCAGCGTGGTGATCCGCCCGCTGGTGGGCACCTGGGTGGATTCCGGGGGAGAGATCCGGGTGCTCAGCCTGAGTTGCATCGGTCTTTTCCTGACGGTGCTGATCTTCGTGGTGCCCAACGTCGAAGGCGCCTTCACGGCCAACATCATGCGGGGCTTCTGCTGGGCCGGGATCAACACCAGCGGGTACGCATTCCTGGCCGCGGTGGTGCCCACCGACCGGCGCGGAGAAGCCAGCGGCTACTACTCCGGCATACAGAGCAGCGCCTCGCTGTTCTTTCCCCCGGCGGCGCTGTGGATCATCGGTCTCCCCGCGGGCGGCTATGCCGCGGTGTTCTTCGTGTCCAGCGCCGCGGCGCTGCTGGCGGCCGTGCTGGCCCAGGTATGCGGCCGGGGGGTGCGGCGGGTCGCCCCGGCTCCGCCAGCCGCTCCGCCAGCCGCCCCGACCCCGGCGCCGGCCCGCAGCAGGACGATCCGTGATCGCCTGCGGACCTGCTCGCGCACTTACTTCGACCGCGGAATCCTGTTCACGGCCCTGCTGCTCTTCTGCATGAACCTGCCCTGGTCGGGTCTCAATTCCTTCATCGTCCTCTACGCGCGGGAGGTGGGCATCGAGAGCCTCGGCTGGTACTTCGTGGCCATCGGACTGGCCAGCGTGGTGGGCCGGCCCCTTCTCGGCCGGGTGTCGGACCGGATGGGGCGCGCGCCCGCGGTTGCGGCGGCGTTCGTGCTGGAGATCACTGGAATCGCCCTGGTACTGTTGGCCTCCGACGTCGCCGTGATGATGATCGCCGGAGCCTTTTATTTCTTCGGCTACGCTTTGGGGGTCTCGACGACGCTGGCGCTGGCCATGGAGCGGGGCGACCCCAAGCGCCGCGGCGTCACCATGGCGACCTTTTCCATGGCTTTCCCGCTGGGGTCGGGGTTGGGGTCGGCCCTCTCCGGCGGCGTCATTTCGCTGGTGGGATACCGCGGCATGTACGTGAGCCTGATCGGGGCGCTGGCATTCGGGCTGACGCTGTCCCTCCTCAAGCGGGCGGGTCTGGCCGCGCCGGCGCGCTCGGCCGCGTGACCGAAAAGTCTTTTTTCATCGGATCGGGCTTGTGTTAGCCTGCCGGCTGGTTTAAGAGGGCTAGTCTGTTCCACGAACATTAACTTGGCGAAGGAGGTTTTCATGTTTTTTGAGGTGTTAAAGAGAAAGAGCCAGTCGCTCCGACTCCTCGGCGGCGTCTTCACCGCCGTGGTGGCGGTGTCGTTGCTGGTCCCCTCGGGCGCGTGGGCGCAGCGGTCGGACGCGGAGTTGAAAAAGGTCTTCGAGTCCAAGCCGGTGAACATCATCGTCGGCTCGGCTCCTGGCGGCGGCTACGACACTTTCTCCCGGCTGGTGGCCCGATTCGTGGGCAAGTTTCTGCCGGGCGACCCGTCCTTCATCGTCCGCAACGTTCCGGGAGCGGGTCAGCTTCGCGGTCTGCGCCGGGCCATGAAGGCCAAGCCCGACGGCATGACGTTGGGTCTGCTGCATCCGCGGTTCGTTCAGCGGGAGCTGGCGGGCAAGGACGTGCCCGACTTCGACCTCAAGACCGTGCGCGTGCTGGGAAGCCCCAGCGCGGGCGAGGTTCCCCGCATCTGGTGCGTGCGGCGCAGCATCGGCACGACCTATGCGGATCTGGTCAAGCGCGGCACGCCCGTAACCAACGGCGGCAACGCCCCGGGCGCGGCCTTCGGCATCGGCCCCCAGTTCGTGATGGAGATGGGCGGTCCGGTCAAGATGGTCTACGGCTACGGCGGCACCTCGGAGATCATGGCGGCCTTCGACCGGGACGAGGTGGAAAGCGTCGACCGTTGCGTCGAGGAGAACGTGCCGCGGCTGTTCCCGAAATGGGTCACCGACAAGAAGGTGGCGCCCATCTTCTGGTGGGAGAAGGAGCCTTCCAAGGACTGGACCGGCAAGCTCGGCGCCACCAAGGTGCCGCACCTGTTCGACGTGGTGAAGTCCACCGAGGAGCAACAGAACGCTTTTCTCGTGGCCCAGCGGTTCAACACGTTCAGCCGGATCTACGTGCTTCAGCCCAAGGTGCCGGATGACATGTACAACGCGTGGAAGAATGCCTTCGAGGCGACCACCAAGGACGCCGGATTCCTGAAGGCCGCGGGGGTCGCGGGCTACGAGGTCGCGCTCGGCACGGCCGAAGACTTCAACGACGGGCTCAAGCGGTACCAGTCGCTGACGCCCGACGGCGAGAAGCTGCTCAAGAGGCTGATGGGCATCAAATAGGGCAGGTGCCACCGGCGGTCGCCCCCTGCGGGGGTCCACCGTAGCGTAGGCTCCCAGTGGTTCGTAAGAAAACGGCCATCCGCCACTCGGCGGATGGCCGTTTCATTTCCGGTCAACCCCAGAACAGCCTGAGAAGCGGAGGGTCGTGCCAGGTGGCGTTCAGGAACCGGTCGTAGACCCCGACGATCAGCGCCAGGAACAGCAGCCCCAGGACCGTCGACCAGATCCATCCGGCGCGGCCGTAGACCTTTACGTAGAAGGAGACTCCAAGCGGGATGGCGATGTGGAACCCCACCAGCCAGATGGCGGCGTAAAGGCCCACGATGTAGAGACAGATGCGGGCGAAACGGATGCGTTCGCCCCGGGGATCTTCGCCGGTGCGGAAACCCAGGTCCATGATCTGTTCGGACGAGGTCTCCCGGGTGCTACGGAGCAGGCTGATCAGGCGCGCGACCCAGAACGGCGTGCCCATCACGATGGCGATACGCGGCATCAGGGCCGACCCCTCGGGCCAGGAGAAGGATTCGATGAACATATAGAGGAAGAGCGCGCCGACGATAGTCAGCAGGGTGATCTCTCCGATCACCTCGACGGAGAAGCCGCGCCGCGCCGTCCCCGCCGGATCGTTGCCCGGGCTCATGTTGTCGCCTCCGTCCATCAGTCGTCATCCAGTCCGGGTGCCTGGCCTTCGCCCGTGGACTCTTGCGCCGCTCTCTTGGCCCCCTGTTGCATGCGCAGGCTCACCACCATCACCAGGACCATCACCACGACGATGGACAGGAACTGCGGACGGGCGAACATGGACCAGCCGTAGGTGTTGGCCGAGAGCCACAGGTACTTCTCCACGATGTCCGCCAGCACCACCGCGATGAGGATCGGCGGGCGCGGCCAGCCGTAGCGCTTCATGAACAGGCCCAGCACGCCGAAGGCCAGCACCAGGCCGAGGTCCTCCATGGAATAGGTGGCCTGGAAGGCGGCCAGGGTCACCAAGCCGATGATGATGGGCGCGAGAATGTTGGGAGAGATGGCCGCGACGCGGGTCAGGGTGGGCGCGAAATAAAGCATGATGGGCACGACGATGACGTTGCCCAGAACGATGGTGTAGACCAGGCTGATGGTCAGGTCGAGGTTCTCGGTCAGCATCGCCGGACCCGGCTGGACCCCCGACAGCACCAGGATCGCCAGCAGGATGGCCATGCCGCCGCTGCCCGGTATCCCGAACACCACCGTGGGAATCAGCACGCCACCGTCCACCGAGTTGTTGGCCGAGTCCGCGGCGATGACGCCGCGCACGTCGCCCGTGCCGAAGGTTTCCATGGCGCCCTTCTCGGTATGGCGGGCCTGGGCGTAGGCGATCCAGTGAGCGCCGGAGGAGCCGATGCCCGGCATCATCCCCACGAAGGTGCCGATGAGCGACGAGCGCACCAGCAGCCACTTGTTGTTGAGGGCTTCCTTCATGCCCTTGTAGACGTCCTTGTCCGCCTCCTTCAGCATGGTCTCCAGGCGTTCGCGGGCGATGGGCGTGTTGGACACCACCAGGTCCACCACCTCGGGCAGGGCGAACAGGCCGATGACCACCGGGGCCAGGGGGATGCCGTCCCAGAGGTAGTCGATGCCGAAGGTGGTGCGGGTGTTGCCGCCGATGACGGAGAAGCCGATCATGGAGATGGCAAGCCCGAAGCAGGCCGTCAGCATGCCCTTGACGAAGGCGCCCGAGCTGACGATGGCCACGCACATGAGGCCCAGCAGTGACAGCAGGAAGAATTCGGCGGCGCCGAACAGCCTCAGCAGCTCACGGGAGATGGGCAGCGCCAGCAAGAGCGCCAACGCGCCGATAATGCCGCCCACCAGGGTGCACATGTAGCTGGCGCCAAGCGCCACGCCCGCCAGTCCCTTGCGGGCCAGCGGGTAGCCGTCGAGGATCGTCGCCTGGGCCGAACGGGCGCCGGGAATGCCCATCAGAATTGAGGGGACCGGCTCGGTGATGTCGCTGGCCGCCAGGAAGAACACCACCGCGGTCACCGTGATCCACGGGTCCACGTACCCGGCGAACCCCAGCAGCACCACGGCGACGGGCAGGTTCCCCCCGGGCATCAGGCCCGACACGAGCGCGATGGGCAGCATCAGCAGGATGACCAGCATCGGCCCGAGCGAAAAGAGCTTCTCCGCCGCCGCTATGGAAGCTTCCCACATTTGTTCCTCATGGCTTCTCGTTCAGGAAGGTCTTTAAATGCCTGGAATTTGAAGTGCTGACTTGCCATGACCGGCGTGCCGTGTCAACACGCCGGCCATGGCAAGCGGGTCTTCCGGGTGCTACGGGGTCCACAGCTCATAGCAGGTCGCCGCGCAGTTGCTGGACAGGAAGAGTCCGCCGCCCAGATTCAGGAAGTGTTTCTCGAGGCGCTTGCGGTACCATTTTCCCTTGCGCAGGTAGACGTCGGCGTCGGTGCGCTCGGGGATCGTGTTTTCCCTGGCGTCGCGGCGGGTGAGCACTTCGAGGTAGAGGGCTTGCGAGCACAGCTCGGCGATGTTGTCGATGGCGGCCTTGCACTCCGCATCGCTCAGGTACTGGAGCACGCCCTGGCACACCACCAGATCGAACGACTCCGCGGACTTGTAGTCGACGATGGAGCCCTTCTCCCATGAATACTCTTCGCAGAGATACTCGCTCGTCTCCAACCCGTGGTATTCGATGTCCCGGCGGAGATCCTTCAGCGCGGTCCGCCAGTGCCCGAGGCCGCAGCCGGCGTCCAACACCGTCTTCACCTCCACCTCCAGGTAGTCGAGGTAGGCGAGCACGAAGCGGACGATGACGGGGGTGTATTCCGTCATGAGAGTCCGCGTCTCGTCGTCCCTGTACCACCGGTCGTAGTACGCGCGGTCGAACCTGAACTTCTTCATGGAGCTGCCTTTGCGGCGTTGCTGCCTTCGATCCGGCGTTCGCATTTTCTCCTGATCCGGGATACGCCGTGGAACATCGGCATGATTCCGGCACCGCCACGGGGATGCCGGCCCTCCGTGCCCGTCCGCTTTCCCGGGGAAGAGATGTCCTTCGAACTGCTCGCCCTCCTTACCGCGTTCTCCTACGCCACGTCGAACATCGCGGCTCGGTGGGGACTGCGGTACTCGACCCCCAACACCGCCGTGCTGTTCTCGCTGACCGTGCACGCGGTGGGGCTGTCGTCCGTGGTCCTCTTCACCGAGGGGGCCCCCTCGGTTCCCCGCACGGCGCTCTATCTGGTGGTCATCACCGGCGTGCTGCAGACGGTGCTGCGGTCGTGCCACTATCTGGCCATCTCCAAGGTGGGTGTATCCCGGGCCGTCACCCTGCGCAATACGCACCCCATGCTCACCGTGCTGATCGGCGTCACCGTGCTGGGAGAGCAGACCAATGCCCTCAATCTGGCGGGGGTGCTGCTGATCGTGGGCGGCACCGCTCTCACCTCGTGGAGAATGGACGAGCAGATCCCCGACTTTCGTCGCTGGTACCTAGTGCTGCCGGTGGCGACCTCCGTGATGACCTCCACCGTGCACCCTATCCGTCGATACGCCATGCTCCTGGCCGACGAGCCGCTGTTCTTCGCGGCGCTGGTAGGGATCGTCTCGCTGGGCTGCTTCATGACCTACCTGTCGCTGCCGCTGCCTCGGGATCCCATCGTGTGGCACCGGAAGGCGTTGCTCCCTTTCGCCATCTCCGGTGTCGGCGAGACCATGGCGATCCTGCTGCTGTTCTTCGCCCTGGCGTCGGGGCCGACCGTGGTCGTCTCTCCCATCACCGCCACGTCGCCGGTATGGACCGTGCTGATGGCCAGCATCATTCTGCGCCGCATCGAGAACACGACCCCGGCGGTGGTCTTCGGCACGCTGCTGGTGGTGTCGGGTGCCATCTTCGTGACCCTCGGGCGGCACTGGTAGCACGGCGGATCGCCCGGACGGCCGGACCTCCGTCGCCGTCCGTGGGGATTTCTGTTAGTTTCTCGTTGAAGTCCCGCGGGAGCCCGTCCTTCATCCATGAAGAAGCTGCTCGTCTGCCAGCACGTACCGTTCGAGATACTGGGAACGCTGAACCCGATGCTCCGGGAAGCGGGCTTCCGGATGCGCTACGTGAACTTCGGACGTCATCCCGACGCCAGCCCCGGGCTCGACGGCTACAGCGGCTTGGTGATGCTCGGCGGTCCCATGAGCGCCTACGAGGTCGAGCACGGGCATTTGGCCACGGAGGTGTCGCTGATCCGGAGGGCCCTCGACAAGGATCTTCCGGTGCTGGGAATCTGTCTCGGCGCGCAGCTCGTCGCCAAGGCGCTCGGGGCCAGGGTGAAACCCAACAAGGTTCCCGAGATCGGCTGGTACGGCGTTTCGATCACGGAGGAGGGCAGGCGGGACCCGCTGTTCGCCGGTTTCAGGGAAACCGAAACACTCTTCCAGTGGCACGCGGACACGTTCCACCTGCCGAGGAAGGCGGTCCTGCTGGCGACCTCGCCCGACTGCCGGAATCAGGCCTTCCGCTTCGGCGACCGCGTCTACGGCTTCCAGTTCCACCTGGAGGTGGACGTTCCGTTGATCGAGCGCTGGCTCAACGTGCCGGTGCACAAGGCCGAGCTCAGGAACCTTCGACCACGCATCACCGCGGAACGCATCCGGCGGGAAACGCCGGTGAACATCCCGCGGCTCCAACAACTGAGCGAGACGGCCTTCGGGGGATTCATCCGCCTGCTGGGCGAGCCGCAGCGCGCCGTCGTGTTCCCCTCGCGCTAGTGTCCTGTCCGGTTAGTTCGCATGATGAGATGCGGAGGATTTTTTGTTGTCGGCAAGGCGCGATGACGAGCAGTGGCGGTTACCACGCGAGGAAGAGCAACGCAGCCGACGGCAAAAAAGACCCATATATATCACCGGTTTTCTCAATGTTTCTCGGGTAGCGGACAAGCGCTGTCATGTCAAGTCCTGACACGACAGGACTGCAATAATCGTCTGTATTACAATAGCTTACTGACGATCCCGAAAGGCTCGCCTCCCTGCGCTATTCCGTCAACCGGCGCCAGCCGTTGACCTCGAAAACACCAGGATACGATTTCACTGGGTTGCGTTTCGATTACGGTCCTGATAGCATTTTCTCCGATTCCGAGGTCGGAGGAAATCGCCCCATGCCCACGCGCCAACCCATCAAGCTTACCAAGCGCACCGTCGATGCGCTCTCCGTCGAGTCCGGCGACACCGTGGTCTGGGACCGAGACCTGCCGGGGTTCGGCATTCGGGTGTATGCCTCGGGCCGCAAGGTCTGGTGCGTGCAGACCCGGGGACCGGCCGGGGGGCCGAAGCGCTTCGCGCTCGGCCGCTACGGCAGGCTGACACCCGAGGACGCCCGCCGCAAGGCGGCGCTCGCCATCGACCGCATCAAGCAGGGGCTGGAGCCCGCCCCTCCGCCCGCGGCGCCCGGGCCCACGGTGGCGGATCTCGCCGAGCGCTACATAGAGGCCCATGTGCGGGTGAACTGCCGGCCCGCGACGGTGGAGGCCTTTGGGCGTATCCTGCGCCTGTACATCGTGCCGGAGCTGGGCCATCTGCAGCTCTCGAAGGTGGATCGCCCGCAAGTCTCGGAGTTCCATCACAAGCTCCGGGGGAAGCCCTACCAGGCGAACGCGGCGGTGGGGGTCCTGGCGCACATGTTCCGACTGGCGGAGGCCTGGGGGATGACGCCGCCGCGGCGCAATCCGTGCCGGTCTGTGCGCCGCTACAGGGAGACGCGCCGCGAGCGGTTCCTGACGCCCGAGGAGTACCGCGAGTTGGGGCGGGTGCTCGACGAGGCGGAAGCCGACGGCACGGTGTTCCCTCCGGCGATCCCCGCGCTCCGTCTGCTGCTGCTCACGGGCTGCCGCCGGAACGAGATCCTGACGCTCAGGTGGGACGACGTGGACCACACGGCGGGGGAGCTTCGGCTGAGGGACGGCAAGACGGGATGGCGCAGCGTGCCGCTCACGCCGGCGGTGGAGGCGGTGCTCGCGGGGATACCGCGGACGAAGGACAATCCGTGGGTGATCGCGGGGCGGAAGCCCGGAACTCGTCTCACGAACCTCGATGCCGTCTGGATGAGGCTCCGCAGGCGGGCGGGGCTCGGCGACGTGCGGCTACACGACTGCCGTCATTCGTACGCCTCGCGGGCGCTGGCGCTGGGCGAGGGGCTTTCGATGATCGGCGCGCTGCTGGGTCACGCGAAGGTGGCGACCACGGCGCGCTATGCGCATCTGGCGCGGGACACGGAGAAGGCTTCGGCCGCCCGGGTCGGGGGCAGCATCGCGGCGGACGTCCTGCCGCCGGGCGCGGTCTGAGCCGGAGGGAGGCATCCTCGAATGGCGAAGCTCACCACGGCGACGATTTCGAAGCGCACGGTGGAAGCGCTGGCAGTGGAGAGGGACACGGTCTATTGGGACTCGGAGCTTTCGGGCTTCGGGGTTCGCGCCTATCCGTCGGGGAGCAAGTACTACGTGGTGCAGACCCGGGCCAACGGCAAGGCGGCGAAGCGGGTGACGGTGGGCCGGCACGGGATCGTGACGGCGGAGGAGGCGCGCAGGCGGGCGGCGCTGATCATCGCGCGCATCAAGGCGGGAGAGGAGCCGCTGGCGGAACCCGCTGCGGCGCTGGTCGAGGGTCCCACGGTGGGGGAGCTTGCGCGCCGGTGGCTCGAGGAGCACGTGGCCGTGCGGTGCAAGCCAAGGACGGTGGAGATGTACACGCTGATCGTCCGCAAGCACCTGCTGCCAGCACTCGGCAGAGTCCCGGCGCTGGCGGTGGATCACAAGCGGGTAACCGAACTGCACCACTCGATGCGCGGGACGCCGTCGATGGCGAACCGGACTGTGGAGGCGCTGTCGCGCATCTGGAGCTCGGCGGAGGACCGGGGGGAGTTGCCGGAGGCGAGCAACCCGTGCCGGGTGGTGGTGAAGAACCGCGAGCGCGGGCGCGAGCGGTTCCTGAGCGAGGAGGAGTTCCGCCGGCTGGGCCGGGCGCTGGCGGAGGCGGAGAACGGGAATGGAATGTCGGTGCACGCGGTGGCGGCGATCCGGCTGCTGCTGCTCACGGGGTTGAGGCGGAACGAGGTCCTGGCGCTCCGCTGGCGGGACGTGAACCTCGATGCGCGCGAGATCAAGCTCGAGGACTCCAAGACCGGAGCGCGCGTGGCGCCGCTCTCGCCGGAGGCGGCCCGGGTGCTCGCCGGCATCCCGCGCGTGGAGGGGAACCCGCACGTGATCCCCGGGAAGAAGGCGGGCACGCACCTGCGCAACCTGAACGACCCCTGGGACCGGATCCGCAAGCGCGCGGAGTTGGAGGACGTGCGGCTCCACGACTGCCGCCACTCGTTCGCGTCCAGGGCGCTGGCGCTCGGCGAAGGGCTGACCATGATCGGGAAGCTCCTGGGTCACACCAAGGTGGAGACCACCGCGCGGTACGCGCATCTGGCGCGGGAGTCGGTGCGCGAGTCCGCCACCCGCGTGTCCGACAGCATCGCCGCCGACATCCTGAAAGGATACCCGATTGGCGACGAGGACCAAGCCCCGGCCAGGGAAGCGACCTTCAGTCCTTAAACCTTTTCAGTAGCCGGATCAGTTGATTTCGCAGTGGACCCGAAAAGGAGAGCTGGCCTTTTTCGAATCGGGCGAAACAGATACCAAGGATTGCCAAGAAATCGCCGCGGACCGTCTCCCGCGTATGATGCTTGTGGAGAGCGTGCAACACTGGTCCGTGGCACGCCCGAACTTTGCGACCGCTCCCACAGGGACAGTCGTGGTGCCCGCGGTATCCATGCTCGAAGAGGAAACAGATGAAGGCCAGCACCTTGAGGGGATCTCGCAAGCCGAGGGTATCGACATAGTAGCGCAGGATCCCCTCATTTCCGTGCGCCGCTTCGTCGAACGGGTGATAACCGTGCTTCCTCCAGAAACAGTACCCATACAGATAGGGGACTAGTAGCCGGTCTACAAATCCGAGCAGAGTGGGCTGCTCAAAAAACACGCGTCGCTGCTCAACCGGGACAGCGAGGCACAGCGTGCCATCTGAATTGAGATGTTCGTAATCGGTCCCAATCCGGCCACCGATCTCCTTCGCCCACGGTAATCGGTCAGGGAACACGTGCGGGATGCTCAGTTCAACGGCGAACGACGCCGTGATGGTTTCCAGCCCATCGGCGGACGCCTCGAAATCCAACGTGCCGGACAAGAGGATTTCGGCGTCGTGCTCGACGACGTCCGTCAGTCTCTTGTGAACGCCACTTAGCTCGGCGATTTGCTTCCGCAAGTCCTCTGTCACCCGCGTCGCCACGGCTTCGCGGGCCTGTTGATATGGATTCGCGGGCGCGGCTCCACGGCATCGGCTGATGGAACGAGAACGCCAAAATGCTTGGCTACCGCCGCGGTCCCCAACACCCCGGTCAGATTCTCCTTGAGCAGACGTGGGTTGGTGTCGGTCTGAAGATTCAGCAGGTCCTTTTGCAGACCGGTCACCCAAGAGAAGAACGCCCGTGCGCGTGCGTGACCGTCCTCATGCCATCGGTCGGCGAAGTTCTCGGCCGGATTGACCGGGTTGCCAATATACCACGTGCCGTCCCGGAGCCGCCGGATGAGGCCCATCGTCGCCAGAGACGGGTCAATTGTCCCGCCCTCCACGAGCCCCGCATGTCCCTGGAGTCTGCCAACAATACCGGCTAAAGCAGAGTACGTGTCCGGTTCGCCTTGGTAAAGGTGCGCGGCAAGGGTCGTGATGATGACCGAGATAGGGGCGTGGTCAATCTTCCCGGGATCATTGAAGTGCAGGTCGCGATTCCGCTTCATGAGTTGGACCGAGCGCTGCAGCGGCGTCCGGACCAGTTGATCCGGGACGTCGTCGACGCGCGCATAGATGAGGAATGCCTGGCGCTGGATGAACCGCTTCTGTTCGACGACGACACGCGCAAATGCTGCAGCGTTCTTGCCGTCGAACCACGTCCCGTACCCGCGCGGGTCGCTCGCCGACCACGAGTACACGGCGTCGTTTTTGTGCGTGATTGCAATGGCTGTACTCTGGAGCCCGTTGTTGTCAGGAACAGCGGGCAAGACGTCGAGATGGAACCCCACTCCGTCCTGTTCGGCATATTCGAGGGTCCAGCAGCGTCGGCCTTCGGGATCGAGAAGCCGGCGGTAGGTTTCGTGTTGCCGGAGCCGGTCGCCCACGATCTGCTTGACCGCTCGCGGAGTAGTCAAGTCCTTGCGAAGCGGCATCTCACACACCAGATCGATGTCGTAGCTTGCCTCGATGCCGTGGCGGATGGGCCTGACGACTGTCCCAAGCTGGAACGACCCTTGGGGGGAGATGACCAGTTGGCCCTGGCATCCGACGTAGTCGCCATCCTCAAGCCAGTGCCCCACCGCGTGGTAGCGGTTAACAGCGTCCTGATACTTGCTCGGCGGTATGTCGATCTCGCTGCCGACGAGCTCGAGGAACTCGTTAAATTTGCTGAAATCAACGGACATGGCTTTAACCTCCTCTGCTTTCAAGAACCGACTACTCGAGCGGATAAATCGGGAAGAAGGTATCCGCCGGAGCGTTAAAGAAAACGGTTTCAAGGACCGGGTGGCGATCACGCGCGAAAGAGTGGCCAAGCCCCTTGAGATCCTGGATGACGCGGGCGTCGTCCATTTTGAAGGCATTCAACGGAACGGTGTGGTTGATCCGGTGGATTGCCTCCCGCTCATGCTCGTGGCCGGTAAGCAGTTTCGCGACGCCCATCGCGCCGTGGGACTGACCGTCCATGAAGAGCTTGATGATCTTGGAACCCAACGTGCCTATACCTGCCCACTTGCGAACGCTGTAGGTCTCGTCGAGGCAGCCAAGGCTGAGAACGTGCAGCGAGTCGCGCGGCCAGCCCAGCACCGCAATCGCTTCGACGACTGCCAGTGTCGTAGGGTTATTCGCCCAAGTGCCGCCATCGGTCAGGCCGGCCGCATCCTCCGTCACGTGTTGGCGGAAGTAGGTGGGTGCGGCAGCCGTGGCCATAGCGGCGTCGACCGCCAGGCACTTGTAGTCGTTGCGAAGGCGCGGGTGGTGCGCGGTCTTGTAGATGTAGACGGAGCGCGCCACAGGGTTCCAGGCGGGAACGAGGAGGCGCGTCTTGGCATCACCGATTCGCCGATCGCCGAGGACTTCTTCGAGAACGGTTTGGAGGGGCTTGGCGTCGTATTTGTTCATGATCAGCCACCGCCCGAGGCGCAGCTTGCCGAGGATGAAATCGGCAAACGGTCCGCGGCCCTGGCCGAAGATCTCCAGGCCGCGCTGCTCGTAGAGATCTAGCAGTTCGGACGCGCGGAGCCCCATCGCGAGCCCTATCGCGATGATGCCGCCGGTAGACGTCCCCGCGATCAGATCGAAATAGCTGCCTATCGGCTTCGGCAGGTGCTGTTCGAGCCCCGCGAGGAAAGCGGCAGGAAACGTCCCCAATATCCCGCCCCCGTCGATGGACAGGACGCGGCGTTGGGGCGGCTGTAGTTCTGTGGTCGTCATGTCAGATCAGGGGCCTTCGCTATCGACACCCGCGTTCCGTTGGCCAGTCCTTGTCACGAATGCCACAATTGGCTATCCTGTAGTCCGTGCAGACGACGGGGCCCAGCATTCTACGGTGCCAAAAACTAGGTTAGATTCTAGGTTTTATCTACTTCGTTGTCTATATGGACAACATACCAGAGTAAACCTGTGTGTCAAGGGTGGAGCGATGTCGTTCGGCTACACGCTGAAAAAATTCCGGGAAGCCCGCAACCTGAGCCTACGGGAGTTCGGCAAGCTGTGCGGCATCGACCACGCGTACATTCACCGGCTTGAAAGGGAGGAGAAGACGGCACCCTCCGAGCAGGTGGTCGACGCGTTCGTCCGTACCTTGAAGCTGAGTCCGCGGACGGCGCAACTCTTGCGCCGGCTGGTCGGAAAGGATGTCAACCGCACCCTCATCGAAGTGTTCGTCGAAGACGAGGATCGGCCGCTCGACTTGCTTGAGCCTGCTCATCAAATGAGTTTCAGGGGAAAGCGCCCAGAAACCGCCGACGAGTGGCGCCAACACGTGGACCGCTTGGCCACCTTTTTCGATGAAGACGAGGACTGAATGGACGAGTTCCAAACGATTCTCAAGGCTCGCCAGTTCATCGGGGTTGCCGGTAACGAAGCGGTCCCCGTCGACATCAAGCATCTAGCCACCGCCGCAGACGCGAAGATCAAGATCGTCTACAATCTAGCGGAGGACGAATCCGGCCAGACGGCCCGGTTGAAGGGCAAACACCTCATCATCGTCAACGGCAATCACCGGGAGGAGCGGCAGCGCTTCACCGTCCTCCACGAGATCGCCCACATCGTGATGGGACTGCCATCGCAGCATCACGGCACGACGTTAAAGACCGACGTGCTTCTGCGCTATCGACAGCGACCCGAGGAAGAGATCCTTTGCGATGTATTCGCCGCCGAGTGTTTGCTCCCCTACGATTCCTTCGCCAAGGAAGTCGCCGACACGAACATTTCCCTGGATGCGGTCAAGTCCTTGGCGGCGGAGTACAAAGCGTCATTGACCACAACGGGTTCTCGATTCGCCGCGAATACAATCGAGCCCTGCGCGTTTGTTCTAAGCGAGGACGGGTGGATCCGCTATGTGTCCCGGTCGAAATACCTGCGTGAGTTGAAGGGCTGGATTGAATTCAACATCCCTGTGCCGGAAGGCAGCGTCGCCCATCGCCTGATGCGCGGTGGTGCGAAGATCGAGGACCACGACGAGATCTCAACGGATGTATGGTTCGGCGAGGGATTCCAGAACCGGCAGCTGGTCTCAGAAGAAGCCATCGTGCTGCAGGAATGGAATCAATGTCTATCACTCATCTGGTTTGACGAGAGCAGGAAGCCAACCTGCGAGCGTTGGGACGAGGACGAAGACAATGAATCTTTGCTCAAGGAACTTGACGGCACACTTCCGTGGCCGTCAAAAAGTCGCCGCAGATAGGCTGGCGATAGGTAGTGTACTCTTGACGTACATCGTCTAGCTTGTCATCTTGACAGGAGATGATCCTCGGCTATCGAGACAGAAAGGCACGAGCGTTTGCCGAAGGGCGGGCAGTCAGGGCGTTCCGGAGCTTCGAAGACCAAGCAGCAAGACGGCTCGCCGTTCTGAACGCCGCGCCTTCGCTCGATACCCTGCGGTCCTTGCCGGGAAACCACCTCGAGGCCCTCCGGGGTGACAGGAAAGGCCAGTACTCCATTCGCATTAATCGGCAATGGAGACTGTGTTTTGAGTGGCCGGACGGGCATGCAGGACCGGACAATGTTGAGATCGTCGACTACCACGGATGAGAAGGAGGAGGACGGTATGTTCATGAGAGCTGTCCATCCCGGTGAGGTCCTGAAGGGCGAGTTGGAAGAACTGGGTGTCACACCGACGGAGTTGGCGCGGCAGATCGAGGTGCCCGCCAACCGGGTGAGCCAGATCATCGCCGGCAAGCGTTCGGTCACCGGCGACACCGCGCTACGCTTGGGCCACTGGTTCGGTGTCGAGCCTCAGTTCTGGCTTAACCTTCAGGCACAGTACGATCTGGTTCAGGCGGACAGGGAAACGGGCGCCCAGATCCGCCATCTGCCGACCAGGCCGGGTGTCTTCGGAAAGAGCGCCGCCCCGGGGATTGCATGACCAGAGAACGAGCAGGGACTCCGCTCGGCCGAAACCGACCGGTATTTCGTATGAAACGATCCTGTCTAGAGACTGCCCGCAAGGTATCCGAAAGGGTCTGGGAGGCTGAACGGTGAGCGGTGGCAGGCCGTTTCAGGGAAGCCTCTTTGCCGAGGATTTCCTTCGCGAGTCCATCGTCGATCTTCCCGCTTGGCAGGATTTCGACGAATTGATGCTCCACAGCGTCGAGTCCACCTTGCGGGATATATTCGCCCGCTTCCCGGCTGACCGATTACCCAATGAGAGTCAGACGGAGGACGATCTGATCTGGCCCGTTTTCGGCCAGCTCGGGTGGACAGCGAACTTGCGCCAGCAGAACCTTTCAGCCCACGGTCGCGAGGCCGTACCCGACGGACTGTTGTTCGCGCACAATGCAGCAAAGGAACAGGCCAACCGCTTCACGGAGGAGTGGAAAAGGTACCAACATGGCCTCGCCATCGTGGAATCGAAACGCTGGCTACGTCCCCTCGACCGGCGGTCGGGACGACGCGGCGAGGAGACAGCACCCTCCACGCAAATGCTGCGCTATTTGCGGCGGGTCGATGATCTGACAACCGGACGGCTCCGCTGGGGGATTCTAACCAACGGGGCAAAATGGCGCCTCTATTGGCAGCGCGCCCTATCCGTCTCGGAACAGTTTTTTGAAATCGACCTAGCCGCCGTTCTGAACCTGCCCGGCCACAACGACGGCCTGTTCGCCCTGGACGGGGAGGAGCGCCGCCATTGGCTCAAGGTGTTCGCCCTCATATTCCGGTGTAGAGCATTCCTGCCAGGCGCGGTCGACGAACGAACATTCCATGAGCAGGCTATCGACAGGGGCCACTTCTACCGGGAACGAGTTGCTGCAAGCCTGTCCGAACTAGTCTTTGAAACGGTCTTCCCGGATCTTGCCCGTGCGGTCGCGCGGGCCGCGCCGGACGTACCGTTGGCCGAGGTGCGGGAAGCGGCGTTGGTTCTACTCTACCGCCTGCTGTTCATCTTCTATGCTGAAGACCGTGACCTGCTGCCGGTTCGCGATTCGCGGTACGACGACTACGCGCTCCGGGAAAGGGTTCGCGGCGACGTAGGACACCGCAAGGATGCGGGCGATGCCTTCTCCGAAAACGCTTCAATATATTGGTCATTGATCGACAATCTGAGTCGCGCCATTGACCAAGGTGACGCTGCAATCGGCCTGCCACCCTACAATGGCGGACTGTTCGACCGACGCCGCACGCCACTTCTGGATCGCATCCGGCTGGGAGATGCGGTAATGGCCGGCGTGATCGACGCGCTCTCGTTCGAGCAAGCGCCGGAGGGCAGGCGCTATATCAACTACCGCGACCTCGGCGTTCAGCAATTGGGTTCGATCTATGAGCGGTTGCTGGAACAGGAGATCGTTCGCGACGGCGATGACATCGTCGTTCGACCGAACGTCTACGCGCGGAAGGATTCCGGCAGCTACTACACGCCCGACGACCTTGTCGGCCTGATTATCGGTGAGACTGTCGAACCCCTTGTACAGGCACGTACGGATGCCTTTGCCACTGAAGCGTCCCAACTCGCATCGAGTCAGTTGCCCGAAGACCGCCGGAAGCGTCGATTGAAAAAGCTCGATCCAGCGGAGAGGCTGCTCGACCTTAAGGTCTGCGACCCGTCGATGGGTTCGGGACACTTTCTGGTAAACCTCGTGGACTATCTCGCTGACCGGGTCATCGCTGCGATGGCGGAATCGGAAGCCGTGTGCGACGGCTACATCTCGCCTCTGAACAAGCGAATCGACAGTATCCGCAGCACGATCATGGCCAATGCCGAGGATCGCGGCTGGACGTTCGATCCTGCACAACTCGACGACCGACACATCGTCCGCCGCATGGTTCTTAAACGCTGTGTCTACGGCGTGGACAAAAACCCGATGGCTGTGGAGTTGGCGAAGGTGTCGCTGTGGCTGCACACCTTCACGGTCGGAGCTCCGCTCAGCTTCCTGGACCATCACTTACGTTGCGGCGACAGCCTGTTCGGCGCTTGGGTGCTGGGCGCCATCGAAAGGGCGACGCGCCGAGGTGGATCACTCTTCCTTCAAGGCCCTGTGAACCGAGCTACACGGTCCGCGTCGCCCATGCAGATCATAGAGGCTTTGACAGATGCCGAAATTGCGGAGGCACATCGGTCCGCCGACGTGTTTGCTGAGGTCTCGGAGATGACGGCACCGCTGAATGCGTTTCTGTCCCTACTCCATGCCTTCGACTGGATGGATCTTCGTGGCCCGCAAGACGAGGGTCCCTTTTTCGGTTGGCTCGAAGGGAGATTCGGCGATCCCATCGATATTGCGTTCGGCAAGATCGAAATTCGGAGAGAAGCTCCGGAAGCGGAGCGCTTCGCCGAGATGCTGGAGCAGGCTCAACGACTCATCGCCGAAGAACGCTTCCTGAACTGGCAGGTGGCGTTTCCCGGTGTCTGGTCGGACTGGGAAACGCCCGGTTTGACGGGCGGGTTCGACGCCGTGATCGGCAACCCGCCCTGGGACCGGATGAAGTTGCAGCAGGTCGAGTGGTTCGCCGCGCGCCGCCCGGAAATTGCCATGGCTCCACGCGCAGCCGACCGCAAGCGCATGATAACTGATCTGGAGAGGGCGGATGACCCACTTGCGCAGGACTTTGCACGGGCCAATGACCAAGCTACCACCGCGCTCCGCATCGCACGCAACGGTGGCGACTATCCACTGTTGTCCAAAGGCGACATAAACCTCTACTCGCTGTTCGTCGAGCGCGCGATGACGCTGGTCACACGCGACGGCATGGTCGGCCTTCTCATCCCTTCCGGCATCGCGTCGGACAAGACCGCAGCGCGGTTCTTCAAGGGCGTGTCGACCGAAGGCAGGTTGAAAGCCCTCTACGATTTCGAGAACGGGCGCCCGCAGCACGATGCGTCGCCATTCTTCCCGGATGTCCACAGAAGCTTCAAATTCTGCACCTTCTCGGCGAGCCCCTCGCCGCTCTCAGGCGACGCGAAATGCGCCTTCTTCCTACAGAGTGTGTCGGAACTCGGGGATCCGGATCGCTGCTTCCCGTTGAGCGCGGAGGATTTTGCTCGCTTTAACCCGAACACCGGCACGGCCCCGATTTTCCGCTCTCGCCGCGCCGCGGAACTTACCACCTCAATCTACGACCGTTTGCCGATACTGTTAGACCGCTCTTCGGACGAGGCCATCAAGACTTGGCCGGTGAAATATACGACCGTGTTCCATATGACCAACGACTCCGGCCTGTTTCGTACGCGGACTGAACTTGAAGAAAACGAAGGCGCATGGCCCATCGGCAGCAATCGCTACGCCAGCCCAAGCGGCGATTGGGTGCCGCTCTACGAAGGCAAGATGGTGCAGGCGTTCGACCACCGCGCCGCCAGCGTCATCGTCAAACCCACGAATCGCCACCGACCCGCACAGCCCGAGGCGGCCTCTAACGAACAGCACAAGGACCCGCACTGGCTGCCTGACCCGCAATACTGGGTGCCGGCGTCGAAATGCGGGTGGTCGTCTCAGTTGGGCTGGGTTCTCGGCTTCAAGGAGATCACCGCAGCGACCAACATAAGGACATTCATAGCTGCGCTCTTTCCGGCAGTTGGATTCGGCAACAAGGTTCCTATCCTAGAACCGGAAATGCCGGATCGGAGCGAATGGCTGCTGGCCGCCAATTTTAACGCGGTGGTTTTCGACTTCGTGACACGCCAAAAGGTTCAGGGTCAGACGCTCAATCTCTTCATTCTCGAGCAACTCCCAGTCGTACCGTTGGAGCACTACCAAGCTACGCACTTCGGACCGAAAACAGCAGCGGAGATCCTGCGGGAGGCAGTGTTGGAGCTCACCTATACGGCACATGACATGGCTCTCTTCGCCCGTGACATGGGCTATGTGGACGAGACAGGCGAGGTGCGGCCACCCTTCCGCTGGGACGAGGACCGCCGCCTCTATCTCCGCGCCAAACTGGATGCGCTCTATTTCCACCTCTACGGTGTGACCGACCGCGATGATATCCGCTACATCTACTCGACCTTCCCAATTCTTGAGCGCGAGGAGCGGAAGGCCTGGGGCCGCTACCGCTCCTGTGAACTCGGCCTCGCTTGGACCAACGCCTTGAGCGCCGGCGACCCCGACGCGACGATCCAGTAACGAACATGTCATGTCTGATTCTGTACCCCTTTCGCGCATGGACGGGTGGCTGGCAAACCGACAGTTGGGGCCGCCATCAAACGTCGACAAATGGATCTTCCACAGAAGTACTTGCCTTGGTTATGGGCAAGACATCGAAGATGGGCCAGCGCCACCTCACACGGCTGTTGATTTCGGGCACCGTGACCGTCCGCCCGCGGGCGGTTCGGCGTGAGGTGACGACCGATCCCTGGCTCGCCAGGATGCTGGCGTGCAAACCGAGGATGCTGATCGCAGTGCCGCTGGCCAACCGAATGGCGCAGATCGTCTGGGCGCTGATGACAAAGAGGGAGATTTACCGGGTTGCCGCCGCCGCCTGAAACGGCGAAGCGCGGGAGCCGTCGGGAGATCTGGGCAGGACGGAGAACGAGATAGGGCAAACGGTCAACGAGACGAGATCGGGCAAACCAGCTGAATCCAGAGAGCCTTCAAGCTCGCGTAAGCGATGTAGATCCGACCCGCGTATCTCCATACGGGCCAGCGGCTCCTGACAGCCGCACCAACAGGCCGGATAGACGAGAGCACCTGACCGCATGCCCCAAGCCGTTTGAAGACGGCGTGATCCTTACTGTAGCCTACAAAGGCCTGGGTGGCGTTTACGCTGATAGTTTTCGCCAAGGTCCAGCCGATCTTCTTCAACCGACTACTCAGTCTGGCTTCTTCAGCTTCGTAATCTTGTCCGCAGGCCTTCGTGATGGCTCCCAATATCTTCGCGCCAGAGCTCTTCGGCAGTTCTCTCAGGGCACGTTGGACGAGCTTAAGAACGGCCTCTCCCTCGAAGGCGGGTTTGTCGAACTTCAGATGGGCCAATTCCGACATGTAGGCCATGAGCCAGGCGGCTCGATCGCTGTATGCCTTGCGGTAGTCGGGCATCTTCTTGCTGAGAACTCTATCGTGCAAAGCCTGTTCGACCAGGGAGTCAATCCCTTCCGGTTCTACTGCGTTACCGACAAGTCTCGGCGCTTCTCCTCGGCATCATCAGGTAATATCCGCCTACTCAAACAGTCATCACCCAAATCCCTCATTCCAACTACGCGCTCTGCTGACTACCGCGAGATCCTACACACATCAGTTAGATGCGATGTCCCCTTGGAGATAGAGAGCGTCTACGCTGACCAACGGAACTCACTCGATTCATCTTCCTCTAAGAAACAACCCTTATCCAGATTTTGCATGAAAATAATAAGATTCTTGCAGTCGTATCGTGCAGACGGCACGATTAGGCCGTCACATCCCAAAAAATTCAGACCGTCAGCAACTTCTTGAGTGCGTGAATAATCTCGGCCTTGATAGTCTGCCTGTTTTATCCCGAGCTGTTCAAGGTCCTCAAAATTCAACTCCACAACACGCTTTAGTCGAACTCTCAGTTTCCAGTTTAGTGCCTGCCGGTCAGGTCTTTGCACGAACAGCGACCAGAACGCTTCGAATTCTGCGCTGGCCCCTTCCGCTTCAAATGACGTGTTGAGGACCTCAAACTGACAATCGGGACTGTTCCAACGACCGCGTGCCCCGTTACTACCTTGGACGGGGCTCTTGTTAGCCCAAACCACTCGATGGACAACTCCCTCGACCGCCGTTTGGCGGCAACCCTCTAGATGTTCGAGCAAATCCGGGTCGCGCTGCAACATCTGCGGACCGCTCCAAGCCTACGTGTACGTTGGATCAGCCATAGCCTGAATGGCCTCCAGGACCTCGTCAATTCGCCCTTCCTGAATCAAATCAGCAGGTCGAAGGCCGTTGAAGTACCTGTGCCGAGAATACAACCATGCTCGTGCCGTTTTCGGGTCGGAATAGAATTCCGAGAGTCGCTTCACTATATACTCTAAATCAACAAGAAGGTTCTCCTTGACCGGCCTGGGATAGGCGCGCCCTTGATTCCACCGAGAGACTGTTTCAGGAGTAGTCCCGAGCATATTCGCCACGTCAACCGCCCGAATGGCTGCTCGGCTTTTTAAGAGATCAAGTTTTTCAGCCACGACGTTCTTTTCTGCGATTAAATTTGCCATTAGTAGCCTCCATGTTCTGGCTCATCACGCGCGAAGACTCACTCACCTCCGCATCGCACGACGCAGGGGTATCCGCGAAAACGACGGCACGGGACCCTCTTGTACAAGTCTGCCCAAGCCTACACGAAGACGCTCCAACACCTTCCTGTTTTCACTCATTCGCTTTGCCAAATACTCTTGGGACTCGAATGAAAGCGACTCCGCGAAAACTGCCGCATCTGTCGCCGGGCGAAGTGTTTCCTCAAGAAAGTGCTGTGCGCGGATCTCTTCGGGGACGGCGCTGAGGCGTCGGACTTCGCCCAAACGCTGGACAAGACTGTGCCGAACCGGATTGTCCACCATATCTTTCAGACCCTTTGGACAGCATGCCTTCTCCCTACAACCAAACCGCGATTTCGACCCACGTGCTCCAAAGAACGCCGTTGCCTCCTCTCTCTTCAGATGAATACCCAGAGGAGCCACGTAGATTCTTGTAGGCCATGTAAACCCCGGGTTGCCGGAACTCGCGGGCCTCGTCCATGAACTTGCGCTGAAACCCTCCTTCTGTGTCACTCCGTGGCAAATTCCTCCGACCGCGCCGAAGGCCAACGCGCTGAGGCCGCGTAACCCACCCATCATGTCTCCAATGAGCGGCACGCCCAGTGAGTGAAATTCAGCAGCCCCATTCACAAAGTTCCTGACCGCCGCATGGGTTAGCGAGCCGCTTTGGGAAACCTTAAGCCACACGGATTCGATGGGCAGATCCTTCAGCATTTCCAGGATAGTATTCCGTTCCTCCGCCGAGCGAAATGCCTCATACGAAATCGCTAGGGAATAGAAAATTGGCACGTCCTCCGCACCCGCCCTATCGAGATATTGCCGTAGGTATCCTGTCGATCGCGTGTCAATTCCCAACCACGGGCTGTTGGCACCTTGGATGTAGTGGGTCGGAGCGAGAACTGCCGTGTAGCGCTTCTCCACAACATACTGAGCCATCGAATCTACGATCCGACCCAGATCAGCGAAATCATCTGGCCGGTGCGGCCGACCCAAAGCCCAAGGCAATGCAGACAGACGCTGGTTGAAGCCGCCTATCGACCCCAACTCCTGAGTTCTTGGATCTAGGACCGCATCCAGGGTTCGATCAACCATCAAGTGACGCAACTCGGAATGCCGATCCTCATAGAGAGGATCGAATACCACCCCATGTAAACCAACCAAGCGACCAGCGACCGCGTCGGCAATTGCTCGATGGTCAACGTACGATGGGCGGAGGTACCATCCCAGTGGTTCAGGTGCAGCTCTGACCGACCGAGGAAACAGCGCTTGTGTTTTCGCCATCCTGCGTCCTTCCACGTTGCGTCTGAATTGACGTTTCAGTAGAAGCTACTATAGACATTACCGTTGATGTTGTCAATGACATTCACCGAGTGACATACGCAACGTCCACCGCCACGGACCGACAGGCCGAGGCCTCAATGTGTCTCCTTTCGCGAGCCTCTAGCGTGAAGAGGTCGAGTCCATCGCCGACGAACCCGTCCGTGCATCCATAGCCGCCTTGGAATGATTCGCCGGCAGGACCAAGCGGCCACGGTCTGCATAAGCGCGGCCGCGGTCTCCAGCCACACATCTACCTGGCGCTTCGGCCTCCTCCGACACGCTGCCCGTCGCCAGGAGGTCGCGGCCGGCTTGGACCGGGCGAATCCCCGGGACCCAGGCGGGCGCCCGCGCCGTTCCCGCCGGCAGAGTGGAGACCATGAACATGAGGAGAACATTCATAACTCAGGACGGCAGCCCGGCCCCAGGCCGGGGCGTGTGCCGGACCACCTGGCGCGCCCGCGCCTTCGTGCTCGGCGGGCTCGCTATCGCCGCCGTCTACCCGGCCGCGGCGCTTGGTCTCGACGCGGGCGCGGAGCATATCGGCCCGCTCTGGGTGGCTGTAATTGCCCGGACCGTCGTCGCAAGCCTCGCGGGCGCCCTGTGGCGGGGGTTCCCTTACCGCGACTGGTCCGCCTTCTCCGGTTACGAGTTGCCGGAAAGTGACGGCGAGGTACACGAATAGGTGTTGCGCACAGCCCGCTATTCCCGGCCCCGCGAAATGGAAGAAGAGCTGCTCCACGACGACAATCACCTTCGCTGACCCGTTCACGGCGACTTCCCCGTCAGTGGGGCTTCGGCACTTCGGCCTCCACCGACGCGCCGCGCGCCGCCGGGAGGTCGCGGCCGGCTTGGGCCGGGCGAGTCCCAAGGGCCCGAGGCGGGGCTCCCTCACGCTACCGCCAAGGAGGTCGCCGCCATGCCTGACACCAATATCAGCGAGGAACACCACCGCGCGTTCGAGGCCCTCACCAGCGGCCGGTTCGACAATTTCTGTCTCGTCTCGTGCTTCGTCGACGGCGAACCAACCACGGCCATCGCCGCCGTCAATCTCAGTCCTCCCCCTCAAGACGGCGGTGAACCAGAAGTTCTCATCCGTCCGCTCTTCATATGGCCGACCGCGGCGATGACGCTGACCGACCACGACGGGAGGGACGCATGAGCGAGAGCCCGCCACGCGGCCGCCGGCCTGCCGCCGACCTCCACATCCCGCCCGAATGCCGCGACATGATCCGCCGCGGCGCGCTCGTGGCCATCAATTCGTCGGGGGGCAAGGACAGCCAGGCCATGACGATCCTGCTCGCCCGGATCGTGCCTCACGATCAGTTGGTTGTGGTTCACGCTCCGCTCCGCGCGGTCGAGTGGCCGGGCACGATCGAGCACATCGAGGACACGATCCCGGCCGGCGTTCCGCTGATATTCGCGCCAGTGGCGTCGGGAAAGACCTTGCTCGACCAGGCCGAGGAGCGGGGAAAATGGCCGGGAATCCATCAGCGGTGGTGTACGGCGGGCCACAAGCGCGGCCCGATCGAGCGCGAACTTCGCCGCTACCTGAAGGCTCATCCCCGCTTTGAGGGCCGCGTGGTCAGCGCCATGGGACTGCGACGCGACGAGAGCGCCGACCGCGCCAAGCGCATTCCCTGGAAACGCAACGACCCCAATTCCCGCGCCGGTCGGGAATGGTTCGACTGGCTGCCGATCTTCGATCTGACCGAGGCCGACGCGTTCCGGGTCATCCGCGACGCCGGACAGTCGCCGCACTGGGTCTACGCGCAGGGGATGTCGCGATGTTCGTGCAGTTTCTGCATCTTCTCGTCGCGCTTCGATTTGCGCCGCGCCGCCGAGCTTCGCCCTGCGCTCTATCGCCGGTACGCCGCGATCGAGAAGCGTATCGGCCACACGCTGTCGCCGTCGGGCGTTCCGCTTCCGGAGTTGACCGGTATTCCGGCCGAACCCGCCGCCGGAACGCCCGGCCTGTCCGACGGGCTCCGCACCGAAGAGAGCGCCAGGCCATGAATCGCCCCGTCCGCGGCCGGCCGGCAACCGGCGCCGGGCGGCGGGACAAGGCTCGCGAGAGCCGCCGCCACAACCATCAACTCCCACGGAGGACCACATGAACCACATCGCTCCCGTCCACGAGCCGGCGATCCGCCCGATCGCGCTCGACCGGCTGTCCGTCGCGCCGGAGAACGTGCGCAAGACGCCGCCCGACGCGACCGCCGAGGCCGAGTTGAAGGCTTCCATCGCAGCCCATGGGCTGCTGGAAAACCTGATCGTCCGAAGCGAAGGCCCCGGCGGCGGCTATGCCGTGGTCGCGGGCGGCCGCCGCCTCGCCGCGCTCAAGGCCCTTGCCGCGGCCGGCGTACTCGATGCCGCCCATCCGGTGCCGTGCCTGGTCGTCGACGGCAATGCCTCGTCCAGTGAGCTGTCGCTCGCCGAGAACGTCATACGCATCGCCATGCATCCCGCGGACCAAGTGACCGCGTTCACGAAGCTCATCGAATCCGGCGTCACGGTGGCGGCCATCGCCGCGCGGTTCGGCATCTCCGAGCCTTTGGTCGAACAGCGCCTGCGGCTCGGCAACGCGGCGCCCGAACTGCTCGACGCCTACCGGGCCGACGAGATCGACCTGGAGACGCTCAAGGCGTTCGCCGTGACGACCGATCACCACCGCCAGATGGCTGCCTGGGGGCAGGTAGCGAACCAGGGCTGCCGTCCGACCCCCTGGGGGGTGAAACGCCTGCTGACCGAAGAGCGGATTCCGGCGAACTCCGCCATGGCCCGTTTCGTCGGCGTCGACGCCTACGAGGCCGCCGGCGGACCGGTGTTGCGGGACCTCTTCGCCGACGAGGACGAGAGCGGAATCTGGCTGGAGGACCCGGTGCTCCTGCAGAAACTCGCCATGGACAAGCTGGGCGAGGCCGTGAAGGACCTCCAGACCCGCTGGCGCTGGGCAACGGCCGTGCCGGAGGTCGACTGGACCTCGATGGCGCGTTACGGGCGCATCCAGCCGGAGCCCGCCGCGCCGACCGATGAGGAGACGGCGGAACTCGAGCGTCTCCGCACCCGCGAGGACGAGCTCGCCAATCTCGACGAAGACGACTGGACCGAGGCGCTCGCCGAGGAGGCCGAGGCCATCGAGACCCGGACAGGCGAGATCAGCGCGGCGATCGAGGCCCGCGAGACCTACCGGGCGGAGGACTACGCGATCGCCGGAGCCATCGCCACCATCGCATGGAACGGCGAGCTTCAGGTCATCGGGGGCCTGGTCCGTCCCGAGGACATGCCGAAGCCGGCCGATTCCGGCAACAGCGCCGGGGGCGATGCCGGTGACGGCGACGGCGATGAAACCACCGGGTCCGTCCGTTTCCAGGGGCACGCGATCTCCCAGCCCATCGCGTCTCCTCCCGACCCGCAGGCCGAGGCGCGCAAGGAAGCCGGGGTCGGGATCGGGCTTGCCGGCGATCTCCGCTCGATCCGCACGGCACTGGTCAAGGCGCACCTCGGGAACGACTTCGAGGCCGCCTTCGACCTCATGCTGTTCCAGCTCGGCCGCGCCGTGTTCACCCGCGGCTACCGGGACCATGCGCTCGACATCGCCATCAGGGAGACCGCTGACCGGCCCACGATGCGCATGAACGACCAGGACTTCGGCGCCTGGAGCCCGGGCGAGACGATGCTCGCCGACCGCTCCAGCCTGCCGCTGGACTGGCTCACCATCGAGGACGACGGCGAATCGTTCGCGGCGCTCCGGGCGTTGCCGGAGGCGGAGAAGCAGGCGCTTTTCGCGGCCTCGGTGGCGCGCACGGTCAAGGGCCAGTTGGCCTTCGAGCCCCAGGCGCGTCCCGAGCTGGAAGCCACCGTCGCCCGGCTGGACATCGACTTCGCAGGCCAGGTGCGCCCGAGTGCGGACATGCTGTGGTCGCGCATCAACAAGGGGCGCATCCTGGACATCGCCAGGGCAACCTTGGGACCGGCATGGGTCTCGGCGCGGGCCAAGAGCAAGAAGGCCGCGCTGGCCAAGGCGATGGAAGGGGCCTTCGCGGCCGGCAGCCCTCCGCTCGGGATCACGGCCGACGCCCACGCAGCCGCGCTCGCCTGGACGCCGCCCGGCTTCAAGGCATTCGACGCGGGCCGCGCCGGCGTCGAGGATGCCTGCGCGGAGACAGCAGCGCCCGCCAAGGCGCCGGACCCCGCGGTCGATCTGGAACCGTCGCCGGAACCGGAAGGCACCAGCACCGCAGAGCAGGTGGAACCGGAGAGCGCCGACGCACCCGCCGATCCGCCACAGCCGGTCTTCGCGGCCGAGAGCATCGAGGCCCCGGGGGCGGCCGTCGCCGCCATCGCCAAGGGGAACGGCAGCACCGCGTCCGCGGGTGACGAGGCCGATCCCACGGCCGGCGATGACGATCGAACCGCCGAAGCCGACGGCGCGGCCGCCGAGCCTGCCGGCACGCCGACGCCCACGGAGATCACAAGCCATGCCGGCCGGGTCAACGGCTACGACCACGGCGACGGGGCCGACATCCCCGAGTTCCTGCGCCGCGTCTGACCCGCCCTCCGGCCCGGAAGCGCCCGCCCCGCCCACCGCCGGACGGGGCGCTTCCGTTTTCCCATCCAACCATGGAGGCCCCGCATGACACGCACCGCCAATCCGCCCGCGGCGACCATTCGCGCCCGGGTCCACGACAGCGCGCTCAAGCGCGTAACGAGGTTCTTTGCATCCACGCTCTACGAAATTTTCGTCGAGACTCTGCAGAACGCCCGCCGGGCCGGCGCCGCCCGCGTCCGCGTCACTGTGGGCACAGCCGTTGACCCGCCCGCCGACTGCGGGACGGAGCCGTCCGAGGCGCGCCTGACCGTGACCGTCACCGACGACGGCGCCGGCATCGAGGACCCCGCCGTCCTGCTGAGCTTCGGCGAGAACGGCTGGAACGACGACATGGTGGCCCGCGAGGACGCCGCCGGCATGGGAATCCTGAGCCTCGCCCACCGAGGCTGCCGGATCTCGTCGCGGCCGCGTACGCCGGACGGCCATCTCGGGCATGGCTGGTCCGTGGACCTCTTGCCGGAACATTTCACCGGCCACAGCGACGCCCAGGTCCTGTACGACGACAACGCGCCGTATCCATCCGGCGCCGCCGTGCAGTTCCAGGCCACGGTGTCCGCGGACATGATCCGCTCCGCGATCGCCAGTGCGGCGCGCCACTACCCGCTGCCGGTCACCTTCGAAGGCGAGACGCTTGAACGCCGGGCCTTCCTCGACGGCGCCGTCCACGCCGAGAGCTGGAACGGGCTCACCTTCGGCGTCTACCGGGACCGCAGTCGCGGCTACCTCGAGCCCGACCTCAACTTCTTCGGGCTGACGGTTGCCGTCCGCCTGCCCACGGTCGAGACCGTCCACCGCGGCATCTGGTCCGTCCGCGCCGACGTCGTGGACTGCCCCGGCCTGGAACTGCAATTGCCCGCGCGCAGGGAAGCCGTCGAGAACGCGTTTCTAGCCGACATGCGCGAGGCGGCGCGCCTGGCGATCTACCGCGCCATGGCCGCCGATCCCGAGCCGCGTCCCGCCTTTGTCGACTGGACACGGGCGCGCGACGCCGGGATCGAGCTTGCGCCGCCGCCGGCGGTCCTCCGACCCTGGCGGCCCGGCATCGCCGACGTAGACGACTGGCGGGAACCGCCGAAGCCCGCGCCGGCCGCCCCCGACGCGCTGGTCATCGCCTGCGATCCTGAGCCGCCCGAGGCGCAAGCGCTGTGGCGCGCCGCGGAGCGCGCCGGCATGGCGGAGGGGCTCTTCGAGGCCGACAAGCGCCTCAACGGCTACGGTTGGTATGACCGGCTCGACCGCCTCACGGGCATCGACACCCAGCTCACGGCCGCCGACGGCACGGTGTGGCCGCTCCACGACTATCCCGCGCCCGAGCGGACGGGAGCCGCCGCCCCGCTGGCGGCCCGTCCTGACGCGATCCGCATGTCGCTTGCCGTCAAGACCGCCCGCGCCCGGAGCCTCACGATCGTTCTCCCCGCCGATCTGGTGTTCGCGGGCGAGGCCTGGGACTGGGTCTGCAACGCGCTGCCGCTGGTCACCGCGGACAGCACCCTGGAACCGCGCCGGCTCGCGGAGTTGCTGCGCCTGAGCTTCTTCTCGGCCTCCGACGATGCGGACGCCGACAGCCGCGAGACCCAGGCCGTGCGGTTCGACGAAGAGGCGCTCCACATCGCCACCAGGCTCCTGTGCAGCGAGGATTCGGCGCTGGAACTCTCCATCGCCGAGACCGTCCGGCGCGAGCTCTTCTGGCTCGTCCCCAACAACCGCAAGGTGGAGATCTCCATCACCCGCCCGGACATCCGGGTCACCCTGGGCGATCCCGCCGAATAGTGTCAGGGGAACACCCGGGGTTCCGCAGCGGCCGGACGAGACTGCAAGTGGAAGCCGGGCAGACGTGTGGCGATTGCGCCTCATTCGGGAAGCGGGCATGCAATCATCGGAGACATGCTTGGCCGCTGGAAAAGCAGGGGGCCGTGCTCGAAGCGGCCCTGAAGGCCCGGACCTGGCGCCCGGCGCCGGAAAGGACAGGCGCCGTGCAGGAAATCATCATCACCGCCAGGGCGCTCGACATCCGGCCATGCGAGGAATGCGGGGACACACGGCCGGCGTTCGAGCTTCAGATCAATGACCGCGGGGACCTCGCCACCTGGAACGTCTGCGAGGACTGCCTGCACTCCGAAGCGGCCGCGAACCTGGGAGACTGGGCCGCGGATAACAGCCAGGTGAGACAACCAATGGCCGCCGCAATCGAGCCGTCCAGCGCCGGGGCCGTCGCCGGCAAGCTCGCCGCCGCAAGGCAACCACCGCCCGCCCTCGAACATTTCCATCCGCGCATGCGATTTCGTTCCGACGACTGATCCAACGGAGGCGCACCCGCGGTGCGGCGATCCGGCCCGACCGGGAGCGACGCGCCACCCTGGGGCGCCCCGGGCGATCGCCCCAGGAACACAACCTGAGCCGGACGGCCGCCCGCATTCCACGCCTCTCCTGCAGGACTGCCCGCGCGCCGCCCGGAGCCGAGCCCGGCTGTTTCCGGTCGCAGGGCGTCCGGGACGCGGGAGCGGCCGTTCCGCTCCCCGACATTCATCCCGCCCGCAAGGAGACCGCCCATGGGACTTCTCGCGCCCGAGATGCGCCGGAAGCCGCCCCCGAACGCCCGGAGCCCTGACAACGATCGCACACATGTCGTCAAGTTTTAGACCCCACCGGGCCCTTCCGCCCAAGCATCCCCATCCCCTGCGCGCCTCGCCCCGGCCACCCGGCCAGGGCGGGGCGCTTTCATTTTCAGCCACATGGAGGTTGCCAATGCCCGCGGCCGCGGCCCCGGCGCCGGGATGCGATTCCCCGGCACTCATTTTGCACTGCCTGATCCCCTGACCGGCCAAGAGGCCGGATCGGATGACTCCGGCCGGGAAAGAGGACGCCATGGAAGTACGGAACCCGATGGAAGCACTGATCGGAGCGAACGGGACAGCGAGGATCGCCGGCCTCTCCCTGCTTGGCCTCGATTCGATGACGGTCCGGGAACTGCGGCGCCACGGCCTCACCGCGGCGCAGGCCGGGAGGGTCAAGGCGGCGTTCGAACTGGGCCGGCAACTGCTCGAAGCCGAATCCTGCGTGCACGAGAACGCTCCGATGGTCAGCAGTCCCGAGGAGGCCTACCGCTACATGCGGCCGCGGTACGTGAACGAATACCGCGAACACTTCGATGTCTTGTTGATGACCAACCGGAACAGGCTGATTCGCCGCCATCGGGTTTCCACGGGCAGCCTTACGGCGTCCGTCGTTCATCCCAGGGAGGTCTTCAACCCGGTCATCCGCGAGTCCGCAGCCGGGGTCATCTTCACCCACAACCACCCCTCGGGCGATCCATCGCCTTCGCGCGAGGACGTGGACATCACCCATCGGCTCCGGCAGGTGGCCGAGGTGCTGGGAGTCCGGGTCCACGACCACGTCGTCTGCGGGCACGACCGCTTCTTCAGTTTTAACCGGGAGGGCCTGTTATGACTCGTCAGCATCCCGCCGGCCCGCCGCCGGCCATGCACCCGATGGACCCGCGCCGCGGCCCGGACCTCTCGCCGATGTTCTCGGCGTTCCTTTGCTGGCTCCTGGGCCTCAAGCCCATGACCAGCCCGGCCATCACCGGCGTCGCCGTTTCCGGCAACTGCGTGCTGGCCGCGACCGACCAAAACCCGCTGTTCGACCAGCATCTCGGATCGCTGGAGGACTTCGAGACGAACATCCGCGGCTGGGGCGAAGCCTGCGGCGCCGACGCCGGCGTCGTGGAAAGCCTCGTCGCCCGGATGCGGAGGGCGGACCTATGAGCTTCTTCGACCTCCCCGAAGGCTACGACCGCCATGCGGCCGCCCTCGCCATCGTCGATCCCGGCGCGTCCAACCCGTCAGGCGTCGCACTCGCCATCCACCAGGCATGCACGCAGGTCATCGGCGAGGGCGGCAATCAGAGCGAAGACGCCGCGGTCCGCCTCATGACCACGCAACTGGCGTTCCTCGTCCAGGGCGATTCCGATCTCGACTTCGACGAATACCGCCGGCTGATGGACGACTGCCGCGCCCGCGCGTCCGAACGGCGGAACGCCCGGAACCAGGGATAGCCGATCCCGCGTGATCCCCCGCACGTCTGCTCCCCGCCGCGAGGAGGCCGGGCAGCCGGTCCGGGGCAGGCCGCAGGCGCCGTGCGGGAGGATTCGTTCCGCACCGCGCCCCGGTACTTTCACGCACTTCCAGGAGGGAGAGATCCATGCTCGACGCCCACACGGCGGCGGACGCGTCCGCGCGCCTTCCCGTTCCCCACGCCCTTCCTTCCGTCCCCGCCGCCCCGGGCTCCGAGCCTTCCGCACATGACGCGCTGTTCACCGCCGCCACAACCCTCCTGCCGGTCCTGGAGGCCGGCCGGCCGCTCGACGCCGCCACCCTGCGGGACGCCATGACGCGCGCCTTCGGCGTCGGCGATGCCGAGGGCGCATGGGTCTGGAAGGACGCCTACGAGGCCGCCGAGGCCGCGGCCGTGCTGTTCATCCGCCGCCACGGCCGGGCCATGCGCCGCCACGCCGGGGCCGGTCCGGACGGACCCGCCAACATGCTCAGGATGCTGGAGGCTGTCGCCGCGCTTGAGCCGTCCCACACGAAGCGCTCGGAAGAGCAGGTCCGCCTCCAGCAGTTCTCGACGCCCCTGCCGCTGGCCTACGCGGCACTCCAGGCCGCTGCGGTCCGGCCGGGCGACGTCGTGCTGGAGCCCTCCGCGGGCACCGGCATACTGGCGGTCATGGCGGAATGCGCGCTCGGGCGCCGCGCCGCCGGGAACCTGCATCTGAACGAGATCGCAGACGTCCGCCGCGCCCTCCTGTGCCGCCTGTTCCCCGAAACCCTGGTCACCGGCGTGAACGCCGAGAACGCCGACGACCGCCTGCCGGGCGCCCGGCCCACCGTTGTCATCATGAACCCGCCGTTCTCAGCCACGCCGGGCGTCCGCCACATCCGCCACGACGCCGACCTCCGGCATGTGCGTTCCGCCTTCTCCATGCTGCCGCCGGGAGGCCGGCTCGTGGCCGTCACCTCGGCCAACTGCGTTCCCGGCGATTCCGGCTGGAACGGCGCCTTCGGGCGCCTCGATCCGCCCGCCCGCGTCGTCTTCACCATGGCCGTCGACGGCCGCGTCTACGCGCGCCGGGGCACGGGCTTCGACACAAGGCTCACCGTGCTCGACCGCACGGGCCGGGCCGGCATCGACGTCGATCCCCACGCCCGCGCCGCCACTGCCGCGGAACTGCTCGACGCCGTCATCGCCCGGGTTCCGCCCCGCCTGCCCGTGAAAGTCCGCGCCGCCCAAGCCACGCAGGGCCGGGACCTCTTCGGCAACGCGGCCGCGCCGCGCCCGCCCAGGCGAAAGACCGCGCCTGTACCCGCGGCCCCCGCATCCGAACCCGCCCATGACTGGGGAACCGTGTCCGAGCTGAGCGTCGAGACCGGCCCGGCGGATGCCGGCACGGACCCAGGCAGCGCCGCCTCCGGACCCTACGAGCCCTGGAGGGCGGGCGCCGCCCGGATTCCGGGCGCTGTCGTGCATCCAACGCCGCTCGTGCAGTCCGCGGCAATGGCGGCCGTCCCGCATCCGGCCCCGTCCTACCGCCCCATGCTGCCGGAACGCGTCGTTGCGGACGGCCTCCTGTCGGACGCCCAGCTCGAAAGCGTCGTCCTGGCGGGCCAGGCCCATGAGGGCCATCTCGCGGCGAGCTGCCGGATCGGTTCCGGCTGGGAGACCGTCCAACGCTGTGGTGACGAAGACGACGGCGACATCACCCTCACGGACGAAGGCGAGATTCTGTCGGCGCCGGTCCGTTTCCGCCGGGGCTGGATGCTGGGAGACGGCACGGGCTGCGGCAAGGGGCGTCAGGTGGCGGCCGTCATCCTCGACGGCTGGCTCCGCGGACGGAAACGGGCCCTCTGGCTAAGCCAGTCCGACAAGCTCCTGGAGGACGCACGCCGGGACTGGACCGCGCTGGGCGGGGGCGAGGACGACCTGATCCCGCTCGCAGACTTCCGCCAGGGCCAGGAGATCCCGCGCTCCACCGGTATTCTTTTCGCCACCTACGCCACGCTGCGCTCGCCGTCCCGCCAGGGCCGCGCCTCGCGGCTCGACCAGATCGTCGGCTGGCTCGCCGGAGGCCTCGATGAGGACGCCCGCCATGCCTTCGACGGCGCCGTCGTCTTCGACGAGGCCCACGCCATGGCCAACGCCGCGGGAGGGAAGGGCGCCCGCGGCGACGTGAAGCCGTCGGCCCAGGGCCGCGCAGGCCTGCGGCTCCAGAACGCGTTGCCCGACGCGCGGATCTCCTACGTCTCGGCCACCGGCGCCACCACCGTGCAGGGACTTGCCTACGCCGGCCGTCTCGGGCTCTGGGGCGCGACCGAGACGCCCTTCGAGAGCCGGAGCGATTTCGTCTCCGCCATGGAAGCCGGCGGGGTCGCGGCCATGGAAGTCGTCGCCAGGGACCTCAAGGCCCTGGGTCTCTACCAGGCGCGCGCGCTGGCCTATGACGGCGTCGAGGTGGACATCCTGGTGCACGAGCTCTCGCCGGAGCAGCGGCGCATCTACGATTCCTATGCCGGGGCGTTCAAGATCATCCACGCCAACATCGAGGACGCGCTCGAGGCCACGGGCATCGTGCAGCAGGGTTCCACCCTCAACAGGAACGCCAAGTCAGCGGCGCTGAGCGCCTTCGAGGGCGCCAAGCAACGCTTCTTCGGGCATCTCCTGACAGCCATGAAGTGCCCCTCGCTGATCCGCGCGATCGAGGCCGACCTCGACGCCGGCCGGTCCTCCGTCATCCAGCTCGTTTCCACCGGCGAGGCCTTGATGGAACGCCGCATCGCCGAGATACCGGCCTCGGAGTGGGACGACCTGGGCATCGACCTGACGCCGCGCGAGGCCGTCCTCGACTTCCTCGCCCACGCATTTCCCGTACAGCTACAGGAACCCTACACCGACGGCGACGGGAACCTCATGAGCCGCCCCGCCACGGACGCCGAGGGCCGGCCGGTCCTGTGCCGGGAGGCGCTTGCGCAGCGCGACGCGCTGATCGAGAAGCTCGCGTCCCTGCCGCCGGTGCCCTCGGCCCTCGACCAGGTAGTCCAGCACTTCGGCCACGAGGCCGTGGCGGAAGTCACGGGCCGATCCCGGCGGGTGCTCAGGATTACGGATGGAAACAGCGAACGCCTGGCGCTCCGCGGCCGGCCGGCCTCCGCCAACCTCTCCGAGACCGCGGCGTTCATGGAAGGAACCAAGCGCATCCTCGTGTTCTCCATGGCCGGCGGCACCGGGCGGAGCTACCACGCCGACCTCTCGTCCGCCAACACCCAGCGCCGGGTGCACTACCTGCTGGAGCCCGGCTGGCGCGCCGACCAGGCGATCCAGGGTCTCGGCCGCACCCACCGGACGCACCAGGCCTCGGCGCCGCTCTTCCGGCCGGTGACCACGGACGTGAAGGGCGAGCGCAGGTTCATCGCCACCATCGCGCGGCGCCTCGACAGCCTGGGCGCCATCACCCGCGGGCAGCGCGACTCACAGACCGCCATGGGCGGCTCGGACGCAACGCTCTTCCGCGAGAGCGACAACCTCGAAAGCGTCTACGCCAGGGCGGCCCTGAGGCGGTTCTACCTGGCGCTCTCTTGCGGCAACATCCCGGACTGGCCCCTGGGGCGTTTCGAGGACGCCACCGGGCTGAAGCTCACCTGGGCAGGCTCGCTCAAGGAGGAGTTGCCGCCCATGCCGCGCTTCCTGAACAGGCTCCTGGCCCTGCCCATCGACGAACAGAACCAACTCTTCGCTGAACTCGAAGACCGCATCGCCGCGGGCATCGAACAGGCAATGGAGGCCGGAACTTACGAGGCCGGCGTCGAGACCGTGCGCGCCGATTCCCTGTCCGTTGCCGGCCGGGAGGCGCTGTACGAGCATCCGGGCGCCGGAGCCGCCACCGAGCTCATCGAGATCGTGCGCCGCGACAGGCTGGAGCCCACTTCCGCGGACGAGGCCCTCGGTATCGGCGAACAGACGGACGGCGGTCCGGTCCTGGTGGTCAACGACAGGTCGGACCGCGCAGCGGTCGTGCTTCCGGCGCCGTCCCGCATGTTCGACGACGGCGGCGTGCAGCAGCGCGTCCGGCTCTTGCGCCCCGCGGTGCGGGACCCGATGGCCAGGGCCGAACTCCACGCCTCGAACTGGCGGAAGGCCGCCGAGGCCGAATGGCGAGCGCTCTGGGACCGCGAGATGGCCGGCCTGCCTTCGCACAAGGAGTCCCGGTTCTGGCTCGCGGCAGGGCTCCTGCTGCCGGTCTGGGACCGCCTGCCTTCCGAGAACATGCGGGTGCGGCGCCTTCTGACCGACGACGGCGAGGCGCTGATCGGACGCGTGCTCGACGCCGGACAGGTCCGCGCCGTGCGGGCCGCGTTCGGCCTTGCGGGCGGTATCGCCATGACTGGCGCCGAGGCCTTCGAGGAGGTCATGGCACGGGGCACGGCGCTCGCCCTTGCCAACGGCTGGCGCCTCGCGCGCCGCCGCATCATGGGCGCCGACCGGGTCGAGATCGAGGGACCCACGGATTCCGACACCGGGGTCCTGAAGCGCATGGGATGCACGGTCGAGATCATCTCCTGGCGCACCCGCGTCTTCGCCTCCGGCCCCGGTCTCCTCGAACGCGTCATCCAACGCTGGCCGCTCGCTGCCTGAGCCCGTCGCGTCATCCGTATGGCCGGCCCGCCGTCCGCAACGCGGGAGGAGCCGGCCGCCGTCCACGCCCGCTGTCAACTCGTCGGCGTACGTACCGCCGGCCCGCTGACGGCGGGTTTCACTCAACCGAGGAGCATTGCCATGACCGCACAGAACCTGCCCGACGACCCGAACTACGCGTTCTGCCCAAGCTACGACCTGGGCGACGACCCGCAGCAGATCCGCATCGTTTTCGAGGGCCTGCAAGGCTACGTGCCGACCGCTCTCGTCGCCTTGACGGTCGACGATGCCGAGCGGTTGTGCGACCGCCTGAACGCCCGGCTCGGACATTCAAGAGAAGACTGGACCGCGCTCGCCGCCCGCTCCATGCGCACCGAGGCCCCGGAGAACGGCCACGAATCCCGGACTGAACCGGACGCTGGCCGGCGGCTCAACCGGAACGGCAGGACGTGCTAGACAGGACCTCGGCGGCAACCCGGAGGACATCCTGTTCCTGCCGCCGTCTGCATGAAGGAGGCGCAATGAATCGAAGCCGGTTCGTTCTCCGTTGCGTTCTGTTTGCCGGTTGTCTCGACATGGGCGTTGCAGCGCACGGTCTGGGCGCCGAGGAGTGGCGCGGCCTGACGCTCGCCCCGGAGCACCGCTGTGCTCCGTACCGGCCCAGGGACTATCCCTACCCGCAGGCGGTGGAGCTCCGGATCATCGCTGGAATGGGGGGCAAGGTCTACGGCCCGTACACCGGCCGCTACTTCTCCAGCCGCCGCAAGACCGACATCGAGCACATCGTTGCGAGGTCCGAAGCGCACGACAGCGGGCTCTGCCGGGCGGATTCCGCCACGAAGAGAACCTTTGCCCGCGATCCCTTGAACATCACTCTCGCGGCGCCGGCGGTGAACCGGTGTGGACCGAAGGGGAAATGCGCTCATGACGCCGCCGGGTGGCTGCCGCCGATCAACCGATGCTGGTTCGCCGGCCGGGTCCTGGACGTCCGGCGCAAGTACCGGCTCACCATAGACCGCCGGGAAGCCGCCGCCCTCGACCGGGTGCTCTCCGGCTGCAACTCCACGGAAATGGTCTTCACGAGCCGGCCGTCCGCGCCACGCCCTCCGTCCCGGGTGACCCGGCCGCCTTCCCGGATGAGCCGCCCTCCCTCCCGCGAAGCCCTTCGCCGCTGGGACGACAACCGCAACGGCCGGATCACCTGCAAGGAAGCGCGCCGCCACGGCATTGCCCCGGTTCGCCGCGGCCACCCGGCGTACCCCTTCATGAATGACCGGGACCGCGACGGGATCGTCTGCGAGTAGGCGGCAGGCGTCGATTCCAGCCGACTCTTGCTGCGCAGCCGGCCGGCCTACGACTGGATCCACGCCTGGGCGGTTGGCGCAAAAAATGGGAATTATATAGCAGTTTACCCAGGGAGGGTTTGAACTCAGGACGAAGGCGGATCGGCAAGGGTAGGGTTCCCGACATCGCCCCAGAGCCAGAACCTAAGTACGGCTCCAACGATTGTGACCAGGAGAATGACTAAGGCCCAGTTAACGCGTGTCAGTAGCTTCGATTCAAGTTGGGCAAGCGCTTCCTTTGTTGCGAAATGTTCCCCGCCCTTTTCCAGTGCGGAGATTCTACTTTCGTGCCGGATCGCCTGTTCCAACATGAGATTGAAGGATTGCTCTACGGGTCCGGGAATGTTGAGACTTGTCGTTGCAGCATTGATGCTAGGTGTTTCGGTCGGCCCTTTCCCTGCTGTTTTCCTCGGCGATTTCCGCCCGCTTGTTGTACTCTTCGAGGATGTCGCCATCTGAAATGCGGGCGTTTTCGCCTGGTGCATAGTTCTTGGCCCACGCCCCCTCCTTCCAGTGAGTTACCGAGATGAGTTGTGCGCCACTTTGTTGTCCCAGCGCATCCAATGCTTCATCAAGTAATTCTTGGTGGGTCTCTTCTTTAATTGTCAAGGGATATTCGATTTCCGTTACCGGGTCGGCCCCGAAGCGCTTCACCTTGTGGTAAAGCACCGGATGGACAGGACCATAGTCCCATGCTTCAAAATGTCCCGAGACCAGTGGGTATTCGTAGCGACCCAAGTGGAACATGTTGGCGATATAGAGGATTTTCTGAAGCGCCAGATTCGACAAGGCACAACCAGAAGCTTCTACGAGGTAACGGGCCGCAGCGAGTATATGTATAGGCATGATGGGGTCAGCGGGAACCTTTGTCGTGTCTTCCATAGGTCGCCCCCTGAGAGTTCTGTCCGAGCCCGCCTATAGATAACCTTACGGGGATCTTCAACCATTTTCAAGCACAGAGGGGTTGACATCCTGCCCATAACCGCGCCGCGCGAATACCACGGCCTTGTAGCCGCGCCTCAAGGGTGAAGGCCGCCGCCGGACCATCCGCCGGCAAGCTGGGCGCCACGGCGTAGATTGCGACGGCCGCCGCGCCGGGCAGCCCGACCGCCAACGACGGCGAGTCCCCGCCGCGCCATCAATCCCCGGTCTTCCACGTCGCCCGGCCCGAATCCCGGCGCCGTCTCAAGTCCGCCCGGACGTCCTGCCGGCCAGCGTTCGAGGACAGCGGGAGGCGGGTGAGAGACGCGCCCGGAGAGAGAGGCGCCTCGAACCACCAACCGGGGAGGATCCTGACATGACCACCTTGACCTATGCCGGCATCGGAGCCCGCAAGACGCCGCCATCCGTCCTGACCGCCATGACCGTGATGGCCGGATGGCTCGCGCGGCAGGGATGGCATCTCAACAGCGGCGGCGCGGCCGGAGCCGACAGTGCGTTTGCCGAAGGCGCGCCGGCCGCCCAACGGACCCTGTACCTGCCCTGGCCCGGCTACAACGGCTGCGCGGGTCCGGACTGCCGGGCGCCGTCGCCGTCCGAGCTCGAGTCCTGCATGACCATCGCCGCCCGCCTGCATCCCGCCTGGGACCGCTGCTCGCCCGCCGTCCGAAAGCTCCATGCCAGGAACGCAGCCATCCTCGGAGTCGGTCTCGGCCGTTCCGTGGATGCCGTGGTGGCCTGGACGCCGGGGGGAGCCATCACCGGAGGCACCGGGATGGCGATCCGCATGGCAATGGAGGCCGGCATCCCCGTGCTGAACCTGGGCGCGATGCCGCCGCGTGCGGTCTGCGAGCGCCTCCTGGCCATCCGCCGGACCCGGTCCTCTCCATAGAGCCGGAGAAAGGCGTCCACCGGGGCGAAGGCCCGGAAGGGGAGAGGGAGGCGGTCTCCCTCACGCACTCCGGGAAGGCAGGCAGCCAAGGAGGACGCAGACATGTCTGGCATCGACTTCGACATCGCAGAAACCCCGACTGGCAGCGACGTGCTGGCCGAGATCCGGCTCGACCCCGGCGCCGTCCAGGACGTCATCGACGACGACCACGCCCGGAGCTGTCCGGACCGGTGGAGTGAGAGGGGGGCTTGAGAGAGGTGAACGGAAGGGGGCCGGGGAGGGAGGACCCCGGTCCCTGGACGTTCGCAGACCATCGTCACTAACCAGCACAGGAAGGAGAACCTCATGAGCTTCGGACTGAATCGCGTAGAACTGATCGGCCGCCTCGGCGCCGACGTCACCGTCAATCACCTGTCCAGCGGAGGCCGCGTCGCCAACCTCAGCATCGCCACCGACGAGTCGTACATCAACAAGACCGGCGAGAAGGTCGACAAGACCGAATGGCACCGGGTGGTGACCTTCCAGGACGGCCTCGTCAACATGTTCGAGAAGCACGCCCGCAAGGGGCGGCTGGTCTACGTCGACGGCAAGCTCCAGACCCGGCGCTGGTCCAAGCCCGGCGAGGACAGCGACCGCTACTCGACCGAGATCCTGCTGGTCCCGGGCGGCCGGGTGCAGTTCCTCGACAAGCCGAACGGCAACGGCGCCCCGGCCCCGGCCGACGCCGCGATGCCGGACACCGCGGCCGCGCCGCAGGCGGATGTCGACGACGGCATCCCGTTCTAGGACTCCTCCACCTCCCTTTCCTCCCACCCAGGGCCGGCGCCTCGTGCGTCGGCCCTTTTTTCGTGCTGGCCGTCCAAAGCAAGCGCCTCCGGGCTTCGTGCCTTCGCTTCGCTCGGCCCGCTCGCCCTCCGGCGCCGGGCGGCGCCGGGCGTCCCGTTCCCCGAAGGAGAGCCGCCATGCACTACGCTCCGTCCCCCGCCTCCGCCGTCGCCGCCGCGCTTGCCGAGCGCGCCGAAGAGGTCTGCCAACGCTACCTCCCCCACGGCCGCCGCCAGGGCCGTTACTGGGTCGCGGGCGACCTCGACGACGCCCGAGGCCGCTCCCTCTTCGTCCGCCTGCACGGTCCCGGCACGCCCGGGAAGTGGACCGATGCGGCCGTGGGCAGCCACGGCGATCTGCTCGACCTCATCCGCCACCGCACGGGCGCGCCGACGCTCCGCGCGGCGCTCGACGAGGCCCGCGCCTTCCTCGCCCTGCCGGCTTCGCCGGCCGCGGGCGATGCAGGCGACTACGACGCCGCACAGGCGGCGCGCCGCCTGTGGCGCGGTTGCCGCGCCGTGGACGGCACACACGCCGAAGCCTATCTCCGCGCCCGCGGCCTCGCGCGCTGCCGGTTCCCGGCGCTCCGCTTCCACCCCGAGCTTCGCTACCGCGAAGGCTCCTCCGTCATCCGCCTGCCGGCGCTGGTCGCCGCCGTGACCGGCGACGACGGCGCCGTCCGCGGCGTGCACCGCACCTGGCTCGATCCCGGCCGTCCCGCCAAGGCCGACGTCGCCTCGCCCAGGAAGGCCCTCGGCCGCATCTACGGCCTCGCCGTGCGTTTCGGCATGCCCGCCGGCGGCGTCGCTCCGCTCCTCGTCGGCGAAGGCATCGAGACCGTGCTGTCGCTCGTCACCGCGGTGCCTGAGATCATTGCGGCCGCCGCCCTCTCCGCCGGCAGCCTCGGCGCTTTCTCACCTCCGCCCGCCTGCCGCCGCGTCGTCATCGCCCGCGACAACGACTTCGAGGGCGCATGGGCCGCCGAACGCCTCGCCCGGCGCTGCGCGCGGGCGGGCGTCGCGGCCGCGGTCATCGTTCCGGAAGGCGGCGACTTCAACGACGACCTCGCTTCGCTCGGCGCCGCCGTCCTCGCCGCAAGGCTCCGCCCGCTCTTCCGCCCGGGAGTCCGGGGAGAGCGGCCCGGAGCGGGCAAAGTCTTGATGGAAGGAGAGGGAGTATGGATACCGTCATCAACCTGAGGCACGAACCCGAACTCCACGAGTTGCTCAAACGCGCCCCCACGAACCACAACCTCGGCACCCGAGTGCTCGACAACGTCGCCCTCGTCGATCGCCGCTCCAAGTGGGGCAACCCATTCCGCCTCGGCGCCCATGGAACCCGCGAGGAAATCATCACCCTCTACCGTCTCCTTCTCTGGCGGCGCATCCGCATCGGCTCCATTTCCCTCCACGATCTCGCCCAGCTCAACAGCAAGAGCCTCGCCTGCTGGTGCCATCCCTTGCCCTGCCACGCACACGTACTCGCCCGCGCCGCCGCCTGGGCCGCGTCCGTCCTGGCCGAAAGGAGGAGTGCATGATGGTCTGCGTCACCTTCAAGCGGCTCACCCCGCACGAGTCCCGCATCTACGCCGACGGCGAGCATGTCGGCGGCGTCTACCGCCACGACGACATCCTCGCCCCCGGCCGTGTCTTCTACGTCGTGCACATCCATGAAGATCCCCGTGGATTCCGGCGCGTGCACGACCGCAGCAGCATCCGGGACGTCGCCCAGCGCCTCCTCGATTCCCATCCCCTCTGGCCGTGATGGCCGCCGCGGCCTTCTCTCCCGCAGTCAGTTCGCCGTTGGGTCTTCCAAGGAAAGTTTGAGCTTCAAGGGGGACGGCGCCGTATCCACACAAAGTCCTCCCCGACGTGATCTCCCATCTTGTCACACGTGCTCCCTGCGCCAACCCCTGAAGGGGTCCTCCTCTCCGCTTCGCTCCGTTCCGGCCGGGCTACGCCCGGTGGCTACGTTGCGCGCGCGTGAAAAGAAGGGACATCACTTCGGGGTGGACGAGCCCCAGTCACGGGCCGCAAGGTCCTTAACACGAGAGGAGGTCATCATGACCAGCATCGACAACATCCCCGACCAGGGTCAATCCATCATGGACATGGCTTGTGAGCATGCTCGGACCTTCGGACTCACCCCCGAGCCCGACGAATTCGATTCCAGGGACGTCTGGGACGAGAACGACGCCGTCGACGCGGTCCGCGCTGCCTTCGAGCTCCTCGCGGACGGCATCGGCCCCGACGGCACTCAGCTCGCCGACGAACGCGAAAGCCTGCTCTGGGGCTTCGTCAACATGCTCGACGCTCAGACACAGCGCCTCGACCGCTCCGCAGACCGCCTCATGCCCGACCTCCGCGACCTCCAGCGCGAGCAGGACGGCTCCGAGATCAAGTCCCGCGAGCTCGAACTCATCACCGACCGGGCGCAGAACCTCACCGCCCGCCGCGACGCCTTCGAGAAGATGCGCGACGCCGCAGCCCACGACTACCAGCTCCAGACCGGCAACATCTGGCGGCCCCGCTCAGGCTCCCACACCAGCCAGACCGGCAAGCTCACCTCCGCTGCCATCAATGCCCGTGACTTCATGCGCGCACGCAAGGACCGCAAGACCCAGGCCCACCTGCCCGAGGGAACCCTGGTCGCGGTCACCGGAGGCAAGGACGTGGGCGAGCCCGCCGCGGTCTTCCAGCGCCTCGACAAGGTCCGTGCCAAGTACACCGACATGGTGCTGGTCCACGGCGGCGGCCCCGGCGTCGAGCGCATCGCGGCAAGTTGGGCCGAGCAACGCGGCGTCCACCAGGTCGTGTGCAAGCCCGACTGGGACCGCCACGGACGGGCCGCTCCCTTCCGCCGCAACGACGACCTCCTCAACCTCCTGCCCAAGGGCGTGATCGCGTTCCCCGGCAGCGGCATCACCGACAACCTCGTCGACAAGGCAAGGCAGCTCGGCATCCCGGTCCAGAAGGTGGCTGCCTGAGCCGCACGCAACAGGGGGTCGCGTCGCTTCGGCGGCGCGGCTCCCTTTTTTTGTCGGCGCACCCGAACAATACACCAACAGCGCTCGCTTCGCGTCGCGCCTCGGGTCGCTGGCGCTCCCTCCGCCCACAAAACGGCGTGACCCGTGTTCCATTCCAGGCGCGCCATGCCTGGCCGCGCATCCGACCCACGACTCGCCGCACCCGTGCCGTCCGCGTCGCCGTGCGGGCTTCGCCCGTCGCCGGCTTCCGCTCCCCGCCATCCCCGGTGTCCGCACCACTGTGGACACCCCAGTCGACGCCTCCGGCAACGTGCTTCGCACGTATGCCGTCGGCGCCTTCAGCACTGACCGCCACTCGGTCGCCGCGGCGGCCCGCTGGTTTCCACGTCACCGGCGTTGCCGGTGACGCTACCCTGTCGAGCCGCTGCGCGGTCTCGCGCCTTCGGTCGCTGGCGCTCCCGGTGTGCGCACGGCTCGCCGCCCTCGGCAGCATTGCCGCACTCATGTCGTCCGCCTCGCTGCGCTCGCTCCGTCCGGCATTCTCCTAAAGGTTGTGCCGTTATCGAGTGCCATCGACATGTGCTGCCCTCGGCACGGACCCCCCTCCACGGCCCGTGTCGCCGAGGACCCGCTTCGCGCCTCCCCTGCGCCACTCGGCGACGCGGGCCTTCCCCCCTCCTCCGGACCGGTCCGTCCTGCTTCCTTCACCTCGCCGGTGCGCGCTGCAGACGCCTCTGCCCGCGCCTCCGGCAGTGACCGCCACTCAATCGCCATTGCCGCTGACGTGACCCTGTCGAACCCGGCTGCGCCAACTCGCCTGTTCAGCACGGCATGCCTCGCCGCCTTCGGCGGCATCGCTGCACTCATGCCGTCCGCCTCGCTGCGCTCGTCTTCGGCACACCCCCTCCGCATCCGCATCGCCCGTGCCGGCTCCGCACGTCACCGGCTCCCGCACTCCGCCGTCCTCGCTTTCCTCGCCACTGCGGACGCCACTGCCCGCGCTTCCGGCAGCGTGCTCCGCACGCCTGCCGGAAGCTCCGTCGACACTGACTTCCACTCAGTCGCCGTGGCGGCTCCCTTCCGCCGGCTTCGCCCGCCTCGATCCCCCTTCGCTCATACCTCACATTTTCCGTTCCTGACCGCATGGCGCGGGCTCTGATTCTCACACCCCACGCACCTCCGATGCTGGTTGTGCCATTGATGCGAATGCCGTGCCCTTTCAGGTACAAGTGGCGCCTTTGTCCGCCTGCCTCTTGTTGGACCGAGTGGTTGCTCCCTGTAACACGACTACCGTTGCGCCGCCGCGCAGCCCTGGCGCCTGCTGTCGCTACCGTTACACGCTTGCTCCACCGCCGTTACACCGACACAATGCCGCGCTCCACGATCGTTACACGCTTATCCTCCCCTCCGCTGGCTCACTTCCGCGCCGTTCCGCCCGAAAATCCTCCCCGTCCCAGCCACCCCATCGCTTCTCATTAGGATCACTGGCGAACAAAACCGCTTCGAGTTCGCCATGAACTCGCCGATCTGGTAGCAAAAAAGAGTTGCGAACGCTCGATCCCGGTCCCCCACTACACACCGCGTCCGCACCCCGTACGAGCCCAGAGTCGATCCGCCACCAGGCCCCAGATCATGACCGCCAACCACCCCGACCCCGAAACCGGCGACGCCCGGGATCAGCAACACGATGCCGCACGCAAGAACCGCGGCGTCCGCTTCTCCGACTCCGAATGGGAGGAAGTGCGAGAAGCCGCACATACCCATGGCATCACGCCCGCCGAGTTCGTACGGAAGAAGATTCTCGACCTCGTCCGCAACCCCGAAAACGCCGCCCCCGTCTCTCTGCCCGCCCATCTCGTGCCCCTGATCGAGCGCACCTTTCGTTACGCTTACATCATGGCAACCAAAATACGCGGCGACATGATCGACAATGGAGACCGCGAGCGACTCGAACGCCTGGTCGACGAAGCCCGCAAGCTTCAGAATACGCTCAAAAACAGCCCGCCCGAATGATTGAATCAAGCGTCCGTCCTGTCTCGACGCTGTCGCCAAGCTTCGCGAAAATCGCCAGCTTGCACAAGAGAATCCGTGTCAACTCCTCGTCTCATGTGTGCCCGTATTCGTGGGGGGCGGAGAGCGCTTTGGGTATCGACGGTTGCCGGACACTCCAGCCACTTCCAGGTGTACTGCACATCCATCTTTCCCGGGGGCACCGAGACAGCCCATCGGCTCGCCGCAGAATCGGCAAGGTCCTACGATACCGCAACCGGGATTCGCGACGTTGACCCCGCCATCAGACCTGGAGTCGACTCTCGCGACAGGACTTCGACCCTTCCACAGCACATCCGATACCAACTCAACCCTGAATCCCCTCGTGCAGAGGCGCAAAGCGAGCACACGAGGAGGGTCCGCCGACGCAGGATTCTGAACGAGGTTCCAACGCCAATCGGGGTTGGGAGCGGTCGATCATCAAGGACTCGAACATCGCTACGCCGCGCAGAATGCTCGGATCGTGCGCGAGAATTTCCGGGCTGGGACGCGCGGAGAGAACGTTCCCTATGCTCCTACTCTACTTCATCGACATCGTTGCTGATGATGCGGTCCAGGCTGAATTTCTCGGAGAAAGGCGCGGAAAACCGATGGCGTCGCAGTTCCATTCGGTGTTGAGTCCCTTGAGCTATTGCGTGGTTCACGAGTTCCTCTATGCAACTTCGCTTCCACACCACTCCAAGGTCCGAGTCAGCGCGCAATCTGCCCGAGTAGGCACCGACGAAGTAGCTCACAGGTTTCTTTGCCTGCCAATCCCGTCCCTTGTGCTTGACGACATCTCCCGTTCGGAAGCGCGCATAGACGGGAGAACCGGACTGACCGGGGCGCGACCTGCAGTCGATGAGGAATATGGGCAAGTCCGCGATGTCTACATCGGGTTCCGATGCGATGAAGCCTTTCGACCAAATCGGGAACGGACCTCCTATCTGTCCGTAAGGATACCCGATGACATGGAGTTCGCTCCCCACGTCCCACCTGTGCCAGTCCTGGTCCAACGAGACGCTGTTCTCCTCACCTATGATATTCGTCATCTCCTTGACTGGCAGAGCCACGATGTCCGCCTTGGTTCCCAACGTGGGGTGCTCGGTCCAAGCTGGCGCTTCCGGGTTCGCGTGGTCCACCAAGTCAATGTGGTAGTGGACTTCCCCCGGCCCATGCAGCGTCACAACGGCATGGTCCGGTATACCGCCTTCCTTGTGGAGCGGCTCGCCGGTGATGTTGTTACGCCCGGTGAAGTTGTGGCGGTTCGTGACAAGCACCGGTCCGTCTGCAGACATGACGAAGAAGCAGGTCCCACTCGCAAGCGGTGTCCGTCCGAAGTACATCCTGATGTAACGGGCTATTCCAGAAAGACCGTCGAAGAAACCCGCAACTTGGGGTTGGTTTTGGTTATCCATCGGATTACTCCTATGTTACGGGCTTCGGACCACCTGTCCCTTCCTTCCGCGTCTTTCCGCCACCATCGCGCACCTCGCCTTCGGCCAATGCGAGCGCAGTTCCGCTGCTGCGTAGCGCTACCGCCATGCGCCAACGCTTCACCGTCCGGCGACCACCGAAGCGTCCCAATCCTCGGGCGGCCCCTCGCGCAGCAGCTTGAACAGCGACCGTCGGGCGATGTCGAAGCCGGTGCGGAAGGCCACGAGGTTTCTCTGCGCAGTCAGCCTCTCCAGCCGGTTGTGAATGATGTCCGATCGCGTGTCGTAGAACTCCCTGATGCTTTCCCCGATCCTCTCCCTGCTTTCCGCGTCTGTCGCGAGAAACTTGGCCGCCCGGTTCCGCAATTTGCGGGAGATTTTCCCGCCATCCAGCACGTACATGCGTTCCAGCGCAATCGCGACATCCAGTATCCTGTCTGCGCCCCCGAACCGTCCGTCCCTCGCCAGCGCTTCGGCTAGCCGCCCCACCACCGGCGCCATCCTCCCGTACCGCTCGCTTGCCCGGTTCTCGAACGCTTTCATCGCTTCGGCGAGCGCCTCATGCGCCACTTCCGGAGTCGCCTCGAAGCCGTCGAACGCTTGCGCCAAGCGGTCCCGTTGGCATCCGCCGTTGTGACCCTCCAGGCCCAGAAGGCGGCTGGCGGACTGGCCGATACGGTACGACAGTCCCGCAAGACGCGACACGGGCGTCGCGTGCGACACGGCGAGCAACTCCAGGAAGGTTTGCGCCCGCCGGAAGAACGGATGCGGATTGTGCACCTCAGGCGCCCTCTCGTAACCCGCCCGGCGGAAACCAAGGTCTCCAGTTTCACACGCTACCGCCACGCAGTACAGCCCGCGACAGTTGGATTGGACGTTCATCACGGCAGGCGAATGCTTGCGGGATGGCGAGCCTAGATCCTGGCTTTGCAAGACGCTGTGCCGGAAGTCCCGGCGGCGCGGTTGCGGTGCGTTATGGAATGGATCGTCGCCATGTGCGCGTCCGCAATCCCGGGCGAGGAGGAAACGCTTCGAAGGCGCCGCTCCGGCGGATTCCTTGACCCATGGCCGCGTGCCATTGCATAAGGTTCCATCGGGCTTTGTACGTCGATGCGACTGGGAAGCAGATTTATCTGAATCCAGAGGAGACGCGATGATTCGACGATTGGTGATCGTGCTTGTGCTGGCGTGTCTTTGTTCTCCGACGGCCCTGATGGCGGCCCCGATCCACGACGTAGCGGGGAAGGGCGACGAGCATCGCGTCAAGGAACTTCTCGCAGCAGGCGCGGACGTGAACGCCAGAGACGAAAAAGGGTGGACGCCCCTTCACACGGCGGCACTCAACGACCAAGCGGGAGTGGTGAAGGCTTTGCTAGCAGCAGGCGCGGACGTGAACGCCAAAACCAAAGAAGGGCAGACGACTCCCCTTCACTTGGCGGCACTCAACGGCCCAGCGGGAGCAGTGAAGGCTTTGCTAGCAGCAGGCGCGGACGTGAACGCCAAAACCAAAGAAGGGCAGACTCCCCTTCACTGGGCGGCATTCAAAGGCCAAGCGGGAGCGGTAAAAGCCCTTCTAGCAGCAGGCACGGACGTGAACACCAAAGCCAAAGAAGGGGTGACGCCCCTTCACTTGGCGGCATTCAAAGGCCAAGCGGGAGCGGTGAAGGCCTTGCTCGCTGCTGGCGCGGACGTGAACGCCAAAGACGAAAAAGGGAGGACTCCCCTTCACTCGGCAGTGGCAGTACGCGGTGGCCAAGGGGGAGCGGTTTTTGCGGCACTCAAAGAGGGGGCGGTGGAGGCCCTTCTCGCAGCTTTGCTAGCAGCAGGCGCGGACGTGAACGCCAAAGCCAAAGAAGGGGTGACGCCCCTTCACTTGGCGGCACTCAACGGCCCAGCGGGAGCGGTGAAGGCCTTGCTCGCTGCAGGCGCGAAAGTGAACGCCAAAGACGACAAAGCAGGGAGGACGCCCCTTCACGCGGCGGCATTCAAAGGCCGAGCGGGAGCGGTGAAGGCCTTGCTCACTGCTGGCGCGGACGTGAACGCCAAGGACAAAACAGGGGAGACTCCCCTTCACTCGGTAGTACGCTTTGGCAATGACCAAGGGGGAGCGGTTTTGGCGGTATTCAAAGAGGGGGAGGTGGAGGCCCTTTTCGCAGCTTTGCTCGCAGCAGGCGCGAACGTGAACGCCAAAGACGACAAAGCAGGGTGGACTCCCCTTCACACGGCGGCACTCAGTGGTCAAGCGGGAGCGGTGAAGGCCTTGCTCGCTGCTGGCGCGGACGTGAACCCCAAAGACAAAAATGGGTTTACGCCCCTTTACTTGGCAGTACGCAACGGTCAAGCGGGAGCGGTGAAAGCCTTGCTCGCTGCTGGCGCGGACGTGAACGCCAAAGCCAAAAATGGGTTTACGCCCCTTCACTGGGCGGCATTCGACGGCCAAGCGGGAGCAGTGAAGGCCTTGCTCGCTGCTGGCGCGGACGTGAACGCCAAGGACAAAGAAGGGGTGACGCCCCTTCACACGGCGGCACTCAAAGGCCAAGCGGGAGCGGTGAAGGCCTTGCTCGCTGCTGGCGCGAAAGTGAACGCGAGGGCCGGAGGTAAAGCCACTCCTATGGACATGGCCCGACTCGGGATGGAAGAGACAGAGGAGAGCGTCAAACCTTTTCAGGAAGTGATCCGGACACTGAAAGCGCACGGGGCGCGATGAGGACGGGGCCGATGAATGGACAGGGAACGCTCGTGGAAATGCGAGGGGCGGACTCCTTCCGCGTCCTTGCGGAGCCTGTACGATGCTCTCCTGTCCTGGAGCGGGGGTCGTTGAGCCCGCAAGGGCTTGCCAGAAGCGGATGACCGGCCGGAGTTGAGGGCGTGCAACCATGACGGATCAATCATCTGCCGTGACTCAGAAGGACGCGGAAGACTTCCTCGGCGCATGTCTATGGGCTTACGAGTGTTGGGTGACTTGTGCAAACTTCTTGGAGAGCCTACCCGAGTATTTGTGCCAAGAGTGCGGTATATCGGAGGAGGACTTCCGAGAAACCTCGCATGGACACTGTCTCGGTCGTCTCAATGTCATCGGTCACGAATACATTTTACTGCAAATTTCTAAACTTCATGATCCACATAGACAGGGTCAGCATGAAAACCTCTCCATTGCGTTCTTTACGAAGCAAGGCTGTTGGACAGAAGAAGAGAAGGCCGAGATTGGTAAAATTGCCTCAGAGTTGGATAGCTTCTACCAGTGCATTGAACCTGCGCGCAATAAGATAATAGCCCACTTTGACCGGGCTACCTTCAGGAAAAATGAGGCCCTCGGTGGTTTTGGGGAGGGCGATGATGAGAGGTACTTCAAAGCTCTCGCCAATTTGTGTTCAATGATTCGGGACAAGTTTTGTAAGATACGTTGGCCATATTCCCATATGGTGTTCAAGTTCACAAAATCCGGCCTCCAAGACCCTTGCGATCCGGGTCGTGAAGCAAGTGAGTTGCGCAAACTTGTCGTGGGACAGATTTGCAAGGAACACGGGGACAGAGCATTGAGGGCTAGAGAGCAGAATCCGGCACATGGCCCCGAGGTGCGCATGAGTCAGACGACATCTGGTCGAGGCCCATGGAACCGGCAATGAGTTTCCCCACCTTCTCCGCGGCCTCGACAAGATGCGCGTCGGCCAAGTGCGCGTAGCCTGCCGTCGTGCGGTGGCGCCGGTGCCCGAGCAGCTTCCCGACCAGCAACAGGCTTTCGCCCGACATGACGGCATGACTCGCGGCGGTATGGCGGAGGTCGTGCAGGCGCAGTTGGCCGAGGCCGGCGTCTTCGCAGACCGTCCGCCAGCAGTTTTCAAGGCTGTACGTCCCCCGGCCTTCGGCATGGCGGGGAAACAGGCAGGCATCCGGGTTGCGCAGGCCGGGCAGCGCCGCGACGTGCGCACGCGCGGCTTCGCCAAGGGGGACCACGCGCGGCCCGGACTTGGAGTCCGGAAGGAAGATGCGTTTGCCCTTGATCCAGTCCCATTGGAGGGAGACGACTTCGCCAGCGCGGCATCCGGTGAGCATCAACAGGCGGATGATGGCAACGGCTTGCGGGCAGTAGAACTCGTCTCGGGTGAGCACCGCGTTGAGCCGGGCCATCTCCCCGGCGGTCAGGAACCGCTGCTTGGGCTGCATCCGGTAACGCTTGGCGTTTTTGCAGGGGTTGGAGTTGTGGGGGCGGTAACCCCAAAGCTCGGCCATGCGCATCATGACGGACAGGACCGGGATGGAGCGGTTGGCCGCGCCGGGCCGGTCGGCCATGGACGCGAACCAGTCCTTGACATGCTCGACGGTGATGGCATCCACGGTCATGCGGCCGAAGGCGGGGAGGATGTACTTGCGCACGAGGTAGGCGTTGTTCTCCAGTGTGCTCGGCTTCCAGTGCCGGGCGTAGCGTTCGAGGAACTCCGTGGCGAAGGCGTCCATCGGGTGGCCCGGCGTTGTGGGTCCGGTGTCGTTCCTGGCCGGGTCGATGAAGGTGGCGAGGAGCCTGCGGGCCTCGCGCCGCGCCTCGGGCACGGTGAGGGTGTCGGCGCTGGCGATGGTGGCGGAGCGGATGCGCCCGCGCACGCTGCGGCGCACGAAGAACGAGCGATTTCCGCTGGTGCCGACGCGGAGGCCGAGGCCGGAGATCACGTCGTCCCAGACATCGTACTTCCTGGCGCGGGGCTTGGCGGTGCGGGACGGGGTGAGCCGTAAGGCTTTGAATCTACATGTGTTTCCGCACTATCGCGTGATGGCGGACGCTGACCGGAAGGGTATCCCCGATGCGTGGGGTGCGTTCAGCAACTTCCAGCCTATGGTCGTACCCATCGCCGCCGGCCCCTGGACCTTCGCCACGTCCGAGGCCTTGTATCAGGCCCGCAAGTTCGCCGTGCGCCCGGACATTCAGCAGCGCATCGCCGAAGCGCCCACGCCGGGGCAGGCCGCCGCCATTGGCCGCACCCCGGGTCTCGGCATCGACCCCGGCTGGGCGGCGCAGCGCGTCAACGTCATGCGCTGTGTGCTGCGTCTGAAGCGCAAGGCCAATCCGGCCGAGATTGACGCGCTGCTCGCCGCTACCAGAGACCGCCCCATCGTAGAGGTCTCCGCGCGCGACCCTTGGTGGGGCGCCCGTCCTGTCGCCGGCCGCTACGAGGGCAGGAACGTCCTCGGACGGCTCTGGATGGAGCTTCGCGACGGCGACCCCGCGGCCCGCTCCGGCGCCTGGCTCGACCGGGTCCGCGTCGGCCGGTTGGCCTACCTCCCCGGCGGCGCCAGCGCCGCCCGAGAGACCGCCTGACGGCGGTTCCGCCACCACCCCTACACCCTCACGGCAACCTGCGGTCCAGCCCATGGAGTTCGAGGCCGGCGACCGGCGAGGGCGCGGCCGGCGGTCTTCGAGGGCGTCCGCGCCGCTCCGATTTCCCGCCACACGGAGGTTGTCCATGACCGTTCCCGACAAGATGTCCGCCGACTACACGCTGCCCCCGAACGATCTCGCCGAGACGCTCGCTCTCCTGGTCGAGGCCCGCCAACCGTCCATCGTCTGGGGACCGCCCGGGGCCGCCAAGAGCCAGATCGCCCGGCAGGTCGCCGCGGCATCCAACCGCCAATACGTCGACATCCGGGCGTTGCTGCTCGAACCCGTCGATCTCCGCGGCATCCCCTGGCGCGACAACACCGACCGCACGCGCTGGGCCACGCCCAATTTCCTGCCGCCGTCCGACGATCCCGGGCGCTGGCTCATCAACCTCGAAGAGTTGCCGTCCGCGGTCCCGATGGTCCAGGCGGCGCTCTACCAGTTCGTGCTCGACCGCAAGATCGGTGACTACAAGCTGCCCGAAGGCGCGTCGCTGATCGCCTGCGGCAACCGGGAGACGGACCGCGGGGTCGTGCACCGCATGCCCACGCCCCTGGCCTCCCGCTTCATCCACCTCGACGTCCGCGTGGACGCGGCAGACTGGTGCGAATGGGGAGCGGCCAACGGCATCGAGCCCGAGGTGATGTTCTTCATCACGTACAGGCCGGACCTCCTGCACCAGTTCGACCCGCAGTCCAGGGAGCGCGCCTTTCCGTGTCCGAGGTCCTGGGAGTTCGCCAGCAACATCGTCAAGCTCATCAAGAACCACAACGGCCTCCGTCCGGCGGTCGAACTTGCCCTGTTCCGGGGCACGGTCGGCGAAGCCGCGGCCGTCGAGTTCTCGGCGTTCCTGAAAGTTTGGCGCGAGTTGCCCCATCCGAGGGCGGTCCTGAACGACCCGGAGAACGCCGAGGTTCCGGACAACGCAAGCGCCTTGATGGCCCTCTGCGGCTCTCTCTACCGCCTCGCCTCCGACGTCAACATGGACGCCATCGTCACCTTCGCGCAGCGGCTTCGCCGGGAAGTCGGCGAATCGCTGGTCGGCGCGTGCGCCCGCCGCAACCCAACGCTCCAACACTCGCCCGCCTTCATCCGCTGGGCCGCCGCCAAAACGCATTAGGGAAGAACGCCATGCACTGGAGAATCACCCACTACCGAATGTTGCGTACCGGACTATGTTGCGGTGTCCGTGGATCTTGCTGTTTTGCCGCGCAGATGACCCCGCACACCGCAACATAATTTCCGACTTCTATAACGACCGTAGGAAGGCCATCAGGCCCTTGTTTTCCCGCCACGGCCGGCTCGGACCCGGTTCGACCAGGTCGCACAGGGCGATGGCGCGGGCCTTCATGTTCACGTCGATTTCGGCGTAGACGTTGGTGGTGTCGATGCGGGCGTGGCCGAGCCAGGCGCGTATGGTGTTGATGTCCACGCCTGCGTGGAGCAAATGGCAGGCGATGCTGTGCCTCAGCATGTGAGGCGTGACCTTGCTGCCGGCCAGACTCGGGATCTGCGCCGCACAACGCTCGACGAGCCGGTAGATCCCGAACCGGGTGTACGGCTTGCGGTGCCTGCTGAGGAACACGGAATCGTCGGCCAGCGAACCGCGGATCAGGTCAGTGAGGACGCGCTCGGTCTCCGGCAACAGCGGGCACTGGCGGGTCTTTCCGCCCTTGCCGTAGAGCGTCGCTAATGCGTGGCGGCCGTTGCCGCGGCCGATCTGCAGATCACCGGCAGTCAACTGCGCGGCTTCCGAGACGCGCGCTCCGGTGTTGTAAAGAAACAGGAGAAGGGCGTGCTCCGTTCGTCCACGCAACGTCTTGCGATCCGGTGTCGCGAGCATTGCATCCACTTCCTCCCGGGTCAGCCACGCGATTGGCTGCGGCATCGCCTTTTTGGTGCGGATGGCGCGGATCTGCCCGCACCATCCGAGCTGCGTCGGATCGCGGCTGGCGACGAAGCGGGCGAACCCGCGGATTGCAGTCAGCCGCACGTTGCGGGTCTGCGCGGAGCAGCCGCGGTCCTCCTCAAGGTGGGCGAGGAACTGCAGCACGTGCCCCGACGTGAGGTCGCGCACGGCCAAGCGGTCGGCGGGTTTCCGGGCCTTGCCGCCGAGGAACGGCACCAGCAACGCGAAGGTGTCCCGGTAGCTCTTCTGTGTGTTGCGAGCTAGGTTGCGCTCGGTGACGATGTGCTCCAGTAAGAAGCGCTCCAGCCACGGACCGAGGGTGTTGATGTCACGCATGGTTGCCTCCCCGCGCATAGCGCTCCAGCCGCAGGGACGCCTCCTGCAGAAGTTCCGGCGTCATCGACAGGTAGACCTGCGTGTCGGACAACTGGGCGTGGCCCAGGTACGTGGAGAGCATCGGTAAGAACCGTTGCACGTCGGCACCCTCGCGGTACCACGCGGTGACCCGGTGGACGGCGAAGGTGTGCCTGAGCGAGTGCAGGCCCGGAGTCAGGCGACCTTCGGCGCCATGGATTCCCACGCGGCGGCGCAGCCGGGCGAAGCTGTGTTGCGTCGTTATCCTGACCAGGGGCGTTCCGTCCCGGTTCGCAAGGAACGACGAGTTGCGGCCCTCCGGGAGCGGCCGGCCGGCACGCCGTCCGGCGTAGCCTGCGAGAACGCCGGCGAGTTGCGGCCCGACCGGAACGAGCCGGGTCTTGAAGAACTTCGAGCGGCGCACGGTCAGCACCGACTCCCTGATGTCGACGTCGGTTAGTGTGAGACCTCTGGCCTCGCAGGTCCGCAGACCGGCGCCGTAGAGGAGAAGGATCAGCGTGCGCATGGTGTCGGCGTCGAGCTGCAGCGCGCGCCTGACGGGGCGCTCAAGGCCGTCGAGAAGACACCGCACTTCCTCACGGGAGTATACGTAGGGCGGCGTCGACGGCGGCCTCTTCGGCTCGTTGTCGGGCAATGGCCACCGGGTCGCGTAGCCGCGGCTGATGGCGTAGCGGTAGAAGCCGGCCAGCACCGAGTACTTGCGGATGCGATATTGGGTCAGGGGACCGGTGCCCGCGATGAAGGAGCGGACCTGTTCGCGCGTGACCTCGTCACAGCCGACGCTGCCGTCGATGCACTTGAGGAAGTGCCGAAGGACGGCTGAGCTCGTGACAAACTTCGCGCCAAGGCTCTTTCGCCAGAGGATGAACTGCTCGATTGCGTCGCGTATGGTCATGCCAGTCCCTCCAGGTCGAAGGTCGCTACTTCGCGTAGCGCGTTGAGATTGACCTTGGCGTACACCGTGGTCGAGGACACGCTACGGTGCCCGAGGAAGTCGCCGATCACCTTCATCGTCATGCCCTCGTCGAGAAGGTGCTGGGCGGCGGCATGCCGTAGGGCGTGAGGTCCCCGGCGCCCCGTGACGATGCCGAGGACGCGAAGGCGGCCACAGACGATATCGCCCAACGTCCGCTTGCTGAGCGGCTGCCACGGCGGCGGGACGGTAAGGAACAGCGTGCGGTCGGACCGCACGGGACGGACATCCCGGAGATACCGGAGGATGGCCTGTCCCACGCCCTGCGACAGGGGGTAGACGTGCGTTCGTCCCGGCTTGGGGCGCCGTACACGCAACGTCTCCCGCTCCCAGTCGATGTCATCGAGCTGCAACCCGCGCAACTCGCCGCTGCGCAGGCCGTAGACCGCGAGCAGCAATAGGATGGCGCGGTCCCGCTTGTCGACGCGACGGTCGCCCTCGGTGGTCGCCAGCAGGCGCACCACGTCTTCGCGCTTGAGCCTGGCCGGCAGATTTTCGTTTACATAGATCCGTGGAACGATGATCGCGGTCGCGATGCCGGGCCTGCACCAGCGGCGGTCTTCGGCAAATCGGAAGAACACTTTCAGACGCGTGGCGAAGCTCTCTATGGTTCTTCGGCTGAGGTCCCCGCGCGCGGACATCGCCGCAATCGCCCGGTCGACGTCCACGATGGTCACCGAACGGAGCGCCGTCTTGCCCTCGGCCAGGAAGGCGAAGAACCGGTCGGTTACCTGGCAGCAGCCCTCCACGGTCTCTTCCGCATATCCGCGCTCCCGGCGCGCCCACGCCGCGAAGGCGGCAACCTCCGCGGTGTGTGGGTGGCGCGGCAGCTTCTCGCGTTCCTCGAGCCAGCCCAGGAAGCGCAGCCAACGCAGGGAATCCGCAACGAACTTTGATCGGGTGTGGACCGTCCCACGCTTGAGGTATCCCGGCATCCCCGGTTGCCACCACTCATTGGCCGCCGCTTGGACCTCGGCAACGCTTACCGGTCTGCCCTCGACCAGTTCAAGAAGCCGTATCAGCCGCAGGAGGTTGGCCGCCTGTTTGCGCAAGTTATGACGTTGGACACCCAGTTTCTCGAAGTGCTCGAGGTACCGTGTCCGCTCCTCGACTAGGGGCGCCGCCTGGTGCCTTTCAATCGCTGCCATACATGTGAATAGACGTTCGAACATGATCGCGTCTCCTTTCGTTGGGGATAGCGATCATGAGTAGCATCAGACTCAGAAATTATGTTGCGGTGTGCGGGGTCATCTGCGCGGCAAAACAGCAAGATCCACGGACACCGCAACATAGTCCGGTACGCAACATTCGGTAGTTAATGTTGCACGCAACATTAACTACCCCGCCGGCGACGCTCCCTCGGTCGACTACGTCGTGCGGGCGCGCACCCTCGAGGCCGCCAAACGCAAGCTGGCCGCCGCCCTGAACGTCCCCGTGTGGACCCTCAGGTAACCCCGAAGGAGGAATCCATGGACCTTAACCGCGACGCCATGCTGGTCGGGCTGCGCATCACCGCCTGGTCCGGCCGGCTCTACGACCGCGAGGCGAGCGACCACGTCGCCGTCCACCACGACGCCAGCGCGAGCGCAGGGCGCTACAACAAGCGGCTACTGCCCAAGGCCGCCTTCGCCGCGCTCACCTCGACCATGAGCGAGGCGCGCGCCCGGCACTACGCCAATTCGCTCCCCTGGGACGACAAGGGCTCGCGGCTTCTCACCGTCGCCAACTACGAGCGCTACACCGGGCTCATGGACGGGCTCCGCGAGCGCGTGGTGCGCCAGCGCGTCCGCTTCATCGAGGACTACGATCACTACGTCGCCCAGGCCCGGCTCGACCTGGGCAAGCTCTTCCGCATCGAGGAGTACCCCTCGAAGGAGACGCTTCAGGACAGGTTCTCCATCAGCTACCGCATCACGCCGGTCCCGGACGCCGACCACTTCATCGCCAAGCTCGCCTCCGACGATACCGAGCGGGTGAAGCGCGACATCGAGCGCCACGTCGAGGAGCAGCTCCACGACGCCGTGGGCGACCTCTACCGGCGTCTCGCGGAAGCGGTGGAGCGGGTCTCGGAGCGTCTCAACGAGGACGAGAACGGCAAGCCCCTGGTGTTCCGCGACACCATGATCTCGAACATCCGGGACCTGGTGGACGTGGTTCCCCGGCTCAACATCTTCGGCGACCAGAGGCTCGCGCGCCTCTGCGAGGACGTGAAGGAGAAGATCGCCTGCGTCGGGCCGGATTCGCTCCGTCCCTCGAAGAGCTTCGATCCCGAGGCCCGGGCCCGGGTGAAGCGCGACGCCGACGCCTTGATGGAACAGTTCGCGGGCTACTTCTCCCCGGCCGAGCCGGTCCGGGAGGTGGCGTGATGGCTCCCGGCGTGTTCCTTGAGTCCGCGCTCCGCGTGAGCGACTGCGTCACCGAACTCCTGCGTAAGCAGCCTTTCTTCGGGAGCCTCGTGCTGAGGCTCCCGCTTCGCGCCGACCCCACGCGCAAGACGCTCGCCACCGACGGACAGGAGATCCGCTATTCGCCAGGCTGGGTGGCGGAGACCGATGCCCACCTCATCGAGACTGCGATGGCGCGGGTGGTGATGGCGTGCGTACTCAAGCACCACACCCGCCGGGGAGAACGGGATCCGGAACGCTGGCAGACGGCCTCGCAGCTCGTCACCCACGCATTGTTGCGCGATGCCGGCTTTACCCTCCCGCCCGACGCCGAAGCTTGGGAGGACCTGAGCGTCGAGCAGGCATACGACCGCCTGCCGGAGCCCCGGGACGAGGGCGACAGCGACGACGGAACCGCGCCACAACGCGCGGACGCGGACGGCCAGCCGCCTCCCGGAGGCGACAGCGATGCATCCAGCGATCCTTCCGATCCCGCCGGAGACGGCGACGATCAGGGCGAGGACGACGAGAACGGCGGTGACGAAGCGGACAGCCAGGACGGGGACGGCGCATCCGATGCGCCGCCGAGCCACGATCCTTCCGGCACCGGCGAGGTCATGGACGCCGGCGCAGGCGCGGACGACGACTCCGATCCCGGCGAGGCGCCCGTGGACGCCGTCGCCGAGGAGCAGGCGTGGGACGAGGCCATGCACCAGGCCCTGAACATCGCCAGGGCCGAGGGCAAGACGCCTGGCCTCGTCGCCGAGACGGTCCGCAACGCCCATGCGGGCACGCTTGACTGGCGCACGCTCCTGCGCCGCTACATGACCGATGCCGCCAAGTGTGACTATAGCTGGAGCGTTCCCAACCGGCGCTTCATCGACTCAGGCATCTACCTGCCGTCGATCCGCTCCGAAGGCATCGACACGATCGTCGTCATCATCGACACCTCGGGCTCTGTCCCGGCCCAGACCCTCGCCGGGTTCTGGACGGAACTGCGCGAGGTCGCGGCCGAGATCCGCCCCGGGAGGGTCATCGTGCTGCAGGTCGACACCGCATTGCACGACGCGGCCGAGTACTCGCCCGACGAACTCCCCGACGAGATCGCCCTCACGGGCCGGGGCGGCACCGACTTCCGCCCGGGCTTCGAGTGGCTCGACGAGCAGGGGATACAGCCGGGCGTGTGCCTCTACTTCACGGACATGGACTGCTCGACCTACCCGGAGGCAGAGCCCGGGTTCCCCGTCGCCTGGATCAATTGGGGCCCGGTCCCGTCAGAGTGGAACCGCGAGCCTTGGGGCGAGCGCATCGACATCTCCCCCTGAACGCCGGCTGCAACCGCGAGCCCCAGGCGGAAACGCATTGACCCCGCCCCCTTGAGCGGCCGCCCGGTCCGGACCGCGCCGGATGGGCCGATCGCCGGATGCCCCGGGCCTTCCGAGCCCCGTCTTCGTAAAGGGCTGATTTTCATGGCGGGATCGCTGCCGGGAAGCTGTGCATTCCGCTGGACCCCGGATGAACAGGGCCATTTCATGCACATCCCGGCGATATGCACAGGGTTTTCCACAGACCCTGTGGCCAACCTGAAGGGAGCTGGACGCGACATGACCGAACTTCCGCGCAATCCTGACGGCTCGGTCGACGTGCGGAGCCAGGAGTTCCACCGTTTGCGGGCCGACACCTTCATGTCCAGGCCCGCCCGGGACATATGGATGATCGCGACGCTGTTGGCCGGGTTCGACCCGGACGAGTTGTGGGAAGAAATCCGGCGGCAGCGGGCGGGAAGGAGGCCCGCCGGAAGAATCAACGAGCCGACCGTGCTCAATGCGATGGATGCCCTGATGCGGCGACACCGCCAGGAGCTTGCGAAGCCGCAGGGAGGAAGCCGCCATGAAGATCCGGTTTAGGCGCGGCAAGGTCCGCGGTCCGGTCCCGGCCTACGGGGTGTACGTGGGCGAGAGCCGAATAGGAACCGTCATGCGGAGCGCCTTGCCCATGCGCCGCAGGCCCTGGACCTTCTTCCCGTACGCCGAGCATGGCGAGCTGCGGGAGTACAGGTTGCGTGATCTTCGCAAGGCAATCCAACGCCGGGTAGACCGCGGGACCTTCGGAAGGTTTGGAAAGTAACGGCGCGCAAGGCGTCCGGACGGGCAGAGAGACCGCTGCACAGAACTGCGCATTCCGCTGGACCGGGGATGAACCGGGTCATCTCATGTCCATCCCAACCCCATGTACAGGGTTTCCACACACCCTGTTGCCAGGTCGAACGCCCGAACCCCCATTACCATCCCCTATCGGGCAGGGATTCGCCCTCACCGGAAGAGGCTTTCGAGCGCTTCGCGCTCCACCGCGTGCTTGTGCGGATTTTCCCGCTTGAGCTTCTCCAGGTTCACCAGCTTCCAGCGAACGGCCGGCAGGTTCACGGCCTCGGGCAAGCCGATCAGGCCGAAGTCGGGCTCCGCATCGTGGAGGGAGAGCAGGAACGCCGCGATGTCGCCCTTCAACCGCGATCCGATGTCGGCGTGCAGACGGCCGCGCGCGTCGGCCAGCTCATCCCTGGATACCGCCTCGCGCGTCATCCCGGCGAACTCTTCGTAGTACAGATCCTCTCCGGGAAGCGCCGCCGGCGCCAGGATCTCATGCATCGGACGGTTCGAGCTCGCCACATAGACCATGAACGTGCGGAAGAGGCCGTCCGTCAGGCCTTCGTTGTCGTACAGGAGCCTCACGTCGAAGAGGTCGCGCGGATGCTGGCGGTCGAGCGCCGCATGGATCTTCCCGCCGTACAGGTCCTCGAAGGCCAGCACGTTCGCTTCGGCGAATCCGAATTGCTCCGTGACTCTCTCGCACACGGCCATCGGCCTTGCCGGATGCACCGCTCCCCGCATCACCGGGGAAGTCTCGATCTTGATCCGCACCCGGCCGTCGCTCACCATGATGCGCGTGCCGCCGTCCCCGCCGCCCGCGATGCGGCGCGCCCTGAGCCGCAGATTGCGGGCGGTGACCGCCGCCGCGATGCGGTCGAGCGCACTGTCGATTGCTTCAAGCGACGACCGGCGGTCCGCGACCGGCAGGTAGGTCAGGTCGACGTCTACGGACAGCCTCGGCATGTCCCGGTAGAAAAGGTTGATGGCGGTGCCGCCCTTGAGCGCGAACACGGCCTCCCCCGCAACGTCCGGCAGCGCCCTCAGCAGCAGGCGGACCTGCGCCATGTACCGCTCAAGCATCGCCGTCCGCCGCCGCAGGTTTCCCGGGCGCCAGTGCCCGGGGCACGTAGATGCGGTAGGCCGGATGAAGCCTGCCGCCCTCCACCAGGGCCCGCGGCCCCGACCCGAAGTCGATGCTCGATGCGTCCAGGTGCTTGCGCCATTCGTGCCCGTGCCTGTCCGCGAAGACGAAGAACAGCCGGCGCACCTTTACGCTGCGGCAAGCCGTCAAGAGCGCCATGAGCCGCCCGGGCCGGAGCGACGCCAGCCCCTCGAATACCTTGTCCAGGTTCTCGAAGCCCGCGCGCCGCGGCAGCTCGTCAAGGGCCTCCAGGATGGCCCGCTCCGGAGACGACGCCTTGAGGGGCCAGCGCCACACGCCGACCGCCGGTCCGCCCGCCGCGGAACCGGCATCCTCGATGCCCAGCGGGTCGTCGCCGAAGAGCGTGCGCCGGCGCATCACGATCTGCGTCCCGATCGGCAGCCGCTTGATCCAGGACGGCGCCTCGCCGTAGAACCAGACGCGCGGCTTTCCTCCGAGGCTCAGGTAGTGCGTGTAGCCGAGCACGTCGAGGGCGCTCTCCCCGCCCAGATGCACGGCGTACTTCAGGAGCCGTTGCAAGGACAGAAGGGGGACTTCCCAGGATTCTCCGTAGGCGCCCCGTGCGCCTTCCGGCAGCGGACGGCGGTAGACCCCGCGGACAACCCGCTCAAGCCATCCGCGGGCGACATAGTCGTGGATGGACTTGGGGTCGATGCCCTGGGCCCTGAGCCACCGCGTATCCACCATGAAGCCGGGGGGGACCGCATCCAGGAGTGGTTTCAGACGTGGCGTTCTTTGATGGCGCATAACCATCAAAATAGCACAGTCTCGAAACAACTCAAGGTGATGTTTCATCGAAACTCTGTATAGATGGCTAACAACCATGATACAGGGACAACTTCAAACTCCGCGTATTTCCCGGGGCTCGACGCTGCCCGTCAGCCAGACCGAAGAGCGGCACTGTCTCCCGCCGCCGCACATGTCCCCGCGCCCTCTCGCAACCATCCCGCGCAGCCAGCGGTCCGCACCCGCCTCTTTCTCACCGGCTTCCGTACCGTCACAACCCCAGGTCCATCCCGGACTCCCGGCTCCGTTCCGGCGCGGGCGGCTCTGGAGCCTTCTCCTGCGATGCGCGGCCATCGGCCTCCTTCGCGGCGGGCGCCTTGGGGCCCTGATCCGGCGATCTTCCGTCCGGCCTCACGGCATCGACAGCCCTGTCCCTTTCGGCCGCTACCGTCTCGCCGACGCCCTCCAGCGCGGCGATGCGCTCCCCGGTCACGGCCTGGAGTTGGGCGCAAAGTTTCTCCGCGTCGTCGGTGACCAGCTCGGCGCGGTCCCGTGCCCGGCTGATCTCGACGTAGAACGACTTCTGCGTCGTCAGGTGCGGGTGCCGCGCCTCCATGGCGGCGATCACGTTGTCCACCGTCCGGCCCTGGAACGCGTGAACGGTCGAGGCCCAGGCATGGTCGAGATGGCGAAGCTGCGGAGCGTTTCGCCCGAGCTCCAGGTTCCGCCCCTCCTCGAGACGGAACGTCACCCGCCCGTTCCCCACCTCGAAAACCTCCGCGGTGCGGCTGTTGACGAGCCCGAGCCCCGCATCGTTGCGGGTCCAGCGGATGCGGTCTCCCGCACGAAGCTCGATCCCCTCGGTCCTGTAGACCTCGGTCCCGCCCTTGCGGCCGCCCACTTCCGCGGGCTTCCAGGCCACGGTCCCGCCTTCCCCGCCTTCGAGCGTCACCGAGCGGGCCTCGTGGTCGACGCCCACGACGACGCGCTCGTCGCCCTTCCCGACGCCGAGGCGTTTGTACGGACGATGGAACGCGACCACGTCTCCAACCGAGTAGTTGCCGGCGACGGCCTTTTCGGCGTTGGTGTAGCCCTTCGACACGAGCCGCCCGGAAACAATCGCCGGGCCCCGGATTCGCCCCTCCCGGACCAGACGCTCGCGGATGTGGCCGTTGATCGCTTGGCGGAGCTTGTGGCTCGGCGCCATGACGCCGGTGTTCCCGCGCGCCTCGGGCGGGAGCGCGAGCCAGCGGGCCGCGACCGCGCCCGCGATGTTGTCCGGCTTCACCTCGGCGACGTTGGAGCCCAGTTTCTCGAAGGCGCGTGCGATCTCCCCTTTGAGGCTCGCCTCCACCGCTTCCCTGAGCTCCGGGTCGCGCTGCCGCATGATCTCGTCCATGACCGCGGTCTTCATGCCCGCGGCCTGGAGTTGGGCGAAGGGTTTCCCGGCATCGACCGCGTCGAGCTGCTTCGCGTCGCCCACCAGCACCACGCGCGGGATGCGGAACGCGTTGGCGATGCGCAGAAGGTCCCGGGCCTGAACGGTCGAGGCGAGCGAGCCCTCGTCGACCACCAGGATGGTCCTGTCGAACGCCGCCCGCATCGCCTTCTCGCCCTTTTCCGTGAGCCTGCCCTCGGCGACCCCGGCGTTCCGGGCCAGGAACCGCTGCAGGGTTTCGGACTCGATGCCGGCCTCGGACGCGAGCGTCTTGACCGCGGATGCGGACGGCGCCAGGCCTGCAACGTTCCATCCCTTCCTCTCCGCGAGGGTCCGCACCCGGTCGAGCATCGTGGTCTTGCCCGTGCCGGCATAGCCCTGCACGCCGACCACGCGGTCTGTAGCGGACAGGATGAGCTTCACCGCATCCTTCTGTCCGGCCGTGAGCCGCCCCCGGTGAAGGTGGCCCTGCACGGCCCAGCCCCGCATCGGGGGGCGGCCCTGGCCCTCGCCGGAGCGCATCAGCGCGATGGTCTCGCGCTCCTCGGCCACGGTCCGGTCCGTGGCGAGCGCGTCCTTCGCGGACGGCAGGCTCACCGGATGCAAAACGCCCGCCTTTTCCAGGCCCGCCGCCTCCCGCTCGGCCTCGGCGATGGTGACCCTGCCTGGCGCCTCCGCGAGCGCGGCGGCGAAGAGATCGGCGCGGGCGAACACGGCCTCGCGCTCCGAAAGGTGCTCCATCGCCCAGGCAACTGCCTCCGCGGCCGCCGCGCCCCTTTCCGGCGCCGCGTGCATCGGGGCCGCTGCGGCCCTCGACGCCGCCTCTTGAGAGAGCGCCCTGGCGTCGAGCCCCAGGTCCGTCGCCTGCCTCTCCCATACTTCCCGGAGCGCGTCCCGGTCGACGTCGCGCTTGGCGGCGCGGGTCATGAGCGCCGCGCGCTCGGCAATGCGTGGGTTCTCCGCGGTGGCGCCGAGGCCGCGCTCCTCCATCGCGGCCTCGATCTCGGCCCTGCGGGTCGAGAAGGCCTCGATCACCCCGCGCGGGACGCCGGCGATCTCGAAGCGCCCGTCCGCGTGGGTCTTCTCGATGCCGTAGCCCAACTCCCCAAGGTTCCGCGCCAGCTCGCTGCGGTAGAGCATCCCGATGAGCTTCTGCCGCTCGTAGAGGCCCTCGTTGGCCATGGCGCGCCACTTGCCGTCTCCGCCCCGGACCATGTTGGCCAGGACGGCGTGGGTGTGGAGCTGCGGGTCGAGGTTCCGGGAGGTGTCGTGGCGGAACGTGGCGGCGACGATCTCCTGGCCGCGCGCCCGCGCCATCCTCCCCGTATTCGGGTCCCACAAGCGGGTCTCCGCGGCGTTCCCCTCGACCCAGGCGAGCGTGGCCTTCACCGCGCGGTCGTGGGCATCGACGACTCGCTCGTCGCCGCCGATGAGCGCGGCAATGGAGACCGACTTGGGTGCGGAGAAGGTGAGGTCCCGCCCGGGACGGTGGACGATCTCCCCGTCCTTGCCCCTGCGGCCGAGGCGCCGGCCCGAGCCGTCCGGCACCACGCCCTCCAGAACGGCCCCGAAGACGCCCGCGTCGACCGGGCCTTCGAGCCCCAGCTCCGCCGCTCCCTTGCCCGCCCAGGCGCTCGCGGACTTGTGCCTGGGGTCGTCCTTCGCGTAGTAGCCGTCTTCCTCGTAGTAGGCCGAGCCCTGGGCGGGCGAGGCGCCGATCGAGAGCATCTCAGGCCCAGTCCCGCGCCGGGGAGGAGTCCGATGCCGGGGGTGGGTCCGGCGCTGAAGGCGGCGGGTCCGCGCCGGAGCGGTTGTCGCCACGGTCCTCGTCCCCGCAAGGCTCCGGCGCCTCAACCGCCGCCGCCTGACCGTCGACGTTCACCGGTTCGTCCACCGGGTCCGCATCGTCGCCTTTCAATTCCACCTCCGGCGGCGGCCCGCCGGCGTCCGGGTCCGCGGCCGGCTCGGCCCTCCGCGGCACGAACCGTTCGGCGGAAGCCGGGCGGTCGACGTACCGGAGCTTGATCCCGGCGACCGGGAAGGGGCCGGGGAATTTCAGGAACCCGTGCAGGTTCTCGAGCCGCATGATTTCCGAGGGCAGCGCCAGGGGGCGCAACTGGCGGTGCTGGGTCAGCGAGACCCCGTCGCGCATGGTGCTGGCGCCGTAGCTCATGCCGTGGGTGTACTCCTCCACCTCGCCGCGGCCGAGGCTCTCGGCCGACCACTGCGCGGTCTCCTGGTCGGGCGCGGACAGCACCACCCGCGTCCCGCAGAGCCCGGAGATGGTCTCCGCGCCGTTCTTCCCGTAGATGTCGCGGAGGGCCGAGAACACCTGGATGCCCAGCACGAAGCAGCCGCCAAACTGTCTGGACTCGGCAAGACCCGGCTGGAGGCTCGGCACCTGGTGGAGGGTGGGAAGCTCGTCCAGGACCACCCAGATCCGGCGCGCTCCGTCCTGGTGGAGCGAGAGCAGCGCGTTGACCGCGATCTCGAGCCAGGTCGAGATAAGCCCCCGGAGGCTCGCGTGCTGGTCTCCCCTGGAGGTCAGGAACAGGAACCCCGTCCCGTCCTCCCGGCCGACCCACTCGCGGATCGAAAAGGGCGTACCGGTGTCCGGCAGGAACTCCAGGGCGCCCAGGTGCGCGGTCAGCATGGCGCGCACCGAGAGCGCGGTCTTGGGGTTGTCGGGGCTCACGATGGACTGGGCCACGGTGCCCTCCATGGCTTGGGCCAACTCCGACAGCTCGGTCTTGAGCAGGTCCTCGACGAGTTTCCGGTTCTCGGTCTCGCCCTGCGACCAGAGCACTCCCGCTCCGTTGGCGAAGAGCTGCCTTGCGGCGGTCACCCAGAACGGGTCCACGGTGTCCTTCTGTTGCGGGATCAGGGCGGCTGCCATCATGTCGAAGTCCCGCGGCGTCCTGGCCTCGTAGAAGGGCGACCAGCGCGGAGCGCGTGCGTCGAGGGGATTCATCAGGACGTCGGCGGCGGGATCGAAGAAGGACCGCGTGTACGTCCCCATCTTGTCGTAGACGATGCAGCGCTCGCCCCGCGCCCGGACCTGGGCCACCAGGTCGGAGATCAGCACGGTCTTGCCCGAGCCCGTGGTGCCCGAGACGATGGTGTGCTGGGTCTCGGCGCGCTCGGGCCAGGGGATGCCGGCGATGCGGCAGGAAGCCCGCCGCGCGGCCGGGAACAGGGCCTCGGCCAGGCGCCCGGAGAACGGCTGCACGCGCCTCCGGAGCTGGCCCGCGGTCACGAGCTCCGCGCCGCGCAGGCGCCTGGTCCGCGCCAGGCGCCGCCCCGCGATCCAGAACGCCAGGGTCGAGAGCGCCATCCCGGCCGCGCCCCATCCGGCGCCCGCCCAGGCCCTGGCGCGGAGCGTATCGAGGATGCGTTTGCGTATCCTCTCGATTCTCCGGTCCGCCACGATGTCCACGAGCTTCGTGGCGGTCTTCTCGCCTTCGCGCCACTCGTGGAACTGGCCCGCGTGGGGCGCGTACCCGAGGGACAGCTTGAGCTCCGCCATGGTTCCCATGCCCACGATGCGCCACTCGTAGGCCGTGGTGGCGCGGAAGAGCGACACCGCGGGGAGAAGAACCACCACCGCCATGAAGCCCAGGATCTCCCAGCGCACCAGTTGCCCCCACATGTGCACGTCGTGGAGCAGGGTCTGGCCTCCCCTGAGCGTCGCCTTGCCGAACATGACCGTATCCTCCTTCCGCCGCGAGGGACCGCCGGACGCCTACTTCCCGGACTGACCGGGCGGCGCGTTCCGGGCCGTGCCGTACAGCTTGCCGCCCAGCCACTCGCCCACGAGCGGAACCGACTCCGCGGCGTGCTCCCCGAAGGGCTGATCGGTTTCCGCGGCCACCCTGGCGCGGCCTTCCTCGTTCCGCTCGTCCGCGGCCCCGCTCCGCGCCTCGCGTTCCGCCCCGCGGATGTCCAGTTCGGTGTCGGTCTCGGCGCGCACGCGCTCCGCCCGCGTCCCGACGCTTCCCCGCGGGTGCGTCCCGTGGCCGCGGCCGTGGTCCCGGGCCCAGCCCGACCATTCCGCCCAGGCCTCCGCGGGCGCGGGCCGCCGCAACTCCCGCAGCTCTTCGCGGTTCCGCTCGAAGTCCTCCATATCCGGCGCGGACGCGGGGTCCGGCCCCCTGGGCGCGGGGAACCGCTCCGAGATGAAGGCCGCGGCGTGGGCGCGCAGCTCCTCGGCGTCCTCCGGGGTCTGGGGGGAGGCCAGGCGCGCCGCGCCCGCCACGCCGATCCCGCGTCCGTCCGCGCCCGTGCGCGCGGCGAGCCAGGCGAAGAAGGGCTGGCCGAGTTCCCGGTCGATGGCTTGGGCCTCGCTCCGCACCTCGGCCGCCTGCCGGCTCCAGCTCTCGGCCTCGCGGCGGCTCAGGGTCTCCTGCTCGCCGTAGCGGCGCATGCGCGTCAGATTGGCGCCGAAGCTCTCCTCCAGGCTCTTGAGCTCGCTCTCGCCCGACGCCGTGGAGTAGCGCCTCGACGCCTCCGCGGCCCGGGACCAGAGGTCCAGCAGGTTGTTCTGCTCGGCGTAGTCCGTCATCCGGTTCCAGGCTTCCCGGCTGAAGGTCTGCTTGCGCCAGTTCACCGACCCGTCCGCGCCTGCCTTCACGATGAAGTTGAAGCCCCCGCCGGCCCGGGCCTCGCTCGTGAGGGCCGCGGCCTGCTCCCTGGTGATGCCGCCCGCCTCGGACAGCCTCTCGAAGTGGGACTCGAGGGTCTGGACCGTCCGGCCCTCGCTTTCGGTCACGCCCCTCGAATGCGCGACGCCGGTGTTGACGTCGCGGGAGAACCGCTCCACCATGGCCGCGGAATCGGTGGCGGCCGCGGTGCGCGCCTGCGCGGCCTCGGCCGACCAGTGCCGGGCCTGCTCCTGGGCGGCCCCGGCCCGGTTCTCGTGGCTCGCCGCAAGGGACTCCGAGAGCCTTATCCCGGCCGCCGGAATCCGGCTCGTGGCGGAGCCGGCGTCCACCACCGCGGTGCCGTCCCCGGTCACGGTGAAGCCCGCGCCCCCGGGGGCGAACCCGGTGTAGCGGCCGGTGTCGACGTGCGGGGAGGTGCGGAGCTGGTTTCCCTCGACACTCGCGAAGCGGTGGGTGTCGGACGCGGTGTTGGCAAGCGACACGTTCCCCGTGGTGCCCTCCTGCGCCGCCGAGGACGCCGCTTCCTGGCCCACGGCGAGCACCGAGGTGGCCAGCGCGGTGGCCCGTCCCACGCCGTAGGCCAGCCCCGCGGCCAGGAACGGCACCGACATCGACAGGTAGCCCGACATGACGGCCACGTCCGCGGCCACCGCCTGTATCCCGGCCTGGGCCACGAGCGACACGCCGATGTCGCCTCCGGGCATGAGCGCCCCCGCGCTCATGCGCTCGGCCGCCTCGCCCATGGCGATGCGGTGGAGGATGGCGTAGAGCGGCCCCCAGCTCTGAAGCCACACGAGCCCGGAGAAGTAGGAACGGACGATGCCCGCCCCCGCCGGTGTGAGCATGAGCAGCACGGCCATGGGGAAGGCGCCCACGTAGAGGCACTCGAACACGATGCGGAGCATGGGCACCCAGGTCTCGGCCTGTCGGCCGATGGCCCGGTAGGCGGAGACGGTCTGGGTCTCGGCCCGGGCTTCGGTGTAGGACCGGAGCGCGGCGGCGTTGCCGGCCTCGGACGCCCACTGCTCGCCGGCGTCGTGGACGGCGTTCAGCACCATCTGCTGGCGGAGGATCTCGGCCGCGCTCCGCGAGGCGCCGATCAGGTAGCCGTGGGCCGCGGGCAGCGCCGCCATGAGTTCGGCCCGGGCCAGGGCCTCGGTCCGCGCTCCGGGAAAGAGCCGACGCCCGAAGATGCCCGACGCCCGGGCGATTTCCGCCGCCCACAGCGCGTTCAGCCGCGCCGCGGCCTCGGCGCAGGTGACGATGACCCGGTCCACCGGGGTGGCGCCCGTGCCCGACGGAGCGCCGCGGGTCGCGTACTCGACCATGCGCGCGGGCGACGCTCCGGCCGACGGCGAGCCCGTGGCCGTGACCAGCCCCCAGATGTCCGTGCTCTCCCGGAGATCGTCCGCCGAGATGTGGCCCAGAAGGAGCGCGTGGAACACGCATTGGCGCGCGTAGGCCCGGAGGTTCCGGGCGAACACCGCGTCGGTGACCTCCATGCGCGTGGCCTCGGCCGCGAGCCGCGCGCCGAAGATCAGCCCGTGGCGGCGGTAGGTGAGGTCGTTGGGAAGCGAGAAGGCCTGCTCGGTGAGCCGCGTGAGCCCGTCGCCCACCTGGCTGGTGAGAGCCGCGAAGAGCGCCAGGCCGATGGGGACGTTGGCGACCACGGCCGGGGCCAGCGCCGGGTCGAGCCGGTCCACCACCCGGACCGTGGTCTTGGGCGCCACCATGGCGCCCCACACCGTCATGAAGAGCAGCAGCCATCTGGCGTTGTCCTTCCACGAGCCGCCGAAGGCCGTGCGGAAGAGCGCCCAGGCAAGGCCGGCCACGCCCGCCAACTGCGCCAGCGTCACGAAGGCCCCCCCGCCGGTGATGGCGGCGACCGCGTTCAGGAGGTCCACCAGGTAGGTTCCGCCCCCCAGGGTGAAGAGTTCGTACACGGCCGCCTTTCCTGAACGCCTCTGCGCCCGGCTCTAACGGGACCCCGCGGCGCCGCGGGAGAAGGCGAGCGCGGCGCGGAGGTCGGCGGAGAGCGCTCCGGCGAGTTCGGTCTCGATGAGCCTCAGCTTCTCCACCACGGCCAGAGCGGTGTTGAACCGCTGGAGCCCCTCGTGGCGGTGGCGCGCCAGCGCCGCCCGGTTCCGGCGAAGCCCCTCCCGCCAGCGCTCCAGTTGGTCGCCGTCGGCGATGTCAAGGGCGCCCGCGCGCTCCTCCACCGTCCGGTGAAGGTCCGAGATCCACACCTGGAGCACGTCCAGAGCCACGGCCTCGGCCAGGGAGTCCACCTCCTGCTCCACCACCGCGCCGCGGTAGGCCGCGGCCGTGTTCACGATCCGGTAGACCGGCAGGGTGGTGAGGTTCACGAGCCCCAGGGCGTCGGCCGGCGGCGCCGTGTCCGTGCGCACCGCCTCGATGAGACGCCTCAGCAGGTCCGCCACCCGGTTCCGGAAGCCCCGTCCCGCGGGCACCGAAAGCCGCCCCAGGGCGGGGTTCAGGCAGTCCGTGGCGGTGTCGCAGCGGTAGACCGGAAGCTCCCCGCCGCCCTCCATCAGGACCTCGGTCACCCGGCGGTCCAGCGCCAGAGGCTCCAGGATTCGCACCCGCGGGCCCGAAGCGTCGCCGTCCGAGACCGGCGCGGTGACGATCACGGTCCCGGAGACCGTCATGGCGAACTCCCCCAGGTCCCGGTCCGCGCCCAGGAAGCTCGACGCCTTCACCGCGCGCCAGCCGTAGTTGACGTTCACCGGGACCTGTTCCTTGAGCGGCCCCGAGGCGGCGGCCAGGGTCGAGTTCCGCTTGCCGTCCGCGCCGCAGCCGTGGCGGGCGGCGGCGTAGTCCGAGAAGATCCCCTGCCGCGCGCCCACCGCCGCGCAGATGGCCGCGCTCGCCCGGTCGTTCCGCGACCACACCGCCCCCACCAGGGCCTGCGCGGTCTCGCAGGAGTCGAGGTTCTGGTTGTTCACCCACTGGGCCAGGGCCCGGAGCTTGGACATGGTCTCGGCGATCACCGGCGAGATGGTCTCCAGGGCCAGCTCGAAGGCGAAGCCCGCGGCGTTCTGGGCCACGGCGCGGCCGAAGGCGATCAACTGGTCGGAGTCGATGAACGAGAACGACCCCGCGAACGCGTCGATGCCGCCGCAGCCCGCGCGGAACGACGGCAGGCTCACCGTCGCGATGGACTCCTGGCGCACCGGCGCGCGAAGGTAGAGGTTGCCGAGGGTCCAGTGGCCGGAGGCCTGGCCGTCGAACGCGGTCGGCCCGGTGGTGTTCACCGCCGCGCCCCTCCAGAAGTTCTCCATCTCCGAGAGGACGTCCGCATGGGCGGACGGCGCGAGGCCGAGTCCCAACGCCGTCAGCGCCGCCGCGAGTCTGCGTCTAATAGTCACTTCCCACCTCCCGCGCGGTGAGCGCGAAGATGCGCTCGGCGAGCTGGTCCTCGGCCACCACCCCGAACGACACCGCCAGCGCCTTCGACCTTTGCGTGTCGTAGAGGAACACGGCCGGGACGACCCGGGTCCCGAGCCCCAGCCGCGCCGCGCGCCCATGGTCCGGCGACGCCTCGGGCCAGCCTTCGAGCGGCTCGCCGGTAAGCGACACCGCAAGCACGTCCAGCCCGTAGCGGAGCGCGAAGGCGCGCAGCAGCGGGCCGAATACGCGGCATCCCGGACATTGCGCACTGCCGAGGTAGATGAGACCGTAGCGCTCGCCCAGCCGGGCCAGCGCCGCGGCGCGCTCGGCGCGCCGTTCGTCCGACCAGAGCCTCTTGGCGAGCGCGCCCACCGGACGCCTGAGCGTGTAGTCGAGTTCCGGGTTTCCCCACACCGTGCGGCGGAACGCGTCCGAGAAGGACGCGGCCCGCTGAAGGGTTTCCTGTTGAAGCCGGAGGTAGGCCGAAACGTTCTCCGCGCCCGGATCGAGGACGGCCCTGGCCCGGGCCTCCTCCAGGTTCCGGCGCATTTCGAGAACCCGCTCCATCGCGCTCCCGGGCCGGACGGGCGGGGACTCGGGCATCGAAGCGCCGTCCTCCGGCTCCTCCCTGTCCCGGTCGCAGTAGAAATGCCAGCCGAGGGACCGGGATGGGCCTTCTTCCACGCCTTCCCGCGGACCGCACCACGGCCGCCATTCCCGCGCGTCCGCGGGCAACGCCGCCCCCGCCCCCAGGACGCAGGCGAGGGCCCCCGCCAATGCCCCGTTCACGGCCGCGCCCGTCACTTGGTCCTCCCGTAGAAGTCCTCGATGCGCGCACGCATCACCGCGCCCGCCCGGTCCGCTTCCGGGAGGTCGATGGACGGCTCGCGCGACCCGTCCACAAGGTCCTCGGCGAACTCCGAGAGGTCCACCGCCTCGAAGTCGATGCGCTCCATCTCCGCGACCGTGAAGCCCCGGCAGTTTCCCCAGCCGATCCCGAGCTGGCTCCGGGCCGCTTGCTGGAGGATCCGTCCGAGCTTCGAGCCGAACACGCACCAGGAACGCTCCCGGCGCGTGCACACCCCGAAGACGCGCCTTGTGCAACGCTTCCCCAGGTAGTGCGTGTTGCCGGCGTGGCGCTCCTCGGCCAGGAGCCGCTCCGCCTCCGTGCAGTTCCCGAGGCCCACCAGCACGCCCGAGTCCTTGCAGCAGTTGGCGAGCCCTCCCCAGCGGATGCGGCACGAGCGCCGATCGCCGTTGAAGAACCGGAGGTTCTCGCGGTCGAACTCCTCGCCGCCCAGCTCAAGCGCCATGTTGAGCCGCGCCGTCGACTCCACGAACCCCGTGTTGGCCTGCGGCTCCGCGGTCTGGCAATCCGCCCCCACGCACCACGACACGGACCCGCATCCCCCGCCCGACCCGGCGGCCTCCACCCCGGCCCCGCAAGCCGCGACCGAGCCCGAAGCGAGCCCGTCCGCCCGCCATGCCGGCGATTGCGCGCCGGCCTCGATTCCGTCCCCGCGCCGCACCATCGGATCGTCCGGCTCGACCTTCGCCGCCGGACGCAGGGCCGAGCCCTCGATCACCGCCCGCCCGGCCCTGCCGCCGGGATCGGAGGGATCGGCCAGCGCCCGCGCGGCGGCCGTTTCCAGCTCGCCGGCGCCGATGCCCCTTTCGGGCGGATTCGTGCCCGCGTAGCCCGGCACGCGCGCGGCGGAGCCCGGGTCCCTCGCAACGGCGCCCGCCCGGGCCCCTCCCGCCTGTCCCACGGCGCGCGCCGCGGCCTTGGGGTCTTCCGCGCCGGCGCCGACAGCGGCGAGTTGCCCCGCCAGAAGAATGCTTGCGATGGTTGCCTTCATTCCCCAGGGGCGTTTCATGGAAGACTCCCTCTCAGCTTCGCCAGATGGCGGGCGGCGGCCGCGCGGCCGGGTCCGCCCTCGGCAACGATGGCTTCGAGCGCGGCCCCGAGGCCGATGTTCCCGGCGATCCGGTCGTGGGGCGGGACCGCGTCCGAAAGGCAGCCCCGGCTCTCGCACGGCGGGACCCCGCCGGGAACCACCACGACCGCGGGAATCACCGAGACGCGGAACAGACGGAACAGGCGCGGATCGATGGCGGCAGCGCCGCCGCGGTCCAGGCGCGCGCCGATGCGCTTCACCGTGGCCTGAAGCCCGTCCGGACCAACCCCGCGCAGCACCAGCGGCGCGCCGGTGCGCGCGGCCTCCCGGCTCCACTGCCGCCAGCTCGCCGCGGGCGCTGAAAGGCTCATGAAGACGATCACCTCGGGACCTCCGGCGCGGCGGGAAAGGCTCGCCGGCAAGCGGCCCGCATGACCCTCGGCCGGGAGGGGAGCGGACCCGCCGGAGGCCTTCCGCCCCGTGCGTTCCAGCGCGCGCTCGATCACCGAACGCGACCAGCTTTCCAGGTTGCGGCGGCGGTGCGGCCCGGCCCCGCGCAGCACCTGATCCACCATCTCCCGCGCCAGGTCCTTGGGCGTTCCCTGCGCGCGTCCCGAGCCGGACCCGCCCGCCAAAAGGAACGCGCAGACCACTGCGGCGGCGGCGATGGAAAATCGTTTGTCGTTCATGCCCGCGTCCTCACAGAAGACAGCAGTTGCGCTTGCGCCAGAGCAGGTACCCGAAATTCTCGCCAGCCGCCGGAAGCTCCCGGAGCGCCTCCCACAGCACGGAGGACCGTCCCGTGGGGTTGCAGCCCGTGAGCGGCGATGTGGCCGGCACCGGCTGCGTCATCTGCCAGCGGTACTGCGACTTCTTCATGATCGGCATCGGGTATCGCCCGCAGAGCGCCGCCGAACCGGAGGTGCCCTGGGCGAGCAGCAGCCGGTGCAGGCGGAACACGAGCCGCTCGGCCGCGAGAAGAGACGCCTGGACCCCGCCCACGTGGGCGGCCACGTTGCCGGTCAGGGGATACATGCCGCCCTGGCAGCCCGCGCACCAGAAGAGCGGATCGAGCGGCAGCCCGGCGGAGGCGGCCGCGCAGTCCGCGGCGCAGGCCGCCTGGGCCGGGAGGTCCGCGAACAGCGCAGCCTCCGGGTTCATCAGGAACGACAGCTCGTCGTCCCGCCAAGCCGGGTCGAGCTCCGAGACCCAGGCGATGTCCGGACCGCCGCCTTCGAGGCAGCCGAGGTCGAGCAGCGCCCCGATCCACGAAAGCAGCGGGTAGACGTAGTAGTGGGCGTGCCACACCGACCCCGACGCTCCGTCGCCGCCCGACGACGCCGTGCGTCCCCGCCCGGCCGGCAGGCCCGGGTCCACGGTCATGCCGCCCAGGTTGGGGAAGCACCAGGGCGCGCGGGTGGCGTCGATGAGCCGCGCCGGCTCCCACACGCCGAGCGAGAGCCCTATGCGGGGGACCGGGCTGCCGCAGGCGCAGATCGGCGATCCGGGATTGGGCGTGTCCGGCGCCCCCGCGGCGCTCCCCATGCGGATCGGCCCGATGGAGATCGGGAACAGGCACTCCCAGCACACGTCCGTCACCGGGTTCACGAAGCGGCCTGTGCACGACTGCGCGTGCGCGGTCCCCGCAGACAGAAAGCCGGCGAGCACGAGCGCCGCGCCGATGGCCGTCAGGAACCTCATGGCCGTTCTCCCGCAGTTGCCGGGTCCGTTTCGTCTTCGAGCGGCACCTCGGTGATTCGAAGCACCGGTCCCTCGGCCGCGATCACCGACGGGGTGGCGCGGAGCCCCAGCCGCCTCGACAGCCGGCCGCCCTGGTCGAAGTAGAACGGCCGGCCGTGGGCGCGCATGAGCTCCAGCGGACGGCCCCCCACGAGCACGATCCTCGCGGGCCGTCCATGCCTGAGCGCCCAGGCGACCTCCACGGGCCGCGCCCCGTCGATGAACAGCAGGTCGCGCGTGAGCGGGCGCGCGTCGAGCGGGTTGACCCGCGCGCCGCGGGCCGCGATCAGGGTCCCGTCCGCCGCCCGGATGTCCCGGTCCAGAGTCATGGAAGGATCGAAGAGCCGGGTGCGGTGAACGCGCGCCGCCGCGATGCCTGCGACGCGTCCCGGGGCCTCGATCCGCCGCCGCGCCCGCTCCACGGCCTCGACGCGCATGCGGGCCATTTCACCGGACGCCTCCAGCTCTCCAAGCCGGTCCCCGATCTCCGCGAGGAGGTCGGGCTCGGCTACCGGCCACACAGCGCCGCGGACCCCGAGATCCCTTGCCGCACCGGGTTGCGCCGCGAGCGTCAGCGCGCAGCCGGCCGCGGCGAGCAGGCAACGGGCGTGCGAACGCCGCCCCGTCACGGCCGCGTCTCCCCGGGTTTGGCCAGAGGGCCTTCCAGCCCCAGCCACGGAATGTCCGGCAACGCCACGGCGCGCCCGCGAATGCGCTCCCGCGGCACGAGCCCGATCTCCGCGTAGCGGCTGTCGTGGCTGTCCACGTGATCGGCGTGTACGTAGTAGCGGCCGGGCGGAATCACCCCCGGCCGGGCCATCTTCAGCGGACGCCCGTCACGGGCATGGGTCTTGGCGATGCCCACGGCCTTGCCATTCACCCGGACGCGGCTATCGTCGTCCACTTCGACATGGTCTCCCGGCAGGCCGCGCACGGTCTTGAGATACGGGACCGGCGAACCCACCGCCTCCGGAGGGTCGAAGACGACCACTTCCCCTCTGCCGGGCGCGCCCAGGAGGGGCAGCACGACATAGCCCCAGGCCCCGTCCGACCAGCTCGCATTGACGTAGACCCGCGAGGTCAGGGCAAGCCACGCCAGGGCCGCCGCCGCGGCCCAGAAGACAAGCCTGTTGCCCCGTCGCGGCCGGCCTTCCAGGACATCGCCCGCTCTCATCGTTTCGCCTCCTGGCCGGCCTGAAGATCGTCTTTCCGCGCGGCCTCTCGCATCGCAGCCTTCACCTCGGCGGTGAAATCCTCCGCGCCCGCGGCGACCGCCCGAGCGGGAAGCAGCACCACGCGATGGCGCGCCGCCGTCCGGACCAGCGCCTCGTCAAGCCGTCTGGCCCAGCTGCGCGCGGCCTCGGCCGCATCTGTCCGGTCTCCGTGTTCCCGCGCGGCCCTCGCCATATAGTCGGCTGCAAGCTCGGCAAGCCGCACGCTCCCTGTGAGCGGAACCCGCTCCAGGACGACACGCGCCGTCACGGCCGACACTGACGCGGCCACGCCTGTCGCGAGCAGCATCGCGGCCCCAAGCGTCGCGTATGCGCTCATGACCGGGCCTCCGTCCCCGTTCCGCCGCAACTCATGCCTCATCACCCGAACCTCCAGCCGTTCGCAGGCCGTGGACGCCCGTTGGCTGCGGTTCATCCCGTGAAGCGGAGTCACTCCCGTTCCGGGACTCCCCGGGCGAGGGCGCCGTGACGCTCCGTTCCAACTCCGAACCTCCTCTCAAATTCCGCAGGCGGTCCAGCCAGAGCCTGGCGGCCCGGCCGGGCTCCACGGCCCGTATCCGGCTGGGGAGCGGCGGGAAGGCGATCGCCGGAGCCGCGCCGTCGCCCGCTCCCGGAAGATCCCGATTCTCCGCGGCCTCGCCCATGCGGGCCACGAAACGAAGCAGTTCCGACTGTTCCGGGGAGGGCTCTCCCCGGAGTCCGGCCGCTTCGCGCACGGCCCGGTCCACGGTCTCCCGCAGCCGCTTGAAACGCTCCGCACCGCGTTGAGATGCAACAGCCCCGGCGCCCAGCCACGCGACGCTGGCGTCGGCCAAAAGCGCGTGCAGCGCCACGATCCGGCCGTCCCCGGCGCCGGACTCCCCCAGGTTCTCGATCGCCTCGCTCAAGAGCACCGCGTGTGCCGCCAGGGAGTGGAACCGCCTGAGCCTTCCGCCGCGGCGGCAGGTGTTGGCCAGCACGCAGGCCAGGGCCTCGAAGTCAACGGCTTCCGCGGTCAGCAATTCCGGATCTCCCGGCCAGTCGAGGGGACGTTCTCCGGAGCGATCCTTGCGGGCTGCGGCTCGCGGCCGTCTGCTCTTGCGTGCGTCCATGGCGTCTCCTTTGTCCTCGCCGCCGCTCATTCGTTCTCCAAATCCCAGGCAGGCCGTCACGGCGCGTCGTCCGCGCCGCCGCCGGCGGCAATGCGGTCGATGGCCTGCGCGGTTGCCAGGCCTTCCTCCTCCTTGAGCCGCTCCACCGCGGCGAACGCCGGGCCGCGCGAGGAGTAGAGCGCCGTGGACCAGCGGTCCAGCGCCAGCCGCGCCACCCGCCAGCCGTCCGGGCCGTGCAGCAGCAGCTCGGCGTGCCGTCCGTCCACGGTGGCCAGGCTCTTGAGCGCCCGCTCCATGCCCGGATCGCAGTGGATGCGCTTCTCCTGCTTCAGAAGCTCCACCGACTCTTCCTTCTGGGCCAGGAAGATCACCCAGTCCGAGTTCTCCCAGGCGGCGCGGGCCGCGGGGTTGGCGTAGTAGTCGTTGACGCTCTGGGTGCCGGTCACCAGCGCGCCGCGGTACTTCCGCGCCCGCCGGGCCGCGCCCTCAAGGAAGGCCTTGCTGTCCTCTCCGGAAAGGAGGTCCCACGCCTCGTCGATGACGATGGCCTTGGGGCGCGTGCGCGGGCCGTGGTACATGCGCTGGGTGGCGAGGAAGATCACCAGCATCAGCACCACGCCCTGGAGGTCGCCCCGCCCCTTCAGCTCGGCCAACTCGAACACGGTGAGGGCGGCGTCCAGGGCAGGGGTGTCCGCCCCCTCGAAGAGCCGTCCGAAAGCGCCCCCCGGCCGCCACGGCCCCAGGGCCAGGGCCATGTCCGACGCCCGCCGGTCGCCCGCCTGCTCAAGCCTCCGCTGAACGGTTCCCAGGTCGGCGCCGTTCCCGGCCTCCTCCCAGGCGGCCGCTATGGCCTCGTCGATGAGCGCGGCCTCGATGTCGTCGATGCGCCCGCGCCGCCGGCACATGCGCCCGATCACCGACGCCAGCATGGCGAAGCACTCCTCGCGGTAGTCGCTGTCCCGGGCCGCGGCCTCCGCGTCGATCATGGCGAAGGGGTTCAGCCGCGCCGGGTCCTTGCCGAAGGCAATGAACGCCCCGCCCAGGGCCTCCGCCGTGTGCTGGAAGGAGCGCCCGTCGTCGATCACCACGGCCTCGCCGCCCGCCCCCGCGATCCCTGACACGAGTTCCTGCATCAGCACCGACTTCCCCGACCCCGACTTCCCGGTCACCGCCACGTTGTAGTTCCCGGCCTCGTTGGCGAAGGGCGACCAGACCGCGGGCTGGCCCCGCCTGCCGATGAGCAACAGCGCGGGCGGGGCGTCGGGCGAGCCCTCCTGGCCGCGCCACTCGCCGTGCACCGGCGCCAGGTTCACGGCCGACGACGTGAGGAGCGTCTTCATCCGTCCCATCCGGGCCAGGTCCGAGTCGAGCCCGCCGGCCGGGACCATGGGCAGGCACGCGAGCCACGCCGGCAGATGCGCGTAGCGCTCGGCTCCCAGGCGCCAGCCCTGGCCGTGATAGATGGCCCGCACCGCCTGCTCGGCCTCGTCGATGGCGCCCAGGGGCGCGTAGACCGCCACCGTGTAGCAGGCCTTCACCAGCCGCTCGCCCTCCTTGAGCCGCTCGGTGACGAAGCGCCAGTCCTGCGCCTTCTCGGGCAGTCCCGGCAGGTAGCGGGCGATCCCGGTGCTCGCCTGCTGCGTGGCGCGGGCGGATTTCAGGAAGGCGCGCTCGCCGTCCGCGGCGTCGCCCATCATCACCGTGAGCGCGGTCAGCACCGGGGCGCCCGGCTGAAGGAAGTCCCGGTGGAAGTCGCCGATCAACGCGTTGCCGCGCCAGCCCGGCCACACCTCCGGAAAAGCCCGCGCCGAGAGAACGCGCACCGCCACGTCGGTTCCGTCCGGGTGGTGGAACACCAGCCCCGCGGGCGCCACCGACAGGGCGCGCCCGGGCGCCGCGCACTGGAGGTGCAGCGGGTCCCGCGGCGACCAGCGCCGCCGGGGCCGGTCGAGGTCCCCGTCGAACACCCCCTCGGGGTCCGGCGCCGTGAGCTCGGCGGCCAGCGACAGGAGGGTGTCCGGGTCCACCCGCCGCGCCTCGGCCCCGGCCGACGCCAGGGTCCCCTCCAGCGCCCGGCGGAAGCCCCCGAGCGCGGTCTCGGCCACGGGCCCCGGCTGTCCCGCCACGCACGCGGCCAGGAACACCCGGCAGTCCTTGAGCGTGAACGGAGGCCCGCCCGCGTGGAGCGGACGCCAACCCGCATGGGTGAAGAGGGCGCGGCGCCGCGCGGCCATTCCGGCCTGCACTCCGCCCGTCCGCTGCCGCGGCTCGGCCCAGCTCCGGACCGCCGCGCCGTAGCGCGGACTCGTCCAGTGCAGGAACTGAACCAGCGAGCGCTCGGGCGCGGCGTCGGCCAGGGTCCCGGCCAGCGCCTCCAGCGCCCCGTCGTCGATCCCCACGAACGGCGGAAGCTCCAGCAGGAAGCCGCAGCTTCCGGCGTTGACGTAGAACTCGCCCGCCTCGTCCCACGCCCGCCAGGGCAGCAGGTCCGTGAGCGAGGCCGGAAGCGCCGGCAGCCTCCAGGGCGCCAGCGCGTCCGGCCCCCCGAGAAGGTCCTTCAGCCGCTCGATCACCGGACCCTCCAGCGCGCCGGCTCCAGCACCGTCCGCACCCAATGGCCCTCCCGGTACACCCCGCCGCCGTCCACGAACGGAGCGATCCAGATGCGCCCGATCCTCTCCTCCGTCCGAAGCGTCTCCTCCGTCCGCGGCCCCTCGGCGGACGCGTCCGGATCTTCGCTGCCCGGATTCTCCGGCGCCGGCGGCTCCCCAGGCGGCGGCGCGGATGCCGGCTCCATGGGAAACCCGGGGTCCGCCGGCCCCTTGAGGGAATCGAACCATGCGGCCAGCCACGCGAGAGGATCGCAGTTCCCCGCGCACGCGGGCCAGGACCCGCGGCCATCGCCGGCTACCGCGGACTCCGTTGCTGCCGCGGGCGCCGGCGGCTTGAGCGGCGCCAGCGGTTCGGGAACCGCGGAGTCCCGGGCCTTGTCCGAAGCCGCCACCGCCGGATCGGCCTCCGCCACGTCCGCGCACGCCGCGCCCTGCGCCACCGGGCATTGCCAGGCGTCGCCTACATGCGTCGCCGAGCAGCCTCCCAGGAACAGCGCCGCCGCCAGAAGCCCTCCGGCGGTTCGCCAAGTGTCTGTCGTCTGCCTTCTCATTCTCCGGCCTTTCTCTTGGGCTTTCCGGTCCGGACATCCCCGCGCCCGTCGATCCGGGCGCCTTCTATGAACACCACCGTCACCCGCGTGCCCGTCTGCAACTGGATCACCGGCTGGTACTGTTCGGCCCGGCGGATGAGGTAGTCCGCAACCCTGCGCCCGGCCGAGCCCGCGCCCGCCCCGAGACCGGCCCGGCCCACGTCCGCCAGACTCGCGCCGCCGCCGTCCCCGCCCGCATTCACGGCCCGGGCCTGGAGCAGGCTGGACGCCGATTCCCCCGCGCCCGAAACCAGCCCAGCAAGGAACGCCTTCTCCACCAGCGCCCCCTCCCGGCTCACCACCGGGCCCCGCACCCCGGCCTTGCCGCTCCCCGCCACGAACCCCGCCACCTCGGTCTCGATCACCGTCTCCCGCTCCGGTCCCGCGCAGGTCAGGGTCCTGAGCCGCACATAGACCTTCTCCGAGGAGAGATCCCCGTGCGCCGCCCCCGTGAGCGTGCAGCCCTCGAGGTCCACTTCCAGCGCTTCGCCGTCTTCGGCCGCGCTCCGGGCCGCGCTGGTGAGCCTCAGCAGCACCGGGCGCGGGTCTCCCTGCGAGCTCACTCCCGCCGAAGCGTCCACCCCCGCCAACACCAGGGCGTCCGCGTAGGACCCGGCCGGAAGCCAGGACTTGAGCCGCCGCGGACCCGGCAGCGCCCCCGGAGGCGCCGCGCTCGCGAACTCCTGGATCATGGACGCCGCCGGAACCGCCGGGGCCGCCGAACCCGAACGCGGGCCGCGGGGACCCGGACCCGTTGCCCGAACCGCCCCCGTGAACCCCGGAGCGTCGAGACGGCTCCGCAGTTCCTCGATCGCCGCCGCCTGCCGGTCGATCACCATCCGCCCGTCCTCGGCGTCGCGCACGAGGCTCTCGCGAAGCCGCGCGTTCTCTTCCTCGGTCCGCCGCCGCTGCGTCTCCATCTCCCGCAGCCGCATTTCCAACTCCCCGATCCGCGCCTCGGAGCGGCGCACCCAACTCGCCTCCGCCGTATCGTCCGCCACGAGGTTCGCCTCGATCCCGCCCGGCGCCGCCGGCCCGCCGCCCTTGCCGGCCGAGAGCCACACCGCGAACACGATCAGTCCGGCCCCGGCCAGCCCCGAGAACAGCAGCAACTGCCTCTGGCGGTTCCGGCGGGTCTCCGGGTCCGTTCGCGTCCTCTCTCCGCCCGTCACGGCTGCCTCCCCACGGGGCCGCTCCCGGCGCCGCGGTCCGCCACCGCCACCACCAGCCGTCCTCCCCCGGGACCGCTTCCCGCCGGCCCCATCCACACCGCGGCCGCCGCCCGCGGACCCAGACGGTCCGCCAACCCGGCGGCGTCCGTATCCGATCCAGCCTCCGCCTCCAGCACCCGCGCGTCGAACCGCGGCCCGCGCCAGGTCTCGATGACCGCCAGGCCCCCGGCGTCCCGCGCCGCGCCCGCTCCCTCGATCACGTACCCCGGAAGCGGCTCGCGGCGGACCACGGCCCGGACCAGCGCCGCCAGCGCCCCCACGCGCCCGCCCGCCGGCGCGGCGATCTCTCCCCCCGGCGAGGCCGCGGCGTTCCGAATCAGAATCTGCGCCGAGCCGCGCTCGGCCACCGTCAACGAAAGCCGGTAGGTGAAGCCCGCCGCCGTCCCCACGAACAGCGTCAACGGCCCGGGAGGCGCGGTCCCGCCCGGGAGGACCACGGACGCATCCGCCGGACGCAGGTAGACGTCCCCGCGCGAGGCGTCGTGCTCGACCACAAAGCCGTCCGGCCCGCGGATCACACGCGCGATCCGGTCGCCCGCGAGCGCCACCCGGCTCACCGCGCGGTTCGAGATCTCCGCCTCGAGCTCCGCGTGGTCCACCGCCTCCAGGATCTGCATTGCCGGCGCGGACGCCGGCATGCAGGAAAACAGCGCCGCCCAGATCAGCGCAGGCATCGGCGCGCGCCGCAGGGTCTTCCGCGCCCAGCCTTCAACCCGTTCCATCGCACTCCGCATTCCAGTCCCCTGCCGCATCACCGTTCCTCCAGTTCCTCGAAACGCACCAGCCCGATCCGGCCCGCGTCCACGCGGAACGCCATCCGGTAGCGCTTGCGTTCGCGCGACACGGGCTCGCGGCCGATCCAGGTGGCAAGCTCGCCCGACACCACCGCCGTCAACCTCTCCGCGTCCGCTTCGATCCCTTCCGGATAGAACGCCGTCGCCAGGTCCCGCCTCTCCATCCTCGCGGCCTCGGCCGCCACCCAGGCCCCGATGGCGCCCCGGGCCGACGCGTGGCTCAGCCGCGCCGCCGCCTCCCGCACGGGCCCGGCGTTCTCCGGCGTGAGCGTCAGCAGCGTCACCGCCACCGTCCGCCCCATGTCCTCCAGGTACCGGCGCCCGGCCCGGCTCGCCCCCACCTCCCACGACGGCCCGGCCACCGCCGGGATCAGCACCGCCATGCGCTCCACCGACGCCAGCCCCGCGCTCAACCCCAGGTTCGCCAGGAGCGAGAGCCCCAACAGCCCGGCCAACACCGCCCGCCCGTCCCGCACCCGGCGCTTCTCCGCCTCCAGAAACTCCCGTCTCATCCCGGCCCCCTCATCCGATGAACCGCCGCGCGTGGCTCGGCGGCGCTCCCCGAAACCCCAACGCGAACCCCGGCAGGAACCAGTAGAGCGCGCAGATCGCCAGGTCCGCCCCGCCCCCGCGCTTCATCTTGCGCAGCAGCCCCCACGCCGCCACCCCGGCCGCCATGCCGGTCACGAACGCGTTGGCTGCAAGCCCCAGCACCGCCGGACCCAAGAGCACCGCCGCCTCGTCCAGCGTCCAGAAAAGCCACCGCTCCGGATCGTCCAGACGCGACGGGATCGCATGCCTCGCCTGCTCGTTCATCTCCCGCCCTCATACGATCGCCGTGCCCACAAGCCCGGTCACCACGCCCGTGCCCGCCCCGGCCGCGATCCCCACCCCCACGGCCCCCGCCAACTGCGCGGCGTTGAACCGCAGCACCGACCCCACCAACGCCGCCCCCACCGCCAGCGTGGCCGCCAACTGCCCGCCCGTCCCCGACACGATGCCCGTCACCGTGCCCAACGGACCCGCAAACGTCGTGTCCGTCGTGGCCCACGCCGCGTCCGCCCCGCACAGCGCCCAGACGAGCGCCGAAAGCAGCCGCGGCATCCATCCGGTCAGAAATCCCGTCCTCATCGCGCAGCCCTCCTCAACGCCGTCCCGTCGTCCGACGTGGAAACCCGCCGGCGCTCGGACGCCCACGCCTCCAGGTCCGCCACAAGGTAGCGCACCCGGCCCCCGAACCGGTGGAACGCCGGACCGGCGCCGCTCACCCGGTAGCGGTCCAGCGTCCGCGGCGAGAGGTTCAGCCACGCGGCCGCCTCCCGCGTGTTGAGGTACTTCCCGCCGTTCCCGTTCAAATCTCCGTTCCCGTTCATATGCCTCTCTCCTTTCTCTGCCGTACTCGCAGCCCACCCGCTCAGGAGCGGGACACAGGTTGAACTTCGCGTCATGACCCCGGCGAACGGGTCCTCGCAGTCGAGCCTCCGCCGGATCGCCGCGGCCTCCTCCGCGCTGGCTTGGGCCGCCATCCACGCCCGCACCCGGTCCACCGTCCTGAGCCGCGGCGACGCTCCCCGGCGAAGCCTTCCCACGAAGGACGGGTTCCCCGCCGCCTCTTCCCCCAGCACCGACACCTTGGTGCCGGTCACCGCCAGGAACACTTCCACCTCCTGGCGGAACGCCCGACCCAGGGGCGGACGCCCCATGTGCGCCAGCACCCGGTCCGCCGTCGCCAGCCGCACCGGGCGGCCCCGTTCCTGCGAGAACACGAACACCGGATCGCCCACCGCTTCCACGCCGAAACGCCGGGCGCTCACGCCGCGGCGTTGCCGCCAGGCCGCGACAGTCCGGCGCAAGAGCTCGTCCAGAGGTATTCCGACAGGGGTTTCGAGCGCTGTCATGCGCCGGAACATAAAGGACAGCGCGGCGCTTGACAATAGGATTAAGTAGTGTGTATCCTACACTTACCTATTTTCACGCACACACCTGTGCTGTATTGCGCAGGGACGCGAAAAAAACAGGATGGACAACCACACGGTTTGGGCGCGGGCCCAAGGGAAGGGAATCAGGGGAACTCGAATGACCGCGGACCCGGCGACCGACCCCAGAGAAGCGCTCCGGCGCGACCCCGTGCGGCTCCGGCTGAAGGAACTGCTCCGGCGGAACGACCTCACCCTCGCCGCCGCATCCCTCGCCATCGGCCGCAACAAGACCTATCTGCAACAGTTCGTGGAACGCGGCAGCCCCGCCGTCCTCACGTATCGCGACAGCAAGTCCCTGGCCAGGGCGCTTGGGTGCCAGCCCTCCGAACTCCGGCACGAAGTCGTGCCCAGACGCAGGCCCGCGCGGCAAAGCCGCTCCCGGTCAACCGCTGCGCTTCCCGGCGCGCCCGTTGCCGTCATTTCCGAAGTGACCGTCGTCGTCTCCGCCGGGGCGGGCGCCGCGGCCGAGGAGGTCGTGTCCGAGACCGCGCGCTGGCACTGGCCCGAGAACATGGTCCGCCACGAGGCCGGCGCCGACCCCGCAAACCTGCGCATCCTCAGGGTCCGCGGCGATTCCATGGAACCCGACATGCGCGACGGCGACCGCATCGTCGTCGACCTCTCGCGCCGCCTGCCCGCCACCGGCGAGACCTTCGTGCTCTGGGACGGCATCGGGCTGGTGGTCAAGCACGTCGAGGTCCTGCATGGCGCCGACGACGACGGGAACGAGCCGCCACGCCTCAGGCTCGTCTCCGCCAACCCGGACTATGCTCCGTATTCGTGCCTTGTCCAGGACGCGCACATCCTCGGCAAGGTTGTATGGGTAGTGAGGCGGGTGTAACGGGCCGGCGGTCCCGTAGCGGCCGATACCGGCTTGCCGTCGTCGCTAGGAAGCAAACACGCGCGTATTGAATTTCCACCGGACTCGGCGTAATGTACGCCAAACGGGACAGGCAATGCCCGGCAGAGGTGTGGGCAGCGCGGGCCAGCGGGTCGGGCGACAGTTTTCGGAGGCGATGCGATGGTCATGGTGAACGAAGGACGAGATGGGAACCGGGCGTTGGGCAGGAGGCATGGGGGGATAGCGGGGCGCACGGAAAATAGTTTGGCGCAGGGCTTGACAAGGCCTGAGTCAACCCATAATCGCCGGATCGCCGGATCGCCGGATCGCCGGATCGCCGGATCGCCGGATCGCCGGATCGCCGGATCGCCGGATCGCCGGATCGCCGGATCGCCGGATCGCCGGATCGCCGGATCGCCGGATCGCCGGATCGCCGGATCGCCGGATCGCCGGATCGCCGGATCGCCGGATCGCGCTTCCTGCGTCTTCATGGTGGCGCCGCCTAAGGCGCTCCGCCTCCCGGCCTGAATCTTCCGCATCCGCCAGCGGGCGTTCCGACACCCGCCGGCCCGCTTCTTCCCCTGACAGCTTCGATCCCTCTCCCGCCCGCGCCGCGGCGGGCGCCCGTCCCGCCGCCCGCAATCCGCGGCGCGGCCTGCTGCCGGCCCTGCTCTGCCTGCCGCTGCTGTTCGGCCTTGCCGCCCCGGCCGCCGCGCAGACGACACCGACAATCTCCCCATCGACGCTGATCGAGGGTCGTGTTGGGACCGCTGTGACTGTCAGCAATATCCCGTCGAGTTGGGTTGCTCCGGTCAACCATGCGCTGACGACCACCGGCACCGGCACCGGCCACGCGACGTTAACCACTCTCAATTGCCGCACTTCAGACCAGTTTGGTTTCGCGGTCGACACATACGACGTGTGCGACGATGAGGGCCCCGGCCACGATGCGGACGACAACAGCTACCGAATCGACCTCAGGGCGAGCATCGATACCCACTCGGATTCGGGCGAGACGTTCACGGTGACGCTGACCGACTCGTCGACGCCGGCGAACACCCTTTCCTTCACGATGACGATCAACGATCCACCGGTGAGGATCGGGGTGTCGCTGCCCGACCAGGAGGGCGTGCGCCGCGTCGACAGCAAGCAGCCCCACGAGGAGAGCACGGGCAGCGTTGCATTCCCCCTGAGCGCCGACGAGCCGCTGCCGAACAATCTGACGGTGTGCGTGTGGGTGACCGAGGAAGGCGGCAACCGGGTCGCGGCGGTCGACAAGGGTCTCAAGACGGTGACGCTGTTGGCCAGCGGAACCAGCAACGGATCAGGCACCTACACGGTCAACTGGACCGACACCGCCGCCGACGACCCGGACAGCACCGTCCGTGTCCAGGTAGCGCCGCCGGAATTGACGGAATGCACGGCCACCAGCGGCAGCTACGCGGTATCCACTGATCACCCCTGGGACGAGATCCTCATCCAGGACGACGAGGACACCACGGTCTCGCTCACGAGTACGGATATGACCATGACCGAGGGCGACGCCTCGGACACGGCGACCCTCACGGTTTCGCTGTCCCGCCGGCTTTATGGCGGAGAGACCATCGGCGTGCCGATCGCTCTTGCGACGACGACTGGGGCGCGGCTGCCGGGGAGCGTGGACGGCGGCAGCACCGCCAATCACGACTTCACGGTCTCGGCCGCGGCGGCGAGCATGCACAGCGGGGTGACGCTGGCGAACGCATTGACGGCCAACCCGCGGGTGGTCTTCACCGGCCACGACACGAACACGGTGCAGACGGCGACGGTGACGCTGACCCCGGTGGCGAGCCGCGACGACGGGGATGCGATCGACGAGACGATCACCGCGACGCTGTCCTCGCTCGGCCTGTTGGACACCACGGTGAGCGGCGTGGCGGCGCATTCGATGAACGACGCGGCGACCCTGACGCTGGAGGACGACGAGGCCGCGCCGGCGGCATGCCCTGCCCAGAGCAACAACCTCAGCGTAAACAGTGTTCGCGTTCTCGAAAACGGCGGCATGGCGACCTATTGCGTGCGGCTTCCCACCGCGCCTTCCGGTGGCGATACCACCGTCACCATCGGCACGACTGGCAGATACACCGGGGCCGCGACCGCAAGCACAACAACACTCACATTCACGGCATCGAACTACATGAATCCGCAGCCGGTAACGGTGACCGGCGTGGACCAGACGTCCCTCCATCTCAACCGCACGCTGTCGCTGACCCACGCGGCCAACGGCGGCGGCTACTCGAACCAGGGACTGGGCTGGGTTTCGGTGGCGGTGGACGACGCGCCCGAGCTGGAGGCGTGGGATCTGGCGGTAATGAACATCAATGACTACGCTGCCAAACAGCGCCCGAACACCGTCAAGGCGACGCGGGGGTTCAGGTACTTCCAGAATGACATGACGCCAATTTACCCGCTCCGTTACCAATTGCGTCTGTCGAACCGCCCGGCGACCGGCGAAACGGTGACGGTGACGGCAACATCGAGCGACATCAGCAAGTTCGGCCTGTCCCTGACCTCGGGGGGTACGCCGCAGGCATCGCTGACGGTGACCTTCGAGGACCGCCCGGCCGACCGGGTCTGCTTCAATGGGGGGCACAGCTCTTTGTTTGACGTTAACACGTCGAACCCGGACGCGTCCTGGGCGTGCTATCGCCAGATCTGGGTCATCAGCACGCAGCAATATGCGACCTTCGAAAAGGGTTGTGCCAACATCACCCACACGGCCTCGGGCGGCGGCCTGCGCAGCACGGACATCGGGACGATCCGCGCGCACGCCGTTGCCGGCACCGTCTTTGCCCCCTACAGCGCCCCGGGTCGCGATTGTCCCCTCATCACCGAGGAACTCCGCACCGGCCGCTCCGCACCCGCGGAGGCCGCCCCTGCGCCCACCGATCCGGTGACCAACCTGCAGGTGACGGCGGTGGACGATGTCAGCGCCAGTGTCACCTGGGACGCGGTGGAGCATGCTACCTCCTATGACGTGTCGTGGAGCGCCGAGAGCGGCGACTCGCTGAATGCTTCCGCCGGTGACTTGCCCGGCGTGACAGGCACCACGACCACCATCGACCACGGCGCCTCGGTGCCGATGACACTGACGGTCACGGTGACGCCGGAATATGTCGACAAGAACGGCGACACGCAGCAATTGGACAGCCTCGCCGGCACGGCAACCCTGGCGGTGGGACCGGGCAGCGATGCCTTGAGCGCCAGCGCGCAGAGTACGGACAGCCAGGCGCCTTCCTGCGTCTCCGACGCCCTGCTTGCCGACGCCCGGAAGGCTGCGGGCGAGACCTGGCGGACCTCGCCGGGCCATGTCGAGCGCTGGAGCCGGGTGCTTGCCGCCTTCGGGGAGAGCAACGCCTGGAGCAACAACCCGATGACCATCGCCGAGGCAGAGGCGCAGGCGGATCGCGGCCTTCAGCGCTGGGTGCCCGTGGCGCCGGCGCTGGAATGCCTGGAGAAGGAGCCGGCGCAGGCGGAGGTACAGGCAGAGGCGCAACAGGCGGTTCCCGCGATCACCGTAACCGCCGGTGCGGGGGTGACGGAAGGCACGGCGGCGGGCTTCACGCTCAAGGCCGATCCGGCGCCGGCGGAAGAGCTCGCGGTGACGGTGGCGGTCGCGCAGACCGGCGCCATTGCCGACGCCTCGGCGCTGGGCGAGCGCATGGTGACGATCCCGGCCGGGCAGGCCGAGACGGCCTTCACGGTGGCGACGCTGGCCGACGAGACCGACGAGCCGGCAGGCGCTGTGGTGGCGACGGTGCCGGACGGCGCCGGCTATACGGTGGACGACCAGGGCAAGAGCGCAAGCGTGGCCGTGGCGGACGACGATGCCACAGGAGTGGTGCTGACAGCGCCGGCGGGCGACCTGCCCGAGGCGTCGGGCTCGAAGACGCTGACGCTGACGCTCGGACGCGCGCTGGTGGAGGGCGAGAGCCTCGCGGTGCCGCTGGCCTTCGCCGGCACGGCGACGCTCGGGACCGACTACGCGCTGGCCGCGCCGGAGACGGCGCCCGCGGGCGTGACTTATGCCAACCTCGCGGGAACCGATCCCAAGAACCCGCCGGCGGTGACCTTCGCCGGCGCCGCGGGGCGCAAGTCGGCGACAGCGGCGACGCTGGTGCTGGCGACGGTGGCGGACAGCGTGGCCGAGGGCGAGAAGGAGACGGTGACGGTGAAGCTAGGCACGCCGGTCGCCACCGGCCTCGGCGGCGGGGCGGCGGCCTCGGGCGCGGCCGGCTTCGCCATCCTGGAGCCGCCGCCGGAGATCGCCATCGCGGCGAAGACCGGGACCGTGGCGGAGGGCGCGGACGCCGCCTTCACCCTGACGGCGAGCCGGGCCCCCGGCGCGGACCTGACGGTCAACCTCACGGTCTCGGAGGCCGACGGCAGCGACTTCGTGGCAGCCGAGCATGAAGGGTCCGCCACGGCGACCATCCCCAAGGGCGAGACCGAGGCCACCTTTACGGTGCCGACGGTGAACGACACGGCGGACGAGCCCCACGGGTCGGTGACCGCCACCCTTGCCGGGGACGGCGACAAGGGACTGCGCTACACGGTGGCGGCGGCGCCGGACAATGCGGCCTCGGTGAAGGTGACCGACGACGATGCGGCGGCGACGGCTCCGACCTTCTCGGTGGGCGACGAGACCGCGAATGAGGATGTCGGGCTGATGTATTTCACGGTGCGGCTCGACCGGGCCGTGCAGCGGACGGTGAAGGTGACCTTCACGGCGCGCGAGGCGAGCCCGGTCTCCGCCCGGCAGGGCGAGGACTGGTTCTGGTGGTGGCCGGACGGCATTGCGCTCACCTTCCATCCGGGCCAGACCGAGAAGCGGATGTGGGTCTACGTCTACAACGACAATCACGACGAGGACCCGGAGACCTTCGAGGTGGCGCTGTCGCGGCCGACGGGGGGCGCGATGATCGGCGACGGGGTTGCGGTGGGCACCATCGTCAATAACGACCCGATGCCCAAGGCGTGGCTGAGTCGGTTCGGCCGCACGGTGGCGCAGCAGGCGCTGGACGGCATCGAGAGCCGGATGAGGGCGCCGCGGGAGGCGGGCGTGCAGGGCGCCCTGGCCGGACAGGCGCTCCCGGACGGCAGCACCGCTTCCCAGGGAACCGGGTCCGGATGGCAGACCGCGGCCCATGACCACGCGGCGCCCGGAGCCCGGGCCACGGGCTTTACGGGTGGCGGCGCCGAGCCAGGGACCGCTTCAACATGGAGAGCCCTGAGCTTGCGGGAACTCATGCTCCAGAGCCGCTTCACCGCCACCGGCGGCAAGGACGCCAAGGGCGGCAGCCTGGCCTTCTGGGGCCGGGCCGCGCAGGCCCACTTCGACGGCAGGGAGGGTACCTTCTCCCTTGACGGCGACGCCACCACCGGCATGCTCGGGGCGGACTACGCCCGGAACCGATGGATGGCGGGCCTGGCCCTCACCCACAGCGAGGGGGAGGGCGCCTATGCGGATACGGATACGGCCCCCGAACCCTGCGCCGGAGCCGGCGCGGACCACATGAGCGACGATGCCAGGAAGGTTCTGTGCGAAGGCGCCGTGCGCGAGGGCGACGGCAGCCTCGACGCGTCGCTGACCGCGGCCATACCCTACGCCTCTTTCCAGGCCACCGAGCGGCTGAAGCTCTGGGGCGCGGCAGGCTACGGCGCCGGCGCGGTGACGCTCAAGCCGGAGGTTGGCGGCGTGCTCAAGTCGGACGTTTCCTGGACCATGGCGGCGTTGGGGCTCCGTGGGGACCTGTGGTCCCCGCAGAAGCAACGCTCCGGGCCGGCGCTGGCGCTTGAGTCGGACGCGCTCTGGGCGCGCACCTCTTCGGAGAAGACCCGGGACCTCGCGGCCTCGGACTCCGATGTGACCCGGCTCAGGCTCGGTCTGGAGGGAAGCTGGAAGATCGCCCTGGACCAAAACGGCCTTCTGACGCCCAGGCTCGAAGTGGGCGCGCGCCATGACGGCGGCGATGCCGAGACCGGCTCCGGCATCGAACTCGGCGGCGGCATTGCCTGGAGCGACCCCGCCCTGGGCCTCCGCCTCGATGTCGAGGGCCGCACCCTGCTGGCCCACCGGTCCGACGATCTGAAGGACCGGGGCTTTGCCGCCTCCCTGGCCTACAACCCCGACCCGGCAACCACTCTCGGCCCCTCCCTGACTCTTCGTCAGGACTGGGGCGGACAGGCCAAAGACGGCATCGACGCCCTGTTCGCTCCCGACCCGCTGGACACCCGCGGCGGCGCGGGCGGTACAGCCGAGAGCCGCTGGCTGGCCGAGGCCGCCTACGGCTTCCCGGTCCTCGACCGCCGCTTCGCCGCCAGCCCCCATGTCGGCTTCGGCTTCGCCGCCGGCGCCCGCGACTACACCCTGGGATGGCGCTTCAACCCCCTCGCCCGCAACAACGCCCACGATCTCCAACTCGGCCTCAAGGCCACCCGAAGAAAGGCGCCTCACACCAAACCCGAACATATCCTCCGCTTCAACGTCGCCCTCAACTGGTGACCTCCAAAATGGCTTGCGATACGCCGTCCCGTCGGACCTGCCTGCGAGCACCCCGTGTCCGTGCGGCTACGGCCATTGAGACGCTGTCGGTCAGGTCGATCACCCCCACGCCCATAGCGGGCGGCGGCCCCTGGCGCCACCTCGAAGCGGTCGAGTTCGCCACCCTCGAATGGGTCGACTGGTTCAACCGCCGCCGACTCCTGGAAGGCATCAGCTATGTGCCGCCGGCAGAACTCGAAGACACGTACTATCAGCAGTGCAAAGAGTCCACCCTGGTGGCCTGACTCACACTAATCCGTCTCCCGTAAACCCGGGGCGGTTTAGTTGGCGCTCAGAACGAAACTCTGAGCATCGGTTCCGTCAATTGACAGGCGGATTTCCCGACCGTCCCCCGGTCGAACTCTCTAGCATCAGCTGGACACGAAACCGACGATTGACCCCGGCCCGGCGGGGCGCTACGGTGACTTTCTCCGAGGCACCAAACTGACTTGAGGACATACGCGCGCTTGCAGGGACTGAGTATTGGTTGAATGGGGTTACATATCGATTACGGCTCAATTGAGAGTATTCCTAACATATTGATAAACAATACAAAAAACGATCTCAACGCAGAACAGACCCGCAGATTATTATGCGAACTAACCGGACAGGACACTAGTCTGCCGCGGAGGCCCGCCGGCGCCGGTCACCCGGCCGCCAGGTGTCCGGTCTTGCTGTAGAAGATGCAGCCCGCCCGGCTGCGCGGCGCATGGGAACTGCCCGGAGGGTTCCGTAGCCAGACGCCCTTGCGGTAGACGCCGTCGTCGTCCTCGAGAACGCCTTCGAGCACCCAGATCTCCTCGCCCGCGGGATGCGGATGCCGTTCCAGAAGCGCCCCCGGCTCCAGCCTCACCAGCTCCACGGACTCTTTCTCGTCGGCGTGGAGCGGCATGACGAGAAGGCCTCGTTCGTTCCCGGGGGACCACGGCGCGCCCGCGGTATCGATTCGCGCGAACCGCCGGTCCTCCGGGTCCATCTGGCGGAGCTTCACGAACAGGGTGCAGCCGCCGCGGCTGTGGGGCCGGTGACTGGAGCCCGGCGGGTTTCTCACGTAGGTGCCGGCGGGGTAGTCGCCGTGCTCGTCGGAGAACACGCCCTCGAGCACGAGGAACTCCTCGCCGAGCCCGTGGGAGTGTTCCGCGAAGCGGCTTTCCGGGGCGTAGCGGACGATGCTGGTGGCCCGCGCCACCTCGCCGCCATCCCGCTCCAGCATGCGCCGCCGGACCCCGGGCAGGGGGGAGTCGATCCAGGGCATCTCTTCCGTGTCGATGGCCACGCGCCGGGATATGTCGGTGTTCAGGAGCATGCGGGGGATTTCCGCGGGGCCGGCCGCTGGTTGACCTGCCCGGCCGGGTCATATTAACGTTCGTGGCTCATACACACAACGACGGCATGTCAGGACATGTCAGGACCGCGCGACGGTACAGGAGGAAACCAATGGCCAACGCCAAGGTGTTCATATTCGCTCCCAACGACGAAAAGGGCGACTCCCACAGGAAGCTCGAGGACAACGGCTGCGAGCTGGTCCTGGGCAAGGCCGGTTGGCACAACCCCCAGGGAGACAACGAGGCGGAGATGGTCGCCATGGCCCAGGGCGCCCATGCGCTGGTGGGGACCTCCATCCGAAGCTCTCCCATCAGCCAGGAGATCATGAAGGCCTCCAAGGAACTCCGGGTGGTGGCCAAGTACACCATCGGCGTGGACGACGTGGACGTGGACGCGGCCACGGAGATGGGCATCATGGTGTGCCACGCCCCCACGGAGTCCAATTGGGGCGGGGTCGCCGAGGGCACCATCACCGGCATGCTGACCATGCTCAAACGCACGCGGGAGCGTGACCGTCACCTGAAGAGCGGCGGCGAGTGGCGCGACCTGAGCCACCAGGGCACTTACGTAGGGTCCCGCGAGATGGACGGCTACCCCGGCATCGTGCTGGGCATCATCGGGTTGGGGCGCATCGGCACCCGCGTGGCCAAGCTGATGAAGCCCTGGGGCATGCGCATGATCGCCTGCGATCCCTACGTGCCCGACGAGAAGTTCGCGGAGGCGGGCGTCGAGAAGGTGGATCTGGCGACGCTGCTGCGGGAGTCCGACGTGGTCACCCTCCACGTGGTCCTCACCAAGGAGACCCGCCACATGATGGGCAAGGAAGAGTTCGCGCAGATGAAGAAGGATGCCATCTTCATCAACACCTCCCGCGGCTACTGCGTCAACGAGCCGGAACTCACCGAGGCGCTGGAAAACGACGTCATCTCGGGCGCGGTCCTTGACGTCTTCGAGGACGAGCCCCTGTCCATGGACAGCCCGCTCCGGCAGCTCGGCGACAAGGTGATCATGTCGCCCCACATGGTCTCTTCCAACAAGGGCAGCGGCCTCCACCCCGGCGTGGTCTGGGCCACCAGCTCGGTCCTGACCGCGCTCCGCGGCGAGGTGCCCGACAACGTCTACAACAAGGAGGTCATCGACCAGTGGAAGAGCCGCTTCGGCGGTAAGAGCCTGCTGTGACCCATGCCCGGCCCGCTTTCGGGGAGAACGGGCAAACCGAAGCCAGCCCATGGGATCTCAGGACGTAGAACGCGAAAAGGACGCCGCCGAGCTGCGCTCCTTCATCTCGCACTTGCTGCGGGACGTGCAGGCGCTGGAGCGGATGCTGGCCCAGGGCATGATCGAGTCCGGGGTGCACCGCATCGGCGCGGAGCAGGAGCTGTTCCTGGTGGACGCCGCCCGGCGGCCGGCGATGTTGGCCATGGAGTTGCTGGAGCGGGTGGCGGACTCCCACTATACCAACGAGCTGGGGCTCTTCAACCTGGAGATCAACCTCGATCCGCTGGTGTTCGGCGGTAACTGCCTGAGCCGGCTCGAGGAGCAGCTCCAATCCGCGTTGCGGCGGCTGAGGGAGGCCGCGCACGAGCGCGGCGCCGAGGTGGTGCTGGTCGGTATCCTCCCGACCTTGCGCAAGTCCGACCTTGCGCTGGCCCACATGGCCCCGCGGCCGCGTTATCGGGCGCTCAACCGGGTGCTCACCCAGCTCCGCGGCGGCGACTACGAGTTCCGGCTCAAGGGGGCCGATGAGTTGGACATCCGGCATGACTCGGTGATGCTGGAATCCGGCTGCACCAGCTTTCAGGTGCACTACCAGGTGGAGCCGGCGGAGTTCGCCCAGTGCTACAACCTCGCCCAGCTCGTGACCGCCCCGCTGGTGGCGGCGGCGGCCAACTCGCCGCTCCTGTTCGGACGCCGCCTGTGGCGCGAGACGCGCATCCCGCTGTTTCAGCAGTCCATCGACACGCGCCGGGCGGGCCATCACATGCGCGAGCGCGCCGCCCGGGTGAGCTTCGGCCAGGACTGGGTGCGCGAGTCCATCCTGGAGCTGATCCGGGAAGACCTGGCGCGCTTCCGGGTGCTGCTGGGAGCGCCCCTGGACGAGGATTCCCTGGATGTGCTGGCGCGCGGCGGGCTGCCGACGTTGCCGGCCCTGCGCACCCACAACGGCACGGTCTACCGCTGGAACCGCGCCTGTTTCGGCGTCGGCGAGGGCCGGGCGCATATCCGCATCGAGAACCGGGTGCTGCCTTCGGGCCCCACGATCCTGGACGAGGTGGCCAACGCCGCCTTCTTCCTGGGCATGCTCCGGGGCGGACAAGAGGCGTACGGCGACGTGGGCGCCTCCATGCCCTTCCACGACGCCGAGGCCAATTTCCTGGCGGCGGCGCAGCGCGGGCTCAGCGCCCAGTTCACCTGGGTGGATGGCATGACGGCGCCCGCGGACGATCTCATCCGCCGGGAGTTGCTGCCGCTGGCATGGCAGGGGCTGCGCGCCGCCGGCCTCGACTCCGCGGACGTGGACCGCTACCTGGGGGTCATCGAGCAGCGGGTGGCGACGCGCCGGAACGGGGCGTCCTGGCTGCTGCGCTCGCTCGCCGGCATGCAGGGCGCGGACACGCAGGACGCCCTGTTGAGCGCCCTCACGGCGGCGACCGCCGCGCGGCAATGGGAGGGAAAGCCCGTGCACGAATGGCCATTGGCTGGAGTCGAGGAGGGCCGCGGCGGGAAACCCCATGCCCTGCGTATCGAGGAGTTCATGACCACGGACCTCATCACGGTCCACCCCGACGAACCGATGGACCTCGTGATCAGGCTCATGGATTGGCGACGCATTCGTCACGTGCCGGTGGAGGATGAGGACGGCAAGGTGGCTGGTCTGATCTCGTGCTTCGAGGCTCTTGGGCAGTGGGCTCCGGCAGGGCCGGACGCGGACGGTGAGCCGGTGCCGGTGCGGGCGGTCATGCAGCCGGATCCGGTGACCATCGCGCCGGAGGCCACGGTCACGGAGGCGGTGGCCCGGATGCGGGAGGCACAGAGCGATTATCTGCTGGTGGTCAAGGAAGAGCGGCTGGTGGGGATCGTGACCGAGAGCGACATCCTCCAGCTTACGGCGCGCCTGCTCGAGCAGCTCGCCGGCGAGGACGGTGCGGATGGCGGCTGATTCCCCTGGCGCCGGGCACGTTTTCCCGCGGGTTCTGGGCAGCTACGGCGGCGATGCCCCGGGCCCCCTCGTGATCGGGATCGGCGGCATGCACGGCAACGAACCGGCGGGCGCGCTGGCGCTCCAACAGGTGCTGCAGGCCCTGCGCGCGGCCGAGGCGCCGTTCCGGGGCTCCTTCGTCGGGCTTGCCGGCAACCGCGCGGCCTTGGCCCGCGGTTGCCGTTACATCGACGAAGACTTCAATCGCGCGTGGTCGCGCGAACGCGTCATCCGGGTGAGCGGCCGCCGCGCAGCCCCGGACGCCACCTCCGAGGAGCTCGAGCAGCGCGACCTGCTGGCGTCCCTGGACGCGGAGCTGGCGCGGCGCCGGGGACCGGTGGTGTGCCTGGATCTGCACACCACCTCGGCCGCCGGCACCCCGTTCGTGGTCATCGGCGACACGCTGCTGAATCGCCGGTTCGCCTTCCGCCTCCGCGCCCCGGTGGTGCTGGGCCTCGAAGAGCGTCTGGAGAGCACCATCCTGAACCATCTGGGCGAAGAGGGGCACGTGGCCGTGGGCTTCGAAGGGGGGCAGAACGACTCGCCGTCGGCGGTGTCCATCCACATGGAAGCCATCCGGACGATGCTGGCGACCGCGGGCTGCATCCGCGCCGAAGACCTGCCGCTGCCGGTCCCCGGCAGCGAAAACCCGGACTCGGACGCGCCTTCGCCGGTGGTGGAGATCCGCTATCATCATGTGATCCGGAAAGACGACGAATTCGTCATGGAGCCCGGGTTCACGAACTTCCAGCCCGTCGAGCGCGGTCAGATCCTGGCCCGCGATCGCCGGGGGCCGATCCGCGCCGGCGAATCCGGACAGATCCTCATGCCGCTCTACCAGGGACAAGGGACCGACGGTTTCTTCCTCGTGAGACGGGTCCGGCCGTTCTGGTTGCGGCTCGCCAGTTGGCTGCGCCGCCTGCGTATCGAGCGACTGCTGCCGGCGTTGCCGGGGGTGCGGAGATACCAGGACACGCCGGGAACCCTTGTCGTGGACCCGCGCGTCGCCCGGTGGTTCGTGGTCGAGCTGTTCCACTTGCTGGGTTTTCGCAAGCGGCTGTCCCGGGAAGGCAAGCTGATCGTAAGCCGGCGCTGGCACGAATCCCGCGCTTTTGACGAGCTTCAGGGTCAGCCGTGAGGGAATGACCCCCATGAAACCGGAACCGAGACGGGTCTTCCCCGCATGGGCCGGCCTGGTGCTGTCCGTGGTCGTGTCTGCCGCGAGCTTGGCCCACGCTGAGCCGGTGGAACTTACCATCGTTCACTTCAACGACCTGGACCGCATGGAAGAAGAGGGTGGCCAAGGCGGCATCGCCCGTCTGGCGGCGGTGGTGCGGGCGGAACGCGCGCGTCGCGCCAACGTCGTGGTGACCTTCGCCGGCGACGCCATCTCGCCTTCGCTGATGTCGGCCTTCGACAAGGGCGCCCACATGATCGATCTCCTCAACCGGATCGGTCTCACGGCCATGGCCGTCGGCAATCACGAGTACGACTTCGGGCCGGAGGTGGCCAGGCAGCGCTTCTCCGAGGCCGCCTTCCCGATCCTGGGCGCCAACAACATCGATGCCGACGGCGAGATCGTCGACGGAGCCCGGGCGGCGATCATGGTGGACGCAGGGCGGTTCAGGGTGGGCCTCTTCGGTCTCACCACCGCGGACACCGCGGTCAAGTCGAGCCCGGGCGCGGTCACCTTTATCCCGGTCCTCGAGACGGCCGCGGCCCAGGCGGCGGCGCTGCGGGCGGCGGGCGCGCACCTGGTGATTGCGCTGGCCCATACCGACTTGGAGGAAGACGAGGCGTTGCTGGAGCAGGGAGCGGTGGATATTCTGCTGAGCGGGGACGACCACCGGCTGCGGCTGGACTACGACGGCCGGGTGCTGTTCGCCGAATCGGGGCAGCAGGCGGACTGGGTCACGGTCATCGAGCTCACGCTGGACGAGGTGATGTCCGGGCGCGGAAAGCGGTTTGCGTGGAGTCCGGCGTTTCGCGCCGTCCATACCGGCCGCGTAGCCCCGGATCCGGAACTGGCCGCGGCGGTGCGGGCCTATGGCTCCCGTCTGTCGCGGGAGCTTGACGTCGAGATCGGCGCCACCGAGACAGAGATCGACAGCCGCCGGGCCATGGTCCGCACGCGGGAGACGGCCATCGGGAACCTGGTCGCGGATGCCATGCGCCATGCGGTGGGCGCCGACGTCGCCCTGACCAACGGGGGCGGGATTCGCGCCGACAAGGTCTATCCGCCGGGCACGAAGTTGACCCGCCGGGACATTCTGAGCGAGCTGCCCTTCGGCGACCGGACGGTGTTGCTGGAGTTGACCGGCCGTGAGCTTCGGGCGGCCCTCGAAAACGGCTTCAGCGCCATTGAGAAGAGAGGCGGCCGGTTCCCCCAGGTCTCGGGCCTCCAGGTGGTCTACGATCCCCGCCGGTCCCCGGGCGAGCGGGTCGTCGAGATCCGCCGCGACGGCGCGACGCTCGATCCGGAGGCAACCTACACCGTGGCTACCAATGACTTCATGGCGGGCGGCGGGGATGGTTACCGCGCGCTTGCCGGCGGAAAGCCGCTCGTCGAGGCCCGAGCCGCAAGGCTGGTGGCCACCCAGGTGATGGACTTCATCGCCGCCCGGGGCGTCGTCTCGCCGCGGGTGGAAGGCCGGTTGCGCTCCCTCCGCTAGTGTCCTGCCTGGTCAACCCCAATGTTGCAAAAAGGACGGTGAAGAGTGATCCAACGCATTTCTACGAACGTCATTCCCGCGAAAGCATGCCCTCGACCCGGCTGGAGATAATTCGGAAATCGCTTGAAACTGGTGTACATTTGCAATAGTCAGGACACGGCCCTGTGGCCGTTTACGTTCGGAAGAGGAAACGTGGAGCACAAGAAGACAGTCGCGACGGCCATGGCCTTGGCGCTGGGGGCGAGTGCCTTTGGTGCCTGGACCGCGGCCGCGCAATCGCGTTCGGGAGTCAACACGGCATCGCTACGGGTGCCGGGCGTCCAAACGCGCCCGCAGTCCAACGTGCCGAAGCTTCTGTCGAAGCGCGACGCCGCCTTCTACCGGAGCGTGTTCGTGCTGCAGAAGGAAGGGCGCTGGGACGAGGCCGACTCGCTGATCAAGCGGATACAGGATCGTATCCTCATGGGTCACGTCCGGTTTCAGCGCTTGATGCACCCGACTCTATACCGTTCTTCCTATGGGGAGCTGTGGACGTGGATGGAGCAGTACGCCGACCATCCCGGCGCACGGCGAATCTTCCGGCTGGCGAAGCGGCGCCAACCCGACGGCTGGAAGTCGCCACGGGCTCCCGCCCGGGGCGTGCTGGTGTCCGAGGTCAAATCCGACCCGTTGCCGGCGGTGTTGCATCCGCGCAGCAACGGCCGGCGGCGGATCGTTCCGGATCCGGAGGGTCGCTCCAGGTCCCGGTCGCCAGATGTGCGCGAGATCCAGCAGCGGGTCCGGGAGTTGGTGTCGGAAGGCCATGTGACCGAGGCCATCGAGTTCCTGGAAGGACGGCGCCGGGACGGTCTTTTGGACGCCACGAGCTTCGATGAGAGCCTCGCATGGGTGGCCAGGGGCTACTTCTTCTGGAACAAGGACCGTGAGGCGCTGAAGGCGGCGGTCCGGGTGGCGGCCGGGTCGGGCGAACGGGTCCCACTGGGATACTGGTGGGGTGGTCTCGCCGCGTGGCGTCTGGGTGAGTATCGCCGTGCCGCGGGGCTCTTCGGCGTGCTGGCGGAGTCGAAGTCCGTGACGCCTTGGCTGGTATCGGCGGGGGGCTACTGGGCCAGCCGCGCTTACCGGGCCGCCGGCGACTCCCGCCGGGCGGCCCTGATGCTGCACGCGGCCGCGCGCCATCCGCGTACGTTCTACGGGCTGTTGGCCATCACCGCTCTGGGCAAACAGCCGTCCCTCGATTTCGGCATGCGCCGGCTCAGCGCCGCCGACCTTGAAGCGTTGATGGCGATGAAGCCGGTGCGCCGCTCCGTGGCCCTGAGTCAGGTGGGCGAACACGTCCGGGCGGGGGCCGAACTCCGCCGGTTCGCCCACCGTCTGTCCCCCCGTTTGGCCTTGGTGATGCTGTCGCTGGCCTCCGAATCGGGATTGGCGGACCTGTCCTACCGCACGGCCGAAAGCCTGCTGTCGCGGACCGGCATCCCGGTGGACTCGGCGCTCTACCCGTTGCCCATCTGGGAGCCCGACGGCGGTTATACCCTGGACCGGGCCTTCCTGTTCGCGGTGATGCGGCAGGAGTCCAATTTCCGGGCCTGGGCCCGGAGCCCCCGCGGCGCCCACGGGTTGATGCAGCTCATGCCCCGGACCGCGGCTGTCATGGCGGGACGGCGCTATCGGGGCGCGCATAGCCAGGAGCTGATGGACCCGGTGCTCAACCTCACCCTGGGCCAGAAGTATCTTCGCTACCTGCTGTCGCGGGAGGGCATCGAAGGCAACCTCTTCTACGCGTTGTCGGCGTACAACAGCGGCCCCGCGAGGCTCCGGAAATGGCAGCGCAAGGTCGACTACCGCGACGATCCGCTGCTGTTCATCGAAAGCATCCCCAGCCGGGAAACCCGCATCTTCATCGAGCGGGTGCTGACCAACCTGTGGATCTACCGGATCCGGTTCGGACAGCCCACCCGTTCCCTCGATACCGTCGTGTCGGGCGGCTGGCCCCGGTACGTTCCGCTGGACCGCGGGCGCCCGCCCGCCCGATCCTGACCAAGAAGACATGGATGCCGCGGCGTGGGCGGCCGGTGGTTGCGGTTCACCTGCCGGTGGGATAGGCCTATGTCGTGTCCCACCAACTTCGTGAACTTCACACACAGGAGGGCATGATGAAGACTTATCGAACCATTCGCGGGATCACGTTTGTCGCCGCCGTTGCCGCCTTGATGTTCGCCGGCTCCCTGGCGGGAGCGGCGGACTTCTACGCCGGCAAGACCATCACCATCGTTTGTCCCTATTCCACGGGCGGCACCTACGATCGCATGTCGCGGCTGGCGGCGAAGTTCCTGCCCAGGCACATTCCCGGAAATCCGGCCGCCATCGTGCACAACCGCCCCGGCGCCGGCGGCGTCATCGGGCTGCGGTCCGTTTACAGGGCCGAGCCCGACGGCCTGTCGCTGATCCACTTCACCAGTCCCATGGTGGTGCGAAGCCTCACCGGCGGCATCAAGGACATCGACTTCAAGAAGCTGACGTGGCTCGGCAGCGTGGGCGGCGCGCACTACATCTTCGCGCTTCGGTCGAACCGGCCCGAGCGCACCATCGCGGACTTCAAGAACGCCAAGACGCCCATCCGTGTCGGCGCGTCGGGGCCGAGTTCGCTGCTCACCCAGGCGCCCAAGTTCCTGCAACGCGCCGGCAAGTTCAACATCCGGCTGGTGGCGGGCTACAAGGGCTACAACCCCATGGCGCTGGCCATGAAGCAGAACGAGGTGGACGCCGTGTCGACGGCCGGGTCCGCCGTCATGGTCAATTCTGCGACCCGGGAGATGCAGAAGGACGGCACCATCAAGCTGGTCCTGTCCATGGGCGGCGCCCCGCCTCCGGACCCCCTCAAGGCGGAGGTTGCGGCGCTTCCGAAGTTCGTCGACGGCATCGACGATCCCAAGGACCGTGACGCCTGGGTGGCGTTCTCGGGGCTCCTGAGCGCCAGCCGGCCGTTCGGGGCCACGCCGGGACTGCCGGCGGAGCGGGCCGCCATCCTCAAGAAGGCCATGGCGGACATGATGGCCGATCCCGAGTTCAGGAAGACCGCCACCGACCAAGGGTTCGTGCTGAACACCCTGAATGCCCAGGAGGCGGAGAAGCTTATCCTCTCGGTCTTCAACCTCCCCGTGGACATCCAGGACCGGTTGAAGACGCTGTTGAAATAGCGCCATGGAAATGAGCGGCCCGCGTCCGTAGCGCGCGGCGCGCTTCCACGCAATGGCTCTTGAGGCGTTCTTCGAGGCCCTCGCCATCACCTTCACCCTGCCGGTGCTTGGCGGGGTTCTGCTGGGGTTGCTGCTGGGGCTCGTCTTCGGCGCGGTGCCGGGCCTGAATGCGGTCCTCGGCATCGTGCTGCTGCTCCCGTTCGTCTGGAGCCTGTCCCCCTTCGTGGCGTTCGCGATCATGCTCTCACTGGTGTCGGCGGTGCATACCTCCAACACCTTCCCCGCGTTCTTCTTCAACGTGCCCGGCAGCCCCAGCGCGGCTGCCACCATCCTGGACGGTTACCCCATGGCACGCAACGGCGATGCCGCCCGCGGCCTCACCGCGGCCTTCATGGTCTCCGCCGTCGGCGGCATCATCGGCGCGCTGGTGCTGTTGGCGGCGTTGCCCGCGCTGCAGCCGGTGGTGCTGGCCTTCGCCGCGCCGGAACGCTTCATGCTGGTGGTCCTGGGTATCCTGATGATCAGTTTCCTGAGCGGCGCGAAGCCGATCAAGGGGCTGATGGCGGGCGCCTTGGGCCTGTGGCTCGGCACCGTCGGCCAGGACCCGCAACTGGGGGTGGCGCGGTTTACCTTCGGCTCGGATTACCTGCTCGATGGGCTCCACACCGTGCCCATCATCATGGGGCTGTTCGCGTTGCCGGAGGTGGTGTCACTGGCCATACGCGGGCGCATCGCGGAACGTACGCACGTGGACATGGGCGAAGGGTTCCGGCCCGGACTCCGGGCCTGCATCGCCAACCGGTGGCTGGTGGTGCGGAGCGCGGTGGTGGGGGTGGTGGGCGGCGCCATCCCGGGCATTGGCGGCACGGCCGCGGCCTTCTATGCCTATGGCATGGCGGTCCAGGGGGCCGAAGGCGCCGAGCGCGAACGGTTCGGCAAGGGCGAGATCAAGGGCGTCATCGCGCCCGAGAGCGCCAACAACGCCTCGGCGGGCGGCGAGTTGGTGCCGCTGCTGGCGTTCGGCGTTCCCGGCGGGGCGACGTCCGCCATCCTGCTGGCGGCGTTCCTGATTCTGGGCGTCAATCCCGGCCCCGAGATGCTGGGCGAGAAACTGTCCCTCAGCTTTTCCATGGTCCTCGTGCTGGTGCTGTCGAACCTGCTGGCCACCGCCGTGTGCATCGCCGTCACCCGCCCCGCCGCGCGCATCGCCTTCCTCAAGAGCAACCTGTTGATCCCGGCGTTGCTGCTGTTCGTGCTGTTCGGCGCCTATGTCGCCTACCCCCACCCGTACACGCTCGTCCTCACCCTGTTGTTCGGCGTGCTGGGGTATCTGATGATGCGGTTCGATTGGGCCCGGGCGCCGCTGCTGGTGGGTTTTATCCTGGGTCCGCTGGCCGAGAACAATCTGGCCATCTCGCTGGCGAGCTACGGCGTGGCGTTTCTCACCCGGCCGATCCCGCTGGTCTGCATCGCCGTGATGATGCTGGTGGTCTTCGTGGCGGTCCGCGGGAGGGGGCGCTAGTGCTCCGCGAGATCGTCCTGGGCGGCATCGTCGCCGCCTTGTTCGCCGGCATCATCCTCACGACACTTCAGTGGGAGCCCGAAACCGCCACGTTCCCGTTGCTTATCGGGGCCGCCGGGCTGGGACTGGCGGTTTGGAGCCTGGCGGGCGACGTGTTGCACTGGAGGTCGACAGCCGCCCGGACTGACGGGGCGAGGGCCGAGGACACGGCCCGGGCCCGCGCCGCGTTCGCATGGATCGGAGTGTTCTTCGCGCTGGTCCTGCTGATGGGCTTCCGATGGGGACTGCCCCTGGCGGTGTTGGGTTACTACCGGCTGGAAGCGCGGGTCGGCTGGGCCGCCGCGGTGGGTGCCGCGGTGGTGTGCGCGGCGTTGCTGCATGTCGCCGTGGTCTACCTTTACCTCCCATTGTACAGGGGCCTGTTGCTGCCCTGGTGACCCCACGTTGTTCCGGATAGACGGACAGGACACCAGGGTCCGCGGCCTTCGGTCAGATACCGTAGAGCCGTTTCGGATTGGCGTTGAGGATCTTCTCCCTGGCCGATTCGCTGATGTCGTTCCGTCCGCGGAACTCCCGCACCGCGAACCGGTCCCGGTCGCCGTGGGGCATGTCCGAGCCGAAGACGATGCGGTCTTCGCCGACGAGGTCCAGCACCTGCGGCAGCAGCGGGTCTTCCACCTCGGTGCTGAGGAAGAGGTTGCCGCGGCTCATGTACTCCGCGGGGGATACGGCGGCCCGGGGCGCCGCCTCGGGTATGGACTTGCCGAAGCGGTTGGTGAAGGCGAAGCGGTGCTCCAGCCGGTCCATGAGGAAGTGGACCCACAGGCAGCCGGCTTCCAGGAACGCCACCCGCAGGGTCGGGAAGCGGTCCAGGACGCCGCCGGTGATCATGGCCGTGAATCCCATGAGCAACGGCACCATGAATGGAATGATGGTGCCGGGGTACAGGTGGTCGTACATGTTGCTCAGCGGCGGGCAGGACCAGCCCACGTGGACGGCCAGCGTCAGGTCCTCCTCCGCCAGGGCTTCGTAGAACGGGAAGAGGCTCGGGTGGTCCAGGGTGCGCTCGCCCACGGTGCCGAGGATCATCACCGCCACCGCCCCCAGGCGCTTGGCCTCGCGCACCTGCTCCACGGAGGCGGGAACGTTGTTCAGATCCACCACCGCGGCCCAGTGGAGCTGGTCGGTGGAGCCCGTGGCGTCCGCGAGCCAGCGGTTGTAGGAGCCGCACAGGGCCGCGCCGAGCTCCGGGTCGTCCACCAGCGGATGGACCAGGAAGAAGCTCGGATAGATGACCTGCACCCCCAGGTCCTCGTCGGCCATGTCCTTGAGGCGGGCCTCCGGCTGGCTGATCTCGATGCTCTCGATGCTTTCCGGCTTGGAGGCGGTATAGAAGGAACGCTGGCCCTCGTAGTGAGCCGGCGTTCCCATGTTGTGGCAGCCGCGTCCGAACAGGCGGGGGTAGATCTGGTCCTCCACGCGCCAGTAGAGCCGCCCCTCGGAGTTGACCACCTGTGGCCTGCGTTTCCGGTAGGCCGGGTCCAGGTAGGCGTCGGCGAAGGTGGCCGGAGACTCTTCCACGTGCGCGTCGGCGTCGATTACGATCATCGGAGGGTCCTCCCTTATCAAACGGGCCATGCCCGGGCACGATCCAAAGTTCCGATGGGACGACCGCAGCCATACCGCAATTGTCCGGATGGAGGCAAGACGGCGGACAGAGACCGGAGGTGACCATGCCGATTCTTTTGAGCAACAGCGATGTCAAGGAACTGATCTCGGCGGAAACGGCGGTGGAGGTGATGAGGGAGACCTATCGCGGCCTCGCCGCGGGGACGGCGGTCACCCGCACGCGCAGCCAGACCTTCGCCGAGACCTCTGAACCGGGGACCTTCGTGGAGCTGCGGACCATGGACGGCATCGTCCCCGCCCTGGGCTCGGTGGGCATGCGGATCCTTCCGGACCTGCACCGCTGGCCGCGCATCGGCGAAAACCAGCGGTACGACAAGGTGCCCAAGAAGAACGGCAAGTTCCTCGCCTTCGACCTGATCTTCGACCTGGAGACGGCCGACCTCCAGGCGGTGGTGCAGGATGCGTATTTGCAGAAGCTGCGCATCGCCGGCACGCATGGAGTCGCAGCCGAATACTTGGCCCCGGCGGATGGGTCCCGCGTCGGCGTCATCGGCTCGGGCTGGCTTGCCGAGGGTGTGCTGATGGGCCTCGGGGTAGTCCGCACGCTGAAGTCCGTCAAGGTGTTCAGCCCCACCCGGGCGAACCGGGAACGGTTCGCCGAGAACGCGAGGCAAAACCTTCACCTCGACGCCGAAGCCGTGGACAATCCGGTGGCGGCCGCGCGAGGCGTCGACATCGTCGTCGTCTGCACCAACACCATCGATCCGGTGTTCTTCGGGGAGTGGCTCGGTCCGGGAGTGCATCTGGACGCCATTTCCGGACGCGATATCGACGAGGCCTGCTTCACCCGCGCGGACCACACGGTGCTGAGCATGCGCGAGGGCCGCTGCAACGAGGGACTGAACTTCGCGCCCCCGGTTCTACGGGAAACGCTGGCGCCGCGTTTCGCGCCATTCGAAAAGAACGTGCCCTGGGACGACTACGCCGAGCTGGGCGAGGTGATAACCGGGCAGGCGCGTTCCCGCGAAAACGATCGGGAGATCACGTTCTTCTGCAACAACGTGGGTTTCGGCGCCCAGTTCGCGGCGCTGGGAGGCAGAGCCGTGGCGCTTGCCCGGGAGCGGGGCCTGGGCAAGGAGTTCTCCATCGACGACTGGTACGAGGACGAACGGTAGGGGCGGGTTTGAACCCTGCCTGTCATACAACGGCACGGATACTCAGGCATGCGGGTCGCTAGGCAAAGCCCCTAATGTTGGCTCCGGGCATCGGCCCCCTGTTCCAGTATGGCCCGGTAGCTGCCTTGCAATCGGACCGCTGACCCAGTACCTTCCGGAGAAATGGCCGAGAATTCACCTATAGAGTGGACAGACGCAACCTGGAATCCGGTCACCGGGTGCACGAAAGTCAGCCCGGGGTGCAAGCACTGCTACGCCGAGCGGCTGGCCACGCGCCTCCAAAGGATGGCGAACCCGCGCTATACCAACGGCTTCTCCGTTACCTTGCATCGAGACCAGTTGGAGTTGCCTCTGAGGTGGAAGAGTTCGCGTCGGATCTTCGTCAACAGCATGAGCGACCTCTTCCACGAGTTAGTACCGGACCGATTCATCCGGGACGTGTTTCAGACGATGGGGCAGGCTCCGTGGCATGTCTTTCAGGTGTTGACGAAGCGGTCAAGGCGTCTGTCTGAATTGTGTAGCGAACTCTCCTGGTCCCCCAACATCTGGCAGGGTGTGTCCGTCGAAAGTGAGGACTACCTTTGGAGAATTGAGGATCTCGCCAAGACCCCGGCGGCCGTGAAGTTCCTGTCCCTGGAGCCGTTACTCGGGCCGATAGACCGGCTACCCCTGGAGGGCATTGACTGGGTGATTGTGGGTGGCGAAAGCGGGCCTGACCACCGCCCCATCGAGACTCGGTGGGTCCGGGATATCGTTCTTCAATGCTCCGCTGCGGCGGTTCCCTTCTTCTTCAAGCAATGGGGCGGCAGAACCGCCAAGTCCGGCGGCAGGATGCTTGACAACAGAGAGTGGAACGGCATGCCCCGCGTTGGTCTAATGCAGCATGGACTAGCAACTCCGGATGGCACGCAAGAAGCATACTAGCCAGACGGAAACCCTCCCTTTCGAGATCCCGCCGCCAAAGACAGCCTACGCCCCGAGAGGGAAGCGCAGGGGCGTCACTCCACCACCTATCTGGACAGAGAACAAGGCCAAGCTGATCGAGCGGTACCTCCATTACTTCGTGATGGTTACGAAGCACGGCACGTATATGGACGGGTTTGCCGGACCACAGGCCATCGACCATCCTGATAGTTGGGCGGCAAAGTTGGCCTTGGAGATGGAACCCAAGTGGCTCCGCCACTTTCACCTCTTTGACAACGACACCTCCAAAGCCCGTCGTCTGCAGGCCCTGAAAGCCGATCACCCCGACCGCGACATTCAGGTCTACCACACGGACTTCAATCGAAGTGTCCAGCACTTGCTCGAATCCGGCGACATCGGGGAGAGAGAGGCCGTCTTTTGCCTTCTGGATCAGCAAACATTTGAATGCGACTGGGCCACGGTAGAAGCCCTCGCACGTTATCAGGACCCGCGACGCCGAAAAATCGAGCTGTTTTACTTTCTGCCGAACAGTTGGTTTGAGCGTGCCGTCGCAGCCATGCACGAAGACACAAAAAGAGAGACGTTGGCCCGCTGGTGGGGTCGAAACGACTGGGCGTCCTTCGCTGAGTGGCAGCGGCCCCAGAGATGCCAGGCGTTTGCCGACCGGCTGAAAAACGACCTCGGATACACCTTCGTCGACGCCTACGCAATACGGCAACAAGATGATTCGGGGAACATCATGTACTACATGCTACACGCGAGCGATCATGAGGAGGCCCCCAACTTTATGGCGCGTGCCTACCGAGCCGTTGTTGACGCGCGGTCCGAGGATCAATTCACCTTCGAATTCTTCGCTGCGCAGCCAAGGTAGCCTCTTGACACCAATGCCGCTTCCGAACTGATGCGCGATGACCCGCATTCGGATACTCTGGCCTGGCTGTAGCAGCGGCCGACGTGGGAGCTTTTCGTTTCGACGGTGACGGCGGCGGAGATTCGTGCCGGCAGCCAGCAAGAACGGCTGGGAACAAGGAGTCAATGTTGAGTGCTGAAGTGACTATCCGGGAAGGTCAAGTTCTGACTGGACCGTTGTTCAGCGAGCCAATGCAGGTGGAGACGGTTCGCCCAAACGGTCCCAACGTCTGGATCGCGGGCCTCGTTGGTCTGCGGTCTGAGCAGTTCCGCCGCGTCACGCTCACCTCGGATGACATCTCAAACCTGACCATCGCCGATACCGCTCTTTCCTACGACGGCGACGGGCGGCTTCTGCGGATCGGCCTCCAAGCCTATTCGCTCGGCATCGCCTACGAGTTCGATCCCTACTTCGGGCTTTCCATCTCCCGCGTGGACCCGCTGCCCCACCAGCTTGAAGCGGTCTACGAATACCTCCTCAAACTCCCCAGTGTGCGTTTCTTGCTCGCCGACGATGCCGGTGCCGGCAAGACCATCATGGCCGGCCTCCTAATCCGTGAACTCAAGCTGCGGGGACTCATTGAAAGGGTTCTCGTCGTTTGCCCCGCCAACTTGGCGTTTCAGTGGCAGCGTGAACTCAAGGAGAAGTTCGACGAAAAGTTCCTCGTGCTCAAGGGCAGCGACATTCGCGATCAATTTGGCGTCAATCTGAGGTGGTCCTGGTTTGTAGGACAGGTAGGCGGCGGAGATAAGGTGTATTCCAGACGTTCGATCATGCTGCCAAGGTGCCGTTTATCACGTCTTCGTGTTCCGATGGAACTGGCAGAGGGGCGGGCGGGGTGTGAGGTCCGGCCTGCCTCTGGAGTCCTCGTTCGTAGGCCTCCGCCGGGGTGGAGCCGGCGAGGGCGGAATGAGGCCTTTGGGTGTTGTAGAAGTGGAGCCAGTTGGCGATGGTCCTTTGGGCGGCGAAGCCGTCCGAGAGCTCGTGCAGGTAGACGGCCTCGTACTTGAGGGAGCGCCACAGGCGCTCGATGAAGATGTTGTCCATGCACCGGCCCCTGCCGTCCATGGAGATGGCGACGCCGGCGTCCTTGAGCACGGAGGTGAACTCCAGGCTGGTGAACTGGCTGCCCTGGTCGGTGTTGAAGATCTCGGGAGGGCCGTAGCGTTCCAGAGCCTCTGAGAGGGCCTCGACACAGAAGCGGGCATCGAGGGTGTTCGACAGCCTCCAGGAGAGCACCCGGCGGGTGGCCCAGTCCATCACCGCCACCAGGTACAGGAAGCCCTTCTGGACAGGGATATAGGTTATATCTGCGGTCCACGCGTGATTGGGCCGTTCGATGGCGACCCCCTTGAGCCGATAGGGGTAGACCCGGTGCTCGGGATGCGGTCGGGTGGTCCGCGGCGCCTGGTAGATGGCCTGGAGACCCATCAGGCGCATCAGACGCCGCACCCGGTGACGACCCACACGGTCGCCCTCCCGCCACAGATGGCGGACCATCTGGCGGCTGCCGTAGAAGGGGTACTCCAGGAACAGCTTGTCGATCCGGCGCATCAGCGCCAGATTCTCCGCGCTCTCGCCCTTGGGCCTGTGGTACACGGAGGATCGACTCACTCGAAGCAGATGGCATTGACGGCTCAAGCTGAGCTTGGGATGGCCGGGCTCGATCATCCCCCGGCGCTTCTCCCGGCTCACCACTTGAGCCCTTTGGCCAAAAAATCCCGCTCCACCGTCAACTCCCCGATCTTCGCGTGCAGGTCCCGAACCTCCCCCTCGTGGTCGCCCCTCGTCCGCTCCGCACCCTTCGTGAAAACCTCCTTCATCCCCTCCACCGCACGCTGCTTCCACGTGCTCACCTGGTTCGGATGAACCTTGTGCCGCACAGCGATCTCCTGGATCGTCTTGTCCCCCCGCAGCGCCTCCAGCGCCACCTTCGCCTTGAACTCTCCGCTGAACCTTCGTCGTGTGCTCATTGCGTATCCCTCCCTAAGTCGGTGGAATACACCTTAGCAACCTGTCCGATTTTCCAGGACCACCTCATGGATCAGTCTCCGCAGACTGTGCATCTGTTCTGGCGATGGTTTGTTCGAAGTTAGCCAACCGGTCCAACAACCTTGTGAATTGGAGCCTCGGCGTGGAATGCGCAGATCACCTGTTCAAAGGTAACCAGTTGCCAATGGGATGGGATTTCGCGGAGAGCAATGTATTTTCGTTAGCAAGCGGTTCTATCGCGTCGATTGTGACCGCAACGGCGCGGAATGCCGAAACAACTGTAATACCTCAAGCCAGTCCGTCCTCTCCCCTGCTTGCAGATGCGACGGACAATCCTTTGCCCGATCAATCGGCTCACGTGTGGTTTACCGACCCACCATATTATGCTGCGGTTCCCTATGCGGACCTCGCTGACTTTTTTCTTGTGTGGTTAAAGCGTGCATTACCAGGTCACTCGCTACTTGCCGATCCGTTCGATGCGGAGAACCCACTTTCTCCCAAGGTCGATGAAGCGGTGCAGGACAAGTCGAAGTGCGTCGACAATGGTGTGAAAGATGGTGTTTGGTTCGAAAACACCATGGCGAAGGCGTTTGCTGAGGGCCGACGCGTACTTCGCGAGGATGGAGTTAGCTGCGTGGTTTTCGCGCACAAGACGACGGACGGCTGGGAAGCGTTTCTGTCAGGTATGATTCGAGGGGGTCTTGTCGTAACAGCGTCATGGCCGATCGCGACTGAACGAGCGGCACGCATGCGTGCCCGTGACTCAGCAGCGCTGGCGACTAGCGTTCACCTAGTGTGCCGCCCAAGGCCTGAGCACGCCTCAGTCGGTGACTGGGGCGATGTGCTGCGGGAGTTGCCGGTGCGCGTTGGTGACTGGATGACTCGACTTCAAAGCGAAGGCATCCGCGGCGCCGACTTGGTGTTCGCCTGTATCGGTCCCGCGCTTGAGGTGTTCAGCCGCTACCGCGCAGTCGAGACCGCTGAGGGCCGCGAGGTTGGGCTGCCCGAGTATTTGGAGAAAGTCTGGGAAGTCGTGGGCCGCGCTGCGCTCCGGCAGGTGCTGGGCACGGCAGTAGCCCAAGCCTCAACCGGCGTGGCCACTGCGCTGGAAGAGGACGCTCGCCTGACCGCGCTGTTCCTCTGGACCCTTCAGAGCACGGAAACCTCAGAAGAGAACGGCAAGATAGACGAGAACGAAGAAGCAGTCGCCAAGGTAGCGGCCAAGGGATTCAGTCTCCCCTTCGACGTCGTGCGTCGCTTTGCTCAACCAATGGGCATTGACCTCGACACCTGGACCGGCCGCATCATCGGTCAAAGAAAGGGTCTGGTACGCCTACTGCCGGTGGCGGAAAGAGCCAACTCTCTTTTTGGCGGAGACGGCGCTACCGCCGCTGCTGATTGGATCGAGAGCGACCCGAACGCCAACCTGCAGGCGACGCTCTTCCCTGAATTGGACGCAACTCCGAAGACAAGAAACCGGCGTCGGGGAAAGAGATCGATCCTTGACGGCGATGCCGAGCTTCAGACGATCGATGCGACCACGCTGGACCGCGTGCATGCGGCCATGCTGCTGCAGGCTAGCGGCCACGCAAACGCACTACGGAAGCTCATCGGCGCCGAGCAGGATCGCGGTCCCGAATTTCTACGGCTTGCCAACGCGCTTTCCGCGCTGTATCCGCGCGGCAGTCAGGAAAAGCGGCTCCTCGACGCCATGCTGTTGGCGGTACCGCGGTGACGACGTGGCACTCGGAGGAGACGCGGTGACGATTTGGCAAGTATCCGCTGGCCCTTCCGATCGGTCCTACGCCGATCAGTTCTTGAACCACGGCGTAGCACTGATCGGTCCTGGTGATGCAGGGCCGTGGCGTTCGGAACGGTCCGACGAGGAATTCGATGGTGGGTTTGTCCGAAGGTTCGCCGCCGAGCTGTGCACCGGAGACGTGCTGCTGCTTCGAACGGGCCTTTCGTCTATACGTGCGGTTGGATTGGTCGCATCCGCGTACCAGTACCTGCCACAGTTCGATGACGTGAACGGCTGGGACTTGCAGCACGGTCGGCGGGTGCGATGGTGTCCGCTGCCGGAGCCCTATGAGTTTGGCGGACCAGTTTTCGGGGCTAATCCCCCTCGGCTGTCGCGTGTCCAAGCTGGGAACATCGTCGAGTATGCCAATCGCTTCGTTCGGTCGCCGCCGACGGATTGGCAAATACGCGCTTTACCAGTCTTGCCGGCCGAGGAACCGAAGCTTGAGGCGCCGCCTAGTGATTTGCGGGAGATTGTCGCTCAAGTCCAGGACCTTTCGAGCCTCTATTGGGATGAGGATGCCTTCGGGGAGCGACCGATGGAGGACGAGTTGGTTGCGCATTGCGTCATTCCTTTCCTGCGCGCCCTGGGCTGGCCTGTTGAGAGGATTGCGGTGAAGTGGCGCAACATTGACGTGTGTGTGTTCTCCAAGCTGCCTAGAAGCCCGGAGCACTGCCACTACCTGATTGAGGCTAAGCGACTGGGCGCAGGCGTTGAAGGCGCGCTCGATCAGGCAATTGGGTATGTCTCGGCCCTTGGCGTTCCGCGGGATGTGGTCGTTACTGATGGCATACGCTATCGAATGTACGAAGCGAGCAAGGACTTCGCCCCCGTCGCCTATGCGAATCTAGCGCGCCTGAAACAGCCGGCCCTCGAATTGTTCGAACGAATGAGAAGGCCATAACCGGAGGAAAACGTGGACCCTTGGTACAAGGTTGTGATGCTTCGTAAGGAAGTGCGGGAAGGCCGTTCGTTCAGCCCGGACGAGTTCGCCATCGCTCTTGAGCAGGTGGTCGCCGAGACGGCGCCCGTGGACTACCGCGATCCGGCCCAGTTCTTTGCGCGCACGTGTTTCACGCGAGCATTGAAGGAGCATGCCGGCATGGTCCTACGACGTCTTGCCGGCAAAACCGAGAACACCGCACCAGTCCTTACTCTGATCACCCAATTCGGCGGCGGGAAGACGCACACCCTCACCGCGCTCTACCACTTGGCCAACGCCGGTGGGGACGCCTCCAAGCTTTCTGGCGTAGCCGAGCTCCTTAGTGAAGTCGGGATGGCAGAAGTTCCGTCCGCGCGCGTCGGCGTCTTCGTCGGTAATGCGTGGGACCCGACGGACGGTCGAGAGACGCCCTGGATCGATCTCGCTCGTCAACTTGCAGGCGATCAGGGTGTCGCGGCGCTGGGGTCCTCTGCACGAACCACTCCGCCGGGAACGGAGGCACTGGCCAAAGTGTTCGCTGCGGCGCACGCGCCCGTGCTGCTGCTGCTCGACGAGGTGCTCAACTTCGTCAACCGGCACAGAAGCATGGCCGATGGTTTCCACGCTTTCCTGCAGAACCTGACGGTCGCGGCTACCGGTACCACCCGGGCTGCGGCGGTCATCAGCCTGCCGCGCAGCCAAGTGGAAATGACCGATTGGGATCAGCAGTGGCAGGAGCGGATCACCAAAGTGGTCCGCCGCGTCGCCCGGGACTTGATCGCCAATGACGAATCAGAGATCAGCGAAGTGGTGCGTCGCCGGCTGTTCGAGGACCTTGGTAGCGAGCGCATTCGTAAGAAGGTCGCGAAGACCTACGCGGACTGGTGCTTTGAGCGGACTGCTCGCCTACCCTCCGAATGGTTGGCAGTCGACACCGCGACGACGGAAACCAAGGCAAGGGAGTTTCTACGGAGCCGATTTGAGGCGTGTTATCCCTTCCACCCTGCGACGCTGTCGGTCTTTCAACGAAAGTGGCGGGCTCTCGCCCAGTTCCAGCAAACCCGTGGTGCGCTCGCCATGCTGGCGCAGTGGATCTCCTGGGCCGCGCGCGAGCAGTTCCAAAAGGCGCGAACCGAGCCCCTGATCACGCTGGGCTCAGCTCCTTTAGATGTGCCCGAATTCCGCGCTGTAGTCCTTGGCCAGTTGGGAGAGGCCCGGCTTGACGTGGCTATCGAAGCCGACCTTGCCGGGTCGATGGCCCATGCCAAATCCCTGGATGTGGATGCTCAGGGAGCGCTCCGCGACATCCACCGCCGCGTGGGTACGGCGGTCCTGTTCGAGTCCTCGGGCGGACAGGTGGACAAGGTGGCTCACCTGCCGGAATTGCGCTTCGCGCTCGGCGAACCCGAGGTCGATACCGCCACCATCGACAGCGGCGCCATGGCGCTAGAGGCATCTGCGTTTTTTGTTCGTAAGGTCGGCACAGACGGTTATCGCATCCATCACCAGGCAACATTGAAGAAAGTGGTTAGCGATCGGCGCGCTTCGCTGGACGAGGAAACGGAGATCAATCCAGCCATCCGAAAGCTCGTCGAGGGCGCGTTCAAATCAGGCACAACCCTCCCGATAGTGTTCTTCCCGGAGGACAGCGCTACGATCCAGGACTCTCCCCGGCTCAAGTTGATCGTCCTCGATCCGGAGTCGGAATGGCAGGACGGCAATCAGTTGGTCGAGCGCGTTGGCCGATGGACGAAGGAACGGGGCACGTCGCCACGACTGTACCCGGGTTCGCTGGTCTGGTGTGCGAGGAAGCAGGGGCGAGAACTTCGGGATCGCGTCGAGCTGTGGCTCGCTTGGCAACGTGTTGCGCGGGAAGTAGCCGAGGGTGTCCTGGGCGCCGAGTTCGACCGCACAGACCGCGCCGAAGTGCAGACCAAGGCCAAGGACGCGGAGGAAGCGGCCAAGGACGAAGTATGGGCCAGCTATCGCTTCGCGGCACTCGCGGACACTCAGGAGCAACACGGGCTCAAGATCATCGACCTCGGAGCCGGACATTCCAGTGCAAGTGAGACGCTTTGCGGCCGGATCATCGGTGCGTTGAAGGCCGAGGCCCTGCTCAACGAGAGCGTGGGCGCCGGTTACATTGACCGCCAATGGCCACCGGCGTTTAAGGATTCTGCTGCCTGGCCGCTCACGAGCCTGCGTCAGAGCTTCCTCGACGGCTCACTAACGCGCCTGATCGATCCTGACGCGATCCTTCGCCGCAAGATCGTGGAGTTCGTGTCAAACGGAGACTTCGGCCTGGCGTCTGGCGCCAAGAACGATGGTGGCTTCGACCGGCTGTGGTACGCAGAGTCGATCGGCGTCGAAGAAGTGGCGTTCGACGCGAACGTCTTCCTGCTGACCAAGGCCAAAACCGAAGCACTCAAAGTGACACCGGGAGATCCGCATCCGCCACCACCGGAACCGTTGCCACCCCCCGGACCGGAGCCACGGCCTGAGCCGGGAACTGATCCAGTACCGACTCCCGCTACAGCGAATACAACAATTCGGATTGCCGGAACCGTGCCCCCCGAAGTCTGGAATCGGCTCGGAACCAAAGTCCTGCCCAAGCTTCGGTCCGGGAACGACCTCCGCGTCTGCATTGATTTCTCAGTGAACGTCAGTTCGAAGTTTGCACAAGACTTGGACACCGATCTGCAGCAGATTCTGGATGATCTCGGGCTGGCGGATCAAGTTCGTGTTGAGAGATCCGAGGGTAAAACGTCCGGCCAATGACGAACGACGAGATTGCAAGGGTTCTTCTGGGTACCACTTAGGCACCAATTCATTTTCCGGGCCGTGCGCACGACCGTGCTTCAATGACGGAGAGATTCGGTAGTCCGGGAAGCGCGGGGACCACCGGGCCGGCGTCAATCGCCGGTCTCAGTTGACCATGTGTTGATTGTTCGTGAGCGAATCATCCAGTCTTTCAAGCGGAGAGTCTTACTGATTTGTTTTCAGATAGTTACCGGCGGCCGGCGGTAGGAAGTACGCTACACAGCCAAGTTTGAACCCCGTCCCTACGGATGCACGTCCTGGGTGAACCATTCCGTGGGCATGGTGCGGCCGACGCCCTTGTCGACGGCCTCCCGGTACACCCGCTGGGCCACGGCGGCGAACTGGAGGCCCTGGCCGACGTTGTTGACGAAGGCCGTGGTCTCCTCCGCGGACCGGCGTCCCTCCACCGCGCCGATGATGGCACGGGGCAACTCTTCCAGACGTTCCCAGAGCGGCGTGGTGCGCTCAGCCCACCAGCCGCCGGCCCCCTCCGGCGTGTCCACGGACTCCGTGCGGTAGACCTGCGGCCGGATGTTGGCGGGGTTCCTGGAGAACAGGAAGACGCGGTCCACCGTCTCCAGGAAGTCGTAGTCCATCTCCTGCACCTTGACCGCGCTGTAGTGGACGCCGGGGCGCAGCCACCGCTGCTGGTGGACCGGCTCCATGGAGTTGGTCCCGGTCACCACCAGGTCGGCCCCCTCCACCGCTTCGTCCGCCGACTCCACCGGCGTGAGTCGGGCCTTCACACGCGGGGCCAACTCCCGGCAGAAGCGTTCCCGGTTCGCGGGGTTGGTGCTGTACACCTTGACGTCGGTGATGGGCCGCACCGCGCAGTGCGCCATCAACTGTCCGCCGGCCTGCCATCCGGTGCCGAGTAGCGCCATCACCGAGGCGTCATCACGGGCCAGGTAGCGGGCCGCCAGGCCGTTGGCCGCGCCCACCCGCATGCGCGAGATGTACCCGTCCGGGCAGATCATCACTGGCGCCCCGGTCTCCATGCTGAACAGCAGCATCAGGCCGTTCCAGCGGCCGTCGGCGGAGGGCAGCCGGTCGCGCCGGACGTTGCCCGAGACTTCCGGCCAGATCAGCACGTCACTGTTGATGCGCAACGCGGCCATGCCCTCGTCCGGCCACAGACCGCTCATGGCCTTGAGGCTGTAGACCCCCTTGGTTTCGCCGACGGTGGTGGGAGCCAGCGTGTCCACCCGCGGGCTGTTGACCGCTTCCCCGGCCTCCAGCGACCGCTGTGACCGCTCGACGCACTCCAGCGCCATATCCATGGTCAGTATCCGGTCGATCTCTTCATTGCTCAACAGTAGTGTCATGGGCAAAAACCTCCGGAAACGACATCCCGCACACCGCCCTTGTTGACGCGTCCGGGATTTTCGGCAATATTTTCAACTCTGGCCAGGTAGCTCAGTCGGTAGAGCAGAGGACTGAAAATCCTCGTGTCGGCAGTTCGATTCTGTCCCTGGCCACTTCCCCCATCCCTCAAAGCTTGGCCTCCAGCTCCTTGAACTGTTTCGCCAGGGAATCCAGCTCGTCCTTGGCCAGCTTCCGGTACTCGATGACCTTGCTCAGCTCTTCGACGGTGGGCAGCGTCAACTGCCGGTGCGGAACGCCGCTATTAGGGCGATTGTGGACATGGTAGTTGCCGTCGTCGCCGTAATGGCCGGTCTCTTTCCCGCTCAGCAGGCTGACGGCCATGTTGAGGTTGCCGACCATCTTCTTTGCTTCGCTGTCCAGGACGGAAAGGCGTTGTCTGGCTGCCAGGAGACGCAGGTAGTCCGCGCCTATCTTCTCTTCGATTGTACCCATTGGACTTCCTCCCGTGCGGGGCATGTCGGCGCTTTGTCGAGGGCGGTTTCCCCGTCCGCCCCTACCGATACCGCGAAACGCCGTCCCGGGCAAATCCGCGCGACAACCGGTTCGGCATCGCTTCGAGGCCGAACCGGAGGCCGGTCGGAGGCACGCCAAGTTGTCCTTGACAGCCTTCCGGCAAGGGTACTAGTCTGGCCCGGCATCGGAGAACAGGGCCGACGAAAGGGAGGACGAATCCATGAGAAGGGCACTTGGCTGTATCGTTGCATTTTTCACCATGGGTCTTGTCATCGCGACGGCCGCACCGGCCGCCGAGCCCGAGCTGGTGCTCAAGGGCGCCACCGCGTGGGCGAAACACAACGACTTCAACAACGGTTTCTGGCAGTTTCAGAAAGAGGTCGTGAAGAGGTCCGGCGGCAAGATGCGGGTGGACTGGAAGGGCGGCCCCGAGATCTCGTCGCCGTTCGAGATGCTGGGTCTGGTGCAGCGGGGCACGCTGGACATATTGAACGGCGCCGGCGCCTACGATTCGGCCAAGATACCGGAAGGGGTCTTTCTCGAGTATTTCGTCGGCAAGACCGCCGAGCTTCGAGAGGCCGGGGTCACGAAGTACTTCGACGGCATCGTCCAGAAGCGGGCGGGCGTGAAGTTCCTGGGGCTGACCTCGGGCCCCGTGGGCTTCGCCATCTTCACCAAGAAGCCGGTGAAGGGCCTGGCCGACTTCAAGGGCAAGAAGATGCGCAGCACGCCGACCTATCTGCCGCTGGGGCAGGCCCTGGGCGCCACCATGATCACGGTGAAATGGCCGGAAGTCTACAACGCCCTGGAGCGCGGGGTGGTGGACGGGTACTTCTCCCCGGTCATCGGCACCCTCGGGAACAAGCTCTACGAGCAGGTCTGCTGCATGCTCAAGCCGTACTTCTGGACGGTACGGACTTGGCTGTACATGGGCCTGGAGCCCTGGAAGAAGCTTACGCCGGCGCAGCAGAAGGTCATTACGGACTCCATCGTCGCGGTGGAGAAGTGGACGCCGGGATACTTCCAGGGGCTCATCGACAAGGAGCTCGATGCGCTGGTGAACAAGCACGGCATGAAGATCATCGAGCTCAAGGGCGACGAGGCCAAGCAATTCCGCACCATGGCGTACGAGTCCTCCTGGAAGAAGTACCTGCCCAACTCGCCGGAGTACGGCAAGCAGATCCGGGAGCTGGCGCGCGGCCTGGAAGACAAGTAGAGCGAAAGCACTACGGCACGGGGCGCTTCTTCACGCCCTCAGGCGGTGAAAGACCCGCCGGGCCTTCCGCGCGCGCCGCGGACGGCCCGCCGGGGGATCAAACCTCAACATGCCGCAACTCGGGCAGACTCTGGAGCGGGCCTGGGACTCGCTGCTGAACGGCTTCGCCTACCTGGCGGGGCTTTTGGTGGTGACGGTGACCTTCTCGGTGCTCTACGAGGTGGTGGCGCGTTACTTCTTCAACAACCCCACCATCTGGGCGGTGGACCTCACCGAATATTCACTGGTCTATATTACCATGCTGGGAGCGCCCTGGGTGCTGCGCGACCACGCACACACGCGCGTGGAGATCGTGGTGGAAAGGCTCGGGCCGAGGACGCAGCTGATCCTGGCCATCCTGGTGCCGCTGGTGGCGGCGCTGGGCGCGGTGGTGCTGGCGTGGGAAGGCGCCTGGGAGACCTGGGATTCCTACCTGGGCGGCCATGCGGAGCTGAAGGCGTGGCGGGTCAAGCGCTGGCCGCTGATCCTTCCCATCTTCATCGGCGGCCTCCTGCTGTTCATCGAGTTCCTGCGTCAGGCGTGGCACAACGTCGGGGTGCTGCGCCGCGGCGGACCGGTTCCGGACGGACCAGGTCCCGTAGGCCAGGATTCCCTCTGAGCACGAGATGGAGTGGTACGAAGTCCTGGCCTTGATGCTCGGCGTGCTGATGGTCCTGTTCGTGGCCGGCACGCCGGTGGCGTTCGCCTTTCTCCTGATCAACATCGGCGGTTTCTACCTGTTCATGGGGGGCTTCCCGGCGCTGCGGCTCATGGCGACCAGCGCCTTCGCCACCCTGGCGAGCTTCGTGCTGGCCCCGGTGGTGCTCTTCATCCTCATGGGCGAGATCATGTTCCGATCAGGGCTTGCGGTGCGCACCCTTGATGCCCTGGACAAGTGGATCGGCGGCATACCCGGGCGGCTCAGCCTTCTGGCGGTGAGCGGCGGCACGCTCTTCTCCACCCTCAGCGGCTCCAGCATGGCCACCACCGCCATGCTGGGGACGACGCTGGTGCCGGAGATGCGACGCAGGGGTTACAGTTACCTGATGTCCGTGGGCCCCATATCGGCGGCCGGCGGTCTCGCGGCCATCGTCCCGCCCACGGCCATGGGCGTCTTGCTGGGCAGCCTCGCGGAGATCTCCATCGGCAAGCTCCTGATCGCCGGCATCGGCCCGGGTCTCTTCATGGCCGGCCTTTACGCGGCCTACATCGTCATCCGGGCCAAGCTGCGTCCCGCGTCGGCACCCATCTACGACGTCGCGCATGTGTCCACGCGAGAGAAGCTCGTGAGCCTGCTGCACTTGGCGCCCCTGAGCCTCATCGTGTTCATGGTGCTGGGGGTGATCTTCATCGGCGTGGCCACGCCCACGGAGGCGGCGGCCCTGGGGGTGCTGAGCACGGCCCTGGTGGCCGCCATGTACCGCAGCCTGACGTTCAAGGTCATGGTGCAGGCGGTGATGAGCACCGTGCGGGTTTCGGTCGTGGTGCTCATGATCATCCTGGCGTCCAATGCCTTCAGCCAGGTGCTGGCGTTCACTGGAGCCAGCCGTGGTCTCGTGGAGCTGGTGTCGGGCCTCCCGGCCTCGCCGGTGGTGATCCTGGTGCTCATGATGCTGATCGTGCTCGTGCTGGGCATGTTCGTGGACCAGATTTCCATCATGATGATCACCGTGCCCATCTACTTCCCGCTGGCCGCCCAACTCGGGTTCGATCCCATCTGGTTCGGCATCCTGATGCTTCTGAACATGGAAGTCGCCAACACCACGCCGCCCTTCGGTCTGCAGTTGTTCGTGCTCAAGGGGGTGGTGCCGGACGCTTCCATGGTGGAGATCTACAAGAGCTGCTTTCCCTTTGTGCTCCTCGACATGTTGAATCTGGCGGTCATGATCGCCTTTCCCGCCCTGGTGTTGACTCTGCCCCGGCTCATGCTGAGTTGACACCCGCGCATGAGTGGAACAAGTTGGACGAAGGTTCGATCCGCGCTGCTCCAGACAGGACACTAGGGCTGTGATGTCATCCACGAACCATCCCATGCTGGACGCCGCCAGGGCGCTGGCCTCGACGATCCGATCCTGCGCCGACCGGATCGAGGCGGAGCGCGAGTTGCCGCGGGCACTGTTCGACGAGTTGGCGGACGCCGGGCTGTTCAAGCTCGCGCTGCCGCGGTCGCTGGGCGGCGTCGAGATCGACCTGCCGTCCTACATCGAGGTCCTGGGGGAGCTTGGCGAGGCCGACGCCAGCGCCGCGTGGATCGTCAACCAGTGTTCGATCTTCGCCACTTACGCGGCGCGCATGCCCCATGAGATCGCCCGGGAGATCTGGACCGACACGCCGCGCTGTGTGGTGGCCAACACCGCCATGCCCACGTCGGAAGCGGCGCCGATCCCGGGCGGGTACCGCGTCACCGGGCGTCATCGTTTCAGCTCCGGTTGCCGGCACGCGTCATGGTTCGCCGCCCGGGCGTGGATCCCGGACAACGGTGAGCCGGTGCAGAAATTCCTGTTCGTGCCCGCGGCCGAGGTGACGGTGCTGGATACATGGAAGGTCCGCGGCATGCGCGGCACCGGCACCAACGACTTTGCGGTGGACGGCGCCTTCGTTCCGGCCGAGCGTACGGTGCGCCAGCGCGGCGCCCCTGTGGTGGAGCCCGGTGCGCTCTACCGGCTCTCCACCGTCCTGCTGTTCGCGTGCGGTGACGCCGCCCTCGCCTTGGGGGCGGCCCGGTCGTGCCTGGACGCGTTCATGGAGCTGGCCGGAGCCAAGACGCCCCACTCCATGCGGGCCCTGCTGCGCGACCAGCCGGCGGTGCAGGCGACGGTGGGCCAGACCCTGGCCGCCCTTGCGTCTGGTCGGGCTTATCTGCGTGACGCGGTCCGCGCACTGTGGGACGAAGCCGCGTCGGAGGAAGCGTTCACCCTGGACCGGCGGGTTGCGTTGCGGTTGGCGACGACCCATTGCATTCGGGTCGCGGTGCATGTGGTGGAGCAGCTCTACAACGCCTCCGGCACCACCGTCATCTACGAAGGCAACATCATCCAGCGCCACTTCCAGGACCTGCATGTGATCAGCCAGCATGCGCAGGCGCGCCAAGTCGCCTACGACCTGGCCGGGAAGCATGCTCTGGGTCTGGAGATCGAAAACACCCGCCTTTGACGGACGAGCCCAAGGGCACGTCATGGCGCCGCCTCGGCGCGCTCGTCCTGGCTACCCGATGGGCAACGCGCCGCGGGGTTTTAGTGTACTACAACCGCCACAACCTCTTGGGATTGTCGTTCAGGATCTTCCGTTTCGACTCTTCGTCGATGTCCGTCCGCTGCCGCATCACGCGCAAGGCGTCCATCTGGCTCGAGCCGTCGTAGTGGCCGTAGTCGCTGCCGATGACGAGGTTGTCCGGTCCGCACCGGCGGGTGTAGGCCAGCTCGTCGTCGTTCTGGCAGGTGACGAAGATGTTGAACTCCTTGAGCACGTCGTCGGGCAAGGGGGTGCCGCGCTGCAGGCTGCGGCGCTTGGCCTCGTGCAGCATCCAGGGCAGCCACATGGAGCCGGCCTCGATGAAGGCCCAGCGGAGATCGGGAAACTTGAGCGGCAGTTGGCTCTCGATCAGGCCCTCGCACGAGCCCGCGGTCATGAGGCGGAACCGCATCAGGCCGAAGGCGGCGGGATCATAGGCCGGCCTCGTGATATCGATGATGTCCTGGTTGCCGTTGCGCCAGCTCCACCTCCGGCCGGTCGGTGGTGGGCACCGTCCACAGGGTGTGGAACAGCACTTGGGTGTCGATGCCCAGACGATCCATGTGCCGGAGGCGCCGTTCCACGTCGTCCTCGCGGGAGCCGATGGGGGTCACCAGGTCCCGGCCCTGCTCGCGGGACCGCTCGGCCATCTCTTCCTCGGTGAGTGTCACGAACCGGAAGCCCCGAGCCTGTCCGTTGATGATCCACCATTGGACGTGGGGGTCGGTGGGATGCGCCGCCAATACCGGGCGGTACTTCTCGTCCTCCGGATCCATGAACTCCCAGGTCCGTTCCGTCTCCACCACGTGCGCGTCGGAGTCGATGAGGGCGTAGTCCGCGTCCGGCGAGGCGATCGGTCGAGCATTGATGGCCATGAGATCCTCCTGATGGCCCGGCGTCTTCGCGGGTCCGTCTGTGGCGGCAGGTGGCGAGAAGGCCAATCTACTGCGTCTTGACAGCGGCTTGCAAGAGAAGAACCGAGTGTTGCATCGGGCAGGGCGGCCGAAAATGAAACGGCAGCCGCCGGCGACGGGGCCGGGACTGCCGTTGTCGGGAAGGCGAATCAGGGAGCGCTATAGCGCCACGGCGGACTCGTAGGGCTCGTCGAGGGGCGTGTCGGCGCTGAAGAGGTTCCGGGTCGCGATCCAGCGGTGCGTTTTCTCGTACACTTCCCGGGTGTAGGGCTCGAAGACCATGCGCTCGCCGACCCCCATCGCGTTGACGTCCACCAGCTCGTGGTAGCGTTCGGGGATCTCCTTCAGGAGATAGTGCCGGTAGCGCTCCGGCTCCATGTCGATGTCGCGTTGCGCGCGTTGCAGCGCGTTGAAGTACTTCCTCGCCTCCTCTTCGTCGGCCTCCGGCTCCAGCAGGAAGCCGATCATGAATGTGGTATCGACGATCTTCCGGAAACCCTGCTGCTCCAGCACGTACATGGGCGCGCCGAAGACGTTGCCGGCCGGCACATCGCGTTCCAGCAGCCGCGCCATGCGGTCCAACGGCCGGCCGGCGAACTGCAGCTTCACCTCGGAGGAGTCGAGGATGGCCTCCAGCGCCTGCAGCGCCGAGAAGTGGCTCCCGGAGTGGTATCCCACCGCGATCTCGACGTTGGCCAGGTCCCGGGGCTTGCGGATGTCGGATTCCGGCGGCACGAAGATGCCCGAGGGCGTCACCGAGTAGGCGTGTCCCCACATGCGGCCGTGCTGCCCGGTGGCGGCCACGTTGACCATCCAGTGACAGGCCGAGCTCACGTCGCAGGCCCGTCCTTCCTTCATGTCTTCGAGGGCGCCGTGACGGACTTCCTTGGGCTTCTCGGACTGCTGCGAAACGATGCCGAAGACGAAATCGTAATCCAGCCCCTCGTCCGTGAAATACCCCAGTTCATGCGCCACCCACTCCTGGAGTCTGCCGTGCGGCTGTATGCGAAACTTTGCCATGGGTTTCGTTCCTTCCGAGTGTGTATTCCCGACCGACGTCGACGGCCTTACGTTACTGGAAGGACCATGGTGCGTCAACGGCAGGACCGTTGCCGGACTCGTGAAAAGGGGGCTTCCCGCTGCGGCGCGGGAAGCCCATATCTCCGCCAAGCCGGGGCAGGCCTCGACTCAGCGGCTCTCCTTCACCACCTCCACGGGGGCGGAACCGGTCTGCCCGCCGCCGGTGGTTTCCCGCGGCGAGGCCACGAAGGTCTGGTCCGCGTTCACCAGGCCGGGGGTGGCCTGGCCGGGTCCGTGCCAGGCGAAGTCGCCGGGCGAGTTGCCCGAGCCCCTGAGTTGGAGCGAATGGCCGGCCTGCGTGTTGTTGGATTCCCGGACGCCTATGTCCGTGGCCGCAAGACCTTGGGCGGGTCCCGAAGCGGCGGTGAAGCCGCCCTCGTAGCTCAGGAACTGAACCACTTCGTCGGCGGCGTTGACCAGCGCGATACCGTCCGGGGCGCCGTTCTCGATGCGGCTGATGGGGAACGACAATGTGCCGTAGCCTCCCTGCTGGTCGGCAAAGGACCCCTCCAGCGGAACGGTCCGGTACGGCTTTCCGTTCTTGCCGTTGTAGAGAACGAGGCTCCATCCTTTCAGGTCGGTGCCCGCGGGCCCGGCCACCTCGAGGCCCTCGTCCGCGTCCGTGCCGCGGTTGTCGTAATGGACCTCGTTGATGAAGATGTTCTGTCCCCACGCGGGATAGACCCCGCCCAGGATCATACCGAACACCGCGGCGGACAACAGTCCGCGCCAACCGACTCTCATACCTTTGCGCATCTTGACACCTCCTTTGCGCAAGAACGTTTTGGTCATGCCGGGTTCATGGAAACCCGGCCCCTCTGTATGAGAAGATCGACGGAACCATCGAAAACTTTAGGGCTGGTTCGCTGGATCCGGGCGGGAACGGGAAGGGATGGCCGAGGGCTCAGTTCATCAGCCCCGGCAGCCACAGCACCAGCGCCGGGAAAATGATCATCAGGGCCATCACCAGGAGGTTCAGCCCGTTTCAGGGCCGGACCGGATCATATCCAAGGCGTCTACGGATCACAAGACGGAACTGTTATGAAGGCGGATGAAGAACTTGCCCCGAGACCCGCCATGCGTATTTTCGCCATATCCGACGTGCACGCGGACTACCCGCAGAACATGGCCTTGATACAAGCGCTTCACGCCGAGGACCACCAGCATGACACGTTGCTGCTGGCGGGCGACGTGACCGACGACCTCGCCAGGCTGGCACGTGTTCTCCGAGGCCTCCGTGAACGGTTCGCCCACGTCTTCTTCGTTCCCGGGAACCACGAGCTTTGGCTCCGGCGCGGTGAGCAGGGAGACTCCGTGGCCAAGTTCGGAAAGATCATGCGGTTGTGCGCCGGCCTTGACGTTGCCACGAGTCCTGCCAAGGTGGCCAGCGGCTCCGGCGATCCCGGAGCGTGGGTGGTGCCGCTGTTCTCGTGGTACGTGAAACCCGAGCAGGGCGACGAGAGCCTTTACGTCCCCAGACAAGGTGACGACTCGGGCCTCTCCATGTGGGCGGATGAAGTCCTGACCCGGTGGCCGGAACGGCTGTCGGCGGCGGACTACTTTCTCGACATGAACGAGCCTCACCTCGGTCGCGAGTACGACGCCCCGGTGCTGTCGTTCAGCCACTTCCTGCCCAGGCGGGAGGTGATGTTCCGCTCGCCGGCGTCCCCGCCCGCCCGGGCCGGCCGCGCCATCCGTTTCAACTTCAGCCGGGTCGCCGGCAGCACGCGGATCGAGGCCCAGCTCCGGGCGCTGGGCTCGGTCGTCCACGTCCACGGCCACCAGCACCGCAACCGCGACCGGCTCATCGACGGCGTGCGCTACGTCTCAAACTGTCTGGGCTATCCGCCGGAGCGGGCGCGGGGCGAGATCGGGGAACCGTGCGGGAGTCTCAAGCTGGTGTGGGACACGGAATCGCAGGCCGGTTGCTGTCAATGAAACGCTTCATGATCGTTGTCGAAGACGTCAGGACCTTCCGCACGAGAGCGCTCCTCGCTTGCTTCCGCCTAATGAATGATCCCGCCCCCCTCCACCACCAGCAGTTGCCCGGTCATGAAGTCGCTGTCGGCGCTGGCCAGGAACAGCGCGGTGCCGGTGACGTCCTCGGGAACCTGTATGCGCTTGAAGGCCCGGCGGCCGGCGCTGTCGGACCGTCGCTTGCGAATCTCGTCGGTGATCACGTCCTCGCTCATGGTGGAGCCGGGGGTCATGCAGTTGACGTTGATGTTCCAGTCCCCGAGCTGCCTGGCCATGACCCGGGTGAGGCCGACTACGCCGCCCTTGGAGCTGGTGTAGTGGGGCATGTTGCTGGTGCCGTTCAGGAAGGTGCCTGACGCGATGTTGATGATCTTGCCGGACTTCTGCTCCTTCATCACGGGAATGACCGCGCGGCAGCACAGGAAGACGCCCTTGAGGTTCACCTCCATGACCCGGTCCCACTCGTCCAGCGGGCAGTCCTCCACCCGGCCCATCCACATTGTCTGGGTCACGTAGATGGCGGCGTTGTTGAGCAGCACGTCGATGCGGCCGAACCGGTCGAGGGTTTCCGCCACCAGCCCCTCGATGCTGTCGTATTTCGTGACGTCGGTGGCCCGGGCCCATCCGGACTGACCCGACTGGGTCAGTTCCTGGGCCACGGTTTCGCCCGCGGCGGCGTCGATGTCGGCGATGACCACCCGAGCGCCTTCCTCCGCAAACCGCCTGGCGTAGGCTTTGCCGAGCCCGTGTCCGCCCCCGGTGATGATGGTGACCTTGTCCTTGAGTCGCATGGAAGCCTCCCGGTTTTGGATGGCGGCGAGTATAACACACCGGCCCGGACAAACCTGTGGCGCGGCCGGCGATTGATCTACCCGTGCCCGAAGGCGTACAAAGGGGGACGCGCCGCGCCGCGCCTTCGGACACACAGGAGGTTCACCGTGCAGTTCGTTCGATTGTTTACCGGGGACGACGGCCAGTCCCATTTCGAGGATATGGACACGAGTGCGGACGGCGGCCATTTCTTCGAAACCCTGCCGGTCACCGGCCTGGTGTTGAAGAACGATCCCGCGACCCATCTGGGAGACTTTCACACGGCGCCGCGCCGGCAATACTGCATTACTCTCGCGGGCTCCGCCGAGATCCGCGTGGGTGATGGCACGTCGCGGACCTTCGTGGCCGGCGACGTGTTCCTGGCAGAGGACGTTACCGGGCAGGGGCACACGCTGGCGCCGGACAACTGGGCCAGGGCTTTCGTCCACATCGACTAGGAAACCGCCAAGAACGCGGGCCACCGGGGTCCAGAGACTCCCCGTGCCTGTAGGGAAAGGAGATGAACATGATCAGTGAGGAAACGACACCCATCAAGGTCAAGAAGATCGGGCACGTGGTGTTCAACGTGAGCGACCTGGAGCGCAGCACGAAGTTCTGGACGGAGATCATGGGCTTCCAGGTGTCCGACGTCAACGAGCGCGGCATGATCTTTCTTCGCAACGCGTCGGATCACCATACGGTTGCGCTGTTCCCGTCCAAGTCCAACAAGGGGCAGCCCGAGCCGGACCAGGTGGCGTTCAACCATTTCGCCCTGGAGGTGGGGAGCGTCACCGAGCTGTTCAAGATCCGCGAATTCCTGAAGGCCAACAACGTGCCCATCGTGTACGAAGGCCGCAGGGGTCCGGGCTGCAACCCGGGCGTGGAGTTCCTCGATCCGGACGGCTTCCAGATCGAGCTCTACGCCACCATGGACCAGATCGGCTGGGAGGGCGAGAGCCGGCCGGCCGAGCAGTGGTCCCGCGCCACCACCCTGGAGGAAGTTCTGGAGAAGCCCATCCCCGGCGTTTCCTACGAGTAATCCGAACCAACCCGGGCAGGGGCCGTGCGGCTCCTGCCCCGTCTCTATCCCGGGCTACAGAAGCTGAAGGCGATGGCGGTGAACGTGATCATGCCGGCCATGGGAGCGACCCAGGAGACGGGTCGACTGGTGCGCTGGTTCAAGCAGGAAGGGGACTCCGTCACCAAGGGCGAGATGCTGATGGAGGTGGAGACGGACAAGTCCGTGGTGGAGGTGGAGGCACCCGCTTCCGGAATCCTGGCCCAGGTCACCGCGGCGCCGGACGACGACATCCCCGTGGGACAGACCATCGGGCTCATCATGGAACCGGCCGAGGCGGGATCCGCGCCGGAAAAATCCGCGAGCCCTCCGCGCCGAGGCAAGCGCAAGGGTCGCGCGTCAACGCGGAAGCCGACGAAGGCCCCGGCGACTGTCGCTGCATCGACCGCGGCAAATCATCAAACCGGCCGGACTCTCGCATCTCCGGCGGCCAAACGGCTGGCGAAAGAGCAGGGCCTCGACCTCGCCGGTCTGACGGGCACCGGGCCGGAGGGCGCGGTGATGGCGCGTGACGTGCCTCCCCTGGCTCCGGGCGCCGCGGCCGCGGAAGCCGGTGCCGGGCGTTCCGTCCCTCTCAGCCGCATGCGCCGTTTGATGGGCGAACGCATGACGTCGAGCAAGCAGACGGCGCCACACTTCTACCTGAACATGGAAGTGGATATGACCGGCGTCGAGGCCCGGCGCGACGCTTTGAAGCAGCAAGGGGCCCAGCCCGTGCCGTCCGTCAATGACTTCATCCTGGAGGCCGTGGGCCGGGCGCTGGCGGAATCACCGGCCATGAACGCGTCGTGGACGGACAAGGGAATCGAACAGTACGGCGAAGTGAACCTCGGCGTGGCCGTTGCCGTGGACGAAGGCCTCGTGGTCCCCGTGATCCGCAATGCCGACAAGGTTCCCCTGGAGGAGCTGGCGCTACGCAGCCGTGAGCTGGCCGCCCAGGCCCAGAACCGCAAGCTGATGCCCACGGACTACCAGGGCGGCACCTTCACGGTATCCAACCTCGGCATGTTCGGCGTCGACAGCTTCACCGCCATCATCAACCCGCCGCAATGCGGCATCCTGGCCGTGGGCCGTGTGGCGCCCCGCGTGGTCCCCCACGGCGACGACATCGCCATCCGCGCCATGATGACCATGACCCTTTCCGCCGACCACCGCGTCGTGGACGGCGCCATCGGCGCCCGCTTCCTGCAACGGATCAAGCAGCGCCTGGAGGACGGTTTGGAGACAGCAGTATCATCTGCCTGACTCTCGGTTGCGGGGATGCACCCTTAATGGAATTCGACCGAAACTACGATGCGCGAGTTAGAAACGCCGCTTTTGAGTGGCTTGCGCACCAGACTTCACTCCATGGCGACGTATTGTCGCGAGAAAGGCTCGCACGGGGATTCGAGCTGGACCAACGACGGGTTCCGTTGCTAAGTCCGCAAGGGATATTCAAGCCCGCCGTCATGTCTGTGCCGTTGTCTATCACCACCGCTCCCGATGGGCCATACGACGATGAGTTCGGCTACGACAATCTCTTGAGATACCGGTATCGTGGAACGGATCCGCAGCACCGCGACAACGTCGGACTGCGGTTCACGATGCACCACAAACTCCCGCTCGCCTATTTTCACGGGATCGTTCCGGGGAGGTACTTGGCGATCTGGCCTGTGTACATCGTCCGCGACGCATCTGAGGATCTCGCATTTTCGGTAGCAGTGGACGATCCCGATCGGCTCGAGTTGTTCTCACAGGCGCCCTATGACACCGGAACCGTAGCGGATATTCGGCGAGAGTACCTCACGACAACGGCTGTGCGCCGGCTGCACCAACGCGCATTCCGTGAGAGGGTCCTGCGGGCGTACCGTCATCAGTGCGCCTTCTGCCGACTGCGTCATGGTGAGTTGCTTGACGCAGCGCACATAATTCCAGATACGGAGCCGGACGGTCAGCCGGTTGTGCGCAACGGCTTGTCGTTGTGTCGACTGCACCACGCCACGTTCGACCGGTTCTTCGTAGGCGTGCGGCCCGACAGGACCATTGAAGTGCGTACGGATATTCTCAAGGAATTTGATGGTCCGACACTTCAGCACGCGATTCAGGGGCTTCACGACCAGCCGATTGCGCTACCCCGCAGACCCGCGGACCGGCCCTCCGTCGAGTTCCTCTCCAGGCGATATGATCGATTCCTCGAAGTGGCCGGGGCCGTTTGAACGCGCCTTGTCACGGGAACGCAGCCGTCCGAGATCGTATTCCGCTACGCCTTCCCCGCCGCGCAGCGTTGTCGGTCACATCCCCGGCCAGCTTTCCATCGGTTCGGTAGACTTCACCAAATGCATGCCGGCGCCCGCGGCCTCGTCCAGGGTCTGCTCGGCGGCTTCGGTGAAGTCGGCGGCGATGTCGCCGCCCTCGCCCCGGACCACCACCGAGGACATGCAGTCGGTCATGAGGTAGACCTTGCGCGCCAGCGACGGGTCCTCCCGCCGGATCTCTTCCAGCAGGTCCTGCACCGTGCTCTTGACGCAGTGGCTGGCGGCCTGTCCGGCCACGATGAGCGCGTCGGCCTTCACCAGTGTCTTGTAGAAACGGACGTTTCTCTCGGCCAGTACGCCACCGTCCCAAGTGGTGAGGACCTCGGGGCGCAGCACGGAGTAGTTCTCCGTGAGGTTGTGGGAGCCCTTGATCTCGGTCCAGGACTGCGACACGCGCGCGAGGGAGTGCAGCGTCCGGGCTTCGTCCACCACCCCCGTGACGGTGTGGCCCGGGCTGCCCACCAGGCAGTGAGGCGGCCACAGGTAGAGCGTGTAGCGCCCGCCCGCGGCCAACTCCCGGTTGTAGAAGCGGCACTGCTCCACCAGCCAGTCGTAGCCCTTGTCGGTGACCCAGGAGGTCATGGCGGGGTTGGGGACGACGTTTCCGCTGAGGACGTTGCCCAGGGGGTCGATGTTGATCAACTGCCTGGCGTCGCGTTTGTCGACCGTGATGAGGGTATGGGGCGAAAGGGGCTCCCCGTAGGAGTCCACCCAGAACCAGGGGAAGAAGATCTGGAAGTTGTTGTGGCTGTCCAGGGTGCAGCGGATGTGGGTGATCCGCGCCAGGTTGCGATAGATGAACGCCGCGATGCGCCGGGTGTCCTCCACCGCCCCCTGCCCGCTCCGCCCGCCGACGTACAACGTGCCCTCGGGATGGCAGAAGTCGCGCTGCACGTCGATCAGGAGAAGATCGATCCTCCTGGCGTCCGCCGCGGCCGGCGCGATCCCGAACTCCCGCCGGAACCGGTTGGCTTCCCGGAAGACGGCCATGCGGTCCGGCGCATACGTAAAGTCCCCGGCGTTGTCCGCGCGATAGTAATCGGGTGCCTGCAGGATTTCCGGCGGTGCCATGGCTCCATTTTATCAACGGCCCCACCGCAAGCAACAATTTTGTGCATGCGTACCGCCTTCCCCCGGCCGCCGGGGCTGTGCCATAAAGGAGGCCATGCCCGCCCGCTGGCTTGAGCTTTCCGTCCAGGCCCAAGGCCCGGTGCAGGATACGATATCCAACTTCCTGGTGGAGAACGGTTCGACCGGTGTCGTCTGCGGCGACCGTTCCCTGCGCGCGTTCTTCCCGGAAGCGGTGGACGATGGCGCCCTCCGGCCCTTGGTCCGGCACTATCTGAGCGGTCTCCGGGAGATCTTCCCCGACGGTTTCGTGGGCCGCACCCGCTGGCGGGTCATCGCCGAGAAGAACTGGCACGACGGCTGGCGTGACCACTTCAAGCCGCAGAAGATCGGCAAGCGGTTCCTGGTGACGCCGCCGTGGCTCCGTCCGAAAGACACCCGCCGCCATACCGTCCTCATTGAGCCTGCGATGGCGTTCGGCACGGGCACCCATGAGACCACCCGTTCCTGCCTTGAGTTCATCGACGAGCTTTGCGCCGAGACCGTGCCGGCCAAGGCGCTGGACGTGGGCACGGGCTCCGGCGTCCTCGCCATCGGCATGGCCGGGCTCGGGGTGCGCGAGGTGCTGGCGGTGGACAACGACCCCGTGGCCCTCGAAGCGGCGCGGGCAAACCTCACGCTCAACGGTCTGGAGGGTGCGGTGACCCTGAGTGACACCAGCGTCCGCCGGGTCCGGCGCCGGTTCCCGCTGGTGGTGGCCAACATCATACTGGAGACCCTCGTGGAGCTGGCCGTTCCGCTGAACCGGTGCGTGGCCGCCGGGGGCTCGCTGGTCCTCTCGGGGCTGCTGCACGATCATGTTTCCACGGTGATGGGGCGTTTCGGCGGATTCCGGATCGAGCGGCGCAAGGACCGCAAGGAGTGGAGCACGCTGCTGCTCCGGAAGGAGTCATGAGCCTCCCGCGTTTCCTCGTTTCACCCGACGCGGTGCGCGACGGCGCCGCCACGGTGGAGGGTCGGGAGCTCGCGCACATGCGCAAGGTCTTGCGTTTGCGCGCGGGCGCCCGGGTGCTGCTATGGGACGGCGAGGGCGCCGAGCACGAGGCCCTGATCCGCGCCTATGATGGTGGAGTTGCAACCATGACCGTGGTACGGTCCTATCGCCCGGAGCGGGAGTCCCCCCTGGCCGTCACCTTGGCCCAGGCCGTGGGCAAGGGCGACAAGATGGACTGGATCGTGGAGAAGTCCACGGAGCTGGGGGTGACATGTGTGGCGCCGTTCTTCTCGTCACACACCGTGCCCCGGTTCGCCGGCGACAAGAGCGGGAGGCGCCGCGAGCGTTGGGAAAAGATCGCCGCCGCCGCCGCAAGACAGTCCGGGCGCACCCGGCTGCCGGAGATACGGGAGCCGGACGGCTTCGACGCCGTGCTGGCCGCCGACTGGCAGTGCGACGCGAGGCTGTTGTTCTGGGAAGGCCCGTCGGGACGAGGATTGCATTCCCTGCGGGAAGAGTTCGCCAGCCTGCATTCCGTGCTGGTCATGGTGGGCCCGGAAGGCGGGTTCAGCGAGGAGGAAGCCGCGCGGGCCGCGGCTCACGGATTTCACACCGTGGGGCTGGGCAGGCGCATCCTGCGCACGGAAACGGCGGCGGTGGCCGCCGTCTGCGCCGTGCAGTTGCTGTGGGGGGATCTGGGATGAGGCGGGGCGGCACAAAGATGACGCGGACAGGAGGTTCGTCATGGACAAGCACACCGAGGAAACCCTGAAGCGGTTGCTGCACCGGGCCGGTCTCGAGATGGCCGAGAGCGATCGGGCGCGCTTCATTCCGATGCTGGAGACCTACATGGAGAGCCTGGACAAACTCCACTCCATCAATTTGGCCGGCGAGCAGGTCGGCGGGGTCTTCCGGCCTGAGACGGACGAGGACCGGTAGAGGCGGTCCGGCGAACAGCGAGGAACGGACATGTCGGATTTGTGTTTTTCCAGCATCGACAGCATGGCCCCGCGCTTGCAGAAGGGCGAGGTTTCCCCGGTGGAGTTGACGCAAGCCTACCTCGACCGGATTCACGCCCTGGACGGGGACCTGCGTGCCTACGTGAACCTCATGGAGGAGAGCGCCCTGGCGGAGGCCCGGACGGCGGAGCAGGAAATTCGGAACGGCCGCTACCGGGGCCCGCTCCACGGCATTCCGGTCGCCGTCAAGGATCAATACGACGTCGAGGGCGCGCTCTCGATGGTGCGCATCCCGCAGCCCGACGGCCCGGGGGAAGACTGCACCGCGGTGCGCCGCCTGCGCGAGGCCGGGGCGGTGATGCTCGGAAAGCTCAACATGAGCGGTCTTCCGGGAGGCATCAAGGGCGCCCGCAATCCCTGGAATCTCGACCATGTGCCCGGCGGCTCCAGCACCGGCTCCGGCGCCGGCATCGCCGGCGGGCTGTGCATGGGCTCCATGGGCGAGGACACCGCGGGCTCCATCCGGAACCCCGCGTCCTTCTGCGGCATATCCGGACTGAAGCCCACCTACGGGCGGGTCAGCCGGTTCGGCCTGGCGCCGCTGGGCTGGTCGCTGGACACCGCCGGCCCCATGACGCGGGTGGTGGAAGATCTCGCGCACATGCTCCAGGTGCTGGCCGGCTTCGATCCGAGGGACCCCACCTCGAGCCAGGTGGAGGTCTCCGACTACAGCGCGGACCTGAAGGCCGGGGTCTCGGGTATGGTCATCGGCGTGCCGCGGGACTACTTCGGCCTCATCGACACCGACCCCGAGGTACTGGCCCTTCTGGACGAGGCGCTGGCGGTCTTCGAGTCCCTGGGCGCCAAGGTCCGGGACGTGACGGTGCCGAGCATGGAGTACGCCACCATCGCCAACGGCCTCATCTACTCGTGCGAGTTCTACAACATATGCCGGGCCGACATGGATGCGGCCATGGCCGGAGAGGCCTCGGAGTCTCGCCGGGCGCGGCTGTTCATCGGCGCGGTGTCCACCTGCGGCGACTACATCCAGGCCCAGCGGATGCGGAGCCGGCTCCGGCGGGAGCTGAACGCGGTGTTCCGAGAGGTGAACGTTCTGGCCCTGCCCACCAATCCGACCACGGCCCCGCTGGCGTCGGAGCTGGACGGCCTGGACGCCGTGAACAAGATGCTCCGTCCGGACTATCCGTCGCCGGCGAACCTCGCGGGCGTCCCGGCGCTCGCCATCCCGTCCGGCTTCAGCTCCAAGGGCCTGCCGGTGGGCATGCAGTTCTGGGGCAAGGCCTTCGCCGAGTCCACGCTGTTGCGGGTGGGCTACGCCTACCAGCAGCACGCCCGCTGGTTCGAGCGCCGGCCGCCCGTGTAGGGGCGGGTTCCAAACCCGCCCGTGCCCCGCACCCGTGGAGAGCCCGCGGACGGAAGGAGGGGACCCGCCATGCTCACCGTCGATGCCGATGCCCACGTGCTGGAGAATCCGCACACCTGGGACTTCCTGGAAGAATCGGAGCAGGAGTTCCGGCCCGAGATCATCGTGTCGGAGCGGCAGTACACCAAGGCCGAACTGCGCGACAAATGGGACCGGATGCCCAAGCGGGGCACCGAGTACTGGTACGTGGACGGCCGCCTGCAGCCCAAGAACCACAACGTCGGGCTGGACACCACGCCGGAAACCCGGGAGATGCGCGACGTGGAGGCGCGGCTCCGGCACATGGACGAGCTGGAGGTGGACGTCCAGGTGCTCTACCCGACCCTGTTCCTCCGGCCGGTGACCATGAAGCCGGCGGTGGAGTTGGCGCTGTGCAAGACCTACAATCGCTGGCTCGCCGCTCTCTGCGAGGGCGCCAAGGGGCGCCTGCGCTGGATCGCGTTGCTGCCGTTCCTGACCATGGACAAGGCCCTGGCCGAGCTGGCGTGGGCGCGGGACGCGGGCGCCTGCGGCTTCATGATGCGGGGGCTGGAAGGCGAGAAGCAGCTCACCGACCCGTATTTCTTCCCCCTCTACGAGGAGGCCGCGAGGCTCGACCTGCCGGCCTGTGTCCACTCGGGCATCGCCAGCTTCACCTACCAGGACATGTTTCCGGCGACGGCCGGCTTCCGCCGCTTCAAGCTGGCGGTGGTGGGGGACTTCCACTCGCTCATCATGGAAGGCATCCCGGCGAAGTTTCCCGGCCTCCGGTTCGGTTTCATCGAGGTCAGCGCCCAGTGGCTGCCGTACGTGATCCACGACCTCAAGCGGCTCTCCGAGCGGCAGGGGATGGAGTTCCCGGAGGACGTGCTGCGGGAGAACCGGGTATGGGTGGCCTGTCAGACCGACGACGACCTCGCCACCATCCTCCGGTACGGCGGCGAGGACAACCTCGTCATCGGCACGGACTACGGCCACGCCGACCGCTCCGCGGAGATCGAAGCCCTGCGCGTGCTCAGGAACAAGGGCGAAGTGGCGCCCCACATCATCGACAAGATCCTGGGACAGAACGCCAAGAATCTGTACGGTCTCTAACCCGCCGCCTCGTACGGCGGCCGGAGGTACCCGAATGGTCGAGAAGGACCTGGCGACCCTGACCATCAGCGACGTCGCCCCGAAGATCCGCGACGGCGAGGTCTCGCCGGTGGCGTTGACCGAGCTCTACCTGGAGCGGCTCGAACGGCTGAACCCGCTGCTGAACGCCTATCTCACGCCCACTCCGGAGAGCGCCCTGGAGGAGGCGGCCGCCGCCGAGAAGGAGATCCGGTCCGGCGGCTACCGCGGACCGCTTCACGGCATCCCCGTCTCCATCAAGGACAACTTCGCAACCCGGGGGGTGCGGACCACCGCCGGCGCCAAGGCGCTGTCGGACTGGGTCCCGGACTTCGACGCCACGGTGGTGACCCGGCTGCGGGAGGCCGGCGCCATAAGCCTTGGCAAGACCAACATGCACGAGTGGGCCAAGGGCAGCCACGGCGTCAACCCGTTCTACGGCACCCCTTGCAACCCGTGGGATACGAACTGCATTCCGGGCGGCTCCAGCAGCGGGTCGGCGGTGGCCGTGGCCGCGGGCATGTGCATGGCCACCGTGGGCACCGACGCGGCGGGCTCGGTCAGAAACCCGGCCTCGCTGTGCGGCATCGTCGGCCTCAAGCCGACCTACGGGCGGGTCAGCGTTCACGGCGGCGTGCCGGGCACCGGCGGCTACTCCACCAACCACTTCGGCCCGCTGACCCGCTCCGTCGCCGACTGCGCGGCGATGATGCAGGTCATCGCGGGGCATGATCCCCAGGACCCGCTGAGCTCGCGCGAGCCGGTGCCGGACTACGGGGCGAGTCTGGGGTCCTCCGTCGAGGGCATGCGCGCGGGCATCGTCAAGGGGTACTTCGAGAGGTTCGCGTCGAAAGAGGTCATGCAGGCGCTCTCCGACGCCCTGGAGCTTCTCCGTTCCCTGGGGATGGCGGTGGAGGAAGTCACGGTCCCGCACATGGACCTGATCCCGGCGGTACAGCTCTGCGCCAGCCGAGTCGAGAGCACCGCCGATGCCGAGTACTACCTGCGGAACCACGCGCGGGACTACAGCCCGAGCATGTTGTCCACGCAGATACAGGCGCTCACGGTATCCGGCGGGATGTACAATCAGTCCCAGCGCATCCGCCGACTCATCTGTGACGGCTTCGACGAGGCGCTGGACCGGGTGGACGTCATCCTCTCTCCGACCTCGCCGGTCCCGGCGCTGTCCATCGACGAGTCCATGAGCGGTTCGGTGATGGTGGACGGCCGCAAGCAGCCGCTCCAGGGTCCGGACGGGAATTTCTTGACACTCTGTACCATCCCTCATAACGTCAGCGGGCTGCCGTCGCTGAGCATGAACTGTGGCTTCTCCAGCGGCGGCCTGCCCATCGGCATGCAGATCGCGGCGGGCGCGTTCCGCGAGGATTCCGTGCTCAAGGTGGCCCATGCCTACGAGCAGGCGTCGCCCTGGACACGGAAGGCGCCGCCGCTGCCCTGACCGCCACGACAACTCAAGGCGGAACCGTGCCAGCCTGAAAGGAGACAGACATGAACGGCTTCATCGACGCGGATACCCACATCGTCGAATCGGCGGATATCTGGGAGTACATGGACAAGGACATGTACGACCGCCGGCCGATCCTGTTGCAGGCGCCCACCGACACCGAGTACCAGAGCTCCAACGCCTTCTGGCTCATCGACGGGCAGATCTTTCCCAAGTCCGTGGGCAAGGGCAGCGCCCGGCTCAGCACCCCGGCCGAACAGGAGCGGCAGTGGACCCGGCAGGACATCGACCTGGCGATCCGGCAATTGACCGATCCGCGGGCCCGGGTGGAGGCGCTGGACAAGCGCGGCGCGGACGCCGAGGTGATCTACTCGACGCTCTGGGGCGTCCGTCTCACCGAGGACGTGGACCTGGACGTAGCGCTGTGCCGCGCCTACAACCGCTGGATGGGCGAGGTCTGGGCCCAGGGAGACAACCGGCTCCGCTGGACCGCGGTGTTCCCGCTGACCTCCATCGAGGAGTCCATCAAGCAGTTGCACTACGCCAAGGAGCACGGCGCGGTGGGCGTGAACATGCGCGGCATCGAGGGCGACCGTTCACTGGCCGAGCCCTACTTCTTTCCGCTCTACGAGGAGGCGGCCCGTCTCGACTTCCCCATCTGCATCCACATCGGCGCGGGCTCGCCGGCCATCACCAGCGTGTTCGACGTGAGGGTCAGCCACACGCTGCCGCACCTGCGCATGCTGCCGCTCATCGCCTTCCGGGACCTGGTGGCCAATCACATCCCCGAGCGGTTTCCCGGCCTCCGGTTCGGCTTCGTCGAAGCCAGCGCCTCATGGGTGCCGTACCTGCTGCACCAGCTTCGGCGCACCATCAAGAACGGCGACGTCCCCATCGGCCCCGAGCTCTTCGAGAAGTGCCGCCTGTGGGTGGTGTGCGAGGTGGACGAAGACCTGCCCATGCTCCTCGACTACATCCACGAAGACCACATCATGATCGGCTCGGACTACGGCCACCTCGACCAGTCCTTCGAGGACAACGTCGCCGCCAAGCTGCGCGCCCGCGACGACATTCCGGCCCGCGTGGTGGAAAAGATCCTCGACGACAACGCCCGGGCGTTCTACGGGATGTAGCGCGGCGGCGGGTCGCTACGTGTCCAGCGTGCTGGGGTGAAACAGGTCCTCGGGCTCGAACCGGTCCCGGGTGAGGCCCTGCCGCTGGGCGTACTCCAGCATCTTGTCGACCTCGGCCCGGGTGTCCCTGAACCCCCAGCGATAGGGGTCCTCGCCCGCGGCGGCGCGCTCCTCTTCCCACAGGGCCCGGTACCAGAGGCCGGTCTGGTGGACCCGCTGCCATTCGAGCCACTGGTAGCAGCGCTGTTTCGACTCCTGCCAGGCGTCGAACAGGCTCCGCGCCGCCCAGGGATGGCGGTCCAGCACCGAGGTGCGGATCAACAGAGTGTGCTGGATGGGGAAGAAGCCGGTCCTGTGGTAGTACTCGCGCTCCCGTTGGGCGTAGTCCGGGAACAGGAAGTCCACCCGCGGGCGGTCCTCCGGGGCCAGAGTGGCGGTGGTGATCATGGCGTCGATCTCGCCGGCCCGGAGCAACTCCCGCAGCTCGTCGTATCCTTCCACCACCTCCAGCTTGAGCCAGTCCGGCGCCGCCCACTCGTGGGGGTTCTCCGGAGGCCGTCCCGCCACCCAGTTGATGGATTTCAGGTCGACGCCGTATTCTTCCTCCAGGATGCCCCGGGCCCACAGGGCGGTGGTGGTGAACCAACTCTGGATGCCTACGCGTTTGCCGTTCAGGTCGGCGGGCTCGGCGATGCCGGCGCCGGTGTTGACGTAGATGTAGGAGTGCCGGAACATGCGCTTCACGAAGATCGGGATGGCGGTGAAGCCCAGGGTCCTGAAGGGCAGGTCGACGATGTAGCGGCCGGTGAAGAATTCGGCGACGTCGAAGTGGCCATCGTGGCCGTCGAAGTGCCGGCTTACGTCGTCGTCGTCCACGTGGACCCGGAGGTCGATGCCCTCCGGCGTCACTGCCCCCTCGATCAGCGCCCGGGCGCGGTCGTAGGGGGCACAGATCATGGTCAGCTCCAGTGGCATGCCCATCGTCCTCCGATCGTGAGTGCTGGGGACAGGACACTAGCATATACCGCGGACCCCCCACCATGTTTCACGAGACCTCCGCCGGCCAGCAGCCTCCGCCGGCCGGCACCCCCCGGGCCGGTTGATTCCGCCGGGCGGTTGATCCACACTTCCGCCGGAAGGGAGGACCACGGTATGGATCACCCTGCACTCAGGATCAAGGCCACCGGCATCGACCACGTGGTCGTGCACGTGGAGGACGTCCCGCGGGCGAGAGGTTTCTACGTGGGTCTGCTGGGCATGGAGGTGGCCCGCGAGCGCCCCGGCCAGATCTTTCTCCGTTGCGGGCAGCAGCGGCTCGCTTTGTTCGAGGGGCCCAAGACGGCGGGCGGCACCGGCCGCGACCTCAACCACATCGCGTTCCAGGTGGAGTCCGGCAGCTACGAAGAGGTGAAGGAGTCGCTCGAGGCCGCGGGAATCGCGGTCACCGGGCGCAAGGGAGACCCGCGGTGCATCTATGTCAGGGACCCGGACGGCCATCAGCTTCAGATCCTGGCGCCGCGGAGTTGACCCGACTCACCATGAAGAATCTGCAGGAGCGGCGATGATGCAGTACCGGATGCTTGGCAAGACGGGCCTTCGAGTCTCCGAGATCGGCTTCGGCTGCGGCAATGTCGGCGGCCTTATGACCCGCGACGGCCATGAGGAGCAGATCGGCGCGGTACGCCGGGCGCTGGACCTGGGCATCAACTACTTCGACACCGCCAGAGCCTATGGGGAGGGCACGTCGGAGACCAACCTCGGGCGCGTGCTGGACGAGGTCGGCGCGGAGGTGGTCGTGTCCACCAAGGTCCGGCTCGAAGCCGATGCGCTCGGGGACATCGCCGCGGCGACCGTCTCCCACGCGGAGCAGGGGCTAGCGCGCCTGGGCCGCGGCTCGGTGGACCTGATGCAACTCCACACCCGGCTCGTCGACCGGCGGGAGGCCGGGCGCTTCGGCATGACCCCGGACGAGGTGCTGGGGCCGGGGGGTGTCATCGATGGGTTCAAGCGGCTGCGCGACCAAGGCCGGGCAGGGTTCTTCGGTTTCACCGGCCTGGGCGACGTCGAGGCCATCGGCGCGCTGGTGGACAGCGGCGAGTTCGATTCCTTCCAGGCCTACTACAACCTCCTCAACCCCAGCGCGGGACGGGCCGTGCCCCAGGGTTTCAGCGCCCTGGACTACGGACGCGTCATCGACCGGGCCGCCGCCAAGGGCATGGGGGTGGTGGTGATCCGCGTGTTGGCCGCCGGCGTGCTGAGCCCGACGCCCGAGTCGGGCGGTGGCACCAGCCGCGATCCGCTTTCCGCGGGATCCGATTATGAGCGCGACGTCGCCCGCGCTCACAAGCTCGCCTTTCTCCAGGACCACGGGCTCGAGTCCCTTCCTCGGGCCGCGATCCGCTTCGCCCTCATGAAGCCGGAGGTCAGCACGGTCCTCGTGGGGTTCTCCAACAACGCGCAGATCGACGAGGCCGCGGTGTGCTCCGGAGCCGGTCCCTTGCCGGAGACGGCCATGACGGCACTGCGCGCGACCTGGGACAGCGATTTCGGCAACCTGTAGGGGCGGGTTCCAAACCCGCCCTTCCACGGTCTGTTAGGAGGTGCCCCCGTGGCAATGAACAATCCCGTACATCCCGGCGCCATCGTGCGTGAAGACTGCCTGAAACCGCTGGGTTTGTCCGTGACCGAAGGCGCAAAGCGGCTCGGCATCGGACGTCAGACTCTCTCCAATCTGGTCAACGAAAAGGCGTCCGTCTCGATTGAGATGGCCTACCGCATGTCGAAGGCATTTGGCTCCACGCCCGAAACCTGGCTCGCCATGCAGTGGGCCTTCGACCTCGCACGGTCGCGGCATCTGGAACGGACAATAAAGGTGGGAAGAAGCTCCGTCTTCGTTACACCCCGTTCCAGATAGTGCCTTAACAGCATCCTTGTCTCCCATCCGTGCATCGGTTCGCCGCTCCATTCCTGTTGGCTTTTGCCAACAGACTGGCCCGACGTACACCTCCTGGCAATCTTCAACGTGGGACATTTTCGATTGACACAAATGGGACATTTTCAGTTGTCCGCTACAGCGAGGACACGCGCACGGGCCGGGACATTCACAGCGAGGAGGAAACGCTTCGAAGGCGCCGCTCCGGCGGATTCCTTGACCCATGGCCGCGTGCCATTGCATAAGGTTCCATCGGGCTTTGCCCGTCGATGCGACTGGGAAGCAGATTTATCTGAATCCAGAGGAGACGCGATGATTCGACGATTGGTGATCGTGCTTGTGCTGGCGTGTCTTTGGTCTCCAACGGCCCTGATGGCGGCCCCGATCCACGACGCAGTGCGGCAGGGCGACGAGCATCGCGTCCGGGAGCTTCTCGCAGCAGGCGCGGACGTGAACGCCAAGGACAAAGCAGGGTTGACTCCTCTTCATTGGGCGGCCGCGGCACTCTTTGGCCAAGAGGGAGCAGTGAAGGCCTTGCTAGCAGCAGGCGCGGACGTGAACGCCAAGGACAAAGAAGGGTGGACTCCCCTTCACTCGGCGGCACTCTTTGGCCAAGCGGGAGCGGTGGAGGCCTTGCTCACAGCAGGCGCGGGCGTGAACGCCAAGGACAACTACAATGGGGAGACTCCCCTTCACGTGGCGGCACGCAAGGGCCAAGCGGGAGCGGTGGAGGCCTTGCTCACAGCAGGCGCGGACGTGAACGCCAAGGACAACAATGGGGAGACTCCCCTTCACTCGGTAGTACGCTATGGCCATGGCCAAGGGGGAGCCGTTTTTGCGGCACTCAAAGAGGACGAGGTGGAGGCCCTTTTCGCAGCTTTGCTAGCAGCAGGCGCGGACGTGAACGCCAAGGACAAAGATGGGGTGACTCCCCTTTACGCGGCGGCACTCAGTGGTCAAGCGGGAGCGGTGAAGGCCTTGCTCGCTGCTGGCGCGGACGTGAACGCCAAAGACGAAAAAGGGAGGACTCCCCTTCACATGGCGGCACGCGGTGGCGAAGGAGGAGCGGTTTGGGCGGCACTTAGTGGTCAAGCGGGAGCGGTGGAGGCCTTGCTCGCAGCAGGCGCGAACGTGAACGCCAAGGACAAACGCGGATTGACTCCCCTTCACGGGGCCGCATACAAAGGCCGAGCGGGAGTGGTGAAGGCCTTGCTCGCTGCTGGCGCGAAGGTGAATGCGAGAGCCGGAGTTAAAACCACTCCTCTGGAGGCGGCCCGACTCGGGATGGAAGAGACAGAGGAGAGCGTCAAACCTTTTCAGGAAGTAATCCGGACACTGAAAGCGCACGGGGCGCGATGAGGACGGGGCCGATGAATGGACAGGGAACGCTCGGGGAAATGCGGGGGGCGGACTCCTCCCGCGTCCTTGCGGAGCCTGTACGATGCTCTCCTGTGCTGGGGCGGAGGTCGTTGAGTCCGCAAGGGCTTGCCAGAAACGGATAACCGGCCTGACTTGAGGGCGTGCAACCATGACGGATCAATCATCTGCCGTGACTCGCAAGGAACACGGGGTCTGAGCGTAATAGAGGGTTTGAAGCAGAATCCGGCACATTGCCCCGAGGTGCGCATGAGTCAGGACCAGCAACAGGCTTTCGCCCGACATGACGGCATGACTCGCGGCGGTATGCCGGAGGTCGTGCAGGCGCAGTTGGCCGAGTCCGGCGTCTTCGCAGACGGTCCGCCAGCAGGTTTCAAGGCTGTACGTCCCCCGGCCTTCGGCATGGCGGGGAAACAGTGAGACGTTGTTGACTGTCGATACCGATTTCAACCGGTGTCAGGTTGAAAGACGCGGCGGCACCAGCAGCAAGACTGTCAAAATTGGTCGACCACACGGAACGGACCAGATTTGCCTCTACGAGGTGGCAGAGAAGCTGATAGCCGAGATGAGGGCGCGCTTTGCGGACTTTGCCTAGCGCACCGCAGCGGCCGCTTCCCTGGCCTCGGCCTCCCGAGCCCTGTGTAGCTGATAGTCGGACTCGATCCCCAGCCAGATGCTGGCATCGACGCCCAGCACCTTCTCGAATTGGAGTGCGGTTTCCGGTTCAAGCGACGCCTTGCCTGCGATGATCTCACTGATCAGCTTGGCAGACCGCCCGCATCTGCGTGCGAACTCGGCTTGCGAGATCCCCTGTGCTTCCAGGCGCTCCTCAAGAACCCATCCCGGCGGGACCGCATAGTCCGGCTGATATTGGCTGGTTTCTGTCGCCATCTGTCTCTCCTCCTTCAATGATAGTCGATCACTTCCAGGATCGTAATCGCGGTCACCCGTTCCGTGTCGATTCCTCCGTCGTCCTTGCGCGGGAGTGGTTGATGATTGGGCTCGAAAACGAGTCGGTGGGGTTGAACGAGGTCGACCGCGAACTGCCCCTCTCGATCGGCGATGAGTTGATGCCGCCCATCTGGTTTGGGCCGGTCTGGTCAGCGGCCTTGGGCGATCTGCTGCACGTGCTCTCGCACCACCTCCTTTGGGCAAAGGGCGATGAACCCCTTCGCCCCCAGGAAGATCAGCAACAAATCGTCGAAGTGTCCCAGGGCGGGGAGCAGGTCGGGCAGGAGGTCCGCCGGAAAGATCAGGTAGGCGAACACGCTCAACGCCAGCAGCTTGGGCTTGAACCCGACGCGCGGGTCCTTGAACAGACGCCAGAACAGCCGAAGGAAGCTGGGCAGGTGCTGCACCAGCCCCAGCAGCCGGCGTGGACCGAGCCGCAGGAGGTAGAAGAGTGAGCTGAACCGGATCATGGCGTCTCGGCCCACCGGCCCGTTTCCGCCGTCCGCGCCGGCCGTCCGCGCCGGAACAGGGTGCCGCGGTCTCCTCCCAGCAGGGCCGTCCCCTCCGCGATGGCCACCGCCGTCAGCCGCGCGGTGGTGCCCAGGCGCGTCCTTCGCCACCGCGCACCGTCCCAGCCGAAGACAGCGCCGGCCTCCCCCACGGCCCAGCACTCGGTGCGGGAAGCGCACGTCACCGCTCTCAGGCGGAAGACGGACGCCGGCACGTCGACCCGCTCCCAGGCGGTGCCGTCATAGGCGAACAGGGCGCCGTGGTCTCCCACGGCCCAGCCGCGGTCGTTGCCGACGACGGCGAGATCGTACATGCGGGGGACATCGGCCATGTCCGCCTTCCGCCATTCCTTGCCGTTCCAGCGGGCGAAGAAACCGTCGCCCACCATCCAGCCGGAGCGCCGTGACGAAAACCGCATGGCGTGGATGCGCTCCCTGTCCACCGGGCTCCGGGCGTTGCGCCACTTCCGGCCGTCCCATTCGATCAGCCGTCCGTCCCGGGTGCCGGCGAAGCAGCGGTCCGGCGCCGCGCAGCCGGCGCCCCACAACCGTCCCTCCGCCGGCTTGCGCCGGGACAGGGGGTTCTCTATCCGGGTCCACGCCTTTCCGTCGTAGTGCAGCGACAGGGCGTCGTCGCCGAACACCCAGACGTCGTCGGCGGCGTTCACCACGAACTTCCTCGGACTCACCCTGGCCGGGTGGTCCACGGGTTTGAGACGCTCGCCGTCCCAGTGGAGCAGCCGCCCGTCACTGGTGCCGAGGAAGGCGTTGTCGCGGTCGAGGAGGGCGATGGCGTTGACGCCCGGGGGTTGTTTTCGTTCGCCGGCCGGAGCGTTCCAGGAAACTTCTTCCCAGGCTGCGCCCCATGCGGCGGTGGTGAGACACCCGGCGAGCAGCAGCGCGGCGCTGTATGTCGGCGGGGTTCTTGGCATGCCTTCAGCCGGAGCCCGCGCCCCAGATGTCGAGCAGCTCCCGGGAGTCCACCACGTCGGCGAAACGCTCCATGCGCTTTAGTGCCTCGTGGTGCGCGCCCTCCCGGTTGGTGCCCACGCAGTCCCGCACCACCACCATGGAACAGCCCCGGTAGTATCCGTCCCGGACGCTGCCCTCGACGCCGGCGTCCGTGCGGCAGCCGACCACGACCACGGTGTCGCGGTTCCAGTTGCCCAGCAACTGCTCGAACTCGGTTCCGAGGAAGATGGTGGGGCGGTGCTTTTCGATGAGGACGTCGTCGTCCGCGGGCTTGAAGGGCTCGATGAGCTGCCAGCCGAAGCTGCCGCGGGTGCGGCGCGGCCCGAGCCGGCTCGGATGGTCGACGCCCTGGTCTTTCATGGCGCGGCGGATCATGGCCGGCGCCTCGTCGCGCCAGGGGTAGGGCGTGGCGAACGCGTAGACCACCCGGACGCCGGCAGCCTTGGCGGCGGCGATGAGGGGAGGCGTCGCGCGCAGGAACTCGTCCTTGTTGAACGAGCTGCCGGCTTGATCGTTCTGCATGTCCCACACCAGCAGCACGGTCCTTCGGGGGTCCGCGACCTCCGCGAGGGTCATGGGGATGCTTTGGCCTTCGAATTCGATCATGGCGTGAGGACGGGACGTGAACGCGCTCCGGACGGGACAGTGGCAGAGGATAGCTTCGGGCCGATTCGGTGTCAATGACAGGCGCCGGGAATTCCCCTGGGGGACCCGGCGGGAGCACCGGCGGGACCTCCCATGGGGAACGTGTTCCCGCTCCATGGGCCGTTTTTGACAACGCCCGGGGTTCGCGCTAGTTGTACGTTTTCGATGTCTTTGTCTCTTGGGGGAGAACGATGGATTCTGGCGACGGCGTACATGCCTCGGTGCGTATAAGCGGCGGCAAGGGCTCCGGCCGGGCGGACAGCTCGTTTCGCGCCAGGGATCCGTTGACGGTGGTCATCTTCGGCGCCTCGGGCGACCTGAGCAAGCGCAAGCTGATTCCCGCCCTGTATCACCTCGAGCAGGAAGGCTATCTGCCGGAACGCTATGCCGTGGTGGGCTTCTCGCGCACGGAGATGACCGACGAGGCCTACCGGGAGCGTATGGTCGGCGAGATGCGCCAGGACTTCACGGACGTCGACGCCGGCAGCCCGTTGTTCAGCGCGCTGCACTACCAACCGGGCAACAACACCGACATCGAGTCCTTCCAGAAGCTCAAGGCCCGGCTGGACGCGCTGGATGCCGAGCGGGACCTTCCCGGGAACCGGCTCTTCTACCTCTCGGTGGCCCCGGAATTCTTCACGCCCATCATCCAGAACCTCGACGCCGCGGGACTGATCCGGAGCCCCGAAGAGGAGCAATGGTCCCACGTGATCATCGAGAAGCCGTTCGGGCACGATCTCGAGAGCGCCCGGGCGATGAACGAAGAGGTGACCGGCATCCTCGACGAGAGCCAGATCTATCGCATCGACCACTACCTGGGAAAGGAAACGGTTCAGAACATCCTGAGCTTCCGGTTCGGCAACGCCATTTTCGAGCCCATGTTCAACCAGAAGTACGTGGAGAACGTCCAGATCACGGTGGCCGAGACCCTGGGCATGGAGGGCCGCCGGGGGGCATTCTACGACAAGGCTGGGGCGCTGCGGGACATCGTGCAGAACCACATGCTCCAGTTGTTGTGCCTCATCGCCATGGAGCCCCCGGCGGCGGTGGAGCCGGTGTCCATCCGCGACGAGAAGGTCAAGCTGCTGCGGGCGCTGGTGCCCTACGCCACGCCGGAAGAGGTGGCCGAAAACACGGTGCGCGGCCAGTACGGTTTCGGCGAGCTCAAGGGGGAGGTGGTCAAGGGCTTCCGGCAGGAAGAAGGAGTGGAGGAGCTGTCGGTCACCGAGAGCTACGTAGCGCTGCGGGCCAGGATCGACAACTGGCGCTGGGCCGGGGTGCCGTTCCTGTTGCGCACCGGCAAGCGCCTGCGCAACCGTCTGTCGGAGATCGCGGTGCAGTTCCGGCATCCGCCGTTGCGCCTGTTCCACGACTCGGGGACGGCGGACGGACTCGCCATGGCCGCGGCCAGCGCCAACGTTCTGATCCTGCGGATCCAACCCAAGGAAGGCATCAGCCTGTCCTTCGCCTGCAAGCGTCCCGGGATGCAGATCAACCTGGCGAAAGTGAACATGGATTTTGAATACGAGGCCTTCGAGCAGCGCTCCCCGGAAGCCTACGAGCGGCTGCTGCTGGACGCCATGCGCGGCGACGCCTCGCTATTCACCCGTTCCGACGAGGTGGACCACGCGTGGCGCTTCACCGACGCGATCCTGTCGGGTTGGGACAAGCTGCCGGCGCCCCGGTTCCCCAACTACTATCCCTTTACCGACGGCCCCGACGAGACCGACCGGCTGCTCGAGGACAGCAGCACCGGCTGGCGCCAGTTGAGCCAGATGGGCATCGCGGAGGTCGGCCGCTGAAGCGCGGGCGCGGTGATCGGGCATGTCAACGCAACGGGTGACGGAATTGCTGTCGCGGTTTCGTGACGGCACCTTCGAGGTCGAGGGCTCCAGGGTCCACTATATCGAGAGCGGCGACCCGAGTCAGGAAACCTGCGTCTTCGTCCACGGCAACCGGGACCACTGCCACAGTTGGGACTTTCTGCTGGAGTCCTTCGACAAGGAGGGTTTCACCCTGCCCCACGTGGTATCCCTCGACCTCCGCGGTCACGGCGACAGCGGCTGGGTCGGCCGGGAGCGGGGTTACCGGCACGAGGACTTCGTCCTCGACGTGGTGGGTTTGCTCCGGCACCTGAAAAAGGAGGCCGTGACGCTGGTGGCTCATTCCCTGGGGGGCAGCATGGCGGTGGTGTTCGCCGGCGCCCTGCCGGAGAAGGTCAAGCGGCTGGCGATCATCGAGGCCGCCGGCCCCTACGGCCGGACCGAACAGGAGGCCCCGGAGCTCTTCGGGCGCTGGACCAGGGACGACGGTTCCGACACGATCCTGACCTACTACGCGACCGTTGGCCAGGCCGCCGGCGCCATCGTGAGGCGTTTCCCGCTCATTCCCAACCGGGCGGCCGTGCACATGGCGCGCCACGGAACGCGGTTGACCCCTCACGGATGGGTGTGGAAATACGATCCACGGGCGCGCAACCCGTCGTATTCGTCGTTTTCCGAAACCCAGGTCAAGGCCTTCATCGAACGCATCGATTGTCCGACGCTGCTGGTCTACGGGTCGGACTCGGGCTACAAGGAGTCGCCCCGCTACAACCGGGTCGAACACTTCAGGAACAAGACGCTGGTGGAGATTCCCGGCACCGGGCATCACGTGCAGCAGGAAAAGCCCGACGAGCTGGCCGCCGTGCTGATCCCGTTTCTGAGCCACCACGGTTGACCGCCGTGGTGTCATTCCCCCGAAAGCGGGAATGACCGAGGGGACGCCGGGAATGACGGAGCAGGACACTAGCGACAAGAAGGAGTGATTCATGGATTTCGCACTACCCGAAGAACTGCAGATGCTGCAGGACACGGTCCGGAAGTTCGTCGACCAGGAACTCATCCCGGTGGAGATGGAGTGCCGCGACGGCGTCATGCTCAAGCCCGAGTACCGCGAGCGGTTCGAGGCCAAGACACGGGAGATGGGGTTGTGGAAGCTGGACGTTCCCGAGGAGTTCGGCGGCGCCGGCCTGAGCATTCTGGCCCAGGTCCTCATCTGGGCGGAGGTGGCCCGTTCGGTGGCCATCCCTTCCCGCGGCCGCAGCATCTTCGGTCCGGAAGTGAGGCCCGTTCTCTACGCCATGAACGAGGAGCAGAAGGACCGCTACCTCTACCCGCTGCTGCGGGACGAGAAGCGCGCCTGTTTCGCCCAGACCGAGCCGGACGCCGGCTCCGACCCCGGCTCCATGCGCACCCGCGCCGTGCGCGACGGCGACGAATACGTGATCAACGGGGTCAAGCGTTTCATCAGCGATGCGGACGAGGCCGACTTCGCCCAGGTGATGGTGGCCACCGATCCCGAGAAAGGTTCCCACGGCGGCATTTCCTGCATCCTCGTGGACATGGACAACCCGGGCGTGAAGATCACCGCCAAGTACAAGACCATGATGGGCTACGAGCCGTGCGAGATCGTCTTCGACAACTGCCGGGTGCCGGCGGCGAACATGATCGGCGAGGAAGGCGAGGGGTTCAAGCTCGGACAGAAGTGGCTCGGCATCGGCCGTCTCAAGCACGGAGGGCGTGCCATCGGCGTGGCTCAGCGCGCCATCGAGATGGGCGCCGCGTACGCCAAGCAGCGGGTCACCTTCGGCAAGCCGCTGGCCGAGCGGCAGGCCATCCAGTTCAAGCTCGCGGACTCCTATACCGAGCTTCACGCCGCCACGCTCATGGTCTACCACGCGGCCTGGAAGTACGATCAGGGCGAGGACATGCGCAACGAGGGCTACATGGTCAAGGTGTACGCCGACGAGATGTCCTTCCGAGTGGTGGACCGGGTTCTGCAGATCCACGGCGGCATCGGGCTGACCACGGACCTCCCCATCGAGTACTGGTTCCGCGACCAGCGCAGCCGGCTCATCACCGAGGGCGCGTCCGAGGTCATGCGCATGGTCATCGCGCGGCACGTGCTGCGCCAGTACGGCACCTAGCCTGGGCGGGTTGCAGACCCCCGCCCAGTACGGGCAAACCGGAGTGGCGAGGTTTGGCGATGCACCGGCTTCATGCTATAAAATGCGGATTCAGTTGAGGTTTGCGATGAAAGCCGAAATTCACCCCGAATACCAGCTCGTGAACGTGGTGTGCGCCTGCGGCCACTCCTTCGAGGTACGGTCCACCGCCAAGGCGATCCATACCGAGATTTGCGCCAACTGCCATCCGTTCTATACCGGCAAGCAGAAACTCCTCGATACCGCCGGCCGGGTCGAGAAGTTCAAGAGGAGATACGGTATCAAGGACTGAGGGACGTTCCTGACCGGCTTCCAACGGCAAAGGGGCAAAGGGTGGCGCGAATTCCCTTTGCCCCTTTGCTTTTTGTAGAGGACAAACCGTGGGCATGCTCGAGAAAATGGCCGAGGTCGAGAGCCGTTACGGCGAGTTGGAGGACCAACTGGCGGACCCCAGGCTGATGGAGGACCGCAAGGAGTACTCCAGGGTCGCCAAGGAACGGGCGGATCTGGCGGAGATGGTGGCGTGCTTCCGCGAACTGCGCAAGCTCGACCAGGAGGCCCGGGACAACCGCGAGCTCCTGGACGACGGGGACCCGGAGCTTCAGGAACTGGCCGCCGAGGAGTTGACGGCGCTCAAGGAAAGACAGGAGGCCCTGGAGGAGCAGCTCAGGGTCCTGCTTCTTCCCCGGGACCCCAACGACGGCAAGAACGTCCTGCTGGAGATCCGCGCCGGAACGGGCGGGGAGGAGGCCTCCCTCTTCAGCGCGGATCTCTTCCGGATGTACAGCCGCTATGCGGAGACCCGTGGCTGGAAGGTCGAGGTGCTGAGCTCCAACCCCACCGGGCTGGGCGGGTTCAAGGAAATCATCGCGCTCATCGAGGGACAGGGCGCCTACAGCCAGCTCAAGTTCGAGGGCGGCGTGCACCGGGTCCAGCGGGTTCCGGTGACCGAGACCTCGGGACGAATCCACACGTCGGCGGTGACCGTGGCGGTGCTGCCCGAGGCAGACGACGTGGATGTCGACATCGATCCCCGGGAGCTGCGCATCGACGTCTTCCGCTCCTCGGGTCCCGGCGGGCAGAGCGTGAACACCACGGACTCCGCGGTGCGGATCACCCATGTGCCCACGGGCATCGTGGTCTCATGCCAGGACGAGAAGTCGCAGCACAAGAACAAGTCCAAGGGCCTCAAGATCCTGCGCGCCCGTCTCCTGGAGAAGACCCAGGAGGCGCAGCGCTCGGAAATCGCGGCCTCGCGCAAGCTCATGGTGGGTAGCGGTGACCGCAGCGAGCGCATACGCACCTACAACTTCCCCCAAGGCCGCGTAACGGACCACCGCATCAACCTGACCCTGTACAAGCTCGACCAGGTGATGGACGGCGGAGTGAAGGACCTGATCGACGGTCTGATCACGTTCCACCACGCGGAAGCGCTACAGGCCACGGCTTGATCCGGGACGATTGATCGGAGAATGGCGCAGCCGCCCGCAAACGTCATTCCCGCGGAAGCGGGAATCCAGGAGGGGTGCGGCGGGGAAGCACGGCCGCCACAACCCCTGGACTCCGGCTTCCGCGGGAATGACGGAGAGGCAGCCGGGAAAGCGGACACTGTCGCGGCCGCCCGGCGGCGCGCGGCCGCCCGGCTCCGGGAGGCTGGCATGGGCACGCCGAAACTCGACGCCGAGGTGCTGTTGATGAAGGCGCTCGGGTGGTCGAGGGAAGATCTCTACCGCAACCCGGAGGGTGCGTTGCAGGGCGTGCAGGCCCAACGGTTCGAGGAACTGGTGTCCCGGCGGGTCCGGGCCGAGCCCGTGGCCTACGTGACCGGGGCGCAGGAGTTCTGGTCGCTGGATTTCCGGGTGACGCCGGATGTGCTGATTCCCCGGCCGGAAACTGAGCACTTGGTGCAGACGGTGCTGGATTTCCTGGCCGCGCGCCGCGGCCCGTGCCGCATCCTGGAGATCGGCACGGGAAGCGGCGCGGTCGCGGTCTCCCTGGCGAAGGAATGCGCGCGGGCGGAGGTCTGGGCCACGGACGTATCCGCGCCGGCCCTGGAGGTCGCCCGGGAGAACGCGGCCCGGCACGGTCTCGGCGATCGGATTCGTTGGCGCCGGGGGGACCTGTTCGCGCCGGTGCAGGGGTTGCCCGGATGGTTCGACGTGCTGGTGTCGAATCCGCCCTATGTCCCCAGCGGTGCGATCGCCGGGCTGCAGCGTGACGTGCGGGACTGGGAGCCGCTCCTGGCGCTGGACGGCGGCGGCGACGGCATGGACTTCTGCCGGAGGCTCGTCCGCGGCGGAGTCCGCCACCTTCGGGCCGGCGGCATGCTGGCGGTGGAGGTGGGGGCGGAGCAGGGCTCCGACGTCTCGGGGCTGTTCCGGGCTCAGGAGAAGCTCCACCGGGTCGGGATGCGGCGGGACTACGCCGGGCTTCCGCGGGTGGTGACCGCGGAACGGATGCCGGGCGTCTGACACCAACACGGAGTCGAGGGGTTGGACAGCATCATCATCAACGGCGGGACGGTTCTCGAAGGGTCGGTAGCCCTCGGCGGATCCAAGAACGCGGCGCTCCCGGTGATCATCTCGTCGCTTCTGACCGCCGACAAGTGCTCCTACGGCCGGGTGCCGGCGCTTCGTGACGTCAACACGACCCTGCGGTTGCTCGGGCGCCTGGGGGTGACCATCGAGAAGGACGTGGTGGCCGGCGGACCCGTGGAGCTCACCGCGGACAAGGTCCGGGAGCTTGAGGCCCCCTACGACCTGGTGAAGACCATGCGCGCTTCTTTCCTGGTGCTGGGGCCGCTGCTGGCGCGGTTCGGCCAGGCCCGTGTGTCCACCCCCGGCGGCTGCGCCATCGGTTCGCGGCCGGTGGACCTGCACCTCCAGGGAATGGAGCGCATGGGCGCGCGCATTCGCCAGGACCACGGCTACATCGAGGCCCGGGCGAAGGAGCTCAAGGGAGCGGTCATCGATCTCGGCTTCCCTTCCGTGGGTGCCACCGAGAATCTCATGATGGCCGCGACCCTGGCCCGCGGGGAGACGGTGATCCGGAACGCCGCCCGCGAGCCGGAGATCGCCGAGCTGGCCGACGTGCTGGCGAAGATGGGCGCCAGGGTCACCGGGGCCGGCGGCGACGTGATCCGCATAGAGGGCGTTGGCGAGCTTCACGGCGTGTGCCACGAGATGAGCCCGGACCGGATCGAGGCTGGCACGTTCATGGTGGGGGCGGCGCTCACCGGCGGCAACGTCCTGATCGAGGATGCCCGCGCCGCCCACCTCGAGGCCTTCATCGCCAAGCTGCGGGAGACCGGCGCGCGGGTGGCGGAGGAGCCCGGGGGGGTCCGGGTGACCGGCAACGGCAGGGCGCACAGCACCGATGTGGCCACGCGGCCGTATCCGGGCTTCCCCACCGATCTACAGGCGCAGATGATGGTGCTGATGGCGGTCTCGGACGGCGCCAGCGTGATCACCGAGAACATCTTCGACAACCGGTTCATGCACGTCCAGGAACTCAACCGGATGGGCGCCCGGATCGCCCTCGACGTCATCAGCGCCACGGTCCGGGGGGTGGCGGCGCTCTCCGGCGCGCCGGTGATGGCCACGGACCTGCGGGCGAGCGTGTCGCTGGTGCTGGCGGGCCTGGTGGCCGGGGGCGTCACCGAGGTGTCGCGGGTGTACCACCTGGACCGGGGCTACGAGGACATCGAAGGCAAGCTCTCCCGTCTGGGCGCGGACGTGCGAAGGGTGAACCGTGACGATTGACATCGTGAAGACCACGGATTCCGGTTTCGGCAAGAGGCTGGACCGCATCCTCCAGCGGCGCGGGGAGATCGAACGCGACGTGGAGGCGCGGGTGGCGGAGATCATCGAGAACGTCCGCCGGCACGGCGACAAGGCGCTGGTGCGGTACGCCAAGGCGTTCGACGGGATCACCCTCAAGCGCTCCGAAATCGAGGCATCTGCGGAGGAGATGGACCGGGCCAGCGCAGCCGTTTCAAGGCAGGACCTGCGCTGGCTGCGGCTGGCGGCGGCGCGCATCAAGCGGTTCCACCGCCGCCAACTGGAGAAGAGCTGGAGTTTCCGCGATCCCCTGGGACTCGAGCTGGGGCAGCGCATCAGCCCGGTGGACAGGGCCGGCGCTTACGTGCCCGGCGGCAAGGCCGCCTATCCGTCCACCGTGCTGATGACCGTGATCCCGGCGGTGGCCGCGGGAGTCAGGGAGGTGGCGGTCACCACTCCGGTCCAGGAAGAGGCCGGGCTGGTGCTGGCGGCGGCGCGCATCGCCGGCGCCCACCGGGTTTTCCGGGTGGGGGGTGCCCAGGCGGTGGCGGCGCTGGCCTACGGCACCGAGACCATCCCGCGGGTGGACAAGATCGTGGGGCCCGGGAACGTCTACGTGGCGGCGGCCAAGCGGCTCGTGTTCGGCCAGGTGGACATCGACTCCATCGCCGGTCCCAGCGAGGTGCTGCTGCTGGTGGACGGATCGGCCGACCCGCACTACGTGGCCGCGGACATGCTGTCCCAGGCGGAGCACGACGAGCTGGCGGCGGCGGTATGCGTCACCCCGTCCATGGCCACGGCCCGCAAGGTCCAGGCGGCCATTGCGGAGCAGCTCAAGAGCACCCGGCGGCAGGCCATCACCCTCGGGGCGCTGCGCCGATTCGGGGTCATCATGGTATCGCGCTCGCTGAAGGAGGCGGTGGACATCACCAACGCCATCGCTCCGGAGCACGTGCAGATCATGGTGCGGCAGCCGGAGAAGTGCGTGGACGCGGTGCGGAACGCCGGGGCGATCTTCGTGGGGGCCTACGCCACGCCGCCCCTCAGCGACTACGTGGCCGGTCCCAACCACGTGCTCCCCACGGGCGGCAGCGCGCGCTTCTTCTCGCCCCTGGGGACCTACGATTTCGTCAAGCGGACCAGCATCGTGCGCGCGGAAGCCAGAGGTCTGGCGGCGCTGGCCCCGGCCGTCATCCACCTCGCGCGCCGGGAGGGGTTGCACGAGCACGCCCGGGCGGTGGAGGCGCGGAACCCGGCGGGCTGAGCGCCGGACACCGGTCAGGAGAGAGAACAGATGGGTAGGACGGCAACGGTTCACCGCAAGACCAGGGAAACAGACATCACCACCGTCGTCGACATCGACGGCAAGGGCGCGGCCCAAGTGGAGACGGGCATCCCGTTCTTCGACCACATGCTGGAGATCTTCAGCCGCCACGGCCTGTTCGACGTCACGGTCAAGGCGGTGGGAGACCTCGAGGTGGACTACCACCACACGGTGGAGGACGTGGGACTCACCCTGGGGCAGGCGTTCAAGGACGCTCTCGGGGACAAGCACGGCATCCGCCGGTTCGGCGAGGCCACGGTGCCGCTGGACGAGGCGCTGGCGCGGGTGGTGGTGGACCTGAGCGGCCGGCCCTATCTGGCCTACCGGGTGAAGATCCGGGGCGGCCGGGTGGGGACCTTCGACACCGACCTGCCGCACGAGTTCTACCAAGCCTTCGTCAACCAGCTTGGCATGAACCTGCACATGGACGTCCAGCACGGCGAGAACCCGCATCACGTCATCGAGGCGTGCTTCAAGGGGTTTGCCCGGGCCATGGACCGGGCCACCGGGTTGGACGAACGGATCGAGGGTGTGCTTTCGACCAAGGGAAGTTTGTGATCGTGGGCCGCGGCAGCGGGGGATGCGTTTTGCCGGGGCCGAGCCGGGTGGGCGGCGTCCCGGAAATCAGGCGACGGTTCTGCCGGGGTCGGGCTGTTCTGCGTCGCGCAAAACAGGTGGTGGATCGGGGTCACGGATCACGTCCGCCAGCCGTCGACAGATTTCCGGGACGCCGCCCACCCGGCTTTCTCAGCACACCTGTGATTCTGCGGAAGTGTTCGTCGGAGGAGTTATAGTGATCGCCGTCGTCGACTACGGCATGGGTAATCTGAGGAGCGTGCAGAAGGGGCTGGAACGGGTGGGCTTCGAGGCCGAGGTCACCCGGGACCGCGGGCGCATCGCCGACGCCCGGGGCGTGGTGCTTCCCGGGGTGGGCGCGTTCCACACCTGCATGGAAAATCTCCAGCGGTTTGGGCTGGTGGACGTCATCCGGGACGTGGTGCGCCGGAAGCGGCCGTTTCTGGGGATCTGCCTGGGGCTGCAACTTCTTTTCGAGGAGAGCGAGGAGTTCGGCTCGCCGGACGGTCTGGGGCTGGTGCCTGGGAAGGTCCTGGGGTTCTCCGCCGCTGGCGATCTCAAGGTGCCGCATATGGGCTGGAACGCCATCGAGATCCGAAAGCCCACGCGCTTCCTGGAAGGTATCGAAGACGGCGCCCAGGTCTACTTCGTGCACTCGTTCTACGCGGCGCCCGCCGACGAGTCGGCGGTGGCCACCGTCACCTCCCACGGTACGCCGTTCGTTTCCAGCATCGCGAACGACCATCTCTTCGCGAGCCAGTTCCATCCCGAGAAGAGCCAGGCCATCGGCCTGCGCATCCTTGAGAACTTCGGGCGCTTTGCCGAGAACGGGGCTACGGCCTGACCCATGACCGGCTCCTGGACAGATACCCCTTCATCAACTTCGCCGACATGCTGATCATACCCGCCATCGACATCAAGGACGGCCGCTGTGTGCGGCTCTACCAGGGCGACATGGACCAGGAGACGGTGTACTACCAACAGCCGCTGGACGCGGCCCGGCATCTCGTGGAGGAGGGCGCCCGGATGATCCATGTGGTGGACCTCAACGGCGCGGTGGAAGGCCGTCCGGTCCACCTGCCGGAGTTGGCCGCCATCTGCGCCGAATCGGGCGTGGCGGTGGAGGTGGGCGGCGGGCTGCGGACCCTCGAAGCGGTGGAGCAGGCCATGGCCGCGGGCGTGGAGCGGGTGGTGATCGGCACCAAGGCGTACGAGGACCAGGATTTTCTGCGGGCGGCATGCGAGCGGTTCCCCGGCCGGGTGGTGGTGGGCATCGACGCGCGGGCCGGGAAGGTGGCGGTCCGGGGCTGGCGCGACGACACGGCCATGGACGCGGTGGAGTTGGCGCGCCGGTGCGAGGACGACGGCGCCGCTCGGATCATCTACACCGACATCAGCCGCGACGGCACGGGTTCGGGGGTCAACGCGGAGCAGACCGTCCGGCTTGCGCGCGCGGTGGGGATCCCGGTCATCGCGTCCGGCGGGGTCGGCTCGCTGGACGACATCCGCGCCCTGGCGGCGTTGGCGGACGAAGGCATCGAGGGGGTTATCGTGGGCAGGGCGCTTTACAACGGCGCGTTTTCGCTAGCCGAAGCCATGGCCGCGGCGGGAGGGGCTGATGCTCACTAAGCGTATCATCCCCTGTCTCGACGTTGATGCCGGCCGGGTGGTCAAGGGTATCCGTTTCGTGGAGATCCGCGACGCCGGGGATCCGGTGGAGGTGGCCCGGGCCTACGACGCCGCCGGAGCCGACGAGCTCTGCTTCCTGGACATCACCGCCTCCCACGAGCAGCGCGGCATCATCCTGGACGTGGTGGCGCGTACCGCCGACGAGATCTTCATGCCCCTGACCGTGGGCGGCGGCATCCGGGAGAACGCCGACATCCGCAGGCTGCTCAAGGCCGGCGCCGACAAGGTTTCGATCAACACCGCGGCGGTGGCCCGCCCGGAGTTCGTACGGGAAGCGGCAGAGACCTTCGGCAGCCAGTGCATCGTCGTGGCGATCGACGCCAAGCAGGTGGAGGACCACTGGGAGGTGTTCACCCACGGCGGCCGCAAGCCCACCGACATCGACGCCTGCGACTGGGCCGAACGCATGGCCGAATACGGCGCCGGCGAGATCCTCCTCACCAGCATGGACCGCGACGGCACCAAGGACGGCTACGACCTGCCTCTCACCCGCGCCATCGCCGACCGCGTCACCGTGCCCGTCATCGCCTCGGGCGGCGTCGGCGGTCCGGAGCACCTCCGCGAGGGCTTCGCCCAAGGCCACGCCAGCGCCGCCCTGGCCGCCTCCATCTTCCACTACGGCGAATACACCATCGGTGAGTGCAAGCGTTACCTGGACGAGCGGGGGATTCCGGTGCGGCCGGTGCAGGGCTGAACGGCACCCCCACTCCGTCACCCCGGATCAAGTCCGGAATGACGCCGCAGGGTCTGGAGTGGTACTCGTGCGGCGAGTAGTGACCTGGGATGAAGGGCCCGGGCGCCGACGGATCAGCGGCTCTCCAACTCGGTGAGATACCGCTCCGCGTCGATGGCCGCCATGCAGCCGCTGCCGGCGGCGGTGACGGCCTGGCGGTAGATGCGGTCCTGGACGTCGCCGCAGGCGAAGACGCCTTCCAGGGCGGTCCTGGTGCCGTCGTGGGTCTTGATGTAGCCCAACTCGTCCATCTCCAGGAGGCCTTCGAAGAGTTGCGAGTTGGGTTGATGTCCGATGGCGATGAAGACGCCGTCGCAGGCGAAGGCTTCGTCGTTGCCGGTCTTCACGTTACGGAGCGTGACGCCGCTGACGCCGCCGTCCTGCGCGTCGCCGTGAATGTCCGCCACCGTGGTGTCCCAGATAAACTCGATCCTGGGGTTGGCCCGGGCCCGGTCCTGCATGATCTTCGATGCCCGGAGCTGGTCGCGGCGGTGCACGATGGAGACCTTGCTGGCGAACTTGGTGAGAAACGTGGCTTCTTCGATGGCGGTGTCGCCGCCGCCTACCACGAGGAGTTCCTTGTCCTTGAAGAAGAACCCGTCGCAGGTGGCGCAGGCGGAGACCCCGTGCCCCATCAACCGGTTTTCGGCCTCGAGCCCCAGCAGCTTGGCGGTGGCGCCGGTGGCGACGATCAGGGCGTCGCAGGTGTAGCGGTCCTTGCCGGCCTGCAGTGCGATGGGTCGTGTCCCCATCTCCACCTCGGTGACGTCCCCGAAGACGATCCTGGTGCCGAAGCGTTCCGCCTGCTTGCGGAACTGGTCCATCATGTCCGGGCCCATGATGCCGTCCGGGAAACCGGGGTAGTTCTCGACGTCGGTGGTGATGGTGAGCTGGCCCCCGGGCTGGGAGCCTTCCACCACCAGCGGCTCCAGATTGGCGCGGGCCGTGTAGAGGGCGGCGGTGAGCCCGGCCGCCCCCGATCCGAGGATGATGACGCGGTAGTGAGTCTGATCTGCCATGGCTTGGTTTTTAGCATACGGACCGTGTCCCTTGTAGGTCGGGCGGGTTGGGGCGGCTTGCTTTCGCGGTTCCGGGCGATACACTGAGCGCCGGGCGATTCGGAGGATTCATGATGGCCAAGTTGTCCCATGTCGATGAGCAGGGGCGGGTGCGGATGGTGGATGTCACCGGCAAGGACGTCACCCGGCGGGTGGCCGTGGCCAGGGGCGTGGTGACCCTGCGGGCGGAGACCCTTGCGGCCATCGCCGAGGGGCAGATCCCCAAGGGCGACGTCCTCACGGTGGCGCGCATCGCCGGCATCATGGCCGCCAAGAAGACCTCCGAGCTCATCCCCATGTGCCACCCCCTCAACATCAGCGGCGTGGAGGTCAAGCTCATTCCTCGGGAGAATCCGCCGTCCGTGGAGATCGAGGCCACCGTCCGGATCGCCGGCCAGACCGGCGTGGAGATGGAGGCCCTCACCGCGGTTTCGGTCGCCGGCCTCACCATCTACGACATGTGCAAGGCCGTGGACCGGGAGATGACCGTCGGCGACATCTCCCTCGTGCACAAGAGCGGCGGCAAGAGCGGGACCTTCGAAAGAAGCTAGTGTTGCGTTCCGCGACACTAGCCTCACCTCACCCGCGGGATCTACCCGCCATCGAGCCCTAAAGTTCCTCCGGGAAGTGCCGAACTTATTCCTAGGAGCTGATTCCTGGGAACCTGGGCTCACCATGACGCGAATCAATCAATGGCCGGTGGAAGACCGTCCGCGGGAGAAGCTCCTCGAGAGGGGAGCGGAGCACCTTACGGAAACGGAGCTGCTGGCGATCCTGCTGGGCACAGGCAGTGCCGGAGAGCACCAGAGCGCGCTGGATCACGCCCGAGCGCTGTTGATGCAATTCGGCGGCCTGAGCGGCATCGATGACGCCTCCATCGCCGAATTGACGGGGCTCAAGGGCCTGGGCCGAGCCAAGGCCGCCCGCATCAAGGCGTGCCTGGAACTCGGCCGGCGCCGGGAGGATCTCCGGTGCGAGGCCGGCCAGTTGCTGAGCTCGCCCGAGGAGGTCTTCCGCCATTTCCGGCCCCGCTGCATAAACGCCAAGCGGGAGTCGTTCTATGTGGTCCTGCTGACCAACCGGAACCGCAAGATCCGGGACGTCAAGATCTCCGAGGGATCGCTCACGGCGTCCGTGGTCCATCCCAGGGAGGTCTTCAACCCGGTGATCCGGGAGTCCGCCGCCGGCGTCATCTTTGTCCACAATCACCCCAGCGGCGACCCTTCCCCGAGCCGGGAGGACGTGGACATCACCCATCGTCTCAGGCAGGTCGGCGAGGTGCTGGGCGTGCGCGTCCACGATCACGTGGTGGTGGGGCACGACCGTTTCTTCAGCTTCAACCGGGAGGGGCTCCTTTGATGCTCCTGCCCGGCTTGACCCCCCGCCGCGCTAGGGAGTAGGTTATCCCGAATCGCGTTCCAGGGGGTTCAAGCAACATGTCGCAGGTCAAGCATTACACCACCGACATCGCCATCGTCGGCTCCGGCGGGGCGGGAATGGCCGCGGGCATCGAGGCCCGTGACGCCGGCGCAAACGCCATTGCCTTCGAGAAGGCGCCGGATCTGGGCGGCGCCGCCATCATCTCCGGCGGCGGCTGCCTCATCGTGGGCACGCCGATCCAGAAGGCCAACGGCATCATCGACACGCCGGACCTGGCCTTCAACGACTGGATCAGGTGGGGCGGTCCTTCGGTGGACGAGGTCTGGGCGCGCTACTACATCGAGCATTCGCTCCACGACCTCTACTTCTGGGCTGAGCGCATGGGCGTCCAGTGGGTGGACATGAAGCAGCAGGAGGGCAACACGGTGCTGCGCTGGACCCGGGCCCAGAACAGCGGGCTTGGCCTGATGACGCATCTCATCTCGGCGTTCCGGGAGCGCGGCGGCGAGATCGTGTCCAATACCGAGATTACCGAGCTCAAGCGCGAGAACGGCCGGGTCACCGGCCTCCTGGGCAAGGACGCAGGCACCGGCGAAGCCGTGGAGGTGGACAGCCGGGTGGTGGTGGTGGCCACGGGCGGGTTCAACTCCAACCTCGACATGGTGCTGGAGGCCAACCCCGCCCTCAAGGGCGAAAAGGTCATGGAGGGCTCCGGCCGCGGCTCCACCGGAACCGGCCACCGGCTGGTGAGACAGGCCGGCGGCTACCTGACCCACATGGACCACATCTGGTTCTACGTCTACGCCACGCCGGACTATCGCGACCCCAATCAGCGACGCGGCCTGGTCTTCCGCCAGGCCCCGGGCTACATCTGGATCAACCAGCAGGGCGTGCGGTTTCACAACGAGGCGCTGTCGGGCGGCAACTCCGCTTCGCCGGCGCTGATGGCCCAAAACCCGCGCCACGCCTGGGCCGTGGTGGACACGCCCATGACCGCCAAGCTGGAGATCGCCGACCCCTATTACCGGGCCGGCGAAAAGGTGGACCGGGACAAGGTCCAGGAGCTGCTGGACAACTCCCCGTTCATCAAGAAGGCGGACTCCCTGGAGGAGTTGGGCCGGCTCACGGAGGTGGACGTGCCGGCCTTTCTCGAAACCGTGGAACGCTACAACCAGGCGTGCGAGCAGGGACTTGAAAAGGAGCCCGAGTTCGGCAAGCCGCTCAAGCTTTCCAGGAAGTTCGACACGCCGCCCTACTACGCCATCCAGATCTTTCCGCTGGCGCGCAAGAACTTCGGCGGGGTGAAGACGGACATACGCTGCCGGGCGTTGAACAAGCACTTCGAGCCGATCCCCGGCCTCTACGCCGCGGGCGAGGTGGCCGGCATGGCCGGCGGACACATCAACGGCCGCGCGGGCCTCGAGGGGACGATGCTTGGGCCGTCCATCTTCAGCGGCCGCGTGGCCGGCGGCTGGGCGGCCCAGGAGGCGGGCTGCGGCGACGGCTTCGTGGGGGTGCCCAACCGCGACGATTGACGGGCCGCCCCGACGGCCGCGAACCACGGACTATCAGCATGATGACGGAACCTCGGATAGAGAAGGTGCGGGGCTACTGCGTGCTGTGTACCGCCCACTGCGCCACCGTGGCCACGGTGGAAGACGGGCGGGTGACCCGGCTGGACGCGGACCACGACCACCCCAACGGCGGCGCCATCTGCGTCAAGGGCAAGGCGGCCCCGGAGCTGGTCTACAACCGCGAGCGTCTGGACCATCCGTTGCGGCGCACGAACCCCAAGGGCGCCCAGGATCCGGGCTGGGAACGGGTGGGCTGGGACGAGGCGCTGGACGACATCGCCGCGCGCCTGCTCGGCATCCGGGAGCGCTACGGCGCCGAGGCCATCGCCATGGCCCGGGGAACCGCCAGCGGCACCTCGACGGACGATGTCAACGGGTGGTCGTCGCGCCTGCTGAACCGCATCGGCAGCCCGAACTCGGTGTCCACGACCCACGTCTGCAACTGGCACCGGGACACGATGTTCAGCTACACCTTCGGCGTGCCGCAGCCGTCCCCGGACGTGCTCCACAGCGGCGCCTTCCTCCTGTGGGGCCACAACCCGAGCTCCACCCAGTTGATGCTGGCCCAGGACGTCGTCACGGCGCGCAAGCGCGGCATGAAGGTCGTGGTTGTGGACCCGCGAAAGGTCGGCCTCGGCAGTCAGGCCGACGTGCTGCTCCAGGTGCGCCCGGGCGCCGACGGCGCGCTGGCCCTGGCCATCATCCACGTGATGATCGAAGAAGGACGCTACGACGAGGACTTCGTGCGCGACTGGACCAACGGGCCGTTCCTCCTGCGAACGGACACCGGAGAGCCGTTGACCGAGGCGGACGTGGCGGAGGGAGGCAGTCCGGACCGCTATATGGTGTGGGACGAAGCGGCGGAGCGGGCGGCGGCCTACGATCCGGGCGCCCGGGCCTGCATCGAAGACGGCGTGCGCCCGGCGCTGCTCGGGAAGCTCGGCGTACCGGACGGGGACGGCGGGGCGTTATCGTGCGAGCCGGCGTTCGCCGCCCTGGCCCGGCTGGCCGCGTCCCACGCGCCGGAACGGTCCGAGGGCGTCACCCGCGTCCCTGCGGCTCAGGTCCGCGAAGCGGCGCGTGTCCTCAGCGACAACCGCCCGGTGAGCATGTTCATGTGGAACGGCGTCGGCCAGCACACCAACGCGAGCCAGACCAGCCGGGCCATATCCATCCTGTACGCGCTATTGGGGGACATCGACGCGCCGGGGGGCAACCTGATGCTGCCCATGGCACCGTTTCGCGGGGTGGACGGCAAGGAGTTCCTCCCCGCCGAGGCGGCCGCCAGGCGCATCGGCCTCGACGAGAAGCCGCTGGGCCCGCCGGCGACCGCGGGCGCGGTGGCGGCCCACGACGTCTACGGCGCCATCCTGGAGGACCGTCCGTATCCGGTCCGTGCCCTGATCAACCTGGGCTCCAACACGGTTATCTCCAACGGCGACCCGGGACGCGGGCGCGAGGCGCTGTGTGCCCTGGAGCTTGGGGTGGCCACCGAGCTGTTCATGACCCCCACGGCCCAGCTCTGCGACTACGTGCTGCCCGCCACGAGCTTCCTGGAGATGGGCCACCTCTGCGGCGGGTTCCGCCACCGGGTGGATGCCCGAACCCACGTCCAGTACCGGCGCCGGGCGGTGGAGCCGCTGGCGGAGCGGCGCTCGGACACCTGGGTGGTGTTCGAGCTGGCCAGGCGCATGGGCTTCGGCGACGATTTCTGGGACGGCGACGTGGAGGCGGCCTATGCTCACCAGTTGGAACCCACAGGAATGACGTTGGACGAGATCAAGGCGCACCCGGGCGGGGTGACCCTGGAGAGCCCCCGGCGCTACCGCAAATACGCGGACACCGACGACGAAGGCCGGCGGAAGGGCTTCAACAATCCGTCCGGCAAGGTGGAGATCTACTCGCACCGGTTGGCCGAGCACGGGTTCCCGGCGCTTCCGGAATACGAGGAGCCGGCCCTGAGTCCCACGAGCCGGCCGGACCTTGCCGCGGAGTATCCCCTGGTCCTCACCAACGCCAAGTTCACGACCTTCATCCACAGCCAGCACCGGGCTCTTCCCAGTCTCCGCAAGGCGGCGCCGGAGCCCTCCGCGGAGCTTCATCCGGATACGGCCGGCGAGCACGGCATCGAGCACAAGCAATGGATGGTCGTGGAAAGCCCGAAGGGTGCCGTCAAGGTGCGGGCGAACCTCACCACCCGGATCATCCCCGGCGTGGTCTGCGCGCAACACGGCTGGTGGCAGCCCTGCCCGGAGCTGGAGCTTCCGGGCCACGATCCCTTCTCCGGGCTCGGAGCCAATCCCAACGGGCTGGTGGACTCGGAGTACCGCGACCCCATCAGCGGCTCGCTGCCGCACCGGTCGTTCCTGTGCCGCGTACGCCCGGCCGATGACGCTGACTTCCCAACAACCGTCATTCCCGCGAAGGCGGGAATCCAGGCGGGGGGCGGACACTAGACGCAGGCCGCCCCGTGGCCACCCCTGGATTCCCGCCCCCACGGGAATGACAGAGAGAGGCGGGAATGGTTCCGCCGAGACTTTCCCGGAGGAGACGAATGGTTCTGGTCCTCAAGAATGAACAACTGGAAGATCTGGTCCCCATGGCGGACGAGATCGACGCCATCGAGCAGGCCTATCGGGAGATGGGCGAGGGCAGCGCGGTGAACTCGCCCCGCGCCCGGCTCCGGGTGCAGGCGCCGGGGAAGAAGCCCGGTTTCCAGTACTACTTCAACAACATCATGGGGCTGGTGCCGGGGATGAAGTCCATGGGGCTCCGCATCGACTCGACCTTCTCCGACGAAGAGGAGGTGGCGGGCACCAAGCGGCGGATCTACCCCGGCGACTACGTCGGCCTCGTGTTCCTGTTCGACATGGAGGACTGCTCGCTCCTGTCCATCATGGACGACCACTTCATCTCCATTTTCCGGGTCGGCGCCACCAGCGGGGTAGCGGCCAAGCACATGGCGCGGGAGGACGCCCGGGTGATGGGGTTGGTGGGTTCTGGAGAGCAGGCAAAGACGCAGCTTCTGGCGGCCTGCGCCGTGCGGCAGCTCGACACGGTCAAGGTGTTCAGCCCCACCCGCGCCAACCGCGAGCGGTTCGCGGAGGAGATGACCGAGAAGGCCGGGGTGGAGATCGTGCCGGTGCATTCCGCGGAAGAGGCGGTGCGCGGCAGCGACATCGTCACCGCCGCCACCAACACCGTGGACCCGGTCATCAAGGGCGAGTGGCTCGAGAAGGGGGCGTTCGTTAACAGCATCGTGGGCGGCGACAGCTACCTGTCCCGCCACGAGCTGGACGACGCCGTCATCGAGCGCGCCGGCCTGATCGTGGTGGGTTTCCGCAGACAGGTCTTTCTCGACAGGCAGGCGGAGCTGTTCCCCCGCATCGAGCGCGGCCTCATCAAGGAGGAGGACCTGCACGAGCTGGGCGAGCTCCTCACCGGCCAGTGCCGCGGCCGCGAGAGCGACGACGAGATCGTCGTCTTCAAGAACAACACCGGCATGGGCATCCAGTTCGCCGCCACCGCCCGGATCCTTTACGAGGCCGCCCGCAAGAAGGGCATCGGCACGGAGCTGCCCTCCGAGCTGTTCGTCACCGACCGCAAGGGGAAGACCTACTCGCCGTAGGGTAGGGAACAGCGGGTGCACCACCGGCTGGTGACGAGAAGGGTCAAGCCGGTGATGCCAATGCCCGCGGATCGTCCGTCAATCCTGACAGACTACTTGCTCTGCCGAAGTTTCTCCGACCATGCGCGTGCCAATTGCCGTGCTTTTGCTACCTGCTCGAGTGCCATTGTTTCTCCCAATTTATCACGCGCGACCGTCCATGGCTGGGTGTTATCGGTGGCTGCCAAGTCGAGCCACATGTACGCGAGTACGAGATCTCGACCAACCCCGTGTCCTTGAATGTACATGAGACTCAGTTGGAACTGTGCCAGGGCGAATCCGCCTTCAGCGGCCTTACGGTACCATTGAGCGGCCTTGACATAATCCACGGGTACGCCGTGGCCCTTTGAGTGCATCACACCGAGGTTGTACTGTGCGCCTGCGTGCCGGTGCTCGGCCGCCAACCGGAACCAGTGCATTGCCTTCGTGTAGTCTTGGGCCACTCCGTGTGCCTTGTCATACATCGTCGCAAGGTTGTATTGGGCGCGCGGGTCTCCTTGTTCGGCGGCCGAGCGGTACCAGCGCAACGCCGTAGCGTAGTCCTGGGGTACTCCGTTCCCGGAGTGGTACATTGTCCCCAGTTGGGTCTGCGCCAAGGCAAATCCTTGTTCGGCGGCCGAGCGGTACCAGCGTAGCGCTTCGGCGTGGTCCGTTTGTGTCCCGTGTCCGCGAAAATACATCGTCCCCAGGTTGTACTGTGCCGCCAGGTTTCCCTGTTCGGCGGCCGAGCGGTACCAGCGCAACGCTGCTTCGAGGTCCTTGGGAATGCCTTGGCCCAAAGCGTACATGGTTCCGAGATTGTACTGGGCTTTCGGGTGTCGTTGATCGGCGGCAAGTCGGTACCAATACCTCGCCTGGCCGGCATCGCGCGGTACACCGCGCCCCTTGAAGTGCATGACGCCGAGATGGTACCGGGCTTCCGAGTGCCCTTGCTCAGCGGCTGCACGGCATGCGTCAACCCGTGCGCTCCAGTCCCTGTGGGTGTCGAGACATAGGTGGAGCGGTGTGCCTTTGGTTGGCGTCGTTTGACCAGCGGAAGGGTTGATGGCCAAGACGATCCAGAGCAGAGACAACGCCAGGGTGACGGATGCCGAATGTTTCACGCAAGAGTGTTTTGTCATGGTGTCTCCAACCCTCTGCTTCTCGGAGAATCCGGTCGAACCCGAAGGGTTTGCATCCCCCGCGGGAGGGACGCAAACTCTCGGATTATGCGATGTTACGAGGTCACCTCAGTTACGCAGCGAGCCGGCCGCATTCTGTATGGACTCATCGGCCGCCTTGAGCTGTTGATCGACTTCGCTCAGGACGTCAGTGAACCCGTCAATGGCGGCGTCGACAGCATTACCAATCGTCGCTTGACAATCCGGATCGCCTAGGGCAGCTCCAATCGTCTCTATTACGGCCGGAATGTTGGTGGGAGGCGACATCATGTCTCCAAGACCACGCGTTCCTGTGGTGATAAAATCCTCGTCCACGTTGGGATCGTAGTGTTCGCCCGTCAGTTCGGCTACAGGGTCCAACCCCAATGATGACGTTGCCGCCGAGGAGATACAACCTGAAATGACAGATGATGCATCGTCCGTAGAAGCGGTGGTATCTGCTGGAGCCGGCGTGTCCTCAAGCGCGTACTCCGGTCCGGAGAAGTCTTCGCTGTCGGCATAGTTGCTTTCCGGCGCACTGTAGTCATCGCTGTCTTCTTCGTTGGCACCCGTGTTGTCGCACGAGCAGGAACATCCGCACCCGCACCCGCATCCACAGCCGCATCCGCAGCCACATCCACAACCGCACCCGCATCCACAACCGCACCCGTGGATCTCCAGGTCGAGATCGTCGCCGTCCGGGTCCAGTATCCATGATGTCACGATAGAATCATTTTGGGTGAAAAAGTCCAGAATCTGCATTTTGGTAGTCCTCCTTGCTTGAGTTCAAGTCCTCGAACCGATGTAGGCGCCTATATAAATTAAGTCGTCCGTTTCGGAGCGGACTTAAGGGATGGTCGGACCCGGAGGCTGATATTTCTGGGTGGGACGCGGAGCCGTCAGCGGAGGGCGCTGCCGGCCGCAAGCGGCGCGGTTTTCACCGGCCGCCGGATGAGCAGCGTGACTCCCGCGCACAGGACCTGCACGGCGATGAAGAGGGTCAGGGACAGGTCGTAGCTGCCGGTGTAGTCGTAGGGGTAGCCGAAGGCGAGGCCGCCGGTGGCGGCGCAGAGCAGGAGGATCGGCACGCTGAGACTCCGCACCGTGCCGAGGGATATGCGGCCGAAGTAGTTGGCCCACATGACCTCCTGGAGGACCTGCGCGCCGCCCAGGCCGGCCCCGTAGAGGAAGAAGGCTACATAGAGCCAGCGCAACTCGGTTGTCTGGATGGCGAGGACGAGCCCCGAGGCTTGTATGACGAACATCAACGCAGTGGCCTTGCGGACGCTGACCCGTTCCCCCGCGAATCCCCACAGAAGGCCCGAGCCGAGTTGGGTCGCGGCGCTGACCGTCTGCACCGAGCCGGCCCATACCGCAGAGTAGCCCATGTCGGATATGAACGGGACCAGGTGGAGGTTGAAGCCCGCCACCCCCATGTCGACGGTGCTGAAGATGAAGGTGATGAGCCAGAAGGTGGACGTGCTCATGGCTTCCCGCCGGGTCCAGCTCACGTCGGCGGACGCCCGATGGCCGCCGGGCCGGTCCGCGGAGGTCTCGTCACGGGACCCGTAGGGTTCGGGGGCGCCGTCGGGGTGCAGCCCGAGGTCCTCCGGGCTCCGCCGCATCCACACCGCCGCCGGGATCAGGATGAGAAAGATCACCAAGCCCCCGAACAGGATCCACACGTAACGCCAGCCGATGGCGGTGAGGAGCACCGCCGCGACCAGGGCGATGGCGGTCTTGGAGATGCCCTGTCCCAGGTGCGCTATGGCCACGGCCCGGCCGCGCTTCTTCACGAACCAGCGGGAGATGGTGACGTTGACCACGAAGTAGCACACCAGGGCGTGGCCGATGGATACCGGCCCCACCCGTATCAACGTGAATTCCCAGAAGTTGCGGGCGTATCCCAGCAGCAGGAAGCCGGCGATGGAGATGGCCGCGCCGATGACCATGAGCCAGCGCGCGCCGTAGCGGTCCAGCAGGGAGCCGATCCACGGCGCCACGCCGGCGTAGCTCACCAGTTCCATGGCGCGCATGAGCGAGAACGTTCCGCGGGAAACGCCGAAATCGGCGGTGATGGACTTCATCAGCACCCCGAGGGTGCTGGAAAGGTAGAAGGGGCAGGCGAGCTGCACCACGAAGCCGGTGCCGACGATGTACCAGCCGTAGAACAGCCTGGGTCTAGCGGATTTCTGCATTCCCTTGAGCGGGCCGGCCGATCACCCGGCCGGTTCGAGCCCGGCCGGGCGCCGCGGCCTGCGTATTGTAAGCGTCAGCGCCGATGAAATCAGCAGCATGGTCATGAACAGGAAGAGGGAGATCCGGTAGGACCCGGTGTAATCGTACACGAAACCGAAGAACGGGGGCCCGCAGACCCCGCACAACAGCACGATCTGCAGGGCGGCGCCGCGGACGGTGCCGAGCGAGATCCGGCCGAAATAGTTCGCCCACATGACTTCTTCCAGCACCTGGGCGCCGCCGAGCCCCAGGCCGTAGAAGAAGAACCCGAGGTAGATGGTCGAGAGGTCCTGCGCGTTGGCCGCCACGTAGAGCCCGGCAGCTTCCACCAGGAACAGGAACGAGATGACCTTGCGGACGCTGACGCGCTCGCCGACGAAGCCCCACAAGAGCCCCGAGGTCGCTTGCGTCCCGGCGATGACGGTCATGGTCAGGGCGGCCGGAACTCCGCCGAATCCCAGGTCCGAAACGTAGGAGACCACGTGAAGGTTGAGGCCGGTGATGCCGATGTCCACCATGCCGAATGCCAGGATGATCAACCAGAAGGTGGACGTCCGGCGCACTTCCTTTCGGGTCCAGCGGATGTCGGGCTCCGGTTCGTCCCCGGTCCTCGCTGTCCGGCCTTTCCCGTCGACCGTGCCGCCCGCCGGCCCGCGGGCGTCGTCGCCGTCCGGATGAAGCCCCACGTCCTCCGGGCTTCGCCGCATGAAAATGGCCACCGGGATGACCGCCAGCCCCACCACCAGCACGCCGAACAGGGTCCAGACCTGGCGCCAGTCGATGAACGTCAAGAGCCAGCCCACCGCCGCGGAGATGGCCACCTTGGCGACGCCGTGCCCGAGGTGCGAGAGGGCCAGCGCCCGCCCCCGCATCCTGACGAACCACCGGGCCACCGTGACGTTCACCACGAAGTAGCAGACCAGCGCATGGCCTACGGCCATCAGGGTCACGCGCACGGACGCGAACTGCCAGAAGGAGGACACCCACCCCAGCAGCAGGAACCCGACGGCCGAAAGGACCGCGCCCGCGACCATCATGCCGCGCGGGCCGTACTGGTCCAGCTTGGTCCCCACCCAGGGCGCCATGAGGGCGTACAGGAGATGCTCACCCGATCGCAGCAGCGAGAAGATCCCCCTGGACACGCCGAGATCGGCGGTGACGGGCTTCAGAAAGACGCTGAGGGTGCTGGAGAGGAAGAAGGCGCAGGAAATGTTGGCCAGGAAGGCGGCGCCGACGATGTACCAGCCATAGAAGATCCCAGGGCTTGCGGAGCGGTGGGTGGAATCAGGGTTCACGGCGGTCCTGGGCGTCGATGACGGGCGGTCGGCTCATGCTTTTCTCCTCCGGCAGCGGGGGTGCGGTACGCGCGGGCTTGATGCGTTCAGGAAGACTCTTTAACTAGGCAATCGCTCCGTCCGAGTCAATCTTTGCCCGGAACCGGCCACAGCCGCCGGTCGAACCGGCGCATCCAGTCGAGCCCGGTGACCCACACCGCCAGCACCGAGACCAGCAGCAGCGAATTGGCCACGGTGAACGACACGAAGTAGGTGCCGGTGAGATCATGCAGCGCGCCGCCCAGCCAGGCGCCCAGCCCGCCGCCGACGCCCACGCTTACGACGGAGAACCCGAAGATGGTCCCGAAGCCCTTGCCGGCGAAGATATCGGCGGTGATGGCCGAGAGGATGACGGCGCGGGAGCCGAAGGCGATGCCGAAGCCGCCGACGTAGACGTAGAGCAGCCAGGGCTGCGAGGTGTCGGTTGCCAAGGTGAGGGCGAGGACGCCCACGGCGGCGCAGGCGATGTTGAGGGTGTAGGCCGCCGTCTTGGTGAAGGCGTCGGCGAGGTAGCCGAAGGCCACGCGTCCCGCGGCGCTGACGAAGGCCATGACGCCGAAGACCCCGGCGGCCCAGATGTGGCTGTAACCGATGTCCACCACGTGAGCGACCTGATGGGTGACGATCAGCATGGTGCCCACCGAGCCCAGCATCCGGGAGATGAACAGGCCCCAGAACTGTATGCTCCTCAAAGCCAGGGAAGCCGACCACTCGCCCGCGGCGGCGCCCCTCACTCCCGCCGGCTCGCGCGTGCTTTGCGGGCTGGGCCGGTAGGTGCTCCACACCAGGGGAATGATGACGATGACAATGGCCGCCGCCAGGGCCTGGAACACGCGCGGCCAGCCCCACAGGGAGATCAGCCACTGACTGAGGGGCGAGAGGATCAGGGTGCCCACGCCCACCGCCCCGTAGACGATGCCCAGCACGAGGCCCCGGCGGGACGGGAACCACTCCGACACCACCACCACGTGGGGGATCACGCCGCCGGCCGCGAACCCCAGCGACATCACCACCCCGAAAGAGAGATAGAGCTGCCACGCCGTGCTGACCTGGCTGCACAGGACCAGACCGGCGGCCAGGACGACGCTGCCCGCCATGACGACCCGCCGCGGCCCCAGGCGGTCGGTGAGGCGGCCGATGAACGGCGATACCAGGGCATCGGTTACCATGTTTGCCGTCTGAAGCCCGGCGGTGACCGCGCGGCTCCAGTGAAAGGTGTCGAGGAGAGCCACGAAGAAGACGCCGAAGGATGTGTGAAGGCCGCGAATGGAGCCGAACGTGAACGAGGCGGCTCCGGCGATGACCCACGGCCGGTTGGTTTGGCGCGTCATGGCGTCGCCGGTTGGTGGACCTCGCCCAAGGGGGCGGCCTTGCCCGGGGGGCGCACGGCCAGGACCAGGAACGCCGAGAGCAGCAGCGCGCCGATGAAGACGCCGAACGACAGGGAATAGCTGCCGGTGTAGTCGTGGAAGAATCCGAAGAAGGGCGGGCCGGCGGTGGTGCCTATCCGGGTGATCATGATGCCGAGATTGCGCACGCGGCCCAGGGAGACGCGGCCGAAGTAGTTGGCCCACAGCAGCTCGCGAATCACCAGGATCCCGCCCAGGCCGAATCCGTAGATGATGAAACCAAGGTAGACCGAGCCCAGCCCCAGGGACGCAAGGGCCAGCGCCAGGCCGCAAACCTGCAGGAGGAACTGGGCGGCGGCCGCCTTGCGCACGTCGATATGCTCGCCCACCACTCCCCAGATGAGGTTGCCGGCCATCTGTGTCAGGGACATCGCCCCCATGACCGTGGCGGCTACCTCGGGCGAATAGCCGATGTCCGTAATGTAGGGGTAGATATGCAGGTTCAACCCGATGATCCCGAACGTGACGGTTCCGTAGGTGATGACCAGCAACCAGAACGTGCCGGTGCGGACGGCCTCCTTTCGCGTCCATGTGATTTCGGCGGCGGGTGCCTGGTGGCCTTCCCGTTCCGGAGTCCTGCCCGGGAAGGGTTCATGAGACGCCAGCGCGCCGTCCGGTTGCAGGCCCATATCCTCCGGGCTTCGTCGGACCACCAGGAAGGCCGGCAACACCACCATGGCCAGGGTCAACAGGCCGAATACCATCCAGGTGTTGCGCCAGCCCACCAGCGCGAAGAGCCACACGGCGAGCAGGGGCATGGTCGCCTTTGCGAGGCCGTTCCCGGTGTTGGCGATGGAGATGGCGCGCCCCCGCTTGCGGATGAACCATCGCGAGATCATGACGTTGACCACCATGTAGCTCATGAGGGTGTCGCCGACGGTGACCGGGAGCCATCGTATGAACATGAACTGCCAGAACTCCTGGATCTGGCTGAGCAGGATGAAGCCGGCGCCTCCCACCAGCGCCCCGGTCACGATGAGCCATCGGGCTCCGTAACCGTCGATGAGGGGTCCTACCAAGGCCGCTATCACCGAGGAGAACAGGACCTCGCCGCTGCGGATGAACGAGAAGACCCCCCGGGAAATGCCGAACTCGGCCGTGAGGGGTTTCAGAAAGATGCTGAGGGTGCTGGATAGCGCGAAGGACGAGCCCAGGTAGCAGATGAAGCCGACGCCGACGATGTACCAGCCGTAGAAGATCTTGCGGGTCACTATATCGAGTTGGTTTACTGGTGCGTCGCGGGAATGGCAACCATCATGGCGGAATCGTGCGGCACGAAATGTTGCATTTTTCAGATTAGTTCTTCGAGAATTGCGATTATTTGTTTGCGCGGTCCGAAAGAATTCCTTGACAGAGTCCGGCCGGAACCTTAGATTTTTCTCAGTGAGGGAAGGTTGGAGGGGGGCACGGGAACCGGTTTCAGTCTAATCGGAACGGACGGTGCCAGCGATGAGGGAAGATACGGAAGTCACTATGAAAGTTGCAGTTTTTGCGGCCCAGGACAAGGAGCCCGGCGACCGCCCGGCTCGGGAGCGCGCAATGGCCGATGCCTTCGATGCCGTGACGTTGTTCGATGCCGATGGCGTGGATGCCGACCAGTATACGGATACGGTCCAGCGCAGGACGCCACTGGAGCCCGAGAAGCACCTGCTTCTCGCCATCCTCGAGGATGCCCTCGCCTGTTACCGGAAGAATATCTTTGCCCGGACGGCCAAGAGGCGGACGGCCTATCGGGACGCGGAGGAATGGATCTTCGCCGTCGACGATGAGCGTTTCCTCAGCTTCGAGTCCGTTTGCGGCGTGCTGGGAATAGAGCCCAGCTACCTGCGGCGGGGTCTGGTGGAGTGGAAGCGGCGCAAGGCCAAGGCCAACGCCAAAGCCCCGGCCGAAGCGGCGTAGGGGCGGGGTCGCGAAGCTGCCGCGTTTCGCCCCTCAGGGGCGGGTTTGAGACGTTTGAAACCCGCCCCCTGCTACCGGCCGGATCTCTTGAACTCCGTCCGGAGCTCGGACGCCAGCCGCCCGAGGCGGTAGGTCTTCCAGTCGATGAACCGCGCGTAACCCGCCAGCCGCGGGTGCACCGCGGCAATCTGACGCCACATCTCCTGCGTGATCCAGCGGTAGTCGGGATGCCCTTGCGGCATCGTCCGCAACTCGCCGACATGCACAGCCTCCCGCAGGTTCATCTTCATGTACCATCGCGTGCGATAGGCGAACGGCACCACGTACTGCGACTCCCGCGGATGGTCTCTCCGGATCCGTTCATGGACTTCGGCGGCGAGGTCCATGCAGTGCCGGTACTCGCCGCCGAATCCCGCTTCCGCGATCTCCGGCGGGGTGTCGTAGCCGTGGGCGGTGGTGAAGTCCTGCCGTTCCTGGCTCAGCAGGCGATGCCGCTGGAGGTCCCGGTAGGCGCCGAGATTCCCGATGATGTCGAAGGTGTAATAGACTTGCTCCAGTGCGCGCCCCGGCTTCTCGCGCCGGTGCCGCCGGCCCTTCATGTAGACGTCGAGCACCGCCTGCTTCCGCTCATCCGGCAGCCCCGCCGCCAGTTCCCTCAGTTGTGACAGCGGGTGCGTCGCGTGGGGATACAGGATGGCGGCGATGATCCTCTCTTCCGCCTGTCCGTCGTGATCCACCAATGTGACGCTCGGGCCTTCCCGCGCGGGTTCGGTCACCAACTCCTCCGCCAGCGAGCGGGTGTGGCTGAACGTCTCCGACAGGTACGGGCTGGGCTGAGCCCGCTTCACGAACGAGGGGATCAGCGTGTCCAGTTCCCGGCCCATGGCGCCGCCCAGGTCGCGGAGCTCCGCGAGGTCGCTGGAGTGGCATTTGGACAACAGGTATTCGAAGGCCTGTCCCACCCCGAACAGGCCGACGTTGGTGCGGGTCGCTGCCGGCAGATAGCCTCGCAGGATATCGCAGGCATGGGCCCGTACCGTGGATCGATACGCTGTCTCCGCCCAGCGGGCGAGCTTCCCGTCCTTGCGGGCTTCGGCGTAGGCGACGGTCTCACCGGTGCCGGGGTGCCGCAGTTCCGTTTCCTCCAGTGGAACGGACTTCCGGACATGCTCGATCATGGGCTCCATCTGCCGCGAGTAGGCGTCGAACAGGAGCTCCATGAGCTCCAGGTAGTCGTCGCCGTGTTTCGACCGGGCCAGGGTCGGCTCGACGAAGAACAGGTGCCGGCCGGAGGCGTCCTTCCGGTCGAAACGGACGTAACGGGTGGACTTCTCCAGCGGCGCAATACCGATCCGCGCGTCCTCGAGAGCCTTGGCGGCCACGTTGGAGATATCCTCGCAGGCGACGTGGGCGCCGCCGAGCTGGGCCACCGAGTCGTCGCCGTATCCCACGAGCACGCGGTCGTAGAAGGCGCGCGCGCGGCGCACGGCCGGGTCGTCGCCGGCGGCCGGGGCCGGCGTGTCCAGGATGGTGGAGAGGTCCGCGTCGCCCAGGAACTCGTCCAGAAACGTGCGCCGGAGGTCCTTGGCCGAGCGGCTGTAGCGCGAGAACAGCGCCCCGGCCACCTCCTGCGGCAGTCTGAGGCCGAAAACCGGCCGGTCCACGTTGGTGAAGAACGGGGCGAGTCGCTCGCGTTCCGCCGGAGTGAAGTTTTCCATGGGGATTCCGGAGATTATCGGTTGGCGAGGGAAAAATCCAATCGAAAGCGTTGATACGCGTTGTATGCGGCCGGACTCATCTGGCAAACTTGTTGAAAGAGAGTCGCCAACCAGGTCTTCAAAGGAGTCCATCGTCCATGAGCGACGCCAATCTCGACGAGCTGTGCATCAACACGATCCGCACCCTCTCCATCGACGGGGTCCAGCAGGCCAACTCCGGGCACCCGGGCACGCCCATGGCCATGGCGCCGGTGGCTTATTGCCTGTGGCAGCGTTTCCTGCGGTTCGATCCCGACGATCCCATCTGGCCCAATCGGGACCGGTTCGTGCTGTCGGCGGGGCACGCGTCCATGCTGCTGTACTCGATGCTCCACCTGACCGGGACCAAGGCGGTCAGCAAGGACTACGAGACCCTGGGTTCCCTGTCCGTCCCGCTGGAAGCCTTGAAGCAGTTCCGCCAGCTCGACAGCCGCTGTCCCGGCCACCCGGAGTACCGCTGGACCTCCGGAGTGGAGACCACCACCGGACCCTTGGGGCAGGGGGTCGCCACCAGCGTGGGCATGGCCATCGCCGGGAGCTGGATGGCCAGCCGCTACGACCGGCCCGGCTTCGAGGATCTTGTCGACTTCGAGGTGTACGCCCTGTGCGGCGACGGCTGCATGATGGAAGGCGTGACCAACGAGGCGGCGTCGCTGGCCGGACACCTGAGGCTGTCCAAGCTCTGCTGGATCTACGACAACAACCGGATCACCATCGAGGGCCACACCGCGCTGGCCTTCTCCGACGACGTCGCCACCCGCTTCCTGGGCTACGGCTGGAACGTGGTCCGGGTCGGCGACGCCAACGACCTGGAGATGCTGGAGCGGGCCTTCCGCACGTTCCACGACACCACGGACCGGCCGACCCTGGTGATCGTGGACAGCCACATCGGCTACGGCTCGCCCAACAAGCAGGACACCAGCGGCGCCCACGGCGAGCCCCTGGGCGAAGAGGAAGTCAAGCTCACCAAGAGGCGCTACGGCTGGCCCGAGGACGCCCAGTTCCACGTCCCCGACGGCGTGCGGGAGCATTTCCGGCGAGGCATGGGATCTCGCGGCAAGTCCCTGCGCGACGCGTGGTTCGACCGCCTCGAAGACTACCGGACACGGTATCCGGAGCTTGCGGACGAGCTCTTCCGGATGCAGCACCGTCAGCTTCCCGAGGGATGGGACCGGGACCTGCCCGAATTCCCCGCGGACCCCAAGGGGCTGTCGGGCCGCGACGCCTCCGGCAAGGTGCTGAACACCCTGGCGGGGAACGTCCCGTGGCTCATGGGCGGCGCCGCCGACCTGGCGCCCTCCACCAAGACCCGCCTGACCTTCGAGGGGGCCGGCGACTTCTCGGCGGAGACCCCGGCCGGGCGGAACCTCCATTTCGGCGTGCGGGAGCACGCCATGGCGTCTGTCCTGAACGGCATGGCGCTGGTGAAGGTGCGCGCCTACGGGTCGGGCTTCCTGATCTTCAGCGACTATGCCCGGGGCGCCATCCGCCTGAGCGCCCTCATGGAGTTGCCCGTGGTCCACATCTTCACCCATGACTCCATCGGGGTGGGGGAGGACGGTCCGACGCACCAGCCGGTGGAGCATCTGGCCTCGCTGCGGGCGGTGCCGGGCCTGCTGGTGATCCGGCCGGCGGACGCCAACGAGGTCACGGCGGCCTGGAAGGTGGTCATGGAGGCGCACCACGAGCCGGCGGTGCTGGTGGTGACACGCCAGGCGCTGCCGACCCTGGACCGCGCCCGCTACGCCTCGGCGGACGGCGTCGCCCGGGGCGCCTACGTGCTGGCGGATGCGCCGGACGGCGAGCCCGACGTCCTGCTGCTCGCCACCGGCAGCGAGGTGTCGTTGTGCGTGGCGGCCTACGAGGCGCTGGCGGCGGAGGGAATCAAGGCGCGGGTGGTGAGCATGCCCTGCTGGGAGCTGTTCGACGATCAGCACGAGAGCTATCGGAACAGCGTGATCCCGCCGGAGGTGACGGCCCGGGTGTCGGTGGAGCAGGCCTCGGTGTTCGGCTGGACCAAGTACACCGGCATCGGCGGACACCAGATCGGCATGCGGTCCTTCGGCGCATCGGCGCCGCTCAAGGACCTGCAGAAGAAATTCGGCTTTACCGCGGACGACGTGGTCGCAGCGGCCAAGGAACAGATCGGCCGGGCGCGGTAGCGGCGGGCGGCGAACCCGTCCGGGCAGGCGGCTTGGAGGCAACATGAACCCGTTGAAGGCATTGAGCGAACATGGGCAGTCGGTCTGGCTGGACTTCATCCAGCGGAAGCTCCTCACCGGCGGCGAGCTGAAGCGCCTGGTGGAAGAGGACGGACTCAAGGGCGTCACGTCCAATCCGGCCATCTTCGAGAAGGCCGTCGCGGACAGCGACGACTACGACGATATCATCGCGGAGATGGGCAGCGACGGGTCGCCGGACCCCAAGGGGGTGTACGAGGCCATCGCCACCCGGGACATCCAGGACGCGGCGGACGTGTTGCGGCCGGTATACGACGACACCGGGCGGCGCGACGGATACGTCAGCCTGGAAGTGTCTCCTTATCTGGCCCACGACACCGAGGGGACCGTGGCGGAGGCGCGGCGGCTGTGGAACACCGTTTCGCGGGACAATCTGCTGATCAAGGTGCCCGGCACGCCCGAAGGGGTGCCGGCCATCGAGCAGTTGATCGGGGAGGGCATCAGCGTCAACGTGACGCTGCTGTTCGCAAGGGAAGCTTACGAGCAGGTGGCCCAGGCCTACATCCGCGGGCTGGCCAAGGCGGCGGCCGACGGACTGGACGTGGGCCGCATCGCCAGCGTAGCGAGCTTCTTCATCTCCCGCATCGACAGCTTGGTGGATGGTACCCTCGAGAAACGGCTCGAAACCGCGGATGAGGCGCAAAAAGAAAGCCTGCGGGCGCTCATGGGCAAGGTCGCCATCGCCAACGCCAAGCTCACCTACAAGCGCTACAAGGAGATCATGCAAGGCGAGGGCTGGCAGGCGCTGGCCGGCAAGGGCGCCCGGCCCCAGCGGCTCTTGTGGGCCAGCACCAGCACCAAGAACCCCGACTACCCGGATGTCCTGTATGTCGACGAGCTCATCGGCGAGGACACGGTGAATACGATTCCGCCGGCGACGCTGGACGCGTTCCGCGATCACGGGGAGATTCGCAAGAGCCTCGAGGAGGCCGTCGAAGACGCGGCCGCGACCATGGATGGCCTCGAGCGCGCGGGCGTGTCCATGAAGGAAATCACCGACAAGCTCCTGGAGGACGGAGTGAAGCTCTTCTCCGAGGCCTTCGACAAGCTGCTCGCGGCGGTGGAGGAGGAATGCCGGAAGGCGGCGGACCATGGGCAAGCACGTTAGCATTCTTCCGTCCATTCTCTCCGCGGACTTCTGCATTCTCGGACAGCAGATCGCCGAGGTGGACGAAGCGGGAGCGGATGCGATTCACGTGGACGTGATGGACGGCCGTTTCGTCCCCAACATCACCATCGGCCCGCTCCTGGTGGAGGCCGCCCGCCGCAGCACCACGCTGCCGCTGGACGTGCACCTGATGATCGTGGAACCGGATCGCTACCTGGAGGACTTCGCCAAGGCCGGCGCCGGCACCCTCCTGGTCCACCAGGAGGCGTGTCCGCACCTCCATCGCACGGTGCAGCAGATCAAGTCGCTGGGCAGCAAGGCCGGGGTGGTGCTCAATCCCGCCACGCCGCTGACGGCACTGGAGGACATCCTGCCGGACCTGGACCAGGTCCTCATCATGAGCGTGAACCCCGGGTTCGGCGGCCAGAGCTTCATCGAGAACAGCGTGGACAAGGTGCGCCGCCTCAAGCGCAGGCTGGATGAGCGGGGTCTGGAAACCGCCATCGAGATCGACGGCGGGGTGGGGCCGGACAATGCCGCCCGGGTCGTCGCGGCAGGCGCCACGCTGCTGGTGGCCGGCTCCTCGGTCTACAAGGCGCCCGGCGGCGCCGCCGAAGGGGTCCGGCGGTTGCGCGCCAGTATTCCCTCCACCTGGTAAGGGGTCCCACGGCCTCGCCGGCGGGCGCTTTCCCGCCTTACCGCATGGGCAGCGTGACGTCGTGACGTTGCGTCGTTCCCGGGCCCACCACCACCCGCTGCGATACCTCACCCAATCGTTCGTGCCAAAAACGCACATCGTAGGTTCCCGGCGGGATGCCGTCGATGGCGTAGCGGCCGCGGGAGCCTGTCACCGCGAAGAACCGGTCCGGCGTCACCACGATGTAGGCGTTCATCCAGGCGTGGTGCAGCTCGCAGATGATCCTTACGAGGCCGGGCTGCCGGAGTGTCCTCGTCACCCGGCGCCAGCGGGGTATCCCGTCGTTGAACAGGGTCCGGGGTCCGACCCGGGCGTGGGCGTCGTGGAGTATGACGTCGCTGTTCAAGAGCAGCAGGCGGCTGCCAACCGGGGCGGCCTGGACGTGGGGCGCGAACCGGCAGCCGATGTTGTCGAGCAGGAGATTCCGGGGTTGCCCCGTGCGCCCGTCGAGGCCCGGCCCTTGCAGGGTGACGACGACGTTCTTCAAGGCGCCTCCGGAAGCCACCACCAGGCTCTCGTCGGGCACCAGGGAGCCGCAGAAGGCCTGCTCCTTGTGCACTCGCAGGACGCCGGGAGGAGGCGGCGGGCCGGAAAGGCGCACCGTCCCGGCAAGGGTTCCGGTCTTGTGGGGAAGAGGGCGCGATGCGGCGAGACGGCCGCCGGACTCTCCCGCGGCGTTGCCGGCGACGAACCAGAGAGCGGCCAGCGCCAGCGTCGCTGCCGCCAGCGTCCGGCGAGGCTTCGGACCTATCCCCGGCCGGCGCGACGCCGGCTTCGGCAAAACAAAATCGGGAAGGCCCGTGTGGACCTTCCCGATTCGGATGAAATTGGCTGCTGCTGTGTGCATGTTTCCGGGCAGTCCTTTGGGAGAACCGTCCCGGAGCGGCGCAAGCGCGGGCGGTTCTAGTGAGCCGACTCCTGGACGTCGAGGTTCACCAGTTCCGTGGGGGCCAGTTGCTCGTCCAGCATGCCCCAGCTCTTGATCCAGGCCGCGGTGCGCTCCAGCTCGTCGGCGGGAATCGGCGCCGGGTCCACCACCACGATGCGGCTCTCGCGCAACTCGTCCGCGGTCAGGGCGGCGATCTCCGGATCGTCGCTGTGGTAGTCGATGAAGTACTGCATGTACTTCTTCTTGTCGGCGTTGACGCGGCGTACGGCCTCGCGCACGGCTCGGTTGAACATCCCGTAGGTCTCCGCGTCCACGTTGTCGGAGGCGACCTCGGTGCCGTGGAGAGAAGCGGAGACGACGATGCGGCAACCCTTCTTCTCGGCCAGCGTGAGGTAGGGCTCGGTCAGCGGCGTGGCTTCGATCTCCCCCTTCATCACCGATTCGAGACGGTGGCGGGAGCCGCGCGGAGCTTGGCAGAGTTTGATCGCGTCACGGGTGAGGAAGCCCTCCAGCATGTGGAGCGTCAGATAGTGGGTGCCGAAGAAGAACGGTACTCCCACCAGCCGGTCGGCGAGCTGCTGAGCCGTGTAGACCGGTGAATCGGGCCGTACCACGAGTCCGGCGTAGGCGATGATGGAACGCCTGCCGATCTGCCGGCCGGTGTCCACGCTGGAGTCCTGCACACGGCAGTAGTTGCCCCATTCGCAGGCGTTGTACATGTCGGCCTTGCCCTGCTCGAAGAGCATGCCGTGACTCGCATGGGGATTCGCGTCCTTGGGATCGATGACATCGGTGTGGGTGTCCTTGTCTCCCGTCCCGCGGTCGGCGAACTCGATCTCAAGCCCTTCCTTCTCGAACAGGCCCTCTTTATAGGCCACCAACTCACACAAGCCCTGAAACGGTGCGGTGCTCTCAAGAACCAGCTTCTTCATCGTGCTCTCCTTGTCTTTGGGATTTGCGTGTTGACCGGGCCGCGCAAGAAGGCCGCCCATTTGAGGAACCACTACCACAAACCCCGGCCGAAAGGCAACGGTCTTGTGGACCGTCCGAGGTCTGGATCTTGTCTCCATGACGGGCTTCGTGCCACACTGCGGGCGTGCCGCCATCGTCACCCACACCGCCCGGCGATCCCGCAAACGATCCCACGGAGAAGCGGTCCCTCAAGGATGTGAAACAGTCCAGCGTGTCCTTCGGCGCCCTCCGGCAACCGCACTTCCGCGCCTACTTCTCCTACACCATGCTGGCCATGATGGCCGACAACATCGAGCACGTGATCAGCTACTGGGTGATCTACGACCTGTTCAAGTGGGAGGAACTGCAGGGGTTTGCCGTCATCAGCCACTGGTCGCCGTTCCTGCTGCTGTCGTGGTACGTCGGCCTCCTGTCGGACCGCTTCGACTGCCGCCGGGTGATCCAGTGGGCGATGGTTCTCTATTTCGTCCTCACCATCGCCTGGGCGTACTTCATCATGACCGGGACGCTCCGCGTGTGGCACGCCTGCGCGCTGCTGGTGGTGCACGGCATCGCCGGCGTCTTGTGGAGTCCGGGGAGCCAGCTCATCCTCCATGACATGGTGGGTCCGGAGCATCTCCAGAGCGCCGTCCGCCTCAGCGCCACCAGCCGGCAACTGGGGATCCTCGCGGGGCCCGCGCTGGGTGGCTACATGATGCGTTGGATGGGAGCAGGGTGGAGTTTGGTGGTGAACGCCCTCTTTTACATACCCTTGACCTGGTGGCTGTCGCGGGTCCCCTATACCGGCCGCGGCGCCGAGGCGGTGCAGGCGCGCCGGGTCACCTGGGCCCGGGCCCTGGAGGCGCTCCGGGAGGCCCGGAGCAACCGCGTCATCGTCTCGATGGTGTGTCTGGTGGGACTCTCCTCCTTGGTGGTCGGCAACGCCTTCCAGGCCCAGATGCCGGGGTTCGCCATCAACCTCGGGGTGGGAGAGGCGGGCTACAGCGTGCTGCTCGCCGCCAACGGCGCCGGCGCCTTCGTGAGCGGCGTCCTGCTGGAGAGCCGGGGGTTCCTTCAGGCCCGGGCCCGTACCGCCATCGTCCTGGCGCTTCTCTGGTGCGCCGCGTTGGGTATGTTCGCGTTCACGCGTCACTACTATCTGGCGGTGGCGCTTCTGTTCGCCGCCGGCTTCCTCAACCTGGCCTACCTGACCATGTCGCAGACCCTGGTGCAGCTCGTCTCTCCGGCCCACCTGCGCGGCCAGCTCATCGGCCTGTTCATCATGTCCGGCCTCGGGCTGCGCACCTTCAGCGGCGTCACCGTGGGGATCGCGGGCGGCGTCATCGGCATCCAGTGGTCCCTTGGGCTGAGCTGCGCATTTCTGCTGGCGGTCATGCTGGTGCTGCTGGTGGTCACCACCAAGGCACGGAGCAATGAAGCCAGCCCCTGAGCCGGGCTCGCGAGGCGACGAGCCGCCAGCACTGTTTCACGGTGTGGAAGATACTACGGCAGACTCCGACCTCCCTCCCGCCCTCGTGGACAACGTGCGGCGTTTCAATCCGTGGTGGGAGGGCGAGGCCATGCCGGTACAGCCGCCCACCCGACGCCACTTGGTGGGGCAGATTCGCCGGCGCCTCGATGCCGATGTGGCGCCGATTGTCGTAGTTCGAGGACCACGGCAAATCGGACGATCCGCGGATCGTCACTCTACCTCTATCAACCTTCATGATGCTCCGATGAACCAGCCTTCCAAGAAGACCCTTTACCTCGCCAATCCCTACGGCTTCTCGTCGCAGCAGCGCGAGGGTCCGCTGCCAACGCTGGTCGCGGCGCTGGAAGCGCTGGGGGTAGAGGTGTGGGAGCCGTTCGCGCGCAATAACCAGGTGGACAAGGCCGAGGCCGGCTGGGCGTACCGCATCGGACAGGCCGACCTGAGCGACGTGCGCGAAGCGGACGGCTTGTTCGCCGTGGTCAACGGCTGCCCTCCGGACGAGGGGGTGATGGTCGAGCTGGGCATGGCCGTTGCCTGGCAGAAGCCGGTCTTTCTCTTCCGGGACGACTTTCGCCGCTGCACGGACAGCGAGGCGTATCCCTTGAACCTGATGGTGTTCAGCGGCCTTCCGGAGGCCGGGTGGCAAGCCTACTGGTATGCGTCGGTGGAGGAGATCGCCGACCCTGACAAGGCGCTGGTGCGTTGGGTGAACACGGAGAGCATCCGCAAGCCGTAGTGCTCCTCTGGGCGGTTCCACCATCCGTACACCGGTCGTTGTCACGTTGCTTGTTTCACAGGCAGTTTCCATCCGTCAAAGGGGACAGCGCGGTCAAAGGCACACAGTTGACACGGCGTCGTTCCATCGACTATCATTTGTGGCGTTTTCCGGGGTGGCGTGGATGCGGCAGGCGGGTGAGCCCGGACCGCTCTTTTTTTTGCGAGGGTCTTTCACTGATCGGTCAAACTGATGGCAAGTTCCGGCATGACTGACGCCATTGGCTCGGGATAGGCCTCATGAAGGCAGCGCTTCCCCGTCTTTCGCTCGACCTCGAGCCGGAACTCTCGTCCGCCCTCAAGGAGTTGGCCGAGGCCGTGGCGCGCTTCGGAGAAGCCAACGGCCTTTCACAAGCGCATATCCACAATTTGAGCTTGGCCTTGGACGAGTTGGCGACCAACACCATATCGTACGGTTTAGTCGAGGCGGAGCGACAGGAACTCCGGGTCGAGTTGCGCATCGAGGAGGACGAGGTCGTCGCGCAACTGGATGACACGGGGATCCCTTTCAACCCGTTCGAGGAAGCCGCGGAGCCGGACATACATGCGGCGCTCGACGACCGGCCCATCGGTGGTCTCGGCGTTTTCCTGACCAAGACCCTGTTTCCGAATCCCGACTACCAACGCACCGATGGGTTCAACCGTATTACCCTGCGTGCACCTGTGAAAGGAGACAGTTGATGGCAAACGGAAGCGTTTTGGATCTCAGTATGGATAAGGACGGCGATACCACGATCGTAACTCCCACCGGCCGCATCGACGGCAGTACGGCCAGCCCGTTCCAGGAGGCTCTTCTGAAGTTGATCGAGGAAGGGAAGGGTTCGCTGGTGGTGGATTTCGAGAACATCGAATACATCAGCAGCGCCGGGCTCCGGGTCCTGTTGCTTGCCGCCAAGCAGCTCCAGGCCAGCGGCAGGAAGATCGTCCTCTGTGCCATGCGAGACCATATTGCCGAGGTGTTCAAGATCAGCGGCTTCAGTGAGATCCTCGCCATCCACCCCACGCGTCAGGACGCGATCGATGCCGGATGAGTTGGAAGCAGCGATAGCGGAGGCCGTTTTGTCGTCCGCTGGTGAACCCATCAAGATTCTGGTGGTGGACGATGAGGTGGACCTTGAAGCCCTGATGCTTCAAAAGTTTCGCCGGCGTATCCGCCGGAACGAGCTGGTGTTCGATTTTGCCCACAACGGCAAAGAGGCCATCGCCATGCTCGACGACGATGACGACATCGCGATGGTCATTTCCGACATCAACATGCCGGTGATGGATGGCCTCGCCCTGCTCAAGCAACTCAGCGAGACCAAGCCCAACATCCGTTCCGTCATCGTGTCCGCCTACGGCGACATGGACAACATTCGGACCGCCATGAACCGGGGCGCGTTCGATTTCGTCACCAAGCCCATTGACTTCACCGACCTCGAGATCACCATCGACAAGACCCTCAAGCACCTGGCCTTGGTGCGTGAGGCGCTGTCCAACCGGGACCAGTTGGTGGCCCTCAGCCATGAGCTGGATGTGGCCAGGGACATGCAGGCTTCGGTGTTGCCCCGGAGCTTTCCTGCCACCGACCGTTACAAGACCCACGGCCTGATGATCCCGGCCAAGGAGGTGGGCGGCGACTTCTACGATTTCTTCACTCTGGAGGGGGACAGGATCGGCGTGGCCATCGGCGACGTGTCGGGCAAGGGCATCCCCGCCGCGCTTTTCATGATGGCTTGCCGCACTTTGCTCCGGAGCCGGGCCCTGGAGGGTGGGACACCCGACCAGTGCCTGGGCTATGTCAACGACCTGCTGTCCGAGGACAACGACAACTGCATGTTCGTCACCCTCTTCTACGGCGTGCTCGACACCGGGAGCGGCGTCTTCCACTATTGCAACGGGGGACACAATCCGCCGAGGGTGGTGCACAGGGACGGTGAAGTCGCGCCCCTGCCCACCACGCACGACGTGGCGCTGGGAGTGCTTCCCGGCCATGTGTTCAAACGCGATTCCTTCCAACTCCAGGCCGAGGACACGCTGTTCCTCTACACGGATGGCGTCACCGAGGCCGAGGCGCCGGGCTCGGAGGAGTTCGGCGAAGGACGACTCGACGCCTTGCTTGCCAGGATCGATCAGGCCGACTGCGCCGAGGTGACTTCGCGGGTGCTGGATCATGTGCGGGAGTTCGCGGGCGAGAATCCGCAGTCGGACGATATCACCTGCGTGGCCCTGCGTTATCACGGAAGCTAGGAACTGAAGTCCGTGTACGTCTTCGCGCGGTTCGCTGTCGTGCCCTTGTTGGTGGCGATGACGGTGTTGGCCGCCGTTCCGCAATCCACCGCACAGACACCGCCGCCGGGTTCCCTCACACCGGGCATCGGTCCGTCCAGCGTCATTTTCGGCCAGTCCTGTGCCCTGAGCGGGCCCGCCAAGGCCTTGGGCAAAGGGATGCGGCTGGGCATCACGGCCGCTTTCGAGGAAGCGAATCGAGCCGGCGGCATCCACGGCCGGCAGTTGCGTCTCAACACCCTCGACGACCGTTACGAGCCCGAGGCGGCCATCGCCAATACCCACCTCCTTATCAACGAACAGCATGTCTTTGCGCTGATTGGCGCCGTGGGGACGCCGACCTCGAAGGCGGCGGAGCCCATCGCGACGGAAGCCGGCGTTCCCTACGTGGGCGCTTTCACCGGCGCGGAGTTCCTCCGCGACGCGCGCAAACGGCCCACGGTCATCAACGTACGCGCCTCCTATTATCAGGAGACCGAAGAGATGGTGGAGCGGCTTACTCGTGACCTGGGGGTGGAACGCATCGGCATCCTATATCAGGACGACTCCTACGGCCGCGCGGGGCTCTCGGGCACGCTCCAGGCGCTGCAACGTCGCGGCATGACGCTGGCCGCGGAGGCCACCTATCCGCGCAACACCCGGGCCGTCAAGACCGCGGTACTGGACCTCAGGCTGGGCAACCCCGAGGCGGTCATCATCGTGGGCGCCTACCAGCCGGTGGCCACGTTCATCAAGTGGTCCCGGCGCCTCGGTTTCAACCCTGTCTTCGTGAACATCTCCTTCGTCGGAAGCTCGGCGCTGGCCAAGGCCCTGGGCTCTTCGGGCAAGGACATCATCGTCACCCAGGTGGTGCCTTTCCCCCACGACAAGCGGATTCCCGTAGTCGCCCGATACCATGAGTCCCTTCACGCCGTGGCCCCGGACGCGGAGCCCGGCTTCGTTTCACTCGAAGGATACCTGACGGGCCGGGTGGCGGTGGAGGCGCTTCGCCGGGCGGGACCCGGGCTCACCCGCAAGGGGTTCATTGCCGCCCTCCAGAAGGCCGGCAACATGGATCTGGGCGGCTTCATGCTGCTCTACGGGGAAGCGGACAACCAGGGCTCCGATCGGGTCTATCTGACCGTGATCGACGACTCCGAGCGGTTTCGTTCGATCCAGCGCCTGGAGCGGCCGTGAGTCTCGCAGACCTCTTCAAGCGGGTGGAGCGCTGGCGTATCGGCCTCGGCGCCAAGATGTATGTCGCTTTCGGCGCCGGAGTGCTGCTGATGCTGGCAGCCAGCGCCGTGGCCCTGGTGGCTTTCGGGGTCGTGAGCAATTCACAGCGTTACATTACCGAGCAGAGCGTCCCCACCCTGGTGGCTGCCATCCGCGCCGCGCAGGCGAGCTCGGCTCTGGTCGACGCGGCACCGCGCCTCGTTTCCGCCTCCTCCGAAGCCGAGCTCGCCGAGGTCAAGGCGGCCATCGCCAAGGACCGCGAACTGCTCGACAAGCTGATCGACGAGCTCCGGGTGCGCGAGTCGCTGGAAAATCAGGAACAGGCGCTCGCCCTCCGTACCCTTTCGGGCGCCCTGGCCACCACGCTGGAGAAGATCGAGCAGTCTTCGTCGCTACGGCGGGAGACCCAGCGGCGGCTGGATGCCCGCGAAGCCGAGATCCTGGCCATGACCCGGCAGATCGATCGTATTCTGGTACCGGAGATCGACGATCAGCAGTTCTTTCTCGCCACCGGGCTAAGGGCGATCCACGACCGGCCGGTGCCTCCGGGGGAGCGCACGTCCTACGCGGAGCTGGTGCGCTATCGGGATCTGCTGACCCTGCATACCCAGGCCAACCTTGCCGCGAGGCTGCTGGCGGAGGCCACGGTGCTGAACGACCGGACCCTGATCCAGCCTCTCCGGGAGCGCTACAACGCCGCCCTCGGCTCGTTCGAGCGCGCGTTCCGGTCCTCCGAGTCCCGTGCTTCTCCCACCCGGATGCTCGACTTCGAGTTCGAACGGCTCAAGTCTTTGGGGGAGGGTCCCGAGGGGATATTCAGCATTCAGGAAGCCATCCTGAGAGAAGCGGAGTTGGAGAACCGCTACATCGAGGAGAACCGGGCCACCGCGTCCAGACTGCTGGCGGCCATGGATAGGGTGGTGGCGGTGGCGGACCGTCAGGCGGACGAAGCCAGCAACGCCTCCACGTCGGCCGTGAACACGAGCATGATCGTGCTGGTGGTCCTCAACGTGGTGAACGTGATCGGGGTGGTCGCGCTCGGTTGGATCTTCGTCGGCCGCTACCTGATCCGCCGCCTGACCGGACTGGCCGCGTCCATGCGTTCCATGGCCGAGGGCAACCTCGAGGTGCCCGTGGAGGTCCGGGGCAACGACGAGGTGAACGACATGGCGGATGCTCTGGAAGTGTTCCGGAAGCACGCCCTGGAGGTGCAGCGGCTCAATCTGGTGGAGAAGCTCGCCGACGAGTTGCAGGAGAAGAACGTCGAGCTGGAGCAGACGCTCGAGGATTTGAAGACCGCCCAGCACCAGGTCGTCATGCAGGAGAAGTTGGCGTCGCTGGGACAGCTCACCGCCGGTATCGCCCACGAGATTAAGAACCCTCTCAATTTCGTGAACAACTTCTCCGAGGTTTCCGGCGAGTTGATCGAGGAGGCCCGGGAGGTGTTGGGTGAGATCCGTGAGCAGGTCCCCGACGACGCCCGGGACGAGATCGAGGGGATCCTCGGCGACTTGACCGCCAATCTCGAGAAGATCAACCAGCACGGCAAGCGCGCCGACGGCATCGTACGCAGCATGCTGGACCACTCACGGGCTCAGTCCGGCGAACGGCGCGCGGTGGACCTGAACGCGCTGCTCAAGCAGTATGCCGATCTCGCCTACCACGCCATGCGCGCCAAGGATCAGCAGTTCAACGTGACCTGGGAAGAGGAAATGGACGGCCAGATAGGAGAGATCGAGGTCGTGCCCCAGGACTTGAGCCGCGTCTTCCTCAATCTCGTGACCAACGCCTGTCATGCGACCTTCGAACGGGCCAAGTCGGAGGGCGCCGCCTATGAGCCGCGGATCCGGTTGTTCAGCCGGCTCGAAGGCAATCAGGTGGAGTTCCGGATCTGGGACAACGGACCCGGAATTTCCCCGGACATGATCAAGAAGATATTCGAGCCTTTCGTCACCACCAAACCCACCGGAGAAGGCACAGGACTCGGACTGTCCCTGTCCCAGGACATCGTGTCCCAGCACGGAGGCCTTATGGGCGTGAACTCGGAGCCGGGCGTGTTCGCGGAGTTCTGGATCACCATCCCGGCCGACGGCTCGGCATCCGCCGACGTTTAGCCGGGCTGATCCCCGTTTGTCGGGTCAAGGTGTTTTGTCGGCGCCGGGTTGCCAGCCGGGGCCGACAGTCCCGGCTGGCAACCCACTTGGCAGTTCAGCCGCTGTTGCGGAGCGCGTCGACGTCGTCGGGATCGGGCATGACCACGAATTCGGGGTAGGCTTCGATGCCCAGCTCCCCGGCGTCCTGTCCGAGCTCCTCCACCGACAGCGATACCCGCGCTCCCAAGACCTGCTTCAGCGCCATCCAGGTCAGCCACGACGCCGCGAACACGAAGATGCCGACGGCCACCACTCCGAGCAGTTGCACGCCGAAGTGTCCGCCGGCCACGATGCAGGTGGCAAGGGTCCCCCAGATGCCCGCGAACAGGTGGACCGGAATGGCGCCGACGACGTCGTCCACCTTGAGCAGGTCCAGCAGCCTCAAGCCGGCCACGCAGATGCCGCCGCCGACCGCGCCGATGATCACCGCCCAGTAGTGGCTGGCGAAGTCGGGTCCCGCGGTAATGGATACCAGGCCCGCCAGGGCGCCGTTGAGGCCCGCCATCAGGTCGATGCGCCCGAGCAGGGGCCGCTCGATCACGAGGGCGACCAGAAACCCCGCGGCCCCGGCCAGGTTGGTGTTGACCAGGATGTGGCTGATGGCCACCGCATCGGCGGCGCCGCCCAGGGCCAGTTGCGATCCGCCGTTAAACCCGAACCACCCGAACCACAGGATGAAGACGCCCAGGGTGACAATGGGGATGTTGGAAGGAGGCGTGGCCTTGACGCTGCCGTCGGCACGGAACTTGCCGCGCCGGGCCCCCACCACGATGGCGCCCGCCAGGGCGGCCCAGCCGCCGGTGGAATGGACGATGGTGGAGCCGGCGAAGTCCTTGAAGCCCATGGCGCCCAGCCATCCGCCGCCCCAGGTCCAGGCGCCGACGATGGGGTACAAGACGCCCGTCAGAAGGACGATGAACACGAAGAAGCTCCAGAGCTTCACGCGTTCCGCCAGCGTTCCGGAAACGATGGAGGCGGTGGTGGCCACGAACACCATCTGGAAGAACCAGTCCGACATCGTCGCGTAGTCGGACTTGATCACCGCCTCGGTTGCCGCCGCCCTCGTCTGATCCGTTGCGGACAACAGCGCGACTTCCTCGGCCGTGGGTCCGTAGAAAGGAGTGAAGGTGCCGATGAAGCTGCCCACCTCCACGTACATCAGGTTGTAGCCGATGAAGAAGTACATGATCCCGGCGATGGCGTAGAGGCCCATGTTCTTGAGGCAGATCATGGACACGTTCTTCGTCCGCACCGAGCCGGACTCGAGCATGGTGAAGCCCGCGCACATCCACATCACCAGGGCGCCCCAGATAAGGAAGGAGAACGTGTTCAGAACGAACTGCGCCTCCTTGTCCAGGGCGGCGTCCGCCGCCGTCGCCAACCAGAAGAACCCCAATGCCGCGGCGAGTGCCCCCGCCACGGCCAGGCGGCCGAAGTGTCCGCCGAGGTCGAATACGTTTGTGGGAATGCCGTACTTTCTCATGTCTACGGTACCTCCGGTTTCATCGAATGCGCCTGCAAACCTCCAAACTATGGGCCGGTCCAGGGTTCCGCTGATCCTGTCCGGCCGGCCATGCTGCTAGATGTGGTAGTAGTGGAAAAACTCCGCCGGGACGGGATGCATGAAGACATCCCTCGATTCCTGCTCCTTGAACGCGATGTAGTGGTCGATGACGTCCTGCGTGAAGACTCCCCCCTCCAGCAGGTACTGGTGGTCCACTCCGAGGGCGGCTACCGCTTCCTCCATGGAAGTGGGAACGGAAGGAATCATGGCGGCTTCTTCGGCGGAGAGCTCGTAGATGTCCGTGTCGGTGGGCTCCCCCGGATCTATGCGGTTGCGTATGCCGTCAAGGCCCGCCATCAACATGGCGGAGAAGGCCAGGTACGTGTTGGCGGAAGGGTCCGGAGGACGAAACTCGATGCGTTTGCTGGCGGCCGAAGTCTCGTAGGTGGGGATGCGGATCGCGGCCGAGCGGTTGCGCGCCGAGTAGGCCAGATAGACCGGCGCTTCGAAGCCCGGGACCAGACGCTTGTAGGAGTTGGTCGTGGGGGCGCACAAGGCCAGCAAGGACGGGCTGTGCTTGAGCAGTCCGCCGATGTAGTGGCGAGCCACCTCCGACAGCTCGGCGTAGCTGCCGGCCTCGTAGAAGAGTGGCGTGTCGCCGAGCCACAGTGACTGATGCACATGCATGCCGCTGCCGTTGTCGCCGAACAGGGGCTTGGGCATGAAGGTCGCGGTCTTGCCGTGGGCCCTGGCCACGTTGCGGACGATGTGCTTGTACCACTGGGTCTCGTCGGCCTTCCGGCGCAGGGTCTGGAAACGGGTCGCGATCTCCCCCTGGCCGCCCGTCGCCACCTCGTGGTGGTGGACCTCGAACTCGAGGCCGACCTGTTCCATCTTCTCCGCCATCTCCCAGCGCAGGTCCGCGGTCTGGTCGAACGGGGGAACGGGGGAATAGCCCTGCTTGGGCGGGATCTTGTAGCCCAGGTTGTGGTCGTCTTCCTCACGGGCCGAGTTCCAATCGGCCTCGTTGGAGTCGACGATGTGGAAGGACGAGTTGAGCTTCATGCCGAAGCGCACGTTCTCGAACACGAAGAACTCGAGCTCCGGGCCGAAGAACGCCTTGTCGGCGATGCCCGAGGCGATGAGATGGGCTTCCGCCTTGGTGGCGACGTAGCGCGGGTCGCGGGTGTAGCGATCCCCGTTCACCGGGTCGACGACGTCACAGATGAGCTTGAGCGACGGCTTCGGCTCCACCGGATCGATCCGGGCGGTGTCCAGATCCGGAACCAGCAGCATGTCGGACTGGTCGATGGACTGGAAGCCGCGCAGGCTGGAGCCGTCGAAGCCCTGGCCGCGTTCGACGAGACTCTCCTTCACTTTGGAAGGAGGTATCGAGAAGTGTTGCCAACGGCCGATAAGGTCGGTGACCAGGAGGTCGACACGCTGTACGTTGTTGTCTGAAATCAGTTTCTGAACATCCTCGATCGTCATGTTGCAGCCTCCTTCACTCGGTTGCTCCCCGCCGTTGCCAGTCGGAGAATGGGGATTTTTCTGCTATCGCATATCACATATCGCAGCTGGTAACGAGGATCACAGATTGGATATGTTCACCAGGATACGTTGTCATGCACGTTCGACCAACCCGGGGTCGCCAGGGAGGTCGCGAGGTCGTTGGAGGATCGCCAGCGAGGACCAGCTCACGGCGGCTACACGCAGCGGGACGTCACGGAGGTGGCGCGCGTGTTGACCGGATGGGGCGTCATGCCGTACGGCGAGCGCAACACTAGTCTGCGAATCTCTCGATGAAGACCTCGGTTCCGAGGATCGAACCGGCCGCTCCCCGGAAGACGCCGCGGCTCGGCGGGACGTCGGCATAGTCGCGCCCGACCGCTACCCGGATGTGACGCTCGTCGCCTTCGGTGTCGTTGGTGGGGTCGAACCCGATCCAGCCGAGTCCGGGAAACCAGCACTCGACCCAGGCGTGGCTCTCGCACCTCGCCACCCCGGCCGCGGGAGGACCGAGGTAACCGGATACGTACCGGCAGGGCCGCCCCCAGCCGCGCAGGACGGCGGCCATGACGTGAGCGTAGTCCTGGCACACGCCCCGCCCGGTTTCGAGAATCCGGTCGATGGGGGAATCGACCCGGGTCTCTCCCGGAACGTACTCGAACACCCGGTGAAGCTTGGCGCAGAGAGCCCGCGCGTCCACCAGCGGGTCCTCTCCCGGGGCGATGTCGTGGGTCTCCATGAACTCTCCCAGCGCAGGGGTCCAGCCGGTGAAACGGCTGGGGTGGGCCATCGGCCAGAGTTCGACGGTTGCTGCCGCGCTCCGGATCGCCTCGGCCGCGCCGGCCTCCAGCCGCTCGGGCGTGGGCGCCAACGGGCCCACCTCCACCGTGGCACGGACGGTGACCGCGAGCCGTTCGTGGTCGCGGGCCCGGTCCAGGAAATACCCCGTATTGCCGAAGGGGTCGGTGAAATCGAACAGCGACCCATCCGGGTCGGTGGATATGGAGAACTCACGGACAAGCTGGGTACGGTCGCGGACAGGACACGCATACAGCGTCATCACCGAGTCCCTGGCGGGCGCGGCGTACCTGAAATGCATCCGGTGCTCGATGGCGTAGGTGACGATCAAGTGGCAAGCCCCTCGGCCGGAGAATGGGTCACGTAGGCGGCCATGGTCAGTCGGTGGAGGACCCGGGCATCATTTTCCACCGAGCGAAAATAGTCGCTGGCGGCGGACTCCGCCGAAAGGCCAGCGGGTTCCATCTCGACGGTCGCGACGAGGCGGAGCGCCATCCGATGCGGCGGCGCCAAGGGGTAACGGGCACCCACCGGGTCGATACCCGCCAGCAACTCTTCGATGCGCTGGACCGAGAAGCGCAGCGAGCGGGGGAGTCCCGGGTCCTGGGTGAGCAGGCTGACGGCCTCCTTCTTCCCCACGTCGGTAGAGTGGCGGCGGCAATAGACTTCGTAGGCCCCGCACACCCGCAGAAGCTCGGCCCACGAGAGGCCGCTGGCCCGTTCCTCGAAATTCAGCTCGACCCACGAGGCGAGCAGCGCCGCCTGATGCTGGACCCGTTCCGTGAACCGGCCTAGCTCGAGAAAACGCCATGTGTCGTCCCGCGGCATGACGTCTTCCACCACCCCGGCCAACAGCCGCAGCCGTTCAATGGCTTCGTTCACCAAGGCGGCCGGCCCCTTGGACCAGGCCACGCTGAAATGGCTGTCCCGTATCCAGAGGTAGCCTTGGTTGAGACACGTCCACACGGGCAATGGCAACTGCGCGCGCACGCGCTGCCCGTTCTCCCGCCCCAACTCCCAGCATGACAGCAGCGAGTCCGGATTGGACCGCTCTTCCACCAGTTCGCCGGCCAGCGTGTAGGCGTCGGGGATGACGATGGCTTCCGCCTCATCACCGCTCGCGGTCGTGCCCACCGGCGCCTGCCCGAGGATACGGTACACGGCTTGCCAGCCGACGTTCAAATCGTCCGCCGGGGAGTCGGCGAGACGGGTGAGCTGGAATCGGAGAAGGCGCGCCGTGTGCTCGATGCGTTCGACGTGACGGCCCAGCCAATAGAACTCGGCGGCTACCCGTGCGAGCATGATCCCTCAGTCCTCAAGTATCCACAGATCCTTGCAGCCGCCTCCCTGGCTGGAGTTGACCACCAGACTGCCGCGCCGGAGCGCCACCCGGCACAGCCCGCCCGGCACCACGTGCTGCTCGTCGCGTCCCTGCAGCACGAACGGCCGCAGGTCCACGTGGCGCGGCTCGATGGCGCCGTCGATGAAGCAGGGCGCGCGGGACAGGGCCAGCACCGGCTGCGAGATGAAGTTGGCCGGATCGGCGCGCAGCCGTTCGGCGTAGCGGGCCCGCTCGTCCGCGGAGGCGTGGGGTCCCACCAGCATTCCGTAGCCGCCCGCTCCGCCGACCTCCTTGACGACCAACTCGTCCAGATGTTCCAGCGTGTAGGCCAGCCCCTCCGGCTCGCGACAGAGATGGGTTTCGATGTTGGCCAGGATCGGTTCTTCACCGAGAAAGTAACGGATGATGCGGGGCACGTAGGAGTAGAGGCTCTTGTCGTCGGCCACGCCGGTGCCCGGCGCGTTGGCCAGCACGACGTTGCCCGAGCGGTAGGCGTGGAAGAGCCCTGCCGTCCCCAGGATCGATTCGCTTCGGAACAGCACCGGATCGAGGAAGTCATCGTCGATGCGCCGGTACAGCACGTCGACCCGGCGGAGCCCCGCCGTGGTGCGGGCGTGCAACGCGCCGTCGCGCAAGACGAGATCCTGTCCTTCCACCAGATCGATGCCCATTTCCCCTGCCAGGAAGGCGTGCTCGTAGAATGCGGCGTTATGGTGGCCGGGAGTCAGGATCGCCACTTGCGGATCCTGCAACGACGGGCGCAGAGACGCGAGCGTGGCGTAGAGGCGTTCGGCATAGTCCGCCACCTCGCGGACCCGATGCGCGCGGTAAAGCCTCGGGAATGCATCCTTGATGGCGTTGCGGCAGGCGAGCATGTAGGACACGCCGGAGGGAACCCGGAGATTGTCCTCGAGGACGGCGAAACCGTCGTGGGTGCGCACGATGTCGGTGCCGCACACGGCCACGTAGACGTCGTGCGGGACCTTCAGCCCCCGCATTTCCATGCGGTACTGGGGGCAGCCCAGCACCAGGTCGATGGGTACAATCCCGTCCCGCAGGCACCGTCCGTCGTGGTAGACATCCTTCAGGAACAGGTTGAGCGCCGCCAGCCGTTGCTTGAGGCCGCGCTCGATGTGATCCCACTCGGCCGCCGTCAGCAGGCGGGGCACACAGTCGATGGGAATGATTTGCTCGGTGGCCTTGTCGGCGTCGAGGACGGTGAAGATGATGCCCTCGTGGAGGAAATGGCGGTAGACGCCTTCCTGGAGCTTGGTCAGATCATCGGGCGCGAGTTCCGCCAGGGCCGCGTTCAGGCGGCTGGATGCCTCTCGCGGGTTCCCGTCCGGACCGAACATCTCGTCGTACCAGGCGGGGTCCAGATCGTAGTCTGCGAAAACTCCCCCATCCGCTGCTGGAATCTGGGACACGCGGCCTCCGGATGATCCCGACTCGTGGTGGAGCCGACCGGGATCGAACCGGCGACCTCTTGAATGCCATTCAAGCGCTCTCCCAGCTGAGCTACGGCCCCACGCTCACACGAATCGAAGCGGTGGCGGAGTCGGGTGAGGTCCACCGCCCGTTGGACTTTCAGCATACCGGATCGACCCGCCGGGAGGCAAGCGCGGAAGGCTACCGGCCGGCGCCATGGGTTCTGAGCATCTCGGCCGCGTGGCGTTCTGCCTGCGCGGTGATCTCGGCACCCCCGAGCATGCGCGCCAGTTCCCGGATGCGCTCCGTATCGTCGAGCCGGCGGACGGTGGTGAAGGTCCGGCCGCCCCGCACCTGTTTCTCCACCACGTGGTGGGAGTCCGCCAGGGCGGCGATGGGGGCCAGGTGGGTGACGCACAGCACTTGATGGGCCTCGGCCACCGCGGCCAGCTTCTTTCCCACCATCTCGGCCACCCTGCCGCCGATGCCGGCGTCGACCTCGTCGAACAACAGGGTGGGAATCCCGCTCCGGGTCAGAACCAGCGATTTGATCGCCAGCATGAGCCGCGACAGTTCGCCGCCGGAGGCGATCCGGGCCAGCGGCCTCGCGGATTCTCCCGGGTTCGGAGAGAAGTAGAACTCGGGGTGGTCGACGCCTTCCTCGCCGATCCGAACGCCTCCCATGACGAAAGGAGGGACGTCCCGGGCCGGGTCGCCGTCGTGGAAACGCACCTCGAAGGTGGCTCCGGAGAGGCCGATATCGCGGACCTCGCGCTCCATCCCGCTCTTCAGGGCCTTGGCGGCGCGCTTCCGCGCCCGGGACAGCTCCTTCGCCATCTTCCATGCCGCATCCCGCACGGTCTCGAATCCTTCCGTGAGGACGGCAAGCTCTTCCTCGCCGGTTTCGAGTAACGCCAGCTCTTGCCGCGCCGTCTCCGCCAGGGCCAGGATCTCCTCAACCGGCATCCGGTATTTTCGCTTCAGCCGGTGGATCTCCGCCAAGCGTTCCTCGATGTGTTCCAATTCTCCCGGGTCGAACTGCAGCCGGTCCGAGTATTGGCGGATCAGGGCGATGGCTTCGTCCAGTTGCGCGGCCGACCCTTCCAGCAGCGTCACGGCCTCGGCCAGGGTCGGGTCGATGGCCGCCATGTCCCGAAGCCGCGGGAGGTATCGGCCCATCTCGCCGGCCACGGCGTTGTCGCTTTCGTAGAGGATCGATTCGCCCTCCTTGCAGGTCTGGTAGAGCTTCTCGGAATGGGAGAAGATGTCGCGCCGGTGCAGCAGCGTCCCTTCTTCTTCGGGATCGAGCCTGGCATCCTCGATCTCCTCGAGCTGCGCGCGCAGGAGGGCTTCCTCCCGGGCCTTGTCCGCCAGCATCTCCCTGAGACCGCACATCCGTTTCCACGCCGTCGCGAACTCACCGAACCGCTGCTTCATGGCCCCGGCCTTCTCCGCAAGATCCCCGTGTGCGTCCAGCAGCCCCAGGTGGCTCTCGGTGCGGAGCAGGGTGTGCTGCTCATGCTGCCCGTAGATGTGGATGAGGCCGGGGCCGACCTTGGACAGGACGGACCGGGGGCTCAGGCTCCCGTTGAGGTAGATTCGGTTCCGGCCGCCGCGGGTGACCGCCCGCTTCAACACCAGCTCGTCGTCGGCATTGCAATCGGCCGCCGCCAGGGCGTCGTGGGTGGCCGCGGGCAGGTCCGAGAACAGGGCCTCCACGATGGCCTCGTCCTCTCCTTCGCGAATGAGGTCGGACGAGCCGCGGGCTCCGAGGATGAGCCCCAGGGCGGACAGCACGATGGTCTTCCCCGCCCCGGTCTCTCCCGTGAGGACGTTCAGTCCCGGCCCCAGCTCCAGTTCGGCGCTATCGATGACGGCGACGTTGCTGATCCGGAGTTGCTGCAGCATCGGCGTCTTACCGCTCGCCCCACTTGAGCTTGTTGCGGAGCACGTCGAAGTAGGATCGGGTGGGTATCCTCACCAATGAAACCGGCGACTTGTGGCGGCGCACTTCCACGCGGTCGCCGTTGTGCAGGAGGATGCCCTCCTGACCGTCCGGGATCAGCACCACCGTGTCGCCGGCGGACGCCAGCGTGGACCGGATCCTGGCGTCGCTGGCGATGACGATGGGCCGGTTGGTGGTAAGGGTGTGGGGGCAGATGGGGCAAAGGATGATGGCTCCCATGGCGGGATGGAGAATCGGACCGCCGGCCGCGAGCGAGTAGGCGGTGGAGCCGGTGGGCGTGGAGATGATCAGGCCGTCGGCCCGGTAGGTGCAAAGGTAGTCGCTGCCGACGTAGGTCTCCAGGTCGATGATTTTCGAACGGGCGCCCTTGGTGATGACCGCCTCGTTGAGTATTCTCAAGTGCTGCGAGCCGGCCTTGCCCGAGATGCTCACGTTCAGGGTCATCCGTTTCTCGATGGTGTAGTTTCCGGAGATGGTGCTGTCGAGGACCTCCTCCAGTTCGTCGAGGGCGATCTCGGTGATGAAGCCGAGCCCGCCCAGGTTCACGCCGACGATGGGCACTTCGGGCCGCTCCACCAGACGGGCGATGCTCAGCAGCGTACCGTCTCCTCCCAGGACGATGATGAGATCGGCCCGGGCCGCCATCTCCGCCTTGAGCGCCACCCGGCCCCCGGTGGTGCCGAACTCGGCTTCCACCAGCACCTCCATGCCGCGGCCCTCGAGCCACGGTATGGTGGTTCTCATGATCTGCTCGGCCTTTTCCTCCCCGTACTTGGCGACGATTCCGACGGTCTTGACCATGGTCCTGCGGGACAACTACCACAGGGTGGCGAAGGATGCCAATTTGTGTGCGGCGGCTGCCATGGGATAGGAAGGGGCTGCAAGGGGGGACAGACATGGACGCAGGGGAATTGTTGGAGGTGATGGCGACACGGCGCAGCGTCCGCGTGTACAGGAGCGGGCAGATTACCGACGGGCAGCTTGAGCTCATGTTCGAGGCGGCCCGGCTGGCGCCATCCGGCGCCAACAGCCAGCCCTGGGAGTTCGTCGTGACGCGCGACCGGGCGAAGATGCGGCGGGTGCGGGAGATCTATTCCAACGAGTGGAAGCAGCGCAAGCTCGAAGACCCGGTGCATTACAAGGGGCTGAAGAAGGACTACGTGGGCGACGTGAGCGCGCTCGTCCTCGTCTGCGGCGACGCGCGCACCAAGCGGGTCTACCTCACCACGCGCCAGCCCGCGGACCGGGAGAAGCTGTTCCAGGCCAACGTGGCCAACGCGGTGGAACACATGATGCTGGCGGCGGCGAGCATGGGCTTCGGCACGGTGTGGGTCTCGGTTCGCAGGGAGGTGGAGCCGGAGTTGCGCGCGCTGTTCAAGGTGCCGCGCTCGCTACGCCTGCTCTGGGTGATGCCGGTGGGGACCCCGCGCGCCCGGCCCAAGCCCAAGCCGCGCCGCAAGGTGGACGACTTCGTCCACTGGGAAACCTACGACAAGAGCAGGCTGCGCCCCGAGTCCCAGATCAGGTCCTGGCCCAAGTCCTGACGGGTCACCCCTCCCGCAGGGCGTTGAACACCTTCTCCGCGGTGATGGGCAGGTCCAGGATGCGTACCCCCACCGCCGCTTCCACCGCGTTGGCGATGGCCGGGGCCGTGGGCACGATGCTCATCTCGCCGATGGCCTTGGCGTTGTAGGGGCCGGGTCCGGTCTGGTCCTCCACGAGCACGGTCTCCAGCGGCGGCAGGTCCTTGACGCACGGCACGCAGTAGTCGCCGAGATTGAGGGTGGTGACCCGCGGCCCGTCCTTGACCATCTCCTCCATCACCGCGTAGCCCAGGCCCTGTACGAAGCCACCGTCGATCTGGCCCTGGTGGCCCAACGGGTTGATGACGGTGCCGACGTCGTGGGCCGTCACCACCTTCTTCACGTCCACGGTGCCGGTTTCCCGGTCCACCTCGACCTCCGCCACCTGGACGAAAAAGGCAGGCACCGGGGAGCGCTCGGGCCGGTAGGACTTGCGAACCGAAAGCGCCTGCTCCTCGGCGATGAGCTTCTCGGCCACGTCGGCGAACGCCAGGGCCGCGCCGTTGGCGCTGAAGCGGCCGTCCGCCAGGGTCACCGCCTCGGGCTTGCAGCCGAGCGCCTGGGCGGCGGCCTCCGTCATCCGGTCGCGAAGCTCCTCCACCGCTTCCACCAGGCCGCGCCCCACCATGGCGGTGATCTTGCTGCCGCCGGGCTCGGCGTCGGTGTCGAAGGTGTCGGTGTCGCCGCGCGCCACCTGGACCCGGTCCGCCGGCAGGGTCAGCATCTCCGCGGTGATCTGGCGCAGCAACGTATGCGTGCCGGTGCCGATGTCGGGGATGGCGGTGAGCACCGTAACCTCGCCGCCGGCGTCGCAAGTGATCTCCAGGTTGACCGTGCCGCTGCCGCCGGTGTGGCGGAAGGACAGGGCCATGCCTCGGCCGGTGTCCGGCCCGGCCGGCTCCGTGTCCCATCCCGCCGCCTTCAGGGCGGCCTCGACGGTCTCGCGGCAGCGGATCTTCTGCATGGCGCGCTTGTTGGGCAGCTCGTCGCCGTCCTGCATCAGGTTCTTGAGGCGAAGCGCCACCGGGTCCATCCCGAGTTTCCGCGCCAGCATGTCCAGCAGCGACTCGATGGCGAACACGGTCTGCGGCTGCCCCGGCGACTTCATGTAACCGCCGGGCACGCCGTTGGTGTAGACGTTGTAGGTGCGGATGGCGTAGTGGGCGATCCGGTAGGCGTTGACGATGAAGGTGCCGTCGATCTCGGACGGCTTGAAGCCCGAGTAGGCGCCGCTGTCGAAGTAGATGTCGCTGTCCAGGGCCACCAGGGTTCCGTCCCGCCTGGCCCCGAGCTTGACGCGCATGACCGAGGGGTGGCGCGGGTCGCCGGCCATGAGTTCCTCGGTGTAGTTCATCACCATCTTCACCGGGCGGCCCGCGGCCCTGGAGAGGTAGTAGCAGACCGGCACGTCCATCTGGGAGCCCTTGCCGCCGAAGTCGCCGCCCAAGGCGACGCCGTGGACGTGGATGTGCTTCTCTTCGAGATCGAGCTGCGCGGCCAGCATCTGCTTGAGCCGGAACGGCGCCTTGCACGACGCCCACACGTCGGTGCGGCCCGGGTCGGCGGCCGATACCACGGTGGCGTGGGGTTCGAGGTACACCTGGTGCACGCCGGGCGTGCGGAAGGTGTGCTCGACGACGACTTCGGCGGCCGCCATTCCCTGCGCCACGTCGCCGGCGGTGTGTTCCTTGAGGGACAGGGCGTTGGGCTGGTGCTCCGGGCGGCTGGGCACGCCGGCATAGCCGGCGAGTTGCTCGTGGATCGCCGGGGCGCCGTCCGCCAGGGCTTCTTCGATGCCGGCCACGGCGGGCAGCTCCGCGTACTCCACCTCGATGAGCGCCAGCGCCTCCTCGGCCGCTTCGAGGGTCTCCGCCGCCACCGCCGCGATCTTGTCGCCGATGAAGCGCACCTTGTCGCGCGTCAGCACCGGCAGGTCCTGAAGGCTGATGCCCACGCGCACGTCCGGGACGTCCGCCCCCGTCAGCACCGCGTGGACCCCCGGAACCTGCCGGGCCCGGGATGCGTCCACCCAAGCCAGCCGGGCGTGGGCCATGGTGCTGCGCAGGCACTTGCCCCACAACGCCTCCGGCGCCGCCACGTCAGCCGTGTAAACCATCGTGCCCGAAACCTTGTCCGGACCCTCCACGCGTCCTACCGGTTGCCCTACGACCTTGAGATCCATGGTTGCTCCTGTTGGTTGTATTGGTGGCGCCGCCATCGGGCAGGCGATGCCGGCTGGAAAGTGCGGCCGATCGAGAGGATCAGGTGCGGCGATGTGTCGCGACCCATTCCTGAAGCGCTTGATCGATCCGCGTCTGCCATCCAGGACCGTCCGCCTTGAAATGGTCGAGGACATTCGCCGACAGCCGGATCGTGATCGCCGTTTTGGGTCTCGCTACCGGCGGTCGCCCGCGGCGCACCGTGGCCCTTGCGAACTTCTCCGGCCACCCGCCGCGGGCCAGATCCGGTGCGGCATCCGGATCAAAATCGCGGGCAGTAAAGTTCTCTTTCCCGTTCATTGGCCTTCCTCATGCCGATGATCCGGCGGGCGTCGCCGCGGAGCGTCCAGACAACCGCCACCATGGCCCCGTCCACCTCATTTATGTACGTACATTAATTGAGTTCGTCAAGAACGCGCTGCATCCTTCTTCCCAAGGCGGTACAGCATGAAATGGTTGCACTCGCGCATGCGATTCAATATGCTGCTTTCCGCGAAGGAAGGTCACGGCGGATGCCCGGTCCGCCCGTTCCGTCCCGGGCGTTGCGACGAAGGAGGACTGGTCCATGGAATATGATCTGCTGATACGCGGCGGGCGCGTGGCCGATGGCTCGGGACTGCCGTCCCACACGGCGGATGTCGCCGTGAAGGACGGCAAGATCGCCGAGGTGGGGCGTCTCAAGGGCTCGGCGAGCCGCACCATCGACGCCGCCGGGCTGGTGGTGTCTCCAGGTTTCATCGACCACCATACCCACATGGATGCGCAGATCCTCTGGGATCCCTACGGCACCTCCGAGCCGCAGCACGGCATCACCTCCATCGTCATGGGCAACTGCGGCCTGGCGCTGGCGCCGGTGAGCGACGGCGGCGAGGACGCTTTGGTCAAGAGCTTCGTGCGGGTGGAGGCGATTCCGCGCTTTGCGCTGGAAAAGGGCGTTGACTGGCGTTGGCATTCTTACGGTGAGTACCTCGATGCCCTGGAGGGCAAGCTCGGCATCAACGCCGGCGGCCTGGTGGGCCACATCGCGGTGCGGCAGAACGTCATGGGCGAGGAGTCGGTGGAGCGGAAGGCCACCGCGCCCGAAGTCCAGAAGATGAAGGGCCTGGTGCGGGACGCCATGGATGCGGGCGCCCTGGGCTTCTCCACCAACCGCAACGAGCGGCACATGCGGGAGGACGGCAAGCCCGTGGCCAGCCGGCTCGCGGACGACAACGAGCTCTACGCCCTTTGCGACGTGCTCGGCGAGCTCAACAGCGGCATCATCGAGACCATTCTCGGCCGCAACAAGATGGAGCATTTCGACGCCTACTACGACTTGGCCAGCCGTACGCAGCGGCCGATCATCTGGCAGAGCGTCCACCATCGTTGGGCCGAGCCCACGCTCTGGCAGCAACAGTTGGATGCGGTGTCGCGCATTTTCCGCGACGGCTACCGCGCCTACGGTCTCACCCAGACGGTTCCCCTGGTCCGTCACTTCAACCTGCAGAACGCACAGCTCTTCGACGAGTTCCCCAACTGGAAGAACATCATGTTTCTGCCCGTGGAAGTGCGGCAGCAGGCTTTTTCCGACCCGGCCACGCGCGTGAAGCTGCGCGCGGATCTGGAGACGGAGCGCATGACCAATTTCCACCGGCGCTGGGACATCGTGCAGGTGGAAAAGGTCGTCAAGGAAGAGAACAAGCGCTACGAGGGCAAGAGCGTGGCGGAGATGGCGGCCATGCGGAACCAGCACCCCGTTGACGCCCTCCTCGACCTGTCGCTGGACGAGGGCCTGTTGACCACCTTCCAGAACGCCAACACCGGCGGCGACTCGCAGGCCATGGGAGAGATCCTGCGCAGCCCCTACGTGCTGGTGGGCACCTCGGATGCCGGCGCCCACGTGATGTACGGCGCCGACTTCGGTTACGGCACCACCTTGCTGGGCTTGTGGGTCCGGGAGCGCGGCCTCATGACGCTGGAAGAAGCGGTGCACAAGCTCACCTTCCACGTCGCCTCGGTGTACGGCCTCGAGGGCAGGGGCCTGATCCGGCCCGGCTACGCTGCCGATCTGACCCTGTTCGATCCCGACACCGTGCGCGCCTACGAACCCGAGTGGGCGGCGGACTACCCGGCCGGCACCAAGCGCCTGATCCAGCGCTCCGACGGCATCCACTACACCATCGTCAACGGCGGCGTGATCTACGAGGACGGCCGTCTCAGCGGCGAGCTCCCGGGCCAGGTGCTGCGGGGCTCGGCGTATGCCCCGAGCCGAGCGGCGGCCGCGTAGCGCCGGCTCGGACAGGCTCCCGGGAGCCTTGTCGTTCGATACGGGCAGGGGCGGGTTTCAAACCCGTCCCTGCGTGGTTGAGGGCTGGAAACAAGGGGGGAGACCCGGTGGGATTGACGTACATTCCGGTGGCCCGCGCCGGTGAGTTGGAGCCCGGAGAGCGGAAGGCCGTGGACCTCAACGGGCGGGCGCTCGTGCTGACGCGCATGGAGGGCGGCTACTTCGCGTTCTCGCGCTATTGTCCGCACGAGAGCGCGGATCTCATGGGCGGAGTCATCGCGGCGGGGAAGGTCCGCTGCGACAATCACGGCTACTGTTTCGATCTCGGCACCGGAGAATGCGTGCTGCCCAAGGGCGGCGACCCGCTGACGGTTCTGCCCGTGGAGGAGAGGGGAGACGAGGTGTGCGTCCGTATCGAGTGGTAGTCCGGCGGCGCCGTCCCTGACCACACTCGCCTCAGCCGTTTCCGTTGCGGCTGATTTCCCGCAGCAACTGCTGCGCCTTCCGCTTGTGTATCGCGTCGTCGGAGAATTTGATCGGTAGCTTGGCGACGGTCTCCAGGTGCCGGCGGGCCAGTTCCGGCTTGCCGAGGGCTTGGTAGGTCCTTGCCAGCTCCAGGTGGTGGTTGATGACGTCGGGGTTGTACTCGATCGCCTTCTTCAGGTTGCGGACGGAGTCGTCCATGCGCCCGGGCGGGACCGAACCCAGAAGGAACAACTTCGCCACCAGGCGCTCGGCCTGGTTGATTTCCGCCATGCGCCGGTGCCATACGCCCAGGACGTGATAGGCAAAGCCGTTGTCGGGATCGAGGGCGATGGCCGTGTCGGTAGCCTTGCGGATGTCACCGGCCAGCGCGATCTGCTTCTTGACGCCGGAGAACTCGGCCACCTTCCCCAATGCCACGGCCAGGAAGAAGTGAGGCCACGTCGATTTCGGATCGACCTTGACCGCCGCGCGCGCGTAGCGCTCGGCGATGCGGTACTGCTCCTGGCGTGTCTTCTGCCAGTCGGGGGCCGTCTCGGGGATCATGTCGCCCACGTCGATGTAGGTCCGCGCGGTCCAGACGAGGACTTCGGGGTCGTCGGGGGCCAGCGCCAGCGCCTTCTTGAGCTGGACCAGGGCTTCCGAGGACTTGAACTGTCCGTAAAGGGCCGCCGCGCGCGCCACGGCCTTGGCCGCTTCTCCGCCGTCGTCCCGAGCGGTTCCGTTCTCGTTGGGGACAGGCGGCGGGCCGTCGGCGGCGGATGCGTGGCGGGCAGGGCCGCTGCCGCCAACGAGGAACAGGGCCAGCAACAGAACGACGCCTTGGTGCAGCAGTCCGTGGATCAGGGGCAGGGCGCGGGTACCGCCGCAGTCTTGGAAAGCTCGACGAAACGGGATGTGGATGGTAACCACAACTCCAGTGTATCAACTCCATGGCCCATAATCCATCACCCCAGGGAAAAAGGCAGGCGCCCGGGCGCGCGAAGGACGTGTTTGACGCGGTCCTCCTGATCGCGTTCGGCGGGCCCGAGAATTCCGACGAGATCCGGCCGTTCCTCGAGCGCGTCACCGCCGGACGGCGGATACCGCCGTCCCGTCTTGACGAGGTGGCGCGGCACTATGAGATCATCGGCGGCCGCTCGCCGCTGAACGAGATCACCCGCAGGCAGGCGGCGGCGCTGCGCGACAGGCTCGCGCAGGAGGGCGTCGCCGTCCCCGTCCACGTCGGCATGCGCAACTGGCGCCCCTTTCTGGCCCAGGCCCTGGCGGGGCTCCGGGCGGACGGTTGCCGCCGCGTGTCGGGGATCATCCTCTCCGCGTTCCGGACGGAGGCCTCATGGGACCGTTACCTCGATAGCGTGGAGGCAGCCCGGACAGCCGCCGGCGAGCCGGCGGTGGAGTACGCGGGCGCCTGGTCCGACCACCCTCTCTACGTGCAGGCGGTGACCGACCGGGTGGCCGCCACCATCGACCGGATTCCGCCGGCCCGGCGGGATGCCCATCTCGTCTTCACCGCCCACAGCATTCCACGTTCCATGGCCGATGACTCCCCATACGCGGCGCAGTTTCGGAAGGCTTCCCAAGGGGTGGCGCAGAGACTGGGACGGCCCCGGTGGACGCTGGCCTACCAGAGCCGCAGCGGCAACCCCAACGACCCGTGGCTCGAGCCCGACGTGGGCGACGTCATGGAGACCCTGGCGGGAGCAGGGGAGCGGGCGGTGGTGGTGGTGCCCATCGGCTTCGTCTGCGACCACGTCGAGGTGCTCTACGACCTCGACGTCGAGGCGCGGCAACGGGCGGAGGCGCTGGGAATGGACTTCTACCGGGCCCCCGCGGTGAACGACCATCCGCTGTTCATCGACCTGCTCGCCGCCCTCGTTTCAGGCCGCTAATCTGTATTGACCCGGGGGCGGCCTGCCGATAGGATTCTGGTGCGGTCGCCCGGTGGACCGTGCTTCTCATTCATGTCCACGGCGGGGGAGGGGATCATGTTCTCGAGATTCCTGCAGTCGCTTGCAGCGGCAACGGTTGCGACGTTGACGGCCGTCTCCGTTGTTCTCGGAGCCGAAGCACGGGCGCCGGTCCGGATCGGCTTGACCGGGTTCGGGGTGGGCACCGTCATCACCTGGGTCGCCAACGACACCGACCTGTTCGCCAAGTACGGCGTCGACGTCGAGGCCGTCTACATCGAGGGAGCCGCGGCCGGCGGTGTGCAATCGCTGCTCGGGATCGACATCCTGGTGTCGTCCCAGGGCGTGCTGCCTCCGCTGGAGGCCGTGAGCAACGGCGCCGACCTGGTGTTCTTCGGGGGGCACGGGAGCACGGAGAACTACCGTTTCGGCGTGGCCTCGTACGTCGATCATCTGGCGCAGCTCAAGGGCAAGAAGGTGGGAGTGTCGGGCCTCGGCAGGAAGTCGGACCTGATCGCGCGGGTGTTGCTGAGACGGGCGGGCCTGGATCCGGTGGAAGATGTGGAGATGGTCCCCATCGGCTTTTCGCCCGATCGCGCCGTCGCCGTCTTTCGGAATGTCGTGCAGGGGGCGCCCCTGGTCCCCCATGTGGCGGCGCAAGCCCAGCAGGCGGGAATCAAGGTGCTGGACGTCGGCGAGGTCCATCTCGTCACCGACCTGCTGGTGACCACGCGGTCCTTTGCCGAGGGCCGCCCCAACGTGTTGCGCCGTTTCCTGATGGCCTATCTCAACGGCGTGCAGCACTTCCTTACCCAGCGCGCCGACAGCATGCGGATCATGAAGAAATACGTCACCCTCGCGGAGGGAACGTCTCTTCCCACCGCATACCGCTCCCTGGCCAACCGGCTGGACCCGCTGCCGTTGCCGCGCGCCGAAGGCGTGCAGGCGCTCATCGACGCGGTCTCGGTCACGGACTCGCGGGCGAGAAAGCTCATGCCGCATCGGCTCCTGGAATTGGAGGCCCTGAAGCGCCTTCAGCAGGCGGGCTTCATCAAGGGACTGTACTCCGAGAAGATCGAGCTGTAGAGGCGGGGTTCAAGCCCGCCCGTGTTCGCATGGCGCCATTTGCGGACGGGTTCGAACCCTGCCCCTGCACGTCTTCCGCTTCCCTTCGGCCGTTTGCCGGCGCGGCCAAAATTGCATTCGCCGCGCATATCCCATAGAATGAAACGGCCCGTACATTCAGGCCGCCGACAAGTCCGGGCACACACGCCTTCACCCGCATGTACATCCTAAAGCTGGCGCTGATCGTTCTTTCAAGCATACTCCAGAGCATTCCCATCATTGCCCTCGGGCTCGTGGACCCCTACGGCAAGCGGGTCTATCCGATGTTCCGGTTCTGGTCGTGGTGCGTTCTCAAGACCGGCGGGGTGGCGTTGAGAGTGCGGGAGACGGGGCATCTGGATCCCCGCCGGGCCTATGTCTTCATGGCCAATCACCAGAGCAACATCGACATCCCGGTGCTGGTGCGGGTGCTGGGGCCGTTTCAATTGCGCTGGATAGCCAAGCGGGAGCTCCTTCGAGTGCCGTTCTTCGGTTGGGCGCTGTGGGCCTCCAAGCACATCATCGTCAAGCGCACCCGGTCGAAGGATGTGGCGGCCGCCATGGCAGGCGCGTGCGACAAGCTGAGCCGGGGCATCTCCGTCGTGGTGTTTCCGGAGGGGACGCGGAGCGTGGACGGACGGCTGCTGCCGTTCAAGCGTGGAGGATTTCGCCTGGCGGAGCAGGCGGGGGTTCCCATCGTGCCCATTACGCTCAACGGGTCGGGGGTCTTGATGCGACGGGGAGACTGGCGTCTCAGGCCCGGGGAAGTGGAAGTCGTGGTCGGGGACGCGATCCCGCCGGACGACGGCGACGCCCGTTCCCGCCAGCAGATGCGCCGCGTCCGGGAGGCCATCGGCTCACACCTGGCGCGTCCGGGCGCCGCCCCGGGGGACGGCGACAGCGCCCGGCGCGCCGAAGGGTTTCCGCCGGCGACAAGGCGAGAGGACACTAGATGAAGTCCGTGAGGATTGTTCCCTTGGGAGGGCTGGGAGAGTTCGGCGGCAACATGCTGGCGGTGGAGTGGGGCGACTCCGTCATCGTCCTGGACTGCGGCGTGATGTTCCCCGGTCCCGAGCTGCTGGGCATCGATCTGGTGATCCCGGACATCAGCTATCTGGAGGAGCGGGGAAAGGCTCCCCAGGCGATCATACTGACCCACGCCCACGAGGACCACATCGGCGCCTTGCCCTATGTCCTTCGGCGTTTCCAGGTGCCGGTCTACGGCACGCGGCTGACCCTGGGGTTCCTGCGCCACAAGTTGCGGGAGCACCGGCTCGAAGAGTCCACCGAGCTGGTGGAAATCGCGCCCGGACAGCGGTTCCCCGTGGGCCCCTTCACCATCGAGGGAATTCCCGTAACCCACAGTCTGGTCAACTGCATCGCCCTCGCCATCGAAACGCCCGCGGGAGTCATCGTCCACACCGGCGACTTCAAGATCGACAACACGCCCATGGCCGGGGAGAGCTTCGACTTCCACCGTTTCGCGGCCTACGGCGACAAGGGCGTTCTGCTGCTGCTGTCGGACTCCACCAACGTCGAGCGCGCCGGCAGCACGCCCTCCGAGCGCACGGTCGGCGAGGGGCTCCGGGGCATCTTCAGCGCCAGTCCGGGACGGGTTTTCGTGTCGACGTTCGCCTCCCACATCCCGCGCATCCAGCAGGTGGCGGAATTGGCCGCCGACTTCGGGCGCAAGCTGGTCCTCAGCGGGCGGAGCATCATCAACAACACGGCCATCGCCGCCGATCTGGGCTATCTGCGCCTGCCGGCCGACGTCATGACGGACAGCCAGGGCTGGCGGGACCTCGCGGACGACCAGCTTTGTTTCCTCACCACCGGAAGCCAGGGGGAGCCCCTTTCCGTGCTCCACCGGGTGGCCTTCGACGAGCACCGCTCCATCAAGGTCCGGCCCGGAGACGCGGTGGTGTTGTCGGCGCGGTTCATCCCCGGAAACGAGAAGATCATCAGCAACCTCATCAACCACCTCTACCGGCGGGGCGCCCGGGTCCACTACGAGCGCACCTCGGAGATCCACGTATCGGGACACGCCAGCCAGGAAGAGTTGAAGACCATGCTTCAACTCACCCGGCCGCGGTACTTCGTGCCCGTTCACGGAGAGTTCCGCCAACTCTGCAAGCACATCGAGCTGGCGCGCTCGGTGGGCGTGCCCGCCGACAACTGCTTTCTCATGGAGAACGGCGACGTGCTGGAGCTCACCGGCGACGACGCTTGGCGCGTGGAGCCGGTGGCCACCGGCAAGGTTTTCGTGGACGGGAATGGCATCGGCGACGTCGGGGACGTGGTCATACGGGACCGCAAGCATCTGAGCGAGGATGGCTTGGTGGTGGTGGTCATGGCGGTCCACCAGCGAACCGGGGAGGTTGCCGCGGGCCCGGATCTGATGGCCCGTGGATTCATGCGGCTGGAAGAGGAGGATGACGTTCTCGGCACCGCCCGGGAGTCGTTGCGCGAATACGTCGAGGCTTGTGGTGTCGAGATGCGTATGGACTCGGCCGAGCTCAAGGAAGGCATACGCCGGTCGCTGCGCAGGTTCTTCGAGAAGAGGCTCCGGCGCAGGCCGGTGATCGTGCCTTATATCATGGAGATGTAGGCGGCGCCCATGCAGAACGGCTCGCGGCTCAGTCGTGAACTCTGGGGCTCGGTGGCTCTCGTGGCGGCCTGTTTCGCCGTGCTCAGCCTGGTCTCCCACAGCCCCCTGGACCAGTCCATCAACGTCCCGTCCGGAGACCGGGACCCGGTGAACCTCGGTGGGGTGGTGGGGGCCTATCTGGCGGACGTGTTGTTGCAGGGCCTGGGCCTCACGGCCTGGCTGCTGCCCGTCGTCCTGGCCCTGCTCGCGGTCCGGCTCTTCCGCCGGGAGCCCCGGAGGCTTGGGCTCCTGAAGGTTGCAGGATACGGGATGCTCCTGTGGGGTCTGGCCATCCTGGTCAGTCTCGTGCACGAGGTGGACGCGGCGCGGGAGAGCGGCGGCGTCCTGGGCGGGTTTTCCGAACAGTTCCTGACGGAGATGTTCGGCTATGCCGGAACCTGCGCCATCACGCTGTTCCTGTTGCTGGCGGCGGTCATGCTGATGTCCCAGACGTCCATGCTCAGTTGGTGGAATCACCTCGTGGACGCCCCCGGGCAACTCCGCTCCAGGATGGGCGCGCCCACGGCATCGGCGCGGCGGAGGAAGGTGGAGGGCAAGCCGTCCGCCAACGTCAAGAAGGACCGCCGGGAGTTCCAGGCGCCTTCCATCATCGTCGAAGAGGAACCTGCGGCTCCAGAGGAAACGGCCAAGGGGCGCCGGAAGAAGGCCAAGAGCAAGGCGAAGTCCAGGCCCGAAACCGAACAGTTCGTGTTTCCCGAGCTCACCGACGGCTACACGCTGCCGTCGACGGCCTTTCTCGACGCACCTCCGGAAGAAAAGGCCAGCATCGACAAGGGCACGCTGGAAGCCAACTCCCTGATGCTGCAGCGGAAACTCCAGGACTTCGGCATCGAGGGCGAGGTGCTGGCGGTGAGGCCGGGGCCGGTCATCACCGTGTATGAGTTCCGGCCCGCCCCCGGCGTCATGGTGCGCCGCATCGTGGGCGTGGCGGACGATCTTGCCATGGCCCTGAGCGCCGTCAGCATCCGTATCCTGGCGCCGATTCCCGGAGAGTCGGTGGTGGGCATCGAGGTGCCCAATGCCCGACGCGAGACGGTCTACCTGAGAGAGATCCTGGAAGATCCGGTCTACGCGAGCTCCGACTCGATGGTGTCCCTGGCCTTGGGGAAGGATATCTCCGGGGCGCCTTTCGCCACGGATCTCGCCCGCATGCCGCACCTGCTGGTGGCGGGCGCCACCGGCACGGGCAAATCCGTCTCGCTCAACTCCATGATCCTCAGCATCCTGTACAAGGCCACGCCGGACGACGCGCGCTTCATCATGATCGACCCGAAGATGCTCGAGCTGACGCCCTATGAAGGGTTGCCGCATCTGTTGACCCCGGTGGTGACCGATCCGAAGGAGGCGCGGGCGGCGTTGTTCTGGGCAGTGGAGGAAATGGACCGCCGCTACCGGCTCATGCGCGACAAGCGCGCCCGCAATCTCGACAATTACAACCGCATCCTGGAACGGGAGCCGCCGCCGGAGAAGCCGGCGGGCGAGGACGGAGACGACGGTTCCACCGAGGGTGCGGAGCCGGGAGGCCGGTTGGACGGGCGCGAGGAACTGGAGCACGGACGGCTCCCCCGGATCGTCATCCTCATCGACGAGCTGGCGGATCTCATGATGTCCGTGGGGCGTGACATCGAGGAGCACATCACGCGGTTGGCGCAGAAAGCGCGGGCGGCCGGCATCCACATGGTGTTGGCGACCCAGCGGCCGTCCGTAGACGTGATCACCGGTCTGATCAAGGCCAACTTTCCCGCGCGCATCTCTTTCCAGGTGACATCGCGGGTGGATTCACGCACCATCCTGGACGGACAGGGGGCGGAGCAGCTCCTGGGCAACGGGGACCTGCTTTTCCTGCCGCCGGGAACGGCGCGGTTGATCCGGCTTCACGGTCCCTTCGTGTCGGACAGGGAGGTCCGCAAGGTCACCGAGTTCATCAAGCAGCAGGGACGGCCCCAGTACCGCCCGGAGATCCTGGAGGCCCGGGACGATGCCAACGGCGACCTCCTCAACACGGACGACGACTACGACGAGATGTATGATCAGGCCGTGGCGGTGGTGACGGAGACCCGCCAGGCGTCCATTTCCATGGTGCAGCGACGCCTCAGGGTGGGTTACAACCGCGCGGCGCGCATGATCGAGAAGATGGAGCGGGACGGCGTGGTGGGACCGGCGGATGGAGCCAGGCCGCGCGAGGTCCTGGCGCAGAAGGTCGAGGAGTAACCCATGGAGACGAACAGACCGGGGGGTGGCCGCGGCGCCGGAGGTGCCCTCCTCGTGAGCGGCGGCGTGGCAGTCTTCCCCGGCTGGACCGCGGCGGCACTGTGCGCCGCGATCCTGTTGCTGCCGTTGCAGGGTCCCCGCGCGCAGGAAGCCGCCGGAATCGTCCGGGAAGTGCAGCGTCGCTACGATGCCACGCGGGACTACAGCGCCGACTTCCGCCAGACCACCGAGTACCGTACCCTCAACCGGCGCATCGAGGGCGAGGGCCGGGTCTACTTCAGCAAGCCGGCGAAGATGCTGTGGCGTTACGAGGAGCCCGCCGGGCAGTTCGTGTTGTCCGACGGGCGCGCCCTCTACTTCTATCAGCCGGCCGAACGGCAGGTGATCAAGACCGCCCTTGAATCGGTGTTTCGATCCGACCTTCCGCTCTCCTTTCTGCTGGGCATCGGCGATCTCGACCGGGATTTCAGCGCCGAGTTGACGGCCTCCACGCCGGACGCCCACGTGCTGAAGCTCTTTCCCCGCAAGGCCAACACCGGCGTGGGCGAGATCCAGCTCTCGGTCGCGCCGGACAGTCATGATATCCGACAAATCCTGATCGAGGATTCGGCGGGCAATCGCTGGACTTTCCGTTTCGAAAACGTCCGCCACGGGGTAGGGCTGGATCCGGCGCTGTTCGAATTGCGGACACCGCAAGACGTTGATATCGTTGAGTTTGGCTCTTAGGGTCGCGTACCATTTGGCAAGACTCGACGGTGGCGGCCCCGTCTCCCGTATTGACTCCGACTCGAAATAGTGGTGAATTGAGTCGCTTCCAGGAGAGACGACAATGAGGAAAGACGTTCTGAAGAAATTCCGGGAGACCCTTCTCGGCATGAAGGGTCAACTGTTGGAGGATATCCCGGACCGGCTCAAGCACGAGGTGGAGAGCTCCAAGGACGAGGGACGCGACACCTACGATCTGGCCAGCGACGAGCGGGATCGTGAAATCAACATGATACTGAACGATCGCGAACGGGCGAAACTCATGGCCATCGAGGACGCGCTGCTCCGGCTCGGCGAGGGTTCCTACGGCATCTGCGACGAGTGCGGGGAAGATATCGGGGTCGGCCGGCTCAAGGTGATGCCGTTCACGCGCTTGTGCGTGCGCTGCCAGGAAGGGCTGGAGAAGGAATCCCGCATGACGAAGAACTTCGACGAGGATCGAACCTTTCGCCGGCTCACGACGACGGACACGGAAGAGGAGAGTTACTAGTATCCTGACCCACCCTGCCGGCGGAAACCCGAGGAGGACGCCATGAAGTACTTCTTTTCCAAGGATGAAGCTGAAGTCGTCCGCATCGAAGGCGAGGCGCCGCGTACCCTGTACCCGTGCGTCGAGCCGGGCACGACCGGGACCCGCCAGTTCTCCATGGGCCTGCAGCAGGTGGATCCTCACAGCAAGATTCCCCTGCACTCGCACGACGAGGCCGAAGAGATCCTCTTCGTGATCGGCGGCCGTGCCGTCGCCACGGTCGGAGACGACACCGCAGAGATCGTGCCGGGTTCCGTCGTGTTCATACCCCCCAAGACCAACCACGGTTTCGTCAACGACGAAGACGAGCCCCTGTGGCTGACCTGGACCTTCTCGCCCCAGGGGTTCGAGGGCTACATCCGCGGCGTGGCGCAAGGCACCGTACAGCTCAAGACCGTGTAGCGGCTCCCACGGCCGGGGCATGCGCCTTGCTCACGGGCGCGTCCGGCGTTTCCGCGAAGACGTTCGAACGGCGACGGTCCGCGCATGGTCCGCAAGGAGGCTTCCATGCTCGACGACAAGATCGGGTTCATCGGCGCCGGCAAGATGGGCAGCGCCATCATCAAGGGGATACTCAAGGCCGGGCTGGTGGACCGGAGCCACCTGGCCGCCAGCGATCCCGTCGAGGCGTTGGGGAAGGCTCTCGTCGAGGAAACCGGCGTCCATTTCATGAAAGACAACATCGGCTTGGTGGAATCGTCGGACATCGTGGTGCTGGCGGTGAAGCCCCAGGTCATGGACGGTGTTCTGAAGGAGCTCGCCGTGGCGCCGCTGGAAGGCAGGCTGCTGGTTTCCATCGCGGCCGGGGTGCCGTTGAGTCGCATCGAGGGGTTGTTGCCCGATGGTACGCGCGTGGTCCGGGTCATGCCCAACACGCCGTGTCTGGTGGGTCAGGCGGCGTCCGCGTATGCGGGAGGCCGGTGGGCCAGGGATGAGGACCTCGAAAGGGTGGGCAAGATTCTTTCGAGCGTCGGGGTCGCGGTTGCCGTGGAGGAACATCAACTCGACGCCGTCACGGGGTTGAGCGGGAGCGGGCCGGCCTACGTCTTTCTTTTCATCGAGTCCCTCGCCGCCGCCGGCGTTCAGATGGGGCTCAGCCGGGACGTCGCCCTGAAGCTGGCGCTTCAGACGGTGTACGGGTCCGCCGCCATGGCCCGAGACGCCGGCGCGCATCTGGCGGAATTGCGGGACGCCGTTACGTCCCCGGCCGGAACCACCGCCGCGGGGCTTTTCGCCCTCGAACAGGGCGCGTTTCGCGCGACGGTCATCGACGCGGTCGTGCAGGCCACGGAACGTTCGGAAGCCCTGGGAAGAGGGGAACACTAGTGCGCCCTGGCCGCAGGCGCGCCGTGCCGCTGGACGAGCGAGAAGCAGAGGCATGATCCAGCACCACCCGTTCCCTTGGCGCCGCCTCATGCGCGCCGCGCTGTTGCTGGCGCTCGCCGGCGGTGTCACGGCCGAGCACGCGCGGGCCAACCCGGAGGGGTTGCCCGCCGCCGAGTTGGAAAAGCAGGCCTACGCCATGATCGTGGAGGCCCGCGGCAGCGCGCGGGCGGAGCGTTACCCCGAGGCGCTGAACCGGCTGGACGATGCGGTGACGCTGGCCGAGCAACTGGAAGACAAGCTGCCGCTGGCGTTGGCGCTTCACAACAAGGGAGAAGTGGAGCTGCTCCGGGGCCGGCCGCTGGATGCCCTGAAAGCCTACTACAGGGTCCTGGGGGTCTACCGGCGGTTGGGGCACGAGGCCGGCGCCGCGCTGGCGCGGAAGCGAATCGGGATGCTGACGCGGCTGGTCAACAAGCCCGAAGAGCCGGCGGCCGCCCCGTCTCAAGAGAAACCCGCGGCGAAGACGCCGGCCCGCCTTTCGCCCGTCGATCAGGCGGTGGAGCGAATCCGCGCGCGTCTCGAGGCCGCCGGTCAGAAAGCGCCCGGGGAGCCGTCGCCGGCACCCGGGGAGGCACTCCGGACCGAGGAGCCGCCGGCGCCTGTAGAATCGCCCGTGCCGGGCCCGGCAACCCAGCCCGTGGAACCGCCGGAGCCATCGGTCCACGTGGCGCAAGCCCAGCCCCGGTCCGCGGCGGACAATCCCCGGGAGTGGGCTTACGTCGAATCCCTCAAGAGGAAGATCGGCGGCCAAACGCGATATCCGGCCTACGCCAGGCGAACGGGTCAGCAGGGAACTGTCGCTCTTGTGGTTGCCGTGAGCGAGAATGGCGAACTCGCCGGCGTCGAGTTGTCCGAATCGTCCGGCTTCATCGTGCTGGATGTGGAAGCCCTTCGCAACGTCAGGGAGTCCGCGCCCTTCGGTCCCGTGCCCGCCCGCGCGACTCCGGGCCCTCTGACCGTTCGCCTGGCCATCAGCTACAAGCTGCCGGCCGGCTCCGACGGTGAGCCCTAGCGGCCTGTCCGGTCCGGGGTGTCCAGGGTGGTGAGTTGGGCGAGGGCGAATCCGTGGCGCGGCTGGAGGGAGAGGGCGCGGATGTAGTTGACGTCCGCCTGTCCGTGAAAACCCAGGGCGGTGGCGTTGCGCGCCCGCAGCACATGGATCTCCGCCTGCCAGCGGTCATCGGCGGCCAGTCTCGACTCCGCCACGTCGAGAAAATTCAGGGATTCGCGGTAGTGCTTCAGGAAGTAGTGCGCCCGGGCCACGAAGTAGTGGCTGTAGGGATTGGTGGCGTCCACGCCGATGGCGCGTTCGAACTGGCTCAGCGCGGCCCCGTAGTTTTCGGTCCGGAGAAGATCCCGGCCTTGTTGCACCAGCTTCACGGACGCCCTTCGCCGGGGCATGGTGGTGCTGTCGAAAGCCGCCAGAGAGGGTAACTCGTACGAGCCGTCCGGGACAGGAGTGTCGACCGGGTCCTGCCGGGGACCGCTCTCGACCGTGGCCTCCGGAACCACCGGCGCGGTTACGGGGTCGGGGAGCGGGTCGCGCCGAGCCGGCGCGGGTACGGTTGCCGACAGGTCCTCTTCAATGATCGTGCCCTGACGGAGAGCCGGAGACGGCGCGTCCTGGCTGGTGGGAGCGTTTTGCGGGAAGGCCGTCCCGCACGCCAGGATTGCCGTCAGGAATACCGCCCCCGACGCTGCCCGCGCGAAGGGGAACGTCCCTTCTCCCGCCCTCGGGATCGTATCCGCTTTTGCGCTCATCGTTGTTCCCACGAGCCTGTCACAGCAATATCACCGCCAGCACCGTACCCAGGGCAAACGGGACCAGCGCCGCCGGAGGCAGGTTCCCGCTCACCGTGTCGACAACCACCAGCAGCGACAGCCCGATGAAGACGAGGCCCGGATAGGTCACCAGCATTTCGATCATTATACGGGTCCGGTTGCCCGGTCCGCCCGGAAGCATTTCGGGCGGCTTTGCACCGTAGCCTATTGTGGGCTTCGGTTTCCGGGGTGTCAAGGTGAAGGGAAAGCGCTGATCGGTTATCGGCCTTGCCGGTGATTCACTCGCGAGGCAGGTCGCTGGGGAAATCCGTGCCGACCACCTCCACGAACTCGGCCACAACCGCCACGGCCTCCTCGTCTTCGGTCTTCAACTCGATGGGAGCGTATTCGTGGTTGGCCGGCTCAAGGACGATTCTGACGTGTCACCAGCCGTCCTCGTCGGCGGTTTTCTCGCTCCGATAGCGCTTCACCGTGAACCGGAGGCCGGTGTCGGCGACGGGGTTCAGGGCCATGGTGCCTCCTTCGTCAAGTCACCGAAGGGGTGAATCACCATAGACGAGGGACGCCGTACCTGTCGAACACGGAGTCGATTGAGACAACGGTCAAGTCGTGCGTCAATGCCTGGGCTATCAGCATTCGATCGAAAGGATCGCGGTGTGCGCCGGGCAATCGGCCTGCGCGTTCCGCGTCTTGAACGGTGATTGCCAGTTCCTCGAAGCCCTGGCTGGCGATGCTGGCGGTCACGTCGCGAGCGACGGCCGCCGCTTCCTGTAGTTTGCCGACGCGGTGCTTGGTAGTGATTTCCCAAGCCGTGGCCGCGCTGACCACCACGTCGTTCGAACTGTCGTCCACTGCGCGACGAGCCGCTGAGGAGAGCCGCCTGTTGCCTGCCAGCCACCACATGAAAGCATGGGTGTCGAGAAGGAGCCTCATGCCGATTCAGCTCTCCCAAGCTGCCAATTCTTCCTCGGGCAGTGGATCGAGGATGCTGTCGTCCACCACGATTTGTCCTCGCATGGCGCCAAACTGCCGCTTGCCGCGCGGGTTGCAACGCACGAGCCGCGCGACCGGCTCACCCCGCCGCGCGATGACCACATCTTCGCCTGCCTCGACCTGCGCCAACAGGCGAGAAAGCTGAGTCTTGGCTTGATGGACGTTGACCACGGACATGGTTTGGCCTCCCTGAGTCGAAGCTTAGCTAATAATATGACTAGATGTAGGGCGCTATGTCAAGCCGGACCAGCGGCTCAAACGGAAGGCCTTCTTGTGCGGCCTTGGTAGGAGCAGCCGCACGCGACAAGCCCCATCGGGCGTCAGGCTTCGGTCAAGCTCGCTCCTCCATGCCATAGCGTTTCATTCCATCTTCAAGCGGAAGGCTATCGGATCTGCCGGCGCGGCTCTCGGTCAGCCGCTGTTCGGCTAGGTTACATGTCTTCGAAATCCTCCAGGTACATCAGGACGGCTTCACGGGCGTAGAAGGTCTTGGTTCGGCCAGTGGCTTTTGTACGCGAAGATCGGAGAGCTGACGGTCCACGAGGGCCGCCGGACCGTGCCGGGAAGAAGACTCATTGACAGCATGTACTTACAGTACCTATTATGCGTATGTTCAACAGGTCCAATAGAGGAGACGCGAGTGAGGTTCTCTCAAGACATCGTTCCCCTGACCGACCTGAAAACCAACCCCGGCCGCGTAGTGAAACATGCCGCAGAAACTCGCCGTCCCGTTCTTGTCACCAGTCGCGGGCGAGGCGGCGCGGTCGTCCAGTCCGTCGAAGAATTCGGAGCAGCCGACGATGAGCGCACCTTCATGCTGGCGGTCGTCGAAGGGTTGTCAGATATCGAAGAGGGACGCGAGGTTTCGTTGGCGGAAGCGAAATCCCGGCTCGGCCTCAAGTAGACCGGAGTTCGGGCAGGCTTCACTTCGGGAACTGACGAACCCGCCATTCAGGATCATCTATCGACGGGATCGGAATGCCGTTCGGATCGTTCGGGTCTGGCGTGGCGAACGCCTGCTGCGGCTGCCCGACGACGAAGAGGGAGCGGTTTGATAGGGGACCTGCAGCCGATGCGCATGACCCACGCCTGAATGGTTATGTCGATAGCATCCGTTGCATCCCTCGGCTGGGAAGACCTTGAGGAATGGGCGGGATCAGCGGTCGTGGAGCGCGGCCGGAGCTACCGGCGCCGCGTGCACGATCTTGCCGTGACCCAGGACGAGCATCTGGTCGCCGATGTTGTGGGGGGCGAGAGCTATCTCACCCTCGTATGGATGACCGGCGACACGCCTGACCACCAGTGCAGTTGTCCTTACGCAGGCCCATGCAAACACGCCGTTGCCGTGGTCCTGACTTATCTTGACTACCTCAGTTCGGGGAAATCGGTTCCGAAGATCGAGTCTGACGAACTGGATGTCCGGCTGTCCGCGTATGGCTTGGCGGGCGGGCCGGAGCAGGCCCTCGATGTCGAGAAGGCGCGCGTTGCCCTCAAGGCCATGTCCAAGGCGAAGCTTGTCGAGTGGGCGTTGGACAGATTTGCTGACGATCCGTCGCTCCTCGATACATTGCCTTTGGCGTCGCCGCTGACCGATAAGGCATTGGCTCAGACAGTCGCCCGGCTGCGACGGCGGATCCGCGAGACGGCGAGTGAGGGAGGCTGGCGGGATCATTGGGACCACCGGGGCTACACGCCGGACTATGCGCCGATTCGGGTACAACTTGAAGAGCTGTTGAAGGGCGGGCATGAAGCCGTGGTGGCGGAGTTGGGAGAAGAGATATTCGAACGGGGAACCGCGCAGGTCGAGGAGTCGGACGACGAGGGTGAAACCGCTTGGCAGATCAGAGAATGCCTGGCCGTGGTGTTGAACGCGAGGGGGAAAACACAACAACCGGCCGCAAAGCTCATGATCTGGTATTGGGACAAGCTGATCAACGACGAGTACGCTTTGCTGGAGGGGCTGGGGCCGCCAGTGGATGAGGCTCGACTGAGCCGGACCGACTGGCGTGAGGTTGCCGAAGCATTCGGGAATCGGTTGGCTTCTTCCCCCAAGCCTGCAAGCGACGACGGCTGGTCTTCGAAAAAGTACCGTCGGGAAAGGCTGTTGGCCTGCACGCAGTCGGCGTTGTTCAACGCCGGCGAGGATGAGCGGGCGATAAGGCTGATGATCGAGGAGTTGCCCTATTGCGACAACTACGTCGAGCTCGTTCAACGCCTGTTGGCAAGCAAAACCTATGATCAGGCTGCGCACTGGGCCCATCAAGGTTTCCACAAGACCCTGGACGATCAGCCCGGCATCGCATGGAAGCTGGTGGAACTGTTGGTCGAAATTGCCCGGAAGCGGAGGGATTGGTTGCTGGTTGCGGCCCTGCGAGCGGAGGCGTTCGTGTGGCATACCCATATGGACAACTATCGAGATGCCGAAATAGCAGGCCGAAAGGCAGACCGCTGGCAACCGGTGCGGCACGCGTTGTTGCGCTTCCTGGAGACGGGAGCCGCACCTTCGTCTACGGCTGGGTGGCCGTTGCCCGACACCGGGCTTCAGTGGTCCGACCCGCGAGTTCCGCGAACCTTCCCTGATCACAATGACCTGATCGCTATCGCGCTGTACGAGAGTCGAACCGAGGACGCCTTACGGTGGTTTCGGGAGGCACCCAATCAGGACTATCATGCCGAAGCTGTCGCCAAGGCTGTGGCGGGAACCCATCCCGACGTGAGTCTCGAGGTTTGGAGACGCAAGGCGGAAAATCTGATCGCCCGAGTCCAGCCGCGCGCGTATCGGGAGGCCGTGCCTCATTTGTCGAGGATGGAAAAGCTCCTGCAGAGTCTTGGCCGCAGCGACGAGTACCGCGATTATATTTCGGCGTTGCGCCTTCGACACAAGGCCAAGCGACGTTTGATGGAAGAGCTGGACAAGTTGGAAACCCGCCAAAGAAGCGGGAGACGGTGACCCTCTGTGTGTTGGTGGGAAAGCCCGCTAACCTCGCGTTGACACGCATGGGGCCGCGTGTTACGAGCGGTTCGAGGGCCACAGGCTCACGCCACGCGCAATCCCCTGACGGACATTGGCAGATCGGAGGAGCGGCCGTGAAGGATCGAATTCGAGAGATCGACAAGGAGTACGGGTTCAATCTCAGCGAGGACGAGATCGAGTCCATCGCCAGGCAGGCGGAGGAAACCCACCGGCTGCTCCAGGACCTCTACAAGGTCGACGTTTCCGGCGTCATGCCGATCATGAAGATCGACAAGCAACGGAAGAGCTGAAACACCCCGCCACACCATGGACGACAGCACCAAGGAACAGATACTCCAGCACATCGACGGCCAGGAGCTGGCTGAGCTCACGCGGGATCTGGTGGACATCCTGAGCCCCACCGGGTCCGAGAAGGAGATCGGCGAGTTCATTCTCGACTGGTACGGCCGCAACGGTCTCAAGCCCGTGCGCCAGGAGATCGACCCCAACCGGGTGAACGCGGTGGGGGTGCTCCAGGGCACCGGCGGCGGCGTGTCGTTGATGATCAACGGCCACATGGACACGAGCTTCACCGGGCAGGAAGACGACCTCATGCTGTGCCGGGAGCTCGAGCCGCAGAGCGAGCTCCGGGGCGCCATCCGGGACGGCAAGGTGTTCGGCCTGGCGGCGTCCAACATGAAGTCCGGGCTGGCGGCCTTCATGGTGGCCGGCAAGGCGCTCAAGAAGAGCGGCGTGGCCGTCAAGGGCGACCTGATCCTGGCGGCGGTGGCGGGCGAGATATCCCGCACCCCCATCGGGCCGTACCAGTCCGGACTGTACCGCGGCGAGGGCACCGGCACCCGCCACCTGCTCACCTACGGCGTCCAGTCCGACTACGCCATCGTCGCGGACCGCTCGGCCTTGTCCATCATCTGGACCCAGGCTGGCGTGGCCCAGTTCAAGATCGACACCTTCGGCAATCCCCACGCGGCCTGGGGCGTCACTCGCCAGCAGGAACCGCCGGAGGAGCACAACGCGGTGCTGAAGATGTCCAGGGTGGTGCAGGCGGTGGACGCTTGGGCGGAGGAGTTCGAGGCGAACCACGTGTACCAGTCGGCCAACGGCCCCATCATCCCCAAGGTCAACCTCGGCTCGGTGCAGGGCGGCGCGCCCTACCGGCCCAACTACCACCCGGGCATCTGCTCGCTGTACCTGGACGTGCGCATCCCGCCGGAGCTTCGGCCCCTCGAGGTGCAGCGGCAGTTGCGCGCGGTGATGGACGCCACCGGCTACGAGTACGACATCGAGATGTACACGTCGAAGATGGGCTACGAGGCCAAGGGCATCGAGCCCGTGGTGGATGTCATCGAGGAGACCCACCAGGAGCTGTTCGGCGAAAATACCACCCCGGCCAACACCTTCCGTTCCAGCATCTGGACCGACACCAACATCTACAACGAGATGGGTATTCCCGCCTGCAAGTTCGGCCTCGGCGGCGGCCGCTTTACCACCCGGTCGGAGCAGATCGACATCGACGAGATCGTGCGCGCGGCGAAGATCTATGCGCTTTCGGCGGCGACCATCTGCAATTGGGCGCGATAGCCGTCAGGACAGGAACCGCTCATGGAACCCGTACTCGCCGAGAAGATCGTCCACGGCCTGAAGGCGGCCGGCATCGATTTCCTGACCTACCTGCCGGAGAGCCGGCTCAGCCAGATCCTGCCGCTCCTGCGCGAGGACGGCACCGTCCAGATGGTGGCGGCCGCCAGCGAGCAGGAGGCCATCACCATCGCCGCGGGCGCGGCCCTCGGCGGCAAGCGGGTGGCCTGCTACATGGAGAGCACCGGGCCCTACGTTTCCGCCTACTCCCTGCTCACGGTGGGCAAGCAGATGGGCGTGCCGATCCTGCTGCTCATCGGCTTTCTGGGCAGTTTCGCCGATCAACGGAACAGCTTCCTCTACGTGACCATCGGCATGCGCATGATCCCCACCCTCGAAGGGCTGGGCCTCGAATACCGCGTCATCGAGAACGCCGACAATCTCGATCGGCACATCCGGGACGCCCAGCGGGTCAGCGACTCCATGCGGGCGCCGGCCGCCCTGATCTTCTCCGGGGAGTTCGCCCGATGATCCGGCGCGACTGTCTCGAGCTCATGGCGCCGCTGATGACCGATCAACTGGTGCTCTCCTCCCAGAGCGGCCAGCGCATCGAGTGGTTCCACCTGTCGCAGCACGAGGGGAACCTGCTGGTGGGCATGATGGGGTGCGCCACGGGCGTGGGCATGGGACTGGCGCTGGCGCTGCCCCACCGCCGCGTCATCGTGCTCGAGTCGGACGGCAGCGTGCTGCTGTCGCTGTTCAATCTTCCGACCCTGGGCAACCTCGACTTGTCCAACCTGACGGTGTTGGTGTTCGACAACGAGGTCTACAGCGGCAGCACCATGAGCGAGCCCACGGCAACGGCCGGCAAGACCGACCTCGCCGCCATCGCCCGCGCCTCGGGAATCGAGAACGCCGTGACCGTGGACGACATCGAGGGCTTCAAGGAGCACGGCCTGCCTGGCGTCACCGGAGAGGGGCTCCACTACGTGGTGTGCAAGGTCGAAGAGAGCCTCTGGCACCGCGAGATCCCGCGCCCCAACGTCGATCTGGCGGAGTACAAGTACCGGTTCGTCCGCTACATCGAGCGCACCGAGGGCATTACCATTCCTTTCGTCGGCCTGGGATAGGGTTCCGCCCCATCCCGGGTCCGCGAATTCCGAAGTATCAACTCAAACCACAAGGAGGCGATTCACGATGGCAACGAACGAAGAAGCGGTCAAACGGCAGGAAGCCGAGAAGACCGAGTACGACTGGGGCACGCTGTGGCCGCACTATCACAAGGAGAGGATGAACTGGGCCACGGGCTTCCGCACCCGGGGCGACGTGGACATCCTGTTCCTTTCCGGTTCCACTGGGCGCGATCCGTTCGAGGACGCGCCCTGCCGGGAGCCCAACGAGGAGCGGGCCGGCCGCGGCAAGGTCGTCGGCGGCATCAAGGAGCAGACCACTCAGGCCTGGCAGGACATCAAGGACAATCTCGAGATGATGGGCGGAGAGCTCAAGCACATCGTGATGATCCGCTACTTCCTCACGCGCCGTGAGGACGTCTTCGACATGCGCGACGCGATGTACGCGTTCTTCGAGGAGCACGAGCCCGATCTGCGGGCCCATCCCCGTCCCGCCACCCTGCTGCGCGGCGTCGGCATCGATCTGCAGGACATGCTCATCGAGATCGAGGCCTGGGCGGCGGTTCCCCGCAAGAAGTAGACGTCTGAAACGTCATGCGGGGGTCCCCGGCAAGCCGGCGGACCCCCGCATGACTCCATACCCGCCTTAGTTCTACGGCCAGTCCAGCTCCGCCATCACCGGCGCGTGGTCCGACGGCTTCGGGCCCTTGCGCTCGTCCCGGTCGACACCGGCCGACGTCGAGCGCGACGCCAGCTCCGGGGTGGCGAGAATGTGGTCGATGCGGAGTCCCTTGTTGCGCGGAAACCCGAGCTGGCGGTAGTCCCACCATGAATAGAGCCCCGGCTCCGGATTGTGCTTCCGGACCACGTCCTCGAGCCCCCAATCCGAAAGCCGCGTCATCACGTCCGTCATGTCGGGGTTGAAGAGCACGGTGCCGCGCCACACGTCCGGCTCGGCCACGTCCGCCAGGTCGGGCGCGATGTTGAAGTCGCCGGAGATCAGGAGCGGCGTCCCGGGTGCGTGGGTCTTGTCGAGGTAGCCGAACATGCGCTCCAACCATTCTTGCTTGTAGACGTATTTGTCCGACTCGACCTTGTTCCCGTTGGGAACATACACCGATATGAAACGGACGCCCTGGATCATCGCGCCGATGCAGCGGGCCTGGGGGTCGTCGACGCCGTCGCCGAAGCCGACCCGGACGTCGTCGATGGGTTCCCGCGACAGGATCGCCACGCCGTTGTAGGTCTTCTGGCCGTGCACGGCGGCGTGATAGCCCTGCTCCTTCACGGCGTCGTAGGGAAACTGCTCGTCGGTGACCTTGGTCTCCTGAAGACAGACCACGTCCGGGCCTTGGCGCGAGAGCCAGTTCAGGAAGCGTTCCTCCCGCGCGCGGATGGAGTTCAGATTCCACGTTACGACCTTCAAGGTATCCTCCCTTGTTCTTCAGGCGCCCACCGTCCAGTACCGCCCATTGCTTCGTCTCAGGGCCAGCGGGGTCCGGTAAAGCTCCTGCAACAACGTCTCGGTAATGACCTTGGCCGTCTCCCCTGACCGGAAGACCCTCCCGCCCTTGAGCACGAGGGTCTTCTCGAAGGCGGGCAGGATCTCCTCGATGTGATGGGTGACATACACCAGCGCCGTGGCGTCGGTGGTGCGCCCCAGCTCCTGGAGCGCCGCCAGCAGGCTCTCCCTCGCCCCCGGATCCAGCCCCGCACAAGGCTCGTCCAGGAACATCAGGTAGGGACGGGCCATGAGCGCCCGGCTGATGAGGACCTTCTGCTGCTCGCCCTGCGAGAGAGTGCCGAAAGCCTGGTCCTTGAGCCCCAGGCACCCCATGCGGTCCATGATGGCCTCGGCCCGCGCGAAGTCCTCGTCAACTGGATGGACGGTGGACATCTCCAGCAGGCCGATCTGGGCGAACATGCCGGACACCACCGTCCGGAGCGCCCGTTCCCTGGCCGGTATCTGCGAGGTGAGGGAGACCGTGACCCAGCCGATACCCTTGCGCAACTCCCGCAGGTCCACCCGCCGGCTGCCGTTGCGGTAGATGGCCCCGCCCTGGTTGGGCCACAGATAGCCGCAGGCCATCTTCAGCAGAGTGGTCTTGCCCGAGCCGTTGGGCCCCAGGATCACCCAGTGCTCGCCTTGGCCTACGGTCCAGTCGATGGAATCGAGAATCGTGTGCTGCGCCGCCGCGTACGAGACGTTGCGGATGTCGAGGGGCACTGCCGTGTTCATTTCTCCCGGTTCTCCTCGGATGAAACGCCGTCGCGGGGGCGCGGCCATGCCGCGGACCGTCTTGCCAGCGCGGAGCGAAGGTTCTAAATAGCATTCCTATGCGTAGACTCGAAGGGCGGACGGCCATCGTCACCGGGAGCGGCCAGGGAATCGGCGAAGCTATCGCCGTGGCCATGGCCGAAGAGGGTGCCGCGGTAATGGTAGCGGAATTGCGTGAGGACAACGCCAGGGCGGTGCAGCGGAAGATCGAGGAGGGCGGCGGTACGGCCTCTTGCCACCCCACCGACGTTTCGCAAGAGGCCTCCGTCGACGCCATGGTGCGGGCCTGCCTCGACCGCTTCGGCCAGGTCGACATCCTGGTCAACAACGCCGGCATCTATCCCACCAACACGGTGGAGGACATGCCCGAGGACGAATGGGAGCGGGTCATCGGCACCAACCTGTTCGGGACGTTCCTGTGCAGCCGCGCGGTGACGCCGGGGATGCTGCAACAGCGCAGCGGCCGTATCATCAGCATCACCTCCGGCCGGGGCCTTCAGGGGGCCGGAAACGGCGCCCACTACGCGGCCACCAAGGGCGGCATCATCGGCTTCACCAAGAGCCTGGCACTGGAGCTGGCGCCCGCGGGCATCGCCGTGAACTGCATCTGTCCAGGGGTCTCCGACACCGCGCAGCCCCGGGGCCACAGAACCGAAGAGGAGCTCTATGCCAACGCGGCCAGGATCCCGTTGGGGCGCATCGGCCAGCCCCGGGACATGGCCAAGGCTGCGGTCTTTCTCGCCAGCGACCGGGCGCGGTTCGTCACCGGGCAGACCGTGGTGGTCAACGGCGGGGCGATCATGATGTAGGGCCGCGCCCTCGCATGCAATCTGGAACGAAGGGATCAATCGGAACTAGCATCTCTCAAACACGCGTAACTTTTTGATTTTGGGGTATTCTTTCCGGTGGGCCGTCTAGCTGCCATGATGCCGCACGCGGATCGCAAGCGGAGTGAGCACAAGGACCACGTCCCCCATCGCGCGCACGTCCCTGGAGTTTAGACTTTTTCGTAAATGCCGCGGCCGGTGCGCGTGAGACGGGGCAGAAGATGAGACAAGAGAAAATCACCCTCGCCCAGCTCGAGTCCTTCCTCCTGAAGGCGGCGGACATTCTGCGCGGCAAGATGGACGCCTCAGCGACGATTTCGGGTTCTGCCCGACGATGCACCGGCTAAGCCTGGTGTTTCCCCCGCGGCTCCACACCGAAGAGAGCGGCAGGCCATGAATCACGCCGTCCGCAGTCGGCCAGACATCCTGGCGGACGTCCGATGTTGACATGCGCCATAGTGCACATTACGCTCCATCATGATACGCAACTTCAGGAGCCGGACGCTCCGGCGCTTCATGGAGCGTGGCGACGCGCGGCGCATCCACCCGGAGCACCGCGAGACCGTAGGCGACATCCTCGTGCGCCTCAACGCGTCGGCGAGCCCGGACGACATGAACCTGCCGGGTTTCCGGCTTCATCGGCTCGGTGGCGAATATGCCGGTTTCTGGGCGGTGACGGTACGCGCCAACTGGCGGGTCATTTTCCGGTTTGACGAAGGTCACGCCGCCGACGTCGACTACCTCGACTATCACTAGGGAGGCAATGCCCATGCTCATGCACGATCCGCCCCATCCGGGCGCATTCATCCGGCGCCAGTGCCTCGAACCCCTGGGCCTGACCGTGACCGAGGCCGCGAAGGGGCTCGCGGTATCGCGCAACACGCTGTCCCTGCTGCTCAATGGCCGCCTCGGCATATCCCCTGAGATGGCCATCCGGTTGTCGGAGGCCTTCGGCGGCAGCCCCGAGAGCTGGCTGACCCAGCAGATGCAGTACGACCTCTGGCACGCGCAGCATGACCGCGAGCCGGTCGAGGTCAGGAGGTTCGCCACCGCCTGACCGCCGGGCGCGGTCGCGCGCCTCCCGCAGGATGTCCGCCCCGATGCTCTCCGCCACCTTGCGGTCGATGGCCCCAGAACGCGGTGTCCTTGTCATCCGCCGATAGACGTTCGATAATGTGTTCGGAGAGACTACGGTACTCGTTTTCGGCCACGTCGCCATCTCCTGACACAAGACACCTACAGGCTGAGGCGGCATGTGCACCATAAGCGTGTCTGAAAGTGACTGGGGTCAAACTGGTGGCGTCTGAGGAGTATCGGTGGCGGCGATGCAAGGCTTTGGGACGTTTGGGATCAAAAAATAACCCAGCGAAAAACAACGATTTATGATGCCTCTGCGGCCTGTTGCGCACGTAGGGCAGGGATTCAAGGCACATGTTTAGCGCGATGGAAACCAAGGTGGTTGTCGTGACCGGCGGCGCCAGCGGCATCGGGCGCGCCACGGTGCTGCGCTTCAGCGAAGAGAGCTACGTGCCCGTGCTTCTGGACCGGGATGCGGAAGCAGGAGCAGCGACCTTGTCGCGGCTCGAGGCGGGGAAGGTGGAAGGCCAGTTCATCCAGGCGGATCTTACCCGGAAGTCCGAGGTGACCGCCGCGTTCGAGCGCATCCTGTCCGCCTGCGGCCGCATCGACGTCCTCGTGAACCTCGCTGGCGGCACATTCCACAAGGGCGCCATCCAGGACGTCACCTCGGCCCAGTGGAAAGAGTGCCTCGATCTCAACCTCAAGACCACGTTCCTGTGCTCTCAGGCGGTCATCGCCCCCATGAAGCAGGCGGGCCGCGGGACCATCGTCAACACCGCGTCCAACTTCGGCGTCACGGGCGGCGCGGAGCGCACTCACTATGCCGCCTCCAAGGCCGCCATCATCGCTTTCTCGAAGTCCCTGGCCACCGAACTGGCCCCCCACGGCATCCGCGTCAACACCATCGCCCCCGGACTCACCGGCACCGAGCGGGTGCGGGGCAAGTACGAGGAGGATGAATGGGCCGCCCTGTCGGGCACGCTGCCCATGGGACGTGCCGCCATGCCCGAGGAGATCGCGGACGGCATCTTCTTCCTTGCCGGCGAGGAGAGCGACTACGTCACCGGCGCCACGCTGCACGTCAACGGCGGCATGGTCATGCCGTAGCATGGTCCGGTAGCCAAGTGACGGGACCCGCCGTTTGCGTCCCGAACCTCGACGATTTTGCCCGGTTCGATGACGTAGAGGCGGTTGCGCCGGAAGATGTTTCAATACAGGAAAGGTGATGTCGATGACCGGTAGTATAAGGCTGACTCGGCAGCAGTCGCGGTTCCGACGCCTGTCACCTCGCCTCGTTGCCGGCGCTCTTGTGCTGATCCTCGGCTGGTACGGGGCTGGGGCAGCGGACATGGTGGAACGGACGGAGCGGCACCCCGTACAGGTCCGTATCCTGACCCGTGGGCTCGACCGGCCCTGGTCGCTCGCGTTCCTGCCCGACGGGCGGATGCTGGTCACCGAGCGGCCCGGGCGGCTCCGTTACGTGGCCGCCGACGGGACGCTGGATCCTGCTCCCATCTCCGGTCTTCCCGAAAACATCGCGGCGAGGCGGCAGGGCGGGCTGCACGACGTGGCGCTGCATCCGGATTTCTCCCGGACCCGCCTGGTCTATCTCGCGTATGCCGGCAGCGGCACCGGCGGCTACGGCACCGAGCTGGCCAGGGGGCGGCTTGACGGCCACCAGCTCAAGGACGTCCAGGTCCTGTTCCGGGCCCTGCCCAAGTCGTGGGGAGGCCGCCACTTCGGCGGACGCGTGGTGTTCGACGCCAAGGGGCACGTGTTCCTGACCCTGGGGGACCGGGGCAGCCGGCCGCGCGCCCAGGACCCGGGCGACCACGCGGGTTCCGTTATCCGCCTCACCGAGGATGGCGGCGTGCCCAAGGACAACCCCTATCTGTCCGTGTCCGGCGCCAGGCCCGAAATCCACACGCTCGGCAACCGCAACATACAGGGCGCGGCCATCCATCCCCGGACCGGCGAGCTATGGACCCATGAGCACGGCCCGCAGGGCGGTGACGAGATCAACATCATCCGGGCCGGGGTCAACTACGGCTGGCCGGTGATCACCTACGGCAGGAACTACGGGATCGGCACGCGCATCGGCGAGGGGACCCACAGGGAAGGCATGGCCCAGCCGCTGCACCAGTGGACGCCATCCATCGCGCCCTCGGGCATGGCGTTCTATGAGGGTGACAAGTTCCCCGGCTGGCGCGGCAACCTGCTGGTGGGCGCGCTCGCGTTCCGCCTGCTCGCGCGGCTCGAGCTCAACGGAGAGCGAGTGGTGCGCGAGGAGCGGATTCTGGAGGGGGTCATCGGCCGGATCCGCGATGTCCGGGTGGGCCCCAACGGATACGTCTACCTTCTGAGCGACGAGCAGCCGGGTGTGCTCGCGCGCCTCGAGCCGGCCGGGGGTTAGTCCGCGCCCCCCTCGGCCTTCAGCGAATCCAGCGCCTCCTCCACGAGCTTGCGCCGCAGCGCCTTCTCCTCGTCGGGCGGCAGGTTCGCGTCTCCGGCCACGTGGATGATGCCGGTTCCCAACACGACACGGTTGGAGCCCACCATCTTGGCGATGGGCAGGGCGGAGGTCAGTTGAACGACCGGGACGCCGGCCTTTTCCAGCTCGGTGGTGATCGCAGCGCCGCTGCGAGTGCTGGTGCCTCACGTGGAGGTGAGGATGACGGCGTCGACCCCCTCGCGTTTGACTTTCTCGGCCATCTCCCGGCCCAGCCGGCGGGTGTTGGAAAGGGGGTTGGACAGGCCGGAGGTGGACAGGAACTCCCCGTGTATCCTGCCCACGGCACCCTCTCTCTCCAACTGCCGCAGGGCGTCGAGGGGGACCAGGCGGTCGGGGTCGGCCTGCACGAAGCGCGGGTCGTAGCCGCCGTGGGAGATTTCGTAGTCATCGCCCGCCAAGTCGTCGTCGCCGGAGATGTCGTAGGCGCCCCAGCGGGTGGCGGCCATGCCCTCGATGTTGTCCGGGTTGCCCTTGGGCACGAGGCCGCCGTCAGTGATGAGCATCACCGTGGCCTTGGAGATGTCGTCCACGCCCCGGGGCTTGGCCACCGGCTGGAACGAGGTGACAGGCATCTCGGTGTCGAACGGCTGGTCCTGGGCCTTTGCCAGCACCATGTCCACCAGCCGCTCGGCCGAGGACTTGTCGACGAACCGGTCCCGTATCAGCCCCCGGGTCAGGTAGCCCTCTTCTTCGGGCAGGCCGACGGCCTCTCCCCCTGCCAGTTTACGTGCCAGTCCGGCCATGCGCCCCACGACCTCCTTCATCTTCGCCGCGTTCTTTCCGGAGTCGATGATGTAGAGGCCTTCGCGGTAGAGGTCCACCCCGGGGTTTTCCTCGTGCATGGCGGTGACGGCCGGAATGCCGAGCTCCGTCTGCACCGCGCTGCACAAGGCGCCCGCCGCCATGCCGTAGCGGCCGGCGTCGAAACACGGCCCTGCCACGAACAGGTCCGCCTGCGCGTCCCGGACGTGATCCAGCACCGCGACCACCAGCTCGTCCTGGTGCTCGACGGCGTAGTTGTCGCCGCAGACCACGGTTTTGACGACGGTGGCCTCTTCGCCGAAAGTCTGCTCCAGCAGGCGGCCGGGGCCGACGGCGCCCTCGACCTCCCGCGGCGGGCTCCCGGCCTGCTCCTCGCCGCCGATTCCTCCGAAAAACTGGTTGAGGTAGTGAACGATCCTCATGGTTGCAGACCTCCGTTCTTGCAGTGTCGGTTCTGCCGCGGGTAACGCTTAGTAAACCACCGCCCGCAGCCGCGACGCGCCCTGCTGGTTGGTGACGCCCGCCACGTTCATGGCGCCCAGCTCCCGTACGCCGGCCAACAGTTCGCCCACGGCCGGCGTTGCCGCGATCACCCGCGTGGCCGGCGGCACCTGCCACCGGGTGTCGTTGCCGCCGCCGTAGACGATGGCGTTCAGCTCGGGGAAGTTGAACAGCAGGGCGGACTCCACCCGGCGGTCCCGCGACACGTCCGAGACCATGACCGAGGTACGGATGCCGGCCGACTCCAGCAAGCGCGCGGTCTCCGCCAGGTCGGCGTGGGGCACGCCGCCGCCGTACTTGGTGAGTACCGCCGCGTCGGCCTTCAGCGCCCATTGCACCAGGGCGGCGGCGGTGCGGCAGTTCCGGTCGCGGTCGGTGTTGTCCGAGCCGGCGATGCTGGCCACCGTGCCGACGAAGTTCAGCTCGCCCGCGCGGTGTCTCCGGTAGAGCTCGGTGATGATGGGATGGTTCTGGTAGAGGTAGGTCTCGGCGCCTCCCATGGATGTGTAGTAGGAGGTCACCACGCCGCCGTCCAGCCACTCGTCCGGATGCAGCAGCACCGGCAGCATGCCGGTGGTGTTGTGGCCGTAGAGCACCGGTTCGTCCAGTTCCGACCGCCTCTGGCGGGAGAAGATCTGCCCCACGTACGCTACCCGGGGCAGACCCTGCCGCCCCGGCGGCCCGGGGTCCACCGGGGCGAAGGTTACGCTTTCCGCGGGTGCGTCCGAAGCCGCCGCCCGGGCCAGGTGGACGGCAGCCTTGAGACCGGCCACCCGCTTCGCCCGCTGGGCCGCCGGTCCGTCCCTGCCCGGGGCCATGCGCGGGATGACCACCAGGTGGTGCAGCTTCGAGTAGCAGGAACCCTCCGCGGCCGGTCCGGTCATCTCCAGGACGCGGCCGATGGAGCCCCGCGATCCTCCCGCGGCGTGCTCGTCGAGGACCGCGACGGCCATGCCCGACAGCACGTGGGTGGTGCCCATGCCGGCGGTCAACGGAGGCCCCAGGATGCCCGGGAAGTCGGGGCTGGAGCCGGCCGCCTTGGCCCGGGGCTCGATGATGTCGAACACCGGTCCGGCGCGGCAGTCCTCGCCGGGAGCCACGCGCTCGAAGGCGACGTCCTCGATCGCTTCGTCCTCGAGCAGCAGCCCGCGAAGCTCATCCACGTCGATGTCGAGGGTGGTGCCGTCGAGCCCGGTGGATGCGCCGAAACGGAGGGCCTCCACCGGGTGGTACGCCAGTGTCAGGTTCACGGATTCACCTCAATCTCGCCGAGTCGGCCACATGATTCCACATTCCCCTGGCAATGGCAAAACGTCATATGGCCCCTTCGGCATAGGCGGCCAGCGCCGTGGCATACTCCGCCGCGTGGACCCCGTGGTCGGTGAAGTCGCCGTGATAGCACTTGAACGCCCACAGCGCGGCGTCGAGGAGATGCGACTCCGCCGTCAGATCGTGGAGCTTCAGGAAGAAACGCGCCGCGGCGCCGTTCCCGTCAACCAGGGTCAGGGGATACTGGAGAAACGCGGGCCCTTTCTCCGCGATGTCGAAGAAGCCCCCGGCCGGATTGTTCAGACGGGTCCGAATGAACACCGCCAGCGCTTCGGCGCGGTCGAGGAAGACCCGTTCGCCGGTGGCTTCGAACCCCTCCGCCAGGGCTCTTCCCGTGAGGACCTGGTCCGTGAGGACTCCCCGCAACCGGGGCCCGTCGTCGAAGTAGTGGGCCATGCCGCGGGAGTCGTCCCAGCAGCGCTCCAGCAGGAATCGCAGCGTCTCCAGGGCGCGTTCCTTCCAGTCCTTCCGTCCCAGGGTCCGGGCAGCCCGAAGGCTGGCGGAAACGGCGCGGGCATTGGCGTCGGTGTACATCCAGGGATCGGTGATGGAGAACATGCCCCGGTTGCCGTGGAGCAGGGACCCCGGAGGGGTGTCCCGGCCGGGCGTGATGCGGATGTAATCGCGGCAGCCGTGGAAATACGGCTCGGCGGCGTCGCGGAAGCCCCGGTCCAGGTAGTCCAGGATCTCCTCCGCCAGCTCCCGGAAGAAGGCTTCGCCGGTGAGCTCGAACACGTGCAGGGCGTTGTCCAGCAGGCCGGCATGGTCGGACAGCAGCTTCTCGTGGTGGGGCTCGCTCCAGTCCGGCTTCGATGAGTAGCGGAAGAAGCCGCCCTCGGGGTCATGGGTCTTGCTCAGGCGCATGTTGTAGAGGGTCAGCCGCACGTGGTTCAGGTAACGCGCGTCGCCGGTGGCCGCATGATGCCGCAACAGCAGCTCGTTGGCCCCGCAGTGGGGAAACTTTCGTTCGGTTTCGTAGCCGCCGTGGACGGGATCGGCCAGGTCCCAGACGATTCCCGCGATCTCGCTTGCCGCCTCGGGTCGCAACTCCGGGTCGGCGGCCGGCGAGGCGGGCGCCGGCGGACCGGGCGCGCTGGAAGATGCGCGCTCCTGATAGCCGACGTGGACCCGCACGAGCACGTCGCTGAAGTCCCGGGGTGAAAGGTAGTTGACGCTCGCCAGGTAGTCGCCCTCCGCGCTCAGGAACACGATGGTGGGCCAGCCGTTGCGGTTGTAGCGCACGTCGATGTCCGGGCGCTGGGCGTCCTCCACCCGCACCGGGACGAAGTAGGCGTTCAGCAGCGCGACGACCTCGGTGTCGGAGAAGGTGGTCTCGTCCATGCGCTGGCAGATACCGCACCAGAAGGCGCCCAGGAAGAGCATCACCGGTTTGCCTTCGGCGCGGGCGCGGTCGAAGGCGGCCGGGCTCCAGTCGGTCCAAGGGATCCGATGGGCGCTGTTGGGATTGGGGGAGAAGCGGAACATGACGCCAGTGTCCTCCACCTGAAGCTCGCAGACCACTATGCGCAGGATTCCCTGTAGTCGGCAAGGCACGACAACTTCCGGGACGCGACGCGGACCGGGCCGTGTGGCCGACCGCCGGCAACCCCGACCGTCGGCAATCCTGTGGCAGGCGGTGGCCGTCTGTAGTAGAGAGACTGCGGGAGGAGCCCCATGACCGTTTCACAGATCGAACTGCCGGCCGCGGTCTCCCGCGAGCAGATCATCCGCGACTCCGACGCGGTGCTGTCCATGCCCGATATCTCGTTGAGCGTCGAGGAAGATATCGTCCGGATCGACGCCCTCGGTATGGAATGGGACCTCGGCATGGCGATCTACCAGCCCCGGGACGAAGCCAGGATCCCTTGCGGCGCCGACGGCAGGAGGGTGGGGATCTTTCTGCTCCACGGCGGCTCGGGCGACTACAAGACCATGGACCGGGTCGCCACGCTGGCCGCCGGCAAGTTCGGTTTCAAGGTCTTGAGCGGCACCTTTCCGGGGCGCTTCTACTTCCCGGACGCGAGCCGGGACTGGCCGGACGACACCATCCACGCCGACGGCGGCGTCCGCACGCCCATCTGGAAGCAGGGCGAGCCCATCGGGCGCGACGAGTACGAGGTCACCCGGGACGTGTCCATGCGGCCGCGCTACGGCACCCGGACCGTCGCCAGGGCCAAACCCGGCACCAACTTCTACTACCGCATGGCGGCGTGGCCCGTGGCCTTCGAGGAGGGCATGAAGGAGGCCATGCGCAGGCACCTGCCGGAAGGGACGTTTTCCATCTACGGCGAAGGCCACTCCACCGGCGGGCCCTTCGTCTCCATGCTGTCCCAGCGCGTGCCCAATTTCGTCGGCGTGGTGGCCACCGAGCACACGCCCTTCGGCCACGTGGGCGCCATGCGGGACAACTGGAGCGGCTCGCTGGGGAAGGTCTCCGGCTTCGAGCGGGTGAGCACCGACGACGCCGTCCGGAGCGACCCGTTCAACGAGCTGTACATCCGCACCTGGCGCGACCTGGCGCGCTACGCCGGGCCCGAGGCCCTGGGGCAGCAGGGGCCGGCGGCGCTGATGCAACTGCCCATGCTGATGGAAGAGATCCTGGACAACTGGGACCGGGGGAAGGCCCGTCCGCAGTTCAAGGCGGAATATGTGATCACCCACGACATCGCCGCGTCGTTGACCGAGGCCGCCAGGGTCAGCGCCGGGCGCCTCGGCATGAATGCCGACGAGACCCAGGCGTTGATGGAGCGTTACCGGGGCTATCCGCGGGAGCTGTCCGGGCCGGACGCGCCGCCGCTGCCGCCATTCCTGTTCATTATCACCAAGGACAGCCGGGACCACAGCCCCGATGTCTACCGGGAAGTGATCTTGCCCGCGTTCGCCGCCATGCGGCCCGCGCCGAGGACCCATCTGACGCACCTCGGCGCCGGCGTGCACGCCTTCTGGAAGGCAGAGGAGGGGTTGCCGCACGGGGTCGCGCCGGCCGCCGTCAAGCTGTGGAACGACGCCATCGCCGGCGGCTACTTCGAGGTATGACGATGAAGTTTTCCTTTTTCATGATGCCGATCCATCTCCCGTCGGAGAACCCGGCGCTGGCCTTCGACCGGGACATCTCGCTCATCCACTACGCCGAGGAACTGGACTTCGACGAGTTCTTCATCGGCGAGCACCATTCCGGGGGCTGGGAGAACATGCCGGCGCCGGAGTTGGCGCTGGCCAAGGCCGCGGCCCACGCCAAGCGCATACGCCTCGGCACCTCGGTCATCAACACGCCGTTCCACCATCCGTTCCACGTGGCCGAGCGCATGGCCTTCCTCGACCACCTGACCCGCGGGCGGGCCATCCTGGGCGTGGGGCCGAGCGCGCTGGTCACCGACAAGAAGCTGTTCGGCCTTCCCAACGAGAAGCTCCATGCCATGCTGAACGAGTCGGTGGAGGTCATTGTGCGGCTGCTGGAGTCGCCCGAGCCCATCGACCACCACGGCGAGTTCTGGAGCTTCGAGGGCATGCGGCTGCAACTCCGTTCGTATCAGCGGCCGCGCATGCCCCTGGCCGTCGCCTCCTCGGGAACCTCCGAGAGCCTCGAGATGGTGGGCAAGCACGACATGATGCTGCTGTCCCCCGCGGGCAAGAACCGCTGGCGCAACCCGGCCCACTCCGAGCAGTGGAAGACCGTGGAGGCCGCCGCCGCCAGGTATGGCAAGACCGCCAACCGGGACAACTGGCGCATCGCCACCAGCGTCTACCTGGCCGAGACGCGCGAGCAGGCCTGGGCCGACGTGGAGGCGGGCATCGCCCGGGACATGCAGTACTTCTTCGCCATCGGCCTCAAGAGGCCCTACGAGTCCTATCCCGACCAGCCGGCGTCGGAGATCACGGCCCGTTCCGCCGCGGACCGGCGGGACTGGATCATCGGCACCCCGGACGACGCCATCCGCCACATCGAGCGCATGCAGCAGGAGACCGGCGGCTTCGGCGGCCTGATGCTCACCACCCACGAGTGGACCGGCAGCCAGAACCTGCGCCGATCCCTGGAGCTGTTCGCCCGCTACGTCGTGCCGCATTTCCGCGGCCATACCTTCGGCTTCAGGGACGAGTGGGACCGGCTGCGTCAGGCCGCGGGCGAGGGCGGCGTGAAGCTGCCGGAAAATGGCCGCCCCAGCAACCTGTCCAACGGCTGACCTGAGAGTTCCGGAACGTCATTCCCGCTTTCGCGGGAACGACAGGGTGGGGTGGCGTTTCGTGCCGGGCGCGGCCGCGGGCGCGACTCACGCTTCCGCCGGCCGCTCCGCGCGCCACGCGTGCAGGTACTGCACGATGTCGTCCAGCGGCAGCACGTCGGCGTACTTCTGGTGCATGTCGAACAGGTTGATGGCGTGGCAGGCCTCGTGCCGGTCGAACACGCATTCCTCGGCCACCACCATGCGGAAGCGGTAGGTGCAGCCGTCCACCACGCTGGCGCGCACGCAGCCGCTGGTGCTCTCGCCGCAGGCGATGACGGTGTCGATGCCGTGCTGGTTCAGGTGCGCCACCAGCGGGGTGCCCCAGAAGGCGCTGGGCGAGAGCTTGCGCAGCACCGCCTCTCCCGACTGCGGCTGCACCTCGTCGATGATGTCGAACTTCGTGCGCCGCCGTTCCAGGGCTTCGGCCGAGAGGTTGTCGGTTCCCGCGTCACGCCGGAACGACCACTCGTCGACGCCGGCCTCGGGCAGGCCGGAGATGTGGATGACGGGAATGCCCACCTCGCGCGCCGTTGCCAGCAGCTTCTGGATGTGGGGGATGGCGTTCCACCCGGCCATGCCGCAGCTCCCGGGCCATTCCTTGGTGGCTTCCAGCACGGACTCGGGCTTGTCGCCGAAGACCCAGCGGTAAAGGTCGATGAGGAGCAGGGCGGGCTTCTTGCCGAAGCCGATGGGCCTCGGGGCCTTCATCGCCACGTGGGCCTTGTCCTGTTCCGTAAGAAAGCGCTCCCATACGCGTTCGCTCATGATCGGTCTCCTTGTTACGTTTACAGTCCGCCCCGTCCGTGCGGTTGGTTCAGGTGGTCCATGGACGGGCCCAGGGGCACGATGCCCGTGGGGTTCACATGGGACTGGCTGCCGTAGTAGCCGGCCTTGATCCTGTCGAGGTCGCAGGTCTCCCGCACTCCCGGCCACTGGTAGAGCTCCCGCAGGTAGCCCCGCAGGTGGGTGTAGTCCTGGATGCGCCGCAGGTTGCACTTGAAGTGGCCGTGGTAGACGAGGTCGAAGCGCAGCAGCGTCGGGAACGCGCGCCAGTCCGCCTCGGTGATCCGGTCGCCGGCGAGGTAGCGGCGTTGGGACAACCACCCCTCCATGGTGTCGAGGCCGTGGAACACCTTCTTGACCGCCTCCTCGTACGCTGCCTGCGACTTGGCGAAGCCCGCCCGGTACACGCCGTTGTTCACGTGCTCGTAGACGAAGTCGTTGATGCGGTCGATCTCCTCGCGCCGGTCGGCCGGATAGTAGTCCTGCCCCGCGTCGGTCAGGCCGTCGAAGGCGGCGTTGAACATGCGGATGATTTCGGACGACTCGTTGTTGACGATGGTGCGGCGTTGGCGGTCCCATAGGGTCGGGACCGTAACCTTCCCCGTGTAGTCCGGCTTGGCGGCGGTGTAGACCTGGTGGAGCCGGAAGATGCCGTCGCGGCCGGCCTGCAGGTCGTCGATGCCCCGGGAATAGGACCAGCTCGCGGTCTTGGGCCGGTCCGCGGTGGACATGGAGACCACGTCTTCGAGCTTCTTCAGCTTGCGCAGGAGCATGGCCCGGTGCGCCCACGGACACGACGGCGAGACGAACAGGTGGTAGCGGCCGGCCTCCGCGCCGAAGCCGCCCTCGCCGGTGGTTCCCGGCGCGCCGTCCATGGTGATCCAGTTGCGGAAGACGGAGTCGTCTCGAACGAAGCTCCCGCGGGAGTCCGTCTGCACCTGGCCGTCCTCGTGCCACTTCCCGTCGATCAAGACGCCCATGCGTCCTTGAATACTCCGGCCTGTCCGGGGCCGCAAGGGGCCGGAGTGTTGTGCGTTTCGCGAAGCGTCGTTATCCTCCATGTCCCATGTCCGTTAGGGAAACGATGTACCGACCGCTGGGGCTGGCGTTCCTGGCCGTTCACCTCTTCGCCGCGCCGGCGTCCGCGGCCGAGTTGCCGTTGCAATCGCTGGCGCGGACGCGGATAGGCGCCGACCACGGAGTCTTCGTGCGCGCGGAGGACGGCAGGGCGCTGGCGGCGTTGAACTCCAGGCGCGCGTACCACCCCGCCTCGGTTACGAAGGTGGCGACGACGCTGGCCTTTCTCTCGAAACTTCCGCCGGAGCGCCGTTTTCGCACGACGTTCCTCGCCGCCGGCCCCCTGGCCGATGGGACCCTTCAGGGAGACCTCGTGGTCCGGGCGGAGGGCGACCCCTATTTCCTGTTCGAGAACGCGTTCCTGGTCCTGTTGAGGCTCCGGAAAGAGGGTGTACGCCGGGTCAACGGCGCCATCCGGGTCGAGGGGCCGTTCTACTTCGACTGGACTCCCGATCCCGCCGGGGACCGGCTCAAGCGCGCGTGGACGGGTCGCCTGGGCGCCCAGCGCTGGCCGGCGGTGACCGCCGCGGTGTCCCCGGGCAAGCCCCTGCCGCTGGAAGACTACAAGCTCCGGTTCGGCCGCCGGGTCGCCCGGGAACAGCGCCGGGTGCGTGTCCTGGTGGTGCACGCGTCGCCGCCCTTGCTGCGGCACCTCAAGGATTTCAACAGCCACTCCAACGACAATTTCCATGAATTCTCGTACCGGATCGGCGGGCCGGAAACCGTCCAGCGCATCCTCCGGGAAAGCGTTCGAGGGGTCCCCCGGGCTTCGATGGTCATCGACAACGCGGCGGGCGACGGCAGGACGAACCAACTGACCCCGCGCGCCACCGTGGCCATGTTCCAGGCGCTGGAGAGCACCCTCGCTGCGCGTGGTCTGTCCTTCCCGGACGTGTTGCCGGTGGCCGGCTTGACTCCGGGCACCCTGGAGTACCGGCTCGCGGAGTCTCGCTACCGCGGGGCCGTGGCCGGCAAGTCGGGGACGGTGCGCGTGCTCCGGATCTCGAGCCTGGCCGGGGTCGCGTACACCCGGAAGTTCGGGCGGACGCTGTTCGCCGTCATGATCCGGGGCATTCCCCTGCGGGCCGCCCGGGAGCGCCAGGACGCCTTCCTGCGGGGACTCCTCGACGCAGGCGGCGCACGGCCCCCGCGCGTCCGGAACGCGGCCCGGCCCGCTTTCCTGGAGGCGCGGCTGGAAACGCCGCGCTAAGGAACCGTCCTCCTGCCGCCAATTTGTATGTTGCAGGTCGCCGGTGTAGGGTCCTTCGTGGCGCGCGGTGACGCGTGCGGTTCGAAAGATCACGGAACAGGAGGCACCTGCTGATGGCTGACAAACCCTTGGAAGGAAAAGTGGCGTTGGTGACCGGGGCCGGCAGCCCCATCGGCTTCGGCCGGCGCATGACGTTCGCCCTGACCGCCGCGGGAGCGCGCGTGGCCATGATGGACGTCAGCGAGGAGTGGGTCAACCGCACGGCGGACGAGGTGTGCGCCGTGGCCGGCAAGGACAGCGTCCTGCCCATCGTGGAAAGCGTGAGTAGTTGGGAGAGTGCGGCAAGGGCGGTGGGCACCGCCATCTCCGACCTGGGCGGCCTGGACATCCTTGTCAACAACGCCGGCACCAACCCGCGCAACGTGGGCCTGACTTCCGAGTTCCGCGAGAAGTGCTGGGAGGTCTCCCCCGAGGCATGGGTCCGGGTATTCGCGGTGAACTGCGGAGGTCCCTTCTACATGGTGCGCGCCGCCGTCGGGCACATGATCGAGAAGGGTTGGGGCCGGATCATCGGCGTCACCACCAGCCTGGATACCATGTACCGGGCGCACGGCTCGCCTTACGGGCCGTCCAAGGCGGGCCACGAAGCCTTCATGGCCACCCTGTGCCAGGAGCTGCAGGACACGGGCGTCACGGCCAACGTGCTGGTGCCGGGCGGACCGGCCAACACCAACCTCATACCCCAGGACGCTCCCTACCCCCGGGATCAGCTCATCCAGCCGCCGGTCATGGAGAAGCCGGTGGTGTGGCTCGCTTCCGAGGCGTCCGACGGCATCAACGGCCGCCGCTTCATTGCCCACCATTGGGACGAGAGCCTGCCGCTGGAAGAGCGCTTGTCCAAGGCGAGCGCGCCCGTGGCCTGGCCCCAGGCCGGGCAGGCCGCCATCGCGCCGGGGCGGTAGCGCCGCCGCCGTCGGCAGGGCGCGATGGCTTCATCCTGAGCTCGGAACAGCTCCTGTTCCGAGGCCTCGCCCCGGTCGTACCGGAGGAAGACCTCCCGCAGCGCGCCCGGGTGGACCAGGCTGCCGATGTGTTCCGCCCCAAGTCCGCGCCGGCCGGTTCAAGTGCTCATGGCGGCTCCGTCAGTCGCCCTGGGCCGCTTCATTTCCCTTGAGCCGTCCGAGGCCCGCGCGGATGGACGGGAGGAAGATCAGCACCACCGCGAAGACCAGCAGCGCCAGGGTCATGGGCCGCTGCCAGATGAAGCTGATGCCGTCGGTGAGGTTCATGGCACGGGCGAAGTTGTTTTCCAGCAGCGGCCCGAGAATGAACCCGATGAGCATCGGCGCCAGCGGATAGCCGGCCATGCGCATGACGGTGGCCACGAGCCCCATGCCGGTGAGCAGCAGCAGTTCGGTGGCGTTGTTCTGGCCGATGTAGCTGCCCATCATGGTGAAGAACAGGATGAACGGGATCAGGTAGTTGCGGGGGATCTCCAGCAGCTTGGCGATGTACGGGATCAGCGGCAGGTTGAGGATCAGCAGCACGACGTTGCCGAGGTACATGGAAATGATCACCGCCCAGAAGATGGAGGGATTGTCCACCATCAGGCGCGGCCCCGGCGCCACGTTGAGGGCGATGAGGGCGCCCAGCAGGATGGCGGTGGTGCCGGACCCGGGAATGCCCAGGGTGAGCAGCGGCACGAACGAGCCGGTGCAGGCCGCGTTGTTGGCGGTTTCCGGAGCGGCAAGTCCCTTGATGGAACCCTTGCCGAACTTGGCCCGGTCCTCCCCCTTGGCGATGTTGCGTTCCACCGCGTAGCCGAGGAACGATGCGATGGTCGCCCCCGCGCCCGGCATCACCCCGATGAAGAAACCCTGGAGCGACTGGCGGCCGATGACCGGGGCGATCTCCCTGGCCTCTTCGCGCGTGATGCGCAGGTTGGCGATTTTGCGGCCGTCGTCTCCCTCGCGTTCCGAACGCTTCGGGTTGAGGACCAGGTACAGGGCCTCGGGCAACGCGAACAGCGCCATGGCCAGCGTAATGAAGCTGATGCCGCTCTGCAGATCCTGGATACCGAAGGTGAAGCGCGGTGCGTTGAACAGGGCGCTTTCGCCCACGGTGGCCAGCATCACGCCCAGGACGGTCATCATCAAGGCCTTGGCGACCTGGCCCGAGCCCGCGAAGGCGGCGATGGCGGCGAGGCCCACCACCATCAGCGCGAAATACTCGGCGGAGTGGAACAGCAGCGCCACGGTGGCCAACCCCGGCGCGAACCCCATCAGCAGGATGGCGCCGATGGTGCCGCCGGAGAAAGACCCGATGGCCGCGACGGTCAGGGCCTTGCCGGCCTGCCCCTGACGCGCCATGGGGTAGCCGTCGAACGCCGTGGCGACGGTGCCGGCCACGCCTGGCGCGTTGATGAGGATGGAGGACGTGGAGCCGCCGAAGATGGCGCCGTAGTACACGCCTGCCAACAGGATCAGCGCGGCCGCGGGGTCGCCGATCTGTATGGCGATGGGGATCATGATGGCGATGATCGACATGGGGCCGAGGCCCGGCAGCATGCCGATCAGAGTTCCGATCAGGCACCCGGCAACGACCATGAGGAGGTTCTGAATGCTGAAGGCGGTGGACAGACCGGCGAGGATTCCTTCAATCATCAGGCCGTCCTCCCTATAGGAACCAGGGCCATGGGCGAAGGAAGATGCCGAGCACTTCCTGCACCAGGTACCAGATCAGGAACGCCGCCAGCACCGCAACCGGAACGAGGAGGAGGTAGCGTCGCTCGCCGAGAATCACCGCCCCGAGGACCAGGAAGAGTGTCGTGGTGGTCACGAAGCCCACGGGTCGAAGCAGCAGCGCGTAGGCGACCATGAGCACCAGCAGCAGCACCGCCTGGCCGAGCTTGTACTGCCGCAGGTTGCCGATGTCGATGTCGTCGTCGGCGGCCTGGCCGCCAGTTCCCGGACCGGACTGGACCAGCACGGCGAGCCCCACCACCGCCCCGATGACGCTCAGCCATTTCGGCAGCACGTTGGGCAGGAAGGTCATGTTGCGCTCGAACGGGAGGAGCGAGGCCTCCATCACCACAAAGGCCGTGTACCCGTAGGCCACGCAAACGACGACGAAGATCAGGGCGATGGCGCGTTCGAGAGTCATGAATCCACTCCTGCTCGTTGCGCACGCGGAGGGGGGGGAGGTCCGGAGCGTCACCGAGGACGCCCCGGACGGCGGGTGGTTACTTCAGGAAGCCGAGCTGCTGCATCAACTTCTTGATCACTTTCTCCTGGTTTTCCAGGAACGCGCTGAACTTGTCGCCGGGGTTGTGGATGTCCACCCAGCCGTTGCGGTCCCGCACGGCCTTCCATTCGGGCGTGGCATACATCGCCGCGAGGGCCTTGCGGTACTGGTCCGCCTTGTCCGCCGGCAGCCCCGGGGCGCCGAAGAAGCCGCGCCAGTTGACGAAGGTCACGTCGAAGCCTTGCTCCTTCAGGGTCGGCGCGTCCTTGAACGCGGGCACGCGAGCTGGCGAGGTCACCGCCAGAATGCGCATCTCTCCGGCCTTCGCCAGCGCCACGGCCTCCGAGAAGCCGGTGGAGCCGGCGGAGACCTCGCCGGACAGGATGGCCGCGTTCAGCTTGCCGCCCGCGTCATAGGGAATGTACTTGACCTTGGTCGGATCGGCGCCGGCCGCCTGAAAGGCCATGGCGGCAACCAGGTGGTCCAACGATCCGGGCACCGAACCGCCGCCCACGGATACCTTCTTCGGGTCCTTCTTGTAGGCCGCCACCACGTCGGCGAAGTTCTTGTAGGGGCTGTTCTTGCCCGTGATGAGCGCCTGGTAGTCCCCGATGGTGCCGGCGATCATCGTCAGATCGCGGAAATTGTGAGGGAAACGGCCGGTCAGTGAGCGGATGATGATGGGCGTGGAGTTGACCATCAGCGTGCCGTGGTTCGATGCGGCGTTCTCGATGAGGAAGCCGATGGCCTTGCCGCCGCCGCCGCCGGACATGTTCTCGTACGAGGCCGAGCCGACGATGCCGGACTTGGTCAGCGCCTCTCCGGTGCCACGGGCGGTGCCGTCCCAGCCGCCGCCGGCGCCGCCGGGAATGAGGAAGTGAATCTTGTCCAGCACCTTGTCGGCTGCCAGAGCCGGGTTCGAAACGCTGAACGCCAGTGTAAGCGCCGCGATGGCGGCCAGGGTCAAGCGTCCGACAATGTTGCTTCGTCTCATTGGGTGGTCCTCCTGATCAAGATAGTTTGGAGTATGGTCTGTAGCCCACCCCTGATCGTTTGTCCAACCCAGGCCAAGCTGTTCGTTCAACCGGAAATCCGGCGGGGATCGACCGCCCGTTCCGCAGACCTTGGCCGACGAGAACTTGTTGTTGATGTTGCATGGCAAATGGGATAAACAGGCCAAATCGACAAAACCCAGGAGGTATTTGAATGAACCGGAAAGCTCTTTTCTTAAGCTTGGTTTTGGCAGCGCTGATGCTCCCGGGCATGAGTGCGTTCGCACAGTCGTGGAACATCTCGGTGGCGGGGTCGCCGGCCGGCGGCACGCTCCAGGTGAAGGCGGAAGGCATCGGCGAAGCCCTGCGCAGGGCCATCAAGAATTCCAACGTCGCCGTCCCGACCTCCAGTCCCGCGGCGGGTCTGGCGCTGATCGGCACCGGCAAGGCGGACGTGGCCGTGGGCGCGTCGGCGCGCATGGCGGTGGCGGCCCAGCGGGGTCAGGCGCCGTTCAAGAAGGCGTACAAGTTCAACCTGCTGGCGTTCTGGGGCGCGGACCTCTTCATGTTCGTGGCCACCCCCAAGGCCGGCCTCAAGACTTTCGGCGACTACGTGTCCCGCAAGGCCAAGAACGGCATCTCGGTGGGTCCCAAGGGAAGCGGCTCCTACCAAGTGTTTGACGACGTGGCCAAGGTGCACGGCACCAACTTCAAGGCCATGGAAGCCTGGGGCGCGAAGATTCACTACCAGTACTCCGCACCCTCACTGGAACTGCTCCAGGACGGCCAGATCGAGGGCCTGGGAGGTCTGTGGGGGCAGCCGAGCGCCCGGATCGTCGATCTCACCAACAACCGGAAGATGGTTTGGGTGGGCCTCGACAAGGCCGCCATCGACAAGCTCGGCGCGGAGTTCGGGTACGAGTACGTGAAGCTCGACAACCCGGGGGACTTCGGATACGGCTACAAGTTCGTCAACACCGAATCCCTCCACACCGTGCGCATGGCCGACATCATTGCCATCCGGTCGGACCTGTCCGTGGATCAGGCATACACCATCACCAAGGCGGTCTTCGGCAGCCAGGACTACCTGGTGAACGTGCACACGTCGTTCAAGGCGCTGACCGCGGCCAACACGGTGGCCCTGGACAACGCGTCGGAGGCGCTGAATCTCCACGAGGGCACCAAGAAGTACTTCCGCGAAGTGGGCGCCATGAAGTAGTGGCGCGTACGAGTCGGGCGCCGGTCCTGGACGTGACGTCCGCGCCGGCGCCCGGCGCCTCGTCGCGCGGCACACCCTGCCGCGCGGCCTGCCGACCTCGACCTCGAGTCACCGATTCATGCCATTCATGACCGCACTGGGCCGGGTGTACGAAGAGTACGCCGAGGGCAGCCGCAGGGAGTTCACGGGCCTCACCGGCAAGCTCGTCACCGGCTTCGCCATCCTGTACTCGTGCTACCACCTGTACGTCTTCATCATTGGCGTGGGCAAGCTGAACGTGTTTCAGCACCGGGCGACGCACCTGTTGTGGCTGTTGGCCTTCTCTTTCATCGTCTACGCGCCGGGGGCCAAGAAGACCCGGGTGGGGGTGTGGGACATCGTCCCGGCGGTGCTGTCGCTGGCCATCTGGGGCTACATGATGGTCAACCTGGAGCGCATCACCCTGTGGCTGAGCCAGATCGACGAGCCTCCCCTGATGGACCTCGTCTTCGGCAGCCTGCTGGTGCTGCTGGTGCTCGAAGGGGTGCGGCGGGTGTCGAGGATGCCGCTGGTGCTGGTCACCGTGGTGTTCCTGCTCTACATGTTCTGGGGCAATCTTCTCGGCGGGATCTGGTGGCACTCGGGCCTGACCTTCGACCTTGTCATCGACGTGCTGTTTCTGAGCCCCCAGGGCATGTGGGGCTCGCTGATGAACATCTCGGCGACCTACATCATCCTGTTCGTGCTCTTCGGCCAGTTGCTGCTGCACCTGGGCGGGGCCTCGTTCTTCGTGGACCTGGCCGACGCCATGGCCGGACGCGCGCGCGGGGGCCCGGCCAAGGTGGCGGTGGTGGGGAGCGGCCTTTTCGGCACGATTTCCGGCAGCCAGATCGCCAACGTCGCCACCAGCGGCTCCTTCACCATCCCGATGATGAAGCGCGTCGGCTTCCGGCCGGCGTTCGCCGGCGCGGTGGAGTTGTCGGCGTCCATGGGCGGCATGTTCATGCCGCCGGTGATGGCCTCCACCGTGTTCCTGATGAGCGACATCAGCGGCATCCCCTACGTCGAAATCATCGTGGCGGCGTTCATACCCGCCTGTCTCTATTTCTTCACGGTCTTCTGGCAGGTGCACATGGAGAGCGTGAAGATGGGGATCGTCTCCCCCACCGAGGGCCGGCGCACGGCGTGGGACGTGCTCAAGGAGGACGGCCACTTCATCGTGCCGCTGGTGGTCATCGTCTGGGTGCTGCTGGAAGGCTATACGCCCATCCGGGCCGCGCTGGTGGCCATGGCCACCTTGCTGGCGGTGACGGCGGTGAGGAAAAAGGGGCGCAAGGACTTCGTCAAGAACGTGCTCAAGGGACTGGAGACCGGGGCCAGGACCACCATCATCGTGGCGTTGCCCATCGCCGCGGGCGCCATCATGGTCACCGCCATTTCCGCCACCGGCCTCGGCGGCAAGTTCGGCTCCATGGTGATGCTCTTCTCGGGCGGCTACCTGTTCCCGGCCCTGGTGATCGCCATGATCGCCTCCCTGGTGCTCGGCGCGCCGCTGTCGGTGGCCGCCACCTACATCCTGACGGCGATCATGATCGTCCCGGTGACCGTGTCCCTGGGCGTGTCGCCGCTGGCCGCGCACCTGTTCGCGGTCTACTTCGCCGTCATCGCGCCCATGTCGCCTCCCGCGGGCCCCGCCATGTTCCTTGCCGGAGGCCTGGCCGGAGCCAACCCCATGATCGTGGGGCTCATCGGCATACGGCTGGCCATCGGTGCGTTCGTGCTGCCGTTCATGTTCGTCTTCAATTCCGGCCTGCTGATGGACGGGACCGTTGCCGAGATCCTGTTCTCCACCGGCACGGCCGCGCTTGCGCTGTTCGCCCTGGCCGCGGGCTTCGAGGGCTGGGTCTCGAAGGAAACCGTCATTTGGGAGCGGGCGCTCCTGGTGGCGGGCGGTTTCACCATGGTCTTCCCGGGCGCCGTCACCCTCAGCGTGGGCGCCGCCGCCGTGACCCTGGCCATCGTGGCCCACCTGGTGAGGGTCAAGGTGCTACGGCCGGCGAGCGAGCCGGCGTCTCCCTGACGCGTGGCAAAGGGTCTTCCAAAGGACGTGGCTCTCCTGCGTACGGTGCTGGCGGTGATCCTTTTGGCGTGGGCGGCGGGCTGCAGCTACGTGCCGCCGCCGCAACATCAACGGGACGTCTGCGAGTTGTTTGCCCACAACCCTGAATGGTACGACTACGCCCGCGACTCCCAGAAACAGTGGGGGACGCCGGTGCATATCCTCATGGCCTTCGTGCGGCATGAGTCGAGCTTCCGGAGCGACGCCAGGCCGCCCATGAGATGGCTGCTCTTCATTCCGCTGGGGCGCCCGTCGTCCGCCAGGGGTTACGCCCAGGCCCAGGATCCTGTCTGGAGCGAGTACGAGGCCGAGCGGGGAAGCCTCTTCCGCAGCCGGGGCGACATGGAGGACGCCCTGGACTTCATCGGCTGGTACAACCACAAGACCTCGCGCGAGCTGGGCATCTCCCGCAGCGACCCGGAGAGACTCTATCTCGCCTATCACGAGGGCAAGGGCGGCTACCGGCGCGGCACCTGGAAGAAGAAGCCCCAGGTCCAGCGCACCGCCAAGCGCGTGGCCGCCACCGCCGCCCAGTACCGCTCCCAGCTCGCCCAATGCGAGTCCCGTTTCCGTTGCGACTCCTGGTACCAGGTCTGGCCCTTCTGCCGCTGACCGCCGACCTCATCCCGCCTGATCCCCCTTGCAAACCCGAATGACTCTGTCATAGAGTGCACTCGCTCATCGGCTTGTGGTGAAGAAAACAACAAGGAGTGATGAAATGAAGCTATTCGGGAACAAATGGACGGCTCCGGCGGCGTTGTTGGCCTTCGGCATTACAACCCTTGCGGCCTCTGCCGCAAGCGCGGCGGACATGACGCCCATCAGCGTGGGCCGGACCACCTCGGCGAGTGGATTCCACATCCCCTCGTACATCGCCATGGAGCAGGGCATATTCAAGAAGTACGGGCTGGAAGGCAAGTACCGCAGCATGAGCGGCAAGGCTCTGCTCAACGCCGGCATCGCTAAGCAGATCGACTTCGTGCCGATTCCCGGCGGCGGCTCCCAGGCCGCGCTCAAGGGCGCGCCCATCACCTACCTGGTGGGCCAGTCCCTGATCTCCCAGTGGACCGTCACCGCCCACGCGAGCATCAAGTCGGTGAAGGACCTCAAGGGCAAGATCATCGGCCTGGGGCGCCCCGGCAGCGCCGACTACGATGAGGCCGACATCGTGCTGTCCAAGAACTTCGGCATGGAGCCCGGACGCGACTACAAGGTCATCAGCTTCCGGGGCGAGGCCGAACGGATTGCCGCCATGATCAACGGCGACATCCACGCCGGCCTGCTCACCTTTCCCCACGCCGCCAAGGCCAAGCTCGCCGGTTTCAAGGTCATCCTGAAGACCGGCAAATACCTGCCCCGCATCGGCGGCAGCTTCTGGGTCCACAACGACTTCCTCAAGGCCAACCGGGCAACGGCCAAGGCCTTCATCCACGCCATGGCCGAGGCGGCGGAGTACATGAAGACCAACAAGGAAGGGTCCGTGGACGTCATCCAGAAGTACTTCGCCATGAAGGACCGCAGGGAAGCCGAAGGGGTCTGGGAGGAAGTGTTCGACCAGTACGGCCCGGACATGCCCGAAGCCCTGGTCAGGAGCCTGTTCGAGTCCCGCGTCAAGCGCATGATCGCGAAGAACCTCTGGCCCAAGGACAAGCCGCTCCCCGACGTCGAGAAGTTCGTCGCCAGGGACCTGCTGAACGAAACCCTGAGAGAGCGGGGTTACTACCTCCAGGCAAAACCGCTGTAGGCTTGTTGGGATCGGTTCCGAAGCGGTTTGCCCGGGGGCGCGCTGAGCGCCCCCGGGCACGCTCATTTGTTGCCTGCCTTCACGTGGGGGCGGATGGCTTCCAGCTTCTTTCTGCCAATGCCGCGGACCTTCAACAGGTCCTCGACCTTTCGATAGGGTCGGCCGGCGACGATCCGCTCGGCGATGACCCGGCCGACACCTGGAATCCGCTGAAGCTGCGCGCTTGACGCGCCGTTCACATCGAGGGGCTCGTCCCCGCCGGTCCGCGTTTTCGCCACGCGTCGACCGAATTCCTTCAACTCCTCCGCTGCTTCCCGCTGGCGTTGGCGCATCTTCACGAGCAGTTCGGTGTCGGTAGCCGCCCAGATCCCGGCGCGGCTCAACATGGCGACGTCCTGAAGGTCCAGAAGCGCCGCTCGAACGGCCTTGGCCGGCCTGCCGTCCGGAGCCGACCGGGGCTGGCCGTGCACCCTGGCCAGACCCCGTACAACCAGGCTCTCTCCGAGAGCGTGGCCGTCACCGGTCGAAATGAAAGCGTAGAAACGCCCCGTCGCCGAACGTCCCAACGCCCGGGCGTAACGGGTATGGACGGTGAAGGGTCTGGCCAGAACCCGTTTCACGTATTCGGCGGCAAGCTTGCCGAATCGCACCACCTCACTCGGGTCCGCGAGACCGAAATAATGCTGCTGCTCGCGAATCCGTTCCAACTGCGCCTTGCCGCTGGAAGCGGTCTCCAGACAGTCCACGTGGTAGAGCCGCAAGTGCAGCTCGCGGCCGTCCGCACGGACCACGAAGCTGTCGCCGTCGTTCATGTCCGCATCCACCAGCGTGGCGCCCTTCAGGGTGGCAAACTCCGCGGACCATCCCGGCAGCGCCATGCACGCTAGCATGAGCAGGGAGAAATACAACGACCTGTTCATCTTCGCGTAATTGGCACGTTCCATGCGCATCCGTATACGAACAGGACGGAGCGCCCAAAGAGGTGCTGGGCAAAAAAAGATCAACGGCTAGAACGTCTTCACTTGCTCCGGCCGCCAGCGGCTCAGCCTGTCTTCCAGCCTCTTGACCGCCATGGTCATCACCAGGGAGATTCCCATGAACAGGATGAGGCCGGCGAAGACCACGTCCACGATATAGTTGCCGGCGGCCGCGGCCATGAGGTAGCCGATGCCCTGGTCGGAGCCGAAGAACTCTCCCACCACCACGCCCAGGATGGCGCGGCCGATGGCGAGCCTGAGGCCCGCGATGATGTAGGGCAGCGAGTTGGGCAGCACCACGATCTTCATGAGCTGCCACTCGTTGGCGCCGAAGGAGCGGACCACGTTGACCAGCACGCGGTCGATGTTCTTGACGCCCTCGTAGGTGTTGATGAGGAGCGGGAACAGGGCGCCGATGAAGACGATCACCACGGTGGACCAGATGCCGAAGCCGAACCAGAGCACCACCAGCGGCAGAAACACCAGCCGGGGGGTGGCGTTGAAGGCGGTGACGAAGGGGTCGAACATGGCGTTGAGGGTGTTGAAGCGCCCCATCACCAGCCCCACGGGCAGGGCCACCAGGATGGACAGCCCGAGCCCGATGACGAACTCGCTGGCGCTGACATAGAAGTGGAACGCCACCTCGCCCGAGGTGCTCATCTCCACGAGCTTGACGGCGATGTGGTACGGCGTCGTGAAGAAGAGCGCCAACCCCTTGGGCAGCGTCACCACGTGGGGGATGGATTCCCAGGCCAGCAGGAAGAGCACGATGAAGCCCCATCCCAGGATGTGTTCCTCGTTCTCCCGGTACTGTGACAGGTAGCGGTTCATCGTGTTTCCTGGGTGCGCCAGGGCGCGATGGCGAGCTCGGCCTTGCGCAGGCCCTGGGTGAAGATGACGGCGATGATCATCAGCACCAGGATGCATACGAACATCTGCGCAAGCTGGTACATGTCGCCGTACCAGATCAGCGCGTGGCCGATGCCCTCGGAGGCGGCGTAGAACTCGCCGACGATGATGCCGACGATGCCCCGGCCGATGGCGATGCGCGCCCCCGCCACGAGGTAGGGGAGGGTGCTCGGCAGGATGACCTTGAAGTAGAGGTCACGCTCCTTGCCGCCCAGGGACCTGACGACGTTGATGAGCAGGTTGTCCACCGAGCGCACGCCGGCGAAGGCGTTGAAGATGAACGGGAACACCGCCAGGAGAAAGATCAGGATAGTCTTGCCTTTGACGCCCACGCCGAACATGACGATGAGGAGCGGCGCCAGCGCCACCAGCGGGCTTGCGTACAGGGCGGTGAGGAACGGGTCCAGGGCGAAGGCCACACGCCGCCGCCACCCCATGACCACGCCCACGGGAATGCCGACGATCACCGCGGCCGCGAAGCCGAACACGAAGGGGGTGCCGCTGACGTAGATGTCCTTCCAGAGCTCGCCGCTCAGGATCAGGTCGCCGGTGGCTGCCCACATCAGCGACGGCTTGGTCATGAAGAACGGGTTGAAGACGAAGACGAAGGTGAGCAGGAACTCCCACACGAGGAAGAAACCCGCCACCGCCCCGGCCCCAAGCAGGAAGCGCACGCTGCCTTCCGATAGTCCCTTGAATCCCATGTCACTCTCGCGGGTTCAGCTCGTCCTTGAGGGAGTTCCAGATGTCGAGCTTGATGTCGTTGAACTCCGGCGACAGCCGCATCTCGTAACCCCGCGGCCGCGGCAGATTGATCTTGATGATCCGCTTGGTCTTTCCGGGCCGGGCGGTCATCACGATGACCCGGTCCGACAGATAGGCCGCTTCCTCGATGCTGTGGGTGACGAACAGCACGGTCTTCTTGTGCTTGTCCCAGATCTGCAGCAGTTCGGCTTGCATGAGGTCGCGAGTCTGGGCGTCCAGCGCGGCGAAGGGCTCGTCCATGAGCAGCACCTCGGGGTCGGTGGCCAGCGCCCGGGCCAGTCCCACCCGCTGCTTCATGCCGCCCGACAGCTCATGCGGAAAATGGCCCTCGAATCCCGTGAGCCCCACCAGGTTGATGAGATCCTGAGCCCGCGGACGCCGGGAGGCCACCGACTCTCCCTTGAGCTCGGGCCCCAGCTCCACGTTGGCGAGCACTGTCCGCCAGGGCAGCAGCCCGAACTCCTGGAACACCATGGCGCGCTCGACCCCCGGGCCGGTGATCTTCTTCCCGCCGATCTCCATCTCGCCCGCGTCCGGCTTGAGCAGCCCCAGCAGCACGTTCAGAAAGGTGCTCTTGCCGCAGCCCGACGGTCCCACGATGGAGACGAACTCACCGCTGTTCAGTTCGATGCGGAAGTCCTTGAGGGCGGTGACCGCGTCCCGGTTCTTGGGCGTGAACGTCAGCGTGATGTCGGTTGATCGAATATAGGGTTCCATCGGCCCCGAAACTACTACAACGGCAACTGGGTGACAAGTTAGGCGACGGCTCCGCCGGGAGGAGGAATGGTCGGTCAAGGGAAGCGAGGTGTGCTTGACTTCCCGGGGCGTCGTCGTCACAGTCCGTTTCGAAGGTGTCAGGGTGTCTCGTCCAATGAATCACGCGGTGCGGCCGGCGCGCGCGGGCCGGCGACGACCGGGAGAGCGCCGGTAATGTCGGAACTCGTCGACACGGCCGCCGGGTTGTTCTATCGCTTTGCCGCGAGCGGAGCGCTGCCGGCCTCGTGGTTCCGGGACCGGGACCCTGCCAGCGTTCCCCGGGCCAGGCGCACCGGAAGGCTTTCCCTCGAAATCGTGAGCCACTGCTGGCGGTACGGGCATTTTCTCCTCTACCAGCTCAGTTCTCTGGTCATCCACCGCACCGAGAAGCTCGACGTCACCATGACCGTGTACCACGCGTCCGACGACGAGTCGGTGCTGCCGGTGCTGCGGTTTTTCGAGGCCATCGACGTGCCCGGCGTTTCGTGGTGCTGGCGGGCGCTGCCCGCGAAGCAGCTCTTCCGCCGCAGCATCGGCCGGAACCTGGCCGCCCGGGCCACCGGGGCCGACTGGGTCTGGTTCACCGATGTGGACGTGGTCTTCCATGAAGGCTGCCTGGATACGCTGGCGGATCTGCTGCAGGGGCGGGACGATGTGCTCGTGCACCCGAGGTCGCCGCTGGGCACGTCATTGCTGCCGGAAGACCACGAGTTCCTGAGGCAGGGCCGCGCGGCCCCGGCGGTGCGCGACATCCCCCTGGACGCGTTCCGCCCTTACGGCGGCAACCACGACCGCGCCAAGGGACCCTACCAGATCACCCACGGCGACGTGGCTCGGGCCGTGGGTTACTGCGGCTCCATCGGCCTCTACCAGCGGCCGGCGCCGCGCTGGCGCAAGGCCTACGAGGACCGCGCGTATCGGTGGCTGCTGGGCACCGGAGGCACGGCCCTCGACATCCCCGGCTGCTGCCAGATCCGTCATGCGGTGAAGGGGAGGTACCGGGAAGGGTCGGCCAGCGGCAGGCTGCGCACGTTCATACGGAAAAGCCGCGACCGGGGCCCCTGAGGGTGTCCGGCGTGGCCGGGTTCGAAACCCGCCCCTGCGGTTGCCCACGTTACCAGGTGGCAAGAGGAAGGTGTTTGATCATGGGGCCCGTTACACCCCGAGGTAGCGGTGCCGGATGTCGTCCGCCGCGGCCAAGGCCGCGGAGTCGCCGGTCCAGGTGATGCAGCCCTTCTCCATGATGTAGTGGCGGTCGGCGATCTGCATCAGCGCACCGTGAGGTTCGGAAAGACCTGCCTGCCTTCCGGCACCAGGCCGATGCCGGCCCGGGCCACGGCATAGCTCGGCCAGCCCTGGATCTCGGCGCCCTGGAACCGGATTTTTCCCGACCGCGGCGGCACCAGTCCCATGATGGACTTGACCGTGGTGGTCTTGCCCATGCCGTTGCGGCCCATGAGAGTCACCATTTCGCCGGCGTCCACCCTGAGGCTTACGTCGAAGAGGATCTGGCTCGGTCCGTAGAAGGTCTGGACGCCTTCCAGTTCAAGCATCACGTATCCTCTCCAAGATAAGCCTCCCGCACCACGCGGTTGGCCCGGATGGCGTCCGGCGAGCCGGTGGCCACCTCGCGTCCGGACACCAGCACGGTGACCCGGTCGGCCAGCGCGAACACCGCGTCCATGTCGTGCTCCACCAGCAGGATCGCCACTCGTCCCTTGAGCCCGCCCAGCAGCGCCACCATGCGGTTGGCCTCGTCGGGGCCCATGCCGGCCATGGGCTCGTCCAGCAGCAGCAGCGACGGGTGCGTGGCCAGCGCCATGGCGATCTCGAGTTGCCGCTGCTCGCCGTGGGCCAGGTTGCGGGCGATGATGCCGCCGCGTCCCCCCAGGCCCACCCGCTCCAGGGTCCGGCGCGCCGGCTCCCGCAGCGATGGGTCCGAGCGCGCCCCGCGCCAGAACCGGAAGGAGTGGCCGTCGTGGGCCTGCACGGCCATGGCGACGTTGTCCTCGGCGGTGAAGCCGCCGAACACCGAGGTGATCTGAAACGAGCGGGCGAGCCCGAGCCGGGCGCGCTCGTGCATGGGCCGGCGGGTGATGTCCCGGCCGCCGAGGCAACCCGGCATCGGGAAACATATAACCACCACGGTTGGCGAGGAATGGGAAAGACGGTACAATATCAAGCCAAATGTTTGAGCCAAACACACGGAGGAACTCGAGAAATGCATCTGTGGCATCGTGACCGAATCAGCCGTATCTCATCTTCAATTGCCGTGGTGTCGATTGCCGTCGCGCTGCTCACGCTTTCCTTCGCCGTGCACGCACAGCAGGCTTCGAACCCGGCGGTGGTGACCGGACAAGGGGCCGACGAGAGCGGCAGCTTCGTCGAGAAGCACGTGTTCGGCAGCATCGGGGGCGATGTTTTCATCGGCAGCCCGGTCAGCCGCAACCTCATGGCGGCCCGCGTGGGCATCGACTACCCTTTCACGGTGGCCGGCAGATCCGCAAAGCTTTTCCTCGAGGGCGGGTTCGCGCGTCGCTCTGTCTCTCTCGAACAGAAGCGCACCAATAACGTGCAAACGGTGTGGGACCCCAATGCAAATGATGGCTCAGGAGGAGATAGCTCAGGAGGATTCGTGCCGAGGGCCCTGCCGGAAACCAGGAAACTCGAGGTGACTGCCAGCGGGGCCGAGGTGCGCGAGGCCTACCTCCAGTACGACTTGATGGACAATCTCTCTCTGAGCGCCGGCTACCAGAGGCCCATCTGGGGCCAGTTCGACATCGTGTCGCCGGTGAACCTCCTGCTGCCGCTCGAGTTCCAGAGCGACGACCTTTCGATCGAAAAGTCCGCCTACCGCATGCCGCAGCCCGCGGTCTCGGCGGTCGCTTTTCCCTTTGAACGCCTGGAGGTCAGCGCCTACTGGTTCCCCTTGACGAACCTCGACCCGCTCCACGAGGAGATCCTGGACGAGGCGGATGGCGCCAATGAAGTCTTCGTCGCGAACGCGACCACTTTCGGTGAAACCGAGAGCCGGCCCCGGCCGCGCAAGGACGGGAGCGACTACGATGCGTACGCCGCGCGCGCCGTATGGTATGGCGATTCCTTCACCTTCGGCCTGACGTACTACAACGGGCGCAATACGCTCTTCGCTTTCGACGAGCTGCCCCTGGTCGAGAAGGTCCAGCAGGAACAAGGCGACAAGACCTACGACGCCTACAGCGTCATCGAGCGCAGCCTCCTGCCCGGCAGTGACACCGTGGGCGTAGAGCTGTCCGTCCCGGTGGGCCGGTGGACGTGGAAGGGCGAAGCCTTCTACATGGGCACAGAGGCCGACATCGGCGGGATCAGGCGGGAGAGCATCTCCCAAGACGAGACGGACGACGCCACGTTGGTGGCGCGGCGCGCGCGGCGCGGCTTGTACGACTGGATGGTAGACAACAACAACGGGCGAGGCTACGTGGACGTGAATCTCCTCATGGCCGGCGCCGGCTTCGACGCGCTCTACGATCACTGGCGTTTTGGCGCCGCCGTCTTTGTCGTGGACACCGTGCTCAGCGGCAAGGCCAAGGAAGCCGACCGGCTGGTGAAGGCCGCCTATCCCGGTGATGACGGCATCGGGTTTTCGGGGGCCCTTCCAAACGCCTACATCTTTTACGACTTCGACGAGGAGCGCACCACGACAGCCGGCCTCGTCGGAGGCTTTGCCGGCCCGTTTCTCGGTGTCTCCACCTTCTACACCAGCACGTGGTTCGAGAACTGGCGCTGGTCGGCGTCGGTGGAGTACGCCGCCGCCATGAGCGATCAGTTGATGGACGAGCTCAATTCCGACTCCGGAGCGTACGAACTCGAGGACGCCGCGGCCCTGGGGGTGCGTCTCGGGCTCGTGTATGAGTTCTGACGGCGCGGCGTCACCATCCAGTCAACATTGCCGTCGGGAACGACGCCTGGGCCGGCTGACCTTCGGCCTCTGGCTCCTGGCAAGCGCGGCGATCGCGGCGCCCGCCGTCTGGCTTGAATTCGACAGCGACCGCTGGCTGCCCCCGGAACATCCGCAGGAACGCGCGTTGGACGAGCTGGAGAGCGAGTTCGCTCCCGGCGAGACGCTGGCGGTCGTGCTCCCGATGCCCGCCGGGAGTTTCTCGGCAGAGGGAACGAGCCGGCTGCTGTCGGTTGAAAAGGCGCTCAAGGCAAACCTTCGGGACGACCTCGTCTCCATCCGTTCCCCGGCCTCGGCCCAACGCATCGCCGCCGACGGCGAGAGCGTGCGCATCGAGGAGTTCCACGCCGCCAGGCGGCGCGGCGCCTTCGCCTCGCGCGAGGACTACCGCCGGGCCTTCGCCGAGAGTCCCTACGGGGGCCGGCTCGCGTCGCGGGACGGCTCCCTCGCGGTCCTGGTGCTGCGCCTGGATACGAGCGAGCACGCCGAGCGGCGGCGCCAGGTCATGCAGAAGGTGCGCACGGTGCTCCACCGGGAGGGCGTGGGCGGGCAGGTTCATTTCGCCGGCGGCGCGGCGCTGCGGGATACGATCAACGGGAAGGTCCGCCGGCAGACGCTGCAGCTCGCGGCGGCGGGCGCGGGGGTGATCGCGCTCTTTCTCGTCCTCTTCCTGCGCTCCGCGCGCCGCGCCTTCCCGGTGCTCGCGGCGGCGCTGCTGGTCATCGCCGGGAGCCTGTCCTGGATCGTGGTGCTGGGTCACAAGATGACCGTGACCACCCTGGCCCTTCCGATCCTGGCTGCCGTCATCGCGGTGGCCGACGGGCTTCACATACTCGCCCACCGCGACGCGCTGCGCCGCGCCGACCCGCTGGCTCCGGCCGGCCAACTCGCCCGCGACGCGCTGGGGCGGGCGTTGCGCCCCTGCCTGTTCACGTCGCTCACCACCGCCGCGGGCTTCGGCGCCTTCGGCATCAGCGTCCTCATCCCGCTGCGGGATTTCGGCGTCGACTCCCTCGCGGCCATCACGTTCGCCTACCCCGTGATCGTCCTCGCCTTCTGGAGCGTGTTCCGCTTCTCCGGCGACGCCATGGACCCCCGGCCGGGCGGCGGCAACGGGCGCCTGCGCGCCGCCCTGGAAGCCTGCCACCGGCTCACCGTCGCCCGCGCGGGGCGGGTCGCGGCCCTGTCCGTCGCGCTCGGCCTGGTGTTCGGCGCGGGCCTTTTCCATCTGCGCACGGAAACCGGCTTCCTGCAGGTGTTCTTCAAGGAAGACAGCAGGATCCGCAAGGATTTCGGTCTCGTCGACGCCCGGCTCGGCGGCTCCGCGGGGCTCGACATCATGCTCAAATCGGGGACCCCCGAGCATTTCAAGTCCCTGTCCGGCCTCGAAGCCGTCGAGACCACGGAGACGGCGCTCGCCGCCCTCCCGCCGGTGACCTACGCCGAAAGCTACACCGCCCCCGTGAGCCGCACGCAGCAAGCCTTCACGGGTGTACTCGGGCTTCCCGACGCCGAGGACCTGCTCGCGCAGGAGATCCTGTTCCTGGAGCTCTCGCGCACCGAAAACAAGGACGACGTCCTCTCCCCGCACGTCGATTTCGACTACGCCACCGCGCGCATCCACCTGCGCCTGCCCGACCTGCCCTCCGGGGAGCTGGCCGACTTCATCGAGCGGGCGCGGCTCGCCGTGGCCCCGGTGAGCGCGGCCCTCGACCCGGTCTTGACCGGCTTCGCCGCTTTCGTCCACACGATGAGCGGGCAGGTGCTGCGCACCCAGGCGTACAGCCTGCTGCTCACCGGCTTCGCCATCGGCCTCCTGTTCGTCTTCCTCTTCGGCTGGGGGCAGGGTCTTGCGGCGTTCGGAGTGAACATCCTCCCCGTGGTCGCAGCCACCGGGCTCATGGCCTGGCTGGGCGTGCCGTTCGACTTCTCCACCGTGCTGGTCGCCGGCATCACCCTGGGGCTGTGCGTGGACGACACCATCCATCTCCTGCACGCCTACAACCGCGCGCGCCGGACTCGGCCCGCCGCCGCCGCAAGCCGGGAAGCGATCCTCCTCACCGGCGGGCCGATCATCGTCACGAGCCTGCTGTTCTGCGCGGGCTTCGCGGTGCTGCTGCTCTCCGACCTCGTCCTGCTCGTGCGCTTCGCCCTGTTCACGATCTTCGGCCTCGCCGTCGCGCTCGCCTCAAGCCTCCTGCTTCTCCCCTCCGTTCTGACACTGACCGGGCGCGGGAGCGGGTGAGGATCGGGCACTCGTTGATACATTTTCGCCGTGGTTTGACAGTGCCACGGTGTTCGATTACATCCAGCGCATGCGCGCCAGACAGAAAACGTCGAAAAGGGGCCTGTGGACCTTCGCCGCCCTGCTCGCGCCGGTCCTCCTTGTGGCCGAACCGCCGTCCGCCCCCGCCGGGGCGCGCGACGCGCGCGCCGTCATGCAGGACGTTTACGACCAGGCGCGACGGCACGGGGAGCAGACCTCGAACGTGCGCCTGATCATCAGGGACGACAAAGGGCGCAAGCGGGAGCGCTATTTCCGATCCTTTCGCAAGATCTTCCCCGACCGGACGAAGAGCCTCATCAAGTTCTACAAACCGGCGAACGTGCGCGGCACCGGGCTGTTGAGCGAGAACCTCGACGGCGAGGACGACACCCGGCAGTGGATCTACCTGCCCGCCCTGCGCTCGGTGAAGCAGCTCAGCGTGGACGACAGGCACAAGAGCTTCATGGGCTCGGACTTCACCAACGCCGACATCAGCGGCCGGACCGTCGGCCAGGATGAGCACGAGATCCTGGAGGATAACGGCGATGTCGTCACCGTGCGTTCGGTTCCCAAGGACGACCGCGACCCCTATGCGTACCTGGAGACGCAGGTGATGATGGAGATGCTCGTGCCGCGGCAGGTTGCCTTTTACGACCGCGGGGGCCGGAAGATCAAGACCCTGCACACCGAAAAGATACGTAAAATCGACGGGATGTACGTCGTTATCCGCAGTTCGATGGAGAATCACCGGACCGGGGGGCGGAGCGTTCTGGCGCGCGAGGACTTCGACGTACGCACGCCGATCGATGCGCACCAAGTGGGTTTCAAGGGACTGCGCAGGTAGGACCACGCAGGCCGTCATACGGGCTCGTCAACTCGCCTCCCGGTACAGATCCAACGCCTTGACCACCGGGGCGTCACTCATGGACAGCAGGATGGCGTCGGTGTCCGATGATGTGTTGACGTGGGCGTGCTGGTTCCAGAGCGGCACCACGAAGGAGTCGCCCTGCCGCCACTCGAAGACCCGGCCGCCGACGATGGAGGTGCCGGAGCCGCGATACACGTGGTAGATGACGGTGCTGGTGTGCCGATGGGGCAGGGTCTCGTGGCCGGGCTCCAGGAGCTGGACGGCGCACTGGATGGTGGGCATGGTGGGCCCGCCGGTGACGGGATTCAGGAACTCGAGCAGATAGCCGTCGTAGGGGTCCCGGCCGGCTCCGTTCCGCCGGAGCCGCTCCAGGCTCCGCTCGGTATCGGCCCACTTGTAGTGGAAGAACCGCATGGGCGGCTCCAGCGCCGGCCGGGCGTGGCTGTAGAACCCCGCCACCTCGTCGCTCGTCGTCTCCAGGGCCTGCTGCTCCTGGTGGTAGGGCTCGAAGAAGAGCTGGTGAAGCGCCTGGGTCAGCGGAATGTCCAGGCCGTCGAGCCAGATGATGGGCGCGCCGGAGTCGTTGACGTGGTCGTGCCACGTGAGCTGGGGCGTGAGGATGAGGTCGCCTTCTTCCATGACGCACTGCTGGCCGTTGACGGTGGTGTAGGCGTGCCGGCCCTGGAGCACGAAGCGGAAGGCCGCGGCCGTGTGCCGGTGGGCTCGCGCGTACTCGCCGTGCTTTACGTACTGGAACGAGAAGTGGATGGTGTGGGTGGTGCCGTGGCCGCCGGGAATGCCGGGGTTCAGGAGCCGTATGGTCCGGCGCTCCGCGTCTTGCTCCAGGTTCACCACCTCCCCGGCCCGGATCATGCTTTCGTGCACGTCCTCCCACCGCCACAGGTGGGGCTGCACGCTGGTGACGGGGTAGGGGGGCAGGTCCTCCAGGCCCAGGCTCCAGTGTCCTTCGAGGCTTTTCCCGGTCATGTCCCGGTTGAGCCGGTCGATGGAATCGGCGATGCGCTCCTGCTTCATTTCGGTCTCCTTCCGCCCTTCACCGTCGATGCACGGCACAGAATACACCACTGACGAAGCAAGTGAAACGATCCCGCCGGCGCTGCCCGCGCGCGGCGGGCGGCCGCCGGCAGTCATCGTTGCAATTGCCCGCGTTGCCCGATATGTCATCCCTTCGGTCTCAAGAATCCCAAGCACAAGGAAGCCATATGCTGGTCATCTCGGAAGCACAGGCAAGGAAACTCCTCGATCTCGACGAGCTGATCGCGGCGCTGGAGCAGGCGCACATCCAGTTCTCCGCAGGCAAGGTTGCGATGCCGGTCCGCCTGGTGGTGCCGTTGCCCGAGATCCAGGGACGCATCACCAGCATGCCCGCGTTCATGAGCGAGGGGAAGGCGCTGGGGATCAAGATCATCTCCTATTTCCGCGACAACCCCAAACAGGGCCTGCCGCCGATCCTGGCCACCATCTCCCTGTACAGCGCCGAAACCGGCAGGCTCGAAGTGTTGATGGACGGCGTCTACATCACCGCCGTCCGCACGGCCTGCGCCTCGGCCATGGCCACCAAGGCGCTGGCGCAGCAGGACACGCCGGTGCTGGGCATCCTGGGCGCCGGCACCCAGGCGCGGACCCATATCCGCGCGCTGAGCCGGGTCCGTTCCATCGAACGGGTGCTCATCTGGAGTCCGTCCCGCGTCAACGCCATCTACGTGAAGGAGGAGCTGGAGGACGAGTTGGGCTTCCCGATCCAGCCGCAGGAGTCCGCCGAGGCGGTGGTGCGCGGCGCCGACGTCCTGACCGCGGTGACGGACGCGGCCGAGCCCATCCTGGAGGCCGGCTGGCTGAAGCCCGGCGTCCACATCAACGCCGTGGGCTCGCACCGGCCCGAGGCCCGGGAGATGGGCGGCGACACGGTCAAGCGGTCGACGGTGATCGTCGACTCGCTGGACGCCATCAACACCGAGTGCGGGGACATCCTGCTGGCCGTCAAGGAGGGCGCCATCACGCCGGACCACGTGCGCGGCGAGATCGGCGAGGTCTTGTCCGGCGCCAGGCCGGGGCGGACCGGGGACGACGAGATCACCATGTACAAGTCGGTGGGCATCGCCGCCCAGGACGTGGCCGCCGCGAGTCTGGTCTACCGGCGCGCACGGGAGCAGGGCGTGGGCACCGAGGTGGAGATGTAGGGAACTCCGATCGACCACGCCCGTTCCGGAACACGCATGATGGACGCCAACGAAGCCAGACAACGCATTGAGGAAGGACTCGACCAGGACGAGATCCGGCGCCTCCTGGTGAAGCTGCTGCAGACGCCCAGCCCCCAGACCGAGCTGCTGGAAAGGGAGCCGCAGGTGCTGGCGCTGATCCGCGACGTGGTGCGGCCCGAGCTTGAGGCCGAAGGTATCCACGCGGTCATCGACGACATGGGCAACCTCACGGCCCGGCTGCCAGGCGCCGGAACCGCCCCCGCCCCCGGCCTGGTGCTGGTGTCCTACGCCATGAATGCGGCCCCCAGCACCATGCCCAACCCCTATTCCGGAGAGATCGTGGACGGCGCTCCCTACGGGCTCGACGGGCCGTGCGGCTGGGGCCGGGGCGCCTGCGAGCAAAAGGGCAGCCTGGCGGCCATGTTGAGCGCGGTGAGGCTCATTGCCCGCGGCGGCTGGGAGCTTCCGGGGGACCTCTATTTCGTCACCAGCACCGCGGGAGAGAGCGGCAAGCACGAGTCCCTCGACTACGTGCTGTCCAGCGGCGCCATCGACGCGCGCTGGGGCGTCATCGACGGGCCCCCCGAAATCCAGTTGGGCAACAAGGGTCGCATCGACGTGCGCATCATCGTGCGCGGCCGGCAGGCCCACAGCAGCCGCCCGTGGGACGGCATCAACGCCGTGGACGGCGCCGTCAAGGTGCTGGAGCGGTTGGCGCCGTTGATGCCCCATCCCGAGGACAAGAGCCACCCGGAATTGGGCCGAGTCTCCCTGACGCCCACGGCCATCGAGAGCTACCCCAAGTCGACGCACACCATTCCCGGCGAGTGCCACGTCAAGATGGACCGCCGGCTGCTGCCCGGCGACGACGCCGACCGCGCCGTGGCGCAACTGGCCGCCGCCATTGGCCAGATCGAGCCCTACGAGATCACGGTGGAAAAGGAAGAGTTCATGTACCCGTGCGAGGTGGGGAAGGACGCGGGCGTGGTGGTGGCCTTGGCCGGCGCCATCCGGACCCTGTTGGGGCGGGAGCCGGAATACAGCTTTTCCACCGCGGCGAATGACACCGGCCTGCTCAATGTCCGCGGCATCGAGACCGTGAACTACGGCTCCCGCGCCGTCCGCTTCCAACATACGGACAACGACCTCGTCCCTCTCAAGAGCGTCGTCGAGGCGGCCAAAGTGTTCCTGTTCATGGCGCTGCAGCGCTGACGCGTCCGTCGGCTCATGACCGTCGGCCAGGAACCGACGAAAGCCGGGATCCGGCCTTGATCCGGAGTTCGCTATGGTCACCCCGGACATGATCCGGGGTCGACAGAATCCGCAATCCTGTTCGGGAGGTGCCATCGTGCCAATGACCGACGCAAGGTTCATCGACGTGGACGGGGTCCGCACGCGCTACTTCGAGAAGGGGACGGGTGAGCCGCTGGTGCTGTGGCACGGCAGTCACTTCGGCACCACCGACGCCTGCGACAGCGCCCTCGACTGGGAGCTCAATTTCGACGCGTTGGCCGAATCATTCCGGGTCATCGCCGTGGACAAGCTCGGTCAGGGGCACACCGGCAACCCCAAGACCGACGACGACTACACGCCCGCCGCCGTTGTGGAGCACGCCCACGGCTTCCTCAAGGCCATGGGTCTCGAGGATGTTCACGTGTGCGGCCACTCGCGGGGCGGATACGTGGTGGCGCGGCTGACGTTGCTGCACCCGGAGATCGTCCGATCCTGCATCATCGTGGACAGCGGCAGCCTTTCGCCGGGGCCTTCGCTTACCGAGCGGGTCATGTCGGCGAGGCCGGAGCCGTACCTCAGCCGGGAGAGCCAGCGATGGGTGGTGGAGCACTACTCCTACGGCACCGGGCACATCACGGACCGCTGGATCGACGCGGCCGTGGAGATATCCGAGTTGCCCAAGTACCAGGAGTCCGTGCGCAAGATGAGCGGCGGGGGATTGAAGCTGTTCATGCGCAACCTCGTCCTCGACAAGGAAGAGAGCCTCCAGTGGATGATGGAGGGACGGCTCAAGGCGCCCACTCTGGTCGTGTGGGGCTACAACGACCCCACGGCCCAGTACAAGAGGGGCCTTTCGCTGTTCGATTTCATTGCCGGCAGCACCGAGAACGCACAGTTGCACGTCATCAACAAGGCCGGCCATTTTTGTTACCGGGAGCAGCCCGAGCAGTTCAACCGGGCCGTGACGGGCTTCATCAAGAGCCTCGCCTGACGCCGGCGCCGAGCCGGCTCCACGGGTTCGCCGGTTTGGCGCGGACCGCCCGCCTTTTCCTCACAGGTGCAGCGGAACAGGGTCCCTGAGAGAGATGGCCCGGGTGGTCACACGGGCGCCGTAGGGATAGACCTCGACCCCCGCCTCGACCGCGCGACGCAGCCACCGTCCGTACTCGGGATCGATTTCGTCCGCGGGCCTGAACGAGGGGCAGCCTGCCCTCTGGATCACGAACAGCAGCACCGCCCGGTGGCCCTTCCGCCGCAGCCGCATGAGCTCCTTCAAGTGCTTGGTGCCGCGCTCGCTGACGGCGTCGGGAAAGGTTGCCGCCCGGTCCACCACCAGGGTCACGTTCTTGACCTCGAGGTAACACTGCTCTGCGGGGCGTTCCAGGAGGAAGTCGAGGCGTGACCCCGGGCGCGTCGGCACCTCGGCCCGAAGGCCCTCGTAGCCCTGCAGCTCTCGGATGACGCCGGTCTCGATCCCTTCCCGCGCCAGCCGGTTGGCCGCCAGAGTGTTGATCCCCACCAGCGTCCGGCCCACCCGGATGATCTCCCAAGTGTAGTCCAGCTTCCGGCCCCTGCCGCTCTGGTCCGAGAGGTAGACCCGGCTGCCGGGCTCCTTGCAGCCCAGCATGCTGCCAGTGTTGGTGCAGTGAGCCGTCACCACCGTGCCGTCGTCGAGTCGGACATCGGCCAGGAAGCGCTTGTAGCGCTCGACGAGGGTGCCCGGAATCAGTGGAGAAGGAAAACGCATGACTGCCCGAATCCGGATCAGGCTTGTCCCGGGCTTGCCCCGAGGTCGGGGATGACGGGTGCGGGCATACCGGTATTTTCGGGGTCAGGAAGCCGACAGATCGGGCGGCAGACAAGAAGGGCGGTTACAGCGTTTAGCTGTTGCCGTCGAGGCACCTCTTCGCGGCGCGGCGCAGCAGCACGCCGATGAGGTGGCGTTTGTACTCGGCGCTACCCTCGCGGTCGTCCGTCAGCGCGGCCTCGTCGGCGAGGGCTTCGCCGGCCTGTTGCAGCCGCTGTTCGACCGAATCCGCGGGCCCGGCGATGAGGCCCTCCGCGGCGGTCGAACGACACGGCGTGGGGCTCACGCAACCCACCGCGCAACGGGCCTCGCGGATCTCCCCGCTGTCATCGTCAAGCGCAAGCGAGAGCGCCAGCCCGAGCAAGGGCCGCTCGTGTACCTGGAACTTGAGGTAGGCCGAGCGCTGTGACGGTGCCGGCAGCGGGACGTCCACGCCGGTCAGGACCTCGTCCCGCGCCAAGGAGTTCTCATAGGCGCCGGCCAGAAGCTCGTCCATGGCAAGCGTCCGTTCGCCCGATTTGCCTTGCGCCCGGATGGTGCCGCCCAGGGCCAGCAGCAGGGTCGCCGGATCGGAGTGGGGCTCGGCGAAGGCGAGATTCCCGCCCAGCGTGCCGGTGGCGCGCACGCGCACATTGGCGACGTTGGCTGCCACGTCGGCCATGACCGGAAGGAACTCCCGCACCACGGCGGAGCGCTCGACGGTCCGGTGGGTGGCGGCGGCGCCGATGTGCAGGTGCCCATCCCGGCGCTCGATGCCGTCGAGGCCTCGCACGGCCTTGATGTCGATCAGGTGCTGGTAACGTAGCAGGTCGTGCCGCATGGCCAGGAGCAGTTCGGTGCCGCCGGCGTACAGGGTGCCGTCCTCACCATAGTGCTCGAGCATCTCCGCGGCCTCGCTCAGGTCGGCCGGGCGGTGGATGGCGAAGCGTCGCAGCGGCATCATGATTCGTTCTCTCCACGTGCGGCGCGGGCTTCCCGGATCGCGCGCCAGACCTTCTCCGGCGTGAGCGGCGCCCGGCGAATGCGCGCGCCGGTGGCGTTGTACACCGCGTTGGCGATGTTGGCGGGCAGCGAGTTGAGGGATGCCTCGCCGCCGCCCTTGGCGCCGTAGGGTCCCACCCCGTCCCGGTTCTGCACCAGCTCCAGCTTCACCGTCCGCGGCATGTCGGAGAAGCGCGGCAGGCGGTATTCCAGCAGGTTGCCGTTGAGCAACTGGTTGCGGTCGAACTCCAGCTCCTCGAACATGCCGATGCCCATGCCGGTGGTGGCGGCGCCGATGTCCTGCCCCTCGGCCAGCGCCGGATTGATGGCCAGGCCCACGTCGCCGCAGGTGCCGAGCTTCTCCATGGTGACCTTGCCGGTCTCCTCGTCCACGGATACCTCGATGCCGGTGGAGGCGGCTTCCCAGAACACCGGCAACTGGGCGAAGTCCTTGTCCTTGCGGATGTACGCGCGGCCGATGACCTCGCCGTCCGGCAGCTTGTAGTAGCGGGTCAGCACCTCGGACCAGTTGAGCCTCGCTTCGCCGCAGGTGATGCCGCCGCGAACCGGCTGAATCTCCGATTCCTCGACTCCCAGCACGTCCGCGGCCATGCGCGCCATCTGCTCGATGGCCTCCCGGCTGGCCTCCTGCACCGCCCGGCCCATGAGGGTGGTGGTGCGGCTGGCGCCGGTGGACCGATCGTAGGGCGTGATGGCGGTGTCGGAAGACACGACCCGGACCAGGTCGAAGGGTATGCCGAGCTCCTCGGCGGCAATCTGCGGCAGCACGGTGTGGCTGCCTTGGCCCAACTCCGTGCTGCCGATCATCAGCGACGCCGAGCCGTCGGCGTGCACGCGGACGGCCGTGGAGGTGAGCGGATAGGCGCCGGCGTCGCTGGCGGAGCAGCCGATGCTGCGCCCGTGGCCGGCGGGCAGCGGCTCCTTCCAGCCGATGTTGTCGGCGACGATCTTGAGGTCCTCGGTCAGGGTGCCGTCGAAGGGGCGCATGCCAGGGAAGAACTCCTGCCTGGGCCGCGCCGCGTTGAGCACGCGGAACTCGTAGGGGTCCATGCCGATCTTGGCCGCAAGTTCGTCGATCTGGGACTCGCCGGCCATGGTCACCTGGGCGCAGCCGAAGCCCCGGAAGGAGCTGGCCGGCACCGTGTTGGTGTAGACCATGTGGTTGTCGATCTGGACGTTGGGGATGGCGTAGGGTCCGACGCAGCGGTTGGACGACTTCTCGCACACCAGAGGGCTGTTCTCGGCGTAGGCGCCGGTGTTCATGTAGATATTCGCCTGGCGCGCGATGATCTTGCCGTCGGCGTCCACCGCCGTGCGCATCCAGGTGAGGGCGTCGTCGCCGCGGGTGGTCAGCATGGCTTCTTCGACGCTGAGCTGGAGCTTCACCGGGCGCCGCGCCTTCCACGCGCAGGCCGAAACCAGCGGCTCGATCTTGGTATAGGACTTGCTGCCGTAGCCGCCGCCCACGAACGGCACGATCAAGCGGATCTGGCTCACCGGCATGTCGAAGATGGTCTTGAGGTCGTGCCGCACCATGAAGGGGTGCTGGGCCGAGGAGTAGATGGTGACGCTGTCGTCGCCCACCTCGGCGATGGCCACGTAGGGCTCCATGGCGTAGGCATAGGCCATGGGAAAGTAGTACTCGCCCTCCGCCACGGCCGCGGCCGTGGCGAACGCCTCGTCGACGTCCCCCCACTTGATGTGGTGCTCCTGGCACAGGTTGCTGCCCCGGCCCGCGGTGACCTCTCCTTCGAACCCGCGCAGCGCGCCGGCCTCGAACTGGCGCTGGTGGAGCAGCGGCGCGTCCCCCGCCAGCGCCTCCTGGGGCTCCATCACCGCCGGCAGCTCTTCGTACTCGACGTCGATGAGCTCCAGGGCCTCGTAGGCGGTGAGCTCGTCCTCGGCGATGACCGCGGCCACGGGCTCGCCGGCGTAGCGGACCTTGTCGATGGCCACCAGCGGATGGTCCTTGACGGCGTGGCCGAAATACGGGTTCAGCCCTTCCAAATCGTCGCCCCGCAGCACGTTGTACACGCCGGGGTGGGCCTCGGCCCGGGAGGTGTCCATGGAGACGATGGCCGCGTGGGCGTAGGGGCTCCGCAGCACCTTGGCGTAGGCCATGCCCGCGAGCTTGACGTCGCTCACGTAGAGTGCCCGGCCCGACACCTTGGCGCGGCCGTCGCGGCGCGGCACCGAGCGGTTGACCACCTCGAAGTCGCGGCTATTGTCCTCGCTCATCCGCGCGCCTCCTTCATCACCGCCGCCGCCTTGCGGATCGCCTTCACGATGGGCACGTATCCGGTGCAGCGGCAGAGGTTGCCGTCCATGTGGTGAATGATCTCGTCGTCGGTGGGATCGGGGTTGTCGTCCAGCAGCGCCTTGGCGGACAGGATCATGCCCGGCGTGCAAAAGCCGCACTGGAACGCGAACTCGTCGATGAAGCACTGCTGGATGGGATGCAACGTGCGGTCACGGTCCTCAAGGCCCTCGATGGTAGTGACGGCACGCCCTTGGGCCTCGTAAGCCAGGTAGGTGCAGGAGCTCACCGGCAGGCCGTCCACGAGCACCGTGCACGCGCCGCAGACCTGCACCTCGCAGGAGATCTTGGCGCCGGTAAGGTTCAGCCGGTTCCGAAGCACTTCCGAAAGGGTCTGCTGCGGCTCGCACTCCACGGCCACGTCCCTGCCGTTGAGCTCGAAGCGCAGGTCCACGAGGGCTGGTCTGTGGTTAGACATAGTGCGGTATGATCTCCTCCGACCAGAGCAGCATCTCCTTCTGCATGGTGTCCATGTCCGGGTAGATGAGCTTGAGCTCGAAGTGCTGCACGCCGGCCTCGATGAACTCGTCGATGCGGCGGCGGACGTCATCCACCGATCCGATGATGTGGCGGTCGAGGGCGAACTGGATGTTGTCCACGTCGCGCTCGTAGGTGTGAGAGCTTTCGCGGATGGTGGGCAGCGCGAGGGTCATGGCCTCGTCCCGGGTGCGGGCGATGCAGGCCAGTTTCTCCACCGCGATCTTGATCCCCGCGGGGTCCCGGCCGGCGTCCTCGGCCGCCTTGTTGAGGAGCTCGCAGCCCCGCGCCATCTCCTTGGGTGACAGCCAGCCGGGGATCCAGCCCTCGCCGTAACGGCCGGCGCGCACCGCCGCCTGGTCCATCCAGCCGCCTACCCACACCGGAGGGTGGGGCTTCTGCAGCGGCTTGGGGTGGATCTCGGCGTTGTCGAACTTGAGGTACTTGCCCTCGTAGGAGGCCATGGGCTGGGTCCAGATGGCCTTCATGGCCTCGATGTACTCGTCGGTGCGGTTGCCCCGGCCCTTGATGGGCACCTCGAATACGTCGAACTCGCTGGAATCGCGGGTGGCCTTGGAGCCGAGCCCCACGCCCACCAGCAACCGCCCGTCGCACAGGTGGTCCAGGGTGGCGCACTGCTTGGCCGCGTAGATGGGGTTGCGCAGGGGCATCACCAGGCAGGCCACGCCGATCTGGATGTTCTTCGTCTTCGCGGCCAAGTACGACATGGTGGTCATGCACTCGAAGAAGTTGGCCTCCTGGGCATCCGTGAGGGCCTCGGCGGCACCCGAGGAAATGTGGTGCCGGTGCATCTCCGAGCTCCAGACCACGTGGTCGTGGAGCCAGATGGTGTCGAAGCCCAGCTCCTCGGAGTTCTGCGCAGCCTTGACGATGTTCTCCTTGCTGGAGAGCGGTCCCGAGTTGGGCACCCGGATGCCGAATTCGAACTTGCCCATGATCAAAACTCCTCGCCCTTTGGTCTCAAACGGTTACCCATCCTTCGAGTTCGGTGAGGGCCTGACCCCCGCCGAACTCTCCATCGTTGTCCCTACGGTTCGGTAATGCCGATGCGGTCGTACTTCAGGTGGCGGTTGTACCAGTCCACCACCTCGCCGGCGATCTGGTCGAAGTAATCGTTGTAGACGCCGTAATGGGTCGTCTTCTTCAGCATGACGAGTCTCTTGGGCTCTCCGGCCTTCTCGTACATGCGGATGGAGTGTTCCTCGGGCGTGGTGGCGTCGTACTCCACGGCGACGAACAGGACGCCGCGAGGCGAGATCTTGTGGACGACGTCCTCCGGCGCGTAGTCCAGGATGGCGTCGGCGCACTGCAGCGGCATCTGGTTGGGAATCTTCGACGCCACTTCCTTCTTGATATTGGTGGTCTTGCGCTCCGGGGTCTGCACCATGATCTCCTCGCGCGCCGCCACCAGTTCGCCGGAACCGTTCAGTACCCGTTGCCGGCGGTCTTCCTCGATGCGCTTGAGGTAGTCGATCCACTCGTACTCCCGGCGCATGGAATGAAGCCAGTCGCGGCCGTTGCACACGCCGAGGTAGCACACCACGGCCTTGACCCGCTCGTCGGCGGCCCCCACCAGCACAGCGTTGCCGCCGCCGGTGCCGCCGGAGCCGTAGGTGGCGATGCGGTCGGAGTCCACGTCGTCACGGGTCTCCATGTAGGTGATGGCGTTGCGGATGTCTTCCGCCTGCCAGGCGGGCATGACCCACCCCTTTTGCGGCCCCTCGCTCTGGCCCCAGCCGCGGTAGTCGAAGCACAGGCAGGCGTAGCCGGCCTCGCACAGCCGCTCGAACATCAGGATGTAGTGCTTGGCGTCCTTGAGACCCAGAAAACCCGGGCCCTGGACGATGCCCGGCCAGGGTTTGCCCGCGTCGCCGTCCGGCAGGTACATGGTGCCGTGGACCTTGTAGCCCTCGCTGTAGAAAGTGACGTCCTCTGTCTGCATGTGGCTCTCCCATCGTGGTCTGCGCCGCGGCAAATGTCGGCGGGACGATCTCCGGCAGGGGCGACGGACCGGTCGCCCCTGCCGCCTCGTCCGGTCGGTCCGGCGCCTAGGCGCGCACCGCCGGCAGGACTTCCTTGCCCAACAGCTCGATCTGCTCGTACCAGTCGGCGTAGCGGAACCGGAGGTCGTAGACGATGTGGTTGAGGCCGCCTTCCTCGTACCGCTGCGTGTCGCGGACGATGTCCTCGGGCGTACCCGCCAGCAGCAGTCCCTCGATGTCCTCGAGTTTGGAGAAGGTGCCGGACTCGGGCTTGACCCAGGTGGGCTTCTTGTTGCCCTCGTTGATGAGCCCGGGCGCGTTGACCTTGTTCACCGCCGTGTCCTTGTCCTTGGCGATGCTGGTGATGGGGATGGCGCCGGTGGTAACCATGGGCTTGCCGGCCTTGTCGCAAAGGTCATGAAGGTACTTGATGCATTTGTGGAAAGTGCGCAGCGGGATCCGTCCGGGCATCCAGCCGTCGCAGTAGTCCACGGCGCGCCGGCACGAAGCCGGGGTGCCGCCGCCGTACCAGATGGGTATGGGCGCCAACGGCGTCGGCTTGAGCTCCACATCCGTGAAGGAGTAGTACTCGTCCTCGTAGTCTACCTTCTCGCCGGCCCAGAGGCGCCGTACGATGTTGGAGTTGATCTTGGCCATGTTGAAGCGGTCGTCCCGAGTGTTCTTGAGCCCGGCCGCGGCGAACTCGTGCTGGAACGTTCCCGCGCCGATTCCCATGATGACCTTGCCGTCGGCCAGCACGCTCAGGGCCGCCATGCACTGGGCGAGGTGGATCGGGTGCCTGTGGGAGATCATCGTACCCGAGCCCAGGATCAGCTTCTTGCACACCGACGAGATCGCCGACAGGATCGCGACGCACTCGATATGGGTATTGTCCGTGCCTTCCATGCCGTGGGGCTCGAAGACCAGATGGTCGCGGACCCAGACGGAGTCGAATCCCAACGACTCGGCTAGCTTCGACCCCTCGATGCACTTCTCGACCGATCCCTGATCCCCGAAATGGGGCAACAGCAGTCCGAACTTCAAATTTGTCGCCATGCTCAAACCTCCTTGCGGTTCCTTGTGGTCGTAGACACGAAACGAATTGCCGCCCCGCGCCAGACGCGGGGGTCGGCTCACCGATGCAAGTGCTCGAAATGACGCCTCGAGGCGTCATTTCCTTAGGATTTCATGAACGGACGATGTCGCTGCTGGGAACCCAGGACGGCGCGGCCGGGCAGGAGCACTCTTGGACCGCGCCAAGGCATTGACGTTCCGCATGACCTTCCGAGCGAGCCTCATTTATAGACTCCGCCCGTGACGACTGTCAAGCGTGCTCGGAGGGTGGACGGCCGGTGGCGTGGACGCTGGCGCGATAACGATCGAGCGCTGCCCGTGCGGCGCCGAGGTAGGTACGGCTGACCGGAACCACGTGGTCGCCGTCGAGCCGCAGCGCCGTGCGTTGGTTGCGTCTCGTCCAACCATGCACATGGCGGTAAGCGACCCAGTAGGAACGGTGGACGCGAACGCCCTCGCCGCCGAGTTCCGCGACGGCGTCGGTGAAACGCATCAGGATGGCGCAGCGGCCCCTGGCGGTGACGACCTCCACGTAATGATCGCTCATCTTGAGAAAGATGACGTCCCGCCCGATCTCCGGGTCCACGCGGTCGAGGAACAGGGATGGGGTTTGCAGGGTTGCCGGGAGGGGTTCCGCCCGGCTCTCCGGGCGGCTGGCGGGAAGGTCGGGCGGAGCCGGTCCGGGAACCGGCTCCGTTTCCGGAGCACCAGCGGATTCCTCTCTCACGCGTTGGGCGACCAGGTAGTGGACGACCGCGGTGCACAGCACGACGGACAGCGTCATGAACAGGAGCACCACCGGTAAACCGTAGGCGGCGAGTTCCCTATGGAACATCGTGTCGACTCCGTACGCGATGGCGGTGGAACTCGACGCGGCGATCAGTGTGTACGCGGAAACCGCGAACGCGATGCGGCATTTCGTCCAGAACCGCGTGAGGTAGAGCGTCACCACGTACTCGGCGTGGCACAGCGGGGTGCACAAGACCGCACACAGGCCGAAATAGGCCAGGCGCTGAACCCATGGGGCGTCGTTGGTGCCCAGGGGGCAGATGGCGCTGTACGAACCGAGGTAGAGGCCGACGATGATCAGGATCCGTCTGATGATGTATGGACTCAGGGCTTCACGGTACGCGAACTGCCATTGCTGCGCGTTGGCGCCAGCGGCGTTATCGTCCCGAACTGACGAGAAACAGGAACTGTCCATGTATTTGCTTCACCCCTCGGGCACAAGAGAGGGTTGTACTGAACCGATCCCGGTCGGGCGGGGAGAAGAGTGGGGTCAGCTCCCCAGGGTCGGTTTCTCTTTGGATGTTTGTTGAACGGTCAATTTCATTAGTTCATGATGGTTGGAATGTCAAACAGCCGGCCCGTGTTCTTGTGGTGGGGTTGGAATTCGTCTAAGAAGGCTCAAGCAAACGAGGGTTGGCCGGGACGTGTACGGGACGGCCCGAGCGGAGGAACCGATGAGTGATTTCTACAGCGAATGGCTGAACGCGACCGAACGGAACGAGGAGTTCGTGGAAAACGCGCCCCGGGTGGCGCGCCACAAGGATCTCGAGTGGGTCCGGACGCGGCAGGACGCCAAGGCGGCGTTGATGATTGCGCCGGAGTTGGGCTTTCCCACCGGCGGCAGCATGATGATGCGGGCGGAGATCCCGGTGGGCTGGCACACCGGACGCCACAGCCACGGCGAGGAAGCCATCTACGTCGAGAGCGGCACGGGCTGCATGGTCCTGGACGGCAAGCGCTATGACTTCGGCCCGGGCACCGTCCTGCACGTGCCCTACCGGTCCCGGCACCAGTTGTTCAACACGGGGGATGTCCCGGTGGGCTATATCTCCGGGTTGGCCTGGCACCTGGAGGCGTCGGTGTACATGGGCCGCATGGACCAGTTCGAGGACTGCGGCGCCACCGATCCGGCGACGCTGGCCGCCATCGGCGCGGAGGAATCCCAGGACTGGCCGGAGGACGGGCGGCGCATCTCCATGCACCAGGACCAGCACGAGCTTTCGGCCGAGTCCAAGCACGGCGCCACCTACTTCCTCATGGGGCGGAGCGGCAACCGCAACGGTTTCAAGGCCACGGCAGCGGCCATCAGCTCGATCTTCGTGGAGTTGCCCCGTTCCAAGAGCCACAGCCACGCCCATCCGGAGGCGTATCTCTATGCCCTGAAGGGTGCCGGCTACTCGGAGATCGGCGGCAAGCAGTACACGTGGGAGCAGGGCGATGCGGTCCATGTCCCTCCCGGCATGATGCACCACCAGCACTTCAACCCCAGCGACGGCGAGAGCCGGGAGCTCCGGTTCGAGTTCGGCATCCGCTACTGGCTGGTGGACCAGTGGAAGGGCTACACCACCATCGACAAGCACCTGAAGGCCATGTCGATGGACGAGGACGACGAGGACAAGTAAGCGCGGGTTTCACAACCCGCCCGGATCCGCTACTCCTCGACCCCCGCCAGATCCAACAGAAAGGCGTATTCCAGGGCGATCTCGCGATAGCGCTTGAAGCGCCCGGATGCGCCTCCGTGTCCGGCCTCCATATTGGTTTTCAGCAGCAACCGGTTGTTGTCCTTCTTGACGGCGCGCAGCTTGGCCACCCACTTGGCCGGCTCCCAGTACTGTACCTGGGAGTCGTGCAGGCCGGTGGTCACCAGCATGTGGGGGTAATCGCCGGCCTCGACGTTGTCGTAGGGTGAGTACGACAGCATGTAGTCGTAGTATCCCTTGTCGTTGGGGTTGCCCCATTCGTCGTACTCGCCGGTGGTGAGGGGTATGTCCGGGTCGAGCATGGTGGTGACGATGTCCACGAACGGAACCTGCGCCACCACACCCTTGAACAGGTCGGGACGCAGGTTCACCACCGCGCCCATCAACAGGCCGCCAGCGCTCCCGCCCATGGCGAAGAGGCGCTCCGGAGCGGTGTAGCCCTGCTCCACCAGGTGCTCGGCGCAGGCGATGAAGTCGGTGAAGGTGTTCTTCTTGTTGAGCAGCTTGCCGTCCTCGTACCACGCCCGGCCCATCTCCTCGCCGCCCCGGACGTGGGCGATGGCGAATACGAAGCCCCGGTCCAGCAGGCTCAGGCGTGAGGAGCCGAAGGTTGCGTCCAGGCTGTGGCCGTAGGAGCCGTAGCCGTACAGCAGTAGCGGCCTTCCACCGTTCCGTTCCATTCCCTGGCGGTACACCAGCGAGATGGGCACCCGGACGCCGTCCGCGGCCGTCGCGTGCAGCCGCTCGGTGCGGTAGTCGGCGGCGTCGAACCCGCCCAGCACTTCCTCCTGCTTCAGCAGGGTCTTCTCACGGGTCACCATGTCGTAGTCGTAGATGGAGCTCGGCGTGGTCATGGAGGTGTAGCCGTACCGCAGCACCGTGGTGTCGAACTCCAGGTTCACGCTCGTGCCGGCCAGATAGGCGGGCTCGCCGAACTCCAGGTAGTGTTCCTGCGAGCCGTCCCACGGCATCACCCGGAGCTGCACCAGCCCGTCCCGCCGCTCTTCCAGCACCAGGTGGTCGCGGAACACCTCGAAGCCCTCCAGCAACACGTCGGGACGGTGCGGCAGGACCTCCTCCCAGTGTTCCTTGCCGGTGCGGTCCAGGGGCGTCGACACGAGCCGGAAGTTCCTGGCCTCGTGGTTGGTGTGGATGAAGAAGCGGTCCTCGAAATGGTCCACGGCGTGTTCGTGACCCCGTTCCCGCGGGAGGAAGACCGTGAACGCTCCGGCGGGATCGCCGGCGTCGAGATAGCGGAACTCGCTGCTCAGGGTCTGGGAGGAGACGATCATGAGGTATCGCTTCGACTTGGTCTTGAACACGTGGGCCGAGAAGGTATCGTCGGCCTCTTCGTAGACGAGCACGTCCTCCGCCGGATCCGTTCCCAGCACATGGCGGTAGATGCGGCAGGATCTCAGGGTCTCGGGATCCTGCTTGGCGTAGAAAAGCGTCCGGTCGTCGTTAGCCCAGGTGACGTTGCTGGTCACCTCCGGGATGACGTCGGGCAGCGCTTCTCCGGTGGCGAGGTCCTTGAAACGGATGGTGTAGATGCGCCGTCCCTGGGCATCCTCGGTGTACGCCAGCAGATCCTGCCCGAAGCTCACCGCCAGCCTCCCCACCGCGAAGAACTCGTGCCCCTCGGCCAGGACGTTGACGTCGAGCATGAGTTCTTCGGGATTCTCCAGCGATTCGCGCTTGCGGGCGTAGAGGGGGTATTCCCGGCCTTCCTCGTAGCGGGTGTAATAGTAGTAATCGTCCCGCCGGTAGGGCACCGACATGTCGGTTTGCTTGATGCGCCCCTTGATCTCCTCGAACAGCGCCTCTTCCAGCGGCTGGACGTGGGCCATGGCGTTCTTGGTATACCCGTTCTCCGCCTCCAGGTAGGCCACCGTGTCCGGATTGTCCCGGTCTCTCAACCAGTAGTAGTTGTCGGTGCGCAGGTGACCGTGGCGCTCGAATTCGTGCGGGATGACCTTGGCTACGGGAGGTGTTTGGCTGGTTTTCATGCGCTCACTTTACCAGAAATCGCAACGCCGGCCACGGCTCGCATTCTCGCGCCAAAGTCGATAGCCTGTTTCCATCCCCGTTTGCGGAAGGAGTCGGCCATGGCCACCAAGGCAGTCGTGGAGTTCAAGGTCCATCCCTATGTGCAGTTCATGGGCGACCGGTTCGGGGCCTATGACCGGTGGATCGAATCGGAGGGGCTGCCGGTGGTCAGCGGCTCCCACGTCCAGGACGTTCGCGCCCTGGAACTGGGGGACTGGCCGCGCCGCGGCGGCCAGGGCGCCTACCTGTCGTTCTCGGACCAGCGGGTGGCGGACGGCTACGTGTGCGAGATCGCCGCCGGCGCGAGCCTCGAGCCCCAGCGGCATTTGTTCGAGGAGATCGTGCTCATCGCCGAGGGTCGGGGCGCCACCACGGTGTGGTACGACGAGGCCCGGAAGCGGACCTTCGAGTGGGAAGCCGGCAGCCTCTTCGCCATCCCGCTCAATGCCTGGCACCAGCACTTCAATGCCAGCGGCACGGACCGCGCGCGCTACTTCGCCCTCACCAGCGCCCCGGTGGTTTTCGAGCTCTACCGGGACCCGGACTTCATCTTCAATACCGACCACGTCTTCCGGGACCGTTTCGACCCCGCCCAGGAAGACTTCTTCAGCCGGGAGGGAAAGTACAACACCGACTATTACGGCGGCATCCTGGAGAACAACTTCATCAGCAACATCCGCGACATCAAGCTGGTTCCGCGGGAGAAGCGCGGCAAGGGCAACCGCAACATGTACATCCACATGGCGGGCAGCACCATGCTGGCCCATGTCTCCCAGTTCCCGGTGGGGACCTACAAGAAGGCCCACCGCCACGGCCCCGGCGCCCATATCTACATGCTCGATTCCACCGGCTATTCCCTCATGTGGCAGGAGGGCGAGAAGCCCGAGCGCTTCGACTGGCAGGAAGGCACCGTCATCTCGCCGCCGGCGGGAAGCTGGCACCAGCACTACAACACCGGCCCGGAGCCCTGCCGTTTCGTGGCGCTCCATGCCTCCACCGCGGTGCAGGGCGAGGAGCGGGGCGTCGAGCAGATCGAGTTCGAGGACGAGGACAAGGTGCTGCGGGAGATGTACGAAGACGAGTGCGCGCGCAACGGCGTCACCGCGCAGATGTGACCGCGGTCAGCCGGCGGGCGACGGAGGTGCAGACCCATGATTCCCCAACACGATTCCTTCTACGACGTGTTCTCCAGGGCCGCGAAGCTCGACATCCGCTGGCCCGGCGGCGCCCGCATCGCGGTGGCGCTGGCCGGCAACCTGGAAGCGTGGACGGAGACGCCCGACCCGAAGCTGCGGCGCACGCGCCACGTCGGCGGCTCCAACCCGCTGACCGCCGATGACGTCCGCTGCCCGTATGACTTCCGCACTGCCAGCGAGAACGACTACGGCGGCCGCACCGGCGTGTGGCGCATTCTGCGCATCCTGGAGAAGTACGGCGTCAAGGCGTCCTTCAACACCAACGCGCTCTGCGCGGTGCGCTACCCCGAAGCGGTGAAGAAGGTCCACGAGGACGGCCACGAGGTGGTGGCCCACAGCTACGCCGAGGACGTGCAACTCGTGCTGCTCACCCGGGACGAGGAACGGGAAGAGATACGCGCCTGCGGGAAGACGTTCGAGGACCTCGTGGGCGTCCGCCCCTCGGGCTGGTTGTCGTCGGGCATGCGGCATACCGAGAACACCCTGGGGCTTCTGGCGGAGGAAGGCTTCACTTGGCACGGCGACGCGGTCAACGACGACGTTCCCTACCTGGTGGAAGCGGCCGGCAAGACCATGGTGGTGATTCCGTACAAGAACGCCATCAGCGGCTTGAACGATACCGGTATGTACAGGCGGGGCAAGAGCGCGAGCGATCTTCTGCAGGCCTTCCGGGACGAGTTCGACATCCTCTACGAGGAGTCGGCCACCCATCCCAAGATGCTGACCCTGGCCATGCACTGCCAGATGGCTTTCCCGGCCACCGGCAAGCTCTACGACGAGGCGATCCGGTACGCCAAGTCATTCTCGGACGTCTGGTTCGCCCGGCGTGACGAGATCGCGCGATGGATCCTCGAGAACCACGCGGGGCAGGGGAGGATGGCCACGGAAGAGCAGGCTCAAACCGGAAAGGAGGGGCCATGAGCGAGGACGCGCCCAAGAAGGCCCGGGCCATGGGCATCAATCACGTGGTGCTGGAAGTGGGAGACCTGGACCAAGCGCTGGAGTTCTACGGGGCCATCTTCGACTTCACCCTGCGGGGCCGGAGCGACCACAACGCCTTCGTGGACCTCGGCGACCAGTTCATCCAGTTGAGCCTCGGCAAGACCCAGCAGGCCGACGGCAAGCGCCATTTCGGTTTCGTTGTGGACGACCGGACGCCGGTGCGGGCCGCCCTGGAGCGGCTGGGCGTCCAGACCCTGGACCAGCGCCTCAACTTCCGCGACCCCTGGGGCAACCGCATCGAGGTAGTGCCCTACGACGACGTCCAGTTCTCCAAGGCGCCCAACGTGCTCAGCGGCATGGGCTTGGACGGATTGAAGAAGACTCCGGACGCCGTCGCGGAGCTGACGAAGAAGGGTATGGCGCCTACTTCGCCTTCTTGAAGCCCGTCAGGATCTGAAGATATTCCTTGATCTTGGGCGGCATGTTGTTGATGGAGTGCAACGCATCCGCGATGTCCTTGGGCGATACGTAGTCGATGTTGAGCTTCGCCGTCTTCGCCTCCGCCAGGAAGTCCGGGTCCTCCATCACCGCCTTGTAAGCCTTCCGCAGGATCTCGACCCGTTCCTTGGGCGTCCCCGGCGGCAGCGTGTAGACCCGCGTGATCTTGTTCTGTCCGTTCCAGGCATTGAAGGCGGCGAGGTTCTCACCCTTGAGGACGTCCGAGAAGAGCGGGATGTCCTTCACCTCGGGGTCGGCGTGCCGCTTGGTGATGATGAAGGGAATGAGCCGCTTGTCCGGAGGGGCGTCGAGCATGCCTCGGGCCGTGACCCTCATGGACTCCCAGGTCCAGCACGCGCCGTCGATCTCGCCCGACTCCATGGCCAGCCGTATCGTCGCGGTGCCGCCGTAGCCCGGGATGCTCTTGAACTTGGTCCCCAGTTCCTTGTTGAGGAACAGGAACGGATCGGTGGTGTTCCCGGGCGCGCGGGTGCCGCCCATGGTCACCACCTTGCCCGACTTGATGACGTCGTCCAGGGACTTGAGCCCGGAGGCCGCCATGAGGCCGCAGGCAACCGAGTCCGACGTCGGGGTGCCGATGTACTCGAACTCCGTCGGCTCGACCCGTACCTTCTTGTCGCCCATGGCCTTGGCGAAGATAAGCGCGGGGCTCCATACCCCCAGGGTCTTGCCGTCCGGTTTGGCCCGCTTGTAGATGTGGCTGGCGGCGATCAGACTCCCCGCCCCGGGCATGTTCTGGACCACCGGAGTCGGTTTTCCGGGAATGTACTTGCTGATGTAACGGGCGATGTAGCGGGTGTACGTGTCGTAACCGCCGCCGGGGGAGAAGCCCACCAGCATGCGCAGGGCCTTGCCCTTGTAGAAATCTTCGGCGCCCGCCGGGGCGTGGACCAGCACGAGCGCCAACAGCGCTGCGAGCAACACGATTCTGCGAAACATTCTGCGAAACATAGTGCAACCTCCTTGTCTGTTTCGGTCCGGATGCGACCGAGCGGCTACGGCTATCAACAAGGCCCGCCCGTGTCAACCGTAAAGTCGCGAGAACGCAAGCGGTTTGCGGGAAAGGCGCGGGAACGGGTTGCCGCGGTCCGGCTTGCCGCGGTTGCACACCCGGCGCGGTCTTGGTAGGGTGCGGCCCTTTCACGGTGTTATTCCACACCAGTCACGGGTTCCCGGAAAGGACCCCCGACGCGGTGAGGCGCGCAGGCGTGCGTCTCCCCAGGCTCGCCGAAAGAGGAGGAAAGAGTGATGAGTGGTCGAATTGCCCGAGGTTTCCTGTCGAGAACGGTCGTGGCCCTGGCAGTGGCCGCGATGGGCGCAAGCCTGTCGCCAGGCAGTGCCAGCGCCGAGTCGCTGCTGGAGAAGGCCAAGGCGGGCGAGACCGTCCGGATCGGCTTCGCCAACGAGATTCCCTGGGCCTATCCGGGGGACAACAACGTGCCCAAGGGCTTCGTGAACGCCATCGCCATGGGCGTTCTGAACGAGATGGGGATCACCAAGATCCAGCCGGTGGTCACCGATTGGGGCGGCTTGATTCCCGGCCTCAAGGCCAACCGCTTCGACGTCATTACCGGCGGCATGTACATCCTCAAGAGCCGCTGCCAGAACATCAACTTCTCGGATCCCATCGGGATCTTCGGCGATGCGTTCATCGTGGCGAAGGGCAATCCCAAGAACCTGCACAACTACCAGGACGTCAAGAAGCAGAACGCCATACTGGTGACCGGCGCCGGCTACAACATCGTGGAGGCGGCGAAGAAGGAGGGAGTCCCCGACGCCCAGGTCATGCAGGTGCCGGGCCCCACGGAGATCCTGGCGGCGGTCCGGGCCGGACGCGCGGACGCCGGCGGCGTGACGTTTTTCACGGCGAACGCGCTGGTGAAGAAGAGTGGCGGCGCGGTGGATGTCAGCGATCCTTCGAAACAGCCGGAGTGGACCTACAACTGGGTCGGCATCGGCTTCCGCAAGTCCGACACGGCCTTCCTGAAGGCGTTCAACGAAGCCTTGGCCAAGCACCTGGGCTCGGACAAGATGATGGCCGCGGTCAAGGAGTACGACTACACCAAGGCGCAGCTTCCCGGTGACGGCAGCACGGCATTCGCCTGCGCCAACCGCTGAGCCCGCCGCGGCCCCGCCCACGGGGTAAGGCGGCAGCGGCCCGGGCCCCGCTGCTTGAAACCGGTGTGCGGCCGCGCATGACCGCGACCGCTGTTGATCCGGACGCGTGACCGCTCCTGATCGCGCTGGCGGGTGAACCCGATGTCCTACTTCGACTTCCTCGCGACACACGGTTGGCGCTTGGCCGAAGGTGTCGTGGTGACGGCGCAGCAGACCGTGCTGGCGGCGGCGCTGGCGGTGGTCATCGCTTTGGTGATGGGGCTGATGCGGCTTTCGCCCAACGCCGCGGTGCGCGGCACGGCCACGTGCTACATCGAGGTCTTCCGCGGCACCTCGCTCCTCATCCAGCTCTACTGGATCTTCTTCGTGCTGCCCCTGTTCGGGCTCACCCTTGAGAAGTTCGTCGCCGGTTTCGTGGCGGTGGGGATGAACCTGGGCGCCTATGGGGCGGAGGTGGTGCGGGGCGCCATCCAGGCCGTGCCCCGGGGTCAATATGAGGCCGCGCTGGCGCTTAACCTGTCGCCCTGGACGCGGATGCAGCGCATCATCCTGCCCCAGGCCTTCCTGATCATGCTCCCGCCCTGGGGCAACCTCCTGATCGAGCTCCTCAAGGCCACCGCGCTGGTGGCCCTGATCTCGGTGACCGACCTCATGTTTCAGGCCAAGCAGATCAACGGTTACACGTTTCTGTCGGCCGAGGCGTTCGGCACCGCGCTGGTGATCTACTACGTCATGGCGCGGCTCTTGATCTCGCCTTCCATGCGCTGGCTGGAGGGCATGATGGCGCGCAAGATGGGGCGTGGGTGATGTTCGATTGGCGCTGGGACTTCACGTTCGAGATTCTGCCGCGGCTCCTGTGGGCGACGCTCAACACCCTGATGGCGGCGGGTATCGGGTACGGCATCGCCTTGGTGTTGGGGCTGGTCTTCTGCCTGGCGCAGCGTACTCCATGGCGTCCCCTGACCATGGTGGTGCGCGAGTCCGTCGAGTTCATCCGCTCGACGCCTCTGGTGCTGCAGATCTTCTTCGTGTTCTACGTAGGTCCCCAGTTCGGCATTCGGCTTTCGCCATGGACCTCGGGAATGATCGCCATCGGGCTCCACTACGCGGCGTATCTTTCGGAAGTCTACCGGGGAGGCCTCGAGGCCGTGCCCAGGGGGCAATGGGAGGCGTGCCGGGCGCTCCATCTGAGCACGGCCCGCACCTACTTCCGGATCATCATCCCGCAGGCGCTGCCGGCCGCCCTGCCCGGCATGGGCAACTACCTGGTGGGGATCTTCAAGGACACCCCCATGCTGTCGGTCATCGCCGTCACCGAGCTTTTGCACGCCGCCAACGCCATCGGCTCGGAGACCTATCGTTTCCTGGAGCCTTATACGATGGTGGGCGTGATATTCCTGGCCATCTCGTTGCCGGCGGCCGCCGGGTTGCGCTTCTTCGAGGCTTGGGTCCGGCGAGCCTTCGGGATGGGGCGGTGACCCATGGGCCAACGTGGGAACGCACGCGATTGCGCCGTTCCGGGAGGATGCCGTGACTGAATCTGCCCACCCCACGAGTCTCGGGTCCAACGGGCCCATGGTCCGCTTCAGCAAGGTCACAAAACGGTATGGGTCCCTCACCGTTCTGGATGCCTTGGACCTCGACGTCGCCGCCAACGAGATGGTGTGCATCATCGGGCCTTCCGGCGCGGGCAAGACCAGCGTGTTGCGCGTGCTCATGACCCTGGAGGAAATCGACGACGGCGTCATCTACGTGGAAGGCCAGCCGCTGACGCACATGGAACGGGACGGCGTTCTGGTGAAGGCCAACGCGGCGCACCTGCGCAAGCAGCGCATGAACATCGGCATGGTGTTCCAGCACTTCAACCTGTTCCCGCACATGACCGCGCTGGAGAACTGCATGGAGGCGCCGGTGCAGGTGCTGGGCCTCCGCAAGGACGAGGCGGAAGCGAGGGCCGTGCAGCTCCTGGAGATGGTAGGGTTGGAGGACAAGAAGGATCAGCATCCCTCGCGTCTCTCGGGCGGGCAGCAGCAGCGGGTGGCCATCGCCCGGGCGCTGGCCATGCGGCCCAAGGTCATGCTGCTGGACGAGGTCACCTCCGCCCTGGACCCGGAGGTCATCGGCGAGGTACTGAACGTCATCCGCCGGCTCAACAGCGAGCACAACCTCACCATGCTGATGGTCACCCACCAGATGGGCTTCGCCCGGGAGATCTCCGACCGGGTCTGTTTCCTCTACGAGGGAAAGATCGCCGAGCAGGGCGCCCCCGACGAGATCTTCGAGAACCCCAGGAACGAACGCACCCAGCAGTTCCTCTCCGCCGTCCTCGAGGTGCGGTGAGGCGGCGCGTTACTGCTTCTTCAGGTTTTCGTTGAGGGAACCCGTGCGGTAGCCCTGCAGGTCGATGCTGACGTAGGTGAAGCCGGCGTCCTTGAAGCGGCGCAGAATCTCCTCGCGGACGCCCGGCCGGAACAGGTTCTCGAACTCGTCCGGGGCCGTCTCGATGCGTGCCAGCTCGTCATGGTAGCGGACCCGGTAGATGCGGAAGCCGAGCTCCCGCAGCACGCGCTCGCAGCGGTTCACCTGGGTGAGCTTTTCCGGAGTGATGGCGGTGCCGTAGGGGAAGCGGCTGGAAAGGCAGGCCAGGGCGGGTTTGTCCCACACCGAGAGACCCATGCGCCGGGCCGCTTCGCGGATATCGGCCTTGGTGAAGCCCAGCTCGTCCAGCGGAGAGCGGACACGACGCTCGCGGGCGGCCTTGCGGCCGGGACGGTGGTCGCCGCGGTCGTCCACGTTGAAGCCGTCCAGCACGTGGGCGATGCCCAGGGAGGCGGCCTCCTCGATGGCCTTGCCGTAGAGCTCGGTCTTGCAGAAGTAGCAGCGGTTGGCGGGGTTGGCGGCGTAGCGCGGGTCGTCCAGCTCGTAGGTGTCGATGAGCAGATGCCTGGCGCCGATGCTCTCGGCCAGGCTCCGGGCGTCGGCGCCCTCCTCGGGCGCGAGGCTCGGGGAGACCGCGGTGAGCGCCAGGGCGTTGTCGCCGAGGGCGTTCACGGCCTCGGCCAGCAGGTAGCCGGAGTCGACGCCGCCGGAGAAACAGACCACCGCCTGGCCCATCTCTCTCAGCAGCGCCTGAAGCCCGGCCACCTTTTGCGCCAGTTCGGCGTCCCCACGAGGGTCATTCCCCAGCCCCGCCCCGTGAACCCCGCGTACCCCTTCGTCATTCCCGCGAAAGCGGGAATCCAGGCGGGGTGGTGTGGGGGAGCCCTTCATCGACGTCAGCACCGATGTCAGCGCTCTACGGCGTCGACTTCACCTTCGGCCGCTCCAGCAGTCCCTCGCGCCAGCGCTTCACGTTGGGGAACTCATCACCGATGGACACCTTGTAGTGGTCTTCCCGGGTGAAGAACGGGACATAGGTGATGTCCGCCAGCGAATAGTCGTCGACGATGAAGTCCTTGCCGGCCATCTGCTCGTCCAGCGTGGCTAGGTGCTCCGCCAGGCGCTTCCTGTTCTTCTCGACCTCGTGGTCGTGCCGGATGTTGCCCGCGGCGGCTTGAAGCCGGGTGTTGCAGAAGTCAATCCAGATCCGCACCTGCGCCCGCTGCGCCAGGTCCTTGGGCATCAGCGGCACCTCGGGAAATTTCTCATCCAGGTACTCGTTGATGACGGCGGATTCGTAGATCACCGTGTCCCCGTCCACCAGCACCGGCACTTTGCCGTAGGGGTTGAGGGTGACGAGCTCCTCGGACTTGTTCCGGAGATCGCACTCCACCAGGTCGTAAGGGATGTCTTTTTCCGCCAGGACAAGCCTTGTCCTGTGGGCGTAAGGTCAAGGGCCGTAAGACAGTAGTCGCAACATGTCGTCCTCCTTCGAAGTCTGCGCTTCCGCGTGGGCGCGGAACAGATTTCTACGCGATGATCGGTTGCCTCACCGGTATGTGGCTGGGCCGCTTCGGCACCCGTGTGCGCGGCTTGCCGTCGACCTGCGAGTTGCCCGCCCCGAAGAGGATCAGGCGACCTTCGCCGGTATTGCAGAGTTGGTAGGGTTTGCCCGATTCCAGCAGGATCATGTCGTGGGGCTTCAGGACGAACTCGTCCTCCGGCGTCCGCACCGTGCACTCTCCTTCGAGGACCATGAAGATATGGTCGTCGTTCTCGTGATAGTGCATGTCGTCCTGCATGTTCTCTTCGCAGTTGATGGTCCAGAAATAGGTCAGGTCCGTGCGCCACAACGAAAGATGGCGGATATCCGGGTTGGCCTTGGCCTCCTCGATAGCGTTCTTTACCTCGTACATGCGCGTATCCTCCTGCTGCTTCCGATAGGGTGGCTACTTGGGCGCCACCAGCTTGCCGTGGGTGCCGTCGCAATACGGCCGTGTCTTCGACCGCCAGCACGCGCAGATGGCCATGGTCCGGGGCTCGTCCACCGTGATTTCCCGGGGCGTGATGGACGTCACCTTGTGCGACCCGTCGCAGAACGGGAAGTTCCGGGTCCGCCCGCACATGCAGTAGAAGCGGCTCTTGGACTCCTGCCGGACGATCACCGGCTCGATCAGATCATCGTATGCCAAGCCCATTCGAATCCCTCCCTCGGTGTGGGACGTGCCGTTCCGTCGACCGGGCCGCGTCCGGTCCGTCTCCGGTGCGTCCCTTCACCGTATACTCCACTTTGCCCTGGAGGGCCAGACGACGCCGTGCTTGTTGCCTATCTCAGCACGCTCATGACCGTCCGCGCATCGACGATATGGATGCCGTTCCGGGCGTCCGCGGCCACGCTCTCCGGAACGAACAGCGCTTGACAAACATCGGCACCTTCAGCGCCGGCCAGGTCACCCGCGTGAACGCGCGAGGCGGCGGAGGCCGTAGCCGGGCGCGTCGTCGACTTGGCCTCGCCCACCAGCAATCGTTTCCCGTCAACCGAGCGCGCGACGATGTCGAGTTCCGGCGCATCGCCCCGCCAGTATCGTTGCGCGGGCTCCCACGGACCCAGCCGGCCCAGGGTCGTATCGGAACGGTGAAGGAGGGGCACCGCCCGGCGGCACAGTTCCTCCCAGGCAAGAGCCTCAAGGCCGCGCCGGTGCCGCCGCCAGTATGCGAGCCGGGTCTCCGGGGGCGTGGCGGCCAGCACCGCTCGATGGGGCGCGACCACCCGAAACCACAGGCGCAGAAAGGGGTCGTCGATTCGGTAGAGGCTGCGTTTGCCGGACTTCGGGTCGGTTCCGAACGGCGTTTCGCGGCGCAGCAGCCCCATCTCCGTGAGCGATGCCAGCGGTCTCGACAGGCTGGAGGCGGGCTTGCCAAGACGGCCCGCGATCTCGCGGACCCGGTGCGCCCCGTTGCCGATGACGTCCAGCAAGGGGCGCAACGCCGTAGCTGGAGGGGTCTCCTCCCGCAACAGCCGATCAGGTTCTGCATGCAGGGGGCCCGCGGCGTCGAGAACCAGAGTGTCCACCGCGGCTTCGATGTCGTTTCCGAAAGGTTCGGCAAGCTCCCAGTAACGAGGTATGCCTCCCCACAGCGCATAGACGGTTACCAGGTCGTGATGCTTGTCGAAGGGGAAAGCCTCGGCGAGATGCCCCGCCGGCAGGGGGCGGACCCCAAAGGCTTCGGCAGCCCGGCCGCAGAGCGGCGCGGCAGCATCGAGTATCAAGCTGTGCATCATGCGCTGACTCGACCCGCACACGACCAGGCGCAACCGCCGCTCCGGGCGGTCCAGCCAGTTCTGCAAGACCCCGGCCAGAGTGGGGTCCGCGTCGATGAGGTAGGGAAGCTCGTCCAGCACCCACGGACCTTGCCAGCCGGCGCGGTCGGCGTCGGCAGAAAGCCGCGTCAGAAACGAGCGCCAGTCCGGGTACTCGACGTCCGCAAAACCGGGGAATCGTTCAGCGACCGCTTCCGCCAGGTAGCGCCGCTGCACCGCCGGGGCGGACTGATCCGCGACCGTGTACAGGCCCCGGTGGCGCCGCGACCATTCAATGAGCAGGCGCGACTTGCCGATCCTGCGGCGCCCCCAGATGACGGCGAATGCCCCAGTCCGTGTCAGCACATTGTCCAACCGCTTCATCTCGTGGCGGCGATCGAGGAACTGCATCTCCTTATTATGTAGAATGGCATTATGTTTGACAACATAATAATTGGCCAATTTGGCCGATTCTCGGAACTTCAGCGGATATGATAAAGCAACTACAGACTTGCCCGCACCACTTGAGAGAACGCCCTTGGAAGATGCCGCCCGACTATTGCCCGAACGCTTGCCCGACGTCGGGGAACTCGTCGAGGTGCGTTCGCGGCGCTGGCTCGTGGAGGCGATCGAGCCGGAATCGGGTCGCGTCAGCCTCGCCTGCGCGGACGACGACGCCCAGGGGCAGACCCTGGAGGTCTACTGGGAATTCGAGATCGACCGGCGCATCCTTGAGGTGGAGGCGTGGAACGCCATCGGCGCCAAGGGGTTCGACGCGCCCCGCCACTTCAGCGCGTTCCTCCACACGCTGCGCTGGAATTGCATCACCGCCACCGACCCGAATCTCTTCCAGTCGCCGTTCCGGGCCGGCATCAAGATCGACGCCTACCAGATGGAGCCGCTCCGCAAGGCGCTTCGACTGCCGCGGGTCAACCTGTTCATCGCGGACGATACCGGCCTTGGGAAGACCATTGAGGCCGGCCTCATCGCGCGGGAGTTGCTGCTGCGCAAGAAGGTCAAGACGATTGTTGTCGCCGCCCCCGCCTCGGTGCTGGAGCAGTGGAAGGCCGAGATGGAGGAGCGTTTCGGCCTGCTGTTCGCGATCCTCGACCGCGCCTACCTCACGCAAGTGCGACAGGACCGCGGCTTCGGCGTGAATCCCTGGCGCACCCACAGCCGGTTCCTGGTGTCCCACAACCTGCTCATCGACCCGGCCTACGCCGATCCGATGCGCGAGTGGCTCGGGGCTCTTCTGCCCGGCAGCCTGCTCATCCTCGACGAGGCCCACCATGCCGCACCGTCGAGTGGTGGGCGTTACGGCATCGAGTCGAAGTTCACCCGGGCGGTCCGTGATCTCGGCGGCCGCTTCGAGCACCGCCTGTTCCTGTCCGCCACTCCCCACAACGGCCACTCCAACAGCTTCTCCACGCTGCTTGAGCTGCTTGATCCGTACCGTTTTACCCGCGGGGTGCCGGTGCGGGGAAAGAAGGACCTCGACGAGGTCATGGTCCGGCGCATCAAGGAAGACATTCGCGAGGTACAGGGCGGCTTCCCCAGACGGCACGTGGAGCCGGTTCGGATCGATGGCCTGCCGGACGACGCACCGGAACTTGTTCTGTCGAGACTCCTTGACGAATATCGCGGCTTGCGGGAACAGCGGCTGGCCGGTGCCAGGCCGCGAGCCCAGGCCATGGCCGGTTTGCTCGTGGTGGGGCTGCAACAGAAACTCCTGTCATCCATCGAGGCGTTCGCCATCTCGCTCGCGCGGCATCGCAGGACGGTTGAGCGACTTTGGGCGCAAGACACTGAAGACGGTCAGAACGTCCCGGATACACGGGTTGAGACCGTGGCGACCGAACCATTTTTGAAATTGTTCGCAAAACCGCCGGACGCGGACGACGAACGCGCGGAACAGACCGACGAAGAGAATGCGGCCGAGGAAGAGGCGCAGATCACGGCCATCAACGAGACTGCCGAGCAAGGCACCCCCACGGATGAAGGAGCAAAGGCGGTCCGGGACAAGGAGCAGGCCCTCCTGACCCGTATGTACGAAGTCGCGAACGGCGCCCGCGGCCGCCCCGACGCCAAGACCCGCCGCTTGATCGACTGGATCTACGACAACCTCTGTCCCGACCGGCCGCGCTGGAACGAACGGCGGGTGCTGATCTTTACCGAGAACGTGATCGGCACGAAACGGTACTTGCGCGAGATGCTGGAGCAGGCCATTGCCGGCACCGACCGTGCCGAGGGGCGCATCGAGACCATCGACGGCCAGACCGCCGGCGCCAGGCGCAAGGAGATTCAACGCGGCTTCAACGCCGATCCGGCCCACGATCCGTTGCGCATCCTCATTGCCACGGACGCGGCGCGCGAGGGGCTGAACTTCCAGGCGCACTGCACCGACCTGTTCCACTTCGACCTGCCCTGGAACCCTGGCCGCATCGAACAGCGCAACGGCCGCATCGACCGCAAGCTGCAACCGGCCCCCAAGGTGCGCTGCCACTACTTCGTGCTGCCGCAGCGCGCCGAGGACCGGGTGCTTGAAGTGCTGGTCCAAAAGACCGCCACCATCAGGCAGCAGCTCGGCAGTCTCTCCAAGGTGATCGACGACGAGGTGGAGCGTCGCCTCCGTGACGGCATCCGTCACGGAGATGCGGAGCGCATCGCGCGCGACATCGAGGCGGCCGATCTCGACCGTGAAAGGCGACGAGTAGCGGCCGAGGAACTGGAAGCCGCCCGCGAACGGCAGGACGACTTGAAGGGGCAGATCGAACGATGCCGCGGGCTGCTGGACCAGTCCCGCCGCTGGGTGCAGTTCGACGCGCAACCCTTTCGCAACGCTCTGTCCTGTTCCCTGGAGATGCTGGGCGCGGAGCCGTTGAAGGAAACACGTACCGACGAGGGCGGCGTGGTCTGGACGCTGCCGCCGCTGGCGGGCAAGGCGCGGGCGGATGCAAGCTGGACCGCCACATTGGACACGTTGCGCGCGCCGCGCAAGACCGACCAGAAGCTCGCGGAGTGGCGGCAGCAGGCGCCGATTCGTCCGGTGGTGTTCGAGGACGCGGGCGTGCTCACCGACGACACCGTGCACCTGCACCTGGAGCAGCGCATGGCGCAACGGCTGCTGGCGCGCTTTCGCTCCCAGGGGTTCGTCTACCATGACCTGTCCCGCGCCTGTCTCGTGCAGGCCGCGGACTCCGTCCCTCGGGTGATTCTGCTGGGGCGGCTGTGTCTCTTCGGGCGCCATGCCGAGCGTCTGCACGAGGAGTTGATCCCGGTGGCGGCCCGCTGGGTCGAGCCGTCGCGCCGCAACGGGCCGCTCAGGGCCTATGCCGAGGAGGCGGAAGCACGAACGCTGGAACGCCTGGAGACGGCCTTGCAGAGCGCCCGAGGCCCGACCGAGACGATTCACCGCAGGCTGCGCGACATTGCCGCCCAGGATATCGAAGACCTGCTGCCGCAACTCGAAGGCCGCGCCGAAGGTGTGGCCCGGAGCGCTGGGGACAGGCTTAGCGCACGTGGCGAAAGGGAGGAACAGCAGCTTCGGGAGACCCTGGAACGTCAGCGCCGGCGAGTGGAAACGGAACTCGGCAAGCACGAGGGCCGCGGAACCCAGCTCACGCTGGAGTTCAGTGAAGCCGAGAAGCGCCAGCTTCAGGCCGACATCGCGTCGTGGCGCGTGCGCCTGGACCGGTTCGACAAGGACCTGAAGACCGAACCGGCCCGGATCCGCGAGTTCTACGAAGTGCGGGCACAACGAGTCGAGCCCATCGGCTTGGTGTACCTATGGCCGGACACCGGTTGAGACCCATGCCTGCGCCCGACCCACACACCCGCGCCCATCTCGAATGGCTCGGCTTCATCCAGCCGAACGGCCTCGTGGTCTCCGCTCCGGCCCTGGTCAAGGCTGGGGCCATCCTCAACCGGCACGATGTCGAAGGGCAGGAGTTGCTGGACGCTTGGTTGAACCAACGCGATGGATCGCCGGCGCGAACACGGGAACGATGCCTCCAGGACTTCCGCGCGTTCGCAAAGACCGTCCTCGGTTGGGGATTCTCGCCCAAGGGATACGCGGACACCGAGGAGACCCCTATCCCGGCGGAACTTGAGGTTTTCCTCCCGGACTACGGCGAGACTCTGCGTCCGGACTTCGCGGTGCGCGAGCGCGACCCGCAGGCTGGGGAGTTGCCGTGGCAGTTGCTCGTTCAGGTGCTGGATGAGGGTGAGGGCTTTCACAGGACCACGGCCGCCGCCGGCGGACTGGAAACCTCTCCGCAAGGTCGGATGGAGCGCCTTCTCCGCGGCACCGGAGTTCCTGCCGGCGTGCTGTTCAACGGCGCGGCGTTGCGTCTCGTCTCGGCCCCGCGCGGCGAAAGCTCCGGCTGGATGGACTTTCGTGTCGACGACATGGCGCAGACCGCGGGGCGGCCTCTATGCGCGGCGTTGCGCCTTCTCTTGTGTGAGCAACGCCTGTTGACAGGGCCGAAGGAACATCGCCTGTTGGCGCTGCTCGCCGACAGCCGCCGCTATCAGAACGAGGTCAGCGAGCGGCTTTCGGAGCAGGTCATGCACGCGCTCTACGGCCTCCTTCGAGGGTTCCAGGCCGCCCACGACGCCTCCTGCGGAGAGCTGTTGCGGGAACCGCTCTCCGCCGAAGGCGATTCCAACGACGTCTATCGCGGCCTGCTCGCCGTCATCCTGCGCCTCGTGTTTCTGCTCTATGCCGAGGAGCGCGGCATGCTTCCGGGCGATGAGACCTTCATCCGGCACTATTCGGTTGCCGGCCTCTACCAGCGACTGCGCGAGGACGCGGCCCTGCACCCCGATACCATGGACCAGCGCTTCGGCGCGTGGGCGCAGCTTCTCGTGCTGTTTCGCCTCATCCATGACGGGGCCGGCGGGCACGAGACAGGAGGCATGTTCCGTCTTCCGGAACGTCGCGGCGCTCTGTTCAACCCGGATCGGTATCCGTTCCTCGAAGGCCGTCACAGCGACGGCGGCCGGCAGATCACCGAACGCGTCCAGCCGCCGCTGGTCTCCGACGGCGCCGTCTACCGCGTGCTGGAGAAGCTGGTAGTCCTCGACGGCGAGCGCATTTCCTACCGCACCCTCGACGTGGAGCAGATCGGCTCCGTGTACGAGATCATCATGGGCTTCCGTCTGGAGACCGCCACCGGCCGGTCCGTGGCCGTCAAGTCCGCCAAGAAGCTCGGAGCACCGAGCACCGTCGATCTCGACGAGTTGGCGAGGCAGCCCAAGGAGCGTCGCGGGAAATGGCTCCAGGACCGCGTGGACCGCACCCTCACCGACACCGTCAGGAACGGACTGCGGGCAGCTGATACGGTGGATGACCTTCACTTGGCGCTGGACCGGGTGCTGGACAAGGACGCCACGCCGGACCTCGTCACTCCCGGCTCCCTGGTGCTGCAACCCAGCGATGAGCGACGACGCTCTGGCTCCAATTACACGCCGCGGGAACTCACCGAACCGATTGTCCGCCACACTCTCGAGCCCCTGCTCAATCGGCTTCGCGGCGAGGATGGAGAGGCGCCGTCTCCCGCCCGGATTCTCGACCTCAAGATTTGCGATCCGGCCATGGGTTCCGGCGCCTTTCTGGTGGAAACCTGCCGCCAGCTCGCGGATGCGCTCACCGAGGCATGGCACAAGCACGATGAGACGCCGGTAATCCCGCCTGACGAAGACGAGGTGATCCATGCCCGCCGTCTGGTCGCCCAGAAGTGCCTCTACGGCATCGACCGGAATCCCATGGCTGTGGACCTGGCCAAGACCTCGCTATGGCTCAGCACCCTTGCGCGGGACCATCCGCTCACCTTCCTGGACCATGCGTTCCGCCATGGCGACGCGCTCGTCGGATTGACCCGGAAACAGATTGAGGCGTTCCACTGGGACCTGGAAAAGGAGTCTCCTGTACAGGAGTTTTATGTCGAGGACGTGCGGCAGCACATGACGCGCTTGGCTGCGTCGCGTCAGCGCATCAGGGACGCGGGCGAGGATGTCTCTGATCAGGAAATCCACGGCATATGGCAGGACGCACGCGACGAGCTTGACGCCGTCCGGCTCTACGGCGATCTGGTGCTGGCGGCGTTCTTCGCCGCAACCAGGCCGGGGCCGAGGAGAGGGAAGCGGAACGAATTCGCCGAAGCCGTGTTCAAGGGTGAGGCTATCCGCTACCTGGGATGGATCGAGGACCAACGTGGCAGCGACCCGCCGCTCGCCCCATTCCACTGGGAGATCGAGTTTCCCGAGGTGTTCGAGCGCGAGAATCCGGGATTCGATGCTTTCGTCGGAAATCCGCCGTTCGCGGGGAAGAACAACATCGCCGCCGGTAACGTCGGGGGTTACCCGGACTGGCTCAAGACCGTCCACCAAGGGAGCCATGGCAACGCCGATCTGGTAGCGCACTTCTACCGGCGCGTCTTTAACCTTCTGCGCGAAGGCGGCGCGTTCGGTCTGATTGCCACCAACACCATCGCTCAAGGCGATACCCGCTCCACCGGCCTGCGCTGGATTTGCGAGAATGGGGGAGAGATCTACCGCGCCACCAAGCGGGTCAAGTGGCCCGGCGACGCGGCCGTAGTGGTCAGCGTGCTGCACGTCGCCAAGGGCGAATTTGCGGGAACCAAGGTGCTTGACGGCAGGGATGTGGAGAACATCACCGCGTTCCTCTTCCACAAGGGCAGCCACGCCGACCCGGCGCGCCTTGAAGCGAACGCCGGCAAGAGCTTCGTTGGAAGCTACGTCCTCGGAATGGGTTTCACCTTCGATGACACCGACAAGAAGGGCATCGCCAACCCGTTGTCGGAGATGCGGCGGTTGATCGAAGCAGACCCCCGCAACGGCGAGCGCATCTTCCCTTACATCGGCGGCGAGGAAGTGAATACCAGCCCGACCCACGCGCATCACCGATACGTGATCAACTTTGAGGACTTTCCGTTGCGGAGGGAGGACTTGGGAAAGCAGTGGGTGGACGCGGGGGAAGACTTGCGCCGCACATGGCTGCGGCGCGGGGTGGTGCCGCTGGACTATCCGGAGCCGGTGGCGGCGGATTGGCCGGATTTGCTGGCGATTGTGGATGAGCGAGTGAGGCCGGAGCGAAGCAAGCTCACGAAGAATCCCATCGGTCGAAAGCGAGCGGAGTTCTGGTGGCGTTACGGCTCGACGGCAAACGAACTCTACGCCGCCAGCGCCAGGCAGCCTCGAGTTTTGGTGATTTCGAGATACGGACAAGTTGCCGCATTCACGTTCTTGCCCGCCGGCGCTGTCTATAGCGATTCATGCATCATATTCCCGTTCGACACCTATGCCGCCCTTTGCGTCCTCCAGTCCCGCCCCCACGAGATCTGGGTGCGCTTCTTTGGCTCGTCGATGAAGGACGACCTCCGCTACACGCCATCCGACTGCTTCGAGACTTTCGCTTTTCCTGATGATTGGGCAACGGCCACGGCGCTGGAGGCCGCAGGCAAGGCGTATTTTGAGCACCGAGTGACGCTGATGGCCTGTAACGGTGAGGGTCTGACCAGAACCTTAAACCGCTTTCATGACCCCTACGATGGCAATCCGAATATCATCCGTCTCCGAGAACTCCACGCCGCCATGGACCGCGCCGTCCTCGACGCCTACGGCTGGACCGACATCCCCACCGACTGTGATTTCCTCCTCGACTACGAAATCGACGAGGCTACTTGGGGCGTGAAGAAAAAGCCGTACCGCTATCGCTGGCCCGACGAAATTTGCGACGAAGTCCTTGCTCGCCTTCTCGCCCTCAATGCTGAGCGTTCCGAAGAGGAAGCCCGTGCACGGCTGGTGCAGAAGCCGGTCCCAAAGAAACGCCATCGCGTCCTGATGGTGGCAGAACAACCTCCTCTCTGGGATCGTCCAATGACTGACCAGACTCCACAGCGGTTCACGCCGTTGGTGAAGCGCTCTCGTCCTAAGCCTTCGACGATCTATCCGGTTCTCTGGAAATTTGCGTGTGAGCGCCAGCGGATCTATCTACGGCGCGTCGCAGGCGACCCAAGCCCGTGGACTACGGACACTGTGCTGTCAGAATACAAGTTCACGAATGCCTTCAGAGCCGCTGACAGGGTGAGTCAGTACCTGATTCAGTTGATCTATTCCGATGCTAAGGCCAGCGGCGCCAACGTGTTTCTGAGAGCCCTTTTGTTCAAGGTCTTCAACAAGATCGAGACGTGGGACAGGGTCGTTAACGGACTCGGCATGCCTGTCGCTCACGAGTTCGACTACGCGGCGTGCGACGATTTGCTTGTCAATCTTCGTCGGCAGGGGGCGCCGATTTACTCCGCCGCTTACATCATGCCATCGGGAGGACGAGTTGGGATGCCGAAGCACCGGATGCATCTCGGACTGATTCGCAGAATGCTTGATGAACGCCTTCCGGAGAAGCTGCAGGAGTCGAAGTCGCTGGCTGAAGCCTACGAGATGGTTCTTTTGTATCCCACGTTGGGACCCTTTCTCGCTTTCCAGTACGTTATCGACCTAAATTATTCGACCCTGATGAACCACTCGGAACAGAGATTCGTGGTTGCCGGCCCCGGCGCCTTGGATGGACTGTCCAAGTGCTTCGAGTCGCTTGGGGAGTATGATCCGGCCGACGCCATCCTATGGTTGTCCGACATCCAAGCGGACGAGTTCGCGCGGTATGGACTCGAATTCGGGGGTCTATGGGGACGCCCGCTTCAACCGATCGATGTCCAGAATCTTTTCTGTGAGGTCTCGAAGTACACGCGGGTAACACATCCGGAGATAAGAGGCCGGACCGGGCGCAAACGCATCAAGCAAAGATTCGCGATAACAGGGCCACTCGCCAAGCCCTTCTTCCCGCCCAAATGGGGCTTGAACCAAAGAATTGACGAGTGGCTCACGCGCCGGACGGGTACAACCCTCAAACAACGCGAACTGTTCTTCCCAACTCCAAGCTAGGAGTACATGATCTCGCGGTAAAGAAGTTGCCGTTGGTTCATGTCGAGCGTTACGCGCCCTCCTCCATGCACCCGGAGGGTACGGAACACGCTGTATCCTTCGAGAATGGCGGTTTCCCACTGCCACAGAGGGACATTCGCGACCTCGAAGCCCTGTATGAACTCCTGTATGGCCTTTAGCAAGTCATAGTCGACATGGTCAATGCCGGCGTAGAAGTTCATTTCCTTGGCACGGCTGAATACAATCGCGGACACCGCCTCTTCGATGATTCTTGCTCGTGCGCCGTCCTCGTTTTCATCCACTTCGGGCTTGCTTTTCCGCTTGCACTTCAATAGCGCCCTTATGACCGGGGACCACCCAAGATAGGCCGCATACGCAAAATGGAAGATGTCGTGAAACCGGTAAAAGTCTGGTTCTTCGATATTGTCCGTCAGGCTATCGCCGAAATTCAGGCCGTTACAACGGACTATGACGGAATCTGTTTTGCCCCGCTGGACTCGACGGAATTCGAGATCAAGTTTGCGTGGAAGTTGTTCCACTTCCAGGTCGTCCTCATCGAAGAGAGGCGAGAAATCCCGCTTCTCGGGCCACCGGCTCCGCGTCTTCTGCAGGTTCGTTTGTGCGGCGCCACGGATGTCGAGACCGACGTCTTCCGATACCCTGAATAGGGCGTCCCAGATTGGCCCAAGCCCTTCTTTAGCAGCTTGGTCATCGCGGTTTTGAAGTGCACTGAGCAGTCTGCTTGCCGCAACCCCGAGGGCCACCCCGTCCACCAACGATTCCTGGCTTCGCCCCGGCTGAATCTGCGTCCGCTTGTCCATAACATCCACTACGGACGGCGAGAGGACGGCGGAGAGGCGCGCCAGGTACCAAAGACAATCGCCGATTTCTTCGACGAGCCGGTTACGGTATGCGGGGTAGGCGTCGGTTTCACGTTGTTCCTTCTTCAACTCGGCGAGAATACTCCCCGCTTCACCGAAAAGACCTACCGCCAGGAGGAGGCCGTGGTCCTTCGGCTTGCGGGCAAGCTGGTCCGTTTGCTCCGCCGCCCTACTGTATTCGATAAGCCAAGACATGGGTGTCCTCTTGCCGATCCTTGCTGTCAGATGCATACTGCATCATCGAGAGTCCAGACGTTTCCTTCGGCCGTTGTCAGTTTCGTCTCTTCACCCAGTCCCATGGTTTTCCCTGAAACCCTTGGACGTCAAGTGACCTGATCCAGTGTTCAAACGCCGTTATGACCTCTTCTTCCCTCACGCGCCGGTAGTTACGGTGCGAGCAAAGCAAGTCGAGTTTTCCGTCGTCACGAAATTGGATCGGGAGTTTCGGGCCTTCCGCTCCGAAATAGACGAAGTCATCGCTTACAAGGATTCTCTCGACGCCTGTATCTCGCCGAATGTGCTGATCACTGGGACTACCATCGTCCTGCGTATGATATGATATTAGCTGTCTCCACTGATTCGGACCAATACGCTCGTAGATATTGTCGCCAGACGCGGCTACCCAGTTGTGGTACATGTCCGGCTTTTTGTCTTCAAACCGCGGGTCAGCCCAGTACTGTTCCGTAGAAAGAACCTCAGTCACGCGCATTGCATAAACCAGGTATCCTCCGCGGTTGACAGGTTTCGCGTTACTCCCCGTTCCTGCCAGCCAGTCGTTGAGTTGCGCTTGTTGGCGGATTCGTGGCTTGCATGTCGCCAACGTGCAATAACCGTGAAAGGGATTTGGTGCGAAGCCGCTATCGTAGCGAACAATATACGAGAACAAGCTGCGTGCCATCTTGTCAATTGCAAGGATGCCTTGTGATCGGCGTAGGTATGCTTACGGGGCTACCGTCAGGATTAGTCGACCCTTTGTAATCTCCGTTTATTGCGTCGACAATGATCTCACCGGTCCAACCGACGATTGCGTCGCGAAATTCCTCCAAGGCTTCCGGTATATCGCAACCATTGGACCCACGTTCCCAAACGCCTACAATTGTCTTGCCTTGCTTATAGGCGTGCTCGATCTCCCAGTTGACCCAGTCACTATTCTTGGTATCCGGCGTGATGTAGACCACCAGAGTGCTGCAAGCGTCGATTCTGGGGGCCAGGATCTCACGCTTTATGTATTCTGGAGATTTGGCGTTGTTCTCCTTGTCAGATGTAATCGAATAGTTCCGAACTTCCATGCCGTGTCTTGCCAAAAGGTTCTTCAGGTCGGAGAGTCCGGCGTCGTCCTCGTGAATGTGGCTGACGAATACGTTCTTTCTGTCCTGTGCCATTCTAAACTCCTGGTTGATAGGGGCATGTAGTTGAGAGGAAAACAAGCCACGCAATACAAAGGACGAGAAAGGCCCCAGGCATCAACAATTCGGAGTACCTGCGCCTTACAAAGTTGCGCTCGTCGAACTCCTTGTTTTCGCGTTCGAGAAAGTTGAAAGGTAAGTTCTTCTCCAAGGATACCAGAACATTGTGCTTAGCAGCCAATCGCCCTGTGACTGAATGTAGCGCGAACATCCACGACAGGGATACAATAACACCCAGAACTGGCAACACCCAGGTCGTCTCAGCGTTTGGGGCGAGACGATGTAGTAGGACGGACGCTGCAACGATACCTGCCACCATACTGGAATAAAGCTTGTTCAACCCTTCGCGGAGACCAGCTACACGCTCCGTGAGTTCGGCGTGGAGTTTATAGGTCTCGAACAACAGTCCTATGTCATCTCTATCGTCGGCAGTCATCGGAGTTCTCGCCTGACCCAGCCGGTACGTGTAGAATAGCGACAACGCTCCCATGTGGTCTGGATCCCCAGGCGCTGATGAGGCCGTTGGCGGAAAAATGCCGCAGTCGGTAGAGACGTACCGAGAGGCAACGCTGCCGGTTTGATCAGTTCAACCTTCAGTATACCACGGAAGCCCCTCGATTGTGCTTTCTCAGGCATCGGTGTCGGTCTGGGTTTCGCCTGCTCAACTTCTGGTGCGTCGATGGACCAGACTATCTCCCGGTGCGACGTTGACGGTGACCGAGAAATTAAAGCCGCGAGCTGTGAAGTTTACCTGCTATTCGCTTGGGGCGCAGGACGCGTCGAAGCAAACGAGAATTCTCGTTGAAGACAAGTTTCTTGATCCGGCGAATTGCATGGTACAGAGGCCCTCCTCGCACGCGTGCGGTCGCGCGCGGGAGGTAGCGACATTTAGCGGAATTATCTTCTGGGGTGGGCGGGGTCGAAGTCGATGCCGAGCGGGTGCTCGATCGGTGAACCGTTCACATTAGCCACTCTATGCAACCCAGTGCAAATCGGTCAGATTTATTGGAACAATCGAAGGCCTTCCGATACTACCAAGTTTTGGTATACTCGGGTGTGAGGGAGGTGTGCTCATGCCACGCAACACATCGGTTTCCCTAGGAGACCATTTCATGGGCTTCATCAACGACCGTGTTGAGTCCGGCCGGTACAATTCCGCCAGTGATGTCGTGCGCGCTGGGCTGCGGCTGTTGGAAGAGCACGAAGCCAAGGTCGAAGCTCTGAGGGAGGCCCTCATCGAAGGTGAGCAATCCGGCCCGGCGACACCGTTTGACTTCGATGCGTTTATCGCCCGCAAGAAATCCACTTAGAGGCGGCATGGCGCGATATATTCTCTCCCCAGCGGCGCAGGCTGATCTCGAAAGTATTTGGGACTATACCGTCACGCGTTGGGGCGAGACGCAAGCCGAGGACTACACGCGGAATATCCGGGAGGCGTGCGAGGCGTTAAGCACGGGCAAGATGGTGAGTCGATCGGCCGAAGACATTCGTCAGGGTTACCGCAAGGTGGCGGTCGGATCACATGTGATGTTCTTTCGCCTACAATCGGGCGTTGTGGAGATCATCCGAATTCTGCACCAGAGCATGGATGTAGCGCGGCATCTATAGCCTCGGTCAGGACATTGCCGCTCCAGTCCGTTATTTCCGCCTCTAACAAACCGGCCAACTCGATTGCGACACACTATTTGCCGGTGCGTCGAGTTTGAGAAGCTGGGGACTGGCAGAACTGAGGCTACTCATGACGATTGAGGCCGATCCCAGGACGATCACGCGTGTAGCCCTGCGCAACTACAGGAGCATTGCGGTCTGCGATGTCGAGTTGACCCCGCTCACTGTCATTGTGGGTCCCAACGGTTCCGGCAAGAGCAATTTTCTTGATGCCCTATGCTTTGTGGCGCAGGCATTGCGTTTTTCACCGGGCCACGCGCTGCACGAGCGGGGAGGGGTCGACGAGGTAAGTCGGCGGTCCCGCGGCCGTCCCAACGACTTTGGCATCCGTTTGGACTTCCGGTTACCCGACGTAACAGGTTGGTACGCGTTCAAGATCGGAAGGCGGCTGAGGGGCGGCTGTGTCGTACGCCGTGAGGAATGTGTTGTCCAATACGCCGGTCCCGGGGAGAGGGAGTTTTTCCGAATAGGTGACGGACATCTCTTGTCTACTTCAATCCCGCACCCACCGCCGCCCGGAGAAGGTGATCGACTTTATCTGCTGTTGGTCTCCGGATTTCGAGCGTTCCGGCCGATTTACGATATGTTGGCGGGAATGGGGTTCTACAACCTCAAGCCGGACCGGATTCGAGACCTCCAGTCGCCGGACCACGGTGATCTCCTCAAACGCGATGGAAGCAACATCGCCAGCGTTCTCGCCAACCTTGAGTCACGTTCCCCAGAGGCTGCAACACGGGTCGACCAATACCTGTCCAAGGTCGTTCCGGGAACGGTCGGCGTGGCGTCGAAGACGGTCGGACTCAAGCTGACCCTGGAGTTTTGTCAGCAGGTGCGTGGCGATCCGCACCCTTGCCGGTTCCTTGCCAACAGCGCCTCGGAAGGGACGTTGCGGGTGGTCGGGGTGCTCGTGGCGCTCCATCAGGGTATCGGCATGGAGTCGGGGAACGCGAGACTGGTCGGGATCGAAGAACCGGAAGGCACCCTTCACCCTGCGGCGGCGGGAGTGCTGGCCGACGTACTGCACGAGGCGAGCGAGCGTTTGCAGGTTGTCGTCACCAGCCACAGCGCAGACTTGTTGGATCGGGAGACAATTCCATCGGAATCTATCCTGGCCGTTGTCTCTGAGGACGGCCAGACGAAGATTGCCCGTCTCGATGCGGCCGCGCGTATTGCGCTCCGGGAAGGTCTGTTTACGGCCGGGGAGATGCTTCGGATGAATCAGCTTACTCCTGATCGGGCGTAGGCGACGTACGTTCACCTGGACATCTTCCGCCGAAACGCTTAGGGGACCGCTGGCCGCCATCGTTGGCGCTGCCGCCGATCATCCATTACGCTCAATCCAATGACTTACGGCGAGCCATTGCCCGTCGGCTGCCCGCCCGACGTAGCGGAAGAAATCGCGCAACCACGTGAGCTGTTCCGCCTGGTGCGGAGCCTTCCACCCGTCGAAGAGGACTTCAGATCGTGGCGTGCAGAGCAGCCGCAGCGCGGTTTACCGAAGGAGTTGACGGAGTGCCAGGCTCGGGGACTGTCGGTCTATGCAGAGCGCTACGACCTGGAGAGAATCCTGAAGCTCCCGAAGTTTCGCGGGCGTTGGATCTGTCGCCTGCGGCTGAGAGCGGGCGCGGGCCGGATTCAACAGACGGGGAGACCTTCGCACCATACGTGGTGGCCGCTGGCTGATTACGATATCCTCGGCCAGTGTCATGTGGAAACGGCATGAGTACGATCCGTTACAACGCTAGTCTGCTGTACTACGATGGCCCGCAGATCATCGAAGCCCGCGACGATGAGGGCCGTGATTATCTGGCGTTGTTGGTGGTGAGTGACGGGGAAGACCGCTATCTGGCGGTGGAAGTTGCCGCTGATCGGTTGCGGCAGTTTCGCGATGGTGCGCTGGACTTGAGGGCGCTGTTGATCGAGTCGGCTGAGGGTGGTTGGTATCTGACGACGACCGCGGATCCCGATCAACCGTTGACGATTGAGCGCCAGCAAACGCCGGTGGAGGAAAGCGGATTTCTTCCCGCGGACGGCTTTGTGCTGCATGAATCGGACTCGCCCGTTGAGCGCAAGCAAGAGACCGTTGAGGTGTCCACGAGGCCACCCAAGCCGGCCGACTCCGCCGAAGCCCGCGCCGAGATCACCCGCGCCCTGCGGCTGGATCTGGTTGGCCCCGGCGCGGACGGCTATCTCGCCGACGAGCAACTCCCCGGCTGGGTGCGTCCGTCCAACTGGTACCTTAGCGGCTTCCTCGTTCCGCGCCACGCCGGCTTTGAGCAGCGCGCCGACGCGGATTCGGACGACGAGATGGAGCCGGAGGTCTGCGAGAACATCGGCGCCGGCGACGACTCCAGCGAAGATCGGCGCGCGGCCAAGACAGGGTTCTTTCCGTCGTCCATGGGCTTGAGTTTTCTTGCGGCTCCGGGGACCGACCGTGTCACCACGGTCGTGCGCTGGGGCGACTACCGGAAGGTCGAGGGCAAGGTTTCCGCCGAAGAAGGAGATGAACCGCTGGACCGGTGGCAACGCACGCCTTGCGAGGCAACCCTTTCCGTTGTTTTGCCGGAAGACGATTCCCCGGCACATCTGTCTGTGCCTAACTCACGGGGCCTCGAAGTCCACGTCGTGGCCCGGACCATGGAAGCCAGCCAATTCCCCGGGAAAATTGCCCAAGGCACGCGCTCAGTGTCCGTATTCCTGGTGAATGCCCGGGAGCCGGCCGAGGATGACCGGCGGGACGAGGCATTCGCGTTTCAAGCTCAGATCGAACTGCGGTCCGACGTTCCCTTCGCCATGCGGCCCGACCTCCGCCCAGTGTCCGGCGACAACTGGGATGAGCAGGTGGCCGACCTGCACTATGCCGATGTGCCCGAGTACGCCTCCGGCCACGGCGTGGCGGCGACCTGGGAGGTCCGGGGCGGTGTCTGCCGCATGTTGCGAACGGACTGGACGCCCGTGGCCGAGGTGGAGCATACCGAACCGCTCATCCACCTTGCCCATACCGAGTTGAACATGGCGGCGCTGGGCCGGCTCGCCGACGGCGAAACCGCGCGCACGGCTCTTATGCCGCTGGTATCGGGATACCGGGAGTGGATCGAAGCGCATGTACTCGACGACCTCCCGGAGCAACGGAAGGAAATTGCTCTGGAGTTGCTGCGCCGCGCCCGTTTGGCGGTGAGCCGCATGGAAAAGGGTATCGGAATGCTGGCTTCCGACGCCGACGTGCGAGACGCTTTCTGCATGGCCAACCGGGCCGTGGCCGGGGCGTTGACCCGGCGCATCCAGGACCCTCCCCGATGGCGCGCCTTCCAGATTGCGTTCGTGTTGCTGAACCTTCCTGGAATCGCCGATCCCGCCGATCCAGAGCGCGAGATCGTGGACCTGCTGTTTTTTCCCACTGGCGGCGGCAAGACCGAGGCGTATCTCGGTCTGGCGGCGTTCACCATGGCGTTGCGGCGGCTGCGCAACCCTGCGGACAACGGACACGCCGGCGCCGGCGTCAGCGTCGTCATGCGGTATACGCTACGCCTGTTGACACTGGACCAACTCGGTCGCGCCGCCGCGCTGGTGTGTGCGATGGAACTTGAACGTCAACGCGATGTTGAACGCTACGGCGTGTGGCCGTTCGAGATCGGCCTGTGGGTCGGCAAGGCGGGCACTCCCAACTGGCTCGGCAAGAAGGGCGACGGCAATTCGGATTCCGCGCGTGCCAAGGTCAACCGGTACAAGGACAACCCGCGGGCGCGGCCCATACCCATCCCGCTGGAGAACTGCCCCTGGTGCGGCCACAGGTTCACGCCCGATTCCTTTGCGCTGCTGCCCAACGCCGACGCGCCCACGGATTTGCGCATTTCTTGCTCGAACTGGGAATGCGAGTTTTCCGGCGACCCGCCGCTTCCTATCGTTGCCGTGGACGAGCCCCTGTACCGGCGTCTGCCGGCCTTTCTGATTGCCACGGTGGACAAGTTCGCGTCTCTGCCTTGGGTTGGACAGTCCGGGGCGCTGCTCGGCGGCGCGGACCGCTTCGATGACGAAGGGTTCTATGGCGCCGCCGACCCGCGAACAGGGAATCCGCTCACGACGCCGTTGTTGCCGCCCGATCTGGTGATTCAGGACGAGATGCACCTCATCTCCGGGCCGCTCGGCACCATGACCGGCTTGTACGAGGCGGCCATCGAGACGCTGTGTGTGCGTGAGGTGGAGGGCCGGACCGTGAGGCCGAAGATCGTGGCCTCGACCGCCACCGTGCGGCAGGCCCACGAGCACATCCAGGCGCTTTTCGCCCGGCCCGACACCCAAGTGTTTCCGCCGCCGGGGCCGGACCGTCGCGATTCGTTTTTCGCCCACACTGTTCCGGTCGCTGAGAAGAACGCTCGTCAATACGTTGGCGTCGCGGCCCAGGGCCGCAACCCCAAGGTGGTGATGCGCCGGGTGTTGCTCGCGCTGATGGCCGCGGCAGAGCGCATCTGGCGGGACGCCGGTGGCCCGCGCAACAAGTACAATCCCGCCGACCCGTACATGACGGCTCTCGGCTACTTCAACAGCCTGCGGGAACTCGGCGGGGCACGCCGGATTCTGGAAGAGGAAGTGCAGAATACGCTGAAGGGCTACAGCAACCGCAAGCGGCTCAATGAAGCGACGAGTCTGTTCCGTGATCGCACCCGTTTCTCGGACGTGGTGGAGCTTACGTCGCGGGTCAGCGCCGACCAGGTGGCCGTGGCGCGCCGGCGGCTGGAACGCCCCTTTTTCGACGACAGGGACGACGAGAGGGTGGACTGCGCCATCGCCACCAACATGATTTCCGTGGGACTGGATATCCAGCGGCTGGGGTTGATGGTCGTGAACGGACAACCGAAGACCCACGCCGAGTACATTCAGGCCACCAGCAGGGTGGGGCGGGACGACAGCCGCCCGGGGCTAGTAGTCACTCTGTACAACGTCCACAAACCACGGGACCGGTCCCACTACGAGCAGTTCCTGGACTACCACAATACCTTCTACCGTTCGGTGGAGGTCGTCAGCGTGACCCCCTTCGCCGCGCGGGCGCTGGACCGAGGTTTCGCGGGCGCGCTGGTCGGACTGGCCCGGCATGGCCGTTCCCGGATGACGCCGTGGGCGGGCGCGCAGGACATCGAAGCGGAGCGCGCGGTGCTGGAGCCGCTGCTGCTTCACGCTTTCGAGGAACGAGTGCGAGGCCAGCCGGTTCAGGACGATGCGGAACGCGACGAGCGGCTGCGCAGCGTTCGGCGTCGCGTCGGCGACCTGCTCGATTCCTGGACCGCCATTTGGCAGGACTACCATGCCAGCGGCGCGGCCATGCAGTACCAGCGTTATGAACGGGGCGGCGCGGGGAAACCGCTGCTCAGGGAAATGCTGGATACGGAGTTCGAGTCGGAGCACCACAGGAAGTTTCGCACAAGCCGGTCTCTGCGTGACGTCGAGCCCGCGGTGGACCTCTACGTGCAGGATCTTCCAGCCACTCTGGATGGGGGCGGTGGATGAACGGCAACGAACGCGGGCAGATACGCCGCAGCCAGGTCATCACGACGTTCGGGCCGGGCGCGCTGATCGACCTGCCGCGCCACTCCGCCATCGTCGGCGGACTGGAGACCTGGAGCCCGGACCTGGAGGAAATCGCCGAACCGCGGCTCACGGCGAAGCTGATGCAGATGACGGGAGTTCCCCATCCCCGGCTCTTCGCTCCGCCGCCGGAATCACAGAATCCGTTGGAGAAGAAGCGGAACATCGGCGCGTGGCGCTTCCCGGAGTGGTTCGTGGTGCAGGAGGGCAACTGGGACGGCCGGAACTCTCGCTCCCGGCGTCTCGTGCACCGCAAGGCGCTGAATTCCAAGGGACGATTCGAGATCCTCGACGAGAACGGCAGGCGTACTGGCAACGACGTGGTGGCCACCCGCTTCGTCCGCGCCTGCGCCCGAGGCCATGTGGACGACATCGACTGGTACGCCTTCGTGCACGGCGCCAACGACCCATGCCGGCGACAGTTGTGGCTGGACGAACGCGGCACCAGCGGCGATCTGGCGGAACAGGTCGTTCGTTGCGAATGCGGCAAGCAGCGGCGCATGTACGAGGCCACGCGGCCGGATGAGTTCCCCTTGGGGGTTTGCAGTGGCGCGCGGCCCTGGTTGGGCCGCCACGCCAGGGAGGAATGCTACGAGCCGAGCCGGCTGCTGATCCGCACTGCGTCGAATGCTTGGTTCCCTCAGGTCGTGAGCGTACTGTCGTTGCCGGACCGAGGCAGTGAGGTGGAACAGGCGGTCGAAGCAATCTGGGACCGGCTGCAGATCGTTGACGATGCCGCCGGTCTCGGTTTCGTCAAGAAATACCCGGAGGTGGCCACGCGGCTGGCTCCGTTCCCGGACCAGGATGTGCTGGACGCCATTACGGCCCGCCGTGCCGGAGGGGCTGCCGGGTCACGGCCCATCAAACGCGCCGAGATGGACGTACTGCTCGCGGCGACCGAAGGTTACGGCGACGACGAGCCGGTGGATCCCGATTTCCATGCCCGCCGTCTCCCGGACTCGGCTTGGCGCCGTTCGGGGCGGTTCGATGCCGTTGAAGCAGTGATCCAGGTCCACCGGCTTCGGGAAGTGCTGGCGCTGGCCGGGTTCACGCGACTGGAAGCCGTGATGCCCGACGTGGACGGGGAGTACGACGCCACCGTCGAGCGGGCGGAGATCGCGCGGGAGCCGCAGTGGTTTCCCGCGGTGGAAAATCGCGGCGAGGGCATCGTGGTGCAACTCCGCGCCGAAAACGTGCGGGAGTGGGTGGGACGGGATGCGGTCAAGACAAGGCTCGATATCCTGATGGCCGGACACAACGCCTGGGCGGAGAAGAGGAGCGGAAGGCGCTCTGAGCCGCCGCAGTTTCCAAGCGGACCGTACGTGCTCCTGCACACGCTGGCGCATCTGCTGATTCAATCGCTGTCCCTGCGGTGCGGCTACCCGGCCGCTTCCATTCGTGAACGCATCTTCGTCGATGCCGCGGGCGCCAGGCATGCGTTGCTTCTCTATACTGCAACGCCGGACGCCGAAGGCACCCTGGGCGGTCTGGTGCAGCAAGCACGCGATGTCGAAGCGCATCTCCGCCAGTCTCTGGAAGCCGGAGCGCTGTGCTCCAACGACCCGGTCTGTGCCGAGCACGTACCCGGCGACAGCATGGAAGAACGTTGGCTGCACGGTGCCGCCTGCCACGGCTGCGCACTCATCGCGGAGCCATCCTGCGAGATGCGCAACGAGTACCTGGATCGGGCATTGGTGGTGCCGACCCTCCAGGCGCGGGATGCAGCCTTCTTCAACATGTCCGTTTGAGACCTGAGATGGGCGCGGTTAGTTGACATCCCCTTGACCCGTATACTAGGCTGCGATTCCAGCCTCGGCATGACTTTCCAGACGACATTGTACGCGGCGATGCTTCATGGGTAGCGAGACACTCTGGCCGCTGGGCCTGTACTTTTTGATTGCTCTCGTGGTGGCGGGGAGCATGATCGGCTTGTCGTTCGTCCTCGGCGAGCGGCATTCGGATCGTGCCACCGGACAGCCCTACGAGTCCGGCATCGTCTCCACCGGGTCGGCCCGGGTGCGCTTATCCGTCAAGTTCTACATCGTCGCGATGCTGTTCGTGATCTTCGATCTCGAAGCGGTGTTCATCTTCGCCTACGCCGTGGCCTACGAGGAAGTGGGCTGGCCCGGCTACGCCGGCATGGTGGTGTTCGTCGCGATCCTGGTGGTGGCGCTCATCTACGAGTACCGCATGGGCGCATTGGACTGGGAGCCGGTGCGGCTCCGGCAGGCCAAGGCCGCTCGGGAGAAAGGATAGAGGGACCCCCCATGCAATGGTCGTTGTCCAAGCCCAAGCCGGCCGAGTCCGAGCAGGGCGGTTTCGACGAAGCCATACGGCGGCTTCTGGTCATGGCCCGGTTGGAGGATCTGGTCCGGTGGGGGCGCAAGAACTCCATGTGGCCGTTTCATTTCGGACTGTCCTGCTGTTTCGTGGAGATGGCCACGAGCCTCACGAGCAAGTTCGACGTGGCCCGCTTCGGCGCCGAGGTCATTCGCGGGACGCCCCGTGAGGCCGACGTCATCGTCATCGCGGGTACCCCTTTCATCAAGATGGCGCCCATCGTGAAGCGGCTGTATGAGCAGATGATGGAGCCCCGCTGGGTCATCTCCATGGGCGCCTGCGCCAACTCCGGCGGCATGTACGATATCTACAGCGTGGTGCAGGGGGTGGACAAGATCCTTCCGGTGGACGTGTACGTGCCCGGCTGTCCGCCCAGTCCCTGGGCCTTCCTGGAAGCGTTGACATTGTTGCAGAAGGCCGTGGGCAGCGAGCGCCGGCCGCTGAGCTGGATGGTGGGGCCCCAGGGCGTCGAGAAGGCGCCGATGGCGGCCATGCGGGACGTGAAACGGCCCGACCGCATCCGCGCCACCAGTCTGCGTTCCCCGGACGAAGTCTAGTGTCGTGCCCCAGGTAAACATTGACAAGGATGCGCAGGATTTTCTGTTCTCAACCATGGACCACACGAGCCGCATTCGACGGGAAAAGGGTAGCGGGTGCGACTGATGGGTGATGCGCCCGCGGTGGTGACCGAGCTCGAAGGCCGCTTCGGTGCCGGCGCCTTCACGGCGCAGGAGACCCGGAGCGACTTTCCCACGCTCTGGACCTCCAGGGAGCGCCTGCCCGCGGTCCTGAAGTTTCTCAAGACCGAGGTGGACCGGCCTTTCGGCACGCTGTACGACCTTACCGCCATCGACGAACGCTTCCGCAAGCAGCGGGACGGCCAGCCCGACAGCGATTTCACCGTGCTCTACCACCTGCTCTCCTACGGGCGGAACGAGGATCTGTGCATCAAGGTGGGCCTGGCCGACGGCGACTCTTCGCTACCCACGGCAACCGGACTCTGGCCTTCGGCCAACTGGTACGAGCGCGAGGTGTGGGACATGTTCGGGGTCCGTTTCGACGGCCATCCCGCGCTGCGCCGCATCCTCATGCCGCTCACCTGGGAGGGCCATCCCCTCCGCAAGGAGCATCCGGCCCGGGCCACGGAGATGGGTCCGTACGAGCTTCCCGACGACCGCCAGGACCGGGAGCAGGAGGCGCTCCGCTTCCGTCCCGAGGACTGGGGCATGAAGCGGAGCCACGAGGGCACCGATTTCATGTTCCTCAACGTGGGACCGCAGCATCCGGGCACCCACGGCGTCATCCGCATCATCCTGCAGCTCGATGGCGAGGAGATCGTCGACTGCCTGCCCGAGATCGGCTTCCACCACCGTGGCGCGGAGAAGATGGGGGAGCGGCAGTCGTGGCACTCCTTCATTCCCTACACCGACCGCATCGACTACCTCGGCGGGGTCATGAACAATCTGGCCTACGTCCTCTCGGTGGAGCAGTTGGCCGGCATCGACGTGCCCGACCGCGCCCAGGTGATCCGGGTGATGATGTCCGAGTTCTTTCGCATCGCCAGCCACTTGGTGTGGTACGGCACCTTTGCCCAGGACGTCGGCTCCCTCTCCACGGTCTTCTACACCTTCAACGACCGGGAGCGGATCTTCGACATCGTCCAGGCGGTGTGCGGCGGCCGCATGCATCCGAGCTGGTTCCGCATCGGCGGCGTCGCCCACGACCTGCCCAAGGGCTGGCAGGGGATGGTGCGCGACTTCGTCGACTACCTGCCGGACCGGCTCCTGGAATACGACAAGATCGTGATGCAGAACCGCCTCTTCAAGGCGCGCACCCAGGGCATCGGCGCCTACACCGTGGAAGAGGCCATCGACTGGGGCGTGACCGGCCCCGGGCTCCGGGCCTGCGGCTTCGACTGGGACTTCCGCAAGAAGCGGCCCTACTCGGGTTACGACCAGTTCGAGTTTGACGTCCCCATCGCCCGGCAGGGCGACTGCTACGACCGCGCGGTGGTGCGCATCGAGGAGATGCGCCAGAGCCTCAGGATCATCGACCAGTGCCTGAAGAACATGCCCCCCGGACACTACAAGTCCGATCATCCGCTGACCACGCCGCCGCGCAAGGAGCGCACGATGCACGACATCGAGACGCTCATCAACCATTTCCTGAGCGTGAGCTGGGGTCCGGTGATTCCTCCGGGGGAATCCTTCGTGGGCATCGAGGCCACCAAGGGCAACAACGGCTACCGGCTGGTGAGCGACGGCGGCACCATCCCCTACCGGGTGCGCATCCGCACACCGTCCTTCGCCCACATGCAGATGATTCCGCTCATGAGCCGGGGCACCATGGTGCCGGACCTGCTGGCGATATTGGGGAGCATCGATTTCGTGCTGGCGGACATCGATCGGTGACGGGGGTCGTGACGGCGAGGTTTCCATGCTGACGGAACAGGAACGCGAGAGGATCAGGGCGGAGGCGGCCCACTACGACTACCCGCAGGCCGCGTGCGTGGAAGCGCTGAAGATCGTCCAGGAAGGCCACCGCTGGGTGTCGGACGAACACGTGAAGGAAGTCGCCGGGCTGCTGGACATGAGCCCGGAGGCGCTGGACAGCGTGGCCACGTTCTACAATCTGATTTTCCGCAAGCCGGTGGGAGAGAATGTCATCCTCCTGTGCGACAGCGTGAGTTGCTGGATCCTCGGTTACGAGGAGATCTGCGCCCATCTCAAGACGCGTCTCGGCGTGGAGTTCGGGGAGACCACGGCCGACGGGAAGTTCACGCTGCTGCCCATGGCCTGCCTGGGCACCTGCGACCGCGGCCCCGCCATGATGGTGGGAAGCGACCTTCACCGCAACCTCGACAACGAGAAGGTGGACGAGATACTCGGCCGCTACCGGCAAACGCCGGAGGCTTGAGGCGGAGCTATGGCGAACGGTTCATCCATGGACAGGCCCTTGACCGGCGACCTCCGGTCGGACGGCGGCGTGCTGGATCTTGCGGCCTACGAGAAGGCCGGCGGCTACGAGGCGCTCCGCAGGGTCATCAAGGAGATGACTCCGGCGGACGTCCTGAAGGAGATAACGGACTCCAGGCTCCGTGGCCGCGGCGGCGCGGGCTTCCCCACGGGCCAGAAGTGGAGCTTCGTGCCCATGGGCGAGAACGCGCCCACGCCCAAGTACCTCGTGGCCAACGCCGACGAGATGGAGCCGGGCACCTTCAAGGACCGCATGCTGCTGGAGGGCAACCCGCACCTCCTCATCGAGGGGATGATCCTGGCGGCCTACACGATCCAGGCCACAAACGGGTACATCTTCCTCCGCTGGGCCTACAAGCTGGCGGCGGAACGCATCACCCGGGCGCTGGCCGAGGCCCGTGACAAGGGCTATCTGGGCAAGAACATCCTCGGTTCCGGCTACGGCTTCGAGCTGGACCTGCACACCAGCGCGGGCCGTTACATGTGTGGCGAGGAGACCGGGCTGCTCAACGCGCTGGAGGGCAAGCGCGCCAATCCCCGGGCCAAGCCGCCGTTTCCCCAGGTGAGCGGCCTGTGGGGCAAGCCCACCATCGTCCAGAACGTCGAGACCCTGTGCAATATCGCTCCGATCCTTCGTAACGGCGCCCAGTGGTACCTGGGCCTCAGCCGCAGCGAGGACGGCGGCACCAAGCTCTACGGCGTCAGCGGAAAGGTGAAACGGCCGGGGGCCTGGGAGCTGCCCCTGGGCACGACCATCCGGGAGATCCTCGAGCGGCGGGCCCGGGGCATGCGGGACGGCTACCAGTTCCGCGGCGTCCTCCCGGGCGGCGCCTCCACCGACTTCCTGGTGGAAGAGCACCTGGACACCAAGATGGACTACGGCTCGGTGCAGGCGGCGGGCAGCCGGCTGGGCACCGGACTCATGGTCGTCCTGGACGACAAGACCTCGGTGGTGGGCATGGTGCTCAACCTCGAGCGCTTCTTCGCCCAGGAGTCCTGCGGCTGGTGCACGCCGTGCCGGGACGGTCTGCCGTGGACCGCCCGTATCCTGCAGGGGCTCCTGGAGGGCCGGGGACGGCCCGGCGACCTGGAGCGGCTGGAGATGCAGACCCGGATGATGGGACCGGGCAATACGTTCTGCGCGTTGGCGCCGGGCGCCATGGAGCCGTTGCAGAGCGCGCTCAAGTATTTTCGCGAGGACTTCGAGAAGCTCATACCCAAGAGCGACGCAGCGTAACGACCATGGCTACCATCTACGTCGACGACCGGCCCTACGAGGTCGACCCCGGCAAGAACCTGCTGGAGGAGTGCCTCTCCAAGGGCCTGGACCTGCCGTACTTCTGCTGGCATCCCGCGTTGGGCTCGGTGGGCGCCTGCCGCCAGTGCGCGGTCAAGCAGTACCGGGACGAGAACGACCAGCGCGGCCGCATCGTCATGGCCTGCATGACCCCGGCCATGGACGGCTCGCGCTTCTCCATCCGCGACAAGGACGCGGCGCAGTTCCGCGCCGGCATCATCGAGCTCCTCATGAGCAACCACCCCCACGACTGCCCGGTGTGCGACGAGGGGGGGGAGTGCCATCTGCAGGACATGACGGTGATGACCGGTCACAACTACCGCGGCTACCGGTTCGGCAAGCGCACCTTCACCAACCAGCAACTGGGCCCGTTCATCAACCACGAGATGAACCGGTGCATCACCTGCTACCGCTGCGTGCGCTACTACCGTGACTACGCGGGCGGCAAGGATCTGGACGCGTTCGCGTCGCACAACCACGTCTATTTCGGCCGCCACGAGGACGGCGCCCTGGAGAACGAGTTCAGCGGCAACCTGGTGGAGATCTGCCCCACCGGGGTCTTCACCGACAAGACCCTGAAGGAGCACTACACCCGCAAATGGGACCTGCAGACGGCCCCTTCCGTGTGCGCCCATTGCAGCCTGGGTTGCAACACCATCGCGGGCGAGCGCTACGGCCAGCTTCGCCGCGTCCTCAACCGCTATAACGCCGAAGTCAACGGTTACTTTCTGTGCGACCGGGGACGGTTCGGCTACGACTTCGTCAACGGCGACAAGCGTTTGCGGCAGCCGCGGTTGGGCGAAGGCGGCGAGAGCCGGCCGGCGAGCGCGGCGGAGGCGCTGGAGCGGGGGGCCTCGCTGCTCGGCCGAGAGTCGCGGGTCATCGGCATCGGCTCGCCGAGGGCGTCGCTGGAGTCCAACTTCGCGCTCCGCACCCTGGTGGGGGCCAGGAACTTCTTCAGCGGCATGGCCGCCGGGGAGGACCACTTGGTGGCCCGCATGCTGCGGGTGCTGCGCGGCGGCCGGGTCCGGACGCCGTCGTTGCGCGAGGTGGAGTCCGCGGACGCCGTCTTCATTCTGGGCGAGGACGTGACCCAGACCGCGCCGCTGCTGGCCCTGGCCGTGCGCCAGGCGGTGAAGCAGGCGCCCCGCAGGCAGGCCATGGGGCTGCGGATCCCGAGGTGGGATGACGCGGCCCTCCGGGGGGTCGTGCAGCAGGACAAGGGCCCGCTGTATATCGCCGCCACCGGCGAGACCCGGCTGGACGAGGTGGCCGCCACGAGCTACCGCGGCGCGCCCGACGACGTGGCGCGGCTGGGGTTCGCCGTGGCCCGGGCGCTGGACGAGACCGCTCCGGAGGTGGATGGGTTGTCCGACGGCGAGAGCGAGCTGGCCGGCGCCATCGCCGGCGCGTTGCGGGCGGCCGAGCGGCCGGTGGTGATGTCCGGATCGGGCAGCGGCAGCGAGGCGGTCATCGACGCGGCCGCGCAGGTGGCCATGGCGCTGGGGCGGGAACGGCCCGCGGACCTGTGTTTCGCCGCCGCGGAGAGCAACAGTTTCGGCCTGGGTCTGTTGAATGCCATGAACACGTCGGAGGCCTTCCAAACGGTGGCCGACGGGCACGTGGACACGGTGGTCGTGTTGGAGAACGACCTTTATCGCCGGGCTCCCCGGGCGGCGGTGGATGCCCTGCTGGCCTCGGCGCGCGTGGTGGCGTTGGATCATTCCACCCATGACACCACAGCGGGAGCCGCGCTGGCGCTGCCGGCCGGAGCGTTCACCGAGGCCGAGGGAACCGTGGTGAGCAACGAGGGCCGGGCGCAGCGTTTCTACCAGGTCTACGTTCCCCAGGGAGAGACGAGGCCGGCATGGCGCTGGCTGCATGATCTGGCCCGGGCAGCCGGCCGCGCCGAGCTTTCCACCCTCGGTTCGCCGGACGCCCTGCTGGCGGCGCTGGCCCGGGCCGTGCCGGTGTTCGCGCCGTTGCCCGGAGGCCTGCCCGCGGCGTCGTTCCGGGTCAACGGCGAGAAGGTGCCGCGCCAGTCGCCGCGGGCCAGCGGCCGCACCGCCGTTCAGGCCGACATCACCGTTCACGAGCCCAAGCCGCCCGGCGATCCGCATTCGCCGTTGGCGTTTTCCATGGAAGGCTCCCCCCAGCAGCCGCCGTCGGCGCTCATCACGCGGTTCTGGGCTCCTGGGTGGAACTCGGTCCAGTCCCTGAACAAGTTCCAGTCCGAGGTGGGCGGCGCGCTGACCGGGGGTGATCCCGGAGTTCGGTTGCTGGAGCCCGGCTCCGACGGGGACGGAGCCTACACCGCGGACATGCCGGCGCCGTTCGAGCGGCGTGACGGCGAGATCCTGGTGGTGCCGCTCTATCACATATTCGGTTCGGACGAATTGAGCGCGGCCGCGCCGGCCGTGGCCCAGCGGAGCCCCGGGCCGTACGCCGCGCTGAACCCCGTGGATGCGCGGCATCTCGGCGTGCAGGAAGGGGAGTACGTGGAGATCGAGCTGGACGGGGCCGCGTATCGGTTGCCGGCGCGTCTCATGGCCGGCATGACCGCGGGCGTGCTCGGGGTGCCCATGGGAGTGGGCAGCGTGCGGGGCGTTGACGTGCCAGCATGGAGTCCGTGCCGCAGGGTGTGACGTGAAGGACGTGATTTTACAGATCCTGGTGGTTCTGGGGGTGCTCAACGCCCCGCTGATCCTGGCGGCGCTGCTCATCTGGCTGGAGCGGCGCTTCCTGGCGCTGTTGCAGGACCGCTACGGCCCCAATCGGGTGGGGCCGTTGGGCCTTGGCATCGTGCTGGCCGACATGATCAAGATCTTCACCAAGGAGGACTGGGTGCCGCCGTTCGCGGACCGGGCCGTGTTCATCCTGGCGCCGTCGGTCATCGTCATCACCGGGCTCATGTCCGTGGCCGTGATACCCATCACCGAGACCATCGGGGTCGTCGACCTCAACATCGGCCTGCTGTTCTTCCTCGCCATGTCCTCCATGGGCGTTTACAGCGTGGTGCTGGCGGGTTGGGCCTCCAACAACAAATACGCCCTGCTGGGGGGGCTCCGGGCCGCGGCCCAAATGGTCAGCTACGAGGTCTTCATGGGCCTGTCGCTCATGGGGGTGGTGCTGCTGGCCGGCTCCTTCAGCCTGCGGGAGATCGTGGAGGCGCAAAGCAACGTTTGGTTCATCGTGCCGCAGTTCCTCGGCTTCGTGATCTTTTTCATCGCGGGGCTGGCCGAGACCCATCGGCTGCCCTTCGATCTGCCCGAGGCCGAGGCCGAGTTGGTGGCGGGTTTCCACTCCGAGTACTCGGGGATGAAGTTCGGCATGTTCTTCGTCGGCGAGTACGTCGGCGTGACCGTGATCTCGGCCATGATCGTGACGCTGTTCTTTGGCGGCTGGCACGGTCCGGTGCTGCCGGGCATCGTTTGGTTCGGGCTGAAGATGCTGTTCTTCATTCTGGTGTTCATCACGCTGCGGGCGGCGCTGCCCCGGCCACGGTTCGATCAGTTGATGGCCTTCGGCTGGAAGGTGCTGTTGCCGCTGTCGCTGCTGAACCTGGTGGTGACCGCGGGAGTGCTGCTGCTATTGAAGAGTTGAGGAGTCGCCGATGTTGAGTATGCTACGAACCATTTGGACGGTGCTGCTGCACCTGTTCCGGCGGCCCGTGACGGTTCAGTATCCGGAGGAGAAGCCATATCTGCCGCCCCGTTACCGGGGCCGGATCATCCTCTCCCGGGATCCGGACGGCGACGAGCGTTGCGTGGGCTGCTACCTATGCTCCGCCGCCTGCCCGGTGGACTGCATCGCCCTCCAGGCCGGGGAACGGGAGGACGGCCGGCGTTATCCGGAATTCTTCCGCATCAACTTCTCGCGCTGCATCTTCTGCGGGCTGTGCGAGGAGGCGTGCCCCACCTATGCCATCCAGCTGACGCCGGACTTCGAGCTGTGCGACTACGACCGGCAGAGCCTGGTTTATGAAAAAGAGGACCTGCTGATAGACGGCCCCGGGAAATATCCCGACTACAACTTCTACCGGGTCGCCGGCTTGGCCATCAGCGGCAAGGAAAAAGGGGCGTCGGAGAACGAGGACCAGCCCGTGGACGTGAAGAGCCTGCTCCCATGACCCTGATCTATTACCTGGCGGCCATCGTTGCGGTGATCGCGACGGCCATGGTCATCACCCGCTCCAACGCGGTGCACGCGCTGTTGTACATGATCGTGTCGCTGTTGTCGCTGGCGTTGATCTTCTTCACGCTGGGAGCGCCCTTCGTGGCGGCGCTGGAGGTGATCATCTACGCCGGGGCCATCGTGGTCCTCTTCGTGTTCGTCATCATGATGCTCAACCTCGGCGCCGAGGCCACGGCCCGGGAGCGGCAATGGCTCGAGCCCAGGGCGTGGCGGGGGCCGGCGGTTCTCTGCGCCGTCCTGTTCGTCGAGTTCCTGGTGTTGCTGGCGGTCGAGCCCGGCCCGGCGGGCGCCCCGGCCGCGGTCGGGGTCAAACGCGTGGGCGCCGCGCTCTACGGACCCTACGTGCTGGGGGTGGAACTGGCCGCCATGCTGCTCCTGGCGGGTTTGGTGGGAGCTTTTCACTTGGGCCGCCGGGTGCCGTCGGGCGGCGAGGAGGGTAAGTCCTGATGGCCGCGGTTCCCATGGAGCACGGCCTCGTGCTGGCGGCGGTGCTGTTCGGGCTGGGCCTGACGGGTGTGCTGGTGCGCCGCAACATCATCTTCGTGCTGCTGTCCCTGGAGATCATGCTCAACGCCGCGGCCCTGGCCTTTGTGGTGGCGGGCGCCCATTGGGGGCAGCCGGACGGCCAGGTCATGTTCTTCTTCATCCTGGCCATGGCCGCGGCCGAGGTGGCGGTGGGATTGGCGCTGGTGGTGCAGATCTACCACCGGTTCAACACCCTGGACGTGGATGCCGTCAGCCAGATGAGAGGATGACATGCTCGAGCTGCTGTGGCTGATACCCGCGTTTCCTCTCCTGGGCTTCCTGATCCTCATGCTGGTCGGATCGCGGCTCTCGCGCACCGAGGTGGCTTGCGTGGGTGCGGGCTCCATCGGCCTTTCCGCCGTCGTCACGTTGGTCGTGGGGCTGAGCTTCATGGCGGCGCCGCCCGCGGGAGCTCGCTTTACCCAGACCTTGTGGGTGTGGCTGGACGTGGCCGGTTTCCGGCCCGCCTTCGCCTTCTATCTGGACGCCTTGTCGCTGACGATGATCTTCGTGGTGACGTTCGTGGGTTTCCTGATCCACCTCTACTCCGTCGAATACATGAGGGAGGAGGAAGGCTACAGCCGCTTCTTCGCCTACATGAACCTGTTCGTGTGCGCCATGCTTACGCTGCTGCTGGCGGACAACCTGATGCTGCTGCTGCTCGGCTGGGAGGGCGTGGGCCTTTGCAGCTACCTGCTGATCGGCTTTTTCTACAAGGACGAGGCCAACGGCCGGGCCGCCAGCAAGGCCTTCATCGTCACCCGCGTCGGCGACACGGCCATGCTCATGGCGCTCTTCCTGCTCTTCGCCGAGCTGGGGACCCTGGACATCCAGGAGCTGCTGCAGCGGGCCGGCCAGCAGTTCCAGCCGGGCTCGGGCCTGGCGGTGGCGGTGGCGCTGCTCCTGCTGGGAGGAGCCGTGGGCAAGTCCGCCCAGCTCCCGCTCCAGACCTGGCTGCCCGACGCGATGGCGGGTCCGACGCCGGTGAGCGCCCTGATCCACGCCGCCACCATGGTCACGGCCGGTGTCTATCTCATCGCGCGCACCCACGTGCTCTTCACCATGGCGCCGGCGGTGCTGACGCTGGTGGCGGTCATCGGCACGTTGACGTTGCTGATGGCGGGTTTCGCGGCGTTGGTGCAGACCGATATCAAGCGGGTGCTGGCGTACTCCACCATCAGCCAGATCGGCTACATGTTTCTGGCCCTGGGGGTGGGCGCGTGGTCCGCGGCGCTGTTCCACTTCATGATCCACGCTTTCTTCAAGGCGCTGCTGTTCCTGGGGGCGGGCGCGGTGATCATGTGCCTGCACCACGAGCAGGACATGTACCGCATGGGCGGGCTGCGCCGGCTGATGCCGTTTACCTTCTGGTGCTTCCTCATCGGCTCCGGGGCGCTGGCGGCCGTTCCAGTGGTGACTGCGGGCTTCTACAGCAAGGACCTGATCATCTGGAACGCCTACAACTCGGAGATCGGCGGGGTCTGGCTCTGGGCCGGCGCGTTTGCCGGCGCCTTCCTGACCTCCATCTACACCTTCCGGATGGTGTTCCTGACTTTCTATCGGGATGCCACCGAGTGGGTGAAGAAGCTCATGCCCATCCACCGGCCCGGACCCTGCGTCCACATCCCGCTGGGGGTGCTGGCGGTCCTGTCCGTTGTGGCGGGGGTCATCGAGCTGCCCCATACCATGGGGAAGCTTACGCTGTTTTCCGGTTTCCTGAGCACGGCGTTGCCGGAGTTTCACGGCGCCCACGCGAGCTACGGCACCGAGCTCCTGTTCGAGCTGCTGGCCGCTGCCGCCTCTCTCGGCGGCATCTACCTCGTATGGGTCCTGGTCATGGGACCGCCCGGCGCCATGCAGCGTATCGCCGCGCTACCGTGGGCGTCCGACCTGGAGCGCTTGTGGCTCTCCGGCTGGGGTTTCGATCGGCTCTATGACACGCTCTTCGTCCAGCCGTACCTGTGGTGCGCGCGGGTCAACAAGGACGACTTCATCGACGGCGGCTACCGCGCCGTGGCCTTCGCCACGGAGATGCTGCACTTCGTGGCCACCCTGACCCAGACCGGGGCGGTGCGGTGGTACGCCACCGGCATCGCGGTGGGGGCGGTGCTGACCGTGGGACTGGTGATCTTGCTATGAGCCTTGCCTGGATTCTGCTGCTGCCTCTGGCGGGCGGACTGGCGGCGTGGATTGCCGGACGCTGGAGCGATCTGTGGCCGCGCTGGATCTCGCTTGGGACGGCGCTGCTGCACCTGCTGCTGCTGCTGGTCACCTGGGGCGTCTTCTTCGCCCGCGTGGAGACCGGGCAGGGTACGTGGCTGATGGTCTACAAGCAGCCCTGGATCCCCCAACTGGGGATCAGCTTTCACCTGGCGGTGGACGGCCTCAGCCTGCTCTTGCTGTTGCTGGCCAGCTTCCTGACGGTGTTGGCGGTGCTGACGTCCTGGAAGTCGGTGACGCGGTCGGTGGGGTTCTTTCATTTCAACCTGCTGCTGATTCTGACCGCTCTGTCGGGCGTGTTCATCGCCTTCGACATGTTCCTCTTCTTCGCCTTCTGGGAAATTTCCCTGCTGCCGCTGTACTTCCTCATCGGTATCTGGGGCTACGAGAACCGGGTCTATGCCACCACCAAGTTCTTCATCATCACCCAGGGGAGCGGCCTCCTGATGCTGCTGGCCATCCTGGGACTGGTGGTGGCGCACTGGCAGAGCACCGGGGTCATGACCTTCGACTACCTGGATCTCCTGGGGACTCCGTTGTCGGAGAGCACCGCGTGGTGGCTCATGCTGGGCTTCTTCGTCGCCTTTGCCGTCAAGCTGCCGGTGGTGCCGCTTCACACGTGGTTGCCGGACGCCCACACCCAGGCGCCCACCGCGGGCAGTGTGGCGCTGGCGGGCCTCGTGCTGAAGATCGGCGCCTACGGCATGCTCCGGTTCGTGGTGCCGATCTTTCCCCAGGCCGCCGCCGACTTCACCCTCATCGCCATGATCCTGGCGGTGGTGGGCATTCTCTACGGCGCGCTGCTGGCCCTGGGGCAGACCGACCTGAAGCGCATGGTGGCGTACACCAGCATCAGCCACATGGGCTTCGTCCTGCTGGGGATCTTCGCGTGGAACGAGCTTGCGCTCCAGGGCGCGGTCATCATCATGCTGTCCCACGGCTTCAGCGCGGCGGCGTTGTTCATGATGGTCGGAGACCTCCAGCACCGTACCCATACCCGCGATCTGGGCAGCTTCGGCGGCTTGTGGGCGATGATGCCCCGGATGGGCGGCGTGGGCCTGTTCTTCACCATGGCCTCCCTGGGGTTGCCCGGTCTGGCCAGCTTCATAGGCGAGTTCCTGGTGCTCATGGGCGCGTTTCAGGTCAACGTCCCGCTCACGGTGCTGGCGTCGGTGGGCCTCGTGGCCGCTACGGTCTATTCCCTGTGGATGATGCAGAAGGTCTACTACGGCGCCAGCACGGGCGACTGGAAGCTCGATGACACCAGCGGCCGGGAGACGGTGGTCATGGCCTCCCTCATAGGCGCGACGCTTGGGCTGGGCCTCTACCCGCAGCCGGTGTTGACCACGTCGGGCAACGCGCTGGCCCAGATGCGGGAGTTCGTCGACAAGGCCCGGACCCCGGCGGCGCGCTCCGCGGCCGCGGAAGCCCCCAAGGCGGATGCCGTGGCATCCACCGCGCCGGATGGAGGTAAGCGGCCGTGAACCTGTTCGGTGCACTGACCCCCATCGTTCTCCTGGGCCTGACGCCGCTGGTGCTGATGCTGGTGATCTCGTTCCGCCGCAACCACGCGCTCACGGCGGTGCTGGCCCTGGCGGGGATGGCGCTGGCGCTGGCGGTGTTGCCCGCCGCGGTCGGGCCCTCGGCGCCGCCGGCGGCTCCGCTGCTGGTCATCGACGCGTATGCGCTGTTCTATATGGGCCTGCTCACGGCGGCCACCATGGTGGTGGTGGTGCTGTCGTACAGCTACCTGGACCGCGCTCCCGGGAATCGGGAGGAATTCTACCTGCTGCTCACGCTGGCCACCTTCGGCTGCGCCGTGTTGACCGCGAGCAATCACTTCATTTCGTTTTTCCTGGGGCTGGAGATCCTGAGCGTCTCCCTGTACGGCTTGGTGGCCTATCTCCGCACCACCCGGACGGCTCTCGAATCCGGCGTCAAGTACCTGATCCTGGCGGCGGTGTCCGCGGCCTTCCTGCTGTTCGGCATGGCGCTCATCTACGCGGACCTGGGCACCATGGACTTCACGGCCATGACCGCCGTTCTCGCCGGCAAGGCCCGGGAGCCCTCCTTGCTGCTGCTCGGGGGCTTCGCCATGGTTGTCATCGGCGCCGGCTTCAAGCTTGCGGTGGTACCCTTCCACATGTGGGCGCCGGACGTGTACCAGGGCGCCCCCACCCCGGTGACGGCCTATCTGACCACGGTCTCCAAGGGCGCCATGGTGGCGTTGCTGCTCCGTTACGGCCAGTACGGCGGGCTGCTGGACTATGACTCGGTGGTGGCGGTGCTGGCCATCATCGCCGTGGCCTCCATGTTCCTCGGCAACCTCCTGGCGCTGTTGCAGGAGAACATCAAGCGCCTGCTGGCCTACTCCTCCATCGCCCACCTCGGTTACCTGCTGGTGGCGGTGATCGCCGCGTCACGGGAAGGGTCCCATGCGGTGACGTTCTACCTGGTGGCCTATTTCATCACCTCGCTGGGAATTTTCGGCATCATCACCGCGCTCTCCGACGAGCGCAAGGAAGCCGACGAGGTCAGCGATTACCGCGGGCTCTTCTGGCGCCGCCCCTGGGTCAGCGGCGCGCTCTCGCTGATGCTGTTCTCCCTGGCCGGGATCCCGCTCACCGCCGGGTTCGTGGGCAAATTCTACGTCCTCGCCGCCGGAGTGCTGTCCGATCAATGGACACTGGTGATCCTGCTGGTGGTCAGCAGCGTTATCGGCCTCTACTACTACCTGCGCATCATCATCACCCTCTACCTGACGCCGCTGGAAGACCCGTCCTCCCCCCTGCCCGCCACCCGCCGCTTCTCCCTGCCCGAGGGCCTCGTGCTCGCCGGGCTGACGGTGCTGCTGATCTGGTTCGGGGTCTACCCCGCGCCGCTGCTGGGCGTCATCCAGGCGGCCATCGGAAGCCTCGCCTGAAGTGCGGCCGGGAACCGGGAACTCGTTACTCTGGACTTGATCGGGGCTCCAGGTTGGCTGTAATCGGGGACCTGAACATGCTGGTTCCGCCATCCCGACTTCGGGTTCAACCCGAAATGACGGCGAGCGGCGGTTACGTCAGCAGTGTGCCGCGCAGGACGGTTACCGCCTGACCCGACAGCGTGACGCGTTGGCCGCGGACAACGACCTTGACGAGTCCGCCGCGTTCCGACACCTGCCGTGCGGTGAACGCGTCGCGGCCGAGGCGGGATTGCCAGTAGGGCCCGAGGCAGCAGTGTGCCGACCCGGTGACGGGATCCTCGTCGATGCCGGTTCTCGGGGCGAAGAAGCGCGACACGAAGTCGATGCCGCCGGCGTCCGCTCGCGCCGTGACGATGATCCCGCGCGTGTCGATCTCCGCGAGACGGCTGAAGTCCGGGGTGAGCCCCTCCACCGTGGCCTGCGTGTCGACCTCCACGAGGTAGTCGAAGCGGTTTCGGCCGATGTAGGCCAGCTCGGCGCCCAAGCCGGCGGCCAGCGCGTAGGGAGCGGGCGCGGGCTCGTCCGGCTCCGCCGGGAAGTCCATCTCGATCCATCCGTCGCGTAGTTCCGCCGACAACCGGCCGGAGCGGGTGTGGAAGACGGCGGTTGCATCCGGCGGCAAGTGCTTTTCCTCCCAAAGCACATGAGCGCTCGCCAGCGTGGCATGGCCGCAAAGGTCGACCTCCACCGCGGGTGTGAACCAGCGCAGGTCGAACCCGCCGTCTGCCCGGCGGACCAGGAAGGCGGTCTCCGACAGGTTCATCTCCCGCGCCACCCTCTGCATCCACCCGGCATCGGCCGGAGCGGGCAACAGGCACACGGCGGCCGGGTTGCCGCCGAAGGGTTCGCTGGTGAAAGCGTCGACCTGAGTGATGGTCAAGGTCACGGGAACCTCCGGACAAGCCTGATTGACAGACGTGGCGGACAGGGATTAACTACTTCACTTACCGGCCGCTGGCCAGCACACGCCCCTGCGAAGGAAACACATACATGGCAAGGGTTTCAACCGACACTCGAACTTCCAACACGGCCGACGACACCCTGGCCCGCAAGAGCCGCGACGAGAACGTGGTCTCGGGCGGTCATCTGGTGGCGGCGGCGCTCAAGAACGAGGGGGTGGATACCATCTTCACTCTCTGCGGCGGGCATATCATCGACATCTACGACGGCTGCATCGACCACGGCATCCGCGTGGTGGACGTGCGCCACGAACAGGTGGCGGCGCATGCGGCGGACGGCTATGCGCGGCAGACCGGGCGGCTGGGCTGCGTGGTGACCACCGCCGGCCCGGGCTTCACCAACGCGCTGACGGGCATCGCCACCGCGTTCCGGTCGGAGAGCCCGGTGCTGCATATCGGCGGGCAGGGCGCCCTCACCCAGCACAAGATGGGCTCGCTGCAGGACCTGCCCCATGTCGACGTGGCCGCCCCCATCACCAAGTTCTCGGCCAGCGTTCGTTCCACCGAACGCATCGCCGACATGGTGGCCATGGCGGCGCGGGAGTGCTTTGCCGGGGCGCCGGGACCGAGCTACCTGGAGATTCCTCGGGACGTGCTCGACCGGGAGGTGCCGGCGGACAGGGCCATCGTGCCGGAGGCCGGACGCTCACGGGCGTCCACGAAAACCATCGGCGATCCCGCGGACATCGAGAAGCTGGCGGAGCTGCTGGCGCGGTCCGAGCGCCCGGCGGTGCTGCTGGGCACGCAGGTGTGGACCTGCCGCGGCCACGAGGCCGCCACCTCGCTGTTCAAGGCCCTCAACGTGCCCTGTTACATGAACGGGGCCGCCCGGGGTCTGCTGCCCCCCGGCGACCCACACTACTTCAACCGCACCCGCGGCGACGCCTTCGGCGAAGCCGACGTCATCGTCATCGCCGGCACGCCCTTCGATTTCCGCATGGGCTACGGCCGGCGGCTGCGGGCCGACGCCACCGTGGTCCACATCGACATGGACTACCGGACCGTGGCCAAGAACCGCGACGTCGGCCTGGGCATGGTGGGCGATCCGGGAGCGATCCTCAAGGCGGTGCACGCGGCGGTGGAGGAACGGCCGGACAACGGCGCCGAGGGCCGCGCCCGTTGGCTTGAGCATCTCCGCGGCATCGAGGATGAGCGGGCGGCCAAGCTCATGCCGCTGTTCACGTCCGACGCCAATCCCATCCACCCCTGGCGGGTGGCCTGGGAGCTCAACGAGTTCCTCACCGAGGACACCATCTACATCGGCGACGGCGGCGACGTCGTGACCATCAGCGCCCAGGCGGTGGAGCCCCGGGCGCCCGGCAACTGGATGGACCCCGGCGCCCTTGGCGCGCTGGGGGTGGGCACGGGTTTTGCTTTGGCTTCCAAGCTGGTGCACCCGGAGAAGGAAGTCCTGTGTTACTACGGCGACGGCTCCTTTGGCATGACCGCGTTCGACATGGAGACCGCCAACCGGTTCGGTGCTCCCTATATCGCGGTCATCGGCAACAACTCCGCCATGAACCAGATACGCTACGGCCAGCTCTCCAAGTACGGGGACGAGCGCGGCAACGTCGGCAACCTTCTCGGTGACGTGCCCTTCTCGAAGTTCGCGGAGATGCTGGGCGGATACGGCGAGGAGGTCACCGACTGCCGCGAGGTCGCGCCGGCGCTGCGCCGGGCGCGGGAATCGGTGCGGACCTCCGGCAAGTCGGCCGTCGTCAACATCTGGGTCAACGCCGGTGAATGGGCTCCCGGCACCAAACGTCAGACCATGTACAAGTAGCCAGGGATACAAGATACAAGCAACCAGGGAATCCCATGGACAAGGCACTCTCAGGCATTCGCATCCTGGACATGACCCATGTCCAGGCCGGCCCCACTTCGAGCCAGCTCATGGCCTTCCTCGGCGCCGACGTCATCAAGCTCGAGTCCCCCGCGGGCGACGCCACGCGCAAGCAGCTCCGGGACATCCCCGACGCGGATAGCCTCTACTTCACCATGCTGAACTGCAACAAGCGCTCCATCACGGTGAACCTGAAGAACGACCGGGGCAAGGAGGTGTTCACCCGGCTGGTGAAGGAGTGCGACGTCCTGCTGGAAAACTTCGGCCCCGGCGTGCTGGACCGTCTCGGTTTCGGCTGGGAGAAGGTGCACGAGCTGAATCCCCGGCTGATCATGGGCTCCATCAAGGGCTTCGGCAGTGAAGGGCCGTACGCCGCCTTCAAGGCCTACGAGAACGTGGCCCAGGCCATGGGCGGGGCCATGAGCACCAGCGGCATGTTCGACGGCCCGCCGGTGGTCACCGGAGCGCAGATCGGCGACTCGGGCACCGGCGTGCACCTGCTGGCCGGTATCCTGGCGGCGCTGCTCCAGCGGGAGCGCACCGGGCGCGGCCAGTACGTGGAGTGCGCCATGATGGACTGCGTCATGAACCTGTGCCGGGTGAAGTTCCGGGACCATCAGCGCATCGAGCACGGGCCCCTGGCCGAGTATTCGGTGCAGGAGTTCGAGGACTTCACCCCCCGGGCGGGCAACGACTCCGGCGGCGGCCAACTGGGCAACGCCGTCCCGTGCAAACCCGGCGGCGCCAACGACTACCTCTACGTGGTGGTGCAGGAGCACGTGTGGACGGCCTTGGCTACTCGTATCGGCGGCGAGGCGCTGGCCGAGGACCCGCGATTCACGGACATCGACGTCCGGCGCGCCAACCAGGGGGAGATGTGGCGCCTGCTGGCCGAATTCGCCCGGGACTACACCAAATGGGAGCTGATGGAGATCCTGAACGATCTCGACGTTCCCTGTGGCCCCATCATGAGCACCAAGGATCTGGCGCATGACGAGCATGTCCAACTCCGGGAAATGATGGTCGAGGTCGACCACCCCGAGCGGGGCGCCTGGTACAACGTGGGTTGCCCCATCAAGCTCTCGGACTCGCCGGTGGAGGTCGAGCGCTCGCCGCTTCTGGGCGAGCACACCGACGAGGTGCTGAGCGAGGTCCTGGGATACGGCGCGGAGGAGATCGCCGCGCTGAGAAGCGCCGGCGCGTTCACTCGATAGATTCTTCCGAATTGAGATGCTCCCGTCGCGCGTCAGGGGAAGCCGTCGGGTTCATTCTCCAGGAACGGAGGCCGTACAAGATGCAAGCGGGAACGGATCGGCGGGAGCAAGTCCTCGCGCTCTTGAATGAAGTCAGGTCCGAGGGACGCACCGCGTTGTCGCCGTCGGAATGCAGCGCGTTGCTGCGGGCCTACGGCGTTCCGCTGCCGCGGGAAGGGGTGGCTCAATCGGCGGCGGATGCCTCGGAACTGGCCGAGGACATCGGCTTTCCGGTGGTGATGAAGATCGTCTCGAAGGACATCCTGCACAAGACCGAGGCCGGCGGCGTGCTGGTGGGGGTGTCGGGTCGGGAGCAGGCGGAGCAGGCCTACCGGACTCTTATCAAGAACGCCCGGATCTACAAGGCCGACGCCGTGCTGGACGGTGTCCAGGTCCAGCAACAGGTATCCGGCAAGGGCGTGGAAGTCATCGTCGGCGCGGTGACCGATCCGAGCTTCGGCAAGGTGGTGGCCTTCGGACTGGGCGGGGTGCTGGTGGAGGTGCTGCGCGACGTCACCTTCCGGCTGGCGCCGGCAAGCCGTGACGACGCCCTGTCCATGCTGGACGGCGTGGCCGCGGCGGAAGTTCTCAAGGGAGTCCGGGGCGCCGCCGCCGTGCACCGGGAGGCCCTGGCCGACATCATCGTCGGCGTATCGGAGCTGGTGAGTGAATTCCCCGAGATCCGGGAGGTGGACCTGAACCCGGTGCTGGCGGGGGCCGACGGCGCCACCGCGGTGGACAGCGTGATGACCGTGGACTTCGCGCCGCCGCCCGAGCCCTACCGGCCGTCCCGGGACGAGATCGTCTCGGCCATGCGGCGCATCATGAACCCGAAGGCGGTGGCTGTCATCGGCGCCTCCGACGGGGAAGGGAAGATCGGCAACTCGGTGATGAAGAACATCATCAACGGCGGCTACGCCGGCGCCCTCTACCCCATCAACCCCAGGGCGGACGAGATCCTGGGGAAGAGGTGCTACAAGAGCGTCAAGGACATCCCGGAGGACGTGGACGTGGCCATCTTCGCGGTGCCGGCGAAGTTCTGCGCCGCGGCCATGACCGAGGTGGGGGAGAAGGGCATACCGGGCGCCGTGATGATCCCGTCGGGCTTTGCCGAGGTGGGCGAGAAGGAGATGCAGGAGGAGCTTCTGGCGGAGGCGCGCAAGCACAATGTGCGCGTCATGGGACCCAACATTTACGGCTTCTACTACACGCCGGCCAACCTCTGCGCCACGTTCTGCACCCCCTACGACGTCAAGGGGCCGGTGGCGCTGTCGTCCCAGAGCGGCGGCGTGGGCATGTCCATCATCGGCTTCAGCCGCTCCACCCGCATGGGGGTCTCGGCCATCGTCGGCCTTGGCAACAAGTCGGACCTCGACGAGGACGACCTGCTGACCTACTTCGAGCAGGACGACAACACCCAGGTGGTGGCCATGCACGCCGAGGACCTCAAGGACGGCCGCAGCTTCTACGAGGTGGCCAGCCGCGTGTCGAAGAAGAAGCCCGTGGTCATGCTCAAGGCCGGCCGCACCCAGCTCGGCGCCCGCGCCGCGGCCTCCCACACCGGCGCGCTGGCCGGCGACGACAAGGTCTATGATGACCTTCTGAAGGCCTGCGGCGTGGTGCGCGCCTACTCGCTGAACGACATGCTCCAGTTCGCCCGGGGCCTGTCCGTACTGCCGGCGCCCAAGGGCGAGGAGATCGTCATCATCACCGGCGCCGGCGGCTCGGGGGTGCTCCTGTCGGACGCGGTGGTGGCCAACGGGCTCTCGCTCATGAAGTTTCCCCAGGACCTGGACCAAGGCTTCAAGCAGTTCATCCCGCCCTTCGGCGCCTCGGGCAATCCAGTGGACATCACCGGCGGCGAGCCGCCCACCACTTACGAGCGCACCATCCGGTTCGGCCTGGAGGACGACCGCATCCACGCCCTGATCCTGGGCTATTGGCACACCATCATCACGCCGCCCATGGTCTTCGCCGAGCTGTGCGCCCGGGTGGTGCAGGAAGGGCGCGACAAGGGCATCGACAAGCCCGTGGTGGTGTCGCTGGTGGGCGACGTGCAGGTGGAGGAGGCCTCGGAGTACCTCTACGAGCGGGGCATCGTGGCCTGTCCCTACACCACCGAGCTGCCGGTGGCGATCCTGGGCGCCAAGTACAGGTGGGCCAGGGGCGCGGGGCTGCTGGAGTAGTTGCTTACATCACCGGATCGGAGGTCAACCATGGAGCGACTCCCGCGCGGAGCCAACTTTCAACGCGGCCTGATGCTATGGCAGATCGGGCTGCATGTCGCCGGCGACCCGAACACGCCCTACTACGGCAACCGGGACATGTGCATCTCGGTGGGGAGCGGGTCCGGAGAGAATTTCCGCCCCTGGCTGCGCATGTCCACGGGCTCGCCCATCATCGCCCACGCGGTGGCCAAGGGGGATCTGGAGATGTCCATGGTCAACCCGTCGGCATTCCTCACCCAGGCCTACCGGGGCGTCGGGCTCTTCAAGGAGCCGCTGCCGCTCAGGGTCGTGGCCTGCTACCCGTCCTGGGACCGCTTCGTGTTCATGATTCACCCGCGCACCGGACTGACGTCGCTGTCCCAGATCAAGGAACGGAAATACCCGTTGCGGCTGTCCATCCGCGAGGACGCCACTCATTCCACCCGCGTGCTGCTGGACCAGACCCTGGAGATCTACGGGTTCACGCTGGCGGACCTGGAATCCTGGGGCGGCAGCCTTCAGCTCAACGGCGGGCCCGGGGACGAGCGGCGGATGGCCGCGCTCAGGGAGGAGACCATCGACGCGGTCTTCGACGAGGGCCTGGTGCTGTGGTTCGATGACGCCCTGTCGCGCGGCATGGAGCCCGTCACCCCTGACGATTTTGCCATGGAGCGGCTCAACGCCCTGGGCTGGCGCACGGTGACCATGCCGGCCGGGTGCTACCCCCATCTCAAGGCGGACCACACCTGCATCGACTACGGCGGATGGCCCCTCTACACCCGCGCCTCGCTGCCCGACGAGGACGTCTACAAGGTGTGCGCGGCGCTGAAGGAGCGCCAGAACGAGATCTACTGGGAGACGCTGACCGGCATCGACCAGTTGTGGAAGGACACGGAGGCCACGCCCCTGGACGTGCCGCTCCACCCCGGTGCAGAGAAGTTCTGCAGGGAGCAGGGTTACCTGTGACGGACCTTCAGGACCTGACCATCGCCGACGCCGCGCGCCGCATCGAGGCGCGGCAGCTCTCGCCGGTCGAGTTGACCCGTGCGTTTCTCGAACGTATCGACCGGCTGGATCCCGAGCTCAACACCTTCGTCACCCTGACCCGGGAGCAGGCGCTGGCGGATGCCGCCCAAGCCGAGGCCGACCTGGCCGCGGGCCGCTACCGCGGCGCGTTGCACGGAATCCCCGTCTCCATCAAGGACAGTCTCGCCACCGCGGGTGTCCGGACTACGGCGGGCTCGAAACATCTTTCCGATTGGATCCCGGACGAGGACGCCACGGTGGTGGCCCGGCTCAGGCAGGCCGGAGCCGTGGTCCTGGGCAAGACCAACCTGCACGAGTGGGCGGCCGGCTGCACCACCATCAATCCCTACTACGGCACCACCCGCAATCCCTGGGACCGGAACCGCGTCTCCGGCGGTTCCAGCGGCGGCTCGGCCGCGTCCGTGGCCGCGGGCCTGGCCCTGGGCTCCATCGGCACCGACAACGCCGGCTCCGTGCGCAACCCGGCGTCCCTGTGCGGCGTGGTGGGGCTCAAGGCCACCTACGGCCGGGTGAGCCGGGTCGGCGGCGTTGCCGGCACCGGCGGCTATTCCACGGACCATTTCGGCGTGCTCACCCGCACGGTGCGGGACAGCGCGCTGATGCTGCAAGCCATCGCCGGCGCCGACCCCAGGGATCCGCTGTCGAGCCACGCTCCCGTGCCGGACTTCGGCGCGCGCCTCGGCGAGGGGGTGGCGGGTCTGAAAGTCGGGATCGTCCGCGACTACTTCGACGACCTGGCGGTGGACGAGGTCAAGGATGCCACGGCCGCGTCCGTGGAGCTGTTGGAGTCCCTGGGCATGACCGTACAGGAGCTGTCGATCCCGTACGTCGAGTACATCCCCATGGTGCAGCTCATCACGGCTCGGGCGGAGAACCTGTCTCCGGCCGAGCCTTTTCTGCGCACCCGCCCGCGGGACTACAGTCCGGGGCTGATGTGCCGGCAGGTCCTCGCACTGACGCTCCCCGCCCACGCGTACGTCACCGCACAGCGTGTCCGGCGGCTCATCTGCGAGTCCTTCGACCGGGCCTTCGAGCAGGTGGACGTGATCGTGAGCCCGGCGGTGAGCATGCCGGCCGAGACCATCGAAGAGTGCGAGCAAGGGTATGTGGAAACGGCGGGAGGGCGGATCCCGTTGTCCGACGCCCGCGGCACTCGGGGGACCCTTTGCACGATCCCGTTCAACGTCACCGGCGCGCCGGCGGTTAGCGTGCCCGGCGGGTTTTCCGCCCGAGGTCTCCCCATCGGCCTGCAGTTCGCGGCGCCCCATTTCGAGGAACCGGCGTTGTTGCAGGTGGCGCACGCCTACGAGCAGGCGGCCGGATGGCACACTCGAAGGCCGCCGCAGGTCTCCTGAATCGCGATTCCGTTCATAAAGGACAGGAGGTTCAATGAGACACCGTGACTTGGGTGTGCTGGTCTACGACAATGCGAAGGCGACGCCGGGCTACACGCTGATCGTGCCCCAGTCGTCAACCAAGGCGTACATCATCGGGATGCGCGGCGAGGTGCTCCACGAGTGGTCGTTCCCCCTGTGTCCTGGGAACTACGCCTACCTCCTGCCCAACGGCAACCTGCTCTGGGCCGGCCGCATGGAAGAGGGTCCGCCGCTCCGGCGCGGCAAGGGCGGCCTGCTGCGGGAATACAACTGGGACGGGGACGTGGTGTGGGAGTACTGTGACCCGGGCCAGCACCACGACTTCCGACGTCGCCCGGACGGCAGCACCATCTACATCGGCTGGGAACCGGTGCCCGCGGATGTCCAGGCTCGGATCAGGGGCGGCCAGCCCGGCAGCGAGCACGAAGGCGTCACCTACGGCGACTACGTGAGGGAGATCTCTCCCGCGGGCGAGACAGTATGGGAATGGCACGCCTGGCGCGACCTGGACCTGGACCGATGGGAGATCTGCCACTGCTGCGGCAGGGATGAATTCGCCCACGCCAACGCCTGCTTCCCCCTCGACGACGGCGGCGTGATGCTCAGTTTCCGGCGCCTCAACGCCATCATGATGATCGACCGCGAGACCTGCGAGACGCGCTGGGCTCACCAGGACGTCACGTGGGGCCATCAACACGACTGCCAGGTGCTGCCCAACGGCAACATCCTGCTCTTCGCCAACGGCATCCATTGCATCGACAACCCGCATTCCCGGGTCATCGAGCTCGATCCGGAGTCGGGCGACACCGTCTGGCACTACAAGGGCTCGCCCATCTGGAGCTTCTTCAGCCCCAACATCAGCGGCGCCCAGCGCTTCGACAACGGCAACACCCTGATCTGCGAGGGGCAGATGGGACGGGCCTTCGAGGTCACCCAGGCGGGCGAGATCGTCTGGGAGTACGTCTGCCCGTTCTTCGCCGACTACGAAGGCCGCGGCCCGGCCAACAGCATGTTCCGGGTCTACCGCTACGCCGCGGACTCGCCGGAGATCGGCGGCCGGCTGGCAAGCCCGGTGGGGTGGTAGGAGAGTCAGGGTGGTGTCTGCACTTTCGGCCGCCGTCAGGCTTTCCGGAAGTGCAGGATTCCCCACTGCAGGTGGCGCCGCTTTCCGCCGTCCACCCAGTGCCGCAGACCGGTCTTCACGCGTTGGACATGATGGGCGCCGCACTGCTCCGACAGTTCCTGCTCATTGGCGAGCAATCCATCGAGGATCCGCCCGTAGTGGATGGCGAGGTGGGGCGTGAGGTCGGTGAACTCCATCTCCTGAAGACCCAGCTCTGACGTCACCGCCCGGTACTCCCGAAGGGATCCCAGGGAATCGAGGTGGACACGGTCGAGGATGGGTTGCAGGGCTTCGGGAGGGCAGAGTTCGCCCTGCATGGGGTCGGTAAGGATGAACTGTCCGCCCTTGCACAGCACCCTGGCGACTTCGGCGAATACCTGCCGTCGCCGGGTGCTGTGCAGGATCGCGTCCTGGGACCACACCACGTCGAAGCTCTCGTCCGTAACCGGGATGTCTTCGAAGCTTCCGTCCACCACGTTGATGGCCAGAGAGCACTTGTCTCTGGCATTGAGATCCCGGTTGCGCGCGTTCTGGACCTCGCTCAGGTTGAGGCATGCCACGTGGCAGCCGTATTCACGGAACAGGAACCGGGCGGACCCGCCATGGCCGGCGCCGATGTCCAGCACGCGGGTGCCCGGGCCCAGTTCGTGGATCATGGAGGCGATCCACTCCACGGTCCGCTGGCCGGCTTCGTCTACCGTGTCCTCGTCGTTCTCGTAGATGCCGAGATGCAGGTGCTCTTCGCCGTACGAGGCGTCGTAGATCCGGCGCACGTCATCGCTGTTGTAGTAGCTTCTGACCGATTCCACGGCCGCGGCATAGCGGCCCTCCGCAGGATTCTCCTTCATGGGGTCCGCCCATCACACTTTCCGGAAATGGAGAATCCCCCATTGGAGATGGCCTCCGTTGCCGCCGTCCACCCAGTGTTGCAGACCGGCCTTCATCCGCTCGATGTACTCGGCGCTGCACACCTTCAGCAGGTCCCAATGATTGGCCTGTACCTCGTCGAGGACCCGCGCGTAGTGGGTGGCGAGCTGCGGCGTGAGGTCGACAAACTCCAGTTCTTCGAAGCCCAGGCTCGAAAGCATGGTCCGGTATTGGGGGACCGACCCCAGGGAATCCAGGTGAATCCGGTCCAGGATGGGCTGCAGCACATCCGCGGGGCAATCCTCGCGTTGCATGGGATCGGTGAAGATGAACTGTCCGCCCTTGGCAAGGACCCGGTCGACCTCCTCGAACACCTGCCGCCGGTTGCCGCTGTGCAGGATGGCATCCTGCGACCACACCACGTCCACGCTGTCGTCGGGCATGGGTATTTGCTCGAAGCTTCCGTCCACCACGTTGATGGCCAGGGAGCACTTCTTGCGGCCGTTGAGGTCGCGGTTCCGGGCGTTCTGCACCTCGCTCAGGTTCAGACAGCCGACGTGGCAGCCGTAGTTCTCGACCAGGTATCGGGCCGAGCCGCCGTACCCGGAGCCGATGTCCAGTACACGGGTGGTCGACTCCAGCCCGTCGATCATGGACGCCATTCGATTCACCGTCCGCCGGCTGGCGTCGAAGATGGTATCGCCCTCGCCTTCGTAGAGGCCGACATGAATGTCTTCGCCGCCCCACACCGTGGCATAGAAGCGGTCGGCGTCGTTGCTGTTGTAGTAGTCCCGTGCCGTCTCCACCGTCTGGGAGTAGCTGGCTCCTGAAGTGATCCTGGCGACCCGTTCCTCGTTCTTGTAGAGCTTCTCCGCCACGTGGATGAAGAAATCCGGGTCTTCTACCCGGTGGGTCTCCTGGAAGTCGGCGAACGTCTTCACTTGCTGGAACCCGACTTCCCCCATGAGCTTCCGGACGTAGTCCTTGCGCAGGGGAAACATGTTCAGGTGGAAAACCGAATTGTCCGGAAACTCGTACCGGAACCGGGCCAGCCCTTCGTCCACGTACTCGGGCGCGGCGCTGACGTTGTCGCCGCAGTAGTAGTAGATGTGCTTGGAGGTGAACCCATCGTCGAGGATGTCGTCGTAGTTCCGTTGGTCCAGGACCAGAACGCCGTCATGCTCCAGCACCGAGTAGAACTCCGCGAGAGCCTTCCGGCGATCCTGCTCCGAGAACAGATGGGTCAGCGAGTTTCCCAAGCAGATGACCGCGTCGTATTGGGTATGGACGTCGCGGCTCAACCACCGCCAGTCGGCGTGAAGGGTCTTCATGATGAAGCCCTGCTCCCTGGCGTTCTCGAAGGCTTGAGCCAGCATTTCAGGGCTGCCGTCCACGCTGGTGACGTCGAAACCGGCCTTCAGGAGCCGGATGGAGTGGAACCCCGTTCCCGTGGCCACGTCCAGCACACGCTCCACGCCGCGTTCCTTCAGGATGTTGATGAAAAAGTCTCCTTCGCTGGCGGCTCTGGCGTCCCAGTCGATGAGCTCGTCCCACTTCCGGACGAAGCTGTGCACGTATTCGCGCTTGTACTGGTCGGTCTGCCGCTGGGCGATGGGGTTGTCGCCATATAACTGTTCTTCGGCCATGGTAGGACCTCCTTTGGTTGCGGGCCTCATCAATGCGCCGGTTCGCGCTGGCATTGACTCACGGGGCGCGAGATTGGCAGGGAAACGGACAGGACACTAGTGTCCCAACATTGGCCGCACAAAGTCAACCCCACTCCACGTTGTGTCCCGATGGCAGGAATGCTATAAGGCGCGCACCGCAGAACGCTCATTCACACCGGATCCATCCGCACAGAGAGGAACCTTCATCATGGCGATTTTCGATACCGTGCTTCACGGCGGCGCCATCATCGACGGCGCCGGCAACCCTTGGTACTACGGCGATCTGGCCATCAAGGACGGCCGGATCGCGGCCATGGGCAGGCTGGACCCAGGCTCGGGCGCGCGCTCCATCGACGTCCGGGGCAAGATGGTGACTCCGGGCTACATCGACATGCACACCCACAGCGACCAGCCGCTGATCGCGGACGGCAACGGCGAGAGCAAGATCCGCCAGGGGGTGACCCTGGACATCATCGGCGAGAGCCAGACCGTGGCGCCGCTGGTGGGGCCGGTGTTCGAGGAATACGTGGCCGAGCACCGCCACCGGAACGGCATCGAGGCGGACTGGAGCACGTTCAGCGAGTACTTCGACCGGCTCGCGGCCGGCGGCATCTCCATGAACGTGGCTTCGGGCGTGTCGCCGCAGCAGGTCAAGCGGGTGGTGGTGGGCTTCGGGGAACGCCCCGCCAGCGCGGAAGAGCAGGAGCGCATGAACGGCTACGTGGCCCAGGCCATGGAGCAGGGGGCCTTGGGGCTGACAGCCGCGTGGCACGCCAAGGGGCCGGAGTACCCGGACGAGGTGGTCTCCATGGCCCGGGTGGTGCGGCAGTACGGCGGCTACTACGGCGTGCACCTGGGCAGCGAGGGCTTCGACATCATGGAGGAGTTGGAGAAGGCCTTGAAGGTCGGACGCGAAGCCGGCATCCCCATCCACGTCTACCATCTGAAAATGCGTTCCAAGGAGAATTGGGGGCGGGTGATGCAGGTGGTGGAACAGATCGAGGAGGCCCGGCGGGAGGGCCTGGACGTCACCGCCAACCAGTATCCCTATACCGCCATGCAGCATCCGTGGCGGCGGCTGTTCCCGCGCTGGGTGCAGGACGCGCCGGTGCAGGAGACCATCGGCGAGTTCATGAGCCCGTCGTTCCGCCAGCGGGTCATGGACGATCCCGAGTTCACCCAGTACGTCAGCGAGCACGGCGGCTGGGAGGGCATCGTGGCGGCGCGTCTGGACAAGCCCGAGCACCACGCGTGGGAGGGGAAGACCATCGCCCAGATCGCGGAGATACGCGGCCAGGACCCCGCCAGCACCTGCTTCGACCTGATCTACGGCGAGGGCATCTTCATCCACGGCATCCACCACACCCTGCGGGAGCAGGACGTGCAGGACGTCATGCAGGTGCCCTGGATCTCCATCGGCTCCGACGGCAGCGCCCTCAACCTCAAGTCCCGCGGCATGCCGCACCCGCGCAGCTTCGGCACCAACGTGCGGGTGTTGGGCCGCTACGTGCGCGACGAGAAGGTGCTGGCCCTGCCCGACGCGGTGCGCAAGATGACCTCGCTGCCGGCCCAGGTGCTGGGCCTCAAGGACCGGGGGCTGCTCCGGGAAGGCTATTGGGCCGACGTGGTGGTGTTCGATCCCGACACGGTGGCGGACCAGGCCACCTTCGAGGACCCCAAGCAGTACCCCAAGGGCGTCGAGTACGTGTTCGTCAACGGCCGGATGGTCATCGAGAACGGCGACCATACCGGCGCCCGGCCCGGCCGGGTGGTCTACGGTCCCGGAAAGAAGGAGGGGTAGGGATGGCGCTGCCGGAGAGTCTCTACGCGGATACGATCCTCGTCAACGGCACCGTCATCACGATGGATGACGCGAATCCCACGGCCGAGGCGGTAGCCCTCAAGGGCGACCGCATCCTGTACGTGGGAAGCAACGACGAGGCGCGGCAGTGCGCCGGCCGGAACACGCGGGTCATCGACTGCGGCCGCAAGACCGTGCTGCCCGGGTTCATCGAGCCCCACACCCACTTCATGTCCTTCGGCATCCGCCTGGGGATGGTGAACGTGCGCACCCCGCCCAACAACTCCATCGAAGACGTCCTCGCGCGCATCCGCGAGCGCGCCGCCACGACCCCCAAGGGGGAGTGGATCGAGGCCCAGGGCTACGAACATACTGCCGTCGCCGAGAAGCGCTGGCCCACGCTCGCCGAACTGGACAGCGCGGCCCCGGACAACCCGCTGGTCATGACCTACCGTTCGTCCCACGTGTGGATGGCCAACAGCGCGGCGCTGAAGCTCGCCGGCATCGACGACGACACGCCCCAGCCCGAGGGCGGCCACATGGACCGGGACCCGCGCACGGGCAAGCTCACCGGGGTGCTGCGGGAGAAGGCCGCGGCCCGGCCGGTGAACAACCTGGTGCCGCATCCCACGCTACGACAGCTCAAGGACGGCGTGGAACTGGCGGGCCGCGAGTACAACTCGGTGGGCATCACCTCCACCCACGACGCCGGCACCGGCGACACGCCCGACTACTACCGGGCCTACCAGGAGACCATCGATGAGGGACGGCTCAAGGTGCGGGTCTACCTGATGATCCACGACCTGCCCTACAAGCGCTTCTATCTGGAGAGGGACCTGGGGCTCCGCACGGGCTTCGGCTCGGACTGGCTCCGGTTGGGCGCGGTCAAGACCTGCAGCGACGGCTCCATCCAGGTGCACACCTGCGCCTTCTACGACCCCTACATCACCAGCGACACCGACGATCCCACCAAGGATCCGCGCGGCGTGCTCCAGTACGCGCCCGAGGACCAGAAGAAGCTGGTGCGGGAGGCCCACGGCAAGGGCTACCAGGTGGCCATCCACGCCCAGGGCGACCGCGGCGTGGACGTGGCCCTGGACGCGGTGGAGAACGCCATGAACGAGGCCCCCCGTCCCGACCCGCGCCACCGCATCGAGCACTGCCAGGGGGTCACACGTGAGGCGCTGCAGCGCATGAGCCGCCTGGGTGTCATCGCGTCGTTCTACCCGCACCATCTCTGGTACTGGGGCGACCGCCACATCCATGATTTTCTCGGCATGGAGCGGGCGCAGCGGCTGGACCCCATGCGCACCGCCATCGATCTGGGCGTGGTCACGGTGGCCCATTCCGATACCCCCATCGCGCTGCCCAAGGACCCGCTTTTCGCCACCGATCCGCTCTTCGGCATCTGGTGCGCGGTGAACCGCAAGACCCGGGCGGGCGTGGTGCTGGGCGAGAACGAGCGCATCACTCCCATGGAGGGTCTCCGCGCCTACACCATCAACGCCGCCTACGCGGCCTTCGAGGAAGGCATCAAGGGCTCCATCACCGTGGGCAAGCTGGCCGACCTGGTGGTGCTGGGGGACAACCCCCTGACGGTGGACCCGTGGGAGATCCGCAACATCCCGGTGGAGCGGACCCTTGTGGGAGGAGAGGTGGTTTACGAAGCCTGAGGGTTTCGTTTCCGCCGGAAAAAGGAACAGCCGCGCCGGATCTCCGACGCGGCTGTTTTCAGGTCGCTGAAGATGGGCGATCAGACCTTGACGTCCATGTCCTCCAGCAGGATCTTCTCGTCCGGACGCGGCGTCCACACGAGGTTGCGGGCCGCTCCGTAGTGGTCCAAGAGCTGGTACAACGGGATCATCGGGGCTTCCTCCATGATGACCGCGTTCATCTTCTGGAGGATCTTCAACCGCTTGGCGTCGTCCGGCTCGGCCTGCTCCGCATCCACCAGCGCGTCGAATTCGGCGTTGCTGAAGTTGGTGCGCTTGGAGCCGCCGGTGCGGAAGTACTGGTACAGCGGCGTGTCGGTGTCCAGCACGCTGCCCCTGCCGATGTAGTAGAAGGGGCTCTTGCCGCCGTTGACGCCATCGCGGCCCCAGAAGACCACCCATTCCTGCGGCACGATCTCCACCCGGAAGCCGCCCTTGGACATCTGGCTGGCCACCACCTGCACCAACTCGGTGTCCTTCGCGTACTTGCCCGGCGAGTAGTGCAGCTTCACGTCCACGCCGTCGGGATATCCGGCCTTGGCCAGCAGCTCCTTTGCCTTCCTGGGGTCATAGGGGTAGCGCTTGAGGTCGGGGTTGTACCCGTATACGCGGGGTCCCACGGGTCCCTGAAGCACCTCGCCGTTGCCGCCGAAGATGTTCTTGACGATGGCGTCCGCGTCCACACAGTAGTTGGCGGCCTGGCGCACGAGCTTGTTGTCCCAGGGCTTGAAGTTGACGTTCAACGCGAAGAAATAGATCCGCAGGCCCGGTACGCTGCGCACCGAGACCCGGGAGTGGCGGTTGATCCGCTCCACCTCGTGCACCGGCACCCGGTCCATGACGTCGCACTGCCCTGCCTGGAGTCCGGCCATGCGGGAGTTGACCTCCACCACCTTGCGCCACACCAGCTCCTTGATGGCCGGCTTCTCGCCCCAGTAGTCGTCGTTCCGCGTCAGCACCAGGTCCCCGTCACGCTTGAAGCTGACGAACTTGTAGGGGCCCGTGCCGGTGGGGTGCTTGTCCACGTCCTTGCCGTACTTGTCCGCCACGGTCTTGCTCATGATGAAGCGGTTGCGGACGCCCCGGGAAAGGAAGGTGACCGAAGGTTTCTTGGTGATGACGACGACCGTGTGCTCGTCCGGCGTCTGCACCTCCTGGACGTTGCGGAACGAGCGCCGCTGCAGGCTCCGCTTGTCGTTCTTCATCCGGTCGATGGAGAACGCCACGTCCGCGGAGGTGAGGGGGCTGCCATCGTGGAACTTGACGCCCTTGCGCAGCTTGAACTCCCACTCCTTGCCCCGGAACTCCCACGACTCCGCCAGCCGTCCGACGAACTTGGCCTGTGAATAGTCGAACTCCACCAGCGGCTCCAGCATGTGCTGCCACTGGCCGTATATGGCGCCGCTGCTGTGGTCGTAGGGGTGAAGGTTGTCCATGTTGCTGGCGTTGTACACGATCACGCGGTCCTTGGACGCCGCGTACGCGAACTGTCCCAGCGAGGGATTTATCAGGGCCGCGGCCCCCAGGGCCGCGCCGCCCTTGAGCACGTCCCGCCGGCTGATCCGTTTTCTTCCGTCGCTCATATCACAACTCCTTTCCGTTCAGGTCCTTGGTTCTTCGGCTATTCTCCCTTGTCCATGGGATGCCGCTTCAGGAATTCCAGGAAGTGGCCGTTGGCCACATCCGGCATTTGGCGCAGGTAGCCGTGGTTGCCGCCTTCCACCAGCTTGAGCTCGGCGCCGGCGATGCCCTCGGCCAGCACCTTCGATGACTCCACGTGGCTGCCGGTGGCCGCGTCCACGGTATCGCCCGCGCCGCAGATGACCAGCGTGGGGCATTGGATGCGGTCCAGCAGGTGGCGGGTCTCGTGTTCCTGGCGGGCCACGACGTGCCGGAGGTAGGGCCGCAGCGGGGTGAAGTAGGTCATGTTGACCTCCCGGAACCGTTGCACCTTGTCCGGGTGGTCACGGACGAACTCGGGCGGGAACATGAAGCTGCCGCCGAAGTGGTCTTCCATGTATTGCGTATGGCCTTTCTCGGCCATCTCCACGGCCGTGGGGTAGGGGACGCCGCGCTCATAGTACTGGCCGTCGTAGGAAGTGCCGGGTCCGGAGCCCGAAAGGATGAGGCTGTGGACCGCCTCGGGATGGTCGATGGCGATCCACTGGCACACGCGGCCGCCCATGGAGTGGCCCATGAAGTGGGCGCGGCCGATTCCCAGCGCCTCCATCAGGTTGACGCAGTCGTCGGCGAACATCCGGGTGGAGTAGTGGACGTCGGGCTTGTCGCTCCGTCCCGTGCCTCGGTGGTCCCAGGCCAGCACCCGGTAGTGCTGCTCCAGTCCGGGCACCTGGAAGATATTCCAGTGGTCGCCGGACATGCCGGTGCCGCTCACCAGCACCAGCGGCTCGCCGCTGCCGTGCAGTTCGTAGTGGAAATTCAGGCCGCTGACGTTGGCGATGGGCATGGCTCAATCGCGACGGGCGTGGCGCATGACTCAGAATACCACCACGCCTCGGGCCGCCTCCCCCTGCCTCAGCCGCTCGACCCCCTCGTTGATCTCCTCGATCTTGTAGCGGTGTGACACCAGCCGATCCAGGTCCAGCCGGCCGGCCTTGTAGTGCTCGACCATCCTGGGGATGTCGATGAGTTGGCGGGCGTTGCCGTAGCCCGTGCCGGTAAGGGTCTTCTGCTCCCTCACGAAACGCAAGGGGTTGATGGACGCCGTGTGGTCCAGGGGAGCCATCCCCACCACCACCACGGTGCCGCCCGCCCGAGCGCACTCCAGTGCCTGCTCCACGGTGGGGCCGAGGCCGATGGCCTCGAAGACGTAGTCCACGCCGCCGCCGGTGATCTCGCGGACGCGCTTGGCCGCGTCCTCGCGCGAGCTGTTGATCTTGTGGGTGGCGCCGAACTCCTGGGCGTACTCCAGCTTTCCGTCGAGGATGTCGATGGCGATGATGGTGCTGGCGCCCACCAGCCGGGCGCCCTGGATGCAGTTGAGGCCCACGCCGCCGCAGCCGATGACGGCCACGGTGTCCCCGGCTTCCACCCGGGCGGCGTTGGTGACGGAGCACACGCCGGTGGTGACGCAGCAGCCGATGAGGGCGGCCACCTCGGGCGGAACGTCGCCGGGGACCGGAACGGCCTGTTCCGCGGGACACACCACCTGCTCGGCCCAGGTGCCGAGCCGCGCCGAAATGAACAGCGGCTGTCCCTTGAGGCTCACCCGCGCGGTGCCGTCGTGCATCATCTGGCGGGGGGAGTGGTGGCCGTTGCAGAGGACCGGGATGCCGCGCGCGCAGTTCTCGCAACGGCCGCAGTTGGCCCGGAAGGAAAGGATGACGTTGTCGCCCGGCTTGACGTGGTCGACGCCGTCGCCCACGGCCTCCACCACGCCGGCGCCCTCGTGGCCGAGAATCACCGGGGTCTGGTTGTCCCACTCGCCCTTGATGTTGTGCAGGTCGCTGTGGCAGATGCCGGTGGCGCCGATGCGGACCTGCACCTCCTGCGCCTTGGGACCCTCGATATCCACGTCCTCCACCACCAGAGGGGTGTTCTGCTCCAGCAGCACCGCGGCCTTCATTCTTGCACCTCCATCACAAGGCTGTCGGGCGCCCGCGGGGGCGACGACGCATCCGGCTGCTACTTGATCGCCATCTCCCAGGTACGGATTCTCTCGTCGGACCGCGGATCCCACTCGATGTTGCTGGCGAATCCGTAAATGTCCGCCAGGTTCCACAGCGGCACCCACGGGGAATCTTCTTTCAGGATACGGCCCATCTGGTGCAGGATCCTGGCGCGCTTCTCGGGATCGGCTTCCGCCATCTCCGCTTCGATCAGCTTGTCGAGTTCGGGGTTGCTGTAGTCGATTCGTGGGCTTGCGCCGGTCTTGAAGTATTGCTCGACATGCGTGTGGACGTCGATGACGCTGCCCCGGCCAATGTAGTAGAAGGGCATCTTGCCCCCGTTGACCCCGGACCTGCCCCAGAACACCACCCACTCCTGGGAGATGAGCTCGACGTTGAATCCGCCCTTCTTCATCTGGGCGGCGATGGCCTGGAGCACTTCGCTGTCCTTGGGGTAGCGGCCCTGCGAGTAGTAGAGCTTCACCGAGACGCCGTCCGGGTAGCCCGCCTTGGCCAGCAACTCCCGCGACTTTGCCGGGTCGTAGGGATACCGCTTGGCGTTGGGGTCGTGGCCGATGTACGTTTTCGCGCCGGCGCCTTCCACCACGAAACCGAGGCCGTCAAAGATGTTCTTGACGATGGAGTCGGCGTCTATGGAATAGTTGGCCGCCTGCCGCACGAGCTTGTTGTCCCAAGGCTTGAACCCCGGGTTGATGGCGAGGAAGTAGATGCGCGATCCGGGAACGGACTTGATCGTGATCCTGGGATTCTTCTCCAGCCGCGCCACCTCGTGGGGCGGGACGGCGTTGATGACATCCACCTGCCCGGACTCGAGGGCCGCGACCCGGGCCGCCTCCTCCGTCACCTTGCGCCACACCATGGTCTTGACCTGCGGCTTGGGGGAGCCCCAGTAGTCGTCGTTGCGCTCCATCACCAGGTCGCCGTCGCGCTTGAAACTCTTGAACTTGTAGGGTCCGGTGCCGATGGGGTGCTTGTCCATGTCCTTGCCGGCCTTCTCCGCGGCGGTCTTGCTCATGATGAAGCGGCTCTGAAGCTTGTCGAGGAACACGACATTGGGCGTCTTGGTCACCAGGACGATGGTGTGGTCGTCGACCACGCGCATCTCTGTCAACTCTCTCAGTTGCCGCCGCTGCAGGCTCTTCTTGTCCGTCTTGATGCGGTTGAAAGAAAACTCCACGTCGTGCGCGGTCAAGGGCGAGCCGTCGTGGAACTTGATGCCTTTCTTCAGCTTGAAGACCCACTCCTTGCCCTTGAATTCCCAGGACTCGGCGAGCTTCGGGACGTACTGGTTGGCCTTCTGGTCCACCTGCACCAGCGGCTCCAGGATGTGTTCCCAGATGCCGTAGGCCGGGCTCAGACTGTGGTTGTACGGGTGGAGCGAATCAATGCCGCCCGCGTGGTAGATCACCACCTTGTCCTTGGAGGCGGCCCAGGCGGAGCCGCAGGCGAGCAAACCGAGAAGGAGCGCCGCACCTGCCGCCAGTGCCCCTGTCCGCTTCGACAAGCTTCCACGAATGCATCCATTGAATTTCACTGAACCGTCCCCCTTTTTTGAAACCGGACCCCCGTACGGTCCGACACATATGAAATTGTGATGTCCCAAGTCAACGCAAGAGACAGGGGTCCTACTTGATCCTCATCTCCCAGGCACGGATTCTCTCGTCGGAACGAGGCTTCCACTCGAGGTTGCTGGCGGCACCGTAGATATCCGCCAGATTCCACAACGGCACCCACGGTGAGTCCTCCTTCAGGATCCGGCCCAACTGGTGCAACAGCTTGTCGCGTTTCACGGGATCGGCTTCTGCCTGTTCCAGGTCCATGATCCTGTCGAACTCGGGATTGCTGTAGTCGATACGGCGGCTCGCGCCGGTCTTGAAGTACTGCTCGAGGTGCGTGTGCGCGTCGACGACGCTGCCCCGGCTGACGTGGTAGAAGGGCAGCTTGCCGCCGTTGACCCCGGACTTGCCCCAGAACACCACCCATTCCTGGCTGATCAGCTCGATGTTGAAACCGCCCTTTTTCATCTGGGCCGCGACGGCCTGGACCACCTCGCTGTCCTTGGGATACCGTCCCGCGGAATAGTACATCTTTACGGAGACGCCGTCCGGGTATCCGGCCTTGGCCAGAAGGTCACGGGATTTCTTGGGGTCGTAGAGATAGCGCTTGGCGTTGGGGTCGAAACCGATGTGTTGCTTCCCGGCGGCGCCCTCCACCACGAAACCGAGGCCATCGAAGATGTTCTCGATGATGGGGTAGGCGTCCACCGCGTAGTTGGCCGCCTGCCGCACGAGCTTGTTGTCCCAGGGCTTGAAGCCCGGGTTGAGGGCCAGGAAGTAGATGCGTCCCCCGGGCACCGTCTTGATGTTGATCCTCGGGTTCTTCCTCAGGCGCTCCACGTCGTGGGCCGGCACCGCGTTGATCACGTCGGCCTGTCCGGCCTCCAGGGCCGCTACCCGGGCGGCCTCCTCGGTGACCTTCCGCCACACGACGGTCTTGATCTGCGGCTTCGGAGAGCCCCAGTAGGCGTCGTTGCGCTCGAGCACCAGGTCGCCGTCGCGCTTGAAGCTCTTGAACTTGTAGGGTCCGGTGCCGATGGGGTGCTTGTCCACCTCCTTGCCGTACTTCGCCGCGGCCGCCTTGCTCATGACGAAGCGGGTCTTGAGCTTGTCGAGAAACACGACGTTGGGCTTGTCGGTCACCAGGACGATGGTGTGGTCGTCCACGACCCGCATTTCCACCAGTTCCTTCAGTTGTCGCCGCTGCAGGCTCTTCTTGTCCGTCTTGATGCGGTTGAACGAAAACTCGACGTCGTGCGCCGTCAGCGGCGTGCCGTCGTGGAACTTGATGCCCTTGCGCAGCTTGAACACCCACTCCTTGCCCTTCAACTCCCAGGACTCGGCCAGCTTGGGCACGTATTCGACACGCTCCTCGTCCAACTGCACCAGCGGCTCCATGATGTGCTCCCAGATGGAGTAGGCCGGGCCCAGACTGTGGTTGTAGGGGTGGAGGGAATCGATGCTGCCGGCGTGATAGACCACTACCCTGTCCCTGGAAGCGGCCCATGCGGAACCGGATGCGAGCATCCCCACCACGAGCGCCAGCGCCGCCGCCAGCGTCCACACCGGCTTCCACGAGATCCTGCGAACACCTGTTTCGAGTTTCATCGCGTAGTCCTCCTTTTGGAAACGCACCCGGTTATGAGTCGTACCCGCGATACATAGGTAATTGTCGTGCCGGAAGTCAACCTTGATTCGTGGATTGACCTTGTCGCGCGTGGCCGATATTCATGGGGCGCAATCGCGACGCAGGTCTTCATCAACGGAGGTTCCGATGGCTGGAAGTCATTTGCCCTATCCCGACACCGTGTTCTTCAACGGAAAGGTCCGCACGTTCGCGTCGGGGACGCCCATGGTGCAGGCCGTCGCCTGCTCCGGCGGGCGAGTCGTAGCGGCCGGCGCTTCGGACGAGGTGCTGCGCCTGTGCGGCGCCGATACCCGCGACGTGAACCTCAAGGGCCGCACGGTGATCCCGGGACTGACCGATGCCCACGTCCACCTGGCGGACAAGGGTCTGGCGGAGCGGGAGCTGGTGGATTGCCGGGATTTCTACGGGCCGGTATCCAACATCGATGCGGTCCTGACGCGCCTTTCCAGAAAGGCGGCGGCGACTCCGGCGGGCGAGTGGGTGGTGGCGCAGGGGAGCCCGATGCAGGACTTCCGCATGAAGGATAAACGCTTCCCCGACCGCAAGGATCTCGACGCCGCGGCGCCCAGGCACCCGGTCTCGATCTCCTTCGGCGCTCACGTGACGGTGGCGAACAGCGAGGGTCTGGCGCTGGCGGGGATCAACCGGGACACTCCGGACCCGGCCGGAGGCTCCATCGACCGGGACTCCGCCACCGGCGAGCCCACCGGCATCCTCAACGAACGGGCTCAGCACATCGTGTCGGGCGTGATCCCGGACTTCGACGCCACCCAGCGCAAGCTGGGCATCGCCTACGCGGTCCAGCAGAGTCTCGAACGCGGCGTCACCACGATTCACGACATCGTCAAGGACCCGGCCGCGGTGCGCGCATACCAGGAGCTCAAGGCCGAGGGCGGCCTGCACCTGCGATCGAGCCTGTTGCTACGCATCATCGAGTCCCAGATGAGCACCGACAGCGTGCTGGAGACCGGCCTGCAGGTGGGCTTCGGCGACGAGTGGCTGCGGGTGGGCGGCGTGAAGATGAGCATCGACGGCGGCATCACCGGCCGGAACGCGCTCTTCTACGATCCCTATCTCGACGTCCCGGAATACCGCGGGCTCATCCGCATCCAGCAGGACGAGCTGGACGAGACCGTGCTCCGCTGCCACCGGGCGGGCATGCGTTGCTGCGTCCACGCCATCGGGGACCGCGCCTTCGACATGTCGCTGGAGGCGTACGAGAAGGCGCTGGCCGCGGTTCCACGGGACGATCACCGTCACCGCATCGAGCACATGGGCAACTGGCTGATGTCGCCCCGGCGCATCGAGAAGCTGGTGCGCATGGGTATCGTGGCCATCCCCAACATCTCCCTCGGGTACTTCGTGGGAGACTCCATCCGCGAGGCCATCGGCGCCAAGCGCATGGTGAAGGCTTTCCCGCTGAAGACGCTGCTGGACGCGGGCGTGAAGATGGCCGGCGGCTCGGACGCGCCGGGTTACTGGCCGGTGGATCCCCTGCGCGACATTGGCGCCTACGTCTCCCGCCGCATGCTGTGGGGCGAGACCCTGGCGCCCGAGGAGGCCCTGAGCGTGCAGCAGGCCTTCGATCTGCACACGACCCACGCCGCCTTCGCCGGCTTCGAGGAAGACCGCAAGGGCACGCTGGAGGTGGGCAAGCTCGCGGACATGGCGGTTTTGGCGGAGGACCCCTTCGAGGTGGAGGCGGAACGGATCAAGGACCTGAAGGTGGAGATGACGGTGGTGGGCGGCGACGTCAAGTACCAGGCGTGAGACGTCTGGCGCATCTCCTGCAAGTCGTCGCCGGGTGAGGCAGGCTACGATCGTCGCTGATTCAGGCGGATTTCCGTATCGCCTGCGGCAAGCTCGTGCCGCGTGCCCTGCACTGCCGCTTCCAGGTCCGCCGCCGCATCCCCGTCCAGTGAGATGCGCGCGCGTTCGCGCGTCAGGTCCAGTCCGACCCGCCGCCCGCGATAGAGGATCGAAAGCCGCAGTTCGGGCAACTCGTCCGGGAGGCAGGGGTCGAGGCTCAGGGTGTCGCCCATGGTGTCGATGCCGGCGTAGCGGCTCAGCAGGACGTCGTCGAGGCCGCCCATGGCCCCGATGTGGACGCCCTCGGGCGTGGTGCCGCCCTGGATGTCGGCGACGTCGCTCTGCAGCGCCTCCGTGAAATAGCGCCACGAGGCGCTCGGATCCGAGCGCGCCGACACCGCGGCGTGCACCACCCGGCTCAGGGTCGAGCCGTGGGAGGTGCGGGCGCTGTAGTAGTCCACGGTCTTGAGCACCGTCTCGTCGTCGAAGGCGTAGCCGAGTCGGCCGAATATTCGTCGCAGCTCGTCGGTTCGCAGCAGGTAGAACAGCATGACCGTGTCCGCCTGCTTCGATGCCTTGTAGCGGTTGGGGGTGTCGCCTTCCGCCTCGAGGATGCGGTCCAGCCGCTCGACGTTGCCGTACTTCTCCCGGTACCCGTCCCAGTCGAACTCCTCCAGCGCCTCGTACCCCTCGAACTGGCTGATGACGCCTTCGCCATGGAACGGCACGGTCATCCTGCGGGTGATGTCGCGCCACCGATGCCCGTCTTCCGGCGCGAGGCCGATCTCCTCGGCGAGCTCGGCGCTCCGCTTCTCGCCCAGCAGGTCCAGGACCTCGAAGGCCCGTTCCAGCAGCCACACCACCATCACGTTGGTGTAGGCGTTGTTGCGCAGGCCGCCGGTGTCGGCGTCGGGGTACATGTCGTGGTACTCGTCGGGGCCCATGACGCCGTGGATTTCGTAACGCCCCGTGCCTTCGTTCTTCTCCGCCATGCTGGCCCAGAAGCGCGCGATCTCCAGGATCATCTCGGCGCCGTAGCGGGACAGGAAATCCTGGTCTCCGGTGGTCTTGTAGTAGCGCCACACGTTGTAGGCGATGGCGATGTTGACGTGCCGCTGGCGGTGGCTGTTGTCCTCCAGCCAGCGTCCGGAGTTGGGGTTCAGGTGCAGCTTCTGGGTTTCCTCGGTGCCGTCGCTGCCGCTCTGCCAAGGGTACATGGCGCCGGCATATCCCTCTTTACGGGCGGCCCTGCGCGCGGCATCCAACCGGCGGTAGCGGTACAGCAGCAGCGACCGGGCGATCTCCGGGATCCGCACCGTGTAGAAGAACAGGAAGTACAACTCGTCCCAGAAGATGTGCCCGCGATAGGCCTCGCCGTGGAGTCCCCGTGCGCCTACCGCAACGTCGAGATCCACCGAGTTCGGCGACGCGGTCTGCAGCAGGTGGAAGGCGTGCAGGCGCAGGATCCGCTCCTCCTCGGGCCGCGAGGGCAGCTCCACGTCACACCGGCGCCACAACGAATGCCACGCGCTTGCATGGGATTCCAGCAACTCCACGAACCGGCCCGCCGCCGCTGCCGCGGACCGGGCGGCATGGCCGCATTCCGAGATGGCCCGGTCCCGGGACGCGTACAGGGCCACCGTCTTCTCCAGCGTGATCACCTGCCTCTTCCTCACCGTGATGACGAACTGCTGCGCGATGGCCTCCGGTTCCTCGATGGTGCGGGAGGCGACTTCCTCGTACTCGTCCTGGCGGAAGAGCCGGGTGCGCGCCGCCAGCGCCAGCCGTATGTGCGACTGGTTGGTCTGGACCGCCAGGTACACGCCGTCTTCTCCCGCGCGCCCCTTCTCCAGGGTCTCCAGGTGCTTGGAGTTGAGCTGGCGGTAGCGCGGGACTCCGGCGTTGATGACCGAGCCGTCCAGGGAGGATCGGATGGTGACGTGTCCGGACCAGTCTTCCGCCAGCAGGGTCCAGCGCAGGACCCCCAGGTGCGGATGCCGCATGTGCACAAGCCGCCGGCTGCGAATGAAGCTGGTGCGCCCTTGGGGATCGCGGAACCGCAGCCTTCGCGTCAGCAAGCCGTTCTTGAGGTCCAGCTCCTGTTGGTAGGCCAGGACCTCGACCGCCGAAAGCTCGAACCACGGCTCGTCCTCCAGGCGGAACCGGAGCCGGAGCCAGTTGGGCAGGTTGACCAGGTCCTCGTTGACCACCACGCGGTCGCCGACCGTGGTCTCCAGCCGGTTGTAGCATCCGGCGAGATAGGTGCCGGGATAGTGCACGTCGCCGGCCTCGCCCCCTTCCGCTGCGCCGCGGGTGGCGAAGTAGCCGTTGCCGAGGGTGCATAACGCCTCGCGCAGGCCCTGTTTGGCCGGGTCGAAACCGTTATAGCGGAAGATCCACTCGCTCATGGTTCACTTTCCAACGCTACCGCCAATCCTGCGCATCTTATGATGCCAATTTACTAGGATGCCAACTAACCAGACAGGACACTAGCAGTGCTCGCGCCCTTGGCCAATATCCAGAAGAACGGGAGGTCGCAAACGAGTCCTACAAGACACCGGCGCGGATGGTATGGCGGGCGGCGATTCGTTGTCCGGTGGTGCGGCGGTTGCCGACGCTGTCGGCCAGGATGGTCTTCTCGTCCATCACCTCCAAAACGGCCACGTCGGCCTCGCGCCCGACCTCGAGGACGCCGAGGCGATCTTCCCAGCCGATGGCCCGGGCGGCGTTGGCGGTGCAGTCGGCGATGATCTCGTCGAGATCCAGTCCCAGCATCAGGAACTTGGTCAGGGTGGTGGGCAGGTCCACCACGGGGCCGGAGCCGCTCATCCGGTGGAGATCGGTGCTGATGATGTCCGGGCGGAGCCCCTGGTCCATGGCCCGGGCCACCAGATCGAAGTCGAAATGCCCGTTGGCGTGGGCCACGTCGAAGACCACCCCGCGCCGCTGCGCCTTCAGGACGGCCGGGCGAAGACGGCCGGAGGGGTCCACGATGGCCGGCTGCTTCGGCGTGTAGCAATGGGTGACGATGTCCCCCGCGCGCAGGGTCTCGACGATCTCCTCCATGGGAATGCCGGTGTCGCCCACGTGCACCATCACCGGCGAATCGCTGGCATCGCCGGCCCCCACCGCCATCCCAAGGGCCTGCCGGCCGTTCTCCCCCACCGACTTGACGTGCAGCCGGATCTTGATGCCCACCGCGACATCGGGATTTTCCCGCACCGTGCGGGCGGCGCCATCGGGGTCGGCGAAGCCGATGTTCTCGAGCTCTCCAGGGACGTTGAGGACGCCGTGCTGGGCAACCGCCACGAAGGACAGCATGCGGGTGCGGGATCTTTCGTACACCAAGTGCCGAAACCCGGGGAAGTTCACCGGGCCGGCGGAGCCCGCGTCCGCGGCCGTGGTGACGCCGCTGGCGCCGCACACGGCGTCGAGGTCGGTGCCGTAAGGGTTGACGCCCCAGTAGCTGTGGACGTGGAAATCGATGAGGCCCGGGGTCACGAAGCAGCCGCCGACGTCGAGCACCTGCTTGGCACCGTCCTGCGGCAGGTCCTTCCCCATGGCCGCGATACGGCCTCCGGCAATGCCCACGTCCAGCTCCTGCCGCGGCCCCGCCGCGGGATTGATCACGGTTCCGTTGACCAGAAGAAGGTCGAAAGCATCACTCACGGCGGATCTCCTTTCGAGCCGGTTTGTCGCCACTGGCGATGGACGCCATCGCCGGATCCCCGTTAGTCCTCCGACAACCCGTAGAACCGGGAGGGGTTCTGATCCAGGATCTTGTCGATGACATGGGGCGCCACCTCGCCCTTCTCCCGCAGGCCCTTCAATGCCAGCAACTCGCTGGCGTTGTCATTGTGTCCGTAGTCGGAGCCGATCATGATCATGTCCTCGCCGGCGTGATCGAGGACGTAGGGCAGGTCGTCGTCCGTCTGGCAGGCGACGTAGAGACGGTTCGCGGGGAGCAGATCGCCGTCGGACTCCACTCCGCTTTTCCGGTTCCGCAGCGTGATGTCCCGGACCACGTGGGGGACCCATTGGGCGGCCACCTCGATGGCGCCGATGCGCAGTTCCGGGAAGCGCCGCGGGATGCCGCGCATGATCATGGCGTGGACGGCGCCGATGACCGTCAGCTTGGCGGTGCGGAACGGGTCGTTGCCGAAGGCTTCCGAAACCGCGGCGTTGCCGATGCCGGAGTGGATGCCGATGGGCACGTCGAGCCGCTGGGCCTCGTCGTACAGCGGGAAGAAGTACGGGTGGTGCAGCGGGTGGTTGGTTTCCAGGCCGCGCATGAACACGGCGCAGGCGCCGTGCTCCGTGGCCCATCGCAATTCCTCCAGGGCCTCGTCCATGCTGAGCAACGGCAGTTGCGCCGCCCAGCGCAGCCGCCCCTTGCCGGCGGCCCAGACGTCGGCGAGCCAGCGGTTGTAGGAACGGCACAGGGCTAGCTCCACGTCCGAGCGGTCCGTGACCGGGCGCAGGAACAGGGTGGGGTAGAGCACCTGCACGTCGGTGCCGATCTCGTCCATGTGCTTCAGCCGCGCGTCGATGTCGGCCATGTCCCGAGACTCCTTGGGGGTGTCCAGGCCGATGTTGTCGCGTCCGCCGATGAGCTTGCCGTTGATGACCCAGAAATTCCGGGTGGCGCCGTCCGGCATGTCCACGGAAACGGGCACCGGGCGGAACCGCTTGTCGCGGCCCTCCAGGTAGTCCCAGGTGTGTTCCGTCTCGATGACATGGGCGTCAGCGTCGATGGCCGGCATGTTCTCCTCCAGTCGCGGGCGCGTCAGGCGCGCCGCTCGGTCGGCCCGTGGAAGCGGGCCGGGTTGTGGGCGAGGATCTTGTCGATGACCGCGGGCTCGATCCCGCCCTTGTCCGGGATCCCCTTGAGCGCCAGCAACTCGCTGGCGTTGTCGGCGTGGCCGTAGCCCGAGCCGTTTGGAGGTTCAGGCCATCAGTTGCTTCGCGAACCAGTCCACGATGAAGCTTCGCCGGTCGAAACGCTTCTCGTGGTGCCCCACGCCGTCCAGCAGTTCCCGTGGGGTATTCACGGCGTTTTCGTAAAGGCGGATGGCGCCCCTCGGGTCCATCACCCGGTCGTCGTGATTGTAGCCCACCAGCAGCGGGCACTCGATCTTGTGCGCCCGGCCCACGAGGGTGAACTCCTGGATCCGTTCCCGGGCTTCCTTGAGGTCCCTGGCGCCCATCAGCCAGCGCAGCCTGTCCTGGATCGGCGGGTAGTAGTCGAAGATGTCGTCCACCAGGTGGTAGGCGCCGCTCCACACGGCCACCGCCTTGATGCGCTTCTCCTCGGTGGCGCACCGGGGTCCGGAATACCCGCCCATGCTGGAGCCGTGGAGGCCGATGCGGTCCGGGTCCACGTCCGGGCGCGTCACCAGGTAGTCGATGACGGCCTTGGCCACCCGCTCCGAATCCGGCGGCGCGTAGAGCTTCTCCTCCCGCAGGGCGGCTCCGTGTCCCGGCCCGTCCACGTCGATGAAGGACATGCCCCGGCGCACGTACTGCCCGGCGTCGCCGTCCAACCCGCGCAGCAGGATGCCGTCGGCGCCGCCGTAGTTGTACACGGTGGGGAACCGGGTCCCCGCCTTGCCCCTGGCCGGGTAGAACAACGCGTCCAGCATGTGGCCCTCGTAGGGGATCTCCAACCGCTCGAAGGGCGGCGTGACCAGGCTCCAGGCCTTGTCGAAGGTCTCCTTGAGCTTGCGGTGGCTCTCCATCATGCGTGGGTCGCTGTCCGGCATGTACACCAGCGCCCGCCGGTAGAACTCCGCAGCCCGCCGATAGAAGTCATGGGCGGTGACGCGGCGCCCCTCGTCCTCGAACCCCGCCGCCAGCGCCTCGTTCTTCTCGGCCATGCGGGTCCATTCGGTGTGCCAACTGTCCAGGTTGAAGGGCTTGTACCGCTGTGCCACTTCCCGCACGTCCGGGTCCGGATGCAGCAAGGGCGCCTCCATGCGCACCTCGAGCTGGCCGCCGCCGGGGAGGCCAAGTGCGGGAAACAGGCGCTTTTCCACGTCTTCGTCGGCCAGCGGCCTGTCCGGGGATTCCTTCATCCGATCTCTCCTCGGAGCAGGGGGGGTCCGGTCACGGCTTTCCCCGCCCGGCCCCGTTGCTGTTCAGATACCGTAGAAGTTCTTGGGGTTGTCCTGGGTGATCTTGGTGACCGCCGAATGGGAGATGTCGCCCTTGTCGGCACGCTGCTTGAGGAGCCCCAGGAAATCCATCTCCTGGGCGGAATCGTTGTGCGTGTAGTCCGAGCCCACGAGGAGATTGTCTTCGCCCGTGTGGTGAACGACGTAGCTCAGGTCCTCGTCAACCTGGAACGATACGTACATGCGGTTCCGCTGCAGGATGTCCTCCGGCATGTCCTCGATCTCCATGGTGGAGCGCAGCACGCTGGTGGGCCGTTCCTTGTTTTTCTCCAGCCGCCGGCGGATTTCGTACAGCACGAAGGGCACCCAGGAGGCGGTAGCCTCGATGAAGCCGAAGCGCAGAGTGGGGAACCGATCCGGCACGCCGTGGACGATCAGGGACTGGAACGCATGTACCACCGGCAGCAGGATGCGGTAGAAGCGGCTGAAGGTGAACTCCCGCGCGGGGGTGAAATCCGGAACGCCCGAGCCGGTGTGAAAGCAGATGGGCATGTCGAGCTTCTGGGCTTCCTCGTACATCGGGAAGAAATACGGATCGTTGGCCCACACCCCGGCTTCCCGGTCGCCCTTCTTGAGTACGCCGCAGGCGCCGTGTTCCTTGGCGAAGCGCAGCTCGTCCGGGAGCGCCTCCATGTTCTGGGTGGGCGGGAGCATGACCCAGCGCAACCGGCCCTCGGACTCGGCCCAGCGTTCGCCCATCCAGCGGTTGTAGCTGCGGCGGAGCGCCAGCTCGATCTCAGGGTTGTCGGTGAACTCCACCAGGAACAGGGTGGGGTACATCACCTGATAGTCCACCCCCATGCGGTCCATGTCCGCCAGGCGCCGTTTCACGTCCGTGAGTTCCCGGGCTCCCTCGGTGGTGTGGGTTTCCTCGTCCGTGCGGACGAAGCGGATCTGGCGCCTTCCGTCGATCATCCAGTAGCGCATGATCGCGTTGCTGGCGTCCTGGCCCTTGGGATAGGCGGTGGTGGGCCTCAATGCCTCGTCGCCGTCGCGCAGGAACGCCCAGGTGTCCTCGGTTTCGTCTACGTGGGTATCGGCATCGATGACTGGCATGACATCCTCCGGGTCGGACTTGATAGGAGTGCATTAGCAAAACCGGGCTTGCTTGCCTAGCGCGCACAGGTAGGGGAGAGGGCCGCCCCGGCCGGGCGGCAAATCACGGGCGACCGGCCGGTCGCCTCTACGAGCGGGGCTTGAACTTGGGGAGGCTGATGTCGTCGCTGACGGGATCGAACACCACTTCCACCTCCATCCCGATCTCCACGTTGTCCACCGGACAGTCCACGATGTTGGTGTAGTAGCGGGGGCCTTCCTCCAGGTCCACCCAGGCGATGACGTAGGGGATGTCCCTCTCGAAGGCGCGGGCGCCGCGGCCCGCCAACTGGCGGATGATGGTGAAGGAATAGACGGTGCCGCGGCCGCTGAGTTCGTCCCATTCCAGTTCTTCGCCGCCGCACTCCACGCACGACGGGCGGGGGCACCACACCAGCTCGCCGCAGGTGCGGCAGCGCTGCATCACCAGCCGGCCTGTCCTGGCGGCCTGCCAGAAAGGTGCGGTGAGCTCGGTGATCTCCGGGAGCGGGCGTCGGGGTTCCCGTGAAGCTTCAGCCATTGGAGTTTCCTGTCTCGTTGCTCAGGATGGCCACGGCGGTGGAGCCGAGGTTCTTGCCGTAGGGGAGACCGCCGAGGCCGGTGACGATGCCGGTGCGCGCGTCGGCCACCTGCCGCTCGCCGCCGCCGCCCCGCAGTTGGGTGACGGCCTCCAGGATATGGATCATGCCGCCGGCGGTGGACGGCTGCCCGCAGTTGATCATGCCGCCGCCGGTCTGGATCGGCAGCGTGCCCTTGAAGGAGAAGTCGGTGGACTCGAAGAACTTCGTGTCGCCCTTGTCGCAGAACCCCAGGTCCTCGATCTGCATCAGCTCGATGACCACGTAGTCATCGTACAACTCGGCGAAGTCCATGTCCGCCGGAGTGGCCCCCGCCATGTCGAAGGCCCGGGCGCCGGCGTCCTTGATCCCCATGATGGTTGCGTCCGAGTGGGTGCGGGGGCCGTAGCTGGGGTTGTCCTGCTCGCCGAAGCCCATGAGGTACACCGGCTTCCGCGGCATCGAGGCGGCCTTCTCGGCCGAGGTCAGGATGAAGGCCTTGCCGCCGTTGGCCGGCATCACGCAGTCCAGCAGCCGCACCGGGTCGGCCACCATGCGGGAGGTCTTGTAGTCCTCCAGGGTCATGGGCTTCTTGAGATAGGAGTTGGGGTTCAGCGACGCATGGTAGCGGGCGGTCACCGCGATGTTCCCCAGGGCATCGAGGGTGGTGCCGTATTGGTGCATGTGCCGCCGCATCACCAGGGCGATGCCGCTGTTGGCGCCCATGAGGCCGTAGGGCACCTCGTGATCCCGCACGTCGCGGGGCTCGACCCCGTTGTGGTTTTCCACGAACGTGCACGAAGCGGCTACGCAGAGGACTCGCTCCACCAACCCGGCCTGGATGGCCGCGGCCGCCTGTCCCAGCGCCGACACCGTGGCGGCGCCGCCGTTGGCGTTGGCCATGGAAAGGGCCGGCGCGATGCCCAGGATGGAAGCGGTCTCCTCGGGCCAGAAGGGTTGCAGGTAGTTGGTGGTGTAGATGGCGGCGAGCCCCTGGCCGTCGAAGTCCTTGCGCGTGAGTCCGGCGTCCTCCATGGCCAGCCGGGCGGCCCAGGTCAGGTACTCCGGAATGGTCCGGCGCCGCTCGCCCGGGCGCCGGCCCAGGCGGTCCACAGGGGTTTCGCCGATGCCGACGATGGCCGTGTTGCCGCGAATGCTCATGGATGAAGGACTCCCTCGTGTGACTGGCTGAGACCCCTCGTTTGCTGGAATCGAATCATACGTGACTTTGCGTTAGCGTCAAGGGTCCGGGTATAATTTGCGGTACAAACCGACCAATCCCAAGGAGAAACATTTCATGTCAGAATTCAGATTTCAGCCCATCTTCGAGCTCGGCGAGGACACCACCGAGTACCGCAGCCTGGGCAAGGAGGGAGTATCCGAGATCGAGCTGGACGGCCGCACGATCCTGAAGGTCGACCCGGCGGTGCTGCGGAAGCTCACGGCGGAAGCCATCCATGACATCTCCCACCTGTTCCGGCCCAGCCACCTGGCCAAGCTGCGGGCCATCCTCGAGGACCCCGAGGCTTCGAAGAACGACCGCTTCGTGGCGATCCAGCAGCTCAAGAACGCCAACATCTCGGCCGGCGGCGTGCTGCCGGCGTGCCAGGACACCGGCACCGCCATCGTCATCGGCAAGAAGGGCGAGAACGTCTTCACCGGCGCCAACGACGAGGAGGCTTTCTCCGCCGGCGTCTACGACGTCTACACCGGCACCAACCTGCGCTACTCGCAACTCGCGCCGCTGAGCCTCTACGAGGAACAGAACACCCGCACCAACCTGCCGGCCCAGGTGGAGCTTTACGCGACGCCGGGCGACGCCTACGAGCTCTTGTTCATCACCAAGGGCGGCGGCTCCGCCAACAAGTCGGTGCTGTACCAGCAGACCCCGGCGCTCTTGAACGAGGCGTCGATGTTGGCGTTTCTGGAGAAGCAGCTCAAGACCATCGGCACCGCCGCCTGCCCGCCCTACTACCTGGTCATCGTGGTGGGCGGGATGTCCGCGGAGTTCAACCTCAAGACCGTCAAACTGGCCAGCACCCGCTACCTGGACAACCTGCCCACCACCGGCAACGAGTACGGCCGGGCGTTCCGGGACCTGGACCTGGAGGCCAAGGTCCAGGCCATCAGCCACGAGATGGGCGTGGGCGCGCAGTTCGGCGGCAAGTATTTCACCCACGAGGTGCGGGTGATCCGTCTGCCCCGGCACGGCGCTTCCTGTCCGGTGGGCATCGGCGTTTCGTGCTCCGCCGACCGGCAGGCCAAGGCCAGGATCACCCGGGACGGGGTGTTCCTCGAGCGGCTGGAAACCGATCCGGCGAAATACCTGCCGGACTTCCGCGAGGAAGACGACGCCGACGCCGTGGTGAGCATCGACCTGAGCCGGCCCATGGACGAGATCCGGAGCACCCTCTCCAGGCATCCGGTGAAGACCCGGCTGGCCTTGAACGGCACCATCGTGGTGGCCCGGGATCTGGCCCACGCCAGGCTCAAGGAGCGGCTCGACGCCGGCGAACCGTTGCCGGACTATTTCAAGGACCACGTGGTCTACTACGCCGGGCCGGCCAAGACCCCCGAGGGCTACGCCTCCGGCTCCTTCGGCCCCACCACCGCGGGACGCATGGACTCTTACGTGGAGTTGTTCCAGTCCCACGGCGCCAGCCTGATCTCGCTGGCCAAGGGCAACCGGTCGCGGCAGGTGACCGATGCGTGCAAGAAGCATGGCGGGTTCTACCTGGGCTCCATCGGCGGCCCGGCGGCGATCCTGGCCAAGGACAACATCAAGCACGTGGAGGTGCTCGACTATCCCGAGCTGGGCATGGAAGCGGTGTGGAAGATCGACGTCGAGAACTTCCCGGCGTTTATCATCGTGGACGACAAGGGCAACGACTTTTTCGCCGAGTTGCAGTAAAAGAGAAGGGCGGGCCGTGTCCCGCCCGGAACAGACGAACGAATACGCCCCGTGAAAAGGAGCACGCCATGAGTACAGAGGCCAACGGCAACCCCTTGATCGTGGATTCGGACGCCCACGTGGTGGAATGCGACCGGACCTGGGATTATCTCGAACCCTCGGAGCGGCAGTTCCGTCCGGTGCCGCTGGCATCACCGGAGGAAAACGGCGCCGCGCTCCAGTTCTGGCTGGTGGACGGCAAGGTGCGGGGGTTCCGCTTCCCGGCCTTCTCGGAGGAGGAGTTGCAACGGCGCCAGGAACAGGTGGGCCGCAAGTTCGCCGAGGCCAAGGAGGCCCGGGAGCTGGGCAACGTGGCGCTTCGGCTGGAGCACATGGACGACACCGGCGTGGACGTGCAGGTGCTGCACAACACCATGTTCATCGAGCAAGTGACGGAGCGGCCGCCGGTAGAGGTGGCGCTGTGCGGGAGCTGGAACCGCTGGCTGGCGGACATCTGGGCCCAGTCGGACGGGCGGCTGCGCTGGTCCTGCCTGGCACCCACCCTCAGCATGTCGGACGCGTTGGACCAGATCCGTTTCTCCAGGGAGAACGGCGCCTGCGCGGTGCTGCTGCGCCCGGTGGAGGGGAGCAAGCTGCTGGCGGACCCCTACTTCTACCCCATCTACGAAGAGGCCAGCCGCCTGGACATGCCCATCGCGATCCACATCGCCAACGGCAGCTCCTGGCTCAACGACCTCTACAGCCACCCGGTCCGGCTCGGCGCCACCTTCCACCGGTTCCGCATCCCCACCGTGGGGGGCTTCGCCGACGTGCTGTTCAGCGAGGTGCCGGAGCTGTTCCCGAAGCTGCGCTGGGGTTTCATCGAAGCCAGCTCCCAGTGGCTGCCCTGGATCCTTCACGAAGTCGGCAACCGTTTCCGGACCATGGGCCGTGAGTGGCCGGACAACCCCATGGACCACTTCCGGATGTTCGTGACCTGCGAAAATACCGACGACCTGCCGTACATCGTGCAGCAGACCGGCGAGGACGGCCTGGTCATCGGCACCGACTACGGCCACACCGACACCTCCAGCGACGTGGACGCCATCAAGATTTTCCGGGAGCGCACCGACCTGGGCGAAGACGTCAAGCGCAAGATCCTGAGCGACAACGCGCGCCGGCTGTACGCGCTGTAGCATCGGCCGTGGTCCGATCATGAATGTAGGAGGCGGGCTTGAACCCCGCCCGCGCCCGGGTCGCCGCGCGGCCCGGAACTCGTCCCGAAGGAGCACGCCATGAGTGGAAACGGCAGCGGAACCCCTTTGATCGTGGACTCGGACGCCCATGTGGTGGAATGCGACCGGACCTGGGATTATCTCGACCCCTCTGATCGGCAGTACCGCCCGGTGCCGCTGGCGTCACCGGAGGAGGCGGGCATCAAGCAGCAGTTCTGGGTGGTGGACGGCAAGGTGCGGGGCTTCCGCTTTCCGGCGTTCTCGGAGGAAGCGCTGCAGCAGCGGGAGCGGCGGGTGGGCCGCAAGTTCGCCGGCGCCGACGAGTCCGTGGAGCTCGGCAACGTGGAACTCCGGCTGGAGCACATGGACGACACCGGAGTCGACGTGCAGGTGCTGCACAACACCATGTTCATCGAGCAGGTGACGGACCGGGCGCCGGTGGAGGTGGCGCTGTGCGGGAGCTGGAACCGCTGGCTGGCGGACATCTGGTCGCAGTCCGAGGGCAGGCTCCGGTGGTCGTGCCTGGCGCCGACCCTGAGTATGCCGGACGCCCTGGACCAGATCCGCTACGGCAAGGAACACGGCGCCTGCGCGGTGCTGATGCGGCCCTTCGAGGGCAACCGCCTCCTGGTGGACCCGTACTTCTACCCCATCTATGAGGAAGCTGTGCGCCTGGACATGGCCATCGCCATCCACATCGCCAACGGCAGCCCCTGGTTCACCGACCTCTGCCACCATCCGGTAACCACGGCGGCAAACTTCCACAGCTTCCGGGTCCCCACCGTGGGGGCTTTCGGCGACCTCTTGCTGAGCGAGATCCCGGATGTGTTCCCGAAGTTGCGCTGGGGTTTCATCGAGGCCAGCTCCCAGTGGGTGCCCTGGATGCTGCGCGAGGTCCACCACCGCTACCGTGTGTTGGGGCGGGAGTGGCCGGACAACCCCATGGGGCAGTTCGGCATATTCGTCACCTGTGAGAACAGTGACGACCTGGCGTATGTGGTGCAGGAGGGCGGTGAGGACGGACTCGTCATCGGCACCGACTACGGCCACACCGACGTCTCCAGCGACGTGGACGCCATCAAGGTCTTCCGTGAACGGACGGACCTGACCGACGACGTCAAGCGCAAGATCCTGAGCGACAACGCGCGCCGGCTCTATGGACTGTAGTGTGGAGGCAGCCGGGTGAAAACGTCCGGTCTACCGGCGATCGCGGCGGTGCCGCTGTTGTGACTCAGCCGGGCGGATGCGGTGGGCTTGCTGCCCGCCGAAATCGTGCGCCTGGCCCGCTCCCCGTCGCCGCAATCATCGTGAACGCCAGCGCGCTCAGGCCCAGGCACGCCGCCGTGATGTACGCGTAACCGTAGCCTTCCATGAACGCTCCAAGGAGCAGAGGGTTGTCCGCCAAGTTCAACGCGGCCAGGTCCTGGGGCCCGGAATCGTTGGTGACTGCCGCCAGCCGCATGCCGACAAATGCGGTTGCGGTTGCTGTGCCCAGCGAGCGGCCGACGCTGCGGATGATGGAGATGACCGAGGAGGCGATTCCCAGCCGCTCGGGCGGCACGGAGCCGATGAGGCCGTGGTTGTTGGGGGTCTGGAAGAGGCCGAGGCCGACGCCCAGGAGCGCCAGCCGTGGCACGATCTCGGCCGGGCCGGAATCCGGACCCAGGTGGCTCATGGCGTACATCGCGACGGCTATAACCGTGGCTCCGGCGGCGGCGGGCAGGGTGGAGCCGACGCGGTCGGTGAGCCAGCCGGCCGAAGGCGACACCACCATGAGCACCAGTGCGGTGGCGGTCATCAGGGTGCCCGCCTCCAGCGGGTCCATTCGCAGCACGAGCTGGAGCAGGAACGGCATCATCAACTCGTTGGTGCTGAGGGCCACGAAGGTGGACAGGCGCGCGATGTTGCCCGCGGCAAAGGGCACGATCCGGAGCAGCCCGAGATCCAGGATGGGGTAGGGGAAGGTGGCTTCCCGCCAGATGAACAAGGCCGCGAAGAGCGCGCTCAACGCGAAACCCCAGTAGCCCAATCCCCCCCGCGTGATTCCCAGCAGCAGGAACGTCAACGCCACCGCGAACAGGCCGGCGCCGGCGAAGTCGAAGGGCTCCCGCTTCGCTTGTTCACCGGACCCCCGGTCGTCCAGCAGGAGAAAGCGCGCGGCGGCGAAGCCGATGAACGACAACGTGCCGGAAATGAAGAAGATGTAGCGCCATCCCAGGGTGAAGGTGATGAATCCGCCCACCACGGGGCCCAGGGTGAAGCCGATGGCGGAAACCAGGCCGCCGGACAGGCCCATGGCGCGGCCCCGGTCGGCGCCCGTGAACAGGGAGCCGGTCAGGGCGAAGGTGTTGGTCATCATCAGGGCCGCGCCCACCGCCTGTCCCACGCGGCAGGCCATCAGTTGCGTGGCCCCCTGGGACAGGCCGGCCACCATCGAGGCCACGCCGTAGACCAGGAAGCCCGCGGAGAAGGTGAGCTTGCGCCCGAGCAGATCGGACAGCCTGCCGCAGGGCAGGTAGAGGGCTCCCGTGACCAGGGCGTACACGAAGACGATCCAGCCGGCGAAAGTGATATCCGTGCGGAACTCGGTTATGATCACCGGCAGGCTTATGGTAAGCATCCCGACATCCGTGGTGGCGATGAAGACGGAGATCACGACGACCCACAGGGCCCACCAGCGGTGGTTGGGGCCGAAGATGCGGTTGTCGATAAAGTCTCTGAGCCAGGGTGTCATGGTGCGTGGACCGGGGACGGAAGTGAACTCGCCCCATTCTTCTTAGCGGCTTCTCGTTCGGCACGAAAACGATTGGAAGGAGTCGCGGGCCCGAGGCGTTCCCGGCGGGGTCCCGGCAGGAGGTCAGGGGAATGGCCATTCGATCCGGCAAGAACTACATCGAGTCGTTGCGCGACGGCCGCGAGGTGTGGCACGCGGGAAGGCGCATCGACGACGTCACCACCCACCCCGGCTTCACGGGCACCATCAAGACCCTTGCCGATCTGTACGATCGCCAGTCGTCGGCGGAGGACGGCGACACCATGACGGTGGCGCGGAACGGCGAGCGCATTTCCTGCAGCTACCTGCCGCCGTTGAACGCGGAAGATCTCCTGGCCAAGCGCGGCAACATCGAGCTGTGGTCACGGGAGACCTTCGGCCAGATGGGACGGTACCCGGAGTTCTGCGCGGAACTGGTGGTGGGCATCCTTGACATCGCAGACGCCTTGGCGGACCACGACCCGCGCTGGGGCGAAAACGCCCGGGAGTACTACCGTCACTGCATCGCCGGCGACCTGTGCCTGACCCATGCCTTGCAGGACCAGTTCTACGACCACTCGAAGCGGGTGAGCGAGCAGTCCGACCCGGACCTGGTCCTCCACGTGGTCCGGGAGACCTCGGAGGGGCCGGTGGTCCGCGGCCTCCGGAACCTCGCGACCCTGGCGCCCCTGTCCGACGAGGCCCTGGTGTATCCCAACCGTCCGCGGGACCCGGACGAGCCGGACTACGCCCTGGCCTTCGCCATCCCCATGAACGCCCCGGGACTGAAGATCGTCTGCCGGGACCTGTACGCCGAGCATGCCGACCCGGAGCGCTTTCCGCTCACCGCGCGCTTCGACGAGGTGGACGCCACGCTCATCTTCGACGACGTTCTGGTGCCCTGGAATCGGGTCTTCGCCTACCGCAAGCCCGAGCTCGTGGCCGGCTTTCACCGCAGCATCCAGACCTGGGCGGCCTACGCCACCCTGGTCCGCCTCATCATCAAGATCGAGACGTTCCTCGCGGTGGCCCAGCTCCTGACGGAATGGTCCGGCCGGCACAAGAACCCCAACTCGCAACTCCGGCTGGCCGCGTTCGTGCAGGACCTGGAAATCCTGCGCGACTGCGTGGAGATGGGCGAAGCCAGGGCCTTCCGCACGAGCGGGGGCTTTTGGGCGCCGCGGCTCACCCCGGCCTACCGGGTGCACAGCATCGAGGCGTCGGACCGGGCCGAGGGCAACATGGAGAGCCTGTTGACCAGCTCGCTGGTGCTCACCGGCGGCGGCTCGGACCTGGCCAGCGGAGAGCTGGGGCCGCTGGTGGACCGCTATTTTCGCGGCTGCGCCCCCAGCACCCGGGAGCACCTGAGGCTGCTGGCGGTGGCGGCCGATCTGGTCATGACGCCCTTCGGCAAGCGCGGACAACTCTACGAGCGGCTTCAGAGCGGCGACCCGGACAACCAGCGGCGGCGCGCCTACGCGCAGTTCAAGGAGCGCGAAGGCGCCGAGCGGATGCTGGCGTTCATCAACAAGGAGTGGTGACGCGGCCGAGGGCGGCGCCGCCGTTCAGCGTATGGTGAACCACGACCCGGACCGGGCGCCGCCTGTTCTCAGGCGTGCCCGGTCGGTTGCGGAGATGAGCTCCTTCCGGGGCGGCATCGGCAGCGCGGCCAGCCGGGCCGCGGCGCTGGCGTTCCGCCCGAAACCCGCCGACGTTCTTATCGCCACCTTCCCCAAGTGCGGCACCACTTGGCTGCAACAGATCGTCCACGGGCTCAGGACCCGGGGCTCCATGGACTTCGAGGAGATCACCCTTGTGGTGCCGTGGCTCGAGCTGGCGCTGGACCTCGGCATCGACCCCGACGCGCCACAGGCGGCCGAGCCTCGGGCCTTCAAGAGCCACCTGAGCTGGCACGACGTTCCCAAGGGGGGCCGTTACATCACCATGGTCCGGGACCCAGGGGATGTGCTGGTGTCCTTGTACCACTTCCACGAAGGCTGGCGTTTCGAGGCCGGGGCCATCACCCTGGAGGACTATTCCCGGAATTTCTTTCTGGCGCCGGAGCGGGACCGTGGCTACTGGAAACACGTGGCCTCGTGGTGGCCGCAACGCGGCCGCGAGGACGTGTTGATGCTGAGCTACGAGTCGGCCCTGGCGGACGTGCCCGGAACCGTGCGGCGCATCGCCGGGTTCATTGGCTGTCCGCTTGACGACGAGCTGCTGGAGATTGTGGTCCGCCAATCCTCGATTGGTTTCATGAAAGCGCACGGGACCCAGTTCGACGACCACGTGTTGCGCGCCGCCCGAAATGCCGCCAACGGCCTTCCGCCCGGAGGCGCATCGTCCAAGTTGAGGAGCGGCCGGGTGGGCGACCACGTGGACAGGCTGCCGATGGACGTGCGGGCAGCCCTGGACGGCATCTGGCGTGAGGCCATGGAGAGCCGTTTCGGGCTCGCTTCCTATTCCGAGATGGTGGCCGCCCTCGGCCCCGCCGACGGCTCGCTGGCCAGAATGGGTTAGGGCGCGTCCTTCGCGCCCGGGCTGGTCAGGATTCGGTGGATGTCGGCTTGCGTGTAAACGTCGCGGGCAAATTCGAAGGTGCCCGGTCCACGCAACTCATCGGCAGCCTTCCGCACCAGCGACATCGCCGCCTTGGCAAGGTTGCTGCCGACGGTCACCCGCCTGACACCCAGGTCACGAAGCTTCGGAACCGGCGGAGTGCTGGCGCCGGCCAGCACATTCATCGGTCCGTCGATGGCAGCGGCCAGCCGGCCGATCAGCGCGCCGTCGCTGATGAACGGCACGAACGCACAACGGGCGCCGGCCTGGAGGTAGGCGTTGGCACGGCGGACCGTCTCGGAAAACACGTCCTCGCCGTCACCATGGCGAAATCCGTCGGTGCGGGCATTGATGACCATCGGAATGCCCGCCGAATCGGCGACCGCGCGGGCCGCGCGGATGCGTTCCACCGCCGCCGCGAGCTCGATAAGGTGTCCCGGGTTCCGCCTGTCACTGTCCTCGATGTTCATCCCCACCGCCCCGGCTGCGAGGGTCCGGCGTGTCGTTTCCGCCACGTTCTCCGGCGCGGGACCGTAACCCGCTTCCATATCCGCCGAGACCGGAACGGGCACGGCGTTGGCGATACGGCGCACTGCACCCGCCATCTCCCGCAAGGAGATATTCTCGCCGTCGCGGTATCCGAGTGCGAACGCACAGCCGCCGCTGGTGGTGGCCACGGCGGCGAAACCTGCTTCCACCAGGACGCACGCACTGACGGCGTCCCACGCATTGGGCAGGACGATGAGTTCATTGCCTTCGTGCATCGCCGCGAAGGTTTCGGCGCGTTGCTTCTGATCGGATTTTCTCATCGTCTCTCGCTGGCCGATTCCCGGCGACGTGATGCCGCGGGGACTTGCCTTTCACGAGCTCGAAGATCTCTCCGCTACTCGTCGTATCTCCCGTCCTTGGAAGGGACGAGCTTGCCGTCCTCGTAGTAGAAACATTTCCCGGAATCGTCCATGGGCGCCTGGGCTGCCAGCACGAAACCCTGTCCCAGGACTTCCGGGCTGGGCAGGCGCCCGTGGGCCTCCTCCGGCGCGCCCTCGGTGACGATGGCGACTCGTGGCGAAAAGGTCACCACGCACACGTTGGATTCCCGCACTTCCTCAGCCAGATAACGGCTGAAGGTCCAGATGGCGTCCTTGGTGACCACATACGCGCAGGCCCCGCCGGGGGTGGTGCCGCCGCCGCCGTAAAGGTTGACGATGTGCCCGGAGCGGCGTTTTTCCATGTGGGCCAGGGCGTGCTTCGAGCACAGGAAGGTGCCGCCCAGATTGGTCTGGATGACCTTGTCCCAGAAATTCACGTCCATGTCCCGGACCAGCGGCCAGCGGGGGGTGCCCCAGGCGAAATGGGGCACGATGGCGGCGTCGTTCACCAGCACGTCGATGTGCCCGAACCGGTAGACCACCTCGTCGAACGCCCGTCGCACCGCCTTTTCGTCCCGCACGTCCGCGTTGATGCCCAGGGCATCGGTCAGCTCTCCCAACTCGGGGCCGGTCTTGTCGAGCCATTCCTGGCTCACGTCGATGATGACGACCTTGGCCTTCGCCCGTGCGAACGTCAGCGCGGCATGGCGTCCGATGCCCTTGCCGCCCCCCGTGACCACGACCACTTTGCCTTCCAGCATTTCGACCCTCCATCTGCAGCCGGATCGCCCGGCCGGCCGTTGCCGCACGATGAACGTGCTTCAAACGGTCATTCCGGAGTCGACCCGGAATTCGCTTTCAGCCCAATGTACACTTTCTCCGCGGTTACCGGAATATCGTAGACGCGCACGCCCACCGCGTCGGCCACGGCGTTGGCAATGGCGGCCGGCGGTGCGTTGTTGGCGAACTCTCCGATGGCCCTGCCGCCGTGCGGCGCCAGCCCGCCTTCCGAACTCACCAGGACCGTCTCCAGCGCCGGGATGTCGCGGATGCCGGGCAGCTTGTATTCGCCCAGGTTGGCGTTGACGATCTTGCCGTTGTCCAGCGCGAGCTCTTCCATGACGGCTTGCCCCACGCCCATGACGACGCCGCCGTCGATCTGCCCCTGATGGGTGACGGGGTTGATGACCGTGCCGACATCGTGGGCGGTGACGATGCGATCAACGCGGGTGGCTCCGGTCTGGGGGTCCACTTCCACCTCCGCCACCTGGGCACACACGTAGGTGATCTCGTCCGGGTAACGGAAATCCTCCTGCACGGTTACGGTGCGGTCGTCCGGGTATCGAGCCGCAACCTGCGCCAGAGTGAGAGTCTGTCCCGAATCGGTGAGCAGCGCAAAGGCGCCGTCTCGGTAGACCACTTCCGATGGCTCGCACTCCAGCATCCGGGCGGCGTAGCCGGCGAGCTTGGCTTCCAGCCCGTCGCAGGCCTTCTCCACGGCCTGTCCGGCGGTGTAGGTGACGCGGCTGGCCCTGGCACCGGTGTCGTAGGGGGCGATGTCGGTGTCGCCGGTGACCACCCGGACCTGCTCCAAGGCCACCTGCATGCGCTCAGCCACGAGCTGGCGCAGGATGGTGTGGGTTCCGGTCCCCTGGTCCACGGTGGGGCTCAGCACCGTGAGCGTGCCGTCGGCCTCGGCCGTGACGGCGATGCCGGTCTCGCCGCCGGAGATGTGCCGTCCGTAGATGGCCACGCCGCGGCCGCGGTTGGGGCCGGGCCTCGGTCCGCTCCAGTTTGCCGCCTCCAACGCCCGCGAAAGCACCGGATGTATGCGGAGGCCGGGGAGCCGCTTGCCGATGGCGTCCGCCTCGTTGTCGCGCAGCACGTTCCGGAGCCGGAACTCCCCCGGGTCCATGCCCAGTTCCCGGGCGATGAGGTCGGTGTGGGATTCCAGCGCAAAGAAGTTGGGGATGGAGCCGGGGCTGCGGTAATAGCCTCCTGGAGTGGTGTTGGTGTAGATCTGGAGGAACTCGAACGCCGCGTTCTCCACCCGGTAGAGGCCGCCGACGTAGTGCCAGGTGGCGAAGGAAGCGCTAGCCTTGAGGCCTCCGTAGGCGCCGCCCGCGTGCCACGCCTTCATGCGCCGTGCGACGATGCGGCCGTCGCGCTTGACTCCGGTGCGGACGGTAACCACCGTGGCCTCGTCGGGGTTGCTGGCGGTGAGCTCTTCCGCGTAGGTCATGACGATCTTCACCGGCCGCCCGGATTCGCGCGCCAGGAAGTAGGCCACGGGCAGGTCGCGCGCGTCCCCCTTGCCGCCGAACTCGCCGCCGACGTTCACGGAATGGACGCGGACGCGCGCGTGCTCCATGCCCAGCGTGTCGGCTAGCATCCGGCGGGTGCGGAAGGGGTCCTTGGTGGAGGCCCAAACCTGGACGCGCCCGTCGGGATCCATGGACAGCAGCCCGGCATGGGGTTCCAGGTAGCCCTGATGCCGGGCGGGCACTCGAAAGGTGTGCTCCAGGGTAACGTCGGCCTCACGGAACCCGCGCTCCACGTCGCCCTTGCTCCAGGCCAGCCGGGTGAGGCCGTTGCGCACGTCCGTGGCCAGACGTTCGTGGGGCGCGCCGTCGTAGGCGGCGACGTCGTCGTGCAGCAGCGGCGCACCGGGCCCGGTGGCTGCAACGGGGTCGAATACCGCCGGCAGGATCTCGTAGTCCACTTCGATGAGGGCCAGGGCGGCTTCCGCCGCCTCGGGTGTATCCGCCGCCGCCGCCGCCACCCGGTCGCCAACATACCGCACCCGGTCCCAGCACAGCACCGGCAGGTCCCGGATCTGCTTGCCCATGAAGCGGTTGGGGACGTCCAGTCCCGTAACCACGGCCCGGACCCCGGGCGCGTTCCGCGCCCGGCTCGCGTCGATGGAGCGGATGCGCGCGTGGGGGTGCGGGCTCCGCAGGATCTTGCCCCAGAGCATCCCCTCGCGCGGGATGTCCGCGGCGTAGCGGGTGCGTCCGGTGACCTTGTCCGGGCCCTCGGCGCGCAGCACCGCGGCGCCGACGATCTTCGTATCCGGCATTTTCGCTTCCTCAGGCAAGTCCGGGCCGCACAAGTTGTGATCGTGCTGCGGGTTTCGACAGCCGACGCGGTTTCACGATTCCGGCATGAGCGAGCGCCGGCCGAACCACCAGAACACGAGGATCAACGGTGTCAGCACCGCGGTGAGCACCAAGGTGACGGCTGCCGCCAGGTTGGTGGCGCCGGAGAACCAGTAGCTCCAGATGACGGCCGGGAGGGTGATGTTGTCGTGGCTGATGAGGAACACCGCCACCGTGAGCTCCCGGTACACCAGGATGGCGGACCAGATCCACACCGACAGGATGGTCGGGCGCAGCAGCGGCACCAGGATCCGCCAGGAGGTGCGCACCGCGGACAGTCCCGCGGTATAGGCGGCCTCTTCGAGCTCCTTGTGAATCTGCAGCAGGGAGCTGTTGAGCGCACGGGTGGCGAAGGCCAGCCGTGAGACCATGTAGACGATGGCGATCAGCCAGACCGAGCCGTACAGCGGAATGAAGTTCTTGAGCACGAACAGCGACACCAGCAGCGCGGCGATGGCCAGGATCACCTCGGGCAGGGCGTGAGGGAGGAAGGCCCCGAACTCCAGGGCGTAACGGTAGCGCGAGGCCGAGCGCACGATGAGCCAGGAAATGGCGAAGGCCACCACCAGCGTTACCGTCGGCACCACGGCCACCAGCAGCGCGGTGTTCTCCAGGCCGCGCCAGACGAGGCTCCAATCGACTTTGTAGAACGCCGCAAAGGAGACCCGGTTGAGCATGGCCCATGACGGCGGCGCCAGGTACGGGGTCATGGCCACGTACGCGATCAGCAGCAGCGGGACCAGCTTCGAGGCCAGGATATAGAGCCCGATGAAGCCCCAGCCCACCAGTCCCCAGTTGCCCAAGTCGATCAAGGTGGGCCGGTAGCCCTTGCCGGTCACCACCTCGTAGCGATGCCCCTGGCGCAGCACCGAGCTGTACCACCAGGTGAGCAGAACCGCGACGCCGATCATCAGCACTCCCAGGGCCGCGGTGATGCCGTGCTCCGGGAACTCGTCGTCGCCGGGATTGGTCTTTAGGTAGACGAAGGTGCTGAGCATGTAGACGCGGTTGCCGAGCCCGATGATGGCCGGGATGTCGAACGTGGCGATGGCGATGGTGGCCATGTAGATGACCGCGGCGAGAATGGCCGGGAAGGCCAGCGGCAGGGTGACCCGGCGCATGGTGGCGAAGAAGCCCATGCCGTGGATCTTGGCGGCCTCCTCCAGGGACGGGTTCATGGCCCGGAACATCTGGGCGGTGAGGATGAACGCCAGCGCCGCCAGGCTGAGGCCCTGGACGAAGCCCATGCCTACCGGGGTCGCGATGTTGATGGGCCCTCCTTCCAGGCCGAACAGGCTCACCAGCCAGCGGTTCAGGAAGCCGATGCGCTGGTGCGCCAGGAAGGTCCACCCCATGGCGGTGTAGATGCCCGGAATCAGCAGGCCCAGGGTCATGATGGTGTAGACCAGCCCCTTGTAGGGCAGGGTGGTGCGTTCGGTAAGCCAGGCGATGGGCAGGCCGATGGCCAGCGCCACCACCGTCGTGGCCACGGTAAAGATCAGGGTGTTGTAGGTGACCTCGGCGACGAACGGATCGGCCAGGATCTCGTAGTAGTTGCGGATCGTGTAGGTGGCGTCCGCCGTTCCCAACATGCCGGTCTGGAAGCTGATCCACACCAGCACGGCCACCAGCACCGCGATCACGAACATGGGCACGACGGCCAACCCCAGCATCCAGGGCGATGTCTTGGGGCGGAGCGCGCGGAGCAGGGGTCGTCTCAGGACTGCTTCCATAGGGACGCCGCGTTTTGAGGCTCACGGCCCCGGTGCGGGGTCGGTGCTCGGAGGTGCCCGACCGGGGATTTCCGGGGCCTGTCCGTGGGTGAATGGGGCCGCCGCCACGGCGGCGGCCCCGGTCGGTGTTTGCGGGAATGATCTCTACTTGGCCTGCAGGATCTTCTCTATCTCTTTTCGGGTCTTCCGGTAGTCCTTCTGGCTTCCCAGCCACTGCGGCGAGTTGACCACCACCTTGGCGCCGCGGGCGCGGGCGTCCGCCAGAATCTTCCGTTCGTGGGACTCCGGATAGAGATGGAAGTCGAAGCCGTTGACCTCCCACATCCATTTCTGTCCTTCCTTGGTGTGCAGGTAGGCAACGAACAGGGCCGCGGCGTTGGGCGCGGAGGAGTGCACCGGGACGGCGCCGTAGCGCGTGTGCGACACCACCGCCTCGTTCACCACCGAGTAGCCCAGGGGCAGCCCGTCGCGCTTGGCCTGGTTCACGTACTGGTCGCCGCAACTGAACACCAGCATGGCGAACTCGCCGCTGGTGAGGCGGTCCACCGTGCCGCACCGGATGAGGCCGCCGACATGCTTGGACAGCTTCTTGGCGTAGTCGATCATCACTTCCCTCCCCAGCAGGGTGGGGGTGGCGAACTCACGCAGCCCGGCGGCATAGGGCGTGGAAGCGATCTTGCCTTTCCACTTGGGATGGAGGACGTCGTTCATGCTCTTGGGGATGTCGTCGCCCTTGACGATGTCGCTGTTGTACATGATGCCCACCAGGGTGGACGCCGACGCCAGTCCGACGCCCTTCGGAGCCAGAGGATCGAAACCCTCGTCCTTTATCATGGGGCGGTCCAGATAGGCCATCCAGTTCATGGACCGCGTCAATCCTGTCTGGCTGGACTTCAACATGCCGCCCGAGTTGTTCCAAAGGACGTCGGTGCTGGCCGGCTGGCCCGCCTTCTTTTCCCGGGTGAGGCGGCCGATCATCTTGGTCATGCTGGGACCGGGCGTGAACTGCGGCTTGATGTTGGTGCCGTACTTCTTGTTCATGGCGGCGACCAGTTGCGAAAAGCCCTTGCTGCCGTCGAGGCTGCGGGAAGACCACATGGCCCGGAGGGTGGTCTCCTTCTTCGCGCCCTCCACCAGCTCCTTGAGGGTCTTGGGCGCGTCGGCCGCGAAGACCGCTCCCGCCAGGAACAGGGAACACAAGGCCGTGCACAGAGTCACGGTCCACCTGGTTCTGCGCTTGAGATCGAGCATCGGTTTTCCTCCTCGGGTTTGAGTTAGGGGCACCGACTACCCTTGTACCATTTTCCAGGCCGTTGCAAGCGCATGCCGGGTGACGTGTACGGGTTCGGGCTCACCCGCCGCCAAGCCAGCTCCGCCGGGCCCGGTCCGGATTTACGACAAGTCATGACTTGTCTAATTGTCCCTTGTCGAATCAAGACTTGACCAACGCTGGAGGACCTGTACGCGCTGGAAGGGGTGGCGGCCCGGTCGGCGTGGTCAGTGGCGGAGAGCCGGCACCAAGGCTAGCCCTGCTTGCCCACCGAGTCCACGAAGGCCGTGTTCTTCTCGTCAGCCGCAAACACCATGACGTCCTCGGGGGCCACGCGGAGCGAGAGCATGTCCCCTTGGGTCGTGGGCACCGCGCGGCTCTTGCCGGTGAGCGGAATGTCGCCGGCGGTGGCGTCGTAGACGAACTGGTCGCCGAGGAAAATGCTGGAGGTCAGGCGCGCCGCGAAGGTGTTGTCGCCCTCTTCCTCTGACGGCTCGGCGTACTGGATGCATTCGGGCCTGAAGCCGACGAACACGTCCGCGCCGGGATCGGCGTCGCTCGACGGGCGGAAGCGGCCGATGCGGGTCTCCACGAGGTTGTCCTCCACGCGCCGGCCCGGGAGCCAGTTCACGGAGCCGAAGAACTCGGCCACCTCGGTGCAGTTGGGGCTGCGGTAAAGGTCCGTGGGGCTGCCGTACTGTAACAACTCGCCCAGGCTCATGAGGGCGATCTTGTCGGCCATGGCCATGGCTTCGATCTGGTCGTGGGTGACGTAGAGGACGGTGGCGCCGAGTTGCTTGGCCAGGTCGCGGATGCGGCCGCGCACGTCCTCGCGCAGGCGTGCGTCCAGGTTGCTCAAGGGCTCGTCCATGAGCAGCACCTTGGGGTTCACGGCGATGGCCCGGGCCAGCGCCACCCGTTGCTGCTGGCCGCCGCTCAGGAGCGTGGAAGGGCGATCGGTCTGCTCGTCGAGCTGCACCATGTGGAGCGCGTTCCGCACCCGGTCGTCGACCTGCTGGCGGGGGATCTTCTGGGCTCCCTCCCGGAGCGGCAGGGCCACGTTGTCGAACACCGTCAGGTGCGGCCACACGGCGTAGGACTGGAACACCATGCCGAAGTTCCGGTCCTGGGGCGGCACACACACCGGCGGGTCGTCCCCGAACACGGTGCGGTCGGCGATGCGGATCTCGCCGCCGTTGGGGGTCTCCAGCCCCGCCACGCAGCGCAGCAGCGTGGTCTTGCCCGAGCCGCTGGCGCCAACGATGACGAAAAACTCTCCCTCGTCCACGTCGAGGTCCAGGCGCTTGAGGGCCGCCACCTTGCCGTCGGTGACGATGAACTCCTTACGCAGTTCCCGGATGGTGATCATGCGCCTTGTGCCTACCCTCAAGGGGCCGTGGTGTCAACGGTAGACTCCCCATATGCCTTTTGGTAATTAGACGTTTTGCCTACACCCATGGATACGGGAGACCTGCATTGCATCAAGACCTGAGAGAATTCCTTGACGTGCTGGAGCGCGAGGGCCAGTTGCTGGAGGTGAACCGGGAGGTGGACACGCGCTTCGAGGTCGCCGCCGGCATCCGCAAGAGCTCGGATGTCGGCGGTCCCGCGCTCCTGTTCAACAACGTCAAGGGCCATCCCGACTGGCGCGTGCTCGGGGCGTTGTACGCGACCCGGCGGCTGGTGGCGCTAGGCCTGGGGGTCACCGAGGACAAGCTGCTGGAGCGCTATCTGTCGCTGGAAGACAAGCACATTCCTTCCGAGATGGTGCCCACCGGTCCGGTCAAGGATGTGCGCTGGACCGGCGACGACATCGACCTCGACAAGCTTCCCATCTGCGTGCACTCGGAAAAGGACTGCGGCGCTTACGTCACCATCGGCGTGCAGATCGGCAAGGATCCCGACACCCGGATTCCCAACGTATCCATTCACCGCATGCTGCGGCTGGGCAAGGACAAGCTGTCCTTGTGGGCGCCGCCGGACCATCACTTGGGCCGCATGATCCTCAAGGCCGAGGATCGGGGCCAGGGACTGGAGGTGGCCACGGCCATCGGCGTGGATCCCGCCATCATCATCGGCTCCCAGTCGCGGGTGCCGTATGGCGTCGACGAGTTCGCCGTGGCCGGCGGTTTGCGGGGGGCGCCGGTGCAGTTGACCAAGTGCGACACCATCGACGTGGACGTTCCGGCCCACGCCGAAGTGGTGATCGAGGGCGTGACGATCCCCGGAGAGCGGGTGTCGGACGGCCCCTACGGCGAGTACCCGGGCACATACAGCGAGAGCAAGCAGGCGCCGGTGATCCAGGTCACCGCCATCACCATGCGGCAGAGCCCCATCTACGAGACTTGCCTCACGGGTATGCCGGTGACCGAGAACCACACCCTCATCGAGTGCGCCAACGCGGCGCTGGTCTACCGCACGGTGTCGGCCATCACCCCGGAGGTCAAGGACTGCAGCGTCACCGCCGGCGGCACCTTCCGGCACCATGCCGTGGTGTCCATGCGCAAGCGGCACGACGCCGAGGCGCGCAACGTCATCCTGGCGCTGCTGGCCACGGGCTCGGGCTTCAAGCGCGTGGTGGTGGTGGACGAGGACATCGACGTGCACGATCCGGTGGACGTGGAATGGGCCGTCAACACGCGGGTGCAGCCGGACAAGGACATCATCATCGTTCCCAACCTGGCGATGTCGACGCTCGACCCCTCGGCGCCGGCGCCGCGCACCACCGCCGTGTGGGGAGTCGACGCCACCATGCCGCTCAACGACAACGAGTACTACCGCAAGGTCCAGGTGCCCGGCGTCGACAAGGTGGACTATATCTAGTGTCCTGTCCCGCAAATTCCTGCGATAATTTGCGGGATACGACACCAGAGACCCGGTGCGGGCCGGCAGCCCGTGAAACCCGAGGCCATTAACCACGTTTCCCGGCAATCATGAAACACTTCGAATACCTGGAACCCGGCACCGTGGACGAAGCCTGCGGGCTGCTCAAGCAGTACGGTGGCAACGCGCGCGTGTTCGCCGGCGGCAGCTCCCTCACCATCCTGCTCAAGCAGGGTTTCCTGCAGCCGGACGCGCTGATCAACATCAAGAAGATCGACGAGTTGCGGCGCATCGAGGAGTCCGGTGAGGACTTGGTCATCGGCGCCTTGGTGACGCACCATGACATCGAAACATCGGACGTGCTGGCGCGACGGCTTCCGGTGCTGTGCGAGCTGGAGCACGACGTGGCCAACATCCGGGTCCGGAACATGGCCACGGTGGGCGGCAACATCGCCTCGGGAGAGCCGTTGACCGACCTGCCCTGCGTCTTCATCACGCTGGACGCGACGGTGCGCATCGCCAACACTTCGGGCGGGCGCACCCTGCCGCTGGAAGACGTCTTCGTGGACTACTACGAGACCCGGTTGCAGGAAGACGAGGTGTTGACGCACGTGGTGATCCCTCCGCTGCCGGCCCGCAGCGCCATCGACTATGTCCGGTTCTCCAGCAGTTCGGTGGTGGACAAGCCCTGCATCGGCGTGGCGGTGCGGATGTCGGTGCAGGAGGAGAACTGCCGCGATGTCCGTATCGGCCTGGGCTGCGTGGCGCCCACGCCCATGCGGGCGCGCAAGGCCGAGGCGGCGTTGGAGGGCCAGCGGCTGAACGACGACAATCTCCGGCAGGCCGCCCGGGCCGCCGCGGAAGAGTGCGACCCGATGGACGATCTCCGCGGCTCGGAGCGCTACAAGCGCGAGATGGTGGCGGCGCTGGTGCGGCGTCTCGCCCGCAAGGTTCACGAACAGGCCACCAGGGGGTAGGCGGTATGAAGAAGTCCATCACCATGGAGGTCAATGGGGCGTCTTGCCAGGTGGAGGTGGAGCCGTGGCGCACGCTGCTCGACGTGGTCCGGGAAGAGTTGGACCTCACCGGCGCCAAGCTGGGCTGCGACATCCAGGTGTGCGGCGCCTGCACGCTGCTGGTGGACGGCAAACCGGTGAGCGCCTGCTCGGTGCTCGCGGTGGACGCGGACGGCCGCAAGGTCACCACCGTGGAGGGCCTGGCCGAAGGTGACCGGCTGCACCCGGTGCAGGAGTCGTTCATGAAGTTCGGGGCGTTGCAGTGCGGCTATTGCACCTCGGGGTTCCTGCTCACGGCCAAGGCCATGCTGGACGCGAACCCCCACCCGGACGACGAACAGATCAAGAGCTACATGGGCGGCAGCTTCTGCCGCTGCGGCTGCTACCAGGAGATCATGCAGGCCATCCGGAGCGTGGCCCGGACATAGCAGATTGACCCGGGCATCGCGCGATGTTCCGGAGGAGCGTGTCATGGCGATAAGCGAGAGGCCGCAGAGCGCGCGGGACGGACAGCGTCTGGACTACCAGGCCAAGCTCACGGGCCGCGCCGCGTACCTGGCGGACATGAAGATGCCGGGGGTTCTGGAGGGCGTCGTCCTTCGCAGCCCGGTGGCCCACGCGTGGGTCCGCTACGTGGACGCGTCCGAGGCGCTCAAGGTGCCGGGGGTGGTGGCGGTCTACACCAAGGACGACGTGGTCCAGGGCACCGGCATCGAGCCCTACTACGGCCCGGTGTTCAAGGACCAGACCATCGTGGCGGCGGACAAGGTCCGGCACGTGGGGGACCCCGTGGCCGCGGTGGCGGCGGAGACCCGGGAGGCCGCGGAGGAGGCGGCGAACCTCATCGTGGTGGAGTACGAGGATCTGCCGCCGGTGATGGACGTGCGCGACTCGGTGAAGGAGGACGCCACGCTGGTGCACGAGACCGTGCGCATACCGGAGCACGGCTTCGCCGATCTGGCGGAGTTGAAGCCCATCGAGAACACCAACGTCTGCACCCACTTCAAGCTGCGCAAGGGGGATATCGAGCAGGGGTTCGCCGAATGCGCCCACGTTTTCGAGGACACCTTCATCCTGCCTACCACCCAGCACGTGGCGCTGGAGCCCCACGGCTGCATTGCGGCGTTCCAGCCCGACGGGCGCGTGAACCTGTGGTCCACGACCCAGAACCCCTTCGTGGTGCGCACCCAACTCGCCAACATCTTCAAGATGCCGGTGTCGAAGATCCGCATCATGGTGCCGTATCTCGGCGGCGGCTACGGCAGCAAGGTCTATCCCAAGATCGAGCCCCTGACCATGGCCCTGGCCCAGAAGGCCAAGCGTCCGGTGCGCATCCTGCTGAGCCGGGAAGAGGTCTTCTACACGGTCACCAAGCACGCCGCGTTCATCCGCATGAAGACCGGGGTCAAGGCTGACGGCACCTTCCATGCGCGGGAGGCGGAGGTTTTCCTGGACACGGGCGCGTTCGCGGAGATCGGCCCCCGGGTGGCCAAGAAGTCGGCCTACACCGCGGCCGGGCCCTACAAGTTCAGCCACGTCAAGATCGACGCAAAGTCCGTCTACACCAACAAGCCGCCGGCGGGCGCGTTCCGGGGCTTCGGCGTGTCCCAGTCGGCCTGGGCCAGCGAATCCCAGACGGACATCATCGCCAAGGCGCTGGGCCGGGACCCGTACGAGTTGCGGATGCAGAACATCTACGACGAGGGAGACGAGTTCGTCACCGGCGAGAAGCTCCGGAGCATCGGCGTCAAGGGTTGCCTGGAGAAGGTCGCCCAGGAGATGAAGTGGGGCGAGCCCATGGCGGAGTCGGAGGATCCTTCCAAGGTGCGCGGCCGGGGTCTGGCGGCGCTCATCAAGGCCACCATCACGCCCTCCATCTCGTGCGCCGCCATCAAGCTCAACGAGGACGGCAGCGTCAACGTGTTCACCAGCACGGTGGAGATGGGCCAGGGCTCGGACACGGCCATGGCCGCCATCGTGGCGGACACCCTGGGGATCTCCCTGGACCAGGTGTCGGTGCTGGGAGTGGACACGGACGTGGTGCCCTACGATCTCACCACCTCGTCGAGCCGCTCCACCTTCCACATGGGCAAGGCGCTGGAGCTGGCGTCCCTGGACCTGTGCGAGCAGCTCCGCAGGTTCGTCTCCGAGGAGCACGGGGTGCCGTTCGAGGAGACGCGCATGGAGGGCGGCAAGGTCCTTTTCCGGGAGAACGCCCTGGATATCCGCGAGGTGCTGTTCAACCACTTCGGCATGCAGGGGGGCACGCTGGTGGGCCGGGGCGAGGTGAAGACCAGCACGGTGGACCCGGACACCGGCGACAAGACCACTTCGTCCTTCTGGTTCGTGGGCGCGGGCGGCAGCGAAGTGGAGATCGACAAGGACACCGGCCGGTTGCGGGTGCTGAAGCACGCCACCGCGGTGGACGTGGGCCGGGTGATCACGCCGTTGGGCTGCCAGCAGCAGCTCGTGGGCGGGGCCATCACCGGCCTGGGCCAGGCGCTGTTCGAGCAAATGGTATGGGACAACGGGGTCCTGGTGAATCCCAATCTCGTGGACTACGTGCTGCCGGCCTTGGGCGACATGCCCGACGTGATCACGCCCATCGCCGTGGAGGTGCCGCACAAGAACGGCCCCTTCGGCGCCAAGGGCATCGGCGAGACCTCCCTCATCCCGGTGGCGCCCTCCATCGCCAACGCCGTGGACGACGCCGTCGGCGTGCGCATCAAGGACCTGCCCGTGACCGCGGAGAAGATTTTCCTGGGCATGCTGGACAAGTAGGGGCGGGTTTCAAACCCGCCCGTGACCGGAGATCGCAAGAACGTAGCGATAGCCAAACTCAAACGACCCTGAAGCGACTGAATCGTAGTGGGGCAAGGAGGAAGAAACCATGAAACTCAAAGACCGTGTAGCGATCATCACCGGATCGGGCCGCAACATCGGCGAGGCGGCCGCCAAGCTGTTCGCCTCGGAAGGCGCCAAGATCTGCATCGTGGACATGGATCCGGGGCGCGGCGAGAAGGTCGTCGGCGACCTCAAGGCCGGCGGCCATGAAGCCATCTACGCCAAGTGCAACGTGGCCGACACGGACGACGTGAAGGCCATGGTCCAGGCCACGGTGGATGCCTTCGGCGGCATCGACATCCTGGTGAACAACGCCGCCGTCACCGACCACGAGACCATCTTCAGCATCTCGGAAGAGGAGTGGGACCTGGTCATCGACGTGACCCTCAAGGGACCGTTTCTGGTGGGCCGCTACGTGGCGGAGCAGATGGTCAAGCAGGGCAGGGGCGGCGTCATCGTCAACGTGGCCTCGACCTCGGGCCTTTCCGGCCGCACCGACGCCATCGCCTACATGGCGGCCAAGGGCGGGGTGGTCAACCTCTCCCGGGGCATGGCGGTGCAGCTTTCCCAGTACAACATCCGGGTCAACTGCCTGACCCCCAACCGCTCGGGCTCTCCGGTGGGCCAGGACGAGGGCGCCGTGGGCCGGGAGTTCAAGAACCTGGCGGGACGCCTGGGCACGGCCGAGGATCAGGCCAAGGCCATGCTGTTCCTGGCCAGCGACGACTCGGGCTTCGTGTGGGGCGAAAACCTCATCTGCGACGGCGGCGTCAGCGCGGCGTCGAACTTCCCCAAGGAGCGGCTGCCGGCAAGCTGAATCGCTCACCCGGATCGATGCGGAACCGCCTCAAGGATTGACGAAGCCGGGCACGTGTATGCGAAAGTGCCCGGCTTCGTTGCGTAAACCTTCCCCTTGCCCTTGACATCCGTTCGGAGCTTCTACTAGTGTCGGCTCCGTCGAAGGCGGAAACCGTTCGGTTTCAGGGCACAGGCCACCAGCAGCAGAAAGGGGAGACTATGAAAGCACTATCCAGATCGTTGGCGCTCTTTGTATTGGCAGGATTCGTGTGCGCGGCCGGGGTTGTGCTTCCGCCCGACGCCCAGGCGAAGATCATTCTCAAGATTCCGACCCAGTCCGCCCGCCCCGGAACGCCGCGCGCCGACTATCTCGTGCGTTTCGAGAAGGGGGTGGAGAAAAGGACCCACGGCGAGATCGACGTCCAAATATTCTGGGCCAACTCCCTCGTGCATGCCAAGGAGGCCCTGGAAGCCGTGCAGTTGGGGACGGCGGACATGGCCGATCTGGCCGTCGGCTACTTTTCCGACAAGATCCGCTTGCTGCAGGTCGCGGGATTGCCCTTTTCCGTCGCTGATCCGGTGGAGTCGTGGCAAGGCATAGAACGCGTCCTCAAGCAGGTTCCGGAGGCGCGCGCCGAGTTGACCAAGTTCGGTCACGTCATCGTGGGCATGGCCGCCACGGCGAGCTACCAGCTCGTGGCTCACGATCCCATCACAAACCTGGCGGAGCTCAAGGGCAAGAAGGTCGGCACCTTCGGCCGCATCGCGCCCAAGGCCATCAAGGCGGGGGGTGGGATTCCGGTGAGCACCACCGGCGGCGAGATGTACGAGGCGTTGCAGCGCAAGACCATCGATGCTCGCATCCTCTCCTTCGAGGCGGCCCAGCGGTTCAAGACCTACGAGGTGGCCAAGTACATGAGCAAGATCGAGATGGGCTGCATCGCCGGCGTCACCATGTTCACCATCAACCAGAGGAAATGGGACGGCCTTTCGAAGGAACACCAGAAGATCATCCTCGATGAGGCCGACAAGGCCGGCAGGTGGGAAGCCCAGGCGATGAAGGACGACGACCTCAAGTTCCAGAAGTACCTGAAGGACAAGGGCGTGATCATCGTCGATTTCTCGGCCGAGGACCGGGAGAAGTGGAAGAACAGCCCCGGAGTCCAGCAGATCGCCGGGGACTGGGTGGCGAGTATGGACAAGTTGGGCCTGCCCGGACAAAGGACCCTTGCGGCTTTCCTGGGCAAGGAGTAAGGGGAAGGAGCAGCAGCTTCACGTGGCGTGTGAGGGCTGGTCACGTCGGTTCGGGAGAATGCCGTGTCGTATGAAGATTATTCCATAGTGGATTGTGACGGCCATGTGGTGGAGTGGGTCCCCGACATGGCCGACTTCATGAGCGACCGGATCAAGGGCCAGGCCACCAACCCGGCCCGGGACCGCCAGGGAGTGTTCCCCTCCATCGACGGGATGCATTTCGCCCTCCACGCCGGGACCACCGGCAACGAGCGGGTCACGGCCAGCGAGTATATGCCGGGGAGCGGCGAGGACTGGGTCGCCTTTCTTGAGCAGGCCGGCATCGACAAGACCGTCCTGTTTACCACCGAAGGGCTTTCGGTAGGCCTCATCCAGATACCGCGGTATGCGGTCGAGGTTTGCCAAGCCTACAATGACTACATCTACGAGAAGTTCGCCAAGGTGAGCGACCGGCTGCGGCCGGTGGCGCTCCTGCCCATGCAGGACGTGCCGGAGGCCGTGAAGGAGCTCCGGCGGGCGGTGGACAAGCTGGGCTTCGTCGGCGGGATGCTTCCGTCCACGGGGCTGCCGCTCCACCTGGGCCACCAGAGCTACTGGCCGGTCTACGCGGAAGCCGAGCGCCTGGGGGTGCCGATAGCCATTCACGGCGGCTCCAACCTGGGCGTCGGAATGGACACGTTCACGAACTTCACGGGCTCTCACGTCCTGCATCATTCGATCCCGTTGATGATCGCGCTGGTGTCGTTCATCTACCACGGAGTGTTCGACGCACACCCGAAGCTCAAGGCGGCGTTCATGGAAGGGGGCTGTGGCTGGCTCGATTTCCTCATCGACCGCATGGTGCGCGACGAAAACTACTTCGACGCCGCGGACCAGCCCAGGATGCGGCCGGTAGAGTATCTCAAGGGCGGCCGGATCCTGCTGGGATGCGAGGGCAGCGAGGAGACCCTGGCCTACGTGGCCGGCAGGGTGGGCATCGAGGCCTTCGCCTACGCCTCCGACTATCCGCACGAGGTGGACCTGCCGGCGGCGAAACACGAGATCGAGGAGGTGGTGGAACGCGACGACATGTCCAGAGAGGACAAGCAGGCGGTGCTGGGCGACAATGCGAAGCGGTTCTTCAATCTGTGAATCCCGGTAGTGGGACGGAAGGCGCTGGGCCATGAGGCGTCCGCGTCACGGTAAGGTCGTTAACATCAGAAAGGGGAAAGCATGACCGTAGTATCGAAATCGTTGGCAGTCTTCCTGATGGCAGGTGTGCTGTGCGTTGCCGGGTTGGCGGCTCCGGAAGACGCCCAATCCAAGATCATCCTAAAGGTAGCGACACAGTCCGCGCGCCCGGGAACGCCGCGGGCGGACTACCTGGTGCATTTCAAGAACGGCGTGGCCAAGAGGACCAACGGCGAGATCGAGGTCCAGATCTTCTGGGCCAACTCGCTGGTGCATGCGAAGGAGGCCCTGGAGGCGGTGCAACTGGGCACCTCCGACATGGCCGACCTGGCCATCGGCTATTTCTCCGACAAGATCCGGCTGCTGCAGGTGGGAGGGTTGCCTTTCGCCGTGAGTGATCCGGTGCAGTCGCGCGACGGCGGCCTGCGCGTGCTCAAGCAGATCCCGGAGGCTACCGCGGAGCTGACCAAGTTCGGTCACAAGGTGGTGGGCATGACCGCCACGGCGAGCTACCAGCTCGTGGCCCACTACCCCATCACAAACCTGGCGGAGCTCAAGGGCAAGAAGGTCGGCACCTTCGGCCGCATCGCGCCCAAGGCCATCAAGGCGGGGGGTGGGATTCCGGTGAGCACCACCGGCGGCGAGATGTACGAGGCGTTGCAGCGCAAGACCATCGATGCTCGCATCCTCTCCTTCGAGGCGGCCCAGCGGTTCAAGACCTACGAGGTGGCCAAGTACATGAGCAAGATCGAGATGGGCTGCATCGCGGGCGTCAACACCTTCACCATCAACAAGAAGAAGTGGGATTCCCTGTCGAAGGAGCACCAGAAAATCCTCCTGGAAGAGGGTGAGCGGGTCGGCAAGTGGGAAGCCCAGGCGATGAAGGACGACGACGTCAAGTTCCAGAAGTACCTGGCGGGCAAGGGCGTCAAGATCGTCGACTTCTCCGCCTCGGACAGGGAGAAGTGGAAGAACAGCGCGGGCGTCCAGAAGATCGCCGGTGACTGGGTGGCCAGCATGGAGAAGCTGGGCCTGCCCGGCAAGAAGACCCTCGCCGTTTTTCGCGGCGAATAGGTCTGGTCGAACACGGGTTACGGGGGCGGCCGGCAGGCCGTCCCCGTTTGGCCCATTACCAGCCACGGGGTTAGCCAATCGTGGAAGAATCGAAAATTCTTGTTGAAGCCACCGTAGACCCGGGGTTTGCCCCACCGAAGGACGACCGGACCGCGGCCACACGGTTCCTCACTTTCCTGAATGCAATAAGCGGCTACATCCTGTTCTTCATGATGCTGCTGATCACGGTGGATGTCACCGGACGCTACGTGTTCTCGAGCCCCATCCCAGGGACGCTGGAGTTCACCGAGTTCCTCATCGTGTTCGTGGTCTTCTTCAGCTTGGCGTACGTTCAGCTCACCAAGCGGCACATCTGCGTGGAGTTGGTGACGCAGCGGCTGCCCCGGAGGGTTGCGGACGGACTTGCGGTGGTGGTCCTCGTGATCGCGGCGGTGTTTTTCTTGCTGATGTGCTGGCAGGCGTGGTTTGCCGGGGTTTCATCCTTCGAATACCGCGAGGCATCCGACGGATTGGTGCAGATTCCGGTCTACCCGCCGAAGCTCGCAATCCCCTTCGGCGCCGCCTTGATGGCCTTTCAACTGTTGCGAGACGCCTTGAAACGATTTCGCAGTCTCATAACCCCGGGGTAGGCATTACATGGACCCAACCTTTCTCGCGATCATCAGCATATTTGTTCTGATCATCCTGCTTCTGTGCGGGCTTCACGTGGCCGTGTCCCTGGGGCTGGTCGGGGTGCTGGGCTTCGTCATGATCACGGATAGTTGGTCCGCCGGGATCGGCCTGTTGCGGACGACCCCGTACAAGGTCGTCGCCAACTTCACGTTCTTCGCGATACCCGTCTTCATCCTGATGGGGCAGTTCGCCAACTACGGCGGTCTGAGCGCGGATATCTATACGGTCGTGCAAAAATGGATGGGGCGAGTCCGGGGCGGCCTCGCCATGGCCACCACGGCGAGTTGCGCCGCCTTTGCGGCGGCCTGCGGCTCCAGCGTGGCCACCGCTGCCACGTTCACCCAGGTGGCCTTGCCGGAGATGCTCAAGTACGGCTACGACAAGCGGATCGCCACCGGCGCCATCGCGGCCTCGGGAACCCTGGGAGCCCTGATCCCTCCCAGCGGCCTCATGATCATCTACGGCATCATCACCGAGCAGTCCATCGGCCAACTGCTGATCGCGGGTTTCATTCCGGGGGTTCTGTCCGCCCTGATCTACATGGGCATGATCTCCTTTTGGGTCAAGCTCCAGCCCGAGATAGCGCCCCTCATCGAGGAACGGCCGCCGTTGAGGGAGAAGCTCCTTTCCCTGTATCGGGTGTGGGGCATCGTCACACTCTCCGCCATCGTCATGGGCGCCATCTACCTGGGCATCGCCACGCCCACCGAGGCGGGCGCCTTCGGCGCCTTCGGCGCGTTCATGATCATGATTTTCAAGGGCAGTTTCACCCGCGAGAGGTTGCGGAACACGGTTCTCGACACCGCCACTTCCACCACGATGCTGTTCACCATCATCATCGGCGCCTACATCTTCAGCCGGTTCCTGGCCGTCACCAATGTCGGCCCGCAGTTGGCGGACTACCTGGTGAGCTCCGGCCTGTCGCGTTACGTAGTCCTGGCCGGTTTCCTGCTGCTCTATGTCTTCCTGGGGATGTTCATGGATCCCGCCGCCATGATGGCCATCACCCTGCCCATCGTCTTCCCCATCATCATCGAGATGGGCTTCAGCGGCATCTGGTTCGGCGTGCTGGTGATCAAGACCTCCGAGATCGGCCTCATCACGCCGCCGGTGGGAATGAATGTCTATACCGTGAATGCCGCGGCGCACGGCATGGTGCGCCTGGAGGATATCTTCAAGGGCATCCTGCCGTTTTTCCTGATGGACGTGGTGACCCTCATCATCCTGGTGAGCTTCCCGCAGATCTCCCTGTGGCTGCCGAGCCAGATGCTGGGGTAGCGGCGGGCTGTTGCCGCTACCCCACCACTTCGTTGCTCTCGATGATGTCGAGGACCCGTTCCTCGAACTCGGCCATCTCGGCGCGGGTGGCGTTGGTGGGTGTCTCCATGTCGGCGAGGACCTTGCCGGGCTTGCCCAGGATGACCAGGCGTGAGCCGATCTCCAGCGCCTCGTGGATGTTGTGGGTGATGAGGAGGCAGGTCTTCCGGCTTTCGTTGACGAGTTCCAGGAACACTTCCCGCAACCGCCTGGCGGTGGACTGGTCCAGGTGGCCGAAGGCCTCGTCGGCGAAGAAGATCTCCGGCGTGAGGCAGAAAGCCCGGGCCATGCCCACTCGCTGGCGCATGCCGCCGGACAGCTCGTGGGGATAGGCGTCTTCGAAACCCTGAAGCTCCAGCTTGTGCAGCCATTCGAGGGCGATGTCGTTCTGCTCCTTTTCTTCGTACCCGAGGATTTCCAGCCCCACCCGGGCGTTCTCCAGCGCCGTGCGCCAGGGCAGTAGCCGGTCGGTCTGAAAGATGACCCCCAGCTTGGACCGGAAGTAGTCGAACTCCGCGTAGGGGTCGTGGTCCAGCAGCGTGATCGATCCGGAGGTGGGTTGGTCGAGGCCCAGCAGCAGGTTGAACGTGGTGGACTTGCCGCAGCCGGTCTTGCCCACGATGGCGACGATGTCGCCGCTGCCGACCTCCAGGTTCAGCTTCTCCACCGCGGTGAAACGGTCGCCGTCCACGGAGGTGAAGACCATGCTTACGTCCTGCATGCGGATGACGGCATCGGCGCTCACGTGGCCATGCCTCCCGTTTTCGCCGGACGCCAGCGCAGCAGCTTGTTCTCCAGCGCGAGAATGGTGAGCTGGGTGATGAGCAGAAAGGTCACCAGCACCAAGGTCCATGCAATGGCCTTGGGCATCTCGAAAAGTTCCTGCGCCAGCAGCAGCTTGTTGCCCACGCCCCGGGTGGCGCCCACCAGCTCGGCGACGATGACCACGCGGGCGGCGAGCCCGAGGTTTACCTTCCACGCGGTGAGCACCGCGGGGATCATTCCCGGCAGGATGAGCTTGGAGAAGAGCTGTTTGCGCGTGGGGCGCAGGGCCCGCAGCATGTCCAGGTACTCCTTGGAGATGCTCTTGATGCCGTCGTGGATGATCAGCGCAAAGTTGGGCAGGGAGCCGGCCAGCAGGATGAAGGCGATGCGCGTCTCCACGTGGCTGAACCAGATGATGGCGAAGACCACCCAGGAGAGCGCCGGGATGCCCATGATGAAGTGGAGCACCGGCAGGGTGTACTTTTCCACCGCCTCGGTGAAGCCCATGAACACGCCCAGGATGGTGCCGCTGATGAACGCCAGGATGAGCCCCAGGAAGATCCGCCCCATGGTGGTGAACACGTCTCCCAACAGAGTGAGGCTCGAGACGATCTCGATGAACGCGGCGAAGATCACGCCGACGCCGGGGACCAGGTAGGGTGGCAGAAAGAAGGAGGTGATCTGCCAAGCGGCCAGGATCACCGCGAAGGAGATGATCGGCTCCTTCCGGTGGGCCATGAGCCCCAGGAGGCGTGCATGCCACGCTTCCCGGGGCTGCGTCGGAGACGATGCGGCGGGGGGCGCGTCGATTTCCATGCCGGAAGCGGCGCCTGACTAGCGGACCTTGCCGCGGTAGATGATGCCGTCGTCCGGCATCTTCTTCATGTAGCCGCTGTCGATGCCAGCCTGAAAAAGCGCCTTCATGTTGGCTTCGATCTCTTGTGCTGGCACCACGTCCAGGGGATAGCGGGCCGTGGCGAGGGCCATCAGGAACGCCTCCTTGGGCACGCCGGCCTCCTTCTCGATGATCGTGGCGGCCTCCTCATGGTGCGTCGGCAGCCACTTGGCCAACTCCTCGAAGGCCGCGTAGATCTTCGGGATCAGCGCCTTGTTGGCGGCAATCCAGTCTTCGTGCGCGGCAATGCCGAGGAAGCCTCTCTGCGGCGCCCCGTGTATCGATTGCCACTGGTGGAAGTATTCGATCATCTTGAGCTTGCCGGGATTGCCCACCAGCATCTTGGAATAGTTGGGCTCCCAGATGTGCACCGCGTCGGCGCGCTTGGCCATCAGCAGAGTCGCCAATCCCGCGGTGTTGGTGGACTGGACGGCCACCTTGTTCAGGTCGACCCCGGCCTTCTGGGCGAAGTAGCGGAACATGGCGTAGTTGGTGGTCACGGTGACCGCCCCCAGGCTCTTGCCCTCGAGGTCCGCGATGCTGTTGATGGCGGGGTCCATGGTCAACAGCGCGCCGTGGCCGTTGAGCACGTTGAAGAGGTATACGGACTTGACCCCCTTGAGCCGGCGGTTGGCTTCCGACAGGACCGCCGAGGCGATGGTGATCTTGTCCCTGCCGGTGGCGAAGTCCGTGTTGGCCGCGCGGGGTTTCTTGAAGGTCCACTGGAGATCGATGCCGTGCTTCTTGTCGAATTCGTTGGCCTCGATCAGAGACGCCGTGGTGTGGCCGAACGACGGCTTGTCGAACGAGCCGATGGGTATTTTTGGCATGTCCTGGGCCAGGACCGGTGCCGTGCCGGCCAGCGCGACTGCCGCGATCAGAAGGCTCGAAATGATTCGGACCATGATTACCCTCCTCGTCGTTTGTCAGGAATGTTCCCGATGAGCTTCCGTGTCATCGGTGAAGCCATGCACCCTAGGAATTTTTCTACGCCGTGTCAACGCGGGGGGCCAACAAAGCCCGCCAGCCTTGAACTGCCCGACCGGTTAGGTTAAATCCAGAGGGGCCGCGCCCAAGGATGATCGAAGCGGGCCCGGCCCAACACACGGAGGTGAAACATGTATCTGGTTGACGCGGACGGACACGTCGAGGAAAGCGAAACCACGTTCAGCGACAAATACTTCGACCCGGCGTTCCGAGCGCAACGGCCGCGGGTGGTGGCCATCGACAAGATGGTCTACTGGATGATCGAGGAGCAGATGTACCCGCGCCGGGTAGGGCGCGGCGCCCACAATCTGGGGACCCCGGCCAGCTACCAGGGGAAGAAGACGCCCCACGCGCAGAAGAAGTCCGACACCATCGGCAGCATGGAGATCCACGGGATCAAGGAGCGGATCGAGGCCATGGACAAGGAGGGAATCTCGCTCCAGGTCCTCTATCCGACGCTGTTCCTGGCCTACCCCCTGGCCGCGAACCCTGGGCTGGTCACCGCCATGAGCACCGCGTACAACCGTTTCCTGGGCGATCAGATAGGCGCCCACGAGCGGCTCAAGTGGGCCGCGGTGGTGAACCTGGACGACGTGGAAGGGGCGGTGGAGCAGGTAAGGGAAGCCCACGGCCTTGGCGCGGTGGCCGTCATGGTGCTGGGCACCATCGGCGACCGCATGCTGGACGATCCCGCCTTCCTGCCGTTCTACGAGGCGCTGGTGGAGAGAGACCTGACCCTGGCGATCCACGTGGGCTGGTCATGTCCGGCCCTCAGCGGTCTCTTCACCCACATCTATCCGTCGTCCGTCAACGCGTTTCTCATGCCGGTCCTTCTGGGCTTCTCGGCGATGATCAACAGCGGCCTGCTGGACCGTTTCCCGACCATGCGCGTGGGATTTCTCGAAGCCGGATGCCAGTGGGTCCACTTCATGATTGACCGTCTGGACCATCGCTTCGGCCACTCGGGCAACTTCCTCGCCGATATCCTCCCGGACACGGTTCCCAAGGCCAAGCTGGCGCCCATGGAGTACATGCGGCAGGGGAATCTCTACCTGAGCGCGGAAGTGGAAGACAGGCTCTTGCCCGAGGTGGTGGAGCTGGTGGGCGACGGGCAGGTGGTCTACGGCTCGGATATGCCCCACGGCGATCGGGAAGTCCTGTCCAGCGACTACCTGAAGCAACGGGAAGACATGAGCAAGGACGCCAAGACGAAGATCCTGCAGGACAACGGCGCCCGGCTCTACAACCTGGACATCAGCGACGCGGTGAGGAAGGCTTCCTAGTGTTGTATCCCGCCGGCGCCTCAGGGAGCATCGGGCTGACCGAGAATGACCTCCCGTGAGCGGACGGTCACGAGCCGGTCGAGGCTGTGCAGCATGATCTTCGCGGCCTCGGCCGAGATGGCTTGCCCGAAGATGCGGTAGGGTTCTCCGTCGAGAATCTGGTTGTTGGCCCAGGCGGCGAATTCGTGAGGAGCGGGGGCGTGGCCGAGTTCCCTGGCGCAACGCCGCACCACGAAGCCGAGCATCACCTTCTGACCCTTGCCGTTGTCGGCGACGGACGACATACGGGGAATTCATAGGCAATCCCGTTGACAGTTTCAACCCGATCAGCAGCCGAGGAGGTTGGTCTTGGCGACTCGAAGGCGTCCGAAACTCACCATGGAGCGTATCCGGGAAGCGGCCAAGCGGCTCCGCAACTGGGGCCGGTGGGGCGAGCACGACGAGGTCGGCACGCTCAATTTCACCACTCCCGAGGACATCGTCGCCGCCGCGCAACTCGTGCGCAGGGGCCGGGTGTTCTCCCTGGCCCTCGATTTCGACGCCAACGGTCCGCAGGGGGGCAAGAGCAACTACCCGGCCATGGGCCGCTTCAACCCCATCCACCTCATGCTCCGGACCGGCACCGACGCCTATTCGGGGGTGCTCGACCACCGCGGCATCCGGGGCGCCGACGACGTGATCATCATGCCGCTTCAGGCGGGCACCCAGTGGGACGGGTTGGCGCACATCTTCTATGAAGACCGGATGTACAACGGCTACGATTGCCGGCTGGTGACCTCGGGCGGCGCGGCCAGGAACGGCATCGAGAAGACCCGCGACAAGATGGTGGGCCGCGGCGTTCTGCTGGACGTGGCCCGGGCCAAGGGTAGCGAGTGGCTCAAGGACGGCTACGCCATCACCAGCCGGGACCTCGACCGCACCCTGAAGAGCGAGGACGTGGAGGTGCGCCGGGGCGACTTCGTGCTGGTGCGGACGGGCCAGATCAAGGCCAAGCGGGACGCAGGGTCGTGGGACGGCTATCCGGGCGGCGACGCCCCGGGCCTGGGCTTCGAAACCCTGGATTGGCTCCACGCCAGGGAAGTGGCCGCGGTGGCCACGGACACCTGGGGGGTGGAGGTCCGGCCCAACCAGACCCGGGAGGCCAACCAGCCGTGGCACTGGGTCAGCATTCCGAACATGGGCCTCACCGTGGGCGAGATTTTCCATCTGGACGAGTTGGCGGAGGACTGCGCCGAGGACGGGCGTTACGAGTTCATGTTCGTGGCGCCGGCGCTGCCGGTCACCGGGGCCGTGGGTTCCCCGACGAATCCCCTGGCGATCAAATAACCGGGAACCGCGGGCGTTGCGGAGACGGCGCCGTAGGACAGGCATGACCCGATAAACGGGAGGAGACGACAATGGCGGCGCAACGCGGCTCGGTATGGCTTCAGGAACTGACTTGGGAGGATGTCGGGGCCTATCTCGAGGACTCGGACATGATCATCTGCCCGGTGGGCAGCACGGAAGAGCACGGGCCCGCGGGTCCGCTAGGACTGGATTGCCTCATCGCCATCGCTCTGGCGGAGGATGTGGCCCGCGCCACCGGGACGCTGTGCACGCCGCCGCTGTGGTTCGGTGACTCGCCGCATCACCTGGGATTCCCGGGAACCATCTCGCTCCGCACAGAGACCCTGATGGCGGTGATCCAGGACATGAGCCGGAGCCTGCACAAGCACGGCTTCCGGAAGATCCTCATTATCAACGGCCACAAGGGCGCCAACCTCCCGGGCCTGCTGGCGGCCACCAAGAACCTCCGGGAGTTCGAGATGCCCGAGGTCTTCTTCGCGGTCATCGACCCGGTGAAGATCGCCAAGAAAATCGCCAACGAGATCAAGGAGGCCAAGGAGCATCACAGCGGCGAGCTGGAGATTTCGGAGTGCTGGTACAAGTACCCGCACCTGATCAAACAGGAGAAGCTGACCACGTCGCAGGTAGACTTCGACAAGAACTTCTCGCCGTGGTCTCACGGAGACCTCTTTTCCGCGCCGCACGAAGTCATCGACATTCCCTGGACCAGCGCCGAACAGCGCCGTATCGTGCCCACCGGATCCTTCAGCCCCTCCATCAAGGCTTCCCCCGAAAAGGGCAAGGCGTACCACGACTACATGGTGGACCAGATCGTTCAGTTCATCGGCTGGCTGCGTGACTACGACGGGCCGGTGGCCCAGGCTTGAACCGGGTGGACACGGGCGGTTCACAGGGCCCGGCCGTCGCCGGGCTCCCCGCGAATACCCGGCGGCTGCGCGACCGGGGGCGGGACGTCTATCTCGTCGGCACGGCGCACGTGTCGTTGGAGAGCGTCGACGACGTGCGCGCGACCGTCGAGATGGTGGACCCCGACGCCATCTGCGTGGAGTTGTGCCAGGCCCGCTACGAGGCGTTTACCCGGCCCGATGCGTGGCAGAAGACCGATGTCTTCAAGGTCATCAAGGAGGGCAAGGCGACGCTCCTGTTGAGCCAGTTGATCATGTCGGCGTTCTACAAGCGCATCGGCGATCGGCTGGGGGTGCGGCCCGGGGCCGACATGCTGGAGGGCATCCGGCTGGCCCATGAGCGTGACGCGGAGCTGGTGCTCGCGGACCGCGACGTCCAGGTGACCATGAAGAGGACCTGGCGGCGCCTCGGGCCGTGGAAAAAGCTGAAGCTCCTCTTCCTGCTTCTCACCAGCGCCTTGGCAGAGCCGGAGATCGACAAGGAGACGCTGGACGATCTCAAGCGCCAGGACGGGATGGGGGATGTCCTGGTGGAGTTCGCCAAGGCCTTTCCCGACGTGAAGTGGACCGTCATCGACGAGCGGGATGCCTACCTGGCGCAGAAGATCAGGGAGGCCGAAGGGGAGAGGGTGGTGGCCATCGTCGGCGCGGGGCACGTGCCGGGCATCGCCCGCGAGATCCTTCGGGACCAGCCGCTGGCGCCCCTCGAAACGGTGCCGGCCCCCTCATACTGGTCCGGTGGCGTCAAGTGGCTGGTGCCTTCCCTGATCGTGGCGGTCGTCGCCTACGGGTTCTACCGCGCCGGCGCCGCCCACTCGTTGGAGTCCATCTCCATCTGGGTGCTGGCAAACGGCGTTCTGGCGGCTGTCGGGGCGGCGTTGGCCCTGGGCCACCCGTTGACGGTGCTGGCGGCCTTTCTGGCCGCGCCCATCACCAGCCTCAACCCGACCATCGCCGCCGGATGGGTTTCGGGACTGGTCCAGGCATGGGTCAAGAAGCCCACCGTGGCCGACCTGGAGGCCATGGGCGAGGTAGTGAGCGCCTTTCCCAAGGGGCTTTGGCGCAATCCCGTCTCACGCATCCTTCTGGTGGTGGTATTCTCGAATCTGGGAAGCACGTTGGGAACTTTCATCGGCGGCAGTTGGATTGCCGCGCGTTCGTTCTAGAAAAAGCGGATACGGGAACAGGAGGGCGTCATGGCAGATCCGGTCAAGATTGGTTTCGTCACGCCGATATCGAGCTCGAGCCCGCACTTCGAGCCGTTCAGGGCGTTCATTCCCCAGGAAGTGGAGATGGAGTTCGAAGGGTTGGGAATCGTGCGCGGCTCCCTGGAGAGCCTTGCGGGCACCGGAGACATGGTGGTGGAGACATCCGCCCGGCTGGCGCGGGAGCGGGGTTGGCAGGGCGTCATCGTCAGCGGGGCTCCGGTGGAGGTCCTCAATCCGGGACTGCTGGGGAGGTTGAAGGAGGCCTTGGACGTCCCGGTGACGACGGCGCTGGAGTCATGCGTCGAGGCCCTCAAGGCCCTGTCGACTCCGAGGGTGCTGCTGTTGACCCCGTTCGTCGAGGTCATGAACAAGCGGATTCGCGACTATCTCACCGATAGCGCCATCGACCCGGTTTCCCCCGCGGACACCTTCGATGACTACCGCGAGGCCATGACGGTCGAGCCCGAGGACGTGTACGCCCTCACGGAAAAGGCGCTCAAGGCAAACCCTGACGTTGCGGCGATCTATTTTCAGGGGGCGGTGCTGGACCCGCTGAAGGTCCTGGACCGCATCGAGCAAAGCCTGGCGCGGCCGGTGGTGGCCAGCAATCCCGCCATGCTCTGGTTCATGCTCTCGAGGGTGGGGTTCTCGTGCAGCATCTCCGGCTACGGAAAGCTGTTACGGGATTGGCCGGACATCAAGGACTGACGTTCCCACGGTCACGCCCGGAACCACCTGGTGCCCCAGCCGAGGGCTCCGAGGCCCACCACCGCGCCGAAGATCCACTGCCAGTAGGGTTCCAGCACGAGCTTGTCCTCGATCTGCTGCTTGAGCGCATCGCGCTCGGCCGTTGCCCGGGCCATCTGCAGGGTGAGTTCCTGCTTGTCGGCGCCTGCCGTGTCCACGGCCTGCTGCTTTCCGGTACGGGTCTGTTCCAGGGGCGGGTTGGTTTCGTCCAGCCGCTGCCGCAGTTGCGCGGCGGCCTGTTCCCTGACGGCCACATCGGCCACGGCCCTGTCCCTTTCGGCGCGAGTCTGTTCCAGTGAGCGGACGGTCTCGTTGTGGGCGGAGGTGAGGGCAGCCAGTTTTTCTTCTGTTTCCTTGTCTTCGGCACCGGTCCGTTCCAGCGAACGCGTGGCTTCTTCGAGTTGTTGCCGCAGTTGCCGCGTGGCGGCGTCATGTCCCGCCTTCAGGTCGGCTAGCTGCCTGGTAAGGTCTTGCTGGTTCTTCGTCAGGGTGGCGATTTCCCGGTCCTTCCCGGTGCGGACCTGCTCCCGGGACGCGACGGCGTCCGCCAACTCCTGTTCCCTGGCCGCGAGATCCGTCAGGGCCTGTTCCCTTTCGGCGCGGGTCCGGTCCAGCAAGTTTGTCGTTTCCGACATGCGTTGTTGCAACTGCGCCGCCCCCGCCTTCTGGCCGGCGATTTCCGCCTCCAGGGACTGTTTCGCATCGTTCAGCCGGCCGGTTTGCGCGTTCATCCTCGCGATGGCCTGATCCTGTCGCGCGACCTCGTTCTCAAGCCCGCTCACTCGCGAGGTCAATTCGTCCCGCTTGCGCACGAGCGCGGCGACATTCTCCTCCAGGTTGGTCTTGGCCGCCGAAAGAAGCGCGTTCTGCTTCACCAGAGAGTCCCGGAGACCGGCCGATTCCCGAGCCTTGGCGTCCAGTTCTCGTGCCGTGGCGGCGCGCTGGTCGAGCCGGGCGGTGAGGTCATCCACGGCCTTGGACGTATTGTCCCGTTCGGCCGTGAGGGTAGCCACTCGACGGCGATAGCGGTCCACGGTCCCGCGCCGTTCGGCGATGGCGGTAGTCAACTCCTGCCGGAGTTGCGCCAGGGACTCCGTCAACTCGCTGATCTGCCGGCGGGCGTCTGTGAGCTCCCGTCCCCTTTGATCCAGCAGCCCCTGGCGCCGGTTGACATCTTGCGTAAGTTCTTCGACCCTCGCTTCCAGGGTGGTGACCTCGCGCCCGCGGCGCTCCAGGTTCTGCGTCAGCGTGGCGTTGTCCACGTCCACACGCTGCTTCTCGCGGCTCAGTTGCTCGTGCTCGTCGATGGAGACGCAGGAGCTCACCAACAGGGACAGCGCGACCATGAGGCTGGCGGATTTGGGGTTGTAAATCATCACTGTCATCCGTTCCATGAACCGGGTCCTTGCGTCGGCGCGACATCGGCGTGAGTCACGCGGGGCTGTCCCGCAAGCAACCGTGTTACAAGAGAATTAAGCTTCCTATCAGAATTGGCGATCAGGAATCAACGCAAAACGACATGGAATCGCATCGGCTGAAACGCGGCAGGCGCCTTCTCGAACCTCCCCGCCGGCCGGGGCAACCCGTCAGGCCAGGGGCCTGTCGGGTACTCTCCTAGATGACCTGCCGGCCGCGCAGCCCCTCGATGGCTTCCGCGCCGTATCCCAGGCCCTGCAGGATTTCCTCGGTGTCCTCGCCGAGCATGGGCGGAGGGGTGGGGGTCTCCGGGGGGGTCCGGCTCATGTTGACGCCGCTGCCGACCAGCTTGACCTTGCCCATCTTCGGGTGCTCCACCTCGATGGGAAAGCCGTACTGCCGGACCTGCGGGTCGTCGAACATGTCCTTGAGGTTGTTCAGGGGGGTGGAGGGCACGTCGTGTTCCTCGAGCTTCCTGAGCCACACGTCGCGCGAGTCCCGCTCGAAGATGGCCTGAAGCTCCCGCTCCAGCAGGTCGTGGTGTTCAGTGCGGCCCTCCTTTTCGGCGAAGCGAGGGTCTTCCGCCCACTCGGGTTTCCCCGCGACTTCCACGAGCCCCAGCCAGAACTTGTTGGGCGAGGACAAGTGGACGACAAAGGGCCTGCCGTCGCGGTCGACGAAGGCGAACACGCCGGCGGTGCGCGTACGGTCGGCCCTGCTGGGCACCACGCCCGTCTCGAAGTAACGGGCGCAGTTCTCGGCCGTGAAAGACACCGACGCCCGCAGCAGGGAGGTCTCGATGATCTGTCCCTCTCCGGTCATCATGCGGTTCACCAGCGCCGCCAGCACGCCGTAGCACGCATACACCCCGGTGAGGTGGTCGGACAGGGAGATGCCCATTCCCTTGGGATCATCCGGATCCGTCAGGAGGCTCAGAAGTCCGCTCATTCCCTGGCCCACGGTGTCGTATCCGGGGCGGTCGCAGTAGGGTCCCTCCTGGCCGAATCCGGAGATGGAGCAGTAGATGATCTTGGGGTTCAACTCGCGGAGGGTGTCGTAGCCGAGCCCGCGGCGGGCCATGACCCCTGGGCGGTGGTTCTCCACGAGCACGTCCGACCCGGCGGCGAGCTTGCGGCAGATTTCCTGTCCCTCCTCGTTGCGGAGGTCCAGGGTGATGCTCTTCTTGTTTCGGTTCAGGCTGCAGAAGGTGGCTGAATACATTTTCCCGCCGCCCCAACCGCGGAACGGGTCGCCGCGTTCCCGGTCCTCGACCTTGATGACCTCGGCGCCGAGGTCGGCCATGAGCATGGATGCGAACGGGCCTGTGACGTAGTTGGCGATTTCCAGAATCCTGATGCCTTTGAGTGTTCCCGCCATGTATCACTAGCTAGCAACTTTCGCCGGCCGGGTCCACATTGACTCGCCGCCGGCTTTATGTGAGGTTCGGTTCCGTGATGGCGTTGGCGGCATCGGTGCTGTTTGCCTGGGGAGCCCTGGCGGCGGGGTATGGCGTCTACGCCGTGTCCGCGGCCCTGACGAGCGAAAGCACCTTCCACGCTACCCAGGCGGGGGTGGCATTGTTGATCGCCACGGTGTCCGTCAGCGCCGGGCTGATCCTGGTGGTGCTGGGCCGTCTGGGAGACGCGCTACGACCGCGGGCACGGGCGGCGCGGGAAGAAGCCGAAGCCTCGGCAGAGGACGAAGCAGGTTCCCGGCCGGGACACTAGATCGCCCGCACTGCGGGCAAGGCATCCTCGGTAAAGCGCTGCATGGACTCCTTGATGTGGGGGTGGGAGACGCTGCCGATGTTCATCCACGCCAGCACGTGGCCCGCGCCGGTGTCGCGAGCCAGTTCACCGATCCTTTCCACCACCCGGTCCGCCGTGCCGATGGCGGCGAACTCGCTGCACACCCGGTCGAAGGACAGGCTGCCGGCGGCGGCGTTCTTCCGCAGCCGGTCGGGCAGCGGCCGTCCCTGCGACATGAGCCACTGGGCGTAGCTCCCGCGGGTTTCCCGGATCACGTCGTAGTAGCTCATGACTCCGGCCTCGGATCGGGTCTCGGCCTCGGCGGCGGTGCCGCCGACGTGCATGGGCAGGAGCAGGCCGAGCTCGTGCTCTTCCGGGTCGTGGCCGTGGGCCGCCAGCGCCTCCCAGTAGACGGCGGAGAATTCGCGCAGTTCCTCCGCTGTCCGCACGTGAACGGGTATGAACAGGTTGAGGCCCATTCGCGCGGCGAAGTTCACGCCGTCGAGGGAGCTCGCGGCGGTGTAGATGGGCGGGTGGGGCTGCTGCACGGGCTTGGGGTTGGCGACGATGCTGGGGATCCGGAAAAACCGTCCCTCGTACTCCACGGCCTCCCGGGTCCAGGCCAGCCGGATGACCTCGATGCTCTCCTCCATGAGGTCCCGCACGTGCTCGTGCTCCACGCCGAAACATTCGTAGGCCCGGGTGTGGGGATGCCCGCCGCCGGCCGCGAAGCACATCCTGCCGTTACTCAGCACGTCCAGGGTGGCGGCCTGCTCCGCAAGCTGCATGGGGTGATGGACGGGCAGGGTGTTGACCGCGACCCCGAGGCGCAGGTTGCGGGTCCGCTGGGTGGCGGCCCCCAGCACCACGTAAGGGGCGGACAGGAGAGAGAAGCTGGGCGTAAAATGGATCTCGGCGACCCAATAACCGTCGTAGCCAAGGTTGTCGGCCAGCTCGGCCTGTTCGAGAAACTGCTGCAGCAACTCGGCGGGAACGCTTCCCGACGGGCACTGCACCTCGGTAAAAAGGCTCACTTTCATCGATTCATTCTCCGTGGAGTGCCCTTCGGTGGACGGCGCGCCCATCGGGTTCTATACCCAAAAGGCCCCTGGAAACAAAGCCGCTGATGAAATCCGAAACCATGCTTGGCCGGCTGTTCGCCGGCCTGCGCCACAGGAACTACCGCTTCTACTGGTTGGGGCAGCTCTCCTCGGTGCTGGCGCTCAACATGGAGATGGCGGCCCAGGCCTGGCTGGTGTTTCTGCTGACGGACTCGCCCCTGATGCTGGGGGTGGCCGGGATCGCCTACGCCGTGCCGCGGGTTTCGCTGGTGCTCGTGGGCGGGGCCATCGCGGACCGGGCCGACAAGCGCCGCATCATGGTGCTCACCCAGTCTATGCTGGCCTTGGCCTACCTGGTGTTGGGGCTGCTGATCCTGACCGAGCGCATCGCCTTCTGGCACGTGCTCGTGTTTGCGTTCAATTCCGGTTTCCTGCGTTCTTTCGACCGGCCCAGCCGGTACGCGCTGCTGCCGGAGATGGTGCCGCGTGAGGAGATCGCCAATGCGGTGGCCCTGGGAAGCTCGGTGTGGCAGGCGTGCCGTCTTGTGGGCCCCGGGCTCGCCGGCTTGCTGATTCACTGGTTCGGCGTCGGCCATACCTTTATCGCCTGCTTCGTGAGCTCGGCGCTGGCGGTGGCGCTGTGGGGGTTCATCCGGAGCCGTCCTCTGGTCGGGCAGCCGCAGGGCGGCGTGTGGCGCAATATCCTCGCCGGCCTCGACTTCGTCCGCCGGAACCAGCTCTTCTACAGCCTGCTGGGACTCACCTGCTTCAACAGTATCTTCGGCATGTCCTTCGTCATCCTGATGCCGGTTTTCGCCCGGGATATCCTGCTGGTGGACTCCCGCGGGTTCGGGCTGCTCCAGTCGTCCTCCGGCGTGGGCGCGCTGCTGGGCACGTTGACGGTCGCTTATCTGGCCCAGGCCGGGCGCAGGGGGTGGCAGGTGCTGGCGGGGGCGGCGACCTTCGGGACGCTGCTCATTCTGTTCGCCTACTCGTCGTCGTTTCCCTTGTCCTTGGGACTGATCTTCTTGCTCGGGTTGTTCAACCAGATCTACCTGACCTCCATCAACACGATTTTGCAACTCAACCTCCCCAACGAGCTGCGCGGCCGGGTGCTGGGGCTGTTCGGCCTCACCTGGGACCTCATGCCCCTGGGAGGCGCGGTGGCGGGCGCTGTGGCCGAGTACGCGGGAGCGCCGGCGGCGGTGGCCCTGGGCGGTTTCCTGGTGGCGATGATGGCCTTCTACGGCCTCGTGCGGCTGCCCACGGTGCGGGAAATCGAATAGGCGAGGTGGAACGATCCCTTTACTCGCCGGCACGAATGATCAAATTTTTCGAAGTCCCGGGTGCCCGGCGAAATTGATTCGGCAGGGTCTGCATTGTAGACTGGTTGTCGAGGGCTGATATTCGCGACAGGAAGGGAACAGTTCCATGAAACGCGCTTTTCTTTTTCTAATCACCAACCTTGCGATACTTTTCGTGCTGGCCGTTGCGCTCCGCGTGCTCGGCCTTGACTGGTTGCTTTTTCAATACGGCGTCGACTTCTGGCCGCTACTGGCCTTTTCCTTCATCTTCGGCATGGGCGGCGCCTTCATCTCCCTGGCCATCTCCAAGTGGACGGCCAAGAGATGGATGGGGTTGACGGTCATCGATCAGCCCCGGAACAACACCGAGATCTGGCTCGTCAAGACCGTGCAGGATCACGCCCGGGCCGCGAACATCACCATGCCCGAGGTGGCGATCTACGATTCCCCGGAGCCCAACGCCTTTGCCACCGGCCCGAGCCGTAACAAATCGTTGGTGGCGGTCAGCACGGGCCTCTTGCGGGCCATGAACGCGGAGCAGGCTGCGGCCGTGGTGGGCCACGAGGTGAGCCACGTGGCCAACGGCGACATGGTGACGCTGACCCTGATCCAGGGCGTCCTCAACACCTTCGTGATCTTCCTTTCCCGCGTGATCGGATACATTGTGGACCGCGCGCTCCACCGGGACGGCGAAGGGGGCTACGGCATGGGCTACTTCGCCACCGTGATCGTCACGCAGATCCTTCTCGGAGTCCTGGCCAGCATGGTGGTCTGCTGGTATTCGCGCCGGCGTGAGTACCGGGCCGACGCCGGCGGCGCGTATCTGGCGGGCAAGGCCAGCATGATCGGCGCCCTCCAGGCGCTCCAGCGGAGCGTGGAGCCCGAGCACATGCCGGAACAATTGGCGGCAATGGGAATCTCCGGCGTGCGCAAGGGCGGGCTGCGGATGCTCTTTGCCAGCCATCCCCCCATCGAGGACCGGATCGCCGCACTCCGGGAAGAGCGTCACGCCGCCGGTTCCTAGTGGCATCCCGAATCCGGAGCGCGTGATTCGAACCCGCCATCCCGGCTCCTGACGATTGCGGTGGCCTTGCAGGCCGTGTCGGAATCGGGATACATCCCCCCATGGGACGTCATGCCGAAAGGGGGAGGGGATGGCGATATTTTCGGGGGAGTTCGGGCTCCAGTTCGTGCTGCAGGCGGCTTCCTACTACACCACGCGGGAGTTGGTGGAGTTGGCCGAGCTTGGAGCCGAACGGGGCTTCAAGCAAGTCTGGCTCAGCGATTCGCTCCGTTACCGCAACGTGTTGAGCGTCGCGACGGCCATCGCCGCCCGCGCGCCCCTCAAGGTCGGCACCGCCATCCTGGTGCCGTATTTCCGCAATCCCATCGACGTGGCCGACTCGGTGCTGGCCATCTCGGAGCTCACCGAGGGCCGCGAGATCAGCCTCGGCATCGCCAAGGGCAGCAAGGGTCAGGTGCCGCAGTACCTGGAGATGACCAAGCCCTTCCGCGTGGTCCGGGAAACGGTGGGTTTCCTGGGCACGCTGTTTCGCGGCGAAAGGGTGCGCTTCGACGAGTATCCCGTCCTGTGCGACTATTTCCACATGAACCCCCGCGGGCACATCGAGCTGGTGCGTCCTCCCGCCGCTCCGGTGCGTTTCTACGGCGGCGGCGTCGGACCCCGGTTCCTGGCCATCGCCGGCGAGACCATGGAGGGGGTGCTCATGGGCGGCTATTTCATTTCCATGCACAAGCTCGGCCGGCTTGAGCAGGCCATGGCCGGCGCCGACCAAGCCGCCCGTGCGGTGGATCCCGACAAGAAGCTGCGGAAGGTCTGCGAGATCAACCTGGCGGTATCGGAGGAGCCGGAGGAGGCGCTGGCCGAGGCCAAGAAGTACTCGGCCCACCACATGGTGAGCCTCCAGGCCCTGGGGTACAGCCCCGAGGAGTTCGCGCGCATCGGCATCGACTACGATCAGGTCAACCGCATCCGGGAGGCTCTTCACTCGGGGATGACCATCGAGCAGGCCTCCAGGGAGTTGGTGACCGACGCCATGCCGCGGGCCTGCTTCGTGGCCGGCCGGCCGTCGGACTGCGTGGAACCGATCCTGGAGCTCGCGGCCGAAGCCGAGCGTCTCGGGTTCCAACAGATATCCTTCGCCAAGCTCGGCCGGGACTACGCTTCGGTGATCCGGTTCCTGAGCGACGAGATTGTCCCCAGGTTGTCATAGGCGGCCGGCCCGAGAACACCGGATACCATCCACTTGGAAACCTTAACCGCCGATTCCGCTTCGGCTCGCACGGTACGGCTCAACCGCACGTATCCGTGGGTGGTGCTGGGCATCTCGTTCATGACGGTTGCCGCTGCCTTCGGGTGCCGCGCGGCGTTCGCGCTCTTCTTCGTGGCGGTCATCGATGAGTTTCAGTGGAGCCGGGGGTTGGCGGCCGGCGCGCTGGCCCTGGGCTCGGTGGCGTGGACCGTTTCCGCGCCGGCTTGGGGGCACATGCTGGACCGGCTCGGCCCCAGGGTCGTGTTCCCGGCGGGTGCCGGTCTCATGGCGGCGGGCTTCATTGTGAGCGCCATGACCCGGGCCGTCTGGCACTACTACCTGGGCATGGGGCTTCTGGTGGGGCTCGGTTTCGCCGCGCTGCCCATGACGTCGCAGGCCACGGTCATCAGCAACTGGTTCGTTCGCAAGCGCGGCATGGCCATGGGCCTCGCGGCTTCGGGCATCGGCGCCGGGATCTTTCTGGTGGTGCCGGCCACGGAGTGGCTGATCGTCACGTTGGGCTGGCGCAACGCGTATCTGATGCTGGCCGGCGTGATGGTGGCGGCGGTGGTGCCGCTCAACCTGCTTTTCCAGCGGCGCCAGCCGCAGGACATGGGGCTGCTTCCGGATTTCGGTGCTACCACCGCAGCGGGAAGCGGAGGTCCGCGCCGGGCGCGGGAAGGCGGCGTGACTCTCGCCGCGGCGTTCCGCAACTACCGGTTCTGGGCGCTGGCCGGGGGGTTCGTGCTGGGGGCCATCCCGGTGCACATGGTGCTGGTGCACCAGGTGGCTGCCATGGTGGACGCGGGACTCTCGCGGGAGTTCGGCGCCTGGGTCTTGGGCCTCACCGGGTTTTTCACTACCTTCACCATGATCGGCATGGGGACGCTCTCGGACCGGATCGGCAGCGAGCGCGCCTACACCATCGGCAGCCTGGCCTTGGTGGGCGGTCTCCTGGTGATCCTCAACCTCGACGGGATGTCGGAGATCATGGTGGTGTCTCTGTACCCGCCGCTGTTCGCCGTGGGTTTCGGGTCGCGCCAAGGGCTCTATCCGACCATCGCCGCCGATATCTTTCATGGCGAGCATTTCGGCTCGATCATCGGTTTCCTGGCTTTCAGCATAGGAATGGGCGCGGGCGTCGGCCCCTGGCTGGCGGGCTACCTGCACGACCTTTCGGGCAGCTATGCCAGCTCGGGCTGGATCGGTATTGTCCTGTGTGTGCTATCGTTGGCGTGCATCTGGATCGTAGCCCCGAGCAGGGGCGCGGATGCCTGAGGAGACCCCATGCCGAAGACGCTGATCATCGACGCGCACCACCACTGGATGCCGGAGGAGCACTACCGGAACCCGAAACCTCTGATCCGCGCCGGAGAGACCGTCGTGCGGCGGCCGGACCGACTCGCCATCCGCCGGGACGGGGTGCAGCTCTTCGGCCCGCCCGCCATGACCGCGGACATGGCCGCGCAGATGGACGAGATGGACCGGGTGGGGATCGACCGGGCCGTGCTCCACGTGGGCTGTTGGGTGGACTGGATCGACGTCCCGGCGGCGCGCTTCATCAACGACGAGATGGCCAAGGTCGCCGAGCGTTTCCCCGGCCGCATCATCCCGCTGGCCCACGTGCCCGCCCTGGAGGCCGGCGGCCGCCGGGAGCTCAAGCGCGCGGTGCAAAAGCTGGGCTTCCGCGGCGTGGGCATCAACACGCATATTCGCGGCGCGCTGCTGGACGACAAGCGCTACCATCCGTTCTACCGGCTGGTCTCGGACCTGGACATCCCGATCTTCGTGCACCCATCCTCGGAACTGCCGCTGGCCCACCCCCACGGCATGGAGCAGTTCAACCTCACCCGCAACCTCGGCCGCGCCATGGACAACACCATCAACATCGTGCGCCTCATGCTGAGCGGCACGCTGGAGAAGTTCCCGAAGCTGCGCTTCGTCTTCACCCACCTGGGCGGCGCCTGGTTCGCGCTGCGGAATCGGCTCAACCCATCCTTCTGGGACAAGCGCGAGCAGGGCTACTTCGACAAGTTCCGGGACCGCATCTTCATCGACACCGCGCCGCCGTTCTGGCGTCCCGGGGAAATCCGTTTCGCCATGGACATGGTGGGCGAAGACCAAGTCCTCATGGGCAGCGACTTTCCCACCATCGACCGGCTGGGCGACGCGGTGTCCATCGTGAAGGCGGTCAGGGCAAGCGCCGCCGCCAAGCGCAAGCTGTTGGGGGAGAATGTCGCCGGACTGTTTCCGGACAGCGGCCGCTAAGGGGAGGGTGGAGAGGCGCCAATGAAGGTCCTGATGTGCCCGCCGCTCCACTATGAGCCCGCGCCCGCCGTCATGGCCGAGTGGCGCGGCCTCTACCGGCTTCTGCGCGAGGATCTGGATGTGCAGGTGGACCTGCTGGAGCCCAAGCCCGATATGCCCAGGCTCGTGCTGGCCGGGAGCGGCGGATTCGTCTGGCAGGACTCCTTCATCGCAAGCCGGTTTCGGGAAGACTCGAGGCGGCCCGAAGCCGAAGCGTGGGAGAACTTCTTTCTGGTGCGGGGCTACGCTACGCCGAGGCTCTCGGAAGACTGTTGCTTCGAAGGCGAGCGGGACCTGGTGGTCGTGAACGGGACCATGTTCGCGGGGTATCGGTCCGACGACGACCTGGCCCTCCACGCAGCCGTCGCCAGGGTCCTTGGCGCCGAGATCCGCTCCCTTCGCCTGTCCGACGCCTGGGACCGGCCCCTCGACACTTGCCTGTGCCCGCTGGGCCAAGGCAGCGCGCTGTTCCATCCGGACGCCTTCGACCCGAGCGCACGCAAGGCGCTCCACGACCAAGTGCCTCGTCTCCATCCCGTTGATGCGCATGATGCGACGCGCCTGGGATGCAACGCGCTGGTCACCGGCCGGAACGCGATCCTGCCGGAAGGTTGCCCGGAAACCGCCGCCCACCTGGAGGAGGCAGGCTTCCAGGTTCACAACACGCCGCTCGGCTCCTATGCCCGGCACGGCGCCGGGCCGAAAGCCCTGGTCCTCAAGATCGCCGGCTGACCCGGCCGCTGCTGGCCCCGGCTCCTCAGGCCGCGGGTGACAGCCGTTCGACCTTGATTTCATCGACATGCTTCATCGCTTGGGCCAGGTCGTAGGCAGCTTGGAGTCGCAGCCACGTGTCCGGGCCGCCTCCGAAGGCCTTGTCGAGCCGAAGGCGATTGCCATTTCAGGCGAGATGCCCGCGTGACAGTTCACGATGTCGGAAAGCTGCTTGCGGCTGACGCCCAAGCGCTTGGCCGCTTCCGTGACGTTCAGCCCCAAGGGCTCCAGGCAATCGTGCCGCACCGAAAGCCCTGGATGCGGCGGATTCTTCATCGCCATGGCATATTCCTCCTAGTGGTAATCGACCAGGTCCACGTCGCCGGCGTGGCCGCCTTCAAAGCGAAAGATTACACGCCAATTGCCCGACACCGTGACCGACCAGAAACCTGCAAGATCGCCCTTGAGGGGGTGCGGCCGGAAGCCCGGCAGGTCCATGTTGCCGATCTCCGACGCCTCTTCGAGGCGCGCGAGTATGCGTCCGATCTTGTCTGCATGGCCCGATTGTACCTTCCGCCGGTCTCCCTTCTCGAACAGGAGCTTGAGACCCTTGTGGCGGAAGCTTCGTATCATCTGTCAAGTGTAACCACTCACCTATCATATCTCAAGATGAGGGATTTTCTGTTTGTGCGCATGCCCCGGAAATGAATTGGTGCCCAAATGGCACCTGGGCCTTGAACAGCCCCTGCACTCTGGATGGAGAGTGTCCCTAATAAGTTGATTTAATGTAAGAAAAAGCGATAGTGTTCCGGCACGCGGAATAGGAGACCCCGGACATTGTGTTTGGTCCGAGCCGGAATGTCATCTTCGTCCACGGGTGTTTCTGGCACGGGCATTCGTGCAGGCGAGGTAGTCGTTTGCCGAAGACCAATACCGCGTATTAGCACGCGAAAATTGCGCGCAACGTCGAACGCCACTCTTTCAACGAGGGAATATCATTATGGGAGACGATCTTAGGCCCGAAGAAGTCCAGCGGATGAAGGACGAAGCACACAAAGCACTAAAGGAGGCGATGGATAAGCTCGGCCGCGATCACCCAAAGGTGGTCGATGCGGCGGCTGCGGCAGTAGGCAGCACACTGGGTGGCGCGGCATCGTTCACCGCCCTCTACTTCGGGGGATCCGTGGCGGGCCTGTCGGCCGCCGGGCTGACCTCCGGGTTGGCGACAGCAGGCGCTTTGGTCGGTGGTGGAATGGCGGCCGGAGTGTCCGTCCTGGCAGCGCCGGTGGCCATCTTTGGGGTTGCAGGCTACGCCATCGCCAAGAAGCGGAGAAACGCGAAACTGGCGGCAGCGTTGGGCAGAGCCATCGAGAAGCTCTACCAAATCCAAGAACGACTCATTGCGAACGCCGAGCACTTCCGCGAGGAGTTGGCCGAGATCAAAGCTTACATCGATCAACTTACCCGCCAAAAGCCGTAGGACAACTGCAAGGGTATATCGTTATGACCGGCAAGGGCGAACAGCGGAACATCAAAGCCATCCGACATCTGCAACGGCGGTCCGATACCATCGAGGGAGTTCATGACGATATCGACGGGGACATTCGCGCCATCAAAGAGCAACTGGAGGAATTAGGCGATGTCGACAAGTCAACGCCGGATTTTGAGAAGAGTAAGCGGTCTCACCTGGACGCGATGAGTGGGCACAAGGAACTCCCGGACGTTGACTTGGAGGCTATCTACAAAGAGGCGGAGGCGGAGTTCCCAGGAGACGCCAACCTGGACGATATGCTGACTGTCAACGATTGGGCGGTCGTGGATAAGCGGGTCGCGGCCCACATCAAGAACTTCAACGCCCGTTACGCCCTTGATGGTTGGGACTACGCCATCGCCGGGGGGTGTGGCGTGTTCGCGGCGATGCTTGACCTGCTGTTGGTGAGGGCTCCTGCCAAGCCGACCACCAAGTGGACGGAGGAGGTGGACGGCATATTCAACAGAGGGGTACAGGAGGTGTTCGGCCGTCTGGTACCACCCGACGTGAGCGAGGAACTCGGCAGGTTGAACAAGATTGGCGGTGCAGACTCCAGCACTGTGGCTAAGTTGCTAGGGGCGCCGCCGCGAACGTTGAACCCCCAGAACCATCGGCTGCTGTCGTTGTCCCACGATCCAATACTAGGGTTCTTGTTCGGCGTTCTGGACATGCGGCGCGGCACATGCACGGTAGTCGTTAACGGCGGCCTCAAGATTTATCCGACTACTATGAAACCTATGGACGGCGGCTTGTTTCCACTGCTTGGCCGCATGTTCGGGCACCTTCTGTCGGACGTCAATGCCCCTTCGGCAAACGACAACAAGGGCATGGGGCTACCCGCTCCCTTCATGGACGTCCTTCGGATGCTTGACAGCCTCCCGGTGGGAGACTCCGACCTGGGCAAGCAGATCGAGTACATGTACGTCAAAGGGTACGATTTCCGTCATTTCGTTGTGACCAGCATTCCGATACTGATCATGGAAGTAATGATGCGCGCCTTCTACGCCGTCAAACAGGTGAAACTCACGGGATCGCCGCTGGGAGAAGCCCTGATCGACACAGTGCCGATGAAGATGAACCCCCGATTCAGGATGATGCTCGCTATGGCCTATGGAACGGTGGCAGCAGTGAATGGGGGCAGGGTCTACATCACCAACGACATCCTCAATCTGAATTACGCGGCGTGGCTTGGGCTTACATGGAACAGTTTTCATGCCCTCAAATGGACGCTGTTGGACAGGTCCCTGAAACTGTGGGAAGAGGTCGAGCAGGAGGAGACTGAAGCGCTGGAGCGTGTCGCGGACGAGATCGATGGTTTGGTCGGCCGGGCGGGACGGCTACCCGTCTAGGTGTTGCGGAAGGAGACTATCCGGGCGTGGGATTGAGATCATGGCACTTTCTCGCCTAGTGGCCCGGATTGCGGATGTTTCTCACGCCCCAACGCACGGCGGTCGCGTCACCGCGTTTCTCCTCAACTCTCCCCCTCAACTCTCGTTCATCGCTGCGGCGCGTACCAGCTTGCGAGCCCTTTCTGCAACCGGGCGCCGAGCTCTTCGGCGGTCGCCGCCCCGGTGATCGCTTCCACCGATGCATCCCAGGTCTCCTGTTCCAGATTCGGCGTACCCCGCGACAGGAACCGGGACGTGGAACGGATGGTCGAACGGCAATCGCTACGCCAAGACAGAAACGTGCGGGCCAGCGGGTCCTCTATCTTCACGGGATGATCCGACAGCGGGTAGAATCCAGGCAGCGCATTGGCGTAGAGCGAAGCGAACTCGGCCGAGCTGACCCAGTTCAGGAAGGCTCGCGCCGCATCCGCATTCGGGCTGGCAGCGTTCAGACCGATGGCGGTGTCGATGTGGTCGGAAATATGACAGTCGTCACCGGCCTCCCACACGGGCGGCCTGAAAGCGCCAATGCCGAACCCGGCGCGAGAGCGGAAGCCGGCGATCTCCCAACTCCCGGCGGGATAGACAACCGCGCGGCCTCGGGTGAAGAGGTCCTGGCTGTCCCGGTAGCTGCGCGTCTCATACCCGTCTCCCAGGTAACGGCGCCACCGGGCCAGAGTCCGGTAGGGGGCAACCCAGGGCTCGTCGGTCAGCTTCTGCCGGCCGGCGACCAGGGCGCGACGGCCTTCCTCGCCCTTCCAGTAGGTCGGTCCGATATTGTTGTAGCCCATGGTCGCGGCTTCCCATCGGTCGCGGACGCCCATGGCCATCGGGACCCAGGCGCCGTCTTCCCGGATTCTTTCAAGGACCGCGAAAAACACCGCTTCCGTTTCAGGTGGATCGAGACCGAGTTTACCGAACGCGTCCCGGTTGTAGAGAAACCCGTGGATCACGGATGCCACCGGCACGCAGAAGGTCGCCGACCCGTCATCCGTCTGCCAGGCTGATTTTGCCGCACTCGAGAAACCGGCCAAACCAGGCAGATCGTCGAGGTCGGCGAGGCGTCCGGCTTCGTACAGGGCCAAGGACGCGTCGAACGGACGACACGTGATCAGGTCGCCCGCGGCGCCCGCCGCAAGCCGGGCGTTCAAGGCCGCATCATAGTCGGCGGGCGCCGTCGGCCTGAACCGCACCGCTATTTCCGGGTGAGATGCCTCGAAGGCCGGTATCAACTTCTCCTCCCAGATGGTGCGGTCGTCCTCTCTCCAGCTTTCGAGGACGAGGCTTGTCCGGGCGAATGCCCCGCCTTGCGCGAGCAGGACCAACAGGACGAACAAGAGACCAGAAGACTTTATCCCGATTCCCCTGTTCCGCGCGGCACCCTGACGGGAGCCAGCCCCCGACGGCCGCGTGTTCTCCACCCCGGGACTCATGCCACCGAGCGGAAGCGATCAGTCCTCCAACCCACCGAGTACTCGTTCCTGCGCACGCTTCTCCCGCATCGCCCGCCACATCCTTTCCGGCGTGATGGGCAGGTCGCGCACGCGCACGCCGACGGCGTCCTCGATGGCGTTGCCGATGGCGGGGGAGACGGGCATGAGGCCGCCTTCGCCCAGGCCCTTGGCGCCGTAGGGGCCCGGGCCGTTGGCCTCTTCCACCATGATGGTCTTGAAGGTGTCGGGGATGTCGCGGAACGACGGCAGCCGGTAGTCGACGAGGTTGGGGTTCAGCAGGTGGCCGTTGTCGTACTGCATCTCCTCCATCAGCGAGTGGCCGATGGCGAACATCACGGCGCCCTCGTCCTGGCCCTCGCACTGGAGCGGGTGGATGGCCTTGCCCACGTCCGCGGTGGAGATGTACTTGAGGAGCTTGACCACTCCCGTGTCCGGGTCCACCTCGACCTCCGCGCCGCCCCAGCTCGTTTCCCAGAAGGTGGTGGGGGAGCCCAGCACGGCCTTCTTGCTGTGCGCGTCCTGGTAGGCGCCCTTCGCCAGGAGTTCGCCACCCTTGGCGCCGAAGGTCTGGTTGAGCACTTCCTCGTAGCTCAGGCGCTTGCCTTTGCCGGCGTGGACGCGGCCTTTCCTGAAGGTGATCTTGTCGGCCTTGCACTTGAACAGCTTGGCCGCGGCCCGGCGCAACTGCCGTTTCAACTCCGCCGCCGCCCGTTCCACGCACAGGCCCATGATGACCATGGAGCTGCTGGCGTTGGTGGCGGCGTCGTAGGGGGTGGAGTCGGTGTCGAGTTGGGCCACGGTCACCGCCTCGTAGGGGAGGGACAGCTCCTCGGCGGCCACCTGCGCCAGGGCGGTGCGGCAGCCCTGGCCGATCTCCACCGTGCCGGTGAACAGCACCGCGCTGCCGTCGGAGTTGAGCTTGATGGAGGCCGAGGCCACCTTGTAGGTGCCGCCGCCGTCCTTCATGCAACAGGCCAGGCCCATGCCGCGGTTCTTGCCTGGGCTCTTCCTGCCCCAGCCCAGGGCCTTGGCGGTGCGGCGCAGCCCCGCCTCGAGGTCGCAGTCCACCGGGGTGTCGCCCTTGGTGAAGGCGTCACCCTTCTTCAGCAGGTTCCGGACCCGGAACTCCACCGGATCGATGCCGAGCCTGCGCGCGATCATGTCCATCTGGGACTCGTAGGCCCAGGTGACCTGAAGCGTTCCGAACCCCCGGAACGCGCCCGCGGGCACGGCGTTGGTGTAGACCGTGAAGGCGTCGACCTTGACGTTGGGGATGCGGTACGGGCCCGGTGCCCGGTAGCCGGCCTTCTGGGACACCCGCGGTCCGTAGTCGGCATAGGCCCCGGTCCCCATGTGCACCTCGCATTCCCGCGCCACCAGCCGCCCGTCCCAGGTGACGCCGGTCTTGATGCGGAACCGCGCGGGGTGCCGGGTGATGGTGCGGAAGGTCTCCTCCGACGTGTGGGTCAGCTTGACCGGCCGGCCGGTCTTCCAGGCCAGCGCCGCCGCCAGCGGCTCGTTCTTCACCGAGAGCTTGCCGCCGTAGGCGCCGCCCACGTGGGGCACGATGACCCGCACCCGGTTGATGGAGATGGAGAAGAACTCGGCGATGTGGCGCTGCAGCGTGAACGGGTCCTGGGTCGAGGCCCACAGGGTCACGTGGCCATCCTCCACCTGGGCGATGGTGATGTGGGGCTCCAGCGGATAGTGCTGGACTTGAGGAAAGGTGAAGACGTCCTCGAAGATCTCGTCGGCGTCGGCGAAGCCCCTGTCCACGTCGCCGCGTGCGTAGGCGTAGGCGTAACAGATGTTGGTGCCCCGGAACTCCTCGGGCACGCGGTAGGCGTGGCCGTGCAACTCGTCGGCCTCCGCCGCCACCTCGTGCACCAGCGGCGCGTCCGGCGCGATGGCGTCGGCGATGTCCGTGACGGCGGGAAGCTCCTGGTATTCCGTTTCGATCAGCGTCAACGCCTCGGCCGCGGTCTCTTCGTCGTTCGCCGCCACCGCGGCCACCGGGTCGCCGTCGTAGCGGACCTTGTCCAGGGCGACGACGGTCTGGTCCTTGTAGGCCGATCCGAAGTAGGGGTTCATGCCGTCCAGGGTCTCGCGGGTGAGCACCGCCGCCACCCCCGGCAGAACCGCCGCCTTGGTGGCGTCGATGCGCGCCAGCCGCGCGTGCGGGAAGGGGCTGCGCAGGACCTTTCCGTGAAGCATCCCCGGAAGCTCCAGGTCCATGGCGTAGATGGCCTTGCCGGTGGCCTTGACGACGCCGTCCACCCTCTGCGGGGACTTGCCGATGACCTGGTGTTTGGCGGCTTTGCTCATGACTTGTCGTTGCCTCCGTGTGGTGCGGTCCGGTGGCCCCGGACACGGGCGGTTTGAAACCCGCCCCTACGTATGGTCGTCGTGGTCGGCGGGGTACATCCGCCGCACCCATGCCACGGCCTGTGCTTGCGTCCGCAGCTCCCCTTCGAGCTGGGCCTCTTCCACGGCCCCCAGCATCGCGGAGAACGAGGGGCCCGGCACGTATCCGAGGCGGATCAGGTCGCGCCCCCGCAACAACGGCTCGGGGCACACTTCCTCCTCGCCCAACTCGGCGAGTTTCCGCTGGCAGAAGTCGTAGTAACCCAGATCGCCGTTGGATGAAAGTGCGTCGATGCGGCAGAGCTCCAGCAGTTCGCCGATGCCTTCTTCCCCGAGAAAACGCTTCAGGGTGCTGAGCCGCATGTTCGGGGCCTGGGTGTAGCGCAGGTGGTATCGCACCAGCCAAGCGACCCGTTCGGCCACCGCGCGGCTGCGCTTGAGCCGCCGGAGGATATCCACGGCCATCTCCGCTCCGAGCTCCGGGTGTCCGTGGAAGGTCACCCGCTCTCCCGCCGGCTGCCGGCACGGCGGTTTGGCCACGTCGTGCAGCAGGCAGCCGTAGGCCAGGGTTTCCGTGGGGCCGTCCAGGTGTTCGAGCAGGGTCAGGGTGTGCACGAACACGTCGCCCTCGGGGTGGTAGTCCGGGGTTTGTTCGCACCCCTTCATGGCCGCGACCTCCGGCAGGATCACCTCCAGGAGCCCGGTTTCGTCCAGCAGCTCCACCCCCCGCCGAGCCCTGCCTTCGGTGAGGGTGCGGGTGATCTCCGCGCCGATGCGTTCCCAGGCCACCTGGGTCACGGCCGCGGCCTGGCCCCGGATGGCCTGGAGCGTCGGGCCGTCGATGGCGAAGCCCAGGCCGCACGCCAGGCGCACGGCCCGGACCATCCGCAAGCGGTCCTCGGCGAACCGTTCGTGGGGGTCGCCGATGGCCCGGACCAGGCTGCGGCGGAGGTCCTCCCGGCCGTTCACCAAATCGATGACCCGGTCGTCCACCGGGTCGTACATCATGGCGTTGATGGTGAAGTCACGCCGCCGGACATCCTCCTCCAGGTTGCCGTAGCGCACGTGGACGGGATGGCGGCCGTCGCTGTAGGGGCCGTCGAAACGGAAGGTCGTGACCTCGAACGGATCGCCGTCCACCAGCACCACCACCGAGCCGAACTTCGATCCGATGGGGACGGTATCGGGAAAGATGCTCTGGGTATCCCGCGGCGTGGCGGCGGTGGCGATGTCGTAGTCCTTGGGCGTCCTGCCCAGGAGCCGGTCCCGCACGCATCCACCGGCGAGGTAGGCCTCGTGCCCGGCCTCGCGGAGACGTTTGACGATCTGGATTGCCTTGTCCTCTTGCGACACGGGAGCGGTCCTGCGAGGCGTGGGCCTGGGAGAGGCGACGGGTGGCCTCCTAGTTGTCGAGGCGCGCCTTTTCGAGGTCCCCGACCACTACGACTATGAGCTTTTCGGGTTGCAGATGCTTCCGGGCGGCCCGGAGGACGTCCTCGGCGGTGACCCCGCGGATCAGGTCGGGGTAACGGTCGGCGTAGTCCAGCCCGAGCCCGAGATATTCGACCTGTCCCAGGAAGTCGGCGATATCGTCATTGGTCTCGAGCCCCAGGGGAAAGCTCCCCATGAGGTAGCTCTTGGCGTCCCGGAGCTCCTCTTCGGTGACGCCGTCCCGCCGGATCCGCTCGATCTCGGCCCTGGCCACGGACATGGCCTCCCGGGCGCTCTCGTTGCGGGTCTGCATGGCCATCTGGAACCGTCCGGCGTTCCTGCCCGCGACGAAGTAGCTGTAGACGGAGTAGGCGAGGCCCCGCTCGTTCCGGATGCTGTCTCCCAGGCGCGATGAGAGAGCGCCGCCGCCCAGGATCTGGTTCATCACCCGGATGGCGTAGTGGTCGGGGTCCATGCGGAGCGGACCCTCGTGCCCCATGACGATGGTGGACTGGGCGAGGTTGCGGTCCACCCTGACGGGGGCTCGCTTCGGCGGCGGCAGCGTCACCGCCGCGTCCGGCTCGTTGCCGGCCGGCTTCCAGGCCGCCAGGGCCTTCACGAGCTTTCCGCGGATCTCCTCGTGGGTGATGTCCCCCACCGCCACCAGGATGGTCCGGTCGGGCCGGTAGTGGCGCCGGTGGAAGTCCACGACGCCGCTCCGCTCAAGTCCCCGGACCGTATCCTCCGACCCCTCCACCGGGCGTCCGTAGAAGCTTTCGGGGTAGAGCGCCGCCCTGAATGCCTCCCGGGCCACCGCGTTGGGACGGTCTTTCCTGGCCCGGATGGAAGCCGCCAGGGACTGCTTCATCCGGACCACCTCCTTCTCCGGGAACGACGCGGCCGTCAGCACCTCGCCCATGAGGGCCAACCCGGTGTCCAGGTCCTTTTTCAGGATGTTCAGGTTCAGGGTGGCGAGCTCCCGGCCGCAGTCGGCCCAGAAGTGGGCGCCCATGCCCTCCACGAGGCCGCTGATGGCCATGGCGTCCCGCCCGGGAGTGCCGAGGGTCAGCAGCCGCGAGGCGAGGTTGGCCACGCCGTGCCCCCCGGCGGGGTCATAGCGGGAGCCGGCGCGGATCAGGAGCCGCACCGAGACGATGGGGAGCGCGGGCTGCTCCGAGGTCACCAGCACCAGTCCGTTGGGAAGTGTCTCGCGTTGGGCGTTCATGGCGGCGGAGGCGACGGCGTGGGGTCCCAGGAGGAGGCAAAGAAGCAGGGGCAGCCAGCGTCTCATGAGCGTTTTCCCGCCTGTGGAACGAGTATGCCCACGGTGCGGCGGTCGCGGTCGAGGTAGTCCCACGCCACTCGGCGGACGTCGTCGGCGGTGACGTCCCGGATACCCTGGAGGTACTCGTTCATGCGGCGCCATCCGCCGGTGATCTCATAGAAGCCGATCCGCATGGCCTGTCCCCGGTTGGATTCCTGGGCGAAGATGAAGGCCGCCGCCACCTGGTTCTTGGCCTTGTCGAGCTCCGCCTCGTTGATACCTTTGTCCCGCACCCCGGCGATGACCTCGTCGATGGCCGCTTCCACCTCCGCAATGTCCTTGCCCGGCATGGCCTGGGCGCCGATGGTGAAAGTGGTGGGGTCGACGGACACCCGGTGGTAGCCGGCCCAGGCCGAGCGGGCGATGCGCCGGTCGTAGACCAGGTCCCGGTAGAGTCGCGAGGTGCGCCCTCGCGACAGGATCATCTCCAGCACGTCCAGCGCGTAGCTGTCCTCGTGGCCCACGCTGGGCACGTGGTAGTTCATCACCAGCGCCGGGAGCTGTGCTTCCTTCTTGAGCCGCACCCGCCGCTCGCCCCGCTGGGGCGGCTCCGTGAGCCCCACCTCCGGCGGCTCGGAGCCGCGCGGAATCTTGCCGAAGGTTTCGCGGATCTTCGTCAGGATCTCCTCGCTGTCGAAGTCTCCCGCCACCACGATGAAGGCGTTGTTGGGCGAGTAGTAGGTCCGGTAGAACTCCTTCATGTCCTCCAGGGTCATCCGGCGGACATCCTCCGGCCAGCCGATGATGGGCCGGCGGTAGGGGTGCACGGCGTAGGTCACCGCGTTGGTGATCTCCGCCAGCGCGGATCGCGGGCGGTCCACGCGCATGCGCCGCTCCTCCTGCACCACCTTCTTCTCGGACAGGAAGTACTTCTCCTCGAAGCGCGTGTTCACCATGCGGTCGGCTTCCAGCTCGATGGCCACGCCGATGGCGTCCCGGCTCATGGTGGCGTGGTAGACGGTGGCGTCGTGCGAGGTGAACGCGTTGGAGCGGCCGCCGTGCTTGCGGATGGTGCGGGCGTATTCCTCTGGCGCCACCTTTTCGGTGCCCTTGAACAGCATGTGCTCAAGGAAGTGGGCGATGCCCGACTTGCCGTCCGTCTCGTTGCGGGAGCCCACCCGGTACCATACCTGGAAGGTGACCGCCGGGCTCCGGTGGTTCTCCAGCAGCAGCACCTTGAGGCCGTTGTCCAGGGTCTCCTCCCTGACCTCCACCATGCCCTTGGGCGTTGCGGCTCCGCCGGCAACGGCGGGAAGCAGCGTAAACAGCATCAAACCGGCGAGACGGTGTGTCCACTCCATAAGGTTGAAGATATCGGCCCGGCGGACCGTGCGCAACAGGGTCCGGCAGGCTGCCGGCCGATTCTTGCCGACGTTGTGCCGGCGGCGGTCAGCGGCCATTGGGAGCCGCCAGCCGTCGTGGCACCAGCGAACCCAGGCCGTGGCGCCGCATCCGCTCGATGAAGGTGGTGCGGTTCAGTCCCAGCAGGTTGGCCGCGACTGTCTTGTTGCCGTGCGCGCACTCCAGCGCCTGCAGCATCATCTCGCGCTGGAATCGCTGGATGCAGCCGTCGATATCGATGCCGTCGCTTGGCAGGGTGAACCCATTCAGAGGCGTGTCAGGAGGGTGTGGCGCGAGGTGGCCCGCCAGTTCCGGGAGGTCGTCGACGTGGATCTCATCGCAATCCGTCAACGTCACCAGGCGTTCGATGAGATTCTCCATTTCTCTGACGTTGCCGGGCCAGTCATGGGCCTGCAGCCGCTTCATGGCCGTTTCGTCGATGGTGCGCCGATGTTCTCCGCTGAAACGTTGCAGGAAGTGCTCCACCAGGGGAGGTATGTCTTCCCGGCGCGCCCTCAGCGGAGGCAGCTCCAGGGAGAGTATGGCGAGACGGTAGTAGAGATCTTCACGAAACTCGCCGGCGGGTATCGCCTGCCGCAGGTCTCGATTGGTGGCTGCAACGAAACGGGCATTGGTCCGAGTGGCGACATCGCTCCCCAACGGATTGAACTCACGTTCCTGGAGCACTCGCAACAGCTTCGCCTGAAGGCGAGGGGTTGTCTCGCCGATTTCATCCAGGAATATGGTGCCCTCCCTGGCGGTCATGAACCGCCCCGACCGGGAATGTTGCGCGCCGGTGAACGCACCCCTGACGTGGCCGAATAGCTCGTTCTCCAGGAGTTCCTCAGGTATCGCTCCACAGTTGACGGCAACGAAGGGTTGCCCTGCGCGTCTGCTCCGGTCATGGATGGAGCGCGCGATCAGCTCTTTGCCCGTGCCGCTCTCGCCCGTTATGAGGACGGTCGAATCGCTTGCGGCAATCCTTAGCGTGAGCTCGAAGACGTTTCGCATGGCCGGGCTCTTCCCGATCATGGAACCTAAGGTATCGGAATCCGGTTCTTCCATTGGGCGTCCGTTTTGCTGCCCCATTTACTCCCTCCTTGTTCTGTTCTTGACTATGCGAAATATAATTCGTTTGTAGCAATAGTGGGACCATCTTCGTCTGGTGATGAATTTTCATCAAGACCTAATACGATACGTGAATAAGCAACGAGAGATGACGGCGGGTCCCGCGAAAGCCGTCGGCGCAATGACAATCGCGTTTGGAGACTGTGCGCCTGTTCGAGTGACAACCTCTTGCGATTCACCGGTTTGTGCACGTCGGAAACATGACGTGTGGTTGTCAATATAAAATTGTTTCTGTGTGGAATCGGGCTGTTCCGGAGCGTCGTGGCATGCTGGCGTCGGAGCGTACGGGCGGTCTCGACTTGAAAACGGTTGCCGAAGAAAGTTAATTGAAGAGGTCGTGTCCGATGTCGATCCCAATAGTGCGGACTCCCCTCCCGTCCCCCTCACCCTGGAGGGCTGGAGCATCCTGCACCAGATGTTCCGCATCCGCTGGCCGGAGTGGAACGCGCTGGGTGCCGGGCCGCGTCAGAAGGCCGTCGACGAAGCGACAGCCGCCCTGAAATCGGTGGAGCACGCCGCCAATGGCCGCACTGGCCTCGCGTCGCTGCTGGGCCACAAGGGCGACCTGATGCTCATCCACTTCCGCGACTCGATGGACGCCCTGAACGAGGCCGAGCTGGCGGTGGCCCAACTCAAGCTGGCGCCTTTCCTGGAGCAGACCACCTCCTACCTCTCGGTGGTCGAGCTGGGACTCTACAGCGGCTCGGGCCAGCTCTACGGCTCCCTGAAGGAGAAGGGCATCGCCCCCGACACCCCGGAGTGGAAGGAGCAGGTGGAGGCCTATCTGGCCCAGGCGCGGAAGACCATGGAAAACCGGCTCCGACCGGACATCCCAGCCCGGCGCTACGTCTGCTTCTATCCCATGGACAAGAAGCGGGGCGAGGAGAAGAACTGGTACGATGCGCCGTTCGCCGAACGGCAGCGGATGATGGCGGACCACGGTTTCATCGGCCGGGGCTACGCCGGCCGGGTGACCCAGGTCATCTCCGGCTCCATCGGCTTCGACGACTGGGAGTGGGGCGTCGACCTCTTCGCCGACGATCCGGTGGTGTTCAAGAAGCTGGTCTACGAGATGCGCTTCGACGAAGCCAGCGCCCTCTACGGCCTGTTCGGGCCGTTCTATCTGGGGTTGCAGTTCCGGGCGGAGGAGTTGGGGGCGCTGCTGGAGGGACGGACGCCGGGATTCGGGTGAAGCGGAAGCGGATGACGGTCCCGCGCCTCGTCTTGACAGGGCTTCCGACCCGTGGACAATAGACACTGTAACCCTTCGATTTCATGGCCGTTGGCAGATACGGGAACTGACATGGCAAAGGATATGGCGCAGCCCGGCGGGGTCGGGGGCGGAGCGCGGGAGATGCTTGAGCCGTCGGTTCGGAACGCCCTCCTGTACTCCATGAACCTGGCCATCTTCCCGCTGGTGATCAACGCCGCGGTCCAGGGAGGCTGGTGGATCCTGGCTCCGCTGGTCTTCTTCCAGCTCCCGGACTGGCTCGATACCCGGTTCGGCACCGAAGAGCGGAACATGGACCCGGCCAGGACCCTGGACCGGCAGTTGTTGCTGTACAAGCTGGCGGTGTGGCTGTGGGCGGTGCTCTGGGTGGGGACGCTCGTGTTCTCGCTCTGGCAGGTGCTGGTGGTGGGCCATTTGTCCACCTGGGAAGTCGTGGCCATGGCGTTCGTGCTGGGCATGGTGGCGCAGCCCTGTTTCATCGTCGGCCACGAGCTGATCCATTCACGCGCGGCGCCGGAGCGCCGGCTCGGCGAGTTCCTCCTGGCGTGCGTTTCCTATCCCACCTATGCGACCGAGCACATCTATATCCACCACGCACTGGTCTGCACGCCCGGGGACCCCGGCTCACCGCCCAAGGGCGTGAGCTTCTGGCAGTACCTGCCCGGCGAGGTCAGGAACAACATCCTGGCGGCCTGGCGCTTCGAGCGCGACCGGCTTGCGCGCCGCCACCTGCCGGTGTGGCATTACACCAATCCGTTCTGGCGCTACGCCCTCGAGACCGCCGTGTGGTACGCGTTCGCGTACTGGGTGGGCGGGTTGTGGGTGGTGCTGACCTACGCCGTCATCTGCGCGGGCGTGGTCTTCTCGATGAAGATCATCAACTACGTCCAGCACTACGGCCTGCGGCGCATCCGCATGCCCAACGGCCGGTACGAAAAGGTGCGGGCGTGCCATTCCTGGAGCGCCGCCTACAAGCTCAGCAACCTGTTCTTCTACAACATGCAGCGTCATCCCGACCACCACATCGCCCCCACCCGCCGCTACCCGCTGTTGCAGCACTGCGGCGAGGACGAGGCGCCGCAACTGCCCGGCAGCTACATGCAGATGGGCGGCATGGCGCTGTTTCCCCGGCGCTGGTTCGAGACCATGGACCCGCTGGTGGACCAATGGCGCGCGCACTTCTATCCCGAAATCGAGGACTGGAGCGCCTACGACAGCCCGGCGGCGGCGGCGCGTCCGGAATCGTTCGAGACCATTGCCGAGATCATGGGCGCCGCGCCGCGCCTGGCGAAGTGGATCAACCGTTCGCCGGAACTGCTCGACGTCCTCGACAGCAGGGAGTTCACCGATCTCGACCTCCCGCGGGGTTTCGGGACGGATACGGAGTCCGAGGCCATAGCCCGCCGCGGCCTCTCGCGCCTGTACTGGACTCGGGAGCTCGGCGTCGCGGAAATGTTGGAACAGATCGCGGAGCTGCCCTTTCTGGGTACGGCCGAGGCGGTGGAAACGGTGCGGAACTGGTCGAACGACAAGGTGTTCCAGGTCGGCATACACACCCTGCGCGGCAACCTGTCGCCGGCGGAGGCGGGGGTCGCTCTGTCCAATGTCGCGGAGACCTCCATCGTCACGGTGTTGTCGGTCGTCGAGGAGGAGTTCGCCGGCCGGGGCGCCGAAGGAGGCATGGCGGCGCTGTTGCTGGGCGATCTGGCCAGCCGGGACACGGCGCCCGGGGCGGACCTCGACCTCATGCTTGTTTACGACGGCGATGCCGGCCACCACAAAGCCATGGGCCGACGGTTCCTCGACGTGCTTCGGGAGCTGTCCGAGGACAACCTGTTGCTGGCGCCGGTCCCGCCCGGAGCCGCGCGCCGACCCGTCCGTTCTCTTGCGGAGTTCATCGAAGGCCACGCAGCCGGGGAGCTTCTGGAACTGACTCGAGCGCGGTGCGTATACGCTGCCGGGGATTCCGGCATCGATGGCCGCTTCGACGAGGCGCGGCGCGAGGTCCTGGCCCACGCCGGCGCGCGTGCCCCGCTCATGGCCGAGTTGCAACACGGGGCCGGCGGTTCGGCCGAGCCCGGCCTGCTCGCCATCGACGGCATGCGCGGCGGCGCCCGGGACGTGGAGCACGCCGCCCGGCTGTTGCAACTGACCCACCTGGACGAGGCACCGGAGTTGTCGGCCCCCGACGCCGGTTCCGTTTTCCGGACCGCGGGCGAGCGCGGGTGGATTCCCGGCGACGCGGCCGAGCGGCTGGCCGAGGCCGCGGACACGTGGCGAAGCCTGCGAGGCATGGTGCGGCTGGTGGCGGACGAGGGTTTCACGCTGGAGACCGCGGGCGCCAAGGCCAAGGCCGTGATCGCGCGTGGCTCCGGGGCGGATGACTTCGAGGTCCTGACCGCGGTGATTCCCGCAACGGCGTCCCGCGCCGCGGCCGACATCGACGCGCTGCTTTGAGGCGGGACACCGGACAGAACCCCGGAGCGTCGCCGGTTCCGGGAGTGGAAGGCTCGGGAAGGCCCACGGACGGGGAGGCGTCTCCGCCCACCTCCCCGCCACGGGGGATATTGACGAAGACCGTTCCCGCCGACCGCGGCCTCATCGAGGCGCCGGTGCTGACGCCGCATCTTCAGTTTCGCCCCATCGACGACCAACAAGTGCTGCTGGTCTCCGAAACCTTCGACACGCTGCTCCGCGGGCCGATCTATCTCGATCTTCTGCCGCTTCTCGACGGCCGCCGCACGCAAGACGACATTGTCGCGGGCCTTGCGGAGGGGTATTCGGCATCCGACGTCCAAGCGGCGCTGATTGCCCTGGCGTCCAGGGGATACGTGGTCTCGGGCGGGCACGCCATGGAACCGGGTTCGGCGGCCTTTTGGTCCGCTCTGGGCGCTTCTCCCCGGTGGGCCGAGGAGCGGCTGGGGGCGTCGAGGATCGAGGTGGCCGGCGATGACGGCCGCTTCGCCCGCCGGTTGGGAGACCTGGGCGTGGCCGTGGAGGCGGACCGGCCGACGCTCTCGGTTGTCGTCTGCGCCGACTATCTCGACGAACGGCATGCGGACCGCAATCGGCGCCACCTCGAGTCCGGCGCGCCGTGGATGCTGGTCAGGCCACGGGGCGTCCAGCCCCTGTTCGGCCCGGTCTTCCGGCCCGCGGAACAGGGGCCGTGCTGGGCCTGTCTCACCCATCGCCTGCGCGGCCACCACGAAGTGCACACTTTCCTGCGGAACCTTGGCGGGGACGATGCGGCTGTGCTTCCCTGCGCGGTCGAACCGGCGGTGGTGGATGCCGTCCACGGCATGGTGGCGGCGGAAGTCGCCAAGTGGCTGGTCTTCGGGGGCAGCGCGCCAATCCACGAGCAGGCGGTTTCACTGGACGTTGCCAGTCTGAAGAGCGAGCACCATCCGGTCATGCGCCGTCCGCAGTGCCCGGCCTGCGGCGACAGCACGTTGAATCGCGCCGACCGGCCGGCGGTTCCGGTGCGGCTGCAACCGAGCCCGAAGAGGGTGCGCAACAGCGGCGGCCTGCGTTCGGTGCCGCCGCGGGAGACCCTCGCCCGATACCGTCATCTGATCAGTCCGGTCAGCGGGATCGTGACGTGGGTCACGCGCACCACGGAGGAGACCGATCCCTGGCTGCACGTCCATTGGGCCGGCAGCAATCTGGCGCTGAGAATCAGGAGCCTGAGCTCGTTGAAGCGCAGTCTGCGAAGCAAGAGCGCGGGCAAGGGGAGCACGGCGAGGCAGTCCGAGGCGAGTGCGCTCTGCGAAGCCATCGAGCGCTATTCCGGCGCGTTCCATGGGGACGAGATTCGGCGTCGCCGGCGTTTTTCGGATTTCGCGGCGGACGGCGCGCCGGAAGCGATCCACCCGAACGATGTCCAGCTCTTCAGCGATCGGCAACTGGATCAAGCGGACGAAATCAACGAGCGCGAACACCCCTACAATATCGTTCCCGCGCGCCTTGACCCTGACCAGCCCATGGAGTGGTCGCCGGTGTGGTCGCTCACCCAGGACCGGCATCGGTATCTGCCGACCTCCATGCTCTACGGCATGGCCCCGGAGCAGCGTGGGAGTTCCGGCTTTTGGGCTGATTCGAACGGTTGTGCCGCCGGCAACACCCTTGAGGAAGCCATCCTTCAGGGATTCTTCGAGCTGGTGGAGCGCGATGCCTTCGCGATCTGGTGGTACAACCGGCTGCGCGTGCCCGCGGTGGACATCGAGAGCTTCGGCGACGAATACCTGGCTTCCGCGCGCGACTACTACCGGGGCCTTCACCGCGACGTGTGGGTGCTGGACGTCACCGGCGATCTCGGCATCCCGGCCTTCGTCGCGCTCTCGCGCCGCACCGACGCCGAAGTGGAGGACATCATCTACGGCGCCGGGGCGCACGCCGACCCCCACATCGCGGCCTTGCGCGCGGTGTGCGAACTGAATCAATGCCTGACCTGGGTACCCCGTCCGGGGAGCGGCGGCTCCCGGTACGGTGTCGACGATCCCATGTGCCTTTGGTGGTGGAAGAACGCGAAGCTGGCGGATCACCCCTATCTGGCCCCCGACCGCGGCGCCGCGCCGCGCGGGAGGCCGGACCCCGGTCTTGACACGGCGGACGTGAGGGAGGACGTGGAGCGATGCCGCGCGCTGGTGGAAGCCAGGGGCATGGAGTTCCTGGTGCTCGATCAGACCCGGCCCGACATCGGCATGCCGGTGGCCAGGGTGATCGTGCCGGGACTCCGCCACTTCTGGGAACGTTTTGCGCCGGGGCGCCTGTTCGACGTGCCGGTGGCGATGGGACGGCGCGAAGCTCCCCTTGCGGAGACGGATCTCAACCCAGTCCCGGTCATCGCGTGAACCGCCATGGCGACCTTTGAGGAAGCGCTGGCAGTCACCCAGGAGCGCCTCGCCGCCGAGGCGGACTCCATGGGAGGGCTGCTGGAGGGCCTCAGGAACCTGATTCCCCCTGCCTTGATCGGCGAAGCGGAATGGGAGGGTCTGCTCGGAGTCGCGCGCGAGTTGCCGTCCACCATGGCCGCCTTCCCCTTCGGTTTCGAACTGCCGTTGAACGAGCGCAGGCCGAGAGCGGATCTCGGCGTCTCTTTGGTGGGCGGGACGGGGGCGGCCGCGGTCTTCCAGCAAAAGGCGCGGTCGGGAAGCACGGATTCGTCCGCGGCCGGAATCGCGCTGTTCTTGTCCGAGACGGACTCCGAGGAATCCCCCTTGCGCGAGGTCGTCGGCCGCAAGATGATGCTTGAGTACGACGTCGGCTCGGCACTCGGCGGCTCGCGCCCGGATCCGGGGATATTCCTGCGCCCTGCCGAACGGCCCATCGTGGGGGACGGCGCGGGCCAGCGGATACGGGACGTGGACGTTGTGCTCGACGCGTTGGTTTCCGCCGCCGGGTGGACCCCGGACGCCGCTGAGCGCCGGCAGGTCGAACGGGTGCACCTGGCCCAGGAAGGGGATACGCAGATCGAATCCATCGGCGTATTTCCATCGCGCGAAAGGGCAATCCGTCTTGCGGTGACAGGATTTCGGAACTCACGCGCCGTCATGGCGTTCCTGGAACGCGTCGGCTGGCCCGGACAGAGTCCGGTCGCCGCCGCAACCCTGGCGCGCCTTGCGGAGCGAGGGGGGTTCGTCGAGATGGGGGTCCATTTGGACGTGGATGCGGGCGGGGTCGGTCCGACGCTGGGACTGAGTTACCTCGCCAAGGAGAGGAGGGCGAAAGATCCGCGTCATTGGCTGGACCGGCCCGATCTCTGGACCGCTTTCATCGATGGCTTGCGCGAGGAAAGCCTTGCGGTTCCGGAAAAGCTGTCGGCGCTGGCCAAGTGGGCACCGGGTCCGACCACGCTGTTCGGCGTGTTGGGGCCGTTCGTGCTCCTGCGCGGCGTTCACCACATCAAGCTCGTGCTGGCCGGGGACCGGATCGAGCAGGTCAAGGGGTATCCTTTCATGGCGTTGCTGACGCCGCCGTCTTCCTGAGGGGAGGTCCGTCCGCGAAATGTCCGCCTCTGACGAGAAGAAAGCCGCCGAACGCTACTACGACGACAATACGCCGGGCATCTACCTCAGGGGGTGGAATCGCGACCATATCCACTTCGGACTCTTCGAGCCGGGAGAATGTCCCCGGCCCGGCGAGGAACTCTCGGAGTCCGCGGGACTCGCGCGCGCCGTGGAGCGCATGGTGGAGGTCATCGTCGCGCCGGCCGGCATCGAGGAACGCCATCATGTGGTGGACGCGGGGTGCGGGGTGGGCGGAACCGCCATCCACCTTGCAAGAACGCGGGGATGCACGGTCACCGGCGTCAATCTGAACCGGATGCAATTGGAGATGGCCGCCGGCAAGGCACGCGATGCCGGTGTGGACGATCGAGTCCGCTTCGAGTTTGCCGATTGCTCGCTGAGCCTGCCTTTCGCCGACGCTTCGGTGGACGTGGTGGTGAACATCGAGAGCGCATGCCACTACCACGACCGAGGGCGGTTCCTTCAGGAAGCCAGCCGGATCCTGAAGCCGTCGGGAAGGATCGTGGCCATGGACTGGATGGCGCGGGACGGTCTGGCGGCCGAGGCGTACGACAAGTACATCGTGCCGTTGTGCGAGCCGTTCGCCGTGCAGGGTCTGGAGAGCCAGTCCACCTACTCCGGGAAGTTGCGCGAAGCGGGCCTGGAAGTCCTGGAGTTCGAGGATTTCGGCGGGAAAGACGCGGACAACATGCGGCTGGTCGGGAATGCCTACAATCTGCTTGCAACGCTACGGTTTGCCGGCGTCGAAACGCCCGGGACCCGCGCGTTGATCGACCAGTTCCAAACGCTGTACGAAGCCTGGAGCAACGGAAGTTTCGAGCTCAGGCGATACTGTGCGGAAAAACCCGGCTGAGTCGACCGGCCTCTACGCAGGCTTCGCGCCGGACAGGAAGTGGTAGGTGAACACCCCTTCCTGCAGTCCCTGATCGTAGCCGACGGTCGCTTCCATGAACTCCTGGGAGGCCCGATTCAGCCCGCCGGCGCGGGGATTCAGGAAAGTCAGCAACAGCCAGCCCTGGCGGATTCTTTCCGTGGACCGCATCGCCTCGGCGGAGAGGTCCTGCTCCCGTATCTGCGCGAAACCCGCTTCCTCGAGAGCCGCGAGAACGTCGCGCCACGGCTCGAGTGGCGGCATGCGCCAGCCCCGCTGTGCGGTTGCGTGAAGCGCTTCCTGCGCTTCGGACATCGGCGCGCCGCTCAGCAGTCCTTCGAGGGCCTGCCAGCGGCCTCCCGGCTTGAGCACCCGGTGGACCCCCCGGAGGTAGGCGAGCTTGTCGTCCGCGTAGCAGAACGACTCGTGATTCAAGACCGCATCGAAACTGGCGTCAGGGAACGGCAGCTCCATGAAGTCCCCGTGGCGGAAATCCACCAGATGGCCGACGCCGCGCCGTTCGGCGTGTTGTGCCGCCACCGCGACGTGCGGCTCGCAGATCGTCAGCCCGGTGACGTGGGCGCCATAGGCCTCCGCCAGCATGATGGCGGTGCCGCCCACGCCGCAGCCGGCATCCAGCACACGCTGTCCCGCGCCGAGATCGCACCCCTGCACCAGGGTATGGTTGGCGCGCAACAGGCCTTCCTGATCGGTGGTCGTGTCCGGTCCCCAAAGGCCGAAATGGCATGCCAGCAGATCCCCGCCGAACTTCTCCATGCGTTCGGTCAAGTCGGCGTAGTGTTTGGCGACAGACGTTTCCATTTCCACTCTGGTCCCCCGTTGCTGCATACCGGCCACGATGTGGCCTCCCGTGTCGGGGGAAAGACTAGGTAGCCGCCGACGGAAATGCAAGAGCGATCCGGAACCGGGAAGCACGTTGACGAAGCGGCTTCGTGCCTCTAGGATCTTGCCGCGGGGAACGGTGCCCCGAGAGGAGGAGAAATGGTCGAACAAGGTGTCGAATCGAGCGTGAGCAAAGACCGGGAAGACCGGGAGGCTCGATCGTACGACTGGGGAAGAATGATCAGGAAGATGCCCGGAGCGGTGGCGCGACCGAAGAGCGTCGATGAGCTGTCGAGCATCGTCCGCGGGGCGGCCGGCGACGGAGTCCAACTGGCCGTCCGCGGAGGAGGACACTCTCAGGGCGGACAGAGCCTCACGGACGGCGGCCTGGTGCTCGACACGATGTACCTTGATCGAGTCCGGCCCCTGGGGGGAGACTTGGTGCGGGCGCAAGGCGGAGCGCCGTGGGGCAAGGTGTTGGAGGCGCTGCGTGGGGCGGGACGGCTGCCACGGGTGCTGGTGGATACGTTGGATGTGACCGTCGGAGGAACTTTGTCCGCGGGAGGGCTGGGCAACACGTCCCACCGTTACGGGATGCAGATCGGACAGGTCGAGCAACTCGACGTGGTGACCGGAACCGGCGAGCGAGTACGGTGCTCACGCACCCGGAACGCGGACCTCTTCGACGCGGTGAGGGGTGGCCAGGGACAATTCGGCGTCATTGCTGACGCGTGGATCCGCGTTCGAAAGGCCGGAGAACGGATTCGGCAGTACGAGCTCCGCTATCGCGATTTCGACCGGTTCGCGCGTGACTTCGAACAGGCCGTCGACGAGGGCCGGTTCGGCCGTCTGCGAGCGGAGACCCGGTTCCACGACAGCGAGATCATCATGGATGCCGGCGTCGAGTACGACCGGGAACACGATGACGGAACGGTGCTCGAAGGGCTGGGGTACGAGGAGATTGTCAGCATCCGTGACACCGCCGAGGTCGGACGGGCCGGGATGTATCTGGGCTGGCTGTTCAGCCGGAGCCACTACTACCCGTGGCGCGATTGGTTCATGCCCTGGGAAACCCTTCCGACGGTGCTCGCCCAGCCTTGGCTGGACCGGGAGTGGGTGCCGCCAGCACCCGAAAGCTGGATCGGGATCTATCCGATCAATACCGAGGCGATCGACGCCCCGCTCTTCATGCACCCGAGCGGGAGGCGCATGTTCTCGTACCATATCCTGGCCGTGCTGGGCGCCTACGAAAGGGCCAGCGAGGTGGCGGAAAGACTGAAGGAGGTCACCCGGACACTCGTCGGCCTCGGAGGAAAGAGCTATCTGTCGGGCCGCGTGGGCTATGGGCGCGAGGAATGGAAGGAACACTTCGGAGAGAAGCTGGAAACGGGCATCCGGTGGAAGAGAGAGTTCGATCCGAAGCAGGTGTTCCAGGGGGAAGGCATGCCATTCGGAGAAAGCCCGGCGCCGCCGGGAAAGAGGAAGTAGAGGTAGAGTCCTCGATGGATGCCGCGCAAACGTCGCGGAAGGTCAGGCTTCGGTATGGACCGTCCCGGCGGGCGGGACGCCACGGTCCACGGTGAGCACCAGCGCCGGCAGGAGCAGCAAATCGGTGAGCAGCGCGAACGCGATGATCATTGCCGTGAGCAGCCCTACCTGCGCGGTGGGGATGAATGGGGAAAGGACCAGGATCAGGAAACCCGCCACGAGGACGGCCGAGGTCGTGACCATTGCCCGCCCCGCCGTCTGAAACGCGTAGCGCACGGCGTCCTCCGGCGTGCACTCGCGCCGCGCGCGGCGGTATTTACTGAGAAAATGTACGGTGTCGTCCACGACGATCCCGATGGTCATGGCCACCACCACCGAAAGCGCGAGTCCCACCTGTCCGACCATCAGTCCCCAGACGCCGAAGCCCATTACCGCGGGGACAAAATTGGGCACGAGGCTCGCGAGGCCGAGCCGGAGCGACCGCAAGGGGACGACGAGGAGGAGAGAAATACCGAGGAGCGCCACCGCGGTTCCGAGCAGCATCGCGCGGATGTTGCGTTGCCCGATATGGGCGAAGAGCAGCGCGGGACCCGAGGCGTCAACGCGGGTAATACGCGGCGTGTTGCCCTTCAGCCAGGCTTCCGCGCGCGCGTTCAACTCCAGCACCTCCCGCGAGGAAAGGGTCTTTGCTGTTACCGTCATGCGCGTCGCCGATTTGGCGGAATCGATCCGGTTGTTCAGGTCCAGTCCCAAGGGCAGAGAGAGTTCGTAAAGCAGCAGGTATTGCGCGGCAAGATCGCGCCTTGCCGGAAGCCGGTAGGCGGCCGGATCGTCGCCGTGCATGCTCTTGTTGAGCTGCCGGAACGTGTCGGTGATGACGTTGACGTGCCGTGTTTCGGGCTGTTTGCGGTACCAGTCGGCGAAAGCCGATACGTCGGCCAGAAAGAGGGGGTCGGCGACGTGGCCCGGGCCGGCCGAGGCGAGCGAGTATTCGAGCACGGTGTTGCCGCTCAACCTCTCGTCCAGGAAGTCCGTATCCTGCCGGAACTCGACCCTTTCGTTGAAGAAGTGCACCAGAACGTCGTTGAGCTCGTTGCGGGGTATGGCCGCCAGCAGGGCGAACGCCACCGCCGCCGATCCCCACAAAAGGGCCTTCCGGCGCCGCACCACGAATTTCGCCATGGCGGCCATCGCGGGGTCCTCGTGCCGCGCGGCCCGGGGCGCGCGAACAGGGAGCAGCGAGAGCAGCGCCGGCAGGAACGTGACCGAGAGCACGAACGAGGCGCCGATACCGAAGGCGACGAAGTTTCCCAGGTGGCGGTATGGCGGCACTTCGGAGAAATTCATGGTCAGGAAGCCGAACGCCGTGGTCACGCTGGCGAGAAAGATCGGATACAGATTGAGCCTGACGGCTTCGACGATCGCCGCGCGCCTGGAATCGCCGGCCCGCAGGCGTTGCAGCAACGCCATCAGCAGGTGCACACAGTTGGCCACGACGATCATCAGCACGATGGTCGGCGCCGGTGCCGTGGGCGGGGAGAACGGCAGCCCGACCCAACCCCCCAGCCCCATCGACACGACGACGGAGAAGACGATCACCAACCCCGTCGCCGCCAGCCCCGCGAATCCCCGGGTAAGGATTGCAAGAACCAGGGCCATGATGGCGAGGCTAGCAGGCAGGAAGATCTTCTGGCTGTCTACCGACGCTTCCGAGAAAGCGTGGTTGATCATCACCGTGCCGACCAGACGGAGGTCGATCCCTGGAAACCGATTTTCCACCTCGGCAGCGAGCCCGCGGGCGAATTCGGCGACCTCGGGCACCGTCACGGTTTGATTTTCGTCGGGCAGCTCCACGGTCAGGCTGACGGCGCTCACACTGCCGTCCCGGGCCAGGAGGCTTCCCGCAAGCCGCGGGTCGGCCAGGGCCGCGGCGCGGATCCGCGCCCGTTCCCCGCCATCGGCCAGCTTCGTCGGGTCGACAAGGTCTCGCACCGACAAGTCGTCGCCGTCGGCGGTGGTATGCTGGAAGTTCGCGATGGAATCGACGCGTCTCGAGTACGGCGCCTGCCAGGCGCGCTCGGTGAGCCAGCCCACTGCCGCCAGGGCCTGTTCCGACGTGGCGTCGCCATCCTCCGGAACGATCATGAACAGGACGTTGTGGCTCTTCCCGTAGGTGCTTTCCAACGCCTCGAGGGCCAGGAGTTGAGGATTGTCTTCGCTGAAGAATACGCGATAGTCCGTGGAGAACTTGAGGAACAGACTGCCGCTCGCGGCCACCGCGACCAGAATCAACGTGGCCGCCACGATCGGCCAGCGGGCCGCCACCACCCACTCCGCGAATCGCGTTTCGAAATGCTGCATTGCGAGGGCTGGGCCTGGTTGAGAGATTCGAAGGTGTCAAGCGGACATTCATCCCGAGGATGCGCCATCTCCGCCCGATCCAACAGGAAGCGTTATGGTGCCATGGAGGCTCGGTCAAGAAACGGGGACCGCTGACGCGATGAGGTGTCGCGCCCGCGGGTCCCCTTTTATCGTCGGACCGCTCCAAGCCCTTGCCGGGAGCGGTGAACCTGGTCTAGATCCCGCAGCAGCAAAGACCGGCGGAAACCGCCTGGAGCTGTTCCTCGTCCAGCACGGGGCTAGGCGGCAATGCCAGGTGCACGGTGCGCATGTCGCTCTCATGCACCTGGATGTCGATATTGTCGGGAACCGACACGCCGAACTCCTGGTAGAGGACGCTCTTGGGATCCGCCACGAGCTGTGCCCGGAATGCGGGATCTTCCGTCGCCTTCTCCGTCAACTGACGGCGCATATCCTCTGCCGATTGAAACGCCTGCATATGTCACCTCCTTGTTTTTACCGATCGTAACTAAAAGATTATACCCTTGTTGCTCTCACAGTGCAATCTTATTTTGGAGATGATTTAGGCATTTTTTGATATGCTTTGGTTCGGCGATATTTTTGGCGATTCGTGAAATCTCTACGTTCGGCTTACGCGATCTGCCGTCGCACTAGATCCCGGAAGACGCCCTCGGTTGCTGTCAACTCGGCGAAGGAGCCTTCCTGGACTACCTTCCCGGCGCGCATGACGTAGATGCGGTCGGCTTGGCGCAGCGTGGAAAGCCGGTGGGCAATGACGATACGCGTGGAGGTGAGGCCCGCGAGGTTGTCCATGATGCTGGACTGGTTGTCGTTGTCGAGCCAGTTGGTCGCTTCGTCCAGCAGCAGGATGCGCGGGTTGCGCAGCAGCGCGTGGGCGATGACGATGCGTTGGCTCTCGCCCCCGGATGTAACGCTGGTGCTTGCGCCCACGTTGGTCATCATCCCCATGGGCATCGCCGCGATCTCCTGGTCGACGGCCGCGAGCCGGGCCGCCTCCCAGGCATCGTCCACGGTGGCTTCTTCGTCGTCGCCGACGATGTTGTCCCAGAGGTCCTGTGGGTGGAGCTGCACCTGCTGCGGGACCGCGCCGATCTGCCGGCGGACCTGCTTGAGGTTGAGGTGCTTGAGGTCGCGCCCGTCGTAGTACAGGGCGCCGCCGGACGGCTGGTCCAGACCGAGCGCCAGCCGGAAGAGGGTGCTCTTGCCCGCGCCCGACTCGCCGGCGATGGCGACGAACTCGCCGGGGCGGGCTCGGATGGAGACGTCGTCGAGGATCAACGGGCCGTCCGGGCCGTACCGGAAGGAGACGTGGTCGAACGCGATGTCGCCCCCCAGCGACTCGACCGGTTCGCCGTCGGCGCCCGTCTCCGGCGCCTGGGCGAGGAACGGCCGGACCTGATCCAGGGCGGGCACGATGGCGGCGACGGTGCTGAACGACATGCCCAGGCGGGCCACCGCCGTCTGGAACAGCATGAACAGGGTGTAGATGACGAGGAAGTCACCCGCCGTGATGGTCCGCCCGTCCGGCAAGGTCGCGGCCAGCAACAGCACCGCCGCCGCCAGCAGAGGCAAGGCCGCACCGAACGCCCGTAGATGGGTTTCGAACCGAGCCACCTCCAGCTCCGCATGCTTCTGCTCGCGGTAGTCCCGCGCCCAGACCGCAAACGCGGAGCCTTCGGCGCCGTCCACGCGGAGCTTGGAAATGCCGTTGACGAGCTGGAACAGCCGCCCGGCCAGCCCCTGGACGGTCCGGGTTACCCGGCCTTGCGGTGGTATCTGGCGCAGGCCGAGTCCCACCGTCGCCAGCAGTGACAGGAGGCCGAAGGCGGCTGCCACGACGCCCAGCATGGCGTCGTAGAAGAATATGAGCAGGAACGCGGGCGACAGGAAGAGGAGAGACAGAACCCCGTCGGCCACCGCGCCTTGCACGGCGTCACGGAGTCGCTGGAACGTCATCCCCCGTATGGCGAGGTCCCCGGCGGGGTAACGATGGAGGACGCCCGGCGGCAGCCGGAGCAGCCGGTCCCAGAACGCGGCCTCCACTCGCGAGGCGACACGGCCTTCCAGGCGCATCAGCGCCATTCCCTGGAGAATGTGCAGCAACGCCCGGATCAGGGCGAACGCTCCCAGTGCCGCGCCGGCCAGATACAACAGGCCGGCCTCGCCGGCGGGAATCACCTCGTCGACAATGATGCCCACCACGATGGCAGGCAGCAGCATGACGAGGCCGCTCAGAAGCCCGGCCAGCAGGAAGCGCACGAAGTCGCGGGGCAACCCCTTGACGGCGAGGCGCAAGAGGTCCCGCAGGCCGGCTTGGCCTGACCCGAGTGGTTGCTGAAATGCCCACGCGTCGGCGCGGAGCGATGCCGCGCGTTCAGGCGTGACCCGGGTCCTGCGGCGGTCGACGGGATCCACTTCGAGATAGGGCCCCAGCACGCCCGGCAACAACGCCACCGGCCGGTCGTCGTCGGCGCGGAAAGCGAGCATGGCGCCGCTGTCACCAACCCACCAGCGGTCCTGCGAGGCGAGCCGCACCCGCCGTCCACGTACTCCCGACGTTTCCAGGACCTTGCGCATGACGGCGTCGGACCCGGCGGCCTCGTTCCGTTCGGGCCATTTGAAGTCGATTCCCTCGTGGGCGCCGACGGCCCGCAGGGCTTCGAGCAGCACCGAATCGCCCGCCGCCGCGCCGTCCGGTTCCTGCAGGCCGTAGAGGTTGAACAGCCGGCGGCGGGCGCCTTCCTCGTCGGTGCGGCGGTTGGCGGCCCGTGCCCGCTCCAGATTCGCCTGATCCACCACCGCCAGACCGCGGTTGAGTCGTTCCAGCGAGAACGCCACGGCGTGAAACCTCGCCAGGGCCGGCAGCAGCAGGCCCTCTTCGGCCAGGGCTTCCGAGGATTGGGCGTAAAGCTCCAGCTCCCCGGTCAGCGTGAGCCAACTCGCCGGCGTGAGGGGTATCCTGGCCGCCCCGGCGCGGTCTTCCGCATCGCGCTCCGCCGGGTCGATCAAGTCCATGAACAGCCCGGAGTCCGGCGGGGTCGATACCCATGCCACGCCCCGGCGCGACGAAAGCGTACCCTTCAGGACCTGCGGAGCCTGTCCGGATTCCACCAGCCCGTCAGGTCGGGGCAGGTGCGGAACGTCCCGCGACAGGATGGCGGAAACGTCCGTGAGCCATGCGTCGACGTGCGCCGCCAGCTCTGTGCTGCGGATGGCCGCCAGGCTGGTGATCGGGAGGCGCCGCAGAATCGTATTCGGCAACCCCTTCGCCATCAGGCCGAGGGTGGTGTCCGCCGCCTCGGGGGTCACACCGGGCAGCAACCGCCCGGCATCGGCGCGCAACAGGTGCTGTGGCGCGGACTGCTCCACCCCGTCCCGGCGTTCCACCAGAAAAAGGTCGACCGCCCCCGTCTCGATGAACCAGACGAACCGGGGATCGTCCATGTCCAGCGGAAGGTTGCCGGCGCAGGGGACGGCCGTTCCCGACTCGGCCGCCAGGTCTGCCAGGGGGTGAAACTGCGAGGTCTCCATCGGGTTATCCCGCGCGGACGAGCCGGTAGTACAGTCCGGTTTCGTCAGCCATGAGCTCGTCGTGGGTGCCGCGCTGCACTTCCACGCCCTTCTCGAGGACGATGATCTGATCGCAGTCCCGCACCGTGCTCAGCCGGTGTGCGACGATCAGGCAACTGCAACCCCGGCGCCGCAGCGCGTCGTCGACGCTCTCTTCGGTGGCGGCGTCGAGAGCGCTGGTGGCCTCGTCGAGGATCAGCACCGTGGGGTTGCCCACGAGCGCCCGGGCGATTTCCAGCCGCTGTCGCTGGCCGCCGCTGAAGTTGCTCCCGTCTTCTTCGACGGGAGTGCCGTAGCCCAGCGGCCGGTTGAGGATCTCGTCATGGATGCAGGCGTCCCGGGCCGCGGCCACCATATCCTCGTCCGGGACGGTGGGGTTCCACAGGGTGACGTTCTCGCGCACGGTGGCGGAAAAGAGGACGACGTCCTGGTCCACCATCGACAAGGAGCGCGACAGGACCTCGCGGGGGATCTCGTTTCGCGGACGGCCGTCGTACAGGATCTCGCCCGACCAGGGCTGATAGATGCCGGATACCAGCCGCGACAGCGTCGATTTGCCGGAGCCGCTGGGACCGACCACGGCCACCCGCTGTCCCGGCTGAATGGTCAGGCTGAAGTCCTTGATCAACGGCGGACGGCCGCGGTTGTAGCCGAAGGTGACGTTGCGCAGCTCCACCTGGCCCGCCAGGCGCAGCCGCCCGTTGAACGTCGCGATGGTCTCCGAAACAGCGGCGTCACGGGTCAAGCCCGGATCTTCGGGGGTTTGGGTGATGTCGTCCAGGCGCTGCATGTCGGTCTCGAGGGCCTGCCGCTGGTCGGCAAACTCGACGAAGCGGCCCACGGGCTCCAGGAACATGCCCGCCACGATGTAGAACGCCACCAGCGCGCCCAGGGTCAGATCGCCGGCGATGACCTGGCCGGCGCCGATGGTCAACACGGCCACGTGGCCCAGGATCATGAACAGTCCCGGCATGGCCGCGTTGACGTGGCTCAACTCCGAGAACCGCTGGCGCGCTCCCAGCTCACGCGCCTGATGGCCGCTCCAGCGGGCAAAGAACCCGTCGTCCTCCGCCGTCATCCGCAAATGGTCTGCCTGGTTCAACATCAGCGTGCCCACGCCGATCAGCAATCCCTGCTCGCGCCGCAAGGCATGGCTTTGGTCCGTGCGGAGGCGAGTGATCACGCGTACGAGGATCCCGTTCAACACCGCCAGCCCCAGGACGATGGATGCCAGCATGGCGTCGTAGGCCAGCATGAAGGCCAGGAAGAGCACGCTCATGGCGATCTCGATGAGCACCCCGAGAAAGTGTTCCGACAGGTTCTTGGCGATCCTGTCGATGGAAAGGAGCCGGACGGTGAGCTCACCCACCATGCGGTGGCTGAAGTACTCCACCGGCAGCCGGAGCAGGCGCGACAGGCAACGATTGCCGGCGATCACCGAGATGCGCACGGAAAGGCGCTGAAGCCACCGCTGCTTGAGCCAGGCAAGCCCATAGACCAGGGCCGCCGCGGCGGTCAACGCTCCCGCCATCAGGCCCCCCCAGGCTTCGTTCTCTCCGAGCACCCGATCCACGAATATGCCCAGGACCGCCGGGGTGACCAGGGCCAGCACGGCCAGCAAGAGGCCGCATGCCACGGCATAGGCCAGCGCCCCCCGTGTGTCGTGCAGCCATGCGGGGAGTCTTTGCAGGAGGTTGGCCCGGGTGCCGCCGGGCTGGAAGTCCGGCCCGGCATTGAATTGCAGGGCGACGCCCGAATAGCTTGCGGCGAATTCCTCGGCGGAGAGCACGCGCCGGCCCGTGGCCGGGTCGTTGAGGTAGACCCGCTCGCTGTCGAAGCCTTCGAGAATGAGGAAGTGGTTGTACTCCCAGAACAGGATCAGCGGGAGCGGCAGCTTCTTGAGTTGCTGCGCCGGCGCGCTGCGGCCGGTGCACTCGAGTCCATAGTGCCGGGCGGCCCGCATGATGCCGGCGGCGGTGGAGCCGTCCCGGCTGACCTCGCACCTGCCGCGCAGCTCGGTGAAAGTAACCCAACGGCCGAAGTAAGCCAGCACGCTGCCGAGGCATGCCGCGCCGCATTCGGTGGCGTGGGTCTGCATCAGCAGCGGGGTGGTTATGCGCCCCTTCCCAGGTTCGTTACCGGGCTTGCTCCCGGAACCCGCCGACTCTTTCCCGCCCGGGGCTGCCATTCAGGACCTTTCCAGGTCGAAGAGCGCCGCCGGAGAGTGGCGGCCTATGACGATACGCACCCGGCACGGGGTGCCGTCCGGCAACGGCAACTCCGACGTCCGGGTCAGGACCACGTCGACGCGATGCGAGGAGTCCGGAGCCGCGGGCGGCAGCAGGGCCAGCCAGCGAGGCAGCGGGCCGGGTGTGACGGAAGCCACCCTCCCGTCCCACCGGCGCGTCGTGCCGTCCGGCATCACCACGTCGACCGAGGCCTCCATGCCCGGCCGGATGCGTTGTGCCATGCGTGAGGCAATGCGTAGAACCGCCTGGAGGGGCTGGTCCCCCGCGTCCCGTAGCTGGGCCACGGCCGCGCCCGCCGGCAGGTAGTCACCGGGAGAGGCTCGCAGCGCGGTGATCCGCCCGGCGATCTGACTGACGACATACTCCCTTGCCGAGCGTTGCGCCTCCATCTGAAGCAACGCCACCCGGGCCGATGCCAGCAATGTGCGCAAGGGGCCGCCGTCTCCGCCGGCCTGCCGGGTTCCCTGTTCCAGCAGTTCCACCCGGTCGCGAAGGGCCGCCGTCTCACGGTCGAGCTCCGGCACGCTCTGTCGCGCGATCGGCGCGCCGGCCTCGACGCGGTCTCCGGGAGCCACGAGATATTCGGCCAGGTATCCCGGCTCGGTCGAGATGATGTCGTGCCGCGCGCCGGGCTCGATCAAGACGCCGTCGACGGTCACCGCGCGCACGACGCTGCCGAACAGCGCCCACGCCGCAAGCGCCAACACCACCAGCCCGATCCCCCCGAGGATGACGCGTTCGTGGGGCGCCGTCACCCGCAGAAGGTGGTCGAGCTGTTGGCGCTTGTCCTTGTTGACAGTGACTTCTTCGAGGAACGGATTTCTGAACATGCGGAGAGAGTTCTCCACTTCCTGCCGATCGCCGAACGCGGCTAACGGATCAATTAGGCCCCGAAGCTAACAGAAAACGGGCCGATTTGCCATTTCGGCCGTTCAGGCAGCGGCTACGGTCACCGCGCTGCCAATCGAAGTAGAAACGGGGCTGAGACGGGGAAGGTGCTCAGAACTCGATGCCGATCTCTCTTGCGCTGGCCAGCTCGAAAATCCGGCTGGCGATGGCAATATCCGCCACCCCTTGTCCCGCGTTGTTCTTGAACAGGGTGATCTGCTCCGGCGCGGTGCGGCCGGGGATGCGGCCGGTGAGGAGGTCGCTCAGGTCGCCGACCTGATCCCAACGGAGGATGCCTTTCTCCACGGGTTCGTAGAAGTCCCCCTGCTGGTCCTGCACGGCCTGCTCGCGGGAGTTGGCGACGATGACGTCGGCGCGCTGCACGGTGGCGTCGTCGATCTCGCGGCGCCTTTGCTTGATGAGGCCGGCGTTCATGAGGCCGACGTTGCCGCCGACGATGGATGTGACGTGGACGCCAGGCTCCAGCCAGGAGCCGTCGAACACCGGGACGTTGGAGTTGGTGGCGGTGAGGACCACGTCGGCGCCCTGGATCGCTTCCCGCGCGCTGTCGACCGGGACGATTTCGCAGGGCACCAGCGGCTGCATCTCTTCGCGGAAGGCGACGCGGGTCTCGGGGGTGCGGCAGAAGAGTCTCACCTGCTTGAAGGGACGGATGGCGGCGAAGGCCAGCAGGTGGTACTGGGCCTCGGCGCCGGCGCCCAAGAGGGCCAGGACGGCGGCGTCTTCCCGCGCCAGGTGGCGGGTGCCCACCGCGCTGGTGGCGGAGGTGCGGAGTTGCGTGGCGCGGGTGGCGGGTACGCCCGCTACCCCGAAGCGGCCCACCAGCACCCCTTTGAGGGAAGAGTCCCTGGTATCGAACAGCACCACGCACGGGCGCCCCGCGTGGTCGTAGGTCTGGTTCTCCCTGGAAGTGGTCACGAACTCCGAGTGGGCGAGCACGCCGATGCCGCCCAGGCTGGGCACCCCGCCCGGATGCACGCTGACCCGTGCCCCCTCCCGGGTCATGACCCGGCGGCGCGGGGCATTGAGCTCCGCGTTGTCGCCGAGTTCCCGGAACCCCGCCTCCACCGCGTCGATGGCTTCTTCCATGGTGATGATGTCGGCTGCGTCTTCCGCTCGAATCAGTAGCGCCACGATTTCCAATCCTTTCGATGATTGCCGCGGGGCGTGCGTGGCTACGGGGACGAGGCCCCGGCCGGCGCGGCCGCGACCGTCCTGGGGAGGGCCCGTTCGTCGATGGGCCAATGGAGTATCGCCGCCACCACGCCGAGGCCGGCGCCGGTCCACCAGATGATGTCATAGGACCCGGTGTAGTCGAACAGCACGCCGCCGAGCCAGATGCCGATGAAGCTGCCGATCTGGTGGTCCAGGAACACGATGCCGTAGAGCATGGCCATGTAACGGGTGCCGAAGACCTGCGCGACGATGCCGCTGGTGAGGGGGATGGTGCTCAGGAACAGCAGGCCCATGAGCGACGAGAACACCACGACGGTCACGTTGGTCATGGGCAGCAGGTAGAAGCCGGACATCACCACGGCGCGCAGGAAGTAGATGAGGCTCAGCAGATTCTTCTTGCTGTAGCGGTTGCCCAGGACCCCGGCGCCCAGACAGCCGGCGACGTTGAACAGCCCAAGGAGCGAGATGGCGGTTGCGCCCAGGGCGGGGGAGAGGCCGTTGTCCACCAGCAGAGCGGGCAGGTGCGCGGCGATGAACAGGGTCTGAAAGCCGCATACGAAGAATCCCGCGGTGAGCAGCAGATAGCCGGTGTGGTGCCGGGCCTCGCCCAGGGCCTGCCACAGAGTCTGGTCGCGCTGGACCGCGGTCGGCTCGTTCTCCACCAGCGCCGCCGACAGCGGCACGATGAGTCCGGCCAGCAACGCCAGCAGCACCAGGGTCTCCACCCATCCGTAGGACGAGAGCAGGATCTGTCCGAAGGGCACCACCAGAAACTGTCCGGAAGAGCCGCCGGCGCTGCCGATGCCGAGGTAGAGGCCGCGTTTTTCTGGCGGCGCGCTGCGGCCGATAACGGCGAGCACGAGGGAAAAGCTGGTTCCGCTCATGGCCACGCCCGTGAGAAAGGCGGTGCTGAAGGTCATGCTCCAGGGGTCCGTGGACACGGACATGAGATAGAGCCCGACCATGTAGGCCAAGGCGCTCAGCGCCACCACCTTGGCGGAGCCGTAACGGTCGGCCAAGCCCCCGAGGATCGGCTGCGCCAACCCCCAGATGAGGCTCTGGAGGGCGATGGCGAAGGAGAAGATGCCCCGAGGCCAACCGAGGGTGTCGCTGATGGGGGTGAGAAACAGTCCATAGGTCTGGCGGATGCCGAAGGCCAGCATCATCACCAAGGTACCGCAGATCAGCACCACGAGGGGCGTGCGCCAGGACTGTTGCATGGGTGTCATGAGTCATAGAGGGTGGGGGCAACCGAGTCAAGGCGAATGGGCGGTGGATGACACCGGGCGGCGCATGGGGCATAAAGGCTCCACCGCCTTCGCGCGGGAGGGGGTCATCAAACAGGCGGAGGTATGCGATGGTTTTCAGAATCGGGACGGCAGACACCGGCGGCACGTTCGACACCCAGGGCATGGCCATTGCCGAGGTCTTCAACGAGTCCCGGCCGCCGCGGGAACGCTGCGAGCTCACCCGGAGCTCGGCGAGCATCGACAACGCCAACCGGCTGGACCGCGGTGAGATCGAGTTCGGCTTCATGGCCTCCAACTGGGTTCCCCGGGCCGGACGGGGGGCGGCGCCGTTCGAACACCCCATCGGCCTGCGCATGGTGTCGCCGGCCAACGCCGGCCCCATCTTCTTCGTCGCGCTGGCCGATACGCCCGTGGAAAACGTCGATGACCTTGCCGGCAAACGGGTGGCGGTGGGAGCCAGGGACAGCGGCATGACCCAACACGTCCACACCCTCTGCGACGCGTTGGATGTTCCGTTCTCCGACTTCACGCCCGTCTACCTCGGCTTCCCCGAGGGGGCCGACGCGTTGGTGGCGGGGGAAGTGGACGTCCAGTTCCAATGCCCGATCCCCAACGCGGTGATGACGGACCTGAGCCGGCGGGCCCGGGTCAAGGTGGTCCCGTACCGGGAGGAACAGATCGAGCAGGTGTTGTCGAAGGTGTTCTTCTACCGGCGGGTCGTGATGCGCCGCGGCGTGTTCACGGGCGTGGAGGAGGACATCCCTCAGCTTGCGGTGCTGAACGTCCTGGTAACCCACGAACGCGTGGCCGAGGAACTCGTCTACGAGTTCGTCGCCACGCTGGTGGCGAACAGCGGCGCGCTGGCGCGGCTCAACCCCCTTTTCGAGGGTCTCGCCGGCCTCTACGAACCGCTTCGGACGGATGGGCCGGCAGCATTGGAATTGGAGGGGGTTCCGTTGCATCCCGGTGCGCTGAGGGCGTATCGGGATGCGGGTTATCTGTGATTCGTTCTGATCCGGACTGTTGGCGGGATTACGCCGACGCTCCGGCCGCCGAGGCGTCCTGCTGGCCCCGCCACTCGAAGTAGTCCTTGGCGACCTCCGGGAACAGCGTGTAGGAGAGCAGGTCTTCCTCGGTGGCCGCGAGGTCGCCGATCTCCTTGCGGGCCTCCTCGATCCTGGGCTTCAGCAGGTCGGCGGGACGGCAATGGATGGGTTCCTTCTTTCCCAGGACCATGGCCTTCATCTCCTCGCTCACCGCGCCCGGCGGTTCGCCGTAGTGTCCCATGACGTAGTTGCGCACTTCCATGGTCACCACGGCGTAGCGCTTGCCGGTGAGGACGTTGAGCGTGGCCTGGGAGCCGACGATCTGGCTGGTGGGGGTCACCAGCGGCGGGTAGCCGAGGTCCCGGCGGACCGCCTGCACTTCCTGGAGCACCTCGTCGAGCCGTTTCTCGGCATTCTGTTGCCGCAATTGGGTCACCAGGTTCGAGAGCATGCCGCCGGGGATCTGCGACTCGACGATGTCGGCGTTGACGCGATTGCTGATGGGGCTCTCGAACTCGCTGTACTTGCCGCGCACTTCGGTGAAGTATTCGGCGACCCGGGCGAGCGCCGGCAGGTCGAGCCCGGTGTCGTAAGGGGTGCCCTTGAGAGCCACCACCACCGCCTCCGTGGCCGGTTGGGAGGTGCCGTGTGACAGCGTGGAGATGGCGGTGTCGATGATGTCCACCCCCGCTTCCACCGCCATGATGTAGGCCATCTGCGCCATGCCGGTGGTGCAATGGGAGTGAAGGTGGACCGGGATGTCGAAGCGCTTCTTCAATGCGCCGATGAGCTCCTGGGCCACATAGGGGGACAGCAGACCGGCCATGTCCTTGACGGCCAGCACGTCGGTGCCGGCGTCCACGAGCTTCTCCGCGAAGTCGACGAAGTATTGCAGCGAGTGGACCGGGCTGATGGTGTACGATACCGCGGCCTCCAGCGTCTTTCCCGTGCGCTTCACCGCCTCCATGGAGGTCTTCATGTTGCGGATGTCGTTCATGGCGTCGAACACCCTGAAGACATCGATGCCGTTCCCGGCAGACTTCTCGATGAAGTACTCGACGGCGTCGTCCGGATAGTTGTGGTATCCGACGATGTTCTGGCCTCGAAGCAACATCTGCAGCCGGGTATTGGGCATGGCCTCGCGGATCAACCGCAAGCGGTCCCAGGGGTCTTCGTTCAGATACCGGAGGCAGGCATCGAATGTGGCGCCGCCCCACATCTCCACCGACCAGAAGCCGATCTTGTCGAGGTCATGGGCGATGGGCAGCATGTCCTCGGTACGCATGCGCGTCGCCAGCAGCGACTGGTGTGCGTCTCTGAGCACGGTTTCGGTAATGCCGACTTTCTTCCCTTCCATCGATTTCTCCTGGTTAGCGGGTGGGTGACGGGCGCTGTGGCCCGCACATGGATACAATAACCCGGCAGACTACGGGATGTCCGTTACATTTGCAAGTAAAAACAGGGTGGTGCGCGTCTTTCGGGCAGAGAAAGCGCCCGCGCGTCAGGCGACTCCGATCGTTCTCGGGGCGTGGTGGGGCTGCGTGGAATCCGCTCCGGCGGCGCACTGCAGGTAGATCGCGACCCGCGTGCCCTTTCCGATCCCGCTGTCGATCTTCAGGAGGCCGCCGTGTGCCTGGACGATATGCTTGACGATGGCGAGGCCCAGTCCGGTTCCGCCGAGCTCCCGGGAGCGTGCCTTGTCCACTCGATAGAACCGCTCCGTGAGCCGTGGCAGATCCTTGTCCGGGATGCCGCACCCGGTGTCCGCCACCGTCAGGGCCACGGCCGGCGATTGACCGGCGGCCGCGGGCTCGCCGCGCGCGGAGACCAGCACGTCGCCATGTTCGGGGGTGTACTTGAGGGCGTTGTCGATGAGGTTGATGAGCAACTGCTGGAGACGGTCCTCGTCGCCGAGGATGTCCGGGGTATCCGGGGCGACTTCGGCCCGCAGACGGATGCGTTTCTTGTCCGCCTGATCGCTGAAGAGGTCGAGGACACGGTCCAGCAGAGGCCTGGCGCCGACGCCCTGCATCCGCATGTTGACGTTGCCCATCTCGAGGTCGGACAGGGCCAGCAGGTCGTCGATGAGGCGCCCCAGGCGCTCGGAGTGGCGCGCCACGATGTCCAGGAACTGTCGCTCCATCCTGGAGTCGCGGGGCGGGTTGTGCAGGAGTGTCTCGGCATAGCCCTGTATGGCGGTGAGGGGCGTGCGCATCTCGTGAGACACGTTGGCGACAAAATCGGCGCGCATCCTTTCCAGCCGTTTCAACTCGGTGACCTCGTGAAACACCAAAACGTAGCCGACGAGGTTCTGCAGCGAGTCCTCCAGCCCGGCCGCGTTGACCGCGAACCAGCGGTCTTCTCCGAGGGTCAGCTCCCGGTGGAGGGCATCGCGGGTGTCGCTTCCCACCACCTCGCGGATGAGGGCATGCATCTCCGGATGACGCGAGACCTCCACGGTCGACATGCCCATGACGCTGGTGTCCGGCGGCAGCTTGAACAGGGTCTCAGCCATCTGGTTGACGAGGATGACCTTGCCGTTGGTGTCCAGCACGATCACGCCCTCCATCATGCAACTGAGGATGGATTGCAGTTTCTCTCTTTCGGCCGTGACGTCCTGGAGGCGGCCGGAAAGCGTTCGCGCGAGATCGTTGAGGCTCTCCTCCAACATCCCCAGATCGTCGCGGCGCCGAACCGGAAGCGCCTTGCCGGAGGGGCACTCGCGGCCCGCTTCCCGGCAGAACGCGGCCATGTCGGCCACGCGATTCCGGGCCCGGCGGAGCCATCCCGAGGCCGCTAGCAGCACGATGGCAAGGGCCGCCCCGAGGGCGGCCGGCAACCACCCGTTCGCCGTGTCCGGCGAGCCGCCGGCCGTCGGTGAAGTCGTGTACCAGGAGTAGGCGAAGGCCAGCGCCAGGAGGGTGACGGAGAGATAGACGAAGCCCCGCTTGGCCATGGCGTTACGTCTGAAGGGATCTCTCATCCAGCTTGTAGCCGACGCCGCGTACGGTGACGATCCAGCCGGTGTTGCGGTCGTCCTGCTCCAGGGCTTCCCGAATTCTTCGGATGTGCACGTCCACCGTGCGCGGCGTCACATAGACGTCGGACCGCCACACGCCGTCCAGGATCTGGTCACGGCTCAGTACCCGATTGCGATTCTGGATGAGAAAGCGGAGAAGTTCAAAGCCCTTGAGGGTGAGCTTGACCGGCCGGCCCGCCAGCTGCACCTCGTAGGTCGTGAAATTGACCTTCAAAGGACCCTTCTCGTAGACGTCCGCCAGGTCGGGTGAGGTCGGCGATTCGGTTCGCCGCAACACGGCCTTGACCCGCGCCACCATCTCCCGGGGGCTGAAGGGTTTCGTGATGTAGTCGTCGGCGCCGAGTTCCAGGCCCACCACCCGATCCGCCTCGCCCGCCTTGGCGGTGAGCATGAGGATCGGCGTCTGTGCCGTTTCGGGATTCTGCCGGATGATCTTGCAGAACTCGAGGCCGGAGAGGCTCGGCAGCATCAGGTCCAGCATGATCAGGCGCGGCGTCTCCTTGTGCACCAGTTCCAGCGCGTCTTCGCCGTTCTCGGCTTCAAGCACCGGGAAGCGCTCCTGGTTCAGGTGGTACGCGACCAGCTTGCGTATGTCCGCCTCGTCTTCGACCACGAGGATCTTGTCCGCCATGCGACCTCTCCGGGCACGGTTCAAATGAAACGGGGTACTTCCTTGACGTGGCGAATGCTGGTCCCCTTGACCAGGAAGATGACCATTTCGGCGATGTTGGTGGCGTGGTCGGCGATGCGTTCCAGGTACTTGGAAACAAAGGTGATCTTCATGGCGCGGTTGATGGTGCGGGGCTCCGAGATCATGTACGACACCGTTTCGCGAAAGATCTGCTCGTTCAGATCGTCGATCTCCTGGTCGTCCTGACAGACCTTGAGCGCCAGCGAAGTGTCCTCGTGCACGAAGGCGTTGAGGCTCTCGGATATCATCCGCCTGGAGATCTCCGCCATGCGGGGGATGTCGATGTAGGGTTTGAGCGGCACTTCGCGGATCAACTCCAGCGACCGCTCCGATATGTTCACCGAGATGTCTCCGATTCGTTCCAGGTCGGTGGTGATCTTCAGGGCGGTGGTCACGAACCGGAGGTCCTTGCCCGCAGGCTGATGCAGCGCGATCAAACGCACGCACAGCTCGTCGATGTCGGCGTCCATCCGATTGACCTCGGCATCCCGCTCGATGACGGACTCGGCCAGCGCCGCCTCGCGGTCCACCAAGGCCTTGATGGACCGGTCGATCTGGTCCTCCACCAGGCCGCCCATCTGGATGATCCTGTCGCGAAGCGACTTGAGTTCTTCCTCGTACTTGCGATCGGTGTGTTCGGGACGCATGGGCGGCCTCCGGATATAGCCAGCACCCGTTGTTATGATCATGTTGCCGTTGAATGTCGGCGGATCGCGTTACGTCGGCGTTACAATCACGTTAAGTCGAAGAATCGTATCTCGCCGGTATTCGATGACTCGACCGGCTCTCAGGCCGTTTTGATCTCGTAGGCCTCCTGGTGCAGTTCCGGATTGGCCTTGATGATGACCTGGCGATCGATCTCGCGTTCCAGCGCCTCCAGCCCTTCGTTGGCCTCGTCGTACAGGAAATTGGCGATACCCGGGTGTACATGCACGGTGATGCGGCTGCCGTTGTGCAGTTGGAGACTCTCGCGCTTGATGCCGCGCAGGATTTCGTACGCGATCGTGGGCTCGGACTTGATCCGGCCACGGCCGGTGCAGTAGGGACACGGACGCAACAGGACGTTGCCCAGGTTCTCGCGGGTGCGCTGCCGGGTCATCTCCACGAGTCCGAGCCGGGAGATGGGAAGAACCCTGGTCTTGGCCCTGTCTTCCTTGACCGCTTCCTTCAGCGCGTCGTAGATCTTCTTCCGGTTGGCGGCCTGCGCCATGTCGATGAAGTCGATGATAATGATGCCGCCCACGTTCCGTAGCCGCAGTTGATGCACGACCTCGCGGGCGGCCTCGAGGTTGATCTTGAACACGGTGGCCTCGAGGTCCTTCTTCCCCACGTACCTCCCGGTGTTCACGTCCACCGCGGTCAGAGCCTCGGTCTGATCGATGTTGATGTATCCGCCCGAACTCAGCCAGATCTTGGATTCCAGCGCCTTTCGGATCTTGCGCTCGACCTCGTAGCGGTCGAGCAACGGCTCGGGCCCGTCGTACAGCACCACCCGTCCCTTGAGACGCGGCATGAACTGCCGCACGAACTCCACCACCCGCCGATATTCCCTGGCGTCGTCCACCACCACTTCCTCGGTGGCGGCGTTGAAGAAATCGCGAATGGTCCGCGGGACGAGATCCAGATCCTGATGGATCAACTCGGGCGTGGCCGCCGATTCAAGCCGTTGCCGTATCCGGCTCCAGAGCTTGGTCAGGAAGCGGACGTCGCTCTGAATATCCTTCTTGTTGCGCCCCTCGCAGGCGGTCCGGATGATGAAGCCTTCATCCTCCCCGGCCAGTTCCTGGACGATCTCCTTCAGGCGCTGCCGCTCCTTCTCGTCCTCGATCTTGCGGGAGACCGCGACGTGGCCGGTGTCGGGCATGAACACCAGGAAGCGGCCGGGCAGGGATATGTGGGTGGTGATTCGGGCGCCCTTCATTCCCAAGGGGTCCTTGGCGACCTGGACCAGGATCTCCTGATCCGGGCTGAGGTGCTGTTCGATCCGGAGCTGGCCGGTGTTGGGGGCGGGTTCAAGCAGGATCTCGTCGTCGGCGTCGTCGATGGCCGCGGGCAACGGGGCCGACGGCGAGTGGATGTCCGAAGCGTGGAGGAAGGCGGCCTTCTCCAGGCCGATTTCCACGAATGCGGCCTGCATGCCGGGGAGCACGCGACCGACGCGCCCCTTGTAGATGTTGCCGACGCAGCCCTTTTCCTGGTTCCGTTCGATGAGGAACTCGGCCAAGCCGTTGTCCTCCATCACGGCGATGCGGTTTTCCTGTGGAGTGGTGTTTATGAGGATCCGTCTCATGGGTCAGGTCGTTGCGGGCTCGCTCAAAGGGAGAAGGGCGCCGGCATAGGATCCACGGACGGCGAGAAGAGCCCGCGGGTTGGCTGAATGGTTCTCGTGCGGCACGACGCAAGCTTTCGATTTCCATTGAGAATAGGCCAGTTGACGACAAATGGCAAGTTGCGGCCCGCCCGCCACGCGCGCGTCCCCCACTTGTTTGACAAGCCGGGTGCAAAGGGCGATAAAACGGGATGATTCGATCTCGGGCCGTTGTGAATGACGGTATGCCTTGGGAAGGGGATCCGGGCACCGCCGGGCTGGGCGGTTCTCCGATGCACACCAAGGTGCTGATGTTGAATCGTTCGTATCTTCCGATACACGTCACCTCGGTCCGCAGGGCCTTTACGCTGCTGTATCTGGGCATCGCCAAGGTCGTCAACGAAAGGTACCAGACCTTCGACTTCGAGGGGTGGAGCGACCTGTCCGTCTCGGTTCACGAGGAAACCGTCGGCCTGGTCGACCACGTCGTCCGCGTGCCGCGCGTGATCCTCCTGGTACGGTACGACCGGGTGCCCCGGCGGCAGGTGCGGTTCAGCCGTTACAACATCTATGCGCGCGACAAGTCCACGTGCCAGTACTGCGGCAAGAGGCTCCCACGCCACCACCTCAACCTGGACCACGTGATCCCGCGCTCCCGCGGAGGCACCTCCCGGTGGGAGAACGTGGTCTGCTCGTGCGTCCCGTGCAACCGGAAGAAAGGCGGGCGCACGCCCCAGGAAGCCAGGATGAAGCTGTTGCACCAGCCGTACAAACCCACCTGGACCCCGTTCATCCAGGAGGGGGAAGGGAATCTCCGCTACCGCGAGTGGCTCCCGTTCCTCTCCACCGTCGATGCCTCCTACTGGAACACCACGCTGTTGGAGGAGTAAGGCGTTCCCTCAACTCCAACATGTTGTGGTGGAAGATGCCGACCATCACTCCATGTTGTGACTCTTGCTTGACATCAAACCCTCGCGTGTGAAATAAATGCGATGGATGCCTCGCGTCGGCGGTTGCGCCGGCAGGTGTTCGGACTGCGGGATTCGTCGTATGCGCCTGAAAGCACTGGAAATCTCCGGCTTCAAGTCTTTCGCGGATAAGACTGTCCTCGACTTCACCTCGGACGTCACAGCCATCGTCGGACCCAACGGTTGCGGCAAATCCAACGTTGTCGACGCATTGCGATGGGCCATGGGCGAGCAAAGCGCCCGGTACCTGCGCGGCCAGACGATGGAGGACGTCATCTTCAATGGCAGCGAACGGCTGGCGGCCATCGGCATGGCCGAAGTCACCGCGCTACTGGACAACTCCGACCACAGCGCCGCGGGCGACTACCGTACCTTCAGCGAGATCGCGGTGACGCGGCGGCTCTTTCGCTCGGGCGAGTCCGAGTATTCCATCAACCGCAGCCCCTGTCGCTTGCGTGACGTTGTCGAACTCTTCATGGGGACGGGCGTCGGCAACAAGTCGTACTCCATCATCGGCCAGGGACGGGTCGAGGAGTTGGTGAACGCCAAGCCCGAGGACCGCCGGCGCATCATCGAAGAGGCCGCGGGCACGAGCCGGTTCAAGCGCCGGAGGGAAGCGGCGGAGCGGAAGATGGACCAGACCCGGCAGAATCTTTTGCGGGTCGACGACATCCTCCGGGAGGTGGAGCGGCAGCTTCACAAGATAGAGCTTCAGGCCAAGAGGGCCGAGCGTTACCGTAACCTCAGGGAACAGTTGCAGGGGAAGGCCCTCCGTCTGGCGGCCGTGCGCCGGCAGGGTCTCGAACGGGAGATCGCCGAGCGCGGCGCCGAGATGAAGGCGGTGGACGATCGGATCACGTCGCTTACCGCCACTGTCCGGGCCAGGGAGGCGGAGAACGAAAGCGCCCGCGGGGCGCTGCTGGAGCTCGACAACGAGATCGCCGCCGCGCAGGAGCGGCTCTACCAGCGCCGGTTGGAGGTTAGCGGGGAAGAGCAGAGGATCGAGTTCCTGGAACGGGAGGAAAGTGAGCTCAAGGAGTCCGTCCGGAGGCTCGAAGCCGAGGCCGTCGACACGGGCGCGCGCCTGGAGAGGGTTTCGGCCGAGATCACGGCACTGGAGCAGTCCAGCGAAGAGTTCGCGGGGCTCGCCGTCCTGGAGGCCGAACGGGTGGAGCGCGCGGACCTGGAGGTGTCCGGTTTGCGGGCGCGTATCAGGGAGCTTCAGGGTGAGGTCGAGGGTGAGAGGGGGCTCCTGGTGGAGCGGATGGCGGCCCACGCGCAGCTCACCAATGGACGCCAGGTACATCAAGAACGTCTGGAGCGGCTGAAGGCCGATTCGGCGGACAAGGAGACAGAGCGGCTGGCCGTGGGGCAGGAGTTGGAGGCCTTGGTCGATCGGCGGTCCCGTGGCTCGGTGGAATTTGACCGGTGCAAGGCGCGGGCGTCGGAGATGGAGGAGAGCCTCCGCCGGACCGAGACGGATCTGGAGGGGGCGCGTTCGGACCTGGCGGAAAGAGAGGAAGCTCTTGCCCGCCTGAAGGAGGAGCTTCAGGAAGCGCGCTCGGTGATGGGCTCGCTGGAGACGCTGCAGAGGAATTTCGAGGGCTATCAGGAGGGCGTCCGGGCCGTCATGCAGAAGCACCAGGGCAACGGCGCCTCGGACGGAGTGTGCGGCGTGGTGGCGGACTTCGTCGAAGCCCCCGAGGAAATGGAGAAGGCGTTGACGGCGGTGCTGGGCGAACGGCTCCAGTACGTGGTCGTTCAGGGGCACAAGGACGGCGTGGAGGCCATCGAGTATCTCAAGCAGGAGTCGGCGGGCCGGGGCGGATTCATCCCCCGGCGGTTCGAGCGTTCCAGCGGCGCCGCCGCGGTGACGCTGTCGGCCCCGGAAGTCATCGCGCCGCTGCTTGGGCTCGTGGAGGTGAAGGACGGCTACAGTGAGGTCGCCGACTATCTGCTTGGCGACGTGGCGGTTGTCAAGGATCTCGAAACGGGGCTGGGGTTGTGGCGCGCGAACGGCTTCAGCCATTCCCTGGTCACTCTCGACGGCGAGGTCATCGATCCCATGGGCGTGGTCACGGGCGGCAGCGTCGAAAGCCTGGAGGGGAACCCCATTACCCGCCGCCGCAGGGTCAAGGAGCTGAAGCGAGAGGTTGCGGCGGGGGAGGCGCGGGTCCGGTGCCAGGAGGGACTCGTCGGAGAGAGCCGATCCCGGTCGCAATGTCTGGCGCTGGAACGTGAGCGCTTGACCGAAGAGGTCGGGGACCTGGCGCTCGCCAAGGTGCGTCTGGAACAGGAGCTGCTACGCACCGGTGGGGACATCGAGCGCTTGCGACAGGACCTGGCCACCATCGACCAGGAGCTGAGCAACACGTCGAAGGAGGTCGCCGCGCTCGACGGGACCGTGACGGCCACCGATGAGGCCATCGCCGAGAGCGCGCGCGAAAGGCTCGCCCTGGATGGGCGGCTGCAGGGATTGCAGGCCTCCTGGCGGCAGTCGGAGCAGGAATTGCAGACCGCGGAGGCGCGACTGACCGAGTCCCGCGTAAGGGCGGACGTGGCGAAGGAGAAGGCCGAAAACTCGAGGTCGAACCTCGAGAATCGGGTCAGCCTGCGCGACGATCTCGCCGCCCAGCTCGACGAGCGCAAAGCCCATATCGCGGAGATGAGCCAAAGGGCCGCGGAGATGAGAACGTCCCGCGATCAGTCCCGTTCACGGATCGAGAACCTGAAGGCGCGGCTCGATGAGGCGGAGGAAGAGGCGGCGGCGCGGCAGCAGGAATACGAGGGCCTCTCCAAGAGGGTCCGTGAGGTGGAAGAGGCCATCCACCTGATCCGTCCGGACATCGAGGCCAGGCAGCAGGACAGGGCGCGCCTTGAGTTGTCCCGGAGCGAGAGGTCAATGGAACTCGGTCACATCGGCGACGACCTTCGGGACAAGTACGGCGTGGAATTGGCGGAAGTTCCGCCCGCCACCGACGAAGAGTCGGCCTCCGCCGGCGACCTTCAGGAGGAGGTGGCGGAGTTGCGGACCCGGCTCCAGCGCATGGGTGAGGTCAATCTCGCCGCCATCGGCGAGTTTGAGGAGCTGACCGAGCGCAGCCGGTTCATGACCGCGCAGCGAGAGGACCTGGAACGCTCCATGGCTCTGCTGCAGCAGACCATCACCAAGCTCAACCGGATCTGCCGCCTTCGCTTCAAGGAGAGCTTCGAGGAGATCAACCGGGAGTTTCAGGCCATTTTTCCGAGGCTGTTCGACGGCGGAACGGCATCGTTGACGCTGACCGACGAGAACGATTACCTGGAGACAGGCGTCGACATCGTCGCGCAGCCGCCCGGCAAGAGGCTCCAGTCCATCAGCCTGCTCTCTGGCGGTGAGAAGGCATTGACCGCGGTGAGCCTGCTCTTCGCCATCTTCCTGACCAAGCCCAGCCCCTTCTGCTTCCTGGACGAGGTGGACGCCCCGCTCGACGACGTCAATCTCGAGCGGTTCATCGACATCGTCAAGGAGATGACCCGGTTGTCGCAGTTCATGATCATCACCCACAACAAGCGGACGATGCTGGCGGCGGACGTGCTCTACGGCGTCACCATGGAAGACCCCGGGGTCTCCAAGCTCGTATCCGTCGAGATGTTGTGACCCGACAGACCGTGCCTCGACGTTGAACGGCTGCCCGCCATGTCTTCCTTCCGGGCACCCTCGTCCCCGGTTGACGAGCATTCGACGTCTGTGCTGAGTTCCCGGTCAAGAAACGAATCGAGGTTGATCGTTCATGGAACGGAGAGAAGGGTTCCTTTCCCGTCTCAGGCAGGGTCTGTCCCGGACGAGAGCGGCATGGGGCGGGCGGCTGGGGGCGGTGCTGGGCGAGAGCGCCGCGCGTGAAGATGATTGGGATGCGTTGGAGGAACTGCTCCTCGGAGCGGACCTCGGCGTCCACGCTGCCCAGAGGCTACTGGACTCGGTCCGCGGCTCGGCCCCGGGCGGGAACGGTGGCGGCGCCTCCTTGTTGAGGCAGGAACTGGCCGCCCTGTTGAGGGAGGGTCAGGGACCGGGATCCCGGCGTTACTCCGAGTCCCCGTGGGTGATCCTGGTTGTGGGCGTCAACGGCGTCGGCAAAACGACCACGATCGGAAAGCTTGCCCACCAGTTGGTTGGGAGCGGCAAGAAGGTGCTCCTGGCGGCTGCCGATACGTTCCGGGCCGGCGCCATCGAGCAACTGGAGATATGGGGGGCTCGGGCGGGGGCCGACGTGGTCAAGCACGGTCAGGGGCAGGACCCTTCGGGGGTCGCGTTCGACGCCGCGCACGCGGCCCAGAAGCGGCAGGCGGATGTCGTCCTCATCGACACCGCGGGGAGGCTTCACAACAAGGTCAACCTCGTCGAGGAGTTGAAGAAGATGCGCCGTGTCCTGGGCAGGGTGCAGGAAGGCGCCCCGCACGAGACCTTGCTGGTGCTGGACGCGAACACCGGGCAGAACGGCGTGCTCCAGGCCGGTATCTTCCGGGAAGCCGTGGGCGTAAGCGGCATCGTCCTGACCAAGCTCGACGGCACCGCCAAGGGCGGCGTGGTGGTGAGGATTCAACAAGAGCTGGGCATACCGGTGGAGTACGTCGGCGTAGGAGAAGACATCGACGACCTCCAGCCGTTCGATCCCGACGCGTTCGCTCAGGCCCTTTTCGGTTAGCGTCCCGGACGGACTCCTGGCAGCCGTGGTCTCGGCACATCGGCTCCACGACCCTTCCCGCAGGTTGACAACCGCACCCGCCAAATCTTAATCTTAAACTATCAATTTAAGATTTCGCTAATATTTGTCTCATGGATCTTGATAAACTCGAGCAGTTGGAGTTCCGCGTGGAGCGGCTCCTGGAGTTCCATCAGAGGTTGAAGAGGGCCAAGGCTCAAGCGGAAGCGCGGCTTGAGGAGCGGGACGTTCAGTTCAAGAAGCTGGACGACCAGCTCCAACGCTACGAGCACGATCGGGCCGTTTTGCGAGAGCGGCTGACCAGCCTGATCGGAGAGCTGGAGGATCTGGACCTTTGCTGACGACACGGAGGCGGTATGCAAAAGGCCGTGGAAGTCAAAATCATGGGACAGAAGGTCGTTCTTCGAAGCGACGACGAGGAGCAGTATATCCAGAGAGTGGCGGAGTACGTCGACAACAAGATGCAGGAGATCGGCAAGTCCACGAACTCGAAGAGTAAATACAGCGTGGCCATGCTTGCGGCTCTCAATATCGCGGACGAATTTCATCGGCTGAAGGACACCCACGACACGGTCACGACGCGGGTCGACCAGCTTGTCGAGCGGCTGACGGCGGTCCTGTCCGACGATGATTGAGGCGCGTCCGGGCGGACGGCGTTTCGAAAAAAACCGTTTCTTTTGGCCGCGCTTGTGTGGAATACTGAATGTGGTGTCCGCGGGCATCGGCCGCGGGACACCGGGCCCTGGGGGTCGAGCAGTGAGGGCAGGACGTTTCCGGAACATACACGCACTGGTATTGGAGTTCGTTGAAGTGATTGAACGGATCGGGCGAACAGAGGTCTTTCCCGCAGGTCGGGCGTTGGCAGGAGGAATTCCACCGCCGCCTCGGGGACGTTCACATTTGTCGAGGAGACTCTCCGCCCGCGCGTGATCTGAAAGCCTTCCTGCCGTTGTCTGCCCGCGTGTGCGCCACGCGGGCAGACAACACCCTCGCCCCTCGGCGCCCTTGCTTAGGACTTGATCATGAGTTCTTTGATGGGGGACAAGAAGCGGGCACTCAGGGGTGCGTTTCTAGCGAAAAGAGAAGCCGTCCCTGCCGTGCTGGTCTGTGCCTGGGGGGAGCGCATCCAACGCGATGTTCTGGCCCTTCCGACCTACCGGGCCGCCCGTTCCATTGCACTCTACAGTCCATTGGGCAACGAGGCGGCGACGTCCGAGATACGGCGGGATGCCTTGGCGGCACGGAAGCGGCTGTACTATCCCAAGGTCACGGACGGTTCGCCAGGCGTGTTTCGGGTCCGCTCCGAAACCGATCTGGTCCCCGGGCGGTACGGTATCCTCGAACCCGCCGGAAACCAGCGGTTGCCCCAAGGCGGCGGTGACGGGCTTGTCGTGTTCGTCCCGGGGGTCGCCTTCGACCGCAACGGCAACCGCCTGGGGCGGGGGATGGGTTGGTATGACCGGTGGCTGGCCGGTCTGGACGCGCGAGTGCCGAAAATCGGTTTGGCCTACGAGTTCCAGCTTCTGGGGGAGGTGCCCGCGGAGCCGGGCGATCTGCGGGTCTGCGCAATCGTGACGGAGGAGAGGATCGTCGAATGCGCCGGCTGGGATGGCGGGGTCGCGGGGCCGCGGGTGGAGGGCTCCGGCGACGGTTTCAATGCTTCCGGGAGGTAGCTTGTCTTGTTTACATGGTTGTCTTTAGTTCTGGGTATCGCGGTGGGTTGCCTGCTGACCGTCGCCGTCCTTCTGGTTCGAATGAGGCAGCGGCGGCTTCAGGCGGAACTCGAACGGAGCACCGCCGCGCGCATTCTGGCGGAGGCGCACAGGGAAGCCGATGCAGTCGTGAAGGACGCGGCGATACAGGCCAGGGATGGGAAGCTGCAAGCGCGATCCGAGGTCGAGAACGAAATAAAGGAGACGCGAAGGGAACTCCAGACGCTGGAGCGGAGACTGTTGAGTCGGGAGGAAGTCCTGGACAAGCGGCTGGAGAGTCTTGAGAACAGGGAAAGCGGCCTGACCAACCGGGAGGGCGCCATCGAGAAGAAGCAGCAGGCGCTCGACGAGAAGGCTGTTGAAGCCCAGCGTCTTGTCGAAGACGCGAAGCGACAACTCGAGATCGTGGCCGGCCTCAGCCGCGAGGAGGCGAAGAAGGCCCTGATGGAGGAGATGGTCGAGGACGCCCGACACGACTCCGCCCGGCGTATCCGGGTCATGGAAGAGCAGGCCAAGGAGGAGGCGGACCGTGAAGCCAAGAAGATGATCGCCCTGGCCATCGCGCGGTTGGCCGGGGACTTCGTCACGGAGCGGACGGTATCGGTGGTATCTCTCCCCAACGATGAGATGAAGGGCCGGATCATCGGCCGCGAGGGGCGAAATATTCGCGCGCTGGAGGCCGCCACTGGCATCGATCTCATCGTGGACGACACGCCGGAGTCCGTGATCATCTCGGGCCACAACCCGATCCGCCGGGAGGTCGCTCGTCTCTCGCTGGAGACCCTCATCGCCGACGGACGAATCCACCCTGGTCGCATCGAGGAGGTGGTGCGGCGCTCGGAGCGAGAGATCGACGAGGTCATCAAGGAAGCGGGCCAGAAGGCGGTGTTCGATGTCGGAGTCCATGGAGTCCATCCGGAGTTGATCCGGCTTCTGGGGCGGCTGAAGTTCCGGTACAGCTATGCCCAGAACGTCCTGCTGCACTCCATCGAGATGGCGTTCATCTGCGGATCCATGGCGGCGGAGCTCGGCCTGAACGAAAAGCAGGCCCGGCGGGCGGCGCTGCTGCACGACATCGGAAAGGCCGTCGACCATGAAGTGGAAGGCTCGCATGCCATCATTGGCGGCGAGTTGGCGCGGAAGTACGGCGAGTCGCCCAAGATCGTCAACGCCATCGCGGCGCATCACGAGGAGGTGAGAGCGGAGACCATACTCGCTCCGCTGGTGGACGCGGCCGATGCGCTTTCCGGGGCCCGGCCCGGGGCGCGCAGGGAGATGCTCGAAACCTACGTCCGACGCCTCGAGGAGTTGGAGAGGATCAGCAATTCCTTCAAGGGCGTGGAGAAGTCCTATGCCGTGCAGGCGGGACGGGAGCTGCGGATCATGGTCCAGGCGGCGCAGGTGTCCGATGACGAGGCTGCATCCATGGCCCGGGCCGTGGCCAAGAAGGTGGAGAACGAAATGGCGTACCCCGGTCAGATAAAGGTTACGGTCATCCGGGAGACCCGCGCCGTCGAATACGCGCACTAGGAACCCGAACCGGTGAAGACAAGCCCTCGTGAGCAGCTGCAACTCCTGAAGCGTGGAGCGGTGGAGATCATCTCGGAGCCGGAGCTTCTGAAGAAGCTCGACCGGGGAACCCCCCTGCGGGTGAAGACTGGCTTCGACCCCACCGCGCCCGATCTCCATCTGGGCCACACGGTGCTGATTCAGAAGATGAAGCAGTTCCAGGAACTGGGGCACCAGGTGATCTTTCTCATCGGCGATTTCACCGGCATGATCGGCGATCCGTCCGGGAAGTCGGAAATGCGCAAGCAACTCGGTCGGGACGAGGTCCTGGAGAATGCAGCCACCTACAAGGAGCAGGTGTTCAAGATCCTGGATCCGGAGAAGACCGTCATCGAGTTCAACAGCCGCTGGATGGAGCGGCTCGGCGCCGGCGGACTGCTGGAACTGAGCGGGAAGTACACGGTGGCCCGGATGCTGGAGAGAGACGACTTCAGGAAACGGTACCATGCCCAGGAAGCCATCGGCATCCACGAGTTCATGTACCCGTTGATCCAGGGTTACGATTCGGTGGTGCTCGAAGCCGATGTCGAGTTGGGGGGCACGGACCAGAAGTTCAATCTCCTGGTGGGGCGCGAGCTTCAGCGGGAGGCCGGCATGGAGCCTCAGGTGGTTTGCATGATGCCGCTCCTGGAAGGTACCGACGGCGTCCAGAAGATGAGCAAGAGTCTCGGCAACCACATCGGCATCGCCTCGGCGCCGGAAGAGATGTACGGCCGCGCCATGTCCATATCCGACGAGTTGATGTGGCGGTACCTTGAGCTCCTCA